>NZ_JAODIW010000006.1:506926-870217 GCF_026586625.1 Halobium salinum | reverse complement strand
GGAACCGACATGAAGCCCGTGTCTACCCACCGTCACGCCGTCTGTAGGCCCCGGGTCGGTCCGAGCGCACTCCGAGCACGCTCGGCAGCCGCATCCGCTCGCTCGACTGTTCGGCCCGTCGTCTGCCGGTAGACAACACCGTTCGCCCGCTACGAGCCGAGTCGAGAGGCGACACCGTATTCGGCCTCGGGAAGGCGACCGGAAGAGAGACGGGACGTCCGGCTCCGGAACGCAGCCTCAGACCAGCACGCGCTC
The DNA here is from genome assembly GCF_026586625.1 of Halobium salinum. Classification (GTDB taxonomy): domain Archaea; phylum Halobacteriota; class Halobacteria; order Halobacteriales; family Haloferacaceae; genus Halobium; species Halobium salinum. Next base: position 869,962 of record NZ_JAODIW010000006.1, on the reverse strand, counting down.
CAGCCGCACGACCTCGCCGCGCTCGGCGTCGGGGTCGCCGACCAGCCGACCGAGACACACCACCGCGTCGTCCGGCGTGTAGCAGGCGAGCAGGTCCGTCTCGCCGATTTCGTCGTCGGCGTCGAGCACGCCCGGCGCGTACACCGGGGCGCCCTCCGCGACCTGTTCGGCGGCGTTCTCGGCGATGGTCACGCGGGGCAAGTGGGTGAGAGCGCGCTCTGCGGGGGCGACCACGTCTCGCAGGGGGTCCTCGTCGCCCTCGGCGGCCCACACTAGCGCGTCCTGGAGGTCGTGGAGCGTCACCAGGTCGCGGTCGTCGAAGGGGTCGGTGGCGGTCCGGCGGAGGTCGCCCATGTGCCCGCCCGTCCCGAGCGCGAGTCCGATGTCGTGACACAGCTTCCGGATGTAGGTGCCGCTCTCACAGCGGATGCGGAGGAGGGCCTGCCGGCCGCTCACTTCGAGCACGTCCAACTCGTGGACCGTCCGCGAGCGCAGGCGGCGGCTGACGGCGCTCTTTCTGGGGGGCTTCTGGTACACCTCGCCCTCGAACTCGGCGACGACCGAGTCGAGGTCCGCCGGGGCGGGCGCGTGGAGTTCGAGGACGGCGACATACTCCTTCGTTCCCTCCAAGAATACCTGCGCGAGGCGGGTGGCGTCGCCGAGCAGGACGGGCAGACAGCCGGTGACCTTCGGGTCGAGCGTCCCGGCGTGGGCCGCGCGGTCCACGTCGGCGCCGAGACCGGCGTCGTTCGTGAGGTCCCGGACCCAGCCCGACACCTGGTGAGCGGAGGGGCCGGGCGGCTTGTCGAGGTTGACGACGCCGAACTCCAGCAGGTCGGCGACGGAGCGGTCGTCGGGCGGCCCTCGCAACCGGGCCATCAGAAGTCGTAGGAGATGCCGACGACGGGAGCCTTCCCTTCGTCGCTCGTGGGGTTGTACGAGTCGATGGCGGTCGTGAGCATCCCGAGGATACCCTCCGGGCTCCAGCGGGCCGTGTTGTAGCAGATGTCGTAGATAGAGAGGTCGTCGATGTCGATGTTGTAGTACTCGTAGTAGCGCTTGGCCTCGCTCGCCTCGCGACGCTCGGTCTCCTTCTTCGCCGTCTTGCGGGTCTTGTTCTCGCGTTCGGCGATGCGCTCGGCGCGCGTGTTGAGCGGCGCGTCGAGCCAGATACGGATGTCGGCGTGCTCGGCCGCGAGCCACCCTGCGAGGCGGGATTCGAGCAGGATGTCGTCGCGCTCGGTGGCGATGTTCCGCAGGCGCTTGTCGAGGTCGCGGTCGATCTGGTCTTCCTCCTCGGCGAGTTCGTTGAACTCGACGGGCGTCATCCCGCGCTCGCGGGCGAGTTCGCGGAAGATGTCGCCGCCGCTGATGTGCTCCAAGTCGAAGGATTTGGCCAGTGCCTCGGCGGTCGTGCTCTTCCCGCTGCCCGGCGGGCCAGAGACGGTTATCAACATACGCCCTCTCCGATTCGACGGTTGAAGGGCTTTTTCGTTGCGACTCGGGGACACACCCGGGAGCGCCCGGGGACGTCCGGAAGGGAGCCTCAGAGGAGGCTCGGCACGGCGTACGCCAGCGTACTGGTGAAGAACGACAGCACCATCAACAGGACGAACATCTTCTGTGCTCTGTCGGACACGGCCCCAGCTTCGACGGAGGGGTTCAAAAATCGGTCGCCCGGGAACGGAGGCTACTCCAGCAGGGACTCGCCGGTCATCGCCTCGGGCCGCTCCAACCCCATCAGCGCCAACAGCGACGGCGCGAGGTCACAGAGCGACCCTCCGGAGCGAATCGACCTCCCGCCGGTGTCGCCGTCGGGCGTCTGGTAAATCAGCGGGACGGGGTTGAACGTGTGCGCGGTGTGGGGGTCCTCCTCGGTGCCCATGTCGTCTGCGTTCCCGTGGTCGGCCGTAATCAGGACGTGCCCGCCGGCGCCGCGTATCCCCTCGACGAGCCGACCGAGCTGTTCGTCGACCGCCTCGACGGCTCGAATCGCGGCCTCGTAGTCGCCGGTGTGGCCGACCATGTCCGGGTTCGCGTAGTTCAGGACGAGCAGGTCCGGGTCGTCCGAGTCGATAACCGAAAGCGCCGTGTCCGTCAGCTCCTCGGCGCTCATCTCCGGTTGCTGGTCGTACGTCGGCACGTCCGGCGAGTCGACGATTCGCCGAATCTCGCCGTCGAACTTCACCTCGCGGCCACCGTTGAGGAAGTACGTGACGTGGGGGTACTTCTCGGACTCGGCCGCCCGGAGCTGCGTGAGTCCGGCCTCCGAGACCACCTCGCCGAGCGTGTCCGCCGGCTGGTTGGGCGGGAACGCGACCGGCGCGTCGAAGGTGCGGTCGTACTCGGTCATGGTGACGAGGTGAACCGACGGCGGCGACTCGGCGAAGTGGTCGGGCGTCGTGCCGCTCTCCCCGCTCTCGTCGCTCCCCTCGTCGGCGTCGACCTGCGGCGCTCGCCCGGTGAGCATCCGAACCAACTGCCGTGCGCGGTCGGCGCGGAAGTTGAAGAACACGACCGAGTCGCCGTCTTCGAGCGCCGGACCCCCCTCGACCGTGGTCGGCTCGACGAACTCGTCGGTGTCGCCGCGTTCGTACGACGCTTCGACCGCCTCGACGGCCGACGCGGCCTCGTGGTCGCCTTCGCGGTTCACGATGGCGTCGTACGCCCGGCGGGTTCGCTCCCAGTTGCGGTCGCGGTCCATCGCGTAGTAGCGCCCGGAGACGGTCGCGACGTGGCCCGTGTCGTGCTCGTCGACGACCGCCTGCAGGTCGGAGAGGAACCCCGTCCCCGACTCGGGGCCGGTGTCGCGCCCATCGGTGAAGGCGTGGGTGACGGCGTCGATTCCGCGCTCGGCGGCGCCTTCGATGAGCGCGTAGAGGTGTTTCTGGTCGGAGTGGACGCCGCCCTCGCTGACGAGCCCCATAAAGTGGACGCGCCCGCCGCGCTCCTCGGCACGCCGGAACGCGCCCTCGATGGCCTCGTTCTCGGCGAAGGAGCCGTCCTCGACGCTGTCGTTGATGCGGGTGTACGCCTGCATCACGACGCGACCGGCGCCGATGTTGACGTGGCCGACCTCGCTGTTGCCCATCTGGCCGTCCGGGAGGCCGACGCGCCGGCCGGACACCTCCAGGGTTCCGTACGCCCCGGCGTCGCGCAGGCGGTCGAAGTTCGGGGTGTCGGCGGCCTTGATCGCATCTCTGTGGTCGTGGTCGCCGAGTCCCCAGCCGTCGAGGATGACGAGGGCTGCTCGCATGGTCGGGAGGAGTCGCGCCGGGCGTACCTAGCTTTCGCTTCGGGCATTCATGCGGAGACGGTCGAAATCGAGCGGTGTGCGCTGCCGTAACTGACAACGCGGTGACCCCCGGAAGCCCCCGGCCTCTGGACTCGCGCGCCTCGCTGCGGTCCTCGTCGCTCACTCCGTTCGCTCCTGCGGTCCTTGCGTCGGCGTGCTTCGTCCAGAGACCGGCCCCTTCCGAAGTCCCACCCCGCAGTTGCTTGGCTGGCCGTCGTCTCCCGCCAGAACTGGCGAGTCGAGACCGACCTCCTTCCCCCGCACCCGACACCGGGACGCCTTTGATGCCGGCCCGCCCGTGTCGAGTTATGAAGACGCGACGGCCGCTGCCCGACCGCTGGGTGCGCTACTACCTCGGCAACGCCCCCAGCCTCGTCTGGCTGCTCGTCGTCAACGCCGTCACCTTCCTCGCCGGCGTCCGCTACTACGTCGAGACGATGCCGGACGTGCCGACGTTCTTCTGGCCCCTCTACGCCGACTCGCCGACTGCGCTCGCCTTCGGCACGCTGTCGCTCGCGGCCCTGCTCCCCCTGCTCTCGACGGGTCGGGACGTGCTGGAGCGGCCGACGAACCTCCCGCTCGCCTACCTCGACACCATCGCCGTCGTCTGGCTCGTGAAGTTCGGCCTCTGGACGGCAGTCGCGCTCAACCTCCGGCCGGAGCTGTACGTCGGCTTCGACCTCGACGGCCTCTACGCCTACTGGGCCATCATGTTCACCCACCTCCTGTTCGCGGTCGAGGCGTTGCTCATCGCCCGGGTCGGGACGACGACGAAGGGCGCACTGGCGGTCACGTTCGGAGCCATGCTCGTCGGCGACGTGTACGACTACGTGTTCGGCAACCACCCGCCGCTCCGCTACGACCCGGGGAGCCTGCTTACATCACCGCTGTCCGGCGACCCGGGTCACCTCCTCCCGCTGTTCTCGGTCCTGCTCACGGTCGTCGCGGTCGGCGTCGCGGCGACGACGTTGACCCCACACGGGCGCCGGAAGGCGGCTCGAAACGCGGACGACTGAGGCGGGAGCGAGTGAGGGCACACGGAGGCGGCCGAACCGGTGACGACCGACCTGGTGGCGAGTGTCCGGGAACGACCACGCGAGGACGACAGGAACCGGAGACGGCGAAGAGAACGACGGCGACGGAGCCACGCGGAGGCGCGGTCAACCGACAACTGGCGGCTCTGACAGTCATCGAAGCTGACTCGTTACGGAGGTGATAACGGCGGTTTTCGGCGCCTACCGACCGTTCACTCGCCGATGAACGGAACGAACGAAGGTCCGGGTTTATACGTCGCCGTCGGGTACCGAGTGTCGATGCGAGCGGCGTTGACGCTGATTACCTGTCTGATGCTACTCGGTGCCGCCCTCCCCGGTGGCGCCGTCGCCAGCGTCGGGTCGGCCGTCGACTCGGCGGGAGCGGCGGCGCTCGGTGACGAGCCGCTCCGAGCCGACGCTGGGGCGACCGACTCGGCCGGGTCGATAGGGTCGACCTCCGCCGGTGCCGCGGCGAACGAGTCGAACGGCTCCGGTGCGTTCGGCGCGTCGGTCTCCTCGTTCGTCCAGTCGACGGCGGCGGAGACCGACAGCGTCGTGGACACGGAGATGTGGGCTAACCGCGAAGCCGACCGGACCGCCGAGAGGGGCGAGTCGGCGGCCGACGCCGGTACGGCCGACGAGAGCGGGACCCAGTCCCGAATCGAGCGGCGGGTCGCGGACCTCGAGGACCGCTTCGCCGACCTGCGCACCGAACGGCGGGAACTGGTCACCGCTTGGAAGAACGACGAGATAACCGACCTCACCTTCCGCGCCCGGATGGCCTCCGTCGACGGACGTCTCGTCGGGCTGGGACTGGCGGTCGACACCATCGCCGACCTCGCCGAGGACGAGGGAGTCGACGACACGGGGGTCGCGTCGCTCCGGACGTCTATCACCGACCTCCAGACGCCGTCGGCCGCGACGTTGGTGGAGCGCTATCCCGAGGCGGGTGCCGAACCGGTGTCGGCTAACACGACGGCGAACACTACCTCACCGACGCCGGTGCCGAACGCGACCGCGACGACCCCCGCGCCGACGCCGAACGGGACGACCACCACACCGAACGGGACGACGGTGAACACCACCTCACCGACGCCGGTGCCGAACGAGACGACGCCGACCCCCATCACGCCCACACCGAACGAGACCACGACGGCGCCCGATACGACCACGCCCGAACCGGCGCCGAACGGAACGACCACGACGGCGCCCGACACGACCACGCCGAACGAGACGACGCCGACCCCCATCACGCCCACGCCGAACGGAAGCGTCCCGAACGCTACGACGCCGAACGCTACGACACCGGACGAGACGACGGCGGACGAGACGACGTCGAACACCACGGCCCCGAACAGAACGCCGCCGAACGAGACGCCGCCCACGACCAACGAGAGCGTCCCGGACACGACGACCTCCGTCGTCGATGCCTCGAACGACTCGAACCGGACGACCGCGGGGTCGATGGACGCGCTTCGCTCCCGATAGCCGGTAGCGACGGACCAGCGGCGGGAGTCGAGGCCGGTCGACTGTCGCCGAGGCGAACGAACCGACCGGCTGGGAGCACGAAACGCCTCGTTGAGTCGTTCGTCACGGCGCGCGAACCGTTCATCGACGCGTCCGTCGACGCAGAACCGAACCGCGGGTCTCGGGTCGGTGAGACACCCTTTTGACGACAGGCCGTCTACCGGTCACCATATGGACTCCGCGGTGCTGCTCGATCTCCTCGGTAACGAGAACCGACGGCGCATTCTCCGTCTCCTCTCGCACAAGCCCTGCTACGTGACCGAGATCAGCGAGTACCTCGGGGTGAGTCCGAAGGCCGTCATCGACCACCTGCGCAAGTTGGAGGACGCCGGCCTCGTCGAGTCCCGGACCGACGACCAGCGCCGGAAGTACTTCCACATCTCGCGGAACCTCCGTCTCGAGGTGAACGTCTCGCCGTACGGGTTCGGCGCGAAGAGCGCCTACCCCGCCAGCCCGAGCCTCGACATGAGCGGGCGCTGTCCGCACATCTCGATAGACGCGACGCCCGACACCGACGCCGACGGCATCGACGGCCTCGCGTCGTCGTTCGCCCGACTCGAAGAACTCGAGAACGAACTATCGCTCGCCCAGCGATGGGTCCACGGCCGGAAGACCGACGTGCTCGACCGCCTCAACGAGGCTATCGGGGCCGAGGCCGACTCCCGGTTCTACGCGAACGTACTCGCGGCTATCGCGTCGGGCGAGCGGACGGTCGAGACCATCGGGGAGGAGGTGAACGCGCCCGCTCCCGTCGTCGAAGAGGCGCTCGGCCGACTCGCCGACCGCGGGCTGGTCGCCCGACGGGGGGAGCGCTGGCGAATCGTCGCCTGACCCGTCGAGGATTCGTTCGGTCCCGTCCGCCGTCTCCTCTGTGACCCCGTCGGACTACTCGATTTCGCGGGTGAGCCCGCTCCGCAGGTCGCGTCCGAAGTAGTAGCCCAGCAGCGCGACGAGCAGGCCGGAGCCGGCGCCGATGCCGGCGATGGTCGGCCCGTGCTGGGAGAGGAGGTCGGTCGTCGCCGGGAACCACGCGGTGAAGACGGCGCCGAGCGCCGTGAGCAGGAACGAAAGCGCGGCGGCGGCGGCGCCGGCGAGTCCCGTCTCGAGGTAACGCCGACCCGCGGCGACGAGCCCGACGACGAACGCCGCGACGAACAGGCCGACGAACCGACCGAGGAGGCCGAGAAACGGGATGGGAACGACGCCCGCGAGGAAACCGCCGGCGACGACGCCGACGGTCGACAGGACGAGCGCGAACAGGAACGTCCGGAACGAGAACAGGCCGTTCAGCCGGCGTCGAAGGCCGAACCGGGAGCGACCGCCGGACGAGTCGCTCGACCCGGACGAGTCACCCGCCGAGTCGCGGTCGAACGGTGTGGAGGGCTCCATACCGCCGAGTGGGCGCTCCGGGGGTATGGCCTTTTCCCCGACAGGTGACCGGGGAGACACGAAACACGCCGACCTGTCGGCGAACGGCGACCGGCCCGACGGCCGACACGGGTGGGGTTCCGGAAGGGGCCGCCGTCTCGGCGACGGCGGAGGCGGGGCTTCCGTCAGACGGTGTCCCGATGTCGAGGTGGGTCGTCACTCTCGGACTCCCGCCCGAACGAGTGGATTCAAGTCCGCCGCGGCGATACGAGCGAGCATGAACCCAGGGGACCGCGTCCGCGTCGAACGCGCGGGCGTCACGAACGAGGGCGTCCTCATGCCCTCCTCCACGCCCGAGCACCTCGTCCTCAAACTGGAGGGCGGCTACAACGTCGGAATCGACCGCGACGACGCCGACGTGGAGGTGCTGGAGTCGGACGTGTACGAGGTCGGCGAGGCCGACGACGGGAGCGGCGAGGACGACGACGGCGACGAATCGGCCTCCGCGGTCGAGTTCGACGACGACCTGCCGACGGTCGCGCTCATCTCGACCGGCGGCACCATCGCCTCGACGGTCGACTACCGCACGGGCGCCGTCACGGCGCAGTTCGACGCCGAGGACGTGCTCCGGGCCGTCCCGGACCTCGCGGGCCGGGCGAACTACCGCGGGCGCGTCGTCGCCAACATCCTCTCGGAGAACATGGAGCCGTCCATCTGGCAGGAACTCGCCGAGGCGGTCCACGAGGAGATAGAGAACGGCGCCGACGGCGTCGTCGTCATGCACGGCACCGACACGATGCAGTACTCCGCCTCCGCGCTCGCGTTCATGCTCGACACGCCCGTCCCGGTCGTGTTCACGGGGAGTCAGCGCTCGGCGGACCGGCCCTCCTCGGACAACGTGATGAACGCCGTCTGCGCCGTCGAGGCGGCGAAGGCCGACTGCGCCGAGGTGCTCGTCTGCATGCACGGCAGCGAGTCCGACGACGCCTGTGCCCTTCACCGCGGTACCCGGGTGCGGAAGAACCACACCTCCCGACGCGACGCCTTCGAGACGGTCGGCGCCCGCCCGCTGGGCGAGGTCGACTACGAGAGCGAGACGGTGTCCTTCCGGCGCGAGTACCGCGAGCGAGGCGAGGCCGACCTCGCCGTCGCTCCGGCCCTCGCCGGCGACGTGGAACTCGTGAAGTTCACGCCCGGAATGGACCCCGCCGCGTGGGAGTATCTGGACGGGAAGGACGGCGTCGTCGTCGAGGGGACCGGCCTCGGCCACGTCCACACCGACCTCGTCCCGCGAATCGGGGAACTGGTCGACGACGGGACGACCGTCGCCATGACGAGCCAGTGTCTCGAGGGCCGGGTGTGTGACCGCGTCTACGACACCGGGCGCGACCTGCTCGACGCCGGCGTCGTCGAAGCCGGAGACACTCTCCCCGGGACGGCGAAGGTGAAGCTGATGTGGGCGCTCGCGAACCTCGACGACCCGGCGGAGGCGATGGGTCGTTCGCTCGCCGGCGAACTGCAGGAGCAGTCGCGTCCGTGGACGTGAACCCGTGGGGAATGACGTGACCGCGAGCGAACCGACGTTCACCGTCCGACAGGCCCGCCCCGACGACTACGAGGCGGTGCGGGCGATGACCGAGGACACGTGGAGCGACCGCGACGGGAGCGACTACATCCCGCGCATCTACCACGACTGGATTGCCGGCGACGGCGACGACCAGCGCACGTTCCTCCTCGACGTGGAGGGGGAGGACGCGGTCGCCGGGGTCCTCCAGGCCGTCCTGCTCTCGGAGCACGAGTCGTGGATGCAGGGGATGCGCGTCAACAGCCGCTATCGAGGGATGGGGCTGTCGACGCGACTCCAGCGACAGGCGTTCGAGTGGGCCCGCGAGAGGGGGTCGACGGTCGCGCGCAACATGGTGTTCTCGTGGAACGTCGCCGGCCTCGGCGGGTCACGAGCGGCCGGGTTCGACCCCTGCACCGAATTTCGGTGGGCGCACCCCGACCCGGACGCGGACGCCGGGTCGGAGACGGGAGCGGGTACCTCGACCGTCGAAGTCGCCGCCGAGGGCGACGCCGACCCCGACGCGGCTTGGTCGTTCTGGAACGCCGGCGCGGCCCGCGACCACCTCCGCGGACTCGTCCTCGACGCCGAGGAGTCGTGGGCCGTCTCCGAACTCACCCGCGAGCGCCTCCGGGCCGTCGCCGACGACGGCCGGCTGTTCGTCGCGAGGGACGACGGGACGCGCGGGTTCACCTACCGCAACCGAACCTACGACCGGCCGAACGAGGACGGCGAGGTCGTCACCTGGGCGGAGTACGCCGTCGGCGCGTGGGACACCCCCGCCGCCTGCGAGGCGCTCCTCCGGGCGGTCTCACGCGACGCGGCGGGCGTCGACGCCGACCGGACGCGCGTCTACGTTCCCGAGCGCGTCCGCTGGGTGAGCGACGTGGCCGCCGCTCGCGTACGCGTGTCGGACGAACCGGACTTCGTGATGGCCGCGGACCTGACCCGCGACTCGCTGGTCGAGAACTGAGACCGGGGTGCGCTCTCGCGCTCCGCTGGTCTCTCAGCGAAGCCCGTCGGGACCCGTCACGGAACTTCTACCCTTCCGACGTGCCGGGAGCCACAGCGTCGTCCGCGCGTCGCGTTCGCGGCGTTCGAGGACGCCCTGTCGCTCGAGGTCGCGGAGCGCGCGCTCGACGCTCTCTGCGTCCGCGTCGAGGCGGTCGGCCACGAGCGCCGTCGGTCGGGGGTCGTCGTCGGTGAACGCGTCGAGCACCTGCTCCTGCGTGACGGTCGCCGGGTCGGCGGGGACGCTCTCGTCCCCGGGTCTCGGACCAGCGTCGGCCTCCGCCGGGCAGCGGTCTTCGGGAGGTGTTGACATACGACTCGGTTGGAGCGGTGGCCGGTTGTACGCTCGGCCTGTGTGAACAAGCGACCGTCGTGGAGGGCGGTCGGCGGGTCGGCGCCGGTTCGGCCCGACGCGGCTCAGACCTGCGTGACCCAGAGTCGGTAGCCCTCGCCGCGGCCGTACACCGCCTGGAACGCCTCGTCGACGAACGCCGAGAGGCGGTTGGCGTCGGAGCGGGCGGTGATGCGGACGTTCGTCCCGTCGGCGTCCTCGGGGGACTCCATCGCGTCGATGCGGAACTCCTGGTAGTCGTTCAGCAGCGACTCCAAGTCGGCGCGCTCGTCGTCGGTCACGTCGAGATTGAACGTGTCGTCGGCGAACTGAATCCACGGCGCCGGGTTCGCGTAGCCGTCCTCGTCGGCGCCGTCGAGGTCGGCGTCGGGGTCGACTTCGGCGGTGAGGAAGGCGCTGCCGCGCTCGCGGTGGGCCGCCACCGCGTCGGCGACGAGTTTCCGGCGCTCCTTCGCGTCGTCCGCGTCGAATCGGGTCATGCGTGGCGGTACGCCGTCGGAACCCATAGTTCCGGCTACTCGACGCCGGGTCCGGGGTCGACTCCCGACCGCCGCTCCGCGTAGAGCCGAAGTCACGCCCCTCTCGTCCCCTCGACGTCGTCGGTGACCAACTCCCGGACGACGAAGCTGGCGTCGGTCACGAGTTCCCGGAGCTCCGCCGGGACGACGAACCCAGTTCCCGGTGGACGGCGACCGGCCAGACACCCGACACGGGTGGGGCTCCGGAAGGGGCCAGCTTCCGGACGAAGGACGGCGAAGTAAGCACTGAAGGCGAGCGAACAAAGTGAGCGAGCCAAAGCGCACAGCGAGCCGCCCGAATCCAAAAGTCGGGGGTTTCCGAAGACCTGAACTGTCCGGTCGTCTCGGTCCCGTCTCGACGGACTACACTACCAGCAAAAGCCGGAACCACCACCAACTTAAGCGACCCCGGAGAACCGTCGGCCATGAGCGCCGACCACGTACTCCTGCTCGGCCCGCCGGGGGCAGGCAAAGGGACACAGAGCAAGCGACTCGCCGACGAGTTCGGCCTCGAACACGTCACGACCGGGGACGCGCTCCGGGCGAACAAGCACATGGAGACCGAACACGGGACGCCCGCCTCCTTCATGGACGCCGGCGAACTCGTGCCGGACGCCGTCGTCAACGAAATCGTCGAGGAGGCGCTCTCCTCGACCGACGGCTGGGTGCTCGACGGCTACCCGCGCAACCTCTCGCAGGCAGAGTACCTCACCGACATCACCGACCTCGACGCCGTCATCTATCTCGACGTCGACCGCGAGGAGTTGGTCGACCGGCTCACCGGCCGCCGCGTCTGTGAGGAGTGCGGCGCCAACTTCCACGTGGAGTTCAACCAGCCCTCGACGGAGGGGGTCTGTGACGTCTGTGGTGCGACGCTGATTCAGCGCGACGACGACAACGAGGAGACCGTGCGCGAGCGCCTCCGTGTCTACGACGAGAACACCGCCGCCGTCATCGAGCACTACCGCGAGGAGGGGTCGCTCGTCGAGGTCGACGGCGAGGGGACGCCCGACGAGGTGTTCGGCCGCATCGCCGACGTCGTCGAGGAGAACTGAGCCGACCGACTGCGCTTCGCCGGTCGGTCACTCCCCTTCCCTCCGGCCGACGCCTGTCAGCACCGCTCACTACTGGTTGATTATCCGAGACGACGTACTACACGTCGTGACTCGATTTCCCTCTCTAGCTGCGGTGCTGGCTGCGGTCGCCCTCTCCCTCGCGGTGGTCTCCGGTGCCGCCCTGACGCTCACCGACCTCGGGGTCGCCAACAGCACGACCGGCTTCGAGTCGACGGTCGCCACCTCCGCCGCGGGGAACGCCACTCTCGACACGAGCGACGGCGTGACCGTGGTCGTCCTCGGCGACGCCGAACACGACCGCGACGTGGAGCGGGCCGTCGTCGAGGCGCTCCGCGCGAACCTCGTCGAGGCCGACGTCGCCGCCGACCTGCGGTCGGCCTACGACGGTCCCGTGCTGGTCGTCGTCCCCACCGAGTGGGCGCTCGGCTGGACGCCCGTCTCCGGCGAGGCGACCGCCGCGTGGCGCGTCGTCTACGTTCAGTCCGGCGACCTGACCCAGTTCGGCGAGTCGACGGCCGGCGCGGGCGACTTCACGACCGAACGCCTCGTCGAGCGCCTGTCGAGCGGTGACGTCGACACCGTCGCCCTCGACGGCCGGACGAACTTCGTCGTCACCGGCGAGTTCGCCCTGACCGACGCCACGAGCGGCCTGCTGTCGCTCCCGTACTACGACCGGCACGTGGTCGAGGCCGCCGCCGGCGCGACGGTCGACGCCCTCCTCGGCGTCTGACCCCGTTCGTGACCGGTTCTCCCCGTTTATCGCCGGTCGGCCGTCCGGACCGAGAGTAAAAGCTTGATAACCCACGGATGGCTACAGACTGGCAATGGCACGTACAGAAGAGAAGGTCCGGTCGCTCGTCTCCGAGGACTCGGAGATGCGGTCGGCCGTCGAGACCGTCCTCGCGCGCTCGGAGGACGGGGAGGTCAAGTGGGTCGACGTGAAGGGCGACCTCACGAGCGGCCAGTGGGGCCGCCTCATCGAGCGCGGGGTGCTGGTCGACGGCGACTCGGGGTTCCGCCTCGCCGACGAATCGGCGACGCGCGCGGCGCTGAACGGCGCCGGCGAGTCGGCGACGGCGTCCGCGTCGACGACGAGTTCGTCCTCGTCGACCGACCCGGACGAGATAGAGGGGACGACGTGGTCCATCTACGACAAGGCCGCCGCGCTCATCACTGTCTCGCTGTTCGCGGGCTACTCGTGGGCGCCGATGCGGAACCTGGTCGGCGGCACGTTCGACCTGCTGCTCTCGCCGCTCATCAGCACGCTCCCGTTCTTCGCCGTGGTGATGGTGCTCGCGCTGGCGACGGGGCTGTACTCCACCCTCCTGCAGGCCAACCTGATGAACATGGACAAGATGGGCGCCTACCAGGAGCGCATGAAGGACATTCAGGAGCGCCGCAAGGACGCGAAGGAGCGCGGCGACGACGACGCGCTCGACGCCATCCAGGAGGAGCAGATGGAAGCGATGGGTGACCAGCTCGGTATGTTCAAAGAGCAGTTCCGCCCGATGGTGTGGATCATGTTCCTCACCATCCCCGTGTTCCTCTGGATGTACTGGGCGGTCGGCGTCGGCGGCAACGCCGAGGCTCACTACACCCTGGAGTCCATCGTGCTCCCGCTCGTCGGGGAGCGGCGGTGGCTCGACCAGGCCGTCGGTCCCATCCAGGTGTGGATCGTCTGGTACTTCCTCTGCTCGATGGCGTTCACCCAGATCATCCGCAAGGGGCTGAACATCCAGACGACGCCGTCGGCGTCGTAGACGGCCGCGTTCGCGCCGGTCCGTCGTCTCGGCCTCCGCGAACCTTCTCGCTTCCCGACACGTTTAACTCCGGAGCCGCCGCATCGTCGGCCGACGATGCGCAACCAACCCCCGCAGAAGACCGCCCTCCAGGTCGTCGGCGTGCTCGCCGGCACCGCCTCCGTGCTGTACTTCGTCTACACGGACGGTGTCAGCCTCTCCCCGGTCACCCGCTCGCTGGTCGGCCTGTTCGTCGCCGTCGGCCTCGCGGCCGCGTCCCTCGTCACCGACGACGCCTGGGACACCGTCTCGCTGTACCTCCTCTCGGGCGTCGCCTTCCTCGGCGCGAGCATCCACCTCCTGCAGACCTACCGGGTCGACGGCGTCGGGACGCTGGTCGTCCTGCTCGCGCTGACGGTCGTCGCACTCGGCGTGAGTCGCAACTGGGGCCGGCTGACGGCTCCCTCGACGGGCGCCGTTCGCGTCGCCGTCGCGGTCGCCGTCGTGCTCTCGCTGGCGCTGGTCGGCGTCGACCTCGGCACCGGGGGCGTCACCCACTCGATAGAACTCACCGACCGCGTCACCGTCTCCGACGGATACGACCGCGAGGTCCGTCTCGGCACGGTCACCTACCGGAACCCGAGTCCGGTCCCGAAGGAGGGCGAGTACCCCCGCTACGAGGCCTGCTTGGTCGGCGTCTCCCTCCCCGACCGCTACCAGGGCCGCGCAGAGACCGGCGTCAGCGTCGACTTCCACTCCCACCGGCTGGTGTCCGGCGGCGGGAGCGTGACGCTGAACGCGACGACGTACCTCCCCCGCGAGGTGGCGAACACGACGACGACGTTCACCGTCGTCGGGACGGACGCCTGTCCCGACTCCGCGGCGACACCGACCGTCGCCGTGTACGAACGGCCGCGGCGCTACTGAGCGTCGACCCGGCACAGAACCACTGCTACTCCTCGAGGGTGACGCTGTCGGTCGCCGCGTTGCGGAGCGCGTCCGACCGACCGTGGCTCCCGGGTGCGATGACGAGCGTGCGGAGCCCGTAGGCGTTCGCGAGTTCGACGACGGGCTTGAAGTCCGTGTCCCGGGAGGCGACCGCGAGCGTCGCGGCGGGGCCGTCGACGACGAACTGGGCCGCGTCGACGGCGAGTTTCACGTCCACGTCGCCGCTGGTGACGACGACCTCGTAGCCGCGAGCCTCGGCGGCCTGAATCAGACCGGGGGTCGCGTGCTCGTCTACGTACAGCCGGGTCGCCACGAGCGGGCCGGCGGTCTCCGCGGCCTCGCGTACGTCGTCCAAGTCCACGTCGAACTCCTCGCGTAGCACGTTCGGGCCGTCGACGAACAGCGCGACGCCCTCCCGTGACTCGTCGTCGACGGTGTCGTCTCCGACGCGGCCACGAGCCCGGTCGAGCAGGTCCATACCCCGAGACGACCCTGGCCGGAAATAGGGTTGTTGGTTTCAACCGAACAACAATAATCGCCTATCTGTCTGTGTTTGACTTAGTTTTTGCATTCAGGAAAATAACGGAAAGTATAAGTCGAGTGTCTCGGTAGGGGAGGGCACACCATGTCAGAGGATGGCAATTACGGGTGGAATCGTCGTGACGTGCTTCGGACCACAGGTGCCGTCGGTGCCGCGGCCGCTCTCGGTGGGGTCGCCTCCGCGACGCCGGGTCGGGAGCCGGGTGCCAAGGAGGGCGAGGTGCTCGTCGGCGTCTCGAAGCCGAAGGGGACGCCGAAGGACGTCGTCGAGCAGTACGTCCCGGGCAACGCCGAGGTCGTCCACCAGAACGAGACGCTGAGCTACGTCGCGGTGAAGTTCCCGGCACAGGCGCCGGACGTGGCACGGCAGAACTTCATCGACGCGGTCACGAAGAAGGAGGGCGTCAAGTACGCCGAGGAGAACGCCACCTACGAGACGCAGCTCTCGCCGAACGACCCGCAGTACGGTAGCCAGTACGCGCCCCAGCAGGTCAAGTCCGACCAGGCCTGGGACACGACGCTCGGCGACTCGTCGGTGACCATCGCCGTCGTCGACACCGGGGCACAGTACGACCACCCCGACCTGGCGGGCAACTACAAGAGCAACCCGGGGTACGACTTCGCCGACGGCGACTCGGACCCGTACCCGGACGTGCCGAGCGACGAGTACCACGGGACGCACGTCTCGGGCTGTGCGGCCGCGGTCGTCGACAACGGGAGCGGCGTCGCCGGGCAGGGGAACTCCTCGCTCATCAACGGCCGGGCGCTGGACGAGTCCGGCTCCGGTTCCACGTCCGACATCGCCGACGCCATTGAGTGGGCCGCCGACCAGGGTGCCGACGTCATCAACCTGAGTCTGGGCGGCGGCGGCTACACGAGTACGATGAAGAACGCCGTGAGCTACGCGACCACCAACGGCGCGCTCGTCGTCGCCGCGGCCGGCAACGACGGCTCCGGCTCGGTCTCCTACCCCGCCGCCTACAGCGAGTGTATGGCCGTCTCCGCGGTCGACGACAACGAGAACCTCGCCTCGTTCTCGCAGTACGGCAGCAGCGTCGAAATCTGTGCGCCCGGCGTGGACGTGCTCTCGACGACGACCGAGGCTCGCGGCTCCTACGAGAAGCTCTCGGGCACGTCGATGGCCACGCCGGTCACGTCCGGCGTCGCGGGCCTGACGCTCGCCAAGTGGTCGAGCCTGTCGAACTCGGACCTCCGGGCCCACCTCAAGAACACGGCCGAGGACATCGGCCTCTCCTCGGACCAGCAGGGTTCGGGGCAAGCGGACGCGTACGCGGCGGTCACCACCGACCCGTCCAACAGCGGCGGCGGTGACGGCGGGGGCGACGGCGGTGGGGGTGGCGACTCCACCTCGGCCAGCGTCGACGGGTCGCTGTCCGGGTACTACGACTACGACAACTACTCGTACGCGTGGAGCTACTCCTCGCCGAGCCAGGTCGTCGTCGAACTCGACGGCCCCTCGGACGCCGACTTCGACCTCTACGTCAACACGGGGACGACGACGAACGCGTCGCCCTCGAACTACGACTACGGCTCTTACAGCGCCGACAGTCAGGAGAGCATCACCATCGACAGCCCCGACACGTCGACGGACATGCAGATAGACGTGGACTCCTACAGCGGGAGCGGGAGCTACACGCTGACCATCACCGAGTACCAGTAACTCGGCGACCGGCGCCGTCGCTCGCGGGTGCCCGAGGCGGGACACGCCGCGGCCGGCGAACCGAGACAGCCGTCGTCCCTTCTTTCGGAAGACACCGCCTGTCGTGAGCGAGACCCCCACGAGCGACGGCCACGTCGGGTGGCCGCGCCGCCGTCCGCCGTCGAGGCTCGTGGGGCCGGCACCCGCGGGGCCGACGAACTCGAGCACCTCGGGGGCCAGCGGACTTTTGCGCGGGGACGGAGTCGTACCGGGCAATGAGTAGCCGCAACGGCAGGCAGTGGCCTCGCCGAGGCGCCGCTCGCCGGCGCGCGGACGGGGCCGGCAGCCCACCGAGTAGGGACGCATCGACCGCGCCGTCGGCGTGTCGGCTGGTGGTGTGTCCGTGACGGGTGGCCTGCTCTCGGGAGGCGCCACACCGTCCGTCCTCGCCCTCACCGCCGAGGGCGGCGGCACCCACATCGTCGACCAGCTCATCGTCCTGCTGGCGGTGTTCCTCATCGCGGCGGCGGTCGGCACCCTGGTCGCGAAGGTCGGAAAGTTCCCCTACACGGTCGCGCTGTTGCTCGCGGGGTTGGGGATGTCGGCCGTCCTCTCGGTGTACAACATCCCCATCGTCGAACAGCTGTTCGGCCAGGTGTCGCTCTCACACGACATCATCCTCTACCTCCTGCTCCCGCCGCTGCTGTTCGAAGGGGCCGCGACGACCGACCTCGAACGCTTCCGGCGCAACCTCGTCCCCATCCTCACCCTGGCCGTCCCGGGGCTCGTCGTCGCGGTGCTCCTGCTCGGCGTCGTCGGCACCCGCGCGTTCGGCTTCGACCTGCTCATCGCGCTGCTGTTCGCGTCGATGATTCTCCCGACCGACCCCGTCAGCGTGCTCGCGCTGTTCGAGGAGGTCGGCGCCCCCGAACGGCTCTCCGTGCTCGTCGAGGGGGAGAGCCTCATCAACGACGGCGTCGGCGTCGTCGTCTTCTCCACCCTGCTCGCGCTGGTCACCTCCGGCACCGACCCGACCTCGCTGCTGAACCCGGCGGAGGCGGCGGGGGTAGCAGGCGAAATCGTCGTCGTCAGCCTCGGCGGCGCCGTCGTCGGCCTCGCGGCCGGGTACGCCGTCTACTCCGTGATGGTCGACCTGGACGAGCCGATGACCGAAATCGTTCTGACGTTGGTGCTCGCCTACGGCGCGTTCGTCGCCGCCGAACACTACCTCGGCGTCTCCGGCGTCATCGCCACCGTCGTCGCCGGGCTGTTCATCGGGAATCAGGGCGCTGAGTACGCGATGAGCCCGCGGACGAAGGTGACCGTGTTCAACACCTGGGAGACGTTCGCGTTCGTCGTCAACACGTTCATCTTCATCGCCATCGGCGTGCAGACGCGCATCCCGAGTCTGCTCTCGAACTGGCAGCTCATCCTCGGCGCCATCGTACTCGTCGTGCTGGTCCGGGCGGTCATCGTCTACCCGACGGTCGGCCTCCTGAACCTCCGACGGGAGGGGGAGATTCCGCGCTCGTACCAGCACGTGATGGTCTGGGGGGCGCTCCACGGCTCCATCCCCATCGCGCTCGTGCTGGGCCTGCCGGCTGTCGAGCAGGTGCCGGGGAGCTACCCGCGGGGAGAGCTCACCGCGATGGTGTTCGGCGTCGCCGCCTTCTCGCTCATCGTGCAGGCGCTGACGATGGAGAACCTTCTCGACCGCGTCGGCATCACGACCCGGAGCGACGCCGAGGAGCTGTACGAACTCCTGCTCGGGCGGGCCCGCGCGGTCGACGCCGCCCTCGACGCCGCCGAGCGACTCGAGCGGCGCAACGACATCCCGTCCGGCGTGTACGACGACTTCGAGGCCGAGTACGGCCGCGAGCGCGACGACCTCCACGAGGCCATCTCGGCGCTGATGGGGTCGAACCCCGAACTCCGTCACGAACAGCTGCTGATGGGCGAACGCCGCGTGCTCCAGCAGGAGAAGAGCGCCGTCATCGACGCCATCCGCGAGGGCGTCGTCACCAGCGACGTCGGCGAGCGCCTCCTCGAGGAGGTGGACCTCAAACTCGAGAGCGTCCGGAGCGGCACCAGCACCGTCCGCGAGACCGAGGAGGGGTACACCGAGGCTTGGCGCCAGCGCGCGGAGGAGTTCGGCCTCGACGTCGACCTCGACGTTCCCGAGGCCGACGAGACACCCTCGGCTGAGGACCGCGACGGCGGGTCGGGGAGTGGGACGGGAGCGGAGTAACTCGGCCGGCGTCCGCCCTCAGCGACCACACCGCGGGACGGCTGTGCGTCCCGCGTCGACAACCGGGCAAGAACCATGCCCTCCCTCTCCCTCCCGTTCGACACATGCGTGACGACCCCAGCCGTTCGCAGTCAGCGCCCTCCAGCACCAGACGCCGGCTTCTCGCCGCCGGCGGCGCCGGCCTAACCCTCTCCGGACTCGCCGGCTGTCTCGGCATGGGCGGCGGTGGCGGCGACGGCGGCGGTAACGGGAGCGGGGGGAGCGAGGGGAGCGGAGGCGGCGGCTCGGGGACGCCCATCGCCGAACACGACGCCGCGACCGCCATCGACGCCCAGCCGAGTCGCGGCCCCGACCCGCTCGACGCACCGGCGACGCTAATCGCCTTCGAGGACCCCTCCTGTTCCCGCTGTCGGGCGTTCGAGACGAACGTCGTTCCGAAACTCGAAGCCGACATCGAGGCCGGGAACCTCGCCTTCGTCTCGCGCACCTACCCCGTCGTCTACCCGTGGGGGAAGCCGGCGACACAGGCGCTCGAAGCCACCTACGCCCGCGTCGAGAACGAAGAGGCCGGCGCCGACGCCTACTGGGGGCTGTTCGACCACTACTTCGCCGAGCAGGACGCCTTCTCCGCGGACAACGTTCTCTCGCGCACCGAGTCGTGGCTCGCCGAGAACACCGACCTCGACGCGGCGGCGGTCGTCGCCGACGCGGAGGCGAAGGAGTTCGACGACGCCGTCCAGACCGACCTCGACGCCGGCGACGCCGCGGGCGCGAACGGCACCACCCCGTCGCTGTTCCTCTTTCGCGACGGCACCTACCGCACCAAGGCACAGGGAAGCGTCAGCTACGACGTCATCGCGAGCGCGCTGGAGCTCTGAGCGCCGATGAGTCTCGCCCGTTCCGTCCGCGGCCTCGGCTCCCGACTGCCGACCCGCCGCGACGACTGGCGCCTCACCGCACGCTTCGTCAGGCTCGTCCTCACTATCCCGGGCTACGCGCTGTTCGCCGGGGTGGCCGCCGCCGTCGCGCTGTCGGCGTTCGTGCTCTCACAGAACCTCACGCTCGTGGCCGACCTCGTGGTCGGTGGGAGCCTCCCGCTCTCGAACCGACTGCGCATCCTCGCCGGACTGTACCCCTTCCTCGGCACGTCGTACTCGGCGCTCACCGGGGTCGCGCTGCTTCTCGTGGCCGTACTCGTCGGCGTCGACCTCGCGATGGTGACCTACCACGTCCGGGAGCACGGCCTCGGCGCCCGCGAGAGCGGCGGGAGCGCCGTCGGCGTCACCCTCGGGATGCTCGGCGCCGGCTGTGCGGCCTGTGGCTCCACCGTGCTCGCCGGGCTGTTCTCGGTGTTCGGCGCCTCCGGGGCGCTCCTCCTCCTCCCCCTCGAGGGGTTGGAGTTCTCCCTGTTCGCGCTCGTCGCGCTCCTCCTGTCGATGTACTGGATAGCCGACGGGATGCGCGGCGGCGAAGTGAACGGCTGTCCGGTGGACGTCGGTCGGCGGTAACGGGCGTCGAGCGTCCGGACTCGGGTTATCGAGTCGAGAGCGCGAGTGTCGTTCCTCTGCTCCTCGGAGAGGCCGTGCCGTAGCGTCTTTTCCCGCCCGGGGTCGACACACTCGTCGGAGTATTCGGGACGCGAGACGCGCCGAGCCGTCCGAGCCGGACCTCGGTCAGTCGTCGGCTGCGGGGAACTCCACGACCCCCGATTCGGCCTCGCCGTCGAGAGGGCGGAGTCGTTCACGAACCCCCGAGCGCAGGTAGGCCAGAACGGCCCACATCACACAGCCCAGTCCGGCACCGAGCGCCGGTGCGGTCATGCCGGCCGAACCGAACGCCACCGCCTTCACGAGGAGACCGACCGTCGTCAGCCCCGACGTCTGGAGGGGGACGCGCGCGTCGTGGTCGCGGATAGTCGGGAGAACCGAGAGCGTCAGGACCAACGTTACAGCCGCAATGATGTACTCTTGCCACATATACGGGGAACCTCACCGCACCCAGAGGAGACGAACCGGGTCGCGATACGGACGTCATGCGAGTCGGTGATATATATTTTCCGCTGAAGGATAGTGAACGATACTAAGTCGCACGCCGAGACGAGTCGAACTCGCGGTGGCGTCCCGCCGAACCGGAACACCCGGGTGCCCGCCCCGACGTCGGGGGTTGACTCGCGTCGAACTCGGTCGAAACGTACTCCCGCTCCCGACTGCGACTCGCTCGCGAACCTCCGCTCGGCGTTACACCTGCCGTGACGTCGGTGACCGCCGTCGCCCGCCGATTCGCCGCGGGATACGACGGCGACGGACTGGGACGACCGCCACCTCCTGCGAAACCCTATCTCGCCGCGTCGCCTACTCACCACCCATCGAACGGCGGTCGCGCCGAGTCGGCGCCCGCCGCGTTCGACCGGGAAGAGCCATGTCGAATCTGGACACGGATACCGGGAGGGGTGTCGAGTCGGGAGCGGCGGGCGTCGGCGGACTGGACGCCGTCGAGGCGGGGAGTAGCGACCGGAACGGGACCCGAAGCGCGTTCACCTCGGCGCCGAGGCGCGCCGGCGTCGACCGACGGAGCCTCCTCCGGACCGGCGCGCTCGCGCTCGCGTTCGGCGTCGCCGGAGCCGGTGGGGGCGTTCGCCAGGTCGCCGCCCAGCCCGACTGGTGGGGGGAGTTGACGCTGATCCAACAGCTCCGCGAGGTGGAGCGCCTGACCCGGGTCTACCGCCGGGTCGACGCCGCCGCGGCCGACGGCTACGAGAGCGCCGCGCTCCCGCTCGTCTGTGGGGTGGGCTACTACTTCGACAACGCCGCGCGGTGGGCCGACGACGCCGTCGACCCGACGCGCCCCGAGTCGCTCGTGTACGCGCTCGCCGGGGAGCGACTGCGACTGGCGGCGGTCGAGTACGCCGTCGCCACCGAGGTCGACGCGGACGGGAACCCGACGACCGAGCCGCCGGACCTGTTCGCCGACGGGGAGACACCGGTCGACCGAAGCCCGCTCTCGGGGCTGCGCGAGGTCGACGGTTGGGGGCTCGTCGTCGACGGCGAGTTCGCCTACTGGGACCTGCACGTCTGGGTCCACGAGACCAACCCGGACGGCGTGTTCGCGTACCGGAACCCGCGGTACGCCGGGACGCCGGGCTGTGTGCCGGTCGGAAGCGAGCCGTTGCCCGGGGACGACGAGGCAGAGGGGAACGGAGCCGAGAGCTGATCCGCCGGTAGGGGGCGTCCGTTCGTCGCCTCGAAAAAGACGGATGGCCGGTCGGTGCGGTCGCTTACGAGCGCTCGTGAACTTCGAGCACCTTGCCCGCGGCGATGGTCTGGCCCATGTCGCGGATGGCGAAGGAGCCGAGTTCGGGAATCTCCGAGGACGGCTCGAGCACGAGCGGCTTCTGCGGGCGCAGGGTGACGACGGCGGCGTCGCCGGCCTTGATGAAGTCCGGGTTCTCCTCGGCCACTTCGCCCGACTTCGGGTCGAGCTTCTTGTCGATGGACTCGAAGGTGCAGGCGACCTGCGCGGTGTGAGCGTGGATGACGGGCGTGTACCCCGCCGTGATGACGGAGGGGTGCTGCATCACGACGATTTGGGCCTGGAACGTCTCGGCGACGGTCGGCGGGTCGTTCGCGGGGCCGCAGACGTCGCCGCGGCGGATGTCGTCCTTGCCGACGCCGCGGACGTTGAAGCCGACGTTGTCGCCGGGACCGGCCTCGGGCACCTCCTCGTGGTGCATCTCGATGGTCTTGACTTCACCCGAGACGTCCGAGGGCTGGAAGGAGACGTTGTCGCCGGTCTTCAGCATGCCCGTCTCGACGCGCCCGACCGGGACGGTCCCGATGCCGGAGATGGTGTACACGTCCTGAATCGGGAGTCGGAGCGGGGCGTCCGTCGGCGGCGACATCTCCGGGAGGTTGTTCAGCGCCTCCAGCACCGTGGGGCCGTCGAACCACGGCATGTTGTCGGAGTGTTCGGAGATGTTGTCCCCCTCGAACGCCGAGATGGGGATGAAGCGGGCGTCGTCGGCCTGGAACCGCACCTGGTTGAGCAGCTGCTGGACGCCCTCCTTGACCTCCTTGTACTTCGCCTCGTCGTAGTCGACGGCGTCCATCTTGTTCACCGCGACGATGAGCGTCTCGATGCCGAGCGTACGGGCGAGGAACACGTGCTCGCGGGTCTGGGGGGCGACACCGTCGTCGGCGGCGACGACGAGGACGGCGTGGTCGGCCTGCGAGGCCCCCGTAATCATGTTCTTCACGAAGTCGCGGTGACCGGGTGTGTCCACGATGGTGAAGTAGTACTTGTCCGTGTCGAAGCGCTGGTGGGCGATGTCGATGGTCACGCCACGCTCGCGCTCCTCGGCGAGGTTGTCCATGACGTAGGCGAACTCGAAGCCACCCTTGCCCTTCTCTTCTGCCTCCTCGCGGTGCTGTTCGATGATGTGCTCGGGCACCGACCCCGTCTCGAACAGGAGCCGTCCGACGAGCGTGCTCTTGCCGTGGTCGACGTGGCCGATGATAGCGAGGTTCTGGTGTGGTTTGTCTGCCATGGTATATCAGGCGCGTTCGCGCCGAACGGACGTAATATGGTCGCGGGAGGGGTTAACGGTTTTTCAGGACAGATTCGTGACCGGTCTCGAACACGAACCGGGAGGGTGGGAGTCCCGTACTCGGACCGGGGGGCGTGGCCGCGAGCCACCGCCGTTTCGTACCCCCGCCCCGAACGGCCGACGATGACCGACTTCCTCGACGACCGTCGCGACCGACTCGACGCTCACCTCGACGACCGCGACGCCGACGCGGTCTGGTTCGCCCGCCCGAACGCCTTCGCGTGGCTCACCGGCGGGAGCAACGTCGTCGACCGCGAGGGCGACGTGGGCGTCGCCGCCGCGGGCTACGTCCGCGAGCGCGGGACCGGCGGGGACGACGAAGGTGACGCGACCGGCGGCGAGTTCCGCGTCGTCACGGACAACATCGAGGCCGGCCGTCTCCGCGACGAGGAGGTGCCCGACCGCTTCGAGGTGACGACGTTCGACTGGTACGACGGCTCACTCGGCGAGGCCGTCGCGGAGCGCTCGCCCGGCCGGGTCGCCGCCGACTTCGACGTGCCCGGCGCGACCGGGGTCGACACCGCCCGACTCCGGATGCCCCTCTCTGAGACCGACGTGGACGTGTACCGCGCGCTCGGCCGTGAGACCGCCGCCGCCGTCGAGAACGTCGCGCGCGAACTCGAACCCGAAGACACCGAACACGAGGCCGCCGCTGCTCTCCGCATCGCGTTGTCGGCTCGCGGCATCGAGACGCCGGTCGCACTGGTCGGCGGGAGCGAGCGCGCCCAGCAGTACCGTCACTACACGCCTCAACAGGAGCCGCTGGGCGACTACGCCCTCCTCTCGGTGACGGCCCAGCGCGACGGCCTCCACGCGAGCGTCACCCGCACGGTCGCCTTCGACGCCCCCGACTGGCTGGCCGAGCGCACCGAGGCGGCCATGACGGTCGAGGCGACGGCGCTCGGGGCCACCCGGGCGGTCGCCGAGCAGGGGGGCACCGCCGGCGACGTCTTCGAGTACGTACAGGACGCCTACGACGCGGTCGGTCACGCGGACGAGTGGCGTCGTCACCACCAGGGCGGGGCGGCGGGCTTCGCCGGCCGGGAGTGGATAGCCACACCCGGCCACGACGGGGCGGTGACGACGCCGATGGCGTACGCCTGGAACCCGACGGTGCAGGGGGCGAAGAGCGAGGACACGGTCCTCGTCACCGACGAAGGGTTCGAGGCCCTCACCCGGACGGACTCGTGGCCGACGGAGACCGTCGAGAGCGTCGCCGACGACGCGCCCGCCACGCTCGACCGCCACGCGGTGCTGGAGCGGTAGTCGGACGGTCGCGGCTCGACGGTCACCGACCGCGCGCCGTCCGCCCGACCTCGACGATGGGAGCGTATCGACGGGGCGACGGAAACGTATTTGACAGGCGCGTGATACGGTTCGTCCATGTCGTGGTACGCGTTCGACGCCGTCGACGACGCCCTGTCCGCGACCCGCCGGTTCCTCCTCCCCTTCAGCTTCGGGCGATGGGCCAGAGTCGCCCTCGTCGTGCTCTTTCTGGGGAGTGGCGTCGGCGGGTTCACGTTCCCCGGGTTCCCGGGCGGGACCGGAACTGGTCCCGTTCCGACGGAGCC
The DNA here is from genome assembly GCF_026586625.1 of Halobium salinum. Taxonomy (GTDB): domain Archaea; phylum Halobacteriota; class Halobacteria; order Halobacteriales; family Haloferacaceae; genus Halobium; species Halobium salinum. The sequence continues at coordinate 844,908 of NZ_JAODIW010000006.1, read as the reverse complement.
GACGGAGCCGACGCCGACCGAGCCGGTGCCGACCGACCCCGGACCCGAACTCGACCCCGGAACCCTCGAACTGCTGCTCTGGGTCGGCCTCGCCCTCCTTGCCGTGTTGGTTGCCGTCGGCCTCGTCTGGACCGTCGTCGCGCCGGTGATGCGCTTCGTGCTCGTCGATATGCTCCGAACCGACGAGGTACGGGTCCGACGCTGGTTCCGGACCCGCTTCTGGAAGGGGATGCGGCTGCTGGGGTTCCAACTCGGCGTCGGCCTCCTCGTCTCGCTCCCGCTGTTCGTCCTCGGCGCCCTGTTTCTCCTCTTGGACATGGGGACCGGCGTCGGACTAGCGGGGCTGCTCGTCCTCGCACTGGTCGCCGTCCCGGTGCTACTGGTCGTCGGGTTCTTCCTCGGGTTCACGACCCAGTTCGTCGTGCCCGTGATGGTCGCGGCCGACGTGGGCGTCGTCGCCGGCTGGCGGCGCTTCTGGCCGACGCTCCGGGGTCACCCGTGGCAGTTCCTCGTCTACGTCCTCGTCCGCTGGGTGCTGACGCTGGGGCTGAGCATCGGGGTAGCCATCGTCGTCGGCCTCCTCGGTGCCATCGTGGTCGTGAGTTCGCTCATCGCCGGCTTCCTCGTCGCCGGCGCGTTCGGCGGCGTCGAGGCCGCCCTCGCGAGCACGACCGCGGTCGTCCTGCTCGCGCTCGTCGCGCTCGTCGGGTTCGCGGTCCTGTTCGTCCTCACGCTCGCGGTCGCCGTCCCCGTCCGGTCGTTCCTCACCAGCTACGAACTGTCGGTGCTCGGCCGCGCCGAGCCTCGGTTCGCGTTGTTACCCGAGACGGGCGACGAGGACAGCGACAGTGACGGCGACCCCGGCACCGGCAACGGCGGCGACGGCCCCCGCGCAGTCGGCGGCGGCACGCCGGCAGTGACCCGACGCACCGGGTTCGGCGAGTACTGACCCGACGTTCCAGGTCCGGCGAGTACTGACCCGACGTTCCAGGTCCGGCGAGCACTGGCCCGAGGCACTTGGCCCGACGAGTCCGGGCCGCGGCGCTCGGCCGGTGCGGTGACCGGACCGGCAGTCCGGTCGACGGCACGGAGTGTAGGGGCGGCCCGACGGAAACGTATTTAACAATTCTCTTATATTTTCTCGACATGTCGTGGCACGCACTCGACGCCGTCGACGACGCCCTGTCCTCCACCCGCCGCTTCCTCCGACCCAGTCTCGGACGGTGGCTCCGGTTGGCCGTCGTCGTGTTCTTCCTCGGCGTCACCAGCAGTATCAGCAGCGTTCAGAACCTCACGAACGTCCCGCAGACCCAACCAAACCCGGGAACGACACCGGGAGTGTCCGGTGGCCCCGACCTGTTGCTGGTAGCGGCCTTCGCGGCCGGCGCGGTACTACTGCTTCTCGTCCTCGGGACTATCTCGTCGACGATGAAGTTCGTGCTCGTCGATATGCTCCGAACCGACGAGATTCGTATCCGCCGGTGGTTCCGCACTCGGGTCGGGAAGGGGTTCAGACTGCTCCTCTTCGAGACAGTCGTCGTCGTCCTCATGGCTGCGCCCATCGCGGTCGGGGTGTGGGCGCTCGTCTTCGCCGACGGGGTCGCGCCGAACGTCGGACTGGCGGGGATAGCCCTCGGCGTTCTCGCCCTGGCTCCGTACCTGTTCGTCGGCGGACTGCTCCTGAGTTTCACGAACCAACTCGTCGTCCCGGTGATGGTCGCGACCGACGGCGGCGTGCTCCGGAGTTGGCGTCGACTGTGGCCGACCCTCCGCGGTCAGCCCCGGCAGTTCCTCGCCTACCTCGTCTCGCGCTGGACTATCGCGTTCGGTATCGGCGTCGTCACGTTCACCGTCGGTCTGGTTTTCAACGCCGTCCTCTTCGGCGTCGGCCTCGCCGCCTTCCTGGCGCTCGCGGCGTCGTTCGGCGGTATCGACGCGGCGCTCGCGTCCACGGTCGGCATCGCCGCGCTGGTCGCACTCGGCCTGCTCACGCTCGGGTTCTTCCTGCTCGTCACCCTCCCGATTCAGGTTCTCGTCCACTCGTTTTTGACGGGCTACGAACTGTCGGTGCTCGGCCGCGCCGAACCGCGGTTCGCGCTTCTGCCGGAGACCGGTGGCGGCGGGAGCGGTGGCGACCCGGACGCGAGCACCGACGGGCCGCGGACGGTCGGCGGCGGCACCGCCGTCGTCACGCGCCAACCTCCGGCCCCCGGAGACGACACCGTCGAGACGGACGGCGGTTCGACGGACGACGGACCCGGGAGCCGCGATGGGGACGACAACGAGCCCGGTTGGGGGTGACGCCGGCGTCAACGACTCACAGAAACGATTCTGCGGTTCGGCAGCTGTCGAATGCCGAAATCGACGTGCAGGGGTACCTTTTTGCTGTCGCCCACAGTGGCCGCAGGTATGGGACTGGACGACGATGCACGCGAGTACCACCGAACCGACCCGCCCGGAAAGATAGAGATTTCGACCACCAAACCGACCAACACACAGCGTGATCTCTCGCTGGCGTACTCGCCGGGCGTCGCCGCCCCGTGTCGCGACATCGCCGACGACGAGGAGTACGCCTACGAGTACACGGCGAAGGGGAACCTCGTCGGCGTCGTCTCCAACGGTTCGGCGGTGCTCGGGCTGGGCGACATCGGTGCACAGGCCTCGAAGCCCGTCATGGAGGGGAAGGGCGTCCTGTTCAAGCGCTTCGCCGACATCGACGTGTTCGACATCGAACTCGACCAGGCGACGGCGGAGGAGATAATCACGAGCGTCTCGGCGATGGAGCCGACGTTCGGCGGGGTCAACTTAGAGGACATCAAGGCACCGGAGTGTTTCGAAATCGAAGAGCGCCTGCGCGAGGAGATGGACATCCCCGTCTTCCACGACGACCAGCACGGCACCGCCATCATCTCCGGCGCCGCACTGGTCAACGCCGCCGACATCGCGGACAAGGAGCTCGACGAACTCGACATCGTCTTCTCGGGCGCCGGCGCCTCCGCCATCGCGACCGCCCGCTTCTACGTCTCCTTGGGCGCGAGAAAGGAGAACATCACCATGTGTGACTCCTCGGGCATCATCACGCAGGAGCGCGCCGACGCCGGCGACGTCAACGAGTTCAAGCGGGAGTTCGCCCGCGACGTGCCCGCCGGCGGGCTCGACGAGGCGATGAAAGACGCGGACGTGTTCGTCGGACTCTCCATCGGCGGGCTCGTCGACGAGGAGATGGTGCAGTCGATGGCCGCCGACCCCATCATCTTCGCGATGGCGAATCCGGACCCGGAGATTCCCTACGAGGACGCGAAGGCGGCCCGCGACGACACCGTCATCATGGCGACCGGGCGCTCTGACTACCCGAACCAGGTGAACAACGTGCTCGGCTTCCCGTTCATCTTCCGCGGCGCGCTCGACGCCCGCGCGACCGAGATCAACGAGGAGATGAAGGTCGCCGCCGCCCGCGCGCTCGCCGACCTCGCCCGCGAAGACGTCCCCGACGCGGTCGTCAAGGCCTACGGCGACCAGCCCCTGCAGTTCGGCTCCGAGTACATCATCCCGAAACCCCTCGACCCGCGCGTGCTGTTCGAGGTGTCGCCCGCCGTCGCGGAGGCGGCGATGGAGTCCGGCGCCGCCCGGAAGGAGCTCGACCTCGAAGCGTACACCGAGGGGCTCGAAGCCCGCCTCGGCAAGTCCAGGGAAATGATGCGCGTCGTCCTCAACAAGGCGAAGTCGGACCCGAAGCGCGTCGCGCTCGCCGAGGGGACCGACGAGAAGATGATTCGCGCCGCCTTCCAGCTCCAGGAGCAGGGCATCGCCGAACCGGTGCTCATCGGGAGCCGGAAGTCCATCGAGCGCACCCGCGACCGCCTCGGACTCGACTTCGAGCCGGAGGTCGTCGACCCGCGCGACGACGACTACGAGGGGTACGCCGACCGACTGTACGAGCTACGCCGTCGGAAGGGAGTCACCCGGAGCGAGGCCGAGGAGCTCATCCGTCGCGACACGAACTACCTGGGGAGCGTGATGGTCGAGCAGGGCGACGCCGACGCCCTCCTCACCGGGCTGACCCACCACTACCCGAGCGCGCTCCGCCCGCCGCTACAGGTCATCGGCACCGCCGAGGACGCGAACTACGCGGCCGGCGTCTACCTCCTCACGTTCAAGAACCGCGTCATCTTCGCCGCCGACACGACGGTGAACCTCGCCCCCGACGAGGAGGTGCTCACCGAGGTGACGAAACACACCGCCGCGCTGGCCAAGAGCTTCAACGTCGAGCCCCGCGCCGCGCTCCTGTCGTACTCGAACTTCGGCTCGGTCGACAACGAGGGGACGCTGAAGCCCCGCCGCGCCGCGGAGGCGCTCCAGAACGACCCCGAGGTCGACTTCGAGGTCGACGGCGAGATGCAGGCCGACACGGCCGTCGTCGAGGACATCCTCGAAGGAACGTACGACTTCTCCGACCTCGAGGACCCGGCGAACGTGCTCATCTTCCCGAACCTCGAAGCGGGCAACATCGGCTACAAACTCCTCCAGCGCCTCGGCGGCGCAGAGGCCATCGGCCCGATGCTCGTCGGCATGGACAAGCCCGTCCACGTCCTCCAGCGCGGCGACGAGGTCAAGGACATCGTGAACCTCGCGGGCGTCGCGGTCGTGGACGCACAGAACGAGTAGTTTCGCGGGTCGGTGCGGCTTTTTCGTGGGGGGGCACAAGCTCGACCGACCGACCGCAGCGACGCACCTGCCCGACATCCAGTCCCTCCGCCGCACGGCTCCAGCGCCCGGCCTCGTCGACCCGGAGCACCGAGAGGTCGTATCCGGAGTCGTCGAAGCGGAAGGCGACCGGCGCGAGCGCGACGAATCCGCGTATCCGACCGTCGCAACCCTACCCCGTCCTGACGGTCGACACGTCGACCGGGCGGTAGACGGCGTCGTCGGCCCCTTCGTCCGTGGTCTCGTGGCCGGCGGACCCGCGTCCGGCGGCCCCACGCCCGGCGCCCGGTCCGCCGTCACCGCCCCGGTCGTCGCCGCCCTCGTCGCCGTCGGGGAACTCGACGGTCACTTCGTCGAAGACGAAACACGCCCCGTCCTCGTCGTCGTCGAGTCGGACCGACCAGCCGTGTGACTCCGCCATCGTCCTGACGATGGGGAGCCCGAGTCCGGTGCCGTCGGCGTGGGTGGTGTAGCCGTACTCGAAGACGGTCTCCCGGTCGGCCGCCGGGACGCCCGGCCCGTCGTCGCGCACGAAGAACGACCCGGGTCCGGCACCGACCTCGACGACGACCCCGTCGCCGGCGTGGCGAACGCTGTTCCGATAGAGGTTCTCGAGGATGGAGAGGAGCCGGCCACGGTCCGCGTGGACGGTCGCGTCGTCGGCGACGTAGAGGGTCGCACGGGACGTGTCGAGGTTCGCCCAGGCGTCGGTGGCGGCGCGCCGGAGGTCGACCGGCTCGGTCGCCTCGACGGACTCTCCCGTCCGCGCCAGCGTCTGCAGGTCGTCGATTATCTGGAGCATCCGGTCGTGGGCGTCGCCGACGCGCTCCAGGTGGTCGAGCACCTCGGGGTCGACGGAGCCGGCCGAACCGGTCGCGTCGACAGACTCGACGGACGACGACCCCTCGCCCGTCCCCTCTCGCTCGTCGTCCGCCGCCGCCGAGTCGGTAGTCGGGCCGAGCCCGAGCTCGGCGAGCGACTCCACGGCGAGGCGGGCGTACCCGTCCGCGACGTTGAGCGGGTTCCGCAGGTCGTGTGCGACGGTGCTCGTGAACTCGTCGAGCTGTCTGTTTTTCTGTTCCAGTTCGCGGCGGTAGGCAACGAGTTCGGTCACGTCCCGGAGGACGAGCGTGTGACCGACGCGCTCCTCGCCGCTCGACACCGGGGTGACGCGCAGCGAGAAGTGCCGCCGCTCGCCCTCGACGGTGAGTGTCAGCTCCCCGGTCGGCGACGACCGGGGCCGCGCCGGGAGGAGCCCGGCGAGTTCCGGCAGAGCGGTCCCGAGCGGCTCCCCGATGTGGTCGCGCTCGCCGAGCGTGGGCCAGAGCGTCGCGGCCGCGACGTTGTGGTCCGCGAGGCGCCCGCGGTCGTCGAATACCAGCACGGCGTCGTCGAACGCGTCGAACAGTACGTCCCGCGCGACCGGCTCGACGTTGAGCGCGCCGAGCCGGAAGACGACGAGCGCGGTCAGCGCGGCGAACCCGCCGATACCGTACACGGAGTAGTCGTAGCCCGCCGCGGGCCCGAGTTCGAGCACCGTCACCACCGCCGGGGCGCTCGCCACCAGCGCACCCACGAGCAGGACGTATACGGCCGCCCGGGAGCGATGGCGCGAGCGGGTGAACAGCTCGGCGAGGTAGTGGATGCCTAGGCCGGTCGCACCGAAGATGTAGAGGTACGTCCCGAACAGCAACGGCCCGGGGGTCAGCTCCAGGAACGGGAACGGGCCGGTTCGGAGCGTCACCGAACTCCAGTAGAGTCCGTGGTACCCGTTGGTGAGGAGGGCGAGGACCGAGGTCGCCCAGCCGGCGGCGAGGAGGCCGTGGACCGGCTTCGAGAGCGAGAACTCCCGACGCGTGTGGGCGGCGGTGAAGCGCACCCAGACGAGCGGAATCGTCGCCTGCACGAGTCCACGGACCACGAGGAGCTCGGTCTTCGCCGGCGGCGCCACGAGCAAACTGAGAGCCGCGGTAGTGGCCCAGACCGCGTCGGCGGCGAGGAGCACGCCGAACCACCGCTGTCCGCTCGTGGCGGTCGTCGAACGAACCCACGCCGCCAGCCCCAAACAGAGCAGGGCGGAGAGTGCCAGAACGACGACGTGGGCGATTCCGGGAGTACCGAGCGATACCATCGGTTACTACACGCTACAACCCGACCTACGTCAAACTGTCGCAATGGGCGATAGTCAACCGAAGTTATGTTAGCCCGTCGAAACGGCTCACCCGAACTCCAGCCACGCGAGGCCGACCGCGAACCCGGCGAACGGCGGGACGGCGACGAGGGCGAGGCTGGGGAGGTCCGGCGGGGAGTACACCGCCGCGAAGGTGACCAACGCGAGCGCGACGAACCCGCGCATCCGGTCGCTGGTGTAACGCGGCGCGAGTCCCGCCCGAACGGCGCCGACGAGGAAACACGGGAGGGCCGCCCCGACGCCGACCGCGACGGGGACGAACAGGCCGAGTTCGGCGAGGGCACGGAGGGCGACGACGGCTCCGGAGGTACCCGATTCGAGGACGGTCGCGGCTCCGACGGTGTCGAGGAGGTGGATGTCGCGGAGGAGCGTCGAGACGAACGTCCGCCCGACGCTCACACCGGCGACGAAGGTCGCCGCCGCGAGGAGGAACTGTGACCGGCCGGCCGCGAGTTCGACCCGGTCGTCGTCCCGTGCCGCCAGCCCGGTCGCGACGACCAGCGCGAGCGTGCCCCCCACGAGCGACGCGACCTCGGCCCCGAAGAGGAGGGCGTCCGTCGGGTCGGTCCCCACGACGGTGACGTCCGAAGCGGACGAACTCAGCGGGGCCGCCGTCGCGAGGAGGTCGACTCCCGAGCCGACGAGCACCAGGAGGGTGACGACCGTCGTGAGAAGCCAGACCCCGAGGAGCACCCCGAAGCGGTCACGAACCGTGGCGCCGAGCGGGGTGTAGCGCGCTCGCCGGAGTCGGACGTCGTACGCTGTGGAGGGAGCCATGCGAGTTCGGTCACTCGACCGTGTTATCAACTTTCTGTACGGTGTTGCGGAGGTCCCGGGTGGCTGGTGATGGTTCCGGCGTTCCTCCCTCCCCGGCAGTCAATGGCCGGTCCGGCGCTCCTCCCTCCCCGGCAGTCAGTGGCCGGTCCGGCGTTCCGACCGCGACGGTGGCGGGACGCCCGGACCCGTCGCTCCTCCGCTCGTCGGCGGTTCCGGGAGGACACAGCGCGGCGCTCGGTCGTTCACGTGGGCGTACTCCTCCGGCGTGTTCGCGAGCGGGTGTGCGGGGTTGCGTCGACCGTCGATTCGGGCCGCACGCAGTTCGCCGAAGCCGGCGATGCGCGCCTGAATGCCGCGCCAGTGGTGCTCGCTACCGGCGGGGATACGGCAGTCGCCGGGCGCCCAGTCGGGGTCGTCCGCGGCGAGGACGGCCCGGTTGACGTTGGCGGCGAGGTCGTCCAAGTCGACGAGCACGCCCACGCGGGCGGTGCGGGGCGCACGCGCGGCGAGCACGTCGAGGCCGAGGTGGAGCGCCCGGTACTCGGCGACGTTGTTGTTCGGCGCCGAGTCGGGGACGGCGAGGCGGGCGATGCGCTCCCCGTCGCGCGTCTCGATGACGGCCCCGAGTCCGCCGCCGTCCGGCCGGTAGGACCCGTCGGTGGCGACGTAGAAGTGACGACGATGGGTCCGCGGCGGGTGCGCGATGTGCGGCGTGGGCGACTCGTCGAACAGGTCACGAAGTCTCGACCGGCCGTGAACGGCCATGGTGGCGTTTCCGGCGCCACCGTACTTAAACGTAATCCGCATCCCGGAAGTGACCCGCCGGCGGGGTCAGCCGTCCGTACATCCCAAGGACGACTCGGGGGCCCGTCCGGGACATGCACAGGCTATTTACGCCAGAGTCTCTGATGTATCTCGCATGCCGGGTGAGGAACGGACTGGTGTGGGGAGGCGGCGCTTCCTGTCGCTCGCCGGGGGTGCGGCGGGTTCGGCGGCGCTCGCCGGATGCTCCGGAGTCCTGGGTAACGACCCGACGGGGGGGACGACTACGGACACCTCCTCCGGGAACGACTCCGGAGGAGCGACCGAGACCGAGAGCGGTGGTGACGGAGCGGACGACGGAGAAGGTGGTGCCTTCCCCATCCGCATCACGCAGGGACAGGTCCCGCAGGGGCTGGACCCACACGACCACCGGCAGACGCCGGCGAAGACGGTGCTGTTGCACTGTTACCAGGGGGTGCTGTCGACCGACCGTCACGGCCGAATCGTCGAGGGACTCGCGACGAACTACCGTCGCATGGAGAACGGGAACCGAGTGCGGTTCGACGTGCGCGAGGACGTCAGCTTCCACGACGGGAGCAGTCTCACCCCCGAGGACGTGGTGTTCAGCGTCGAGCGCGTCGCCGACGACGCGACGGGGTTCAGCAGCCCGCAACGTGACCAACTCGACGGGGTGACCGACGCCGCCGTCGTGGACGGCGAACGGAGCGTCGAAGTGCGCTCGTCGGGCGTCGACCCAGTCGTGTTCACGACGTTCGCGAGCTACTGCGACGTGCTCTCGAAGGAGTGGGTCCAGTCACACGACCGGTCGTACATCGCCTCCAACGCGATGGGGACGGGCCCGTTCGTCCTCGAGAGCTACGAGTCGGGGTCGCGGGTCGAGTTCTCCCGCTTCGAGGACTACTGGGGGGACCGGCCCGCGGCGTCGGCGGTCAGCTTCAGCGCCGAGACGGACCCCGTTGCCCGCATCGACGCACTCCTGGAGGGGGAGGTGGACGTGGCGGTGGGTGTCCCCCCCGCCGGCGTACGTCGCATCAACGATGGAACGCGAGCGCGGGTGGAGGTGGCACCCTCGACGCGGCTCCTGTTCACGGGGATGCGCGACGACACGCAGCCGTTCGACTCGGTCGCCTTCAGACGCGCGCTGAACTACGCGGTCGACCTCGAGAGCGTCGTCGGGAACGTCCTGCAAGGGTTCGGTGAACAGACGGGGCAGCCGACGCTCGAGGGGTTCACCGGCCACAACCCGGACGTAGAACCGTACCCCTACGACCCCGAACGCGCGGAGCAGTTGGTCGAACAGAGCGGCTACGCTGGCGCCGAGATCACCTTACACGTCCCCACCGGGCGCTACCTCAAGGGGTTCGAAATCGCCCAGTCGGTCGTCGGTTACGTCGACGAGCTGTCGAACGTCTCCGCGACGGTCGAACGCCGCGGGTTCCAGTCGCTTGCGTCGGACCTCCTCTCCCCGACCGACAGCGACGACCCGGCGTGGTACCTGATCGGCTGGAACGAGCCGACGGCAGACGGCGTCCTCGTGATGCGGCCGCTGCTCACGTCGGACGGCCGGCTCTCGACGTGGAGCAACGAGGCGTTCGACCGCCTCCTCACCCAGGCCAGCAGCCAGACCGGCGACGAACGCGTCAACACGCTCCGTGACGCGAACCAGCTCGCACACGACCGTGCCCCGTGGGTGTTCCTGAACCGACAGTACAGCGTCTACGGCGTCTCTTCGGCGATTGACTGGCGGGCCCGGACGGACGAGCGCGTCGACGCCGCCGAGATGCGCCGCTCGGAGTAGACTCGGCTCGCCAGCTGCAAGCGGGACCGGAGGTCCCGCTCTGTTCGCCGGGAACGCGGTCGTTCCGCTCACTACGTTCGCTACACTCTCTGCACCCGGCTCGCTTCGCTCGCCGGGAGCGAAACCTTCAGGCGACGCGAGCGGCTTCACCCACCGTGACCCGGTACCGGAATCTCGTCCTCTTCGTCGCTCTCGCCGCCCTCTGGGGCTCCGCCTTCATGGCCATCAAGGCCGGTCTCGACTACTTCCCGCCCGTCCTCTTCGCCGCGGTTCGGTACGACGTAGCCGGCGTCCTCATGCTCGGCTACGCCGTTTACGTCCTCGACGACCCGTTCCCACGGGGTCGCGACCAGTGGGCGGTCGTCGCCGTCGGCGCCGTCCTCCTCATCGCCGCCTACCACGCACTGCTGTTCGTCGGTGAGACCGACCCGGCGGTCAACTCCGCCACGGCCGCCGTCATCGTGAGTCTCTCGCCGGTTCTGACGACCGGCTTCGCCCGCGCGTTCCTCCCGGACCAGCGGCTCACCCTCGCCGGCGTCGCGGGCCTCCTGCTCGGCCTCGTCGGCGTCGCGGTGTTGACCGGTGCCGACCTCGGCGCCGCCGTCTCGGGCGGTGCCGTGGCGAAACTGCTCGTGCTGGCGGCCGCCGCGGCGTTCGCACTCGGGAGCGTCCTCACCCGCCGAATCGACGCCGACCTTCCCATCGAATCGATGGAGGCGTGGTCGATGCTCGGCGGCGCGCTGCTGATGCACCTGCTCTCGGTCGGCCTCGGCGAGTCCGTCGCCGCCGCCGAGTGGACCAACCCGACCGCCCTCGCGGCCCTCCTCTTTCTCGCCGTGGGGTCGAGCGCCGTCGGCTTCCTCATCTACTTCGACCTGCTCGAACGCCTCGGCGCGGTCGAAATCAACCTCGTCTCCTACGTCGCGCCGGTGTTCGCCGCGCTCACGGGGTGGCTGTTCCTGCAGGAGGCGCCGACGCCGGGGACCGTCGTGGGGTTCTGTCTCATCTTCGGGGGCTTTCTCCTCATCAAACGCGACGCCATCCGCGACGAACTGCCGCGGGTCCGACGCGTCGCCTTTCGCGTCCGGACACTGTTCTCACGGTAGGAACCCTCGTTCGTCCCTGACCGGCCGCACTCAGGCCGCCTCCGCTTCGGTCACCGACCCGACGACCGACCAGTCGTCGCTCTCGCCGTCGCGCCGGGCGACGAGCACCCGTTCGTTGTCCTCGCTCGTGACGAACCGGTACTCCCCGTCGTCCCCCTCGCGACGACCTTCGGCGCGGAACTCGAGCTGGAAGAACTCGGTCCAGTCGAGGTGGAACACGGCCGTCGAGCCGTCGTCGAGCGTGCACTCGACCGGGTCGGGGCTGACGTTGTGGAGTCGCTTCGCGATCGGGTTGAGCTCTGCCATGCGGCGAGGTGGGACGCCGGCGTCTAAACCCTTCGGAGACGACAGTAGGGGACCCGTACAGTACAGTAGGCGGAATACACCTTTCCGTGTCGGGTCCCGAGTGTGGGGTGCGCCGACGACCGCGACGCGTGCCATGCAACTCGTGTTCGGCGGTCGGCGGCGCACCGACGCCGGGACCCCCCCTCCCGGCGCCGTTTTCTCGCGTGATAGCTGTCGAGTCGCGGCTCACGGGACGCTCTCGTGTGAACCCGGAGTCTCCGCTCACGGGCGTGGACCCGCGCGGTCACGACGCCACACCGGTCGGCGCCGGTGACGGAGGCGATAGCGGCGGCCTCTCGGCCTCGAGGACGCGCACACGGCCACACTCCTGGTGCACCCGCCGGTCGCGGAGCGTGCGCGTCAGTCGGACCGGCAACGTGTGCGTCGGACGAGTTCCGACCCTTTCCGGGACGGGTCGCGACGAGGGTGGAGGCCGAGCGGGCATCCCTCCACCGTCGAAAGCGGTCGTCACCACCCGAACCATATTCCGTCCTAAGTGACAAGTCATAATACTAGAAAAGCTTCTGTGCCGACCATAAACGGTCTAAACGTCGCTCCACCCGCGATGAAACGTCTTTACTCCCGGCCCAAGGTCGTGAAACGCCCCGAAAGCGACCGAACGCTCGCCCCACTATATGACCCCTTAGGATAATGGAACTATCGAGGAAAACGAACGATGTCGAGTCCCTCCACGCTGGTCGACGAACAACACACGAAGGTGCCACTCGCGGACGGTGCGGCGGCCGGGCGTCGACTGATCGCCGCCCCGCTCCGGTTCGTCGGGTTCTGGGCCGCGGTCGTCATGCCGTTTCTCTACTTGCCTCTGCTGACGAAGGGGCTCACCCCGAGCGAGACGCCCGTGTTCGTCGGGCTCCTCCTCCTGCACGTGGTCGCGCTCGTCGCGGGCCACGGGTACAACCGATAGCTGACCGGCGCCGACACGACGGCCCCGTCGACCCCGCCGCCTACCGTCCCGCCGACCCCGCCGCCCGCCATCTCCTCACCTCGCCGTCACGCGTCCGACCGTTGTCGACGCCCCCGTCCTGCCGTCGCCACACTCCGCGTCCTGCTGTCGTCGCACTCTCGTCGTCGACGTTCACCATCCTCCCGAACGACGTACCCACACAGTCCTCCCTCCTTGCTTCAGTTTCCTCCCGCCGACGCGTCGCGGTCCGCTTTTCCGTCGTCGGGGCGAACCCGGTGCCATGAGCGACGAGCAGACCGACGCCGGCCCCGATGCGGTGTCCGACGCCGAGTTCGACGCCGACGCGTGGGCGGCGCGCCTACGGGAGAACCGGGCGGAGAAGGACGCGTTCTTCGGAGACCACCCGCAGTCGCCGATTCCACCCGAGGAGCGCGAGGCGTTCGACGGACTGGACTACTTCGCGCCCGACGCCGAGAGTCGGGTGACGGCGACCGCGACGGTCCACGACGAACCGGACCCGGTCGAGATGGCGACGACGGCGAGCAACCCGGTGCGATACCTGCGCGTCGCCACCTTCGAGTTCGAGGTCGGCGGGGAGACGCACTCACTGTGTGCGTACAAGCAGGACCCGGCGGAGGACACCCTGTTCGTCCCCTTCCGCGACGCGACGAGCGGCGAGGAGACGTACGAGCACGGTCGGTACATGGAGTTCGAACCGACCCGCGACCTCGAGGCGGGCGACGAGGTCGTCCTCGACTTCAACCTCGCGTACACCCCGTTCTGTGCGTACAGCGAGACGTTCTCCTGTCCCATCCCGCCCGAGGAGAACGAACTCGCCGTCCCCGTCCGGGCCGGCGAGCGCCATACGGCGTGACTGATGGACCCCGTTCGTCGGTGCGCTCGACACGGGTTCTTCGCGGGCGCGACGTGTCCGGCCTGTGACGCGGCGGGCGACCCCGTGGTGGACGGCGACCGACGCGTCCGCCTCTCGCGGTTTCTGAGCGGCGCGTTGCGACACTTCCCCAGGGAGGTGGGTCTCGACCTCGATGAGGCGGGCTGGACGAGCCGGGAGGCGTTCGTCGACGCGGCCTGCCGGAAGTACGACTGGGCCGACGCCGAGACCGTCGAGGGTGTCGTCGCGACCGACCCGAAGGGGCGCTTCGAGCGACGAGAATCCCGTGTTCGGGCCGTCTACGGTCACTCGGTCGCGGTCGACGTCGACCGCGATTCAGGCCGGGAGAGGACGGCCGACGACGAGACACCGGACCGCCTCTACCACGGGACGGCACCCGAGAACCGCGCCGCCATCGAGACGGAGGGACTCCGACCGATGGGGCGACGGGAGGTTCACCTGTCCCCGAGCCTCGAGGAGGCACGGGCGGTCGGCCGGCGCCACGCCACCGACCCGGTCGTGTTCGTCGTCGACGCGGCGGCGATGCGAGCCGACGGTCGACGGGTGTCGAAGCGCGGGACGTCGACGTACACGACGGACGCGGTCCCGCCGACGTACCTGCGGCGGGTGGACCGAGAGGGGTAGCGACACTACTGCGGCGTCTCGTCGACGTGGGACCGGCGTCGGTGTCGGGTCTGCCACCGATACGTTCGGTACTCGGCAACCAGCGTCGCGAACAACAGGGCGGCGACGAACAGCGCCGCCACCTCGGTGGAGTCGGACACGTCCCAGCGGTCGAGCGCGCGATGGAACCAGAAGAGGTCGGCCCACGCGGAGTCGTGCAGCGCCTCCATCGTCGGCGACTCGACGAGGTGCGGCGCGTCGGGGACGAGCGCCCAGCCGCCTCCCGCGAGGGTCACCGTCCGGGGGTACGGGACGAAGGGGAGGAGGAATGCGACGACGAGTGCCGTCAGCGCGGCCCCGAGCGCGAAGTGAGCGATTCCTTGTGACATGCCGGGGATACGTCGGTAGGAACGAAAAGCACAGTCGTTACCTCGCGGTCGGCGACACTCGCCGACGACCGTGCCGGGTTCGTCGCGACTTCCGGTCACGTTCTTCGGTCTCGCCACTCGCTGCCGTTCGTGGCTCAACGAGAGAAAGTGGCCGGGGCGGGCTCCGAACTTCCGGCGGAGCAAGCTCCGCCGACTCACCGCTCACTCCGCTTCGCTCCGTTCGCGGTGACCGCGAGCGGGTTCTCCGCCGCGGTCGCCGATTCGCGTTTCGGCGTCGTTACTCACTTCGTTCGTGACGCCGCGAGAAACGCGAAATGGCCGGGGCGGGCTCCGAACCCGCGATCTCCGCATAACCCAGGTAACGAGGCTCGGCGGGCCTCAAGGGGCGGAGGCTTCCAAGGCGTACCGCACCGAATCTCGGTAAACCCTATGAGTGCGGCGCTATGTCCAGCTAAGCCACCCGGCCGCACTCTCTCGTACTGCCATCGTACCCTTCAAGCTTCCTATCTCCGGGGAGCGTGCACCGTTCTCCCACACCATTTTATCAATTTAATTGACATTCACTCGGCGGATTTATAACATATGAACCGAACATCCCCTCCCATGAGCCTCCCGGAACTCGTGAGTTCGCTTCTCGGCGACGAGTCGGTGGCGGCGGAGGTGTCCCTCGGCGGCGAGGACGCTCTCTACGTCACGCCGTCGCGAACGCTCCTCTACCGCGCGGAGGGACTCCTGTCGGACGAGTCCGTCGACCAGTACGGCCACGACGCCGAACGAATCGCCGTCTCCGAAGGCCGCCGCAAGGCCAAGGTCACCCTCGACTACGGTCTCGACGGCGAGGAACGGTTCTCCGTCCCCGCGAAACGTCTCGACGACGTGCTCCACCCGCTCGTCGCCGGCGTCCTCAACGCCGCCGACATCACGGGGTCGGGCGAGACTGTCCGGCAGACGTTCCGGTTCTCGGAGCTCACCGTCGTCGTCACGGACGCACGCGTGGTGAAACACATCGGGGCCGCCGTCTGGGACGGCGACTTCGAGGAGTTCCACTACGACGACGTGACCGACCTCGACTTCGAGGACGGTACGGTCGCCACCTCGGTCGTCGTCACGATGGGCGACCGGCAGGAACGGTTCAAGGCGCCCAACGAGTCCGCGCGCGCGGTCCGCGAGGCGCTCAAGGCCGCGCTGCTCTCCTATCACGACGCCCCGAACCTGCCGGCGTTCCGGAAGGCGATGACCCCCGACGAAGGCCCCGAAGCGCCGTCGACCGGGTCGGTCGACTTCGGCGACGGACCCGACCCCCTCAGCGCCGAACCCGCCGCCGACGCCGAAGCCGAGGCGGAAGCCGAGACGGACGGCCGGACCCGGACCGACGCGGCCGGGGCCGCCGACCCGGCCCAGCGCGCCGCCGGCGGCGCCACCGGAGCCGAAACGTCGGCGACCGGCGAGTCGTCGACCCCGTCGGCCTCGTCGGCGTCGGTCGCCGTCGCCGCCACCGAGGCGGCCCCGTCGGCCGCCAATGGGTCGGAGACGACGGGCGAACGGCAGCCGGCCTCGCAGTCGACGGCGCCCGCCGACGGCTCCACCGCGGCCGCCGCGGAGCCCGCCGAGTCGACCGAGTCCACCGGGTCCGTCGGGACACCCGGGACCGCCGAGTCGGCACCGACTGCCGACGAGTCGGGTACCGCCGAGGACGAGTTCGCCGAGTCCGGCTTCCAGCCGGCCGGCCCCGTCGACGACCGCGACGTCGCGGAGGGACTGGCGGAGCTGACCGCCGCGGTCGAGGCACAGAGCGAGGAGCTCCGCCGCCAGCGCGAGACGTTCGAGCGGCTCGTCGAGGAGCTCCGTCGCGGCCGATAGCTCCCGCTCACTCCCGCCCGAGCACTTTTCTGACGCAGGAGGGCCCGAACGGACCGAGTTCGCCGGCGTCGAAACGGACGAAGTGGCCGGTCGAGAGCCCGGCCCCACAGCGACGGCACTCGAAGTCGCCCTCGCGCCTGACGACCTGACTCTCGAAGCGGACGAAGGCGCCGCCCCGGCGCGTCCGAATCCGTCCGGACTCGCGGTCGACGACCCCCCGCTTGTCCGCCTCGTCGAGTATCTCTCGGGTGAGCGCCGGGTCCGTCGTGACGGTCTCGATTCGGTCGACGACCGCCGAGAGCGGGAGTTCGTCGTGCTCGAGGTGGGCGAGGAGTTCGAGGGCGAGCTCCACGCGCTCGTCGCGGTCGAGCCCCGAACCGGGTCGGTCTTCGTCGAAGTCGCCGTTGGAGTCGCTGTCGGGGTCGTCGGGGTCGCCGCTCGAACGGTCGGGACGGTCCGCAGTCACGGACTCGGGTTCCCGGCGGGCCGGCTTGAAGCTTCCGCGCTCGCGGAGGCGGTCGCTCGTCGAAGTCGAGTCGGCATCCCGGAGAACATGGCAGGGGGTGGGATGCCGTCGATGTCCCGACATGGCACGCGGGACGGTACCCCGGCATGGCAAGCGGGGCAGCACCCGGACCGTCGTCCCGAGGGGGAACGGGTCGACGTCCGCGCGTACTTTGTCGAATGGGTGCTACTAAAAACAAGATTCTGCCAAAACGATTTGGGAGACGCGGTGGCGCCCTCGGTGACCCGTCCCGTCGCCGAGGGCAAGTGGTTTGGTTCCCGGAGAAGGAAGACCGGTATGAACCGTCGGACGCGCCTCGCCGCCGGCGTCGCCACGCTGGCGCTGGTCGCCCTCCTCGCGTGGCTGGTGTCGCCGGCCGTGGCGCTGTCGGGCCTCCGGTGGCTCGCCGGGCGACCGGCCCTGTTCGGCCTCGTCCTGCTCGTGCTCGCGGTCGTTCGTCCGTTTCTCGCGTGGCCGACGACGCTCCTCGCCGTCGCCGCCGGCTACGGGTACGGCCTCGCCGGGTTCCCGGTCGCTCTCGGACTGATGACGATTACCGCCGTTCCGCCCTACGGGTTCGGTCGCCGGGCGCGAGGACAGGGCGGGCGCGTCTCCGCTACCGCCGAGCGGTTCGTCGCGGAGACCGGCGGCGTGCGGTCGGTGGCGGCGACCCGACTGCTCCCCGCGCCGTCGGACGTGGTGAGCGTCGCCGCCGGCGTCGCCGGAGTCCGCCTCCGAGCGCTCCTCGTCGGGACCGCCCTGGGCGAGGTGCCGTGGGCCGCCCTCGGGACGCTCGCGGGCGCGACGGTCGGGACGCTCACGGCGGGGACGCTCGCGCGAGTCGCCGACCCTCGGGTCGTCGTCGGAGCCGCGACCCTCGGTGCGCTGGCGCTCGCCGGGCCGGTGTACCGGATGGTTCGAGCGACGGAGTGAACAGGAGCCGACCGGACTCGCGACCGTCGCGTCAGTCCAGCACGCCGACCATCTCGCCGGCGTAGCCGAACACGTCCTCGTAGCCGTTCGAGGAGAGGAGGATGGGGTAGAACGGCTCGTCGGCGGTGAACGTCTCGCCGTCGGCCGTGGCGAAGCGCGCGCCGGCGTCGACGGGTTCGAAGTTGTTCACGAACACCTCGTACTGGCCGGCCGGCGGCTTCGGAATCGGCTCGGTGAGGCGGTACACCCGAACCCCCTCGCGCTCGCCGGCGTCGACCGGGTCGTCGGACAGCGGCGCCGGGAGGACGCCCGTCGCGGTCAGGAACGCCCGGACGAGCCAGTAGGCGTTCTCGGCGGCCTCGTCGGAGCCCTGGAGGCCGCACTCGACCTCGACGGTGTGGGGGTGTTCGATGAGCCGGCCCTCGGAGAAGGCGTCGGTCTCGACGACGAGGTCGACCGGGAGGTGTGGACAGATCGACCGAGCGACGGCGTCGACCTCCTTCACGAGCGCGAACGGTTCGCTGTACGACTGCGTCGAGTGCAGCGACAGGACGGTGCAGTCCCGGAGTTCGTTCGTCAGCGCGTGTGCGAGGCGTGCCTCGTGACTGTCGCCGTTCGGGTCGCCCGGGAACGCGCGGTTGAGGTCCTCGTCGACGTAGCGGACGCCGCGCTCCAGCGCCTCCTCGTTGACGACGATGAGCTTCACCGGTCGCTCGACCTCGAGGTCCTCGGTGAGGAGGCGCTCTACCGCCCGCGCCCCGCAGGGTTCGTCACCGTGGATGGAGGCCACGACCGCGACCTCGGGGGTGCCGTCCCCGAGCTGATGGATTCGCATACACCCAATCTACCCGTCAGGGGTTGAAGTGGGTTTAGATTCCGCTCGGACGTGTCACCCGGCTCGAACGTCGGTCGAGGCGGCGTCGACGGCGCCGGCGGCGCTACTCCAGTCCCTCGGCGTACTCGTAGTCGGCGGGGTAGGCGTCCGGGCGCTGGCCGTCGATGGCGATGCGCCAGTCGTGGATGGCCGTCGGGTCCGACAGCGCCGCCCGGAGGGTCTCCTTGATTTCGGCCACGTCGACGCCGTAGAAGTCGTCCGGCACCCCGTGGAGGTACTGGAGGGCGGTCTCGAACAGCGAGCGCATCCCGTCGTCGTTCTCGAAGTCGAAGTGCTTGTACGCGCCCGCGGCCACCTGCACCATCCCGTGGAGGAACGCGCTCTCGACGCTCCCGCTGCCGTAGTTGTACCACTCGTGTTCGAAGCAGTCGTGTGACTCGTGGAAGTCGCCGGCGTTGTAGAGGCGGACGCCGTGTTCGACCGCCCGACGCAGGGTGGCGTGCTCCCAGACACGCCGGTCCTCGGCCCACCCCGTCGGGTTCCCGAGCGGCGGGGCGACGCCCGGGTCGCGGGTGTGTTCGTCCATGGTGATGGCATGTGCATCGAACGGGGTAACTGCGTCGGCGTGGCGGGTGGGACGGGCCGGCAGTCGACGACGGGAACCCGGTCGCCGACACAGGTGACCCCCGCCGAACGATACCGCAGTCGGTTTATATTTCGGTCGACCATAGGTGACAACGCGGGTTCGACGCCCGCGAACAGACTCACCGGTGCGAGGGTAGCCAAGCCTGGAAACGGCGGCGGACTCAAGATCCGCTCCTGTAGAGGTCCGTGGGTTCAAATCCCTCCCCTCGCACTGCGTCCTCGAACGGCAGTGAGAGGACGAGTGCAAGAGGGGTGGGTTTGAATCAGGGAACGCCTCCGGCGCGACCGTGGTTCAAATCCCTCCCCTCGCACTGCGCCTGCCACACAGGCAACGTGCGCGAAGACCGCTCTCGGAGCGCTCTTCCCTCGCAAAATCCTCATCGAAACCGAACCGGGAGCGACCGCTCCGTACCCGCGAGAACTCGAGGGTCGGTGTCGAATCGAGAGCGGTCGCTCTCCGGCCGAAGTCTCGTAGAAAAGCGTCCGGGAATCGCCATCGTCTCGGACCGCGCTCCCTGACCGTGGTCGCGTTCCGGGTTCGACGGTCTCAGTTCTCGGGACCGCCGTCGGTCAGCGGTCGGCCGCCCTCGGTGCAGAGGGTGTCGGCGAACTGCATCATCTCCGGACCCTTCGGCCGGTAGCCGTCCTGCACCTCGTCGCAGATACGGTCGATGACGGCGCCGACGTGTTCGGGCTCGCCGTTCTGCTCTACGTGCTCGAACACCTCGCTGTAGACCTGTGCTTCCCAGTGACCCCACTCGTCTCCGAGTCGGGAGGCGACGGCGTACTCGAGTTGACGGACCGCATCATCCGAACGCATACCAACACGTATGCCCCCGGACACTCAAAAAGGTACTCTGATTCGAAACCGAGTTAATCAACTGGGTGAGAGCTCACGCCCGCGAGTGCGGGCCCGAGAGGACGTTCGTCCGGTGGGCCAGAGCGTCCTGCAGGAGAGTAGAAAGATTCATGTGGTGTGGTGTCGTATCTCGTACTTACGGGAATCACGAGGATTCACCGAACGGCCGCAACTGGCGACGGTTGTGGTGCGACGCAACAACCGAGAACTCCCTAAGAAGAGTTCGAGGTCAACACGTCACGGAGAACCGTAGTGATCCGATTCCACCCGATTCGGGTGGTGTGAAGGCCAAGTACCGGACGACGCAAACGCGGCGTTCTCGAACGCATCGCGTTCGGGGACACGCTACACGCGAACCGCGTTTGCGGCGTTCGCGAAACCGACGTCGTCGGGAAACGGACGACGGCCGGACGAGCCGTAACGGATCACGGACAACGTCTCTCGTTCGGGTCCAATTCGTGGCGCCCGTTCTCCGTTATTCGACCGCCGAGCGACGCCCCCGTCCGAGACTCGGCCCCGAACCGACTACCACGACGAACCGACGGTTATTCGGCGAGCGCGGGCGCCGTGGTGGTATGACCGACCACACCGACCACACCGACCACACCGACCACACACCCGGCCACGACGCCGACGGCCCTGAGGACCGGTCGACGGTCGTCGAGCGGGCCGCCCACGCCGGCGCGGAGGTCGCCGTCCGGCAGTTCCGAACCGACATCGACGTCGAGACCAAAGACGGGAAGACCGACGTGGTGACGCAGGCCGACCGCGACGCGCAGGCCCGCGTCATCGAGACCATCCGCGAGTCTTACCCCGAGGACGCCGTCGTCGGCGAGGAGGAGGACGCGCTCAAGACGGTGCCCGACTCGGGTGCGTCGTGGGTGGTCGACCCCATCGACGGGACGAACAACTACGTCCGCGACATTCGGGTGTGGGGGACCGCGGTCGCGGCCTGCGTCGACGGCGAGCCCGTCGCCGCCGCGACGGTCTGTCCCGCCCTCGGCGACGTGTTCACAGCCGCCGACGGGGGAGCCTTCCGGAACGGCAAGCGGGTCTCGGTGAGCGACGAAACCGACCCGGAGGGGAGCGTCGTCGCCCCGACGGTCTGGTGGGACTTCGACCACCGCGACGAGTACGCCACCGCCTGTCGCGAGGTCGTCGAACGCTTCGCCGACATGCGTCGGTTCGGCTGTGCGCAGGCCACCCTCGGGATGGTCGCCGACGGCTCGCTCGAGGCCACCATCACGAACGTCGACTGCAACCCCTGGGACACCGTCGGTGGCGTCCACCTCGTCCGGCAGGCCGGGGGCACCGTCACCGACCTCGACGGCGAGCCGTGGCGCCACGACTCCGTCGGCCTCGTCGCCTCCAACGGCGGGGTTCACGAGGAGGCGCTCGCGGCGGCGCAGGGTATCGCCCGGCGGAACTGACTCCCGGCTACTCCCCGCCGGTCCGAAGGTGGTTGAACACGTACGTCTGGGCGTAGCCGGCGTACTCGCCGCCGAGTCGTTCGCGGATGGCCCGCGAGGTCTCGGTGTAGCCGCCGCGGTCACAGCCGGAGAAGTGCTCGGCGATGGCCGTCCGAATCCACGTGTCGAGCGGGACGGCCTCCGCGAAGCCCAGCGAGAACAGGAGCACGCAGTCGGCGACCTTCTCGCCGACGCCGACGAACGCCGTGAGGTGTTCGCGAGCCTCCTCGTAGGGGAGCGCCGCCGCCGCCCGCGGGTCGGCCTCGCCGGTCGCGACCATCTCGGCCGTCCGCCGGACGTAGGGGGCGCGGTAGCCCAGCTTCAGCTCTCGGAGGTCGTCCTCCGTGCGGGCCGCGAGCGCCTCGGGCGTCGGGAACGCCCGGTACGTCCTCCCGTCGACCGTCAGCGACTCGCCGAACTCGCGGGCCATCGCCTCCTGCATCCGCTGAATGCGCGAGACGCGCATCTGCGCCGAACAGATGAACGAGACGAGACAGGGAAAGACGGGGTCGCGGACGAGTCGGAGTCCGTAGTACGCGTCGATGGCGCGGTCGACCAGCGGCTCGTCCGGTAGCGAGTCGAATATCGCCTCGAGGTCGTCGTCGAGCCGCAGAAGGTGTGTTAGGAGCGGAACGGCGTCGGTCGTCGACTCCCACTCCAGCCGACCCGTGTCGGGGTTGCCGACCTGACGAACCCGGACCAGTTGGCGCTCGTCGGTGACCCCCGCCACCGGCGGGACGACCGTCTCGTACCACGCGTCGCCGCCGTGAGCGCCGAGCGAGGCGTACATCTCCCCGTCGGCGCGTCGCCAGCAGTACGACTGGCCACATTCGAGGGTCGCCTGCAGGTCGAACGGCCCGTCGAGGTCGGCCACGTCGAGCGCCCCGGATTCGAGCGAGGACTCCGTCTCCATCGGTCGGACCGACGGACCGGACGGGTTTCGGGGTTTCGAAAGCGGCGTTTCGGTGGTCGGCGGGCGGTGGTCGACGGGCAGTGGTCGGCGGGCGGTGGTCGGCGGGCGGCGGCCAGTGTTGGTAGCCGGCGGCCGGTGCTGACAGTCGGCGGGCAGCAGGCGAAATCAGCCCTGCTCCGGAGCCTCGGACGCACCCGACACCTCGCTCCCGTCGCGGACCCCCGTGGCCTCGCCGCTCCCGTCGGGGGTCCCGGTGGTCCCGTCGCCGTCGTCGAGAGTCCGGGGTGCGTCGGCTTCGGCGGCTCCGTCGTTCTCGCCGGGCGCCCGGTAGGCCGCGGCCGTCGGCTCCGTCCCGACCCCGCGCTCGGCGCGGTAGTCGCCGGCGACGACGTACGCGAGGGCGCCGACCGTGAGCCAGCCGAGGAGGGCGGGGACGACGCTTCGAGTCGGCGAGACGAGCAGGAGGGACTCCGGGACGACCGGGACGGCCGGCCGGTGGGTCGTGTACAGCAGCGTCGACACCGGGTCGAGCGTCAGCGCGAGCGCGGCGAGCCCCCCCGCGGCAAGGAGGCCGCCGAGACCGAGGCCGACCGTCGCGGCGACGGGCGGTCGCGGGTCGCAGACGGCGTAGAGTCGCGGACGAACGGCCGGGAGCGCCGCGACTGACAGCGCGTGGACGGCGTAGGCGACCGCCGGCCCGACCGGCACGAGGTAGAGCGCGTAGACGAGCGTGTCGCTCGCGACGAGGGCGCCCGCGGTGCCGACGGTGACGACGAGGGCGGCGTCCGGTGCGCCGAACCGGTTCGTGTGCGCGAGCGGGGGGACGACCTCCCCCATCCCCCGGAGGAGGCGGCTCGGCGCCCACGGGAGGGAGACGAGCCCGACGAACGCCGCGACCGGGAGGCCGACCCCGACAAGGGGGGCCGCACCGACCCCGAGGGAGCCGCCGGCGGCCGCCGCGAACGGCGCTCGGGCGAAGACGAGCCGCGTCCACGGAATCACGCCGAGCGTCACCGTCGCGACGAGCGTCAGGAGGACGCCGACGCCCGCGACGCCCGCGACGAGCGAGCGGGGGACGGTTCGCCGTGCCTCGCGAGCCTCGCCGCCGAGGGTCGCGGCGGCGTCGACGCCGAGGAACGCGGCGGTCGCCGCCAGCGCCGCCCGACCCACGGCACCCAGCGGGTCGTCGCCGATGGCGGGGGTCGGAAAGAGCGGGCGGAAGTTCCGCGGCACCACGTCGAGGGCGGCCGCGACGAGGGCGGCGACGAGTCCGAGGAGGGCGACCGCGACGAGGCCGGCGGTGACCGCGCCGGCGGCTCGGGGGTGGAGGTGGACGACGGAGACGAGCGCGAGCGCGAGCAGGGCGAGACCGGTCGGGTCGACGCCCAGGAGCGGGCCGAGCGCCGGCGCCGCGAGTTCGCCGACCCACGCCGCGACGAGGCCGAGGACGGCGACGTAGCCGCCCACCTCGGCCCAGCCGACGAGGAAACCCAGGCTCCGTGAGTCCCACACGCGCGAGACGTGGAGGTAACTGCCGCCGGTCCGCGCCCCGAGCGGGCTCCCGGCGAGGAGCGCGTAGCCGCCGGCGACCGCGACCGCGCCGACCGCGGCGAGCAGGTAGGCGACGGGAGTGACGGGGCCGGCGAGGTTCTCGACGCCCTTCGGGACGAAGAGGACCCCACCGCCGAGGAGCGAGCCGACGGCGACGGCCGTGACCACCACCGACCCGGGGCCGCCGCCATCGGACTCGCCGCCGACTCCGAGCATACGAGTCGTGTGTGGGTCGGTGACACATAGCTCTCGCGGTGAATCGGGGCCCGGGGCCCGGACCGGGAGACGACCCGTCCCCTCCTTCACCGGTTGCGTCCGACCGGGAACGAGACGCGGTCGGGATGTTCGTTCAGCCGCCGGAGCGCGCGTTCGTACAGCTCGTTTCGGACGCTCGTCGCCTTTCTGGTGGGGACCACGTAGCGAACCGAGAGCTCGACCCAGGAGTCGCCGGCGACGACGTTCACCGTCGGTTCGGCGGCGACCTCGAGGTCGACGGGGGTCCGCGCGAGGCGGCGGCGGTAGTTGGCGATGCGGGTCCCCATCTCGTCGCCGAGGTAGTCGGTCGTCTCCTCGACGAGTAGGTCGCGGACGAACGCGAGGTCCGTCTCGTAGGCCACCTGCACGGTGAACTCGTTCCACACCCACGGGAGGGACTCCTCCCCGAAGGTGACCACCTGCGAGGAGAGGACGACGCTGTTGGGGACGGTGACGACGCGGCCGGACGGTTGGTTGGTCGAGACGAGGCCGCCGTTCACCTCCCACAGCGTCGTGACGAGGAAGTCGACGGCGACCACGTCGCCGCGGACGCCCTCTATCTCGACCCGGTCGCCGACGGCGAACGGGCGCTCGACGACGATGTACCCCCACGCGATGAGCGAGAGCAGGGGCTGTTGGAGCGCGAACGTCACCGCGAAGCCGACGACGCCCAGCGAGAATAGCACCCCGACCCACTGTTCGGTGACCACCCCGAGGGCCGCCACGAGCGCCACCGCCCCGAGCGCAAGTCTGAGGACGTTGCGCACGTCGTGGGCGCGCCGGCGACTGGCGGCCCGCTCGACGACGTACTGGAGGAGGAGCCCGTACACCCCGAACGCGCCGAGCGCCACTGCCGAGACGTACGCGAGTTTCACGACCAGGTCGCTCAGGGGCACGTCGAGGAGCGGCAGGCTCCCGAACGGGCCGGCGGCGGTGACGACCGCGCCCACGACCGCCGAGAGGAAGGCGAGGAGGAAGGCGACACTGCTGGTCGGCCGGTTCATCGTCCGGGACTCTCGCGGGACGACCAAATGGGTTGCCCCGACGGGTCGACGCCGCACCGCCCCGTGGGTCGACCGCCTCCGTCTGCCGACCGCCTCCGTCCACTGACCGCCCCGTCCATCGGCCGCCTCCGTCCGTCGACCCCACCGTACGCCGACCGGGGTCGGTGCCGTCCGCACTGTCGTCCCGTGTCGTGTCACGCCGAGACGGGACGGGCGTAACCCTGTCACACGCCATCGAGCGACCTCGAGACGACCGTTTCGCGCCGCTTATCTCCGTCCGGGTCGGAGCGATGGGTGATGACTGCACTCGATACCCCCTCGTTCGGCGTCGTTGTCGGACTGGGACTCGTGGTCGCCGGCGAACTCGTCGGCTTCCTCGACCTCTCGCTGGTCGGCGTCGCGCTGTTCGCCGTCTCGCTCCTCTCGCTCGTCGTCCTGTCGACGGTCGACCTCCTCGTCGCGACGCGACGCGAGACGGGAACCTCCGATGGGATGTTGGCTCGGGCGCCGCGACCGCGCTGAGACCACCCTCCGACCCGGAACCGATTCGTCTCCCTGACTGTCCCGCCCGGGGAAACGTTCATACCCCCGCACCGACACGTGCGGGTGATGAAGCCGACGCGACCCCCGGAGCCGGTGGCGGTCGAGTCCGAGAGCGCCCGCCGGCGGGTCGTCGCCGGCTTCGGCGTCGTCGTCGGCCTCGGCGGGCTCCTCGCGGTCTCGGGCGTCGACTGGACCGGCATCACCACCGCGGTCGGCGGCGCCGACCCGGCGACCCTCGGAGTGGCGTTCGGGGCCGCGCTCCTCGCCCAACTGGCGTGGGCGTCGACGACCGCAACCTTCCTCCGGTCGGTCGGCGACGCCCCGACCCGGCGCGTCCAGCTCGGCTACCTCGCGGGCACGTTCGCGAAGCAGGTGCTCCCGTTCGGCCACGCCGGGGGCGCGCCGCTCCTCTCGTACGTGTTCTCGCGCGACCTCGACATCGAGTACCGGCGGCTGTTCCCCGCCGTCACGGCGAGCGAACTCGTCGTCTTCCTCGCCTCGGTCGCAGTCGCGGTCGTCGGAGCGGTGTGGTTCGGGCTCACCGGGGGACTCGCGGCCGTCGCGCCGTCTCTCGGGCGGGAGGCGGCGACCGCCGTGGTCGGCGGCGTCGCCCTCTCGGCGCTCGGTCTCGCGGCCGCCGCCCAGGGAGCCACTCGGCGCCGCGCCGTCCTGCGCCGGGTCGCGCTCCTGTTCGCCGCCGTCGGTCGGGCGACCCTCGCCCGGCCCGTCCCGTCGCTCCGTCGCCGTCTCGACCCCGACACCGTCGGGCGGGGCGTCGACGGCTTCGCCGACGCGTTCTCGCGCGCGACCGCCGACCGACGCGCCGTCGTCCGGGCGGCGGGGTTCGCGCTCGCCGGCTGGTTCGTGTGGGCGCTCCCGCTGTACTTCGCCGTGCGGGCGGTCGGCGCGGAGTTGCCGCTCGCCGTCGCGTTCCTGCTCGTCCCGGCGGCCGGCCTCGCGGGACTCCTCCCGACGCCCGGCGGCCTCGGCGGCGCCGAAGTGGGGTTGACCGCCGGCGTGGTGCTCCTCGCCGGGGTCGGCGTCGACGTCGCCGCCGCCGGCGTCCTCCTCTACCGGGTGTGTTCGTACTGGGGCGTCGTCGCCGTCGGCGGGGCGGCGTCGCTGTACCTGTCGACCGGTCGCTCGCGAGGGAGGAGGCGGGTCGTCGCCGGCGACGACACCTGAACGGTCGGGGAACGTGCGCTCAGCGGATGCTCATGTCCGTCAGCATCGCAAGGTGGTCGGCCACGTCGCCGTCGAACCCCTCGCGGGTGACGCGCCACTCCCAGTTGCCCTCCTCCGTACCGGGGGTGTTGAACCGGGCGTGGCTGTCGAGGCCGAGGAGGTCCTGCATCGGCGCGAGTGCGAGCACCGCGTTCGAGTTCCAGACGGCGTCTATCATGTCCCAGTGGATGTCGCCCCCGTCGGTGCCGAGGTTGTAGTGGAGACAGTCGCGCTGCTCGTCGGACATGGAGTTGTAGAAGCCGACCGTCGTGTCGGTGTCGTGGGTGGCGGAGTAGGCGACGGCGTTCTCCGGGTAGTGCATCGGCTGGTTCGGGTCGCCGGCGCGACACCAGTCGGCGTAGTGGGGCACCTTCATCCCGGGGAGGTCGAACTCCTCGCGGAAGTCGATGAGCCCCTGGTCGATGAAGCCGAGGTCCTCCGCGATGAACGGGAGGTCGCCGAACTCCGCCTGTGCCGTCTCGAAGAAGTCGTAGCCGGGGGCGTCGCGCCACTCGCCGGCGGCCGGGTCGTCGGCGTCGGCCGGGATGGCCCAGAACTCGTCGAACCCCTTGAAGTGGTCGAGTCGGGTGATGTCGACGAGGTCGAACAGGCGGCGCAGGCGGTCCATCCACCAGCCGTAGTCGGTCGCCTGCAGGTGGTCCCAGTCGTACAGCGGGTTCCCCCAGCGCTGACCGTCGTCGCCGGGGTTCGGCGGGACGCCGGCGACCGCCGTGGGTTCGTTCTCCTCGTCCAGCAGGAACGCCTCGGGCGCCGACCATACGTCCGCGGAGTCGAGCGCAACGTAGATGGGCAGGTCGCCGACGAGGCCGACGCCGTTGTCGTGGGCGTACTCCGCGAGCGCGGACCACTGGCGGTCGAAGACGAACTGGACGAACTCGTGGTAGCGCACGTCTTCGGCCAGCCTCTCGCGGTACTCTTCGAGGGCCGACGCCTCGCGCGTCTTCAGCTCGCGGGGCCACTCGGTCCAGAGCGCGCCGTCGAACTCCGACTTGAGCGCCATGAACAGCGCGTAGCCGTCGAGCCAGTACGCCTCGGCCTCGCGGAACGCCTCGAAGGCGTCGTGGTCGCCCGCGTCGTGACTCTCGTCGTCGAACCGCTCGAAGGCGGTCTGCAGGAGGGGCGTCTTGTACGCCTCGACGCGTTCGTAGTCGGTCGCGTGGCGGTCGAAGTCCGGGACGGGTTCGAGGTCCTCCGCCTCCAAGAGGCCGCGCTCTTCGAGTTCGGAGAGCGAGACCAGCAGGGGGTTGCCCGCGAAGGCGGAGAACGCCTGGTACGGGGAGTTGGCCATCGCGTCAGAGGTCGGGCCGAGCGGGCAGAACTGCCACAGCGACTGGTCGGCGCGCGCGAGGAAGTCGACGAAGTCGCGGGCGCCCTGCCCGAGGTCGCCGATTCCGTGCGGGCCGGGAAGCGACGTGACGTGCATGAAGACGCCGCTTTGGCGGTCGAATCTCATGGCTCACCGTTCCCGCGGCGGGGATTTGAAGGGTGCGGTCCGCGTGAGATTGGCGACCGGCCGGGGCGACGGTCGTCGACGCCGGTCGACCGGGGGAGCGGGACCCGGGTGCCCGGTCAGTTCCCGCTCCGCTCGGCGTCGACGTAGAGGAAGTCCACCTCCGCCGCCAGCGCGGACTCCTCGTCTCGGGGGGAGTCGCCGACGAACACCGCCGACTCGGGGGTGGCATTCAGCCCGCGAAGGGTGGCGAGCAACGGCTCGGGGTGGGGTTTCCGGGTCGCCACCGAGTCCCGGCCGACGACCGCGTCGACGTCCGCGTCGAGGTCGTGCACGTCGAGGGCGACGCGGCAGGCGCGCTCGCAGTTGAGCGAGCAGACGCCGACCGGCACCGAGAGGTCGGCGACGGTGTCGGCGAGCGGGAGGCGTTCGGAGACCTCGGCGCCGTCGCACTCGCGGGTCGAGAGGATATCCTCGATAGTCGGACGCACGTCGTGTTTGTCGGCGAGGTCGAGCATCGTCCAGAGGTCGACGCCGGCGGCGTCGACCCCCTGCTCGGCGAGGGCCGCTTCCGCCTCCGTGGCCGTAGCGTCCCAGTCGACCAGCAGTTCGACGAGGGTGCCGTCGAGGTCGAAGACGACCGCGTCGTACTCGCTGTCGAGCGCGGAGAGGGCGTCGCGCACGCCGCCGGCGTCGTGACTCATTGCGTCACGTTCGGTGGTGTCCGGCCAAGGGCGCTTCGGTTCGTGTCGTGGGCTCACTCCGAGAGGTGCGCCACGAGGAACTCCCCCACGCGCTCGCCGACTTTCGCCGACTGGCCGACGAAGAAGTGGTCCGCGGGGAGTCCCACCGCGTCGACTCCGCGCTCGCGGGCCGCGTCGACGACGGGTTCCCAGTCGGCGGTGTCGTCGCGCTCGGCGTAGACGACCCGGGTCGGCGTGCCCCGTTCGGCGAGTCGCGCCACGCCGTCGACGGCGTCGATTTCGTCGCTGATTCGCGCCGCCGGGGCGAGTGCCGCGACCGCGGCGAGGTCGTCGCGCTCCCCCCCGACAACGAGCGCCAGCGTCCCGCCGAAGCTGAAGCCGAACAGCGCGACCCGGTCGTAGCGCTCCGTCGCCCACTCAGCGGCGTTCCGGGCGTCGACGCGCTCGCCGGCCCCCTCGTCCCAGTCGCCGTAGTCGAAGCGGAGACAGTCGATGCCGGCCTCGCCGGCGGCGTCGGAGACGGCCACGAGGCGCTCGTCGCCGCGGTGGCCGCGGTGTTGCGGGTGGGGCGGACAGGCGACGACGCAGGCGTCGCCGCCGCGGGCGTCGAGCGTCGCTCGAACGTCGCGGGCGCCGGGGACGAGCACGTCCTCACGGCGGTGGTCGGTCGCGCCGCCGTCGTCCGCGCCGTCGTCGGCGGCCTCGGTCGTCCCGTCGCCGGTCGGGTCGGTCATCGTCGTCCGAGTTGGCCGCGACCCCACATCACGCTGCCGACCGACGCTCGGCGCGCGAAACGGAAGCTTTCAGGCGCTTCGCCCGAAGGAACCGGTGATGGACGGTGCTCGGTCGTCCGGCGAGGGGACGGACGACGGCGACGAAACGCACGACGGCGAGGAGTCGAGCGACGGGAACGACACGACCGACGGGGACGGCCCGAGCGGCCCGAACGAGCCGACCGGTTCGACCGACGAGCGGGCCGTCACCGGCGGCAACGCGCCACCCTCGGACAGCCCCGCCCACGCGGCGCCGGACCACGGCGACCTGCTCTCGGCGCTGTCGGGCCGGGACCTCGCTGTGGCGGCGGACCCGCGTGAAGCCGACGACCCCGAGGCGTTCGAGACGACCGTCGACGCCGACGCGGACCCCGAGGCGGTCGACGTCGTCTTCCCCCAGTCGGTCGCCAGCGGCGGTCCGACACCCGAGGGGGTCATCCTCTGGACGCGCGTCGCCCCCGAGGCGTACGACTCCGAGGACCCCCTCGGCGTCGAGGTGGCGACCGACCCCGACTTCGAGGACGTGGTGTATCGTGGCCTCGTCGAGGACGGCGAGGCGGTGACCGCCCACGACCACACGGTGAAGGTCGACCTCGACGGCGCGCTCTCCCCCGGCACGACCTACCACTACCGGTTCGTCCACGGGGACGTGGCGAGCCGAACGGGTCGCTGTCGGACCCTCCCCGACCCCGACGCCAGCCCGGAGTCGGTCGCCTTCGCGGTGCTCACCTGTCAGAACTACGCCAACGGTTACTTCGGCGCGTTCGACCACGTCGCCGACGAAGACGTGGACTTCGTGGTCCACGTCGGCGACTTCATCTACGAGGACTCCGGCGCCGCCTTCACCGGTCTCGGCAGTCCGGACCTCCCCGACCGACACCTGCCGCTACCGAACGGCCACGACCGCGTCGAGGGCCTCGACGACTACCGCTTCCTCCACCGGACCTACCGCTCGGACCGACACCTCCAGCGGATGCTGGAGCGCCACACGCTCCTCCCGGCGTGGGACGACCACGAGATCGCCGACGACGTCTACTGGGACCGGGAGGCGGGCGTCCCGCGGGCGAACCACCCCGAGAGCGACGACCCGGCGTTCATGACGAACCTCGTCGCCGACGCGCTCCACGCGTGGTGGGAGTACATGCCCGCCCGCGTCGAGTACGACCCGACCGCCGACGACCTCCACGAACGCGTCCAGCTGTGGCGGACCGTCTCCTTCGGCGACCTCGTCGACGTGGCGTTCTCCGACGAACGTCTCTTTCGGGACGGCCCCCGCGAGGACGTGTTCCTCCCGACCGAGCGCGCGACCGCCCCGGAGAACGAGCCGCCGGGCCGGACGATGCTCGGCGAGCGCCAACTCTCCTGGCTGCTCGAGGCCGTCGAGGCTTCGACGGCGACCTGGACCGTCTGGTGTGACGAGGTGTTGACGATGCCGTTCAAGGTCGGCGCCGGCCCCGCCACGTTCTACCCCGTCCAGGGCGGCTGGGACGGCTACCGCCGGGAGCGGACGTACATCTCCCAGCGCTTCGCCGAGTGGGACGTGGAGAACCTCGTCACCCTCACCGGCGACATGCACTGTTACGTCGCGGGCTACAAACAGACGCGCTACCCCGGTCCGTTCAGACGTTTGCTCGGCGACGGCGTGAGCGAGGACGAGCGCATCGGCGTCGAGTTCATGACGCCGCCGGTGACCAGCCTCAACTGGTCGGAGGCGGTGGGGCTCGCGACCGGCCCGTTCAGCGGTGTCGCGAAGCGCCTGCTCAGGTGGGGCGCGACGACGATGAACCCACACATCGAGTACTTCGACAGCCACCACTGGGGGTACTCGGTCGTCGAGTTCACCCGCGACGAGTGCACCTACACCGGCTACGCCGTCGACAAGACGACGGACGAACCCTACCCGGAGCGCGAACGGCTCGTCGAGTACCGCGTCCCCGAGGGACGGGTCGAACTGGAACGGGTCGACTGAGTCGGCCGACTGCGGCGAGCGGGGTCGGGACCCGCTCGGTCGAGGACGCCGTTCCGTCGCTACCGGAGCGACCTATTTACCGCGTGAGGTTTTAAGCATCGGGTGCCCAAGAGGGGGATATGGGAATCCTCTCTCGCGCGTCGTACGTCATCCGCTCGAAGTTCAACGCCATCTTGAACCGGGCGGAGGACCCCAACGAGACGCTCGACTACTCCTACGAGAAGATGCGCGACGAGCTCCAGCAGGTCAAACAGGGCATCGCGGACCTGACGACCCAGAAGAAGCGCCTGGAGATTCAGAAGCGCCGATTAGAGGAGAACGTCGAGAAGCACAACGACCAGGCTCGACAGGCCATCAACGCCGACCGCGAGGACCTCGCGCGCAAGGCTCTCGAGAAGAAGAAGTCGAAGATGAGCCAGATCGAGGAACTGGAGGGCCAGATCGCCGACCTCCAGAACACGCAGGACAACCTCGTCGAGAAGAAGAACAAGCTCCAGAGCCGCATCGAGGAGTTCCGCACGAAGAAGGAGACGATGAAGGCCCGCTACGAGGCCGCCGAGGCGTCGACCCGCGTCTCGGAGGCGATGAGCGGCGTCGGCGACGAGATGGAGGACACCGCCCGGGCCATCGAGCGCGCAGAGGAGCGCACCGACGAGATGGAGGCTCGTTCGGCCGCCATGGACGAACTGCAGGACACCGGCGCGTTCGACGACGCCCTCTCGGACAAGGACTCGCTCGACCGCGAACTCGAGGCGCTCCAGAGCGACTCCGAGGTCGACGCGGAACTGGAGACGCTGAAAGCCGAGATGGGCAAGGGCGAGGCACCCGCCGAGGACGTCGAGGCCGAGAGCGCCGAGGCGGAGGCGAACTCGGCCGCGCTCGACGCAGACGACCTCGACGCAGACGACGTGGACACCGAGGACGTGGATACCGAGGATGTCGAGGCCGACGTCTCCGACGCGGAGGTCGAAGCCGAACTGGAGGAACTCCGCGAGGAGGAGCGAAGCGCCGAGTAACGCCGACTTCGACTCCGGCCCACGGGCCCGCGGCTCCGGCTCCGGTCCCCCGCCGACCGCCACCGGTCCGTCGGTCAACCCGCCCGGACTCCGCGCCCCGAGTTGTACGCGCCGCCACCGCCGCCCCCCGGCTTCGTCCCCGGGTTCCGCCCGCCGGGTCTTTGTAGTCGCCATCCGAAGCGACGGCAATGCCCGACACGGACGAGGACAATCCGAGCGACACGATGCGCGGCCGTGTCGAGGAGAGTCGGTGGAAGCTGTGGGTGCTCATGAACGCGAGCAGACCGCTCGTCGCCGCCGGCGTCGCGTTCGCCGTGTTTCTCGTGCTCGTCCTCGCCAGTTTCCTCGGCCTCTCGCCCATGCGACTGGTAATCCGCCAGTACAACGCGCTCTGGTGGCTGTTCTCGCCCGCCATCAACTCGGTCGTCACCGGCGTGACGCTCGTCGTCACGTTCAATCAGCTCGTGCTCTCACAGGAGCTCGGCCCGCTGGGCGACCAGCGCGAGCGGATGCAAGGGTCGCTCGCCTTCCGACACGACGTGGAGGAGTGGCTCGAAGACGAGACGAGCCCGCCGGACCCGGCGTCCTTTCTCGAGGCGCTCATCGACGGCATCCAGACGTACGCCAACGAACTCGAGGACGCCGTCGAGCGGGTGGGTGACGAGGAGCAGCGCGAGCAGATGCAACAGTACGTCGACAGCCTCACGAGTCACGCGACGTCCGCCGGCGAAGGCCTGAGCGACGCCCAGTTCGGCTCGTTCAGCGTGATATACGCCGCGCTCGACTTCAACTACTCCTGGAAGATATACGAGGCCGAACGGCTCCAGAACCGCTACGCCGACGACTTCGACGACGACACGGCCGAGGCGCTCGACGACGTGATACAGATGCTGGAGTTCTTCGGACCCGCCCGCGAGCACTTCAAGACGTTGTACTTCCAGTGGGAGCTGGTCAACCTCTCGCGGCTGATGCTGTACTCGGCGGTGCCGGCGCTCGCGGTGACGCTGGTGATGCTCCTCTACGTGAGTCCCGGCGCGATTTCGGGGTTCACGCTCGGCGTCGACAACCTCGTGCTCGTCGTCTCCGCGGCGACGACGGTGACGCTCGCACCTTTCTTCCTCCTGCTGTCGTACGTGCTCCGCGTCGCCACCGTCGCGAAGCGGACGCTCGCCATCGGCCCGTTCGTGCTCCGCGAGACGGACCGCTCCGGCGACATCAGCTGGACCGAGTAAGGGAGCCAAAAAGGGGCGAGTAAGGGGCGTACAGGCGGCGCGTCGGACTGCGCTCCGAAGTCGGAAACCGGGACGGCGCGCCGCACACCCGCCTCGACCTCCCGGTCCGAGGGGTCAGGTCACGACGGGTGTGGTCGCGTCCCGCTATTTGAGTCTCGGCACTAGGTCGTTCGGAACCTACACCTCCCGCGCGCCGGTACCCGGTCGGTCGAGGTCGGCGAGGTGAATCTCACCGTCCGAGAGGTCGACTCCCTCGAAGGGGTCCTCGGCGAGCAGGAGCGCGCCGTCGAGGTCGACGTAGTCGAGGAGGGGCGCGAGGTGGCAGGCGGCGGCGATGGCGGCGTTCGTCTCCTCCATGCAGCCGAGCATGGTCTCGAGCCCGTGAGCCCGGGCGGCGTGGAACAGCCGGGTCGCCTCGCGCAGGCCGCCGCACTTCATCAGCTTCACGTTCGCGATGTCGACGCGGTCGGCGATTCGGGGGACGTCTTCGAGCGTGATGCAGGACTCGTCGGCCGCGATGGGGAGTTCGGAGCGCTCGTAGACGAACTTCAGGCCCTCCGGGTCGCCGGCGGGGACGGGCTGCTCGACGAACTCCACGTCGTACTCGGTGAGCCACTCGATGTTCGCCACCGCTTGGCGGGGTGTCCACGCCTCGTTGGCGTCGACCCGCAGGGTGGCGTCGGGCGCGGCGTCGCGGACCGCGTCGAGGATGGCCTCGTCGTCGTCGGTGCCGACCTTCACTTTCAGCAGTGGGTAGCCCGCCTCGACGGCCTCCTCGGTCTTCTCGCGCACCACGTCCGGTTCGTCGATGCCGATAGTGAACGACGTCTTCGGCGTTCGGCCGGGGTCGTGGCCCCACATCCGGTAGAGCGGGACGCCGAGGCGCTTCGCGGCGAGGTCGTGCAGCGCGATGCTCACCGCCGCTCGGGCCGCGGGGTTGCGCTCGACGACTCGGCGGAGGCGACGCTCGACCTCGTCGAGGGCGTGGGGGTCGCCGACCTCGCGGACCTCGTCGAGCAGGCTCGGGAGGACGGCCTCGACGGTGGCCGCGGTCTCGCCGTAGTGAGCCGACGGCGCGGCGGCGCCGACACCGGTCATCCCGCCGCCGTCCGTGATTCGGACGACGACGTTCTCGGCGACCTCGTGGGTGCCGCGGGCGATGGTGAAGGGGTGGGAGAGCGGCAGTTCGACCCGCTCGAACTCGCAGGTGAGGCTCACGCGAGGCTCACTCCCCCTCGACGGCGTTCGATTCGGCGGCGACGCCGTCGAGGACCACGTCGAGAATCTCGTCGGCGCCGAACCGCACCGGGTCGGTCGCGGGGGCGTCGAGTTCGTCCGCGTAGGCTTCGACGGCGTCACGGGCGGCCTCCGCGTCGTCGCCGTGAGTGCGGGTGTTGAGTGCGCCGGCGACGACCTCGGTCTCGTGGACCGGCGCCGCCAGCCCCTCGTAGAGGTCGACGAGCGTCGGCACGTCGGTCGTCGGGAACGATTCGTAGCCGTGGATTGCGTCGCGGTCGACCTCGTGACACAGCACGAGTCTGTCGGCCATCGACCCGTGGAGGATGCCGCAGGTCACGGCGGAGTAGGCCGGGTGGACGATGGCGCCCTGCCCCTCGACGAACAGCACGTCGTGGTCGTTCCCCGTCTCCAGAATCATCTCCTCGACGGCGCCCGCGGTGAAGTCCGAGACGACGCGGTCGATGGGGTTCCCCCAGCCGGCTATCATGATGCCCGTCTGCCCGGTCGGAATGAACCCGGCGTCGACGCCGCGCTCGCGGGCCGCCTCGACGAGTTCGAGGGTGGTCGTCATCTTCCCCGTCGAGCAGTCGGTGCCGACGGTGAGGACGACTTCGGCGTCCACGTCGGCCGCCTTTCCCTCGGCGACGCCGATGCCGTCGTGGGGCTTTCGGACGTCGTCGAGGGTCGCGTCGTGTTCCTCGGCGAGTTCGACGAACTCCTCGTCCTCGGTGAGGAAGTAGTGGAGCCCCGCCTGCACGTCACAGCCCCGTTCGAGCGCCGCGCGTACGTCCGGACGCCAGGAGTCGTCGAAGCCGCCGCCGATTGGGGCGATGCCGACGACGAGCGCGTCACACTCCGGCACCTCGTCGAAGCGCTCGACGACCGGCGCGTCGTCGACGTCGGCGACGTGGTCGTTCACGCGACTCCCCGCGTTGTCCCGGTCGAGGACGGCGACGACCTCGTGGGGACCGTAGCGCAGGAGGCCGACGGCGGTCTTCGCGCGGTCCGGGAACTTCCCGTGGGCGAGGACGGCGATGCGGCGGCCGCCCTCCGTCGCGTGGTTTGCGTCGGGTGTCATGCCTTGTCGGACGGGAGGGTGGGTCATAAAGGGAGGGTCGTTCATGGGAGGGTGGGCTAGGTCTCATCAGAAGACGGAGGAAAGACGGTCGAGATGATAGTGCGTGCGTGACGGACGTCACGGGGACCCTCGAAAGCCCCCGGGCGCTCGACCGGTTGCGACTCGCTGCGCTCCTCGGCTCGCTGCGCTCGCCTCCGGTGCTTGCGTCGTCTCACCGGACCGAGCGCCCGGCCCCTTTCGGAGCCCCACCCAACAGCACCGCCACACCCTCCCCAGCCGATTCACCCGCCGGCTCGCGGCTTCGCCGCTCGCCCCTCCGAGGCCCTCCCTTCGGTCGCGCCTCGCATCGCTCGCTCATCCCTCGCACGGTCGCTCGCCTCGCGAGACCTTCGGTCTCGCTCCCCTTCGCTCGCTACGCTCGCGAAGACGGCCATAAAGGCCGCTCGGCGCGCGCCGAGCGCGGCTCCTTACCGCGAGTAGCGCACGAGGACCTCGCTGAGTCTACTCGACTGCGAACGAGGAAAGCAACCTACGGACGACCCGGAGAACTCACTCCGAGGAGACCAGTTCGTCGTAGCGCGCCCCAGTCTGTTTCAGGGTCTCGGTGGAGTAGAGCCGCTCGTGTTCGAAGGGAAGGTGCTCGCTCGCGAGTTCGTCGACCTTCTCGTCCACCGCGTCGGCCTCGCGTCCGTGGACCATGGTGAAGAGGTTGTACTCCCACCCCTGCTCGGGCCGTCGGGGCCGGTGATAACACAGCGTCACGTAGGGGAGCGACCCGACGCGGACCCCCCGCTCGTCTAACTCCTCGTCGGGGACGTTCCAGACGACCATGCAGTTGTTCCGGAAGCCGGTGACGACGTGGTTCACCACACAGCCGATGCGCTTTATCTGGCCCCCGTCGAGCAGGCGCCGGACGGCGTCGAGCACGTCCGCCACGTCGGCGCCGATTTCGTCGGCCACGTCCCCGTAGGGTGTCTTCGTCAGCGGAAGCCCGCCCTGAATCGCGACGAGGAGGTCGGCCTCGAGGTCGGTGAGCCCGCCGGTGGCGTCTTCGCTGATGCGGGTGGCCTCCACGTGGGTCTCTTCGACCGACTCCCGGGCGAAGCGGTCCCGGTTGACGACGGGGAACTCGAGGTCGATGTAGTAGTCGGTGAGCATCGGGAGGTTCAGCACCGCACAGCCGGTGCGCTCCTCGATTTCGCGGAGGATGCGGTCCCGGGTCTTCCGGCACCCGGCGGTGACGACGAACCACATGTTCCAGGCGTGGTCCCGACGGTAGTTGTGGTTCACCTGGCGGTAGCCGTTGATTATCTCGGCCACCTCGTCGAATCGGTCCTCGGGGGCCTGCACCGCCGCGAGGGTCGAACTCCCGATGACGGGCGGGTTGAGCACGGCGCCGAACCGGCGGAACACCCCCTGTTCGCGCAGTCGACGCACCCGGTCGAGAGCCTCGTACTCGCTCACGCCGAGTTCGTCGGCGACGACCCGAAACGGCCGCTCCGTGACGGGAAACCCGCTCTGGTAGCCGTCGACGAGGGCGGCGTCGACCTCGTCGAGGGCGTCGAGGGTGGCCTGCCAGTCCGGGGCGTTGGACTCGGGGTCCGTGGCACTCATCGACGGCACTTAGGAAGGGGTACACGTACGGTTTTCGGGTTCGGGGCGGGACCGGACGTTCAGTCGTCGGGGTTCGGGAGCGCCGCGTCGTAGTCGGGGCCGACCTTGATTCGGAGGACGCCCGGCCGGACCCCGACGGAGAGGTGGTCGGTCGCGAGGCGCTCGCCGTCGACGCTGAAGGCGAGTTCGTTCGCGGCGTCGATTTCGAGGCTGGTCGACCGGAAGTGCCGGGCGTGGTCGGCGTCGGGGTCGAACAGGTCGCCGGTAGCGGCCTCGGCGAGGAGTTCGCGGGTCGGCATCCGCTCGACGATGACGGCGTCGAGCAGGCCGTCCTCGGCGTTCGCGCGGGCGCGAGGCGGGCCGAACCCGCGGAGGTTGCCCACGAGCGCGACGAGCGCGTCCCCCTCCCACGTCGTCTCCTCACCATCTACGACCGCCTCGACGGAGAGGTGGATGCCGTCGAAGTCGATGGCCTCTCGGAGCGCCGTGGCGACGAACGCGACCGTGCCGAGGCGGGACTTCAGCGCCGAAGAGGTGGCCAGACTCGCCTCCGCAGGGAGCCCGGCGAGAGAGGAGAGGACGAACAGGCCGCGGCTGTCGTCGTCGTCCGCGTCGTCCCGTCCGCTCCGGGGGTCGTCGGCCAGCGCGGCCGACCCGTCACCGGGTGACCCACCCTCGACCGTCCCGAGGTCGACGCGGCGTTCGCGCCCGTCGGCTAACACCTCGAAGGCGTGTTCGACGCCCTCGACGCCGACGAGGTCCGCGAAGATGTTCGCGGTGCCGACGGGGACGACCCCGACTACCGTCCGCGGGAGCGCGTCGGCGTCGTCGAGCCCAGAGACGACCCCGTTGAGCGTCCCGTCGCCACCCGCGGCGGCGACGAGGTCCGCGTCGGCCGCGGCAGCCTCGCGTGCGAGTTCGGGTGCGTGACCCGCGTACTGCGTCTCTCGGACGGTGTACCCCCGCTCCTCGGCGAGCCGGCGAACCCGCTCGCGGTGCCCGCCGTCGCCGCTCTCCGGGTTGAGGACGAGCCACCGCTCCTCCGGGTCGCTGTCGTCGTCCTCCGCGATCCGCATCCCAGTCCCACCATCCGGGTCCATACGCCCACGTTCGAAGCCGAGACGGAAACCCTTGGTCGCCGGTCGTCGGGTCGCCGACCCCGGTCTCGGACGCACCCAGGGTCACGAGTAGAGACGGGACCGGTTTCTGGTGAGTCGCTCCCACCGAATCGACGGCGAGGGCGAGGTCGCACTGGAGGTTTCGATTAGGGCGGTCCCGCGCCCCGCGGGTGCGCCAACCCTACTGAGACGAAAAGTCGCTGGCGCCTATTTAGGTGATTAGGCAGGGACGGTATTCGGCCGCCGTGGGTACATAGCTAACGCAGGAGGCGACTCCTGCGGACGGATGCGATACGCGTTTTCCGGAACACGCGATAGAACTGGCATTCCGGCGCGTGCGCCGGGTTTCGCGGAGACACAGGGAGGTTGCCCGACCGACACACCGGTCGGGCCGGACGTCCCGCTCGCATTCGGCCGGGGGCGCGCGGCCGCCCGTCGGGGCGGTCGCGCCGTCCAATCCGTCGCCGCATCGAGCCACATCGTCAACCCCGCCGACCGTAACGGGACGCTTTTCTCCGCGCCATCCCAACGCCCGTCCATGAGCGACACCGACGACGCGAGCGGCGCCGACGTGTCCGGACAGTTCGGCGAGTGGCCGCTGAAGCGCCTGATGACCGAGGTGGTCGGCACGGGCACGAAGTCCGCCGAGGACATGAACCGCGAGCAGGCGACCGAGGCGATGCGGCGAATCCTCGCCGGGGAACCGGACCACACGACGCTGGGTGCGTTCTGGCTGGCGAACCGCTGGAAGCACAACGTCGCCGAGGAGTTGGCGGCGTTCACCGACGTGATGTGCGAGCAGGTGGAGTACGCCGAACCCGACGCCGACCCGGTCGACTGCGGCGCCAACTACGACGGGAAGGGCGACACCGCCATCCTCGGCGTCGGCGCCGGCATCGTCGCCGCGGGCGCCGGGACGCCGGTCGTCACCCACTCGGGCGACCGCGTGCCGACCCAGAAACAGGACGCGTACAAACACGTCCTCGACGAGTTGGGCGTGCGCACCGAACTCGAACCGGCGGAGTCCGCCGACATGGTCGACGAGACCGGCTTCGGCTTCTACTACCAGCCCGCGTTCAACCCCGCGGTCGACGCCCTGAACGAGCGCCGGGACCAGATGGGCGTCCGCACGTTCGTCAACACCGTCGAGACGCTGGCGAACCCCGCCCGCGCCGACGTCCACCTCGGCTCGTTCTACCACCTCGCCTTCGCGAAGAAGGTGACCGACACGTTCGAACTGTCGGAGAGCCACGACCTCCACCGCGTCATCATGTTCCAGGGGATGGAGGGGTACGACGACATCCGACCGGGGTACACCAAAGTGGCCGAGTGGACGCGCGAGCCGCGGAGCGGCTCGGAAACGGCGAGCGGCGACGGTGAGGAGCCGCGAGCAGGGGAGTTCACCGACTACGAGATAGAGACGCCCAACTACGGGATGGACTTCGAGAACGAGGACCTCGAAGTCGACGACGTCGCCGCCGACTCCGCCCGCATCGCCGAGGAGGTCGTCGCCGGCGAGCGCGACGACCAGTTCGCGGACGCGATTGCGCTCAACGCCGCCTTCCGTATCTACGCCCGCGAGGACGCCGACTCGCTCGACGAGGGGCTGGAGATGGCCCGCGCGGCCATCGACGACGGAAGCGCCGAGGCCGTGCTCTCGGACCTCCGGGCGTTCTGAGGCCACGAGCACGAGGTTCGTGCCGGCCCGCGGGCCCGGAGTCCCCGGAGAAGACTTTATTATCGAGAACGAACGTCTAGCCTGTCGTGACTAACGTCGGGCCGGGGTTCGTGTACGGGCTGTTCGCGCTGGCAGCCTTGCCTCTGCTCGCACTCCCCGTGACGTTCCTCGCGCACCTCCTGCGGCGACCCCTCGGTGGGTTCGGCCGCGGGCTAGCCGGCGCCCTCGCGGTCCCGCTGGTCGTCGGCGGCTTCCTCGCCGGTCTCACCGGACTCGACCTCGACACCG
Source organism: Halobium salinum (assembly GCF_026586625.1). Lineage (GTDB taxonomy): Archaea > Halobacteriota > Halobacteria > Halobacteriales > Haloferacaceae > Halobium > Halobium salinum. The sequence continues at coordinate 803,598 of NZ_JAODIW010000006.1, read as the reverse complement.
CGTCGATTCCGCTCCTGCTCGGGGGCGCGTACGTGCTCGTTCCGCTCGGGGTCGGCTGGACCGTCCTCCTCGCCGTCGGTGCCGACGCGGAGGTCGGCCTGCGCTGGGCGGTCGACGGCTGGGTCGTCGCCACCACGCTCGCCACGCTCGCGACGTTCGTCGGGTTCGGCATGGTTCGGTTCGTGACCGATACCCCGTCGCTGTTCGGGGTCGCGTGGTTCGGCGGCTACCTCGCGTACCTCGTCGGCGTCGGTGCGCTCGGGGGGGTCCTGGGCAGCCTCGCGTACCGATGGCGCCGGGGAGCGTCGACGACTCCGACGGGTCTGTTTCGCCGGGTTAGTCGGTAGCGTCGCCATTCCCGGATTCGACCCGTTGGACGACCCGACCCCGCTCGCCGGCGGCGACGTCGCCGTACCGGTCGGCGTCGTGCTCCCGGAGGAGGTCGGCGAGCGCCGCCGGGTCGGGCTGGACCTCGAACTCCAGGTCTACCTCCCGGCCGTGTTCGTGTACCTGTGCGAGCGACACGTCGACGTCGACGCCCAGTAGCTCCGAGAGGTCCGCCTGCAGGCGCTCCTCGTACTCGTCTTCTTTCCGCACGTCCCCCGGCTCCCGGGTTCCACTCATGGGGCAACGGTAGCGCGAGCCACGGGCTTAACCCTCGTGGCCGGGCGTCGGAAGAAAGTCCGGTGGACGGGACGGTACGGTCGGCTACGGGACGCTCCAGCCGGTTAGGGTTCGATGACGGCCCGGAAACGGGCGTCCCCCGAGAGCATCGCCTCGTAGGCGTCGGCCGCCTCCTCCAGCGAGTACGTCTCGACCATCGACTCCACGTCGCGGAGCGCGCCGAACTCCAGGGTGTCCTGTGAGTCCTTCGCCGTGCCCGAGGGCCACCCCTGGACGCGGCGGCGACCCTGCACGAGCGCCTGCACCGACACGGGCACCTCCTCGCCGGGAACGGCGACGGTGAGCAGTTCGCCCTCGACGCCGAGGCCGCCGACGACCGAGGCGATGGCGTCGGCGCTCGGGGCGGTCGCGAGGAGCACGTCCGCGCCGCCGAGCTCCTGGAGCGCCTCGGCCGGGTCCTCGGCCTCGCTGTCGACGAAGTGGTCCGCGCCGAGTTCCATCGCGAGGTCGCGCTTGTCGGTGCCTCGCGACACCGCCGCGACCTCGAACCCCGACGCGCGGGCGAACTGGATGCCGAGGTGGCCGAGCCCCCCGACGCCCTGCACGGCGACCAGGTCGCCCGGCTCGGCGCTGCTGTTTCGAAGCGAGTTGAACGTCGTCACGCCGGCACACAGAAGCGGTGCGGCGCTCGTCGCGTCGAGGTCCTCGGGCATCGACGCCAGCGCCTCGTGGGGCGCGACGACGTACTCGGCGTAGCCGCCGTCGAAGCTGATGCCGGTGACGCCCGCGTTCTCGCAGGCGATGAAGTCGCCGCGGCGACACGGCTCGCAGGTGAAGCAGTGGCCGCCGTGCCAGCCGACACCGACGCGGTCGCCCTCGTTCCACTCGGTTACGTCGTCGCCGACGGCGTCGACGTAGCCGGCGATTTCGTGGCCGGGGACGCGGGGGTACTCGACGCCGGGCCACTGGCCCTCCTTGACGAACACGTCGCTGTGACAGACGCCGCAGGCCTCGACCTCGATTCGGACTTCGTCGGCCGCCGGGTCGGGAATCTCGGTCTCGACGACCTCGAAGTCGGCGCCCGGCTCCGGAACCTGAACCGCTCTCATCTGGGACATAGAACGACTGTGGGTTCGATGGGCACGGGGTTAGTGGCGCGCCAACCGGCGGGGCTTGCGGCGTCTCACTCGGGGAGAACGTGACGACGCCGGAGACGTCGACCCGGGTTCACGCTCCGCCGTCGTCCCCGACCGGCTCGTCGGCATCCGCCTCGGCGTCCTCGTCGGCCCACGTCTCGTCGTGGTACGGCATCGCGACGCCGACGAGCGTCTGGCCGGCGGTGACTGTCGCCTCCCGGGCGACCGAGTACACCAGACCGTCTCGGACCGCCTCGACCTCCTGCAGTTCCTCGTAGCTCGTCGGGTCGTAGACGCGCCCGAGGAAGTCACCCTCCTCGACGGTCTCGCCGAGTTCGGCGTTCGCACTCGGCCGGTACAGGCCCGAATCCTCGGCGACGACGCGGCCGAGATGGTTGCGCCCGAGGCGCTGTTCGGGATGGGGATCGGGAGCTCCCTGCAGCATGTCGAGGTGCCGGAGGACGTTGAACACGCCGCGGACGCCGGTCTCGATGGCTTGCTCCACCAGTTGCTTGCTGTGGGCGAGTTCGGGCGTGATGGCGGGGACGCCGTCCCTGGTCGCGGTGACGCGGAGCTTTCCGTCGAAGCCGCGTTCGGACCACTCCACGTCCGCTTCGTCGCCGGCGGCCTCTGCGAGGAGGAGTTCGGTGCCGAACGCCTCCGCGAGCGCGGCGGAGCCGGGGTCGCCCTCCTGGAAGACGGTGTGGGTGAGCATCGTCGGGCTCCCCGTGTGGAGGTCGACGAGGGCGTCGGCGTCGCTCGCGAACTCCCAGAGCCGGGCGGCCATGCGCTCGTGGAGCGTCCCCTCGGGGTCGCCCGGCCAACACCGGTTCATGTTGGCGTTGACCGAGTCGAGCACCTCGGGCGTGGTGTAGGAGACGCGGTCGAAGGTGAGCGGGTCGGCGACGGGGACGGCGACGAGACGGCCGGCGAGCGCCTCGTGGTCGATGCGACCGTGGAGCCGGCGGAGCACCTCGGTACCGTTGACCTCGCGGCCGTGCTGAGCCGCCTGCACGTAGAGCGTCGGCCCCGATTCGTTACCCTCGTAGACGTGGACCGTCGTCTCCACGTCGACGCCGGAGGGCAACCGCGCGAGGGAGATTCGTTCCGCGGTGTGCATAGGGGGTGACAGGCCCGCCGGCAGTATGAATCTGGGGGCCCCTCCGCCGGCCCTCGTTCCGCGGAAACGCCCGGTTCAGAGCTTGTTCAGCCGGACCGCGTCGTCGGTGACGCCATCGACGCGGTGGCTCTCCAGCGTGGCGCTTCCGGTGTCGTCGACGTCGAGGGCCTGCCGGACCTCGTCGGGCGCGTCGGGGTCGGCCGTCAGGCGGGCCTCGCCGTCGACCACGTCCGATACTTCGCCGATTTCGTTCCCCTCCGAGTCGAGGACAGGTTTCGACACGTCGTCCGGTGTGAAGTCGTGGGCCATCGCGGACGGGGATACGGACGCGAACCGAAAGGGCGTGACGGCCCCGGGAAGCGACCGGGCCGGAGGAGGAGTGTGAGCGGGGCGTGGCAGTAGGTTCTTCCCCCGGGAGCGATACGGGTCGGGTATGGACCAGGAGAACCCCGACAACCCGACCGCGAAGATTCAGACGAGCAAGGGCGACATCACGGTGGAACTGTTCGAGGAGCGCGCCCCCCGCACCGTCGAGAACTTCGTCGGCCTCGCGACGGGCAGTCAGGAGTGGGAGGACCCGGAGACCGGCGAGACGCGGACCGACTCGCTGTACGAGGGGACCATCTTCCACCGCGTCATCGACGACTTCATGGTGCAGGGCGGGGACCCGACCGGGACCGGCCGCGGCGGCCCCGGCTACCAGTTCGACGACGAGTTCCACGACGAACTCAGCCACGAGAGCGAGGGTATCCTCTCGATGGCGAACTCCGGGCCGAACACGAACGGCTCGCAGTTCTTCATCACGCTGGACGCCCAACCCCACCTCGACGGCCGCCACGCCGTCTTCGGGAAGGTCATCGACGGGATGGACGTCGTCCGCGACATCGGCAACGTCGACACCGACGCCCAGGACAAGCCCACCGAGGACGTCACCATCGAGTCCGTGATGGTGTACCGGTAACTCCGGCGAGTCGAGAGCGCCTCACCGCCGCCACCGGAGCCCACTTTTTTGTCGGTACGACGGCTAACTACCGACCTGGATGTCCCTCCTCGAACGCTTGCTCGGCGACGACACGACCGACGAAGGGGTCGACCTGAAGGACCGACAGAATCGCGCCGACGACGCCCTCGAAGACCGCCTCTCGGGCGCGGTCGGCGTCGAGGACGCCGCCGTGGCGGGCGTGGCCGTGGTCAACGAAGGGCCGGACGACGAGCCGATAGTCGTCCCCATCGCCCGGTTCTCCCTCGGCGAGGACGTGGCGGAACCCGACTACGACCGCGTCTGGCGACTGGTCGGCGAGGCGCTGTCGGCGCTCGTCCCGGCGTTCGAGGGCGTCTTCGTCCGGCACTACGACGTCCAGTTCACCTTCGACGGGGACGAACTGTTCGAGGCCGAGGAGTGCCGCCGCGTCGCCGTCACCCCGGAACTGGCCGACCGGTTCGTCTCCGACACGGGGCTCGGCGTCGACGCGCTCCGGGAGGCGATGCTCGACGCCGACGACATCGACGACGAGATCGCCCCCGTCGCGTGGGGCGAGTGTCGCGACTACAGCAGTCGGACGAACGCCGCAGTGGTGACGAGTGGCGCCGCGGCGGCGGCCGGAGCGAGCGCGAGCGCCGCGAGCTGTGCCGGTGCGGGCGGGGCGGGCACCGGAGCCGGCGGCGGCTGCTGACCCGACCCCGGCCGGTCCTCCGGGCACCGGTAGGCTGACCGAACACGCCCGTGCCACTCGAATTCTGTGTGCTGCTCGTCGTCGACCCCTCCTCGGAGTAGCCCGTTCGTACAGCCCACTGAATGCGGTCCTACATAAGCTACCGTGACAATACTTATCAACTATCGTGGGTCATATTCACATGCACAGATGTTCGAACGCTTCTCAAGCGGGTACTACCTCGGCGAGATGTTCGTCGAGCCGTACGACGGTGCCAAAGCGGCGATTCAGCGCGCGGACCACGAGCGGATGAACGAGCAGTTGTACACCGACGGCGAGGGGGTCGAGCGGATCGACGCCCCGCTGGTGATGAAGCTCGACCGAACACACTTCCCGGTGCTCGGCGACGACGAGGTGCCGGCCGGAACGCTGCTCGTCCCGCGCGACCTCGACCTCGAACCTCGGTCGCTGCCGGACCGCCGCCAGGTGTTCCTCGCGAAAGCCGAGCGCGCGTACCAGCTCCTGCGTATCTCCGGCTACGAGGCGCCGGACGCGGCGTAGTCGGGGTCGGTGCCGGACGCGGTTCGCCGGCGACGACCGCCGACCAGCCGCCAGCGACGACTATCGAGAAACGACAGGGTGGGGCTCCGAAAGGGGCCTGTCGGTCGACGAAGGCGGGCGACGCAAGCACCGCAGGGAGCGAGCAACGCGAGCGACTGAGGAGCGCAGCGAGCCTCCCGAGTCGAGCGGCAGGGGGCTTTCGAGAGTCGCGAACTCCGACCCGACGGCACCGACGACATCGGCTGCGAAAAGACTCCCAAACTATACGTACCCGCACGCGACGAAACGAGTATGCTCGACGAGCTGCTCGGCCGCAGCGAGCTCAAGGCGCGGATCGAGGAGCTAGAGGAGGAGAAGCGTCGGCTGGAGGAACGCCTCGAAGCCGAGGGCGAGCGACGGAGCGAGGCCGTCACCGCCCGTCAGGCGGCCGAGGAGCGCGTCAACCGGCTGGAGGACCGCGTCGAGGAGCTAGAGGACCGCGTCGAACGACTCGGCGGGGACGCCGCCGACCTCGACTACCGGGGCGTGGAGAGCCTGCGCGGGAGTCGGCTGGACGACGTGCTCGCCCGCCTGCGGAGCGTCGACGCCGGCCGCGAGGGGGCGATGAGCGCCGCCGTCGTCTCCGACCGCGCCGACGACCTGCCCGAAGCGGTCGAAGCGGCGTTCGGCGACCGGGCGCCGCTCGTCGCCGAGGCCGCGCCCTGTCTCGCCTACGCCGACGACGCGGGGCTGGTGAGCGTCGCGCTCGCGCCGCCGCTCCCGCCGGAGCCGTTCGCCCAGTGGGCCGACGGGTTCCGCGTCGACGACGCCCCGTTCCGACCCACCGACGAGTTCGGCTTCGCGCTGGTCCGCGCCGACCTGTTCGCCTACGGCGAGTACGACGGGAGCGAGTTCGCGTCGGCGGCGGGGTTCGAGAGCGACGTGATGAACCGCCACTCGAAGGGCGGCTTCTCGCAGGCCCGCTTCGAGCGCCGCCGCGAGGACCAGGTGGACGAACACCTCGACCGATGCCGGGAGGCGATTGCGGAGCGGCGTCCCGACCGGCTCATCGTCGTCGGTGACCGTCGGGCCGTCCGCGAGCTTCGGGACCTCGCCGACCACACGGCCGTCAGCGACGCCAGCGGCGACCCCGACGAGGCGCTGACGGCGGCGTTCCGGGACTTCTGGACGACCCGGCTGTACCGGGTGTAGTCGCCCCGGCAGACGCTCGTCGCACGTCGGTCGGACACGTCACGAACCCGCACATTGGGAAGCCTTAACACGGCTATTCCCGTACCGACTACCCGTATGGCAGCCGACCGGGAGGAGCCGACGGAGGCGTCCGAGGGGAGTGCCGGAGCCGGTGGGTCGCGTCTGACCCTCGACATCTGGCACCCGAACTGCTGGACGCTCCAGGTGACGGCGGCCGTCCCGGGTGGCCTGCTGGGCCACGGCGTCCACCACGTCGAGGGGAAGGCCCAAGGGCGGTTCACGGCCTACGCCGACTCGACGGCGGAGCTGGAGACGCTCGTGGAGACCATCGCCGACAGCGACCTCGTCGACGACGTGTGGGGGGTCGACGAACCCCACCAGCTCGCCGACGACCGGCTCGCCCCCGGCGCCGCGGCGCAGGGTATCGTCGTCCGCTACGCCATCGAGAACTCAATCAACGACGCGCTCGTCTCGCGGGGGTTCATCCCCGACGAGCCGGTGCGGATGTACCGCGGCCGGGAGTACTGGACCGTCGTCGTCGACAAGGACCGCGACGCCGTGACTCGGGCGCTCGACGAGGTGCGCGAGGAGATGCGCGCCGACGTGGAAGTCGAGCACATCGCCACCCTGGAGGACGGCGTCGGCTCCGGCATCTTCCGCAGCGACGGCCTCTCGGAGCGCCAGCGCGAGGTGTTCGAACTCGCGCGCAAACGGGGGTACTACACCTGGCCCCGGGAAGTGTCGGCGTCGGAGCTCGCCGACGACCTCGGCCTCTCGAAGGCGACGGTGCTCGAACATCTCCGGAAGGCCGAGGCCAAACTGCTCGACCCGGAGTGAGTCGGGCGCCGGGAGGGCGACCGCGAGGAAGTCGGCCCGGCGCCGGGGAGACCAATCACGAGCGAGCCTCCCCGAACGAGCCGACCTCGGGCAAGCACGCGGGCAGGCGTCGGTCGAGCCCGCCGCATCCTGTCCCACCTCCGACGACCCAACCATGCTAGGGACGGGGTTTACCGTCGAATCCGTGATGTCTCTTCGCATGGCATCGACTGACGCGAACGAGGGGAACAGCCTCGCACGCAACATGGGGCCGCTCGCGGCGATAAGCACCGTCGTCGCCGGCACGCTCGGGGCCGGGCTGTTCGTCACGCTCGGGACGGCGAGCAGCACCACCGGGCCGAGCGTCATCCTCGTGGTGGCGGTCTCGGGGCTGCTCGCGATGGCCATCGCGACGAACTACAGTTGGATGGCGACCATCTTCCCCGGCGCCGCCGGGTCGTACAGCTACATCACGCGGACGTTCCGGAATCGGTTGCCGGGCTTCGTCGTGACGTGGTCGAAGTGGCTCGGCTACATGGCCGCCGACGCCGTCCTCGCCATCGGGTTCGGCTCGTACCTGCAGGTGTTCTACCCGAGCGTCGACCCCGCGCTCGCCGGGTTCGGCCTGCTCACCGTCCTCTTCCTCGTGAACCTCGTCGGCACGAAGGGGTACAGCGTCTCGCAGAACGTCATCTTCGGCTTCCTCATCCTCTCCATCCTCGTGCTCGTGATTCCGGGGTCGATGAACGTCGACCCGGCGAACTACCAGCCGTTCTTCACCGGCGGGTTCGACGGGTTCGTCGCCGCCGCCGTTCCCCTCTTTTATGCCTACATCGGCATCGCCGTCGCCGGGCAGATGGGTGCGGAGGTGAAGAACCCCTCACGGAACCTCCCGCTCGCGATGGTCGGCGGGACGCTCGTGCTCATCGTCCTCTACATGTGGACCGCGGCGGTCATCTACGGCGTGGTCGCCGAGTACACCGTCCTCGCGGACTCAGCGCGTCCGCTCGCCACCGCGGCGGAGGCGTTCCTCGGCGACCTCGGCATCACCGTCGTCGCAGTCGGCGGCCTGCTCGCCACCGCCTCCTCGGTCCACGCGGTGATGGCCGCTGGCATCAAGATGCCGTACTCCTGGTCGTGGGACGGCATCTTCCCGAGGCAGTTCTCGCAGGTGAGCGAGCGATTCAACACGCCCCACTGGTCCCTGCTGACGCTGTACGTCGTCGCCAGCTTCCTCACCTTCTGGAGCACCGGGCTGAACCAGGCGCTCGCCATCGCGACGTTCAGCTACCTCATCGCGTACTTCGCGGTGTCGCTGACCGCCGGCTACGTGTACGTGAAGCGCCCCGAAATCGCCGAGCGCGCCGCCTTCGACCCCGGGAACTGGATATACGTCCCGGTCGTCGTCGCCGTCCTCGGCTCCGGTGCGCTCCTGACGCAGGCGTACCAGGGCTCGCTGGAGATCTACCTCCCCTGGCTCGCGGTCGGCCTGCTCGTCTTCTACTGGTACCGCGACAGCGCGGACACCGACGTGGAGGCCATCCTCGACACGCTCCCGGGCGTCCCGAGCGACGAGTACGACCCGGCCATCCGCGAGGAGCCGGAGGTCGAGCCGGACCGAGCGCCGGCGGCGGGGGGTGACTGACGATGGCGGAGTCGGAACACACGGCGTCCGAGACCGTAGCCCAACGCGTCGACGCCGACGACACCCTCTCGCTGCTGCAGGACCTCGTCCGCATCCCCAGCCCCTACTTCGAGGAGGAGGAGATCGTCGAGTTCGTCCACGACTGGCTCGACGAGGCTGGTCTCGACCCGGAGTACCACCGCGTCGAGGAGCCCGACATCACCGGTTACGAGGGGCGAAACGTCCTCGCCCGGCTGGAGGGGTCGGACCCGGACGCGCCGACGCTCCTCCTCAACGCCCACGTCGACACGGTGAAGATCGTCGACGCCTGGGAGGAGGACCCCTTCTCCGGCCGCATCGAGGACGGGAAGCTGTACGGACAGGGGGCCTGTGACATGAAGGGCGGCCTCGCCGCGGTGCTGGTCGCGTTCCGGATCCTCGCCGAGGCCGTCGACGCCGGCGACCTCGACCTCGCGGGCGACCTCCTGCTGACTGCGGTCGTCGACGAGGAGGGCCCGTACGGACTCGGCACCGACCGCTTGCTCCGGGACGGTCTCCTCGACGACGTGGACGCCGCAGTCGTGACGGAGCCGGGGCCCATTCTCGCCCAGTCGGACGTGTCGAACCCGGCGCTGATTCTCGGCGCTCGCGGCCGGTTCCTCTACGACATGGAGATTCGGGGGCGGGCCGCACACGGCTCGCAGCCGCACAAGGGCATCAACGCCGTCGTCGACGCCGGTCGGGTGGCGGAGACGCTCGACGGGCTCGACGTGGACTCCCACGAGAAACTCGGCGACGGGTCGGTCTGTCCCATCAAGGTCGAGGGGGGAAGCCAGACCCTCTCGGTGCCCGAGCGCGCCCGACTGATGGTCGACCGACACGTCGTCCCCGGCGAGAGCCGCGAGGTCGTCCGCGAGCAGGCCGAGGCCGCCGTCGAGGCGCTCGACCTCGACAGCGAGGTCGCGGTCGGCTTCCGCGAGTCGCCGGACCCCGGCATCAAGTACGGTCCGTACGTCACCGACCCGGACCACGCGCTCGTGGGCTCGCTCGAAGGGGCGACGAGGCGCGTCACCGGCGTCGCCCCCGAGACCGCCTACTTCGCCAGCGTCGGCGACTTCAACTACCTCGGCGACCCGGACCGGGGGAACCTCCCGACGGTCATCCTCGGCCCCGACGGCGAGAACATCCACTCGGCGGGCGAGTTCGTCTACACCGACGAGGTGGTCGAGGTGACGGAGATTCTGGTCGAGGCCGCGGCCGACCTGCTCGGGGAGTAGTCCCGGCTCGGCCGTTGAGGTCCGGTTCGGTCGTCGGGGTTCGGTTCGGCCGCCGGAGCCCCGGCCCGTCCGCCGGAGCCGTGGCTCGTCCGCCGGCGTCCCGGGTAACGGCGAGTAACCGCCCACTCAACTCCTCCCGCGACGAACGCACTAGCGTCGATGAAAGCCATCGTCGAGCAGTTGGGCGGCGCGGAACTGGGCGAGCGAATCCGGCTGACGCTGGCAGACGGGACGACGGTCGAGGGGCTGGCGGGGCCGGTCGAGTACGTTCCCGGCCGACGCGTGCGGGTCGAACTCCGGGGAGACGGCGAGCGCTACGACGCGTCCGCGGCCTGCGAGGACCGGAAGTGGGACCCGGTCGAGGCGCGTCGGGTCGCCGAGGGCGGGACCGACCCGACCTGGGACGTACTCGGGATGGTCGAGTCGGTCGAGACGGAGTTCGACGGCCCCGGCCGCGACGCGAGGCCGAACCGCCACCGCCCCGTGAGCGGCGGCCACTTCTGAACCCGGGCGAGGGCGGGGGACGGGGCGGAACCGCGGCTCAGACGTCGAGCGCGTGGAACGTCCCGTCACGGGTGCTCACGTAGGCCCGTCGGCCGTCGACGGTCACGTCGGCGACACCTCTGTCGACGTCGAACGCCCACGCCCGCTCGCCCGACGGAGCGAACGCCTCGACGGTCGGCGCTCCCTTCCACGGTCGGGTGAGCGCGCGGTCGCCGGGCGGTCAGTCCCGGTCGGCGGAGTCCGACTCCTCGACGGTCCCGACGAGAACCCACATCCCGACCGCCGCGACGACCGCACCGACCGCGTTGGCGAGCATATCCGCGACGTCGAACTGCCGTGCCGGGAGCGGTGCCTGCACGACCTCCATCGCGACGCCGTAGCCGGCCGAGAGACAGACGGCGAGGACGAGCGCCCGCGGGACCGGTCGGTCGAGGAACACTGCCCACCCGGCCGTCGCCGCCAGTCCGGCGTAGGCGGCGGCGTGAAGCCACTTGTCGCCCGCGACGCCGAGGAGGACGAACGGCTCGCCGGTGTCCGGACCCGGCGGCGCCACGGAGGCGGCGAGGATGGCGACCGCGACGACGAGGACGGCGGTCCAGCGGAGCCGACGCCCCGGTGACGGGAGCCTCATTCGACGGGTCGGAGGCGATGGCGGGTCAAAACTCCCGCGGTCCGAGCCGCCGACCCCCACCGAGCACGCCGCGACGGCCACCACCGAATCGCCCGACTCGGCGGACGAAACTGAATTCGGTTACGCCCCTACACCAACGACTAACGGAGTTCGGCCCATACATAACCATAGACTATTAACCATGACAGAAATGGGCGGCTACCAGGACCGCGTGGCTCGCGTCGACCTGTCGTCGGGTGACGTGAACTACGAGGGAATCGACGACGAGGACGCGAAGAAGTACATCGGCGCCCGCGGCCTCGGTGTGAAGTACGTGTTCGACGCCGGCCCGGACGTCGACCCGCTCGGCTCGGAGAACGTGCTCGCGTTCATGACCGGCCCGCTGACGGGCACCCAGACCGTGATGAGCGGTCGCATCGCGCTCTGTACGAAGTCGCCGCTCACCGGGACCGTCACCGACTCGCACCACGGTGGCTGGTCCGGTGCGCGACTCAAGTGGTCGGGCTTCGACGGCCTCGTCTTCGAGGGACAGAGCGACGACCCCGTCTACGCGTTCGTCGAGGACGGCGAGGTCGAACTCCGCGACGCCTCCGACTACTGGGGGACGGGCGTCCACGAGACCATCGAAGGGCTCGGCGAGGAAGTGGAGGGGAGCGTCGGCAAGAACCTCTCCGTGATGGCCATCGGCCCCGGCGGCGAGAACGAGGTGCGCTACGCCTGCGTGATGAACGAGGACGACCGCGCCTCGGGCCGGGGCGGCACCGGCTGTGTGATGGGCAACAAGGGGCTCAAAGCCGTCGTCGTCAAGTCCGGCACGAAGATGCCCAAGCCGAAGAACCCCGAGACGTTCCAGGAGGGGTACCAGCAGGCGATGCAGGTCATCCAGGAGTCCGACGTGACCGCCCCGAACGAGGGCGGCCTCTCGATGTACGGGACGAACGTCCTGATGAACATCACCGAGGAGATGGACGGACTCCCGACGAAGAACGGGAAGTACACGTCGACGCGCTCGTTCGACGACGACACCGGAAGCGACATCGACTCCGAGGAGGTCTCGGGGGAGAACGTCCGCGAGAACATCCTCGTCGACGAGCCGACCTGTCACTCCTGTCCGGTCGCCTGCAAGAAGGAGGTCGAGACCTCCGCGACGGTGAAGGGCGAGGAGATGAACGTCCGGATGGAGTCCTACGAGTACGAGTCCGCGTGGGCGCTCGGGCCGAACTCCCAGCACACCGAGCGCGACAAGATCGCCGTGATGATCGACCGCTGTAACGACATGGGGGTCGACACCATCGAGGTGGGTAACATCATGGCGATGGCGATGGAGATGACCGAGAAGGGGTACCTCGACGACCTCGGGGACGGCATCGACTGGGGCGACGCCGACACGATGGTCGAACTCATCACCCGCATCGGAAAGCGCGAGGACGACCTCGCCGACCTGCTCGCGGAGGGCCAGCGTCGCGTCGCGGAGGCGAAGGACGCCCACGACTGCCGCCTCGACGTGAAGGGGCAGTCCATCGCGGCGTACGACCCCCGTTGCATGAAGGGGATGGGCATCGGCTTCGCCACCTCGAACCGCGGCGCCTGCCACCTACGGGCGTACACGCCGTCGGCCGAAATCCTCGGCTTCCCGGAGAAGGTCGACCCCTACGCGTACGAGGGGAAGGGCGAACTCGCGGCGACGTTCCAGGACCTCCACGCCATCTCGGACTCGTTCGACATCTGCAAGTTCAACGCGTTCGCGGAGGGCATCGAGGAGTACGTCCTCCAGTACAACGGGATGACCGGCCTCGACGTGACCGAGGACGAGCTGATGGAGACCGGCGAGCGCATCTACACCCTCGAACGGTACTACAACAACCTCGCCGGCTTCGACGGCGACGACGACTCCCTGCCGGACCGCTTCGTGAAGGGCAACGAGAACGCCGTTCCCGGTCAGGGCGCGAGCGAGGGCGAGCTGTGTGAGCTGGACGAGATGAAAGAGGAGTACTACGCACACCGCGGCTGGGTCGACGGCGTCGTCCCCGACGAGAAGCTCGACGACCTCGGCATCGACATCGGCCCCGGCACCGGTGTAAGTAGCGGTGACTCGGCCGCGCCGGCAGACGACTAGCCCGGAGCGACCGCGGTCGGAGCACGGCTCGTCGTGCTCCGACTCGCCGTCGCGGAGGTGCGACTGAGCGCCACGACGGCCAGAGTTCGTCTCTGGCCGCCTCGCTGACGCGGTGGCGTGGCAGACTACGTTTTCGGGAAACCACGAGCCCGGAGTGACAGCAGTCGCGGACGTTCGACCGAGCGAGACGACGACTGTCGGTTCGTCGGTGGTCGTCCCCCGGACCCGACGGCGTCGCGGGCCGGGAGAGGGGTGTCGACGGCCGGCGACCGCGCTCCCGAGCGCCCGGAATCAACGCCCCGTTGCGTTCGCCGTCGGTGGCGTGGTGGGCTGCGACGGCGACACGGTTGCCCGCGGGTTGTGCTTATGGGCGTGATAATAAAGGCCGAGGGGGCCAAGGGGTTCCCGTATGGACGGTGACCGACGGCAGAACCGCCGGGCGTACCTCAAGGCGCTTGGCGTGGCCGGCCTGGTGGGACTGGCAGGATGTAGCAGCGAGGGCTCCGGTGGGACGACCACCGAGAACGGAACGACGGCGACGGAGACGACGGCTACGCCGACAGCCGGAACGACGACCGGAAACGGGACCGCCGGCAACGAGTCCGCCGGCAACGAGTCCGCCGGCGAGGAGGGGAGCGACACTCCCCAACCCTCGGGCGACGCCCCGGGGAGTTACGAGCCGATGATTCCGAAGGCGGCCGGATTCGAGGACGTCTCGGCGTGGGAACCCGACAACAACGTCACGATGAAAGCGGACACGGAGACCGTCTACGGCGGGGAGCAGTCGTTCCGCGTCCAGGGTGGACCGGGGACCATCCGTCGGGACTTTCCGGTGCCGCTCGACCTCTCGAATCGGGACCTCTCGATAGCCATCAGATTGGAGGAGCCCCGACCGACGAACGTCCGAATCTGGATGCAGGACACCGGGGGGAAGACCATCAAGCTCATCCAGCAGATCAGCCAGAACCACCCGAGCGGGTGGCTGCGCATCAACCCCTCCATCAACGACGCGTACCAGCGCAACCTCGGGGGTATCGAGTCGATGCTCATCACGGTCGACGGGCGAGGGTCGACGGCGCCGACGTACAACGTCGACGAACTGCTCTTCCACGACAAGATGGCGAAGAAGGGACAGGTGATGCTGACGTTCGACGACATCACCCCGTCGCTGTACAACGAAATCTTCCCCATCATGCAGGAGTTCGACCTACAGGGGGTCGCCGCCGTTCCGGTCGACCTCCTCGGCGACAGCGGTCGCCTCTCGGAGGCGCAGTTGCAGGAGCTCTCGGACGCCGGCTGGGAGATCGCCAGCCACAGTAACGACCTCCAGAACCTCTACGGGATGGACCGCGCGACACAGCGAAAGAAAATAGAGTACACCAAGCAACAGCTCCAGGAGATGGGCTTCGGCGACGTGCGGGCGTTCATGTACCCCGGCGGCGCCTGCGACCGCAACACGTTCGAACTCGTCACGGAGTACCACGACTACGGGTTCCTCGCGTTCAGGGGGAGCGAGAAGGGGCTGTCACAGTCGACGCTGTTCGAGCCGGCGTTCGTCAACCGCTCACGGCCGAACACGCCCGCAGCGGTGAAGAACCAGCTCGACGAGGTGGCGGCCTACCGCGGGCTCTACACGCCGTTCCTCCACGGTGTCGACGGCGGCGACCAGTTCGTCAACACGCCCTCGGAGTTCCGCAAGATGTGCAAGCACGTCGCGAACTACCGGGACCAGGGGAAGGTCGAAGTCGTGAAGCCGGGAGACCTCTCGCTACCGACCTCGAACTGAGCGGGTCGGACGACGGCGAGTTGGGGCGACCGCGGTCGCCCGCGAACCGGTAGACGGGCGCGACATCGGCGTGCTCCGGTACGGCGCCCGAAACCGGCCGGCGCCGCACCCGGCGAGACGGCACCGGCGGTCGTGATGAGCCACGGCGGGCCACACCGCCGGGCGCCGAAGCACTCCGACGCCTACGTGCAGTTCCTCGTCGTCGTCGCCAAGGGCTCCGCGGTCCTCCAGCCCACCTTCCGCGACTGCCGCGCTCAGTCCAGTCGGAACGTGGCGTCGACCGCGACGACGACCTCGACCGGTCCGCTCGACGGACCGACGTCCTCCGCCGTGTCCAGCGCCAGCCCGGACGTGCGCTGTCGAGTTCGACTCCGCTCGGTGACGTCGAGCGCCAGCGCGTCGGCGGCCGTCGCGCCACGGCGACCCCCTTCCGGGTGGCCGTCCGGACGAGTTCGGCGCGGCGCTCCTCGGAGAAGGTGAACGTCACCTCGTCGACGCCGACGCCCGCGTCGTCGACGGCGCCGGTGAGAACCGGCCCGACGTCGTCCGGGTCGGCGACTGTCACGTGCACGGACTCCGTCGCGGTGTAGGGGTCGGGTTCGTCGGCCGCCTCCGACCGCTCCGGTCGTTCGGGTCGCCTCGGTCGCCGGACGATTCGGAACTCGCTCGTTCGAACCGTGTCGTCGGGGACGCCCGCCTCTCGGAGGCTCTGCCTGAGCGCGACGGACTGGCCGCCGACGGCGCGCCGTGCGGCCATGGGCTCCGGGTCGACGGCCTCCGCCGAGAGCTTGAGTTCGGCCCTATTTGGGTGGCCGGCGGCGCGCCCCGTCGCGGTCGTGCTGACGGTTCTGTCGTTCATGAGCCGGTGTCACGGCGTCTCGACAAAACTGTTCGGTGGGAACGATCGACCGCTCGGTGGAGTGAGCCGTGTCAGTCGAGGCCGACCACCGCCGCGGCCCGCAGTTCTAGGGCCGTCTCGAACTCGTCGCGCCGGTCCGTTCGTGAGCCGACCCGCCGAAGCTGTTCCTCGTGGGCGCGGCGGACGGCGTCGGTCTCGCGGCGCCCGAACCCCAGTCGGTCGCCGACGGCGTCCCAGTGGTCGGGTTCGACGAAGAAGGTTGCCCGCCCGTCGTCCTCACTGGCGAGTTCGTAGCGCCGACGGTACTCCTCGATTCGGGGGCCGAGGTCCGCCTGCACCCGCGTGAGGAGGTCGGGGAGCGCGCCGGGACCGACGCTCGCCTTCGCGGCCGTCAGCAGGAGTACCTGCCCCTCGATCGGGTGCTCGCTCCCGCCGGAGTTGTCGCTACCACCCCCGTCGCCGTCCGTCACGCTACCCTCCGGCCCGCATCGCCTTCTGCGAGAACTTCTTCACCAACTCGTCCAGCGTCTCGGGGTCGCCCGCGAAGACGACGGTGACCTCGGTGAGTGTGACCGAGGGGCCGACCTCGACTTTCTCGCTCGACAGGTCGGCCGACCAGCCGTCGCCCTCGACGGCGTCGACGGTGCCCTCGTCGCCCTCGCTCACCGCCTCGCCGCCGAGGTTTCCGAGGTAGTGGGCGGCGAGGCGCTGGGAGATGCCGCGGTAGGACTTCTCGCGCCGGGAGCCCTCGCCCACGTCGTCGCCGATCATCCGCCGGCCACCGGCGGGAACACCGACAGTGAGTCGCCGTCCTCCAGCGTGGTGTCCATCCCGTCCATGTGCAGCACCTCACGGCCGTTCTTCAGGACGTTTATCTGTGGGCGGAGGTCGCCGTCCTCGACGAGTTGGCCCTCCAACCCGTCGTACGACGCCTCGAGTTCGTGCAGCACGTCGCCGACGGTGGCGCCGTCGTCGACTTCGCGGGAGACGACTTTGGTGCCGACCGCCTCCCGGAAGGTCGCGAAGAAGCGGAGTTCGAGTTCCATGTGACGGGATGCGGCCGCCGGCGTAAAAAGCTGCCACCCCCGGCAGCGTCCGCGTCGGCGGGGGTGGTCGAACGACGTCCCGGTCGCTCGCCCCGCGGACTCGCCGCGACCCAGCGCTTTTTAGCCGTCGCCCGACAGAGGGTTCGTATGACCGACCCCGCCGCCTCCGCACCCCCCGGAGACGCCGAGGACGACGCCAGCGCCGCCGCCGGCACGCCGGAGGAGTTCGACTTCGTACACGTCCCGGAGACGGACCAGTCGTTCGAAAACGCGCTCGCGAAGGCGCGCGACGGCGACCGACTCACGGTGGACGACGGGGTCGAACTGCTGACGACGGGGACCGACCGGGACGGGATAGACCCCGTCAGAAAGGAACAGGTGTTGGAGGCTGCCGACCGCCGCCGGGCGGAGGTCGTCGGCGAGGAGGTGACGTTCGTCGCCAACGTCAACAACAACGTCACCACCGCCTGTAACACCGGCTGTCTGTTCTGCAACTTCAAGAACACCGCCCACCAGTTCGAGTCCGACTACGAGGGCGAACACACGGGGTTCACGAAGACCGTCGAGGAGTCCCGGGAGGTCGTCGCCGACGCGGTCGAGCGCGGCGTCTACGAGGTCACCTCCGTCTCGGGACTCCACCCCGCGCTCGTCCTCGACGAGGAACACCGGGAGGTTCTCGAGTCGTACGACCGGCCGGCCCAACAGGTCGACTACAAACCGCCGGCCGTGTACGACACGGACCCCGGCAGCTACACCGACCAGATTCGGGCGATGTCGGAGACGGGCGCACACGTCCACTCGATGACGCCGGAGGAGGCGTACCACGCGAAGCGCGGCACCGACTGGAGTTACGAGGACGTGTATCGACGCATAGCCGACGCCGGTCTCGCGTCGGTGCCCGGCACTGCCGCCGAGATTCTCGTTCCCGAAGTCCGCGAAGTCATCTGCCCCGGCAAAATCGGCACCGACGAATGGCTCGTCGGGATGGAGGGAGCGGTCGCCGCCGGCCTCGACGTGACGGCCACGATGATGTACGGTCACGTCGAGAACGAGATGCACCGGGCCATGCACCTGAAGGAGATTCGCGACCTCCAGGACCGCACGGGCGCCATCACGGAGTTCGTCCCGCTCTCGTTCGTCCACGGGAACACCCCACTGTACGAGCGCGGACTCGTCACCGGCGGCGCGAGCGACGACGAGGACGAACTCGTCATCGCGGTCTCCCGGCTCTTTCTCGACAATATCGACCATATCCAGTCCTCGTGGGTGAAGTTCGGCGACGCGAAGGCGCTCAAACTGCTCAACTGCGGCGCCGACGACTTCATGGGGACCATCCTCTCGGAGGAGATCACCACCCGCGCCGGCGGCGGCTACGGCGAGTTCCGCTCGTTCGACGACTACGTGGAGATGGTCTCGGCCATCGGGCGCGTCCCGGTCGAACGCTCGACCGACTACCGCACGCGACGCCGCATCGACCCCGACGACGGACCGCACGGCCCCCGCCTCGGGCCGGAGGCCGACGGCACCCCGTTGCTCGGTCGGCACGCCAAGGACGCGGCCGCGGGCGCGCGGGCGGACGACTGACCGTGCGGACCGCTCGAGAGACCGGGAGTCCACGCACGTGATGGTCACAACCCACGCCGGCGCCGGACTGCTGCTGGCGCTCCCCGTGGCGCTGCTCGTTCCCGAACTCGCTCCCGTGGCCGGTCTGGCAGCGTTCGCCGGCGGCGCGTTCCCCGACCTCGATATGCTGGTCGGACAGCACCGGCGAACGCTCCACTACCCGGCGCTCGGGTGGGTGCCGGCCGTGCCGGCGGGGGCGGCCGCGATAGTCGCCCCCGGACCGGTCACGGTCGCCGTCGCGCTGTTCCTCCTCGCAGCCGCGCTCCACGCCGTCTCGGACGCCTTCGACGGCGGTCTCGCCGACCGACCGTGGGAGCAGGAGAGCGAGCGAGCCGTCTACTACCACGTCGGGGACCGGTGGCTACCGCCCCGCGGGTGGGTCAGGTACGACGGGGCGCCGGAGGACTTCGGGCTCAGTGCCGTGCTGTTGGTTCCCGGACTGTTCCTCTACGGGGACCTCGTCACCTCCCTCTCGCTCGGCGGGCTAGTGGTCGCCGCGGTGTACACCGCCGTCCGGAAGCGGCTGCCGGACGTGGCGCTCGAGTTCATTCAGTAGGCGACGGTGGCGGGGTCGGCCGGACACGAACGCGCGTTCGTCACGGCGCTCGGCCGTCCACACCACCGCGTCAGCGAGAGGAGCAGCGGCCCGCCGCTGCTCGGGGTGGCGCTCGGTCGCACCTGCGCGACGGCGCTTCGGGCCGCGATAGACGCGTCCCGGTCGCGGTCGCTTCGGGGTAGTCGTCCACACCACCGCGTCAGCGATTGCCGAGCCGATGAAACGGCTCGGCGTCGTGGCGCTCAGTCGTCCGCCGTCGCCTGCGTCTCCTTCGTCTGCACCTCGCCGCTGACCTCGAAGGGCGCTCCCTCCAGCGTGCGGTAGGGGTACGGCATCTCGATGTTCTCGGCGTCGAGGCGGTTCTTCACGTTTTCGACGAGGTCAGAGCGCACCTTCATGAAGTCGGCGCGGCTGGGCTGGTCTATCCAGAAGCGCGTCTGGAGGCCGACGTAGGAGTCGGCGAGCTCCGTGACGCGGATGGAGGTCTCGGGGTCGTCGAGGATGCCCTCGGTCTTCGCGGCCTCGTCGAGGATGGCCTCCTTCGCGGCCGCGATGTCGTCGTCGTAGCCGATGCCGAAGACGAACTTCTGGCGGAGCTTGTCGTACGCGACCGGGTTCTTCAGCGCGTTGTTGGCGAGTTCGCCGTTCGGGACGGTGATCATCTCGTTGTCGAACGTCCGGAGCCGCGAGACGCGCAGGTCGATGTCCTCGACGCGGCCGACGATGTCGTTCACCTCGATCCAGTCACCGACCTCGAAGGGTTTGTCCTTCAGGATGAAGATGCCGGCGACGAAGTTGCCGAGGAGGTCCTGTGCGGCGAACCCGACGGCGAGGGCGATGGCGCCGGCGAACACACCGAAGGCGGCGATGACGCTGCCGAAGCCGGCGACCGTGAACGCGATGGCGAACGCGAGCACCCAGACGACGGCGCCCATCACGCTGTCGGCGAGGGTCTTCACCGTCGGGTCGTGGCCCTGACTGTCGAGGACCCGTTTGACGACCGGGACGAGGAGCGCGCGCCCGAGCGCGACGACGACGACCAGCGTCAGGACGAACAGGACCGCCGGGACGAGGTAGTCGTTCAGGAGGACGCTCCACTCGATGATGCTCTGGAACGGCCACCAGTCGGGGCTCGTCGGGTTCTCCGTCTGCAGCAGCACGGTCGCTAACGTCATATGTGTCAGCCCGTTCGGTGGCGACCGTTATAGAAGTCCACCCGATTTTGTTGGGTCTGCGGGCAGTTTGCGGCCAGTGTTGCAGGAAATCCGCCGCCCCGGCCGCCGGTCGCTGTGTTCACCTACGTCCACCCGTCGACCAGCGACCGGTACCGCCGACCCGCGTCGTCGTCGGCCCGCATCGCCTCGCGAACCGGTTCTCCGGTCCACTCCCACTCGGCGGCGGGCGCGTCAGGGTCCTCGGGGAGGAACCGGTCGTAGACGGGAAGCCGCTCACCGAGCGGGACGCCGCCGTCGTCGGCAATCGACTCGAGTTCCCGCAGGGCGGGCCACGCGTAGTCCGGGTTGACGTAGTCGTCGGTGACGGGGGAGACCCCGCCGAGGTCGTCGATGCCACAGTCGAGCAGGTCGCGGGCCGGCGAGAGGTTCGGCGGCACCTGCACGGACACCGCCTCCGGGAGCGCGGCGCGGGCCATCGCGACGACCCGGCGCATCGTCTCCAGGTCGGGCGTCTCGAAGGCCGAGCGCTCGTTGGGGACGACGTTCTGGACGATGACCTCCTGGACGTGCCCGTGACGCTCGTGGAGTTCGCGGACGGCGAGCAGGCTCTCGGCGCGGTCGCGCCAGGACTCGCCGATGCCGACGAGGATGCCGGTGGTGAAGGGTACCTTCGCCCGACCGGCCGCGCGGAGGGTGTTGAGGCGCTGGCCGGGCGTCTTACGGCGCCCACCCGAGTGTGCCTGCACCTCGGCGGTCGTCTCCAGCATCGTCCCCATGCTGGCGTTCACCTCCCGCAGGCGCTCGAAGTCGGCCTCCGTGAGGTCGCCGGGGTTCGAGTGCGGGAGGAGCCCCTCCTCGAGCGCGATTTCACAGACCCGGTACAGGTACTCCAGAATGTCGTCGTACCCCCACTCGTCCAGCTGCGCGTGAATCTCGGTGTAGCGCTCGTCGGGTTCGTCGCCGAAGGTGAACAGCGCCTCGGTACAGCCCGCGTCGGCGCCCATCCGCAGGGTTTCGCGGACGTCCTCGGGAGACATCAGCGTCGCCTGTCCGGGCACGTCGTAGAACGTGCAGTAGGTGCAGGTGTAGCGGCAGGCGGTCGTCAGCGGGAGGAACACGTTCCGCGCGTAGGTGAGGCGAGGGGCGGCGTCCACGTCCGCGGGACCGACGGAGAGCAGGCGCTCGACCTCGGCGTCGTCGACCGCGATGTCGATGTCGTACTCTTCGGCCGCGGGGAACACACGCCGTCGTCGGTGGGGCGTCGGCAAAAGCGTGTCCACCGCGGCACGGCGTGGGGGTTCTGCCGGACCCACCACTCCGAAGGGTGCGGCGGGTCTTCGACCCTCGCGGAGGGTTTTTTCTCGGTTGCCCGTCCAGTGCCGGTGTGCGCCGTCGCCCTCTCCTGACTGCGGTCGCCGTCGGCACCGGCAGCGTCGCCGGCTGCTTCGGAAAGTCGAGTCCGCTCCCTCCCGCCGACGGCAACGATGCTGGAACCGCAGTGCCGACGCCCGACCCGAACGGTCCGCCGCCCGAGAGCCTCGCCTGCCCGCCGTTCGCGGTCGACGCCGGACGAGTCGCCTGCTCGTTCGGCCGAACGGACACCTCCGTCTACCCGACGGTGAACCGGCGGACCGTCCGCGTCTACGGCGACGAGTTGGCCGAGTCGCTCGTCGTGGCGATACACAACGGTTCGGACGGGACGCTCCGGAATTTCAACCCACACAACCCCGACCTGTACGCGTTCGTCGGCGGCGATAGCGGCGAAGCGGACGGCGCGTCCGAGGGTCCGTGGTGGCGGCTCCCGCGACGGGACTCCGGGAACGGGTTCGTGGAGTTGGGTCCCGGCGAGACGGTCGCGTTGAACCTGGGCGGGCCGGTCCAACTGGACGACCGATGGGGTGGCGGCGACCGACCGTGGCCCGGCACCTACGCTCTCGTGCTTGACGTGCCGGACCCGGACTCCGAGGACGGCTGGCTAGCCTGCCTCGCCGCGTTCCGATTGGTGGCGGCGTAGCCAGCCTCAGCGCCGTCGAATCCCGACCCGACCGCCGTCGTCGTCGAGTTCGAAGCCGGCGTCGACGAGCCAGTCGCGGGCCGCACCGTCGCCGTGGACGAGCAGCTCCACCAAGTCGGAGGGTTCGTCGACGTCGGTGGCGAGGCGGAACGAGTCCACCACGCGTATCGCGGCGCCCAGTTCGCGGGCGGCGTCGGCGTGGTCGAGAAAGGAGGCGCCGTGGTAATCGACGCGGAACTCCGGGTGGCGGACGACGATGGCGTTCGTCCCCGCACCTCTGCCGGGGGCGACGACAACGTCGCCCTCGGTGTCGACGAGGCGACGGACGCTCCGCTGGGTCGCGAGCGCGAGGTCCGCCATGACGACGGCGGCCGGGAGCCCGTCGCGCAGGGCGTCGTTGACGGCGAGCGAGAGCCGGCG
The DNA here is from genome assembly GCF_026586625.1 of Halobium salinum. GTDB lineage: Archaea > Halobacteriota > Halobacteria > Halobacteriales > Haloferacaceae > Halobium > Halobium salinum. Next base: position 780,867 of record NZ_JAODIW010000006.1, on the reverse strand, counting down.
GTCGTCGACTTCGACCGGCGCGTCCACCTCGACCGGTTCGGTCGCGAGCACCTCGGGGTCGGCGCCGGCATCGCGGACGGTCTCGACCACGTCGCCGAGCATCGCGCGGGCGAAGGCCCGGCGCTCGGTCGGGTCCAGGGTGTCGCTGAGTCGCGTCTTCGGGCGGTCGGCGGAGAACGGGACGACGACGCGCATTGGGGGGCGTTCGGCCACGACGACATAAGGCGTTGGCATCGACGGCGACGCCGACTTCCCCCCGGACCTCGTCCGGCCCGACAACCGTCAGGGTGGGACCTCCGAGAACCAGCGTTTCCGTATCAGATGCACCGAATCCTGCGACGTGAGCGACGCCGTCGCTCACGACAAAAAAGAACGGAGAAGTCCGACGCAGTCGAACCCGGTTCAGAACAGCGATTCGAGTTCGTCTTCGCCGTCGTTGACGAGGCCGTCGAGGTTCTCTTCGGACTCGTCGCGAATCTCGTCGAGGTTGTCCTGCGCCTCGATGGCGACCTGCTGAAGCTCCTTGATGCGCGGGACGTTCGTCACGCCCGAGAGGAGCACACAGGAGGCGACGAAGCCCCGCTGGAGCGGGTAGTCGCCGCCCCGGACCTCCATGCTGCCGGTCTGCTCCTCGAGCCACTTCCGCCCGCGCTCGATGCCTTTCCGGTTGAGATACTCCGTGGGACCGGCCATCACGAGGAGGGCGCGCTCGGTGCCCTGGACCTCACACGGGAGCGTGAGGCGCCCGAGGGCGGCCTTGCGCACGAGGCTCGTGATGCGGTTGGTCGTGTGGGCGCTGTCCAGTTCGTCGGCGCCGCCGCCGCCGGTGAACCGGGAGAGGAGGCCGCCAGAGGAGCCGCCGGTCGCCTCGACCTCCTCCTCGGCGTAGCCGACGGTGGAGACGCCGCCTCCCGAGAGCGTGTTGATGATTTCGGAGGAGTCGACGACGGACTCGGCTATCTCGCCGCCCTCCAACTCGCCGGCGCCGAACAGGATGCCGAAACGCTGGACGATCTCCTCGTTGATCTTGTCGTAGCCGCCCTGCACCGACTCGCCGGAGTTGCGCCAGGAGTCGTTGTCGAACACGAGCAGGTTGTCGACCTGCCGGACGAACGTCTGGAACGAGCGCGCGGCGTTGAGCGTGTAGATGCCACCCTCGTCGCTGCCGGGCAGCACGCCGAGGCCGTACACCGGTTCGGTGTAGATGCGCTTCAGGTGCTTCGCGAGCACCGGCGCGCCGCCGGAGCCCGTTCCGCCGCCGAGGCCGGCGACCACGAGGAACGCGTCGACCTCGTGGACCGGGATGCCGTCGATGGCGCCCTGAATCTCGTCCATGTCCTCCTCTGCGACCTCCGCGCCGAGTTCGTTGTCGGCGCCGACGCCGTGACCCTTCACCCGGGCCTGACCGATGAGCACGCGCTGTTCCTCGGGGATGTGTTCCAACCCCATGAGGTCGGCCTTCGCGGAGTTGACCGCGACGGCGGCGCGCACGATTCCGGAGTTGTGGCGCTCGTCGTACTCGAGGAACTTGTCGACAATCTTCCCCCCGGCCTGTCCGAACCCGATCATCGCCAGCTTCATCGTTTCTTTCCCCTCGTCATTGGTCAATTGCGATGAGAATTCAGCGTATAAGTCTTATGATGGTTGAGAATCATAACGGATGACATGATGGGTCGGAACCGGGGGACGGAGAGGCCCTGAGAGGGCGTGTCAGTGGGCTGTTCTACCGATACCCGGTCGAGGAGCGAGGGTGACAGCGTGGGTTGAGAAATTCGGCGGACGACGACTACCCGTTGAGGTACGAGGAGAGCGTCGTCAGGTCGGACTCGTCCCGGCCGAACGCGCCCACGTCGTTGTCGTCGGTGGTGTTGTCGAACTTCAGCGAGCGGTACTGGTCGGTCCCCATCGGGAAGCCGGGAATCTGTCCGCCGATGCTGAGCCCGACCTTGGTTAGCCCCATCGGGACGGGGACGACGTTCACCGAGCGCCCGGCCGCGCCGTGGGCGAGCTTCGCCACCTCGGCGAGCGAGAGCTTCTCCGGGCCTGCCACCTCATAGGTCTGGCCCACGTGGGCGTCGTCTTCGAGCGCGTCGGCGAGCATCGGCACGAGGTCGCCGACCCAGATGGGTTGGAACCGCGTCTTCCCGCCGCCCGGCAACGGCGTGACGTACGGCGGGGCGAGCTTCTTCGTGAAGGAGACGAACTCCCCGCCGTCGCCGAACACGACGGAGGGACGGAAGATGGTCCAATCGAGCTCGGAGCCCTGTACGGCCTCCTCGGCCTGCCCCTTCGCCTGGATGTACGCCGTCTCCCCGTTCGGGTCGGCGCCGAGGGCGCTCATCTGGACGAAGCGGGAGACGCCGTGTTCCTCGGCGGCGCGGACGGCGTTCTCCGTCCCCTGCAGGTGAATCTTGAAGTGCATCCGGTCGCCGCCGTCGGGCTTGAACAGCGGCGAGAGCGCCGGGAGGAAGTAGACGGCCTCCTGGCCCTCGAAGGCGCCCTCGATGGAGTCGTACTCGGTCACGTCCCCCTCGACCCGTTCGACGCCCGCCGGGAGGTCGGCGTCGTCGGGGTCGCGCGAGAGCACCGTCACCTCGTGGTCGCGCTCGTGCAGTTCCGTGGAGAGCTTCGAGCCGATGAACCCGGTGCCGCCGACGACGAGAACCTTCATGTCCGATATGTAGGCTGGATTCGACGTAAAGCTACTGTGCGATTGCGGCCGAGTGTGCCGGTTTCCGGGCGCGCAGTCGGTCGGGTCGAGATGCTCCCGACCCCGCGCGCCTCGATTCCCCACCGCTTAAGCGCCGTCGCGGCTCACCGTCGGCCATGCTCATCACGCTGGAGGGTCTCGACGGCAGCGGGAAGACCACGGTGTGGGAGGCGCTGCAGGACTCCCACCCGGACGCCGTCTACACCCGCGAGCCGACCGGGTCGTGGTACGGCGAAGCCGTCGACCGCGCCATCGCGGACGACGACGCCGACCCCCTCGCCTCGCTCTTCCTGTTCACGGCCGACCACGCCGACCACCTCTCGCGGGTCGTCCGCCCCGCCCTCGCCGACGGGGAGGTCGTCGTCTCCGACCGCTACTCCGACTCCCGGTTCGCCTACCAAGCCGTCGAGCTTGCGGACACCGACCTGAAACGCCCGATGGACTACGTTCGGGGCATCCACGAGGCGTTCTCCCGGGCGCCCGACGCGACCATCTACCTCGACGTGGACCCGCAGACGGCCGCCGCCCGGAGCGGCGCGACCAACAAGTTCGAACAGGCCGGCTACCTCGCCGAGGTCCGCGCGAACTACGAACAGCTACTTGAGTACGAGCCCGAGCGGTTCGTGCGCGTCGACGCGACGCAGCCGCCGGAGGACGTGCTCGCCGAGGTGGAGGACGCGATGGACCGGATTCTGGAGCCGCGCTGACGTTCCGAAGGCCGAAAGAGAGGGAAAACTCAGTTCGTCGTGTCCGGGACGTCGTACTCGTCGGGCGTCGGCATGTAGAGTACGTCGATGGTGAACCCCAGCGCGAGGGGGAGGCCGATCATCACGCCCACCGCCGTCGCCGAGTTGCCGAGGTTCACGCCGATGCCCAGCACGCCCGTGAACAGGAGCGTCGAGACGAGCAACAGGAGTGGCGTGACGAGGAGGGCGTACAGCACCGACCCCCACTGGGTCCCCATGCGAATGCGGAAGAAGCGGGTCGAGACGGCCGCGACGAGCGTGTGGAGGACCAGCACCCCCCCGAACAGGACGAGGTTGAGGACCGTGGCCATACCCGAGGTTGGGACCGCGTCGACTTCACCCCGTCGGATGGCGACGGGCACGTCGCCCCACATCTCCGCAGCGGCCGACCGACACACACACTCTCCGAGTCCCGAGCGTCCACATGGACCTCGACCTCACGCGGACCGAGTCGTGGCTCGGGCGGCTGTTCCTCCTCGGAAACGGGCTCGTCCACCTCCTCGCACCCGGCCTCCTGCTGTGGCTCGCGAGCGTCGGCTACGACCGCGCCCTCGACGTGCGCTTCGAGGCGGGAGACGACTCGAAGCGCCGGGTCCGACTCGTCGGCGCCGGCTTCCTCGCCGCCGCGGCGCTGGTGCGTCGGCGCCGGGACTGACCCGGAGCGTCGACGTCGTCGGCCGACGAACCCCGCCCAATTATGCCGGCTCCCGGTGTCGCCCCCGACATGCACCGAGTCATCGACGAGGGGTCGCTCGGCGACACGCTCATCCCCCCGGAGCAGGCCCGCGACATCTACCGGGATATGGTCCGGACACGTCGCTTCGACGAGCGCGCGCTGGCGCTCCAGCGCCGCGGCTGGATGAGTGGCTACCCGCCCTACCGCGGGCAGGAGGCCTCCCAGGTCGGCGCCGCACACGCCATGGATGAGGACGACTGGCTGTTCCCGACCTACCGCTCGAACGCCTTCCAGGTCGCCCGCGGCGTCCCGCCCGCGGACCTCCTCCGGTTCCGCCGCGGCGGCCCCGAGTTCGACTCCGAGCACGGCCACGAGGTGTTCCCGCAGGCCGTCCCCATCGCGACGCAGATTCCCCACGCGACGGGCGCGGGGATGGCACGCAACTACGCCGGCGGCGACGAGGCGATGGTGGTCTGTTTCGGCGACGGCGCCACGAGCGAGGGCGACTTCCACGAGGGGCTCAACTTCGCCGGCGTGTTCGACGCTCCAGTGGTCTTCTTCTGTGAGAACAACGAGTGGGCCATCTCCCTGCCCCGCGACCGCCAGACGATGAGCGAGACCATCGCCGAGAAGGCGAACGCCTACGGATTCGAGGGGGTACGCGTCGACGGCAACGACCCGCTCGCCGTCTACGAGACGGTCTCCGACGCACTCGCCTCGGCCCGCGCGGGCGACCCCGTGCTCGTCGAGTCGCTCACCTACCGACGGGGCGCTCACACCACCGCAGACGACCCGAGTCGCTACCGCGACGAGGAGCCCGACCTCCCGGAGTGGCGCACCCGCGACCCGCTCGACCGCTACGAGGCGTTCCTCCGCGAGGAGGGCGTCCTCGACGACGCGTTCGTCGAGAGCGTCCGCGAGGAGGCCGACGAGGAGCTCTCGGCCGCGGTAAGGGCTGTCGAGGACGAACCGCCGAGCGACCCCGACGACGTGTTCGAGTACGTGTTCGCCGACCTCCCCGACGAGCTTCGGGGACAGCGCGAGGAGCTCCGGGCGTTCCTCGAGACACACGACCCACAGGGAGTCGAGTGGGAGCGCCGCGAAGACTGAGGCGAGGCCGCGAGACCCGTGCGCGGCGCTCCGACGGCCGGAGCGAGAGCAGGGCGACTCAGTGAGAGAGACGTGAGACGTTCTGCGCCGGTCAGTCCATCGCGATGTACGTCTTGGTGTCGTTGACGCCCTGTAACCCCTGCACCTCGCTGGAGGCCACCTTCAGGACGTTGTACACCTCCTCCGCGTCCACCTCGACGATGATGTCCCAGGCGCCGGCGACGATGTGGGCCTCCGCGACCTCCCCCACCTCCCGGATGGCCTCGACCAGTCGCTCGGACTCGCCCGCCGCCGTCTTCACCATGATGAACGCGTGAACCATGTGACGTGATACTGTGGGGCACGGCAAAAGCCTTCCTCCAGGGACGGGTCGGCGCCGGGGCAAGGTTATTCACCTCCGCTGTCGTACGCGTCTCCATGCGATTCGTTATCATCGGTGCGGGACGGGTCGGCCTCCGGACCGCCCGGGTACTCCGCGAGGAGGGACACGAGGTGACGCTCGTCGAACGCGACCGCGACATCGCAGAGCGGGCGCGAACCGCCGATTTCGAGGTCGTTGAGGGCGACGGCTCCCGCGAGGACGTGCTCGAGGAGGCGGGCGTCGCCGACGCCGACGCGCTGGGGGCGCTCACCAGCGACCTCAACGTCAACTTCGCGGCCTGCATGATCGGGAAGCACAACGGCTGTCGGACCGTGATGCGTATCGACGAGGACTACCGCGAGGAGATATACCAGAAGTACGCCGACGAGGTCGACGAGATCGTCTACCCCGAGCGCCTCGGCGCCATCGGTGCGAAGAACGCCCTCCTCGGCGGCTCCATCCGCGCCATCGCCGACATCGCCCAGCACCTCCAAGTGATTCTGTTCACCATCACCGACGAGTCGCCGATGAAGGGGTACACCATCAGCGAGGTCGCCCTGCCCGCGCAGGCGCGCATCCTCGCCTTCGGCAAGAAGGAGGCGTCGATGGGCATTCCGCTCCCGGACGACTCGTTGGAGGCGGGCGACCGCATCGCCGTCCTCGCGGACTTCGACGTGCTCGGCGAGGTGCGCCAGCTGCTCGTCGGCGTGGAGACGCCGGCCGCCGCCGCGGAGATGGGGGGTGCCTGAGATGGTCACCGCCTACGTCATGGTGAAAGCGAACACCGGCGAGGCCGACCGCCTCAAGTCCGAGATGGTCGGCCTCGACGGGGTGGAGAGCGTCAACATCGTCGCCGGTGACGTCGACTTCATCGTGAAGGTGAGCGTCGACCAGCCGGCGCAGGTCAAGGAGATCGTCGCCGACCACATCCAGGCCATCGACGGCGTCGAGGATACCCAGACGTACATCTCGATGGACTGAGGCGGTCGCGTTCCGGACTTCACATTCACCTACCCTTCTTGCGTCGCTCCCGCTACGCCGACTTCCCCGTCCCCTGTGCCCGCTCCAACAGCGACGCCGCCGGGTCGACGTAGTCGTAGCCGGGAATCATCCCCTGCACGAACGTCCCCTCGACGTAGTCGACGACCGCGGCCGCGTCGTCGACCCCGCGGCGCTCGTTCAGGTCGGTGAACCCGACGGTGACGACCGCCTCGCTGTCTACGGTCTCGACCGCCGGGTCGAGGTTGTGTTCGGCGGCCGTGACGCCACCCAGGTCCTCCATCCGGCGTTCGAACGTCTCGTACCACCCCTCCTCGACGACCGGCGCGACTTCGTCGGCGGCGACCGCGTCGAGCATGGGGACGCGTACCTCGACGTCGAAACCGATCTCCCCGTCGCCGGCGTCGAACACGACGACCGTGCCGTCGAACGGCGTCGTCACTGCCTCGTAGCGTCCGTCGTCCAAGGCCTCGAACGAGCCGTGGTCGGCGAACGCCCGCTCCGCGCGGCTCGGAACCGCTTCGTCGCTCATACTCCGACGCAGGGAGCGACGGCAGAAAAGCCCGTCGTGGTGCGGGCGCGGAGAGTCGACCCGGTCGAACGGCCTCGTCAGCCCGATAGGACCGGGCGGCCGTCGACGACGGTCCGGTCCGGCCGTCTCGGTCCCGAAGATTCGCCGAGTACTCCGGTGAGCCGAAGACAGTGTTCCGTGGCGAGTACCGGAGGACGGCCCAGTGAGGTCGGGACGAGCCTGCTCGGGGCGGCCGTCTGGTTCGGACCCGTGTTCGCCTGCCGGCTACGCCAGTTTTAAGTACTCGGGAGGGCTTGTCGCAAGTGACGCTTCGCTTTGGAGGGCCGAAGCGTCAGCGGGGACCAATTCAGGGCGGCAAGCGTCGTGCGCCGGGATTTTCCCGCGCACGAGCGCTTACCCTTTTGCGATACTCGACCGACGAGCGACCGCGCTCGGTGTGCGCTCAGGAATACACGAGTCATACGCCCGGCTTCGCATCGCACGACGAGGCGGTCAGCGTCGCGTATCGTTCGACGAAGCCGCGTCCGGAGCGGTCGGGTCGTCGACGGCGAAGAACGCGAACGGTGGGAGGGGAGCGACGGGAGTCAGAAACGAGGAACGACGAGAGCGGTGGAGCCCGAAGCCGGCGGAGCCCGCAGCGCTCACGAACGCTGGTCGGGCAGTGGGGCGTGGTGCGGTCTGTCGACCGATTACTCCGTCGGCGGGTTGCGGACGGTCCCTTCGTAGACGACCGCGCTCGCCGCGAGCGAGCTCGCGCCGCTGGCCAGGTAGACCGGCACGGCAGAGAGCACCCCGACGAGCCCACCGGTTAGGAGGGAGAGACCGATGAGCACGAGCATCAGGTCGAACCGCGTCGGCGCGGCGGGCGGAATCGGGCTGGTCATGCGTAATTACATGTAATTACTGCTGGCCTTGTGAAAGTTGTGCCCGGCGGTCGAACGCACGAGTTCGGTTGCTGCATCCCGTCTGCTCGGTGATAACGAAGTCCAGCGGTAACGTAAACCGGTGATAAACGACGCCGTACGCGACCGTTTCTGAAGTCGGTCGAAGCAGAGCGGAGCACGGGGACTGCGATGCGGACGCTCGAACCCCCCGGAATCGGTCTCGAGTCGCTCGTCGGCCGGAGGTGCACGGTCCGTCGCATAAAAGCCGCGTGCAGGTGCTCGTCCGACCAATCTGACGATTTGTCCCCGAATCACTCCCTCGCACCGACTGACGGCAACCCCGTCGAACCTGTCACCACACCACTCACACGCGACGGCGACTCGATAACCACGTTTAACACCGTGGACGAGAACCGTTCACGTGTCCATGTTCTGCATGGACATCCGACCCTACCGGAATGCCGAGACCCCTTCAGGGCTCAGTGTTCTGGTGGGGTCTCACTCATACCGGTCACTCACACTTACAGCCCCACGAACCCTGCAGCGACGCGTCCCAGTGTTTACCGCTCCCACCGCTTCGTGGAAGTCCGGAACGTTCCGATTCACACGAGTCGACTGCACTTTCCTCGGGAATCACCGCGAAGGGACGCTTACCCCGACTCGGGAGCAGGGAGCCGAGGACGGCGGCTTACGCCGCGCTCGAACGGCCGGAGCGCCTCACAGTCCTACCGGATTTGCTATTACTACCCTCGCTCGACCGGGGTCGAGGCTGAAGACGCCCACCAACCGTCGAAGGCTCTGTGGGCGGGTGATTCGATGGCTCCGCGAAAAAGCGCCTGCCGAGTGAAGGCAGACAGCCCGAACCCGTCCTCCCACCGCGCGTCGATAGCGACGATGGTGGTGTGTCAGCGCCGCCGGAATGCCACGGCACCCGACGTGTGTCGAGCACCGTACCTAACACTGTTCGTGGATTGCTAAACCGTTATTTCCAACAGAGTTTGGTTCATCTATTTATTTAGATGTATTAAAATTAGATAAGTCCGGACTGTCGTACTGCTGCGAGAACGGCGGTCGTCGTGCGGGTGGATTCGGGGATGGCTTACTCGACAGCGTCGCCGCAGTCGTGCGGTTACGCCGTTCAGTTCGATGGAGATGTTCTACAGACATTCGACTATCATGTCTTTGAGAACCGCGAGAAACGCAAGACGGCCCTGCGGTAGCAGTGCGGGGGACGCGATTCGAACGCGCGAATCCCTACGGAAGCGGGTCTTAAGCCCGCCGCTTTTGGCCAGGCTCAGCCACCCCCGCGCAGAAGACGGTTCAGGTCGGCCCCGCAAGTGGGTTTCGGTCCGGTACCGTATCGTGTTCCCGACCGCTCCGATTGCCTACCAGTCGACGCTCAGCGTCCCGTCGCCGTGTGGGTTCGGCGCGATTTCCTCGTCGGTACGGCGGTCGACGACGTGGATGACACCCTTGTCCTTCTTCGCCGGGCACACCTCGGCGGCCTTGAGGTTCTCCTCGAGTTCGTCCTCGCCGACGAAGTACGACTTCGGTTTGGCGAGCCCCGTCGTCATGTCCATCTCCCAGTTCCTGGCGACTTCGGCACAGCGGCCCGCGCCGATGCACTTGTTCGCCTCGAAGATTATCTTGTAGGGCTTCTCCTCCACCGGCGGGGCGTCGGCGTCGGAGCCGACGTCGCTGGGCCGAAGGACGTCCTCGCTCATGTCTCCGGTTCGGGCGTCGCGGGTCTTTCGTCTGTCGGTCCTGGTTTCCGGGTTGTCACCTGGTAGGTGTTTTTCCGTGCCCCGAAACCTCACGCCCTCCCAACCTGGTGCGACTGGGCCCAAGGCCGGCCGCGGTCCCTCGCGTGAATCTGGCGGCGCACAGAGGCGTCGCCAGCACGCGCCGGCGCGGTTCTGTCCCTCAGAGCTTCTCGGGTGCCAACTCCCGAATCGTCCCCTCCCGGAGTTCGTCGGCGCGCATCGACGGCACGAGGATGGCCTCGTCGACGGCGTCGAGGGCGAGGATTTCGCGGAGACGCTCGCGGGCCGATTCGGGCGTTCCGGCCACGCCGAGCGCGTCGACCATCCCCTCGGAGATGGCCTCGCGGGCACCGTCGCGGTCGCCTCCGCGCCACCGCTCGGCGACGGTGTCCGCGGCGTCCGGGAACGCCGTCGCGACCGCCTTTCGGTACCCCTCGCCGCTCCCGACGTAGTAGGCGAGATGTCCACGAACGGCCTCGTACGCCGCCTCGGCGTCGTCGCCCACGGCGGCGGGAACGTACGGCGCGGTGTCGATGGCACTCGGGTCGCGCCCGGCCTCGCGGGCCGTCTCCGCGACCGTCTCGAAGGACTCGTCGAGGCGTTCGAAGGGGACGTTGTGCGGAATCCAGCCGTCGGCGACGCGGCCGGTCATCCGTCGCGCGGCGGGGCCGAGCGCGGCGGTGTACACCGGCACGTCGGCGTCGAGTGCCGGAAAGTCCGCCGTCTCGAAGAGTTCGCCGTCGTAGTCGACGCGTCCCTCGCCGGCGGTGAACCGGTGGACGAGTTCGGCCGCCTCGTGGGTTCTGCGCACCGGACGGTCGTAGCTGGCGCCGTGGAGGTCCTCGATGGCCTTCGGCGTGCTCGGGCCGACTCCCAGTCGGACGGGCCCGTCGTGGACCGAGTCGAGCGTCGTCGCCGCCGCGGCGAGCGCCGCGGGCGAGCGCGAGTAGACGTTTGCGATGGCGGTGCCGAGCGCCACGTCCGAGACGGCGTCGCCGAGTCGGTGGGCGACGGTCGTCAGTTGGACGAACGCGTCGGCGCCCCACAGTTCACCCGCCCAAATCGCGTCGTACCCCGTCGTCGCCGCCAGTTCGGCGGTGTCGAGCGGGACGTCGGCTGTTCCCTCCGGCAGGAGTACGCCAAGTCGCATGGTCGGTGCTCGGGTCGGGCGGTGAAGTAAACCCCGGCGTCGAAGCCCGAGGTAACGACGGATGCGTGTTGTCATGAGTCACACCACATACGTGGATATTATCGTCTCCAAGCGGTCGAGGTACAGCACGGAAGTGAAAGATTCATGGCCTCCCCGCACGCGCTCTCGGGCATGACGAGCGTCAAGGAGTTCCGAGTCGAACGGGAGCCGACGGCCGACTCGCTCGGGCGGGGCCGGTTCGTCTTCACCGACGACTACTCCGTCTTCGACTGGGGGAAGATGCCCGACGAGATTCCGGGGAAGGGCGCCGCCCTCTGTACGATGGGGTCGTTCAACTTCGAACTGCTGGACGTGAACCACGTGCCGACCCACTACGTCGGTGCCGTCGACGAACCGGGCGGCGAGCCGAAGGAGTTGGGGGAGTGTACGTCCCCACCCGCCGAGATGGCCATCGACCTCGTGCAGGTGCCGAACCTGGCGTACGACACCGAATACGATTACGAGGGGTTCTACGACGAGGTGGGGTCGAACTACCTGATTCCGCTCGAAATCGTCTTCCGCAACACGGTCCCCGTCGGCTCCAGTCTGCGCTCCCGCGGCGAGCCCGCGGATTACGAACTCGACGGCGACGACTGGCCCGACGAACCCGTCTCCCTCCCCGAGCCGGTCGTCGAGTTCTCCACGAAGTTCGAGGAGCAGGACCGCTACCTCACCCGGGAGGAAGCCGGCGCCATCTCGGGCCCGGCCGAAATCGACCGTCTCGAGGAACTCGCACTCGCGGTGAACCACATCCTCACCGACCGCGCCGAGCGCGCGGGACTGACCCACGAGGACGGAAAAATCGAGTGCCTCTACGACGACGGCACCATCAAGGTCGCCGACGTGGCCGGCACCTTCGACGAGAACCGCTTCAGCTACGACGGCCAGCAGGTGTCGAAGGAGGTCGTTCGGCAGTTCTACAGGGGATACGACCCCGACTGGGTCGACGCGGTGAGCGCGGCGAAGACGGAAGCCGAGACACAGGGCGTCGCCGACTGGCGAACGCTCTGTGCGGACGAACCCGAACCGCTCCCCGACGACGTGGTCGACACCGTCTCGGACCTCTACGCCGCTGGCACCAACGCCTACACCGGGAGCGACTGGTTCGACGCGCCGGCGCTGGACGTCGCCGTCGACGCCGTTCGGGACCTGTAGCCGCCTCCCTGCGGGCCGAACGAGGAGAACACGTTTGCTTGAACGACAGCGGGACGCGGTGCTCGCGCTCAACGTGGCAACCGGCGAAGAGCGCTGGGAACGACGCGTCGGCGTCACCGTCGGCCGCCGCCCCGCCGTAGGGAAGCGACGGTCGGCGAACACTCCGAGTACGGCCTGTACCGCAGCTGGTAACGAACTCGAGTCAACTGAGCACCGTGACAGGAACCTCGCCAGCGCTCTGGAACTGTGCGGGCGTTCACCCGGCGTCTGCGGCGCCCTTTCGCTCCATGCGCCGTTCGAGCGCTTCGAGTGCCGGCGTCGCGGTGACCCCGTGGACGACTACCGAGACCAGTACCGTGAACCCGACGAGTGCCCACAGACGTCGCGCGTCCGGGAACGCTGCGACGTTCAGCGCGTAGGCCAGGTAGTAGAACGACCCGAGCCCACGGATTCCGAAGAAGGCGACGACCCCCCTCTCCGCCGCGTCGCGGTCGAACCCGAGGAGGCCGACGAGGCCGGCGGCAGGTCGAACGAGGAACACGACCGCGAGGACGACCGCGGCGTCCGCGAGTGTCAGCGGGTCGAGGAGCCCCGCGGCCAACGCTCCGCCGAACAGGAGCATCACGACGGCCATCATGACGTGCTCGCCCTTCTCCGCCACCTCGTGGAGCGCCTCGTGATACTCGTGCTGGCGTTCGACGTGTCGGACGACCAGCGCGGCGACGAACACGGCGAGGAAACCGTAGCCGCCGACGAGTTCGGTCAGCGGGAACACGACCAGCGTCCCCCCGAGCGCTTCAAGCCCGTGGAGGCTCCGTCCGAGTCCCTCCTCGACCGAGACGGCGAACACGACCCAGGCGAGCAGCCGACCGAGTACGAGACCGACGAGGAGGCCGACCACGAGTTTGTACCCCACGTCGACGAGCAGCCACTCCCCCGCCCAGGCGGCCGGGGCGACCCCCAGCAACGCGACGGCGATGGCGAGGTTGGTGAACGGAAAGGCGAGGCTGTCGTTGAGTCCCGCTTCCGAGGTGAGCGCGAAGCGGACTTCGTCCTCGCCGCCGGCCCGTCCTTCGGTCGACTCGGCCTCGCTCCCCTCCCCTGGCTCCTCCACCTGCATCTCGGCCGCCAACACCGGGTCGGTGGGTGCGAGCACCGCGCCGAGGAGGAGCGCCGACGGAACCACGAGGCCGGCGAGACCCCACCCCAGTACGGCGGCGGCGGCGATGGACAGCGGCATCGTCACCGCGAGCAGCCGCCACGTCGACGCCCAGTCCCGGAGCCCGGGCGTGCGGTCGAGTTTCAGTCCGGCGCCGGTCAGCGCGAGGATTACCCCTAGTTCGGTCAGCTTCTCGACTAGAGAGCCGTGGACAAGCGGGTCCGGCGACGGCAGACCGACCGGGAGAGTGAAGAGGAGGTAGCCGAGCGCGAGGGAGAACAGCGGCAGCGACACCGGCCAGTCGGAGATGAGCCGCGGGAGGACGGCGACGAGGACCAGCGCGACGCCGAGGGTGAGTTGGGCGACGAAGTACGGTTCCAATGCCATCAGTGTCGAGTCGGTGAGACCGCGTAAGAGTCCCCTGCAAAAGGACTTATTCGCTCCCCGCTCGACCCGGTCATCGTGACGCCCTCACCCGGTTCTTCCGCCCCCACCAGGCGTCGAGTCCTCGGCGGGTTAGCGGCGGTAGCTTCGCTCGGTGCCTGCGCCGGCTGTGCCCAGACGGCGGGCGAGAAGCCGACCACCGCGACCCCGTCGAAGGAGCAGACGCCGGTTCAGGACGAACGCCCGTCGCTCCCTGTCGTGGAACGGTGGGACCGCGCGGCGCGTCGGGTCGAGGTGGCCGCCGACGCCGACGTGACGGAGGTCGACTCGCTCGTCGCCGCCGTCGAGCGCGGCGGACCGTCGGTGTCGGGGGCGAAGGCGAAGACGGAGGGAAAACTCCTCGAACTGACCTGCGAGGTGGATCCCGGCGCCGAAGGGGGCGCCGTCGCCGCAGTCGCCCACGTCGCCGGAACGTACGCCGCACTCGTCGAACACGGCACGCCCCTCGTCCGGCTCGACGGCACCATTGTCGACGTCGGCGGCGACGCCTACGGCTCGTTCCAACTCCACGAGGCGTGGGCGAACCGGTATCTGGACGGGGAGTGGAGTGCGTCCGACTACGGGGAGGCGTCACTCGGAACCCTGAAAACGAAGGGGTAGGCGAGACCCCGCCGCCCTCCCGGCACGGCCGCGGGACGCCCCGCTTTCGTCAGTCGTCCGCTCCGGCTTCCGCTTCCTTCTCTTCCTTCCCGCGCAGCACGTCGACCTTCCCGTCGATCGGTCGGTCGGGGTTGATGCGGTCGACTTCGGGGTCCATGCCGAGTTGGTAGGCCTCCTCGTCGGCGTCGTCGCGCAGGCTCGTCCGACCGCGGTGGACCGTCGCGGCGTCGTCGAGGTGGAGCCGCACGGCCTCCAGCAGGGCCTCGGCTTCGAGGGGCTGACCGCGCTCCCTGATGTCGTCGAGGCTGGCGTCGTCCGGGACGTTGAACGCCCGCTGGGTGATGATGGGTCCCTGGTCGAGGTCGGTCGTCACGTAGTGGGCGGTGACGCCGGCGACGCGCACGCCCTCCTCCTTGGCCTGTCGGTACGCGGCCGCGCCGGGGAACGCCGGCAGGAGGCTCGGGTGGACGTTGATGATGCGGTCCTCGTACCGGAACACGACCTCCGGGCCGAGGATGCGCATGTAGCGCCCGAGGACGATGAGGTCCACGTCGTACTCGGCGAGCAGGTCGAGCAGGTCGTCCTCGTCCGGGACGCCCTTCTCGCCGCCGACGTCGTGGAACGGCACGTCGTAGTGGTCGGCGAGCGGTTCGAGGTCGGGTCGGTTGGCGATGACGCAGGCCACGTCCGCGCCGCCCTCCCCGAGGTCGCCGTTGGCCCACGCCTCGAACAGTCGTTCGAGCGGGTGAGACTCCTTCGTCGCGAGCACCGCGATGCGCTGGGTCTCGCGGTCGGCGGGGAAGCGCACGTGAATCTCGACGCCGAGGTCGTCGCCCAGGTCCTCGAGTGCGTCGCGCAGGGTGTCCGCGGTGCACACCATCTCCGTCGTGTCCGCGTGGAGGGTCATCCGGAAGATGCCCTCCTGGACCGCCTGGTCGATGTCCTCGATGTTGACGCCCCGCTCGAACAGCAGCGAGGTGACGCCCGCGACGATTCCGGTCTTGTCGTCTCCGATGACGGTGATCTCGGTCAGTTCGCGGGTCACGCGTCCGTCACCTCCGGTGTCGGCTGTTCGAGACCGAACATGCCCTCTCCTGTGCCGTCGACGCCTAAACCGCTTCCGTTCCTCGCAGGATTGGCCCGCCCAGTGGGGAATCACCGACCAGAATTATCAAATAAACGACCGAATCGCCGTTCGGCCGGCTCTCCGACAGAAATAACGTCCTGCTGATACTTATCCCCTGGCGCGCCGATGGAACGGACGAGAACAGATGAACGCCCGACTCCCCACCCGTTCGGTCCTGCGACTCCCGACCCTCGAACTCGTCGTCCTGACCGCCCTCCTCGCGGCGCTCGCCGTCGGCGTCGGCACGGCCGGCACCGCCGTCGTCGCCGTGCGCATCGTCCTCACGGTCGCCGTCTGGCTGGTTGGCGTCACGGCCGCCGTAGCGGTCGCGTTCACGTTCGTCCGGGCCGTTGGTGGGGGTCTCGGCCGGTGAGCGACTCGCCCTCGGGCTGTCACGTGGACTCTCGCTTCGGTTAAGCCCTCGACAGGTGTATCGCTCCACATGTCTTCCGACACGCTCACCCCCGACGCGGCGTTCGCCCTCCTCGGCGACGAGACCCGCATCGCCATCCTCCGCGCGCTGTTCGAGAACCCCTACGAGCCGCTGAGCTTCTCCGAGCTCCGCGAGCGGGTCGGCACCCGCGACTCGGGCCGCTTCAACTACCATCTCGGGAAACTCGTCGGCCAGTTCGTCCGGAAAACGGACGACGGCTACGAGCTCACCCTCGCCGGTTGGGCCGTCCTCGGTGGCGTCCTCTCCGGAACGTACACCGATAGTGGCTATACAGAACCGGTCCCCTACGAGGAACCCTGCCCCGCCTGCGGCGGGCACGTGCTCGCGACTTACGCCGACGAGCGGATGCGCGTGGTCTGTACGGACTGCGACGAGCAGTTCTCGTCCGCAGGAGTGCCGCCGGGCGCACTGGAGGGGTACGACCGCGACGAACTCCCCCTCGCGTTCGAACGCTACATGAACTCCCTCGTCGCACAAGCCCGGAACGGCGTCTGTATCTCCTGTGCGGGCCGTCTGGAGCCGACGCTTCGACTCGACCTGCACGACCTCCCGGTCGACGACGACGAGGCGCCCCTCGTCGTCTACGAGTGCCATCGCTGTCCCGAACTCGTCACCGTCTCCGTGGGGAACGCGTTGCTCGACCACCCCGTCGTCGTCGCCTTCCACCACGAGCGCGGCGTCGACCTCCGACGGGTGCCGTCGTGGACGCTGGGCTGGACCCGGCGGGAGCCGGTCGTCGAGTCCGACGACCCGGTCCGCGTGCGTGTGGCGGTCGATGTGAACGGTGACAGCGACACGCTCGAACTCGTCGTCGACGAGCACTTGCGCGTGGTAGAGACGGTGGCGGTCGGCGCCTGAACTCGTCGACCGGACGCACTGGATGTGCACGTACGTGCCTAACACGTACTATCCAAAACCTCTTTACTGCACGACCGCGCACCACCGACCGATGACGGCCTACACCGCGACGGTGACCGTCCGCCTGAAGCGCGGGGTGCTCGACCCCGAGGCGGAGACGACCCGCCGAGCCCTCGAACGCCTCGGATTCGAACTCGACGGGCTTCGCTCGATGGACCGTTTCGAGGTCGACCTCGAGGCCGCCGACCCCGCGGCGGCCGAGGAACGCGCCGACGAGATGGCCGAACGCCTCCTCGCGAACCCGACCATCCACGATTACGAGGTCGAGGTCCGGGAGCGATGACGGTTACAGTAGTACAGTTCGGCGGCAGCAACTGCGACCGCGACGCGGTCGGGGCCCTGTCACATCTCGGCATCGACGCAGAGCGCGTCTGGCACGAGGACGGCCTCCCGGAGGATACTACTGGTATCGTCCTGCCCGGCGGGTTCTCCTACGGCGATTACTTGCGTGCGGGCGCGATGGCCGCCCGCTCGCCCGTGATGGCCGAGGTCCGGGCCGCCGCCGAGGACGGTGTCCCCGTCCTCGGCGTCTGCAACGGCGCCCAAATCGGCTGCGAGACCGGCCTCACCGACGGGGCGTTCACCACGAACGCCTCCGCGCGCTTCCAGTGTGAGAACGCGTATCTCCGCGTCGAGAACGCAGACACCCCGTGGACTCGAGCCTACGACGAGGGCGACGTACTCTCGGTCCCCATCGCGCACGGTGAGGGGCGCTTCGAGATCGGCGAGGAGCGGTACGAACGCCTCGACTCGGAGGGGCGCGTACTCTTTCGCTACTGCGACGCGGACGGGAACGTCACCGACGACGCGAACCCCAACGGCTCCCGCGGGAACGTCGCGGGCGTGCTCGGCGAACGCGACACGGTCGCCGTGCTGATGCCCCATCCGGAGCGGGCGACGCTCCCGGACCTCGGCTCGACCGACGGTCAGGGCGTCCTTCGCGGGTTCGAGGCCGTCTCGAACGCGTAACGAACGACACGAAACCGGCGGAGTCGGCCGAAGAACGGCGCTCGACCGCTCGACAGGACCCGCGGATACCTGCCGGCACAGCGGTCGCGTGTGGATGTCAGTCCTCGATGTCGATGGGCCGGTCGGTGGCCAGCCAGGCGCCGGCCGCCTCGGGCTCTCTAATCTCCAGCCAGCCGTCCTCGTCGTAGTACCCGACCCACCGGGCGTCGTGCGTGTGTGTCATCGTGTTCACCGTCGTGACCGTACGGGCGTTCGTGGCGTCGGCCGTGCACGCCGTGCAGGTCCGGTTCGACGGCGGCGAACGCACCGTATGCTAACTGATAACACGCCAAGAGGGGATAGCCATGTGCTCACTAGCGCGACGACAGGGTGCCCTTACTGATGACCGGTTCCCCAGAAACGCACCGTTTTCCTGGGTGAAACTTCGCTTTCCGACTATCGTCCGCCCTACCCGTCGACCCCGCTGCTGGTCGGTCGACGGCGCCGCGGCGGCGACTACCGAACCAGCGGTGCGGCGTAACTCGACTCTTCCTCGACGACGTGTTCCCAGGTCGCCTCACACTCACACGAGACCTGCTCGAACACCGACGGGTCCTGTCGGAGGTCGAAGTCCTTGATGGCCGTCTGGACGCGGTCGTCACAGTCGCCGCAGTTGTGGGGTCCCCGGTCGGAGCCGTGGCCGACGGGGTCCGAGACGACGATGGCGTCGACGTCGGCCGTCGATTCCAGGACGGCCGCGACCGACCAGAGCCACGGCGGACGGTAGCCGCCCGCGAAGTGGAGTTCGTCGACCATCGTGTAGCGCTGGACGTTACAGGGGTTCATCGACACCGTGTGGCAGTTGTCGACCGCGGCGCATCGGCGGACGGAGGACTTCATATCCTCGAGCGCCTCGGGCTCCGAGAGGAACGGGGGCTTCATCAGGAGGTACGCCTTGATGCCCGCGTCGGCCTCGGCGGCCGACTTGCAGGCGGCCTCGAAGTCCGCGAAGTCGAAGTACTTGTTCACGCAGTCGTGGCGCACGCGGTCGGTTGCAGTCTCCAGACCGACCGCCACGTCCGTCTCGAGGCCGCGCTCGGTGAAGTCCTCGAGTTTGTCGACGTCGACGAAGTCCGGGAGGGACTCGACGACTATGCGCTCGCGGTCCGCGAACGTCTCGGCGATGGCGTCGCGCGTCTCGGCGCCGACCTCGCGTTCGTCGAGAAACGACCCGGAGGTGTAGATTTTGATGAGTTCGGAGGGCTCGTCGGCCTCCTCGGCTTCGTGGTCGAGACACACTCCAATCTGGTCCATCAGCGCCTCGTGGGCGACGGAGCCACCCTCCACCGATTCGGCGACGTAGCCACACATCGTACAGCCACCGGCGCGCGCCCACCGGCAGCCGCCGGTGTTGAGGATGATGGTCAGGGACTGGCGGACGCCGTCGGGCGTGTTGTCCTCGTCGATCCAGACTCGCGTGGGCTCGTGGGGGTCGTACGTCTTCTCCTTCTCCGACCGGATGTCGCGCATCACCTGATTGTGCGCGTCCATCCCGCGGCCCCGTTCGTAGACCTCCGGGCTGGGTTCGCTCTCGCTCATTGGTTCCGTTCGGGCGGTGGCGCGTAAGTCGGCTTCGGTCGTCGTGCGGCCGCTGTCGTCGGCGAACGAACTGCGAACTCCCCTACTCCGACCCGGGCCCTGTCTCCTCGAGGACTACGCCGCCGGAGTCCGCAACTACGTCCTCACCGTCGGTCAGCCCCGGTCGACCCGCCGCACTCCGTCTCCCTTCCGAAGCCGGGACAGCTTCCCGACCTCACCGAGTCCGTACTCCGGCGCGTTGTTGTAGGCCGTCTCGTACTCGCCGGCACGAACGACGTACGTCTCGTGCGAGATGCCGACCGCGCCGCTCTCGGCCGCCTCGTGGTCGAACCGCATCCACGCCGGGAAGTACTCGGCGTCGTGGTCACGGGTGTACGTGCGAAGGTCCTCGAAGGAGCGCCAGTACTGGACCATCGTGAAGTTCCGGAGGCCGAACGCACTTCGGGAGTCGAGCAGCCCCCGCGTCGGCTGTTCGCGCAGCTCCCGGAGCATCCGCGGCATCACCCGTGCGACCGGCAGCCACTCCCGAACCGCCCGCAAGCGGTTGATTCGCACCCCGATGATGAAGACGACGAAGTCGTCCTCGACCGCCGCGTGTAGCCGTTCCTCGTTGATTCGTGGCACCGGGCACTCCGTTCGTCGACGCTCGAGCGAACGCGTCGACGACGTAGTGGTGGTCGGTTGTGTAGATGGTCAACGGTACGGAGGGCACGGCCGCCATCGAGTGGCGGTCGGGGCGTTCCGAGTGAACGGCACCGGCGGCGGAGCCGATTCAGTATCGTCGTTAGAGGTTTATCAAGTGGTCGGCTGCCGATGGCCGCCGACGCGGTCGAAGAGGGTGTTGCGGGAGGAGCGGCCGAAACGGCAGTCGCTTCGTCAGCGGGGAGGTCGCGGGGTACTACTCGACGACGACGGCGCCTTTCATGCCGATGCTCCGGTGTGGGGCGCAGAAGTACTGGTAGACACCGGTCGCGTCGAACGTGTGCTCGTAGTGAACGCCGGGTTCGTTGTGCACTTCGGTTCCGGGAATCGACCCGTCTCGGAAGGTAACCGTGTGTGGCCCGTCGCCCGACCACTTCCAGGAGACGGTCGTCCCCCGCGAGATCTTCAGGACGGAGGGCCCGAAGGCAAACGTCGGGCCGTCACCCCGGGTGCCCACCGTCACGGTCGCAGCGTCGCGCCCGGTCTCGTCGACGACGTGTCCCTGCCAATGGGCCGTGTTTTTCAGCCATTCGTCGACGGCTGGGTACCCGGTCTCGGGTGGCTCGCGGACCAGCACGGCCCCTCGCATCCCGTCTTCGCCGTGAGGCTCGGAGGCGTACTGATACGTGCCGACCGACTCGAAGGTGTGCTCGAAGGTCGCCCCGTGTCGGTCCACCGGATCGCCGCTGTCGAACGAACCGCCGGTTGCGACCACGTTGTTCGATCCACCGTGGCCGGTCCACACCCACGTGACGGTCGTCCCCGGAGCGACTCGGATTCCGGGGTACTGGAACTGGAGCGGGTCGTCCTCGTTCGCGCTGGAGCCGACGCGAACACGAGGCGAGCCATCGGCGGGGACGCGTCGCACGTAGCCGGCGTAGCCGTTCGCGTTCGCGAGCCACGTCTCGAGCGATTCGTCGAGCGCGTCGGGGTCGGCAGCGTCTCCCGACCCGTTGCCGGGATCGGCGCTCGGTGGGGTGACCCCGGAGCCGATACAGCCGGCGACGGCTGCGGTAGCGCTCAGAGCGGCGGTGCGGAGGGCCGTTCGTCTCGTGAGGGACCGTCTCATCGCGTGCGAACCTTTCGCTCGCTCGACAATAATCACCACCGGGTCGTTCCAGATTCTGGAACCGCCCACCGGACCCTTTGCTTCCGGCCGACGTCTCGCGGCCGACCGAGCGTGTCATGTCCGAGCACCGACAGACACAGTACGGTTCGACGAGGAGGCCTCCCCGGGATGACCTCGCAGGCCCATCCGACCACCCGGTCCGGACCCTCTCATGCCCCGCAGAACGCTTCACCCCTCCAGCGACGACCGACCCGCATCGCCGCACCGAGTCGCGAACGCAGCGTCAGCGACCGATGGCGCATGACCGGCACCGACGCCGACACCGTGCTCGAACCGCTCTCGGACGCCGACTGTCGCGCGATTCTCTGTCTTTTGGACGAGCCACACACCGCAAAGGAGGTGACGGCGTCGTGTGACCTCCCGCGGACGAGCGCGTACCGAAAGCTGACCGCCCTCAGCGAGGCGGGGTTGGTCGAGGAACGAACCCGGGTCCGAACGGACGGGAACCACGTCACCGCCTACGTCCGGGACTGCGCCGGTGTGTTCGTCTCGGTCGACGAAGGGTCGGAGTCGGTGTCGGTAGACGTCGTTCGAGAGCCCGAGAGTCCGGACGAGCGGCTGGAACGACTCTGGGCGCGCATCGGGGAGGAACTATGAGCGCCGTTGTCCCGCCACTGGTGCTCGTGTTCAAGACTATCACGCTCGCGTTCGGTGGGTTCATCACCTACAACGCGGCGAAGGCGGCGCGCCGGAGCGGGTCGGAGCCGATGGCGCTGCTCGCCGTCGGCTTCGGCATCGTCACCTTCGGCTCTATCCTCGCCGGGGTCGCGGACCAACTACTCGCCGTCTCCGGCGGCAGCGCGCTGCTGGTCGAGAACGCGCTCACGAGCGTCGGCTTCGGCATCATCGGCTACTCGCTGTGGGCCACCCGGCGAGGCCGCTGAACGGGGCGAGCCCTCAGTCGCGCTTTCCGAACCGAATCCCGTCCTCAACGAGCCGCGAGTTACGCTCGCGGTCCAAATGTTCGGCCAGCCAGTCGACCTCCATAATCTGTCCGACGAGGTCCAACTGCAGGTTTCGCCACGCGATAGCGTAGATGGGCGACTGCCCCCACGCCCGCATCTCGGGGACGAACTCGTCGTAGCGTTCGGCCTGCGACTCCAATCGCTCGAGCACGTCAGCCACCCGTTCGGCGACGGCCGTCTCGTCGCCCGTCTCACGAATCACGCGGTTGACCGACTCCTCGATGCCAGCGACGGCGCGCTGCATGTCCTGTCCGGCCACGTCGTCGTCGGCCGGGAGCGAGTCGAGGATGGGTCGCGGTACGCCGAGTGATATCTCGTCCATGGTCGGGCATGGGGTCGGCGGCCGAAAAAGCCCGGCGCCGTCCGACGGTCGTGGGCGTCTCACGAATCGCCGTCCACGAACTCCCGGAGCGCCCGCCCGCAGTCGGGACAGAGCAGGGCCCGGAGCTCGCCGTCGGCGTCGAGCACGTCGACGGCCGCGAAGGTGTCGTCCGGCTCGATACGGCACCCACAGCGCCGACAGTCGTGGGGACGGCGGAGCGTCACACCGAATCAGTCGTCGCGGTCGCCGTGGGCGCTCTCGTCGCCGCGCGCGCTGGCCGCCATCGCCTCCGCGACGGCGTCGAGGTCGGGGAAGGTGAGCGACTCTTCGGTCAGCCACGCGTACGCGACGGTCCGGTCCGGCGCGACGACGTACACCGCGCGCTTCGCGATGCCGCGGAGGATGCCGTCCTCGCGGCGCACGCCGTAGTCGGCGACGAGGTCGGAGTTGAATCCCGAGAGGAGCGGGTAGTCGAGGTCGTACTCGTCGACGAACCGGAGCTGTGACCACGGGGTGTCGACGCTGACGCCGTACACCCGGGCGGCCGTGTCGTCAGCACCGCCCGCGCTCCCGCCCAACTCGGCCATCTCGCCGTGCCAGTCGCGCATCTCACACAGCTCCTGCGTGCAGGTGCGCGAGAACACCCCCGGGAAGAACGCGAGGGCGACCGGGCCGTCTTCGAGCGCCTCGCCGAGGTCGAAGCGTTCGACGTGGTCGCTGGTGTACGCCCCGGCGTCCCCCGCGTGTTCGGGGGTCGCCATCGGTACGGTGAACTCCGGTGCGGTGTCGCCGACGTCGAGCATACCCGTCGATTGGGTGGTCGGCGAAAAAGCGTTGTGTCGGTCGCGGTGGGTTCTTCCCTCCGGCCGTCTCGAGTCTTCCCTCTCCGAAACTGACTTGTTCCTGCCACCGAGAGCCGCCACCGATGCCCTCCAGACGCCAGTATCTCGCCGCACTCGGCGGGTTCGGTGTCGCCGGCGGCGCGGTCGTCGCCGGCACCGACACCACCGCGCTCGACCCCGAGCCGATTCCGGAGCCACCGTCCGGTCCGGCGGCGTGGCCACAGCGCGGCCACGACGCCCGGAACACGTACTACAACCCCGGCGCGTCGCCACCGCGGTCGACCCCCGAGCGGGAGTGGGCGACCGAACCGGGCGTCGGCGGGACCCCGGTCGTCACCGGGGACCGGGTGGTCGCCGTCGGCGACGACGTGCTCCGGGCGTGGGCTCCGGACGGGACCGAAGCGTGGAGCGTCGACGTCGAAACCCTGGGACACCGGTCGCCGGTCGCCGGCGGCGACACGGCGTACCTCCTCGGCGGCGACCTGTTCGCCGGCTACGCGCTCACCGACGGGGCGGAGACGTGGCGTGCCGAGAACCAGCGACTCGTCAACACGGGGACATCGACGGTCGCGGCCGGACGACTCGTCCTCCCGTACTACGGCGTGTCGGCGCTCGACGCGACCGGCCGGGTCGCGTGGCACACCTGGTACGGCGACGTGAAGGGGCACCCCGCCGTCGACGACGGGACGGTGTACGTCTCCGCGTACCCGGAGGTGGCCGCCCTCGACCTCGGCAGCGTCGCCATCGAGTGGCCGTGGGAGGACCGCGACGAGGACTGGCCGCCGTCGATACCGAAGGAGCGGTCGACCCGTTGGGAGTTCACCCCGCCGGGATGGACGCTCGGCGACCCTGCGCCCACCTTCAGTCCGGCACTGACCGACGACCTCGCCGTCGTCGGCTACCACCGGGACCGCGCCGGAACCGTCCGAGCGTTCGACCGGGAGACGGGCGAACTTCGGTGGTCGGTCGACGACGTGGCCACGACCGACACCGAAGCCGACGGAGGCGCCGAGACCGGCGGTCGCCTCCACGCCCCGCCCGTCGTCACCGACGACGCAGTCCTCCTCGCGGCCGCCGACGGGACGCTCCGCTGTCTCGGCCACGACGGTCGCCGTCGCTGGCGGACCGACCTCGACGGCGTCCCCGGCTTCTGGGCACGACCCGCGGCCGGAGGCGACACGGTGGTCGTCCCGACGGTCGAACCGCGGGAGGACGGACCGGAGCCCTCGACGGTCGAAGCGTTCGACGTCGACACCGGCGACCGGCTCTGGGGCCTGTCGTTCGCCGCGTCGGTCCGGGGCCTCTCCGTCGCCGAGAGTCGGCTGTACGCGACCGTCCCGACGGACGGGGGGATGCCGACGCGGCTCGTCGCCTTCGAGTGACCGGTGCCGACTCGGACGTTACGGGGCCATCGCCGAACGGCCGCCTCCGGTCCGAAGCGCCGCCCACGCCGCTCCGGCGAACCCGGCGATACCGAACGGCACGCCGGTGAGGAGCGACCGTAAGAGGAGGTCCGCGGCCGTCGCGACCAGTCCGGTGGGGGGCGTCAGCGACACCGCCTCGAAGACGTACGCGCCGGCGACTGCGCTCCCGACGGCGACCCCCGCGACCCCAGTGGCGACGAACCCACCGAGGAGGGTCGTCGTCTCGCCGGCGACGCCGTACTCGCAGCCGACTCGGCGACCGAGTAGGAAGACGGCGCCGGGGTTCAACAGGAGACCGAGGAGGCCGACGAGGTGGAGGAGTGACACGCCGCCCGTGGGGGACGTGTCGGTCAGCATCGGGAGGAACGGCCGGACGACGGTGATGGCGCCGACGACGGCGGCGAGGAGCGCGACGGGGAGGGCGGTTCGGGGACGCATGCGTCGACCCACCCGGCCGGTCCGCGAAAACGTTTCGCTCGGGTTACGTCTCTCGTCCCCCTCGCGTTCGCCCGACTACGTCTCCTCGCAGTGGCGGACCTCGCTCGCGATGCCCCGCGTCGACTCGACCATCTCCGGGCCGGACATGACGGCGCGGCCGACGGCGAACGCCTTCGGCCCCTCGATGACCACCTCGTCGCCGACGCGGATGTCGTCGTCCGCGTCGACGACGCCGGGGGCGAGCACGGAACCGCGGGGAACGAAGTTGTCTATCTCGACGCGCTTCGTCGGGGCGTCGCTCTCGGCCCACACCCTCGCCCCTTCGAGGGTGAAGGAGAGCACGCCGTACTGGGGCACCATCGTCGCGAGTTGGGCGTTCTCGCCGCCGTGACCCTCGATTTCGGCGTTCGCGTTCCGAATCTGGAGTTTGGGGTAGCGACTCGTCATCGTAATCTCCACGTCGGCGAACAGGTCGTCACCGGCGCCCGGCCCCATCATGTAGTCGGCGATGGCCTTCACCGTGTTGTGCTCGCGCTCGCGCTTCGGGAACTTCAGTTCGCCCGAGAGCGTCGAGGAGAGGTTCGCCAGCGACTCGTCGGTCGTCGGGTGGTCCGGGACGGTGTACTCGACGTCCAAGTCGAGTTCGGCCTCGACGCGTTCGACGATGTCCGTGTAACCGCCCGGCGGGACGTGGGCGACGATGCGGGGGTACTCGTTGCGTTCGAGGTACCGCTGCAGGACGTTGGCGACGAACGCCTTCTCCCCCTCGGTCCAGTTGCCCGTCACCACGGAGTCGTAGTGCTGGGCCGGGTAGGTGAGCTCCAGTTCCATCGGCACGACGCCGATGGGGGAGGTCATCGAGACGGTGTGCGCGCGGAACTGGGTCGCGCGGTGGAACTGGGAGTGCGACTGGGACTCGCTGTAGGGTTTCGTCGCCGAGCAGGGGACGAGCACGAGCGGGTTGTCGAAGCGGTTCCGGTACCGGGAGGTGACCCGGTCGGCGAAGCGCTGTATCTCCACGCGCCTGAGGGTGTCCTCGCTCGCCGCCAGGAGTTCGGCGTCCCGCAGAACCGGCGTGTGCTGTTCGAGGTAGCCGTACTGGTCGTCGAACTCCCGGAAGGTCGCGGTGAGCCACGCCTCGTGGCGGGCTTGCCCCTCGACGTAGTCCCGGAGGCGACCGTCCCGGATGCGGCGGCGGACGACCGCGAGTTCGGCCGCGAGGGCGTTCGCGTTGTGGTCGGCGCAGTCGGCGCGGGTGAACTCCTCGCGGGGCTTGCGGCAGGCCTCACAGGCACACGGGAGTTCGTCGAGGTCCTCGAGGAAGTGCTCGCCCTCGCTCGTCAGGTAGAACCCCTCCAGTCCCCGCGCTCGGGCGCGCTTCGCGTCGAACAGGTCGAAGCCGGCGTAGGCGAGGACGGCGACGTTTCGCGGCGTGGCGACGCCGGCGAGGTAGCGCCCGGCGTCGGCCGGGACGGCGTCCGTGAACGCGAGGACGGCGTCGCGAAACGCCGAGGCGTGGCCGACGAAGCCGTTCGCGTCCGAGAGCACGTAGGCGTCGGCGTCCGCGTCCGTGGCCGATTCGGCCGCGTCGGACTTCACGACCGCGGCGCTCGGGAAGTCCACGTCCGGATAGTCGACCGCGAAGGAGTCGACGACTTCCTCGCGGGTGCCGGCCGGGAACGCCCGGTGGGGGAGGACGGTCAGCGTCGACTCGTCGCCCTCGGGGGTCTCGCGCTCCTCGTTCCACAGCGAGCCGGCGTCGTGGACGCGGTCGTCGACGAGAGCGGGCGTCGTCAGCGACGGGTCGAGGCGCAACTCGCCGAGACGGGCCGGCCCGTCCCGCGCGTGGACCTCGAAGTAGTCGGTCATGGCGTGAGGTGTGCGGTGGAGGGTTTACTGTGCTTCGTTTCGGTCGTCGTAGCGGCTCCCGAACTCGCCGGACGTGCCAGTCCGTCCCGTCGGCCGAACCGCTTTGACTCCCCCGCACCAACGTCGACCATGGTCGACCGCCGCGGCCCGTGGTCCCCCGAGCAGGTCGAGCAGTTCCTCACCGAGACGGTCGTGCCGCTTCGTCTCTCCTGTCACGCCCCCTCGGGATACCCGTGGATTCTCTCGCTCTGGTATCGCTTCGAGGACGGCGCCTTCCACTGCGCGACCAAGGCCGACGCCGATATAGTAGGGATGCTCGAATCCGACGACCGGGTGGCCTTCGAGGTGTCGACGAACGACACCCCGTACCGGGGGGTCCGCGGCCGGGGTGTCGCCTCGGTGACGCCCGACGAGGAGAAACAACTGCTGCGGGGGATGCTCGAACGCTACCTCGGCGGGACGGACTCCCCGCTCGCGACCCACCTTCTCGACCCCGAACGCGAGGAGGTCCACATCCGAATCGACCCCGACAGGCTGGTCAGTTGGGACTACTCGGGGCGAATGACGGACTGACCGGGTCGATAGGTCGAGGGCGGACTACTCCTCGCGCTCGCGTGCCTTCGGCAGCGTCTCGACCGTCACCGACTCGGGGACGGCCTCGAGGACGTGCGCCGGCCAGCCGTCGTGAGAGAGCGTCAGCGACGCCTCGGGATGCGCCTCGGCCAGTTCCGCAACCCCCTCGGCGGCGGCCCGCTGGGCCGCGGTGTCGACGCGCTCCGGAACCTCCGCCGTGAGCGGGTAGGTGTCCGACAGCGACTTCGGAAACGGCCCGAACGGGGGGACGACCCGCCACACCGCGTCGTAGTCGTGGTCGTTGGGTTCGCCGTCCTCGGTGAGGAGGACCCGGTCGGGGACGTCGAGACGGGCGAGCCGTTCGCGGTGGCGCAGCACCTCGGGGCGTCGGGCGGACTCGTGGGAGGTGTAGAAGAACGCCCCTTTCGAGACGGGGTCCTCCCGTTCGAGGTCGCTCGCGCCGTCGAGCAGGGCGCGGTAGCCGTCCAGCATCGCCGGGTGGCCGCGGGCGCGCACTTCGACCAGTTCGAGGAGGTTCCCTGAACGGATGGCCTGTTTCACCCGGCGAATCTCAGCGAAGGAGACGTGCAGGTTGTGTTCGGCGAGCAGGTCCTCGCGGGCGCGGTGGTCCATCCCCCGGAGGTCGTCGGGGGTGTGCTCGGTGCAGACCGCACACGAACAGGGGAAGTAGTCGAGGTCCTCGAACTGCTCGGTCCCCCGGACGGTGAGGTAGCGACCGTCGCGGGCCATCAGCGCGTAGGCGGCGGAGTCGAACAGGTCACAGCCGCAGGCCGCGGCAAGTGCGAACATCATCGGGTGGCCGGCGCCGAACAGGTGGACCGGCGCCGCGGGGCCGAGCCCGCGCTTCGCCGCGAGGACGGCTTCCACCATGTCGTCGTAGCGGTAGGCGTTCATCAGCGGGACGACCGCGCCGACGGGGAACACGTCGAGGTCGGTCTCGGCGGCCTGCCGCCCGGCGCGCTCACGGAGGTCGGGGTACGTCGACCCCTGCACCGGCGCGTTGAGCAGCATTTCGGAGTCGCCGGCGTCGAACGCCTCGGCGTCGGCGAGCGCCTCGGCGGTGACGCCCAGTTCCTCCTCGGCCTGCTCTCTGCTCACGTCCGGCGGCGTCGGGATGTCGACCGGCGTCGCGATGTCCGACCCGATGTCGCGCTGGAAGGCGAGAATCTCCTCGGTCGTCACGTCGATCTCGCCGTACTCCGCGAGCTGGAAGGAGCCGGAGTCGGTCATGATGGCTCCGTCGAAGCCGAGCATCTCGTGGAGCCCCTCCGTCAGCGCTCGTTCGTTGAGTTCCTCGGTCTTGCGGATGATGTAGGAGTTGGTGATGAGAATGTCCGCGCCGAACTCCTCGCTCAGTCGAGCCGGTTCGATGGTCTGGATGTTCGGGTTGACGACCGGGAGGAGCGCGGGCGTCTCGACCGTGACGCCCGCCCGGGGCACCGAGAGCGAGCCGATGCGGCCCATGGCGTCGGCGTCGCGGAGTTCGAAGTGGTCGCGCATTTGGCGGGGATTCCGGAGCGCGGGCGGTAAGCGTGTCGTTTCGGCCGCCCGCGGGCTGGCGGCCGAATCGGATATCGGTTCAGCCTCTTGTTCCGGGCGAATCGGTGTCGGGTCGGTCGCCGACGACGCCGCTGGGGGCGAGAGGACCGGACGACACATCTGCGTTTCGCGCGTGAGCGATGACTAACCGGCCGTCGTGGGTAAGGCCCCGGAGACTCCGGCTTCCGAGGGTCGACGAGTCGGGTCGAACAGCGGACACTTAGACCACGACACCGACGACCGAGGACGGCTGGATACCCGCGAACTTCACGGCGACGTACAACAGCGCGAACAGCGTCGCGTTGTAGGCGCCGTGGATGAACGCCGGGACGAGCACGTTGCCCGTGTACTCGTAGGCCGCCCCGAACACCAGACTCGGGAAGAAGAGGATGGCGATGGTCGTGAGGCGGGCCTCCGCGCCACCCGTCAGCGCCATGAAGTGGATGGCGGCGAACAGCGCCGCGCCGAGGACGACTGCGGCCGCCGAGGGGAACGCCTCGCGGAAGCGCCGCTGGACGATGCCACGGAACAGCAGTTCCTCGCAGGGGCCGATGACGAGAAAGGAGGCGGGTACGAGCACGAGCAACAACGAGGGGAAGTTCGCCCCGAGTTGGGCGGTCTGGTTGTTGGCGGGGGTCGCCCCCGTCGCCTGGATGAGGGTCCCGGCGGTGATGACGACGCCGAGCGCGCCGAGCCAGCCGCCGACGGCGACGGCGAGGTCCCGGAGCGACGGCGACCGCACGCCGACGTAGTCGCGGTCGAGTCCCCGAAGTCGGAGGTACAAGAGCGCGATGCCGCCGAAGGCGGCGTACTGCCCGAGAAAGAGCGTGACGACGAGTAGCGTCGTCACCGAGAGTTCGACGCCGAGCCCCGCCAACACGGCGGCGAACGTCTGCATGAGCACGACGGAGGCCGCGACGCCGGTGATGCCGACGAACACCCCGACGAACAGTGTCCACGGGGCCCACAGCCGGCTGTCGCGCTCGATCATCACCGGATGGGACGGGGCGGGGGACCAAAGCGGTTCGGCCCGCTTGGTTCGAACACCGTCGTTCTGATGTAGCCGATACGGTGGTTGGTCCAGTAGCCCCCGGAAGCCCTCGGGCTCTCGGCTCCTCTGACTCGCTGCGCCCTTCGCTCGGCGAGTCGTCCGGATGGCGCCCGGACTACCGCCGTCGAACCCTACTGTCGCGTCAGTTCGTACTGCATCACCGCCAGCGCGGTCCGGCCGTCGCGACAGTCGCCGTCGACGACGCTCGCGAGCAGGTCGTCGTACGTCGTCGTCTCGACGCGGATGCTCTCGTTGAAGTCGAGTTCCTGCTCGCCGGTCGGCTCACAGCCGTGAGCGACGAACGCGTGGTGGACGCTGTTGGCGATGCCGTTGACCGGCTCGACGGTCGTGAGATGCTCGACCGTGCCGGCTTCGTACCCCGTCTCCTCGCGGAGTTCGCGCCGCGCCGCGACGGCGAGGTCGTCGTCGTCCGGTTCGAGCGTGCCGGCCGGGAGCCCCCGGCTGACGCGGGAGACCGCCTGTCGCCACTCGGCGATAGTGACGACCTCGCTGTCGCCGGTCGTGGGCGGCGAGCCGACGAAGGGGAGGACGACGACCGCCGCGCGCTCGTCGACGTAGTGGTAGTCCGTCTCGGTGCCGTCGGGGAGGCGAACGTCGTCGCGCCGAACGTCGAAGCCCGGACAGGAGTAGTCGATTCCGGTGTCGGTCGTCTCCCACGCGAGGGGGTCGGCGGCATCGTCAGAACTCCCCGGGTCCGCCGAGTCCTTCGACCCCGTCGGGCCGTCGAGCGAATCGTCGTCTGCGGCGTCGGTCATGGTCGACCGGTCGGTAGGGGCCATGAAGAGGCGTGTGGTTCCGAACGAGCCACGCGGCCCGAGCGGGCCGGTGGGAGCGCAGGCGCTACCGACGTCGACCGCGGAGCCGGCCGACGACGACGGCGCCGACGCCGCCGAACACCATCCCGAGCGAGAGGAGAGTCAGTCCGAGTTGGGGCTCGTTCAGCCAGTGAGGGAGCGGGTAGCTCGCCCGAACCGCCGAGAGCAGCGGGGTGAGCACCGGTACGGCGCCGGGGCCGGCGTCACCCGCCGTGGCGTACTGCTGGCCGGTGGGGCGTTCGCCCTCGGGTAACCGCTCGGCCTCGTAGGGGACGTACTCCGTCTTGTAGCTCCACACCGTCGCACCGGACTCGTTCACCTCGACGATGCGCCCGTTCAGCGAGTCGGTGATGAGCGTGTTGCCGTTCTCCAGCCGGTCGGCGTCGCGGGGCCAGCGGAAGTTGACCCCCTCGGCGCTCGCGAGCGTCCACGCCTCCTCCCACTCGCCGGTCTGCTCGTCGCGGTGGAGTTCGACCACCCGGTTGTTGTGGGAGTCGGCGACCAGCACCGCGCCGTCGCCGAGCCACTGCGGGTTGTGCTGGCTGTAGAGGATGTCCCGGTCGGCGATGCCCACGCCGTCCTCGTCGCTCTCGTCTTCGACGGCGTTCACGACCTCGACGACCTCGCTCCCCTGGCCCTGCCGTTCGACGACGAGCAGTTGGTTCGCGTTGCGAACCGAGACGAGGAAGCGGTCCTCGCCGATGTAGTCCACGTCGTTGATGTGGAGCCAGTCCTCGCGGGTCGGGTCCGCGGGCGCCTCGTAGACGCTGCTGGCGTTCCACTGCCACTCGACGGAGCCGTTGCGCACGACCATGATGCGCTCGTACTCCATGTCGGAGACGACGTAGCCGCCCTCGGGCAGCGGCTCGACGTCGTGGACCTCGCTGTTGCCCTGCGACCTGACGGGGAAGCTGAACTCGCTCACGACTTCCGGTTCGGGTTCGGCAGTCGGGTCGATGATGCGAAAGCCGGTGCGGGTGCAGGGGCTGTCGTAGCGCCCACACTGCTGGTAGCCGCCGTGCATGAAGCCGGCGGCGACGGTGCCGTTGTCGAGCATCGTCACGTCGAAGTAGCTGTTCGCGCTCGACTCGCGCCACGTCACCGAGTCGTTCTCGACGAGGTAGACGCTCCCGTGCTCGTGGAGCCCCGCACCGCCGCCCTGCGAGCCGACGAGCGTGGGACGGGCGACGCCGTCGTCGCCGGTCGCGCCGATCGCGGGTGCGAGCGCGGCGCTGAGGGCGAGCGTCGCGACGAGCAGGACGACGCCGCCGACGGCGAGCGCACCCCCCACCGCGTCTCTGGAGACCATCTTCCGTGGGTCTCCGAGCGGCCCGGGGGAGTAGTTTTCGACTCCGGCGCCGGTGGAGCTCCGCTCGGCGACGCCCCGCGGTCCTCCCCTTCGAACCGGCGACCGGCTACTTACGGATGGGCGTCCAACGACCGTCCATGAACGTCGCCCGTCACGGCGGAGGCGTCGGCGCGGCGGTCCGCGCGCTCGCCTCGCAGGTCCACCCGGTGTTCATGCTCCCCCCGCTCGCGGCGAGCGCGTTCGGCGCGGTGCTGGCCCGGGAGTTCGACCCCGGACTCGCCGGACTCCACGTCGCCGTCGCGTTCTGTGCGCTGTACACGGCCCACGTGAAGGACGGGTACGTCGACTTCTACGTCCGCGGCGAGGACGACGACCACCCGCTCACCGCCGACGGCTGTCGGCTCGCGCTCGTGCTCTCCTCGACGCTGTTCTTCCTCGGCCTCCTCGTCATCGGCGTCCTCGTCGGCCCCGTCGCCACCTTGCTCACGCTCCCGGGGTGGGTCATCGGATTCCTGCACGCCCCACAGATGGACACGAACCCGGTGACGACGACAACGGGCTACCCGCTCGGCATCGCCTTCGCGCTCCTCGGCGGGTTCTACGTCCAGACCGGGACGCTGACGCCGGTCGTGCTCGCCTTCGCGGCCGTGTTCGTCCTCATCCTCTCGGGCATCATCGTCATCGACGACGCGAAGGACTACGAGTACGACCGGTCTATCGCCAAGCGCACCGTGGCCGTCGTCCTCGGACGCGAACGGGCCCGGACGGCCGCGTTCCTCCTCATGGTAACCGGTCTGTTCGTGGTACTCGCGCTCGCGGTGGCGGCCGTCTTCCCGCCCAGTTCGGTGCTGGCCGTGCTCGTCTTCGGGGTCGTCGCCGTCGTCGCCGCCCGGGCGGAGGAGTCCGAACTGGCGACGATGCTGTTGATTCGGGGGTCCTACCTCTTTCTCGCCGCCCTCGTCGCGGCGGTGTGGTTCAGACCCCTCTCCTGAGCGGCGTGCTGGTGGGGCGCGGCCGCCAAAATCGCGGAGTAGTCGGTGCCTACAGCGTCTTCTGGCCGACCGTATCAGTTCGTAGACGGGGCGTTCCTCCGTTTCGTCTAACGGAAGCAGGCGGTTAACAAAGCCCCGAAGGGCCGACCGTCCGCTCGGAGACCGATGACAACCAGAAACCGAAAGCTCCTCAATCTCAGCCTGACGGCGCTGATGCTCGTGTCCGTCGTCGCGTTCACGGGCGCGACACCGGCCGGCGCGACGCCGCCCGGGACGGACCGGTCGCAGTTCACCGTCAAGCAGGGTGGGCAATGCTTCGTGGTGGAAGCATACCAGCCCGGAGACCACGTGAAGACGTACGAGGAGTCCCGAAACCTGACCGACTACACGCTCAGACCGCACGCACAGTGGGTCGACGAGAACACTGACCCGCTGAACTACGACGGGGTCTGGGGCGAGAAGGTGCCACGCGAACGCGAGCTCGGGCCGTACACTAACCCCGACTGGGAACCCTCGCCGACCATCGAGTCGGTGATGGACTACCGGTTCTTCACGCAGAAGAACGGGAGCCACAAGTGGGTCTCGGCGAGCGACAGGAGCTCCTGGTACGACCCCGAGAACAACGTCCGCTACAAGCCGAACGACTACGCCAACGGCCAGCCGTACGGGCAGACCGCGACCGACGCTCCGTACCTGTACGAGCAGTACCGCTGGGAACGGTGGACGGCGGGCACGTACGGCGTCCACCCGTGGCAGGAGAACGGCGGGAGTAACATGTGGTTCTACGACGGTCCGGAGGGGACCAGCCTCGTCCTCCAGCACGACCGTCTGGCGACGCAGTCCGACCAGTGGTCCCACCGGACCTACTGGGACGACCGCTGGCTGGGTACGCACACCCGACAGTCCGAGGGCGGCGGGACGGGCGGCGGTGCCGTCTCGTTCCAGTTCACGAACCTCCCGGAGGGTGAGTGGGCGTACATGGACGACTACTCCCCACTCCGAGGCGAGGACACCCTGCGAAGCGGCGACGAAGTCTACTACCACCCGCACACCGACGAGACGTGGCGCTCGGAGACCGACGACGGGTTCTACGGCTCGCGCTACGACGACGCCAACCACGTCGAGGGCGAGGACATGCAGCAGCACCACCTCGACGAGTTCACCGGCGGCGACTTCCAGGTCGACTGGCAGTGGAGCAACGGCGAGACCGACGGCGGCGCCTACCGCGGGATGGAGAACCTCGCCGACGGCGAGGCAGTCACCATCCAGAACCAGTGGAACCGTGACGCCGCCGGATTCAACTACCGGATGGACGACGAAGACACGGTCGACACGTGGACGGTTCGTGACGCGGACGGCCAGCAGCGCTCCCTGACGATGGGCGAGCCCATCACCATCGAGAAGGGCAACACCTGCGGCGAGGGCGGCGAGACGCCCCCGCAGGAGCCCTCGAACTTCGGCGTCTCCGACGTGAGCGTCGAACCCGCCTCGGTGACGCAGGGCGAGACCGCGACCGTCTCCGCGACGGTCGAGAACACCGGCGACGTGGAGGGAGTCCGCACGGTCTCCGTCTCCGTCGGCGGCACCATGATGGAGGGACAGCGGGTGACGCTCGCCGGCGGCGACAGCAGGACGGTCGAGTTCGAGGTACCCACGAGCGACCTCCCGGCAGGTGACCACGACGTAGTGGTCGACGCCGAGGACGCCAGCGCGGACGGGAGCGTGACCGTCCAAGCACAGGAGACGACTACGGACGACGGTACGACCGACACGACGACTACGACCGAGGAGACGACGACCACAACCACGACCGAGGAGACGACGACCACGACTACGGCCGAGGACACGACGACCGAGGACACGACGGCCGAACCCGAGCCCGAGCCCGAACCCGAGCCCGAGCCCGAACCCGAGCCCGAACCCGAGCCGGCACCGAAGAAGTCCGGTAGCGGCGGTGGCGGCGGTGGCGGCGGCTCCGCCGGTCCCGGCGTCAGCAGTGACGGCGGACTCGGCATCCGCGACATCGCCGTCGACTCGACGACGGTGACCGAGGGCGACGAGGTCACCGTCACCATCGACGTGTCGAACACGGACGTCATCAAGCACGACCGGAAGTTCGCGCTGAAAGACGACGGCGAGGTGCTCGCCGAGAAGCGCGTCTTCGCCGACAGCGGCGAGAAGAAGAGCGTGACGTTCACCGCGGCCCTCTCGGGTGCGGGCGAACACGAACTGACGGTCGGCGCGAAGTCGGTGACGGTCACGGTCGAGGCGGCCGAGACCGCGACCGCGACGCCCGAGCCGACGACCGAGGCGTCGACGACCGAGTCGACGACGCAGACGACCACGGACGACAGCTCCGAGGCCGCTCAGCAGGGCGAGACGGAGACCGAGTCCGACGCCGGCGGCGAGGTCGAAGCGAACACGACCTCGGGCTCGGTGCCAGGCTTCGGTGTCGTCGTCTCGCTCGTCGCGCTGCTGGCCGCCGCACTGCTGGCGGTCCGACGCGACTAACCGACCGGCGCTAAGGCGACTCTCTCCCTTTCCCGCTTCTTTCTCTCCCCGCCTCGACAGCGACCGCACCGGTCGCCACGGCCCGAAGGCGTTACCCGCTGCTCGTCCATGTTCGGGTATGACAGTCGAGAACCGGAGCGACACGTTCGACATCGGCGGCGAACTGACCGTCCACCGGCTCGGATACGGGGCGATGCGGCTCACCGGCGAGGGCATCATCGGTCCGCCGGACGACGAGGCGGAGGCGAAAGACCTGCTCGAGGAGGTTGTCGACTGCGGCATCGACTTCGTCGACACGGCTGACTCCTACGGTCCCTGTGTCAGCGAGCGGCTCATCGGCGAGGCGCTGGCGCCGTACCCCGACGACCTCGTCGTCGCGACGAAGGGTGGGCTCTGGCGAACCAGCGACGGCTCGTGGCCACCCTGCGGGGAGCCGGAGTACCTCCAGAACGCCATCTACGGCAGCCTCGACAGGCTCCAGGTCGACACCATCGACCTCTACCAGCACCACCGCCCCGACCCGGACGTGGACTACGAGGACACGGTCCACGCGCTCGCCGAACTGAAAGACGAGGGGAAAATCGCCCACGTCGGCGTCAGCAACGTCTCCGTCGACCAGCTGGAGACCGCCCGCGACATCGTCGAGGTCGCGACGGTGCAGAACGAGTACAACGTCGGCAACCGCGACAGCGAGGACGTCCTGGAGGCCTGTGAGGAGTACGACATCGGGTTCATCCCCTGGTACCCGCTGGGCGCCGGCGACCTCGGCGACCGCGAGGACGCCGTCGAGTCGGTCGCGGACGACCACGACGCCTCGGCGGAGCAGATTGCCCTCGCGTGGCTGCTGCACCACTCCGACGTGACCCTGCCCATCCCCGGCACGTCGAGCGTCGACCACCTGCACGACAACGTCGAAGCCACCCACATCGACCTGAGTGACGACCAGCTGAGCCGGCTGGACGGCTGAGCGCATGAGCGACGAACGGGGCGGTGGCCCCCGGGATGGACGCCGAGAACGTGGAGGCCCGGTCGCCGGGCCGACGCCGGAGCAGGTCGCCCACGAACTCACCGGGCGGGTGCTCGGCGGGTTCGCGGTGTCTCCGGACCTCGACGCCGGCGCGGTCGCGTGCGGAGCGTGTGGCTCGTCGGCCCCGGACCTGCTCCGTGCCGGCGACGACGTGGTCGTCGCGTACAGTCACTACGAGGGGCGGACGTGGGAGCCCGTGGCCGTCCGCTGTGCGGCCCACGCCGTCTCCAGACTCACCGACCTGGACGACGTACGCGCGGAGGACCAGGCGCTGATTCGGGCCGTCCTCGAACCGACCGGCTATCGGGACCCGCTCGGTGGGGAACACCCCGACGCACTCACCCTCGGCGGGGTGGCAGTGCTCGACTGCAGTCCGGCGGCCGAGGGGTACCCCGACTGAGCCGACGTTCGACTTCGACCGCGCCACGGACACCAACGCTATTTCGCCGGCGGCCGCAGTTCCGGTCATGCTCTCGGTCCCCGACATCGGGGTGCTCGGCCCGTACACCTACCTCGCCACGGAGGTCATGTGGGGAGCGGTCGCACTCGCCCTGCTCTGGTACGCGGACGCCTTCCGGACGGCCGCGCGGACCGTCCTCGTCCTCTACCCGTTCGCGTACGTCTGGGACTGGTACACCCTCGAAGTGGGGGTGTTCGAGATTCCGCTCCGCACTGGGGTCGAACTGCTCGGCATCCCCATCGAGGAGCACATCTTCATGCTCGTCGTCCCCGCGATGGTCGTCGGCACCCACGAGACGCTGCGGAAGGTGCTGGACGGCGAATCGACCACGCCCGACGCCCCCAGCGACGACGGCCCCCGGGGGGACTCGGACCGCGGCCGACGAAAACACTCATGACAGATGGCGTAGAATTTCGGAGTCATGGCCGGTTGGAAAACCTTCGCCCTCCTCACCCTCGGCATCCTCGTCGGGATGGCCGGGGTGGCCTCCTGGATAGCCGTCGCAGACGACGACTACAAGTTCGACATCAAGAACGAGCGCGACGAGCCGCCGATGCAGGTCACGTCCATCGAGCCCTACGCGAGTCTCAGCCCCGAGCAGCAGCAGGTGTTCGACCGCGCCAAGGCGGGTGAGACGGTCCGCTTCGAGACGAGAGCCGAGTATCAGATGCCGCGCGTGGTCGAGCAGGAAAGCACCTACTACGTCTCCGCGGCCCCGCGGTACTTCGACTGGACCGACCCGCGGACGTTCGGCCCCGTGCTGGTCGCCCTCGGCGGACTGGCGCTGTGTATTCACGCGGTTCGGCTGGACATCCGGCGGTGAGTCCGGAGTCGATTCGACCGGAGGGCGGTACGACCCCGCGAACCACCCGCTCAGTCGGTCAGCCCGTACCCCTTCCTGAAGAGGTACGCGTCGAGCACCAGGACGGCGACCGTCAACCCTGACAGCACGAGCAGGGAGGTGAACGGGTCGACCTCGGAGACGCCGAGGAAGCCGTGACGGACACCGTTTACCATGTACACCATCGGATTCAGGAGGGAGAGTTCGTAGTACGGCGAGGGGAGGTCCGAGATAGCGTAGAAGATGCCGCCGAAGAAGACCAGCGGCCGGACGATGAACTGGTTCATCATGGTGAGGTTGTCCCAGTCGTCGGCCCACAGCCCGCCGACGACACCGAAGGCGGAGAACAGCAGCGTGATGACGAGCGCGAACGCGACCAGATAGAGGAGGTTCGCGACGCCGACCGGCGTGAAGAACGCGCCGATGACGGCGATGAGCGCCCCGACCGTCAGCCCCCGAACCACGCCGGCGGTGACGTAGGCCGCGACCATCCGACCGTAGGACATCGGCGAGGTGAGCGTCTCCTCGATGTAGTGGTTCCACCGGCCGTGGAAGATGGAGAAAGAGGCGTTCTCGAAGGCGTTGGCGATGGCGCCGAGGACGACGAGTCCTGGCAGGATAAACACGATGTAGGGTACGGTCTGTCCGTCGACGGCGACACCCCCCACGCGGTCGCCGAGGATGACCCCGAAGACGGAGAAGTAGAGCACGTTCGTGACGAACGGTGGGACGAACGTGTTCTTCGGCCGCCGGAGGAAGCGCAGAATCTCCCGACGCGCGAGCGTCCGGAAGCCGACAAGGGCGGCGGCGAGGCCGCTGCGGCCCGAGGTGGAGGACTCGGCGCTCATCGGCCGGCCCCCCCGTCGGCGGTGCCAGCGTCCGAATCGGTGCCGGCGCTGGAGTCGGTGCCGTTGGTCGCCGCGACCGCGGCCTGTCGGTCGCGAGCGGTGTCGGCCTCGTCGGCGTCGCCGGACCCGCCGTCGGCACCGTCGCTCACGCTCTCGTTCTGTCGGGTGAGCTCGACGAACACCTCCTCCAGTGAGGTGCGCGACACGTCGAAGTCGACGATGTCGTTGCCGGTACGGTCCAGCGCGCGGACGAGGTTCGGGGCGACGAGCCCACCCTCTCGGGCGGTGACGACGAGGCGGTCCCCCTCCAAGTCGACCGACTCCACGCGGCCGTCGTCGAGGCCGAGGTCGGGGAGCGCGTCGGGCGCCTCGCGGAGCGTGACGGTGATGGTGTCGGGGCCGCGCTCCATCAACTCCTCCGGGCTGGCGACGGTGACGACCGAGCCGGAGTCGAGGATGGCGACCTCGTCACAGAGGCGTTCGGCCTCCTCGATGTAGTGGGTCGTCAGCAGGACCGTCGTGCCGGACTCGTTGAGGTCAGTGATGAGCTCCCAGAGGTCGTGGCGGAGTTGGACGTCGACGCCCGCAGTCGGTTCGTCCAGAATCAGGAGGTCGGGGTCGGTGATGAGCGCCCGGGCGAGCACGAACCGACGCTTCATCCCGCCGGAGAGCCAGTCGAAGCGGGTGTCGCGCTTGTCCAGGATGCCGACGCGCTCGAGCACCTCGTCGGCGCGCTCCCGGGCCTCCGAGCGCGGGATGCCGTGGTAGCCGGCCTTGTGTTCGAGCACCTCGTGGATGGGGAAGAAGCGGTCGACGTTGAACTCCTGCGGCGCGAGGCCGATGGCGTCGCGGGCGGCGCGGTAGTCGTCCTCCACGTCGTGACCGAACACCTCGGCGGTGCCGCCCGAGCGCCGGACGAGCCCGACGAGGATGTTGATGAACGTGGTCTTTCCCGCGCCGTTCGGTCCGAGCAGCCCGAAGAAGCTCCCCTCCGGAACCGTGAGGTCGACGCCTTCGAGGGCCTGCACGTCGTCGTACTGCTTTCGCAGGTCCTCGACGCGTATCGCGTCAGTCATTCGGCCGTTGGTTCGGTCGGGACGTGGTTAAGGCGCTCGAAGCCGGGTGGCGTGGCCGGTGTGAGTGTAGTGGGCACGCCTCGCTCCCGCGGCTCAGTGACCCGCCTCGCCCGCGAAGTACCGGTCGTAGTGGGCCGCACAGCCGGGGTTGAACGCGGTACCACAGCGCGGACAGGTGAATCCACAGTCGAGGTACTCGGAGACGGTCAGCGTCGACCCGCAGACGCCACAGAGCACCCCCGCCTCGTCGAACGCCGCCCGGGGAATCGGCTCGGGCGGGTGGTCCGCCACGGCGGCGTGGCAGTCGAAGCACGGGTAGTAGGCGTCACAGCAGGCGAACCGAATCGCGACGACGTCGCGCTCGCCGGCGTAGTGGGCACAGCGCGTCTCGGGGTCGACCCCGACGCCGTGGATGGCGGTGTCGCCGACTTCGCGACTCTCGGCGTCCGTGGTCACGGCGTCGGGAACAGCCCGTCGACGCGGGCGGTCGTCTCCTCGGGCGCGCCGGAGTTGTCGACGGTCGCGTGGCCGACGGCGACGGGGTCGAACTCCTCGCGCAGGAGCCGGTGGACCTCGAAGTCGGCGTCGCTCTCGTCGTCCGTCCGGTTCGCGATGCGCTCGCGGACGACGGCCTCGTCACACTCGACCTTCAGGAGCCTGAACTCGGCGTCGGCGTCGGCCGCGATTCGCTTCGCGTCCTCGCGGCGACGCTCCCGCCTGAACGTGCCGTCGAGGACGACGGTATCGCCGGCTTCGAGAAGCGACTCCGCCCGGTCGAGCAGGTCGGCGTAGACGGCGTCAGTCTCCTCGCTCGTGTAGTCGGGGTCCGGGTAGCGCTCCTTTCGCACCACGTCGGTGCGCAGGAGCGTCCCCTCGGCGCGGGTCGCGACGCGCTCGGCGACGCTGGTCTTTCCGACGCCCGGGAGCCCGCAGACGACGATCAGCACCGAGCCGTCCCTCCGGCCACGGGCCGGCACGGCCGACCGTCGCCCGTGTCGACGCTCGTGTTCCCGTTCGTCCCCCTGTCGTCCCGCTCGGGTGTTGCGGCCATCGCTTGACATGGGAGCCAACCCGACGGTCGGGTATCAATGTGTGGATGTCCGTTCGTGAGTGTACGGGGATAAGAGTGTGCGGGGGAGAATCGACTCGGGCGGCTCGTCGTGCACCGCTCCGTGACGGAAAACATATACCGGTTCGGTCGGCTCGGGACGAACGACATGGTTCACGCGACACCGGTGCCTCTCCAGGGCCTCTCGGCGCGGCCCGTCTCGACGGGGCGGTGGATTGGATGAGCGACGGGAGGACGAGTGGTGGCCCGGAGGAGACGAGCGGGAGTGGTCGAGCGAGACGGGCCATGGGCTGGCCGTGGCGGACGCTCGCCCGGTTCTTCGGCCAGCTTCGGGCGGACCTCGGGCGGCGGCGGACGGCGCTCGCGTGGGCCGTGATAATCGGCTGGGGACTGCTGGTCTGTGTCTTTCACTTCGGCGGGCTGGCGTACGGCGTCTACGTCGCCGTCCCGTGGTGGGACTTACTGACCCACTCCATGGGTGGCGCAGGCGTCGCCGCCATCCTCTACGCCGGGTTCTGCCGCCCGGTTCGCTCGGTCCGGGCGCCGCTGTGGCTCGTACCCGCCCTCTTCGCCATCGGCGCCGGGTTCGAGGTGTACGAGTACCTCTTCAAGGACTTCTGGTGGCACTGGTCGGTCGAGTTCTACGTCGAGGACACGGTGGTCGACCTCGTCCTCGACACCGCCGGCGCCGCCGTCGTGCTCCTCGGCCACGTGGTACTCCGGCGCTTCGTCGGGGGGACTGCGGACGACGCCGTCGACGCGGGACCGGCGACCGAGTCGACCCCGAGTCCGGCCCCGGAGCCGGCCTCGGACGGCGGCGTCTCCCGGTCGTCTCGGGAGCGCTGACGGATGTTCGTCGGACACGAGTTTCTCGCCTTCGCGCTGGCCGGAGCGCTCGCTCGTGTCCGCGGTCACGACCCGACGACGGCCCACGGGCTCGGCCTCGTCGCCGCCGTCG
The DNA here is from genome assembly GCF_026586625.1 of Halobium salinum. GTDB lineage: Archaea > Halobacteriota > Halobacteria > Halobacteriales > Haloferacaceae > Halobium > Halobium salinum. Next base: position 738,692 of record NZ_JAODIW010000006.1, on the reverse strand, counting down.
CCGCCCTCCTCCCCGACCTCGACGTCGTCTACGGGCTGGTGAGCTACGTTGCCGCCGTTCTCGACGGCGCCCCGCTCGGCTGGGACGCGTTCTGGGTCGTCACCAACGACCTCCACCGAGTCGTCACCCACCCGCTTCCGGTCCTCTGCTGTGTCGCCGTCGTCTTCGCGGGCGGTGCCGGTATCGGGCGGACGCTCCGCGTCGACGGGCGTCCGACCCTCGTCGCGGCCGCCGTCGGGACCGTCGGCGTCGGCGGCCTCGCCGCGGTCGCTCGGTTCAGCCGTCCCGTGCTCGACTGGGTCGGCGTCGACGGCGCCCTCGTGCTCGCCGGGTTCGCCGCGAGCGTCCTCCTGGTCGGCGTCGTCGTCGGTCGTCGCACCGACTTGCCGCTTCCGGCGCTCGTCGGCGCCGGGACGCTCGGTCTCCTCGAGCACCCCTTCGGCGACGTGTTCATGGCCGCGCCGCCGCCGTTGCTCGCGCCGGTCGGCCCCGACCTCCTCACAGGCCGGGTCGTCTTCGCCGCCGACGAGGCGGTGAACCTGCTCGCGGTTCTGTTCGTCGAGGTGGCCACCGTCTGGGCCGGCCTCCTCGTCGCCCTTCGGCTCGACGGCCGCCGTCTCGAGGACGTGATCGACTGGCGAGTCGGCCTCGGTGTCGGCTACGCGCCCGTCGCGCTGGCGCTCCCTCGGCCGACGATGGCGGACGCACACGTCCTCGGGTTCACCGTCGTCCCGCTCGCCGCCCTCGTGGGACTGTCGGCGCTCTTCGGCGCGACAGGACCGCCGAAGGAGCGTGCGCTCCGGGCCGTCGTCACCGGACTCGCGACGCTGACGGTCGCGGCGGCGGCGTCCCTGGTCGTGTACGTCCTCGCGTGAGAGACGCGGAGCACGCGAGCCCGACTCGTCGGACTCAGTCGTCGCCGAAGGCGACGCCGTCGAGGTCCGACTCCAACTCCTCGACGTACTCGTTGAACGAATCGACGAACGCCGGCACGTCCCCGGCGAGTTCGCGGACGTCGGCCGCGGCGGGCGCCTCGTACTGCGAGAGGAGGTAGACGCCCCCCGACCCGCCGACGCGGAGGTAGGACGACCGTCCGTCCTCCCACTTCAGCTCCCAGCGCGTGCCGGAGACGCGGGCGGTGTAGGTGCCGTAGTCGCCGCCTTCGAAGCGGTAGAGGCGGTCGGCTATCTGGTCGCACACGTCGCGGACGGCGTCGAGGACGCGGTCGCGCTGGGCGACGACCTCGTCCGTCGAGGCGGCCTCGGGGAAGTCGGTGTCGACGCCGTCGAGCACGCCGTCCAGCGAGGCGACGTGCTCGTTGTAGGCGGCGACGAAGGCGTCGTAGTCTTCCATCGCCGCGGCGAGGGCGTCCGGTTCGGGCGGCTGTTTCGTCGAGACGACGTACGTCTCGCTCCCGCGTTTGGGGTCGAAACGGAGGTACTGGAGGTCGCCGCCCTCGTACTTCAGCGTCCACTCGCCGTCGTCGGTGTCGAAGTCGGCGCTCCCGTAGTCGCCGCCCTGGAGAAGCGCGAGTTCGCGGGCGATGCGCCCGGCGTGGTCGCGGACGCGGGCGACCACGTCGTCGCGGGCGGCCGCGAGTTCGTCGGTGTCGGCGGGGTCGGCGTCGAAGTCGGCGCCGCCGTCGACGTCGTCGGGGTCTGCGAGGTCGGTCACGGTACCCGAGCTATCCGACGGAGGGGGATAACCCCTTCCCCGGTGGCGTCCGGGCCTGGTCGACGGTCTCGGCGACGGCCCCGCTTCGAGGCTCGGTCGCCATGGGTCACCGCCCGAAGGTGCAGTCGTCGGAGGGCGGCTCAGTGGTCGTGGGGGCTCCGCTCTGCGGCTCAGTCGTCGGAGGTCACCGACTCGGTCGGTGACTCGTCGGACTGCCCCGGCACCGTCCCGTCGACGGCGGCGTCCGAGTCGGCTTCGACGGTCACCGTCGCGGACGCGCCCTCGCTCCCGTCACCGAGTTCCGGTCCGTCGTCGTCTCCGGGTCGACGCCGTCCGCCTAGAAAGGGGAGCTTCCCCCGGAGGTCCTCACCGTCCGGGAGCATGTGAGCGACACCGCGGAGGAACGGGGCGGGGTCGTCGAACCGGAGGATGTCGAACTTCGGCTCGTCGTAACAGGAGGCGGCGATCTCCCACGCCCGACGGACGAAGGAGGGGCGCTCGACGAGGTCGGAGTCGTCGGTGAGGACGGAGAGGAGGTGGCCGACCTCCCCGTAGAGGAGGTGACTGCCGACACCCAGCTCGTAGCCGGGTTCGATGCGGTCCTTCTGGCCGGTCGCGAGCTGCCAGTAGTAGTGCGGGAAGTCCGCGCCCGCGCGGACCGTCGAGGGGAGCGACTGCCACATCCGCGGGTTGATCTCGGTCAGGACGTACTCGCCGGTTTCGGCGTGTTTCATGTACTCGATGCAGGCGATCCCGTGGTAGTCGAGGTGGGAGAGGAGCTTTCGGGCCACGTCCTCCATCTCCTGGTCGTACATCGACTTCCGGTAGACGCCGCCGCCGCCGGTGTAGGAGTTGCCTCGAATCTGCTTGTGCTGGAACGTCGCGACCGGTTCGCCGTGGTCGTACAACCCGGCGAACATGTACTCGTCCTCGATGGGGATGAACTCCTGGACGATGGGCTCGTGACCCATCCGCTCGACCAGCTCGTCGGTGTCGGGCGTGTCGCCCTGGCGGACGTGCGTCACGTCCTTGACCACCCGGTTCTCGCCCGGTTCGTACTCGGGCATGTACTCGTCGACGAGGATGTTGTACCGCGACTTGATGATGTGCTGGCCGCTCCAGTCGTCCATCTCGCCGAGTCGACGGGTCCGCGGGACGGGGACGCCCGCCTCCTCGCAGGCCGCGGCGAGTCGGACCCGGTCGTGGACCGTCCGCATGGTCTCCATCTCGGGGACGACGAGCGTCACGTATCGCTCGAACTCCTCTCGGAACTTCGAGAGCACGTAGGTGTCCGCCGGTCGAATCGGGACGACAGTCCGTACGTCCGGCCGTGCCGCGAGGCCGACGAGCGCATCCTTGTAGGCGAGGAGGTCGTCGCCGGGCGCGGGAACGCGTGTCACCTCGTCACAGAAACGCGAAGCCGACGCCGGTACGTCGTCGAATTCGGACGCGAGGAGCGTGCGAACGCCCCTGCTTCCGAGCGACCGTACACACGGATAGCTGGCGGGGTCGTAGCCAGTCGGGATGAGGACTGTGTCTTCGCTCCCGGGTTCTCCGTCCATAGAGGCCGATAGAGCCGGACCGGTATTAGTATGGAGAAACATACCGTTTCGAAACCGCAGTGATATCCATCCGTCGCCCGATATGGCGAGCCTACAGCCGGCAAAGAGCGTTCGCCGACGGCTCGATCGGTCGATTCAGCGGCGTACTGCGGTGCCGGTACCCGGGTCGGTTCCGACCCGCGACTCGTCCTTCCTTCAGCCGCCGGTTCGGTCGTTGGCTCGCGGCCGTCGGCGGCGCCAGTGAGTTTAGAGTATCACCCCGCTCGTGGGGGCGCTGTCGCTCACGCTCACGGCGTTCGCTGCGCTCCCAGACCCACGGTCGATTGGCGAGTGATTTCACACCCAGTGCTGACGGTTCACTGCGCTCGCCGGACGAGGTGTGGGAGAAGTGGACCGGCGCGAATTTGAATCACGCGCGGCCGGCGGTCTCGCTGGCTCTCGCTCACTTCGCTCGCGGGAACGCGGTCACTTGCGCTCGCGGTGTTCGCTTTGCTCCTCGGTTCAGATTTCCACGTAGGCTCTGCATCCGCACTCGGTAAGCGCGAGCACACGCTACGCGGCGCTCGCCGGACGAGGTGCGGGAGAAGTGGGCCGGCGCGAATTTGAATCGCGGTTACGGCCACCCGAAGGCCGAAGGATACCAAGCTACCCCACCGGCCCGCACTCGAACGTGGGCAGGTGTTCGTTTAACGCTTCCGGAAGCCGTCCACCCCGGCCGGACGTTCACCACCCGCACGGAGCCTCACGGGGCGGCAGTCGACTCAGTACCGCGTGTACCCGGCCGTGTCGAGGTAGTTGTGTGCGACCGTAATCGTGTGGTCGGCGTGGAGGCGCTCCGGTCCGATACGGACCCGCTCCTCCGCCACGTCGGCGAGCAGGTCCGCCTCCGCCCCGGTGAAATCGTGGTGGTCGGAGAGGACGAACAGAGGGTCCTCGGGTGGCTCGACCTCGACGACCGGGTCGCCGTCCTCGTGGAGTTCGACGACCGTCGCGTCCTCGGCGACCCGTTCGAGCGTCTCCTCGAACCCCATCCGGTATGTCGAGACGCCCGGACTCGCGTCGGCGGGCATGTGCCCGATGGCTCCGTCGCGAGCCTCCAGTGCGCCGCGAATCAGCGCCGCCGTACTGCGTTCGTCGGGGTTCAACCGCCGGAGTTCGGACCCCTCGAAGCGAACCGTGAACTCGTCCCCGAGCACGAGGTGGACTCGCACGTCCTCCCGGAGCGCGTGCGAGAGAAAGAACGCGGAGTTGACACACCGACAGAGCACGTCGAGGCGGCCGGCGCCGCCGGCGATGTCGTCGAGCGAGAAGTCGGGCGTCGTCGGCGCGTCGTGGCCGGTGACGAGGAACTGGCGCATGTGGCGTGTCGGCCGCGCGGGGTCTTGTGCCTGTTCACTCCGGTGTCGGGCGGTCGGCGACGCGACGTCGGGCCACTCAGCGCTCACGGTCGGCGCTCGAAGACACCCGCCGCTCGCTCCGGTAGGCACTGCCCACAGCCAGTAGTGGGTTCCTTCCCCGAAACCGGAGGGCCCCTCACGCAACGTGTGTCGCTGCCACGACCACGAGCGTCCCGCGACGAATCGTGCTCGGTCGGTCAGTCACCGTCCGACCGCTCCCGCCGGTCCGCCGCGCCCGCGGCGAACGGCCCGACGAACAGCGTCGACTGCGAGAGGGTGGCCAGTCTGGCGACGAACGAGACAAGCACCGCGAGTGGGAGCAGGGAGACGGTGAACGCGGCCGTCACGAACCAGAGGCCGTCGTCGACGCCGAGCGTCGTCCCGGCGAAGGCTCCCGGGTCGTAGATCAGCATCGCGTACAGCGCGACGAGCAGCGACGGGACGGAGACGAACAGCAGCCCCCGGGAGAAGGCGATGTACTCCGAGCCGATGAACGTCGTCTTGAAGAACTCCCTCGCGACCGCGAACAGTTCGAGGCGTTCGACCAGCCCGTCGAGCCGGCCGTCGGTCTCGGCGTCGATAGCGTCGGCGTGGGTCCGGCGGAGCAGGCGCGCCTGCTGGACCTTCCGCGAGACGTCGAAGCGGATGGCGGCCGGAATCGCCTCGAACCCCCCGAACTCGGCGTCGGCGAGTTCGTCGCGAATTGACTCGGCGTCGTCGCGCACGTCCGCCGCGTACGACGTGAGGTCCCGGCGGAGCGCGTCCCGGTCCGGCTCGTTCACCGCGTCGACGGGCGGGTCGGTCAGTTCGTCGGCCCGCTCGGCGACCGCGTCGAGGGCGTCGTGGAGGAACGCCGCCGGCGACAGCGCCGAGACCCGGGCGTCGATGACGCGCTCGGCGCGCTCGCGGAGCTGCATCGAGTCCTGCAGCGCGTCACGCTGGTCGCCGACGGAGCCGAACTTCGGGGAGAGCACGAGCTGGTTGATGGAGAGGATGATGGTGACGATGGAGACGATGGACTTCAGCAGCTCGATGAGCGCGGCCGACGGGGAGACCCCCCGACCCACGAACCGGGAGACGGAGACCGGGCCATAGAGTCCGACGCCCATCGTGAGGAGGAAGAACCCGCCCGCGAGGGCGAGCGCGACGTACCAGCGGTTCCCCGAGAGGAGGAGCCACTTGAACAGCCCCGAGAGTGGAGTGCCGGCGAACACCGGCCGTTTCCGGGTGTCGGTGAGTTCGAACCGCGTATCGTCGCCCATCCTTCGTCGGACGTTCGGACCAGCGAGCGTTGAAACTGGTGGCCCCTGAGAACGACTCACGGGGTGATGGCGACGACGCCTCCGAAACCTGTCAGCCGCACTGACGCGCAGTTCATAGCCGAGCGTCCCCTAACCCGAAGTGAATCCGACGGGTCGAGGAGCGGCCGTCACTCCGCGCTCGACCGCCCGGAGGTGACCGCTTGCGATACGGCCCAGCACCCGACGACAACCCGTTCGACGACTACCGCGACTCGACTGCGGACCCGATGGTCCGCCTGTTCCGCCGGTACGGCAGCGCCGACCTCCCGCTGTTTCTCGTCGGACTCGTCGCCAGCGTGTTCGGCCGGCTGGTGGGACTGGTCCCGCCGGTCGTGCTCGGCGTCGCCATCGACGGCGTGTTCAACGACCGACCGTACCGGCTCCCGCTCGTCCCCGACGCGTGGCTCCCCACCGCGGCGGTCGACCTGCTGTGGCTCTCGGTCGGACTCATCGTGGCGGCGTTCGTCCTCGGTGTCGTCTTCACCTGGATACAGGGCGTCGGTCTCTCGCTGTTCTCGAACCGGGTCCAGCACCGACTACGCGTCGACACCTACGGCGCGATGCAGGACCTCGACATGGCCTTCTTCGACGACAAGCAGACCGGGCAGGTCATGTCCGTCCTGAACAACGACGTGCGGAACCTCCGGGACTTCCTCGGCAGCACGCTGTCGGGCACGCTCCAACTCGTCGTCACGGTCGTCGGCATCGCGGGCGTGCTGTTCTGGCTCAACGCCCAACTGGCGCTCGTGACGCTCGTCGCCGTCCCTCTGCTCGGCGTCTTCACCGTCTCGTTCATGCGGACGATTCGTCCGCGATACCGCGCCCTGCGGGCGGCCGTCGGCGACCTGAACTCCCGGCTGGAGAACAACCTCTCGGGCATCGAGGTTATCAAGACCGCGAACACGGAGGGGTTCGAGACCGACCGCGTGAGCGACGCCTCCTGGGAGTACTACCTCCGGACGTGGGCGGTCAACCGCCTAGAGTACTTCTACCAGCCGACGATGGAGCTGCTCGCCGGGGTGTCCTTCGCCGCGACGTTCGTCCTCGGCGGGCTCTGGATCGTCACGGGCGAGGGGCCGGGCCCGTTCACCGGGACGCTCTCCGTGGGGGAGTTCGTCACGTTCCTGTTCATGACCCAGCGCTTTATCGACCCCCTCGCGGGCGCGGGCCGCATCGTCAACTCCTACGAGAACGCCCGCGCCTCCGGCGAGCGCATCTTCGGGCTCTCGGACCTCCCCGTCGCCGTCGGCGACGACCCGGACGCCGAACCCCTCGACTCGGTCGAGGGCCGCGTCGAGTTCGACGCCGTCGACTTCGCCTACGGGAACGGCCGGACCGTGCTCCACGACGTCTCCTTCACCGCCGAGCCGGGCGAGACGGTCGCCTTCGTCGGCCCGACGGGTGCGGGGAAGACGACGCTCGCGAAGCTCGTGCTCCGGCTGTACGACCCCAGTGCGGGGTCGATTCGGGTCGACGGACACGACCTCCGCGAGGTGCGCCTCACCGACCTCCGGCGGGCCGTCGGCTACGTCTCACAGGACGTCTACCTCTTCGACGGCACCGTCCGCGAGAACCTCACGTACGGCGCGTTCGACGTCTCCGAAGACGAGATGGTCGCCGCCGCCGCGGCCGCCGAGGCGACCTCGTTCGTCGACCGGCTCCCGGACGGCTACGACACCCGCATCGGCGAGCGCGGCGTCAAGCTCTCGGGTGGCCAGCGCCAGCGCCTCTCCATCGCCCGGGCGATGCTTCAGGATCCCGAGATTCTCGTCCTCGACGAGGCCACCTCCGCGGTCGACACGGAGACCGAACTCCTCATCCAGGGGGCACTCGCCCGCCTCACCGCGGACCGGACGACGTTCGTCATCGCTCACCGACTCTCGACGGTGAAAGAGGCCGACCAGATTCTCGTCGTCGACGAGGGGCGAATCGTCGAGCGCGGCACGCACGACGACCTCGTCGACGCCGGCGGACTGTACGCGACGCTGTGGAACGTACAGGTCGGCGACCTGGAGAAGGCCGACCCCGAACTGTTGGCGCTCATCGCCGAGCGCGCGCGGGCGGGGTGAATCGGGAGGTCCCCCGAGCCGGGACGCTCCGACCCCCCGTGCGGGTGGGACGTTCCTCACCGTCCGCGATTCCGCCGACGGTCCGTGTGGGTCGGCGGAGCGCGTCCGTCCGCCCCTCGGGGACCGTCGGAGTGCCGCGCCGGCGCCGACCGCCTCGCCGCCGAGCGACGGTGTCGCTCCCGCCCGAACCCGTCCGCCTTACGGCGCCCCTTCGACGGACACCACGTCGAGCCCGCCGTCGACGACGAGCGACAGTTCGTCGCCGTCACAGCGGGCGGTGACGGCGGCGCGAACGGGGTCGGTCGAGCGAAGCGTCGTCCGTGACTCGTCGTGAACGAAGGGGAGGGTCCAGAGGCGCCGGTCGGAGAGGTCGACGCCACGCCGGTAGAAGAAGGAGACGAGGGCGGGGTGGGCAACGAGCGCGCCGCCCACGGTCGACTCCAGATGCGAGCCACAGAGCGTGCAGTCATAACTGGCCGCGACGTCCAACACGTCGTTGGCGTCGAAGACGCACCCGACCTCCGGCCCCACGGCCAGCTCGACTGCCCCGGAACAGGACGGGCAGACCCCCGACACGACGGCAGCGAGGTCGCGCCGGAGCGCCGTGTCGAGGGTGTCGAGCAGCTCCGCGACCGGGCTAGCGGTGACCTGTCCGGGCGGGAGGAAGTACTTGTAGTACTGGCGGTCACAGGAGCCACAGGCGATACGGAACAGGTGGTTCCGGTAGCTCGCCTCCAGCGCCGACCCGCAGCCGAAGCAGGTGGCGTCGAGGTCGAACGGCTCGACCGTCGCGCGCTCGTTGAACGTCCCCGCCTCGAGCGTCTGGTACACCCGGACGCCGGGGTAGGTGAGCCGGTAGCCGTCCTCGGTCCGCCTGACGTACGTCCCGCGGAGCTTCCCGAGGTGGTAGTCGAACTGGCCGCTGTCCTCGGTACCGACCAGCCGGCGGAGTTCCGAGAAGGGGACGGGGTCACGGTTCTCGGGACCCCACGTCTCGCCCAGCGCTCGGACGATTCCGAGCCGTATCTCGCTGCCGAGCAGTTTGAACGAGTCGTCCGCGTCGAACGACTTCGAGCGGTCGACGTCCATCGGTGTAGCCTCCTAGAGAACGGTTCTCAGTGGCCGCCCATGACGGTTTCGTTCGTCAGTCTCGGTGACGTGACGGTCGACAGGGGTCGGCGTGTGGCGAACGGGTGGGTCAGGGCATCGACCGGGTCGGCCGCTCGCCCTCGCGGTAAAACTGTCCGTGGAAGCCGAGCGGCATCGCGGTCGGCACCGTCGCCCGCGCGAGTTCGGTCATCGTCGCCGCGTCGAGAACGAGCAGGAACGTCCGCTCGGCGTCGGCGTCGAGTACCGAGGCGAGGAGGACGCCGTCGTCCTCGGCGGGCGCGGCGTCGTCGGCGGCGGCGGCATCGCTGGCGGCGTCGTCGCTGTCGCCGGCGTCGTCAGGGGCCGGGACGAACACCGCCTCGCTCGGGAACGTCCCCCGCTCCTGCCACACCCGCGTCGTCCCCGAGCGCAGGTCGACCTTCACCAGTCGATTCGGCAGGCTCTCCGGGGGCCGTTCGCGGTTGCCCGCCGCCCAGACGTACCGGTAGGGCCGACCGTTGCACCGCTCGTAGTTGATGGTCGGGAAGGCGACCGGGCCGCGATGGTGCGTCTCCGTGACGACGGTTCCACTCGTGCGCTCGCCGTACTCCGGGTCGAACGGGAGTCGGAGCCGCCGGAGTTCGCCGGTCGGGAGGCTCGGGTCGTCGACCCGGAGGTTGTCGAGATAGAAGTCCGAGACCACGTCGGCGTCGGGGAAGGCAACGAGGTCGACGACGAGTTCGCCGCTCCCGCTCGCCACAGGCCGCTCGAACGCGTTGGCGGCGTGGAAGACGAAGAAGGGGGCCGTCCGGTAGCGCGCTCGCTCGGCGCCGGTCTCGCGGTCGAGCACGACGACTCTCGTCCCCAGTTCGGGCCGCCACCGGAAGTTCTCGATAACGGGCCGGTCGCGAAGGAAGGCGAGCGGCGAGTCGACGACGAACGGCGGCACGGTGAAGACGGCGTAGCGTTCGGTGAGCGAGAAGCTGTGGACGTACCCCGGCGGGTCCATCGATACGCGACCGAGCGGTTCGCGCTCCCGCTCCCCCGGCGAAATCCGGTAGTACACGTACCCCGGGTCGCGCCCGAAGTCGGTGGCGAAGCCGAGGTGCGCGCCCGTCTCGAAGTCGAAGTGGGGGTGGACGGTGTCGGTCGCGCCGAGGTCGTCCGGGTAGCCGACGGTCCGGCGCGTTCGCAGGCTGTCGAGGTCGAACGCGACCGCCCGCGGCGATTCGGTCGTGGCGACGAACTCGCCGCCGAGGTGGTCCACGTCGACGGTCGCGTTGTCGGTGAACCCCGGGTCGCGCAGGCGACGGAGTCGGTCCAGCGCCGAGGTCGGCGGGTCGCTCGCGAACTCCCGGTAGCCGAGTTCGCCGTGCTCGCGTGCGTACCGGTACGCCTCGCTCCGGAGGAACCGGTTCGAGAACTCGACGCGGTCGTTGTCACCGTCCGCGCCGTCGACCCGGTACGCCCGGAGCATGGCGAACCCGTCGAACCAGTGGGCCAGTTCCCGGTCCCCGACGGCGAACGTGCCGGGACCGTTCCTGACGAAGGTCCCCCGGAGCCAGCCGGGAAGCGACCCCTCGACTGGGAGGGCGATGCGGTCGTGTTCGACCCGCGCCGGCCGCAGACCGACGCGGTAGTCGGCGGTCATCGACCGTTCTACGGACGGGGTGGGTACGGAACTATCGGCCGCGGGAGTGCGGTGGACCCGACCGGCGGTGTCCCCGGGTCCCCGACCCCTACTCACTCGTCGTCGCTCGACCGGCCGGCCGCGTATCCGAGCGCGCCCGCACCGACGGCGCCCGCGACCGCCCCGCCGGCCGCCAGCGTCGCCCAGTCGGGGAGCCCCGAGCGGACGCCGGCCCGTTCGAGCGTCGCGTCCGCCTCCCCCTCGGGAACCGTCAGTCGGTACTCGTGGTGTTCGCCGGCGTCGAGCGACCGCGACCGACTCGCGTCGAGCCGCCCGCCCGAGCGGTCGGCCAGGGTGGCGCCGAGGGTGTAGTCGGTCGCGGTACCCGAACTGACCAGGAGTCGGTAGGTACCGGGGTCCGGGCCGTAGCGGCTCCGCATCGCGTGGGTGTCCGTGCGGGAGCGGTCCATGTGCTCGCTCCGGACCCGCGAGACGGGGGCGTCGTCGGGGTCGACGACGTGTAACACCGCTTCCGCGGCGTCGAGCGTGACCGTCAGGACGCCGAGCAGTTGGTCTCTGAGTCGGGACTGACCCCGCTCGCGTGCCGGGTGTTCGTCGGGGCCGTTGCGGGCGGCGATGAGTCGCTCCCAGCGGTTGTAGACGAACGTGTCGTACCCCGAGATGCCCTCCCGCGGGTCGCGCCGGACGCCGGCGGTGTAACGCTCGACCGGCGCGTCGGCGTCCGGGTCGACGCGCAGGGAGAGCCGGCCGCGCCACCAGTCGTCGGCGTAGAACCGGGCGCCGAAGTTGGGGTCGTAGACGGAGAGTCGGGTCGCGCTCCCCTCGCGAGCGTAGTCGTAGACGAGCACCTCGTGGGCGACGTAGGTCGCCGAGTTCATGAGCGAGATGCTCGCCGAGCCGAACGTGTCGACCGCGGCCGTGACCGCGTCGAGGTGGGCGCGGTAGTCGATGCGGTGGGGGTTGAGCAGGTCGCGGCGACCGACCCAAGCGTAGGGGTCGAGTAGTTGGGAGGTCTGGAACACGTCGACGTCCTGCGCCACCGGGTCGCGCTCGGGGTCGCCGGCCGGCGCCTCGGGGTGGCGGAACTCGCTGGCCGACTCGCGGTCGAGTGGGACCTGCTCGGGCCGTTCGAAGTAGCGCTGGGCCGCGTAGGTCATCCCGTAACAGTGGCCGTTGGCCGCCGCGAACTGGTTGGCGCTCACGTACAACTGGCCGGCGATGGCCGAGACCAGCGGCGACGGGAGCGAGGCGAGCGGCAGTCCGAACAGGCGTCGGGTGACGCCCCCCCACGTCCTGCCGAGTGCCCGCCGAATCTCGGTCTCCGAGACCCGCTCGTGGTCGTGCGTCGGGAAGTACGGGTCCGACGACGACCAGTTCCGGAAGCCGAAGCCGTGTCGCTCGGGGTCGAAGCTGTCGGTCTCCGTGACCCCCCGTCGGCCGCGACGACTCGCCCGACTCCGCCCGAGGACGGCCCCGCCGCTCGCCACCCCGACCCCTATCCCCCGAATCATCGCCCGGCGCGACGCCGTCATCGTTCACACTCACCGATAGAGGACAATCAACGTATCGGGAATCAGGTCGATGGCGGTCGACGGCCGCTCGTCGTCGCCGCCACTCCGCCGGCCTGCGGACCACGGGGCGTGCGACGGTCGCGACTACGAACCCGGCGACTACGAACCCGAGGACGGTGAGGACTGCGACTACGACTGCGACGACCGCGACCGCGAGGACCGTGTCGGGACCGGCCGGTCGTCCGGCGGCGAGGCCGACGCCGGAGACGACTCCTCGCGCGCGCCCGTCGAGGTCGTCGCTCGGCGCGACACGTCGAGGTGGTAGTTCCGGAGCACGTCCCGCCCGAGGCTGACGGGGTGGGCGTCGCGCCGGTCCTCGATGGTCGCGGCGACCGTGTGTTGAGCGCCGCCGATGCCGACGACGAGGTCGACGACGGGACGCTCCTCGGCGACGGCCTCCGGGTCCGTCGAGTCCCCGGCGGTGTGAATCGGGCCGGCGCCGATTGCCGCGGCGAGCGGGAGGTCGATGGCGGTCCGTGCGGCGCCGGAGTCCGCCTCGGCGACGACCGTCTCGGTCCCGGTGGTGCCGCTGACGACGACGCGCTCCGTGAGACCGACGACGACCGGGTCCGGCCGTGTCGTCTCCGGGCGCGGGACGCAGGTCGGCGTGGAGTCGTCGAGCGTCGCCGACAGCTCCCGGACGAGGTCGGCGTCGACGTCCCTCCCGACTCGCTCGATGGCCAACTTCGCGATGTACGGCGCCGGGCTACAGCCGGTGGCCCGGTACAGCCCCCTGAACCCGGCCGTCGGGTTCACTTCGAGCACGAACCAGCCGTCCTCGCCCTCGATGAGGTCGACGCCGGCGTAGTCGAGGCCGAGCGCGGCCGTCGCCCGGAGCGCGAAGTCGTGGGCCGCGTCGGGGAGCGTCGCCGTGGCGTCCTCGACGCTCCCGCCGCGGGCGACGTTCGTCCGCCAGTCCCCCGCCGGGGCAGTGCGGTACATGGCGCCCACCACCTCGCCGCCGACGACGTACACCCGGAGGTCCCGCGGCGGCCCGTCGGTGCCGACGAACGCCTGCAGGAAGGCCCGACGGCGGCCGACCGTGGCCGTCAGCGGGTCACTCTCGGCCACGCGCCACGTCCCGCCGCCGTGTGTTCCGATAGCGGTCTTGAACACGGCCTCGGGACCGAACGTCCCCCGCCGGCGGTTCAGTTCGTCCGCGCCGAGTGCGAACACCGTGTGGGGGACGGACACCCCGGCGCCGACGAGCGTCGCGACGGTCGCCACCTTGTGGGCGGCCCGCGAGGTGGCGTCGGGGTGGTTGAGCGTCGGCCGGAGCGCCGCCAGCGTCTGAGCGACGCCGAGGTGTTCGGCCGGCTGGTCGGTGCTGGAGAGGAGGAGTCGGTTGACGAGCACGTCGACGTCGGGGGTGAGCGTCGCGTCCCCGTCTCGGGCCTCGACGACGGTGTTCGCCTCGCGGAGCCACTCGGGCTCGTGACCCAGCGCCTCGACGGCGTTCAGGATGGCCTTCGTCTCCTTGCTGTCGTGGAGGCTCAGGACGCCGACGCGTACGGGGTCACGGTTCATAACTAACGTACGTCAAGGATACTGGAAAGCGTATCGCCGGTTCCAGCCGACGGGGAACCGTCCTAAGCGGCCACAGCGGGTCGGAGGGCTCTCACCGACTGAGGTAACCGCCCTCCACGTCGAGTGCGGCACCCGTCGTGAACGAGGCGCCGTCGGAGCAGAGCCAGCAGACGGCGTCGGCAATCTCCTCGGGCGTCCCGAGGCGGTTCATCGCGTGGAGCCCCTCGATCTGACCCCGCATCTCTTGGTCGGTCGTGAGTCCACCCTGCTCCAGCAGGGGCGTGTCGACGAACCCGGGACACACCGCGTTGACACGGACGTCCGCCCCGGCGTACTCCAGTGCCGCGGTCTTCGTGAGTCCGAGGAGTCCGTGCTTGGCGGCCACGTAGGCGGGGGCGGTCTCGAAGCCGACCTTGCCCAGAATCGAGGCGTTGTTGACGACGACACCCCCGCCGTCTTCGACCATTCGGGGGAGCTGCTCGCGCATGCACCGCCAGACGCCGGTGAGGTTCACGTCGAGGACGCGTTGCCACCCGTCCTCCGAGTAGTCGGCGGTCTTGGCCTGTTCGCCGCCGATGCCGGCGTTGTTGAACGCGAAGTCGAGACCGCCGTACTCGTCGACCGCCGTCTCGACCATCGCGGCGACGGCCGCCGCGTCGGTCACGTCGGCGTGGACCGCCGTGGCTTCGCCGCCGCCCTGGCGGATGGATTCCACCGTCGCCTCCGCCTCCTCGTCGTTCACGTCGCCGATGACGACCGCGGCTCCGGCCTCGGCGAACGCTTCGGCCGTCGCGCGGCCGATACCGGTGCTCCCACCCGTGACGACGGCGACGCGGTCGTGGAACTCGTAGTTCGACATCGAGTGCGAGGTGACACACGAACGGAGATAACATCCACGGCCAGGGGAGGACCCGAGCCGGTCAGCGCTCGTCGGCGGGCCCCTCTTCGCCCGCTGCGGCGTCGGCGACCGCGCCGTCGGCGAGCCGGCCGTGTGCGCGCCGGAGCCGCTCCGAGAGGGCCTGTTGGGAGATGTCGAACGCCGCGGCGAGGTCGCCCGTCGTCGCCCGACGGGGAATGTCGTAGTAGCCCGACTGCAGGGCGTGCCGGACGGCGTCGTACTGAGCCTCGGAGAGACCGAAAGGGGTCCGCTCACCTTCCGCGGTCGTGTGGACTCGCTCGACCTCGAGACCGGCGTCCACGCCGGTGTCCGTCTCGAAGCGGAGCAGATCGGAGACGTCGTCGTCCGCCGGGAACCAGACCCGGAGGGTCCAGCGTCCGCCCGAGAGCGCCGCCAACTCGACGGCGGCGTCCATCCGCTCCGTGAGGTAGGGGACGAGCGGGCCGACCTCGTCCCACTCGACGCGACAGAGCCACCCGTCGCCGAGGTCGGAGACGGAGCCGGCCTCGGCGACGGTCGGGTCGGCGTCGAGCGCGGCAACGGTCTCCTCGGGACCCGTCGGTCCTCGACATCTGAGCAGTTGACTCAGCGGCCCATCGCACGCGGCGAGAGAGACGATTTCGGCCTCCGCCTGCGGGCGGGAGCCGAACGACGGGAGTACGAGAGCGGCAGGGTCGACGCTGAACTCGACGATAGTCGTCACGCGTGTCACCGTCTGGGTCCGCCGCCGGCTAGTGAGGAACCCCTGTTATTACGTGCAGTTTTAGTCTCCTTTCGGATGTCCGCCGGGAGCCGGTCAGTCGCTCTCGACGGCGGCGACCAGCTCCTCCGCCCCGAAGGTGCCGAACAGCTGGTCGACGACCGTGCCGTCGCGGTAGACGAGGAAGGTGGGGACGCCCCGGAATCCGAGTTCCTCGACGAGGTCGAGTGTCTCCCGAGCGTTCACCATGGCGACAGTCGCGTCCGTCTGCCGGGCGACGACTCCGAGCACCGGCTCCATCGACTGACACTTGCCACAGCCGTTCGTGTAGAACTCGACGAGGACGCGCTCGTGGTCGGCGACGAGCGCGTCCAGGTCCGCGCGGGAGTCGAGCGCGACCGGCTTCGGGCGCTGTGAGGTGTCGGTCATCGGCGCGTGGTAGGGCCCGGAGCGGCCTCAATCTCTCGGTCCTCGTGAGAGTCGGAGACGTGGGAGAGTCTGGAAGCCGGAACGAGGGGGGAGAAGAACCAGTTCGGGGCCGCGACGTTCGGGTCAACGATAAGTGGGTTCTGGGCCGAGCACCCACATGGACCCGGCGGAACTCCGCGCCGACGTACCGACGTTCGACGAGACGGTGTACCTGAACACGGGTGCCAGCGGCCCCAGCCCCCGACGCGTGGTCGCAGCCGCGAACGACTGTCTCGAACGCCACGAGTTCGACGCACCCGGCGAGGAGGGGATGTACCCCTTCGCTTGGGACCAGTTCGACCGAACCAGGGAGCGGGTGGCCGAGTTCGTCGGCGCCGACCCCGACGAAATCGCCCTCACACAGAGCACCAGCGACGGCATCAACCGGGTCGCCTGTGCAATCGACTGGGAGCCGGGAGACACCGTCGTCCGGACGGACCTGGAACACTCCGCCGGCATCCTCCCCTGGAAGCGTCTTCGGGACCGCCGCGGCGTCGAAGTCGAGGTCGTGCAGACGGACGCGGGTCGACTCGACCTCGACGACCTCGACGACGCCCTCGCGGACGCGGAGCTACTCTTCCTCTCGGCCATCGACTGGTGTTACGGCACCGAACTCCCCGTCGCCGAGGCCGTCGAACTCGCACACGAGGCGGGCGCCCGAGTGCTGGTCGACGCCGTACAGGTCCCCGGACAGACGACGATGGACGTGCGAGAGTGGGGGGCGGACTACGTCGTCGCCGCGGGTCACAAGTGGCTCCTCGGGCCGTGGGGCGCCGGGTTCGTCTACGTCGACCGGGCGGCCGCCGAGGCGCTCGAACCGTCCTTCGTCGGCTACCGGAGCGTCGAGGAGCCGATGGCGGAGTCGTACGTGTTCAAGCCGGGTGCACCGCGACTGGAGGTCGGAACGACCAGTCCGGGGCCGTACGCGGGGCTCAGGGCCGCGATGGACGCCATCGAGGCGGTCGGACTCGACACGGTGGAACGTCACGTCGAGCGCCTGACCGACCGACTGAAAGCGGGACTCCCGGACGGCGCGCTCCTCAGCCCCCGCGAGTACGAGTCCGGCCTGGTGTCGTGGCGTGTCGACGACGCAGAGGCGACCGTCGAACGGCTCCGGGAGGAGGGGGTCGTGCTCCGCTCGCTCCCCGTCGACGGCGCGGTCCGGGCGTCGTTACACGTGGTCAACACGGAGGAGGACGTGGACCGCCTACTCGGCGCGTTGTAGCGTGTAGCGGTCGAGTCGGGAGACGCCGGCCCCGTGGCGACGCTACCGGCTCCACAGGGCGTCGTCAGCGCATCTCCTCGAGGTCGACGAAGGAACTCTCGGCGGCCGTGATCCACGTCGTGAGCAGTTCGGCTTCGGTCGCGTCGCGAGGGTAGACGGTGCACTCGTCGGGGGCGCCGTCGTAACGGACGACCGTCCCGACGAGTTCGGGCGGGTGGTAGTCTGCGGCCGAGTCATCGGACGGGTCGTGGCGTGGAGTGTTCTCGTACATGGTCTCTCGGGTCGGTGGACTGGACAGTGCCGAACGGTGGTGGTGTCGGACGGCGGGTTCAGTTGCCCGCGAGGGTCACCTCGCGGGTGTCGTCGCTCGACCCGGTGAGCCGGACGGTGAGTACGGGGACGGGAGACTGAGCGAGGACGTGCTGGGAGACGCTGCCGAGCATGTTGTCCTCGTAGTCGGCGTGAGCACCCATCACTACGACGTCGACGCCGGCGGACTCGGCGTAGTCGACGATCTCCGGACCCGGACTTCCCCACCGAAGTTCGGACACTACCGGCAGGCCTGCGGCTTCGAGTCGGCTGCGAACGTCGGCGAGTGTCGTCTCGCCTTCCCGTCGGAGTCGGTCCGCCGCGTCGTCGGCGTCTTCGAGCGTGAGGAACGCTCGGTCGTCGACGACGTAGAGCAGGTGGACGGTGGCGTCGGTCGACCGCGCGAGCGAGGCCGCTCGGACGACGACGTCGTCCGCGTCGGTGCCGTCGATGGGGAGCAGAACGTGTTCGTACATCTACGGTCGAACGTTCACTCGTTCGGAACAAATACGGGAGCCGCGATTCTCAGACCTCGGGAACCGTCCGCCGCCGACTCTGTCCCGGGGAACCCCCGGTCACTCGGCGACGGCCCTACCAAGTGACTATTCAGCGGTCTTCCGTCCGCTCCACTCGGCGACGTCAAGGCGATACAGGCGCGGTTCGAGTTCCTCGATGGGCTCGCCGAACACGCGGAGTGAGACGTACGCGTCGTCGATGTCGACGCGGTCGGGAGCCTCCGCGTCGGGAACGCGCGTCAACGGCCCGCGAACCATGATACTCGTCGATTCCATCTCCGACTCGTAGTCGTAGTGGACGAAACAGGCCTCGTCGGTCGACTCGACGAACTGCATCTTCTCGCTGCCGTCGTGCTCGCCGAGTCGGAAGAACACCGTCCGGTCTGCGTAGTGGTACGCGACTGGAATCGCGTAGGCGTCGCCGTCGGTCGCGAGCGAGAGCACCCCGACCTCGCCCTCCCTGAGTGCGTCCTCGATCTCACGGTCCGACATGGCAAGCGTGTAGGTGTAATCGTCCGACTCCATACTCGTCCTACGCGGGATTCGCTCATGAACCCATCCCTGAATTGTGATACCGAGTACCACGATATTAAATCACGTACCCCGACGCAGTACTGCGATTCGAGGACGTGTAATCGTGGTGTCCCAAACTGTTTGGGAACGACGCTGAATACCGGAGCGCAAGTTCAACCCTGTACGCACAAGGTGTACGAATATGAGTTGGGTGGGCACTGACGTAACCGACGGAGAGTCGACAGGGGAGACGGACGCCGACCGGGCGAGCGAATCGCAGTCGGAAATCGAGGAGTCTGCGGAACTCGGCAAGGACGACCTGTTTCACGTCCTGCAGAACCAGCGCCGCCGACGGGTGTTGAACTTCCTCCGGACCACGGATGGACAGGTCGACATGCGCGACATCGCGGAGCAGGTCGCCGCGTGGGAGAACGGGAAGGAGGTCGCGGAGATCAGCTCGGACGAACGACAGCGAACCTACATCGCGCTGTATCAGAGTCACCTCCCGAAGCTCGACGAGATGGGCATCGTCGAGTACGACCAGAGTCGTGGGGTGGTCGAGCGGACCTCTCTGGCCGACAGTTTCGACCCGTACCTCGACATCGACGTGGCGGTCGGCGAAGACGGCGACACCGAGGAGACGCCGCTGGAGGCGGAGACGGCACCGGCGGCCGACGGGACGGCGTACTACGGCGCCGCGACGGTCGTCGGGCTGGCGCTGACCGGTGCGACGTGGGCAGGGTTCGCGCCCGCCGCCCTGACCGGGTCGCTCGCGATAGTCGTGACCGCGATGTTCGCCGTCGTCACGCTCGGGCTGGTGGCCCGTAACCGACAGTAGCGGACTCGGAGCGTCGGTCCGAACGGTCGGGCCGACGTGTCGTGCGGCTGGCGGACCCGACGGTGGTGTGCCGACGCGGACGCCGGTAGTGGTGTGCCGGCAGCGGACTGATGTGGTCGCCGGCGGTGGTGCGCCGACGACGAGCCGGGACGCTGGTGTGTCGTCCCTCGCCGGTAGTGGTGCGCCGACGTGATGCGAGGCTCGGAGCCCGGTGGCGAGCGTTTTCGACGGCCGCGACCCCGGCGGCCGCGCGACGGCACCTCGTCACCGGGACCGACGTGTTTTTCTCGCTCGGAGCGGGAGAACCGCCAACGCGACGATGGCCGACGAACTCGACTCCCTCCACCCCGTGGCGACGCTCGCGGCCGTCGGCCGGGCCGCCTACGACGAGCTAGTCACGGTGGTCGTTCTCAGCCTCCTCTTCTCGCTGGCCGCGGTCCCCGTCGTGCCGGTGGGCGCGGCGATCATCGCGCTCGTCGGGACCCTGACCGGCGCCGTCGGTGACGAGCTCGACGGACGGAAGGGGTCCGAACGCCAGCGTGGTGCCGCGTTCCTCCGGGAGGTCCGACGACAGCTCCGGCGCGGGCTCCCGTTGACCGGGGTGACGGTCGGTACGGTGGCCGTCACCGCCGTCTACTACCTACTTGGTGTCGGGACGCGGTCGGGCACGTTCCTGCTCGGCGCGACAATCGGGCTGTACGCCGTCGTCCTCGCGACGGTCGTCGCGCTTCGGGCATCGTCACTCATCGCTCGGGCGCCCCCGGACAGACAGCCGAGCGGCGGGCGGGCACTCCGGGACGCCGCCTACCACCTCCTCGACACCCCCTCCTTCTCGGTGCTCGTCGCCGTGTTCGCCGCCATCGTGTCCGGTCTCTGTCTCGCCACGGGCGTCGGCGTCGTGCTCCTGCTGCCGGGCCTGCTCGGGCTGCTCGAGGTGGTCGCCTTCGAGGAGGTGAGCGGCGCCGGCGCGGACCGAGTCGTCGCCGCGTACCGCGGTGAGCTCCGGGGTGACGGCCGATGACCGCACGGGAGCACCACGTCGCGAGCGCCGTGCCGGTTGCGTTTCTCGCCGTCGTACTCGGTCATCACCCGGCCGTCGCGGTGCCGTTGCTCGTCGGCGTGTTGCTGCCCGAACTCGACGCCGTCCGGAGCCGCACCCACCGGTCGTGGGCACTCCACACACTCTTGCTCCCCGCGGTTCTATACGTCGTGTTCGGACGCCTCGGGGTCTTCGAGGCGGCCCCACCGCTGCTCGACGCGCTCAACTTCGTCGCCGTCGGGACGGCGCTTCACCTGCTCGCAGATTACGTCTATCCGCGGACCATGAGCCACGAAGGGGCCGTCTGGCCGGTTCGACCGGTCGGTTTCTCGGCGCCGTGGGGGCTGCTCTGGCTCGGCGTCTCATGGACGATTCAGTGGTTCGGCTACATCGTCCCCGAACTCGTTCCGTGGCTGTTCGGGCTGTGACCAATTGGGACGCGACCCGAGGGGATTCCCCCTGCACCACCCACACTACTCCAGTAGTAACTCCTATGTGGCTGGGGTGGAATGTCGTGATAGACCATGGCGACCGTAGAGTACGACGAGGTGACGAAAGTCTTCGAGGAGGGCGGCGAGCCGGTCGTCGCCGTCGAGGACCTGAACATCGCCGTCGAGGCGGAGGAGTTTCTGGTACTGGTCGGTCCATCCGGCTGCGGGAAGTCGACGACGCTCCGACTGCTCGCGGGACTGGAGACGGTCACCGACGGGGAGGTCCGCATCGGGAGCGAGGTCGTGAACGATCAGAAACCGAAAGACCGGGACATCGCGATGGTGTTCCAGAACTACGCGCTGTACCCCCACAAGACCGTCGAGGAGAACATGTCCTTCGGGCTGGAGATGACGACGAGCCTCTCCGACGAGGAGATTCACGGCCGGGTCCACGACGCGGCCGAGATGCTCGGTATCGAGGAGCTTCTCGACCGCCAGCCGAAGGCGCTTTCCGGGGGCCAGAAACAGCGGGTTGCCCTCGGTCGCGCCATCGTCCGCGAACCCGAGGTGTTCCTGATGGACGAGCCGCTGTCGAACCTCGATGCGAAGCTCCGCACTGACATGCGGACCGAACTGCAGGAGCTCCACGAGCGATTGGGCGTCGCGACCGTCTACGTCACCCACGACCAGACGGAGGCGATGACGATGGGGGACCGCATCGCCGTCCTCAACGACGGCGAGCTCCAGCAGCTCGGCACGCCACTCGAGTGCTACCACCGTCCCGCCAATCGGTTCGTCGCCGGGTTCATCGGCTCGCCCTCGATGAACTTCCTCAGCCTCTCCTTCGACGCGACGGCCGGCGTCGGGAGCACGGGCGGAATCGACTACCACTTCACCGACGAGCAGGCCGAGCGAATCCGAACCTCGGGAGCCGGCGCCGTGACGCTCGGCATCCGCCCGGAGGATATCGAACTCGCCGAGGCCGAGGGGCCGGACACCGTGCGCGCGGCGGTCAGAGTCGTCGAACCAATGGGCAAGGAGAGCTACCTCTACCTCGACGTGTCCGGCACCGAGGTGACGGCGTCGGTCCCCGGCGACTACGGCATCGATGTCGGCGACCAGCTTCGGCTCCGATTCCCACGCGACCGAGTCCACGCCTTCGACGCGGAGACGGGGGAGACGGTGTTCAACCGTTCGCGAGGCGAGTCGTCGCTTCCCGACGGCGTTCAGCTGTAGGAAAACGCTGAAACGCGGCCGACACCCACACACAACTATGGACACGGAGACGCTCCGGGAGACCCTGCAGAACACGGGTCTCACGCAGTACGAGGCCGACGCGTACATCGCCGTCTTGGAACTCGGGAGCGCGTCCGCGACGGAGATCGCCGACGCCTGTGACGTGCCACAGGCGCGGATTTACGACGTGCTCCGGAATCTCGAGGGCGACGAACTCGTCGAGACGTACCAACAGGGGAGCCTCCACGCGCGGGCACACGATCCCGAACGGATGTTGAACCAGCTCACCTCGTACGCGGAGACGGTCACGGAGGCGGCCACGGAGATCAACGAGCGCTGGGAGCGCCCCACCGTCGAGAACCACCGCGTGAGCGTGCTCAAGCCGCTGTCGTCGATATACGACCGCACCCGGGAAGCCATTCGAGAAGCCGAAAACGAGGTCCAACTGGCGGCCACCGCCGACCAGTTCGAACGGCTGCGGGGGGAGCTCGAGGAGGCGTACGAACGCGACGTAGTCGTCAAGTTCACGCTTACACCCGAGGACTCCGACCAATCCCCCCTCGAAGGGGAGGCGCCAACGTTCGACGGTGTGGCGACCGAGGTTCGATACCGGGGAATGCCGACCCCGTACCTGGTGTTGGTGGATAGAACACGCGTCTGTTTCGCCCCCGAGAAGCCCCTTCACCCAAGCCACGAGTACGGCGTACTCGTCAACGACTACTCGTTGTCCCGCATGTTCGACTGGTACTTCGGAACGGCGTTCTGGTGGGGGTGGGAGACGGTGTACTCCGCACGCGACGATTCGCTGCCTCGGACCTACACGTCCATCAGGGAGTGCATTCGAGACATCGACCGCTACGTCGACGAAGCGCGGGTCGTGCTGACCGTGTACGGTCAGGAACGGGAGACCGGGACAGACGTGGAGTTGACAGGGGTCGTCCGGGGAACGACCTTCACGGGAGGTGACCTCGACCGACCGCAACTCGCCACGTTCACCGGCGAGGCGACACTCACCCTCGAGACGGCCGAGGACACCGTCGAA
This sequence comes from Halobium salinum, assembly GCF_026586625.1. Lineage (GTDB taxonomy): Archaea > Halobacteriota > Halobacteria > Halobacteriales > Haloferacaceae > Halobium > Halobium salinum. The sequence goes on along the minus strand of NZ_JAODIW010000006.1, from coordinate 715,637 downwards.
ATCGGTGGGTGGGGTGCGCTGTTCGAGGCGGTCGAGGGCAAGCGCTTCGTCGTCGAAGCGGTCGACTGAACCCCCCGACGCCGTTCACCGTGCCGGGGACCCTTGCGAGGGCAAGCAATTTTATGTTGCATCCGGGTGAAGTGAGAGAACTGAAGCCGGAATGCCACACGGAACTCACAGAGAGCGGACGGCGAACGGAGGGAGACGCCCGTGACGCGCCTCAGCCGACTGCTCCGACGGACGGCCGGACTGCTGCAGAGCGTTGGCTACGGTCGGTCCTGTCGGCCGGAGCCGGACGGCGGTGCCGACGGGGAGGCGGATGAAAGGGGGACCCGCTCCGAGGCGGACCTCCTGCTCGAGGAGGAGATGACCCCGCGGTCGTTTCTCCATCACCTCGTCGAGCGTGCCGGTGGGCGCACCCGACAGAAACACCTCGTCGCGGAGAGCCAACTCCCGGAGTCGACGGTCAGTCGACTCCTGACCGACCTCGAGGCGGAGGAGCACCTCGTCCGTCACCGCGTCGGCCGCGAGAACGTCGTGTGTCTCCCCGGCGACGAACCCGTTCACTTCGACCCGGAGACGGCCGCCTCGGCGACAGTCGAACCCCACGAGGCGGGCGAGCGCGCGGAGTAGCGGACCCAGACCTGCTGACCGACGGGACCCGATTCCCGTCCCGTCACCGATTGGTTTCGACAGTTCGGCCCGAACAATTAGTTGGACGGTTCCCCAACGCCGCGACATGGGTACGTACATGGCTCTCGTCGACGCCGACGAAGCCCGCGTCCAGAACGCACAGGAGTTCGCCACCATCTGGGGCGACATCCGGAACGACCTCGAAGAACTCGACGCTCGCCTGCTGGACGCCTACGCCGTTCTCGGCGAGCACGACTTCCTCGTGTTGTTCGAGGCCGAGGGGCGTGAGAGAGCCTTCCAGACGTCGGTCGCCATCGAGCGATACGGACTCGACATGCAGACGATGGAGCTCATCCCGGTCGACCGGCTCGGCGAGCTCGTCGACGACTTCTGAGAGCGTCCACCGGGAGCGTACGACCTGCCCCGACACTACGACCGCTGACACCGCCCGTTACCGACGAGCGGAGAGTGGTCGACGATTCCGAGATATCGCTCGACCGGACACCGACAGCGTGATGCGGGGTTACCCGAAGAGGGAGGCCCGCCTCACCTACCCTTTCATCCCGCTGAGAGACATCCCACGGATGAAGTAGTTCTGCGCCGCGAGAAACGCGATGAGTACGGGTGCGACGATGATGAGCGCCGCGGCCATCATCAGTCCCCACTCCGCGAAGTACTGGTTGCGGACGGCGAACAGTGCGATGGGGAGCGTGTACATGTTCTGTTCGCCCGCGATAATGAGCGGCCACTGGAAGTTGTTCCAGGCGCCCATGAAGGTGAAGATGCCGAGCGTCGCGAGTGCAGGCTTCGCCATCGGCAGGTACACCTTGTAGAACGTCTGGAACTCGTTGCAGCCGTCTATCTTCGCGGCGTCGCCCAGCGCCGAGGGGAGCGACTTGAAGTGCTGTCGCAGCAGGAAGATGCCGAACGGGTTGGCGATGAGCGGCGCGATGAGCCCCTGGTAGGTGTTCACCCACCCGAGTTCGACCAACAGCAGGTAGACGGGGATGAGCGTCACCATCCCGGGAATCATCATCGTCGACATGAACAGCAGGAACAGCTTGTCACGTCCAACGAAGTCGAGCTTGGCGAGGGCGTATCCCGCGAGGCTGTCGAACGCGAGGTTGAACGTCGTCACCGCACCGGCGAAGATCATCGTGTTGAGGAACCACCGGACGAGCATGATGTCCGGGCGCTCCCACAGGGTGACGAAGTGCTGGATCGTCACCGCCTCGGGGATGAACGACACCGACGCGGCGGTCGGGTTCTGCGAGAGGCTCGTCGTGATGGTCCACCAGAACGGCAGCGTCATCCACAGCGCGCCGAGGGTGACGACGGCGTACAGCAGCGTCGTCTTCGTCCAGTAGCTCGCTCCCGACCGCTCGTAGCCGGGGTACTCGTAACTGGAGCGGGCCATCAGGCTGCCCCCCCGTCGGCCGCGTCGGGGCTCGGTCGGTGACCCGACTGCAGACCGGCCGCCGTCCATCGGTGGTTCGTCGTCTCAGTCTGTCGATGAATCGCCGTCATCAGTACTCGATCTCCCCCGACTGGTGGTGTCGGTACTGGTAGTAGCTGAAGGCGAAGATGATGAGGAAGAGGATGAACGCCATCGCGGCGCCGACCCCCATCTTCCCCTCCTCGAACGCGCGCTGGTAGATGAGCAGCACGGTCGTCGTCGTCGCGTAGTACGGACCGCCCTCGCTGAACACGAGCGCGATGCCGAACACCTGGAAGGCGCTGATGACGGCCATGACGATGACGAACAGGTTGGTGTTGCCGAGGTTCGGCCACGTCACGTGGCGGAACCGATGCCAGGCGCTCGCCCCGTCGATGCGTGCGGCCTCGTACAGCTCCTGTGGAATGTTCTGGAGGCCGGCGAGGAAGAATATCATGTTCGAACCGATGCCGCCCCAGATGGCCATGAGCATGACGCCGCCAAGCGCGTAGGAGGGGTTTCCCGCCCAGTTGTGTTCGAGGAACGTCGGGAGCAGGTTGTTCACGACGCCGTCGGCGGAGAGGAACCACCGCCACATGACGGCGCTCGCGGCGCCCGAGAGCATCACCGGCATGAAGTACGCGGCGCGGTAGGCCTTCTTGAACCGGACCCGCGTGTCGAGCATGAGCGCGACCGCCAGCCCACCGTAGATCTGCAGCGGCACCGTCCCGATGGCGTAGACGAGTGTCGTCTTCAGCGACCACCAGAACAGGTTCGCGCTCGGGTCGGTGAACACGACGAGGTTGAGCCCCTCCGCCGTGACGGGGAGGGGAGTCAACACCTCGGCGTAGTTCGAGAGGCCGACCCACGTCCCGCTGTTCTGGAGGATGCTCCACTGCTGGAAGGAGATCCAGAACGCGTACAGCACCGGCCCGAGGAGGAACAGCGAGAAGACGGCGACGTTCGGCAGACAGAACAGATACCCCATGATGGCGTCGCCGTCGCCGCCGCTCCCGAGCCGCTCGCGGGTCCCCCCGAGCAGGTCCCTGGCGGCCGTCGTGAACCGCCGGTCGCCCCGGTCCTCTCCCTCTTCGAGCGCCATGGCTTACGAGAGAACCTCTGTGTTGACCTTCTCCTGGGCCGTCTCGAGCGCCGGCTTCGGGTCCTTCTCGCCGACCATGACGGCCTCCAGCTGGGGGTTGAGCAGGTTGAGGATGGCGGCGCTGTTGACGCCGTAACCGACGACCTTCGACCACTCGCCGGCCTCGTAGTGGGTCTTATAGCGGGGGTTCTCCTTGTAGAACTGCATGTCCCCGTGGGACTTCCGGGCGGAGAGCTCGATCCCCTTGCTCGCCCACTGTTTCATCCCCTCCTTGCCGGTCAGATAGCTGACGAGCGTCTTCGACGCGTCGGGGGCGTCGGTGTTGGACGAAACGCTGTAGGAGACGGTGTACGCCGGGGTGGCCTTCGTACCGCCGCTCGGCGTCGGGATGTGGCTGACGGTCGTGTTCTCGTTCACGTCGGGATGCTCGGCTTTCAGGAAGGGAATCGCCCACGGCCCGGTGATACCGGCGGCGACGGACTTCTGGCCGAGCGCCGCTCCCTGCCAACTGGCGCTGATGTCGGAGGGGATGGCGGCGAGCCCGTCGCGCTTCAGCCCAGCGAGGAACTCCAGGGCTTCGACACCCGCCTTCGAGGCGAACACCGCCTCGTCGCGCTCGTCGTTGAGAATCTGCCCGCCGTTCTGGAAGACGAGGCCGTACCAGGCGCGAGCGTTCGGCTGGAGGATCATCGGCGCCTTCACGTCCGTGCTCGACTTCACCGCTTCGAGGCCGGAGCGGAGGTCGTCCCACGACTTCGGCTCCGACGCGCCGGCTTCCTCCCACAGCGTCGAGTTGGTGTAGAGCTGGAGCGTCGAGAACCCCTTCGGAATGCCGTACAGCGTCCCGTCGTACCGGAACGCGTCGAGAATCGGCTGGAAGAAGTCGTCGGTGTCGAACCCCTCGCCTTCGGCGACGCTCGTAAGCTCGAGCAGCACGTCCTGCGAGGCGAAGGAGCTGAAGTACTCACCTTTCACGTAGAAGGTGTCCGGAGCGTTGCCTGCGCCCAGTTGTGTCTTCAGCTTCTGTTTGTACTTCGACTGAATCGCGTCGTAGTCGACCGTGATGTCCTCGTGGTTCTCGTCGAACTGGCCGACGACCTCCTGAAGAAACGCTGACTCCTCGTTGTTGGCGGCCCACCCGGAGAGCTGCACCGTCGTCGCGCTCCCGGAGTTGCCACTCGACTCGTTGGAGCTTCCGTCCGCGTTCCCACCGGAGCCGTTGGCGCCGCCCTCGCCGGAGCCATTGGCGGACCCGCCGCCGTCCCCGGTACAGCCCGCAAACGCCCCAGCCACGCCTGCCGCACTCAGTGCCTCTACGAACCGCCGCCGCGAGAGTTCGCCGCGATTGCCAGTGCCTGTCATGTGCCTGGTCGATGATGTAATCCCTCACGGATAAACCTAGGGAATTTCAAACTACTCCAGTAGTGTGAGGTGCCAGCCTTTATACGTAACCGTTCACGAGTACGGGGCGATGAAGACCGACAGCACCGTCGTCGACGGGCGGACGTTCCTCGTCACGGCGCTGGACGGAACGCCGGCTCGGGCACACGACGGCTACTACCACCGGGACACCCGACACCTCGACCGGTACGAGGCGGAAATCGACGAACAGTCCCTGGAGACGCTTCACGTCGCGGCCCCTCGACCGGGGGAGCGGACGGTCCACCGCTCGACGCCCCTCGACCGGGGGTCGCGCTCGGTACACCTGTGTCACCGGCAGGTCGTCACGGACGGCCTGTACGATGAGGTGACCGTGAGCAACCTCCGCGGGGAGCCCCAGTCGGTGACGCTGTCGCTCTCCGTCGGGGCCGCCTTCGAGGACCTGTTCGAGGTTCGAGGCCACGAGGCCTCCGTCGAGCGAGACGTACGGGTCGGCGTCGGCGACCGACGGGTGACGTTCGGTTACGACCCGGCGGACCTCGACCGCTCGTGGGCGACGACGGTGTCCGTCTCGCGTGGCTCGGTCACCGAGACGCGAACTGGCGCGGGTCGGGCCGACGCGGTGGTCGAGGTCGACCTCGATCTCGACCCGGGTGAGAGCGTCCCCGTCACGGTAGCGATCGAACCGGAGCGACCGGACGGAACGACGCTCGACCCCGCGACCGCGAGGGGGACGGCCCTCGACCGCGTCGACGAACGCGAACGGGAGTGGGAGGCGGAGACGGGAGCGCTCGCCGGCGGCGATGCGACGAACGGCGGGGTCGACGGCGACGCGGTCGCCGACGAGACCGGTCGGCCCGACGACATCGCGGAAGACGATTGGGCGCCGGTGCTCGACGAGAGCCGAGAGAATCTGCTCGAACTCCGCCTCGACACCGAGCACGGGCCGATGTTCGCCGCCGGCGTCCCGTGGTTCTCGACGGCGTTCGGCCGGGACTCGCTCATCGCCGCGGTCCAGGCGCTCCCGCTCACCGCGGCGCCGGCGAAGGGAACCTGCCGCTTCCTCGCCGCCCACCAGGCCGAGTCGGTCGACGAGTTCCGCGAGGCGGAACCGGGGAAAATCCTCCACGAGCTGCGCGAGGGGGAGCTCGCCGAGCGCGAGCAGGTGCCCCACTCCCCGTACTACGGGACCATCGACGCGACGGCCCTGTTCGTCGTGCTGGTCCACGAGACGTGGCGGTTCACCGGTGACGACGCGTTCGTCGAGTCGCTCTGGGAGGACGTCGAGGCCGCGCTCGGCTGGTGTGCCCGACACGGCGACCGCGACGGCGACGGGTTCCTCGAGTACCCCACCGACGGGGAGGCGCTCACCCACCAGGCCTGGAAGGACAGCGGCGACGGCATCGTCGGACCGGATGGGGGCCACCCGGAGGGACCCCTCGCCGTCGCCGAGGTGCAGGGGTACTACTACGACGCGCTCCGCCGTGCCGCCGACCTCGTGCGCGGAGTGATGAACGACGAGGACCACGCCGCCGCGCTCGACGACCGCGCTGCGACCCTCGCGGACGCCTTCGACGAGGCGTTCTGGCTCCCCGAGGAGTCGTTCTACGCCGTCGCGCTCGACGGGGAGAACGACCCCGTCGAGAGCGTCACGACGAACCCGGGACACTGCCTCTGGAGCGGCATCGTCCCGGACGAGCGGGCCGACGCCGTCGTCGACCGACTCGTCGCCGACGACGTGTTCACCGGCTGGGGACTCCGGACGTTGTCTGCGACCCACGAAGCCTACAACCCGCAGAGCTACCACCGCGGCAGCGTCTGGCCGCACGACTCCTCGCTCGTCGCGCTCGGGATGGCCCGGTATGGTCGCCGGGAGGCCGCCGAGGCGGTCGCGAACGGGCTCGTCGAGGCCGCCGTCGAGCGCGGGAACGACCGGCTTCCCGAACTCTTCGCCGGGTTCGACCGCGACGACACTGGCGTGCCCTTAGAGTACGGCGAGGCATGCGAGCCACAGGCGTGGGCCGCCGCCGCACCGCTCGCCTGCCTCCGAGCGGTCGGGCGGGTCGACGGTCCGCCGCTCGACTTCTGAGGGGCGCCGACAGTACGCGCCGAATCCGCCGTCTTCGGGACGGTCCTGGCAACCACGTCGGTAGGGGGAAATCGACGACAGCGTTGCCACGTCGGTACTCGGACCCCCCTTCCATCCGAGAGTCGGACGGACGAGACTGCCCGGCGCCGGTGTGTCTCCTGCGTGGAGTCGTCTTCACCACCGCGACAGCGAGACGGCCGGAAATGGATTCCGGCCGTCGTGGCGCTCAGTCGTCTCCCGCCGTCCCGTCGCGTACCATCCCCGTCCGCTCGTCGCCGAGGGCGCTGTCGCGGAGGTCCCGCTCGATCTCCTCCAGCGAGCGGCCCTTCGTCTCGGGAACGAGGAAGTAGGTGAACGCGAGCGCCGCGAGCGTGAGGGCGGCGTACAGCCAGAACGTGCCGGATTGGCCGGCCACGTCGATGAGACCGAGGAACGTGAGCGCGACCACGAGGTTCGCGACCCAGTTGATGACCGTCACGACGCCCATCGCGGTCCCGCGCACCTGCAGCGGGTAAATCTCCGAGATGAGCAGCCAAAAGACGGGGCCGAGTCCGATGGCGAAGAACGCCACGTACAGCATCAGGCAGGCGAGCGCGACCCACCCGATAACTCCGGAGAGCCCGGGGAGGGCGAACGCCGTCCCGAGACCGAGGAGGGTGATGATCATCCCGGCGAGCCCCGTCAAGAGGAGCGGGCGTCGGCCCGCGCGGTCCATCAGGAGGACGGCGACGATAGTCATCCCGACGTTGACGACGCCGATGCCGACCGTCGCGAGAATCGAGGCGGTGTTGCCGAACCCGGTCGACTCCAGCACGGTCGGCGCGTAGTAGATGACGGTGTTGATACCCGTCACCTGTTGGAAGGCGGCGAGACCGATGCCGACCACGAGCGCCGGCCGAATCCACGGTTTAAGCAGGTCGCCGACGCCCCCGTCCTGCGTCTCCGCGGTCTCACGGATCTCTTCGAGTTCCGACTCCACCTGCGCGTCGGTCCGGGTGCGCGACAGCACGGCGCGAGCGTCGTCCTCGCGCCCGCGCTCGACGAGCCAACGGGGGCTCTCGGGCATGAACAGCATCGCGCCGACGAGGATCAGGGCGGGCACCATCCCGGCGCCGAGCATCCAGCGCCAGCCGGCGGCGCCGAACAGCGACTGGGCGAGTTCGAGCACGGGCCCCTCCGAGAACGCGTAGTTCACGAAGTACGAGACGAGGATGCCGCTCGTGATGGCGAGCTGGTTGAACGAGACGAGCGACCCTCGAATCTTCGGCGGCGATATCTCCGAGATGTACAGCGGGCCGACGATGGAGGCGAAGCCGATGGCGACGCCGTCGACGAGGCGCCCGACGATGAGCACTTCGACGGTCGGCGCCACGGCCATCAGCAACGACCCGACGAAGAACACGACGCCGCCGACGATAATGAGCCGACGCCGTCCCCAGCGGTCGGCCAGCCGGCCGCCGAGCGCGGCGCCGACTGCGGCACCTGCCAGCGCCCCGCTGACGACGACGCTCTCGACGAGACTGGACATGACGAACGCCTCCCGGATGTAGAGGAACGCACCCGAGATGACGCCGGTGTCGAAGCCGAACAGCAGTCCGTTCAGAGCGGCGAGCGCGGCGGCTACGTACGTGAACCGTCCGCCGCCTGCCGTCGACCCGTGGGTACTCGTTGCCATATAGATTCAGTTATTCGTGGAGATTCGGCATAGAACTACAATAGTTTCGGCTTATACGGGATGAAAGAGTATGAAAAACAATATTGGTTACGTTTTTCAAAGAACATGGCGAGCAGGGTCGTTGAGTGCTAAGCTGACGGGCGAGTCGGTCGATTCGAGTCGGAGGGGGCCGACTGACCCGAGCTCCCGGGGACTGGACCGAGTTCTCGGGGTGAGCACCTAAGACGGTTCGCCGGAGACGATGGAAAGCCCCGACTGCAGCGGTGCCGAAGGTGACACACTGGACAGAGACGGGACGGACGAGCAGGTCAGGAGGAGAGGTGCGAACGCGAACGCTCCGTCTCGGAGCCGCGTCCGGTGCGGGTGTGGTCCACGTCGTCGGTATCGACGACGCGAGCGAACACCCGCTCGGGGTCCTTCGAGCGCGCCCAGTGCAGGCGCGTGCGGGCCGCGAGGGACAGCTTCCGGCGGGTCGACAGCGACGGCGTCGCGGTGAGCGTGTCGTAGCCCCGTTCGCGGATGAGCCGGTGGTGGTCCGCGTACAACACCGCCGCGAGCAACACCGGGAACCGGCAGTCGGCCGGGAGATGCCGGATGCCGGCCACGCCCTCGTGGTACAGCGACTCGGCGCGGGCCATCTCGTCGCGCATCGCCGCGGCGACGCCGTCGTCGAACCGCCGGTCGAGAATCTGCTCGACGCTCACGCCGTGCTTCGAGAGGGTCGTCCGCGGGAGGTACACCCGGTCGCGCTCGACGACGTCCTCGCCCACGTCGCGGAGGAAGTTCGTCAGCTGGAACGCCTCGCCCAGCGCGATGGCGCTCGGGTACGCCCTCTCGGCCGCCTCGCCGTCGAGTCCCATGATTTCGGTCATCATCGTGCCGACCGCCGCCGCCGACCCGCGCATGTACGCCTTCAGTTCGTCGTAGTCGGCGTAGGTGTCCTTCGACACGTCGGTCGCCATCGCGTCGACGAACGTCTCGACCTCGCGGTCGGGGATGCCGTACTCCTCGCGAACCTCGCTGAAGCCTCGTAGGACGGCGTCGTCCGTCTGAGGCGCCGCGTCGCCGACGCCGGAGTCGTCCGTCGGAGGCGCAGTGTTGCCGACGCCGGAGTCGTCCGTCTGAGGCGCAGTGTCGCCGACGCCGGAGTCGTCGGTCTCTCGGCGACCGAGCGCGGCCGCGCGGAACTCGTCCAATCGGCGGCGCTGTTGCTCGGGGGTCAGGCCCCCGTCGGGGTCGTCGACGACCTCGTCGGCGAGGCGGAAGAAGGCGTAGAGGACGTACGTGGGGTGGCGCACGCGCTCGGGGAGAAAGCGCGTCGCGAGGTGGAACGTCTTCCCGGTCCGCTGCTGGATAGACTTGCTGAGTTCGAGTTGTCGGTGGCTGACCATCGATGAATCACGTGTGAGTTCCGCCTCGGGACGCCGCGTCACGCCCGCCTCCTCGAGGTCGTCCGGTGAGAGACACGGGGCGGGTCGGGAGTTCGCATCCGGTCGGAAGGGAGGTGCGGCCGGCAGCGTCGAATCCGATGACGCTACCTCGCCGCCCGCAGTCGGTACTACGGACGGATACGGATTAAGCGAACCACCCTATCAGTAAGGTGTCCGCGCGCGGAAGCGGTAGTGCGGAGCCGGACTGGACGTCGTCGGTTCGCGACCGAGGCGACTGTCGATAGACCGCGGTCGGGACGAGGCAGTCGCGGCGCGGAGACCCCGTATTTCAGCCGCTCTCGTCGAAGAACTCGCCGAGCAGTTTGCGCTGTGCGGCGACCAGATGCTGGTGGAAGGTGGCGCGGGTGACCCCCATCGACGCCGCGAGGTCGTCGCCGGTGACGGGCCGCGGGCGGTCGAAGTAGCCGCCGATGTACGCCTTCTGGAGGGCGGCGTACTGGCGGTCCGTGAGTCGGTCGCGGACGCTGGCGAGGTACTCGGCCTTCGTCTTCGCCGGGCGGGTCCGCTCGCGGTAGGAACGGAACTCGGTCCCCGGGTAGCGTTCGCGGAGCCGGTCGACGACCGCCCCGGTGTCGGCGTCGGCCGGGAGCGTGACGCGGAGGCGGGCCTCGCCGTCCTCGGCGGTGATGGCCTGCGTCCGGGCGCCGTCCTCGGCGAGCAGGCCGACGATGGACTCCTCGTCGAGCGACACCTCGACGGTGCCGGTGCCGTCGCGCTCGGCGAGCACCGAGGCCGAGGCCACGTCGGGCGACGCTTCGAGCAGTGCCACTACCTCCGCGGGCGGCGCCCCCGAGACGGTGAAAAAGAGGCTCGTCGCCCCCTCGACCCCGTAGACGCTCCCGGCGTACTCGAGGCGACAGTCGGTACGCTCCGAAACGTCGACGAAGAACAGCGACGGGTCCCTGAGGGTGAGTTCGAGTTCGCCGACGTTGTCCGCGGTCAGCACCCGTTTCGACTCGAGCGCGTTGAGTGCGGTCGCCACGGCCCGACCGAGGGCCGCGAGGACGGCCGTGTCCCGTTCGTCGAAGGCGCCGTCGGCGTACACCGCGAGCACCCCGTACGTAGTCTTGCGGTACGCGAGCGGCACCGCCGCTACCGTCTCGTAGCCGGCGACGGGCGCCGGCACCTGACCCGGTGGGAGGTCGTCGACCTCGGCGACGACGACCTCCCGACTCTCCAGTGCCTGCCGTAACGGGGAGGCCTCCGTGTCGGGGACGGAGAGTTCGGAGACGACCGCTCCGCCCGTCGACGCCGACGCGTTCTCGGCCGCGGCCGTACCGGCGTCCGGCCGACCGGCCGACGCCCGCGTCCGGAACGTCTCGTCGGCCCGGTCGGGGGCGACGAGCCACGCGAAACCGTAGGGGTCGGTGGCGGCGACTCGGTCACACACCGCCCGCTCGACCTCCTCGCGACTGGCGGCCGCGACCAGCGTGTCGGTCACGTCGCCGAGCAAGCCGTTCATCCGGTCGAGCAGGTGCTCGAGGTGTTCGCGCTCGGCCTCCAGGGCGAACTCGGCCTCCTTTCGCTTGGTGACGTCCGTCTGGAACCCCACGAAGTGCGTGAGGTTCTCGTCTGCGTCGTGGACGGGGGCGATGGTGACCTCGTTCCAGAACGGGGTCCCGTCGCGGTGGTAGTTGACGATTTCCACCTCGACCTCCCGGCCGGCGTTCAACGCGTCCCGCATCTCCTGGATGGCTTCCTCGGAGCTGTCGGGCCCCTGCATGAACTTGCAGTTGCGCCCCAGCGCCTCGCTCGCGGAGTAGCCGGTCATGCGCTCGAAGTTCTCGTTGACGTAGATGAGCGGCCGGTCGGCCGTCGCCTCCGCGATGGTGATACCGACCGGCGCCTCGGCCAGCGCGCGCTCCTTCAGGAAGGCGTCGGCGCCGGCGCCGACGCCGTCGGCAACGGGTCGTGCGCCGCCGGCAACGGGTCGTGTGTTGCTGGGAGCGGTGGTGGGTGGCTCGGTGTCCGGACCGTCGGCCGGCGAGTCGGTGTCCGAACCGTCGGCCGCCGGCCAGTCGGGGAGCGCCGCGACCCGCGAGTCGAGGCGTTCCGCGTCGGCCTCGCTGTCGTCCGACCGCGGGACGTACGCCGTGGCACCGGCGGCGAGGGCGTCGGCCGCGAGGCGTTCTCCGCCCTCGCGGGGGAACAGCACGACCGGAAGCGTCGGCCGCCGCTCGCGCACTGTCCGAAGGACGGCGAGGGCGTCGACGGTCGGCGGGTCGTGGTCGACGACGACACAGTCCGCGGCCCCGAGTTCGTCGGGCGCCGGGTCCCGCTCGACGTGTGCGGTCTCCGCGAACGCGCGCTCGACGACGGCACCCGTCCGTCGGTCGGCGACGACGAGGACGTGGGGGAGACGAGTGGTCATCGGTCTCGGTTCGCCCGGCGGGGCCTTAGCCGCTTGCCCGTTCCGCGGGGCAATGGACTAAAGTGCGAGTGTCGTATGCTAGCTTATGGCAGTCGTGGTCGACATGAGCGTGCCGCCCGACGTGCTCGGACCCGCGCGAGTGCTGGGGGAGGAGGCGCGGGTCGAGTTCGACCGGGTGGTCCCGAACGGCGAGACGGGGGTGGCACCGTACGTCTGGGTCGAATCCGATGACTTCGGGGCGTTGGAGGCGTGTCTCCGGGGGGCGCCGTCGGTCGAACGGTTCGACCGGCTCGAAGGGGGTCGAGGGGAGCGGCTGTACTCCGTGAAGTGGCGGCGGGTCGAGCCGGACGCCCCCGACATCTTCACCTGCCTCGCCCTCGTCGACGCGGCGGCGATGTGGGTCCGCGGAGAGGGCGGGTCGTGGACGTTTCGCGTCCGGTTTCCGGACGAGTCGAGCGTGTCGACGTTCGCCGCTCACTGTGCCGAGCACGGGGTGACGATGGAGCCGCTCCGCATCAGTCGGAACGGCCACCGGAAGCGGGCCGCCGTCGATCTCACCGACGAGCAGCGGGAAGCGCTCGTGGCCGCGGTTCGGCGAGGGTACTTCGAGGTGCCGCGCCGCGCGACCCTCTCCGACCTCGCCGACGAACTCGCCGTGAGCGACCACGCCGTCTCCGAGCGGTTGCGGCGCGGCCTCGGTCGTCTCGTCGCACAGGTGGTTACCGCCGACGGGGTGGGGGGCGACTGAGCGACGAGCGACTGAGTGACGAGCGACCAGGCTGGACGGAACACCCGGGAGGCAGAACCGCCGACCGCCGACTGACAGGTCACCACCCCGACCGCTTAGCACGACCCTAGCAGGCAAAGACGACGGGACGAGGGGAACGACCGGGACGGCGAGACCGACGCCGGAGACGGGTTGAACGGACCGGGAGGGAACAACCGTCCCGACCGATGGACGGCCGGCGGTCGGCCGCTGCCGAGCGGGAGCGGTACCGGCGGTGACGCTCGGGACCGACGCGAAACGCCGCGTAACCGCTCGAAACGAATCGAAACGAATCGAAACGGCCGTGCGGAGTTTTACCACGACGTCGTGTGGGCAGAGGTGATGGCAGTCAACGAACGAACGGTGCCCTCAGGCTCTCGGGAGAGCGACGCGCGCGTCGACCAGGTCGCGAAGGTGCTCACCGACGCTCGCCTCCGCGAGGTGCTCGACGCCCTCTCGTCGATGGACGACCGGGTCCACCTCGACGCGCTGGCGGAGCGCCTCCGCGCCCGCGGACACGACGACTGCGACGACGTGGCCGCGCGTCTCCACCACGTCCACCTCCCGCGGCTCGCCGACATCGGCGTCATCGCCTACGATGCGGCCGAGAACCGCGTCGAACACCAGGAGTGGCGCGTCGCCGACGTGCTCTCGGTCGCCGGCGCGGCCCTCGGCGACGGCGCGGGCGACTCGTCGCGGCTCTGAGACGGCACGAGTCGAGACGCAACGACGCTGAGACGCCGGGTCGCTGCGGGTCCCCCCGACCGAAACAGGTCACTCCCATCGACAGTTCGGTCGTCCGGACCGTCCCCCAACGTCGAGAATCTTCACGATAGACGGGGTCAGACGCCCGCCGGCCCGCACTCATATAACCCCGACGGGCCAAGGATTCACCAGCTACCCCGACCCACTCATGGCCGACGATTCCGACCCCCCGAACGATTCCGACACGCCGGACGTCGAACCGCTGCTCGACGGCGGCCAGCTCATCGTCGTCTCCAACCGCCAGCCGTACAGTCACGGCTACGACGAGGACGGCGAGGTGACCGTCAGTCGTCCCGCCGGCGGGCTCACCGCCGGTCTCGACCCCGTGATGCAGCGCGTCGAGGGGACGTGGATTGCGTGGGGCGACGGCGACGCCGACCGCGAGGTCACCCCCGAAGACGACACCGTCGAGATGCCACCCGAGGACCCCGCCTACCACCTCCGCCGCGTGTGGCTCACGGACGAGGAGGTCGACCAGTACTACTACGGCTACTCCAACCGGGTACTGTGGCCGCTGTGTCACGGCGGCATCTGGAAGACCGACTTCGCCGACGAACACCGCGAGGCGTACGAAGCGGTCAACGAGAAGTTCGCGCGCGCCGTCCGCGAGGAGGCAGACGACGACGCCGTCGTCTGGTTCCAGGACTACCACTTCACCCGAGCGCCGCGGATGGTCCGCGAGGCGATGCCCGACGCCTTCCTGATGCACTTCTGGCACATCACGTGGCCCGGCTGGGACACGTTCCGCTCGCTCCCCCACGGCCAGGAGACCCTCGAAGGGCTGCTCGGCAACGACCTCGTCGGCTTCCACACCGGCCAGTACGTCGAGAACTTCCTCGACTGCATCGAACGGGGGCTCGACGGCGCGACCGTCGACCGCGGCAACAACCGCGTCGAGTACGACGGCCGGACGACCGAAATCGAGTCGTTCCCGCTCTCCGTGGACTTCGAGGGCATCGCGGCGTCCGCCGAGCGCTTCGACGCCGAGGACTGGGACGCCTTCCGCGAGGAGTACGGTATCACCGGCGAGCGCGTCGCCGTCGGCGTCGACCGCCTCGACTACACGAAGGGCGTCCCCGAGCGGCTCAACGCCCTCGAACAGCTCTGGGAGGACCACCCCGAGTGGCGCGGCGAGTTGACCTACGTCCAGAAGGCCAGCGAGTCGCGTTCCATCATCCCCGACTACCGGGACCTCCAAGACCGCGTCACCACCGGCGTCGACCGCATCAACGAGCGCTTCGGCACCGACGACTGGACGCCGGTCGTCTACCTCGACGAGCATCTCGACGGCGACACCCTCAACGGGCTCTACCGCCACAGCGACGTGATGCTCGTCAGCGCGCTCAGAGACGGGATGAACCTCGTCGCCAAGGAGTTCGTCGCCGCACAGGTCGACGAGACGGGCGTGCTCGTCCTGTCGAACCAGACCGGCGCCTTCGAGGAGCTCGGCAAGCACTCGGTCGGAATCAACCCCCACGACACCGACGAGTTCGCGGCGGCCATCGGCGAGGCCCTGCGGATGCCCGAGGACGAGCGCCGGGAGCGCATGCACACGATGCGCGAGTGGGTCGAGACCCACGACCTCTCGCGGTGGATGAAGGACGTGTTCGAGGGTGCCGCGGACGTTCGCATGAAACGGCGCATGGGGATGGACTGATGGGGGACGACTCGGACGCTTCGACCGATGCGGATGCGGACGAACTCCCGCCCGTCCTCTGGGATCGCGAGGACGAGGTAGCCGCCCTGTTCGACGCGGCTCCCGGTCTCCTGTTCTGTTCTGACTTCGACGGCACGCTCACGGCCATCGTCGACGACCCCGACGCCCCCGAGATTCGCCCGGACTGCGCCGACGCGCTCCGACGGCTCGGCAGCCTCGACGGCGTCCGCGTCGCGCTCGTCAGCGGGCGAGAGTTGGCGGACCTCCGCGATCGGGCCGGCATCGAGGGCGTCGGCTACGCGGGCAACCACGGCCTGGAGATGGTGCTCCACGAGGACCACGGGGACGACCTCGGCGAGGTGTGGGCGGACGTCGGCGCCGACACCGACAACGACGAGGCGGACGCTCCCGCGTCGTCGACCGCCGGGAGCGACGACGTGACGGTCCACCCCGTCGCCGCCGCCCGTATGAGCGACATCGAGCGGGTCTGCGAACTCGTGCGCGAACGACTCGAACTCGACGGACTCCACGTCGAGTCGAAAGACGTGACGGCGACGGTCCACTACCGGAACGTCGCGGGCGACCCCGGCGAGGAGGTGCTCGAGACCGTCGAGTCGGTCGTCGAAGAGGTCGCCGAGGGCCGCCTGCATGTCTCCGAGGGGAAGGCCATCGTCGAGGTCGGTCCCGCCATCCCCTGGGACAAGGGGAAGGCCGTCGACGTGTTCGCGGCGGACGTCCCCGACGACTGGCTCGTCGTCTACGTTGGCGACGACACGACCGACGAACACGCCTTCCGCTCGCTCGACCCGACGGGACTCTCGATACACGTCGGCGAGGACCCCGAGACGGACGCCAGGTATCGGCTGCGGGATCCCGAGGACGTCGAGGAGTTCCTGAAGTGGGTTGTCGACCGTCTCGACGTCTGAGTACCCTTCATTCTCCCCCAGTAACGCGGAATCAGCGGCGAATGTCCCGCCGAGGGAGAGTTGGGATTCCTGCTAAAGTATCCTGAAATACTATATTGAGCTGGTATTAGTGGGGGACCGGCTTTGTCATCAGGAACTAGAAGACATCGACTACCCTGACGAAGGAGGACTTGTAGGGTGTTCAACTATATGGACGGCAGACGTACCTAGGATCATGCCGTCCAACATCCCGCTATTCGAGATCCCCTGGGACGAGCGCGAAATCAGCAACGCGACGCGCTCCATCAGCCGCGGCAGTCACTGGACGAAGGGTCCGTTCGTTGATGAGTTCGAGGACCGGCTTGCCGACTACTTCGGCGTGGACCACGCCCTTACCGTCAACTCGGGAACGACGGCGCTCGGCGCTGCCCTCAAGTCACTCGGCGTTGGTCGAGGGGACAAGGTAATCGTCCCCTCGTTCACCTTCGTCGCAACCGTCAATTCTGTTCAGCTTGCCGGAGCAAAGCCGGCGTTCGCTGACATCGAACGCGAGACCCTGGGACTGGACCCCGAATCCGTCGAGGCCGTCATTACTGACGATGTAGTTGGCCTCCTTCCGGTTCATCCCTACGGCGCCGGTTGCCGCATCGAGGAGTTGGTCGACATCGCCGCAGACTACGGGTGTTGGGTCCTTGAGGATGCGGCCGAAACTTTCGGCGCCGAGGTCGACGGTCGGAAGTTGGGGACGTTTGGAGAGGCCGCAGCGCTCAGTTTCTGCCAAAACAAGGTCCTCACGACCGGTGAGGGTGGGGCGATCATCACCGATGACGACGACCTCGCGACGCAAATTCGGCTGTATCGTTCCCACGGACGCGCCAGCTCGAGTTTCTTCGAGTCCGCTCAGACTGGCACCTACGTCTCGCTCGGCACCAACATCAGGATGCCCGACCTGATTGCAAGCATCGGCTGTGCACAGCTAGATAAGATAGACGACCTCATCGGCGGGCGGCAGGCCGCGGCAGGGCGCCTTAACGACGGGTTCTCCGCGGTGAAGGGTGTCGAACCAGTACCATACCACCCCAATGGGACGAACGTCTACCAACTGTACAGCGTTGTTCTCGGCGATGGCGTCGACCGGGACGAACTCATCGCGTCGCTCGCAGCCGACGGGGTTGCCGCGAAGGTATACTGGGAGCCCTCCGCCCACCAGACCGACTACTACCGCGGACAAGAGCGGTACACCAACGTGACGCTCCCGGTCACAGAGGAAATTGCCTCCCGCGTACTTTCGTTGCCTATCCACCCAAAACTGACCGAGGCAGAGACCGACCGAGTCGTAAACGCGGTTCGCAAGGGAGTCGAAAATCAACCGTAAGGTGTCGAAAGGGAGGTGTAACCCATTGTTGCCGTACGTTAACCGGACCCCACTGAACGGTTCTGTGTCCATTGTTCTCAATGGCTATTCCACAACGTTCCTCACTATTCATATCCATAGTCGAACATCATCATAGACATGTCAGCCTGCGGAAGGGGCAGTCGGAAGTTAGTGGTTAAACCCGGAACGACTCAGCAGGATACGATATGGCTCATCGACCAGACCGAACTCGGAATCGCTATGATCGTTGACAACAGCGACCACTTGGTCGGAACGGCCACCGATGGAGACATTCGATGTAGCATTCTCAGCGGCGTCTCGCTCGACGCCTCCGTCGAGGAGGTTGTCAACGAGGGTCCAGTAACTGCCTCGCCCGCGCAGTCTGATGACGAAAAGCACTCGGCCTTCACTGACCTCCTCCAAGGACGCTACCGAGGCCGAGAGTCGTTCTTCCTCCCCGTCGTCGATGACAAGGACCGTCTCATCGATGTTCAGCGCCTCACCGCGGAGGGCACCCGCCTCAACAAGAAGACCACGCGCCAGCCGCTACAGTCCGTCTTGGTAATCGGTGGGGCGGGCTACATCGGCTCCGTCCTCAGTCGGAAGTTGCTCGAGCATGGGTACGAGGTGACCGTCCTCGACAACCTCACCTACGGCGACCAGGGAATCGCGGAAATCGAGAGCGAACGATTCACGCTCGTCGAAGGGGATATGCGTTCCACCGAGATACTGACGGATGCCATCCGGGGCATGGACGCCGTTATTCATCTCGGAGCGATCGTCGGCGAACCAGCGTCGAATCTCGACCCACAAAAAACCCTCGAGATGAACTACCACGCGACGAGGCTGGCGGCCGACATCTGCAAGTCCCATCAGGTGAACCGATTCCTCTTCGCCTCGACCTGTAGCGTCTACGGACGCGCCGTGGACGACCGCGAACGCCTCACAGAGGAGTCGGGGGTCAACCCGGTGTCGCTGTACGCAGAGACGAAGGTGCGCTCCGAGCAGGCGCTGCTCAAGATGGCGACGGAGCACTTCTCGCCCACCGTCTTTCGGATGGCAACCATCTTCGGACACTCACCGCGAATGCGCTTCGACCTCGTCGTGAACATCCTCACCGCGAAGGCAGCCACCGAGGGCACCATCCCCATTTTCGGTGGGAAGCAGTACCGCCCGTTCGTCCACGTCGCCGACGCCGCACAGGCGTACATCGACTGCCTGCAGGCGCCCATCGAGGACGTGTCTGGCCAGGTGTTCAACGTCGGTTCTGACGAAGAGAACTACCGCATTATTGAAATCGGCGATCTGGTCTCCGAGGCGTTCCCGAACGCCGTCGTGGACCACCGCCCGGAAGACACCGACCAGCGCAGCTACTGCGTCGACTTCTCGAAGATACGTGAGGTCCTCGGGTACGAGACCGAATACACTGTTGTCGGCGGCGTCGACGAGATGGCAGAGGCGCTCAACGGTGGGCTCTACGGTGACTACACTGACACCGTCTACCACAATAGCCGCTCACTCGAGAGACAGTTGCAAGCCACGGAGGCAAGCGATTGATCCCGGTCGTCGCGGATCATATCCTGACGAACGGGCCGGGGAGCCACAGATGAAGGCCGCAATGTACCACTACGTACGGCCGGCGTTCGCCGAGACTGCACCACACGGCTACTACCACCTGTCATTCGATGATTTCCGACGCCAGTTAGACCACCTCATGGAGACGTACGGCATCGTCGATCGGGAGGCGTTTGTCGAGTGGCTCCACAGCGAACGCCCTCAGCCTGAAGGTGTCGTCCTCACGTTCGACGACGGCCTGGCGGACCACCACGAGTGGGTCCATCCCGAACTCCGAGCAAGAGGGCTATGGGGCGTCTTCTTCGTCTCGACTGAGCCACTCTCAAGCAGCAAGGCGCTGTCTGTCCACCGTGCCCACGCCCTACTCGGAGCTCACGGCCCCGAGCGTGTCCACCGGACGCTCAGAGACGTGATGGAGGAACAGGCAATCGTCGTGGACGACAGCATCACCGATGGCTACGACCACCGCGTCGGCGACGACGACGCGAGCGCGGTGAAACAGGCGGTGAACTACGAACTGCCCGTCGACTGTGTCAGCGAGGTCCTCGACGCGATCGAGGACCGGCTGGGCAGCAGCATCGACGCTGGCAGCTACTACGCCAACAGGACGGCCCTGCGGGCACTCTCGGAGGCGGGCCACCTTCTCGGTGCCCACACGGTGTCGCATCTGGTGCTCTCGCGACTTAGTGTCGAGCGCCAGCGCACAGAAATAGCGGGGTCGTTGGACGCGGTCCGGGACATCGCCCCCACCCAACCGGTCTCCCTGTTCGCGTACCCCTTCGGCGGGCGCGAGACGTTCAGCTCGGAGACGATACGCGTCCTTGACGCCCTCGGTTGTGACGCTGCGTTCACGACCGAGCCAGGTGACCTGCCGGCCCGAACTGACCGCCGCTGGGCCACGCTCCCGCGATGCGACTGTAACGAGTTCCCCCACGGGAGCGCCACGTTCGGCTTCGGTCGTCTGGAATCACCTGCGGACAACTGAATCAACGATCAATCCAAAGAGTGCGACCGTCACTACTCTCAGCCATCAATACGAGCAAATGAACCAATTGTTCGACTTATCCAACAACACAGTCGTCGTCTCGGGCGGCGCCGGCCTCATCGGCTCGGCGCTGACGCGAGGACTGGCGGACCACGGCGCGGCCATCGTCGTCGCCGACGCCGCCGTCGATCGTGGGGCGACCCTCGCCGACGAGGTCAAGGGCCGGTTCGTCGAGACCGATGTGACCAGCGAGGCATCGATGCGCGACTGCTTCGAGACCGTGGTCTCGGAGTTCGGCACCGTCGACGGGTTCGTCAACTGCTCGTACCCGCGAAACGAGAACTACGGCCAGTCCTACGAGACGATGACCTACGCGGACTGGCGCGAGAACGTTGACCTCCACCTCAACAGCTATTTCCTCGGTGCTTACCTCGCGAGTCAGGTCATGGTCGGTCAACAGGGTGGAGGGAGCATCGTCAACTTCGGCTCCACATACGGGATTCAGGCCCCGAACTTCGCTGTCTACGAGGGGACGGGGATGACCAGCCCCGTCGAGTACTCGGCAATCAAGGGCGGCGTCTTGAACCTCACCCGCTACATGGCTTCGTACCTCGGTCGGGACGGCGTCCGCGTCAATTCACTCTCCCCTGGCGGCGTGTTCGACAATCAGCACCCGGAGTTCGTGGAACGGTATGAGGAGCGGACCGCAGTCGGCCGGATGGCCGAACCCGAAGACTTCATCGGTGCAGTCGTCTACCTCGTCTCGAACGCCTCAACCTACGTGACCGGCCACAACCTGGTCATCGACGGGGGGTGGACCATCCGATGAACGAGGCGCTCGATGTGGACGACGCTACCCAGGCCAGAGACGAGGGTGCCCGCGCTGAGTCTGACGACGGTACGGATGAGCGGGTCGTCGCCGTCGTCCCGGCCCGCGGAGGTAGCAAGTCGGTTCCGGGAAAGAACCTCAAGCACCTCGGCGGGAAGCCACTACTCGCGTGGTCGATCGAGGTCGCCCACGCGGTCGACGCGGTGGACCGCGTCCTCGTCAGCACCGACGACGAGCAGATAGCCGCCGTCGCTCGTGAGTACGGTGCAGAGGTCGTGGAACGCCCCGTCCATCTCGCCGAGGACAACTCTCTCGTCATTGACGCGCTACGGCACGTCAGGGACTGGTTGGTCGAGGACGGCGACGACGCGACCGTCGTAGCGATGTTGGAGCCGACCTGTCCGTTCCGCGCCACCGAGGACGTGGCGCGCTGTCTCGACCACGTCTTCGTGGGTCGTGACTCGGCCGCGACTTTCGTCGAGAGCGAGATAAACCCTCACCGAGCGTGGACGCTCGGTGGCGAGGTCGACCGACCGACGACGTTCGTCGAGGACGCAGACCCGTGGCTGCCACGGCAGTCCCTGCCCGAGACGTACCGGCTGAACGGAGGCGCCTACGTCTTCCGGCTCGACGCCCTCCCGGACGAAGGACGCTCGCTGCTGTTCGGGGAGTACGGGGCGGTCGTCATGCCTCCAGAGCGGTCCGTCGACATCGATACGGAACTGGACTTCGCGCTGGCCGAGACAGTACTGGCGTCGCAGACGGAGTAATTCATGAGAGGAACCACCAAACTGAAGACGATCGTCGTAACGGGTGCAAGCAGCGGAATCGGCCGCTCGCTCGTAGAACATCTCGCTGTGGACGAAGGGTATCACGTCCTCGCGCTTGCCCGCCGCATCGACCGAATGGAAGAAGAGTTCGCCGAGGTCGATTCGGTAACGCCCCGCAAACTCGACCTCTCGGACCTCGAAGGAACCCGAGAGACGATTCGCGGCCTGATCGACGAGTTCGGCCCTATCCCCTACCTCGTTAACAACGCGGGCGTGAACGTGGGCGGACCACTCACCGAACTCGACCCCGAGGACGTGCTGTACTCAATGCGCGTCAACGCTCTCGCGCCGTTCGTGCTGATGCAGGAACTCGTCCCACGGATGGCCGATACCGGCTTTGGACGGGTCGTCAACGTCACTTCCGGGGCGCCAATCGACTGCCCGTCGGGGACCGTCCCGTACACCTCGTCGAAGGCCGCGCTCAACGCGATGACGGTCATTACGGCTAAGGAATACGCCAGCACGAACGTGAAGATCAACTTGATGAGCCCCGGGCCGTGTGAGACGGAAATGGCGCCAAACGGACCGCTCGACCCCGCAGAATGCCACCCGACCGCAGACTACCTCCTCACGCTCCCTGAGGGCGGGCCGACGGGCGGGTTCTTCTGGCTCGGCTACGAGATCCCGCTCTTCCCCGACTTGGGCGACATTCGGTGGGAGCAGGGCCAGGGCTCGGACGCACTACAGGAGGTGCTCTGAGTGGCCGACCAACTCGATCTCGGCGTGGTCGGACTCACGCCCGGCAACGGCCACCCGTACTCGTTCGCCTCTATCGTCAACGGCTACTCCGACGACGGCTTCCGCGCCTCTGATTGGGGCGTTATCTACGACTACCTCGCCGCGAAGGACCCCTCGGAGTTCGGCTTCCCCGGTGTTAGCGTCACCCACGCCTGGACCCAAGACCCCGCGGAGACGGAGCGCCTCTGTGCCGCCGCGCGAGTGCCAGAGGCCGTCGACAGTTTCGAGGACCTCCGGAGCACCGTCGATGCGCTCCTGCTCCTCAGGGACGACTCGGAGCGCCACGCAGAGATGGCGCTCCCCTTCCTCGAGGACGGCACGCCCGTCTTCGTCGACAAACCCCTCGCGCTCGACGCGGAGGATCTCGACGCGTTCCGTCCGCACCTCGAAGCCGGTCGCCTGTTGTCTTGCTCGGGGATGCGCTTTGCCTGCGAGCTCGACGCTCCGCGGGCGAACCTCACGAACTACGGCGAACTGAAGGTCGCCCGCGGGACGGTCATCAACGACTGGGTCCACTACGGCGTCCACATGCTCGACGCGATTCTCGGCGTCGTCGACGCCCGCCCGGAAATCGTTCGTGCGCTCGATGCCCCACACGATGCTTTCGGCGTCACTCTCGACGATGGAACGCTCGTTCAGGTAGACGCCCTCGGCGACGCCCCGTTCGTCTTCGATGTGTCCTTCCTCGGGAGCGAGAAAGCCAGCGATCATCCGATTCGGGATAACTTCGCCGCCTTTCGGCGCACTCTTTGGCACTTCGTCCGGATGGTGAAAACCGGCGACCCCCCACTCGACCCGCAGGCGACGCTGGACGTGATGGCGACGCTAGTGGCTGGTAAACGGGCGAGGGAAACGGGTAACTCCGTCGATGTGGACGACTTCCGATGACGGGGGCAGACACAGACCCCGTCCGGTCGCCCACCTCGGAGAATCCGCTCACCGTCGTATTTCTCGGTATCAACAACATCGGCCAGCGGGTATATGACTGGCTCTGTGACCGTAAAGACGTGCGTGTCCTTGCCATGCTCACCGAACGGGACCAGTTGCCGCTCGTCGAGCGCCTCGCCCCCGACATGGTCGTCGCCGTCGGGTTCCGCCATATCCTCCCACCGGAGATCCTGTCAGTCCCCGAGCGCGGTTGTCTGAACCTTCACCCCGGCCTCCTGCCGGAGACCCGTGGGTTCAACCCGAACGTCTGGAGCATCGTCGAGGACCGACCCGCGGGGGCAACGTTGCACTTCATGGACGAGGGGGTCGATGCCGGTCCCATCGTCGCCCGTCGCGAGGTTCCGACGCGCTTCGATGACACCGGGAAAGACGTGTACGAGCGTATTGAGGCCGCCGCAATCGACCTGTTCGAGGACACGTGGCCGGCGATAGCGACTGGGGAGATAGACACCGTCCCTCAGCCGGATTTCCCAGACGACGGCGAGGCAGAAGCCGGAGGGACGGAAGTGAGCTACCACGTAAAGGAGGACTTCGTCGACCTCTGTGAACTCGACCCGGACGCGAGCTACAACGTTAAAGAACTGCTCGACCTCCTCCGAGCGCTCACGTTCCCGCCGTTCGACAACGCGAGCGTCACGGTCGACGGCGAACGGTACTACGTCGAAGTCGACATCCACCATGAGGATGAGGCCAACCACGACGCCGCGGTCGGTGCACTCGAATCCTACTAACTCGAACCCGGCTGACGGAACGTCACGGGCCCCGTAACGGGAGGTGGCCGGGGAGGAGCGACTCACAGAGCCGCAAGGCTCGCTCAGCGTCTCGGAGCGTCGCGGTCGGTTCGCTCACCGAGTCGCCTTCGACGACCCGCCTGAACGCACGTGCCTGCCGGTGGAAGCCGGGCTTGTACTCGAAGTCAACCGGTTCCAAGTCCGTCGAATCAACTTCCCTCGGGATATACCGGCGGACGGGTATCTCCGACGTGGGTTCCTCTATTCGGAGGCCTCGATACGTTCGAGCCTGTTCGTACGGTTCGATCCGGAACCGGGTGTCCCCGCAGTCGAGTGAGATCGACACGTTCGACGGTGCGTTCCAGTTGCCGACGACCGTGACCAGGTCCCCCGCACCCGAACGGAGAGTCGCGGTGAACCCACGGAGTTCGTCGTCGACAGTATGTTCACGCGTATCCAGCACCTCTAGGTCGCCGAAGAGGTGTCGAAGCAGGTCGACACCGTGGACGCTCATATCGAGGAAGCTACGGAGATCTGTTGCTGCCGGGAGTTCAACCGTGGCCAGAACCGGGTCGTGATCCGAGAGGAACTGCACCGCTTCCCAGGTGGTCCGATAGTACCGGCGGTTGTAGCCGACGAGAACGCGCTCGTGTGCGTCCCGCCGGAGGGATCCGACCGCCGCCGCAGTCCAGGCTACGGGCTTCTCGACGAGGACCGGGATGTCCAAGTCAAGACAGCGCCGGAGCGCCTCCGGTGTCCCCTCGACGTGGGTCGCGACTACGACCCCGTCCAACTCGCGGCCCTCGAATATGTTTTCCCACCCGTCCCCTCGGTACGTCCGGTCGATTCCGAACATCGCGGCGAGGCCGTCGACGGTGTCCGACTCGGGGTTCATCGAGGCTACCGCGTCTACGGAGAGGCCGACGCTTTCGAGCGCGGGAACGTGGTATCGGGAGATGGGACCGCTGCCGACCAGCGCGATTGAGAGGTCTGACATGGACACGGCGCCTCAGTTGTACGCCCACTTGCGCTGCCAGTACTCGCTCCCCTGCGAGATGGGGAGGCTTACCGACTCCTCCTCCGCAGCGGAGACGAGGCTCCCGATACACGCATGGAGCACCGACAGACCGATCGGCCCGGGTGCCTGTGGACAACCGTCGCCAAGCAGGTCCTCGTGTGCACGGGCGAACAGCACGTCGTGACCGGCAGCGTAGAGGTGTTCGTCGCCGAAGGGATTCTGTGTGCTGTATAGTTCTTCCGACGCACCACCGTATCGGGTGATGGCCGGAAACTCCTTGAGATCCTCCGGCGACCGATGTCGAATCGAGACGTGGAACGTGTCGTCTATCGTGATGACTGCGTCACGGTAGTCGATTCGCGTGTCCGGACCCACACTAGAGCGGTTGGAGTAAGAGAGTACAGCCTCACGCGCGTCCGGGAAACTGAGGATGCTTGTTCCCCCGAAGTATTTGAGGTCGTCGGATCGCGGGTTTATCGGGTCGCTTCGGGCCGTGCTGACGACCGACGACGGTGTTGAGTCGAAGAGGCTGTACGCTAGGTCCGCGAAGTGAACGCCGTTGTTGACGAGTCCGACAGCGCCGCCGGTCGACGCGAATCGGACGGGGTCGCCGAGGTCGTACTCGCTCGCCCACGACTCGATATCATCGACTAACGTGGAGTACCGGAAGAGGTGGCCGGCGAGGAGCCTGACCCCCTCGTTGTCGGCGCGTTCGCACATCGCGTGTGCGTTTGCGAGCGAGTTCGCGAGAGGCTTTTCGCAGAGAACGCGCCGGACGCCGCGGTCAACCAGTTCGTGGAAGTACTCGTGGTGTGTTGGCGCCCACGTCGCGACGATAGCCGCGATCTTCTCCCACGCCGACACCAACCCGTCGAGGTCGGAGAGTGTCGACACGATGGTCGCATCGGGATACTCCCTCCGCGCTCGATCGCGTGCGTTCGGACTCGCGTCGATGATGAACAGGTCGTGCCTTCGCTCGGCCGCGACCGCCGCATGCGTCCGGCCGACCGACCCATAGCCGACGAGAACGAGGTCTGCCATGGACCGTCATCGACGCCGTCGACTGTAAACGTACTGTCGGATAATGGACCGTTAGAGAAGCTTGAGGAGAAAGCCCCAGACTTCAGTCAGGGGATGAATCCGACAAGGTTCGAACCAGACACTCGGCGACACTCCCGCCGGATATTCCACGCCTCCTCACCGGTACTCGCAAGTAATACCGGCTACACAGTTTCGTATGGCGAACAAGGCCGTCAACCACATCCTAAAGCGAGTATTCGAAACCGCTCGCAATTCGGTGACGACCTTGACGCCCTTGGATTCTCTTGGTCAAAACTCTGGAACGTCGGTCTCTGGACCATCCACCGCGTCTGGGACGAACCCAGCTACATTCCAGAGCACGACGAGCTCATATCGTACCTGAAAACCCACGAACGCTATGATGACCTGTACTCGCAGTCAAGTCAGCGACTTCTGCAAGAACTCACTGAAGCGTTCCACAGCTGGTACGGCAAACGCTTGAGCGAAGACACCCGAGCCAATCCACCCGGCTACCAAAAACACACAAACAAACACCCACGCAGTACGACTACATTCAAAGACGCCGGGTTCAAACCCGATACTGCGCATAACTGTGTCCGGCTCTCGCAAGGCCAGAACACCAAAGACTACTGGAGTGAATTCATCCTCTGTGAGTGCCAGATTCGCCCGGGGCTGAACCTCTCGACGGTCGAACACGTTTAACAAGTTCGCGCGGTGTGGACTGGCGATAAATGGGAACTGCACTTCGTCTGCCGAGTCAAACTCGAAGTGTCTGAATCGCCCGACGAGTCTACAGTCGGTATCGACCTGGGGGTGTGTACGTTCGCTACGTTCGCCTACGAGGACGAACACGCAGAACTGTACCCACTTGGCTGTCTGAAAGAGGACGGGTACTACTTCGGCAAGCACATCGCACAGTGCGATGAGTCGTCTTCAGATCGGGCAACTCAGTTGCATGAAACGTGGTCGAACCGTCGAACACACTACTTCCACGCACTCTCGAAACACCTCGTCGAGCGGTGCGTCCAAGAAGGCGTGGGAAAAATCGCAATTGGGAATCTCCCGGGGATTCGTGAAGACGAGGATGGCGAGGTGAAGAACTGGGCAAACACGGGAATCTCGACCTGCACGGGTGGGCGTTCGACCGATTCACCGGCCTGCTCACGTACAAGGCAGAGATGGCGGGCATCGAGGTCGAGAAGAAGGATGAGCGAGGAACGTCGAAATCGTGTTCATGCTGTGAGCAAGAGCGGGGCGCGAACCAGGTGGAGCGCGGGTTGTACGTCTGTGAGTCGTGTGGAACTGTGGCGAACGCAGACGTAAACGGGGCGGAGAACATCGGCCGGAAGTTAAAACAAGTACCTCCGAATCCTGCGAACGATAGGAGTAACGGCTGGTTGGCGCAGCCCTCGGTCTCCCAGTTCGACCGCGAGAGCGGATCGTTCACCACGAAAGGACTGACCTTATCGTAGACCGTAACATCCCAACGCGCGGTGTGGTCGGGAATCTCCCGACCTTCAGTCGAGGGAGGACGTCAAGAGAGTCGTGCGATCCACTCTTTCCCTCGGGCCCGTCGGCAGGACTGAACGGAGCGAGTTAGTTGATCTGGTCCCGTGCGTTTACGAAGCGAACGCCGAGTCCCACGTCGTATCGCTCGACTAACTCGCCCGCCGGTATCGGTTCGTCGTTTCCGACCTGCAGTTCGGTGAGTTCAAGAGCCCCTTCGAAGCAGTACACGCCGAGGCGTCCCCCATCACGGTACGCGATCTCCCCGGGGTGACCGAACGCTCGTTCCCCCGACGGCGGCGAGGTACTCCAGAACGTCACTAGTGTCCCCGCCCCGTCCGCGTCGTGATTGAGTGCCGGGAGATGCGAGAACGCGCCGGGATACGGTCGACTCTGTCCCCGAATCCAGTCGTGAATCTTCCCTGGCGACTGGTTCCAGTCCACCAACCCGTGCTGTGGGGAGCGCTTCGGCCACCACGTGGCTTCGTCGTCGTTCTGTGGGGTCCGTGGGACCTCGCCCGACTCGAACCGAGGGAAGTGTTCGCGGACGAGTGCCCGACCAGCGTCGACGACCTTCGCGTACAGCGAGGCAGCGTCGTCTGTTGGGAAGATAGGGATGCGATGCTGCCCGACGAGGTCGCCGGCGTCGGCCTCCTCGACGAGGTGGAAGAACGACAGCGCAGTCTCGTCGAGCCCCTTGATGAGATTCCATGCGATGGGTGCGCGGCCGCGGCCGCGAGGGAGCGGAGCGGGGTGCATTCCAAGCGTCGCGACGGAGGCGGTCTCGATGACCTCACGGTCGACCAATCGTGACCAGCCAACGACGAACAGCAATTCCGGGTCGTAGCTCGCGAGGCGAGCGCACTCCTCCTCTGTGTTTAGCTCCTCCGTCTCGTGATAACCCACGCCGTGGCGCTCCGCGAACGAGGAAAGGTCCGTCTGGTCGGAGATGTTCGCTCGTTCTGGGCGGGTGAACACCGCTCGCACGTCGGCGCCGAGGTCGACGAGTTCCTCCAGACAGGCCAGCCCGAGGTCGTTGCGGGTGACGAAGACGACTCGCATGGGAGTGATACGACGGGACGGGGAATCAAAGAAGTGGCCCTTTCAGCGGCGGGGACGCACCACAGCGAAAGCGTAGGGTGCACCAACGGTGACCCAGCCGACCGGCGAGCCGCGGAACTCAGAACGTGAGGCGCTTGCGCAACAGTCTCTCGCCCAGTTCGACCGTGCGAAGCCGCTCGGCGATACGGTTACCTGCGCCACCGTAGTCGTAGGGGTTGGAGGCGGCAGCGACCGTCTCACGGTGGGGCGCGTCGTGAAGACAGCGTTCCAGCGCCGACTCGATCGCCTCCCGGTCGTGGGGGACCGAGAGGGTGTGGTCCGCTCGTTCGCGACCCGCTTGGCGAGGCCCTACGTCGACGACCGGAAGGTCGAGAGAGGGCGCCTCGATGATCGCGCTGCTCGAGTTGCCGACCATGACTTCCGCAGCGGCCATCAGCCCGAGGTAGTCTCGCCGGGGGAGGCTGCGGAAAGCGACGAGGCCCTCACTCTCGTCGAATGCCCGCCGTTCCTCGATGACCGCGACGATACGCTCCGATCCGGCATCGCTATTGGGGTGGACCACGACGGGCCGTACGTCGAACGAGTCGACGGCGGCGAGCGTCTCGCGCATCTGTGCGCCCGCCTCGTCGGGCCGGGTCGTCACCGGGTGTTGGACGACGAGCGCGAGTGGACGTACTGGGTCGAGGTTGAGGCTGGCGCGGACCTCGCTGGGGTCGCTGAACTCCCCGGCCAGAACGGCGTCGAGTCCAGGTGCACCGACGGTAGTGACACGCCACGGCTCCTCGCCGAGCTTCAGGATGCGTTCGTGTGAGCGTTCGGAGGCGGGGAAGTGGAGGTGGGCGAACTTCGTCAGCGCATGGCGGATGGAGTCGTCGATGATAGCACCGCCCATTGAGTCGCCGCCGTGGACGTGCGCGACGGGGACGTTCATGTGGACAGCCGCGAGTCCGGCCGCGAGTGCCTCGTCACGGTCGCCGAGCACGAGGACGAGGTCGGGGTCGAGGTCACCGAGCGCCTCAGCCATCCCGGAGGTACCGACACCAAGGGACTTCGCCATCGACCGCCCGGTGTCGCCCGCGAGTTGCATGTACACCTCACGGTCCACCTCGAAACCGTCGGCGACGAGGTCGTTCACGGTGGTGCCGTGAGCCGGCGAGAGGTGCATCCCGGTGACGACGACCTGCAACTCAATGTCGTTTGCATCCCGGAGCGCGTCCATCCCCGGTTTCAGTAGGCCATACTCTGCACGGGTGCCGGTGACGACGGCGATTCGGCGGGTCCTCTCGGAACCGCTCACGGGGTCAGCCTCCGCTCAACCAGCAGTTCGAACGCTTCAGCGGCCTCGGACCCGGCGGCGCCGCCCCGTGCCGTCGCCCACGCACGAATGGCTCGCTCAGAGCGAGGGTGCGGGAACTCGCGGGTTTCGGTTTCGTAGGCCGCAAACGCTTCGATCTTCGTATCGATGCGATCGGTCACGTCGACGTACGTCGTCGGATCGAAATAGCCCGCTCCCGGGGCCCAGTCGGTCGAGGAAGGGACCTCGTAGGCGAGCACACGCTCCACGCCCGACCCGGGTCGGGTGGCGACCAGCGTCGACTCGTGGACCGCAGTATGGTCGAGGTTCACGTCGGTCGCAGCGTGGGTGTAGACCACGTCGGGCGAGAGGTCGTCGACAGCGTCCTCAATCACCTGGTTGACCTCCACGTGGGGCACGTCGTCGAGCATCATGTCCGGCAGGTCGCCGAACCGGACGGAGCGGGCGCCGAGACGGTCGGCGCAGGCCCGCGTCTCCTTACGCTTCCGCTCGACGATTGACCGGTCGTCGTACTGCTGGGTAGCCCCCTCCGTGACGACGAGGAGGTGGACGTCGTCGCCAACGGCGGCGTGTTTCGCCAGGGTCGCCCCCGGTCCGAGCACCTCGTCGTCCGGGTGTGCACCAACGGCGAGCACGGTGCGCTCGTCGGTCATCGGTCGTCCCCGGCGCCGTTTCCGCCCCCACCGTCCGTCTCCGCCGACAGCGACTCGGCCGTGAGGGGATCGCCGGGTGCGAGGTCGCTCGTCACCGTCCGGCCGAGCACCGACTCGTACGCCGTGGGGGCGAGACCGTCGGCCGGTCGCGTCACCGAGACGTCCGCCGCCGAGAGCGTCTCACCGACCCCTATCGCACGGGCGGCATGGAGGCTCTTGCGGATGACCTTTCGGTTCTCGATTTCAGCCGGAGTGGGCACCTTTTCGGGGCTTCCGAGAGCCGTCGAGGCCTGTCGGACGAGGGAGACGGACTCCGAGAGCTCGTCGGGTTCGAGCGACGCGCGGTGATCCGGGCCGGGGAGCGTCCGGTCGAGCGTGAAGTGCTTCTCAACGATGCTTGCCCCAGCGGCGACGGCGAAGGCGGGGGTAGTCACCTCCGTAGTGTGGTCGGAGTAGCCGACCGGCTCCGGTAGCTCGGTGGCCATCCTCCCCATCGCGCGGACGTTGGCGTCGGCGAGGTCGGTCGGATATTCCGAGGTACAGTGAAGGAAGGTGAGGTGGAGGTCAGGATCGACAGCTCGGATGCGTTCCCGGGCGGCACGGACCTCATCCATCGTTCCCATCCCGGTGCTGAGAATTATCGGTCGGCCGAGCTCGGCGACGTGTTCGAGTAGCGGCGCGTGGTTGAGTTCACCAGAGCCGAGTTTAATGAGTGGCACGTCGAGTTCGTCGAGCAGGGTGGCGCTCGCCACGTCGAAGGGCGTCGAGAGGAAGGTGATGTTCCGCTCACGGCAGTACTCCTGGAGGCGTATGTGTGCCTCGCTAGGCAGTTCGAGTTCGCGAAGCATCTCGTGCTGGGATTTCTCACCAACAGCCTCGTTCTGGTATTCGGCCTTCGGTGCGGCCTCGGTGGCGAGGCGGTCGGCGGTGAACGTCTGGAATTTGACGGCGTCGGCACCGGCTTCGGACGCGGCGTCTATGAGCCGCTCGGCCAGTTCTACGTCGCCGTTGTGGTTCACACCGGCCTCAGCGATGAACAAGGCGGCGTCGGGGTCGACGAGGGAACGTGCCGAATTCACTCGTCCACCATTAGCCCGAACGAGATATAATTGTTGTGCACAATCGGCCGGTGATACGTTGGTGACTGCGGCTGCCCGCCGTTCCTGGCGCGCCGACCAGGATCAGTCCTCCGAGGACACGTAGGGAGTCTCGGCCCGATCCCGCAGGAACGTCGGTTCGGTCAGTCGGTTCTGTTCCCCTCGCAGCATGCTCAGGAAGAACGAACTGAACACCGTCTGCCCCCCCAGCACGACTGCGGTGGCAGCGAGCAGGACTGCCGCAGCCGGCTCCGGTGCGCTGGTACGGGTCAACGGCCAGTTGATTAGCTCAAGGGAGAGATAGCTCGCCCCGAGGATGTACAGGACCAGTCCGGCGGCAGTTCCTCGTTCCAGACTGAAGTTGGCCCGAATGTACATCGAGACCGGGTCTCTCGGTTCGCGAATCGGGGCGAGCGCGACCGAACTGAATAGTGCGAGCGAGCCGGTCTGGAAGCCGAGGATTGTCAACATACTCCCAGCGACAGCCGTGTAGGTACTCAGCGTTCCACCATCACCGCCGAAGCTGAGCAGGGAGCCGAACATCATCATGAGCCCCAGCGCCGAGAATCCAAGAGCAGGAACTGCGAACAGGTAGTTCGGCGCGTTTGTGAGCATGAACTTCACGTGTCGCCACCCGTCGTGAAAGCTCTCGAGCTTTGCCTCTCCTTTCCGGGGGTGGTAGGTAATCGGGACCTCCTCAATCTTCAGTCCCATCGCCCCCGCCGCCATCACCATTTCGCTCGCGAACTCCATCCCGCTCGAACGGAGGTTCAGTCGGTCGTACGCTCTCTTCGTGAACACACGGAAGCCGCTATGAGCGTCGGATACGCCCGCCTTATAGAAGAAGTTGAGGAACCACGTGAGAAAGGGGTTTCCGATGCGCTTGTGCAGCCATGGCATCGCCCCCGGCTCAATGCGGCCAGCGAACCTGCTGCCGAGCACGATGTCTGCTTCGCCAGTGGCTACTGGAGCGAACAGCTTCGGTAGTTCGGTGAAGTCGTACGTCGTATCCGCATCAGCCATCGCGATGAACTTCCCTCTCGCCCGTTCGATGCCGTATTCGTATGCGTATCCGTATCCTCTTCTGTCGGGCTTGACGACGATGGCGCCCTCCGCGCGGCCGATTTCTGGTGTCCGATCCGACGAGCTATCGCTAAGGATGATCTCCCCGTAGACCTCCATCTCAGCGAGTGCCTCCTTGGCTTTCGTGATGCACTCTCCGACGCCCTGTTCCTCGTTCAACGTCGGCATTACGATGCTGAGTACGGGAGTTTGCTCGCTATCTGCGGAGAGCAAGTAGGTGTTACTGGCCTCCTTCGGGCGCGGTTCGACTGGTTCCGCCGTCCGTTCGGTCTGACTCTGATTGTGCAATTTTATCATCCCTCCTTCGTTGCTCCACGGGCTATCGACGCAGATCACGGCCCCTCTCGTGGATGGTCATATTCCGACGGGAATCATCTCTCTCCCACTTGTCCCCTTTCGGCCGTCGACCTGTTGACTAACTTCTGTGCTGTCGCAGTAACAGACACGGAAGACTTCGATAAATAACTTAGTTCATCGAATTGTGACAATACACCAATTGTTATTGCGAACTTAGTATGAGAAAATAAACCAGGAATACAGCTTGAACCCGAACTGTTGGCTGCACAACTTACAAATACGCTCCTTCTGACGACGTAGTCGAATGAACATCGCGTACGTCTCGAACGTCGTATACCCGTTCGTGAAAGGGGGAGCGGAGAAGCGAATTTACGAGGAGGGCACCCGACTCGTCAAGCGGGGGCACTCTGTTACGGTGTACGGTCGTCACTTCTGGGATGGACCGAAAGAGCAAGAGTTCGATGGTCTGACACTACGGGCAGTCAGTCCGGAGCGCGAGTTGTACGCGGGAGACAGGCGATCGATCGGCGAGGCAGTCGAGTTCTCCAAGGACCTTCTTCGGCCACTACAGCGGCATCGTCGCGAACACGATGTCGTCGTTGCGTCGGTCTTCCCGTATCTCCCAGTACTCACCGCGGGTCTCGTCACGGGTATCGCACGGACGCCGCTGGTGACGATATGGCACGAGGTGTGGGGACCGTACTGGAACGAGTATCTCGGAGCGATGGGGCCTGCAGGACGAGCGGTTGAGTTGTGCGTGACTCGTGTCCCGCAGTATCCGGTCGCCGTGTCCGGCGTGACAGCCGACAGGCTTGCGGGCATCGGCCCGGCTCGAGAAAGCATAGCGGTGGTCCCAAATGGGATAGACGCGGATCGAATCGGTGCGGTCGAACCCGTGTCGACCGGGTTCGACGTGCTCTTCGTGGGACGTCTCATCGAGGAGAAGAACGTGGATGCGCTTCTGCAGGCGTTCGACGTGGTGGCAGCCGAATTCGACTGCAGGCTCGGAATCGTCGGTGATGGGCCCGCTCGCGAGACCCTAGAGCGCACTGCAGAGGACCTACATCACCGGGACCGAGTGTCATTTCTGGGGTTCCTCGATGACTACGACGAAGTGCTCGCCCAGATGCGCGCAGCGACGGTGTTCGCGTCGCCCTCCCGACGAGAGGGGTTCGGAATCACGCTTGTGGAGGCGATGGCTGCGGATTGTACGGTCGTCGCCGTACGGCACCCTCAATCGGCAGCCGAGGAAGTGGTAGGTGACGCCGGATTCCTCACTGAGCCGACTGTCACTGCTTTGGTCGGGGGCCTGCGCAGCGCGTTACAGGGCGAACGCCCCCAGACTCAACCAACGGTTGCAGCGAAACGGTACGATTGGGACCGTATCGCGGAGCAGTCCGAGCGGGTGTACGCGCATGCTGTCGCGTCCTACGGGTCTACCTGAATCCGTCGCCGAACGATTCGCCGGGTTGCCGTTCGCTCGATTGCCCTGGTGTGATTCTGTTCGTTGGACCCCTGCCGTCGACTCTCACACCGTACTCTGTGGGTTGATTGCTCCTCCACCGTCGGCGCTCACATCCTACAGGCGGCGCTTTGGCAATAACGCCTGGTTTAATGAACAGCAATCAATACTCGTTGTTTTTCCAACCGAAAATTTCACTATCGAATGATATGCTCGGCTGAGATTTCTGAACAGAAAAATGATAGCTTTACACACCTATGGCTGTAAATATCAGTGCATCTCATGAACAAAATATGATATCTTTCGGAGATTTCCACTCAGTGGACTAATCGAGCAGACCGCTCCGTGGCGGATGATTCCAATCGAGGTGAGAATATATGAGACGTAGAGGAGATAAATGTGATATTTCCCACACTTTCTCCGGGGGCGAGCCGTTAGTTAGGGACCGAGAACGGTTAAATCTCGACCGAGTTCCTCGGGTCGTGTTTAGTTAAGCGACCCACCGAGCAGAGATGGGCAACAACCGGCCGAACAGCCGGTGTTGGGAGGGATTTCGGAAGGGGCCGCACTCGCGGCGAAGGCCGGCGACGAAGCACCGCAGGCGAGCGAACGCAGTGAGCGAGCCGCTCGAGTCGCGAGCGCGGGGGCTTCCGTGAACTACCGACACAGCACTTCTACCGACTCAACCCCTCTTAACTACACATCGCCGTTCCTCGAAAGACAGGCGCCTTGACCCCGTCTCGCGAAAGGAAGGTCCCAATGGGTGTATCCACTCCTCCGAGTCCCGCTTCACGTAGTATCGATGTCGAGGTCTACTTGAGATATTCGCTCCGAGAACTCCAATCGCGGTGAATATCACGCGGTGCCAGGGATTCTGTTTGCCGGTTCGCTACCGAGATTAACCACAGGCGACTTCACGAACTCCGCACTACGTATCGGTAATCCGAGCACTTAAACCGCATCCAGTAGTTACTGTAATGATGATGTCTGCGCGTGAGTCGACCAATTTCGAAAACTATCACGGGCAGTTCCTCCGCATGGAGACTGAACTCGACACGTTCGGCTTGACTATCGACGACGTGCCGGTCTGGGAACGTGCACGCGTGGATGTATGGTGGGGACTGCTCACCGAACTCGGGTATTGGGGGCAGGCGTACACGGAACTCGACTACTCCATTGGAAGCTATCTAAAAGGAGGGTACCATCTCTTCAAGTCCCTTGGCCGCCGGAACCCGTTTTTCTCGTCAACTCCTGAATTTCTCTGTTGGGGGTTACCGAGACGAAAACGACTGCCTGACGGAACCTGGTGGGATATCTACTTCGATCCGATCTATCAAGAGACGCAGCTCGATCGGATACACGTTGAGGAGCCGTATCAGAACGACCACCTGAAACCCGCACGGACGAAGGACCTCAAATATCTTGATGTCATCGAGTACGTCGGCTTCGCGAAACGGAAGCTTGGGATAGCGGACCCGAGCCTCTCGTCGGAAGAACGGGGCAAGCTTGGCCGAATCGAATCCACAATTCAGGAGACGTTCGGGGTCGAGTTGGACGTCACGAGCATCATCCGCTACCATCTCGAAGAGCGTCGCTCCACACTCTCTCTGTACCAGCGCCTGCTCCGGCGCCTCGACCCGGATGTAGCCGTAATCACGGCGGGAACCACCAAAGAGACGTTCATAGAGGTCTGCAAGAACAATGATGTTCCCGTGGTGGAACTCCAGTTAGGGATGACACACGAGTACTCTCTGGAATACTCGTACCCGGGATTCCGAACGAAGGAAACCGCTCCGGATTACTACCTCACGTTCGGCCCACACTGGAACACCGTCGCGGATTATCCCATCGATCATGAGAAGGTCATCGACGTGGGGTATCCGTTTCTGGAGCGGTCGGTCGAGAAGTACGAAGACGTCCCACGGCGAAATCAAGTGGTGTTTGTCTCACAGGGTGTCATCGGAGAGCGACTCTCGAAGGTGGCGACAGAGGCAAGTGAACGGCTCGGGGCCGAGGTGAACGTCGTCTTCAAACCCCATCCGGGTGAGAGCGACCGATGGTCTGAGGCTTATCCGTGGCTTCTTGACTCCGACGTCGAGGTCGTAACTGACGACGACCAACCACTACATCGGGTGTTTGCAGAGTCGTGGGCGCAGGTCGGAAGCCACTCGATGGCACTCTGTGAGGGCATCGCGTTCGGACTCGACACGTACCTCCTCCAGTCGCCCGGAATCGAGTGGATGTCGTCGTTCATTGAACGTGGCGAAATGGTAGTGGTCGACGGTACTGAAGAGCTCGTGTCCAATCTGAAGGACAGGTCCTCGGTGCCGGTCAGAGTGGACAGATATTTCAGTCCAGACGCCATCGAAAATATCTCGCGCGTCCTCAAAGGGATTCGTGAGGGCCGCATTTAGGTCATAGATCCGGAGTCAGGTCACATATATCATGGGTTTCAGTGTGAAACGGGGAATCGCATCGGTGCTCGGCACGAGCGTTCTCCAGTTACTGATTGGATTAATCTTGGGACCACTTCTCGTTCGGTTCCTCGGTGCCGAGCGCTTCGGAGACTACGTGTTCGTGATGTCTCTCTGTGGAATCCTGATGGTGTTCGTCAATGCAGGAATCTTCGACAGCGTTCGCAAGTTCCTCGCCGAAGACCGTGCAGAACCGGGGTGGGAGGATTGGGTCTTCGCGTTCCACGTCCGTCTATCGGTTCTCCTGCTTCTCATCGTCCTACTGCCACTACTTCTCTCGATGCACTTCGGTCTGGTCTCGGCGCTCGTCGGCGGCAAAAACACGCGATACCTGTACTTGGTTCCGCTGTATTTGATTGCCGAACAGTTCTTCCTCTTGAACCGAGGGACGCTACTCGGTCTGGGGATGGACGTCTGGTCCGAGCCACTCCTCGTTCTTCGGAAAATTTGTATGGGTGCCGTTGCGCTCTCGCTCATCTGGTCCGGATTCGGTGCCGTTGGGGCGATTGTCGGCGAGATCGTTGCCGCAACTATAGGGTTCGTAATCGGC
Source organism: Halobium salinum (assembly GCF_026586625.1). Taxonomy (GTDB): domain Archaea; phylum Halobacteriota; class Halobacteria; order Halobacteriales; family Haloferacaceae; genus Halobium; species Halobium salinum. Next base: position 677,839 of record NZ_JAODIW010000006.1, on the reverse strand, counting down.
GGCGTGCTCGTGTCCCGTCGACTACGCACCCGGACTGTGCTGCGACAATCCCCCTCGTGGTTCCCCGCAAGTTCCGTGCACACGTACAACAACCTCTCGACGGTTACCGGCTTCATGGTCGTCCTACTGTATGAAGCCGACGTGATTCTGGTTCAAACGTTCCTCGGGAGTGAACAGACAGGGTACTACAAAGCGGCTCTTCTCGTCGCCGAGTTCCTGTGGTTCGTACCGAAAGCCGTGGAGATAGTCTTCCTTCAGTCGACATCCGAGATGTGGTCACAGGGTCGTCACGAGGAGATTTCGGAGCTCATCTCTTCAACAACCCGATACACGATCCTCTTTACTGGGCTCGTGGGTATCGGACTTGTAGCACTTGCAGACCCATTTCTCGGGTGGTACTTCGGTCCGGAGTTCGTCGCCGCTGTGCCGGCGCTCGTCGTGCTCGTTCCCGGTGCACTTGGCTTTGCTGTCGCGAGGCCCATCATGGCCGTCGGTCAGGCGAGCGGCGAACTCAGACCCATCATGTACGCAACCGGTGCTGCGGCGGCTCTCAACCTCGTCCTCGATGCGCTGCTCATCCCTCGATTAGGTATCGGGGGTGCAGCAATCGGGACGACGGTTGGATACGGATCAATGCTCCTTTTCAATGGTGTCGCAGCAAGGTCGATTGGGTTCGATCCGCTTACCAACCTCCGAATCACCCGTATTGGAGTGACTTTTGCGGTTTCCGCAATGGTAATCCTGCCGCTGGAGGCGATCATCGCGTCGGATTCCCTCTCCTTGGTGGTGGTCCCTCCCGTCGGAGCTGTCGTCTTCTCCATCGCAGCGGTGTCGACACGAGCCGTAGATCCGACCGAAGCAAGGTCCGGACTGAAGAGTTTTATCCCTTCGTGACAGGTCCGCAGTCCGTACTGACGTTCGGTAACCGGTTTCGGCGTTCGACTCCACTCATGGGACAGGACAGCCCTCACCATTTCGAAGCGGCTCCGATCTGACGGTGGCGAAATGGTTTTGCGGCGTCCCATCAATGCCAGGGTATGAGTGAGTCGGAGCACAACGCCGATTTGGGGTTCTCTGCGGATACCGTCCCGCTAGACCTGGTCGGCACTAGTGTCCTGGCTTTGAGTGGGTGTTTCACCGTTCTCCTCCCCGTCTTCGAGGGAACTATCGTGCGGGCGCTGCTCGGGTCACTTCTGGTCCTGTTCCTCCCCGGATACGCCATTGTAGCCGCAGCCTTCCCTCGAAAGATGTTCGACCCGCAACCGGCAGAGTACGAGGAATCCTGGGTCTTTGGGTTTCTCCCCTCAACAGTATCCGATAGAACGTTCGGTGTGCTCGGTCGGGTTATCGTCGCAATCGTCCTGTCAATAACGACGGCAATTCTCACAGGCGTCGTACTGAGTTTCCTTGGAGTCGGTGTCCGCGTCGCCCCACTGGCGGAGGCAATTACGGCCCTGGTGCTCGTTGCGTCGCTCGTCGCGGTTGGCCGTCGCCTCCAGTACCCACCCGAGGAGCGGTTTACACTCACGACAGACCGTGTCGTTCCTGTCGTGTCAGATTTCATGCACCCGGGCTCACGACGCGAACTCGCGGTGAACGTGGTCGTCGTCGTTTGCCTCCTCACGAGTGTCGCCTCCGTTGGCTACGCTATAGAGAACGTCCGAGAACCGGAGCCGTTTACTGACTTTTATCTGTTGAGTCCTAATGGAAGCGGGGAGTTCACGATGGACGAGTACCCCACGGAGTTTGTCGAAGGTGAGCCGACACGACTCGCCGTCGCCATCGGAAATCACGAGGGGGGACGAACGACGTACACCGTGGTCGGCGAACTCCAGCAAGTGAACGGCGAGGAGAGGGTGGTCGCTGAAGAGGAGTTTTGGCGGACTGAGGCGGTCGTTCCTGCCAATGGAACGTGGCAGGGAACACACAATATCGTTCCCACCTCAACCGGGGACGACGTGCGAGTAGTCTACCTGCTCTACCGGGGTGAAGCACCGGAGAACCCGACACGCCAGAACGCGTATCGCACGCTCGATCTCCACGTCTCGGTCACCGCTTCAAACGAGACAGCGTTGTTGGACACCGTACGGTGAGCTGTCGGATGCAATCCCGTGCTTCGGCAGACTACCGCTCATCGAGGGGTACAACTGATGGTTGCGACAACGTCACCTGTTTCGGGAGTCGATCCGTCGCTCCAGACGAACTGGACAGAGACACGGTTGACATCGCCCTCTTGGTCGCGTCCCGTCTCTACCTGCGGATAGCCGAGACTCGCGTTCGAGGGGACGTTCTCGGTGCTGACTACGGCCACATCGACGACCGGGGTGTGAGAGTAAACGCCGTCAAGTTCGAAACCGACGCGCCCCTCATCGTTACACTCTGCCTCAGTAACTTGGTTATACGAGAGCCCGTTCGGTGGGTGACCTGCAAAGCTCACATCCCGTCCGGCGACGTCGTAGAACGCATCGGGGTTCCCGAACACCGAGATGCCGCCGAAGTGGACCGTCGCCTTGTTCCGGAGGTAGATCGCGTTTCTGTGATCTCTGAGTTCGATAGTGCCGAAGACATTGAGGTCGTTCGCATCGGCGATGGTGAGTTCGAACGCACCTTCGCCGGCTTGATTGTTCTCGATGAGGTCAACCGTCATCGTCCCGGAGACGGTGCTGTCACCGATGACCCCACTTCCTCGGTTTCGTTCGCACCAGAGGTTGAAATGGCCGTTTGCTGCACCGACGTACGCTCCGCCCCCGCTGTTCCCGTCACCGTTTGAATCACAACGGAGCGACACGTCAAGCGAAGCACCGGCTCCCATCTCCGCGCCCCACCCTCGATTGTTTACGAACTGTCCGACAACGTAGAGAACGGAGGCCGACCCGTTAGTCGTAAAGCCGTTGTTTCCGGCACCGTAGCCATAGATTCCATCTAAAATCGAGTTGAAGGCCGCAGTATTGATGTGCCAACAGTCACCACCGAAACCCGAGACGAACACCTCCTCGAAGTGCCATCCCTGAATTTTCCCGTTTCCCGGACTGGTGTTCGATAGCATCATTCCGTGTGTTCCGTTCCCACCAGCATCGGTGAGTTTGAGGTACTTGAGACTGCATCCCATCACTCCACGCTCAAGACCAGAAATATCAAACGCGTGACTGCCTCCACGATAAGCGTACTCGGTGCCGATTGCGCTCATAACGCTCCCATCCTGATTGTTCGAACCCCATCCCGCGCCACGAATCTGTACACCGGAGTTCTGTGGGACGATTGACGTTCGCCCCCCGTACCGACCTGCGGGGAGAAATATCCAGCCACCGTTCTCGAGATAGGCCCACGCATCGTTGAGCGCTTGACCGAAATCCGAGCCGATTTCGAAGTACCGAACACCTGTAGAGAGGTCGGGCCCCGCTGCGACGATGTATCGTTCGAGAGCCTGCGGAACGAGTCGTGCATTGTTCGGGAAATCGTCGAATCCTCGGTCCGGGTCCACGTCACCCTCCCTCGATTCGTGGTCCCCCCCGAGCCAGGAGCAGCCCGCAAGACTCGTCGATACTACGACACCCCCTGCACAGAGAGCAGTTCTCCGGTCGATGGGCCTCATTGGACGATCGGGGGGGAAGGGGGTCGACCCTGGGTTGTGATACGCCCCGGGAAGGAATGCGTCTGCGGTGACGGTAGGACTTCGTGTAGTGCGGTCATGTGGAAACCATCGTAGGAAGAACACAAATAAGTCGGCTTCGCGCATATGACTGAACTGTCATGCGGGTGGTTCATGTATACGACGGTCACGAGTGCGTCGGTCCTGGTGAAGGGTCCGTCCCGACGGTGGTTTGGAACATCGCACTCGAGACGGCGAGACAGGGCTGTGAAGTCACTATCGTTGAGCGCCAGTGGGATGGTCTCCCGCGAGTCGAAAAACGGGATAGCGTGACGTTCCGTAGAGTGTCGCTGGCAACCGGGTCCGACGACCCGTGGGCCGAGGTGCCCTATAGGATGGTATCGACTCCAACAGGCGCAGCGCGTCTCATCGTCGACCGAACGAACTTCGCGCTGAAAGCGTACGGAGTGCTCCGGAACCTCGAATTCGACGTCATACACGTCCATCTCCCGTTCGCGGCGAACGTGTTGGTCACGGTCGCCCCGACGCTCCGGAAACGAATGATCTATACTGCTCATATCGGCGAAACCGAGAAGCGCGTCGACGATCCTCCATTCTCACCAGACGTCTACCTCGCAAAGCGGGTCGCGCTCTCGGCTATCTTAAATGATGACGCGTTGAACTCGTTCAAAAATCGGGGGGTGAACCCTAAGCGGTTGTCATTCGTCCCGAACGGAGTCGACGTCGAACGATTTAGCCAATCCGACGCCAGCCGGCGTGGGGAGGTTGAGCGGAAATACGGGTTGTCAGACCGCACGGTCGTCCTCTTCGTCGGCAGCGTCACACCGCGGAAGGGTGCTGCGGAACTGCTCAATGCATTCATCAACGTTCACACCGAGTTCCCGGACGCGAAACTGGTGTTTGCCGGAACGACGGACCTCAGCCCCGAGTACGTCGCTCGGATACGGTCGGTTGCCGACGAGGCCGGACTCGACGAACGAGTCGTGTTCACGGGGTACACTTCCGAAGAGGAGATTCAGGGACTCTACGAACGAGCCGACCTCTTTGCTCTCCCGTCTCATGACGATGGGTTCCCCCTAGTCGTCACCGAAGCGATGGCGGCGGGGACCCCTATTATCGCGTCGAACGTCGGGGGTATCCCGCGGCAGGTCGAAGATGGGGTGCAGGGATGTCTCGTCGAGCCAAAAAATTCTGCTGAGTTGATAGACGCATTGAAGACTGTTCTTGGCGACGAGGAGCGCCGAGAACGGATGTCGGTAGGCGCACGAAGGCGGGCCGAAGAGTTCGCGTGGGACAGGATCGCGTCCCGGTACATCTCGATTTACGAGACGGTGGCCGAGGCTGTTGAGCGGGCCGGTTAATCGTCATCGGAGGGGAGAAGCGAGTCGTACCCGGAGAGTAACTGTTCCCAATCGTACTGGGTTCCCAGCGCAGCGGCGTTGCTCGAGAGGCGGTCGCGTGTGGCCTCCGAACTGAGGAGTGTCGCGATAGCCTCGCGCATCCCGTCGGCGTCGTCGCGGACGAGTGCCGACTCACCGTCTTCGATTGAGATACCCGCCGCACCCACAGTCGTTGTGACGATGGGGAGACCGGCTGCGAGGTAGTCCATCATCTTGAGCTTCGTTCCAGAGCCTGTGGAGAGCGGACAGAGGGCGATGTCCGACAGCGCTAGTGCGCTCGGAAGGTCGTCGACAAACCCGGGCGACAGTACGTTCTCACGGTCGAGTTGCGGTGGGTCGCGCCCGACGAGCAGGAACGTCACCTCCGGGAAGGCGGGAGCGAGTTCCCGTGCGATGAAATGGGCTGCATCCCGGTTCGGCCCGTAGTCGAACGAACCGACGTAGAGACATACTGGAGTGTCAGATGGGATTCCGAGATCCTCTCGGAGCTGTTTTGGGTCTCCTGCCGAGCGAATCTCGTCTACATCACAGCCGTTTGGGATGACGCGAGCACACATCCAGCTTCCAGCGAAAAGTTCCCGATCGGACTCTGACTGGAACACCACAGCGTCCGCCCGACTGACGGCCTGACGCTCGTACTCGCGAAGGTTTCTGACCGCCCGGTCGGCGATGGGCGCCGGAACCGGGGTCCCAGCGAGGTTCTGACGGAGGTTGTCGAAGTCGGCGTTGTGTTCGGTCAGCAGGAGTTTCGCATCGAATCGCTCGGCGAACTGCTGCGCCGCGCCCCACATCTGCAGCGTCTCGCAGACGACGACATCGACCTTCGGAACTTGTCGGTGGAGGTCGCGGAGGACTGCGCGAGTGAGTAGACGATTGAGAGGGTGATTCCCATCGAAGGCCTGCAGGGCGTTCCACGCGTAGATGCGTAGGGCCTTCCGGCGGAGGAGAACGGTGTCGAGAGGGACCGCGCGAACCCCTCCCGGGAGCTCGAGGTCGTGCTGCCAAGGACACGCCAGCCACACCTCGCCGAACGAGGAGAGATGCTCAGCAGTCTTCCACACACGCGTTTCACCCCCGTTGGTCGGTGGATAGACCGGGTCGATGTGGAGTTGAAGAATGTTCACGTTCCGTACCTCGCGACGTACTCTCCATTGGTGTAGACCGTGCTTCGCCCCGGGGGAGTGAACGGTATCGGTTTCCGCAGCGGCCCATCGAACCCGATTATGACGCCCCTTTCGATCGACTCGTCCTTCACTACGACCAGAGATACGTTCGAGTCCGGCAACGCCGTATACTGTGACACGGTGCCAGTCATCAATGCCATCTCGTTGAATGGTGCAGAGCCGCCGACTCGCTGACTGGTGTGTGCCGTAACGAGCGCCCAGGAATGGCGCTGAAGTTCGGTGTGTCCCGTGGTCGGAACCAACGAATCGTCGGGTTGGTCTCTGAAGTCGTAGTCGGTCGACGATTTGTAGGCACTTGGACCGACAAGCGCCGTAGTGAGCACCAATACGGTGAGACCGACGTGGAGCGTACGGCTGTTCGATGGTCCCCCGCGTTTCGCGACCGCGAGTGCGGCGAGGAGGAATGCAGCAATGAACGGCGCGTAGAAGACCAGCGAGAACCGTGCGACACGGGTTGCGTGGAGCAACTTCGACAGGATGGGAAGAACGAGCCAGACGATTGGGAGTCCAGTGATTGCGACTCCCGCGAGTGCGATGCCGGTGTTCTTCGACCGCTTCCGGAACAGCGACCAGAGGAGAAGCGGGGCGCCGGCTAGCATCGCCACCCTGTACAGCCAATTGTAGATGAAGAGGAAACGGTCGCTTCCGAACAGGAACTGGGTTTTCTCGTCGCTTCCACCGACGGTATTGGCGCTCCCAATTAGGGATTCTCCGCCGAGAGCGACGTTACCGAACGAGCGTAAGGCGTCGAGTTGCCACTCAATGAACGACGGGTCCGCTCCGACGTTTGCCCAGAGGACGATAGCCCCGAACAGGACACCGGTCGCCCCGACGAGATAGCGGAAACGGTCGAATTGTGGGTCGAAGGACGCATTTCGACGACGGAGCAGCGCGTACGCCACGATAAGAAGTACGAGGATTGAGAGAAGCAGGTAGCTGCTCGTGTAGTGGGTGAGCGCGATAACGGCCGCAATCGGCGCGATCAGCGCCAGCTGTCGGAGGTATCGGTGGTCGCTCCACGAGCGGGTGCTTCGAAGAGCCATCAGCCCGAGGAGAACGAAGAACAGCAACAGCACGAGATTCTCCTTAAGAAGAGACGTCGAGTTCAGGAGATAGACGAAATCCGTCGAGACAACGATGGTCGCGAGGGCTCCGAGTTTCTGACCGAAAAACGACGAAATCGGGAGATACACCACCAGTGGGATTAGTACTGCGGTGCAAAGCAACGCAGCGTTCCACGGAACGACGAACGAGTCGAACGGGATTTGCAGTGCGGCAATAAACAGGTTCGGACCGGGGTACCCGTTGCTCTCTGGGAAGCCGATGTGTCCATACTGGAGGAGCAGTTTGAACTGATGGAACCGGCCGTAGTTGTCTACGCCACTAAACATACCGAACCTGATTAGTTCGAAGTACCACCGCACGAAGTTCGCAGCGACGATAGCGAGCACCGACAGGGTGTATCTACCCTTCGCGAACCAGATGAGCGCCGGGACGAACAGAGCCAGAATGGACACGATGTATATGACACGACCGTTCGGGTGGCCGTGTTTTCCGATCTCCGTCAACACGAACGTGGCGGCGCCGAACAGGAGCCCGAACGCTCCGACAGTCAGTTTGGTGGTTTGACTCGTCATATCTACCGGTGTCCGTGATTTCGTCTGAGTCATGGTCGGTGAGCAATATAAAGTTGCGGTGCATTGTCGTATCACTCGTTACCACTAGACAGGGTGCGCAAGCCAGTAAGGACGACTTGCTCTCTTACCTCCGGGAATGCGATGGTCGTCCCGGCGTACAGGACGAAACCAATCAGAATGGCGAGAAGGAGGTCGACGAGTCCGTTCACGCCGACGAGCCACTGGTAACCGACGAGACCGAGAACCATCACGAGCGACCCGAGGGAGTACCAGAACAGGTGCCGGTACGGGACACGAACGGTAACGAACCTGGAAACGTATCGGCCAGCCAAGAACGTCTCAACTCCGAACGCCACCGCAGTCGCAATCGCTGCTCCGACGATACCGTACTGTGCGACGAGTGCGACGTTCAGGACGAGGTTCAGCACGACCGTGATGATAACCGCCCGCGCAACGAGGTCAGGTTTGTCCACGGCGAGAAGTGCCCGGTCGAGAATCTCCTTCACCGACAGGAGCACTTTCTCCCCCATCAGAATGACGAGAACGAGGGCAGCGACCGCATAGTCGGCACCGAACAGATATCTAAGCATTGGATCTGCAAGAACGACCACACCAAAGAACGCAGGCACCGAAACGAACAGACCGACACTCATCGCCGATGTCAGAGTCGACTCAACCGAGGACCGTTGGTCACTCTCGTTCCATTTACTGAGCTGGGGGAACGCTGTCGTGGCGACCGACCTCGCGACGAGAGACGCAACGAGCGTGATCTGCCACGCGTACTCGTAGGCACCAATCAGGGAGTTCGAGACGAACAGCCCCAGCACAGCGACGTCCATCCAGTTGTAAATGTACCCACCGGCGGCGGAGACGAAGTTGTATCGAGAGTATTGAAGCAGCGACCGAGCCTGCGCGATTGAGGGGCGTCCAAACGTCGTTGTCCAACTAACTACCCCCCAACTCACAGCGACAACGAACCCCCCTAAAAACCCGAATACGACGCCCAAGGTCCCGAATCCGACGATAGCGAGGGGAACAGCGACACCGAACCAGACGAGGTGTCTGGCCGCCTCAATCGGAGCCGTGTCACCGACCCGCAACTCTCCACGCAACACGTGGATTACGAGTTCCGAGGCCTCGTTGAGAACGACGCCGAGGGCGACCCAGAGGGCGAGTTCGGCACCCATGTACGCGTTCAAAGTGTCACGAAAAGCGTAGATGCCGATGAGAACGATTCCGGTTACGGCGGTCTTGAGGAGCAGGGCGGTTGTGAGGACGGTTCCGGAGTCCCTCCCTTCACTAAGGCGCTTCTCTACTGCTCCTCGAATCCCCACATCAGCGAGAAGCGAGAACACGCCGACGAGCGTCTGAAAGAGGAAGAAAGCACCCATCTGAGCGGGCGACAGATGTCGAGCCAAAACGGCCAGTCCAACGAAGACTGCAATGGCGCTGATGCCATTAGCTACAACGATTTTCAGACTGGCTCGGGCGAGGTTCATGACGGCGTACCCGCTTACTGTACGTGAGCAGATAAATCGATGGGGGGACCCCACCCGTTGGAGACCTAGCGTCACGATAGCAGTTAGCGATGGAGGGACGTGAGGCCCCTCCGGCGTCTTGACTGCCTCGAGTCGAAGACCCGTCGCGGTCCGAACGTCGAAGCCTCGGCCGCGCTGGCGTCAACGTAGATTCGGTCGCAGCGAGAGAGTCGTCGTATGACCCCTCGACCGATGTGTTGAGATCCGGACGTAGTTATATATTCACAGGACACAGTCGTCCTATCGAGCCGACTATGCGAATCCTCATCGTCAACGATTACTTCGAGCAGGTGGGGGGCGTCGAAGTGTACGTCCACCGCGTGAAGGACCTGCTCCGTGAACGCGGTCACGAAGTTGCGGTGGTCGGGGGCAAAGAGACAAACAGCGTGGTAGCCGGGTACGTCCGGAGCCTGTACAGTTTCCGGTACCAGCGACGTATCATGGATGCGGTCGACCAGTTCGACCCTGACCTCGTGTTCTGTCACAGCGTCATTTACAACATCTCCCCCTCGTTCCTGCGACCCCTCCACCGAAGAGGGGTGCCAGTCGTTCTGACTGTCCACGAGCTCAACGGACTCAGTTTCCGCCGATACCCGAACCTACCACCGGCCTTCGTGCTTCCATCGCTGCTGCGGAAGCTACTCCATCGACCGCTAATCGAGCGGTACGTCGACGCGTTCGTCGCCCCCTCATCTATCGCTCGGCATCAACTCGAGACAGAAGTCGGCGTCGACAACGTGAGCGTCATTCGGAACCCAGTATTCTGGGAAGTGGCGTCGGAGCCACCATCGTTCGGTAGCGGGCGAGTTCTGTACATCGGTCGATTGGACAGGAAGAAGGGAGTTCATGTACTGGTCGCGGCGTTTGCGGACCTCGTTTTGCGGATGGGTACCGGCACCGCCCCGACGTTAGAAATCGTTGGAACGGGAGAGGAATTGAGCGTGCTCCGCTCGCTGGTATCGCAACACAGTATTGAGGAGCACGTGACATTCACCGGCCATCTTGACCACGAGGCAGTTCGGGGGCGATATCGCGATGCGGACGTGTTCGTTCTCCCGTCCATCATCGAGGAGAACTGTCCTCTGACGGTCATGGAGGCGATGTGTCAGGGGGTCCCGGTCGTGACGACCGATTTCGGCGGCCAGCGAGAGCTCGTGGCAGGTCACGGCTGTGCACGGCTCGTCCCACCAGGCGACGCAGACGCCTTGGGACAGACTCTATATGACTTGCTGGACGACGTGAGCACGCTGACCGAGATGGGACGGAACGCGGTGGACGCGGCGGCAGATTTCTCGAAGGAGCGCCACGCCACACAGTTGGAATCGCTATTCCAAGGGCTCGTCTCTGACAGACGCGTCACCTGTCAGCCGGTCCGATCAGAGTAATCCCACGGATTCATACCATTCGATCGCATCGGCGAGCGTTTCGAGGGTCGAGCGTTGTTCGACTGGCGCCCGGAAAGTCTGTCGCTTCGGAACCGTGCCGCCGTCGGTCGGCGTTTGGAACTGGTCTCCCGGTGCCGGGAACAGGTCCTTCTCGTGAAGGAAGTTCACGACCGGTGGGAGCACGTGTTTACTGACGGCGAACGGCATCGGGACGACGAGACCCCGATTGTCAGTCAACTGCCCGATATGTCGGTAGAGTTTTCCTGTGCTAACATTCTCTCCCGAGAGAACGTATCGGTCGTCGAGGTTCACTTCCGGGTCCAGACAGTAGACGACCGAGTCTACGACGTCTTGGACGTGGACGACGTTGTACGCACCGGGTGCGTACAGCGGCGGGGCGAACACGACGTTCGTGGCGACACGCTGGAAGTGAGAGAATCGGTTGAGGCGGTAATCCCGCGGTCCGATGACGAACGTCGGGTACAGAATCGAATACTCGAACTCGTGATTCGTCTCGGTGAACAGTCGTTCTGCTTTGAGCTTTGAACGCTGATAGTCTTCGTGCAAGTTGCGCCCGAACTCCGGGTGCGCGAGGATCGTGCTGAAGAAGACGAATCGGTCGACACCATGCCTGTCGGCCGCGTCGACCAGCGCTGAAGTTCCATCGACGTTGATGTGCTTGATGCGCTCCCAGTCGACTCCCAACTGGTCCCGCAGCGTCCCCGTATACCCTCCGTATATCGCTGCGAGGTGAACGACCACATCGACGTCGGCCATCACTTCGTCAAGGAAATCAGGCGAAGAGAGGTCACCGGTGACAGTTTCGATCGATTGGGGGAGGTGGTCGGTGTTCGAGGACTGACGGACGAGCACGACCGGCTCGTATGACGGATCCGCTGCCAGCGTTTCGAGCAGGTTCACTCCGATGAACCCCGTACCTCCAGTAACGAAACACTTCATCGTGAAACCCCCCCCGTCTGATAAATGTCGTCGATGATCCTGGTCACTTCGACGCCCCGCTCTATCGGGGACAGCGTTTCATAGTCGCCGCGACGAACGTGTGCGACGAAGTCATCGATTCGGTCGGTGTGGGGGGTTTCAGACGGCCGTAGCCAGGTCTGGAATAACGGACCCAGCTGAATCAGCGGCCGCTGTCCGCGCTTGAAATACACCCACTCGCCCTGGACGGTTCCTTCGAGGGTCTCGTCGTTGAACTCTAACATACCTTCCACTCCGACGACAGTCGTCCGAACGTTCCATCGTTGATGCGTCCACCCAGCAGAGATGTCGACATCGGTGCCACCGACGTCGAGTGTCACTTCGGCGATGTCCTCGACAGCGTTGGTCCGTGCGTAACGCAGTTCCGCCGACTCGACCGAGACCGAGCCCTTACCGAACAGTCCGATGTAGAAATCGAGTACGTGCGGGAACTTGTCGACGACGACTCCACCGCCCGACAGATCGGCATCGTAGTACCACCCGGCTGGCGGCGGTGAAGAGTGATACACCGTCGTCGCCTGAGAGACATCACCTAGTAGCCCGTTTTGGAGCATCTGTCTCGAACGTCGATAGTTTCCCATATACCGCAACGCGTGTCCCATCTGTGTGACGATACCCGCGCTTTCCGCGGCAGCCTGCATTCGGCGGGCGCTGGCAAGCGAAGTCGAAACCGGTTTCTCACAGAGAATGTGGATGCCACGTTCCGCAGCATCGGTGAAGATCTCCTCATGGGTGAACGGAGGGGAACAGATACTCACCACATCGAGGTTCGCCTCCTCGAACAGCGACCCGTGATTCTCGTACTGGCCCCGAACGTCATACTGTTCCGCGACACGACGCCGGCGGTCGGGGTCAATCTCGGCGAGCCCGACCACTCGAGTCGCGGGATTGGCGTCGTATGCAGGGAGGTGGACGGACTCAGCGATATCGCCCGTGCCGACAATGCCTACCCGTAACGGTTCGGTCATGCGTAAAGGATTCATGACTCAGTATTAATACTTTGGCGGCGACATCCATCCAGTAGCTAATGTCGACAGAACGCGAACAGGACGGGGTCGTCTGTCTGACGGGTGACGTCCACGAGGACGACGTTCGTCGCGACGACGTTGCGGCCGTGCCCGAGTCCGAGATCAGCCTCTCGGAGCGACTTGCGGAGATTGCACGAGGATACGATATCGAACTGACGCTGTTCGTTGAGGGAAGAGTCTGTGTGCGCCGACCACAGCGCGTCGCCGACCTCGCCGCGACGCCAGGGGTTGAAATCGGCGGCCACACTTACAGTTCGTTCATGCCCCGCTGGGTACACCGACCCTTCAGACTCATGTTCGGGACCGAGTACGGGCCTGCTCGATATCAACGGCACGATATCGATCGAACGCTCGACGTGCTCGAGTCCACGACTGGCACTCAGGTTCTAAGTTGGCGGACCCACGCGTACGACTCGAACTGTGCAACACGAAAAGCGTTGAATCGAACATCCGTTGAGGTAATCTCGGATCGAGTGACGCCACCTACGGATATCGGCCCCGTTCGAAACGCAGGACTCGTTGAACTTCCTGTAAACACCCTTCGTGACGACGGATACCTTCGAGTGTCCACCCGTAGTGACGACCTCGTGAATGGAGACTGGTTCGATGACCGGATGTACGATCCCGATGAGTGGCTCTCGAAGGTGTGCGAGCAGACCGAAAGTATCGTTGAGCTAGGGGGAGTTGCCACGATTCAGGCCCATCCGATCTACATGTACGCAGCCGACGGGTTCGAAGTGTTCGAAGGTCTCTGTCAATGGCTTGCCGACCGAGATATCGAGACCCGTTGCTGTCACACGATTCACGATCACCTGTGAGTCGCAATACCGAATAACGGGAACGGTCGTTGTCCGCTCCCGCCGGGTGCGAGAGTTAACTCGTCTGACAGGACACGTCGGCGACCACATCGCCCGAGTCTGGGGTGCTTCCGTTCGACCACTCGAACTGGATTACGACACGGTCGATGTGACTGTCATCGTCTCGTTCGTACGAGATCCTCGGGTGACCGAGCGTCGCACCGGATGGCTTGCCTGGGACGTCGGTCACGTTGACGTCGACGGCAGGGGGGCGACTGTACGCGGTGTCGAGGCGAACGGTGATGCGCCCCTGGCCATCACAGGCAGCGTTCTGGGCCTCATTGTGGCTGAGACCGCGTGGGCGCTCACCGGAGAATGTCCAGTCGACACCGTTGCCGATGTCGTACGTGGGGTCCCGGCTCTGGGCGTTGTACACACGGAGACCGCCGAACGATACGCAGCCCTTGTCGCGTGACCGAATCGCATCGGTCGACTTGTCGTCGACTTCGATCGACCCGTTGATGAACGCCCCATCGGCGCTGTCGATACGAAGCTCTGCGTCGCCGGCCAAACGACGGTCGTTCCGGAGGCATCCGACCATGTACTCCCCGGCAGCGTCGGAAGTGAGATGGATTCCTTTGCCACGGTTGCGCTCGGCCGAGAGGACGAAGTGTCCTCGACAGGACCCGACGTAAACGCCACCATCGCCGGTGTCCGCGCGGCCGTTATTGTCGCTCCTGATGAACGCGTCGAACTCGCCGCCGGCACCGAACTCGACTCCCCAGCTCTGGTTCCCCGCGAAGTTGCCACTGATTTCGAGATACGACGGTGGACCGGCGGTGACGAGCCCCCGTTTTCCGTTGTCGAACCCGCCGATCCATTCGAGTTGGCTATTGAAGAACGATCCCTCGATGTACCATCCGTCGCGGTTCCAGTCGTTCGCAGAGACGTTGATGAACCGTGAGAACTCGACCTTGGCAATGTCGCCGCCATGATCGCCTGTGTGACCGAGGTCGACGCCGTACGTGCCCGACCCGTCGTTTCTGAGCACGAGATTCTCCACGACGATGTGGGCGTATCCCGTCGAGATGTTGGCAATCGAGAAACCAGCGCCGCTGCCCTGGTAGTGGTACTCCGTTCCGATGTGTGAGTTGAACTGTGTGTTCTGACGCGCGTTCCCTCCCTGACCCAGGATATGGACGCCCGAGTTCTTCGGTTCGATGGTCGTCGACCCGGAGTATGTGCCTGCGGGGAGAAGTATCCACCCCCCACTATCGAGTGCAGCCCACGCGTTATTGACCGCTCGACCGAAGTCATCTGTTGGGTCGTAGTACTGAACAGCCTCACTCAGCCCTGGGCCGGCGGCGACGATTTGATCCTCGACGGCGCCGACGAGAGCCTGTTTCGCGTTCGGTCCGACGCTGATGGAGTCGAACGTCGGTGACCGACCCGAAGACCGAATCTGCTGCCAATCGGATCCGTCGCCGATAAACTCGCGTTCGGTATCTGTTGCGAGGTACTTCGCACCGGTCTTGGGCTCGTACTCCTGGAGTGTGGACTCTGCTCCACGAATCTCGACACCTGTGTCGATTTTCCTGAAGTTCTCGTTTAGTGGAACGTGCCAGTCCTCTTCGCCTTGGGTCGGTGTCCGATAGTTGTGATTTTCCGTCATAGTGGTGCCAGCGAGACCGCACAGCGATTGCTTTCTGAGTGACCACCCAGATAACGATTTCGACTGTATTAGTCTCTCAAACGCAGTAATCTAGATATTTTCACACCACGGTGAAGTGGTTACTGTTGTGGGAGAAAAGGACGTGTCGGATGGCCATCTCGTCGCGAGTGGGGATGAGACGTATCGTCGTGAATGAAGGGTTAAACGGCTTGACCGCCAACCCGCAATCAATGTGGCCTTGGGGGCACCTTGTGTTCGGATATGTCGTATATTCGCTTTGGCGCCGGTTGTCTGGGAATCCACCTCCGACGGACACTACTGCTCTTCTCCTGGCGTTCGGGACACAGTTCCCAGACCTTGTCGACAAGCCGCTCGCGTGGACGTTCGGCGTCATCCCGAACGGACGGTCGCTCACACACTCGGCGATTACGACGACGATTATCGTCGTCACCGTCCTCTACGTAGCGCACCGCAGCAGTCGATTGTCGTATGCGACCGCGTTTGGGACGGGATACTACAGCCATCTGATTGGTGACGCGTTGAATCCGCTCCTCGGTGGGTCGCTGTACGAACTGGGCTTCCTGCTTTGGCCGCTTGTTCCAGCCATCGATTACGGAGACGGCGGGTTCCTCGCACACTTCGCAGAACTTGAACTCACTCCCCTGTTCGTCGTTCGCATATTGGTGTTAGCTGTTCCCGCGGCCCTCCTCTGGATAGCCGACGGGACGCCGGGGACTGCTCTCCTCCGGTGGGTCCGGACACGCTTCATTCCCGAGTAGTTGTCGGTCGCCGGGCGGGCGTTCGAACCGCTGCCGACGGCGAGCACCCACCTTTTTCCGCCTGCTCCGAGAATTGGACTGTCAATGAACTCGATAGGTCCTGTCGGAAAGCGGGTGCTCGTCACCGGCGGCGCCGGCTTCATCGGGAGCCACCTCGTCGACGCGCTCGTTCCCGACAACGACGTGGTCGTCCTCGACAGTCTCGCCTCCGGTGACCGGGCGAACGTCCACGACGACGCCGAACTCGTCGAGGGTGACCTCCGCGACGAGGACGCGCTCGACCGGGCGACGGAAGATGTCGACGTCATCTACCATCAGGGCGCGGTCGTCGCCGTCTCGGACACCGTCGAGGACCCGACGCGCTCGAACGCGGTAAACGTCGACGCCACCCTCTCGCTGCTCGAACGGGCCCGGGACGAGGACGCCCGCATCGTGCTCGCGTCGTCGGCGGCCATCTACGGCGACCCCGAGTCGGTCCCGGTCCACGAGGACGACCCGAAGACCCCCTCGTCACCCTACGGCGTGCAGAAACTGACGCTCGACCACTACGCGCAGGTGTACCACGACCTGTACGGGCTAGAGACGGTTCCGCTCCGATACTTCAACGTGTACGGGCCGCGACAGGGCGGGAGCGACTACGCGGCCGTCATCAGCGTCTTCCTGCAGCAAGCCCGGGAGGGTGGCCCCATCACGATAGAGGGCGACGGAGAACAGACTCGCGACTTCGTCTTCGTCGAGGACGTGGTTCGGGCGAACCTGCTCGCGGCGACGACCGACGCCGTCGGTGAGCCATTCAACGTCGCTACCGGGGAGCAAACCACGATTCTCGACATCGCCGACGCCATCGTCGGGGCGACCGGGAGCGACGCCGAGATAACCCACGTCGACCCACGAGTCGGCGACATCCGCCACAGCCGGGCGGACGTTTCGAGGGCAAAGGAGACGCTGGACTTCGAGGCGACGGTCGAGCTGGAGGAAGGAATCAGCCGACTGGTCGAGAGTACGCGAGCGTGAACTGCCTCGGGGTCAAGCCCCGAGGCACTCGCCTTGTTTATCTGTAGACGGTCGACGAGGCTCGCCGCCGGACGTGTACTTCGACCTCGACGACTTCGAGGAGACGGGTTGCCCCTCACCGAATCCTGAAAACGGTCGGACCGACCGTCGCCGACGCAGTGTCAGTCGTCTACGACTGTGAGTCGACACCGGGCTCACGGTCCGCCGGTCCCCCTTCGGGTTCGAATCGCTCGACGAGGGTGTCCACGATACGTTCGCCCGCCCGGCCGTCGCCGTAGAGGTCAGGGTGACCGGTCATCGCCGTCCGGACCGCTTCGTCGCCGTGGAGCGTCCGTATCCGTGCCGCGAGGTCGGCCGGTTCGACCAGCTCGTTCACGCCGGCGTCGACCGTCTCCGGCCGCTCCGTGTTCGGTCGGACGGTCAGACAGGGTCGTTCGAGTATCGACGCCTCCTCCTGTACCCCACCGGAGTCGGTGACCACCAGCTGGGCCTCCGAGAGGAGCGCGAGGAAGTCGAGGTAGTCGAGCGGCTCGACCGTGCGGAGCGCACCCGTCGACTCGAAGTCAAGGGCGTCGATGGCCGACCGGGTGCGCGGATGAACGGGGAACACGACCGGGAGCGGGGCATCGTCGAGCGCTTCCAAGGTCGAGGCGAGCCGGTCGGGGTCGTCGGTGTTCCGCGGTCGGTGAACCGTCGCGACCGCGTACCCCTCCGGTTCCAGACCGAATCGGTCGAGGACGTCGGAGCGCGACTCCGCGATTCGGGCGTGGGTCCGACAGGCGTCGACGACGGTGTTGCCCGTCATGCGGACGTTCCGGTCGATTCCCTCATGAGTCAGGTTCGTGGCCGCCTCCTCGGTCGGCGCGAACAGGAGGTCGCCGACGTGGTCGGCGAGAATGCGGTTCACCTCCTCGGGCATCGACAGGTCGCCGCTCCTGATGCCCGCCTCGACGTGTCCGAACGCGACGGGGAGCTTGCTCGCCGCGAGTGCCGTCGAGAGCACGGTGTTCGTATCACCCACCGCGAGGACGACGTCGGGGTCGCGTTCTTGGAGGAGGCGTTCGACGCCGACGAGCGCGTCTGCGGTTTGCTCGCCGTGGCTGCCGCTCCCGACCTCCAGGTCGACGCTCGGCGGGTCCAACTCCAGCGTCTCGAAGAACACGTCGCTCAGCTCGGCGTCGTAGTGCTGGTTCGTGTGGACCAGCGTGAGGTCGACCCGCTCGTTCGCCTCGGCGGCGCGGACGACCGGGGCGGCCTTGACGATCTCCGGCCGGGTTCCGACGACGAGCATGGCCGACACCCGTTTCGCTTCTCCCGCCACGTCATCGTTGACCGACATACGACCGACCGACAGTCCATCACCTCTTTGCTCTTTCGCGTTCCGTTCCCGCGGCTGGACCGACCCGCGAAAGGACGAGAATCAGGGCCGACCGGCGGAAATCAAGACCGACCGGCGGGAGCCAAGACCGACCGAAGAACCCTGGGCGAGTGGTAGGTGTGGCGCGTAGGGGCCGCGGAGCGTAGGGGGGCGAATCCGTCGTGTGTGCACCGACAGAAGTTCCGCCTCACCGTCGAACAACTAAGCTCGCCGACAGTGTAGAGAAAGACATTTATCCATCAGCGAGCCATCACCAGCCGATGAGTCCCCGGCAGCGACACCGCCTCCTCGCGATTCTCGGCACGGTCGGGCTGACCGACCTCGCCCTCCTTGCTGCCAACCACACGGGCGTCCAGCGCGTCGTGACGACCCTGGTTCCCGTCGTGGGACAGTTCCCGGCCGAGTCGCTGTCGGGTACCGCCCTCGACATCGCGCTGATGACGACCCTCCCGGTCGTCATGCTCGCGCTCGCGCCGCTGTACAAGCCGAACTCCCGACGTATCCTCGAGACGGTCGGACTGACGGTCCAGCGGGTGTTCGTCGCCAGCGCCGTGCTCGCCGCGGTGGGGTACTACGACTACACGTACCGCCTGCCGCGCATCACGCTCGCGCTGTTGACGACGGTCCTGTTGGTCGTCCTCCCGGCGTGGTTCGTCGTCATCCGCCGACGGCCCGTCAGGAGCGGCGACCGGGCGATTATCGTGGGTGACGACCCGACCGAAATCGACCGCGTGCTGGAGGCAACGGAGCAGGACGTCGTCGGCTACGTTGTCCCACCCGTCACGGCCTACGTCAACGGCGACCGTCAGTACCTCGCAGCGACCGACGGCGGGGACCGGAGACCGAACGTCTCGCTACCCGACGGCGGGCGACTGTCGCAGGTGGCGGCGGCCGACGCCGAGGCGCTCGAGTGTCTCGGCGACGTGACCCAACTCGAGTCGCTGCTGGTCGAGCACGACGTCGACACCGCGCTGTTCGCGTTCGCAGAACCCGACCGGGAGGCGTTCTTCGGCGCGCTCGCAACCTGCGAAGCGAACGGCGTCCGGACGAAGATTCACCGCCGGAACGCCGAGAGCGTACTCGTCGCCGACGCGGCGGCCGGCGAGGAGGTCGTCGACGTCGACCTGGAGCCGTGGGACGCACAGGACCGGCTGCTCAAACGGCTGTTCGACGTGGCGTTCGCGGGAGTCGGGCTGGCGGTGCTCTCGCCGGTCATCGTCCTCACCGCGCTGGCGGTGAAACTCGACAGCGAGGGGCCCGTGTTCTACCAGCAACGGCGCACCTCGGAGTTCGGCGAGACGTTCACCGTCGCGAAGTTCCGGAGCATGGTGACCGACGCCGAGTCGGACTCGGGTGCGGTCATCAGCGCCGAGGACGAGGGCGACGTCGACCCCCGCGTCACGCGGGTCGGCCGGTTCATCCGAAAGACCCACCTCGACGAGATTCCCCAGCTCTGGTCGATTTTGGTGGGCGACATGAGCGTCGTCGGCCCCCGTCCCGAACGCCCGGAGCTCGACGGGGAGATCGGCGAAACGGTCGAGACGTGGCAGCGTCGGTGGTTCGTCAAACCGGGGTTGACCGGCCTCGCACAGGTCAACGGTGTGACCGGTCACGACCCGGCGGCGAAACTCGAGCACGACATCCTCTACGTCCGTCAGCAGTCGTTCACCTACGACGTGAAACTCGTGGTCCGGCAGTTGTGGAAGGTCGGCGAGGACGTTGTGGAGACGGTCCGGTCGGGGCGCTGAGGGGCGCTCGGAGACGTCCCGCTCGGGTCCCATTATTAGACGTACTGTCCAGCAGATGAGACGTGAAACCGTTTTATGCACGTGCCGGCAACGGGGTTCCATGACCGACGAGCGGACGGCGGCCGCGGAGCTCCTCGCGGACCGCCCCGACCTGGAACCCGCCCTCCGAGCGCTCGTCGAACGCGACGCCGACGGCCCGTGGACGTTCGACGACACCGCCCTCGACTCCGGCGCGTTCGGCGAACTCGTCTCTAGGGAGTTCGTCGAGAGCGCCGGCGAGGGGTACCGCTTCACCGATCGCGTGGCCGTGCGGCGAGCGCTCGACAGTGAGTCCGGCGACACGTCCGAGACCGGTGCCTCGACCGTCGGCGCGTTCCGCTCGCCCAACCTGTCGCTCCCGAGCGTCGACCGTCGCGCCGCGGCGGCCCTCGCCGGGACGCTCCTCCTGCTCGTCCTCTTTCGCTCGTTCTCGCTCCCGGCGGTGTTCCGCGGCGGCGACGTCGTGCTCACCGCGAACGACCCCTACTACTACCGCTACCTCGTCGAAAAGACGCTCCGCGGCGTCGACGGGGGGTTCATCCCCGAGACGGCGCGTGTGGGCGAACCCCTCCTCGTGGCGACGCTCGCTGCGGTATCGATGCTGCTGGGCGGGAGTACCGGCGCAGTCGGCCTCGTCCTCGCGCTGTACCCCCTCCTCGCGGCGGTCGTCACCGGCGTCCTCGTCTACCTGCTCGCGACCCGCCTGACCGGGGACCGACGTATCGGGCTGGCGTCAGTCGCGATGCTGGCGATTACGCCAGTGCACGCCTACCGGACGAGTCTGGGCTTCGCCGACCACCACGCATTCGACTACGTCTGGCTGGCGCTGACGGTCGTGGCGCTCGTCTACGCGTTGACTCGCGAGGTCGGGGGTTCGAAGGGGCGCCGAGTCGGACTCCTCGCGACGGTCGCACTCGGCGTGGGTATCTCGGCACAACTGCTCGCGTGGGACGCGGGCGCATTACTCGTGCTTCCGGTCGGTGGGGCGGTGGCGCTCGCGTCCGTGTCGGCCGTCCGAGCAGACGAGTCACCGCTCGAGACGCTGTGGCCGGTCGCCGCCGGAGCCGGCCTCGGGGCGGTGCTCACCTTCCTCACCCATCTGGGACTCGGCTGGCAGTCGACGACGCTGGCGTCAGTATCGGCGGTGCTGTTCGGAGGGGCTGTCATCTGTGTCGCCGCCGGCGAGGTGGCCTCACGGCGCGGACTCGGCTACCGTAGCGCGGTGGGAATCGAAGGGGTGGCCGTCCTCGGACTGGTCGGTGCCTACTTCCTCGTCGTTCCCTCCTCCGGCTTCGCGTTCGACTCGGGCGTCGACGAGTTGTTCGGGACCGCGGGCGCGGTGGAGGCCGGGTCGATGTTCGGGCAGGAACTAGGCACGCTCATCGGCCCGCTGTTCCTGTTCGGACTGGTGTTCGTCCTCGGCCTGCCGTACCTTCTGTGGGCTACGTGGCGGGCGTGGACCGACCACGCCCCCGAGTGGGCCGCGATGGCGGTGTACGGGTGGTTCCTGCTCGTCCTGTCGGTCGTCCAGCTCCGCTTCGCGGGTGAGCTGTCGGTGTTCGTTGCGGTCTTCGCCGGGGTCGGGTTCGTCCACCTGGCTTCGAAGCTCGACGTGGCCGCCGTGCCCGATGTGGTTCAAGGCGGCTCCAACCGCGGTCGCAGGGCCGACGGCGGCGAGCGGACGGAGCTTGCGATGCCCGAGCGGCGGGAGGCGATGACGACCCTCGGTCTCGGGGCGATGGTCGGGAGTCTGAGTCTCGTCCAGACCCCCATCAAGACGAGCCAGTTGACACACGGCGAGGAGGCGTACGAGCTCGCGATGGCGATGCGGGAGTACGCCGACGAGCACGGGTTGGAGTATCCGGAGAGCTACGTGCTGAGCGAGTGGGGGAGCAATCGGTTCTACAACTACTTTGTGAACGGTGAGTCGCGGTCGTACGCGTACGCACGGAGCAACTACAGCGGGTTCGTCGGCGCCACCGACGGCGAACGGTGGTACCGGAAGCTGGAAGACCGGACCGGATTCGTCGTCGTTGACCGGGAGAACCCCGAGGAGGGTGGTCCGCTCTACTCTCAGCTACAGTCATTCGCGAACGGCGACCCCTCGGTTTCGGGGGTGGGACACTACCGTGCGGTGGGAGTCACCGAATCGAAGCTCGCATACGAACTGGTCCCGGGAGTGCTCCTCACGGGTCCGGCCAGCGACGGCAGTTCCGTACGGACGATGGCAAGCGTCGACCTTCCGGACCGAGGTTTCGAATACGACCGCCGGGTGAGCAGTCGACACGGGGTGTACGCCGTTCGGGTTGCGTATCCTGGGGAGTACACGGTCGGTGGACGGACGGTGGACGTATCCGACTCGGAGATCAGATCCGGTACCCGCCGAAGCTTCTTCGAGGGGGACGGTATCTCCTACTGGTCGTTCGACGCCGGCGAGGGGAGTACTGCCTACGACCGAGTGGGAGGCAACCACGCAGCCGTCGAGGACGCTTCGTGGACTTCGGGCGTCCGTGAGTCGGCGCTGTCGTTCGACTCCGAAGAGGGGTCACAGGCTATCGCCGGTACCGAGTCGGGAAGTTTCAGTGCATTCACCGTGAGTTCTTGGATCGAGCCACGAACGCAGTCGAGCGGAGCCATTCTCTCGGTCGGGAAAGACGGTGGCGCCGACTCGACGAGCGGATTCCTCTTCGACCACGGTCTCTCCGGCTGGGTGGACGACAGATTGGGACTGTTCGTCGGTGACGGAGACCGGTCAGCGGGGGCTCGGTCACCGTCCCTCGACCTCTCGTATCCGACGAACCGTTTCCACCACGTCGCGGTGGTCTTCGAACGTGGGGCAGTGACCTGGTTCCTAGATGGACGGCAAATCGGCCGTGGGTCGATCCCGGTATCGGCGGTCGACTTCGGCGACGCGAGCCGGGTTCGAATCGGTCGCGAAGCGACCAGTTACGGGGACTTCAGCCGCTACGACGGGTCGATGGACGAGCTCCGTCTATTCGGGGAGGCGCTACCGGACGAACGTATCGTTTCGCTCTACCGCGAGTCCGCCGTCGACGACTGAACCCGTGTCGGACACCGACGGCCGGGCGTTCGGTGCCATCAGGAGAGAATCGAATCGTACAATCGGTCGTAGTCTGCGACCATGCGCTCCGCGGTAAACCGATTTCGCGCCCGTCGTCGAGCGGCGTCGCCCATCTCCCGACGACGGGTCTTATTTACGACGAGTTCCTCAACGGCATCGGTGAACGCCGCCTCGTCGCCGGGGAGAACTACTCGTCCGGTCTCTCGGTCGGAGAGCGCTTCGGAGACCCCGCCGACATCGTACGCGACGATCGGGACGCCAAGGTGCATCGTCTCGAGGACCGTCAGCGGGAACCCCTCGAAGCGGGACGGAAGGAGGAACGCGTCGAGGTCCGCGAGGAGCGGGAGGGCGTCCTGACGGAAGCCGAGCAGGTGGACGTCCTCCATTCCGTTGTTCCGAACGAACCGCTTGCAGTCTTCAGCGAGCGGTCCATCCCCTATCAGCACCGTCGAGACGGGGTGCCCCCGGCCCCGGAGCCGTTTCGCTACCCGGAGAATGGCCAGTGGGTCTTTCTGCGGAGCGAGACGCAGAACCGCGCCGATGACGGGTACGTCGTCGTCGATGTCGAGTTCGTTCCAGAGAGGTGAACTGTTCGGAGCCGGGGTATACGGGGGAACACCGTTGTGAATCACCTCGGTGCGGGCGTTCTGTAGGATACCCCGTTCACACCCCTCCCGTCTGTCGTTTTCCGAGACGCAGACGAGAGCAGTCGTACCGCGTGCCAACGCTCGTTCACCGTGTACAAGCAGCGGTCGAAGCGACCCGTACGACGTGTTGTAGAACCCCCACCCGTGGACCGTGAAGACGGTCGGAACACCGGAGAAGAGCGACGCGAGTCGACCGACCAGGCCGGCCTTCGTGCTGTGACAGTGGACCAGGTCGAACGAATGCTCCCGGAGAATTTCGAGGAGCCGCAGGAGCGTCCTCGTATCGCTCAGCGGCGCTGGCGAACTCCTGAACGCAGGCAGTCGAAAAACCGGTATCCGGCTGGTCCGGAGTTCGCTGATGAGCCTGCCCCCGCCCCCGCAGGCCACAGACGCGTTCGCGTGCCCCCTGGTGGCGAGGAGGTGAACGACTTTCTGGGCACCCCCCCACGTTGAGCGAGTGACGACGTGAAGAACGCAATACTCAGCGGACATCGACTACTGTACGCTGAGTCAGCAGTGGTATCTATTTTGTGATTCCGACGACGGGTGTCCGAAGGTACATAACCGATGTCCCGTACAATGGATTGTGAAGCCGAAGGAGAGGATACGCGAGGCGAGCGTCTACCAAGCTGTCGAACGCTTGCGCCAGTACGGGGCACAGAGTTACACGTATCGTCTAGCAACGAACCCCCGTATCCTCGGCGGGGCGCTACTCGTAGCCGTCCTAATCGGAATGGTTCGGATACTGCTCACCGACATGAACGACGCTATCAAGTTCCTCTCGTTCGCCGTCCTGTTCGTCGCCTTCACGGCGCTCTTCTGGCCGTACACGAAGCCAGTCTTCGAGTGATTGTTCGAGTCCGAATAACGTAGGTGCAGCGAAGGTAATCAGGAGCAAGACGAAGGGGATACGATGCCTCACGCTCGTTCCGAAATTCGAGTCGATCAATCCGTACCCGATTACACCGCCAACGTAGACGACGATTAGACCGGTGCCGATTACTCTGTCACTCTCGGTCCTGTAGAGCGAACGGAGGGCACCAGTGAAGAAGAAGACGAGCAGCGGCAGCGAACCGAGCGCCAAGAGGTCGAACGCCGAGTTCACGTGGAGTGGGAAGGGGGCGAACTGAAAGTACAGGCCGCGAATTGGTGCTAATAGGAGGACATCGAACCAGGATTCGTATTGTAGTCCCTCGAGATAGGCGGCGCCGCCAGAGGCGCGGAACGCAATTCGGCGGTTGAGGGCAGAGAGCGGAACCAGCCGGGTGAGAGCGAGAAAACCGACGAAGCCGAAGGTCGTAGCGGATGCGGCAACGAGCCGAAGGGAGACCGGTTTCTCGGAGACGGCGTCCAAAACCCACAGGGAGGCTCCGGCCGAAGCTCCGAGAGCCAGTACCGCGGCGAGCTCCGGTCGGAGGAGAGAGAGAAGGGCAAGGAGCGGGGAGGCGACGACCAGTGGACGCCAGTCTCGGTTGTCCGGAACCATGCACAGAAGAGCCAGCGCCGTCACGAAAACGAGGATGGAGAGCGCGTCCCGCATCGGGAGGGTGGTGAACAGAAGCGGCAATGGGAGAAAGAGGACGGCCAACGTGTAGAGACGTGGTACCGACAGCGAGGGGTAGAGTGATTTCAAGACCCGGTAGAGTGGGAGCGGGGTCAGGACCGCCAGGAGGCCGTTGACCAGGGAGAGAACGATCGGATCGGCCCCCAGAAACGCGTAGACTAGCGCGTGGAACGCGGCGAACGAATCAACCGTCGATGAGAACGACGGTAGGCCTCCGTTCAATATCGCACGGGCCTCTCGGTCGAAGGTCGCGGTATCCCAGCGGTAGGGGAGGAGCGGCAAGACGACGACCGCGACGAGGGTGTGAACGGCGAAAGCTACCGGAGCGAGGACGCGATAGGTGCGGTCCGCTACCTTGGTGAGGACGAACAGCAGTGACAGCAGAGAAACTGCAAACGCATACAGTGCCATGGGAAGTAAGACCAATCCAGGTACTAAGCAGTAGTGGGTCTACAGAATTCGGCAGACGTAAGCGTACCGAAGAGGCACGTTCTACACGACCGTGACCCGCAGTCGCCGTCGTACCGGATCAGTCGGGTCAACAGCCCGAAACGAGTTCCCGACTCGAGCCAGTACAGCCACATCCCCTCGGGTCACGAACCCAGAATCGTTTTGCCGCGACTCGAATTTGTCTATCCAAATGCAACCGCCAGGTGACCCCCGATGAGTCCCATCGACGAGCGGGGCAATCTCTTCGGACTGGTAAACGTCGTCGACGCGGCCGTCGTCATCCTCGCGGTCGCACTGGTCGTCGCGAGCCTCGCCTTCCTCCTACAGCCCGAACCGGAACCGGAACCGACAGAGCCGGACCTCGTCGCTACGAGCGCCACACTCGACCTCGGAACGCAGCCGAGCTACCTCGTAGAAGAGATCGAAGTTGGGGACTCGTACTCGCCCGCCGAGAACAGTGAACTCACCATCTCTGAGATTTACGTCACGCCACAAGACGAGGCGGTACGAGTAATCCTCGATGTGAATCTCAGCGGGCCGGAATCCGGCGGGGTACTCGATTACGCCGGTGCGCCGCCTCGAGTCGGGCGGAGCCTCGATATCCAGACGATTGCTTACCAAGTCTCTGGGGAAATTCGGGGAGTCGACGACCCGAGTCAGCCCACGACCACGAAAGTTCTCGTCGCGGACCGTGTTTCGACTGGAACCGCTGAGAGCATCCAAGCAGGCGACAAATACATACTCGGGGGCCGAACGGTGGCCACTGTCGAGTCGATCACCACGTCCGCTACCAACGACACCGGACACAGTCACATCCTCGTTGGACTTTCGCTATCGACGTGGCTGGACAACGGCACCGCACACTTTGGGGGTCGCGTGATCCGCAGGAATGCGAGCGTCCTGTTCCGAACCGACGAGTATGAGTTCACTGGACAGGTCCGTCGTGTCGGGACAACCGAGCCTCGAAGGAACATAGAACACGGGCGGTCGCGTTCGGATTTCGAGACGTCTCTTTGTCTCTCGCAGGCGCGATTCGACTGGGAATGAACGATGGACTTCGCGAGCGACGGTACTGTCGCACGTATACTGCCATCGAAGCCGAGAGCGCCACCGTCGTCACGAGCCGAGGCGACTACATCTACGAACTGACCGCCCGGTGAGATACGGATATCATATCTTCTACCAACCTCTCTGTCCCTGGAACCGTCTCCAGAGCGACGTTCGAGGGACGTCTCTTCAGACAGGGAGCAAGACACCGCTCGGTCTCAGGGCAGTCACCGTTCGAGCGACTGTCATCTCCCCATACTTGCCGTCAGCCCGGAAGACGATAGGTACGGCGGCAGTACCCTCGCGGTGCATCGTCGACCTGGTCAGCCGTTCAAGCCGTTGTAGACCGCGAGGCCGAGTCCGAAGTAGTCGCGGACGTGCGGTGCTGCCGACCCCCGGAGGAGCGCGATTCCCTCCCGATGCCGGCCGTTTGCAAACGCGACCTTCGCCAGCGAGAAGCGATGGCGCTCGATAACCGGATATCCAGCCAACGAGAGGTCGACGACGATATCCGAGAACTTCCGTAAGTACCGTTTCCGGGCCTCGAGACAGGTTTCGAAATCCGGAACTCCCGTGTCGTGTTTTGTCACGAGCGGAGCATCGACGTATGCCAACCGGCTCCGCTGAAGCAACCGAACGAGGAACTCCCAGTCCTGATGGCGTGAGAACGTCGGGTCGAACCCTTCCAGTTCGTCGACGAGACTCCGCTCGACAACGAGTGTCGAGGACCCCCCGTGCGAGAACCGGAGCAGGAGAATGGCGTAGAGCAGCTCGGTGTCCCCCTCGATTCCCGTTTCTCGTTCGAGAAGATTGTCCACCAGGGAGACGACAGCGCTCTGGCGCTCGCTCCGGAAGCCGCAGTACGCAGCACGCCACTCCTCGGAACGGGTCTCCAGACGGCCGATCTGCCTGCTGAGCTTGTCAGCACGCCACTCATCATCCGAGTCGAGAAATGCGACGTACTCGCCGGTGGAGCGTTCGATTCCCGAGTTCCTCGCAGCACTTCCACCTCGATTGACATCGTGTCTGACGTATGTGAGTCGGTCGTCGTCGTACGCTTCGACCACTGCTCGCGTATCGTCGGTCGAAGCGTCGTCCACCACGACAACTTCGATATCCGTCATCGTCTGATTCAACGCGCTATCGATTGCGTGACCGACGACGTCCTCTCGATTGTGCGTGGGGATGACTACGCTGATCTTCACCATATTCTAATAAGTATGGAGTTCAAGTCGGGGATGAGCAATAAACCTGAAGATGCACTCACTGCAGTACTCACATCGACACCAGAGACCGAGCGATCCGAGACCTTCCCCTTACAGATGAAGCGGTTCTCGGTCATCGTCCCGGTATACAACGACGGCACCGGAATCCGAGACACATTGGAATCTCTCCTTGAGGTTCGTTACCCTCGTGATCGCCACGAGATACTCGTCGTCGATAACGGCTCAACGGACGACACGAAAGCCGTGGTCGAAAGCTTTGCCGCCGAGTACGCTCATGTCGTCGCACTTGAAGAGACGGACATTCAAAGTTCATACGCGGCCCGTAACACCGGGGTTAGGAGGAGTACGGGTGAGTTGGTAGCGTTCGTTGACTCGGACATGACCGTCGATGCGTCCTGGCTGAGGGATCTTGACGCGGTGTTTCAAGCAACTGACTACAGCTACGTCGCCGGTGACGTCGAACTGTACGTCCCCGACGGGCAGGATTCAGTTTGGAGCGAGTACAGCCTCGCGACAGGATTTCCCGTCCGTCACTACGTCTCCGAATTACACTTCTCGCCGACTTGCTGTCTGACCGTCCGCCATTCAGTGTTCGACGATGTTGGCTTGTTCGCAGAAGATCTGGAGTCGGGCGGGGACTTCGAGTTCGGACAGCGCGTCTTTCGGGCGGGGTACAGCCAACGATTCGCCGGGGACGTCACGTACTATCACCCAGCGCGAGCCACGTTCGGCCAGCACCTGAAAAAGGCTCGCCGGCTCGGTCGGGGGGCTGAACAGCGTTATCGGAACCACCGAGATACGCTGGGTGGTCGTCCCTGGTACCACCTGTTCAACTTCCTGCCGCCGAATCCAGCCCAATTCGTCGAACGTGTGAATAGTCATCAGACCCCTCAAAAGATGGCGACGTTCTACATGATAGAGTGCGTCCTGAAGATAGCCAGTTTCGTGGGCAGAGTTGAAGAGAGAACTGACTGACGGTCGGTGGCCTACCGGAAGAGAGCCTCGGACCCGCTGTCCACCGAAGCCGGTGAAAACAGAGTGTTCGCTGGGAGCAAAGAGCCCGTCTTGTACGTGTCTCTTTTCGCGGATAGCTACGCGCCCCACTGCCGTCCGGAGCCGACGTAACGCGGGAAGCCCGAACCGAGAATTCGAGCCGAAGTCGGTCCTAATCCTGCTGGACGTGCTGTCTTTGATCCTCCGGGAAGTCGTCGAACGAGAAGACGTTTGAACATCCCAGTCGTGGGCACTTCAGTACCCGTTCTCGGTCGAGGATGTTCGCTGCTACGATCGTCCCACAGTCCGAACACGTTTGTGTGAATATTTTCATATCTAAAGCTTCAGGTTCGAGTTCTCACCGACGACGAACCGGCGCCCGGTAGGCAGCAACTCATCTGCGCTCTCTACTGTTGTTCCTCGGCCCAAGAGACTATCAACGATTCGTTCGGAGGCGGTGATCGTGGACTCCCCTACAATGACGCTATTCTCGATTTGTGCACCTGCCACTACAGAGTCTCGGCCGATGGAGGTGTAAGGACCGATGTAAGTTCCAGACTTGATGTGGGTGTCCGCTCCGATAGAGACCGGACCGCGGACGACTGCCCCGGCCTCGACCACCGCTCCCTCTTGCAGGTCCACCTGACCAGTGACCTCCGCACCGTCTTCGATTTCACCACTCACAATGCCAATCTGTTCGTCGAGTACGAGCCGGTTCGCGTCGAGAATGTCGGTGGGCTTTCCAGTGTCTTTCCACCAGCCGTGAACCACGTGGGAGTCAACCCGTCCGTGTTCCTCCAGTAGCTGCTGGATAGCGTCAGTAATCTCTAACTCGCCGCGCCAGGAGGGTTCCAGTTCGTCTATCACATCGAACACTTCTGAGGAAAACACATACACTCCAATGAGGGCTAGATTACTCGGTGGAGAATCCGGCTTCTCAATCAACCGTTCGACACTCCCGTCTTCATTTAGATCCGCGACGCCGAACCGTTCCGGGTGGTCGACCTCCTGAAGTGCGATTCCTGCGACAAAGTCCCCTTGTCGAAAGCTTTCGACGAGTTCGACGACGCCCTGTTTCAGGATGTTATCCCCGAGGTAGACGACGAAATCATCTTCACCGACGAAGTCGCGTGCGCACCCCACCGCATGAGACAGACCGAGCGGTTCCCCCTGAAAGATGTACGTGATATCGACATCGAACGCGCTCCCGTCGCCGAGGAACTCCTGGATACGCGCCGCGCCTTTATTTCCGAGGACGATTCCGATTTCGGTGATTCCCGCCTCAGCGAGGTCCTCGATAGCATACTGTATCACCGGTTTGTTCGCCACGGGGACCAGTTGTTTCGGACCAGTGTGCGTTATCGGACGGAGTCTTGTTCCCTTCCCACCCGAGAGGATCACGCCTTTCATCGTTCACTCACACAACGGTGTCTCGTTCAACCTCAAGGGGTTACCGAATCCCGTCGTACCTCTCCTCTAATTGCTCCGCGAGAACTCGTACGTCGTGACGCTGTTCCATTCGCTCGACGCCGACCTGCCCCATCCGGGCCATCCGCTCTCTGTCGTTGACGCACCGTTCGAGCGCGGCTGCCAACCCAGAGATGTCTCCCGGTGCGGCCAATACCCCCGTCTTTCCGTCCTCGATAACGTACGGGATGTCAGCATGGGTGGTCGCCACGACCGGTTTTCCCGACGCCTGTGCTTCGAGGAGAACCGTCGGCGCCCCTCCTTCCGAGTCGCCTGATTCGGCACGCTTGCTTGGCGCCAACAGGACATCACACGTGCGGACCTCTCGGAGATATTGGTCATACTCTAGAAACCCGGTGAAGGTGACTTGATTCTCCACATTACAGTCAGCCGCTACCCGCCCGAGGTCTTCACGTGTGTACTCGTCGGCTTCCCCTCCGACGATTCGCAGTTCGGCCGCCTTACCCTCGAAGACTGAAGCGAAGGCTTTGATTCCGTCCGGCATTCCCTTCTTTTCTACGAACCTCCCGACCATCAGCACCTGCATCGGGCCGTCGTCTTGGGGAAACCGTGGCTCGATTCGCGTCGTGTCAATGGCGATGCGTTGAATCGCCAGTTTCGACTTTGGACAGCCGAGTGCGACCACTTTCTCCCTCATCGCGGGGCCCTCGACGAGGAACAGGTCTCCATGGTCGAACAGTTCTTCGTACTTCGTTCGGTACTCCGGATTACTGTCGACCAGTTGTGACGCGTCGTATCCGTAGAAGGAGGTGACGAGCTGCCGGTCGTTAGTACGGTGTGGTACCAATTTCACACCCATCGGTCCAAAGTGCGCGTGTACGATGTCGGGGTCGCGTCGGTCGAGAATTCTCTGGTAGTACGTGTTTTCGATGCCTCTGATTCCGAGTTTCGCCAGGCTACCGTACACCCAAAACCGAGGACTCCATCGGGGAAGGTCTAAAAACACCTCTCGTGGCTCGAAGTCGAACACATCGCGATTTTCGCTGGACAGGGCACAGACGAAGGGTTCGTACCGCTCGTGATGGGTTAGATACTGGTAAATGAACGTCTGCGTCAGCGGGAGAAACGACGTTCTGAAATGACCGACCGTTTCACCCATCTGTCGGGGCCTCCAACGCTTCCATCACTTGTTCCTGCTCGGTGTCAGTCATTCCGGGGTACATCGGAAGCGAGAGTATCTCCTCGAACAGGACGTCCGCCGTCCTGTGTTCACCGGGCACGCCCTCGTAGTACGAGAGGTCCGAAATCGGCGGATAGTGTACACCGGTGATGATTCCCGCGTCGTCGAGGTGGTCGTACAGTTCCTGCCGGCTCAGCGGGTAGTCGTCACCGATGCGGACGACGAACAGGTGGAACACGTGTTCTTTCTCCGGGTTACCGCCGACCCACTCGAGCCCCGGAATCGACTCGATTCGCTCGACGTACCGATTCGCTACTCGTCGACGGCTCTCGTTCATCTCGGGGAGGCGATCGAGCTGGCTCAGGCCGAAGACCGCTTCGAACTCACTCATTCGGAAGTTAAACCCGAGGCCGTCGACATCGTAGCCCCAGTTATGTTTCTTCTCGTCGGGGGATTTGGTCTGGTGGTGGTTCCGCAGCTTTCTGACGCGCTCTGCGAGCTCCGCATCACTCGTCACTACCATCCCCCCCTCACCAGTCGTCATGTTCTTCGTCGCGTAGAAGCTGTAGCAGCCCGCGTCACCGAACGAGCCCACAGGTTGTCCGTCAAGCGTCGCACCCGGGGCATGTGCACAGTCCTCAACCACAGCTGCATCGTGAGCGCGCGCGAGGTCAACGATTTCGTGCATATCCGCAGGAAGTCCGTAGAGATGAACTGGGACGACGGCGGAGACATCGTGTGTATCAAGCAGCCGTCGGAGGCTCTCAGGGTCCATGTTCCCGTGTGCGTCCACGTCGGCAAGGACGACCTCTCCCCCTAGCAGTCGGACAGTGTTCGCCGTCGCGGAGAACGTCATCGCCGGGACAACGACGCTATCGCCCTCTCCAACTCCGAGCGCCCGCAGCGTCGCGTACAGAGACGACGTACAGGAGTTCATCGCGATGCCATGGTCGCTCGCATGGGCCTCGGCGAAGGACTCCTCGAACGCCCGCGTTTTCGGGCCGAGGGTCAGCCATCCCGAGGCGAGGACCTCGCGGATGCCATCGAGAACCTCCTCACCAATCACGTTCTCGGGTTTGTATAGAGGAACTTCGTCAGTCATATTTCGTCAATCGAATGAATGTGTTTAATGCTTGCGAACAGTTCAGCTGGTGGTTGTATTGCATTAGTCAGAAACACTTGCCTACTCAAGATATCCTAAGTCCCGCAGACGGTCGTCTACGTCCTGAGCGGCAGTTTTGTGTTCTGTTTGAGTATTCACCTCTTCCACATTCATCACTTCCACGCTTCGCTCCGCCGCTTCAGAAGCAGTCGTATAGAACGACTTGAGTACGTCGCCAGAGAGGTCGTCAGGAATTGGATGACCATGGAGATGAAGAAGAGTCGGGGCGAGATCATAGAGGTACGCGTCAAGCTTATCGGGATGTTCATTTGAGAGGTTCGGCCCTGCTCCGAGCAGAATTCCTTTCTGAGCGTTATCTGCAATTACCCCGTGCTGCGAACCAAAAACCTTCTCTTCAGCATCGGAATGGCGGTCTTTGACTTCGAACCCATCATTCCATCTCACTAGCAAGTCGGGCGAGTCCGGTCTGAGGTCGCCATCATATACATCGTCCGCGAACTCGACACCAGAGAGAACTTCGTTTCCGGTCTTCGGGTCGACTACGCTCTCAAGCTCGGATTTTAGCACATTCACGAACGAGTCGTCGGCAGAGAGGTCGTATACGGGTCCTTGTGGGAGAGCAACAGCCTTGCTTCTCTCGAAGTCGATACGCGATTCATATTCTTTCGGGTCAATCAGCCGACGTCCCGAGGTAACTGCATCAATCAACCGACCGGGAAGCGCTCGCTTCACTAATGACTTGACTCCTAACAAGCCAAGTGCGTTTTTTATTTCATCTACTGCGATGGATGACGCGCCTTGGTTGTCCTCTTCAGCGAGAACAAGATACCCCTTCTCCATCAGCCAGCCGTTTATGTAGAATACGCGTTTTACCTC
The DNA here is from genome assembly GCF_026586625.1 of Halobium salinum. Lineage (GTDB taxonomy): Archaea > Halobacteriota > Halobacteria > Halobacteriales > Haloferacaceae > Halobium > Halobium salinum. The sequence goes on along the minus strand of NZ_JAODIW010000006.1, from coordinate 644,015 downwards.
GTGAAGACCATGGTCTGAATGAATAATAATATCCATGTTATCCTCTAGTAGGTTACCTAATCGTTCATCAATCGTTTCCCATAGCCCCCTGACTTCGGTGGCGTCCCACGCTTTATGTTGCATAACATTGATGTAGAATAGCGTTAGATTCAGCAGGGACGGAGATTCGGTCTCCAGTAGCCACTCCGCGACGTCGAACCTTTGGTTTATCATTGAGTCGAAATCAGCTACTATCTCGTCTTTTGTTGCGTTTTCTACGGAAGGATAGGTTTCAGGGTGAAGTTGATAGTCGAATTTCTCCTCAATTATTTCTGAAAGTGACTCTGGATAGGTGTAATCGTCCGGGTTTGCGAAAGGCCCTCCTGCAATTAACTGACCGTTCACTGGGCGCGGCGGTGCGTTGAGCGGAACACCGATGATAGCTACATCATCACCCCTCTCTGAGAGGTATTCCCAATAACACTTGCTGTCCAGCGGTATCTCATCAGCACCGACGAAAGTCCGCTCGTCACGGACTAACTGTCGCCACCAATAGACACCAATCGAATTCGGGTCCTTTCCTGTAGCGTAGCAGCGCCATGCCGGGCTCGTTACTGGAGGGGTGGTACTCTCAAGTTCGGTGATGCCGTTGTCCTCAATGAGCGAAGCAAAGTTGGGAAGGCTGTCCTTCCATCTGTTTATTAGCTCAAGATTCGCACCATCAATTCCGAGAACGATAGTTGTGATAGTTTCTCCCCTCCTATCTTTGCTCTCCGGTGAGCGATAAAAACGGTTTTGTTACTTAGTAGTGGGTGTAGTAGTTCTCCGAGTGGGTGATTTAGTAGCGTATGACCTATCTATTTGGACGAATGATATTGTTCAAAGATGCAATATCCAAAACGCATTGCTTCTCTGTTAGTCAGTCTATCTATGTACCCGAAAACTCTTGTCAGATTAATTAACTCAAGTTCGTTCAATACGAATTTGAGTATATCCTCGTCGGCTAACATTGGTTTGCGAGTCACTATGCGGGGTCACATATGTTTGGAACAAAATGTGAGGGTCCATTCCGGGAGCGAGCTAATTGGGAAAATAAATATTGGAAAGAATAGTGTTGTACAAAAGAACGCGAAGATTCACACAGATACAGAGGTTGAAGACAACGTTCGAATTGGCCGTAATTCGTACATTCAACGGGGTAAGGTGAAAATAGGATCTCATACCAATCTCGTCAGAGAAAACGAGATATATGGAGATACGATAATCGGGAAGTTCAGCGCGATTGCACCTCACACGGTCTTTCAGGCGGAGAATCATCCGATGGAGAAAGCCAGCATGCAAATGACATTTTACGATCATTTCTTTGATGTGCCCCTTGAGCATGAAATAGAAGGGCCAATTACTGTAGGGAATGATGTATGGATTGGAACGAACGCGGTCCTTCTTCCCGGTGTTAGCGTCGGAAGTGGTGCTGTTATCGGAGCAGGGTCAATTGTGACCCGAGATGTAGAACCGTACGCTATCGTCGCCGGGTCCCCAGCGGAACATAAAAAGTGGAGGTTCGATCATTCAACTCGAAAACAATTGTTGGACATAGCGTGGTGGGAATGGGGCGACGAGAAAATACGAGCAAACAGAGAATTCTTCGAAACGGACCTGACTCAACAAGACGACTTACGCGAACTAGTCAGGTAAGATCGTAAGAAGTTTTCCGTGACCTATATTGACCCTGCGATATTCCTTGCCAAACTTACTGCGTCGTAGTCAGTTATCGATGCAAAGACGAATATAATAAAGATATAGAAGATAGCACCGAGACCAACCAAAAGAGTCAGTAACACGATATCGGAGGCGAAATTGGCTAGGTCTTTTACTACTACTAACAGTCCACCCATCACTATACTAGCAGAAAGGGGAAACAAAATAAGCCGTATCAATCTGATCGCACTCCCGTCAATGATGTTCAGCACAAAACGGACGGTCAGAGGCTGAATAAATACCGTTGTTACGATGATTGTATACGCGACACCAACTACTCCGAACCGATTGCTGAGCGGTATCAGAAGTACCACCGATAAAAGTACACGAATGACTTGAAGCTTCGTCTCAATATCCGGTCTTCCAACACTCTTGAACACCGCTCCGACATTTGCACCGAGTGCTCGTAGCGCTCCCCAAATTCCGAGTACCTGCATGAGAGGCACCATTTGTAGCCATTTGACACCGAAGAATACTCGTACGAATTCGGGAGCAACGATGATGATGCCGGTTGCCATCGGAAAACCGATTAATGTTGATAGTTGAACAGTTCTAAAGTATCCCTCACGGAGCCGTTCAACATCTTCTTGCAACTTGGAGAACGCTGGGAACGCGACTCTGGAGATAACGTGAGTTACCTCGGTTGCGGGGGCGTTTGAGAACCGGTATGCGAGCTGGTAGAATCCTAAGGCTGTCGCTCCAAAGAACCACCCAACGAATGCGTCGTCGCCCTGCCCGTAGACGAACACCAATATACCCGAAACCATCAGCCATTTTCCGAATCCAATCATCTCCCGGGCATGTGCTCGGTTGAACGAAATTCGAGGTCGGTATTGGTGAACTGCATAAGAAAGGAACACCTTAGCTAAGTTGCCAGCGATGAGGCCGTACACAAGGGCCCAGACGTTTTGATAGATGAAGGCAATCACCGTCGCAACGACAAGATCGACAAGCTTTCCACCGACCTGATAAATAAATTCTTTTTCGAAGTTGAGGTTTTTCTGGAAGTAGACTACTGCGGGATTCTGTATGCTGAGAATGACTGGAGACAAACCGATGATACGTATGAGGGATTCGGCCTTCGGCTCATTGAATAGTGCCGCGAGGTACGGGGCACTCGCGTAGGCCAAGAACGCGATGACAAGACCTCTGAGTATCTTCAGAATCCAGGCAGTATTGAGGTAATCGTCAATATCGGTCCGCTTATTTTGTATTAGTGCCTGATCAAAGCCCAGTTGTAGAATACGCCTTAGAGCAGCGAGGGACAGGAGAGCAATCCCTAATAGGCCGAAAGCTTCCGGGGACAGGACAGACGCCAAGATGACGAGCTTCACCATCTGTAGGAGCCGGTCGGACATGTTAATGCCGACCATCCAGAGGCCACTCTGGACTGCTTTCTGTGTGGTCGACCCTTCTGCGGTCAACCTCACGTACGATTTCTTGAGCAGCTCAAGTATTCCCATGCTGGTCCATGGATGCGTACATCGCAACCAGCATATTCGAGATTTTCGTTAGCAATCGAACGCATGCATTTGTGCAGTTTTCGCTCAGGGACCTCTTCGATGAAGAGCGACATAACCTAAAGTTCGTCTGTGAGTGAGTTCCTAGAGTGTCCAACAGGTTTACTTCAGGACCACTACAAAGGGGTCCATGCGCGTTCTCGTCACCGGAGGGGCCGGGTTCATCGGCTCCAACTACGTACACCACCTCATCGAGGAGACAGAAGACGAGGTCGTCACGCTGGACGCCCTGACTTACGCGGGTTCGAAGTCGAACCTCGAAGGTGTACTCAACGACCCACGCCACGAGTTCGTCGAAGGGGACATCAGAGATAGTGAACTCGTCTCGGACCTGCTCTCACGAACTGACGCTGTCGTTAACTTCGCCGCCGAGTCGCACGTCGACCGGTCCATCGTGAGTTCCGAGCCGTTCGTCTCGACGAACGTCGGCGGCGTACAGACGCTTTTAGATGCGGCCCTCGAAACCGGAGTCGACCGCTTCGTCCAGATATCCACAGACGAGGTGTATGGGGAGATCGCCGAAGGGGAGTTCGATGAAGAGGATCCGCTGCAGCCGAGAAACCCGTACGCTGCGACGAAAGCGAGTGCAGATCTCTTGGCTCGAAGCTACTACACCACTCACGACCTACCTGTGATTGTCACACGTTCCTCGAACAACTTCGGGCCCCGTCAGCACAAAGAAAAGCTCATCCCGAAGTTCATCACGAACTCCGCGTGTGGGGACTCGCTCCCGCTCTATGGCGATGGCTCGAACGTTCGTGAGTGGACCTACGTCGAAGACAACTGTCGTGCGATAGATCTCGTACTGAAGGAGGGTCAACCGGGAGAGATATACAACGTTGGTAGCGGAGCGGAGCGATCGAACTCGGAGGTTACCGAGGCGATATTGAGGAGGGTCGGCGCGTCACAAGATTTGATCGAGTTCGTTGAGGACCGTCCGGGTCACGATCGACGGTATGCACTAAACGCCTCGAAAATCAGGCGACTCGGGTGGGAGCCGCGGTACTCGTTTGAGCAGGGCCTCGAACGTACAATTGAGTACTACGTCTCCGAGCAGAGACCGAGGTAACCCCGCAAGAGATTCGCATACCTTCGGCGGCCGACTCTATTAGGAGGCTACTTGTATATTTGCCCAACAGAGACGGTCGTGTTTAGTTAAGCGTGAAAAGTGAGGCGACGTGATTTCTTGGTGCCTATGCCAGAAATCAGCCGCCTCGTCGATCGTAGTGGCTGGATAGACATGGAGTTTGTGGAGCGAGAGCGGACACCCGAGTGGGCGATGAAGCTCGGTACTCAATCGCATGTAGCGGGTCTCTCGGTGTCGAATATCGTCTCGTTGCTCGAAAGCTTGGGTGTCGAGCGTTCTCGGAAAGCGGTTCATAACTAGGTTCAGAAGGTCGATCTATAACCAATAGATCGAAAAAGCCCGAATCACGTCGCGCTCGACGAGACAGTGATTCGGATCAATTCTCAGCAATACTGGCTGTACGCTGCCTGTGACCCAAAAAAACCCAGTAACTCCATGTCTGGCTCTCTGCAACCACGACAACCGCAACAAGGCAGATATTCCTCGCTGAACTCCGTAAGAAACACTCCGTCGAATCTACCGTGTTTCTGGTCGACGGTGCTCAGTACCCCTAGACCGCACTCTCCCGACCTCGGCTCCGATTTCATCCAGAACGACACGAAAATCGGAATAGCATCGAGGGCATCTTCCGCGAACTGAAACGTCGAACGTCGTCGTTCTCGAACTGCTTCAGCCACGTTCTCCCCGAAACCGCTGAGAACTGGCTCCAAGCGTTCGCTGCCTGGCTCGGTGCTCCAAACTAAACACGACCGACCGGAGGCAAGGATGATTAAACACACACACCGATACGCAACAGTTCGTACAGCAGCGGAACGGAGAACGTCGCTACGGCGCTCACAGGCCGTTCACACATGGACACAGCGCCCGATAGAGGGAGTATAGGCGAATAGAGGGGTCCAATTGTGGAGACAGCAGCGACAGCGAGAGACCGACGCTGACGTCGATAGGGATGGAGCGAACGTTGTAAGGGGCGTTTTGTGGCTATCGCGTGTTGACTGCCAAGTCACTCCCACGGTGGCCACCGCCGAGTAGCGCGGCACGAAACCGGGAGACGGAAGCCGTGTGTGAGAATCATTGGATCCGCGTAGAAGGCCTGTTCGATGAAACATATTGTACGAAGGCAATTCTTTTCAAGCCAGTACTGCCCGTTTACAGCTCCTCTCGAGGCAAGAGACACAAGAGCACCGTGGCTTGAGCGCATTATACCTGGCCCTCCGATTATCCTCACACTCCTCTACCGACCTGCTGAAAAGCGTTCTTCCGGGCCGGATTTCGAGTGTGGAACCTGATTGGACGTCTCACGCCAGTCGGTATCCCTTCTCCGCCGATGTGGACGTGCGATTCTGTGTGTGATACCCGTCCAAGGTTGAGGACGAGGGCAGACCGAACAGCTTGCCGCGTGCTGACCAACCTTGCGTGTGTATGTGCTCATCAAGAGTCGAGAGTCGGGGACCGGACGTCGAACGCCAGCGTAGTTGACTGAATCTTGGTGGTCGCCCGCTGCGGCGCCACACCGCGTTGCCGTTGTATACCCACAGAACTAGTGGTACAGCGCCCAATACGCGCATCAGCGGTGACCCGACACACCAGATTGCCGCTGCAATCCCTCAGAAACGGGATGTGTCGATCGATTCCGAGAATACTGCCAACGTGAACACACTAGGCTGCCCTTATGCGTAGGACCCACACCTGTCAGAATCCAGCATATCCCTCCAGTCGACGTGCCATTGCAGAGCCGCGCTCCTCGCCCGTTCAGCGTCAGGAGCGAAGGCAACGTGTGCCGAGGTCGGACTAGTAGCGGAGCCCCTCCGTGAAGACGTGCGAGGAAGGTCGCGAAAGCGAGCACTCCGTCTCTCACTTCGACGAGGCGCGAATCACCTGCCGAGCCCTTTGCTCCGAGATAGGGAGCGCTGATTTTTGCCCCCGAACAACCTGTAAAACGAGAAACTAAAAACCCGGCAGGAGTGAAGAGGGTACCGTTGGGAACAGATGAGTCCGGGTGAATCAGTAACCGGTGTCGTGGGAACGACCCGCTCGGAGCGGGTCGGGAGGTCGTGATAGCGTGGTCGGTCTCTGTGGCGTCCTCGGCTCCGACGCCGAACTCACCGACGAGGTGGTCGGGACGGTCCGTCGACACGACGACGAGGTGACGGTCGCCTACGACGACGAGCGGGTGGAACTACGGGTTTCCTCACACCCGCTTCTCGCGGGCGACCAACCCGCGACCGCCGACGGCGGCGACGTCCTCGTCTGGGTATGGGGGGACGTCTACGGGTACGGGAGCGGAGACGCTTACGCTCCCCGTCCCGGACCGTCCGGTGGGAGTGCCGAGTTCTGCGCCCGCCGGTACGAGGAGGACGGCCCCGACTTCGTCAGCGGCCTCAACGGCGAGTTCGCGCTCGTGCTGTACGACCGCGTCGACGACACCATCTCGTTCGTCACCGACCGCCTCGCCACGAAGCCCGTCTACTGGATCCGCCCCGAGTCGGAGACGGTCGTGTTCGCCTCGAATCTCAACGCCCTCCCGCACCACCCCGCGGTCGACGTCGAGTACGACCTCGACTACCTGCAGGAGTATCTCGCCCTCCGGCGCGTGTTCGGGGTCGAGACGCCGCTGGCCGGCGTCCGGGAGCGACCGCCGGCGTCGGTCACGACCGTCGACGTCGACGACTTGACGACCGAGACGACGACCTACTGGCGTCCCCGGTACGACCCCGTCGAGCAGTCGTTCTCCGCCGTGGTCGACGACCTCACGGAGACGCTCAAGCGGGTGCTCGCGGAGTGGACCGACGACGACCTGACCTACGGGCTGCTGTTGAGCGGCGGCAGCGACTCGCGGTTCGTCGAGGCCTGCATCGACCAGTCGGTCGTCGCGCTTCACACCACCGACTGGACGAGCAGGGAGACACGGGTCGCCCGGCGCGTCGCAGAGGCCGCCGGCGACGACTTTCGGCTCCTGATACGGAACGAGGACCACGAGGCTCGGGCGTTGGAGGCGACGGCCGGACTCACGGAGTACAGCGGCTGGTTCGACCAGGCGTACTTCACACCGTTCGAAGACCGGATTCGCGACGAGGTCGACGTGCTCGTCTCGGGGCTGTTCGCGGACACCCTGTTTAGCGCCGCGTCGCTCCCGCGGCGGCGGGTGTCGCTCGGGCCGCTCGGGAAGCTGACGCTCCCGTTCGAACGGCCTATTCACGACCTCGAGGACTACGTCGACACGAAGCTACTCGAGAGCCCGCCGCTCCCCTACTTCACGCCGGAACGGTCGATGCGGGAGGTCCTCTCGGCCAACCTGCACCGAACCCCCGACGGCGGCGTCGTCAGTCACGGCGTCGGATACGACTCGTTGACCGACCTTGCGATGTACGGGGACTACTACCCGCTGGGCGCGGACACCGAGGCGCTCTTCCCGCGGAGCCTCGCACAGATTAGACCGACGCGGAGCCCGTTCCTCGACAATCGACTGCTGGACCTCCAGCAACGGATTCCACGGCGATACTTCCTCCGTCGCAACCTCATCAACGCCGGGGTGAGCAGGGTCGCCCCGGAGTTGGCCAAAATTCCCCACGCCGGCACGGGCGTCCCCCTCACCTACTCGTACCCCCTCGAGTACGTCGGCACGAACCTCGTCGCCTTCTACCGGAAGCATATCGGTGACGACCCGACGCCGGCGCCACACCTCGACCACGGGCCGTGGCCGAACCGACGCGAGCTGCTTCGAACCAGGCCGTTCGCAGCCGACACGGTCGCCGGGGCGGAGCCGGTCGTCCGACGGCTCCCGTTTCTCGACTACGACGCCGTCGAACGGACCCTCCGGACGCACCGCGAGGGCGAAGACAACACGGTCGCACTCTACTCGTTGCTCACGCTCCTGTGGATGCCGCACCTCGAAATGGCTACGAGACAGGGCTCTATCGACGGCCACGGCGGTAGCGACGGGAGTGGAGGTGGGGGCGGCGCCGATGGAAGTGGAGACGTCGACGGCGACGGAAGCGGAGGCGTCGACGGCGACGGAAGCGGCCGGACCCTACGCCCGGCCGGGTCGCCGCCGCGCGACGGACCGAACTGAGCTCCCCGGCGAGTCGCCGGAGCCGTCCCTCGGCAGACGGTCAGGTGGCGCGTCGCCCAGGCGTTCGACTCGCGACTCTCGACTCCACGTTCGACTCGCGGTTCTCGGTTCTTCACTCCCGACCGAGTCGCCTGCCGACGACCCGTACGAACTCGTTTCGCACCTGTCGGAGCGCGGGCGACGGGTCGTCGAGATGGAAGTCGTCGAACTGCGGTCGTTCGACCCACGACCGGGCGATCGACGCTACCGTCCCGAGGACGGAGGGTCGCGCGACGAACGCGGAGTCCTCGCGTAGCACGCTCACGAGATGTTCCAGTTCGCCGTAGAGGTAGTGGGTACCGACGCCGACCCGGTAGTCGGGGTCGATGCGGTCCGACCGTCCGGTCGCGAGCAACCAGTACCAGTAGGGGAAGTCGGCGCCCGCCCTGACCGCCGTGGCCAGCGACTGCCACATCCGGGGGTTGATTTCGACGAGCGTGAACTCGCCCGTTTCGGCGTCCTCGACGAACTCCAGACAGGCGAGGCCGTGCCAGTCGAGCGCGTCCAGTGCGCGCCGGCCGGCGGCGTCGAGTTCGGGACTTCGGACGCTCTCGCGGTAGACGCCACCCCCGCCGGCGTAGGAGTCTTCGCGGAGCTGTCGGTGACCGAACGTCGCCAGGGCCTCGCCGCGGTCGTACAGCGCCCCGAAGACGTACTCGTCGGCGCCGGCGACGTACTCCTGGACGATGGGGACGTGACCCATCTTCTCACACAACGCGTCGACGTCGACGGACTCCCCGGCCGGGAGGTGCTTCACCGTCTTGACGATGCGGGAGTCGGTGGGGGTGAACGAGTCGACGTACTCGGCGGCGAGGAGGTTGTATCTGGACTTGACGATACGGTCCGTCTCCCACCCGGCGGCCTCGTCGAGGAGGCGGGTCTCGGGGACCGACACACCCGCGTCGCTCACGACCTCCATCAGTCGCTTGCGGTCGTGGACGGTCCGCAGGGTCTCGAACGGCGGGACGACGAGGTCGACGTGCGGGTCGAACGCGTCAGCGTGCTTCGAGAGGACGTACGGGTCCTGGGGCCGATGCGGGAGTATCGTCCGAACGTCGGGCCGTGCGGCGAGGTCGAGCAGCGCGTCCCGATAGGGGACGAGGTCGTACGACGGCGGCACCGTCACGACTTCGTCGCAGAACCGCGACGTTGTGACCGGCAGGGTCGGGTTCGCGACGGCGGCGACCGCTCGAATCCCGCGGGTCGCGAGCGACCTGACCGAGGCGTACCCGTGCGGGTACCGGGACGCCGGGACGACTGCCGCCTCTGTGTTGACGTGTGTCATCGTTCTCCGCCCCCATTCCCGACTCGACGCTGTCTCGTGGTCGTCACCGACGGAAGCGAAGGTGACCGACCACCGTCACAATACGCGGTCGTGAGCGGGTCGGGAGCCGTGGGTGTCCTGGTGTTCACAGGGCGTCCGATTAGTCGTTGCGTCCGGCCGACGACGGGATGCCGGTGTTCGTGTTCGAATCGACTGGGCAACTCACGGTCGAACCCGACCGTCCGAAGCGGGAGGTCTTTCCGCGCCGTCGTCCTTCCACCGGACGATGACCGCCCCTCGTGCCACCGTCACGTGTCCCGACTGCGACCTCGAAGAGACCTTCACGAAGCTCCGGGACGCCCGCCTCGCCGTCGACCGACACCAGCGCGAGACGGGTCACGACCCGACGTGGCGGCTCGGCCGACTCGACCCCGGCGTCGAGCGCGCCGGCGACGCGGCCACCGCCTGCGGGCGAACCCGGGAGGACTGCGGCGGAGCGCTCACCCCATTCACCGAGCGACGGGAGTAAGGGTCCTCGCGTCGCTCGGCGGTCCCCCGGCAAGCAGGGAGACCGACCACAGGGTTATCCGGCTCACTCCCCTGGAAGGCGTATGGCGGACACCAAGCAAGGCCGAGAGAAGCAGGCCCGTGACGCGGAGCGCCGCCAACGAGAGCGGGAAATCGAGGAGGAGCGCGAGCGTGCCGACGAGGCGGCGCCGGCGCCCGACGGCTCGAACCCGGTCCAGCGGGGCGAAGTCGGAGCCGAGGTGGACGACCCCGAATCGCCGCGGTCGTGTCACCGTCGCGGCTGTGACGAGCCGGCCGCGTTCCTCGTCCTCGAACGATACTTGGAGGAGACCGGGCAGGGGCCGGTCGAGGCGAGAGCGTACCTCTGTGCCGACCACACCGGCGAGGAGTGTCCGACGAACCTCGACCACGCCTACGAGGAGTACGTGTTCCGAATCGAACCGATACCCGGACACACCGCTTCGTCACCCCCGTGACCGACGGGTAACCGGCGAGGCGACGCGACCGCTCCCGGTCAGGACAACTGTGCGGTCACGTCCGTCGAGGAAACCATCCCGACCGGGTCGCCGTCGACGACCGGCAGGTGGTTGATGCCGAGGCTGGTCATCATCGCGGCGACCTCCTCCAGTAACAGGTCCGGCGGCACGGTCTCGACCGGCGTCGTCATGAGGTCGGCGACGGTCAGCGTCGCCAGCTCCCGCCCGTCGGCGATGGCGTCGAGGACGTCGGTAGCGGTGACGATGCCGGGCGGCCCGCTCGTCACCAGGAGCGCCTTGATGTCGTGCTCTCGCATCACCCGGACTGCCTCCGTGACGGTCGCGTCCTCCGGGATGGTCTCGAGTGGCGTCGACATTACCTCCTCCGCGCGAACACGGCTGTTCGGGTCCATACGCGTGCCAACGAATCGCACGCTTATCGGTGTTGCTGCTTCGTCTGCGGTTCTGGCCCCACGGACCTCCGTCAACGCTCTGGTCCCATCGACCGCCTCGGCGGCAGTCGATACGGCTCTCAGGAGTCCAGCGACGTGTCTGCGGTCCGTCGGGACGTCTCCGTCTCCGCTCCCTCGGCTCGTTCCTCGCGTCCGTCGAGTTGGTACCGAAGGTCGCTCACGTCGTTCCGGAGTTCGGCGACGGCGCGGTCCTCGGGCGTGGCGGTCCCCGTCGAACTGAACACGAGACGGGTCGTCCCGGAGTCGTCTTCCACCTCCCGCGCAGTGACGTACTCGGCGGCACGGAGCCTGTCGAGTGCGACTCGCAACCGGACCGACGCGCCGGAGTCGGGTTCGACCCCACCTTCGAACTCGGGGAGGAGTTCGGTCCGGCGGCGGAGCTGGTCACCGATGTCGGCGACGGTGCGCGCTGGCTCGGGACCACGGTCGAGCACCTCGAGCACGGCGAACTCGAGGACGCCACATCGGTCGGTCGACGGCGGGCCTTCCGGCCCCGAAGATTCGTCCATACCACGCTAGAACGTACTGAAAAATTATAAGTATTTCTACGGAACTGGTTACCCTCGACTCACCCGGGTGCCACCCACTTCCCGCTCGAACTGAGCAACGTACAACGTTCGAACCGGGTTCGCTCCCCGCTGGCCGACTCGAGGACGATGGTGAACGTCGTCCCGTCGCGGAAGAGGCGGTGGAGGGTGTCGGCGTGAGCGGCGGTCGTCAGCACGCCGTCGACCGTCGAGGCGTCCGATTCGCGACACACCGTGAGGGCGAAGTCGTCGTCGACACACTCGCCCCCGTCCCACCGGATACGAACGCGGTCGCCCTCGGCCGCACTGTAGCGCTCCATCCGTCCCGGTTCGGACGCGAACTCCCTCAACCCTCCCACAGTAGTCTACGCCCCCGACTGTTTGGAAAAGGAGAATATCGGGGGCGGTTACCGACTGGTTGCCGCGCACTTATGTGACGTGACCCGATTCACCGAATCGTCATGGACCACCGGACAGTCGGGGACGACATCGCGGAGGCAATTTCGGAACTGGAAGCGGCAATAGAGAACGACGGGTACGACGAGCTGATGGCGCGAGACCAGGCCTACCTCCACGAGGCGCTCCACTACCTCACGCTCGTGCAGCGCGGGCCGGAACCCGGAGCGGACGAAGCCGAGGCGTAGACACTTCGGTCGCGGGTCACGGGGACCGGTGTGGGGGTTGTGAGGGGACTGCCTCTCGGGGCAGGTCGGCGAGTACGGCGAGCACAGCGAGCATCGGCGCGACGGGCGCGACGCGTGTGACCGGTGACCGGCCGGCCCTCGACGACTTCTATTAAAATATAGAAATATATACAAGAAATAATTAAAGTGATTGAGATATTATACTCTCTGTAGGAAGATATTTATGAATCGTGATTAGTCGGTCTGTCGATGGCACGCGAGCGAACTCCGATCGGGCGGCGAAGCGTTCTCAAGAGTATGGCAGTTGCGGCGGCGGGAGCGGCGGTCGTCGCCGAGCCCGCGACACCGGCGAGTCCGGACAGCCCGGCGTTCGGTGCGGGCGGGTTCGGCGAGGGGACGTACCCGGGCGACGGGGGGTCGGGAGACGACGACTCCGGAAGCGACGACGGTTCCGGTCGCGACCCGACCGAGAAGGGGATGTCCGTCGTCGGGAGCGGTAACTGGACGGCGTACGAGTTCACGACCTCCGGCAGCATCACCCCTGGCGACAACGTCGAAGCCGACGATAGCAGCTCCGACAGCCGAGCGACGGGAACCGTTGAGTACATGTCCGACAACTACTCCTTCGAGGGAGAGATGACCTCGTTCACCGTCGTCGCCGGCGACCCAGACGTCGACATCTGGATTCAGGGCGAGAAGTACGCGCCCTCGGACTTCCCGTCCGACACCGCGAGCGACCTCCCGGAGCGACGGATGTCCGTCGTCGGGAGCGGCAACTGGTCGGCGTACGAGTTCACTGCGGAGGGCCGAATCACCTCGGGCGACAACGTCGAAGACGACGACAGCGTCACCAGCGAACGCGCGAAAGGGAACGTCGAGTACATGTCCGACAACTACACGTTCGAAGGGGACATGACCTCGTTCACCGTCGTCGCCGGCGACCCGGACGTCGACATCTGGATCGAAGGCCGGAAGTACGCACCCTCGGACTTCCCCTCCGACCCGTCCGGCGAGCTCCCGGAGCGGGAGATGTCCGTTGTCGGGACGGGGAACCCGACCGAGTACGAGTTCACGGCCGAAGGAGCGGTCACTCCCGCCGACAACGTCGAGAGCGACGACAGCGTCTCCAGCGGACGGGCCGAGGGGAGCGTCGAGTACATGTCCGACAACTACACCCTCGAGGGCGACATGACCTCGTTCACCGTCGTCTCGGGCGACCCAGACGTCGCCATCTGGATCGAGGGGCGGAAGTACGCACCCTCGGACTTTTAGGCGTTGTCACTGATTCGCAGTACTCACGTACTTCGGCATCTCTGACGGACCACTTCTCGTCTCCCTGTCGGCCTCCTCGACGCCACCACGGGGCGGTGGATGCGGTTCTCACATCGGTGCCGCCGTGGCCGACTATTCGGTAAGATACCGCGACTATCGGAGACAATCCACGGCGACGTACCTCTCGTTCTCCGGCATTCCCGCTTTCCGCTCTCCAGCCCAGTGTCCATCGTCACGGTGAGGGCGGCGATAATCGAGGCGAAAGAGACTTATCGGTCTATCTTCGTGTCGAAATCATGCAAGCCGTCGTCCTGGCCGCCGGGGAAGGGACCCGACTCCGACCGCTCACCGAGGAGAAACCGAAGGGGCTGGTCGAAGTCGACGGACAGCCCATCCTCACCCACTGCTTCGAACAGCTCGCCGAACTCGGCGCCGACGAGTTCGTCGTCGTCGTCGGCTACTTGAAAGAGCACATCATCGAGCACTACGGCGACGAGTTCGAGGGTGTCCCCATCACGTACGCTCACCAGCGCGACCAGAAGGGGCTCGCACACGCGCTGCTCACCGTCGAAGACCACGTCGACGACGACTTCATGCTGATGCTCGGCGACAACGTCTTCTCGGCGAACCTCGGCGACGTGGTGCGGCGCCAGCGGGAGGACCGCGCGGACGCGGCGTTCCTCGTCGAGGAGGTTCCCTACGAGGAAGCCGGCCGTTACGGCGTCTGTGATACCAACAACTACGGAGAGATAACCGGAGTCATCGAGAAACCGGAGGACCCGCCGTCGAACCTCGTGATGACCGGATTCTACACCTTCACGCCCGCTATCTTCCACGCCTGTCACCTCGTCCAGCCCTCGAACCGGGGCGAGTACGAGATTAGCGAGGCCATCGACCTGCTCATCGAGAGCGGTCGGACCATCGACGCCATCCGCCTCGACGGCTGGCGGATGGACATCGGCTACCCCGAGGACCGCGACGAGGCCGAGGAGCGCCTCCGGGAGGAGACACCCGCGTCGAGCGCGTAGCGACGTGGACTCCGCTCTCGGTTCGATGCGACGGAATTGAGTCACAGACCCGTTCTCGTCGGTGTATGCGAGTTCTCGTCACCGGCGGTGCGGGTTTTATCGGCGGCTACGTCGCGGCGACGTTCGCCCGTGACGGTCACGACGTCGTGCTCGACGGTTTCGAGCCGTACTGCGACCTCGGTATCGAGAAATACGACTTCGACGCGGTGTACCACCAGGCCGCGCAGGCCGGGGGCAGGACGCGCGTCGAGAGTCCGACGGGGTGAACGACCTCGCCGTTCTTGGAAACGGGGTGCGTACGTCGAGTCGAACGACCGTGACAACCACGTGCGACTGCGCGTCGACGACCACCCCCCGAACCGGCTTCCCGGGAGACCGCCGATGCTGATGGTCGACGGTACGGCGGGCGGCGGCCAACTCCTCCGAACGGCGCTGAGCCTCGCGGCCGTCACCGGCGACCCCTTCGAGATGACCGGCGTCCGCGCCGAGCGTCCCGAACCGGGGCTCAAGCCCCAGCACCTCGCGGCCGTCGAGACCCTCGCCGACCTCACGGACGCCGAAGTCGACGGAGCCGAAGTCGGCTCGACCGAGGTGACCTTCGACCCGGGCCCGATACGGGGCGGCGCGTTCGAGGCGTCGATGGGCACCGCCGGGAGCCTCACCCTCCTGTTCGACGCGGCGCTCCCCGCCGCCGTCCGTCTCGACGAACCCCTCACCCTTCACGCGACCGGCGGCACCGACGTGAAGTGGTCGCCGCCGGTCGAGTCCCTCCGCTCGGTGAAGCTGCCACTCCTCGGGCGATACGGTCTCGACGCCGGCGTCGACCTCCACCGGACGGGGTACTACCCGGCCGGTGGCGGCGCGGCGACACTCCGACTCGAACCCTCGGACGGCCGCCCGCTCGAGTTGGTCGACCGGGGCGACCTCGACCGCGTCGAGGTGGTCTCGAAGGCGAGCGAGGAACTCGAAGGGGCCGAGGTGGCCGACCGACAGGCCGCCCGCGCCGAGGAGCGCCTGGTCGACGCCGGCCTCCCGGTCGAGGTGCGCAGCCCCGAGTACGTTCCCACGAAGTCGACCGGCTCTACGCTCGTCCTGCGCGGCGTCTACGACGGCTCGCTCGTCGGCGTCGACGAACTCGGCGAGCGCGGACGCCCCTCCGAGACCGTCGCCGACCGGGCCGTCGACCGCTTCCTGTCGCTACACGCCTCGGGTGCCCCCGTCGACGAGCACGTGGCCGACCAACTGCTCGTCTTCCTGGCGCTGTGGGGCGGGCAGGTGTCGATTCCGCGGGTCACGGCCCACGTCGAGTCGAACCTCGACGTGCTGGCGGCGTTCGGCTGTGAGGTGGAACTCGACGACAGTGGTGAGCAACTGCTGTTGGCAGTATCGCCGCATCGAACGGTCGAATAACCGCGTTCTCGTCCTCACGCGGCACCGTCTGAACGACTGCCCAACTAACGGAGAGGCTCAACGACCCGTCAGTAACGGTGATATGAAATCTACGTTTGTGACTCTACTGATAATTATATATCTCTCCATCGAATGGATTTTTAACACTGTGAGCTATCGTGGTATCAATGCGTGAGCGAAGCCGAGACATACTCTTGCTCTGTGGCTTACTGATTCCACTGATGACGGTTGCAGTTGAACTCGGCTCACGACCGGTTAACGTCTGGTGGCAGTCCAACTTACTGTTTCAACAAGGAGACCCGTTCAATATCGTCACACGTTCGACCCGGGTCGCAGACACTGGAGACATATACACCGTTGACCCGCCACTTCGATACGTTCCACTCGCAGTCGTGCACGCTCTTACACCGGGACTATCGAACAGCGTCTCGACCCATTTGTACACGACCATCGTAAGTTACGTTGTCCTCCCTGCTACAGTGGCGGCGTTCTTTTACGCAGTCGGCGGACTTCGGAGCGCAGTGTTCACTCTACTGGGATTTATGTCTTGGAGAGCGGTGGGTGTCGGTCGAATCGGCTACCACACCGGTTGGTGGCACTACGATCACACCTTACCGTTCGTATTCCTTGCACTTCTCGCCGCCCACGAAGCCTTAGTTTGGGACACCAAGTCAGGCAGCTACGCTCTGGCGGCGGCGACAGGGCTCGTAATTGGTGTCTCGGGCCTGAACCAGTACATCATGGGGGCGCTTACGGCTCTGATCGTCGTCATTGCATGTCTCTGGAAGCGGCGGCACATTGAGTTGGCAATCTGCGGAACAGTCGGAAGTGCTGTTGGTTCAATCTTTTTGTTCGCCCCCCCAAAGACGTTCAGTTTCGTCGCAGAGAAAGCAACTGGAACGCGACTCGGAGTCGGTGCAGAGTGGTCTCTGGAAACAATCGGGGGTGGATTCCTCAGTCTATTCACCACTGCTGGCTACCTGTTTCCGTTCGTACTCATCTTGCTCGTGATCGGAACAATGTGGCACCTTGACTCGGACGTCTCGCGGAGCACCATCTTAACTGCTTCACTCCTTGTTCTCGCCCCTTTCTGGCTCATCACGACGGTTGTAGTCCCCCTCAGATGGCTCTCGATGCTCGCTCAGTATATCCTTCAGTATCTCTTGCTCGGATGTGTGATGATAGCTCTCTCCGAAACGCTAAGTGGTGTCTCGAATCGATACTGGCATCGAACAAACCAGTTGCTGTTCGAGCGGAAAGACAGGACAACAGGAGGGATATGGACTGTACTCATCGCAGCCCTCACAGTCGCCCTAATCACCGTCGTACCGGTAACGACGCCGTGATTTAGCAGGACAGACCTGTCGGTAAACGGAATCTCAACATACGTCGTTCGTCTGAAATCTATACGTAAACGAACGGAGAACGCGACGAAGCTCGCGCTGGTCCTCTACAGCGGGCTGAGAAGTCCGGGAAGAGCCTCAATGCTCATAGATTGGGCCACCAGTTCTGTGGTCCCCTCTCGACGAATCCGAATTGGTTAGCCGCTCGAGGTCAAACGCACACAATTCACTCCACGGTGACGCTCTTCGCGAGGTTCCGCGGCTTGTCGATGGGTCGTCCGAGTCGGTCGGCGACGTGGTAGGCCAGTAGCTGGAACTGGAGGTTCGCGAGGATGGGCACCGTCGCCGGGTGGCTCTCGGGAATCTCGAGGACGCGGTCGGCGTAGCCGGCGACCTCCTGACTCCCGTCGGAGACGACGACGACCGGCGCGTCCCGAGCCTCCACCTCCTTGACGTTCGCGAGGGTCTTACGCGCCAGCGCGCCGTCGCCGGCGACGACCGCGAACACCGGCGTCCGGCCGGTGACGAGCGCGAGCGGCCCGTGTTTGAGTTCGCCGGCTGCGAACCCTTCCGCGTGCTCGTAGGTTATCTCCTTGAACTTCAGCGCCCCTTCGAGGGCGACGGGGTAGTGGAGGCCCCGCCCGATGAAGAAGTAGGCGTCCATCCCGTCGAACTCCTCCGCTACCTCGGCGGCCCGGGACTCGTCCAACACCTGCTGGGCGAGGTCCGGCAGGTCCCGAAGCGCGGTGACGAGGTCGGGGTCGGCCCCCTCCGCGTCCGCGAGATGCTCGGCGAGCACCGCGAGGCCGACCAGTTGGGTCGAGAACGTCTTGGTGGCGGCGACGCCGATTTCGGGGCCGGCCCGCAGGAGGAACGTCCGGTCGCACTCGCGGGCGGCCGAGGAGCCGACGACGTTCGTCATCGCGAGCGTCCGCGCGCCGCGGTCGTCGGCGATGCGGAGCGCGGAGAGGGTGTCCGCGGTCTCCCCGCTCTGGGTGACGCCGACGACGAGCGTCTCCGACGTGACGGGACAGGGGGTCATCGCGTACTCGCTTGCGAGGTAGGCGTCGGCCTGCACGCCGGCCGCCCTGAGCAGCGACGCGCCGTACAGCGCCGCGTGGTACGACGTGCCACAGGCGACGAACTGCACGCGGTCGGGTCTGTCGAGACCGTCGAGTCCCTCGTCGCCGACCGTGCCCGCCAACTCGTCCACCCTCCCGCGAGTGCACTGTCTGAGCGACAGCGGCTGTTCGTTGATCTCCTTCAGCATGTAGTGGTCGTAGCCGCTCTTGCCGGTCTGCTCCGCGGTCCAGTCGACGGTTCGGACCTCGGGGTCGACGCGCTCGCCGGTCGCGTCGGTGACCCGCCAGCCCGAGGGCCGGAGCACGGCGAACTGGTCGTCCTCGATGTAGACGACCTCGCGAGTGTGTTCGACCAGCGCGGTCACGTCGCTCGCGAGGTAGTTCTCGTCGGCGCCGACGCCGAGCACGAGCGGGGAGTGACGCCTCGCGGCGAACACGGCGTCCTCGCCCGCGACGACGGCCGCGATGGCGTAACTCCCCTCCAGGCGGGACACGGTGCGTCTGAACGCCGCCTCGGGGTCGTCACCTTCCGTCAGGTAGCGTGCGAACAGGTGCGGCACCACCTCGGTGTCGGTGTCGCTCGTGAGCGGGACGCCCGCCTCCGTCAGCTCGTCGCGGAGGGCGGCGTAGTTCTCGATGATGCCGTTGTGGACGACCGCGACCCGACCGGTCTCATCGGTGTGCGGGTGGGCGTTGCGCGTCGCCGGCGGGCCGTGTGTCGACCAGCGCGTGTGGCCGATTCCGGTGCCGCCGGGGAACGAACGGTCCTCGACGGCGTCCTTCAGCGCCTGCAGTTCGCCCTCGCGCTTCGCCACGTCGAGGGGACCGCCGACGCCGGTGACGGCGATGCCGGCCGAGTCGTAGCCGCGGTACTCGAGCTGTGAGAGCCCCGAGAGCAGCACCTCCTTCGCGTCGCCGTCCCGACCGACGCAGCCGACGATGCCACACATCAGTTGCTCACCCGCCCGTGGGCCTCGACCTGTCCTCTGACGACGGTGCCGGGGTCGACGCGGGCGTCGGGGCCGACGAGCGCCCCCGGCAGTACGGTGGCGCCGCCGCCGACGTGGACGCGGTCGGCCAACACCCCGCCGAGCCGACAGTCCTCGTGGACGGTCGTGCCGATGCGCACGTCGGCCGCGCCCCCGGGGAGGGTGACGCCGGGGCCGACGTGGACCCCCTGACCGACGACGGCGTCGACGACCGTCGCGTTCTCGCCGATGCGGGCGTCGACGTCCACGACGGAGCCCCGGACGACCGCGCCCGCTCGGACCGTCGTGTTCCGGCCCAGCGCGACGTTGGGGCCGACGACGGCTCCCGGCCCGACGACACAGTCGTCGGCGACGTCGACCGGACCGACGAGCGTGGCGTCCTCGTGGACCGACGCCGTCGGCGAGACGCGAACTCGCCGCCGGCCGCGCCCGTTCCGTTCCTCGCGCCGGTCCCGCGGGCCTCGACCGTCGCGACCGGAGCGCTCCGTGACGGAGCCTCCGCCGTTCGGTATCGCCTCCGTCAGGATGTCGTCGTTTCGCAGTACCGTCCTCGCGAGCGAGAGGAGGTCCCAGGGGTAGACGGCGTCGCGCCACACCCCGTCGGTGTGGACCCCCCGGACCGACCGCTCCTCGGCGGCGAGCCAGGCGATGGTCCGGGTGAGCGAGAGCTCCCCCTCCTCGCGCGGCGTGCGCTCGATCTCCTCGAAGAACGAGCGGTCGAACGCGTACACGCCGGCGTTGAGGAGGTGGTGGTCCTCACCACCGGGGCGTTCGTGGAGTTCGACGACGCGGTCCCCGTCGAGGCGGACCGCGCCGTAGTCGGGTGCGGCGTCGCTCTCGACGACCGCGAGGGTCGCGACGTCCTCGGAGGTGTGCGCCGCAACCACGTCGCGGACGATAGCCGTGCTCACGACCTGGTCCCCGTTGACGACGAGACACTCCGTCTCGACGGCGTCGGCCGCCTGCAGGAGCGCGTGACCGCTCCCCAACTGCTTTCGCTGGTCGTGGTAGGTGACCGGCCGCCCGCGGTAGGTCGACCCGACGTGGTTCTGGATGCGGTCGCGCCCGTAGCCGACGACGAGGTGGAGGTCGGAGACGCCCGCCTCGAGCAGCGCGTCGAGGACGTACTCGAGGATGGGACGCGTTCCCGCCGGGAGCATCGGCTTCGGACGGTGTTCGGTCAGCGGTCGGAGCCGCTTCCCCTCGCCCGCGGCGAGCACCACGGCCGTGTCGACAGTCATGGGGAGTGGATTCACTTCACCGTACTAAATCGTTCCGTCACAATGGGTGCCCGGCGACCGGGGTAATGGACGGTTGTGCGCCCGTCCGAACGGTTCGGGTCGGTTCGCGACCGCAGCGGGCGACGAGGCGAACGTTCGTCCCCCGTTCGCGAGCCCGCGGCGTCGACGCCGACGGCACGTCGTTTCGACCGGGAGGTGACCGGGTCCGGTGAGTGGCCACCCCGAGGGTCGAGGGGCGCCCGTCGTGACCGTGGCTACCGCCAAGTCGTCCAGGTGAGAAACACCAGCGCGACCGTCTCACACACACGCAGGAGCGTCATCGCGAGCTGGGCGAGGGCGGGAATCTCGGTCACCCAGACCCGGAGCGTCGGCTCGAAGAAGTAGAAGTAGAACGCCATCCCGTTCTCGAGAAAGAGGAAGCCACCGAACAGGAGCAGTCCGAGCGCGAGCGGCGAGCGAATCTGGGCGTAGTTGCGGCCCCAGACGTAGACGAGGCTCAGCAACAGCAGGAGGTTCACGCCGATCGCCACGCGGGCGACGTCGACCCAGACCGTCATCTGCCCCTCCCTTTCCAACCTGCCGGCAAATAGCTGTTCACATCGTGTCGAGGACTCATTCCGTGGCCTCCGTGCTGCCGTTCGCGTCGAACCCGTCCAACTGCTCGAAGATGGTCTGAACGGTGTCCTGGTGGCTTCGGACGCGCTCCGAGGGGAGGTACACCGCCCCGTACTCGTCCCCGCTGTTCTGGACGATGTCGTTCTCCAGGAGCACCTCCAGATGGTGCTGGACGGTCTTGTAGTCGAGGTCCAGCGCGTCCGCGAGTTGATTCGTGTTGCGAGGCCGCTGCTCCACGGCACGCAGAATTCGGGCCCGGTTCGGCCCGCCCCGCGTCCCGGTGAAGACGTACCACAGCACGGCCTCCATCTACAGCCGCCCCATTGGCGGGACCGACGGCGCCTCGCCTTGTAAGTACGTCGACAGCCGGATGCCGGCAATAGTGGACACGAACGGTCACGAATCGGGGGTTGAGCGGTCTCCGTCTCCGACGCCGCTCAGTCGTCCCCGTCGGTCACGGTGATGGTACTCCGGTTGAGCACCGGTTCTCCGTCCATCGTGTACGGGCCGTCGGCCTGGCCCTCGCTCTCGACGAAGTCGTAGGTGTCGTTCTCGTTCGTGTCGAAGTGCGGCATGGCGTACAGCTGCTCGCCGTCCTCCAGGCTGTCCCGGTCGAAGTCGCCGCCGGGGACGCCCTCGAACAGGGTTACCTCGATGTCCTCCGTGCGGCCGGCCTCGAGGTATTCGGAGACGCCGACGACGCTCTCCAGGACCTCCCCGTCGAGGAGGGAGGCGTCGTGGATGGCGACGAACCCGCCCTCCGAGAGGTCGGCGTACGGGAGGTGGACCGTCGTCCCGTCGCTCTTCTGGCGGGGGAAGCAGGTCTTCGCGGTCGGCATCTCCTCGGCTTCGACCGTGACCATCCCCTTGTCGACGACGGCCTGGCCGTCCATCGTGTACGGACCGTCGGCCTGGCCCTCGCTCGTGAGGAAGTCGTAGGTGTCGTTGTCGTTGGTGTCGAGGTGCGGCATCGCGATGAGCGTTTGGTCCTCCTCCAGCATCGAACTCTCGAAGTCGCCGCCGGGCACGTCGAACAGCGTCACCGTCACGTCCTCGTGTTCGCCGGCGCCGAGGTACTCGGAGACGCCGATGACGCTACCGAGGACGTTCCCCTCGAGCAGCGACGCGTCGTGGATGGCGACGAACCCGCCCTCCGAGAGGCTGGTCGAGGCGACCGAGACCGTCTTCCCGCCGGTCGTCTGGTCGTCGAAGGTGACCGAGGCGGTCGGCTTCGACTCCATCGACTCGACCGTTATCGCCGCCTTGTCGACGACGGCCTCGCCGTCTGCCGTGTACGGGCCGTCGCTCTCGCCCTCGCTCGCGACGAACTCGTAAGTCTCGTTGCCGTTCGTCTCCCGGTGGGGCATCGCGATGAGCGGCTGGTCTTCCTCGAGCATCGACTGCTCGAACTCGGCGCCCT
Source organism: Halobium salinum (assembly GCF_026586625.1). Taxonomy (GTDB): domain Archaea; phylum Halobacteriota; class Halobacteria; order Halobacteriales; family Haloferacaceae; genus Halobium; species Halobium salinum. The sequence goes on along the minus strand of NZ_JAODIW010000006.1, from coordinate 621,248 downwards.
CGACGCCCTCGTACAGAGACACCTCGACGTCCTCGTGGGTGCCCGCCTCGTAGTACTCGGAGACGCCGATGACGCTACCGAGGACGTTCCCCTCGAGCAGCGACGCGTCGTGGATGGCGACGTAGCCGCCCTCGGGGAGGGTCGCGGAGGTGACGGTCACCGTCGAGCCTTCGGTCGTCTGGTCGTCGAACGTCGCGGCGGCCGTCCCGGAGTCGGACTCCTGTGCGACGGCGGTGCCGCCGAGAGCCAGGCCGGCACCGGTGGCGGCCGCGACGCCGAGGAACGTCCGGCGCGAGGACGTGTTAGATGAGTCGGTACTGTCTGTGGCTGGGGTCTTCTCTGACATGGCTGGGGTTTCGTCCGGGGTCGGACATGTGTAGCCGGGGGCGAGACACTAAAACGGATTTTGGCAGCTTCGACGGATTTGTAGCCCAATTTCGACCCAATTTCAGCCACGCGTTCGGCTCTCGGGTTCGGAGGTGGTCGTCTGTCCACGTCGCGGGCGCCCAGCTATCGCTCGTCGGCCGAGGTCACGGGCGGGCCGACCCGATTCCCACGTAGCGGTCGCTAGTGAGACGGCGAACGCGGAGAAGCGAGCGACAGCGGACGGTCGTCGGCGGTCGGCAGTCAGCGTCGTCGGGCCATCGCCAGCAGACCGACGACGAGCGCCACCAGCGCGAGCAGTGCCGAGAACCCGGGCACGGTCGTGGAGCTGGTTCGGTCCTGTGCGGACGCCCGCTCGGTCTCGGCTTGGGCTCCGGCCTGTCCGCCGGTGCCGACGGCCGTCTCGGTCGCCCCCTGGACTGCCTGCCCGTCGTCGACCGCCGTCGGTTCGCCGTCGGCGTTCGTGTCCGTGCTCTCGCCGGTCTGCCCGGACTGGACCGCGACGGTCCGCTCCTGGGCCCCGAGCGCGAGGCGTCGGTCACCCGCCTCGGCGAAGCTGTGAGCGAATCGGAGGGTGGCCTCCTCGCCGCTCGCGAGCGTCACCGTCCGTTCGGCGACGACGGTCCCGTCGACCCGGAGCGCGATGGTCCGCGTGTGGTCGACGACGTCCGTGTTCGACACGGTCGCGAGCACGGGCGTCGAGGTGCCGACGGTCGGCGTCCCCGACACCTCCACCGAACGGATGCCGAGCCCGCCGTCCTGCCCGACCGCCGGGCCGGCCGACCCGCCCCCGCTGCTCCCACCGTCGCCACCGCCGCCTGTGCCGGCGCTCCCGGCGTCCTCGGGCGTGGACTCAGGTGTGGATTCGGGCGTCGATTCTGGGGTGGATTCGGGCGTGGACTCCGGCGTCGATTCGGGTGTCGATTCTGGCGTGGACTCCGGCGTCGATTCGGGCGTCGCCGTCGGTTCCGGTGTGGACTCCGGCGTCGGTTCGGGCGTGGACTCCGGTGTCGCCGTCGGTTCCGGAGTCGGTTCCGGGGTCGGTTCGGGCGTCGCCGTCGGTTCCGGAGTCGGCTCCGGCGTCGATTCCGGGGTCGCCGTCGGCTCCGGCGTCGATTCCGGGGTCGCCGTCGGCTCCGGCGTCGGTTCCGGGGTCGCCGTCGGCTCCGGCGTCGGTTCCGGGGTCGGTTCGGGCGTCGCCGTCGGCTCCGGAGTCGGTTCCGGCGTCGCGGTCGGGTCGTCGCCGCTGCCGGCAGTCGAGGAGACCGCGGCGAGGCTCGCGCCCGCGTCGACCAGGCCGTCGCCGGCGGCGTTCGGTCCGCCGCTGACCGGGGCCGCCGTGTCCGTCATGACCGACTTCACCTGCGTCGGCGAGAGGTCGGCGTCGGCCTCGAGGAGGACGGCGGCAACGCCGGCGGCGTGGGGCGCGGCCGCGGAGGTGCCGGTGAACTGCCCCACCGAGTCGGTGCTGACGCCCGCGGGGGCGACGAGGTCGGGCTTCGTCCGTCCGTCGACGGTCGGCCCGCGCGAGGAGTAGTCGGCGACGCGGCTCCCGTCGGCGGTGGTCGCCCCGACCGTAACCACGTCGGGGTTCGTCGCGGGCAGCAGCACGCTCCCCTCGGCGGTCGCGTCCTGTCGGAGCCGGTGGCCGTCACCGGCGTACAGGTCGAACTGGGCGTCCGAGGGGGCGTCGTGTGCGCGGATGGCGGCGTGGAACACCGGCCCCTCCCCGGTCTCGTACGAGGAGGCGTCGAAGGCGTCCACCCAGTGACTGGAGACGAGTTCCCACGGCTCCTGGTGGCCCGTCTGGCGGACTGAACCGCTGGCGACGACGTTCTCGTCACAGAACGTCGGCTGGCCCTCGGCGTCGGTACACTCCATCTCCGTCGTGTTGGTCAGGTAGAGGTCGTAGTCCGCGTCCGTGCGGGGCCACGCGTCCCACTGCAGCGAGAGGGACACGTCGGAGTGCACGTCGTCGTGTGGCGCCGGGAGCACGACGTCCGTGGTCTCCCGGTCGCCCGCGAAGTTCTGCCAGCCGTCGCCGTCGGGGTCGCTCCACTCGCCCGACCAGTGTTTTCCGTCGCCCGCGTTGCCCGCGGAGACGAACCACGTCGTCCCGTCGGCGACGCTCTCGGAGATGGCCTCGTCCATCCGCGAGCTCCCGTCGAGTGCACCCGCGTGGCGCCAGTTGCGCGAGAGGCTCACCACGTCGGCGTCCGTCTGCCCGTCGACGTACCGAATCGCGCGGTACAGCTGGGTCTCGGTGTTCGCTCGGACGAGCACGAGGTTCGCGTCCGGGGCGGTGTCGGCGAGAATCTCGGCGACCGCCGTTCCGTGGAGGCCGGACTGTCCCCGACCGATACCGTGACCGGTGAAGTCCCTCGTCGCGGTCACCTGGTCCGCGATTTCGGGGTTCGACGTGTCGAACCCGTCGTCGATGATGACCACCGTGGTCCCCTCTCCGGTGTAGCCGGCCTCGTGCGCCGCGGAGAGGTTCATCGTCTCGACACCCTCGCTGGTGACGCTCCCGGCCGACTGCCGGACTGTCGACCCGCCGACGCCGAGGTCGGACGCGGCTCCACCGTCCGTACGCGTGTCCGCTCCCGCCCCCGCGAGAGTGGTAGAACGCTCGTCGGCGTCGGCACCGCTCGTGGCACCGGTGGCGTCTGTCGGGGACGAGGCGAGGGCGAACGGCACGAAGCCGGCCGTGACCACGACGAGCGCGACTAGCACGCCCACGGCCCGCCGGCTTCGCGCGGAGGTCTGTGATGACATGGTTGCTGGGGTCGACCGGCGACGGCGTCGTCGGTGGCACCCGACCCGGAGGCGCGACGACCAGTCGTCGCCCCCGGACGTCGTCCGACGCCGCCCGGTCGCTCTACCGACGTCAACAGATGCATCCCCTTTGCTAAGTGGCGGTTACCGGCTGTTTACGCGGTACCCAAACCCATGAAACGGTTAGAATTTTTATATAAAACTAGTTCGAACCGCGGTGAAAGCAGGTGGCGGCCGACCCCTCCGCCGACTGGTCCGCTCCCCGACCGAATCGCCGCTCGGACCACCCGCCCGGCGTGGGAGCACAGTCGGACTCGCCGGAGCCGTGCGAGGAACCTTCGAGACGGGTGACTGAGGCGGGAGCCTTAGGTGAACGCCGGTCGAACCAACCGACATGATAACGGTCCTCGGCGACGCTCACGCGGACGACCCGGAGAACCGGGCGTCCCTGATGGCGGCCTACGAGGCCGCCGACGCTCCGGTTACCCTTCAACTCGGCGACCTCGGCCACTACGACCTCCCGACGCCGACGTACTTCGTCGCCGGCAACAACGAGGACCTCGACGTGGTCGATGCCCTCCGCGAGGGCGACGACCCCGACGTGGAGGGGGTCTCGAACCTCATCCTCGTCGCCAGTCGAGCCTTCGAGATCGGCGACCTGAAACTCGCCGGCCTGTCAGGCAACTACGCGCCGACGCAGTACGAGAAGTCCCGCGAGGAGCTCGTCGGTGCTCGCCGTCGCCACTTCGTCGAATCCGAGGTGGAGGCCGCAATGGGGCTTCACGACGTGGACGTGTTCCTCGCCCACGAGGCGCCACACGGCGTTCTGCACACCGACGGCTACGACGTCGGCTGTCGGCCGATGGACCGGATTCTGAGCGAGCTCGAACCCGACCTCTGTCTGGTCGGTCACCACCACCAGCACGCGGAGGGGAGCTTCGGCGACACGCGTGTGGTGTGTCTGGCCCCCGTCACGGAGTCGTACTACAGTCTCGACCCCGACACGCTCGGGCTGGAACGGACCGAGACACCGGAGCCGAACGAAGCGGAGCGGTAGGGCGGAGGGGACGAGCCGGCCGGCGCTACTGCGAGGCCGCCATCCGCGCCCACTCGTCGCGCCAACTCTGCATGTTCGCGGCGAGCTCCTCGTAACCGTACTGCACCGGCTCCTCGGGCACCTTGACGTACTGCTGGTACTCCTCCGGCAACGACGCGTTCGAGACGGTGGGGATGCCGACGTTCTTCACGGCGGTCTCGCGCTGGACCTCCGGCTGGAGCAGGAAGGAGGTGAACTCGTTCACGAGGTCGTCGCGCTCGGTCGTCGCGAACTTCCCGATGCCGTCGACGTAGGCGTACCCCTGGTTCTCGAGGAAGGCTATCTGGTGGCGGCTCATCGGCTGGTCCTCGGCGGCGGCGTACACCTGGTCCGTCGAGAACGAGACGACCATCGGCGCCTCGCCCTCGGAGTACGCCGCGTAGGCGTCGCTCCACGAGCCGAGTACCCGGACGCCGTTGTCGAGCAGGCGCCGCCAGTAGTCGAGGTACGAGTCGGCCCCCTTCTGCATGAGCGACCAGAGTAAGAAGAGGAGCCCCGTCGCGGTGCTCTCGGGGTTGGCGAGCAGGAGGGAGTCCGCGTACGCCTCCCCCAGGAGGTCGTCGAACGAGGTCGGCGCCTCGACCGCTCCCTCGTCGTAGACGAGACAGACGTAGGACGCCCCGGTCGGGAGCACGCGGTTCTGCGGGTCGAACCGGAAAGCGTCCTCGACGTTCCCTACGTTCTCCACCTGTGAGGTGTCGAGCCCCTCGAACAGCGGCGTGTCGTCGTCGAGCGTCGCGTCCGCGCGCACGAGGTCTTGCGGTGTTACCCCGAGGTAGGCGTCGGCCTCCATCGGCGCGCCGCGTTGACGGCGCTGGATGAACTCGTTCAACTCGTTCTCGCGGACGACCCACTCCAGGGTCTTCCCGGTGCGCTCCTCGAACGCCGTCTTCACCCACTCACCGGCCGAGGTGCTGGGCGCATCGACGAACGCCTGGTACGTCCCGACGCGGAGCGTGTCGGCGGTGCCGCCACCACCGGTCCCCGGCACGAACCTGGTACAGCCCGCCAGCCCGACGCTGGCGGCGCCCGCACCGGCGAGGAACGCCCGGCGTCGAATCGACGTGTGGCGGCTGTCCGCTCCGGCGGTCGACCGGCCGTCGAATCGAGCGGTCGACCGGTCGTCGTGCCGGTGGTCGGCGTCGCGGCTCATCGTCGGCTCCGGGCCTCCCGGCCGAGGTGGGCCTCCACGCGGTCGACCTTCTCCTCGACGCCGAGCTGCTCCTCACGGAAGTGGTCGACTTTGAGGCTCGTCAGGACGCGGCGGGCGTCGACGGCCTCGCTCGCTGCCTGCGCGGCGGCGAACACCTCGTCGAGGTCGTCGGCCTCGATGGTCGTCTCCATCGGGTGGGTCTCGTACTCCACGTCGAAGCGCTCCAGCGCGTCGATTGCCTTCGCAATCTCCGCGTCGAAGTCGGCGTCCGGGTCGCCGAGCGGCGCCACGGTCAGCGCGGCGGTGACGGTCATACCCGACGGTAGTCGACACGGAGTAATATAACCAAGTGATACGCGCGCGGCTCGGGGTCACTCCTCCACGAAGGCGTCCTGGGGGAAGTGAGCGGGACCGAGGGAGAAACCGTGAAGCGACGGAGAACACGGAGCGAACGGAACGTTTCGAGGCAGGGAGTCGACGGAGGACGGGAAGCGACCGTGTCGAGGAGGAGGAAAAGGAGCGGGAACGAGGGAGCGAGGCCGGGGGCCGGGAAGGATGCCCGGCGCCTCACTCAGCCCTCGATTCGGCCAGACGCCGGTGCGCTCGACTCGTCGGCGGTGTCGGCGACGCTCCCGTCCGTCGTCGGCGACCACTCGCCCACGTGCCCCTCGCAGAACGCGGCGCGGCTGCGGTCGGGGGCGTAGCTCCGTGTGTTCGCCTCCGTACCGGTGTGGGCGAGCCGCCGGACGCTGTAGTCGGCGGCGTCGCCACAACAGAGACACGACCCCTCGTCGGCGCGTTCGAGGAGGTCCGCACCGCAGTCCACACAGAGTTCGCCGAGCCAGTCGAAGGAGTCGACCGGGCCGAGCCGATACCGGTGCTCGCCGGGCTTTCCGAGTTCGTCCGCGCAGGTCAGGCATTCCGACATAGTACACCGTGTGGGCGGGAGTGGGAAACCGGATGCTCCCAAAGGATTAGGTACCGACTCCGGCCTCCGAGGACCGGACGACGCCGAGCGTATAACACACCTTGTCGTTACGTGGTCGGTCACGTGTGAACGGGGACGAGCCACCCACGCTTATGTCGTCCATCGAACGAGACCCCACCATGGGTGCACTGTCCTCCCTCCGAACCGGCGGCCGGGCCGCGCTGCGGAACCCGGTCCTGTTCGGTGTCGCCGCGCTGTTGAGCCTCCTCCAACTCCCCCAGTTCGCGCTTCAACTGCTCGACCCGTGGCTCGCGAGCGTCGGGTCGCTGCTGTTCACCGGCGTGTTCGTGTTCGTCCTCCCCTTCTTCATGGGTGGTATCCTCGGGCTCGCGAACGAGGCGGTCGACGGCGAGACCCGCTTCGCCACGTTCGTCGAGTCCGGCAAGGCGCACTACGTGTCGCTGTTGGCCGTGTACCTGGCGGTGCTGGCCGTGAGCTTCGTCTTCGGTATCGTCGTCACGATTGCGGCGGTCGCCATGGGAGTCGCCGCCGTCGCCGGCGGCAGCGGCGGGGGTCTCGCCCTGTTCGGTGTCGGGGCCGTCGTCCTGCTGGTCGCGCTCGTCGGCTTCCTCCTGTTGTTCTTCCTGCAGTTCTACGGACAGGCCATCGTCGTCGACGACCTCGGCGCGGTCGACGGGCTGAAGCGCAGCGCGGCCGTCGTCCGCCGGAACCTGCTCAGCACGTTCGGCTACACGCTGTTCGTGAGTCTCGTCGGCGGCGGGTTCGGCCTCGTCGTCGGCGTGACCTCGGCGCTACTCACCACGCCGACCGGACCGGCGCCGACCCCCGCGGCGCCGACGGTCGGCGTCGCACAGCCGTCGCTCGCTCTCGTGGCCGTCCTCTCGGCCGTCGTCCTCGTCGGCGGGACGCTGATGGGCGGCCTGTTCAGCGCGTACTCCGTCGCGTTCTACCGCGATATTCGGGGCGCGACGCCGAGCGTCTGAGCCGGCCGGACGGCCGTCCCGTCGCGGTGTTCTCCGCATTCGTTCGCCGTCGACGACAACCCGAAGTCAGCTTCCCCGCTCCGTCTCGACCGACCGCTCCCGCTCGGGCGCGCCGTCGCGGTCGGCACCGACGCCCTCGACTCCGCCGGCGTTCTCAAACCCGGAGTCGGACGCCGTCGATGGCTCGTCGACCGCTCCCCCCTCGTCGAGGAGCCGGTCGAGTTCGCGCTCGAACGCGGCCTCGTCGAGGTTACCGTCGACGTACCGACGCTGGAGGCGGGAGACCGCGTCGGTGTCGTGTCTGGTGAGCGGGGCGAAACGGTCCGCGAGGCGGAGGCGCTCCGCCCACCAGTGCTCGGACTCGGCCTCGACCGCGCCGAGGTAGAGTCGGTCGCCGACGGCTAAGGCCGCCCGGGAGAGGACGAGCCACACCACCGCGACACAGAGGACGACGGTCGACTGGGTGAGGAAGGCGGCCGCCACGAGCCACGGGAAGAGGTCGGTCGCGACCGCCGCGGAGGCGCCGAAGACCAGCAACGCGCCCGCGCCGACGACGCCGACCAGGAGGGAGAGCACGACCGCCAGGGCGACGACCAACAGGGAGAGGAGGTGGCGGCTGGACCAGGAGTCGGTCATGAGTACGGATGAGGCTCCGCAGGGAGTAATACCTCACGTCGGGCCGGCGGTGACCGGACCCTCGGCGTCGGGCGAGCCGACGAGCGATGGAAAGACGAAACGGCAATGGAAGGACGAGGCGGCGGCAGGAAGAGGGAACGACGGCGGAGGACGAAACGGCGGCAGGAAGAGGGAACGACGGCGGAGGACGAAACGGCGGCAGGAAGAGGGAACGACGGCGGAGGACGAAACGGCGGCAGGAAGACGAGAACGACGGCGGAACGGCGCGTCACCACGGAGTCGGCCGACGGCGCAGGGCCCGCGCGGCGGCGCGGGACCGGCCGACGACACGGTACCCGGTGGGGCCGTCGCTCGTGAATCGGGGTGCGCCGCAGAACTCCGTGCCGCTGCTCAGTCGCTCGCGACGACGATGCGACCGTTGCTCTCGACGGTGACGCGCTCTTCGGGGAGCGTGAACTCGAAGCTCCACTCCGTCTCGTCGGCCGAGCGGGACTGGAGGTCGTCCAAGGCTCCGAGGTCCACCGTCCTGCCCAGGACGGTGTCACCGGCGAGGGCGACGGGGTCGACCTCGCGGAACTCGGCGACCGCGAACGCGACCGCGGTGCTGAGCGCCTGGTCGTCGTCCGCGCGGTAGACGAGTCGGGACGGACTCGTGACCGGGTCGGCGGTGCCGTCCGGGTCGTCCGTCGTGTCTGTCGTGTGTGGTGCGGTCGCCTCGTCCTTACCGTCGATGGTGTGCCGATATTCTAGCATTCGAAGTCCCCCCTCGCTGTCGACAGCGCAGACAAACGGATGACACCTAATAAATCTTTGTCAGACGAGCTTCGTACTTAGTACTAGACGTATCGGAGTGAAACTGGTGACACAGCCCGTAGAACCGGCGAAAACGACGAGCACAACACGTTTTATCCATCGGCACGCCCTCTCTAGGGAGCGTATGACGGACGTACTCGTCGTCGGCGGCGGTCCCGCCGGCCTGAGCGCAGCACTGTTCACGGCGAAGAACGGGCTCGACACCCTCGTGCTGGACGGGGACGGAACGTGGATGCACAAGGCGCACCTGTTCAACTACCTCGGCCACCGGAGCCTCTCGGGGAGCGAGTTCATGGAGGTCGCCCGCGGGCAGGTGCGCGACCGCGGCGGCGACGTCCGGACCGACGAGCCCGCGACCGGCGTCGAGACGACCGACGACGGCTTCCGGGTGACGACCGACGAGGGGTCGTACGAGAGTCGGTACCTCGTGCTCGCGACGGGTGCCAAGCGCGACCTCGCCGAGGAGCTCGGCTGTGACTTCGACGGCGACCTCGTCGACGTGGACCTCTCGATGGAGACGAGCGTCGAGAACGCCTACGCGACCGGCGCGATGGTCCGCGCCGAGGAGTGGCAGGCCATCATCTCGGCGGGTGACGGCGGCGCCGCGGCGCTCCACATCCTGAGCAAGGAGGAGGGCGAGCACTTCCACGACTTCGACACGCCCGACGACGTGCCGGAACTGTAACGGTCGTCCGTTCCCGAGCCGTCGGTCACCGGAACAGCGTCGTTGGGCGACGGGCGACGTCCTCGACTCGTTGCTCCGTCCCGACGGCCGGGAGCCGGAGCGTCGCGACCGTCCCGGAGCCCTCGTCCGAGTCCGACGCGCGAATCTGGAACGAGCCGCCGTAGCGGGTGACCACCCAGTTCACCAGCCAGAGCCCCAACCCGTCGCCGTGTTCGAGCGGGGTCTCTCGACCCGCCTCCACGATTGCGGCCTCCATCTCCGGGAGCCCCGGACCGTCGTCGGCGACGGTGATCTCGATCGCGTCGCCGTCGTCCCGAGCCGTGACGCTCACCCGCGTGTCGGGGTCGGGGTCGTGTTCGAGCGCGTTGTCCACCAGCTCTTCGAGCGCCCGCGCCAGCTCGGCACCGGCACAGACGTCGCGGTCCGTCTCCACCACGACGTCGACGACCGCCTCTGGATGCGCCGGGAGGTGGGGTTCGAGCGCTCGGGCGAACAGCTCCGCCGGGTCCAGCCGCGTCGGGGTGCGCTCCCGTCGGGCGTACCGCTCCAGTTCGCGCGCCTTCTCGCTCAGCGCGACGAGGTCGGCGGCCGTCGACTGGACGACCCGCCCGATATCGGGCGGCTGTTGGGCCGCCGGCTCGTCGAGCAGCGCGCCGTAGCCGACGAGAACGTTCATGTCGTTACGGAGGTTGTGCCTGAGGACCCGATTGAGGAGCTGAACGAGCCGTTCCGTCCGGGTACGCTCGGTGACGTCCTCGACGAACCCGATGATGTGTGACACCGCGCCGGCGTCGTCGGTCACCGGAGACACCGACGCGCGAACCCAGAACGGCGTCTCGTCGCGCCGGTAGCCGAGCAGTTGAACGGTCTCGGGTTCGCCGGCTTTGACGGCCTCGTAGAGGGTCGTCAACGCCGACGGGTCGGTCTCTTCGCCTCGCAGGAACAGCCAGCTCTCTCCCACCACCTCCGACTCGGGGTACCCCGTCAGTCGCTGGAACGCGTCGTTCACGTCGACGATCGGATAGTCGGGCCGAGTGGCGTCCGCGATGGCGATGCCGAACTGTGCGTCCGCGAGCGCCCTGTTGCGCACTCGGAGTTCGCGGTCCTGTTGGCGCCTGGTGGTGACGTCGCGCGCCACACCCTGTGCCTCCACGACTTCCTCGTCGTCGTCGTCGTAGACGGGTCTGACGTTCGCCTCCAGAACGACGACCTCGCCGTCGCCTCCTGTGAACTCTACTTCGACCTGCTCGACCGGCTCACCGGCGAAGACACTCTGGAACGCCTCCATCGCGACCTGTGTCGACGCGGGGGTCAGGAACTCGGCGAACGACCGGCCGAGGAGTTCCTCCGGGTCGTATCCGATCAGCTGTGACGCCGCGGGGGAGACGTACGTGAACTCCGTCGCCGAGTCGATGCGGTAGATGAGGTCGAACGTCGTCTGGGTGACCCCCTCCAGCCGGCGTTTCTCCTCGAGGACCTGTTCGGTCCGGCGACGGAGCCGGTTCTCGTAGCTCCGTCGTTCGAGCGCCTGCGACGCCAGCCGAGCGACGAGTTCGACGAACAGCTCCTCGGCCTCCGAGAACGGTCGGTCGCGCTCTCTCTCCCCCAGGAAGCAGATAGTCCCGAACACCGCTCCGTCGACAACGAGCTTACAGCCGGCGTACGTCTCGAACCCGAGGTCCTCGTAGGCGGCGCGCGGAATCGACCCCGCGTCCGCCGCGCTCTCGACACAGAGTGAACCGCTCGCGTCGACAGTGTTCCGACAGTACGACCGCTCCAGCGGACAGGTGTCGCCCGCCTCGAAGCCCCGCCCACCGGCTGCCTCGAGGATACACCGGACGCCGTCCGAAACGCGGGTGAAGAGCCCGACGTCGACGTCGAATCGTTCGACACCCACTGCCAACGCCCGCTGAATAGCCGTTTCGGGGCCGACGCTCCGGTCGGCGAACGTCTCGTACACCTGCTCCCGGTGGGCGGACCGCGGGCCCTCGTCTACGTCGTCCAACATTAATCAGTATCAGAACGTACTACGTTCGAGTAGTATCACTCTCCGAGAATCTACGTGAAAAGGGTTACTATGGGGGAGACGGCCTCGTCGGTGTGGCTGACCCGGCAGGACGACCGGCCCATCGGCACCGACCGGGAGAGACGAATCGGTATCGAGGGGCCACCGGCGGCCGAACGTGGCCGACCTCCCCACGACCGACCCGAGGTGAACCCGCTCGGTGCTCCGGAGGCCGGGCGGCGGTTCGTACCCCCGCACTGACTGTCCGTCCGCGTTACACATGATAGATAGCAATGTTTTTCAGGGCACAAACGCGTGTGAACGGTACGAGGATTGATACCTGAATGTCCCCCACGACCGACGGTGAGAGCGTCATGAGCGCCATCGACGACGACGGAACGACGCGTCGGCTGATCATCGCGGACCTCGACCAGGACGACGCCTGGATCGCGATGCGACTCGACGACACGGGCGGACGCAAGCCGACGGCGCCCTGACCGGCGCGGCGGCCACGGTCCGCCACCACCCTCCACCTTCTTTCGGTTTGACGGCTCCACACCGACGTGTGGGCACACGAGTGGAGAGCGTGTGACGCGTCGCCGCGGGCCGGCTCACCGACATCCGACCGTGTCGCCGACGGACCCGACCACGACCGTGAGCGGGACCGACCGCAGCCACGAGCAGGACCGACCGCGGCCACGAGCAGGACCGACCGCGACCGTGGACGAGGTCGTCGACGGGTCAGGCGTGTCGTTCGAGGGTCGCCTCGACGTCGTCGACGAGCCGGTCGACGTCGGTCGTCGTCACCGTTAGTTCCGTGCGGGACTCGTCGGCGTCGGCTAGCTCGCTCAGCAGGCCGCCTCGGCGGTCCACCTCCGCGTAGGCTGTCAGCGCGTCGGGGCCGGGGTCGAGAACGAGCTCCACCTCGTCGAGTCGGCCGGCGAACGCGCCGCCGTCGGGGCGGTACTCGAACTCCTGGACGAACCGTCGTCCCGAGACGTAGCGGCCGTAGGGGTCGGCCTCGCAGTCGGCCGTGTGGAGCCGGAAGCCGAGTCGCTCCATCGCGTCGAACAGCGCCCGCATCCGCGGCGTCGGTCGAACGTCGAGGGAGTCCCGGTCCTCGGGGTCGACGGCACGGGCGATGTCGAGTTCCGTCTCGACCCACACGTCGACGTTCCCGAGCGTGACCGGGGTGTGAAACGGAATCTCGACGGTCGCCGGAATCGTCTTCTCGGCGCCGGCCTCGACAGTGAACCCGTCGGTCAGCGTCAGTCGCCCCACGTCGACGTCGTCGTACCCGTCCTCGGTCCGCACGCGTGTCTCGACTTCGAAGCGGACGGCGTCGACCGTCTGGTCGGCGTTCCCGCCGACCACGTGTACTTCGGCGTCGACAGTCTCCCCCGGCACGACCGAGTCGGTGGGGAGAACCGTGTCGACGGTGGCGTTACCGATACCGATGCTCGCGAGGACCTTCTTCATCGTCGTCCGCGACCACACGGCCGCGGGCCATGTAGTTTCTGTCGACCTCACGGGCGAGGGCGGCCTCGGCTCCACCGACACCCGTGCGTGACTCACTCGTCCGTGGCCAACGTTGACGTATATTTCGATGAGACGTGTCCGTAAGAAGACTTATCTACGGGGCGCATCTGTCACCGATGATGAATACTTCAGCCCTCCGCCCCCGACGACCGACTCGGGGTGGGACGACCAAAGCGGTGCTGTACTGCCCCGACTGCGGGCACGAGAGCCCGCCCGACGGCAACTGGCTGCGTCACGACGAACCGACTCGTGTGGTCTACGACTGTCCCAGTTGCGAGGCGACGCTCACGGTCCGGCCGAAGTTCTGAGGCCGTCGGTCGGGGCCGCACCGACTCCAGCCGAGCGGCGGTGTGTAGTTGAGAGGGGTCGAGTCGGGAGAAGTGCTGTTTCGGTAGTTCACGGAAACCCGCGCTCGCGGCCCCTTCTGAAGTCCCTCCCAACACCGGCTGTTCGGCCGGTTGTTGCCCGTCTCTGCTCGGTGAGTCGCTCAACTGAACACGACCAGCCGAGCGGCGACAACAGCTTAGTAGTCCCCCGTGTTACGTGGTACGTCATGTCTTCACACCCTCACGACGACGGGTCCGAGAACAGTCCCCGCTGTGGGAACTGCGGCGCCCCCTTGACCCGACGCGAGACGGGAATGCTGTCGATGTCGGTCGGTACGCGCTGTCCGGAGTGCGGCGTCTTGACCTGAAGCGGCACTTTTCGGAGTCGGCTCGCACGGGCCGGCCGACCGCGCCGCGGCCCACCCGGACCCACCCGCCGCTCAGAGCCGAGCACGAGCGCCGTGAATCAACGGCGATAGCCGGGGCGCAACCCTTTAGTAGCGAATCGGACAGGTCGGTCCATGGACTACAGCGACGCGTCCGTGGCGACGGTTCTCGCGTTCCTGGCGGTCGTCACGGTCGCCACCGGCCCGCTGCTTCCGGCCGTCGGCCTCTCGGCCGGGAGCGCCCACCCGGTCGGGAGCGGTGACGCCGCCGTCACGCTCGAGCGGCCGCCGGTCGATGGCCTCGAACTGGTGCGTGGAGACTTCGACGCCGGCACGTACCACCTCGAATCCACCCCCGGGCGTGTAGCCGTCGACGACGTGTCGGGGAACCCCGCGCTCAAGCTCACGGTGGACGTTCCCGGTATCTACTACTCGGACGTCCGGACCTACGAACTCGGGGGACGGTCGGGCGAGTCAGTCCGACTCCGATTCCCCGCAGTCGACGTGAGCCCCGAGTACGTCACCGCGAACCGCTACGACGCGACGGTCGGCGTCTGGCTCCGCACCGGCGACGAGTACGACCAGCTCTACCAGGAGACGGTGACCGTCGAGGTGCGCCGATGAGCCGGCCGCCGACCGACGAGGGGACCGAGCGGGCGGGGCGGCTCGACACGTTCGCCGCGCTCGACGACCGACTCGACGACCTCGCCCGCCGGGTCGGCCGAGCCGTGTTCGGGGACAGAGCCGGCCTCGCCCTCTTTCTGGGTGCGCTCTGCTTCTTCGCGCTGTTCTGGCGGGTCGAGACCCTCTCGAACGACAACTTCGCGAACCTCAACGCGCTGGTCGCGCTCGCGGAGGGGCAGTTCCACGTCCCCGGAATCGCCTTCGGTCCGTCGAGCGGGGAGACGCCCGGGATGCGCTACGTCGACGGCCGACGCGTCGCCGACAACTACGGCCTCGTCCTGCTCTCGCTCCCCGCGCTCCTCTTCCTGCGCGGGGCCGCGCTCGTCGTCGACCTCGGGGTCGCCTTCGCCGCGCTCTGGTCCTGTGGCCTGCTCGCGGTCGTCGTCCTCGTCGGAGGCGAGGTCGGCCGCGGCCGGGAGGCCAAGTTCGTCGGCGCGGGGGTCGCCCTCGTCGCCTTCCTCGCGAACCTCGCCGTCGCGACCCCGTTCCCGACCCGCTGGCTCCCGCTGGTCGCACTCCAGGCCACGACGGCCGTCGCCGCCGCGCTGACGGCCGTGGTCTGTTACCGACTCGGATGCGCGGTCGCCGACCGACGCGTCGGGCACTTCGCCGGGGTCGCCGCCGCCGCCGCGACGCCGGTCGGCTTCTGGGCGGTCGGTCCGAAACAGCACGCCGTCACCGCGCTGTTCGTCACGACCGCGCTGTACGCGCTCTACCGGAGCCGAGGCGCGCCGACCGTCCGCGGAGAGACCCGGTTCCGCGCGGTCGCCTACGCCTGTATCGGACTCACGGCGTGGCAACACGCCGGCGAGGCCCTCCTCCTCGCGCTCGCGCTCGTCCCGGTCGACCTCGCGACCGCGCGTCGGACCGACATCCGGGGGCTCTCCGTCGTGGCGGCCGCCCTCGCGGTCTCGGCGCTCCCGTTTCTCGCGACGAACGCCGCCGTCGCCGGCGACCCGCTCCAGCCGCTGAAGCTCCTCCCTCACTACCACGGTCAGGAACTGGCCGGGGTCGACGCCGGCGTCGGTGGCACGGGCGGAGCGGGCGAAATCGGCGGGGCGGACGGAACCGGCGGAGGGGGTGCCGACGGAGCGGGAGCGGGAGCGGGCGCGACGGACGGGTCGAACACGCCGAACGGGGATTCCGCGTCGGTGCGCTCCGCGACCGGCCCGCTCGGCGCCGCCTTCGGCGCGTTCGGGACGCTCGCCGCCGGTCTCTCGGCGGCCGTCGGTCTGGTCGACCAGGGGGTGTCGACCGTGGCGAGCCGCGGCGAGCGCTCGCTGGCGGCGATTACCGACCCCGACCAGGTCGCGGCCGTCTTCCTCCGGAGCGGCTACGTGGCGAGCCTCCGGACCGGCGAGGACGCCGCCATCAACCTCAGCGTCCTGGAGTCGATGCCGCTGTTGGCCGCGCTCGCCGCCCTCCCGGCGGCGGCGCTCCGGCGGCTCTCCCGTCGCGGCGACCGGTCGGGAGCGGCGCTCGCGAGCCGAGCGGACGGCGGCGTGGCCCGGCCGGCCGCGTCGCGAGCGGCGGTCGTCGGCGAACGGCTCCGGGCGTCGTGGCAGGGGCGCACTCGGAGACCCGCGCGTACCGCCGACGCCTTCGCGGTCGCCTACACGCTGGTCCTGTTGGCTACGACGTTCGACGGGCTCCCGATGCACCACATGCTGACGGTCCGGTACCTCCACGCGCTCTACCCGCTCGGACTGTACGGCGTGCTCCGGAGCGCCAGCGTGCGCGAGGCGGTCTCGGCCCGTCCCCGTCGGCTGACGGGGGCGTACCTCGTCGCGGTCGCCGGGGGGCTGGCGTGGTACGCGGCGGCCTTCGCGCTCCTCGGGCCGTCGCTCGGCGAGGCCGTCCAGCTACACGGGACGGTCGCGTTCGCCGTCGCCGTCGCGGCGGGCGGGTGGGCGGTGCTCGCGGGCGGCGACCGGCTCGACGCGTCGACTCGTCGGTCGGTCGGCGCGGTCGTACTCGGCGTCGCGGCCGCGTCGACGACGACCTACCTCCTCGTCGCCGGCGGGCTGTTCTCGACGACCGGGCGCTATCTGCTCCCGCTGTCGCGGCCGCTGCTCGGCACGTTGTTCTCCGTGTTCTGACCGGACCGACCGCCTTCGCTCGGTGGCGTGTCGTCGGCCGGTTCGACGGCAAAACGAGTGAAGTCGCGGCCGACCCGACGGCAGGACGAGTTCGGCTCGCGGCCGACCGGTGGGGGCCGTAGAGAGCGAGTTCGACCCCACTCGTCCCCCTCCAGTCCGCCTGGCACCGGTTCCGCGGCGACTCGCTTGTACTACTGGCTGTGCGTTCCGGAACCCCCCACACCCGGCCGGAGCCGTGGACCTTCGAACAGGTACGGCCGACGGTGTCAGGTGCGCCGCCGTTCGGCCCGCTTCGAGTCCCAGATACGTGGCCGGAGCGCGCTCTCGAACCCGTGTGCGTAGCCGAGTGCGTAGCCGGTCGCGAAGAGACCGGCCGCGGCGAGTCCCCGTCTGACTGTGTCGCTGTCCAGTGTCGTCATTGCGCACCCGGACACCTGCAGGACGGCACCTTAAGTCTCCCCCTACAAACAATATATCTTACATTTTTAGCCCGTGACTCCGACCGAGAAACGGTGGGGTCGAGTCGGACGAGTCGACCGTTCCGGGGCGCGCACGGCGACGTGTCTCCCCTATCGGGTACAATCCGCCAGGAGGGCGAAAGCGCGCGACGGAGGCGAGGGGGGGAAGGGCCTCCGGTCGCGACAGTGGACCTGTGGGCGGCAGGTCCGTTTCGTGGTAGTGTGCCGACACGTAAACGTGCTCGCGAGGTGTGCTATCACTACGCAGTGGCGGTGCCGGCGACCGTCGGCCTCACTCCCGAAGGCGTGCGACGTAGTCGGTAATCGGGCGGTCGAAGCGCCACCGACGCTCCGCTACCGCGTCCAGCGGGACCCACACCGGACGGCCCTCCCACGACCGGGTCGGCGAGGGGTCGTGACGCGGCTCGGCCGCGAAGACGACCTCGACGCCGCCGTAGGCGTTCGTCCCCTCCGCGACGCGCCGTCCCAGGTCGACGTCGACGCCGGTCTCCTCGCGCGCCTCCCGGCGGGCGGCGTCGGCGAACGTCTCCCCGTGGGCGAGGCCGCCGAGTGGGAGCATGAGGTAGTCGCCGGTGTCGACGGCGAGCACCGCCCCGTCGTGGACGACGAGCGCGCCGGCGGAGGGGCGCGGCCAAATCAGTCGACCGAACAGCGAGGCGAAGGGACGACCGCCCTTCCAGAGGTACCACGAGCGTAGACCCATCTCTCGGCCGGAGGTCCCGCCGGCGAGCGCAAGTCGGTGTCGGTTCCGGTCCCGGCCCCCGGGACCGCCGGCACGGCGGTCGCCCGCAGGCCGTCGCTCGTGTACCGACCGGCCGCGGAGCGGCCGACCCGGCGCACCGAGCCGCTTTTGTCGGGTCCCGGCGAGACTTCCCCATGCCACGACTCGGCGTCCGGGCGGTCGGCGTCGCGGTCGGCGCCGCCGTGCTCGCCGTTCACCTCCTCGCCGCGGTCCTCGTCTACCGGCTCCTCCGCGTGGTGTGGCTCGACCGCGGCGACCTGGTGACGGTGGCCGCACTCCTGTTCGGGTTCACTCTCCTCTCGGCGGTACTCGGTCACCAGTACGGGACGGGCCGTCTGCTCGACGGGCTCACGGCGGTCGAACTCCCACGGAACGCCGGGCCGGGCGTCCGCGACCGGTTCGACGACGTGGCGGCGGCGATGGGGGTCGACCCCCCGACCGTGCTCGTCGCCGCCCTCCCCGTGCCCAACGCGCTCGCGGTCGGCGGGGGAGGGGGTCGCCGCCGTGGCGGAAGCGGCGTCGTCGTCCTCGACTACCGGCTCTTCCGGCTTCTCACGGCCGCCGAACTGGAGGCCGTCTTCGCCCACGAACTGGCCCACCTCCGAGCTCGTGACGCGCTCGTCCAGACGGTCGCGTTCGGCCTCACTCGGACGCTCACCGCGGTCGGATTCGTCGTCTGTCTCCCGGCGGTGCTCCTGCTCTCCGGTCTCGCCCGCGGGTCGGCGTGGGCGGGGGGTGAGCCCGGCGAGTGGGCGCTCACCCCCTTCGGCCGGCTCCGCGTCTGGCTGGACCGGACGGTGCTCACCCTCCTGTTCGGCCTCACCCTCCTCGTGTTCGCCCACTCGCGGCGCCGGGAGTACGCCGCCGACGACCGCGCCGTCGACGCCGTCGGCGACCCGCTGGCGCTCGCTCGAGCGCTCGTGAAACTCGACCGGGCGGCGAACCCGCGACTGTCGCCGCTGTCGCCGTTGTACACACACGCCGGCGGGGAACGGGAGGGTTGGCGACGGCTCGTGGCGACCCACCCGCCGGTCGAGGCGCGGGTGGGACGGCTGGTCGAGCGCGCCGAACGGGAGGGCGTAACGCCCGCCACGACCCCGTATCGCATCCCCATCGAGTGAGCGAGCCGGAAACGGAGGTCGGCGACCGAACGGATGGACACAACGCTCGTTTCACTCAATCGAGGGTTTTTGTTCCTCCGGCGAGAACCATCGGGTGCCCGTCCCCGCCGTGCCGCCCTCCCCCCGTCGCGTCGCCCACCCACGACACCGACAGGTGTCCGCGCGACAAGCGGCGGGTCGGGCATCGACAGTGGTGTGTCAGCCGCAGGTCGGACGCCGCGACGGCCCACCCGGAACCCCGGTCAGCCGCTCGTCGGCGTCCGACCGTATCCGCGGCCGAGAACCAGCGTGAGCGTGTGAACCGCGAGAAGTTCGATGACGGTCAGGACGCCCGCCGGGAGCAGTCCGAGCAACAGCAGCGGGTACAGCGCCGGGAGGGAGACGGCCGTCCAGAACGCGACGACCCGGAGCAGCAGCAGCGTCCGACGGCCCAGACCGACGGCGGCACCGAGCGTTCGGACGCCGACCGCACCCGCCCGCGCGACGTTCGTTCGACTGGTCGTCGGCCGCATCAGCACAGCTCGTCGAGCGAGACGAGGCTGTCGCGGTCGACCGAGAGCCATCGGCCGTCGCTCCGTCCGGCGCCCTCGTGGAAGAGGACGCCGTCGGCCTCGAGTCGGACGACGATTCCGCCGTCTCTGACCCGGTCGTGGTCGTGACCCCCGCCGGAGTCGGGTTCGTACCCCCCGTCCGCACACAGCGACGACGGAGCGACCGAACCTGTCGGCGGGGTCGGGGCCGTCGGGTCGACTGCGCCGGGGAGGTCGCCTCGTCGTGGGACCTGCCCGGTGGGGTTCGCGAGACTGGCCTCCGCACTGACGCTCCGGGGGACGGTGGACTGGCCTGTGGTGGCGGTGGTGTCGTCGGACACGGGTGTTCCTCTAAAACCAAAGTTCACCTTTTCCTATTTGTAAGTAAAGTAACAGGGTCGTAATCGGTCGTCGTTACCGGCGGGTAATCGAACGGTCGGGACGGTGATGCGACCGGAGACGATGTCGCCCCTGGTAGTCGCCCGGGCGGTTAGCTCGGGCCGAGCCGGTCGAGGAGCCGGCGAGCGTGGCCCTCGGAGTAGGAGACGTCGAAGCGCCGGTCGACGTGTTCACGGACGAGCGCCGGGGTCCACGCCTCGGCGTCGAACGCCTGCTCGCTCGGCGGCGCCTGCAGGTCGCTACGGAGCTGTTCGCGCTGGCGTTCGTCCAGCTTCGGCGGGCGCCCCGGTCGGTCCTCGTCCCGGATGGCCGACTCGAGCGGTTCGGACTCGAAACGGTCGAGCCAGTAGTACACCGTCGAGCGGGGAATCCCGTAGCGCGTCGACAGCGTCGCCACCGACTCGCCGTCGAGGTACGCGAGGGCGACCATCAGCCGCTTCGCGGGCTTCGCCTCCGTCGTCGAGGCCAGCGCCTCGCGAAGGGCGTCGGGGTCGGCGTCCGCGAGCTTCGCCATCACTCCTCTCTCGGTACCGTCCGGTCAAAAAACCGCACGGTCGGGTCTCGGTCGCAGACGTCGGTCGTCGGTCGTCACCGTCGGGAGCTCGGCGGCCGACGTGTCTCGGTCCACGAACGTCCAGCCGACGCAACCAGTCGTCACACCTTTGAGCGTGCGGCTCCGAGCGGCGCTCGTGCCTACGTTCGAAGTCGAACTCTCCGACGACACGCACTTCCAGCTCCAGCGGCTCATCGACGACGAGTTCGTCACCGAGGAGCAGGCCTACGAGGAGCTCATCACCGCCGGACTGGAGGCGTACAACGTGAAGCCGATGGACGAGGGGCCCGAGGAGGGGTTCAGCGAGAGCGCCGAGGAGAACCTCTTCGACACCGACACGCGCGGCGACCCCGCGGACGAGCTCTGAGTCGCGGCGCGTCTCTTTTCTGCCCCTACAGTACGCCGCCCACCGCGAGCCCGCCGACCAGCGCTAGCGCACCCAGCGCGACACACACCGCCGGGAAGGGGAGCCGGCGTGCCGCCTTCATCAGCGCGCCGACGGTGAGGTAGCCGACGACCGCGGCGACCGCGAGCGAGACGACGGCCGCCGCCGGCGACAGCGCCGGGAGTCCGCCGGCGTCGAGGACGGCGATGGCGGCGCCGCCGAGCGCGGCAGGAACCGAGAGGAGAAAGGAGAGCCGGAAAGAGCCCTCGCCGTCGTGGCCTCGAAGGAGGAGCGCTCCCGCCGTCGTCCCCGAACGGGAGACCCCCGGGAGGATGGCGAGGCCCTGCAGGCCACCGACGAGCAGCGCGTCGAGGAGGTCCGGCCGGTCGCGGTCCCCGCCGGAGACGCCGCCGGCGACGTGCGTGAGGACGCCGGTGGCGACGAGTAGCGCGCCGATGAGCGCGACGAACGCGCCGCCAGTGAGCGCCGACACGAGCGTCTCCAGGGCGGTGTAGGCGAGGGCGCCGGTGACGCCGGAGGCGAGCGTGGCGAGGACGACGAACGAGAGCGTCGCCGACCCCGGGCCGAAGGCGTCGCCCGGACGCCACTCCTGCGCCCCTCGAAGGGTCTCGACGATGTCGTCGCGGAAGTACACCGTCGCCGAGAGACCGGTCCCGAGGTGGAGAAAGAGGGCGTACCCGACCGCCGCCTCGGGGGACTCCCCGAGGAGCGTCAGGGCGAGCGCGACGTTCCCCTCGCTGGAGATGGGTAGCCACTCGACGACGCCCTGCACCAACCCCACGACGAGCGCGACGAGCAGGTCGCGGTCCGCGACGCTTGCCATGGCTCTGCGAGGCCGGCGCCGGTACTAAACGGATTCGGAACGGCGAGCCTCGGGGAAGCCGAGAGCGCGGAGCCGCCGCTGACGGGGAACGGGGGACGGGCGGGCGTGAACCAGACGCCCACCCGCGGGGGAAAACGTGGGACCATAGAACGTGTGACGTGGCGGCCCGAGGGCCACCTGGCCCCACATTACTAGACGGCTGCAGTGAAATGAAAGTTTGGGTGGCTGTATCGCGGCCGGTGATAGCATCCCGCAGTGTCCCGCCTACGGCCGGTGAGGTCGACGATTCAACCCGTTCGGAGGCGGTCGGGTTCGACGATTCGGTCCCCTCAGAGGCGGTCGGAGGTCGACCCGCGACGGGAGGGGAGGGCCGCACGGACCGACCGAAGCAGCGGCGCCGACAGGCCGCGAATCCGAGACAGGAGGCGGGCCCGACGGGACGGACCGGAGGAGCGGGCCGACGACCGACTCGGCGTCAGCGTCCCCGAGACGAGTCCGAGGGCGCCGACCGCCCCGGCGACAGCCAGGCCGGGGCCGATGGCGGGACCGTCGACCCAGCCGAGTCGGCGGAGCATCCGATACATCGCCGGCGCGGTGACGAGCAGGTTGAACGCCAGCACGACCAGCACGTGCGACGAGACGACGGTGATGAACGCGCCGGTGAGCGCAAAGCGCACGCCGATTACGATGAGGGCGAGGTTCAACAGGTCCTGGGAGAGTCTGAGGCCGGTGCGGTAGTCGCCCGTGAACCCGGACGTCCCGCTCCGTCGAGCGAACACCGACGGGAGCGACGGGAGCGCCGCGCGGACGGAACTCAGCGAGGAGGTACCCCGTGAGTCGGCCCGGGACCGAGAGTGAGAACGAGAGCGGAGCCGTGCCATACAGCCACCTCGGTACCCATCCCCAAGAAAGGTCGTCAGACGCCCGACGGACGGTGGTTCTCGCCCGTGAATGTTCACCCGGGCGATATTATTCGTCGGGCGGGCCGCCGCCTCCGACCGAGAGGTCGTGCCCTGCTCGGCGGCCGGTGGGAGTCGAGGGGCACCGTACGCAGAGCGCGTCGGCCCCACGAACGTCACCGCGCACCGAACGCCTCGGCAGCGGCCTGCAACGAGCGTAGCTCGGCCCGGTGTGCGGCGAGCTCCGCGATTCGGTCGTCGACCCGGTCGACGGCCCGGTCGACGGCCCTCGACACCGCCGCGGCGTCCCGGTCGCCCGTCTCGAGTTCGACCCGTCGGATGTGCTTACAGCGAGTCTCCCGATACTGGAAGTCCGGACAGGTACAGGCGGGCTCGCGGCGGTCGACGCGGTAGTCGCCGCCGGAGGCGGTCCGGACGCGGTAGAGGTCCGGGGCCGCCTCGTCGAGGAACATCGTCTCGGTCAGCGCCCGGCAGTCGCGCTCGTCGAGCAGGTCGTCGAGGTACGACGGGAGCGTCGGCGTGTCGCGGGTGCGGTCGCCGTCTCGAGGTTTCCCGTTCCCCCGGTGCTGGTGAGCGTCGCGTGAGTCGTGGTCGCCGTCGGTGGAGTGCTGTGACATCGGTGTGTCGCCCTGGTGGTTTCGGTGAGGCGGTCGGATGCGGTTCGAGCGAGAGCGAGGCGGCTGTGGTTCGGGGTGCCTCGAGTCGTGTGTTACAGGGGTCGGACGTGCATAAGTGACGCGCCGGTCGAGTACGGGTCGGCCCCCACCGGGCATCGGTGGGCGCGCCGGGTGACCGACCGGCCGACGTACCCGACCCTCGGTGGTGGTTTCCGGCCCGCGTAAGCGAGTTTATGCGGCGCCCAAACTCCGCGAGAGCGGCACATCTCCGGCAGTTCGGTCCGGAAGAGCGCGAACGCGGCGAGGGTGATGACCGTCCGTCACCCGACGGTCTGAACGGTGTGAAACGGCGTCAACGGTTCTTCGGATTCATGATGGGTTGTCCAGTAGGCGGGTGCATGGTGCCAGAACGCCCCACGAGGTGGGCTCCGTGACGCCCGCCGAAGCCCGCCGCTACCTCCGCTCGTGGTGGGGCCGCGTGGACCGCGACCGACTCCGGCAGGTCGGCATCGTCTCGTACTTCGGCGCGTACGCGCTCATCCTCCTCGGTGCCAGGGATGCGGTGAACGCCGCCCTCGCCGCGCTCCCGTCGGGCCTCGACCTCGGGCCGGTGCCGCCGCTCTCGGCCGCCCTCGGACTCCCGGTCAGCGTCGCGTGGAGCCTCGCCAGCGCCGTCGTCGCCCTGATTGCCGTCGGCGCCGTGCTCGAAGCGGCGCGACCGCCGCGGAGCGTTGGCGTGGTCGACGGACCGGACGGGGTGGCGGTCGACCTCGGCTCGGCGGCCGACGCCGGCCCCCGGAGCGGTCGAGACGTGCCGGACGACGAGAGTCCGTCGGGCGACGCTTCCGAACGCGGAGCGACGAGCGACGCCACAGACGGCGCGAGTGGAGACGAGAACGATGGCGAGAGTCGGAGACGGGAGGCCGACCACGAGTCGCACGGCGAACCCGTCTCTCCTGGCGGCCGGGCCGACTGACCGGCTTCGGTTCGAGCGGCTCCGGTTCGAGCGGCTCCGGTCCGGCGCTCGCGACGACCCTCACTCCCCTCGGACGGCGAGCGCGACGAACGCCGTCCCGGCGTTCCGCGTCTCGACTCGACACGCCTCGAACCGGTCTCCGAGCGCCGCCGGGATGTCGCGGTCCGGATGCCAGTTCGTCGCCGCCCGCGACAACGGCGCGACGAGCGGGTTCAGGACGCGGAGCGGTCCCGACTGGAACGGCTGTGCGTCGAAGACGGCGAGGCGACCGCCCGGTCAGAGCACGCGCCGGAGCTCCGTGAGCGTCCCGTCGAGGTCGGGGACGGCACTCAGCGAGAGCGTCGCGTAGGCGGCGTCGACCGAGCCGTCGGGGAGCGGGAGCGTCGCCGCGTCGGCGCCGACCGGGTGGACGTTTTGCCAGCCGTCGTCGACGACCCGGTCACGGGCGCGAGAGAGCATCCCACGGCTGAGGTCGACGCCGACGACGCTCCCCTCGACGCCGACGCGCGCTCTGAGCGCCGGAAAGTTGACCCCGGGGCCACAGCCCACGTCAAGCACCGTCTCGCCTCCTCCGAGGGAGAGGGCGTCGAGGGCGGCCGTCCGGAGCCGGCGCTCCTCGCCGCCGAAGGCGAACCACGAGGCGAGCCGGAACAGCGTCTGGTGGTCGCTCCACCAGTCGTACCGACGGCGTCCGTCGTCGTACACGCGGTCGCCTTCGGTCGGCGTCGGCATCGCTCTTGTGTCCCGGAGCGGCTCACGGCGGTGCCGCGCCGCCGCGGTTGCACACGGCCCGGAGCGACGCGTCTCCTGGGCGAGTGACGACCCGGTGGTCGGAGATCAAAAACCGCGAGACGAGACGCGAACGGACCGCGGACGGTCTGGCTGCCGTCAGTGGATACCCATCGCTTCGATCTGTTCTTGATACCGGTTCCGGATGGTGACCTCCGTCACCTGTGCGACCTCGGCGACCTCGCGCTGGGTGCGCTTCTGGTTGCAGAGCAGCGAGGCGGCGTAGATGGCGGCGGCGGCGAAGCCGGTCGGGGACTTGCCCGACAGCAGGCCCTGTTCGGCCGAGACGTCGATTATCTCGTTGGCCTTTGCCTGGACCTCCTTCGACAGTTCGAGTTCGGACGCGAAGCGGGGGACGAACTGCTTGGGGTCGACGGGTTTCAGTTCGAGACCGAGTTCCTGGGAGATGTAGCGGAAGGTGCGGCCGATCTCCTTCTGGCCGACGCGGGAGACCTCGGCTACCTCGTCGAGCGAGCGAGGAATCCCCTCCTGTCGACAGGCGGCGTACAGCGCGCTGGTGGCGACGCCCTCGATGGACCGACCCCGGATGAGGTCCTCGGTGAGCGCGCGGCGGTAGATGACCGAGGCGACCTCGCGGACGCTCTTGGGGACGCCGAGCGCGGAGGCCATGCGGTCGATTTCGGAGAGCGCGAACTGGAGGTTGCGCTCGCCGGCGTCCTTCGTGCGGATGCGCTCCTGCCACTTCCGGAGGCGCTGCATCTGACTGCGCTTGTTCGAGGAGATGGAGCGCCCGTAGGCGTCCTTGTTCTTCCAGTCGATGGTGGTCGTCAGCCCGCGGTCGTGCATCGTCTCGGTGATGGGGGCCCCGACCCGGGACTTCGAGTCGCGCTCGCGCTGGTCGAAGGCGCGCCACTCCGGCCCGCGGTCGATGTTCCCCTCGTCGACGACGAGCCCGCAGTCGTCACAGATGAGCTCGCCGAGGTCGTCGCTGTTGACCAGCCGGTCGGACCCGCACTCCGGACACGTCTGCTCGCGGCCACCCTGCTCGCGTTCCCCCTCGTCGGATTCCTCCGTCTTCCCGTCGCGAGTTCGCGCCCGTTCGCGGAAGGAGTTCGTCATCGACGGTAGGACATGGATGGAGACATAACACTCTATCGGATGCTTCCGGTCGGTCGTCGTCGACAACGACCGACGGCGCCGCCTCGGCGGCCGGCGGGTGGATGCCTATCCAGGGCGGTATAACTCAGATCGGGCCGTCGACCCCCGTCACGGGCTCGCCGTCACCCGCGGCGTCACACACCGGCGTCGCGGTGTCGGCACCGGTCGGCAGTCGCGGTCGGCAGGCGACACGGTCGTGGCCGACCACGGCAATCCCTCGCTCGAGACGGCTTCCGGCACTCTCGTCCCCGGGACGGTCGCTGGCGCCCGACTCCTGTTCCCGGCCGGCGGCCGGCGAGAGCCGTCGTCGAAGTGATACACCGGATACGGGTATAGGAAATCCGACCGGTGGGCTGGTCGATGCTCGTCACGACGCACGGACCGCGGCCGGCATCGAACCCTCTGATGACGTTTCTCACCGCTCTGGACCGGTAAAACGGCTATTTAGCGTTCGGCGTCCAATAGAAGCGTATGAACGCACGGACCCTCATCCTCGGACTCGCAAGCGCCGTCACCACCTTCCTCGTAACTGGTGCCGTGACCATCGAACTGCTGAGCGGGCTGTACGGAGCGAGCCCCGGCGTCGGCATCCTCGGCGTAGGGGTGGGGGGAGCCGTCGGTCTGTTCACGGGCGTCGTCGTCGCGTTCGCGTTCTCCCGCGACCGGCTGTCGGGAGGTCCCGCGGCCGTACTCGTCGCGTACGGGGCGTTCGGAGTCGTGTTTCTGGCGATTTCCGGGCTCCGGTACGTCAACGTTCCGGGGGCCGACGAGCTGTTCACGCTCCCCGTTCATCTGCTCCTCAGCCTCGTCGTCGCCGTCACTGTCGCGACGCTGGTAGGCCGTCGGCCGAGAGCGACGAGGGCCAGTTGAACCGACGGCCGAGCCGAGGTCGCCCGACCCCGCTCGTCGAGACGAGGGTCGGTTCGAGCCGAGGGAGGCGCGTTCGGGAGGAAGAGCGGGTGGGTATCAGACCAGCAATCGGGCGTCGGCGTCGGCCGTGCACTGAAGTCCGGTGGCGGCGCCGACACAGGCGGTGACGCCGTCGTAGTCCCCTCGTGGTAGTCCATCAGCCGTGTTCGATTGTGCAGAAACTACACAAGCCTTTTTGGCTTCGGATGGGTAGTGGTGGTATGGCTGACTCGATGAGCGAACTCCTCCGTCGTGACATGGAGTGCGAGGGACTGCTGGAGTGTATGCACGGGCTCAAAGAGCTCGACAAGCGCTGTTTCGGCGCGCTGGTCGAGAGCACGGAGCCGTTGACCGTTGACGAGGTCGCGGAGCGTGTCGACCGGGAGCGTTCGACCGCCTACCGTGCCGTCCAGCGACTGATGCAGGCCGGCTTCGTCCAGAAAGAGCAGGTGAACTACGAGAACGGCGGGTACTACCACGTGTACCGCCCGACCGACCCGGACCGCATCGCCGACGACATGCAGCGGATGCTCAACGACTGGTACGCGAAGATGGGACAGCTCATCGGTGAGTTCCGCGACAAGTACGACGAGCAGCCGGCCGCCCGGGTGACCGCGGAGAACTGAACGCTCGTCGAGTCACCGACGACGGGATGCGCGGCGTGCAATCGGAATCGGCGACACCGGGGTCCGCCGACATCCCGAAAAGTGGACCGAGCAGTCCGACGAGGGGTCGACAGGGTACGACCGCGAGGAGTCGTTCGACGCGCCGAGCGAGGAGGCCCGGACGATGGGACGGTGGTTCTTCGAGGAGTCGAGTTCGCCCGGCAGGTCGATGGCGCACCTCTACCGGGGAGAGGTTCATCGGATGAAGCTGTGGCGCGGGCGCCTCGACCGCCGTTCGAACTAGGCGGTGACGCTGATGGCCGCCATCCTCACCTACGCCTCTTCCATGCGGAACGGCCCCACTACGTCGCCCTCGTCGTCGCCACGGTCGACTGTTTCTCCCTCGGCCCGCGGGAATCACCGTCCGCCCACGCGTCTGGCAGGCGACGGGCGAACTCCGGCGCAGCGGGGTCGGCGCCTGGGACGGTATCGAGTAGTCCGCCCTAGGACCTCGGTCTCGGCGACGGCAGACGGCGCTCGACTGCCGACCTGGTGTTCGGGTTCGGCCCCCTCTTCTCGGTCCCGCCCGGTCCCGACGGATGATGTTCCGTACGGTGCCATCGGATTCACCGGGCCACGGTGACGACGACCGCGTCGGACGCGCCACCGGAGCGAGTGTCCGAAACCGACCGGCGAGTCCCCTTCGAGGACGACCCCCCGGACCGAAGCTGGAGTTCTGATCCGCGTTCGAATTTACGAATCGTCGGTATTGTGCGTTGTAATGACCCATATAGAGTAAATATCTGCCTACTCTCAGAGTATCTTCCACCTACCTCCCCGAATTGACCCACTGATTCAAGTGGTTTCGTGTCGTCGTACCGGTCGTAATGAGCGTCGAGACGACCACCTCACGGCCGCAGTGGACCGACACCGAGCAGTGCCCGTTCTGCGGGGACCAGTTGACCGACGCCGGTGCGGGGTTCATCGACCACATCGACGAGGAGCCGACCTGCGAGTCCAGTTTCGAGTCCTGGCGGACGCAGGTCGCCGGCGACATGGACGGCGAGTGGTCGGGCTGACGGCTACAGGCGTGCCATAGACAGCCGTACGCACGGTTTCGGCCTGAAAGCATATGTATCGTGCGTGGGACGTTCCGGTCGTATGCGACGAGCAATCGCGACCGTGTTCGTCTGCGCCCTCCTACTGCTGGCAGGGTGTAGTGGAACGACGGACTCCGCCGGCAACGAGACCGGAAACGCCTCCGGCGCGGAGACGACGATGGACGAGACGACGATGAACGAGACGACCGAGGCGATGGACGGCGGAAACGAGACGACCACCGAGTCGAACGAGTCCGCCGAGTCGGACGCCGAGGCCAACTTCAGCTTCCGCTCGCCCGCCGAGGGGCAAGTGATGGTCGTCCACATGGGCGGCGCCTCGATTACCAACGAGACCACGAGCGAGGTCGTGGTGTCGGTCGGTGAGAACAACACGACGTGGGTCTCCGACGACGCGAACGCGAGCGCTCAGGAGTACCCCATCTCCGTCGGTAACACCATCACCGTGAACGCGTCCGCGGGTGACACGGTCGAAGTCGTCTGGGTCAGCGAGGACGGTACGACCGAGACGCTCGCGACCCACGAGGTCGAGGCGAGCAACGCGACGACCACGACGACCGCGGGTAACAACAGCTCCGCGAACTCGACGACGGGTAACGCGACCACGGCCAACACCACGACCACGACGGCCGAGAGCTAACGGACGGTCCGCGGCGATTCGACGCGAATCGAGCCGTTCGGCATTCTTCTTTGGCGTGCTACAGGGACCCACAGCCGAGAAACTTTTATCATCGATGCACATGATGTCACGACTACACAGCGTGGCATCGCGCCGCGCTCGTGAGACCACGACCATGATCCCGACTCACAACCCGACGCTCGCCTTCTATGGCAGCGCCGATTGTGGTACCCGCGAGGGAGCCGGGATGAAGGTGTCTCACGACGACACTCGGACCGTCTCCGTCGCCGCGTAACCGCTACGTACACGGCGCGGGGGCGGAAGGTTTCTCTCGACCCCCGACCGGACACGGACGGGTCCGAGTGTCCTTCTCCTGCGTCGTCACAGGCGACAGGCGAGTCCATCGACCGTCGTCCGGTGTCACCGGCGCCGCCGACGCCTCCCGAATCGCCGGCGGCGGTCGACGAGCCACGGCTCAGCCACCGACCCGGGAGAGGCATCGCTCTCCCGGACACCCCCGAGGGTTCATCCCGGTTCGAGAGGGCGCGCTCGGACCGCGGGCGTCGGACGCCCGCGGTCCACGACCGCCGACCGGGACGCCGCGTTCGACTCGCGGCGGGGGTCTCGATGTCAGTCCAGACGCAGCCCGAATGCACGGTCCGCGCCGAGATGCGCGTGTTAGTCTCGCGGAACGGCCGCGGCGACCTCCACGACGGCGTCCACCAGCGACTGCGACGCGTCGACGGCGTCCTCGAGGTCGAAGCGGTCGACGTCTCCGGCCTTCGACCCGGCCTGAACGACCTCGCGGTCGACCTGGTCGCGACGCTCCGACTCCGACCCGAGCGCCCCGACGCCGACGGCGACGCGCTCGCCGCACAGCTCCGCGACGGGTTCGGCGTCGAGCGCGCCGAGGTGTCCGTCCTCGCACGGGAGGACCGCGATGTGTGAGCGCCGCGGGGTCGGTCGAACAGTCGACACGGACGGCGGGCGCGTCGTCCTCCCGACCGAGGAGGCCGACCGGCGACGGAAACCGCCGCCAAGAGGCGGGGGGTCGGTAACGAACGCTCGATTCCGACCAAGCGTCGTCTCCGGTCCTCGCTGACCGCTCCGCCCCGTTTTCGCCTTTCGAAGGCTCGGAGCCGTCGGTTCGTCACCGTCTCCGACGCCCGCAGAAACGGGCGCCAAGTCGTTCCGTGTGGGGTCCGGCCGCCCTCGTCGAAGGCGTACCTGTCGTGTTCGGCGCGTCTCACTGCGCGACTGGCAGTCCCCTAAATCGGCGATTCACACACTCGGTTCCGAGGTCGGATAGTAAGGCATTCACCCCCCCGTCGTCTGGATTCGCGCATGAGCATCCTCGACGAGGCCGCGGCGCTCGCCGACACGGGTCCGGTGTGTGACTCGTGTCTCGGTCGCGTCTACGCCGACCGGAGCTTCGGCCTCACGAACGCAGAGCGCGGTCGGTCCCTCCGGGTCGCCCACGGACTGGAGACGGACGAGGAGCCCGAGTCCGTCGAGACGGCCGACTGCTGGGTGTGTGAGGGGGAGTGTGCCCGCTTCGACGAGTGGGCCGAGCGCTGTGCCGCGGCCGTCGAAGGCACCGAGTTCGAGACCTACCAGGTCGGCACCCGCGCCCCGCCGCTGGTCGAGGAGAACGAGGCGCTTCTCCGTGAGGAGGTCGGCCTCGACCCCGACGCCGGCGAACTGTTCAAGTCGGAGTTCAACCGCGAGGTCGGCAAGCGGGTGGGTCGCCTCACCGACACCGAGGTCGACTTCGGTCGACCGGACGTGCAGTTCCTGATCGACGTCGCCGAGGACCGCGTCGAGACCACCGTGAACTCGGCGTTCGTCTACGGGCGCTACCGGAAGCTGGAGCGAGACATCCCCCAGACGGAGTGGCCGTGCCGGGAGTGTGACGGCTCCGGCCGGCAGGGTCGAGAGCCCTGTGACCACTGCGGCGGGTCGGGCTATCTCTACGACGACAGCGTCGAGCAGTACGTCGCCCCCATCGTCATGGACCTGATGGACGGCACCGAGGCGCTGTTCCACGGTGCGGGTCGCGAGGACGTGGACGCGCTGATGCTCGGCACCGGTCGCCCGTTCGTCGTCGAGGTCAAAGAGCCCCGTCGGCGCCGCATCGACGTGGAGCGCCTGGAGGGCGACGTGAACGCCTTCGCCGACGGCGCCGTCGAGGTCGAGGGGCTCCGCCTCGCCACCTACGACATGGTCGAGCGCGTGAAGGAACTCGACGCGAGCAAGACCTACCGTGCCGAGGTCACCTTCGGCGGCGACGTGACCGCCGAGGCGCTCGC
Source organism: Halobium salinum (assembly GCF_026586625.1). Lineage (GTDB taxonomy): Archaea > Halobacteriota > Halobacteria > Halobacteriales > Haloferacaceae > Halobium > Halobium salinum. Next base: position 589,701 of record NZ_JAODIW010000006.1, on the reverse strand, counting down.
CGACGCCCTCGAAGAACTGACCGGCGCGACCATCCGGCAGTACACGCCCCAGCGCGTCGACCACCGCCGTGCCGCGCTCACCCGCGAACGCACCGTCTACGACGCGTCGGGCGAGCTCTCCGACCCCCGTCACGCCACCGTCGAGGTCCACGGCCAAGGCGGCCTCTACATCAAGGAGCTCGTCTCCGGCGACGACGGCCGGACCGAACCGAGTCTCGCGGGACTGCTCGGCGTCGACGCCGACGTGAGCGCACTCGACGTGACCGCTGTCGAGGGCGAGTCCGAGGCGTTCGAACAGTCCGAGTTCTTCCGCTGAGACCCCGGCCGGTTCACGGGTCGTCCGTTCAGCCGGTCTACGCGCACCGGTCGTCGCCACCGTCGGCCACAACGAATTTATGTCGGCGTTCGTACACCCGAACCGGGCTCGAAGTCCGATGTGTAAGGAGTTCGACGCGGAGTGGACGGCACTACGGGAGGAGCTCGACACCGAAGAACGCTCGCGGTCGACGGGGGAGGAAGCGCCGGAACCGGAGCTGGAGGCGAAGCCGGAGCCGCGGTCGGCGGCGTCCCGCGCGACCTCGAAGTAGCGGCCGACAACCCGTTTTTACGACGTCCCGTCCGTCCGAGCCGACGGACCCGCTCGACGAGTCGAAACGGCTTAGCCGCCGCTCTCCGACCCGGGAGACGAGTGACCATGACACGCGACTCCGGCGCCGACGAGGACACCGTCACGGTCGGCGTCGACGAGGCCGGGAAGGGGCCGGTGCTCGGGCCGATGGTCGCCGCCGCGGTCCGGACGGTCCCCGACCGGCTCCCCGAGGACGTCGACGACTCGAAGCGGGTCGCCCCGGCGCGCCGCGAGGAGTTGGCGGCCACCTTCGAGGCCGACTCGGAGGTCAGCGTCGGCGTCGGTGTCGTCCCGGTCTCCCGCATCGACGACCCGGCGACGGACATGAACGCCCTGACGGTCGCGGCGCAGGCGGAGGCGGCCGCGGCCGTCGCCGAGCCCGGCGACCGGCTCGTCGTCGACGCCGGCGACGTGGACGCCGACCGCTTCGGCCGCCGCGTTCGGGAGGCGGTCGCCGACGCCGGCACCGAGGTCGAAGTGACCGCCGAACACCGCGCCGACGAGTCCTACCCCGTCGTGAGCGCCGCGAGCGTCGTCGCCAAGGTCGAACGCGACGCGCGGGTGGCGACCCTCGCCGAGGCGTACGCCGAGTGGGGGCCGGTCGGGAGCGGCTATCCGAGCGACCCGACGACGCGGGCCTTTCTCCGGCGGTACGTCGCCGAGACGGGCGGACTACCGGACTGTGCGCGCCGGTCGTGGTCGACCTGCGACGACCTGCTGGCCGCGGCCGAACAGTCGTCGCTCGCGGAGTTCTGACCGGCCGAGGACGGTGGTGGGAGTCTCCCCGACGTCTACGTAATCGTCGGGAGGATGCCCATGTACACCGCCCCGAAGATGAGCCCGAAGAGGAGGGCCGCGGCGAGGACGCCGCCGAGGATGAGGTTCATCGCGCCTTCCGGACTGGAGTACCACGAGCCGTTCATACCCCCGGATTCGCTGGCGGCCGGTTTGAGCGTGACGGTCTTTTTCCGGGTTTTCTGTCGACGACGTGTCCGGAGGAGACGTGGGATTCGAAGCAGCTGCGTTCCTGCCCTCCGGAGTCCCCCGTCCGCTCGGCTCCGCTGACTCGTTGGGCGCTTCGGCTCGCTCACGCCGTTCGCTCGCCTCCGGTGCTTACTTCGTCGGTGTCGCCGAGCACCGGGAGCGCTTCGAACTCCCGAGCTCGCGGGCGCAGAGCGCCTGGACCGGCCCCTCCCGGAGCCCTACCCATCGGTGGGTGGTCGGTCGTCGACGGCGGCTATCCGGCCGAGCGGCGCGCTGGTGAGCAGAAGACTGGGAAAATCGAACCCGAGCGTCGCCTCAGCGACTCTCCGTCAGCAGGCCACGGAGGATGTCCCCGTACGCCGGCCGCGTCAGGAGGACGCCGACGATGACGCCGAGGATGGTGAAGATGGCGAACCCGCGCAGGTCGCCGAGCGAGAGGACGGCGAGCGGGCTCATCGCGATGATGGTCGTCGCGGCGGCGGCGCCGATGACCCAGAACGCCTTCCGGAAGCGCGACTGGAACACCCGGCGGGAGGAGACGTCACCCTCGCTCATCACCTCGTCGGCGATGATGATGAGGTCGTCCACCCCCGTCCCGATGACGGCGACGAACCCGGCGATGACCGCGAGGTCGATGGGGTAGCCGATGACCGACGCGAACCCGAGGAGGACGACCACCTCGGACAGCGCGGTGAGAATCATCGGCACGGCGACCTCCACCCGCCCGTATCGGAGGAAGACGACGACGCTGACCGCGAGCACGGCGATGACGCCGGTGATGAGCGAGTCGACCTTGAACGACGCACCCTGCGAGGGCGAGACGTACGAGGAGGTCCCCTCCTCTTCGAGGTCGAGCTGAGCCGGGAGCGCACCGGCGCGCAGGTCGATGGCGAGCTGCTGGGCCGCGGAGTAGTTGTCGGCCGGGAGGATGAACGTCGGGTCGTTCAGCCACTGGCCCGAGCGCATGCTCTGCGCCAGCGAGGCCTCCATCCCGGCGGCGTAGACGACTTCGCCGTCGACCTTCGTCAGCAGACACGGGTCGGTGGTGTCCGGGTTCTCCCGGTACGAACAGCTCGTCCCACCGGGCTGAGCGACGCCGGTCTCGACGACCGCTCGCTGGAACTGGGGTGCGACGTTCTCCTTGATGCTCACGCGGACGAACGGCGGCTGGTTCCCCTCTCCCTGCTGGGCCGTGCTGATGGACTGGAAGTCGCCCTGTTCGAGGACGGCCTCGCGAGTCGTGTAACCGGAGCCGTTCTCAGCTGGATGGTAGATGTCGACGCGGACGGTCCCGCGGGAGTTCACGAGGTCGATGACCGCCTGGCGCTCCTCGGGTGCCTCGATGAGGATGAAGTACTGACCCTGTGCGGTCGACACCGACTGGACCGTCCCGCCGCTGAGGCCGGCCTCGTTCACCTTCGCCTGAAGCACCTCGACGGTCTGCTGGCGGGTCGGCTCGGTGACCCCCTCGCGCACCGACTCGTACTGGTACCCAGTCGCGTCGAGCGCACTCGCGAGGTCGTCGGTCGTCACGTTCTCGGCGGTCACCTCGACGGTCGAGGCGTTCGCGCTCCGGCGGGCCGTCACGTCGGTGACGGTGATGCCGTCGAACTGGTCGGCCACGTTGCGCTCGACGGCCGTGATGTTCTCGTCGCCGAACTGGACGCCCTCGGCGGTGACGCCGACCAGCGGCGCCCTGATTCGGGTGCCGCCGGAGAGTTCGAGACCGAACCTGAGATTGGTCGGGCCGTCGCTCGCCTGTCCGGGGCCGCTCGGGCCGTCGGAGCCGGACATCGTCGGCGAGAACAGCGCGAAGGTACTGCCGAGGAGGACGAGGACGAGCAGGAACACGCGCCAGTTGTCGCGGACCGACACCATCAGCGGTTCACCCCCTCGAACTTGTACCACCGGAGGAGACTGAGGTTGAGCATGTAGGTGTTCATCAGGTCGGCGGCGAGGCCGAACACGAGGATGATGCCGATGGAGGCGAGCAGTTCGATGCCGAACAGCGTCGCCGTCACCGCCATCACCGCCATCGCCGCGAGGGAGGTGAGCGTCATGGTGACACCCGTGCGCATCGCCCGGTAGGTGGACTCGTAGAAGTCACCCGAGCGGCGCAGGATGTGGCTGTTGAGCAGGATGTCCGAGTCGACGGAGTACCCGATAATCATCAGGAGCGCGGCGACCGTCCCCAGCGACAGTTCGATGCCGAGCAGGTTCATCAGCGCCACGGGGATGACGATGTCCGAGAACGCGGAGACCACGACCGCGATGGAGGGGACGAACGTCCGGAACATGGCGAAGACGAGGAGGCTCATCCCCACGAACGCCACCGCGACGCCGGCGAGGGCGAGCCCCTGGGTCTCGCCCCCGAAGCTGGCGGAGACGGAGTCACTGGAGCGGACCTCCAGTCCGGCGTCTCTGGCCTGTTGGTCGAGCGCGGAGGTCGAGGCGGCCCCCTCTTGGAACGTCACGATGTAGGTCGCGTCCGAGGGCACCGACTGAATCGACTCGGGTTCGACGGCGAACGCCCCGCGTATCTGTTCGCGGGCCGCGTCCTCGTTCGGCGCGTCGACGGCGACGCGAAGCTCTGTGCCACCGGTGAAGTCGAGTCCGGGGTCGACTGGCGCCCCGGTGAGGGCGAACGTCGCCGCGATGACGAGGAGGGCGAGCGCGAGCACCGCCAGGGGCACCGCCGCGAGCTGCCGGTTCGAGTACCGGGTGTAGTCGACCTCGGGGAGGTCGAAGGGGAGGTTCTCCGAGGTCCCTGCCATCAGAGTCCCTCCGGTCGGTCAGCGAACTGGTCCATGTCGGCCGCTCTCGCCCCGCGCCGAATAAGCCTTCTTCTTCGGACCGAACGACGGGACCCGGGTGACGCCGGCGACGCCCACCGGCGTGAGGCCTTTGTCCCGTGACGGCCTACCGGGTGCCATGAGCGAAGCGTCCACGGCCACGTGCGTCGTCATCTCCTACCCCGAGTCGCTGGGTGACTGGAGCCGCGACCAACTCACGGGCGACCGGTTCCGGAGCTACTTCCGGCGGACGCTCGGCGACGTCGAGGTCGGCGAGGAGTTCACCGAGTTCGTCGACGTGGGCTGTTGTGGCAACTCGCCGGACATCCCGCTCAGGGTCGAGGCGGTCGAAGGCGAGGGGCCGGTCGGCGACGACACCGACATCGCGTTCACGACCCGGGAGGTCGACGTGGCGAGCGGCTGGCGGGTGCAGAGCGCGGCCGGGCCGAACCGGTGAATCCGACGAAGCGCAGGAGCAGGGGAGCCGGGGTCAGGGCACGTAGCGCACGCTGACGACGCCGTCGCCGAACCGAATCTCCACCCGGTTCACGCCCAGTCTGGCGGCCCGAGTGAGGGTCGCCTCGCGGTCCTCCGCGACCTCGCGGGCCGCGTCGGCGCCCTCGCCGTCGGGGACGGTGATGACGTGAATCTCGCCGTGGCCGGCGCGCTCGCGGCGGTCGAGTTCGCCGACGGCCTGCTCGTCGCCGACGTCGACCGAGGTCCTCGTCGGCGATTCGTCGCTCACTTCGATGGACAGCGACCAGCGGCGCTCGATTTCCACGAGCTGGTAGGTGACGTTCATCGGCGGGTCGGCGGCGACGACGCCCTCCACGGCGTCGTCGACCTCGACGCCCGGGTTCGACGACAGGGTGAGCACCTGCCCGTCGTCCACGTCCTTCAGGACGGCCGACGCCTCGTCGGCGGCGGTGACGAGAAACGTCCCCTCCTTTCGGTCGTCGCTGCCACCCTCGTCGACTGTCTCTTCGCGGGCCGCCGCGATGGCGTCGCGGACGGCCGCCTCGCGCTCGTCTGTCATGGCCGGCGGTAGGCGGTCGGACGGTTTGGGGGTTTCGTCCTCGACCGACGACGTGCCCACCGCGTCAGCGCAGGACGCGGTGGACGAGGTAGATGCCGCCGGCGGCGGCGAGCGGCGGGACGAGACCGGCGAGTGGGGGGAGGGCGTAGAGTAGTTGCACGACGCCGCCGGCATCCCCCTGCTGGAACTCCGGCGGGATGGAGACCACCAACCCCACGTACAGCGAGGCCAGGAAGGCGTACCCCGAGAGCGCGAGCGCCACGTCGTAGCCGTCGCCGTCGCTGCTCCACCCCCGTCGGTGGCGGCGGGCGACGAACAGCGTGGGGGCGAGGATGGGTCCGACCACGAGGAGTCCGACGACGATGTAGAACGCGCGACTGAGGGTGATGCTCCCGCCCGAGAAGGAGGCGGTGTTGCCCAGCAGGACGACGACGCCGGCCGCGACGAGGAGCCCGACGAGGAGGGAGGTGAGGGCACTCAGGAGGACGTAGCTACGGAAGAACCACGAGTCGCTCGCTCGGAAGGCGTAGGGGAACGCGCCGAAAAGCCCGCCGTACCCGCGATTGCTCATTACCCGCGCTTAGGCGTTGGCCGAATTAACCGTGTCGTTCCCCGAAGCGGGCGGGGTCGCCGCCGGCTCCCACTTCGGCTCCGAGGTGACGACCCGGGTCTCGCCCTCGATATCCTCGTCGGTGCCGTCCGCCACGGTCCCGTCCGCGGCGGCCCCGTCGGTCGAGGTCGCTCGCTCGTCGCCGGCGACGGGTGAGGCGTCGGGGCCCGGGACGGCGAGGCCGAGCCCCCCCGCCGCGAGGAGGACCCCGACGAGCGCCACGGTGAGGACCCCGAGACGGGTCCACCCAGTCCGATGCATACTCGGATACACTAGCTCTACTACCTTAGTTAGCCGCCGATTACCGGCCCGAAACGGTCGCGTCGAGCGGTCGCCGGACGAGGTAGTGACCCGTTATCGGCGACGTTTGGGAAAACTCGATGAGCCCCCTCGTCGCCGTCGTCTCCTTCGCCGTCACCGTCTCCCTCGTCGCCCCTGTCCTCACCATCTCCTTCGTTCCCCCTGCCCTCGCCGTCCTCCGGTCCGCGGTCGCGGTCCCGGCGGTCGTCTCCCGCGAGTCGTCGGCGGGTGGGGACTCGCTCGTACCGGCTCGATGGCCGGCGATGGCTCCCTCCGGTACCGGAACGAGAGAGACGGGCAAACCGTTTTACCGTCGCCGGTCGCGTTCCCGATATGTACGTAGACTTGGGGAACGCCCTCGGCACCCGGCCGGGCCTGGACCGCGACACCCTCGACCGCCTCGACGAACGGGTCGCGGACGCACACGGGACCATCGCCGCCGGACGCGAGGCCGAGGAGCACGGGTACGCCGCGCTGAACCTGCCGGAGACGACGGACGCCGACGCCATCCGCTCGGCCGTCTCGCGCTTCGAGAACCCTGCCGCCGTCCTCACGGTCGGCATCGGCGGGAGTGCGCTGGGCGCCGCGACGGTCGCCAACGCCCTCGACTCCGAGGTCGACGCCTACTTCCTCGACAACGTCGACCCCGAGTGGGTCACGCGAAAGCTCGACGCCCTCCCGCTCGACCGCACGGTCGTCAACGTCGTCTCGCGCTCCGGAACGACGGCCGAGACGCTCTCGAACTTCCTCGTCGTCCGCGACGCGATGGAGTCGGCGGGCGTCGACTGGACCGACCGAACGTTCGTCACAACCGGCGAGGAGGGGAACCTCCGCGAACTGGCGAACAAGCACGACCTCCCGGCGCTCGACGTTCCCGACGGGGTTCCGGGTCGGTTCTCGGCGCTCTCGACGGTCGGGCTGGCCTGCGCCGCGATTCAGGGCCACGACCTCGACGCCCTCCTCCAGGGCGGCGCCGACGCCATGGACTCCCTCTCCGGGTCGCTGTACGACTCCCCCGGCTACGCCTACGGCGCGGTCTCGTACGCGCTGGCCCGCCGCGGCGCCGGCGTCAACGCGATGATGCCCTACGCCGAGAGCCTGGAGACGTTCGCCGAGTGGTTCGCCCAGCTCTGGGCCGAGAGCCTCGGGAAGGACGGCGTCGGCCAGACGCCCGCCCGCGCCCTCGGCGCGACCGACCAGCACTCCCAGCTCCAACTCTACCGTGCCGGGCCGAACGACAAGCTCGTCACGCTCGTCCGACCCCGCGAGTACGAGGACCGGGCCATCCCCGAGACGGACCTCGACGGCCTCTCCTACCTCGGCGGGAAGAGCCTCGGCGAACTGCTCGACGCCGAGTTCGAGGCCACGGAGGCGAGCCTGAAGGCCGCCGCCGTCCCCAACGTCCGCATCGAACTGGAGCGCGTCGACGAGCGAAATCTGGGCGAGCTACTGTACGCGATGGAGGCCGCGACGGTGCTATACGGCGAGCTCGACAACGTCTCGACGTTTACCCAGCCCGCCGTGGAGTGGGGGAAGAAGGCCGCCCGCGGGCTCCTCGGCGGCGGCGACTTCGAGGAGGCCGACGCGGTGCAGGACAAGGAGACGTTGGTCGTCGAGTAAGGGTTCGTCGGCTCCACGAGTGGGGACCGACGGAGTTACGCCCGCCCCACGACTACCACCTCACCAACGAATGGCCTCGGACTCCCCGACTCGGTCCTCGACCACCGACGCGGACGGGCTCGGACGACACCTCCAGACGCTCGGCGCCGTCGTCAGCGTCGTCGCCGGCGCGTTCATCGTCGCCGCGGTGTTCGTCGCCCTCGGCGCCGGCGCCCTCCGACCGCTCGGCCTGACACAGGAGGACGCGCTCGGGCGCGTCCTCATCAGCTCGTTCCAGTTCGTCGGGTTCATCCTCACCGCCGCGGCGTACTTCTCGCTCCGAGACGACTGGGACCTGCTCGGCCTCCGCACCCCGACCGCCCGCGACCTGGGCTGGATGGCCGCCGGTCTCGTCGCGCTCGTCGGTCTCCTGTTCGCGTCGTCGTTCGTCTACGAACTCACGGCGCTCCAACCCGCGGAGAGCGCGCTGGTGCAGTTCGGCCAGGACCAACCCGCGTTCTTCCTCTACCTGGTCCCGATGACCCTCCTGCTCGTCGGGCCGGCGGAGGAACTGGTCTTCCGGGGGGTCGTCCAGGGGACGCTCCACCGGGAGTACGGCCCGTGGCCCGGACTGGTGGGGGCGAGCGCAATCTTCGCACTCATCCACTGGTCGTCGTACGTCGGCGAGGGCCGGGTCGTCACGCTGGCGACCATCTTCGTCCTCGGTGGGTTGCTCGGCTACCTCTACCTCCGGACGGAGAACATCCTCGTCCCGGCAGTCGCTCACGGGCTGTTCAACGCCGTCCAGTTCCTCTGGGAGTACGCGTCGGTGACGGGGCTGGTCTGAGGCGGCACCTGCGGGCCGTCCGCCGCGCCTCCCAATCCGGGAACCTATTACCCCCACCGCGCGAACCCGGGTACAATGCCCGTCGACTGGAGCGACATCGACCACGTGACCAAGGTCGACCCGGCCGAGGACCTGCCGGCGGACCTCTCTATCCTCGACCGCACCGACCTCGTCATCGTCGGCGGCTCCGACGGCGTGACGGAGGAGAACACCCTCGACGCGGTCGAGCGCATCCGCGAGCAGTGTCCCGGCCTCCCGCTCTTCCAAGAGCCAAACAGCGCGAGTCACGTCTCGAGGGAGACGGTCGAGGCGGTCGACAACCTCGCGGTCCCCGCGGTGTACAACGGCGACCGCGACAATTTCGTCGAGAAACACGTCGACTTCTTCACCGAGGTGGCTCGCAAGCCGGAGGAGGCGCTCGGCTCCGGACTCCCGCTCGTCGGGGACCTCATCGCCGAGCGCGGCCGCGAGGCGGTCGCCGAGGTCGCCGAGAAGGTCATCGGCGAGGGGTACGTCGTCCAGAATCTCGAGTCGAAGGCCGCCGCCGAGTCCGGCGTCGAGCGCCGCTACGACACCGACCAAGTCGCCGGCGCCGCGCTCGCGACGGAGGCGCTCTACGGCTTCGAAGTGTTCTACGTCGAGTACTCGGGCACCTACGGCGGCCCCCGAGACGTCGAAGCCGCGGCGCAGTACCTCGACGAGACGGTGCTGCTCTACGGCGGGGGCATCGAACGGCAGGAACAGACCCGAGAGATTCTCGACGCCGGCGCCGACGCCGTCGTCGTCGGGGACTGCTTCCACGACGACCCCGAGCGGTTCGTCCGGACGATTCCGGAGTAGGCGGGGGAGAACGAGCGACGGCGGCGAACCGCGGAAACGGCGAGAGGACGAGCGGCGACGTCGAGGGTCGACTACTCCTCGGTCGTCGTCGCGTCGATGTCGAGGTCCTCGCGGTAGATTTTGGCGCCGTCCTGTGCGACCTTCTCGGCGAGCACGGCGCACTTGATGCGCATCGGGCTGATGTCGACGCCGAGCATGTCGACCACGTCGTCGCGGTCCAACTCGGCGAGTTCGTCGAGCGTCAACCCCTGCAGTTTCGAGGAGAGCATGCTCGCGCTGGCCTGTGAGATAGCACAGCCGTCACCCGAGAACGCGACGTACTCGATGGTCTCGTCGTCGTCCTCCAATCTGACGTCCATCCGGATGGTGTCGCCACAGGAGGGGTTCTCCCCGACGTGCGAGAAGGTGGCATCGTCGAGTTCGCCGTAGTTGCGGGGGTTCTTGTAGTGGTCGAGTATCTGCTGTCGGTACATGTCCGAACCCATAGTCAATCGGCTCCTGCTACGGGTATGCGCCGGAAAAGGGTTCCGTCGTGGGGTTCAGTACCGCTGCACACGGCCCGAAGTCCGGCCATCCTCTCCACCGCCGGCGGCCCCTGTGAATGCGACACAGACTCGTTACAGAGTTATTACAATTGCGCCGTGATACCACGGCCGATGACGAGGGACCCGTTCGGTCGCGCCGTCCGCGACCACCACCTCGGCGAGCGCGAGGAGCCACTCGTCGACCGCGACGGCGACGAGACGCGCGAGCACGCTATCGAGCGGTGGTACTTCGGCGACCACGAACCCGACGAGTGGTTCGAGTCGTGGCTCGACGGCCCGCTGCTGGACATGGGCGCCGGTGCCGGTCGCGACAGCCTGTACTTCCAGGAGCGCTTCGAAACGGTCGCCGTCGAGGTGAGCGACCACCTCGTGCGGACGATGCGCGAGCGCGGCGTCGAGGACGCCCGCCGCGCGGACATGTTCTCGCTCCGCGACCACTTCGAACGGGACCGGTTCCGGTCGGCCGTCGCGGTCGGCACCCAACTCGGCCTGGCGGGGTCGATGGCGGGCGTGCGAGCGTTCCTCGACGACCTCGCGTACGTGACGACGTCGGACGCGACCGCGATTCTCGACAACTACGGCCCCCAGCGGTCGGTGGCACAGGGCGTGTTCGCCGTCCGCGACGACCCCGCACCCGGGCTCGCCCACCGCGTCTTTCACTGCGAGTACGAGGGGGAAGTGGGTCGGACGCTCTACTTTCGGCTGTTCGACCGGCGACGCTTGGCGGAGGCACTCGTCGGCACCCCGTGGGAGATTGCCGAGTTCAGCTACGGCCACCCGGAGTCGGACGAGGAGAGCAATCAGTGGGTCGTCGTGCTGGAGAAGACCGACCGCGCCTAGACGGCGCCAGTAGCGAATGGCCGCGTCAGGTGAACAGCACTGAGCCGGTAGCGAGCGACCGGCTCAGGCGAATAACTCCCGCGCCTCGTCGACACCTTCCACCAGCGCGTCGACCTCCTCGCGGGTGTTGTACAGGTAGAACGACGCGCGCGTCGACGCCGGAATCCCCAGCTTGTCGTGGAGCGGCTGGGTACAGTGGTCGCCGGCGCGGATGGCGATTCCCTGGTCGGAGAGGATGCTGGAGAGGTCGTGCGAGTGGACGCCGTCCAGGTTGAACGAGACGAGTCCCCCGCGCTGGTCGCCCGGCGGACCGTAGATTTCGATGTCGTCGAACTCGGAGAGGCGGTCGTAGGCGTACTCCGTGAGGAGTTCCTCGTGGCGCTGGATGCGGTCCATTCCGATGTCCTCGAGGTAGTCGACCGCCTCGGCGAGCGCGATGCCGCCGGAGATGTTGGGCGTGCCGGCTTCGAACTTCCACGGGAGGTCCTCCCACGTCGCGTCCTCGTAGGTGACCTTCCGGACGTGCCCGCCACCGTAGTTGAACGGCTCCAACTCCTCCAGGATGGCACGCTTCCCGTACAACGCACCGATACCGGTCGGTCCGCACATCTTGTGCCCGGAGAACGCGAGGAAGTCGGCGTCCATCGCCTCCACGTCGACCGACCGGTTGGGGACGGACTGTGCGGCGTCGACGAAGATGTAGGCGTCCTGCTCGTGGGCCAAGTCCGCGAGTTCGGCGACCGGGTTGACCGTGCCGAGTGTGTTCGAGACGTGGACGACGCTCACCATCTCGGTCGTCTCGTCGATGAGGTCGGCCGCGTGGTCCATGTCGAGGGTGCCGTCCTCTTCGGTGCGGATGTAGCGCACCTCCGCGCCGGTCTTCTTGCCGACCTGCTGCCACGTCACCAGCGAGGCGTGGTGTTCCATCTCGGTGAGCACGATGGAGTCCTCGGGGCCGAGTTCGTTCAGTCCCCACGAGCGGGCGACGAGGTTCTCCGCCTCGGTCGTGTTGTTGGTGAACACGACCTCCTCGCGCCCGCCGGAGGCGCCGACGAAGTCCGCGACCCGGTCGTGGGCCTCCTCGTAGGCCACGGAGGCCTCCTGACTCAGGTGGTGGATGCCCCGGTGGACGTTCGCGTTGTACTCGTAGTAGTAGTCGACGATGGCCTCGACGACCCGCTTCGGCGTCTGGCTCGTCGCGGCGTTGTCGAGGTAGACGAGCGGCACGTCGTCACCGTCGCCCTCGCCGGCGACGGTCGGGTCGCCGCCGACCTTGCGCTCGAGGACGGGGAAGTCGGCCCGGATCGACTCGACGTCGAGTGGGTACGATTCCTGTGTCTCCATTGGACCCCGCTATGGGCCGGAGGGATAACACGGCTTCGGAACTGTAGCGGTCCGGGCGTCGCCGGCACGACCATCGGAGGTGCCCCGGACCCGGTACCCCTCGGGTACCGGTGCCTCGGAGTCGGTCGCCTGCCGATCGGTGACACCCAGCGGCGACGGCCCATTATCGGAGAGACTCCGCGGCCACGTCGCGTTACCCGGCAGTCAGTCCGAGCGCTTACTTGACAGATAGCGAGATATTATGTCTAAACAGAGTTTTTGAGACGTATGAAGAGGAAGCAGGGAACGGGTGGGCGCGTCGTGGCGGGCGGACCGACCGGCGGTGACCGCCGGTGAGCGAGGAGCGGTTCTCCGTAGGGCGGCGGACGTTCCTGTCGCTGACGGGGTTGGGTGCGGCCGGGGCGACGGGTGCGGCGGGGGGGACGGGACCGACGGATGGGACCGCGGAGACGCGAGCGCTCTCGACCCCTCGACGGGGTCACACGACCGAGTCGACGTACTACGTCGGGACGGAGGCGCCCACGGACGCCTCGCGCAACGAGTTCTTCTACGACACCGGGACGGGCGAGGTGTTCTACCACGACGGGTTCGGCTGGCACCCCTTCGCCGGGGGCGAGACGGTTATCGACGTGGCCGCCATCCAGCGCGCCGAGGGCGTGACGGACGACGACGAGGCGTTCGAGATAGCCTACAACCGCGCCCGGGACGGCGACACGATTCTGTTCCGCGGGGAGAGTGGGAGCGAGCCGCGGGAGTACGAACTCGCCGAGACCCACACCATCTCAAAGTCGCTGACGCTCCGCTCGGCGAACGCGGAGCTCGTGCGCACGTCGTCGGTGCCGAGTCCGGCCGTCTTCTTCCGCGGCGGCGGCCTCCGAGGGTCGCCGGTCGCGGTCACCCGGACGGTGGCGCCCGGGGAGTCACGGGTCTCGGTCGCCGACACCGGCCCGTTCGCCGTCGGCGACACGGTCCACCTCCGGAACCGGGAGAACCACACGTACGCCGGACAGTACGCCCTGCAGTTCGCGGCGGTCGTCGCGGTCGACGGCGACGAACTGGTGCTCGACTGCAACGCCGTCTTCGAGTTCCCGACGGGCGAGGCGTACGTCCAGCCGGTCGACCTCCTCGACGGGCCGACCGTCGAGAACCTCACCATGCGGGGTCCGTCGGACGACGGCGTCTACGACATGTTCAAGATGCAGTGGGTCCGCGGCGGGACGTTCCGCGGCACCCGCGTCGACCGCTACACCCGACTGGGCTTTTACTTCCTCGACTGCTGGGACTGCACGTGGGACGGCGTGGAGGCGACGAACGCGGTCCGGTTCGGCGGCGGCGAGGGCGAACCGGTGAAGGCGGTCCAGTCGTTCGGCGTCACCGCCCGCGACGTGACCGTCAGGAACTGCCGCCGGGGCATCGACATCGGTCACGGGACGAGCAAGGTCCACGTCGAGAACCCCCGTATCGAGCGGGCGCGCGTCGTCGGCGTCGGCCACCACGAGAACGGGAGCGGCGCCCCGACCCGGAAGCTTCACGGCGCCGAGACCACCGTCGTCGGCGGCTCGATTCACGCCGAGGGGACCTGTATCCTCCACCAGGACGGGGAGATGACCGTCACCGGGACGGACCTCCTCGCGGGCAACAAGGGTCTCGGCGTCGAACACGGGGAGTTCACCGCTCGGGACGTGACGATTCGGAGTCTCGCCGGTCAGGGCGGCGGGCGGGCGGTGACGCTGATGACCTACGCCGGCGCCGAAACGGACTTCGAGAACGTCCACGTCTCGGGGACGGTCCGGGACCCGACCGACGAGTTCGTCGACGACGGCACCGTCCTCGTCGCCGCCGTCGACGGCGGCCCCGACATGCGGAACCTGCATCTCGACCTCGACATCGACCAGTCCGCCGGACGGTTCTACAAGCTGGAGGTCAACGGCAACCTCCTCGACGGGCTCACCGTCGCCGGGCGCTGTCGCTCCCGGAAGTCGAACACCGCCGTCGCCTTCTGGCTCCCGAGCCAGGCCGGCGAGATTCGGAACATGACCTGGACCGCGGACCTGCTCGACCACGGCGGCAACGGGCTCTCCTTCTACGGCCCCTCGCTCGTCGAGAACCTGCGCGTGGCCGGCGCCCGCATCGACGCCGGAACGACGTGGGCGGTGCTATTCGGCGGCGGCTTGGGGACCCTCCGCAACGTGTGGATTACGGACTGCCACGTCACCAGCGAGGCCGACACGCCGGTGGAAGTCCACTGCGGCGACGGCCCGCTGTGGCTCGTCGACAACAATCTCGCCGGCTACGTCCTCGACGGCGTCCCGCCCGAGAACCGCGAGGTCCGCGGGAACATCTCGACGCCCGAAACGGTCTGAGGCCGCCTCGACCGGACCCGACCGCGTGGCTCGTGTCTCCCTCGCGGGTGCGAGCACTGCTCACGTCCGTATTGATGCGTTCAGCCGACGTACGGAGTGGGAGATGAACCTCGTCACTACGTTCCTCCAGGTCGGCGTCCCCGGCGCCATCGAGCTACTGGTCGTCCTGTTCGTGTTCGGTCTCGTCGGCGTCCTCGCCGGCGTCTGGGTGTACCGCGACGCCGGTCGACGCGGCATGAACGCCGCGCTGTGGGGCGTCGCCGTCGGCGGGCTGTTCCTCGTCGGCTTCCTGCCGGGCCTGCTCGCCCTCGTGGTCTACCTCTGGGCCCGCGGCCGCGAGCGCTCGACCGCCCGAGAGGCGCCCCTCGCCTGAGCGAGCGCGCCGCCGGCACGCGGCCACGGCCGTTTTTACCACCCCGAGCGAACCGCCGAGCGAACGCGCCCGATGACCGCACCAGACGACACCATCTCAGACGACGAGGCCGAGTCCGCGTCCGACACCGAAGCCGACTTCGACCCCGACCTCGCATCCTCCGACGAGTACCGCGTCGGGAGCCGCTTTCGCGTCGCGGACGCGCTCCCCGGCGTCGGCCCGGACGGCGAGCGCGAACCCGCCGCCGACGAGGCCGCCGTCGGCGCCGAGTGGCGGGTCGTCGCCACCGACGACGACGAGCGCCTCGTCCGCTTCGACGAGGGCGAGTGGTACCGCCTCGACGAGGTGGAACGACTCGTCGGCGAGGGGTCGCTCGAACCGCTCGGCGCCGGCGACGACGCCCCGCCGACCGTCGCCAGCGCCGGCCGCACCTACTGGCTCGAACCCGGGCTGAAGTTCGTCGCCGACCCCGACTTCGCGCGGTCGCACCTCTCGGGAACGAGCGAGGGGCCGGTCGAGTTCGTCGTCGTCGACGTCGAAGACAGTGACGTACGCGTCGCCGAGCGCACCGAGGAGGGGTACGTCGCGACGAACCGTGCGATGTCGCGCTCGACGCTCGAACGCGGCACCGAACTGGCGGACCTCGACTGCGTCGGACCGGCGTCGGTCGAGGAGCGCGACGCCGCTGTCGACGCCGCGAGCTAACGCGCCGACGACCTACTCGACGAACGCCTGGTTGGGGTGGACCGTCGGTCGCCGTCGGGGCCCCAGTCGTGCGTACGGTCGGCTGACAGGAGTTCCGGTGAGCTTCGGAGGGGGCTCGGGCGACGCACCGAGCCGGGACGAGACGACGACGCAAGCACCGTAACCGAGCGAGCGGAGCGAGGGAGGTGAGGAGCGCAGCGAGTCGCGCGAGTCGACGGCGCGGGGGCTTCCGTGAGCCGTCGAAACAGTACCGCTGTCGCGTACCACGACGCGACTACCGACTACACAGGGAGCGAGAACGAGGGCGAACTACCGCAACCAGAGCAACTGCGCGTGCCGAGTACCGTCCAGTTCGAGGACGGTCTCCTCGTCGACGAGGCCCGCTTCGACGGCGACCCCGACGGCCTCCTCGCCGACGATGTTGGCCACGTTCGCGCGCGTGAGGCTCTGCACGACCGCCTCGGCGTCGGCCTCGCGGGCCTCCTCGCCGCCGTAGAACCCCTCCTCGACGGTGAGGGACACCTCGCCCGCCTCGTAGGTCTCGCCGAGGCAGTCGGCATCGCACACCGACACCAGCAGCCCCTTGCCGGTGTCGCGCTCGCGGAGCAGCATCTACAGCCCCTGGCCGTCGCCGAGGCTCCCCCCGGGACCGCCGTCGCCGCCACCGAGGCCGCCACTGCCGCCGCCGAGACCGCCCATTCCGCCGGCGCCACCCGCACCCGAACCGCCGCCACCGCCGCCCTCGCGCTGCTGGACCATCTCCTGCTCCTGCTGTTCGCGAATCTCGTCGGCGCGCTCCTGGGCCTGTTCGGCCTCCTCCTCGCGGCCGAGTTCCTCCAGCGCGCGGGCCTTCTCCTCCAGCACCTCGGCGGAGCGCATCCCCAGCCGGATGGCGTTGTCGAAGGCGTTGACGGCGTCCTCGTGGAGCCCGCGCTCGGTGAGGAAGAAGCCGCGGTTGTACCACGCCTGCGGGAAGCGCGGGTCGAGTTCGACCGCGCGTTCGGCGTGTTCGAGCGCCTCCTCGACCTCGCCGAACTCCCAGAGGGCGTAGGCGAGGTTGGTCTGGGCGCTCGCGGCGTGTTCGGAGTCCTCGTCGATGCGCAGCGCCTCGCGGTACGCGCCGATGGCCTCGTCGTACTCCTGCAGTTCGGCGTGGGCGACGCCCTTGTTCACCCACGCCTCCTGCTGGACGAGCGAGTCCTCCTCGGCGTAGTTGGCGGCGCGCTCGAACGTCTCGGTCGCCTCCTCGAAGCGGTTGATGCCCATGTACGACAGCCCCACGTCGAGCAGGGTCTCCACGTCTACGTCCTCACGGTCGATGTTCCGACGGTCGAGGATGTCGGCGAGGACGTGCGAGTCGACGGGGTCGACCTTCGTCGGGTCGACCTTCAGCTCGGGCGGGTCGAGCGTGAACTCGTCGTAGTCCTCGTCGAGGCCCTGGCCCTCGGAGAAGCGGTGAGGTCGGTCCTCGTCAGTCATAGCGGCGACTTGGCGGTCAGGCCGGTTAAGCCCTGCGTGTGCGGGCCGTCGAGTGAGTACGGGAGAACCTCGGCGAGTTCCGGTCTGCCACCCCCTTTTTGCCGAGCCGCGCCGAACACGAGACCATGCGCCTGTTCGTCAGCATCGACCTCCCCCGTTCGCTCGCCGACAGCGTCGCCGACGTCCAGGAGCGGTTCGGCGACGCCGCCGGGCTCCGGTTCGTCGACCCCGAGCAGGCGCACGTCACCCTGAAGTTTCTCGGAGAGACCGCCGAGAAGCGCGTGCCGACGGTCGAGGAGGCGCTGGAGAACGCCGTCGACGCCGCCCGCGTCGAGCCGTTCGAGGCGACCGTCGCCGGGCTGGGCACCTTCCCGAGCCTCGACTACATCAGCGTGCTCTGGGCCGGCGTCTCGGCCGGCGGCACGGAGATGACGCGGCTCCACGAGGCCGTCGAGCGCGAGACGACCGGCATCGGCTTCGAGGCCGAGGACCACGCGTTCACCCCGCACGTCACCCTCGCCCGGATGGACGACGCCCGCGGGAAGGACCTCGTCCAGCGGCTCGTCCGCGAGTCGTCGGCGACGGAGCCCGAAATCGGCTCCTTCCGCGTCGACCAGATTCGCCTCAAACGGAGCACGCTCACGGACGCCGGCCCCGAGTACGAGACGGTGACGCGCTTCGGGCTCTGAGACCCCTGGTGTCGGGGCGTCGCGGTGTCGAAGCGTCGTGACGTCTGAACGACCCGGCGACCGCGGCATCGAATCGGAGAGCCCTCAGACGCCGTCGTTCGCCCCCACCTCGTCGGACGAGCGGAGGCGCACCGTCTCGTCGTCGACGCCGGCGACGTGTTCGCGCTTCAGCTCCCCCTCGTCGTCCTCGGCGTCCCAGCCGAGGAACTCCTTGATGGCGCTCGTCATGTCGGAGGAGGCGGACATCTGTGCTCGCCCCTCGTCGATGAGGTCGACGGTGCCGACCTCGTTCCCGGAGGCGTCCTCGACCGTCTTGTCGCGGTCCTCGCCGGTGAAGTCGCGTTGCATGGGAGAACGTGACGTACGCCCGTCGCTTGTCGCTGGTGGCCGCGGGAGGCAGGTGACCCCCGGTCCCGGTGTGAGGTGTGACTGTCCCACCAAGCTAAGTACCCGTCGCGGGTACCGGACCGGCGATGAGCGTTATCGCCGAGTTCACCGTCCCCGCGGACGCCTTCCTGTTGAGCGACGCGCTCTCGGCCGCGCCGGAGGCGACCGTCGAAATCCAGCGCGTCGTCGCCAACGCGCCCGACGAACTCATGCCGGTGTTCTGGGTCGCCGGCGACGTGGCGGGGTTCGACGAGGCGGTCCGCGAGGACGACAGCGTCACCGACGTGACGCGACTCGACGACCTCGACCGTGGCACCTCCTACCGGGCGACGTGGACGCGGAACGCCGAGTCCATCGCTTACGCCTATCTGGAGACGGGCGCGGCCATCCTCGAGGCGAACGCCCGTGACGACACGTGGCGACTCCGGATGCGCTTCGACGACGACGAGTCGCTCGGGCGCTTCGACGACTACTGTCGCGAGCACGGGCTCCCCTTCGAGCTGGAGCGGCTGTACCGGCCCGAGGAGCCGATGGCGGGCGGGCGATTCGGACTGACGCCGAAGCAGCGCCGCAGTCTCGTCGGCGCGCTCGAACGGGGGTACTACGCCGTCCCGCGGGAGCTGACGATGAGCGACCTGGCCGCCGAACTGGGGGTCACCCAGCAGGCGCTCTCCCAGCGGCTCCGACGCGCTCACGGGACGCTCGTCGAGAACACGCTGGTCATCAGTTCGCCGGCGGAGGCCGAGGGCGGTGACGACGGGAGCGGTCGTGAGCCCGAACGGGCGCGGTCCGAGCCGCCGTCCGTCGAGGACTGAGCGTAACGAGTCGGACGCCGACCCAGACACGTCTGCTTCCCGGGGTCGGCGGCGAGCGCCGGTCGGCCGTCACGGATAAACGGTGGATACGAACAAGGCGCGGGTATAGGCGGTTGGAACCGCTAGGACGTAACGACGACGTCCGGGTCGCCCCGGGGTGACCCGACGGTCCGGACCGCGTCGTCTACTGACACGGCCCCGACGCGGTCCACCGAGGGGAGACGACTCGGTGCCGTGTCACCCGCCGGAATGCACACGTGAGCGGCGGATCGTCCGCCCTCCCCTCGTTCTCGACTCCGTCCGTCGGCTCGACTCCGTCCGTCGGTCCGACTCCCGAGTCCGTTCCGAGAGACGCCGTGGTCGACTCCCGAGGCGCCGCCGTACCCGCCTCCGACGCCAGCACGGGCACCGGGGCAAAGCAACACGATTTTATGGCGCGCAACGGAACTCCCTCCACTATGGGAAAGAAATCGAAGGCCAAGAAGAAGCGCCTGGCCAAGCTCGAGCGACAGAACAGTCGCGTCCCCGCGTGGGTCATGCTGAAGACCGACATGGACGTCCAGCGCAACCCGAAGCGCCGCAACTGGCGCCGGAGTGACACGGACGAATGAGCGCCGGAGACTTCGAGGAGCGCGTGGTCACCGTCCCGCTCCGCGACGCGAAGCAGGCACCGACCCAGGAGCGCGCCGACCGCGCGATGCGGCTCGTCCGCGAACACCTCGCGAAGCACTTCAAGGTCGACGAGGACAACGTGCGCGTCGACCCCTCGCTCAACGAGGCGCTGTGGGACGGCGGCCGGCAGAACCCGCCGAGCAAGCTGCGCGTCCGCGCGGCCCGCTTCGACGAGGACGGCGAGGTCACCGTCGAGGCCGAGCCCGCCGAGTAAGCTGTGCTACGCGCTTCCTTCGCCGGTTCGTCGTACGTCGGCGTTTTCGCCCGAGCGACGGACGACCTGCTGCTCGTGCGGCCCGACGCCGAGGACGAACTCGTCGACGACATGGCCGAGGAGTTCGACGTGACCGCCGTGACGACGACCGTCGGCGGCTCCGGCACGGTCGGCGCGCTGGCGACTGGTAACGAGAACGGCGTGCTCGTCTCGGGTCGGGCGACCGACCTGGAAATCGAGCGCATCGAGGAGGCCGTCTCCCTCCCGGTCGTCAGACTCCCCGGGCGCATCAACGCCGCCGGCAACGTCGTCCTCGCGAACGACTACGGCGCGTGGGCCCACCCCGACATGGGGGACGAGGGCGTGGCCGCGGTGAAGGAAGCACTCGACGTTCCCGTCGAGCGCGGCGACCTCGGCGGCGTCCGCACCGTCGGCACCGCCGCCGTCGCCAACAACCGGGGGGTCCTCTGTCACCCGAAGTCCCGCGAGGAGGAGCTGGAGGCGCTCGAGGAGCACCTCGACGTCCACGCGGACATCGGGACCATCAACTACGGCGGCCCGCTCGTCGGCTCGGGGCTCGTCGCCAACGACGAAGGGTACGTCGTCGGCGAGGACACCACCGGGCCGGAGCTGGGACGCATCGAGGACGCCCTCGGCTACATCGACTGACTCTCGCCCGACTCGAGACCGTCGCCCGACCCGAGGGCGGTCCGCCTGTCGTCGCCCGCGTCACCGTCCGGCTCGAAGACGACGACGAACCGGGCACCCGTTCCTTCTCCCGCGTCTTCGACCGACACCGACCAGCTGTGGGCTTCGGCGACCGAGCGGACGACCGCGAGGCCGATGCCGGTGCCCGTCTCGGAGCTGGTCGTCCCGAACTCGAACAGCGACTCGGGGTCGTCGGCGTCGACTCCCGGTCCGTCGTCTTCGACGAAGAAGCCACGTACGCCGCCCGTTCCAGCGGCTGACCGGAGCGTTCCGACCCGAACCGACGGTGAGCGGGTCGAGCCGTGCTCGACCGCGTTCCGAAACAGGTTCTCGAACAGCTGGAGCAGGGTCGTCCGGTCGGCCTCGACGGTGGCGTCGTCGACGACGGTGAGCGAGCCGGACGCGGTGTCGACGTGGCCCCACGCCGCAGTCGCGACAGCCCGGAGCGACACCGGCTCGGTGTCGCCGAGGTCGCGGCCGGCCCGCGCGAGCGCCAGCACGTCGGTGACGATCTCCTCCATGCGGTCGTGGGCGCCGGCGACCCGGTCGAAGTGCTCCGGGTCGCCCGAGTCGCGTGCGAGCTCCAGAAAGCCCGAGGCGACGTTCAGCGGGTTCCGGAGGTCGTGCGAGACGACGCTCGCGAAGGCGTCGAGCTGTTCGTTCTGTCGGCGCAGCCGGCGTTCGCGAGCCTTGCGCTCGGTCACGTCGTGGGCGTTCACCACGACGCCATCGACGACCGGGTCGGCGAGGAGGTTCGTCGCGTGGACGTCGAACGTCCGGTACGAGCCGTCCGCGTGACGGACTCGACACTCCTCCCGGCGCGTCCCGTCGGGCTCCCCGACCAGCTCCGTGAACGACTCGCGTACTCGGTCGCGGTCGGCCGGGTCGACCAGCGAGCGAACGTCGCGACCGACCACGTCGACGACGTCGTACCCGAGCGTGGACTCGACGGACTGGCCGGCGTAGCGGACGCGGCCGTCCTCGCCGACGACGAGTATCACGTCAGAGGCGTTCTCGGTGAGCGTCCGGAGCCAGCGCTCCCGGTTCCGCCGTTCGCTCACGTCGTGGAGCAGGCAGAGTCGTCCCCTGGGGTCGTCGCGTCCGTCCCGGACGGTGACGCTGTCGACCTCGAAGTAGCGTCGCTCGGTTCCGACGTCGAAGACGAACTCCGCACCGTCGGCGAGCGGGCGGTCGACCTGTGCCTGCCGAGACGGGTCCTCACCGGGATCGGGTCCGGTGTCGAGCACCGACGCCACGGGCGCCCCGAGGTCCCGGTCGTCGAAGCCGAATCGGCCCGCTGCGGCGGGGTTGAAGTCGACGAGCCGGTCGTCGACGTCGAGGACGACGACGGCGTCGGACATGTGTTCGACCGCCAAGTCGCGAGCGAGCGGGACGACGTCGAGCACGCGGTATCGGACCAGCCCCCACGCGAAGAGGGCACCGACCGGCACGAACGATATCGGCGTGAGTCGCACCGGCGTCGGGGCGTAGACGATGTCCACTACGGCGACGGCGAGAACCGAGGCGACCCCCGCCAGCATCACCAGCGCCTGCTTGCGGTAGAGGCCGGTTCTGGCGACCGCCTGCCGGACGAACAGCCCGGCGGACACCAGCGCGACGGTGAAGCCGTACGCGGTCTCCGCCCAGTACCACGGACCGAACGTTCCGTAGTCGACGGCACCCCTCCCGACCGCCACGAGCCGGGGGTCGCTGAAGAGGAGTCCGTGCCAGCCGGAGGTGAGCGCGAGGAGGACGGTCAGCGCCGGCCAGGCCAACAGCAGGGGGAGGGTCCGGCGGGTGACCCACCGCTCGTGTCCGGTGAGTTCGAGCGTGAACAGGAGGAGACCGACGAGCACGAGTTCGTAGGGGAGCCACGCCATCCGGTTCCAGAACAGCGACGCTTCGAGCGTGGGGACCGTAAGTTCGAGTGCGTGGGCCAGCGACCACCCCGCCGCCGCACCGGCCATCAGTACGAACCAGTCGGTGCCGGCGTCGGAGCGAACCCGCAGTCCGAACACGGCGAGCGCCGCGGCGACGGCCGCGGCGAGGACGAACAGCGGCGTGTACGGGATGAGCTGAGCGACCACGGAGAGTCAGCCTCACGTGTCAGTTAATAGTATTGAAGCTTTTGACCCGGAGCGGCTACTCGGCACGGAGGACTTTTCACCGACCGGCCGAACCCCTCGATGATGCCGTCGGACGGGCCACGTCGCGAGGGTCGGCGAGAGGAGGGAAGCCGGCGCCGTCGAGCGAGGCGGGGCGCCCACCGGCCGGAAGCGGGGAGCGACCGGGACGGGTGGCTCACGCAGGTCGTCCACTACGGGTTCTCACAGGTAGTCGTGCTCTCGACCCCGCTCGTCTGGGTCGTCTACCGGACGACGGCCGACGCGGGCACCGTGCGGACGGCGGCGGTGGTCGGCTGTCTCGTCGCGGCCGTGGTCGTCGGGACGCTACGCGACGGACGGGTCGACGCCGGGCCACCTTGGCCGACCGTCACGGCACGCCGGCTCGGCGTCGGCGACGGGTACCGGGAGCTGGTCGGACGGGTCGCGTCGTTCTCGGCCGCGGTGGGGTTGGCGGTGTTCTGTGGACTCGTCGTCGCCGACGGCGGCGGGTCGGCGGTCGCCGTGGCGCTCGTCGCCGCGGTCGTCGCCGCCCTCGTCGTCGGGAGCCTCCCCGTCCTCGCCGGGCACGGTCGTCGGGGGACGGCGGTCCGAGGGGCGCTCCACACCGGCGGACTCTGGGCGGTCGCCGACTGGGCCGGCCTGTTCGCGCCCGCCGGTGTCGACGCGACGGTCGTCGGGTGTCTGCTGGTCGTCGCCGTCTGTGCGTTGGTCGACCTGCGGCCGGCGGTCCGTCGCGAGGCAGGAACCTGAACCCCGACCAGCCGACTCGACCCGGTGAGTGCCCCACGAGAGCGTCCCGACACGGAAGATACTTCCCGCTGCCCCGTCCACCTGCACCCATGAGTCAATTTACGGTCAGCGGTCGCTTCCAGTCCCGTGACGGCTGGGAGGACTTCGAGAAGTCGATCGACGCCGAGAACGAGAACGTCGCCCGCGAGCACATCCTCGCGCAGTTCGGGAGTCAGCACAACCTCAAGCGCACGCAGGTCGAAATCGAGGAGGTGGCAGCATGATGGGCGGTGGCCAGCAGCAGCTGCAGCAGCTCTCCCAGGAGCTGCAGGCGCTCGACGAGGAGATCGAGGAGGTCGAGGGCGAAATCGACGAGCTGGAGACCGAGAAGGGCGAAGTCGACGAGGCCATCGAGGCCATCGAGACCCTCGAGACGGGCTCGACGGTGCAGGTGCCCCTCGGCGGCGGCGCGTACCTCCGCGCCGAGGTCCAGGACATCGACGAGGTCATCGTCTCGCTCGGCGGCGGCTACGCGGCCGAGCAGGAGCAGGGCGACGCCATCGAGGCGCTCCAGCGACGGCAGGACCTGCTCGACGAGCAGATCGCCGAGCTCCGCGGCGAGGTCGAGGGGCTCGAAGAGGAGAGCCAGGAGCTCGAACAGCAGGCCCAGCAGATGCAACAGCAGATGCAGCAGCAGCAGATGCAGCAGATGCAGGACCAGTTCTCCGGCGAGGGTGACGAGGGCGAGGACGAGTAACCGCCCATGTTCGACGGACTGAAGA
This sequence comes from Halobium salinum, assembly GCF_026586625.1. Taxonomy (GTDB): domain Archaea; phylum Halobacteriota; class Halobacteria; order Halobacteriales; family Haloferacaceae; genus Halobium; species Halobium salinum. Next base: position 565,294 of record NZ_JAODIW010000006.1, on the reverse strand, counting down.
AGAAACTCGGCAAGTTCCGGAAGGACGTCGAGGAGACGGCCGAGGAGAAGGCCGAGGAGGCGGCGGAAGGCGAGCAGGTCGAGGAGCCGGTCGACGACGCCGACCGGGGTACGACCGGCGCAGCCGACGCCACCTCCGCGGACGCCGCCTCCACCGACGCCGCCGCGACGGAGCCGGCGGCCACCTCGACGACCGACCCGGACACGGCCGAGGTCGAGGACGGCGCGGGCGCCGGGAGCGACGCCGCCGCCTCGACGGAGACACTCGTCGACGAGGACGACCCCGAGAAGCCCGAGACGGCGGCCGAACCCGCGGAAGCGGCGTCGCCGTCGACCGAGTCCTCGACCGACGAGCCCGAGACGGCGGACGAAGCCGCCGTCTCGAACGGTGCGAGCGGCGCCGAGCCTGTAGCGGCCGAGAGCGAGAGTGCAGACACGGAGGCCGAGGTGGCCGACGACGAAGCCGACGCCGACGCGGACGACACCGAGAGCGAGATTCCGGAGTTCGCTCGGCGCCGCTCCTCCGCTTCCGCCGACGGCGAGAGCGAGGCGGCGGAGTCCTCGACGAGCCGGTGGCAGCAGATGAAGTCGATGGCCACCGGGCGCATCATCATCGAGGAGGAGGACTTAGAACAGCCCCTCTGGGAGCTCGAGATGGCGCTGCTCGAGAGCGACGTGGAGATGAACGTCGCCGAGCGGATGCTCGACACCATCCGCGAGAAGATGGTCGGCGAGTCCCGCAAGCAGGTCGACACGACGGCCCAGCTCGTCCAGGAGGCGCTCCACGACGCGCTGCTCGAGGTCATCAGCGTCGGGCAGTTCGACTTCGAGGAGCGCGTCCGGAACGCGGAGAAGCCGGTCACCATCATCTTCACCGGCGTCAACGGCGTCGGGAAGACGACGAGCATCGCGAAGATGTCGGAGTACCTGGAGAAGCAGGGGCTCTCGACGGTGCTCGCGAACGGCGACACCTACCGCGCCGGCGCCAACGAGCAGATTCGCAAGCACGCGGAGAATCTCGACCGAAAGCTCATCAGCCACGAGCAGGGCGGCGACCCCGCCGCCGTGCTGTACGACGGCGTGGAGTACGCCGAGGCCCACGACGTGGACGTCGTGCTCGGCGACACGGCCGGTCGGCTCCACACCTCGAACGACCTGATGTCCCAGCTGGAGAAGATCGACCGCGTCGTCGACCCCGACATGACGCTGTTCGTCGACGAGGCGGTCGCGGGTCAGGACGCCGTCCAGCGCGCCAAGAAGTTCAACGAGGCCGCCGAAATCGACGGCGCCATCCTGACGAAGGCCGACGCCGACTCGCAGGGCGGCGCGGCCATCTCCATCGCCTACGTCACCGGGAAGCCGATTCTCTTCCTCGGGACGGGCCAGGGGTACGACGACCTCCAGAAGTTCGAGCCGGAGGAGCTCGTCGCGAGCCTGCTCGGCGAGGACTGAGCGCCACGGCGAGCGCGCGTTCAGGCGCGTTCCTCTCGCTGACGCGGTGGTCTGAGAGGACCGAGCGCCACGACGGCCGCCGTCTTTTCCGCGGCCGACTCACTTCTCGAACACACCGGGCCCCAGCGTGCGGTGGGTGTCGTGCCACGCCGTCACCGCACGTTGGACGCCCTCGAAGGAGCCGTCCCCGTCCCAGGCACAGCTGTCGGCGTAGCTGGTGAGCGGGACGATGCGCCCGACCCCGGCGTCCCGGTAGGCCTCCTCGACGGTGAGGTCGAGTCGACTGCCACGGGTGAGCGTGGGGACCACCGTGATGCTCCGACGGAGCCAGCAGGTGTCGTCCCCGTCGGCGAACTTGAGGAATCCGGCGAAGACGTGCGCGTCGCCGTCGGTACCGACCGAACGCGGTGGGACGACTCGCTCGGCCGGGCCGTCCAGGAGGCGTTCCGTGGGGCGGGTCGACGGGGTCACGTTGGTCGTTTCCATGATAACGCAACACACGGTGTGCGCGCGAAAAAGGGTTCTGACCGGTCCGTCGAATCGTTCGACGAAGACGAACGATGCGGCGGAGTCGGCCGAGACGGCAACAGCGTTCTTTCCGCTCCGGGTCGAAACGGGGGTATGAGCACCGTCATCGGCATCGAGTGTACCGGCGGCGTCGTGTTGGCCGGCGACCGAACCCTGACCCGCGGTGGGTCGGTGGCGAGCAAGTCGAAGAAGCGCGTGTTCGACTTCGGCTCGGTCGGCGCCGCGGTCGTCGGCGACGCGGGCGGCATCGACGAGTTCGAGCGTCGACTCGAGAAGGAGCGCCGGGAGTACGAACTCGACGGGGACGAACTGGGAATCGACCCGCTCGAGCGGGTCGCGAGCGACCTCGCCGCCGAGTTGGGCGTCGAGGTACTTCTCGCCGGGAGGGACGACAGCGGCGACGCCCGATTACGCGCCGTCGGCGGCGACGGCGCCGCGTTGGACGACCCGACCGCCGCCCTCGGCTCCGGGGCAGAGGTCGCCTACGGTGGGCTGGAAGGCGTCGACGTCGACGCGTCGCTCGACGAGGCCGAGGCCGAGGCGCGCGAGATTATGGCGGCCGTCGCCGAGCGCGACAGCGAGACGGGGGAGGACGTCGACGTGTTCCGCCTGGCGAGCGAGGAGTGAATCCGGGGGACGGGGGCCGGCAGCCCTCTCACTCCGACCAGACGAGTTCCAGTGCGAGCTCCGCGGTACAGCCCACGTCGTCGTCGGCTCCGGCGCAGTGACCCGACTCCATCACCTTCATCAGCGTCGTCGGCGTGCCACAGGCGGGACACTCGACCAAGTAGCTTCCGTCCTCCTCGCGAATCTCCTCCGGGGTGAGCTCCATGCGCGCGGCACCGTCGTGGTCTACCATAGTCGACCGTACGCACGGCCAGGGCATAGATTCCGTGGCCAGCGTACGACGGCGCGTCGGCCCCGTTCACCTCCCACCGAGCGCCACCGAGGCGCCGAGCGCGACGAACGTGGCCCCGGCGCCCCAGCGGAGGACGCCGCCGGCGCGGTCGCCACCGACGAGTCGACGCGCCCGGTGTGACGCGAGTGCGACGGCCGAGAGGTAGACCGCCGTCAACAGGGAGTAGAGTCCACCGAGCAGAATCATCCGGGCGGTCGCGTCCGGTCCCGACCCGGCGAACTGCGGGAGGAAAGCGAGGAAGAACAGCGCCACCTTCGGGTTGAGGACGTTGACGGCGACACCGCGGAGGTAGGAGCGGTCGGGGACGTCACCGCCGTCGGGAGCGGGAGCCGCGGCGTCGCTCCCGGCTACGTCGTCTCCGACGGCAACGCCGTCGCCCGTGGCGGCGTCGCCCGCGGCCGGGGTCCCCTCGTCGACGGCCGCGCCCTCCCCTCGGAGCGTCTGCACCCCGAGGTAGACGAGGTAGGCCGCGCCGAGGTACGTGACGAGGGAGTAGGCGACCGGCGCCGCTCGGAGGAGTGCGGCGAGCCCGAGCGCCGCCGCGAGGGTGTGGAGCAACACGCCGGTGGCGACGCCGAGCGCCGACCGAACCCCTCGTGAGCGACTCTGTGCGCCCCGCGCGAGGACGTACAGCGTGTCGGGACCGGGTGCGAGGATGAGCGCGACCGCGGCCCCGAGGTAGACGGCGAGGGTCGCGAGGTCGGGGAGGATTGACACGGGGGGAGGTGGTTCGGCATCGGTGATAAACGTCCGGACGGTGCGGGGCGAGGCGGAACGGTGTGGTGCGGAGCGGAGCGGAGCGGTACGGAGCGGTATCACTCCGTCTCGTGCCGCGAGCGACCGAAGGGAGCGAGCGGACGCGGCGAGCGGGGCGAAGCCCCCGAGCCGCGGTTTTGATCGACCTTTTGCCAGCGAGCGAGGCCGAAGGCCGAGCGAGTGCAGCAAAAGGTCGAGAGGAAGCCTTTACGGGCTCCGTCTCGTACCCTCGCCAAATGGTACTCGACGACCTCGGCTCCTCGCTCCGCGGCACGATGGACAAGCTGCGGGGGAAGTCCCGGCTGTCGAAAGAGGACGTCCAGGAGATCGTCCGCGAGATTCAGCGCTCGCTCCTCCAGGCCGACGTGGAAGTCGCGCTGGTGATGGAGCTCTCGGAGAACATCAAGGAGCGTGCACTGGAGGAGGAGCCGCCGGGGGGCACCACGGCCCGCGACCACATCCTCAAAATCGTCTACGAGGAGATGGTCGAGATCGTCGGGGAGTCGACGGAGATTCCGCTCGAACCCCAGACCATCATGCTCGCCGGCCTGCAGGGGTCGGGGAAGACGACGACCGCCGCGAAGATGGCGTGGTGGTTCTCGAAGAAGGGCCTCCGTCCGGCGGTCATCCAGACCGACACCTTCCGGCCCGGCGCGTACGACCAGGCGAAGCAGATGTGTGAGCGTGCCGAGGTCGACTTCTACGGCGACCCCGACGGCGGCGACCCGGTGCAGATCGCCCGCGAGGGGATGGAGGCCACCGAGGACGCCGACGTGCACATCGTCGACACCGCCGGTCGCCACGCCCTCGAGGCGGACCTCATCGACGAAATCGAGGAGATCGAAGCCGAAGTGAACCCGGACCTGAACCTCCTCGTGCTCGACGCGGCAATCGGACAGGGGGCGAAGGAGCAGGCCCGCGAGTTCGACTCGTCCATCGGCATCGGCGGCGTCGTCATCACGAAACTCGACGGGACCGCGAAGGGTGGCGGCGCCCTCACTGCGGTCAACGAGACCGACTCCTCCATCGCCTTCCTCGGCACCGGCGAGACCGTCCAAGACATCGAGCGCTTCGAGCCCAACGGGTTCATCTCCCGGCTGCTGGGCATGGGCGACCTCAAACAGCTCTCCGAGCGCGTCGAGCGCGCCATGATGGAGCAACAGGAGGCCGGCGAGGACGACTGGGAGCCCGAGGACATCATGAAGGGCCAGTTCACCCTGAAGGACATGAAGCGTCAGATGGACGCCATGAACCGGATGGGGCCGCTGGACCAGATTATGGACATGATTCCGGGCCTCGGCGGCGGACTGATGGACCAACTGCCGGACGACGCGATGGACGTGACCCAGGACCGGATGCGGAAGTTCGAGATTATCATGGACTCCATGACCGACATGGAGATGGAGGAGCCCCGCGCCATCGGCGCCTCGCAGATTCGGCGCATCGCCCGCGGCTCCGGCACCGACGAGGAGACGGTCAAGGAACTGCTCCAGCAGCACAAGATGATGGAGCGCACCCTGAAGCAGTTCAAGGGGATGGGCGACGGCGACATGAAGCGGATGATGAAGAAACTCGAGGGCGAGGGCGGCGGCGGGATGGGCGGGATGGGGCCGTTCGGCGACTGACCCCGCGCCCAGACACGTCCTCGTGTATCCCGGCACGTTTCGCCGCGAGCCGTACCGCTTAATCAGCCGTCGCACGTCGCTGTGGGTACGCCGTGAGCACCCGCCTCAACCCCGACTCGCTTCGCGCCCGGGTCGTGGGCCTCGACGCCCTCCTCCTCACCTCCCTCCTGTGGTTGCTCGCGAAGTTTCTCCGGTACCTGTTCCCGCCGTTGTTCGCGACGCTCCAGGAGAGCTACGGCGTCTCGAACGCGACGGTCGGCGCGGCGTTCACGGGGCTGATGCTCGCCTACGCGGCGATGCAGTTCCCCTCGGGCGCGCTGGCGGACCGGGTCGGCTCGGTCCGCGTCGTCGTCGCCGGGGCGCTCGTCGCCGCCGCCGGGGCCGCCGTCGTCGCCGTCGCCGGCCCGTTCCCGGTGCTGGTCGGCGGGATGTTGCTCGTCGGGCTCGGAACCGGCGCGCACAAGACCGTCGCCATCGGCCTGCTGTCGAAGGTGTATCCGGCCCGCACCGGTCGGGCGCTGGGCGTGCTCGACACGCTCGGCGCCTTCGGTGGGGTGGTCGCTCCGGCGGCGGTGGTCGTCGTCGGAGTCGGGGCAGGAACCGGACTCGTCGCCGCGGCCGGTCTCGGGAGCGTCCTCGGCGGGGTCGCCGCGGGCTACGACTGGCGGTCGGTGTTCCTCGTCGGCGCCGGCGCCGGCGTCCTCCTCGCCGGCCTGTTCGCGTGGCGCGTTCCGGGCCGGGTGGAGGGCGAGGACGAACGCGGTGGCACCGGAACCCTCGCCCTCGGGACGTACGCGCCGTTGTTCCGCGAGCGCCGGTTCCTCCTGTTCGTCCTCGTCACCGTGCTGTTCTCCATCGCGTACAACGGCGCGGTCGCCTTTCTCCCGCTGTACCTCACCCGGGCGGTCGGACTGTCGCCCTCGGTCGCCAACCTCGTCTACGCCGCGCTCTTTCTCGTCAGCCTCGTCCAGACCGTCACCGGCGACCTGAGCGACCGGGTGGGGAAGCTCCCGATGATCGTCGCGACGCTCTCGCTCTCGGCGGCCGGCCTCGGCGCGTCGCTCGTCGTGCGTGACCCCCTCGTCGTCGCCGCCGTCGTGGTCCTCTTCGGGGTGGGGAGCCACGGCTTCCGGCCGGTCCGTGGAGCGTACCTGACGGACGTCATCCCCGACGACGTGGCGGGCGGGACGCTCGGCATCGTCCGGACGCTTCTGATGGGTGCGGGCGCCCTCGCGCCGGCGGTCGTCGGTGTCGTCTCCGACGCGGTCGACTTCGGTGCCGCGTTCTCGCTGCTGTTCGTCGCCATCGCCGGGGCGGCCGCCGTCGCGGCGCTGCTGCTCGTTCGGCCGCGGGAACGGTCGCGACGCGGACCGTCGTCGTAACCCTCGCGCCGTCGCCCGGCTTTTTATCGTCGGCGCGCGACGGAGCCGACGATGGGAGTCAGGGAGGTGCTCGTGGACGCGTATCGGGAGGCGCTGCCCGCCCTCGGTGCGAGCCTGGTCGGGGGGCTCCTGGCCGGCGTCGTCCTCGGCGGGATGCGCGCCGAGTTGCGTGCCCTTCCGGGCCTCCTCGTGCTCGTCCCCGCCCTCCTCGCCACCCGCGGCAACGTGTACAGTAGCCTCGGCGCTCGCATCGCCACGGGGTTGCACCAGGGGCTCGTCGAACCGCGGGTCCGCGGCGGCGACGAGCGGCTCCGCGGGGCGGTTGTCGCGGCCCTGGCGAACGGCGTGCTCGCCAGCCTGTTCGCGTCGGTCGTCGCCTTCGCCGCCCTCTCGGTGCTCGGCGAGCCAGTCGCGCCGCTCCGAGCGCTCGTCGGCGTCGCGCTCGTCGCCGGCCTCCTCTCCGGAACCGCGCTGACGGTGGTCGTCGTCACCGTCGTCTTCGCCGGCTACCGCCGGGGGCGCAACCCGGACACGCTCGTCGGCCCGCTCGTCACCACCACGGGGGACGTGTTCGGAACGCTGTTTCTCCTCGTGGCGGTCCGTACCGTCCTCGCACTCGGCCTCGGCGGGGGTGGGTGAGCGGTGCCGACGGAGTGGACCGTCCGGGCCATCACCAGGGCGATGCTCCCGATTCTGCTCGCGCTGACGATGGTCGAAATCGCGAGCGGCCTCGTGCTCGGCACCTTCGAGGACGTGCTCCTGCAGTACCCCTCCCTGCTCGTGCTGGTCCCGGTGACCATCGGGACGGCGGGCAACCTCGGCAGCATCCTCGCCTCGCGGCTGTCGACGGCGTTTCACCTCGGGACGCTCTCGTTCGACCCCGGGGACGAGGAACTCGTCGGCAACGCGCTCGCGACGGTGGCGCTCGCGATGACGGTGTTCCCCGCCGTCGGCGTCGGTGCGTGGGTCCTGACGGCGGGGCTCGGCGGGACGCAGTTACCCCTCCTGACGGTGTTTCTCGTCGCGCTCGCGAGCGGCGTCTCGCTCGCCGTCCTCGCCGTCGCCGTCGCCCTCGCGGCCACCTACGGCGCCTACCGGTTCGGACTCGACCCCGACGACGTGGTCATCCCCGTCGTGACGAACCTCTGTGACGTACTCGGCGTGCTGGTACTGTTCGCGTCGGTGCGGGTGTTCGTATAGCGTCGGCACCGCTCCCGGCACGGCGTGCGGACCCGACCGCGACCGCCTCGGTTATGCCCCCGGTGGTCGAAGCGGGCGCTATGCACGACACGCTCGCCGAGGAGTTCCGCGAGCAGGGCCGAGGTGTCACCGGCGCCCTACTCGTCCTCGGCGTCTCCGCGGTGTACACCCAGGAGGTGTGGGAGTTCGCCGCTACGCTGCCGACCCGCTATCTCCTCGGGTACGCGGTCGGCGGCCTCGCGCTCGTCTACGTCGTCTCCCGCCACATCGGCTTCCGAGAGGAGCACGAGGACCACCCCCGTCCGTTCGGGCTGGGCCAGCTAACCGACTTCGTCGAAATCGTCGTCCAGAGTCTCGTCGCCAGCTACCTCGTCCTGCTCGTGTTCGGGACGCTCCGACTGTCGGACCCGCCGGTCACGATGGCCCGCATGGGGCTGTTCTACGTGGTGCCCTTCGCCTTCGGCGCCGCGCTCGCGAACACCGTCCTCAGTGAGGAGGGCGGCGGTGACGGGAGCGACAGGAGAGGGACGCACGACGGCAACGGGGACGACGAGACCGAAAGCGGTAGTGCCGAAGACGGCCGCGAGGACGCCGGTGTGAGCGGTTCGGAGACCGATTTCGGTGTCGGCGACGGCGTCGCCCTCGAAGGGGAGTCCGTCGTGCGCCAACTCGGCGTCTACGCCTTCGGAGCGTTCTTCTTCGCGTACCCCATCGCGCCGACCGAGGAGGTCGAGGTTATCGCGACCTCGATGGGGTGGAGTCGGCTGTTGCTCGTGCTCGCGATGAGCCTGCTGACCACGTATCTGGTCCTCTACCTGCTGGAGTTCCGGGGTCAGGGGAAGCGCGAGAAGGGCCACAGCCGCCGCTGGCGGGTCGGAGCGACCTGCGTCGTCTACGTCGTCTGTCTCGTCGTCTCCGCGCTCCTGCTCGCCGGGTTCGGGGCGTTCACCGAACTGCCGGTCTCCGTGCGCGTGAGTCAGACGGTGGTTCTCAGCTTCGCGGCGACGCTCGGCGCCAGCGGCGCCGAGGTGGTGCTCGGATGAGCGGCGAGCGACGGGAGGAGCGCGAGGAGGCCGGGGAGGTCGACGACGGACCCGGTGCCGCACCCACCGTCGAGACCGTCGTCCTCGTGGTCGGGGTCGCCGTCACGCTCCTGCTGTTCGGCTACGTCGGCGCACACGCGCTGGCGACGCCGGACGGCGCGAACCCGACGGCGAGTGTCGTCTCGACGGACGCGAGCGCGGACGGCGTCCGAACGACGGTCGCCCTGTCGAACCCTGGCGACATCGGGCTCTCGTCGGTGACGGTAGACGTCGACTGCGGCGAGACGACGAGACAGTTACAGTTCAGGCACGTTCCGGCGGACGGAACCCGACAGGGGACCGTGGCCTGTCCCGCCGGAAGCGACCCGTCGGTGTCGGTGAGTTCGTGGATAGCGGTGTAGGGGGTTAGAGTCGCGAGGGGCCGACCTGTGCTCGGCGGTCCGGGTTCAACGGCGGTCGTCGCGCGAAGGGTCGACGGGCTTCCCGTCTTTCGTCGGCGGGGCGACGTGGTCGACGAACTCGTCGACCGACGGGTTCCGGACGGTGACGACGACGTCGAGGTCGCCGAGTTCGTCGGGGTTGCCGACGGCGAAGTTGACGACCCCCTTGAACGCCGCCTGTTTCTTCAGGGAGAAGGAGAACGACTCCCCGTCGCTCGAACGCTCGAACTCGCGGCGGGCGGTGTCGAGAATCTCCTGTCGGTGGAGCAGGTCGGAGAAGTGGTCGAGCGAGTGGGTCTCGGCGACGAGGCGGCCGGCCTCGTGGGAGACCTCGGCGTTCGGGAAGAGGTTGCGGACGGCATCGGCGACGCGGTCGGTGACCTCGGTGTCCCGGACCGGAACGACGACCTCCACGTCGATGCTGTAGATCATCGCTCCGCCTCCGGCCGTTCTTCGGCGTCGACGCGCAGTTCGACGGAGTCCTCGCCGTCGAGCGCCTCGGGACCCTCCCGGAGGAGCCTCCGGACCCGGCGGCGGAACGCCTCCAGCGTGTCGACGTTGTCGACGACCACGTCGGCGCGCTCCATCGCGTCGCCCATCCCGAAGCCGAGTTCGCGCTCGTCGCGCGCGTCGAGGCTCTCGCCGCCCTCGTCGGCGCCCTTGTCGCGGCCGCGGCTCTCGACGCGGTCGCGTCGGACCGACGCGGGCGCCTCGATGCTGAGCAGGACGAACTCGTCGCCGAAGGCCGCCTCGAAGCGGTCGAGTTCGACTCCGGAGCGGAGGCCGTCGACGAGCACCGTGTCGTGGTCCGCCAGTCGCTCCCGGACGAGCGGGAGCGAGCGCTCGGCGATGGCGGCGGGGCCGTTCTCCTCGCGCAGCGCCGTCGCGACCTCGCCGTGGGCCTCGGCGGGGTCGAGCCCTCGGTCCCGGCACTCCTGTCGAATCACGTCGCCCATCGTGACGACCGGAATCCCCTCCTCCTCGGCGACGGCCGCGGCTTCGCCCTTCCCACTGCCGGGCAGTCCGACGGTTCCGATGACGGTCATCACGCGTCCTACTCGGGAGCCCCGGTTAAACGCTGTGACTGCCGCCGTCGGGGGCGGAGACGGCGAAGGCAACAGAGGCGTCGACGGTGGCGAAAGGTGGCCGAGCGGCCGAACTGACGGCCCCCACTCGGCGGCATCGCTATCCGCGACGCTCGCCTCTCTCCGGTATGGGAGACCGTTCGCTTCTCGTTCGTGCCCTCTGGTTCGTCCTCGTCGGGTGGTGGGCCACGCCGGCCGTCGTCAACGTCGCGTGGTTGCTCGTCGTGACGGTCGTCTTCGCGCCGGTCGGCATCAAGCTGACCAATCTCGTGCCGACCGTGCTCTCGCTGAAGGAGCCTCGTTCCCGAGCGGCGCCGGAGGCGGCTCGTGGACAGCACTCCCTGCTCGTTAGAGCCGCCTACCTCGTGCTCGTCGGCTGGTGGCTGTCGTGGCTCTGGGCGAACGTCGCCGCCTTCCTCGCGGTGACGGTCGTCGGACTACCGGTCGCCTACTGGATGTTCAACCGGCTCCCGTACGTCACGTCGCTGTACCGTTTCGACGGGTGAACACCGGGTAAGTGGGCGAGTGGCGAGCAGGCGGCGACGGCGGTCGTGAGACGGGGTGCCGCACGCTTCGGACCGGAACTGCCGGTCGACGACCGCCGGAGGCGGCCACGAACCGTCCCACGTCGTGTTCAGTACACGTCCGGTCGTGGTCGCGCCATCCGGGATGAACCCTCGGACGCGACCCGTACGGCTTTTTACCACCCCGCCGTTTGTCGTGACCGAGGGCACGTAGCTCAGTCCGGACAGAGCGTCGGACTTCTAATCCGGTGGTCGTGGGTTCGAATCCCATCGTGCCCGCTCCCTTCAGGAGTCTCACGTGTCAAGCCGATTCGCCCAATTCACGCCATCTGCCTCCCGAGTAAACTTCTATTGAGAGACACATCGAGTAGAACCGAGATAGAGTCCACCCCACCGTAGCGCTGACTCCGCCCCATCTGCCGGTTATCCTACGTCACACCACACAACTCGATAGAGATAGCTACCGCTATCCGGCATTTCGTGCACGAAAGAAGGTGCTACAACCTAACAGCGTCGGCTGGGATGTGGCTGAGGCGGGCGTTCCTCCCAAACATCGCATGCACTTACGGGAAATCAGGCAGTATCGATTACCACAACCAACTACAACAGATTCTGCAGTCAACTCATGTACGGTCTTGCATCTCCCTAAATTCCTCGTGCAGTATATTCCTGTTCCCCCTCCGGAGCAACTGCGAGAAAGCACTATCGGAGATGCCGAATTCTTCTGCGAGTTCGTTGAGAGTTACACGTCTGGGAACGTCGTAATAACCGCGTTCGAGCGCCGCTTGTAGGGCCTCTTGTTGAGGTGTTGTCGCATCTGAGCCACCACCTCGCATCAGGGGCTGCGACAAGCGGGTAACGTCGATACGAATTTCCTCCTCGCGACAACGCTTGTGGAACGCCGAGATAGCGGGTTCGGACGGAAATCGGACGTGAAAGTCCCAATTCTCAGCGTTCCCTTGGAGTGAGGTGATTGCTCCGTCCTCGGCGCGAATCGCCTCGAAGAGCCGGTCACTAACATCTCGCCAAGTAAGCTGGAAGAGTTGGGCATTTCCCTCCGTCAGTAACTCTGTTAGCTCTCCAAGCGGCGTTGAGTCTCCCACGAGCTCGTCCGCGCTTAATTCGGCCTCCGCCTCCACCCAGAGATACGGAACGAACCGACCGTTCGCCGGGACGATGGTCTCAGCCGACGCTTGGGCGTCGGGCGGCAGAGCGAGTGCGCGGCCGAGGAGAGTGGCCTCCGATGCGACTCGAAACGAAAGCATCGTTGATTTCACACATTTACCTCCCATGCAGTATCTTCCATCGAGTCGATATAAATCCGATGGCGAGTATGATGGTCTATAGTAAGATAATGTATGATTCAATGGTTCAGTGGAAGCGTTGTGCTTAAGCTGGTTAGTGGACGGATTTGGTAATAAACGGAGCTCTAGCAAAAGTCAATCTCCGGAGATATCGAAATTTTGTACTGAAAATATTGAACGCAACTCCGATAGTGTATTGAGATTGTGATATCAGCTGATTCAATAGAAGAGGCCAATCCCGAGGACAGCGGTATGTGATATCAGTCCATTAGGTAAGGGTTGAACGGGGAATTACGTCGCAATCAACCATCATACTCCATGATAAGACATTTCGGTGGTGGAGAGGAACTGGCTTAAGTGCCTTCGTAGGGCAGCCGAGACAGCTAATGATAGTGGCAAGAAAGTCTGGGTTGCCCATCGGGAGGAAGAGGGAACTGAGGTCCGCGCCCACCCGGCCCCAATCACCCCATCGCCTCTGACAAGCCTTGTTCCCGGTGAGTCTTCATAGGCAACGTGGAATCCGGGGTTTCCACTCCCCGATGTCCACGTCAGGAGAGAAGTGGTGTGTCAGCTGAGTCGCTCTCCAATCGGTCCGCGCTACGCTTCTCGGTTATCTGGAGGGAAACGCCGACACAGTTCAGCCACAGCCAGGAGCGATTCTCGGAGGAGTTAGCAGGAGCAGAAGCGACCGCTCTGAAGTGCCAGTAACTCGGGGGTGGCCTTGTCTGGCCCTCTGTGGATGGCGTTCCTCCGGATTCTTGGAGAATCACCGAAATCACTCGTCTGACAGCTGGCGTCTGTGCCGTCTAACGTGGATGGTTTCCAGGTCAATTCTAAGACCTCTCTCAGCCTCGCTGGTTCGTTGGAGTATCTCCCGCTGGGGGAAGTATCGGACCTCGAGCCGGTCGAGGGTGTTGATGCCCTGTTCGTCGCAGAAGCGGACGAAGGGGGAGAGTCTGTACTTGTAGGCTTGTACGGTGCTGTCGGTGAGTTCAGTTTTTCTGGAGTTGATGAACCAGTCTTTGGCTTCTTGCGGACTGATGGGTTCGAGCTTGGCATAGTGTTGCCCGGCGGGGGACGATGGTGGGACGATGTGGGTGGTGAGGGCGCGGTGGCGCCGTGAGGCGCTGTTCGAATCCCATCGTGCCCGCTGTCTGCAAACGACAATGAGCAGCAGCGGTGCTCGGGATTCGAAGCAGGGAACAAAGCGGCGACGGCGAGCGGAGTGACTGAGGTTCGAATCCCACCGCGCCCGTCGCACGCTTCGTCCGACAGCCGGGAGTCACCGCCGGACGCTTCATGTCCGAGGCCGGCGTACCGTCGGCCATGACCGACGAACCGGCGGGACCGTGGGTGCTCGCACTGAGCGCGCTGGCCATCGGAAGCGTCGCCCTCGCCGTCGAGCTTCGCCGACAGCTCCGGCGCGAGACGGGTGACGGCGGGCGGGCGGCGGACGGTGAGGAGACCACCGAGTAGAACGGCAACGGGTTGGCCGCGAGTGTCGGTGTGGCGGCGAACCGAGGCGCCGTCGACGGGCCAACGGACTTTTATGTTTCTGACCCGGACTAGCTGCAAGATACATGACTGGGGAGAGACATCCGGAGGCGGCGGTGCCAGTTCGGTGACCGACGTGCACGTCGTTTCGGTCCTTCCCGACGCCCTCCACGCGCGGCTGGTCGACACCCTCCCGTCGGACCGAGGGGTGGCCCTCTCGCGGGCCGACGAGACGGCGGACGTGGCCGAACTGCTCCGAGAGGACCACGCGGGAGACGGAGTGGCCCTCGTCGTCGGCGACGGCGGGGTCGGGCTCGTCGAGACGGTCGGGCGAGCGGCGCCGACGGTCCCGGTGCTCCTCTTCGGGAAGTCCGCGGACGACTCGGCGGTCGTCGCCGCTATCGAGGCGGGGGCGCTCGACTACGTCGACGCGACGACCGAGGGTGCGAATCGGCGACTCGCCGCCCGAGTCCGGCGTGTCCTCGACGGTCGGACTCCGGGGAACGACGGGAGCACGAGCGACGACGGAGCAGTGGGCGCCGGCGACGATAGCGAGCGGGCGGCACAACTCGAGGCCATCGCGGCGGCGGCCTCGGACGTCGTCGTCGGCGTCGACCGGGCAGGGGTCGTCCAGTTCGTCAACCCGGCGGTCGAAGACGTGCTCGGCTACCGACCGGCCGACCTCGTCGGCGAACCGCTGACGCGGCTGATGAGCGACGAGGTCGCCCGACGCCACGAGGCGGGGATGGCCCGCTACCTCGAGACCGGCGAGCGCCGGGTCGACTGGGAGTACGTCGAACTGCCGGGTCGCCACAGCGACGGCCACGAGGTCCCACTGGGCGTCTCCTTCGCCGAGTACGGACACCGCGGGGAGCGTTACTTCGCCGGCGTCGTCCGCGACGTGACGGCACAGCGTCGGCGAACGGACCGGTTGGCGGCGCTCAACCGGGCGATGGAGTCGATGACCGGGGCGGAGACGGCGGCGGAGGTGTGTGAACTCCTCCGAGCGGCCGCGACGGACCCGCTCGGGTGTCGGACGGCGCTCGTAGCGCTGTACGACGCCGAGATCGGCCACCTGCGTCCGGTCGGTGGGAGCCGCGAGGAATCGACGCTCGAGGACGTCCTCTCGGACGGCGGCGCCGACCACGCGTGGACGGCGTTCTCGACGGGCGAGACGCGGCGGTTCGAGAGCGCGCTCGATGGGTCACGACGACGGGTCGCGGGCGGGGAGTCCGGCGACGAGCCGGATACGCTCTCCGTGCTTCCGCTGGGGCGCCACGGGGTCCTGGTCCTCGGCGCCCACACGACGGCGGCGGTCGGTGACGAGGAGACGCATCTGACCGACATCCTCCGGGCGGCGGCGGTGTCCTCGCTCGACCGGGCGGAACGAGAGCGCTCCTTGCGCGAGCAGCGTGACGCGCTCCGTAGCCGGAACGAGCGCCTCGAACGGCTCGAACGGATCAATCGCGTCGTCCGGGCGGTCGTTCGGGGGCTCACCGAGGCGACGTCGCGCGAGGAGGTCGAACGAACCGTCTGCACCCGTCTCGTCGGAGCCGACCTGTATCGGTTCGCGTGGTTCGGCAGGGTAGACGAGGTGACCCAGCGGGTCGAACCGGTCGCCGCGGCGGGCGTCGGCCAGGACTACCTCGACGCGCTCACCGTCAGCGTCGACCCCGACGACGAGCACGGACAGGGACCGACGGGTGTGGCCGCCAGAACCCGCCGCGTCCAGGTACAGGACGACATCCGGGCCGACCCACCGTTCGAGCCGTGGCGGGAGCCCGCCCTCCGACGCGGGTATCGGTCGAGCGCCGCGGTGCCGGTCGTCTACCACGACCGGCTCTACGGCGTGTTGAACCTCTACGCGAGCGAGTCGGAGGCGTTCGACCGCACGGAACGGCAGGTGCTCGCCGAGTTGGGCGAGACCATCGGCTACGCCGTCGGAGCGCTCGAACGTAAGCAGGCGTTCGTCGGGAGGCAGTCGGTCGAACTGGAGTACGAAATCGAGGGGCGCGACGGCCCGCTCCGGACGCTCGTCGACTCCGGGGAGTTCGAGTTCGAGGCGCTCGTCCAGCGGACGGACGGACGCCTCCACCTCTACTTCACGGCCCGGGACGTGGACGTGTCGACCGTCGAGGCGGCCGCCGGGGACTCCCCCGAGGTGACGGCGCTCCGGCACATCACCACGGTCGACGACGGACGGGAACAGCTGTTCGAGTGTACGCTCGGCTACGGCTCGTTCTTCGAGTCGCTGCTCGACCGCGGCGTGGTGGTCCGCGACCTGGTCTCGACGCCCGGACACGCGCGGCTCACCCTCCGAGCCCCCGTCGACGCCGACGTGCGCGGGCTGTCCCGGTCGGTGGCGGGCGCCTACGACGGCGCGGAGCTGGTCGCCCGTCGCGAGCGCGACGACCCGGTGATGACCCGCACCGAGTTCGAGTCGGCGTTCACCGAGCGACTCACCGAGCGTCAGGCCGAGGTGCTTCGGACGGCGTACTTCAGCGGCTTCTTCGAGTGGCCGCGGCGGACGACCGGACAGGAGCTGGCCGACGCTCTCGGCGTGTCACAGCCGACCGTGAACCGCCACATCCGCGCCGGCGAACGCAAGCTCTTCGGCCTCCTGTTCGGCGACGAGGGTGGCGGGGAGTAGCCGTATCGAACGCTCTGACACGGCTGCGAGGGATGATGAGGTTCGTCGACGGCACATCGACCCGAACGCTTACCCGCCGCCGTCGTCGATTCGGAGGTATGTCAGAGACAGACGACACGGGGAGCATCCACGACGAGGAGCGGTCACAGGAGGCCCTCGCGGCGCTGTTCATCGTCGTCGGGGCGGCACTGTTCGTCTTCCCAGAACCGGTGACCTCGGCGGTCGGGGCCGCGCTCGTGCTCGTCGGCGCCGTCGTGTTCCTCGCCGATCGGTTCCTCTGAGCGGCTCTCTTCGTCGAGAGCGGCTCGACCCGGTCGTGTTTAGTTGCGCGACCCACCGAGCAGAGACGGGTAACAACCGGCCGAACAGCCGGTGTTGGGAGGGACTTCGGGAGGGGCCGCGCTCGCGGCCCCTTCCGTGAACTACCGACACAACACGTCTACCGACTCAACCCCTCTCAACTAAACATCGCCGCTCGACCCATCCCGAACGTTTAGGCGTCGCCTGCCGTACGGTCGGGGTATGGACACCCCACGCGGCGACACCGACGACCCCTTCGACACCGGTGTCGACGAGACGACGGCGGACGAGAGCGCGACCGGCGAGGACGGGAGTACGACCGACGACGGCCCCGGCGTCGCGGCGCTGCTGATTCTGGTCGGCGCCGGACTGTTCGTGTTCCCCGAACCGGTCACGTCGTGGGTCGGCGCGACGCTCGTCGTCGTCGGGGCGCTGGCGTGGCTGACGCGGTTCGCGCTCGGCTGAGCGGTCGACGCCGCTGTCGTGTCGACACCGAGTCCGACGACGGCCGGAACCGATTAGTGCCGAACTTCCGAAGCGCGGCGTATGGCACGAGAAATCGGCGGAACGACGATATCGGCGACGACGCTGTTCGTCATCGGACTGGTGCTGTTTCTCTTCCCGGAGCCGGCGACGTCGACGCTCGGGGTGTTCCTGATGGCGCTGGGCGTGTTGCTGTACTTCATGAGCTGGTAGCGGTCAGATGACCCCTCGATGGGGTTTCGGACCGTTTTGTAACGGTCAGAGAATCCACGGAAGGGACCTCACCCATCGCCGGCTGTTCGGCCGGTCGAGGCCCCTTCTGCTCGATGAGACGCTCTGTCGAGAGAGGTCCATCTCCGGAGTGCTCACGTCGAGAGCAGCGCCGCCGCTCCCCGCCGTGAGCGCGAAAGAAGTGAAACCGTGTCGAGTGTGGTCGGTGAGCGGTGCGGTGGTCGGTCGGAGCGGGTGTGAAGGTGGCCTACGGGGCCGACTTCACATTGCGCCGCCCATACCGCCCATGCCGCCCATGCCACCCATGCCGCCGCCCATGCCGCCGCCGGGGGGCATCTCGTCGTCGCCGTCGTCGTCGCCGACCTTGCCGCCCTTCAGGTCGCCCGCGGCGATGACGTCGTCGATGCGGAGGATCATGACGGCCGCCTCGGTGGCGGACTCGATGGCCTGTGTCTTGACGCGGAGGGGCTCCACGACGCCCTCCCCTTCCATGTCGATGACGTCGCCGGTGTAGGCGTCGAGACCGGCGCCGAACTCGCCGCCGTCGTGACGGGAGCGGAGGTCGACGAGGGAGTCGATGGGGTCGAGACCCGCGTTCTCGGCGAGGGTGCGCGGGATGACCTCGAGTGCGTCCGCGAACGCCTCGATGGCGAGCTGCTCGCGGCCGCCGACGGAGTCGGCAAAGTCACGCAGTTCGAGGGCGAGCTCCGTCTCGGGGGCGCCGCCGCCGGGCAGCACCTTCCCGTCGTTGAGCGTCGTGCGCACGACGCCGAGGGAGTCCTCGATGGCGCGCTCGACCTCGTCGACGACGTGCTCGGTGCCGCCGCGGAGGATGAGCGTGACGGACTTGGCCTCCTCGACGTCCTCGACGAAGATGCGCTCGTCGCCGCCGATGTCTTTCTGGGCGACGCTGCCGGCGAAGCCGAGGTCGTCGTCCTCGAGGTCGTCGAGGTTGGAGACGACGCGGGCGCCCGTCGAGCGGGCCAGCCGCTTGAGGTCGCCGCTCTTCGTGCGGCGCACGGCGAGGATACCCTCCTTCGCGAGGTAGTGCTGGGCCATGTCGTCGATGCCGTCGCCGACGAAGACGACGTCGGTGCCGACCGCCTTCAGCTGGTCGACCATCTCCTTGAGCTGCTCCTCCTCCTGGTCGAGGAACTGCTGGAGCTGGTCGGGGTCGGTGACGTTGACCTCGGCGTCGATTTCGGTCTCCTTCACCTCGAGGGCGCCGTCGAACACGGCGACGTTGGCGTCCTCGACCATGTAGGGCATGTTCTCGTCGACGCGCTCCTTGTCGACGATGACGCCCTCGACGAGCTCCGAGTTGTCAATGGAGCCGCCGACGACCTTCTCGACGCTGACGTTGTCGGTGTCGACGCCGTCGTCGTCGCGCACGGCGAGCACGGCGTCGACGACGAGCTCAGCGAGCTTGTCCTTCGCGTTCTCCGCGCCCTTGCCGGTCATCGCCGTGGCGGCGATTTTGACGAGCGTCTCGCGGTCCTCGGCGGAGACGTCGATGGCCTTCTCCTCGAGGAGCTCCTTGGCCTTCTCCGAGGCCTGTCGGTACCCCTGCGCGATGGTCGTCGCGTGGACGTCCGAGTCGATGAGCTCCTCGGCCTGGTCGAGGAGTTCGCCGGCGATGACGACGGCGGTCGTGGTGCCGTCGCCGACCTCGTCCTCCTGGGTCTCGCTGACCTCGACGATCATGTTGGCCGCCGGGTGGTCGATGTCCATCTCCTTCAGGATGGTCACGCCGTCGTTCGTGACGACGACGCCGCCCGAGGAGTCGACGAGCATCTTGTCCATCCCTTTCGGACCGAGTGTGGTCCGAACGGACTCCGCGACGGCCTTGCCGGCCGTGATGTTCATCGACTGCGCGTCACGTCCGGACGTGCGCTGGCTGTCCTCCGAGAGTACGATCATGGGCTGGTTGCCCATACGCTGTCGCTGAGCCATGAGACACGCCAGGATTGTCTGTGGTTCTATAAAAAGCCTTCGGAACGCGTTGAAGAGAATCGCCGCACGGGATGGGGGCGCCGGTCGTGAGACTGTCTCACATCGTCCGCATTCAAGTGTGGTCTCTGGGAGCGGGTCGGGGTCGGGACTACCGGACGAGGCCGAGGACGACGATTCCGAGTGCGAAGGCGAGCACCCCCGCGAGCAGTCCGACGAACCCGCCGCCACCGTAGAGCAGCGTGAGCACCCCCGCGGCTCCGAGGCCGAACGGGAGCGACCCGGCGAGGAGCGCCGCGCCGAACCGCGACGCGTCGCCGTCGCGCCAGAGGGCGATTCCGAGGGGGAGCGACCCCGCGAGCGCGGCGACGATTCCGACCCCGACGGCGAGCACGGGGAACACGAACATCCCCTGTGGCGGCGACGCGGAGACGAGGGCGACGACGGTGACACCGAGGGCGCCACAGGCGACGCCGAGAGTGGTCACCGCCGCGCCGACGGCACCCACGAAGCCGTCGCCGCGCAGGTGCGTCCGCCAGAGCGCGACGACCCCGGCGGCGAGCGTCCAGAGGCTCGACGCGCCGAGGGCGAGGAGCGCGACCCGGACGGTCGCCGACGGGTCGGGGACGAGCGCGAACGTCGCCCACACCGCGGCGAACAGTCCGACGCTCCCCGCCGTGAGGAGCGTCAGGAGGGTTCCCGGCCGGCTACCCGTCGCCGAGGACGGGTCGTCGGCGGTCGGCTGGCGGGTGAGGGGCGAAGCGTCGGTGGCGGTCACGGTGAACACGATTCTCGCGAATCCCGGGTCGATACGTTCGCTCAGGGCATAAGGAGGCGCTCCGAAGTCGGTGGGGCCGTGGTCCGCTCAGGCCTGGTTCACGTCGAACCCCTGCGTGAGTTCGTTGTGCTTCCGTTCGAGGAAGGAGTAGACGGCGCCGTGGGGCGCCCCGTCGAGGAGCATCCCGACGGCGCGGCGGACGACCTCGACCTCCTCGGGGGAGCCGATGATGCCCAGCGTCGTGCCGTAGATGACGACCTCGGCGCCCGACAGCTCCTCCATCAGCTCGCGAGTGCGCCCGTTCTCGCCGATGAGGCGGCCCTTGTGTCGCTGCAGGTCGTTCTTGTTGCGCGATGCCTCGTCGATGTCGATGAGCTCGAACATCCGCATCTCGCCGTCGAGCAGCGAGAGGGCCGACTCGGGCGAGAACCCCCGCCCGATGGCCTGGACGATGTCCGGTGCGACCATCCCGGAGACGGGGTCGCCGACGGCGTCGATGGCGACCGACCCCGTCTCGGAGTCGATGTCGAGGCGGACATCGGCCCGGTCCTCGATGGCACGCATGGTCTCGCCACCGTCACCGATGAGGACACCGATGCGGTCCTGCGGAACCTTCACGTGTTGCATTATAGGTCCGAATACCCGTCCGAGCGGTTTAAGCGATTCCCCTGTGTGCCGGTTCGGGGGGCGTGAGCGTGTCTCAGAGGTGGTTCGGTTTCGTGTCGTGGCCGGGGAAATCGGGTCTGTCGAGGCGCGTAGAGGCGTCTCGTGAGGGGACAGCGTCGCGAGAGGACGGCAATGTAAAAGGACAGCACCGACCCGCGATAGCCGGGACGCTTCGAGCCTCCAACCGTCTCCGTCGCTCCCGCACTTCGTTCACTCGCTCAGTCGCCCCTCACACGCACGGCGGCCGAGGGAGGGCCGCCTGCGTGCGCCGCCACACCGTAGATTCGCCGTCTCGGCGCGCCGGCGCCGGCCCTCGCGTCCGACGGAACCCCGCTCCTCGCAACCCCGCTCCTCGCCGAGGCGGTCGGCTAAGTACCTGTGTCAGCGAGGAGTCGACCGCGCACGACCGCTACACGTTGAATCCGACACCTCACGTTCTCCCATCCACGATGAAACGGCGTCAGATACTGGCGGGGGTCGGAGCGGTGACGGGACTGGGGGTCGCCGGAGTGGTCGGCTGGGAACTGTTCGCCCCCGAGCGGTCGACGATGGTCGCGGAGGCGGCAGGTCCGACCGGGATGGCCCTGAAACGGGGGGTGTTCGTCGGGAAGGCGAATCACCGGGTCTCGGGAACCGTGACCCTCTACGAGGACGGCGAGGGGGTCGCCCTCCGGTTCGAGGAGTACGAACAGACGCAGGGGCCGGACGTGTTCGTCTACCTGACGCCGGCGCCCGACCCGGACACGACGAGCGAGGTCGACGCCGGGGTGAAGATACTCGTCGACGGCGGGGCCGACGGGGGCGAGAGTACCAAGGAGGGGACGTTCACCCAGCGGCTTCCCGCCGGCGTCGACCCGTCCGAGTACATGGGCGTGAGTATCTGGTGCGACCGGTTCGCCGTCCCCTTCGGCGCGGCGACGCTGACTCCGGTCTGAGCCGGTGTGTCCGGTCTGAACCGGTGTGTCGCCGGCCGACGACGGAGTCGCGGCGCTACTCCGCCTCGCCGCCGTCCGCTTCCGCCCCCGTCGCCGCCTCGCCGACGCTGTCGACGTGGACGGACTCCCACTCGTGGTCCGCGTGGGCGCCCTCGCGTTCCTTCGCGCTCGGGGCGACCCGGATGAACTCGGCCTTCTCGCGGGCCTCGGCGATGGTGTGGCCCCCACAGTACGAGAGGCCGGACTGGATGCCGGCGGCGAACTCGGCGACCACGTCGGCGACGGGACCCTTGTACGGCGTCATCCCCTCGACGCCCTCGTCGGCGCGGACGTTCTCGGCCTTATCCGAGCGTTCCCGTGCGGCGGCGGTCGTCGCCATCCCGCGGGAGGCCTTGTAGCGGACGCCCTCGACCTCGAGTATCTCGCCCGGGGCCTCCTCACAGCCGGCGAACAGTCGGCCCATCATCACGGCGTCCGCGCCCGCGACGAGCGCCTTCACCGCGTCGCCGGAGGTGCGGATGCCGCCGTCCGCGACCGTCGTCACACCGTGCTCGTGGGCGGCCTCGGCACAGTCGTCGACGGCGGTGAGCTGTGGCACGCCCGCGCCGGCGACCTTCCGGGTCGTGCAGTGCGAGCCGGGGCCGATGCCGACCTTCACGCAGTCGGCGCCGGCCGCGGCGAGGTCGGCGACGCCCGCCTTCGTGGCGACGTTGCCGGCGACGAGGTCGGTGTCGGGGAAGGCGTCGCGGATGGCCGCGACGGCGTCGAGCGTGCGCTCCATGTGGCCGTGGGCGACGTCGACGACGAGGACGTCGACGCCGGCGTCGACGACGGCTTCGGCCCGGTCGAGATAATCCTCGTTGATGCCGACCGCGGCGGCGACCTGCTCGCCCGCTCCGACGACCTCGCGGACGGCCGCCGCCTGCTCCTCGACGGTCAGAAAGCGATGGAGCGTCCCGAGCCCGCCCGCCGCCGAGAGCGCCGTCGCCATCTCCGCCTCGGTGACGGTGTCCATCGCGGCGCTCAACAGTGGCGTCTCCAACTCGACGGACGGCGTCAGCCGCGTCGAGAGGTCCACGTCGCTCCGGCTGTCGACCGGCGAGCGCTGTGGCACCAGCAGCACGTCCCCGTAGGACAGGCCGGTTCTGAGGTTCTCCATACCGCCACAACGGTAGTGGATGGCGGGTGATGAACGCACCGGTTTCTACGCTCCGACCGCCCTCAGGAGAGCGGGTCGTGTCGCAGACGCCGGCGTTCGTCCTCGCGCAGTCGGTACGACGCGACCGCCTCGCGAAGCTCGTCGCGGCCGTCCGCTGGTCGGCGCTCCCGGTGGGCTTCGAGGAAGTCCGAAATCCGGTCGGCCGCGTAGGTCTTCAACTCCCCCGAGAGGAGGTCGCCGGCGCGGTACTCGCGGGCGAGGCGCTCCAGCACCGCGTCGTCCGTCTCGAAGAAGGCGTACAGAAGCTGGTAGGCCACGTCGACCTCGGGGTTCCCGCCCAGTTCCCGGTGGGCCTCCAAGTCGTCCTGTCCGCCGGAGAAGGCGTGTCGCTGTACCTTCTCGTGGACCGTCTCGCGGTCGTCGGAGAGGAGAATCCCCGGGACGTCCTCGCTCGAACTCATCTTCCCGCCACCGCCGCCGAGCCGGGGGAGGAACTTCGAGAGCAGCGCGCCGGGCTTCTCCACGTCGAAGCGCGCCTTCGCGGCGAGGTCTCGACACACCCGAACGTGCGGGTCCTGGTCGACCGCCACGGGCACCGCCGTCGGGTGGGCGCCGTGGACCAACTGGGGCAGGAGAAGGTGCGTCGCCTGCATCGCCGGGTAGAAGCCGACGCCGACGTTCGCCGGGTCGCCGTAGACCGCCTCGACCGTCGCGGGCGTCAACCCCTTCGCCAACCTGACTGCGGTCGGGTACAGCGCGTCGGCGTCGGCAGTGTCGACGACGATACGGGTCAACTCGGGGTCGAAGCCGACCGCGAGCAGGTCCCGCAGGTTGTCGCGGAGGTGCGTCGCCGTCTCGTCGAGCGTGAGGTCCTTCAGCAGGTGTTTCTCGTCGTCCGAGAGCGGGATGTAGACGCGCGCGCCGAACTCGTCCTGCAGGTGCTTCGCGAAGTAGAACTGCGAGAGGTGGCCGACGTGCATCGGTCCGGAGGGGCCGATACCGGTGACCACCGACACCTCCTCGCCGGCCGCGGCGGCGTCGAGAAAGCGGTCCACGTCGCGCCCGGCGAAGATTCGCTCCCGGCGCAGGAGCCGGTGTGGCGGGGCGGAGAACCGGGCGACCTGCTCGGGCGTGAGTCGGTCGGCGCCGAATCGGTCGAGGAGGCGGTTGTAGTCCACCTCGCCCTCGATATCGTAGGGGGTGACGGTGAAGTCGTCCGTGGGGTCCGTAGCTGCGTTCTCGGTGTGCTCGGGTGGTGCTGTCGTCGTGTCGTCGTGATTCTGCATCAGTGTCGAGTTAGCTGCGTCGCTGGCGCTCGTCGGTCGGTTCGAGGAACGGAGCGAGTGAGCGCCCGGCGCGTCGGCGTCGGGTTAGGCCGCGGCGACGACGGCGACGGGACTGTCCGCTCCGGAGGCGTGCGAGCGCCAGCGCCAGGGAGCGGACTGCATCTCTATCCTTCTGATTTTCCGGACGGCGTATGAGGGTTTCGGCGAGGGTTCGAGGGTTTCGGATGTTCGGACCGCTCGGTTCCGAGAGGTGGTTACGTCCCTCGGAAGGGGCCCCACCCATGCCGGGTGGTCGGGTATCGCCGTTCCCGTGCGAGCCCGATGCGTCAGCCACCGGCTCACGCCGGCTGTTCCGCGCCGGTCGGGTACCGGGACTCGGCGATGGCGAACGTCAGCGTGCTCAGGACGCCGAGCAGTGTGCCGACGACGAGCGCCACGGCGAGGTCGGTGAGCGAGAACGGCCAGACGCCGGCGACCGCGGCAAGGTCCAGTCCGGGGTAGAGGAAACTGGAGAGGAAGAACCCCGAGACGGCGAACAGGACGACCGCGATGGCGGCCACGTAGAACGGCGCGTTGAGGTAGCGCCACTTGAAGCGGTCCGCGAGGTACTCGTCGGTCACCTGCCCCAGACTCGACGTGACGCCGGCGGCGGCGAACCACTGGACGGCGCCGTGGACGACCGCCGCGAGGACCGCCGCAGGCGGGAGCGCCCCGTCGACCGCGTCGCCGACGGCGTCGAGCGTCTCCACGCCCTGTACGCCGCCGACCACGAGCAGCGCGGCGGCGACGATGTAGGTGATGAGCGTCACCCGGCCGGCGTAGAGGACGTTCCGCAGGTGGGTGACGGCGTCGTCGACGACGCGCTCCAGGCCCAGCCCGCGAAAGAGGGTGTACAGGCCGAGCAGGGCCGAGGTGAGTCCGAGCACCGTCGCACCGCCGACGCCGAAGATACCGGCGATGACGACGAACGGGTACACCAGGAGCAGGATGCCGAGCGGGACGAGGATGGTGCCTCTCGTCTCCGGGTCGGCGAGCACCTGCTTGATGGTGTAGTACATCGACTCCAGGTCCTGTGCCTGCCGGACGACCACCCGACGGACGCCGTCGATGGGCACCCGCGAGCGGATGACCGGGAGGACGGACTCGTCCTGTGCGCCGTCGGTGATGACGATGGCGCGGACGTTCTCGCCCGTCGACAGCGAGGCGAGCACGGTGTCGACCTCCTCGCCGACGGCGCGGTTGGCCTTCACGTCGCTGCCGTTAGTGCCGGTGACGGCCGCGACCTCGACCTCCTCGCCGCCCTCGCTGGACAGTTCGTCGTACGCGTGAACCCCCTGAAAGAGCACGTTCACGTCCGAGTCCTCGGGGTCGACGGTCGCGAGAGCGACGGCGGCCGACTCGACCTCGTCCCGACCGACGACGGGGGTGCGCCGCCCCGTCTTGCGGCCGAGGTCGTCGTCGAGGTCGACACAGAGGACCAGCAGCATCTGGCGGTGCTTGGACGGCGGGCTATATTTGCTTTCGGGAGCGGACCGGGGATGCGACCGAGGGACGGGAGCGTGGTCGGGCGGCTACGCCCCGTGTTCGAGCGCTTCGGCGAGGGCGAGCATCGCCCCGCTGCCGTCGAGTACTCTGGGATGGGCACCGACGGCGACGACGAAGTCCTCGCCGGCCCGAGCCACGTCGGTGACGTAGAGGTAGATTTCGACGGCGACCTGCCCGTCGACGAGCACCGCCTCCGCGGTGTAGCGTGTCACGGTCCGCTCCTCGCCGAGTATCGGCACCTGATACGTCCGGTCTCGACTCACGTTCCGGACGCTCTCGTAGCGGTCGTCGACCCTCGCGGCGACCTCGTCGGTCGACATCTCGCCGAGCGGGTTGAACGTCTCCCAGAGGAAGCGGACCTGCGGCGAGGAGACGACGGTGAACACGCCCGCCCGGTATCGGCCGAGGGCGCCGAGGTCGAGCGCCCGGTCGTAGGACGTGACGACGTTCGTGACCCGGACCTCGCGGGTGACCCCGGCGACGGTGTACTCGCGGGTGACGACCTCCTCGGCGCGGTCGTAGCGCTCGTAGCCGGTGTTGTCGAGGGTCGCGCTCGCGACGCCCGCCGGCGCGGCCTCGAAGGCGACGTCGCCGCCGGTGACGACCCGGCCGGAACAGCCGGCGAGGCCGGTCGCGAGCGCGAGGCCGCAGGCACCGAGGAGCGTCCGCCTGGTCGTGGGACGGGACGCGGCACGGTCGTGTGATGACATGGGTGAGAGAAGGTGGCGGAACCGGAAATACCAGTCGCCGTGGGGGTCGCGGGTCGACGCCCGGCGCAGGTGACCGGCCGTCGGCACCGACGGAACGCACGCTTTTTCCCGCTCGACGGGCAATCCGGGTGTAACGAATGATTTCGAAGGGCTGTGAACAGTGCGCCAAGGGGGGCAAGATGGTGCTGTTCGTCTACGGCTACTGCGACGAGCGGGACTGTTTCTACTGCCCGCTCGGGGAGAACCGCAAGAACGTCACCGACGTGTACGCCAACGAGCGCCTCGTCGAGGAGGACGAGGACATCATCCGCGAGGCCAAGCGCATGGACGCACTCGGCACCTCCATCACCGGGGGAGAGCCACAGGAGGCGATGGACAAGACGTGTCGGTACCTTTCGCTGCTCAAAGAGGAGTTCGGCGAGGACCACCACACCCACCTCTACACCGGCATCACCGGCGGCCGCGAGAACATGCGCCGCCTCTCGGAGGCCGGCCTCGACGAGATTCGGTTCCACCCGCCGCTCGAACTCTGGGGCGACATGCACGGCACCGAGTGGGAGGAGATTCTCTACATCGCTCGCGAGGAGGGGCTGACTCCCGCCTTCGAGATTCCGGGCATCCGGCCCGAACCCGAGTTCCTCGACTTTCTCGACGAGGGTGCCGCCGACTTCTGTAACATCAACGAGTTCGAGATGAGCGACGGCAACTACCGCCGGATGCAGGAGGAGGGGTTCGAACTCAAAGAGGGCCACATGAGCGCCGTCGAGGGCTCCCGCGACGCCATCCTCGAGACGATGGGCGACCACGACCGTGTCTACTTCTGTACGAGCGTGTTCAAGGACGCCGCCCAGCACCGCCGCCGCCTCAAACGCATGGCCCGCAACATCCGCCGGGAGTTCGACGAGATAACCGACGACGGCACCATCGTCTACGGGAAGACCTGGGTGACCGAACAGCGCCTGGACGACCTCGGCGTTCCCGAGGAGTTCTACACCGTCAAGTCGGAGCACGTCGAAATCGCCTGGTGGCTGCTGGAGGAGATGGTCGGCGACGGCGACGTGGAGGAGGGCGAAATCGTCGAGCAGTACCCGACCGTCGACGGGACCGTGGTCGAGCGCACGCCGCTGGCCTGATTTTTCGGGCTCTTTTGGGGTGTTCGAGGTTCGCTGATACCGAGCAACTGCTCTGGCGCGTGCCGCCGCGGCTCTGTCCGCGGCGCGGTCACGCGAGGGATGAGCGAGTGACCGGAGGGAACGAGCGAATCGGCTGGGGAGGGTGTGGCGCGGTGCTGTGGGTGGGACTTCGAAAGGGGCCGTGGGCTGAACGAAGCACGGCGACGCAAGCACTACAGCGACCGAACAAAGTGAGGGAGCAAAGCGCGCAGCGAGCCGCGCGAGTCAGCCTGCGGGGGCTTCCGTGAGTAGTCGCTACGGGCTTACGGCAATAGCGACTCACGAAAGCCCCACTCATGCCGGTTCCTCGGCCGAGCGCCGTCCCCTCCGCGCGACAAGAAACGAACCGCCGAAGCACGAAACCCACACCAGTTAACCACACACCCACCGACACTCCCACCCAGAGCCCATGCCCGTCGAACTCACCGAACACGACCCCAGAAACGAAAACCTCCTCGACTTCCGAAGCGACACCGTCACCACCCCGAGCGACGCGATGCGCGAGGCCGCCGCGAACGCCGAAGTCGGCGACGACGTGAAGCGCGAGGACCCGACGGTCAACGAACTCGAAGCGCGCGCGGCCGACCTCATGGGGAAGGAGGCCGGCCTCTACGTCCCCAGCGGGACGATGGGCAACCAGATCGCCGCCCGCGTCCACACCGAGCGCGGCGAGGAGGCCATCGTCGACACCGAGGGCCACGTCTACAAGTGGGAAGTCGGCGGCCTCGCACAGCTCTCCGAACTGCAGGTTCGCCCCCTCGACTACGGCCCCGAGGCGGTGCCGACGCCCGAACAGGTCCGCGAGACCGTCACCGAATCCGCGCTCCACGTCGCCGGCACCGGCCTGCTCTGTCTGGAGAACAGCCACAACAGCCGCGGCGGCGTCGCCGTCGCGCCAGAAGCAGTCGACGCCGCGGCGGAGGTCGCCCACGACCACGACGTGCCGGTCCACCTCGACGGCGCCCGCGTCTGCAACGCGGCGGTCGCACAGGACGTCGACCCGGCCCGATTGGTCGACTCCGTCGACACCGTGATGTTCTGTCTCTCGAAGGGGCTCGGCGCGCCGGTCGGGTCGATGCTCGTCGGCCCCGAGGAGTTCGTCGAGGAAGCCCGCCGCACGCGCAAACTGCTGGGTGGCGGGATGCGTCAGGCCGGGATGATTGCGGCGCCGGGGCTACTCGCCCTGGAGAACGTCGACCGCCTCGCCGAGGACCACGCGAACGCCGGGCGACTCGCCGAAGGGCTCGACGCACTGACCGGGCTCTCGGTCCCCGAACCGGACACGAACATCGTCCTCGTCGACACGGCCGGCGTCGACGTGCCAGCCGACGAGTTCGTCGCGGCCTGCGCCGAGCGCGACGTGGGCGCGTCGACGTTCGGCGCCTACACCGTCCGGTTCTGCACCCACCTCGACGTGGACGAGGCGGACGTGGAGACGGCAATCGACCGGGTCGGGCCGGTCGTCTCCGAGATGGCGTAGACCGGCCGAGGTCGGCACTCCGAGCGAGACGAAGCGAACAGCCGGCATCGGTTTCTCCCCGCCACCGCCCGCACGACGACGTGCCGGACGGCCGCTCCCGTCGCGCGGTTCGGACTACGTGACGGGACGAGGTGGTTCCGGTCTCGTACTTGAACCTCCGGGGCCGCCGCCGACTCAGCCGTTCAGCACGAGGAATCGGTAGTTCAGCAGGGCGGCGAAACAGACCCAGGCGAGGTACGGGACGAGCAACAACGCGGCCCGACGGTCGACCCTGGCGAACGCGACGATGGTGAGCGCGAGGACGACCGCGAGGGCGACGATGACGGCCAGGCCGGCGAGCAACTGCTGGGCGGCGAAGAACGTCGGCGTCCACGCGAGATTGAGCGCGAACTGGGCGACGAAGGCGACGAGCGCGGTCCGTCGTGCCGACGACGCCGGCGCCGACCAGACGAGCCACAGCGCGACCCCCGAGAGCGTGAACAGCGTCGTCCAGACGATTCCGAACGTCGCGGGCGGCGGGTAGAGCGCCGGTTTCTCCAGGCTGGCGAACCACGCCGAGTCGGGACCGGCCAGCAGGGCCGGCGCGGCGCCGACGAGGTTGACGAGGACGACGAAGCCGAGCGCCGTCAGCAGGTCGCGGACGGGCGGAGTCCGTCGGGACAGTGAGAGGTCCATGCGCGATAGACGACCGGCGAAACCGTGAGGGTTTCCCGTCGAGTCACGGGGGCCCGTCGCCCGCTCAAACCCCGGAAACCCGCCGGTCGGAGGCTTGCGGAACTGTTTTACCCCGCCGTCGGCGACAGTAGAAGCAATGAGCGACCTCGAATCGGAGTACCGTCTCGAGTACTTCGAGACGAACGACTTCGTCCGACGGGAGTGTACGTCGTGTGGGGCGCACTTCTGGACGCGCGACCACGACCGGGAGCTCTGCGGGGAGCCCCCCTGCGAGGACTACAGCTTCATCGACGACCCCGGCTTCGACGAGCCGTATACGATGGAGGAGATGCGCGAGGCGTTCCTCTCCTTCTTCGAGGAACACGGCCACGAACGCATCGACCCCTACCCCGTCGCCGCCAACCGCTGGCGCGACGACGTACTGCTGACGCAGGCGTCCATCTACGACTTCCAGCCGCTGGTCACCTCCGGCGAGACGCCGCCGCCGGCGAACCCCCTCTGTATCTCCCAGCCCTGCATCCGGATGCAGGACATCGACAACGTCGGGAAGACCGGCCGGCACACGATGGCCTTCGAGATGATGGCCCACCACGCGTTCAACGCCCGCGAGGAGGTCGGCGACGAGTACGCCTACTCCGGCGAGGTGTACTGGAAGGACGAGACCGTCGAACTCTGTGACACCCTGTTCGAGTCGATGGGCGCCGACATCTCCGAGATTACGTACATCGAGGACCCGTGGGTGGGCGGCGGCAACGCCGGCCCCGCCATCGAGGTCATCTACAAGGGCGCCGAACTCGCGACGCTCGTCTTCATGTCGATGGAACAGGACGACGACGGCGAGTACGAACTCAAAGACGGCAACCGCTACTCGCCGATGGACACGTACATCGTCGACACCGGCTACGGCCTGGAGCGGTGGACGTGGATGAGTCAGGGGACGCCGACGGTGTACGAGGCCGTCTACCCCGAGATGATCGATTTCCTCAAGGAGAACGCCGGCATCGACCTCACGGCGGACGAGGAGGAACTCGTCCACCGCGCCGCCAAACTGGCCGGCCACATGGACATCGACGAGGCCGAGGACATGCTCACGGCGAGAGGGGAGATAGCCGAGCGCCTCGACGTCGACCGCGACGAACTCGAAGCCCTCGTGACGCCGCTCGAGGACATCTACGCCATCGCCGACCACTGCCGCGCGCTGGCGTACATGTTCGGCGACGGCATCGTCCCCTCGAACGTCGGCACCGGCTACCTCGCCCGGATGGTGCTGCGCCGGACGAAACGCCTCGTCGACGGCGTCGGCGTCGACGCCCCGCTCGACGAGCTCGTCGACATGCAAGCTCGAAGACTGGGCTACGAGAACCGCGACGGCATCCGCGACATCGTCCGCACCGAGGAGGCGAAGTACCGCGAGACGCTCGAACGGGGTTCCCGCCGCGTCAGTCAGCTCGCCGAGGAGTACGCCGAGCGCGGCGATTCCATCCCGGTCTCCGAACTCCTCGAGCTGTACGACTCCCACGGCATCCAGCCGGACATGGTCCGGGAGATCGCCGCGGACGCCGGCGCGTCGGTGGAGATTCCCGACGACTTCTACGGGCAGGTCGCCGCCCGCCACGACACCGACACCGCAGCGCGGAAGGCCCAGGAGGAGCGCCACGACGAGCGCCTCGCGGACCTCCCCGCCACGGAGCGCCTCTACTACGAGGACCAGGAGCGCACGGAGTTCGAGGCGGTCGTCCTCGACGTGTTCGAGCGCGAGGACGGCTACGACGTCGTGCTCGACCAGACGATGTTCTACCCCGAGGGCGGCGGCCAGCCCGCCGACCACGGCGTCATCATCGCCGACGACGTGACCGCCGAGGTGACCGACGTCCAACTCCACGACGACGTCATCCTCCATCGAACCGACGAGGACCCCGGGAAGGGCGAGTTCGTCCGCGGCCAGCTGGACGCCGAGCGCCGCCGTTCCCTGATGCGTCACCACACCGCCACCCACCTCGTCGGCTTCGCCGCCCGCGAGGTGCTCGGCGACCACGTCCGGCAGGCCGGCGCCCAGAAGGGCGTCGACAGCTCCCGCTTCGACGTGACCCACTACGAGCGCATCACGCGCGAGGAGGTCAAGGAGATAGAGCGCGTCGCCAACGAACTCGTGATGGACAACATCGCGGTCAAGCAGGAGTGGCCAGACCGCCACGAGGCCGAGGAGAAACACGGCTTCGACCTCTACCAGGGAGGGATTCCGCCGGGCGAGAAGATACGGCTCATCCAGGTCGCCGAGGACGTGCAGGCCTGCGGTGGCACGCACGTCCGCCGGACGGGGGACATCGGCGCGGTCAAGATACTCACCACCGAACCGGTGCAGGACGGCGTCGAGCGCATCGTGTTCGCCGCCGGCGACGCCGCGGTTCGCGCCACCCAGCGCACGGAGGACGCCCTCTACGAGGCCGCCGAGACGCTCGACGTGAGCCCGCAGGAGGTGCCCGACACGGCCGCCCGCTTCTTCCGCGAGTGGAAGGAGCGCGGCAAGACCGTCGACCGCCTGAAGAGCGAACTCGCCGAGGTGCGCGCCAAAGCCGGCGCCGACGAGATAGAGGTCGAGGGAACCGCCGTCGTCGTCCAGCGCCTCGACGCCGACTCCGACGAACTCCGCGCCACCGCAAACGCCCTCGTCACGGAGGGAAAGGTCGCCGTCCTCGGCTCCACGGCCGGCGGGAGCGCCCAGTTCGTCGTCGGCGTCCCCGACGACGTGCCCATCAACGCCGGCGAGGTCGTCAGCGAACTCGCCGCGAAGGTCGGCGGCGGCGGCGGCGGTCCGCCGGACTTCGCACAGGGCGGCGGTCCCGACACGGACGCGCTCGACGAGGCGCTGGAGGAGGCGCCGGACGTGCTGCGAGAAGTGTTGAAGGCCTGAAGCGCCAGCACACGGCGGACCGACGGGCGGTCCGCCTCGTGCCGGCGCGGAAGTGTTGAAGGCCTGAGTCGGTCGCGTCGCGAGCGCCTCTGGCGCGAGTACACGCCACCGCGGAAGTGAAGACCTGAAACGGCCAGCCACGACGGGTCGTCGTGGTGATTCGTCGACACCATCGACCGTTCCGGTCCTGTCACCGCCCCGTAAACGCTCGTTTTGTGTCAGCACCGCCTACCTGGACTGGGTGAGAGAGATGGTACACCTACTCGTTCGACACCGTGTGGAGGACTTCGAGGCGTGGAAGGCCGTGTTCGACGACCACATGGGGATGCGAAAGCGGTTCACCGAGCAGAGCCACCGACTGTTCCGGTCGGTCGGCGACCCGAACGAACTCACGCTCCTGTTCGAGTTCGACGACGCCGACCGCGCCCGGGAGTTCGTCGAGTCCGAGGACCTCCGGCTGAAGATGAAGGAGGCCGGCGTCGAGGGGCGTCCGGAGTTCAGTTTCCTCGACCACGAGGAGACGCTAGAGACGAGGCGGTCGCCCGAGGCCGTCTGAACCACTTCGGGCCGTCTATCGACCACCGCCGGCCGGAATCCACCGCAGAGCCCGTTTTCCACCAGCCGAGAACCGTTCTCAGTTCCGGAGAACCACACCCCCTTTATATGCTCGTGTCGGCCGAAGGATAGGATGTAAGGTGAACTACGATGACCACGAACACCACCACCCGTCAGGCGACCTGGTTCGGACGCACCGTCGACTTCGACTACGCTGACTCGGTCGCGGCCTACACCGTCGTGCTCCTCCGACTCGTCACCGGCTACTGGTTCCTCCACGCCGGCTACACGAAGTTCGGAAGCTTCGACGCGTCGGGCTGGCTCGTGAACGCCACGGCCGCCTCGCCCATCCACGGCTTCCTCGCCTGGGCGGGTCAGACCCCCTGGATGCTGGAGTTCACGAACTTCGCCATCCCGACCGGCGAGTTCCTCATCGGTCTGGGACTCATCGTCGGCGCCCTGGTCCGCCTCGCGGCGTTCTTCGGCGGCGTCCTGATGGTGTTCTTCTACCTGGGGAACGCCGACTGGGCGCACGGCTACGTCAACGGCGACCTCTTCGGTCTGCTCATGTTCGTGGTCGTCGGGGTGTTCGCCGCGGGCCGTATCTTCGGCCTCGACGCGATGCTCGAAGCGACCGAGTTCGTCCGGCAGCGCCCCGCGCTCCGGTACCTCCTCGGCTGAGCCGGTCCGACCCGGCTCGCTCTCACGTATCGCCCCCTTTTGTGACGTTTCTCGAACTCCGACACCGACGGCGACGCCCGGACGAACGGCGACGACCGAGCGACTGCCACCGGACGAGGCCATCGCGACGCGCCGGGAGCGTCGAAGAGCGCGCCTCACGATACCGCCCTCGAAGCCGGGGAAGTCGGAACGCTGAATCGGCTCGCCCCGAGACGTCGAGGTATGCCCACCGCGCGACACGGCGACGTATCGCTCTTCTACGACCGCGAGGGCGACGGCGACCCGGTCGTCTTCGTCGGGGACACCGGCTACGGGGCCTGGCAGTGGGGGTGGCAACACGGTGCCGTCGCCGGCCCCTACGAGAGCCTCGTGACCGAGTTACGGGGAACCGGCCGCTCCGACGCCCCGCCCGGCCCCTACTCGGTTCCGGACCTCGCCGGCGACCTCGACGCGATTCTCGCCGACGCCGGCGTCGGTGGCGCTCACGTCGTCGGCGCCGGACTGGGTGGGATGGTCGCACTGGAGGCGGCCCGGTCGTCCTCGCCCTCCGCCTCGCGAATCCGAAGCCTCGTCCTCGTCGGGAGCGCCGCCACCGGCGACGGCATCGACCTCGGGAGCCTCTACGCCGACCCGAGCGACGAGGACGGCCTTCGGGGGTCGCTCGACCCCGCGCTGTCGGCGACGTTCTTCCGAGAGCAAGCCGGCGCGGTGGAACGGATTCTCGCGTGGCGCGCCGCGGAGGACGCAGAGCGGGCCGCGTGGGAGGCTCAGGCCGCCGCCGTCGACGCCTTCGACGCCTCGGACTGGCTGGTCGAGGTGACCCAGCCGACCCTGGTCCTCCACGGCACCGCCGACGCCGTCTGGCCGGCCGAGCGCGGCCGGGAACTGGCGGAAGACCTGCCCCGCGGGGAGTTCGTCGGCGTCGAGGGCGCCGGCCACCTCGCGCACGTCGAGCACTCCCGGGTCGTCAACGACCACCTGCTCGGCTTCCTGGACCGAGTCACGGACGACGACGGGTAGTCTCCGAGCCCGCACCGCCACGGTCCTGTCGGCCCGCGGGCGCGAAGCCAAGTAGGTCGGGCGCGTCTCTATGGCATGAGTCGCGAGTCGCATCGCCGGGTCGCCGTGCGTCGGGCGCTCCCGGCGCTCTCGCTCGCCGTCCTCCTCGTCCTCGCCGGCTGTCTGAGCACCGTCGACCCCGACGACGTACTGTCGGGTCGCGACAAGGTGGTCGCACCGTGTCTCCTGCAGTTCCCGGTTCCGAGCCTCGGACCGGAGGGCCGAGCCAACCCGGCGGGCGAGGCGGACCCGCTCGGCTGGGAGGCCGGGGTTTGGCACGACGACGAAATCGCCCTCGACACGACGGACGGACTCACCTGCACCGAGTTGGAGCGGCTCGTCGCCCGCACGATGGCCCGCGTCGAACTCGTCCGCGAACTGGAGTTCACGGAGACGCCGCGCGTCGAGGTCGTCTCCCGGGAGGCGTTCGTCGCCGACCTCCCGAGTGGCTCCCCACACCGCGACTACGTCGCGCTCCAGAACGTGAAGTACGAGGCCCTCTTCCTGGTCGACGAGGCGACCGACGCCACGCAGGTCCAGCGGGAGAACCGCGGGACGAGCGTGGCGGCGTACTACTCCGCCGCGACCGAGACGGTCGTGATGGTCGTCCCCGAGGTGCCCCACCCCGTGTTCAGCGAGGGGGTGCTCGCCCACGAGTTCGTCCACGCCCTGCAGGACCAGCGCTTCGACGCGCTCGACTACGACCCCCGCGGCGAGGACGCGGGTAACGCATACCGGGGGTTAGTCGAGGGCGACGCCAACTACGTCGAGTACCTGTACGAGCGGCGGTGTGCCGCGGAGTGGGGTGACTGCCTGCTCCCCGACCGCGAGGAGCGGTCGAGCGGGAACCGGACGCTGGCGAACCGCGGCGTCTTCACCATCACGTACCAGCCCTACAGCGACGGCCCGGTGTTCGTCCGCGAGGCGCGCGAGGCGGGCGACTGGGCGGCCGTGAACGACCTCTACCGGGCGCCGCCGGAGAGCACCGAGCAGATAATCCACCCGGAGAAGTACCCCGAGGACCGGCCCATCCCGGTACGCGTGGACGACGAGAGCACGGACGCCTGGAGCCCGATTCGACTCCTCGGCGAGCCCAACACGGAGACCCTGGGCGAACTCGGGCTGTTTGCGATGTTCCTCTGGCCCGCCTACGAGACGGACGGCGAAGTCGAGTTCGTCCCGCTCGAAGCCTACCGGAACCTCACCGAGTCGGGCGACCTGACCGAGTGGGACCCGTTCGACCACACCAGTCCGTACTCGGACGGCTGGGGCGGCGACCGGCTGGTCGCCTATCGGAACGGGGACGGAGAGACGGGCTACGTCTGGGCGCTCGCGTTCGACACCGACGAGGACGCCGCCGCGTTCGTCGACGGGTACGAGCGCCTACTCGTCCACCACGGGGCGACGGAGGGCGACCGCCCCGGAACGTGGGTCGTCCCCGAGGACCGACCGTTCGCCGACGCCTTCGCCGTCGAGCGCGACGGGTCGCGGGTGACGGTCGTCAACGCCCCCGACGTGGCCGCGCTCGGGGAGATTCGACCGGGCGTCGGAGGGTGACCGAGCGGTACGAACTGTGTTCAGACGCTCCCGCGGAACTCGCCGTGTTTGACCCCCAGCCCGAACGCGAGCAGGCCGAAGACGAGCATCGACGGGGCGACCATCATCAGCGTGACGGCGAGCGGCATCACGCCGCTCACGACGAGGCCGACGACGCCGACGACCACGACCGCCAGCAGCGCGCCGAGCGCGACGGGAAGCGTGAATTCCATACGGTCGGGAGGTAGGGCTCCGACGACATAACGGCCACGTCTACGGCGAGGAACGAGCCACGGTCGGACTACCGTCGGGCGCCGCCCCGACGCCGGAACTGGTCCTCCGTCAGCGTCAGCGCCACCAGCGCGAACAGTTTCACCGGAATCAGGACGGGAAGCGGGCTGCCGACGAGCGCAATCACACCGATACCGACGACGACCGGCCAGAACCGGCCGAGGTAGCCGAGGACGCCGCCGGCGGCCTGCAGGAGCCCGACGCCGAGGATGGGGAGCGCCGCGACCGCGACGGTCGCCGGCGGGACGCCCGCGAACCCGCCGAGCAGGGAGAAGCCGAGCAGGCCCGCCCCGAGCAGGACGTTCGCGAGGCCGGTGAGGACGAACAGGGCGCCGCCAACCTTCCGGACGCGTGGAGAGAACCGCCACGTCGTGCCGGTCGTCCCGGTCGGCGCGGTCCCCGTCGCCTCCGCAGTCGTCGACGGTTCGGTGACTCTCGGCAGTTCGCCGGTTCCCGGCGGTTCGTCGGGTTTCGACGACTCGGTGGTTCCCGACGGTTCGTCGGCCGTGCGTTCGGCGTCGTCCGTCGACGTGTTCGTCCCGTCGTGAGTGGTCGACTGCACGTTCGGCGGCGACCCGTCGGCCGGTGGCGTCACCTCCCGCGTCGTCTCGGTTGCGGTCGGTTCCTCGCGTTCACCGTCCGCCCGCGGTTCGGACGGTCCTCCCTTTGTTTCGGACACGGAAACACCCGTGATACGTTGGTCGGCTGTGACGATAAGCGCTCGCGCGGCGGGGCGGTCGTCGGCGTCGCCGGCGGCTCGGACGCCGCGCCGAGACTCCGTCCGTACGCAAGCCACTTCAGCCCGGGCGGAGAACCAACGCCCAATGAGTCGACCGCGACTTGCGCTACTCGACGCCTCACACGGGGACTCGAACACTCGCCGGAACTTCCGGCGGGAGCTCGACGCCGACCTCGTGGAGTTCGCCGCGAGCGAGGGGGAGCTCCCGCCGACGGGCGGGTACGACGAGTACGACGGCGTCGTCGTCACCGGCTCCCGGGCGTCGGTGTACTGGGACGAGCCGTGGATTCGGCCGCTGGTCGAGTGGGTCGACGGCGCCGCCGAGTCGGGCCTCCCCGTGCTCGGCGTCTGTTTCGGCCACCAGGTCGTCGCGGAGGCGCTCGGCGGGCACGTCGAGGCGATGGAGGAGTTCGAAATCGGCTACCGCGAGGTTCGCCGCGTCGGCGGCGCCGTGGAAGGGAGCGACGCAGACGGGGGCGTCCAACCCGACGACGACGGCGCCCGACCCGGCGACGGCGACGACCCCCTGTTCGCCGGCATCGACGACCGCTTCACGGTGTTCACCACGCACGGCGACAGCGTCGTCGACCTCCCGCCGGGTGCGCAGGTTCTCGCGGAAAACGAGTACGGCGTCCACGGGTTCCGGGTGGGCCACGCCTTCGGCGTTCAGTTCCACCCCGAGTACGACCCCGAGACCGCTCGTGCGGTGACCCGCGGGAAGGAAGAGCGCCTCGGCACCGAGCGCGTCGAGTCGGTACTCGCGGGCGTCACCGACGAGAACTACGCGGCGGCCTGCGAGGCGAAGCGGCTGTTCGAGAACTTCGTCGACTACGTGGAGCGGGTCCGGACCGACGCGGGCCCCGACACCGACGCCGGCGTGACCGCCTGAACGGCGAGGCCGGACGGTCGGGGACGGTCATGTGGCAGTCGCTCCGGATGTGAGGACGCGACGAGACGGACCGTGTGGCCCCGGAACCCCGGGACCCACTCGTCCGTGCCGGAATGCCAGCGGTCCGCGTATGAGTGCGAACCGCATCGGAGCGTTCGGCGGGGGACGATTTACCCGTTGTCCCTGGTCTACCAAGGGAGAAGAGTCGACCGACGCCGCGTCCGTCACATGGTATACCAGGCCAATCTCCTTTATCGTCCTCGCGACGTATCCACGTCCGGTAACGACTAATGAGCGTCATCGCGGAACTCGAAATTCACCCGAGGGGGTTCGAACTGGGCCGGATGTTGGAGCTGGACGGTTCGAAGACCATCGAACTGGAGACGATGGTCCCCGTCGGGGGGAAGACCGTTCCGTTCTTCTGGGTGTTCGACGAGGAGTCCGAGCCCTTTCAGCGACAGGTGCGTCG
The DNA here is from genome assembly GCF_026586625.1 of Halobium salinum. Classification (GTDB taxonomy): domain Archaea; phylum Halobacteriota; class Halobacteria; order Halobacteriales; family Haloferacaceae; genus Halobium; species Halobium salinum. Next base: position 526,393 of record NZ_JAODIW010000006.1, on the reverse strand, counting down.
ACACGACTCGGTCAACAATCTCGCCGTCGTCGACGAGTACGAGGACCGCCGCCTGTTCGCGCTGGAGTGGGACCCCGGCGAGGACCGATTCTTCGATGGGCTCGCCGCCGTCGAGGCACAGATTCTCACCGCGAGCGGACGAGCCCAGTCGTGGGTGTTCAAGCTCCGGTTTCCCTCCCACGACCGGCTCTCCTCGTTCCAGAGCTACTGTACGGACTCCGGAATCGACTTCGAGGTCCGTCGGGTGTACGGCGCCGAGGGGGAGCAGACGCGACCGGCGTTCGGGCTGACGGAGCCCCAGCGCGAGGCGTTGACGCTCGCACTCGACCGCGGGTACTACGCCATCCCGCGGGACTGCACGACGGTGGACCTCGCCTCGGAACTCGGCATCTCGGACCAGGCGGTGACCGAGCGACTCCGGCGCGCGATTCGGCATCTGGCGGAGGAGGCCGTGGTCCCAGTCCAGGACCGACCTGCCTGAGCCGCTCCGGTACCTTCTCTCACCTTCGGCATCCGCGACCCCGCCCGAACGAATCGCTTTTCACCCGACCGCTCCGAGAACCATCATGCTCGATTACGTGAGTCTCGAGGCCGACCTCGACGAGGAGGAGCGGATGATTCGTGACACTGCCCGCGAGTTCGTCGAGGAGCGCATCAAACCCGACATCGGCGAGCACTACGAGGCCGGCACGTTCCCCGAGGAGCTCATCCCCGAGATGGGCGAGCTGGGCTTCTACGCGCCGAACCTGGAGGGTGAGGAGTACGACCTCCTCGGCGTGAGCGAGACGGCGTACGGCCTGCTGATGCAGGAACTGGAGGCCGGTGACGCCGGCATCCGGTCGATGGCGAGCGTCCAGGGCGCGCTGGTGATGTACCCCATCCACGCGTTCGGGAGCGACGACCAGAAGGCGGAGTGGCTCCCCCGGCTCGCCCGCGGTGAGGCCGTGGGCTGCTTCGGGCTCACGGAGCCGGAACACGGCTCGAACCCGTCGGCGATGGAGACCCGTGCCGAGCGCGACGGCGACGAGTACGTGCTCAACGGGTCGAAGACGTGGATTACCAACTCCCCCATCGCCGACGTGGCGGTCGTCTGGGGACGGGACACCTCCGCCGAGGACAACCCCGTGCGCGGCTTCCTCGTCGAGACCGACCGGGACGGCGTGTCGACCAACAAAATCGACGACAAACTGTCGATGCGCGCCTCCGTCACCGGCGAAATCGGCCTCTCGAACGTGACGGTACCCGAGGAGAACGTCCTCCCCGGCGTCGAGGGGATGAAGGGGCCGCTCTCCTGTCTCACGCAGGCGCGGTTCGGCATCGCCTGGGGTGCCGTCGGCGCCGCCCGCGACTGCTTCGAGACCGCCCGCCAGTACGCGACCGACCGCGAGCAGTTCGGCGGCCCCATCGCCCGCTTCCAGATTCAACAGCAGAAGCTCGCCGAGATGGCGACGCAGATTACGACCGCCCAACTGCTCGCCTACCGCCTCGCCGAGCTGAAGGAGCGCGGCGACCTCCGCCCGCAGCACGTGTCGATGGCCAAGCGTAACAACGTCCGGATGGCCCGCGACCAGGCCCGAATCGCCCGAGAGATGCTCGGTGGCAACGGCATCACCACCGACTACTCGCCGATGCGCCACATGTCGAACCTCGAGACGGTGTACACCTACGAGGGAACCCACGACATCCACACGCTCGTGCTCGGGCAGGACCTCACGGGGATTGCAGCGTTCGAGGGGTAGGTCGAGAATCCCTGCAATCCCCGTGAGCAACCGGGATTGCAGCGTTCGAGGGGTAGGTCGAGCGTACCTGCAATCCCAGTCAGTAGTCGGGATTGCGGCGTTCGCGGGGTTAGGTCGAGAGCTCACCGTACCGCACCTCGCGGCGGCGTCGGCCACACGTCCGACACGCGTGTGACGTGTGGCAACAAGTCACAAGAGTTTATATGGGTGCGGTCGTAGCGTGACCACGAAGTGGTGACCGAATGAGTGAATCTACGTCGGACCGTCAGGTGGTGCTCGACCTCTCGCGCGAGGAGGCGTGGGTCGCCCACGTCGCGCTCACCCGCGAGATCGACCGACAGCTCGACGAGGGCGAGAAGCCCGTCCGGGAACGGGCGCTCCTCTCGGCGCTCGAACGCGACGAGCCGGTCGACCCCGGTGCCCTCAGAACACTCCGTGACGCCGTCGTCGCCTATCTGGACGACGCTCCGGACCGGGACGTGGTGACGGGGCGGGCGGTGCTCGGGACCATCGACGCCGCGCTCGCCTGAACCCGCCTCGACCGTCCTCCGCACCCGCTCAGTCGCGGCGTCGAACGTCGTCGCGACTGACCAGCTTTCCCCAGACGGCGCGCCGGTCGGCGCCCCACCGGTACAGACGCTCTCTGAACCGCTCGTACCCCGGGAGCTGTCGCGCCAGCCCGAACAGCGGCTTCGTCGACGGGAACGCCCAGGCGAGAGCGAGTTCGATAGCTTTCCCGCAGGAGTGGACCTCGCCGTCGACGAGAAGGTGCGCACAGTCCTCCCAGTTCTCGGGGAGTCGCTCGCGCTGGTCGTCGGTGAGCTCGTCGAAGCCCACGAGGTCGAACGTTCCGTGTCGGCCGGCGAAGTCCGCACACCACGTACAGAACCCGCAGTCGTCGTCGTAGACGAGCGTGGGGACGCCGGTGCGCGAAGCGGGCGACGACGGCGCTGATTCCGATTCCGACCCCGGCCGTGGGTCCGACTGGCGGTCGGTCATCAGTCGAACCGCCCCGTCTCGGTGCCGCACTCCTCACAGACCGCGACGACGGCGTCCTGCTGGTCGGTCAGCGCGATGGACTGCTCGGTCCCCTCCCCGCAGGTCGGGCACTCGCGGATGACGACGCTCCCGCCGGTCTCCTGCGGGGCGCCGATGGCGAGGGCGTGGACCCGTTCCTCGCCGCGGTTGACGCCGCGCTGGAACTCGCCGGGGGCGAAGCTGACGAGTTCGCCCGGCCCGACCTCGACCTCGCCGGCCTCCGTCTCGAAGGTGACCGTCCCCTGGGTGACGTAGAACGCCTCCTCCTGCTCCGCGTGGGCGTGGAAACCGTACGCGAAGCTCTCCTCGGGGTCGAGTTCGTAGTAGTTGAGCGCCACGTCCGTCAGCCCGAGCGCGTCGGTGAGGGGGCGGACGACCGACGCCGGGCCCATCCGGGACTCCATCTCGTCGAGGACCTGTCTTCGCATGGCGGAGGGTGGGCCGGGTCGCGAAAAGCGCTGTCGGCTTCGTGTCGGCGCCGCGTGACCACGGCGGGGGCCTCACCCCTACACCTCGTCGAGCCAGTAGTCGACGGTGTCCTCGCGGCGGTAGTACCCCTCCACGGTCCGCGGTTCGTCGCTTCCCGGTGGAGAGCCGGCGAAGATACCGATCTTCCCCGAGTCCGGGTAGACGGAGACGTCCGGCTCGCGCATGGTCGACAGCAGCAGGTAGCGCAGGGGCACCTCGCCGTCGTTGACGACGCAGTGAGCGCCCGACTCGCCGGCCGAGAGCGCCGCGTAGTCGCCCGCTCGGAGCCGATGCTCGCCGTCGTCGGCCCGGAGGAACCCCTCACCCGTGAGGACGTACAACGCCTCCTCGTTGCCGGTGTGGTAGTGGTAGGGCCAGGACTTCCCGCCCGCCGGAAGTTCGTAGAGGCTGCAGCCGAGGTCGTCGCCGCCGGCGGCCGCGGCGAGTCGCTTGCGACGGAAGCGGGTCTCGCCGCGGTCGGTGTCGCTCCAGTCGAGGTTGGACTCGTTGACGGGGCCCATGACTGGTGTAGAGGCTATCGGGTGATAACTCCGGGCGTCGACGCGCCGGTGACTCGAGCGACCGCCCCATCGGTGACCGGAAGGCGGGGACGGAGCCACAGAAGGTTTCGAAAGTTCGGGACGTGTACAGAAGAAAGTTATCGGTTGAAGAAAGACTGTCGACGATGACCCTGAAATCGACACTCGGCGGTGCCGCAGCTACCTGCTGTTCGCCGTCGCCCTCTTCGGTGTTGTGTGGGGCGGCTGGCTGATTCTCGCCAACCTCCTCTGGGGCGTGACGCTCGTCCGAGTCACGGAGATGTTGTCGGCGTTCGGACTCGTCGTTATCGCCACCCCGTTCGGGTACTTTTTCCGGAGGGCCGCCGCCGGGCAGGTGCTCCCGACCAGCTTCGACACCAATATCGCCGACCGACGGAGTCGCTGAACGGCCCCTCGACCGTCCGTCATCGGCGAGTCAACAGCGACGCGACGAACCCGGCGCCGGCGGCGACCGTGCCGAGCCCGGCGGCGCCGACACCTATCGGGAGCGTGAGCGCGCCGACGCCGACGTAACACTGGCTGAGGCCGCCGTTCGGGGTGTAGTGGACCTGGAGCGTCCCGGGGTCGAACCACAGCAGTCGGTAGGCGCCGCTCGGGTCGATAGACTCGACGCCACTGCAGGAGCCGCCGCTCGCCGGGAGACTCAGGACGACGACGAGCACGCCGACGGCGGTCAGCGCGAGGGCGACGTATCGCACCGGAACGCTCTCGCTCATCGGGCACTGGTTGTACGTGGAGCGATACCCTTCTTTCGGCCGTTCGTCGGGAAGCAAGGACGTGTCGGTGCGGGCCGGAACCGCCGCCGCCAGATGAACTATAGGCCCAGCGTCCGTAGAATTGCGCGCACATGACCTCTCAGGAAGTCACCGACCTGCTGAAGCGCGCCTACCAGGACGAACTCGAGACCGTGATGAACTACATGACGAACTCCATCGTCCTCGACGGGCTCAGCGCCGAGGAGGTCAAGGAGTCTCTCCAGGCGGACGTACAGGAGGAGCTCGGCCACGCCGAGCAGATCGGCCAGCGCCTGAAACAGCTCGACGAGACGCCGCCCGGCTCCGCGGAGTTCGAGGCGAACCAGCACTCCCTCCAGCCGCCGGAGGACTCCACGAACGTCCTCGAGGTCATCGAGGGCGTGCTCGACGCGGAGGAGGACGCCATCCAGACCTACCGCGACCTCATCGAGAAGGCGGAGGAGAACAACGACCCCGTCACCGAAGACCTCGCCGTGACACTGTTGGCCGACGAGGAGGCCCACCGGACCGAGTTCCGCGGCTTCCGCAAGGAGTTCAAGAAGGACTGAGTCGGCGTCGAGGCGGTCCCCGAGGGCCGCCGTGACGCCGCTTCCGTCGACCCGCCCGCCGGGCGACGAGACGTCCTCGCCGACCCCGCGAACTTCTCCTGAAGCCGTAACGCCTTCCCTCCGCCGCGAGGGATGTGGACTGTGACCATACCGAACGTATCGTTGCCGAGCGGCGACGAGATGCCGATGGTCGGCGTCGGAACCTGGGACCTGGAAGGCGAGACCGTCCGCGAGTCGGTTCGCGCCGCGCTCGACGCCGGGTACACCCACGTCGACACCGCCGAGGGGTACATGAACGAAGCCGAAATCGGCGAGACGCTCGCCGAGTACGACCGCGACGACCTCTTTCTCACCTCGAAGGTGCTCCCGAAGAACCTCGGCTACGAGTCCGTCTTGCGGGCCTGTCGGGACTCCCTCGACAGGCTCGATACCGACTACCTCGACCTCTACCTGATTCACTGGCCGAACCCGGCCATCTCGCTCCGGGAGACCATGGACGCGATGGCACGGTTGCACGAGGAGGGGCTGGTACGGAACGTCGGCGTCTCGAACTTCAGCGCGTACCAGCTGAGCGCCGCGAACCACGTCTCCGACGTCCCTGTCGCCGTCAACCAGATCGAGTTCCACCCGTGGCTCCAGCGGCCGGACCTCGTCGACTACTGTCGCGAGTCGGAGACGGTCGTCGAGGCCGCCGCCCCGCTCGCCAGGACCGAAATCTTCGGGGACGAGACGGTGCAGGAACTCGCCGAGAAGCACGGCCGCTCGCCCGCGCAGGTCGTCCTCCGCTGGGCGGTCGAGCGCGACGTGGTGGTCGTCCCGAAGTCGTCGTCGCCGGCGCACGTCCGGGAGAACGCCGACCTGTTCGACTGGGAACTCGACGAGGCGGACCGCGAACGCCTCGACGACGCCGACCGCGACGCTCCCGTGTACGACCACCCCGCCCGCGACTGGTCGAGCGACGTGTACGGCATCTCGCAGTAGCGTCCGGAAGCTGCCACACGGCGCCACGTCGGTCGTACCGGCCCCACCGCTTAGCCGAACGGGGGACGAACCGTCCCGTGATGGCTCAGCCACGACCCATCGCGCACGTCGGCGTGACCGTTCCGGACATCGACGCGGCCCTCGAGTGGTACGAGGACGTGCTGGACTTCGAACGGCTACTCGGCCCGATGCCCGTCGACTCCGACGACGACTCGCAGATGGCGCGGCTCTGTCGGGACGTACTCGGCGAGTTCGACACGGTACGTATCGCGCACACGGCGAGCGGCAACGGCGCCGGCGTCGAGTTCTTCGAGTTCGAGGAGACCGTCGAGCACGACCCCGACCCGCACGAGGCGGGCTTCTTCCACCTCTGCGTGGTCGACCCCGACATCGAGGCGCTCGCGGCCGAAATCGAAGACGCCGGCGGCGAACACCACACCGACGTCTGGCGACTCTTCCCGGACCAGGAGTATCGGATGACCTACTGCAAGGACCCGTGGGGGAACCTCGTCGAGATATACACCCACGGGTACGAGCAGACGTACAGCAACCAGGAGTGAGACGACCCAGGAGTGAGGCGACCCGAGCGTCGTCCCCGGACGAACCAGTCGACGGGCCGGGGCGGAAGTGACGGTAGGAGGTTCAGTCGGCCGTGGACGGTCGTGACTCCGTCCCCCCGGCGCCCGCACCGACACCCGCTTTCGCGTCGAGCGCTTCGACGAGCAGTTCGGTGATGTCGACGATTTCGAGGTCGTCCTCGTAGCCGCCGGTCTTGCGGCCGTCCTCGTACATCGTCATGCACATCGGGCAGGCGACGACGAACTTCTCGACCTGCGGCCCCGAGTCGGTGTCCTCCAAGGCCTCCCGCAGGCGTTCCTCGCTCGGTTTGGGCTCCTCCTCGAACTCCATCCAGAGGCCGCCGCCGCCGCCGCCACAACAGAACGAGTCCTCGCGGTTGCGGGGCATCTCGTCCAGCGTGACCCCCGTCGCGCGGATAATCTCGCGGGGCGCGTCGTACACGTCGTTGTACCGGCCGAGGTGACACGGGTCGTGGTAGGTGACGGTGTAGTCGAGTTCGGTGCCGTCGAGGCCGAGGCGCCCCGACTCGACGAGTTCCTCGACGACCTGCGTGTAGTGATAGACGGGAATCTCGCCGTCCTCGTTCCAGTGGCCGTCGTACTCGAACGGCATCACGGGGTCGTCGGCGAACTCGCCGAAGTCGACCTCCGGATACTCGTTTTTCATCGTGTTGAACGAGTGCGGGTCGGTGCAGACGATCTTCTCGAAGTCGCAGTCCTCGAAGGACTCGACGTGGTGGCCGGCGAGTTCGAGGAAGAGGAACTCCTCGCCCACGCGGCGGATGTCGTTGCCGTCGTACTTCTCGTCCTCGTAGAGGATGCCGACGGAGACGCCCGACTCCTCGAAGATGCGGGCCAGCGCGCGGGCGACCTTCTTGTTGCGGTCGTCGTAGGAGGGGTAGTCGCCGACGTACCAGAGGAACTCCACGTCCTCCTCGCGGGCGTCCGCGACCTCGAAGTCGAGGTCGTCGGCCCAGTCGGCGCGCTTGCGCGGCGAGTCACCGAACGTGTTCCCCTTCTGCATGAGGTTGCCGAACACGTCCTGCATCTGCGGACGGACGGCCCCCTCGTCGGTGAGCTGACGGTTCATCTTCGTGAAGGAGTTGAGGTGCTCGATGTCGACTGGACAGGCGTCCATGCAGGCCATGCAGGCCATGCAGGACTCCATCGTCTCCGCGGCGATGACGGAGTCACCGCCGTCGGCGATAATCGGCTTCTCTTCGGTGTTGCCGGCGTCGAGGTTCTCCCGGTACGATTTGAGGTCGAGGATGACGTCCCGCGGGTCGAGCGGCCGACCCGAGGCTTTGGCGGGACAGACCGCCGAACAGCGGCCGCACTTCGTGCAGGCGTCCTGGTCGAGCTGTTCCTTCCAGGTGAAGTCGTCGATTGACTCGGCGTTCACGTGGTCGAGGTCGGCGGGGACGCTCGGGAGGCGCTTGCCGGCCTGCTCGTCGTGGGTGACGACGTTGGCGAACGAGGAGATCATGTGGAACGGCTTGGCGTAGGGGACGAGCGCGACGAAGCCGAGGGCGAGGATGGCGTGGGACCACCAGCCCCACCAGTAGAGCGACTCCGCGAGTTCGGGGCCGACGCCGAGGGTGGCGAGGACGAGCCCGACGAAGTAGCCGACGAAGCTCACCGTCTCGTGGTCGGGGAAGCCGGCCTCAAGGATGCGCAGCCCTTCGATGACGTAGCCGCCGACGCCGAGGGCGAACAGCGTCCAGACGAACGCGTCGTCCTCCAGTGAGGTGTGCCGACCGTGCAGGCGCCAGTTGCGGGCGGCGTACCGGCGGTACAGCGCCATGCCGATACCGACGACGAACAGGAAGCCGAGGGCGTCCATCACCAGTGAGTACGAGAGGTAGAAGTCGCCGACGAAGAAGGACTCGCCGGTGAGAGGTCGGTAGAGGTCGATGTCGATGCCCAGAATCGTAGTCCCGATGAGCAGGGTCAGAAAGCCCCACATGATGAACGCGTGCATCACGCCGCCGTAGCGGTCCCGGTCGAACAGTTTCGCGTTCGAGAGCACCGTCGTCGCCGACGACGAGACGCGGGCGGGGAGCTCGTCGAGGCGGGGGATGGGCTCCTCGGCGGCCCGGGTGTAGCGGGCGAAGCGGGCGTACACGCCGTAGAGGAAGAGCACCACCGACATGGCCGCGAGCCCGTAGAAGAGCCCCTTCCCCACCGGCGAGATGGTCCAGAACACCTCGCGCGTCTGCAGGACTGTCATACAAAATCACCGGGGTGAGCGGGGGTTAAATCTTGCCACCTTCTCGTCGCCGTCCGCGACTCTTCTCGCTCCGTCCCTCGCCGATGCCCTCAGACCAGCGCCCAGACGACGAGCAGGAGTCCCACGGTCCCGGCCGGCGCGTCTGCCCGGGAGAACCGCAGGTCTGGGAGCGTCGGGTTCCACGCGAAACAGCGCGCCCGAAGCGCCACCGAGAGGCGGTCGGCCCGGCCGAACGCGCGGTTCAGCCCCGCCGTCGCGACGATTCGCATCCGCTCGTGGACCGGCCGCTCCTCGCCCAGCCGCGCCCGCATGGCATCCCGGCTGGCGAACAGGTCCCGCTTGAGGACGGGGAGAAAGCGGAAGACGAGCGAGAGGCCGACGCCGAGCAGTCGCCCGGGTTTCCCGGGGACGAGCCGCTGAATCGCCGCACGGGAGTCCCGGACCGGGGTCGAGCGGACGTACGCTCCGCTGACGAGAAAGACGAGCAGGACCCGGTAGCTCGCCAACAGGGGGTCGACCGCGTCCCCGAGGACGACCCACGGCACTCCCCAGGTGAGCGCCTCCAACAGCGGCCCGGCGAGGAGGAAGGGGAGGAAGTAGCGGTAGCTCCACAGCGTCCGCCGGACCGACCCGCCGGCGAGGGCGAGACAGCCGAGCGCGACGACCGTCAGGACGGCGAGTCCGGGGACGGTCGTGTGTGCGAACGCCGCGAGCACGAACGCGACCTGGACGAACAGCTTCGTCCGCGGGTCGAGTCGGTGGGCGAGCGAGTCGCCCGGGACGTAGCTCAGCACGGGTCCGAGTCGGGCGTGGCGGTGGCCACGTCCGTCACGTCCCTCTCCACCCGGTCGGGCACGCGCACGTCCAGCGCCGCCAACGCCTCGACCGCCTCGCCGGGCGGCGCGTCGACGGCGACCCGCCCGTCCGCGAGCGCGACGACGCGGTCCGCGAGGGGGAACACGTCACGCAGGTCGTGGGTGACGACGACGACGCCGGTCCCGTCGCGGTGGAGCGCCCGGAGCCGACCGAGCACGGAGCGCCGAGCCGGTTCGTCGAGCCCGGTGAACGGCTCGTCGAGGACGAGGTGGGCCGGCTCCATGGCGAGCGCGCCCGCGATGGCGACGCGCTCCTGCTCCCCGCCGGAGAGGGCGTCGAGGCGCTCGTCCTCGCGGCCGCCCATGTTGACTGCGTCGAGTGCGGCCTCGACCCGGCGGTCGATGTCGCTCCGGGAGAGCCCGAGGTTCTCTGGGCCGAACGCCACGTCGGCGCCGACGGTGGCCGCCACGAACGCGTCGCGGGGGTCCTGGAACACCATCCCCACGCGGGTGCGGGCGGCGACGGGGTCCTCGGAGACGGGGACGCCGTCGACGCGGACCTCGCCTTCGTCTGGCGAGAGCAGGCCGTTGAACTGCCGGACGAGCGTGGTCTTGCCGGAGCCGTTCGCGCCGGCGACGACGACGAACTCGCCGTCCGCGAGCGCGAGGTCGACGCCGTCGAGGGCGGTCGCCTCCGCCTCCCCGGCGCCGTAGCGGTAGACGAGCCCGGTCGTCTCGATGGTCATTCGTTCTCCGACTACCGCGCCGCGACCGCCTCGGAGCGGACGATGCCGACGGCGGCGGCGATTTTCAGCGCCTCGACCGGAACGAACGCGACCGCTGCGCCGACGACGGCCGTGACGATGCCCACGTCGCCGACGTACCAGAACCCGAGGATGCCGAGCGTGTAGATGACGACGGTCCCGGCGACCATCGCCGCGACGAGTCGACCGACCGAGACGAGTCGAGGGTCGGCGAGGTCGCCGACGCCGTGGACGCCGAGGCCGACGACGGCCGCGGCGAACGGGTACGAGACGAGGTAGCCGCCGGTCTGACTGACGAGCGCGCCGAAGCCCGCGCTCCCGCCGGAGAAGACGGGGAGTCCGAGCGCGCCCGCGAGCAGGTACAGCACCATCGCGAAGCCGCCCCAGATGGGGCCGAGGAAGATTCCGGCGAGGAACACGCCGAGCACCTGCAGGGTGACCGGGATGCCGGGCGACAGCGGGTTCGGGAACGAGACGTACGCGAACGCGCCCATCAAGGCGGCGAACAGCGCCGCGCGGGCGAGATTGCGCGTCACCTCGTCGCCGACGAGTTCGACCGAGTCGGTGGAAGTTGCCATACACCGACTGCCTCGTAAACCCTCTTCAACGGTTTGGTTGACGCGCGCCGGAACGGCGCCGGAGGACGGACGACGCCGGCGGGTACCGGCGAGCGGTGGGACCGACGGACGCACACCCCCACCAACTTTTAGTAGCGTGGCGGTTTCTAAGGGGCACTCATGGACGAGAAGACCGAGGAGCTACGCGACATCTTCATCGACACCACCGGTGGTGACACGGTGACGGAGCGACAGGAGGAGTCCCGGGGGTCGCTCGCAGACGAGCGGGACCCGAGCGAGCGCGTCGAAGAGCTCGTCGCCCTCATGCGCGAGGAGTACGCGTTCGTCTCGGGTCTCGACGACGCGGCGCTCGTCGAAGTGGTCCGCCGCTACCACGACGGCGAGGACGACGACGCCATCGCCGCCGCCATGGACCTCGACGCGGCGACCGTGTTCGACGCGCGGATGGACCTCCACCTCGTCCGCGAGACGGACCGCGACGCCCCGTTCGAGCTCTCGCGGCTCCGGACCATGGTCGTCGAAGACGTCCCCGAGGAGGAGCGGGCCGCGGCGCTCTCGGTCTCCGAAGCGGAGCTCGCTCACTACACCGCCGTCGTCCACGCCGACCGCCGGTCGACCCGCGCCAACGACCGCTTCCGAGACGAGTTCGCGGAGCTACTCACCGACTCGGACCTCTCCGACTCCTACGCCAAGGGCGCCCACGAGGACGGCCTTCGGGAGGCCGCCGAGGACATCGAGACCGACGTTTCCTTCTAATCGACCTTTTTTCACCGGGGCCTCGGTGGCCCTCGGCCACCTCGACCCCGGCCAAAAAATCTCGACCATCGCCAGAACGCGACGCGTTCTGGCTATCCAGCCAGAAACCTCCGGTTTCTGGCGACAAAAAAGGCCACTCGCTCGACCTTCGGCCTCGCTCGCGGCGTGAAGCGGACCGGCTCCAGCACCGCCCCGCCTCAGCACCGCCACCGCATCGCCATCGCCCCGCCACCGCCGACACACCGGCAATCACTACCGCCACCCCGTGGCGAACGTTCAAATATGAGGACGGAACCACCGTCGCCGTGCCGACGTTCAGCGACCTCTCGCGGGCGGCGTACTGCCCCCGACAACTGTACTACGCGCGCCGCGACGAGGACCGGGGACCGCCGGCGGAGGTGGCCGAGACGAAGTCGCTCGCGTTCCGGTACCCCGAACTTCTCGACGCCGACGACCCGACCCTCCGGGAACTGCCGGTCGAACGCTCCCCCGAGGAGTACCGACGGGCGCTGGCGCGGGTGGCGGCGCGCGACTACTGGGAGGGCCTCGTCGACCCCGAGGCACGGGAGGTGCTGCTCGACGGGAAGGACTGCCGGGGAATCGCGAGCAAGGTGTTGGTTGAGGGGTCGGACGCGGACGAGACGGCAGGAGGGCCGTTCCCGACGCTCGTCTCACCGGGGGCACCGCCGGAGCAGGGTGTCTGGGAACCGCAGACGGTGAAGGCCGTCGCCGCGGCGAAGGCGCTCGCGTGGGAGCGTCGGGAGCGCGTCGACCGCGCGCTCGTCGAGTACCCGGCTCACGCCGTCGTCCGCGAGGTGCGCCTGACGACCCGGCGGAAGGCCGCCTACCGACGGACGCTGCGGGCGGTCCGCTCCCTCGACGGGCCACCGTCTCGGCTGCGAAACAGCGCGAAATGTGAGACCTGCGAGTACGTCACGGAGTGTGGGGTGAAGACGCGGTCGTTGCGGTCGCTGCTGGGGCTCTGACACTCAGTTCGACGCCAGCCACTCTCGAATCTCGTCGCCGAGGGCGCCGCGCCGATGGATGACGCCGGCGCCCGGGTCGACGACCGTGCTCTCGGTGCCGGGGGTGACCCCGCCGTCGACGACGGCCGCGACCCGCTCTCGGAGCGACGGGTCGAGGTCGGCCGGGTCGGTGACGCTCGGCGCGCCACTGAGGTTGGCGCTGGTGGCGGTCACGGGTGTCGGTGCGGCCTCGCGCAGCAGGGCGAGCGCGACCGGGTGGTCCGGGACCCGGACGCCGACGCGGTCGCGACCGGCGGTGAGGGCGTCCGGGACCGAATCGCCGCGCTCGACGACGACGGTGACGGGGCCGGGGAGGAACGCGCGCATGAACCGTTCCTCGCGCTCCGTGGGGCGGACGTACTCGAGGGCGGCGTCGACGCTGGGCGCCGCGAGCGACAGCGGTTTGTCACGGTCACGCCCCTTGATTTCGAAGACGCGTTCGACCGCCGCCGTCGAGAGCGCGTCCGCACCGAGACCGTACACCGTCTCCGTCGGATAGACGACCGCCTCCCCCTCGTGGACGGCCGACGCGGCCGACACGACGGCGTCCCGAAGGGTGGAGTCGAGAGCGTCGTCTGCGGGCATGGTCGACTCTCGGGTAGGGGCGGAGAAAAGCGTGACGCCGGGGTGTTTCGACGTCACACGGTCGCCGCCGTCGGGCGGCCGGCGAACGACACGCCCGGGCCGGGACGCCGCGTCGCGGACTCAGACCAGCGCGTCGATGGCGTCCTGGACCTCGTCGTAGTCGGGGAAGTCGGGCCACTCGCTCGCGACCCACGCGTACTCCACGGTGCGGTCGCCGTCGAGCAGGAAGACGGCGGGCCGAGCTTCCTCGACCCCGGCCATCCCGTCGAGCGGGTTCTCGACGCCGTACTCGCGGGCGACGCCGTTCTGCGGGTCCGAAAAGAGGCGGTAGTCCATCGCTCGCTCCTCGATGAGCGTCTTGTGCTCGTAGGGGGTCGAAACCGAACAGCCGACGACCGTGAGTCGGTCGCCCCACGCCCGGTCGCGCATCTCGTTCCACATGTACGTCGCCGGGAACGCGCCGTCCATCGGGTAGAAGACGAGCAGGACCGGCCCCTGGTCGGTGAGCGACGAGAGCGAGACGTCCTCCCAGTACTCCGCGTTGACGAGCGGGCGGGTGAAGTCGGGCGCGGTCTCGCCCGCCTCCGGGTAGTCGGCCTCGGGGAGGTCGACGACCTCGAAGTCGACCATCAGGCGGCACCCCCGTCGGTCGACGCGCGGTCCTCCCCGTAGGTCTTCTCCAGATACTCGACGATGTTCGCGGACTCGGACATCGTCATGCCCGTGTCGTCGTCGACGATGGCGGGGACGGTTCGCTTCCCGCTGATGCGCTTGACGACGTTTCGGTCGGCGTGCATCGGTTCGACGAACCGGGAGCGGTAGTCGAGGTCGTACTCCTGCAGCTTGCGGACGACCCGTTCACAGAACGGGCAGGCCTGCAGGCGATACAGCGTGATGGCGGGCCCGTCGTCTGACATACCCCGACGTTCGAGCGTTTCGGGCCTAAGCCCTTCGCTCCCGGCGACGCCGCCCGGGGGAGAGGACAACGCTTAATTCCGGGCCGGCTCAATCTCGGGTGTTACATGGGTTTGTCGTCGCCAGAGTCACCCATCCTCGCCTCCGTTCCCGCCCAGTCGAATCTGGGGCCGATTCCGATCAACGACCTCACCGTCACGATCGCCGGCTCGATCGCCATCGCCGTTCTCATCGGCGTCTCGGCGTTCTTCTCCTCCTCGGAGATCGCGATGTTCTCGCTCGCGAAACACCGGGTGGAGGCGCTGGTCGAGGACGGAGTTCCCGGGTCGCTGTACGTTCAAGAACTGAAGGAGGACCCCCACAAGCTGCTCGTTACCATCCTCGTCGGCAACAACATCGCCAACATCGCGATGTCCTCGCTGGCGACCGCAGTCGTCGGCATCTACTTCGACCCGGGGACCGCCGTCCTGGTCTCGACGTTCGGCATCACGACGCTCGTCCTGCTGTTCGGCGAGTCCGCGCCGAAGTCGTACGCCGTCGAGAACACCGAGTCGTGGGCGCTGCGAATCGCGAAGCCGCTGCAGTACAGCGAGATGGTCCTCTACCCGCTCATCGTCGTCTTCGACTACCTCACCCGGCTCATCAACCGCGTGACGGGCGGCCGGGCGGCCATCGAGACCTCCTACGTCACCCGCGACGAGATTCAGGACATGATTCAGACCGGGGAGCGCGAGGGGGTCATCGAGGAGGAGGAACGGGAGATGCTCGACCGCATCTTCCGGTTCAACCGGACCATCGCCAAGGAGGTGATGACCCCCCGCCTCGACATGACCGCCGTCTCGAAGGACGCCACCGTCGAGGAGGCCATCGAGGAGTGTGTCCGCTCCGACCACGAGCGCATCCCGGTGTACGACGGCAACCTCGACAACATCATCGGCATCGTCAACGTGCGCAACCTCGTCCGCGCGAAGGAGTACGGCGAGGGCCAGCCGGTGCTGAGCGAGCTCGTTCAGCCTACCCTCCACGTCCCCGAGTCGAAGAACGTCGACGAACTCCTCACCGAAATTCAGGAGGACCGTCTCCAGATGGTCATCGTCATCGACGAGTTCGGCACCACGGAGGGGCTCATCACGCTGGAGGACATGGTCGAGGAGATCGTCGGCGACATCCTCGAGGGTGACGAAGAGGAGCCCTTCGAAGTCGTCGACGACCGCACCGTCCTCGTGCGCGGCGAGGTGAACATCGACGAGGTGAACGAGGAGCTCGAACTCACGCTCCCGGAAGGCGAGGAGTTCGAGACGCTCGCCGGCTTCATCTTCAATCGCGCCGGCCGCCTCGTCGAGGAGGGTGAGGAGATCGAGTACGAGGGCGTCACCATCCGCATCGAACAGGTCGACAACACGCGCATCATGAAGGCGCGCATCACCATCCCCGAGACGCCGACGGCGGCCGAGCTCGACGAAGAGGAACCGGCCGAGGTCCAGAACGAGTGACGCTGCCGTAGGACCGCCGTCCCTCGGCTACCGAGCCGTCTCGGCCCCCCGGTTGCTCGGTCCCGAAACTGCCCGCGTCGCTCCCCCTGGGACACCGCATCCCGCGGCGCACCGTTCGGCGGGCGAAACGCTTATTCCTGGACGAATGTCAGTTTAGACAGAGTATCGGCGCCGGCCGGTGCGGGACCCTACCATGATCTCACCACTCACCGTCCTCGTGTTCGGGGCCGCTGTAGTGGGGAGCGCACTGACGGCCGTCGCGCTACGAGTCCGTCGAGTCCCGGGGACCCGCTGGTTCGCCCTGCTGATGGCCGGGGTCACGCTGTGGGCGGGAGCCGTCGGGATGCAGTTGGTCGCCGACACCACCGTCGCGACCCGGTTCTGGTACACGGTGAAGTACCTCGGGGTCGGCCTCACGGTCACCTCGTGGTTCGCGTTCGCGCTGTCGTACGCCGGCGTGAGCGAACGTCTCCCGACGTGGTCGGTCGCCGCGCTGGTCGTCGAACCCGTCGCCCTCCTCGTGCTCGCGGCGACCAACGCCCGGCACGAGCGGCTGTGGTCCGCGACCAGCGTCGTGACGGTCGACGGGTTCTCCGTGGTGGAGTCGACGTACGGCCCTCTGTTCTGGGTTCATGCGGTGTACTCGTACGTCCTGTTGGGTGGGGGAACCCTCGTCCTCCTCTGGACGTTCTACCGGCGAGACCTCTACCGGAGGCAGGTCGCGGCGCTGCTCGTCGGACTGGCCCTGCCGTGGGTGGCGAACGTTCTCCACCTCGTCGACGCGTCGCCGACGGCCCCGGTCGACCCCACGCCCATCGCCTTCGTCGGAACTGGCCTCTCCTTTGCGGTCGCCGTGGGTCGGCTTCGGTTTCTCGATACGATGCCGGTCGTCCGGGAGCTCGCCCGCGACGCCGCGCTCGAAGGGATGACGGCGGGCGCGATAATCCTCGACAGTCACGGATACGTCGTCGACGCCAACGCCGCCGCGGTGGGGCTGCTCGGTCGCTCGCGGGAGTCACTACTCGGAGAACCGTTCGATTCGGTACTCCCGGAAGTCGGTATCGACGTCGGCGCCGGCGCCGATGCCGGTGCCGGTGCCAGCCCCGACGCCGGTGCCTACGACCGTGTCGGCGAAGGGACACGCATCGGCGAGGGAACCCGGAGCGTGCGCGGTGACGGCGGTGTCGACACGTCGGCGGTCGGCGGCAGGGTCGTGAACGTCGACGTCGGCGGGCGGCGGCGACACCTCCGGGTCGAGTCCTCCCCCGTCAACGCCTACGGTGGTCGAGCCATCGGTCGGCTCGTGACCCTCCGCGACGTCACGGAGCAGTTGATTCGCGAACAGCGCCTCGAGGTGCAGAACCGGGTGCTCAGACACACCGTCCGCAACGACATGAACGTCGTCCTGGGCCACCTCGACCGGCTCGCGACCGACCTCGACGACCCCGCGCACCGTCGGGCCGCCGAGGTCAGCCGGGAGAAGGGTGCTCACGTCGTCGACCAGAGCGAGAAGGCGCGGAACGTCGAACGGCTCCTGACGAGTTCGCGGGTCCGCGACCTCGACCTCGACGACCTGGTCGGAGCCGCGGTTGCCGACTGCCGTGTCACCCACCCGGACGCGTCGGTGACGACTGCCGTTCCCCCAGGGACGTACGTCCGCGCCGACGAGTCGCTCCCGGAGGCGCTTCGCGAGCTGGTGGAGAACGCGCTCAGTCACGGCGAGGGACCCGTCGCGGTCGCCGCCACCGTGGACGACGACACCGACGTCGTCACCGTGGAGGTGCGCGACGAGGGGCCGGGAATCCCGCCCCACGAGCGAACCGTTCTGACGGCGGGCCGAGAGACGGCGCTCGAGCACTCGAACGGCCTCGGCCTCTGGCTCGTGAAGTGGGCGGTGAGTCGCTCCGGTGGCTCCCTCGACATCCGGGACGCCGGGTCGCGAGGGTGCGTCGTGTCGTTGTCGGTGCCGCGGGCGTGAGCGCCCCGAACGAGCGGTGACTCACCTCCTCGGCGGTGGCTGCCGACGTTCAGAGCACCGCGTCCACCGCGGTGAACACGCCGTAGCCGAGGCCGAGCGCCAGCGCGAGCGAGCCGACCCACGCCGCGACGGTGTACAGCATCTTCTCCCGGCTGACCCCGGCGCCGCCGGCGGCGTAGCCGCTGCCGACGATGGCCGAGACGATTATCTCGTTGAACGAGACCGGGACGCCGAGGGCGACGGCCGTCTGGGCGATGGCGAACGAGGGGATGAGCGCGGCGATGGAGCGGCGAGGGCCCAGCGAGGAGTAGTCCTGTGCGAGCGCCTTGATCATCCGCGGGGCGCCGGTCCACGACCCGGCGAGCAGGCCGAGGCCGCCGCCGACGAGCAGCGCGAGGATGGGCACCGTCACCTCGTCGAGCAGGGGGACGAGCGGGCCGATGGCGAGGCCGACCTGGCTTCCGCCGGCGGAGAAGGCGACCAGCGCGCCGAGCGCGAGCAGGAAGTGGCGCTGGCCGCGGGCCTGGTCGGCCGCGATGTCCCGCCAGAGCGCCAGCGTGACGAGTCCGGCCACTGCGAGCGTCACGAGGAGGACGCCGAGGTCGAGCCCGCCGGCGCCGCCGAGTCGGGGGAGAACGAGCGCGTCGGCGCCGGCGGCCGCGATGGAGGCCGGCTCGCCGTCCACCCGAAGGAGGGAGAACTCGACGTTGGCGACGATGGCGCCGACGAGTCCCGCGAGGAAGGGGACGGCGAGGGACTCGGGGACGCGCTCGTCTCTGAGGAATCGGGCCGTCGCGTAGGCGACGCCGCCGCCGAAGAACGGGGTGAGCACCCACAGTGCGGCGATTTGCTGGTACTTCGCCCACGCCGGTTCCCCCCCGAGTGCGAGGCCGACGCCGACGACGGCGCCGGTGACGGTGAACGCCGTCGCGATGGGGTAGCCGGCGAAGACGCCGACGGCGACCAGCCCGCCGGCGGTGAGCAGGCCGACGACCGCCGCGGTCGTCGTCAGCGTCTGACCGACGATGAGTTGTGTCCCGACCGCCTCGGTGACCCCCTGCCCTTGGAGGACGGCGCCGGCGAACCCGAGGATGCCGACGAAGAAGCCCGCTCGCATCACGGAGATGGCGTTGGCGCCGACGGCGGGCGCGAACGGCGTCGACCCCGAGGAGCCGGCGCCGATGGCCCACGCCATGAACAGGCTGGCGACGGCGGCGACGACGAGCGCCGCGACCGTGGTTACGGCGACCATCGGGGCTCCTCCCGGCTGGCGGCGCTCCCGTACTGGACGACGGACTTCACCACGGGGTCACCGCTCAGCGACCCCCGCGACCCTGGTCGTACCCCTCGCGGAGGCCGAGCAGCGTCCGGCGGGCCATCAGGTACAGGAAGAAGACCAGCCCCAGTATCACGACCAGGAGCCCGACGAACACGGGGTCGAGCCCGAGGAGGAAATCGACGATGCCGCCCTGTGCGGCCAGCGTCCCGAACATACCCGCCCTTCCGTCGGGGGTCCCAAAGCCGTTTCGCCCCGGCGACGGGAAGAGTCCCGAAACCGCCGTTCGCCGCGCGGGAGAAAACTGATACTCCCGGAGTCGAGACGGGAGACGATGGCCGACCTACTGCCCTCCAGCTCGGACGTCTCCGGCCCGGAGACGGAC
>NZ_JAODIW010000006.1:374995-506890 GCF_026586625.1 Halobium salinum | reverse complement strand
GCGTCGACAGCGACGCCGCAGACGACCTGCTCGCCGCGCTCTCCTCGCGGACGGCCCGCCGGGCGCTGACGGAACTCCACGAGGAACCCGCGACGCCCGCCCGACTCGCTGAACGCGTCGACACCAGCCTCCAGAACGTCCAGTACCACCTCGGGAAGCTGGAGGACGCCGGCCTCGTCGAGGTCGCCGACACCGTCTACTCGGAGAAGGGCCGCGAGATGAAAGTGTACGCGCCGGCCGACCGCGCACTCGTCGTCGTCGCCGGCCGCGAGGAGGAGACGACCGGCTTGAAGGCGACGCTGAAGCGCCTCCTCGGGAGCGTCGGCGTCCTCGGAATCGCCAGCCTGCTGGTCGACCGGCTGCTGTCCCCCGGCGGGTTCTGGCCGTTCGCCGCGGGCGGCGGAGCGTCCGGCGGGAGCGACGGCGATGCCGCGCCGACCGATGGGTTGGGCGACGAATCGGCCGGTGGGTCCGGGGGCGAGTCGGCCGACGGCGGGAGTGCGGGCGGTGTCGACACCGGCGCCGACCTGTCGGAGACGACGGGGACGCGGACGACTGGAGCGCAGACGACCGCCGCCGACGGCGCGGACGGCGCGGGGACGACGGCCGAGTCGACGGCGACCTCGGCGGAGACGGCGACGACCGCCGCCGACGGGGCGCAGACGACGGAGGCCGCGGAGGCGACGCGGACCGCCACGGAGACGGCCGCGACGACCGCCGTCGACACTACCAGCGGCGCCGCGGCCGACACGACCGCGTCCGGCGCGGCCGACACGACCGCCGCGGAGACGACCACGACCGCGGTCCGGACGGCCGCCGAGGCGGCCTCGGGCGGCGCGACGGAGCCGACGACCGTCGTCTCGACGCTCGCCACCTCCCCCGGCCTGCTCTTCTTCCTCGGCGGGCTGACGGCGCTCCTGCTCGTCGTGCTGCTGGCGCGGCGGTAGAGTAAAACGGCTCTTTGAGCTTAGCGAGGGTATTTGACACGTCACCGGCTATGTACAACTGCGACCGTCCCGCTTCGGCCCTCCACCCGGTCGGGACGCCCCGACCACCCACGTTTCGACGCGAACTCCCGACGTGACAGTTCGGTTCGACGCCATCCGGAGCGCTCGCGACTGCCCTCCCTGGGGCGGTGGCCGCGACCGCTCCTCGGGTGCCGACACGCCGGTGCGGCCCATCGCCGCGTTCCTCGTGCCTTCGACGCCTTGAGTTACCCACGTCTTCGGCGCTCTCGGCGTCCTCCGTCGCTCCCGCCCGAGCGACGGCCCCGTCTCACTCCCCTCCGACGCGGAAGCTCTCGAGCGTCTCGCCGTTCGGCGCGACGAGTCGGCCGTCGAGAACCGTCCCCGGCCCGTCCTCCTCGACCGTCAACTCCGCGTGTGCCGCCCGGTACCCCCGCGGCTCGGCGTGGCTCCCGGGGTTGAACAGCAGGGGCGCACTGGAGTCGTCGACCTCGGGACGGTGGCTGTGGCCGAAGACCACGGCGTCGGCGTCGCGTTCGCGCCCGAGCAGGGAGAGGGCGGTCCGGCTCCGCCCGTCGCCGTGGACGACGGCGAAGCGGAACCCCTCGTACTCGACGGTCGCGACGGCCGGGAGCCGTTCTCTGATTCCCGCGTCGTCGTTGTTGCCGTAGACGGCGCGGAGCGCCGAGGCGGCGTCTTCGAAGGCGTCGAGCACCGGTTCGCGCATGAAGTCGCCGGCGTGGACGACCAGGTCGGCCTCGCGCACCGCCTCGAGGGTGCGCCCGCGCAGGCGACTACCGTCCGTGCTGTGCGTGTCCGAGAGGACGACGAGCATGGTCGCCCTACGGGGTGGGGGTACTGAAACGTGGCGTCGTGAGCGTGGATGCCGCCGGTCGTCGACGCGGGGCACGCCGGCGTGGCGGAAGGACTAACCGGGGGCCGGGTATCGCTTCGGGCATGGCAGGTAGTACGTCGGTCGTCATGGCCGCCCTCGTCGCCAACGGCGCCATCGCGGTGATGAAGTTCTTCGGCTTCCTGCTCACCGGGAGCCCCTCCATGCTGTCGGAGACGTACCACTCCATCTCGGACACCGGGAACCAGGTGTTCCTCCTCATCGGCATCCGCTACAGCACGCGCGAACCGGACCGCGAACACCCCTTCGGGTACGGCAAGGCGCAGTTCTTCTACAGCTTCCTCGTGAGCGTGCTCCTCTTCGGTATCGCCGGGTGGGAGTCGCTCAAACACGGCTACGACAAGATAATGCACCCCGGCCACGGCGCCGAAGCCGGCGGCGTCATCGACTTCTTCGGCATCGTCTCGTTCGACCCCGCGACGTTCCCCGTGAACCCGCTGTGGGTGAACGTCACCGTGCTCCTCGGCGCCATCGCCTTCGAGACGTACGCGCTCGCGAAGGCCAACGCCGAGCTTCGTCGACAGATGAGCGAGTACGGCTGGGGCGACCTGCCCGAGGCGTTCAGACAGACCAGCGACGTGACGACGCTGACGGCGTTCACCGAGGACGCCATCGCCCTGGGCGGCGCCGCCATCGCGCTCGTCGGCATCCTGCTCGCCGAGTTCACCGGGAACGAGATATACGACGCCATCGCCGCGACCGTCATCGGCCTCCTGCTGATGGGCTTCGCCCTCGCGCTCGCGTGGCAGAACAAGCGCCTCCTGCTCGGCGAGAGCCTCCCCTCCGACGTGGAGGGGCGTCTGCGAGGGGCGATTCGGAACCACACGGGCGTCGCCCACGTCGACGGGTTCCGGACGATGTTCATCGGGGCGAACCAAGTGCTCGTCGCCGCCGACGTGAGCTTCGACTCGGAGCTCGACACGGGCGATTTGAACGCCGACATCGACCAGATAGAGCGGAAACTCGAGGAGGTCGACAGCCGGGTGAAGATGGTGTACATCGAACCGGAGGTGTGAGTGTTCGGGGTTCGTTAGTTCGGAGTCGGTGTTCCTGTCTCGGAGCCGGTCGACGACTCCGTGGCTCAGCAAAGTTCTCGTGCTCTGTGAGTTGCTCACCGAGCGAGGCTCGGTGACATCTCACGGAGCTCCGCTTTCCGCAGACCACCAGGCTCTGCACAGTACGACCCTCACGCCTCCCCCCGCCAGACGGCCGATACGGAGGTCGGTCGTGGTCCACCGAAGGATTCGCCCCACTCACGGGAACGACGGGGCGGCTATCGGCGCGCGCCGACACGACCTCCGTGTCACGGCGCGTTCGTGCGAGGTCTTCGCGAACGCGGTGAGCGAAGGCTTGGAAGGCGAGCAAAGCGAGTCTTCCAGTGGATGAGCGAGCGGCGCGAGGCGCGACCGAAGGGAGGGCCTCGGAAGGGCGAGCGGCGAAGCCGCGAGCCAGCGAGCGAATCGGTCGGGGAGGGTGTGGCGGTGTTGTCAGGTGGGGCTTTCGAGAGACCGTTCTTTCGTCGCGGCTCGTGCTGACTCAGGTTCCGGAGACGGAGCGTGCTTCCGTTTGAAGTAGCGATACAGCACAAGCTGTGAGTGCCGCTCTAATCCCACTCGAAAAATCCCTCAGCTCTGACATCGCAATTCTTAATCGTATCGAGGTGCTGTAAATTGAACTACAGAACATGTCCCCAGCAAAGAGTCCTCGCGGGCAGGAGATGACCGCTGACGAGTTCGATAGAAGGCTTACCGAACTCATCCGGGAGGCCAAGGAGAAAGGCGTCGATGTGGAGGGCGGGTGGGACGTTGAGACCGGTTCAAACTCCGGGTACTCCGTAGAAATCTTCCCGGTCGTGACCGAGTGAGCACTGAACTCGCA
Source organism: Halobium salinum (assembly GCF_026586625.1). Classification (GTDB taxonomy): domain Archaea; phylum Halobacteriota; class Halobacteria; order Halobacteriales; family Haloferacaceae; genus Halobium; species Halobium salinum. The sequence continues at coordinate 503,134 of NZ_JAODIW010000006.1, read as the reverse complement.
GCACGTCTCCGGAGCCGAACCACACGGTCATCGACCGAAATCAAGTACCGCTCCACCAGCGTGGTCCGGAGTGACTCGACTCCGGGAAACAGAGCGTAAGTCCGTCATCCGAGTTCGGAAGCGACTCCAACGAGCGTCTTCCCACCGCGCCACGCGAGAAACAGGCCGAGGCCGAAAGACACCATCGGATAGATAGCGGCTCCTGCGGCAAACCGGAAAGAGACGAATGGTCGGTACGGCGCTGTCGGGTCGGCCAGTAGCCAGCACCCGATTCCGACGGAGAGCAGGCCCGGAACGATCTGTTTCTTCATGAAAGGAATAGTGCTAACGCGACCACACTACCGGTCTGTAATAAGCTTTCAGTTGGTACCCGTCGGGAGAGTCGCGGTACCGCTCCACGAAATACGCTACAAGAAAGGGAGCCAGGAAGACACCCCGTACCGAACCCCGAACCCTTCGAACCGAAAGCCGATTCCGAAACCCGTATCCCCCACCCACATGAGGAACCGGTATGGACCCGCGAATCAGGGAACACGCAGAGATTCTCGCCGACCACTGCACGGAGATGGAGGAGGGCGACAACGTCGTCATCCAGATGTCCCCCGAAGCCGAGGACCTCGCCGTCGCGCTCCACGAAATCGCCGGCGACCGCGGCGCCAACCCGGTGTGGCTCACCTACTCCGACCGCGCCGACCGCGCCTACATGCGTGCCCGCGCGGACGACGACAACGAGTTCGAGACGCCCGAACACAAGCTCTCCTTCTACGAGGACACCGACGTGTTCATCATCGCCCGCGGCGGGGCCAACGCCACCGAGAAGGGCGACGTGCCCCCCGAGACGACGGCGGCACACCGCCGCGCGATGAACCCCGTCCTCAAAGAACGGCTCTCGAAGCGCTGGAACCTCACGCAGTTCCCGACGCCGGCCCACGCTCAGCTCGCGGGCATGAGCACCGAGGCCTACGAGACGTTCGTCTGGGACGCCGTCAACAAGGACTGGGACGCCCAGCACGAGTTCCAGAGCCACATGGTCGACATCGTGAACGACGCCGACGAGATTCGCATCGTCAGCGGCGAGGAGACCGACCTCACGATGTCCGTCGCGGGCAACGAGGCCATCAACGACTGGGGGAAGAACAACATGCCCGCCGGCGAGGTGTTCACCGCGCCCGTCAAGGACAGCGTCGAGGGCGAGGTGTACTTCGACATGCCGCTGTACCGCCACGGGAAGGAGATAGAGGGCGTCCGCCTCCGCTTCGAGAACGGACGCGTCGAGTCCTACAGCGCCGAGCGCAACGAGGACGCCCTGGGCGGCATCCTCGACACCGACGACGGATCGCGCTACCTCGGCGAACTCGGCATCGGGATGAACCGCGACATCGACGAGTTCACGTACAACATGCTGTTCGACGAGAAGATGGGCGACACCGTCCACATGGCCGTCGGGAGCGCCTACCCCGACACCGTGGGCGAGGAGAACGAGGTCAACGAGTCCGCCGAGCACGTGGACATGATCGTCGACATGAGCGAGGACTCCCGCATCGAGGCCGACGGCGAAGTCGTCCAGCGAAACGGGAAGTTCGTCTTCGAGGACGGCTTCGAGTAAGTCGGCGGCTGTCTGCGGTTTTTGCTCCGCCGTCGGAGCAGGCTCCGACGAGCCTCACCTCGCTTCGCTCGGTGAGACAGCTTTTCGAGGGAGCGAGCGGAGCGAGCGACCGACGAAAAGGTGGGAGTGACGAGTTCGAGTAAGTTCGTCCGACGGCTCGTGGGCTGTCAGACAGAGTGCCCCTTCTGCGAAGCGTTTTATCACGCCCGTCACAGGATTCGGTATGGACGACCGCATCCACCGCCACGCCGAGATTCTCGTCGACCAGTGTACGGAGGTCGGCCCGGAGGACAACGTCATCGTCAGGGCCTCGCCGGCGGCCGAGGACCTCGTCGTCGCCCTCTACCGGAAGTTAGGCGAAATCGGCGCCCGGCCGACGACACACTGGGGCAACGCCCGCGCCGGCCGGGAGTACGCCCGCGCCATGGACGAGGAGCAGTACCGGACGGCGGAGCACGAACTCGCCGAGATGGAGGAGACGGACGTAGTCATCATGATCGGCGGCTCTCTGAATCTCTCGGAGTCGAGTGACGTGGACCCGGCGATGAGCGCGGCCGCGTCGAAGGCCCACGAACCCGTCTTCAAGGAGCGTCTGGAGAAGCGGTGGGTCATCACCCAGCACCCCGCGACGGGGAGCGCCCAGAAGGCCGAGATGCCGACGGACGCCTACGCCGAGTTCGTCTGGAACGCCGTCGACAAGGACTGGGAGGCCCAGCGCGAGTTCCAACAGGGGATGGTCGACATCCTCGACGAGGGCGAGGAGGTGCGAATCGTCAGCGGCGACACGACCGACGTGACGATGTCCGTCGAGGGGATGGTGGGGTGTAACGACTGGGGGACCGCAAACATGCCCGCCGGCGAGGTGTTCACCGCCCCCGTCCCCGACAGCGTCGAGGGCGAGGTGCTGTTCGACAAACCCCTGATGCGCAACGGTCGGGAGATTACGGACGTGTTCCTCCGCTTCGAGAGCGGCGAAGTCGTCGACTACGACGCCGCGGGCCACGTCGACGTGCTCGAGTCCGTCCTCGACACCGACGCGGGCGCCCGCCGACTCGGCGAGTTGGGCATCGGGATGAACCGCGACATCGACCGATTTACCTACAACATGCTGTTCGACGAGAAGATGGGCGACACCGTCCACCTGGCGCTCGGCGACGCCATCGACGAGTGTGTCCCCGAGGGCGTCGAGGCCAACGAGTCCGCTCAGCACGTGGATATGATAGTGGACATGAGCGAGGATTCCCGCATCGAGGTGGACGGCGAAGTCGTCCAGCGCGACGGCACGTTCCGGTTCGAGGACGGGTTCGAGTAGTCCGCCGCGGTTTCGGGCGGTCGCGGGGTACCCGCCTCGTCGCCGATTCGGGGAATCGAGAGGACTGGTCGAACCCCACAGTAGCCACTCAAAAAAGAATACATTCTTGTTAATAAACTAGTCGTTTATCCGGGCACTCGCGGCGATGCCGGCGCCCGGAGTTCGCCCGGCCTTACTCGTCGATGTCGAGTTCGAACTGCTGGTTCTCGACGACGGCGTTGAGGACGACGCTGGTGTTGGACTCGCGGATGTCGGTGTCGGTGAGGAGGGACTTGATCTGCCGGTTCATCCCGTCGGTGTCCTTGAACTTGCCGACGGCGATGACGTCGTAGTCGCCGGTGACCTCGTACACCGATATCATCTGCTTCTCCTCTTTGAGGCGCTCGGTGATGTCGGGGAGTTTGCTCCCTTCGACTTTGAGTTGGAGGATGGCGGTCACGTCGTAGCCGAGTGCGTCGTAGTTGACGACGGGGGTGTACCCCTCGACGACGCCCTCCTCCTCGAGGTCGCGCAGGTGGTTCGAGACGGTCGTGACCGAGACGTCGAGTTCTTCGGCGAGGCTGCGGAGGCTCGCACGACCGTCACCGAGCAGTGCGTTGATGAGTTTCGCGTCGAGGTTTTCGTACGTCATTACACCCACCAACTCGCCGGGGGGTTTAGAATTTTACGAACATCCAGTTTTGTTCTGGCGAGGATAGAGATTGCACGCTCCGGTAGAGTCTTAATGATGGGTGTCGACGGCTTGGCCGTACACAGTATGACGGACGAAACTGCGGCGGCGGACGGCGGTCTGGGCGCGAAGGAACAGGCAGTGGTCGACGAGATCGAGGAGAAGGACATCGACTTCCTCCGACTCCAGTTCACCGACATCCTCGGCACCGTCAAGAACGTCTCCGTGCCGGCGACGCAAGCCGAGAAGGCCTTCCAGGAGGGAATCTACTTCGACGGCTCGAGTATCGAGGGGTTCGTCCGCATCCAGGAGTCGGACATGCGCCTCAAGCCCGACCCCGATACGTTCGCGATTCTGCCGTGGCGCGACGGCCGCTCCGCGCGTCTCATCTGTGACGTGTTCGACACCAGCACGGGCGAGCCGTTCGCCGGCGACCCGCGCTACGTGCTGAAAGACGCGCTCGACCGCGCCCAGGAGATGGGCTACGAGGTCAACGTCGCCCCCGAACCGGAGTTCTTCCTCTTCGAGGAGGACGAGGACGGCCGCGCGACGACGAAGACCAACGACGCCGGCGGCTACTTCGACCTCGCGCCGAAGGACCTCGCGAGCGACGTCCGCCGCGACATCATCTACGGCCTCGAGCAGATGGGCTTCGAAATCGAAGCCAGCCACCACGAGGTCGCCCAGGGCCAGCACGAGATCAACTTCGAGTACGACGACGCGCTCACGACGGCCGACAACGTCGGGACGTTCCGCACCGTCGTCCGCGCCATCGCCGCCCAGCACGACCTGCACGCGACGTTCATGCCGAAACCCATCGCGCGCATCAACGGCTCCGGGATGCACACCCACATCTCGCTGTTCACCGAGGACGGCGAGAACGCGTTCCACGACGAGGACGACGAGTTCAACCTCTCGGGGACGGCTCACTCCTTCCTCGCGGGCATCCTCGAGCACGCGCCCGCCATCACCGCCGTCTCGAACCCGACGGTGAACTCCTACAAGCGTCTCGTCCCCGGCTACGAGGCACCCGTCTACGTCGCGTGGTCCGACCGCAACCGCTCGGCGCTCATCCGCAAGCCGGCGGCGCGCGTCCCGGCCGCCAGCCGCGTCGAAGCCCGCTTCCCCGACCCGTCGTGTAACCCGTACCTGGCCTGCGCCGCGCTCATCCACGCCGGCCTCGAGGGTATCGAGAAGGGGCTCGAAGCGCCCGACCCGGTCCGGGAGAACATCTACGAGTTCGACGAGGAGAAGCGCGAGGAGTACGGCATCGAGACGCTCCCGTCGAACCTCGGCGAGGCGCTCGAGGCGCTCGAGGAGGACGAGGTCATCCAGGACGCCCTCGGCGAGCACATCTACGAGAAGTTCGTCGAGGCGAAGACCCAGGAGTACGACGAGTTCCGCGTCGACGTCTCCCAGTGGGAGCTCGACCGGTACCTCGAGACGTTCTGAGCTTCTGAGCGCGTCTCGACGCACCTGCGACCCCCGAACCGACTCGCTACGACCCGACGGACCTTCTTTCGGTGACCCGCGCCGCCAGCGACGGCGCCCCGATAGTGACGCCCGCCGCGAGCGCCGTCGCCACGACCGTGACGGAGAGCGGCGGCGACAGCGCGTACGTGACGATCCACAGCGGTGCGACGACGGCGCCGGCGAGCAGCGACCCGCGGAGCCCCAACTCCGCGGAGGGGCGCACCAGATACCAGACCACGCCGCCGCCGACGGCGGCGCCGAGCCACTGTCCCGAGGCCCAGACGGCGCCCTGCGGGTCGAACGCGGTGACGACGACGGCCGCGACGCCGACGACGGCCGCGACGCCGAACGCTCGGAGCGGCCGGTCGTCGGCGACCAGGGCGACCGCCCCGAGGAAGGCGACGCCGGCGAAGACGCCGGCGACGACGTCCACGAGGAAGTGGACGCCGAGGACGAGCCGCGAGAGCACGATGAGGCCGACGCCGACCGCCGCGGCGACCCACCGGGTCCGAGCGGTACCCACCGCGAGCCGGTAGGCCAGCGCCCCGAACACGATGGTCGTGCCGAGGGCGTGGCCGCTCGGGAAGGCGTACCCCGAGCCGGTCGTGAGTTCGAGGAAGAGCCCGCCGAGGAGGTCCGGGAACCACGTCGGCGGAGTCGCCTCGGCCGCCCCCGGCGGTCGCGGGAGCGCGAACAGATGCTTGAGGAGGTCGACAAAGGCGAGTCCGCCGAACGTCATCGCCAGGACGAACGCCCCGTCCGACGGCGACTCGATCAGTGAGCGCGAACTCCCGAGCATGTAGACCGCAGTGGCGACGAGCACGAGGAACCACGGGTCGCCGAACTGGGTCACGACACCGAAGGTGAGGCCGACGACGCCGGGGACGGTCGCGAAGGAGAATCCGAGTCCGCGGCTCTCCGGAAAGAGGAGGAACGTCGCGGCGGCGACGAGGACGAACACGCCGAACGTGACGGCGACGATGCGGCGTGGGGTCCAGCGCGACCGGCCGTCGGTCACCGTTGCGAGCGGGACGAAGAGGACGGCGAACAGCGCGAGGTGCGCCACCTCCGGCGTCGACCCGCCGAGCAGACTCACGAGCGGCAGCGATGCCTCCATACACCTCGCGATAGCACGCGGACGCCGAAAAACGAACTGGCTGTCGACGGGGACACGGCAGCCGAGAGAACAGTGTCGGCAGGCGGGGCGTCAGTCCCGACGGTTCCGCACCGCGCGGACCGCCTTCGCCGGAGCGCCGGTGACGTTCAGCACCGTCCCGAACATGACGAACAGCACGTAGAGGCCGAGCGTCGAGAGGAAGATGACGAGCATGGCGCTGAAGGCGACCCAGCCGGAGAACTCGGAGAACGCGCCGAGCGTGAGGACGACCCCGTAGAGGAGCACGAGGTACGGGCCCCAGCCGCGGGCCTTGCTGCGGCGGACCTTCGAGCGGACGTACTTCTTGAGTTCGCGTTCGAGCTCGGGCTTCTGGACCGTGCGCTCGTCCACGTTCTCCTCGAACGCCGCGAGGTCGGCCTGCAGCTCGGCGATACGCTCCTCGAGTTCGTTGATGTCGGCCGCGCCGTGGGGTTCGACGTCCCGGCGCCCGCGGTCCTCGTCCGGGCCCGCGCCCGCCGCGGCGGCGGCCGACCCCTCCTGGGTCTCGTCGCTCATCTGTCCTGTACCGACTCGTCGGGCGGGTCCGTGTTGTACTTGCTGGTCCGTCCCCCCGTCACCGGAGACGTACCCGCCGAGCACCGCGTTGATGACGGCGCCGGTCAGCAGCAGAATCCCCGAGAAGTAGAACCACGTCAGCAGGATGAGGATGGCGCCGACGGCGGCCGCCGCGGCGTTCTCCCCGCCGGCGCTCGACCCGGCGTAGACCCCGAAGACGGTGCCGAGGACGGTCCAGCCGATAGCCGCGAAGAGGGTCCCCGGTAGCGCCTCGCGCGGGGAGAGTCCCGAATCGGGGAGGACGTAGTAGAAGGGAAAGAACGCGACCGTGAGCGTCAACAGGAGAATCAGCGGACTCAGCAGGCCGGCGAACGGGAGGTCGACGAGCGCGATGACGGCCGTGACCACGCTGATGCCGACGATGCCGAGGCCGATGGCGCCGAGGACGGTGACCCCGTCCTTCACCTGTTCGAGGATGCCGCCCGGGTCGGAGCCGTACACCCGGGAGAACGCCACGTCGACGCCGCGGAATATCTTCAGCGCCCCCCAGAGCGTCAGCGCGAGACTCACGACACCGAGTCCCCCGCGGGCCGCCGCCGTCTCCGGCCCGAGCGCGCCGAGGACGAGGTCCTGGGCGGCCTCGGGGAGGTTGGCCTGCGCGAACTCGATGATCTGCTGCTGGAGCGGGTCGCCGCCGATGGCGAGGGCGACGACGGTCGCGAGCACCAACAACGGGATGAGTGAGACGAAGGCGTAGTAGGAGATACTCGCCGCCATGAACGTCACGTCGCGCTCCTGGATGGTCGAGACGACCTGCTTCGTGAGGCCGACGGGGCCACCGAACCCGCCGAGGCCGCCTGACCCGCCAGAGCCACCTGACCCGTCGGAACTGCCGGACTGCTGGGGCGAAACGGTAGACACGAATCCTCAATCGGTCACAGGTTACAAGAAACCGACGGGCAGGGCCGGGAGTCGGGTCGGCTGGGGAGTCGGGGAGCGACCGAGCCTCAGTCCGGGTCGGGCGCCGCCGCCTCGCGAACCGCCGCGACAGAGGCCGGCGTCTTGAACGCCGTCCCGGAGTAGTGCGCGCGGGAGGCCTCGTACCCGGCGTCGCGGAGGTCGGCGATGAACTCGTCCATCCCGTTGGCGGGGACGTTCCAGACCTTACAGAGGCGGTGCTGGTCGTAGTGCGTCGGCGTGTCCAGTTCGTCGGCGACGGTGTCGAGCAGGCGTCGGGCGTGGGCGGCCTTCCCCATATCGTCGGTGACTGCCTCGTGGACGTTCCGGGCGAACTCGGGGTCGGCGACCGGGCCGAGCCACAGCGGCCCGGCGGTGAGATACCGGGTGCTTCCGCAGTGGGGGCAGGCCCCGTCGTCGGGGGGGTTCGCGAGCCGCCCGAACTCGCCCTCGCGTTCAAGACAGTCCTCGCAGTGGTAGACGTGGCCGAGGTTCTCCAGGGCGGCGTCGGCGCGGGTCGCACGGTCGTCGATTTCGAGGTAGGTGCGGGCGTAGTGGCGGGTGACGTGCGAGAGGATGGGGACGGCGGCCTTGTCCCGTCGGGCGGCGGTCCGGACGAGCGCAGATATCAGCACGCGCAGGCCCATCTCCGGGTGGTAGTCGGTGTTTCTGGGCACCGCGTCGTACTTGCGGACGCCGCTCTCGAAGTGGGCACCACACAGCGGGGCGGTGTCGGTCGCGGTGACACAGACGAGGTCGCGGGCGCCGGCGAACGCCGCGTCGGCGAACGGCATCGGCGTGCCGAACGGGTCGATATCGACCACGTCGAAGTAGTCCTCGTGCATGAGGGCGTTCGCGTCCCGCTGTACGGCCCGACCGTGGTCGGTGAGGTCGTTGCGCGCGAAGTTCGACTCGGCGAGCGCGACGGCGTCGGCGTCGATATCGGCGCAGGTAGCGTCGTACCCCTCGGCGGCGGCGCGCACGCCCCGGACTCCGGAGGCCGCCATCGCGTCGAGGTAGGTCTCGGCGCGGGGCTCACGCTCCCGGTACGCCCGCAGGGTCGCGACCGTGAGGTCGCGGTTCAACTCCATCGTCGGGTTGAAGAACACCCCCTCGCCGCTCCCCTCCCCGGCGCCGTCGCGGGCCTCCGGCACCTCGACCGTGACCCCGCCCTCGGTGATATCCATGCGTCGTTCTGCAGCGCCCCCGGCGAAAAGTCGCCCGGTCTCCGGTCCGGTCGGGCCGTCGGGTGCCGGACGCGACCCTGCAACTATCGAACCTGTTTTGACGACCCCCTCGAAACCACGGGTCGTGTCCGACGGGCCAGTCGACGCCGGCGACCGTGAGGGGAGCGGCGACGCCGGAGGTGGCGGGGAAGCCGACGACGTCGACGAAGCTGACGGCGTGAGCGGTGCCGACGGCGTCAGCGACGAGAAAGCGGACGGCGGCGACGCCACCGACGACGGCGGTGGTAGCGACGACGGCGGACGCGACACCAGTGCCGGCGGCGCCGCCGGGACCGTCCCCGACGGCGACGACTGGCGCGCGACGCTCGCCGCGGCCGGGCGACTCACGCCCGACGCGGTCTCGGCCATCGTCGACGAACACGGCGACCGGGGGTTGCAGGCCATCGACGCCGTCTCCGAGAGCCGAGTGAAACAGTATCGGGACTTCACCGTCGTCGTCGGCTTCTCGGACGAGTACGTCGTCGAGGACGGCGGCTGTACCTGCAAGGACCGGGCGTACAACCTCGACCGCGAGAACCCCGACGCACGCTGTTGGCACTCCATCGCGGTGGAGGTGGCGACGGCGCTCGACCGGGTCGACCACCACGACATGTGGTACTCGGACGTACGGGAGTTCCTGTAGCCGTCGCCGGCGCGGAGGGCGTCGGGTCGGGGGCGCCGGGTCAGCGGTCTGTCGTCGTGCGCGCGCTCGGCGTGCGACGCGCCGTCGTCCGTACGCGCCGCGTCGACCGTGGCGACGCCCGGAACGCAAGCGTTTAGACGCCACCCCGGATAATCGGTCGTATGCCAGAGTGTCCGCTGGCGGACGACTGCCCGAGCTACTCGGAGGTCATCGACGGGATGGGGTGTCAACACTTCGCCGACCGCGGGGGCGCGGAGTGGTGTCAGCACTACAACATGCCCATCAGCGACCTGAAACAGCAGCCGGTCAAGCCCGGCGAGGAGATAATCGTCGAGGTGACCGACATCCACGAGAGCGGCGCCGGCGTCGGCCGGACCGACGACGGGTTCATCGTCCTCGTCGACGGGATTCTCCCCGACGCCCGCGCGAAGGTCCGCATCGACCGGGTGAAGAACAACCACGCGACCGCCAACCCCATCGAGCGCCTGCCGATGGACCCCGACGAGGAGGAGACGGGGGACGGCCCCGGAGACGGCGCCGGCGCCGACGACTCCGAGAAGAAGAGCGGGAAGGGGCCGAACCGACCCACCGCGCTGGGGAGTCGCGACAACTTCTGGGGCGGCGCGTAGGCGCCCTCCGGAGCCGCCGCGTCCGGCCACGAAGAGCGGACACTCTACGCATCGCCGGACGCCCCCTTTTTACTCGCTCGTCGGCAACGGTCGCTATGGACGAGCTTCCGGACCCCGAGGACCTCCTCGAGCGTGCCGGCTTCGACCCCGAGACGAACGTGCTCACCCGCAGACAGGCCGAGGTGCTCGCGCTCCGCGAACACGGGGTCCGCCAGTCCGTCATCGCCGACGTGCTGGGCACCTCCCGGGCGAACGTCTCCAGCGTCGAATCGAGCGCCCGTGACAACGTGGCGAAGGCCCGCGAGACCGTCGCGTTCAGCGAGGCGCTCGCCGCCCCCGTCCGCGTCGAGGTCGACGCCGGCACCGACCTCTACGACGTGCCGAGCCTCGTCTACGACGCCTGCGACGCCGCCGGCGTGAAGGTCAACCACACCGCCCCGGACCTCATGAAACTCGTCAGCGACGCCGCCGGCGACGCCGTCCACGGTCGCGAGGTCCGCGACCCGCTGCTCGTGGGCGTGACGAGCGACGGGAGCGTCCGCGTCCGCCGGTCAGGTTGAACCGCCGGTCGGGCCGGGCTGTCGGGCGGGTCGGACCGTCGAGCGGGCCGGGCCGGGCCGTGGAGCCGCCGACGGGGGGCGACGCTCCCCGACCGGTCGAAACTCCGTTATCCCTGGAGCGGCGCGCCTCCGACGGGCATGGAAAACCGCGAGGAACTAGCCGAGCGGCTACAGGCGGAGATTCCCGAGGGACTCCGGGCGGTGGTCTCCTACGAGACCACGACCGACGTGTTTCAGGACTCGGGTCAGTACCAGCTGTTGTATCTGGAATCGGACACCGAGGAGACGAACAGCCGGGAGACGGACGCGGAGGCGGTGATGGCCTCGACCGGGATGGAGTCGCTCGGGCGCACGATTCGGGAACACCGCGACGGTCACGAGGAACTCGTCTCGGTGGTGAAGACCTTCGCCGAGGTGACCGAGGTGTACTTCTTCCTCGGCGAGGGCGAAGGCGTCGCGCTGGCGCTCGACCCGGACGTCTTCATCTCCGGGTCGCCGTTGATGGACGCCTGCCTCGACGTGCTCGACCTCGACTGACCGAGCCGAAACTGGCGGCGTCCTCGGAACCTCGGAGCCTCGGGACCTCGGGGCGCTTAACTGTCGGCGACCGGCGGTCGAAGGTAGACGGTGTTCGGTCGGGAACCCACTGGGAACCCCGTCAGTGGTTATTACCGTTCGTCGCCTACTGGTCACGTGTACCGCGTGTTGCTCCCCGTCGACGGGAACGTCGACCGCGCCCTCGAACAGGCGTCGTTCGTCGCCGCGCTCCCGGTCGACCCGGCCGACCTCTCCGTGACCGTCGTCCACGCCCTCACGGAGGAGGGCGACCAGCAGGGCGAACTCAGGCAGGTGGGGAACGTCCGGTCGGTCCGCCGGGCCGTCGAAGCGCTCCGGGAAGCGGGATTCGACCCGGAGGTGGACGAGATCGGCGAGCCGCCGGCCGAGACGATCCGGGAGACGGCGGAGGCGCTCGCCGCCGACCTCGTCGTGATGGGCGCCGGAAAGCGCAGCGCCGCCCGCGAGGCGATGTTCGGGAGCGTCTCCCGGCGGGTGATTCGGGGGACCGACCGACCCGTGACGGTCGTCGGTCCGGCGGTGGAGTAGTCCGCGGACGAAGCGGACGGCGGGGTACCTCGCCGCCTCGGGCGACCTGTTTTCCCCTGTGGCGGGGCGATGTGGACCTCGGACCCGACGACGAGACGAACGTGATGACGGCGGTGCCTTCTCCGACCGGACGGACGTGACCGACCCCGACGAGGCGGTGGCGCTGGTCGAGGCGGCCGTGGCCGAGTCCGGCGGGGTCACACTCCAGTCGACGGCGGGCGGCTCAACTCCTCGGCGCGGGACGAGGCGGGACCGACGGGGTTCGCTTCCGCTCTCCGACCGACCAGTCGCCTCGGGTCGATTACCAGCGGAAAGCGACCGAGTTCGGTCTCACCTGGTGTGTGCGCCGGAACCGGGATACCGGGAGAAACTGTGGCCCTGATGACTGTTCGTCGCCATCTAGCACGTGCCATGCAACCGGTAGCTATGCAACTCGAGATTCCCGCCTTCCTGGAGGCAACCGTCGCCGAGATGGTCGCGTTCGTCCCGAACCTCGTCGGTGCACTGCTCGTCCTGCTCATCGGCTGGGCGGTCGGCCGCGGCGTGAAGGCCGTCGTGACCCGAGTCGTCGACCGTGTGAACGTCGACCGGGCGATGCTGAAGACGCCGCTCGGGACGGTGCTCGGTGGGACGGAGAAGGCCGTCTCGAACACGTTCGGCACCATCGCAGCGTACTTCGTCTACGCGCTGGCGTTGCTCGCCGCCGCCGACGTGCTCGACGTCCCCATCCTCTCCGAGTGGCTCGCGACCGCCGTCTCGTACCTCCCGGCGTTCGTCGCCGGCCTGCTCGTCATCGTGCTCGGGTTCGTCGTCGCCGACTTCGTCGGTGACGCCATCGAGCGCACCCGTGCGGCGACGGAGACCGCCTACACGTCGGCGTTCGCTACCGGTGTCCGCGTGTTCCTCTACTTCACCGTCCTCGTCATCGGCCTCGACACGATGGGCGTCGACGTGACGCTCCTCAACACGATGGTACAGGCGCTCGCCTGGGGGCTGGCGGCCGCCGTCGCCATCGGCGTCGGCGTCGCCCTCGGCTGGGGTGGGAAGGACTACGTCCACGACAACATCGAGGGCTGGATGGGTCGCGCCTCTGCGGCCGGACCGCGCTCGCGTGACGACACGGAGCCTGCGGCGCCGTTGGACGACTGAGCGCAACGACGGCTGCCGGGTTATCGGCAGCCGTCTCGCTGACGCGGTTGGTGTGGACGACTGAGCGCAACGACGACCAGCGGCTTGTCGCTGGTCGCATCGCTGACGCGGCGGTGCGACCGGTCCCCTCGAACGGTCACCACCTCGACCCCCTCAGAACCGTCCCCCTTCTTTCAACGCCGCCACGACCTCTCGGACGCGCTGGGCCTCGTCTTTCGGGACGACGAGCACGCGGTCGTCCCACGCGACGACACAGAGCCCCTCGACGCCGACCAGCGAGACGTGCGTGTCGTCGCTCGCGACCACGTTGTCGGCTGCGTCGACCGTCAACCCCTCGCCGAGGACGGCGTTTCCGGCTTCGTCGTCGCCGAGCACCCGCTCCAAGGCGTCCCACGAGCCGAGGTCGTCCCACCGGAAGGAGACCGGGACGACGGCGGCGTTCTCGGCGCGTTCCATCACCGCGTAGTCGACGCTCACTTCCTCGACTTCGTCGAAGCCGCGCTCCGTGTCCCCCCAGTCGAGGGCGTGGACCAGCGAGCGAAGCGGCGAGTCGCGGGCGGCCTCGAGGAACGACTCCGCCGTCCACGCGAAGATACCGGCGTTCCACAGGTGGCCGGCGTCGACGTACTCGGCCGCCGTCTCGGGGTCGGGCTTCTCGTGGAACGCCGCGAGGTCGTGGTATCCCTCTCGGTCGTCGCCGGGTTCGATGTAGCCGTACCCGGGGTCGGGGCGCGTGGGTTCGACGCCGAAGGCGACGAGGGCGCCGGTGTCGGCCGCGACGCGGGCGCCCGTCAGCATCGCCTCCGAGAACCGGCCGTTCTCGACGCCCCCGGCGCCGGCGTCGTCGGTCTCGGGTCGGTCCGCGACGTGGTGGTCCGCCGGGAGGACGACGACGACGGGGTCGGCGCCGTCGTCTCCGTCCTCGGCATAGCGCTCGGCGATTCGATGCGTGGCGTACGAAAGCGCCGGCCCGGTGTCCTTGGCGGCGGGTTCGACCAGCACCTCGGCGTCGGGGGCGTGGTTCTCGATTTCGTCTGCGAACGCCCGGCGGGTGCTGACGACGACCTCGTCCGCGAAGTCGGCGCGAGCGACCGTCCGGGAGAGGAGCGAGCGGTCGTCCGCGTCTCCGAGCGAGAGGAACTGTTTCGGGCGGTGCGAGCGACTCGCCGGGTAGAGCCGAGTACCGGTGCCGCCGGCGAGCACGAGCGCGACGACGGGGCGGTCGAGCGTGTCGTTCATAGGGGCCGTCCGTGGCCCACCGTCTCGAAGCTTCCGGGGCGGGGGCCGGGCTTGGATGTCGGCGAGACTCTCCCCAAAGGTTCGACGGGCGTCGAACCACAGATTCGTCACGAGCGGGCCGATTCGGCCGATGCCGACACGTTTAATCGGAATCCGCGGGCACGATTACGTGGTATGACGAAAGTTAGCGTGGTCGGCGCGGCTGGCACCGTCGGCGCCGCCGCAGGCTACAACATCGCGCTTCGGGACATCTGTGACGAACTCGTCTTCGTGGACATCCCGGACCAGGAGGACGTGACCGTCGGGCAGGCCGCCGACACGAACCACGGCGTCGCCTACGACTCGAACACCGAGGTGTACCAGGGCACCTACGAGGACACCGCGGGCTCCGACGTGGTCGTCATCACGGCCGGCATCCCGCGCCAGCCGGGGCAGTCCCGATTGGACCTCGCCGGCGACAACGCACCCATCATGGAGGACATCGGCTCGTCGCTCGCCGAGCACAACGACGACTTCGTCTCCATCACCACGTCGAACCCGGTGGACCTGCTGAACCGGCACCTGTACGAGGCCGGCGACCGGAGCAGGGAGAAGGTCATCGGCTTCGGCGGGCGCCTCGACTCCGCGCGCTTCCGCTACGTGCTCTCACAGCGCTTCGACGTGCCCGTGAAGAACGTCGAAGCCACGATTCTGGGCGAGCACGGCGACGCGCAGGTCCCCGTGTTCTCGAAGGTGCGCGTCGACGGCACCGACCCCGAGTTCGACGAGAACGAGCGCGAGGAGATTCTCGGCGAACTGCAGGCGTCCGCGATGGACGTCATCGAGCGCAAGGGCGCGACCCAGTGGGGGCCGGCGACGGGCGTCGCCCACATGACCGAGGCCGTCCTCCGCGACACGGGCGCCGTCCTCCCCGGCTCCATCAAGCTGGAGGGCGAGTTCGGTCACGAGGACGTCGCGCTCGGCGTCCCCGTGAAGCTCGGCTCGAACGGCGTCGAGGAGGTCGTCGAGTGGGACCTCGACGAGAACGAGCAGGGACTGCTCGAAGACGCCGCCGAGAAGCTCCGCGACCAGTACGACCAGCTGGAGTAAGGCCCTCGACTGCGGCGTTCGACCCCCGGCACCACCCCGTGTTTTTCTGCAGTCGCCCACGTACGCCCCGGTATGTCCCCCTCCGAGCCACATAGTAGCGCCGGGAGCGGGAGCGTCGGCACCGTCGAGCGGCGGCGCGTCGGCGTCTTTCTCCTCGTCGCCTTCGGGGTCGCGTGGCTGACCGCCCTCCTCATCTACGCGACCGGTGGACTGACCGCGAGTCCCGAAGTCGTCGCCGGCACCGGCCTCACGCTCTCGGCCGTCCTGCTGCCGACCGCGTACATGTTCGCCCCGGCGGTCGGCAACGTCGCCGCCCGCCTGTTCACCGGCGAGGGACGGTCCGACCTCCGGCTCCGACCGAACCTCCGCGGAAACCTCCGGACGTACGCGCTGGCGTGGTGGGGGCCCGCCGTCCTGACCGTCGTCGGCGCCGGTGTCTACTTCCTCCTCTTCCCCGGTCGCTTCGACCCGACGCTGTCGACGCTCGCAGCCGCGCTGGAGACGGCGGCCGGCGTCGCGGTCGACCCGTGGCTCGTCGTCGCGGTGCAGGTGGGTCTCGCGCTCACCCTCGCACCGCTGCTCAACGCACTCTTCGCCTTCGGTGAGGAGTTCGGCTGGCGAGCGTACCTCCTACCGAAGCTTCGGCCCCTCGGGACGATTCGCGCGACGCTGCTCGTCGGCGTCGTCTGGGGGGTCTGGCACTGGCCGCTGATCGCCATGGGGTACAACTACGGGTTCGACTACCCCGGCGCGCCGGCCGTCGGGATGCTCGCCATGTGTTGGTTCACCGTCACGGCCGGCACCTTCCTCGCGTGGGTGACGCTCCGCGCCGACAGCGTCTGGCCCGCCGCGCTGGGTCACGGGGCCATCAACGCCGTCGCCGCCGTCGGCCTCCTGTTCGTCGCCGGCCCGCCGGACCTCCTCCTCGGACCGACCGCGCTCGGCCTCGTCGGGAGCCTCCCGTGGGCCGTCCTCGCCGGGTGGCTGCTGGTTCGGACGTCGGTGTTCGGCGAGTGAAGCGTCGACCCCGGCCCCCGGCGAGGAACGCCCGCTCGTCGCACACCGACTTCGACGACTCGGCTCTTGGACCCGCGCCGCGTGTCCAGCGGTAGGTCTCCGGCGCCCGGGGTCGACGTTTCCACACGCGCGAAGGATTGAAACGAGCCGGAACGGAATAGTAGTACCATCATGGTCCGTATCGGCGACCTAACAATCCTCGTGCCGGTCGACGTCTCGGAGGCGGAGCCGCCCGTCCTCGACGTTCTCGACCACCTCGGCGCCGTCGAGGTGGTCCTCCTCGGGTACTTTCCGGTCCCGGACCAGGCCGAGCCGGCACTGCTCAGGGACCAGTACGGCCCCGGGGCCGCGGACCGGCTGGACGCGGTCGCCGACGAACACGGCGGGCCCGTCGAGGTGTTGGTGTTCACGCACGACCGCGAGTCGACCATCGACCGCATCGCGGACGAGTACGACTGCGACGCGGTGCTGACGGCCGGCCGTTCGACGGTCGTCGACCGCGTCCTCGTCCCGCTTCGCGGGGACCTGAACCTCGACCGGATACTCGCGGTCGTCGCCGACCTGCTGCTGGCCGGCGACGAGACTGCCACCCTGTTCCACTCGGTCGCGGAGGACGCCGACCCGAGCCAGGGGGAACTCCTCCTCATGGGCGCCGTGGACCGCCTGGTCGAGCACGGCGTCGACCGGGAACGGGTCGACTGGCGGCTTTCGGAGAGCGGTGACCCGCGGACCGACATCGTCGAACTCGGAGCGGAGTACGACCTCGTCGTCCTCGGCGAGACCGAACCCTCCCTCCGCGAGCGCATCATGGGGGACGTCCTCTCGGATATCGTCGACGCCCTCGAAGTTCCGGCACTCGTCGTGAGGGACGTCGAGTGACCCCACGCGCGACGGGAACGGGGAGGGTGCGATGAGCGCCGAAGGCGGCGAACTCGAGCGGACGCTCGGCTTTCTCGAGGCGATGACGCTCGGCGGGGGGACGATGATAGGGGCGGGAATATTCATCCTTCCGGGCATCGCCGCCCAGACCGCCGGTCCCGCGAGTTCCATCGCCTACGCCATCGCCGGCTTCGTCGCGCTGCTCGCGGCGCTCTCGCTCTCCGAGTTGGCGACCGGGATGCCAATCGCGGGCGGAAGCTACCACTACGTCAATCGCGCGCTCGGCGGGCTGTTCGGGGCCGTCGTCGGCTGGGGCATGTGGACGGGGCTGATGTTCGCGAGCGCGTTCTACATGATCGGCTTCGGGCAGTACCTCGTCGAGCCGATTCCGTTCCTGGACGGGCGGGTCTTCATCGTCGGCCTCGGGCTCCTCGGACTGGTCCTGCTCCTCGGGGTCAACTACTACGGCACCGAGGAGTCGAGCGCCTTCCAGAACGTCACCATCGGGGTCGAGACCGCCATCGTCCTCGTCTTCGTCGCCGTCGGGGTGTTCTTCATCGACCCGGAGAACCTCGAACCGTTCGCTCCCTTCGGCCCCGGCGGCGTCGTCGCCACGACCGGCATCGTCTTCATCTCCTTTCTCGGATTCGAGATTATCGCCACCGTCGCAGGGGAAATCAAGAACCCCGGCCGAATCATCCCGCTGTCGATGATTCTCTCGGTGGTGCTGGTGACGATTCTCTACGTCCTCGTCATGCTCGTCAGCACCGGCGTGATTCCGTTCGAGTCGCTCGGTGACTCGCCGATTCCGGTCTCGGACGTGGCGGTCACCTACCTGGGTCCGGCGGGGGTGGTCGCCATCGTCTTCGCCGCCATCATCGCGGCGATATCGAGCTCGAACTCCTCGATACTCGCCGCCTCGCGGGTCATCTACGCCATGGGGAGGGACGGGGTCGTGACCGACTGGTTCAACGTGAGCCACCCTCGGTTCTACACGCCCCACCGGGCCATCGCGGCCACCGGGGGCGTGACGGCGCTGCTGATTCTCGTCGGCCTCGAAGTGGAGGCCATCATCGCACTACTCGCGGAGGCGGCGAGCTTCAGCTTCCTCGTCGCGTACTCGCTCGTCCACGTCTCGCTCGTCGTCTTCCGGCGGACCGACCCGGACGGGTACGACCCCTCCTTCGCACTCCCGCGGCCCGTCTACCCGGCCGTCCCGATACTGGGGGTGGGGCTGTCGCTCGTCGTCGTCTCGCAGATGGCGACGGTCGTCGTCGTCATCGGGACGGGCATCGTCGCCTTCGGGGTCGTCTGGTACGCGGTCTACGCCCGAGGGCGCGTCGTGAGCGAGGGGCTCCTCGCCGAAGCGATTCGTGGGACGCCAGCCGAGCCGTATCGCGTCGTCGTTCCGGTGGCGAACCCGGAGACACAGCGCGGGCTGCTCCGCCTGGCGGCGGCCAGCGCGCACGCCAACGAGGACCGGGGGACCCCCGAACTCGTCGCCGTCAACGTCACGCCGGTCGCACACCCCTCGCCGCTCCAGAACGTCGAGGCCGACCGCGCCGACCACCAGCGCGACCTCCTCGAGAACGCCCGAGACGTGGCGACCGAGATGGACGTCACCCTGCGGACCAGGGCGGTGGTCGCCCGCGACGTCGGCGAGGGGATTCTCGACGTACTCGAAGAGGAGGCGGCCGACGAGGTCATCCTCGGCTGGGACGGGACGCTCGGCCGCGACGACCACGTCTTCGGTGCGACGGTCGACCCGGTCGTCCGGCACGCTCACTGTGACATCTCGCTCGTGGACCTCAGAGACGAGGCCGTCGGGACGCCCGTGGCACTCGTCGCCCCCGGTCCCAACGCGCCGGTCGTCGCACACCAGGCGGTCGAGTTCGCGACCGTCGACGAGGCCGTTCCGACCTTGCTCAACGTCCAGCCTCCCCGTGGGGCGGGCGATTCGGACGCCGAGAATCGAGGACGAGCGGTCGTCGCCGACGTCGCCGAAGCGGCGGGACTCGACCCCGACGAGTACGAGGTCCAGGTCGTCGTCGCCGACGACGTCGGACAGGCGGTCGTCGAGGCCACCAGTCGGTACGACACCGTCTGCGTCGGTCTCTCGGGGCGGGTCGAGGGGCCCCGAATCCCCTTCGGGGACGTCACCGAACGGGTCGTACAGGACGTCCCGAGCAACGTCGCCCTGATACGCGGCTCGTGAGGGGACCCGGCGCTCCCGGTCGCGTCGGATAGGCGGTCAGCCCCCGGTAGCTGACGCAGTTCGGTCACCGGGACGACGCGTGTTCGGTCGAGGGAAGAACACGTCCGGCCCCGACGGTCACCGCGTGGCCCTATCGGTGGCGAGCCGTATCGGCAACGAGCCGTATCGGCGGCGAATCCGTGACGGAGGACCGGAAGAAACCGACCGACACGACCGACACGACCGACTCGGCGTCGGGGTCGGTCGAGCGTGTCCGCTCAGGCGCGCCGTTCGCGAATCTTCTCGCGGCCGGGCGCGACGAGTTCGTCGAGGTACTCCGCCAGCGCGTGCTTGGCGTCCTGCGGGTGGAGTTCGCCCGATTCGAGGTCGTCGGCGAGGGCGTCGTACTCGTCGTACTCCAGGTTGCCGCCGTACTTTTCGGGGCGCTCGACCACGACCTGTTCGAAGCGCGGGAACACGTGGTACTCGAAGATTTGGAGTACCGGGTTCTCGCGGTCGTTGCCCTCGTCGTCCGGTTCGGGGTCGCGGGTCGGCGGGCAGTACGCCGAGTTCACCTTCTCCTCGATATCTTCCGTCGAGTCCTCCATCGAGATGGTGACGCCCGCCGAGGAGGACATCTTCCCGACGCCGGAGCCGAGGTCGGCGATGAGCGGCGTGTGGAGGCAGGTCGGGGCGTCCTCGTCGATGCTCGGGAGGGTGTCCCGGGCGAGCATGTGTACCTTGCGCTGTTCCATCCCGCCCAGCGCGAGGTCCACGTCGAGGTAGACGATGTCGAGTGCCTGCATCAGGGGGTAGACGGCCTGTGAGACCCGCACCGTGTCGCCGCTCTTGATATCGGACATGGCGCGCTCGGCCCGCGAGAGCGAGGTGTTGAGTTCGAGGGCGTGCAGGTCGAGAATGTACTGCCGGTCGAACTCGAACTCCGAGCCGAGGACGAACTCGGTCCGCTCCTCGTCCAGCCCGTAGGCGACGAACTGCTCCTTCATGCGCTCGGCGGTGTCGGCTATCTCCTCGAACGTGCCTTTGTCGTTGAGGTAGGCGTGCACGTCCGCGAGGAGGACGGTCACCTCGAAGCCGGCCTCCTGGAGGTCGATGAGTTTCGTCGCCGTCAGCATGTGGCCGATGTGGAGGACGCCGGAGGGCTCGTAGCCGCAGTACACGCGCTTCCCCTCGGGGTCGTCGGCTAGCTCGCGTACTTCCTCCTCGGTGACCACCTCGGAGACGTTCCGGGTGATGCGGTCGTAGGCGTCCATGGGTTCTATCTCGCCGGTGGCGGCGATGCGGCATAGGGCTTCTGGATGTGTGGTGGTGGGTGTGGTGGTGTGCCCCGGCTCCTCGCACGGGACCTTGCGAGACACAGCACGACTTAATTTCACTACCGTTCGCTATGACACAGCTTCTAGAGACGTGCCGCGTATCTAGCAGAGCTTCCGAATGAGTCGCTAACAGTTATATGACATCTGACTAGATAGCATATGACCAAAAACAACAAATATGGAACTAATCAAGAGATGGGTCTCCGCATCAATCGCTGGAACTCTATCGATGCTAGTCGGGGGAGTCATCACCGTAGTTGGACTCTGGTACGTTGTAGTTCCCATTCTCATCGACATTTTCACACCCCCATCGCCGGGGCCGACGCCTGCTGGTGGCCATTCCGTATGGGCATTCGGATTGTTGATTATAGTGGTCGGAGCGGTGTTCTTGGTAATCGGGCTTCAACTAATCTACTACCGGGAATGAGAGACACGCTCTGTCTCTAGGAGCTGAGTCACCACATATTGGGATGAAAGAAAGGAGATCCTCACCACCGGTGAGAACCGGTCGCCTTCCGCCATCCCCTAACCGAGGACGGCGACCGCGGTCGGACGAACCGCCCGAGACGGCCCCACCGACGACCGGAACTAACCCGAGAACAACGAGTTGTGAACGGGTGCGTACTCCGACCCGCCCACGTCTTCGTCGTCCTCGGCCGTATCCGACACCGCCTTCCCCTCGACACCCTCGCTCAAGAAGTCCCGGAGCGGCGGCCCCACTCGCTCGGGCTCCACGAGGAACGCGTCGTGGCCGTGGTCCGAGTCGACGACGTGGTGCGCGACGGGCACCTCCGACTCCCGGAACGCCTCCGCGAGCGCCTCGGACTGCTCGGTCGTGAAGTGCCAGTCGCCGGTGAAGGAGAGCAACAGCGCCTCGCCCTCGAACGCCCCCAGCGCGGCGGCGTCGGACTCGTACCCCTCGGCGAGGTCGTAGTCGTCCATCGCCCGCGTCAGGTACAGATACGAGTTCGCGTCGAAGCGGTCGACGAACGACTCGGCCTGGTAGTCCAGATACGACTCCACGTCGCGGTACGGGAAGAACGCCGCCCCGGGGTCCGCGGGGAACAGCTCTCCGCCCGCCGACCCGCCCCGAACCGCCGAGCGCCGGCCGAACTTGTCCGCCATGGAGGCTTTCGAGAGGTACATCACGTGGCCCAGCTGGCGAGCCAGCCCGAGCCCCTGGTCCGGCCGGTCCTGCTCGTCGCCGTAGTAGTCGCCGCCGTTCCAGTTCGGGTCCGACGTGATGGCCCGACGCGCCACGGCGTCGATGCCGAGACACTGCGGGTCGAGGCGGGCGGCGGCGGCGACGGGCACGACCCGGCGCACGTCGTCGGGGTAGCGCTGGGCCCAGTCGAGGGCGTTCATCCCGCCGACGCTGCCGCCGACGACGGCGTGGAGTCGCCCGACCCCGAGGTCGTCGAGCAGGCGACGCTGGGCGCGCGTCCAGTCGCCGACGGTCACGGGCGGGAAGTCCGTGCCCCACGGCTCGCCGTCCGGCGCCTCGCTCGCGGGGCCGGACGTGCCGTAGCAGGAGCCGGGAACGTTCGCGCAGACGACGTAGTACTCGGTGGTGTCGACGGCCTTCCCCGGGCCGACGATGTCGTTCCACCACGCGCCGGCCTGCCCGGCGGGGTCGTGTGGGGCGTCGATGGTGTCGGCGTCGTCGGCGGCGCCACGGCCGCTCCGGTGGGTCGCGACGTTCTGGCTCCCGGTGAGCGCGTGACACACCAGAATCGCGTTGTCGCCGTCGAACTCGCCGTAGGCCTCGTAGGCGACCGCCAAGCTCGGCACGGACTCCCCGCAGTCGAAGCGGAACTCGCCGAGGTCGCGGACGTCGCGGTCGACCGCTACGCTCATTGGGTCACCTCCATCGGTCGCTCACCGTCCATCCGTCGCCCGTTCGATGCCCTGCTCCAAGTCGGCGACGATGTCCGCGGCGTCCTCGATGCCCACCGAGAGCCGGAGCATCGAGGGGTCGACGCCGGCGGCGCGCTGTTCCGCCTCGCTCAACTGGGCGTGGGTCGTCGACGCCGGGTGGATGACGAGGGTCTTCGCGTCCCCGATGTTCGCGAGGAAGGAGGCGAGTTCGACCGCCTCGCAGAGGCGCTTGGCGGCCTCGAACCCGTCTTCGAGTCCGAAGGTGACCATCCCGCCGAACCCGCCGTCGAGGTAGCGCGCGGCGTTGTCGTGGGTCGGGTGGTCCTCGAACCCCGGGTACGTCACCCACGCCACGTCGGGGTGTGCACGCAGGGCCTCGGCGACCTCGCGGGCGTTCTCGCAGTGTTTCTCCATCCGGATGGGGAGCGTCTCCAACCCCTGGAGGGTCTGCCAGGCGTCGAAGGGTGACTGCTGGTTGCCGAGCGACCGCACGGCACGGTGGCGGGCGGCCATGGTGAACGCCCGCTCCCCGAAGCGTTCGGCGAAGTCGACGCCGAAGGCGGGGTTCTCGCCCGACAGTTCGGGGTAGTCGGCGTCGGGGTGGTCCCACGGGAACGTCCCGCCGTCGACCAGAATGCCGCCGATGGTGGTGCCCGAGCCGTGAATCCACTTCGTCGTCGACTCCCAGACGATGTCGGCGCCGTGTTCGAGCGGTCGACAGAGTGCGGGCGTGCCGAACGTGTTGTCGACGACCAGCGGGACGGCGTGGTCGTGTGCGACTTCGGCGAGGCGTTCGAAGTCCGGCGTCTTCAGCGACGGGTTGGCGACCGTCTCGACGTGGACGAACGCCGTGTCGTCGTCGATGGCGTCGGCGTAGGCGTCGTAGTCGAGCGTCTCGACGACGCGCGTCTCGACGCCGCGCCGGGAGGCGGTCTTCGTGAAGTACGAGGAGGTGCCGCCGTACATGTCGGCGCTGGCGACGACGTTGTCGCCGGTCTCGGCCAGCAGGGTAGTCGCCGAGTCGATGGCGGCCATCCCCGAGGCGGTGGCGACGGCGCCGACCGCTCCTTCGAGGTCCGCGAGGCGGTCCTCCAGCACTCCGACCGTCGGATTGGAGATACGCGAGTACACGTCCCCCTCGGCGTCGAGGGCGTAGAGGTCGGCCGCGTGGTCGGCGTCCTCGAACACGTACGACGTGGTCTGATAGATGGGCGGGGCCAGCGCTCCCGTCTCGGGGTCCGGCCGCTGCCCGGTGTGGAGACTACGGGTCCGGAAACCGTCGTCGCTCATGTGTGAGGTGCATATAGCTGGAGATGCTTATAACCCGCAGTTACGGAAATCGTTGCGAGCGTCGCCGGACCCTCAACCCCTTCGTTTCGAGTGGAAATTCGCGTTTTCTTGAATGACTTGGTGTCGGCACCGGCTGCTCGGTCCGAGGCTCACTCACCGTCCCGACCGTCGGCGGGACCCACCCGCTGACCGCTCAGCGGTCGGGAGTCGGTGTCCATCGACTGCGGACTGATGCGTCCGGCCGGCACCTCGGGGCGCTCCGTCGGCCCGTCGGCCGCGACGACGCGGCGGGCCTGGCGGTGAACGCCCGCGAGGGCGGCGCTTACGACGAACGCCACCGCGGCGAGCACCGGGACGACGACCGGGAGGGGCCCGCCGAAGGCGCGGACGACGCCGAGGCCGAGCGCCACCGTCGCGCCGGCGACCAGTAGCGACGCGACCGTGACCGCGAACCCCGCCCGGCGGTTCGCGGCCGCGTTGTAGCGTATCCACTCCGCGTAGCCGCGGACGAGCGCCTCGGTCCGCTCCGCTCCCGAGAGGGCGAGCGCGCGCTCCAGCCCGTCGGCGTCGAGGCCGACGACCCGCGGGGTGGCCGCGTAGGCGGTCGTCGCCGTCAGCGCCGCGAGGAGGAGGGCGCCGACGCCGGTGGCGACGTAGGCGTTCGCCGCCCGCACGGTGGCCGGCCCCGACGCCAGCGAGAGCACGGCGGCGACGGCGCTCACGACCGCCGCCGTGAACTGGAGCAGGCGGAGCGCCTTCCGGTCGAGCGCCGCCAACGCGTCGAGCTGGGCGTCGAGCGTCGCCCGCGCCTCCCGGCGAAGCGAGGGCCCCTCGACCGACCCGTCCCCGACTCGTCCGCCGTCCGGCTCGCCGTCCGTGTCCATCGTCATCGAACGGTCCTCACGTCCCTCCCACGGGGCGCCTTCGGCTTAGTTCCCCCTCCGGTCGCGGGCTAATTCCACCTCCGCACCGCGGAAAACAGTTAACCCCCGCCGACCCGACCGTGCTACCATGGACCACATCCCCGACGAAGTGCGGGACGAACTGGAGGCGTACGACAACGTCGTCGGGACGGCACGGGGTCGAAAACAGGTGAACGGGCGGGACACCGGCGAGGAGGCGATAATCGTGCTCGTGAGCCGGAAGCTCCCCGACACCCAGCTGGACGAGACCCAGCGCCTGCCCCGGACCGTCGAGGTCGACGGCGAGACCGTGAAGATAGACGTGGAGGAGGTCGGCGACCCGCGGCCGCACGCGTCGGTCCGCCCGGCGGAGCCGGCGAAGCCCGACCGCAAGCGCGAGTGGCGCCCCGCCCCCGCCGGCGTCTCCTTCGGCCACCCCGAAATTACGGCCGGCACGCTCGGGAGCCCGCCGCTACGCGCCGACGAGGCCGGCGAGCCGGTCGTCCTGACGAACGCCCACGTCGCCGCCCCCATCGACGCCGCGAGCGAGGGCGACCCGATTCTCCAGCCGGGGCCGGCCGACGGAGGCACCGAGGAGGACCAGTTGGGGACGCTCGCCGACTACAGCCAGCCGACGGCGGGCGAACCCAACGAGACCGACAGCGCGCTCGTCGCGGTCGACCCCGAGCGGTACCGCGGCGACGTGCTCGGCGTCGGCACCCTCCAGGGGTGGACCGAGGGGACGATGGACGACGAGTACACGAAGAGCGGTCGGACGACCGGCGTCACGACCGGGAAGCTGAGAGGCACCGACGCCCGCGTGAAGGTGAACGGCTACCACGACGAGCCGACCCAGTTCGTCGGCCTCGACGTGTTCGGACCCATGAGCGCCGGCGGCGACAGCGGGAGCATAATCGGCGTCGAACGCGAGGACGGGCTGTACGGCACGGACCTGCTGTTCGCCGGCAGCGACCGGACGACGCTCGGTATCCCGATGGAGACGGTCCAAGAAGTCCACGGCGGACTGACGCCGCTCGACCCCGGCGAGACGGGCGGCGGAAGCGGGGGCGGCGGAGGGGGCAGTGGGGGTGGCGGCGACGACGGCAGTGGCGGTGACGGCGGTGACGGCGGTGACGGCGGCGAACCCGACCCCGACCGCTTCTTCCGCGCCCGCGTCGGCAACGCGCTCCGTCGGCGCTACGGCGAAGTCGTGCGCGCGGACGCCGCCGGCGTCGACTTCCGGGTCGAGACGTACCTCGCGACGCTGGTCGTCGCGACGGGGACGACCGGGGACGCCGCCCTCGACGCGGTCGGCCCGGTCGCCGCGGCCGCGGACCCCGAGGAGGTGCCGGTCGTCGTCTTCCCGACCGGGGAGGGGACCGACCGCCTGTCGTCGCTCGACGGGCGGGTACTCGCGGTCGACGTCGACGTCTGACGCGGACGGACGGCCGCGGTCCGGGGACTTTACACCCGACTCCGCCCAAGAGTCGCCAATGAGCGAGCAGGCCCCCGACACCGGGGCGGACGCGGAGCCGTCGTCGGACGACGACCCGGAGAACCCCTACCTGCGGGACCCGTCGACGGAGTTCGACCCTGCGGAGACGCTGTCGCGAGAGGACGCCGAGGCACAGGCCGAACTGCTCCGCGAGGCGGTCCGCGAACACGACCGGCGCTACTACGTCGAGAACGACCCGGTCGTCGCCGACCGGACTTACGACACGCTGTTCGCGCGCCTCGAGGAACTCGAATCGACGTTCGACCTCGACCGGACGGACTCCCCGACGGGGCGCGTCGGCGGCGAACCGCTGGACGAACTGGAGACCGTCGACCACGTCGCGCCGATGCTCTCCATCGACCAGAGCGGCGAGGTCGCGGACGTTCGGGCGTTCGACGAGCGCGTCCGCCGCGAGGTCGGCGACGAGTACGAGGTCGACTACGTCTGCGAGCCGAAGTTCGACGGGCTCTCGGTCGAGGTGGTCTACGAGGACGGGCGCTACACCCGCGCCGCGACCCGTGGGGACGGCGAGCGGGGCGACGACGTGACTCGGCAGGTGCGGACCATCGAGTCGATTCCGGAGCGGCTTCGCGGCGACCACCCCGACTTTCTCGCGGTCCGCGGCGAGGTGTTCATGCCCCGGGACGCCTTCCGCGAGCACAACCGCGAGCGCGTCGAGCGCGACGAGGAGCCGTTCGCCAACCCGCGAAACGCCGCCGCCGGGAGCCTCCGCCAACTGGACCCGGCGGTCGTCGCCGAGCGTCCGCTCGACTGTTTCTTCTACGACGTGCTCGGCGTCGGCGACGACTGGGACGACGCCGTCGACGCCACCGCCGACGCGGCGGAGACGAGCGAGTGGTTCGAGACCAATCTCGAGGAATACGAACGCCTGCGGGAGTGGGGACTCCAGACCGTCGACCTCGACGAGGTCGAACGCGTCGACGACGTCGACGGCGCCATCGCCTACCGCGACGACCTCATGGAACGTCGCGAGGGGTTGAACTTCGAAATCGACGGGACTGTCATCAAGGTGAACGACCGGGCGGCCTGCGCCGCGCTGGGGGTAACCTCTCGGCACGTCCGCTGGGCGTTCGCCTACAAGTTCCCCGCCCGGAGCGAGGTGACCCGCGTCACCGACATCGTCGTGCAGGTGGGTCGGACCGGTCGACTGACTCCAGTCGCCCTGCTCGACCCCGTCGATGTCGGGGGCGTGACCGTCTCCCGCGCGACGCTTCACAACCCGGAGGAGATAGCCAGACTGGGCGTCGCCGTCGGCGACACGGTCCGGGTGAAGCGCGCCGGCGACGTGATTCCGCAGGTCGCCGAGGTCGTCGAGAAGGGCGAGAGCCACGACCGCGAGGACGGCGAGGGCAGCGAGGACGGCCCGGACGGCCCCGAGAACGACCACTACGCGTTCCCCGAGCACTGCCCCGTCTGTGACAGTCCCGTCGAGCGCGACGGGCCGGTCGCGTTCTGTACCGGCGGACTCGCCTGCGACGCGCAACTGGAGCGGGCCATCGGCCACTACGCCACGCGTCGTGGCCTCGACATCGAGGGCCTCGGCGAGGAGCGCATCGAGCAACTCAGGGACGCGGGCCTGCTCGACTCCCTGCCCGCCCTCTACCGCCTCGGCCGCGAGGAACTCGCCGACCTCGAGGGGTGGGGCGAGACGAGCGCCGACAACCTCCTGCGGGAGGTCGAGGACGCCCGCGAACCGCCGCTCGGGGACTTCCTCTCCGCGCTGTCGATTCCCTCCGTGGGCTACTCCACCGCGAACAACCTCGCCCGCGAGTTCGAGCGAATCGAGGCGTTCCCCCTCGACGCCGACGCCGACTTCGACGCCTTCGAGGGGCGCCTGCAGACCGTACCCGACGTGGGGCCGACGGTCGCCCGAACGGTTCGGGAGTTCTTCGAGAGCGAGGAGAACCGCGCCGTGTTGAACGACCTCCTCGGCGAAGTCGACCCCCAGCCGGTCGACGTCGACGAAGGGACCGCCGACGCGCTCGACGGACTCACGTTCGTCTTCACCGGGTCGCTGTCGATGAGCCGAAGCGACGCCCAGGAGCTGGTTCGGAGCTACGGCGCCAACGCCACGGGGAGCGTCTCCGGCAACACGGACTACCTCGTCGTCGGCGAGAACCCCGGCCAGACGAAGCGCGACGACGCCGAGGCGAACGACGTGCCGGTAATCGACGAAGACGAGTTCAGGGAGCTACTGGAGGAGCGCGGCGTCGAGTACCCGGCGTAGCGGAGGTTGGACGGTGGCGGTAGTTTAGAGTCGCGGGTGCGGTGGCGGTGGCGGTCGTCGTCCAGCGTCGTCGACCGCGAGTGAGGGTCGGAGGCCCGAACGAGCGGCTCTTCTTTGGTCCAGCTTTCTTGTCGGGGGTCGAGCGCGCCGGAGGCGCGCGACGCCCCCGGCGAAGAAAGGTGGGTCTTAGAGGTCGGCCTGCTCGAACAGGAGCGCCCCGACGCCGACGGGGACGACCAGCCAGAACAGCAGGTAGACGACGACGAACGGGTCCGAGAAGTAAAGCGGGAGCGAGTCGCCGAACGCCTCGCCGATGCCCGGCGGACGGAAGATGAAGAAGCTGAACAGGTCGACCCGGGCGTCGACCGGGGTCACACCGGGAATCAGCGATGTGACGAGCGTCTTGTAGGAGGCGACGGGGTTGAGCAGCTTCAGGAACAGCTGGACGCGAATCTTCCCGGCCGGGTCGAGACCGAAGAGGTCCTTGATTCCGCCGGCGAGCTGGCCGGTGACCGGGCCCCAGAGGGTCGTCGACATGACGAAGACGGAGACGGCGGCGACGACCGCCTGACGGCTGGTGTTGGCGGCCGCCGAGATGCCGACCGCGATGCCGACGAAGACGACCGCGAGCAGCACCGTCAGGAGTGCGAAGCCGACGAACGTCCCGAGGGCGAACCCGTTCGCGGCGGGCAGGAGCACGACGCCGGCGATGAGGAAGCCGAGAAGCACGGGCAGCGCCATCACGCCGCTCCGGCCGAGCACCTTCCCGGCGACCACGTCGACGCGCGAGTGTGGCAACGAGAGCAGCAGTTTGAGCGTCCCCGACTCGCGCTCGCCGACGATGGCCGCGTACCCGACGACGATGGCGATGAGGGGGACGAGCAGGGCGGCGCCGTCCGACATGAACTGGACGAAGAGGACGACGATGCCGGCGTTCTGCTGGGCGGAGGCGTTCCCGCTCCCGAGGACGAATCGGAGCGCCGCGGAGCCGGCGAACATCGCGACGAACAGCGCCGAGAGTACCCAAATCCACCGGGAGCGGACGGCGTCCTGGAAGTCCTTCCGAGCGACGGCCCCCCAGCTCATGCCTCCACCTCCGACTCGTTCTCGGCGTCCCGCTCGTGGTCGGAGGCGTCCGTACTCTCGGACCGGCGGGGGCTCTCGACCCCGTTCTCCGTGTACGCGATGAAGAGGTCCTCGAGGGAGGCTTCGCGGGTCTCGAAGTCCGAGACCGAGGCGCCGTTGTCTTCGAGCGTCGAGATGACGCCCGTCTTCGCGTCGTCGTCGCAGGCGACGGTGACGGTGTTACCGTCGGCGCGTGCGGTGGAGACGCCCGGGAGCGCGCGGACGGCCTTGATGGCGTCCGCCGGGACGCCGTCTGTGGAGACGACGAGTGTCGCCTCGCCGCCGGCGGCCTCGCGGAGCCCCTCGACGGTGTCGGTGGCGACCATCTCGCCGTCGCGCATGATGCCGACGCGGTCGCAGATGGCCTCGACCTGCCCCAGCACGTGTGACGAGAAGAACACCGTCGCGCCGCGGTCGGCCTCGGTGCGGACGATTTCGCGCATCTCCTTCGCGCCCGCGGGGTCCAGCCCCGAGGAGGGTTCGTCGAGGATGAGCAGGTCGGGTTCGCCGACGAGGGCCATCCCGAGGGCGAGACGCTGGCGCATCCCCTTCGAGTAGCCCCCGGCCTTGCGGTCGGCGGCGTCGGCGATGCCGACCCGTTCGAGCATCGCGTCCGGGTCGAGGTCGACGCCCTTCGACTCGGCCGCGAACGCGACGTGCTGGCGGCCGGTGAGCCGCTCGTACACGTCGAACCCCTCCGGGAGGACGCCGGTGCGCTCGCGCACGGCGACGCTCTCGGCCTGCGCGTCGCGTCCGAGCACGCGCACCTCGCCCGACGTCGGCCGGACGAAGTCGAGGACCATGTTTATCGTCGTCGACTTCCCGGCGCCGTTGGGGCCGAGGAAGCCGAACACCTCGCCCTCCGACACCGTGAGGTCGAGCCCGTCGACGGCCGTGACGTCGCCGAACCGTTTGGTCACGCCCGACAGTTCGATGGCGGTCATGGGGTCCGGTAGCCCGGTCATGGAATAAAGGTGTTCGGACTCCGTCCGACGGGCGCGTGACGGCGGAGGCGACGGCGGCCGACGAGGCGCTCCGGCCGACGCCCGACGGAGCTTTTTCACCGCGGCGCTCGCACTCGGAGCGATGGACCAGCAGGGACTCGACTGCGCGCTCGTCCGCGGCGGTACCAGCAAGGGCGTCTTCGTGCGGCGGGACGCGCTCCCCGAGGACCCGAGGAGACGGGACGAGGCCCTCCTCGCCGTGTTCGGAAGTCCGGGGGCGAGACAGGTCGACGGCGTCGGCGGCGCCACGCCGACCACCTCCAAACTAGTGGTCGTCGGGCCGCCGGAACGCCCGGACGCGGACCTCTCGTACACGTTCGGGCAGGTCGGCATCGAGAAGGGGGAGATAGATTACGACGGCAACTGCGGAAACATGACCTCGGGCGTCGGCGCGTTCGCCGTCGACGACGGGCTGGTCGAGGTGGGTGAGAGCGCCGACCACGTCACCCTCCGCCTCCACAACACCAACACCGACGCCCTGCTCGACCAGCGCGTCCCCCTCGCGGGTGGCCGGGCGGCGACCCGCGGCGACTACGTCGTCCACGGCGTCCCCGGCACCGGCGCCCGCGTCGATACGAGCTTTCTCGACCCGGCGGGCGCAATGACCGGCGCGCTGTTTCCGCTCGGCGGGCCGACGACCGATGTCGGCGTCGGCGACGGTTCGGGCGTCGTCGCGGTCGACGCCGGCGGTCCCGACGACCCCGACGACCGGCACCCCGTCGAGGTCAGCGTCGTCGACGTGACCACGCCGGTCGTCTTCGTCCGAGCGCCCGCGCTGGGCGTGACGGCGACCGAGCACCCCGGGACGCTCGACGACGACGCCGAGTTCATGAAGCGGCTCCACCGCCTCCGCGGGCGGGTCGCGGCCGACCTCGGCTTCGTCGACGACCCCGCCGACGCCCTCGCCGAGTCGCCGAACTACCCCAAGCTGGCGGTCGTCGCGCCGCCGACGGGGTACGAGACGACCGACGGCGACCGGGTCCCGGGCGACGAGGTCGACCTCGTCGCCCGCGTCACCAGCCTCCCGACGATGCACCCGGTGTACGCGGTGACGAGCGCCGCCTGTACCGCCGCGGCGGCGCGGCTTCCGGGGACGGTGGTCCACGAGGTAGTCGAGGCGGGGAGCGCGGGTCGGGACGGAGACGGAAGGGGTGTCGACGGCGACGGCGTGACTATCGGCCACCCGCGGGGGACGATGACCGTCGGCGTCGACGTGGGTCGTGCCGGCGCACCAGAGCCGACAGTCCGCTCGGTGACGGTCGGGCGGACCCAGCGCCGGCTGATGGACGGCACCGCGTACTACCGTCTCTGAGTCGGTCGGTCACCGCCGGCCGACTCAAATCTCGTCGTCCGGGTCGTGCTCGCTCGCGACGCGCTCGACCTCCTCGGCGTATCGCTCCCGTTCCTCGGGGTCGTCGATGACTTCGAGGTTGTCGGGGTCGACGTCTTCCGCCGCGGTGACGGTCATCTTGTCGATGACCTGTGAGGCGAGCTCCTTGCGGAAGACGCCGTCGCCCTCGGGCGTGGCGTAGGTGAGGATGATGAGGTCGCGGTCGTTGTAGTCGCGCCCGACGAACCAGGTGCGGACGGTGTCGGTCTCGGCGTCGACGGCTTCGTCGCTCATGGACGTCGCTTCGGCGGCGATGGGTTAGAAAGCGACGGCTCGACGGGACGCGTCTGGGGTGTCCTACCGCGTTCGCTCGCCGCGCAGCGCGGCGACGTTCTCGGCGAGGGCGTCGACGGCGTCGCTCCCCTCGTCGGTGGCGTCGACGATTTCGCGGGTCGCCGCCTCGGTGCCGGCGGCGTGGTCGCGGACGGTCTCCAGCGTGGCGGTGAGTTCCTCGACGGTCGCGGCCTGGTCGTCGGTCGCGCGGGACACCTCGGCGACGCCGTCCGCGGCCTCGTCGATGGCGTCGGCGATCTCCTCGAAGGAGGTGAGCATCTCGCCGATCTGCTCGCCCGCGAGGTCGATGCGCTCGTGGGACTCGTCGGCGGCCGTGACCGTCTGTTGGGTCTGTGACTGCAGTTCCTCTATCTCCTGCGTGATCTGCTCGGTGTGGGCGCGCGTCTCGTCGGCGAGGTTCTTCACCTCGTCGGCGACGACCGCGAAGCCGCTCCCGGCCTCGCCGGCGCGGGCGGCCTCGATGTTCGCGTTCAGCGCGAGCAGGTTCGTCTGTTCTGCCACGTCGGAGATGACCTCCACGACGTCCTCAATGTCGTCCATGCGCTCGCCGAGGTCGGCGACGCTCCCCGCGAGGTCCTCGCCGATGTCGACGACGGCGTCGGTCGCCTCGCGGGCGTCGGCGCTCGCTTCGAGGCCCTCGGTAGTCGCGTCGCGGGCCTGCTCGGCCGCGGCGTCGACCTGGTCGGCCGTCGCGGCGACCTCCTCCATGTTCGCGCTGAACGTCTGCATCTCGTCGGTGCTCTCGTCGAGCAGAGCGTTCTGCTCGTCGACGTTGCGGGCGATGTCGTCGGCGGCCTCCGCGGTGCGGTCGACGGCCGCCGCGATGGTCCGGGTCTCGTCGTCCACGTCCGCGGCGAGGTCCTCGAACGCCGCGGCCATCTCGTTGAGTTCGTCGACGACGAGCAGGAGTCGGTCGTCGAGCGCCCGGTCGGAGGCGTCGAACGACGCTCGCGCTTCGAGGTGGCCGTCGGTGAGCGACTGGAGCGTCCGCTGGACCTCGGCCACGAGGTCCTCCACGTCGTCCGTGCGACAGACCTCCTCCGTGCGGTCCTGAATCGTCTGGATGACGGCGACGAACTCGTCGCCCTCGTACAGCGGCATGGCGGTGTGTGAGAGGTGGCGCTCGTCGCCGTGGCGGTCGACGTACACCTCCTTGTCGGCGTACAGGAGGAGTTCGGGGTCCTCGACGTCGAGACCGTACGCCTCGTCGGCGCGCTGCGGCGCGTCGAGCACCTTCTCGGCGAGCATCGGCGTGTCGCGGCCGTCGGGGTAGAACACCGTGCTGACCCGGTCACACCCGATTGCGGCGTCGTCGCCGGTGCCCGTGAGCTGTCCCAGGCTGTGGTTCCACGCGACGACGCTTCCCGACGTGTCGACGACGAAGACGGGCGACCCCATCCCGTCGATGAGCACGTCGTCGTCGATGTTGAGTTCGTCTTCGTCCGCGTCGCCCGCGACGTCCGCACCGGTCGCCGCGCCTTCGGACGCAGGGAAGTCGAACTCGCCGGTCCCGGCCCCGTCGCCGTCGACGGTGACCACGCCTCCGTCCGTCATCGACGGCGTCGATTCCGCGTCAGTTCCTCGCGCCGCACGTCCCGAGAGACGGTCGCGGACCCACCGGAGCGGCTCGAAACTCATTGTGCACGCTGCTTCCCGACCCTGCCTTAACCTTTCGCAGCAGGAATCAAATATGATAATCGAAGGCGCTCGGCACGGGGGACGACGCCGTCCCGCGGGGACGACACGTCAGTCTCAAGCCCGTCCGGCGGATAGGGCGGTCGATGGACGCGAGCGAGGTCCGCGAGCGCGCCGGGGAGTTGCCGCGGGAGCCGGGCGTCTACCAGTTTCTCGACGCCCGGCCCGGGACCGAGGACGCGACCGTGCTGTACGTCGGGAAGGCGGTCGACCTCCGCGACCGGGTGCGGTCGTACGCCGACCCGCGCGGCCAGCGCATCCGCCGGATGGTGGAGCGGGCGGTCGCCGTCGACTTCGCCGTCACCGACACCGAGACGCAGGCGCTGTTGCTGGAGGCGAACCTCATCAAGCGCCACCAGCCCCGCTACAACGTCCGCCTGAAGGACGACAAGTCCTACCCGCTCGTCCAACTCACGAACCACCCGGTTCCCCGCATCGAGGTGACGCGCGACCCGGAGGAGGCCGCGACGGTGTTCGGCCCCTACACGAGCAAGCGGGAGGTCGAGACCGTGGTGAAGGCCCTCCGCGAGACCTACGGCGTGCGGGGCTGTTCGGACCACAAGTACAGCGGCCGCGACCGGCCCTGTCTGGACTACGAGATGGGCCTCTGTACGGCGCCGTGCACCGGCGAAATCTCCGAGGAAGCCTACGCCGACGACGTGGCGTCCGTCGTTCGCTTCTTCGAGGGCGAGACGGGCGTGCTCGCCGACCCGCTGCGCCGGGGGATGGAGCAGGCCGCACAGGCCGAGGAGTTCGAGCGCGCCGCCAACCTCCGCGACCGACTGGAGACGGTCGAATCCTTCCACGGCGAGGGCGGGGAGGCCGTCTCCTCGCAGACCGACGAGCGCGCCGTCGACGTGCTCGGGGTCAGCGTCGAGGGCGACCGCGCCACCGTCGCCCGGCTCCACAGCGAGCGTGGCCAGCTCGTCGACCGCTCCCGCCACCGACTCGACGCGCCGGGGGAGGCCGAAGGTGCGACCGGCTCGGGCGAGGAGGCCGGAGGGGAGGTGCTCGCGGCGTTCGTCGCCCAGTACTACGCCGAGCGCGACCTCCCCGACGCCCTCCTCCTCTCGGAGCGCCCGGACGACCCCGAACTGGCGGCGTGGCTCGACGCCGAGGGCGTCTCCGTGCGCGTCCCGGGTGCCGGCCGCGAGGCGAAGCTCGTCGAACTCGCGCTGAAGAACGCCCGGCGTCGCGGCGGCGGCGACGACGAACTCGGTGCGCTCGCGCAGGCGCTGGGGCTCTCGCGCGTCGAGCGCATCGAGGGGTTCGACGTGAGCCACGCCCAGGGGAAGGCCGTGGTCGGCTCGGACGTGTGTTTCGTCGACGGCTCGGCGCGGAAGGCCGACTATCGAAGAAAGAAGCTGACCGAGCGCAACGACGACTACGCGAACATGCGCGAACTGATTCGGTGGCGGGCCGAGCGCGCGGTGGAGGGCCGCGACGACCGACCCGACCCGGACCTCCTGCTCATCGACGGCGGCGAGGGGCAACTCGGCGCGGCCCTCGACGCGCTCGACGAGACCGGCTGGGACGTGCCTGCGGTGGGCCTCGCGAAGGCGGAGGAACTCGTGATTACCGAGGACGGCGTGCGGAACTGGCCGAGCGACGCCCCGCATCTCCACGTGCTCCAGCGCGTGCGCGACGAGGCGCACCGGTTCGCGGTACAGTACCACCAGACGGTTCGCGACGAGGTGCGGACCGTCCTGGACGACGTGCCCGGCGTTGGCCCCGAGACGAGAAAGCGACTCCTGCGGCGGTTCGGGAGCGTCGAGAACGTCCGGACGGCGTCGGTGTCGGACCTGACGGACGTGGAGGGAATCGGCGAGAAGACGGCGGAGGCGCTCCTGGCGCGGCTCTGAACGAGGGACGATGTCGACGACTCGGCGTCGACGCCGCGCGTCGGAAAAGCGCCCGATGGGAACGGTCCCACCAGATGCCGGCCCATCGGGACTGGCATTCCGGTGCGGCCTGTTCCCAACGGCCGCAGGCGGAGTATGCCACCGAGAATGATAAACTACTCGTTCGCCGACAGACGCGTTACGCGAAGCCGAACGCCGACATGACGTTCGAGATGAGTCCCTTCGCGACGAGGGCGACGCCGACGAACGCGAGCGCGATGCCGAGCGCGACGATGGGCTGTTGCCAGGCGACGAGGCCGACGCCGAGGAGCACCAACACGAGCCCGCCGATTCCGGTCGCACCGAGCTTCTTGAGCATGTGCGACGCCACACGGAAGCGTCGGGTAAACCTGCCGCTTCCCGGCGAGGGCCGGTAGGTGGGGCGTCGCGGCGTCGGGGACTGCCGGCGCGCGCCCTCGGAGACCTGGTTTCCGTCCGCCAGAATCCGCTGTCGATAAAATCTTAAGCGCCGGGGCGGCCAACGTCTCCCCATGACGGAGAACGAGGGGCGACGTGACCTGCGCATGCCCGAGGACGGCGAGCTGTTCGCGGAGGTACTGGACATGCTCGGCGCCAACCGGGTGAAGGTGCGCTGTGCCGACGGGCAGGAGCGGACGGTCCGCATCCCCGGACGGATGCAGAAGCGCGTCTGGATTCGCGAGGGTGACCTCGTGCTCGTCGAGCCGTGGGACTGGCAGGACGAGAAGGGCGACATCACGTGGCGCTACGAGAAGTCCGAGGCCGACCAGCTCCGCGAGGAAGGCCACCTGCAGTAACGCCGGCGGTTCGATCGGCCGACCCGTTCCTGTCGTCGAGAGCGACACTCCGGTTCCGACGGCGAACGGGCGACGCTTTTCACGACCGAGTCCGTAGACGGTGACGAATGAGCGGCGAGCGCGGCGAGTACGAACTAGTGGACCCGGAGGAAGCGGAGAGCTTCGGCGACGAGTGGGAGGAGATCGACGTCACCGACACCGAGGCCGACCGCATCGCGCGCAAGCGCGACCGGGAGTTCACGGAGTTCAGAAAGCGCATCAAGGACGCCGACCAGTTCAAGGTCGAGCAGTCGGTGTTCGACGACGCCACCCTCGCCGCCCTCTACAAGCTGGTGCAGGACGGCCACGTCGAGGCGTTCGGCGGCCCCATCTCCACGGGGAAGGAGGCGAACGTCTACGAGGCGCTGGGCGCGGACGACCGCGACGTAGCCGTCAAAATCTACCGCATCAACTCCTCGAACTTCCGGCAGATGCGCGACTACCTCGAAGGCGACCCTCGGTTCGAGGGCATCGCCTCCGACAAGAAGGCGGTCGTGCTCGCGTGGACGAGAAAGGAGTACGCGAACCTCAAACGCGCCCGGAAAGCCGGCGTGCGCGTCCCGGAGCCAATCGCCGTCGAGCGCAACGTGCTCGTGATGGAGCTCGTCGGGCTGGTCGAGGACCGCGCCCGCCGCCTCGCGGAGGTGCAGGTGAACAACCCCGAGACGGCCTACGGGGTCGTCCGCGAGTACATGCGCCGGCTCTACGCGGCGGGGCTCATCCACGGCGACCTCTCGGAGTACAACCTCATCATCCACGACGGCGAACTCGTGGTTATCGACCTCGGTCAGGCCGTCACCGTCCACCACCCGAACGCCGGCGAGTTCCTCGACCGCGACTGCCGGAACGTCGCGAACTTCTTCTCTCGACAGGGGGTCGACACCGACGGCGACCGGCTCCGGGAGTACGTCACCGCCGTCGAGCCGGAGCCACAGGGCGAGCCACCCGAGCCCGACGGCGCCGACCCGGTGGACCGCGAGGAGTGACGACGCGGCGACAGGCAGATACGTCCGGCCGTCGAGAGGTCCCGCATGACCGAGGGGAGCAACGGGCCAGCGACGGGGCAGGGAGACGACGTCGAGACTGGAGCCGTCACCGTCGAGCGTCGCGAACCGGAGGAGACGTTCGCGCTGCTCGGCGACGAGACGCGCGTCGCCATCCTCCGGGCGCTCGACGAGGCCGACGAGGACGCGCTGACGTTCTCGCAGCTCCGCGAGCGGGTCGGCACCGCGGACTCGGGCCGGTTCAACTACCACCTGAAGAAGCTCGTCGGCTCGTTCGTCCGTCGGGGTGACGACGGGGACGGGTACACGCTCACCCTCGCCGGCCGGCGGGTCGTCGGGGCGCTCGTCGCGGGCACGTACACCGCCACCGTCTCCATCGACCCTATCCCGGTCGACGCTCCCTGTCCGAACTGCGACGGTCGACTCGTCCTCGACTACGCCGACGAACGCGTGCGAGTCCACTGCGCCGACTGCGGGGTGTTCAGAAACGAGTTCGCCTTCCCGCCAGGGACGCTCGGGCAGTTCGACCGCGAGGAACTGCCCGAGGCGGCCGACCGCTGGCTCCAGTCGACCTTCCAGCGCGTCATCGCCGGGTTCTGTACGAACTGTGGCGGGCGGGTGGACAGTCGGCTGGTCGCGGACTACCGCGGTGGCGACGGCGGCGAAGGGGGAGGGTCCGACGAGGGCACGGGCCACGACCGGGAGCCCGACACCCGTATCGTCTACGAGTGCCGGCAGTGCGACAGCGAGTCGAACGCCTCGCCGTTCATCGTCTCCCTCCGTCACCCGACGGGGGTCGCCTTCTTCCACGACCACGGCGTCGACGTGACGACGGCCCCGACGTGGGAGGCCTTCGGGCGCTTCGACGACTACGACGTCGATGTCGTGGCGACCGACCCGACGCGGGCGCGGGTCAGCGTCGACCTCGACGGCGAGCGCCTGACGGTCGACATCGACCCGGACGGGCGGGTCGAATCCAGCGAGCGCACCCACCTGTAACCGGCCGAACAGAACCGCCGTTCTGCCCGTCGTCGGACAGAACTGTCGTTCTGCAGACGCTTATCCCCGAAGCCGGCGGAGAGCGGGTATGTTCGCGCTCCTCCGCAATCGGGAGTTCGCCCGCCTGCTCGCCGGTAGGCTGGTGACCAACGCCGGGGACAGCCTCTACTACGTCGCCGCGATGTGGCTCGTCTACGACCTCAGCGGCTCGCCGTTCTACACCGGCGTCGCCGGCTTCCTCGTGCTCGCACCGCAGGCGCTCCAGTTTCTGACGGGGCCGCTGGTCGACCGTTGGCCGCTCCGGCGGACGCTGGTGTGGACGCAGGTCGCACAGGGCCTGCTCGTGCTCCTCATCCCGCTTGCGGCGTGGGTCGGCGCTCTGAGCCACTGGGTCGTCCTCGCGGTGATGCCGGTGGTGTCGATGCTGAACCAGTTCGTCTACCCGGCGCAGTCGGCGGCGCTCCCCCGCATCGTCGACGACGACGAACTCGTCGCCGCGAACTCGGCGTTCTCCTTCGCCTACCAGGGGGTCGACATGGCGTTCACCGCGGCCGGCGGCCTGCTGCTCGTCGCCGTCGGCGGCGTCGCGCTGTACTTGGTCGACTCGGTCACCTTCGCCGCGGCGGCGCTCCTGTTCGCGACGCTCCGGGTGCCGGGCAGGCGGGACGGGGACGCGGCCGGTTCCGGGATGGACGCCGGTGCAGCGACCGTGGACCCCGACGCGAGGACCGTGACTGCCGGCGCGACGGCCGTGGACGACGACGCGACGGCCGTGGCCGCCGACGGCGGCGAGAGCGTCGTCGTCGCCGACTCCGCGTTCCGGGCTTACCGTCGGGAACTCCGCGAAGGCGTCGACTACCTCCGCGGGACGGTCCTCCTGCCGATGATGGTGACGGGGCTCGTCGCCAACGGGACGCTCGGCGGCGTCACCGCCGCCCTCCCGGCGTACGCCGACTTGCTGGGCGGAGCCGAGACCTACGGCGTCCTGCTCGCGGCCATCTCCGCCGGCGTGCTGGTCGGGGCACTGCTCGCGACCCGGTTCGAGGGGTGGCCGCTGGGCCGGCTCTCCGTCGTCGGCTACGCGGCCGGCGCGACCTGCTGGCTCGGCGCGCTCGCCTCTCCGTGGTTTCCGGGGACGGTCGCGCTGCTCTTTCTCGCGTTCGTCCCCGTCGGCGTCACCAACGTCGTCTTCGGCGCGATGGTCCAGCGCCTCGTCCCCGACGACCTGCTCGGCCGCGTCAGCTCCGTCGGTGCGAGCGGCGGCACGCTGATGATGCCGGTCGGCGCGCTGACCGGCGGCTGGCTCGCCGCGACCGCCGGGGCGCTCCCGGTGATGGTCGTCGGCGCCGCCGGGATGGCGTTCATCGCGGTCTACGTCGTCGCCGTCCCGTCCCTCCGACGACTCCCCCGGGTGGCCGAGATGGAGACGCTGGAACGGGACGCTCCCTCGCCCGGCCGGTGACGGCGCCGAACCGGTCCGAGAGCGGACCAGTCGGATACACTCGAAAAAGAGCCATCAGCTTCGACGGCGACCGTTCGTGCATGGCAGACGTGACGGTCGCCGACTTCGAGACGAACCAGGCCGACGACGAATCCCTCCGCGTGACCGCGACGGTGAAAAACGACGGCGAGGCGGACGCGAGCGTCACCGTTCGCGCGCGGGTGACAGCCGGCAAGGGGAAGAACGAGGTGAAGGCCAAGCCCGAACAGCAGGTCGACATCGCCGCCGGCGGCACCGAGACGCTCACGTTCGAGTTCCCGGACGTGCCCTACGCGCGCTTCGAGCGCAACGGGAGCCTGAAGTTCAAGGTGCTGTGAGAGCGGTTCCGGGCCTCAGGACGCGACGAGGTACACTCCCGCCATCGTCAGCACGATACCGACACCCTTCGCGAGCGAGAACGGCTCGTCGAGGAACACGATTCCCAGGACGGAGGCACCGACGAGGAAGGAGCCGTAGATGGGCGTGACGACGCTCACCGGACCCTGAGACAGCGCGCGGTAGTACGCGAGGATGCCGACCGAGAGGAAGACCCCGGC
Organism: Halobium salinum; assembly: GCF_026586625.1. Taxonomy (GTDB): domain Archaea; phylum Halobacteriota; class Halobacteria; order Halobacteriales; family Haloferacaceae; genus Halobium; species Halobium salinum. The sequence goes on along the minus strand of NZ_JAODIW010000006.1, from coordinate 462,301 downwards.
CGCGACGGTGTAGACGAGCGGTCGCCCGGAGAGGTACTCGACGGCGTCGTCGCCGCGGACGACGGTGAGGGCGAGCGCGGAGCACGCGAGCATCGTGTTCGTGACGAGCGCGGTGACGTGACTCGGCATCTGTTTCGTCGCGAGGCTCGCGAGCGGGACGAACGCGGAGTAGCCGACGAGGGCGACGACCGCCCAGACGAGGTAGTTCATCGTGCACGGGTACGCCCCACGATGGGAAGGTCGGTTGTGCTACCTGCAGGAACCGCCGATTTCGCTTCTCGCGGGTCACGTACGCCCGGTCAGAGCGCGACGAGCGTCACGCCCGCCACCGCTAGCCCGGCGGCGGCGAGGCGGACGCCGAGGGCCTCCTCGCCCAGCAGGACGCCGCCGAGCAGCACCGCGACGACGGCCTGCGTGTTGATGATGGGCGAGGCGACGCTGGCCGGGACGGTACTGAACGCGAGCGAGGTGACGTGCTCGCCGGTCGCGACGAGCGCGCCCGCGACGAGGAACCTGGGGAGGTCCCGGCGGACGGGCCAGTCGGGCCACTCGCGGGCCGCGAGCGGCGCGAGGAGGAGGGCCACCGCGAGCAGGAGAAACGGGACCCAGACGCCAGTCGGGATGCCCAAGTCACCCAACGCGACGCGTTTGCCCACGTCGGAGACGGCGTAGGCGACCGCCGACAGGAGGGCGAGTTGTGCCGGGCGCGACGTGGCGGCCCGACGAATCGGGTCGAGTAGGTGGCCGGGTTCGTAGTTGGCGACGTAGACGGCGAGGGTGGCGACGACGACCCCCAGGACCTGTATCGGACGGAGGTGCGCGCCGAGCAGGGCGACCTCGATGGGGAGGACGAACACCGGGACGACCTTGTTTATCGGCGTGACGTACGACACCGCGCCGGCGTCGATGGCGCGGAGGAAGAGGACGAACGCGGCGCCGACGCCGACGACGGTGAGGAGAACCGCGCCGACGTCGGTCGCGGCGAAGGTCGTCGGGTCCGGCACCTCGGCCGGGTCGACGGTGGTGAGTGCGACCGGGAGGTACACCACGACCGCGGCGCAGTTGACGAGGACGGTGAACGGCGTCGCCGGGTAGTCGTCGAAGTAGCGTTTGAGCGCGAAAATGTAGACGCCCCAGACGAGGGCGGCGAGGAGGGCGTAGCCGATACCGGGGTCGAGGGGCACGGGTTCGAGTGGAGTCGGCGGGGAGAAGAACGGTTCGGAAACGGCGTGTTCGGGTCGGGGCCGGACCGCGGGAGCGGGCGTCGGTACTCGGGTCGTCGACAGTCGAGCGACCACCGGAGTCACTCGGACACCGCAGCGCCGCTACTTCAAGCCGCGAACGTACGTCTGGGTGTGGTCCGGAAAGACCTCCTCGACGGCGCGCTCCCCGTGACGCTCCGCGAGCACCGCACGGAGTTCCCCCTCGTAGTCGGCTTTCGGCACCGACTCGCTCGGGCCCGACTCCAGTTCGAACGACGCCTCCACGAGGCGGTCGACGGCGCCCCGACCGAACCCCGACAGCGGCGAGAGGTAGTCCACGCCGTGGCGGTCCTCGAGGCTCTGGGCCTGCGCCCGCGAGACGGAGGGGACCCGGTCGTCGCGGCGGGTGCCGTCGGCGACCGCCGTCACGTCGGCGTCCGCCGCGACGACCTCCAGGGCGTGTTCGTGGACCCGCTGGATGCCGTTACGGGGGTAGCCGTCCGAGCGCATCCGGTCTGCGGCCTCGGTGGCGACGTCGAGGTCGAGGTCGACGGTCTCGAAGGGGTAGCCCAGCGCGTCGGCAGCGTGTTCCGCGTGCTGCCAGTCGTCGGTGACGCCGAAGTGGGCGGTGACCAGCCGCACGTCGTAGAAGGAGTCGAGCAGCAGGGCGGCGAGGGAAGAGTCCTTCCCGCCGCTGTAGAGGAGGGCCAGCTCCATCTACCGGCGACGGATGTCGAAGCTCTTCGATTCGGGCTTCAGCTCCTGTAGCAGGCTCTTCATCTGCTCTTCGTCGATCTGTTCCTGGATGCGCCCGGACTGCGCGAGCGCGACGAGCTGGCGCTCGACTTGGTCGGCGAAGTCGGGTTTCGACATCTGGATGGCGTTGAGCCGCTGGCGGGCGTCGTCGGTGAGGTACTGCCGGAGCAGCGCCTCCTTCTGGGCCTCCTGCTGCTGGCGCGCCTGCTCCTGGGCCTCCTCGTTGCCCTGCCCTTCGGCCTGCTCCTGCAGTTCCTGCATCTTCTCCTCGCGGAGCTTCTCCAGTCGGTCGTCGTCGGGGTTGCCGCTCATAGTCGCTAGTTCCCGTTTCTGGAGGAAAACCGTTACGGACGCCGGAGTCCCGCGGCCGCGTCCTCGACGGGTCCGGCGGCCGACGCTCTCGCGACGCCTTACACCTGCTCGTGAACGGGGAACGCGAGCTCGACGGTCGCCTTGTACTCCGTGATTTCGCCGTCCTCGACCGTCGCAGTCCAGTCTTCGACCTCGATGCCGTGGATGTCGTCGACGCTCTCGGCCGCCTGCCGGACCGCCTCACGGGCCGCTTCCTCCCACGACTCGGTCGACGTGCCGAGCACTTTGATGATTTTGACTGCCGTCATGCGACCCCCGGGTACGTCGTGTAGGGAGATATACAGCACAGTCCGCCGACGGGACCGTCAGGCCGGCTGATGGCTCGGCCGGACGACGGCGGTCCGGTCCGTGGTCCGTCGTACCCGTCGCTCTCCCGTCGGCGTCCCGAAGAAGAACTCGGCCGCAGGTGGCTTTCAGGAACCGATTCAGGCGTAGCGCTCGAGCTCGGGGTTCTCCTCCGCGAGCTCGTCGAGCACGTCGCCGGCAAGTTCGTCGAGGAACTGCTGGCCCTCGCCGGTGATGCGGCGACCCTCACCCTTGGCGGTCTCGACGAACCCCTCCTCTTCGAGGTCCTGCAGGACGGTGCGGATGATCTTCTTCGCGCCCGTCTCGTTGCGCGACTTGGCGACGCGGTAGCGGTTGGTGCCGCGCTTCTTCCCGCCGTAGGCGACGGCGAGGCGCTCGACGCCGATGGGGCCCTTCGTGGCGACCTTCCGGAGGACGCTCGCCGCGCGGACGTAGTAGAAGTCGTCGTTCTGGGGCGGCAGCTCCTTGTTGGCGCCGGTCTTCGAGTACTGCACCCACTCCGGCTCCTCGATTCGACCCTCGAGCTCCGCGGCGGCGGCCTCGATGAGGTCCTCCGCCGGGACGTCGTAGAGAGTTACCATTGACGTTCGATTCCTCCGGCCGGACTTTAAGGCCATCGGATTACGCTCGGCTGCGGACGGTGAGAACGCTCATCACGGCGCCGCCGACCAGCACGGGCACCCAGTAGACGGCGCCGCGGTAGATGACCACCGCGGCGGTGGCGACCTCCAGTCCGATGACCGGCCCGGTCGCCAGCGCGAGCAACGTGACGAGCACCGTCTCGATGCCGCCCGCCCCACCCGGTAGCGGTGTGACACCCGCGATGGCGCCGATGGGCACGACGAACAGCGCGATGGAGAGGGGGATGGAGTGACCGATGGCGCGGAAGGCGAGCCACAGACCGACCATCTGGAGCCCCCAGCCGAGCGCCGAGAAGCCGAGCGACAGCGCCAGCCCGCGGCGGTTGGTGGCGACGCGCTCGATGGAACGGAAGAAGCCGGTGATGCGCTCCTCGACGACCGCCTCGCTGGGCGGGGTGGTCCGTGGGAGCTTGTCCGCGACCCAGCGGATGGCTGGAGTGAAACGCGCCACCGCCCGCTCTTCGAGGCCGTAGCGGTTCCGCCAGCCGTAGTAGACCAGCCCGGGGACGAGCAGCGCGAGCACGACGACGGCCGCGGCGGCGACCTCCAGCCGTCGGCCCAGCGTGGTCTCCGTGGCGAAGTAGCCGACGCCGACCAGCGCCAGCGAGATGGAGGGGACGAAGTTGAGCGTGTCCACGCTGGCGATGGCGGCGAGACCGGTCTCGTACTCCGCGTCGGCGACCCGGGAGATGAGCAGCGCAGTCACCGGCTCGCCGCCGGCCTGCCCGAAGGGGGTGACGTTGTTCGAGAACATCGCGCCCGCGAAGATGAGGAAGGCGCGGTGGGGCGGCACGTCGACGCCGAGGACGCCGAGGACGACTTTGAGCGCCATCGACCACGCCGCGAGCCAACAGACGGTGACGAAGACGACGAGGGCGACGACGCCGGTGTCGGCGCTCGACAGCGTCGCGACGAGGTCGTCGACGCCGACGAACGTAAAGAGGGCGCCGAAGACGAGGAAGGTCGCGAGGAAGCCCAGAACCGTGGTTCGGAGGCGACGCCCTGCCATGTCGACGCCGTCGGGCAGTGCGGGCTTGAAGGCACCGGAGTCGGTTTTGTGATATCGTATCCCTGGTGTGGACAGTTCCGGTCGAGTCGGGCACAGCCTCGGGTCGGCAACGGTCACCCAGCAAAGGGAGAACGCTCTCGGGTCGCAGGGTTCGCCGTGTGCGATTCCTTCGGTCGCGTGCTTGCGTCCCCGGCTTCCCCGAGACCGCTCGCCCTTTGCAAGTCGCTCACTGAGCGTAGCTCGGTGGCATCTCGCGGAGCGAAGCTCCGCGACGAGTCGTCGAAAACGCGCAGTGTTTTCGAGATCGCAGAAAACAAAGCTTTCTGCAGACCGCCAGGACAGCACCGCACAGCCCTCACACCGCTCCGACCTCGGAGTGCTCGTCACGAGGCCGAGAACGGTCCCTCACGCGAATCCGACGCGATGCGAGAGCGAAGCTCTCGCCCAGCAGTCGGCGGTTTCGCCGACGTAAGCACTGCAGGCGAGCGGAGCGAGCCGAGGAGCACAACGAGGCAGAACCGCCGAGTGTGCGGGAGCTTTCGAGAGTCACCAAAGTCACCGGAGTCATCGCGGCAACGACGAAGGCAGACGCCTCGTCCCCACAAACGAACCACACCGAAACCCGCGAACACACGACCTAAATACCGACCCGACCCAACGACACGCCAACCCATGACACTCGCGGACCGCATCGAGCGCTACCGAGCGATACTCGACGAGTGGCTCCGGGGGCTCTACCACGGGCTGTTCACCCACCCGGCGTACGAGAAGATAGAGAAGGAAGCGGAGGACCTCGAAGACGCCTTCATGCTCGCCTGTTTCCCCGACGCCTTCGGTATCCCCTCGCCGGTGTCGTACTACACCGCCGAACTCCTGCCGTACCTCGAAGACGAGTTCGAGGCGTGGGAGCGCCGGATGTGGGACCGCGGGACGCTCCTCGAACGCAAGGGCCAGCAGTACCACTTCTGACCGTGGCCGACACCTCACCAGAGACGGCCGAACGCGACCCGGACGCCGACACCGTTCCCAAGTTCGTCTTCTTCGGCGGGAAGGGCGGCGTCGGCAAGACCACCGTCTCCAGCGCCTACGCGCTGAAGTGCGCCCGCGCGGGTCTCAGGACCCTCGTCGTCTCCACGGACCCGGCCCACTCCACCTCCGACGTGTTCGACCAGGGGTTCTCCGATGAGCCCGCGCCGGTCGAGGGTATCGACGGCGTCGACAACCTCCACGCGATGGAGATAGACCCCGACGACGAGGTCGAGAACCACCTGATGGAGATAAAGCGCGCGATGGGCGACCAGGTGAGCGCCGCGATGGTGAACGAGATAGACCGACAGGTGGAGATGGCCCACCAGACCCCCGGCGCCTACGAGGCGGCGCTGTTCGACCGGTTCATCGAGGTGATGCGCGACTCGGAGGCGTACGACCGCGTCGTCTTCGACACCTCGCCGACTGGGGGAACCCTGCGGCTCCTGGCACTCCCCGAGTTCCTGGAGGGGTGGATAGACCGCCTCGTCCGCAAGCGCGAGCAGAGCGTGAAGCTGTTCGAACGCGCCGCCATCGGCAACAACGAGCCCCGGCGGATGCTGGAGGGCGACCCCATCCTCGCTCGCCTGCGAGGGCGGAAGGAGCGCTTCGAGTTCGCGGGCGAGACGTTGCGGGAGGAGGCCGCCTTCTTCCTCGTGGTCAACCCGGACGAGCTCTCGATTCGCGAGACGGGCCGAGCGGTCGAACGCTTGGACGAATACGGCCTCGACGTTCGTGGACTGGCCGTGAACAAGCTCACACCCGAACCGGACCCCGACGAGAACGGGCGCGGGGCGCGCTTCCTCCGGGACCGCGTCGCGACCGAGCGCGAGCGCCTAGCGACCCTCAGAGCGGATTTCGACTGTCCGGTCGTCGCCGAAATCGGCATCCGCGTCGAGGAGGTCAAGGGGAGCCTGCTCGACGACGTGGCGGACGAACTCGCGGTCGCCGTCGCCGCGGAGCCGCCCGAGACCTGAGCGGAAGGCGGCGAACGAGCGCGACCGGTTCGCGCGACAGTCGTGCGGGAGTCGTCCAACGTCCGGTGTGAAACCGTACTCGGGTCGCGGTAAGTTTATCCGCGGAACGGCCGCCACTCCCGCTCAGGGGTTCGTTTTCCGGCAAGTCGTGCGAACGCATACCGAACGTTTATTGTCGTTATTTTCGTGGTCGATAACGAGGTTTGGACACATGGTACAAGTCATCTGGCTGGTTATCGCGGTGCTGGCGCTGTTCAGCGTGGGGTACTTCGGCTACTCGCGCTATCTCTCCCGGTTCGTCGAACTCGACGAGTCGCGGACGACGCCGGCACACAAGTACGAGGACGGACAGGAGTACGTCCCGGCGAAGAAGCCGGTCCTGTTGGGGCATCACTACTCGAGCATCGCGGGCGGGGCACCCATCGTGGGGCCCATCACCGCGGCCGTGGTCTGGGGGTGGGTGCCGGCCGTCCTGTGGATAGCCATCGGCAACCCGCTGCTGGGCGCGGTCCACGACTTCGTCTCCCTCTCCGCGAGTCTCCGCCACGAGGGGAAGTCCATCGGCTACATCATCGGCCAGTACGTCGGGAAACGCGGCAAGAACATGCTGCTGTGGTTCGCGTTCCTGACCATCATCCTCGTCGTCGCGGTGTTTGCACTCGTCGTCGCCATCGTCTTCAACGCCTTCCCGCAGGCGGCGACAGCGTCGTTCATCTACATCGCGCTCGCGCTGGTGTTCGGGGTATACCTCTACCAGATGAACCTCCCGTTCATCCCGGGGACGGTGGCGTTCGTCGCCGCCGTCTTCGTCGGTGTCTACCTCGGCATCCAGTTCCCCTTCGCGCTGTTCCCGGCGGCGGAGGCCGGCACCTACCCGGCCGGTACGTTCGTGCTCTTCTCCGGGAGCGGGTCGTGGATTCCGGCGGCCGGGAGTCTCGGCGCCAACACGGCGGCGTGGGTCCCGGTCATCATGGTGTACGGCGCCGTCGCGAGCGCCCTCCCCGTCTGGATGTTGCTCCAGCCGCGTGACTACCTCTCGTCGTTCCTGCTGTACACCGGCGTCGGCGGCGCGCTGGTCGCCATCATCGTCGGCACGCTGCTCGGCACGGCGAGCCAGCCGCTCGTCGTCGCCGACAACATCCCGGCGTTCGCCGGTTTCTGGGGGACGACCGGCATCTCGCCGCTGTTCCCGCTTCTCTTCATCACTATCGCCTGCGGGACCATCAGCGGGTTCCACTCGCTGGTCTCCTCCGGGACGACGGCCAAACAGCTGAACAACGAGAGCGACGCCCGCCTCATCGGCTACGGCGGGATGCTCGGCGAGGGGCTGCTCGCCGTCGTCGCGCTGTCGACGGTCGCCATCGCCGGCGTCACCGTACAGGGCGGCGGCATCGGACAGGCGCTCCCGAACTTCGCCACCGGCGGCGGCATCATCCTCACGAGCCTCGGCGTCCCGACCGCGTTCGGCGCGCCGTTCATGGCGCTCGTACTCGTGAGCTTCCTGCTCACCTCGACGGACACCGCCGTCCGACTGGGTCGGTACATGCTGGAGGAGGTCGTCGGCACGCCCGAGAACGGCGTCGAGTCGTTCGCGGCGAGCCGCTGGGGGAACCCGCTCATCCAGACCATCCCCGCGTACGTGCTGGTCACCTCCGGCTCGTGGCTCACCCTGTGGCAGCTGTTCGGCGGCGCGAACCAGCTGCTCGCGGCGCTCGCGCTCCTGACGGCGACGGTGTGGCTCGCCAACTGGGACCGCAGCAAGCAGCTCATGAGCACCGGCGCGCCGATGGCCCTGATGGTCACCATCACCGTGCTCGGACTGCTGTGGCTCGCGGTCTACGACAACATCTACACGAAGTTCGTGCTGGGCGAGTGGGGCGAGGCCGGGGCGACGGTCGCCGCCCAACTATCGGCGGTCGTCCAAATCGTGCTCGCGCTGACGCTCATCGGCATCGCGCTGTCGCTCGTCTACATGGGCGTCACCAACATCACCGAGGTCCGCCGGGCGGGCGGGCAGGCGGTGGCCGACGGCGGCACGGCGTCGGACGAATCCGGCGACTGAACGCCGACACGACCACCCGCGGTTCTTTTCCGCGCCCGTACTGTGCCGAGTCGCCCCCCGGCGACGACAGCGGCGCGACGAGCGAGGGGGCGGGGAGCGCGTCGTCGCCGGCGCGGTCACTCCCAGAGGCGGCGGACGAACCGCTGGAAGAGACCCGGCGTGCCGCGGTCGACCGGCACCTCCCGCCACAGCGTGAACGCGTCGACCACGTCGGCCTCGGCGCTGGCGACGGCGTCGCCCGACCCGGTGCCGACCCCCTCGGGCGCGACGACCGCGAGGTTCACCCGGTAGTGGCCGTAGTAGCCGAACCGAAGGAGGGTGCGCTCGTCGAAGCCGGCGACGTACTCCCGCACGTCGTCGGGAATCCCGTCGGCGACGAGCACGAAGGTGAAGTCGGTGCCGAAGTGCTCCTCGGTGCGTTCGATCCACTCGCCCGCGAGGTCGTGAGCGAGGGAGACGAGCCGGTCGAGTTCGGCGACCGTGGCGGTGCCGACACGGCGGGCGAACAGATGCTCCCGGGACTCGTGGTTGGCGTAGTTGAGCGAGGGGTGCCAGAGCTGTTTCTGGCTCTCGACGAGCAGGCGCCCGTAGAGGTCGAAGCCCTCCCCTCGGACGCGGTAGTCCCGCTCGAGGTCGTAGCTGAACATCAGCCGGTCGCTCACGCGGTCGAGATACTCGTCGTCCCAGTCGGGGACTTCGGGGTACTCGACGTCGGTCGCGTCGGCGTCGGCGGCGGGAGCGGTGGCAGGCGGGTCGACGTCGGCCCCTCCGTCCGGACCGTCGTCCTCGACGATACGGTCGGCGACCGGGTCCTCGACGTCGGAGTCGCGTCCGCTCATCCCTGTGCCGGGTCGCCGCCGGTGGCCGCGTTCCCCTCCTCCCCCTCGCCGTCGGGCTCGTAGGGGTGGGCGTCGTCCGCGGCCGGCGGGGCACCGAGCGCGAGCAGGTCGACCGGCCCGTCGGCGTCCTCCGGGCAGTAGGCCCGCTGGGGGCTCCCGGGCTCGACCGCGAACAAGTCGTTCGCTCCGAGTTCGTACTCCTCGTCGGGAGTCTCGACGGTTAGGCGACCGGAGAGGACGTAGAACGCCTCCTCCTGTTCGTCGTGGTAGTGGTACGCGAGGGGAATCTGCTGGCCCGGCTTCGCGCCGAAGCGGTTGAGCGCGACGTTCGAGAGTCCCGCCGCGTCCGACAGCCGGCGCAGGTCACAGGGCCGGTCGTCGGTCGTCTCCACCCGGTCCGTGTCCACGAGACGGTATCCCATAGGGAAGGGAGAACGGCCCGCACGCAAAAACCCCTCGGGGTCGGGGCGGGCGCGACGGGCGGGCGCGCGAGCACCGACACGCCCTCCCGCGACCCAACGTTTAATCCGCACACTCCCCAACAGGGGTGTGAGAACAGCCCATGGGCGGAAAGACCACGGAACGATGCGGCCGGTGTGCGATGTCGACCGTCGTCGACGCGACGGCGAGCGAGGACGAGTCGGAGCGCGCCTCGCGCGACCCGTACGGCGGCGACCGCATCGAAATCGACGAGAGCGAGTTGCGTGCCGTCTCGCCGGCGGCGTGGTTCGAGGGTCTCGTCGGGAAACTGGACGACCTCGCGACCCGCCTCACCTACGGGAAGTAGCGGGCCGACGTCACGGAGGTCGTGACGGGAGCCGGACCTCCGGCCGGAGAAGCTTTTATCACCGACTCCCCTAAGCCACTCTGAACGCGATGGAAGAGAGCATCTCGGGGTTCAAGAAACGCGGCTCGTGGGGGGACGTCGTCGAACACGGCGAGCGCATCACCCGCGCACTGCACGAGGCCGGCGTGGAGGGGGAGGCGTTCGAGGACTGGGACGAGTGGCGCCCGAAAGCCCACGAGCGTCTCTCAGACGACGTGAACGAGAAGACGGCGAAGCAGGCGAGCGTGGGCGAGGGCGAGGGCGAGAAGGCGGGGAAGGGGCCCGACGAGGACCTCCAGACCGCCGGCGAGAAGCTCTCCGAGTCCTACGAGCGCGTCGAGGAGGGGGACAGCGAGGGCGCCATCGAGCGCTGGCAGGACTCCATAGACTACGTCGCCCGCGCGGCCGACTCGGCGGGTCGGAAAGCCCTCCGGAAGGTCGAAGACACCGTCTACCGGAAGGTGATGACCCAGCTCGCGCCGTACTACTTCGACAACGAACTCGTCTCCGCCAACATCCAGAAGACCGCCCGCGGCGAGGGCGAGCAGACGTTCATCTTCGAGGTGAACGTCAACGACGACGGGCTCAAAGACGAGGTGTCGCGCCGGCTCGGCGAGTACGAGGACGCCGTCGACCGCTGGCACGTCGACACCGAGAAGGAGACGGGGACGGCCGAGGCCGTCGAGGGCGTCGAACCCCCTGAACCGCCCGAGTCACCCGGCGAGTCCGGCCCGACCACGAACTGAGGCCGCGACTACCGCCAGCCGACCCGCCCCGACGGCTCTGTCCGAGTGAACAGGAATCCGACGCCACCGAGTGCCACGAGCGCCCACCCCACGACGAAGCCGGCGTCGTGGGCGGTCACGAGCGGGCTCGTGTACGACTCCGTCCCGTCCACGTCGAGGTAGTAGAGCGTCCCGCCACTGTCGAACAGGGACCGGCGAACCGGTTCGTGCGTCGTCAACGCCCCTTCACGGACCAGTCGCCGGATACGGGGGTCGGCGTCGTCGACGGACAGCGCGAGGTGGTCGTAGAAGACCCGACGCGGGACCTCCGTCGCCGTCAGCCGAATCGACCCGTCGCGGCGCTCGGTCGTGACCCGGTAAGTCCGGTAGCGGTCCGCTCCAATCTCGTCTTCGGCGGTCGCAGCGGCGACGAACTCGTGGTCGACGAGGTCGTCGAGCCGGCGTTCCTGCGACGACGATACCGTGTACGACCCGTTCAGCGCGGCTTCGAGCGCCTCGGTCTCGTCCGTCTCGTCCCCGGTGACGAGACCGGCGGTGGGGCCGTCGTCGCCTGACCGGTGTGTCAGATGGACCACGATAGCGGGGGTCGTTGGCGAGCCCTCGTCGAGCGGGTGTGCCTCGTAGGTGTACGTGTAGTCCGGTGTCGTCCGGTCGAGCGCCCACGAGCCGACGACGAGGGAGCTCCCGAGGAGGAGGACGAGAAGGGCCGTTCTCGCGTCGGACACGGGACTCAGTCGTTCCGGGACCGCTCGTACTCGACGACTTCCAGGCCCTCGGCGAGCGCCTCCCGACCGACTTCCGTCCACTCCGCCGTGTCCCACTCGGGGAACCGCGTGTCCCCGTCGGGCGACTTCGGCACCCGGGTGAGGAGCATCCCGTCGGCGCGGGGGAGGAACGCCTCGTACACCGTCGCGCCGCCGACGACGTAGACGGTGCCGCCGACGGGGTCGCCGCCGACGAGCCCCGCGGCGGCCTCGACCGCCGCCTCGACGCCATCGGCGACGACGACCCCGTCGGGCACGTCGCCGTCCGGTCCCGTCACTGACTCCGGGTTCCGAGTGAGCACGACCGAGGTGCGCTCGGGCAGCGGCCCGCCGATGTCGGCGACGATGGAGTCGTAGGTGCGCCGGCCCATCACGACCGGGTGGCCGGTCGTCGTCTCCTTGAAGTGCTGCAGGTCGGCGGGGTAGTGCCACGGCATCCCGCCGTCGTCGCCGATGACGCCGTTCTCGGCGACGGCGGCGACGAGGACGAACTCGACGCCCGGGGCGTCGCGGCCCGCGTCGTCCCGGCTCATTCCGCGACCTCGAAGGAGAGGCCGTCGTGGGACTCGTACCCCTTCAACTGGATGTCGTCGTACGTCAGCTCGTCGAGGGGGACGTCGGCGACGTCGACCTCGGGTCGGGGGAGCGGGTCGCGTCCGAGCTGGCGCACGAGGTTCGGCACGTGGTCGTACTCGGCGCCGTCGCCGCCGGGGGCCGCCTCCTCGACCCACCCGGCGACGGCCTCGTACTCCTCGCCCGTCTCGGCGTCGGCGATGCGCTGGCTCACGGCCGGGAGTTCGTCCGCGTACCACGCGCCGCGGTCGCCGGCGCCGCAGTAGACGTGGGCGTCGACGACGGTGTGGGCGAAGCGGCCGAGGTCGAAACCCGTACGCTGGGCGACGACTTTCGCGAGGAGCGCGTAGGCGGCGATGTTGAACGGGATACCGAGCGCCACGTCGCCGGAGCGCTGGGTGAGGTGAACGTTGAGGGTGCCGTCGCCCTGCACGTTGAAGACGAACGTGTAGTGACAGGGCGGGAGCGTCGACACCGCGGCGTTGGCGGGGTGCCAGGCGTTCACCACCATCCGCCGGGAGCGGGGGTTCTCGCGGAGCGTGTCCATGACGTAGGCAATCTGGTCGAAGGTGCGCTCGCCTTCGTTCATCCAGCGGTGGGTGTCGTCGGGCCAGGACTCCCCCTCCAGTCCCGAATCGGGGACGGGGAATCGCCGCCAGAAGCGGCCGTAGGCGGTGTCGAGGCGCCCCTCCTCGTCGGCCCACTCGTCCCAGATACCGGTCCGCTCGCGGAGGCTCCGGACGTGCTCCTCCCCGGAGAGATACCAGAGCAGTTCGTGAATCATCGAGTCCCAGCGGAACCCGTCCATCTGCTTGGTCGTCAACAGCGGGAACCCCTCGGCGAGGTCCACGTCGTAGAACTGGCCGAACGTGGCGACGGTGTCGACGCCGGTCCGGTTCGACTTGTGATGCCCCCTCGTCAGGGTGTCCGAGACGAGGTCGAGGTAGGCGTCCATGTCGGTCGATACTGGTAGCCGACTTATGGATTTGCCGAACCACGCCGCCGACGGAGGTACTTGGTCGCGCGACTCAACCCATCACCGCGTAACTGACACGGCCTCGCCGACTCGGCAAGGACTTAACACCCGGCGGTCGAACCGAACGGACGATGGCAGAACCGCTTCGGGCGAAGTCGGGGGAGCTGACGGCCGAGGAGATTCTCGACGCGCTCCGAGAGGGTCGACGGGTCGTCGTCCAGACGGAGATGCTCGGGTCCGTCCACGAAATCACCCTCCGCCACGACGGGACGACGTTCTACTGTGACACGCCCACGACGCTGCACAAGCACACGACCGAAGACGAGATGCGCACCTGTATCGTGAACATGGGGTACGGACGCGAGGAGTAGAGACGCGGTACCGACAGGCCGAGTAGGTGCGCCGGTCTTCGACGGTTCGACGGCCGTAGAAGGGGCCTGAGTGCCGAATTCGACAGGGAGAGGTGACGTCCCAATTTCTTTGGGCGTCGTGCCTATGCACGTTCCGTCCAAGACGACATACATGAGCACTGAGGAATACACGCTCACGCAGACCGCGCAGCCGACGACCGACGACCGCACGCTCGACTCGGAGACGCTCAGCGAAATCTTCGCTCGCGACCGCGCGCGCACCCTCGCGCACTCCCTGAAGGCCTGCGACAGACCCGTCGAGCTCGACGAGTTGGCGAGGGAGGTCGCGGCCGCCGAGACCGACACCGACGCCGCAGTGGTCGGCGCAGACCGTCACGAACGCACCCTCGTCTCCCTGTACGAGACCGAACTGCCGCCGATGGAGGAGGCCGGACTGGTCGACGTCACGCGCGAAGACGGCGTGGTCGTCGAGGCCGGCGACGCACTCGTGGAGCTCGACTGACGACCCCGTTCTTCCTCCCGTCGGATTCTCGACCCACCGAACTCGCCTCTCGAGCGACGGCTCCCCGGAGAGGTGGTTTTTAATCTCCACCGTCCCGAACGAAGCCCATGAGCGATTCCCCGGATATCGAGGAGCTCGTCGGTAACGAGGACCCGAGCTTCCAGCACGTCCTCGCCTGCGTGTTCGGCGTACAGGACCACGAGAGCCGTACTTACCTCGTCCTCCTCGACAACCCGGGGAGCACCGTCGCGGAGCTCGCCGAGACCCTCGACCGCGACCGCAGCAACGTGAATCGCTCGCTGTCGACGCTGCTCGACAAGGGGCTCGCGGAGCGTCGACGCCGGCTGCTCGACCCCGGCGGGTACGTCTATCAGTACACCGCGACGCCGCTCCCGGAGGCCAAGGAGATGCTCCACGCCGCCCTCGAGGAGTGGGTGGAGAACGTCCACGAAGCCATCGACGGGTTCGGCGACGGCGGGGACGGGGACTGACCGCGGGAGTCCCAGTCAGCGGAGGGCGAGCAGCCGCGCGTCGCCGTCGACGACGTAGACGGTGCCGTTCGCGAGCGCCGGCGAGGGTTGAAGTGTGAGACCGAGACCACGCCAGCCTGTGACCTGAGTGTCGCGCGTTCCGATCGAGGCGGCTGTGTGGTCCGCCGGGACGTGTCGCCGCCGAAGCTACGCGACGGACCACCTATTCGCCTCACCGACGGCCTGCTGGTCCAGTTGGGACCCACCCTACGGCTCGCCGCGGCAGTTCAACAGGTTCGGGTAGTCGACGACGAGCCCGTCGACGCCGGCGGCGGCCAGCCGCTGGGCTTCGTACCACGTCCTGACCGTGTAGACGTTGACCGCTCGACCCTCCTCGTGAGCGACGGCGAGGAGGTCCACCTCCCCCGACGGACCCTCGGTGGAGTACGAGTCGTCGAAGAAGGGCGTCCCCTCGACCATGTTGTACGGCGGGTGGACGGCCTCGGCGTCGTACTCGCGGGCGATGGCGAGTCCGTCCGCAATCGAGTCCCGGAGCAGCGGCGCGACCGGAATCGACGGGTCGGCTTCGCGAACGGTGGCCAACGCCGCCTCGTAGAACGAGGAGACGAGCACGTCGTGGTCGTAGCCGTCGAGGACGGAGAGTACCCGGTGGGTGAACGGCCGCCAGACCGCCGTCTGTGCCGACAGCGCGTCGTCCGAGAGCTTCTCGGCAAACCGGAGGTCGAGCGACCCGGGGTTCTTGAACTCGACGTTCACCGCCACCGCCTCGGGAAGCGCGTCCAGTACCTCGGTCAGTAGCGGGACGGTCTCACCACTCCGAAGCACCGTCGCCGAGGTGACGGCGTCGGTCGACCGCTCCCAGACGAGTCCGTCCGCGTCGGTGACTTCCCGCTCGCCGCCGTCGCGGCTCGACAGCCGGTTGTCGTGGAAGACGACCACGTCGCCGTCTGCGGTCGGCACCACGTCGACCTCGACCATGTCGGCGCCGGCGTCCGCCGCTCCCTCGACGGCCGCGACCGTGTTCTCCGGGTAGAGCCCGGCATATCCACGGTGAGCGACGGAGAGCGGTGCCTCACCTTCGTCACGGCGCCACGCGTCGGGGTGCGTCACGTCCGTCCCGTCGTCGTCGTCGCCCTTCGCTCTGTCGTCGCCCGCGCTCCCGACTCCCGCGAGAGGGGCCGTCGAGGCCACCGCTCCCGCGTCGGTTCCGAACTCCGCCGGTCGGTGTCGGACTGGGGCACGGCGAGCGAGAAGAATCACCCGCGGGTGGGGCGCGTTTGCACTTCGACACCCGAACCGAGCGGTAGTATCCGGGGCGGTCCCTCCCCGTCGGGACGGTCCACGAGAGGTGGGCCGACGGCATCGTCACCCCGAGCGGCCGAAGATACCGCCGCTGCTCCCGGCTCGTCACGCTCGCCGGAATCGACCGCCTTTTTCCCGCCCCAGCGCAACCCCCGCGCATGAGCATGGAACTCTCGACGGCCGCACCCGACGCGCCGGCGGTCGCCGACGACGGCGTCTGGCTGGCCTGCGTCGCCTGCGGCGAGACGTTCGCCCCCTTCGAGACGGTCCGGTACACCTGCGACGACTGCGACGGGCTCCTCGAGGCCCGATACGCCGAACCGCCGACGTGGGCGGAGTTCGAGGCGAGCGAGGTCGACCGCGGCGTCTGGCGCTACGCCGCCGCCCTCCCGTTCGAGATGGGTGTTTCACTCCCCGAAGGCGATACGCCGCTCCACGAGGTGCCGCGACTCGAATCCGAAATCGGCGTCTCCCGGCTCCGAATCAAGCACGAAGGGATGAACCCGACGGGGAGCTTCAAGGACCGCGGGATGACCGTCGGCGTCCGCGTCGCGAAGGAACTGGGGGTCGACCGCCTCGCCTGTGCCTCGACGGGGAACACGAGCGCGGCGCTCGCGGCCTACGGCGGGCGCGGCGGGATGGAGACGCTCGTCCTGCTCCCCGCGGGGAAGGTCGCCGCCGGGAAGGTCGCACAGGCGGCGCTCCACGGTGCGCGAATCCTCGAAGTCGACGGCAACTTCGACGCCTGCCTCGACATCGTGCAGGACCTGGCCGAGCGCGGCGAGGCGTACCTCCTCAACTCTCTCAACCCGTTCCGGCTGGAGGGCCAGAAGACCATCGGCTTCGAGATTCTGGAGCAGTTCCGCGACGAGGAGGGGCGATTCCCGGACCGCATCGTCCTCCCCGTCGGCAACGCGGGCAACACGGCGGCACTGTACAAGTGTTTCCGCGAACTCGTCCAGTCGGGGGCGCTCGACGAGGCGGACGTCCCGAAGCTCACGGGAGTACAGGCCGAGGGCGCCGCACCGATGGTCGAAGCCATCGAAAACGACGCCGACGAGGTGCGCCGCTGGGACGAGGTCGAGACCCGCGCGACGGCCATCCGCATCGGCAACCCCGTCAACGCGCCGAAAGCGCTACCCGGCATCCGTAACACCGGCGGCACCGCCGTCGCCGTCTCGGACGAGGAGATAACCGGCGCACAACGCGCCCTCGCCGCCGAGGGTGTCGGCGTCGAGCCCGCCTCCGCGGCGTCGGTGGCGGGGCTCCGGAAACTCCGGGACGAGGGCGTCGTCGACGACGACGAGGCTGTCGTCTGTCTGACCACGGGCCATCTCCTGAAGGACCCCGACGCGGCCGCGGCCGCCGGAAACGACCCCGAGTCCGTGCCGAACGACACCGACGCCGTGCTGGCGCACCTCGCCGGCGAGCGGTAACGCGGGGAGAGGGTGGGACGGCGGGCGTGTGCCGCCCGTCTGACTGATGCTTATGGGTATGGTAGTCGTTCGCACGAACGTGTCCTTGAACAGCCTGCCCACCGGTACCGTGAGCGAGTCCGGCGCCGACCGAACCCGACCGGTCGGTCGCCCGGGAGAGCGAGACCCGAATCCACGGACGGGGACCCCCGGTCCACCTTCGGCCGGGCGGCCACCGACCGAGGCGGTCGCGGAGCTTCGGGACACCGTCGACGCGCTTGAGCGTGAACTCGACAGACGGGAGGCCGAGAGGCAGGAGCTCGTCGACCGGTACGAGCGGCTACTCGCGATGCAGAAGCGGGACCGGTCTCAGGCTCGGGCGGGTAGCGAGGTGAAGCAGGCGCTCGGCGCTCGCGTGGTGGAACGCGTGAGAACGCTACTCGGTCGCTGAACGGCGACGTCGGGGCTACTCGACCGTGCCGTTCAGCGTGATGTACTTCGCCTCGATGAGACGGTCGTCCTCGAGGAGCTTCTGGAGGGTGTCCTCGGGCACCTCGTCGTCGAGGTTGTAGACGGTCAGGGCTTCACCGCCCGGGGCGGCCCGGCGGGCGTTGAACATCCCCGCGATGTTCACGTCGACCTCGCCGAGTACGGTGCCGATGAAGCCGATGACGCCCGGCTTGTCGTAGTTGCGGGCAACGAGCATGTGGCCGTGCGGGATGGCGTCGACGCGGTAGCCGTCGATGCGGACGATACGCGGGTCCTCGCCGGCGAACAGCGTCCCGCAGACGGCGAGGGAGTCCTCGCCGTCGCCGACGCGGACGGTGACGAGGCTCTGGAAGTCCTCGGCCTGCATCGTCTTGGTCTCGCTCACGTCGATGCCGCGCTCTTCCGCCATCCGCGGGGCGTTGACGGCGTTGACTTGCCACTCGAGCGGCGTGAACACGCCCTTCAGCGCGGAGGCGGTTATCAGGTCGACCCCCTCCTCGGCGATGTCACCTTCGTAGACGACCTCGATTTCGGAGACGCGACCGTCGAACAGCTGCGTGGCGATGCGACCCGCGGTCTCCGCGAGGCCGATGTACGGCTCGATGCGGGGGAACGCGCTCTCGTCCACGGAGGGCGCGTTGAGCGCGTTCATCACCGGCTCGCCGGCGAGCGCGGCGACGACCTGGTCGGCCGTGCTGGTGGCGACGTTCTCCTGTGCCGCCGAGGTGGAGGCGCCGAGGTGTGGCGTCACGACGACGTTCTCGACCGAGAGCAGCGGGTTGTCCGGCGACACGGGCTCCTCGGCGAACACGTCGACGGCGGCGCCGTCGAGGACGCCCTCTTCGACGGCCGTCGCGAGCGCCGCCTCGTCGACGACGCCCCCGCGGGCGCAGTTGACGAGGTAGCCGCCGCCCATCAGTTCGAGTTCGTCGGTCGATATCATCCCCTCCGTCTCCGGCGTCAGAGGCGTGTGGACAGTGAGGAAGTCCGCCTGCTCCATGCACTCGTCGAACTCGACGAGTTCGGCGCCGAGCTGGGTCGCGCGCTCCTCGCCGATGTACGGGTCGAAGGCGACGATGTCCATCCCCAACGAGTCGAACTTCTTCGCGACCTCCTGACCGACGCGGCCGAGGCCGACGACGCCGAGGGTCTTCCCGTTCACTTCGGTGCCGAGGTAGTCACCCTTCGCCCACTCGCCGTCCTTCAGGCGGACGTGGGCCTGCGGGATGGAGCGGGCGGCGGCGAACGCCATCGCGACGGTGTGCTCTGCGGCCGCGCGGACGTTCCCTTCGGGCGCGTTAGCGACGATGACGCCGTGGTCGGTGGCGGCCTCGATGTCGATGTTGTCGACGCCGATGCCGGCGCGCCCGACGATGACGAGCTCCTCGGCGGCCTCGAACAGCTCGGCCGACACGTCGGTGCCGGAGCGGACGATGAGCCCGTGAGCGTCGGAGACGGCGTCGAAGAGGTCGTCCCCCTCGACGTCGTAGGCGGTCACCACCTCGTGGCCGGCCTCCCGCAGTCGGTCGAGACCGGCGTCCGCGATGGGGTCCGTGACGAGTACCTTCATCTATCGGGTTACGTCCCACGCCCGGCCGTTAAGCGTTTCCTCGTCGGCGGAATTGGCACGTCACACCCCAACACACCGGCGGTACGGCGTCGAGCGTCCGTCCGCGAAGCGAACCCCTTTCACCCCGTGTGGCGACTCTCCGATTCGGATGTCAGACTCCCGGCGCGTCGTGCTCGCCGTCATCGTGAGCACGTTCTTCGTCGGCTTCGGCGGCGGCGTCGTCTTCCCCATCCTCCCGAACCTGGAGGCCGTCCTCGGCATCTCGCCGTTCGTCGTCGGCCTCATCCTGAGTGCGAACCGCTTCACCCGGCTGGTCGCCAACGCGCCCGCGGGGTCGCTCGTCGACCGGGTCGGGACGCGACGCCCCTTCGTCGCCGGCCTGGCTATCGAAGGCGTCGCGACGTTCGGGTACGTGTTCGCGCTCGGCGCCGCGGCGCCGGCGGTCTGGTTCCTCGCCGCACGGGTGGCGTGGGGCATCGGGAGCGCGCTCGTGTTCGCCACGGCGTACACCATCACCGCGGACGTCAGCACCGGCCCGGACCGCGGCACGAGCATGGGGCTCGTCAGGGCCGGCATCACGTTCGGCTTCCCCGCCGGCCTCTTCCTCGGCGGCGTCGTGAGCGACGCCTACAGCGTCGAGGCCGCGTTCACCGTGGCCGCCGCGTTCGCGCTCCTCGCGAGCGGCGTCGCGTATCTCACCGTCCCCGAGACGCACGTGGGCGTCGGCACCGACGGGAGCGGGGACCGAACGAACGAGACCGCCTCGCGGTCGGCGTTCGAGGTCGACCGGAGCGTTCCGGCGGTGACGGCCGGACTCGTCAACTTCGGACTGTACTTCTCCTACGTGGGCGTGCTGTTCGCGACGCTCGTGCTCCTGCTCGGCGACCGGGGGTTCTCGGTGCTCGGCTACGCCGCGCAGGGGACCTCCGGCGTACTGATGGCCGCGACCGTGCTGTCGGGGTCGGTGTTCATGCTCGTCGGCGGGAGCCTCAGCGACCGACTCGGGGCGCGGGTGCCGGTGCTGCTCGCCTTCCTCGGCGTCGCCTGTGTCGGCTTCCTGTTACTCGTCGTCGCCGAGACGCTGCCGACGTTCCTGTTGGGGTGTCTCTGCGTCGGCGGCGGACAGGGCGGCGTCGGCGGTCCGTTGATGGCGCTGCTGGCCGACCTCACCCCCGGCGACCGAATGGGTCGGGCGACGGGGACGACGAACCTCCTCGGCGACGTGGGCGGAGGGCTCGGGCCGCTCGTTTCCCTCCCGCTGGTCCAAGCCGTCGGGTTCGCCCCCGTGTACGCCGCCTGTGCCCTGATTCCGCTGCTCGCCGGCGGCGTGCTCGTCGCCGGCGTCTACCGTCACACCGGGTCGATGAGCCCGCGAACGGGGGCCGTCCGGGACGGCGGGCGCTGACGGTCGGTGTCGGCGGTGGCCGAGGGGGCCTACGCCACCCGGTCGCGGGTCCACGCGAACTGCTCGTCGAGGCGCTCCCGGCCGGCCGGCGTGAGCGCGTACCGCTCGTGGATGCCGTCGGGTTCCCGGTCGAGGAAGCCGTCGTCGACGAGCGCGTTCATCGCCCCGACGAACGTCTTCGGACGAACCGTCTCCTCGTACTTCTTCTCGACCTCGCGTTTCACCGCCCGACCGGTCGGGTCGTCGAGCCCCGCCACCGCGATACAGATGTCCCGCCGGAGGCCCGACTGGAGCCACTTCGTCATGTCCGGGGCGAGGGCCGGACGGCCTCTAACGGTGTCGTCTCGCGCCGGCGGACCGACCGAGGGGCGACCGGACGGCGACCGGCGAAGCGCAGGTGTTCGCGGGACCACCGGCTTCAAATCGCCGGCGCGCGAGCGGTCGGGTATGCGACTCGTCGCCTTCGACTTCGACGGCACGCTTTCGGACTCAGAGATGACGGTGCTCCTCGGGGAGCGCGAGGGCGTCGCCGACGAGATGGCCGACATCACCGAGCGCGCGATGAACGACGAGATCGGCTACGCCCAGAGCCTCCGCGAGCGGGCGTCGCTGCTCCGCAGTCTCGAGGAGGAAGAGGCCGAGGCCGCCTACGGCGCGGTCGAACTCCGCCCCGGCGCCGCCGACGTCATCCGCCGGCTTCGGGAGGCGGGCGTCCACGTCGCGGTCCTCACCGGAGGGTTCGAGCGGGGCGTCGAGCGCGCGCTCGAGAAGGAGGGCATCGAGGTCGACACGGTCGTCGCAAACCGGCTCCCGATTCGGGGCGGCCGGCTCACCGGCGACGTGGAGGGGCCGCTCGTCGAGGGGACGAAGGACACAGCACTGGAGGACCTCGCCGGCGACCTCGACGTTCGGATGGAGCGGACGGTCGCCGTCGGCGACGGCGCGAACGACCTCCCGATGCTGGAGGTCGCCGGGCTGGCGGTCGGCTTCGCCCCGAAACCGGCGGTCGAACCGGCCTGTGACACCGTCGTCGAGTCGATGGACGAACTCGCCGGCGTGTTCGAGGAGCGCGGAATCCTCTCCCGAAGCCGGTAGACGACCCGCGCCTACTTACAGCCGGTAGACGACCGCCTCGTAGGGGCGGAACTCGGCGCCGTCGGGGTCCGCGGGGGCGTCCTCGTAGTTGCCGACGACGACCTCGGCGCCCGTCGTGTCGACGGCCTCCGTCTCGAACGTCGCCGGCTCGTCGGACCAGTCGAGCACGACCAGTCGCCGCTCGTCGCCGAGCGTCCGCGTGTAGGCGAACAGCCGTTCGTGCTCGGGGAGGAGCAGTTCGTACTCGCCGTAGACGTACACCTCCTCCTCGTGTCGAAGCTCGATGAGCCGCCGGTAGTGGTGCCAAATCGAGTCCTCGTCGGCACGGGCGGCCGCGACGTTGATTTCCTCGGAATTGTCGGTGAGCGCGAGCCACGGCTCGCCGTCGGTGAACCCGGCGCCGTCGCTCCCCGTCCACTGCATCGGCGTGCGGGCGTGGTCCCGGCTCATGTAGTCGACGACGCCGCGTGCCTCCTCGTAGGAGTCGACGACTCCCGCCGCGAGCATCCCCTCGACGGCGCCGACCGTCATCGGGTCGTCCACGTCGTCGAGCGTCTCGAAGGCGGTGTTGGTCATACCGATTTCCTCGCCCTGGTAGACGAACGGCGTGCCGCGAGAGGTGAGCAGGAAGGTGGCGAGGAGCTTCGCGCTCTCCTCCCTGTAGGCCTCGTCGTCACCGAATCTCGAGACGATGCGGGGCTGGTCGTGGTTGCCGAGGTACAGCGCGTTCCACCCGTCCGCGCCGAGGCGGCCCTGCCAGCGGCTCGTGATGCGCTTCAGCTCCGGAAGGCTCCACTCCCCGAACCCCTCGGGGTCCCAGCGGCCGCGCGGGCCGGCGTCGAGTTCCATGTGTTGGAAGTGGAAAATCATGTCCAGCCCGTCGCCGTCCTCGCCGAGGTAGTCGCCGGCCATCTCGACCGTGGTGCCCGACATCTCGGCGACGGTCATGGCGTCGTAGTTCGCGAAGGTGCGGTCGTACAGCTCCCGCAGGAACTCGTGGATGCGCGGACCGTGGTCGAACCCTTCGAGGCCCACCGGCGGCCCCCCGTCGGGGTCGCCGTCGGGGAGGTCGGGAACCTTCGAGAGGTAGTTGATGGCGTCGAGGCGGAACCCGTCGATGCCCTTCTCCAGCCACCAGTTCACCATCTCGGCCACCTCCTCGCGGACGGTCGGGTTCTCCCAGTTGAGGTCGGGCTGTTTCTCGTCGAAGATGTGGAGGTACCACGCCTCCCGGACGTCGTCGTAGCTCCACGCGGACCCGCCCATGAAGGACTCCCAGTTGTTCGGCGGCGCCTCGCCGTCGGGTCCCTCAGTGCCGTCCCCGGTCGTCTCGCCCACCTCGGCCGGGCGCCCCTCGCGCCAGATATAGTAGTCCTCGTACCCCTCCTCTTTCCGGCGGGACTTCTCGAACCACTCGTGTTCGTCGCTGGTGTGGTTGACGACGAGGTCCATCACGAGCCGGATGTCGCGGGCGTGGAGCGCGTCGAGGAGTTCCTCCCAGTCGGCCATCGTGCCGAACTCCGAGGCGATGGAGCGGTAGTCGGCGATGTCGTACCCGTTGTCGGCGTTCGGCGACTCGTAGACCGGACAGAGCCACACGACGTCGACGCCGAGCGCGTCGAGGTAGTCCGCCTTCTCGGTGATTCCCGGGATGTCACCCACCCCGTCACCGTCGCTGTCGTTGAAACTTCGTGGGTAAATCTGGTAGACGACCGCCTCCTTCCACCACTCGCGGTCGGGGACGGTGTCGGTGGGTTCGGGTGGTGCCATGGTGCCTAAACAATTACTACGATAGTAGTACTTTCGACCGTCGGGGGTTCTTACCGAGTTCGGCGCGTCGGCGACGGTGGAGCAAAAGCGGCGTCGGTCCCGACCGGCGACCGGTTCGTTCGAGGGGTTCGAGGCGTTCGGACCGTCCGAGGCGCCGACCGGCCTACTGCCGGTACTCGGCGCCGACGACGCCCGGTTCCTCGCTGGTCTCGTCGAGTTTCTCGCGGGCGGCCTCGAAGTCCTCGGCGCGCACCTCGGTTCGCTCGTCGCGGATGGCGAACATCCCCGCCTCGGTGGTGAGCGAGTTGATGTCCGCGCCGGAGTACCCCTCCAGGTCGTCGGCGAGCGCGTCGAAGTCCACGTCGTCGGCGAGGTTCATCCCCTGCGTGTGGATTTCGAGGATGCGCCGGCGCCCCTCGACCTCGGGCTTGGGCACCTCGATGAGACGGTCGAAGCGGCCGGGCCGGAGGATGGCCTCGTCGAGCATGTCGAAGCGGTTGGTCGCGGCGATGATGCGGACGTCCTCACGGTCGTCGAAGCCGTCCATCTCCGAGAGCAGCTGCATCATCGTGCGCTGGACCTCGGCGTCGCCGGAGGTCTTCGAGTCGGTGCGCTTGGAGGCGACGGCGTCGATTTCGTCGATGAAGATGACCGCCGGAGCGCGCTCCTTCGCGAGGTCGAAGAGGTCGCGCACGAGCCGGGAGCCCTCGCCGATGAACTTCTGGACGAGTTCGGAGCCGGCCATCTTGATGAAGGTGGCGTCGGTCTCGTTGGCGACGGCCTTCGCGAGCATCGTCTTCCCGGTTCCGGGCGGCCCGTAGAGGAGCACGCCGGAGGGCGGCTCGACGCCGACTTCCTGGAAAATTTCGGGGTTGGCGAGCGGGTCCTCGACGGCCTCGCGCACCTCGCGCACCTGCTGGTCGATGCCCCCGATGTCGGCGTAGCCGACCTCCGGGGAGGCGTCGACCTCCATCGCCTGCGCCCGGGCGTCGGTCTCGTCGTCGAGCAGGGTCTGCACGGCGAAGGAGTCGTTGATGGCGACGCGGTCGCCCGCCTCGAGGTCCTCCTCCAGTCCGGGGGAGACCTCGGTGAGCACTTCCTGGTTGTTGCCGTGCTGCTTGACGACCACGCCGTCGTCGGTAAGCTCCTCGACGGTGGCGATGTACAGCGAGGAGGTTTTCAGCACTTCGTTGCGGCGCTTCAGGTGGTCGACCTCCTCGCGGAGGTCCTCCTGGCGGTCGGTGGCCTCGTTCAGCCGTTCGTCGAGCTCCTCGTTCACCGTGAGGATGCGCTCGAAGTGACGGCGCATGGCGTCGAGGCGCTCGGCGTCCGACATCTCGGGGTCGAGGTCGAGCCGCGGCCTGTCGGGAAGGGACGGGCTACGTGACATTCGCTGGTTCCCGATTTGGGATG
Organism: Halobium salinum; assembly: GCF_026586625.1. Taxonomy (GTDB): domain Archaea; phylum Halobacteriota; class Halobacteria; order Halobacteriales; family Haloferacaceae; genus Halobium; species Halobium salinum. The sequence goes on along the minus strand of NZ_JAODIW010000006.1, from coordinate 437,403 downwards.
CGAGTAAATGGGCCTTTGGGTAGGGAGAGGTCAGTGCGACGAACCGAGCGGTCGTTCGCAGTGAGTTCCTACGAGAGCAACGCCATCGGATTCTCGTAGGTCACCCGTCGAATCGTCTCCGGGTCGAGCCCGTGGCGGTAGAGGGCGAACAGCCACCGCTTCAGGTCGAACACGTCCCCGTCGAGCACGCCGGCCGCGTCGGTCTCCAGCAGGATACGGTCGGGACCGTACTCGGACACCGCGGCAGCCACGTCCGCGGGCGACACGTCGTGCAGCCACGGGTAGCTCACGGTGAACGAGAGGTTGCAATCGGTCTCCTCCATCACGTAGGGGACGACGCTCGCGTTGGCGTGAGACAGCACCACCTGCTCCTCCGGAAGCCCCGCCTCGTTCGCGAGTTCCACGTCGATTTCGACCGCGTCGCGCTTGACCGTCTCGCCGTCCAGCACCGGGTCGGACCCCAGACTCGTGTCCAGTTCGTACCGCGGTATCTGCCCCCGCTCGTACGCGGTGATGTCGAAGTCGCCGGGGTTCGAGGGCGTGTGGAGAATCGCCGGCAGGTCGTGCTCGGCCGCGATTTCGAGTTGGCGGCCGACCACGTGTCGCTGGTCGTCGAGGGACCATTGCTCGACGTGCTGGCCGGCGGTGATGCCGGTCTCGCCGACCGCCGCAACCTCGTCGAGTTCGCAGTACGCGGGCATCGCCTCCAGCGCCTCGTCGACGTCCGCGACGGGCGTTCCGGTGTGAACCCCCACGGCGAGCTTCGGGTCGAAGGCGTGTGAGCGCCCGATGGCGCCGACCCGGTTGAGCGCGTCGTCCCAGAGGTAGCGCACGTCCTCGGGCGCGACGGGCTTGTACGGCGTCCAGTAGTACCCCGCGGCGACCATCACCATCGCGTGACAGCCGGCGAGCGCGAACCGCTCCCGGTCGGTCCACGACAGCGTCTGGGCGTGGTTGTGGATATCGACCCACGGGAGCGTCGCCAACTCGGGTGGGAGCGCGTCGGAGTCGCCACCGTCGCCTGCCTCGCGGAACTCCGGGTCGATGGGGCGTCTCGTCGGGTAGCTGCGGTCCATGTCAGTCGGTCGCAGTCCGGAGGGAAGAAACCGCTTCCCGCGGAACCCCCGGCCGGTATCGTCGGGGGCACCGGAACGCGTCGGCTTCGGGCGCCGGTGTCGCCCCGAACGCGGACGCCGCGTCAAGTTTGAAGGCGCGTGCGACCGCATCACGAGGGGAGGATGTTGTCACACACCGTTCGGGGCGGCGGCGTCGAACTCCACGTGGCGGAGACTGGGAACCCCGACGGTCGGCCGGTCCTCTTCCTCCACGGCTACTCACAGAGCCACCGGTCGTGGACCCCGCAGTTCGACTCGGGCCTCGCCGACGAGTTCCGGCTCGTCGCGCCCGACCACCGCGGACACGGCCGCTCCGAGAAGCCCCGTGAAGGGTACGACCGTTCGGACCTGTGGGCCGCCGACGTGCGGGCGATTCTGGACGCGCTCGACCTCGACGACGTCGTCCTCGTCGGCTGGTCGTACGCCGGTCTCGTGGCTCTCGACTACCTCGACGCCCACGGCACTGACCGAGTCGCCGGCGTGAACCTCGTGGGCGCTATCTCGAAGATGGGCACCGAGGCGGCGACGGCGCTGCTGGGTTCGGCGTACGTCGACCTCCTCCCCCGACTCGGCTCCGACGACGCCGAGGAAAGCGTCGCCGCCCTCGTCGACTTCCTCCGATTGTGCGTCCACGGGGACCTGTCCGACGAGGACCGGTACGCGATGCTCGGCTACAACGTCGTCGTCCCGCCGCACGTCCGCCGGTCGCTTCGGAACCGGACCGTCGACCACGACGACACCCTCGCCGACCTCGACGTGCCGGTCCTGTTCACTCACGGCGAGCACGACGCGGTGGTCGACGTCGAGGCCGCCGAGGGCAACGCCGAACGGACGCCGGACGCCCGGCTGTCGACCTTCCCCGACGCGGGCCACACGCCGTTCTGGGATAATCCGGGGCGGTACAATCGGGAGCTTCGGGCGTTCGTCGAGTCGTTGTCGGGGTAGGGTGTCGCGTCCGACCGCCGCCGTCGGGACGAGTGTCACGAAACCCGCCGTCGCCCGAACAGTTACCGTCCAAACACCCGAATCCGACCTATGAGCGACAGCGAGCACGCCTTCGAGTTCGAGTTCTCGCCGGGGAAGATACGCTGCGAGCGGGGCGGAGTCGCCGGCGTCGGCGACGAACTCGCCCGCCGGGGGCTGGAGCGGGCGCTGGTCGTCTGCGGGTCGACGGTGGGGTCGACTCCCGAAGTCGTCGACCCGGTACGCGAGGGAGTCGGCGACCGACTGGTCGGCGTCTTCCCGGAGACGACGCCCGAGAAGTACCTCGGGACGGCGGTCGAGGGGGCGGAGCGGGCCGACGAGGAGAACGCGGACGCCCTCGTCGCGCTCGGCGGCGGGAGCAGTCTCGACACCGCGAAGGTCGTGAGCGCCCTGCGCTCACACGACGGTCCACCCGAGGCGGTCGCGTCCGACGCCATCGAGAACGGGTCGCTGTCGGTCGCTGAGGACGGGGAGCCGACGCCCATCGTGGCGGTGCCGACGACGCTCGCCGGGGCCGACCTCTCGACGGTCGCGGGCGTGACGCTGGCGATGGGACCCGAGGACGACCGCGACGGCGAGGCACCCGGCGGCGGCATCGCGGACCCGCGGCTGATGCCGACGGCGCTGTGCTACGACGCCGACCTGTTCGCGACCACCCCCGAGTCGGTGCTCACGGCGTCGGCGATGAACGGGTTCGACAAGGGGCTCGAAGCGCTCTACACCCGGAACGCGACGCCCATCACGGACGGCACGGCGACCCGCGGGCTTCGGCTCCTCCGGCACAGCCTCCCGGCGCTCGCCGATGGCCGGGGACGGGGTGCAGATGCGGATGGAGATGGGGCCGGCGCCGCGAACCCCGACGACCCGCTCGCGCAGGCGGTGACGGGCACGATTCTCGTCCAGTACGGTGTCTCCACGCCCGGCCAGTACAAGCTCTCCATCGTCCACGCCTTCGGCCACGGGCTCACCGAACACGCCGACGTACACCAGGGCCGCGCTCACGCCGCGGTCGTCCCGCACGTCCTCCGGTACCTCTTCGAGGGCGTCGACGCCCGCCGGGAACTGCTCGCGGAGGCGCTCGCGGTTCCGGCCGGCGGGAGCGAGGGGCGGGGAGCCTCCGACGAGGAACTCGCCGACGGCGTCGTCGACGCCGTCGTCGAGGTCCGGGACGGACTGGGCCTCCCCTCGCGGCTCCGTGACCTCGACGGCATCGAGAGAGACGACCTGCCGGAGGTCGCCGAGACGACCGCCGCGGACGGACTGATGGACACCGTTCCGGACGGGCTCGACCCGACGACCGACGACCTGCTCGCGGTGCTCGAGGCGGCGTGGTAGGGCGAAAGAAACGGGTGGGAGTCGGTGGGGGACCTCAGCGCGTGTTCAGGTCGGGGAGCATCGCGTCGATCTGTTCGACGTCCACGTCGAGCCAAGCGGGGACCTTCAGCTCCTCGCCGAACTCCTCGGGGCTCTGGTCGAGTTCGAACCCCGGCCCCATCGTCGCGTACTCGAAGACGGCACCGCCGGGCTCGGTGATGTATCGCGACTGGAAGTAGTCGCGGTCCTTCTTCGACGTGGTGATGTACCCGCTGTCGCGCAGGGTGTCGCTGAGTTCCTTCTGCTCCCACTCGTTCTCGACTTGGAACGCGACGTGCAGGTACGTCCCGACCCCCATCACGCCCTGCGGCGCGTTCGGTCGGATGAGCACGTCGACGACGCTGGCCTGCGGCGTCGACGACGGCGACTCGTAGCGGACGCGGTCGCCCGCCTGCGGGTGGTCGGCGCGGCCGACGCGCTCCCAGCCCATCGTCTCCAGCACGTCGAACGTGCCGGCGGGGTCGTTCGAGTGAATCGTCACGCCGTGCATCCCGCGGACCCCGTGCTCGGTCGGTACGTCGCCGCCGTCCCACGGCTCGATGTCGGACTCGCCGGTGACGAGTTCGTACGGCACGCCGTCGGGGTCGGTGAAGGAGACGGCCGTCTCGCCGAAGCGCTCCTCGGTCTCGTACTCGACGCCGTGGTCCTCGAACCGGGAGGTCCAGTAGTCGACCGACCCCTCGGGGATGACGAGCCCCGTCGAACTCATCTGGCCCTTCCCGACCAACCCCTCCTCCATCTCCATGTTGGTCATCGGGAAGTACGTGATGACGGTTCCCGGGGTCCCCATCTCGTCGCCGTAGTAGAGGTGGTAAATCTTCTCCGGAACGTCGAACCGGACGGTTCGCTTCACGAACCGAAGGCCGAGCACGTCCGTGAAGAAGTCGTAGTTCTCCTGTGGGTCGTCGGCGAACGCGGTTACGTGGTGAATACCGTTGACTGCTACCATGTGGATGCCTTACGGGGAACTAGCACACGATTATCATATACTTTCGTGTGGCGGCGACCTACCCGCCGCCGGGTGGCGAAAAGAACGGACCCGTGTCCACCGGTCGACGGTCGACGTGTCCGCCGGTCGACGGGCAAAGTGTGTCTACCGGTCAGCGGTCGAGGCGTGACTGGCAGTCGGCGGTCGGAGTCGACGCCGCGTCGACCCACCGTGGGGATCAGTTCAGTCCTTCGAGCTCGGCCATCTCGTCGACGTACTCGTCGTAGACGGAGAGGGCGTCCTGGATGGGTTCCGGCGAGGTCATGTCGACGCCGGCGGTCTCGAGCACCTCGATGGGGTAGGCGCGACCGCCCATGCGGAGCGCTTCGCGGTAGTCGGCCGCGGCCTCCTCACCCTCCTCGCGGATGCGTTCGACGATGGACGCCGCCGCGCTGATGCCCGTCGAGTACTGGTAGACGTAGTAGCTATAGTAGAAGTGCGGGATGCGCATCCACTCGCGGGCGATGTGGTCGTCGACCTCGGCGTTCGCGTAGAACTCCGCCTTGAGGTCGCCGTATATCTCGTCGAACGCGTCCGGCGTCAGGGCGCCGCCTTCCTCGGCCACCTGGTGAATCTGCAGTTCGAAGTCCGCGAACATCGTCTGGCGGTAGAGCGTGGAACGGACGCGCTCGAGGTACTGGTCGAGCACGTGCCGTTTGAGTTCGTCGTCGTCGACGTTCTCCAGCAGGTAGTGGGTGAGGAGGGTCTCGTTGACCGTCGAGGCCACCTCGGCGGTGAAGATGTCGTAGGAGGAGTACTGCCACGGCTGTTCCTCCTTCGACAGTTCGGAGTGCATCGAGTGGCCCAGTTCGTGGGCCAACGTGAACATCGACTCGATGTTGTCCTGGTAGTTCATCATGATGAACGGCTGAGTGTCGTAGGTGCCCGCCGAGAAGGCGCCCGAGCGCTTCCCCCGGTTCTCGTACACGTCGACCCAGCGACTCTCCAGGCCCTCGGCCATCCGCTGCTGGTACTCCTCGCCGAGCGGCGCGACGGCTTCCGTGACCCACTCGACGGCCTGCTCCCACTCGACCTCGGGCCCTTCGTCGCCCGTGACGGACATGTAGAGGTCCCACATCCGGAGTTCGTCGACGTCGAGCGCCTTGCGCTTCAGTTCTGCGTGCTTCTGGAGGCTGTCGAGGTTGTCGCGGACGGTTTCGAGGAGGTTGTCGTACACCTCGACGGGGACGTTCGGGCCGTCGAGTGCGGCCTCGCGGGCGGTGTCGTAGTTGCGGGCGCGTGCCAGCTTCACGTCCTTCTTCGTGCTGTTCTTCAGGGCGGCGCCGACCGAGTTGCGCACGTCGGCCCACTCGCCGTAGAACTGCTCGTACACCTCGCGGCGGAACTCCCGGTCCGTGTGCTTCTGGAGCTTCGTGAAGTTCCCCTGGGTTATCTCGACGGCGTCGCCGTCGGGTTTCTCGACCGTCGGGAACGTCATGTCCGCGTTCGCGAGCATGGAGTACACGTCGCTCGCGGCGCCGGTCACGTCCGAGAGGTCCGCGAGGAGCTCCTCGACCTCGGCGGAGCGGGTGTGAGGCTTCGACCGGAGCACGTCGTCGAAGTAGTGTTCGTACTCCGCGAGCGCGGGCTCCTCGTCGACGAACTCGTCGAGCTCCGCCTCGTCGAGCTCCTGCAGTTCGGGTTCGACGAAGCTCACCGCGCTGGAGGCCTGCGAGGAGAGGTTCTCGGCCTTCGCCGACAGCGCCTGGTACTCCTGGTCGCGGGTGTCCTCGGCGCTGCGCAGGCGGGCGTAGGAGACGACTTTCGACACCTCGCGCATCAGCTCCTCTTCGAGTTCGAGCAGTTCGAGCAGGGTCTCGGGGCTCTCGGTTACGCGGCCCTCGTACTGCTCGACCTCGCCCAGCCGGGATTCGACGGAGTCGAAGGCGGCCTCCCAGTCCTCGTCGCTCGCGTAGATGGACTCGAGGTCCCACTTGTACTCCTCCTCGATATCGCTTCGCTCGGGAACCGTACTCATACCGAAGCGCAGGCAGACCGTGCTGGTAAGTCTTGCCAAACCGGTCGACGGGAGCAGGATGTGAACCACGTCGGGACGACTGTCGCCGGCTCTCAGGACACCCTCGCGACCAACACGGTCGCACCTGGCGAGCGCCGCAGCGTCGTCCGCTCGACCGAGGCGAAGCCGGCGCCGCGGAGCCACCGCTCGACGGCGTCGACGGCGTGAACCCGCGCGCCGAGCGTGACGAGGTACGTCAGGTCGACGAAGGCGACGCCGGCGGCGGCGACGTTCGACAGCGGGAGGTCTTCGCCGGTGAGCGGGTTCCGCAGTTCGGGAACGCCGCCTTCGAACTGGTCGAGGACGACGAGCACGCCGCCGGGGGCGAGTACGGCCCGTGCGCGTTCGAACAGGTCGCGGGTCTCGGCGGCGTCGTGGGCGTGGACGACGTTGAACAGGAAGACGGCGTCGTAGCGGTCGTCGTCGGGGACGAGGTCGCCGAGGTCGTCCCGGCGGTAGTCGCCGCCGACGAGGTCCATCCGGCCGGCGAACCCGCCGGCGTCGACGGTCTCACGCGCTACGTCCAGGGCCGCCGGGAGGTCGAACACCGTCGCCCGGAGGTCGGGGTCGCGGCGTGCCAGTTCGAGCGCGTAGTGACCGTGGCCGCCGCCGAGGTCGAGGACGCGGGCACCCCGCGGGACCGGGACGGCGTCGAGGACCTCCGGTGCGGCGACGACGGCGGTCGCGCGAAAGCCCGACTGGACGAGTCGCCACGCGGCCTCGTCGTCCCCCAGGTAGTCGTACAGTGTCTCGGGCGGGTGCCCCTCGCCGACCGCGGCGGCGAAGACGGCGTCCCAGTACGGGAAGACGACGGCGTCCCACATCGTGAACCACGGACCGAGGTTCGACCCCTCGGCGTCGGTGAGCCAGCGCGTCGTCGCCGCCGCGTTCGCGTACCGCCCGTCGCGTTCGCGGAGGTAGCCCAGCGCGACGAGCAGGCCCGCCACTGCCTCGATGCCGCGCTCTCCGGTGGCGGTCTCGCGGGCGAGCCACGCGGCGCTCCGGGGGCCGCCGCGGAGCAGGTCGAAGAGACCGAGGTCGAGGGCGTACGCGACGGTTCGGAACCCGGCGGCCGCGAAGAGGTCGACGGCGACGCCCGGGCCCCGATTGAGGCGGAACAGCAGGAGGCGTTCGAGGGCGTTGGGGACGAGTGGCATCCCATTAGTGGAGGTGCGCTGACGCGATAAGGCCGCGCTCGGCGTGGCTGTGGTAGCGGGGCGACCCACCGGGCGCGAAGGTGGCGGCGACCGGCCGAACAGCCGGCAGGGTGTGACTTCGGAAGGGGCCGGGCGGTCACGGGCGCGAAGCGCCCGTGAGCTCGGGAGAGCTCCGCTCTCCCGGTGCTGGACGAAGCACGGCGAAGCAAGCACCGAATCGAGGGAGCGTCGCGACCGAGTGAGGCGCACAGCGAGCCGCGCGAGTCCAGAGTTCGGGGGCTTCCGTGGGCCCTCGAACTGTTCGTGCGAGTCGTATCCTCCCGATAGCCCCTCCGACTATGTCCTCAGGGTGCAACTCCGAATCCGTGAACTACGAGACGTTCGGCCGGGCGTGGACCGACGACCGACCCTGGAAACTCCTCACTGGACTCACCGCCCTCGAACACCGGATGGCGGGGAGCGAGGGCGAGGCCGCGGCGGCGGACCTCGTCGCCGACGCGCTCCGGGGTGCCGGCGTCGACGACGTGGAGCAGGCGCCCTTCGAGATGAACCGCTGGCGACGGGAGGAGACCGAGTTCGCGGTCGTCGAGCCCGACGAACGACCGTTCGACGCCATCGCGCTCCCGTACTCTCCCGCCGGAGCGGTGGAGGCGCCGCTCGTCGACGTCGGTCACGGGACGCCCGCGGAGGTCGACGAGGTGGACGTGGCGGGTCGCATCGCCGTGGCGAGCACGACGACTCCCGAGGGCGGACGGTTCGTCCACCGGATGGAGAAGTTCGGCCACGCCGTCGACGCCGGCGCGGTCGGGTTCGTCTTCGCGAACCACGTGGCCGGGCAGTTGCCGCCGACGGGCTCCCTGCGATTCAACGAGGAGGCGGCGGCGGTCGCCGTCGGCGTCAGCGAGGAGACCGGCGAGTGGCTCCGCGAGTACGCCGACCGCGGCGGCGCGGCGCGCATCGACGTGGACGCCGACACCCGGCCCGGGGAGAGCCAGAACGTGTACGGCCGGGTGGGGCCGGACACCGACGAGGAGGTGCTCCTGCTCGCCCACTACGACGCCCACGACATCGCCGAGGGAGCACTCGACAACGGCTGTGGCGTCGCCGTCGTCGTCGCCGCCGCTCGAATTCTGGCCGACTGCGACCTGCCGCTCGGCGTCCGAATCGGCCTCGTCGGCTGCGAGGAGGTCGGTCTCTTAGGGTCGGAGCAGATGGCCGATTCGACCGACCTCGACTCGGTTCGAGCCGTCGTCAACGTCGACGGCGCCGGCCGCTTCCGGAACCTCGTCGCGATGACCCACGCTTCCGAGGCGACCGCGGACACCGCCGAGTCGGTGTCGGCGGCGACGGGCCACCCGATAGAGGTACAGGAGAACCCACACCCCTTCAGCGACCAGTGGCCGTTCGTCAAGCGCGGCGTGCCGGCCCTGCAACTCCACTCCGACAGCGGCGAGCGCGGCCGCGGTTGGGGCCACACCGAGGCCGACACGCGGGACAAGGTCGACGTGCGGAACGTCCGCGAACACGCCATGCTGACCGCGCTGCTCGTAGCGGAGTTGGCCGGTGGGGAGGCGCCGCCGCGACTCGACGGCGAGGCGCTGGCGGAGCGATTCAGGGACCTCGACTTCGAGCGGGGGATGCGGGCGGCGGACCTGTGGCCCGAGGCGTGGGTGTAGTCCCTCAGTTCGCGCCGTTCGCGGCGTGGACCGCTCCCTCGGCGACGACCCAGAAGGCGCTGGCGAGACGCTCCGCGGCGACGTAGAGGACGGGCGCGACGGCGAGGAGGTACGCGAGCAGTCCGAGGACGGCGCCGGTGGAGTCGCCGACGCTGACCGCGACGTAACTTCCGAGCGCGCCGGCGAGCACGTTGCCGACGACGAGGAGGAGCAGGCCGACGAACAGCCGACTGCCGGCCTGCGAGACGAGGGCGTCTCTGTTCATAGGACCGACGAGAATCGATGAGGAATAAACCCGTCGGTCGGTGAGCACCCCGTCGTCGAACGGCACCGCCTCGTAGCTCGTACGCGCGTCTCACGCTTTGGCTACGACGTTCTTGCTACGAGCCGACTCCACCGCTCCCGACCGCTAGTGGGTCTCGGTATCCCCCTCGGCGGCGGGGGCTCCGTCTCGAATTCCCATCCGAATCGCGCCGGCGACGCGGCCGGCGACACGCCCCTCCACGTGGCGCTCGCCGAACGCCTCGCGGGCGCTCTCGGCCGCGTCCTCGTCGGCGGTGAAGTCGAGGTCGGGGTACGACACGTCGGTCAGGACGAGGGGTGTGGCTGGGGCGGCGGCGACGCCCTCCCGGCCGCGAATCGGTCCGTCCCCGAGCAGCGACTCGACGCGCGCGAGGTCGGCGTCGCCGGTGCCGACCGCCCGCGCGAGCGTGACGAGTCGGCGGACCAGCCCCCGAGGGAAGCCGTCGGCGGCGACGCGGACGGCGAGGAAGTCGCCCTCGCGGGTCGCCGACGCCTCGATTCGACGCTCCGTGAGGCGGTCGTCGGGGGTGAGACGGTCGAAGTCGTGCTCGCCGGAGAGGGCGTCGAGGGCGGCCCGGACGCGGTCGTCGTCGACGCCGCCCCCGACGCTGCCTCCGAGTTCGGGGTCGGCGCCGGCATCGTCGCTCGCGGGCGCGTAGAGATGGTAGACGTACTCGCGGCGGGTGGCGTCGTGGGTCGCGTGGAACTCCGCGGGTGCCTCGGCGCTCGCCCACGCCCGAATCTCGCCGGGAAGCCCGGAGTTGAACGCCCGCGGCGTCAGCCACTCCGGGGCGTCGAGCGCGACGGTCTGGGCGAGCGCGGAGACGCCGGCGTCGGTGCGTCCGGCGGCGGCGTAGCCGCTCGGGCGGTGGTCGTCGGGGTCGTGGACGCCCAGTCGGTCGAGGGTGTCGAAGAGGACGCCTTCGACGGTGGGCACGTCGGGCTGGCGCTGGAAGCCGTAGTACGGGCGGCCGTCGTAGGCGATACGGAAGGCCCGGCGCGACATCGACCGAGTGTCGGCCGGGAAGGGGCCTGAAAGCTCCGCTTTCGGCGCCGCCACTGGTTGCCCCTGGCTACCGGCCGTCTCGGACTACTGCTCGTCCTCGTCCTCGGCGTCGCGCGAACCCGGCCGCGTCCCCTGAACGACCATCACCGGGGCCGGCGAGGAGCGGAGGACGCGCTCGGTGACACTGCCGAGGACGAGTCGGTCGAGGCCGCGCCGGCCGTGGGTGCCCATCACCACGAGGTCGATTCCTTCCTGCTCGACGTAGCCGAGGATAGCCTTCGCGGGGGAGCCTCGGACCACGTCCTCGACGACCGGGACGCCGGCGGTCTCCCCCCGGTCGCGAACTGCGTCGACGGCGTGTTCTCCCTGTTCGCTGAGGGCGTCGATGACGAGGTCCGTGCGGGCGTCGAGTGAACTGTACATCGCGGTGTCGACGACGTACAGCGCGTGGACCGTCGCGTCGTACCGGCTCGCGAGGTCGAAGGCGTGGGCGAAGGCGGCCTCGGCCGCCTCGCTTCCGTCGGTGGGGACGAGAATCTGGTCGTACACGGCTCACTCCGGGGACCGGATGTTCGATTCCGGATGTCGGACGGTGACGACCGGGACGGGCGAGCGCCGGACGACGCGTTCGGTGGTGCTCCCGAGGACCATCCGGCCCAGCCCCGTCCGACCGTGGGTGCCCATCACCACGAGGTCGATTCCTTCCGCCTCGACGTAGTCGACGATCTCGTCCCGCGGCAAGCCGTGGACGAGGTCGGTCTCGACCGGGACGCCGGTCTCGCGGGCGCGGTCGGCGACGCGTTCGACCGCCGCACGACCCACCTCCTCGAACCCCTCGAGGACGACGCTCGTGTCGTGGGGGAGGTCGCCGAACGCGGCGGTGTCGACGACGTAGAGGACGTGCAGCGTCGCGTCGTAGCGTACGGCGAGGTCGATAGCGTGGTCGATGGCGGCCTCGGCGGACTCGCTCCCGTCGGTGGGGAGGAGGATATGCTCGTACATGTCCGAAGGCGGTACGCTCCGGACGACCATAGCGGTGGGGGTCGGTCAGGGGCGCGAGTGGAAACCGGGTCGGTTACGCCGGGGGTTCGTCGGTCGGTTCGGTGGCCTCCGTCGCCGCCGCCTCCGCTCCCTCGTCCGTCGACTCGGCGACGCGGACGACGAGGACCGGCACCGGTGCGGTTCGGAGGACGCGCTCGGTGACGCTCCCGAGGAGGAACCGGTCGAGTCCACGACGCCCGTGGGTGCCCATCACCACGAGGTCGGCTCCTTCGGCCGCGACGTAGTCGACGATGGCCTCGGCGGGGGAGCCGTCGACGATGGCCTTCCGGACGCGGACGCCGGCGGCCTCGGCGGCGTCGACGACCCGGTCGGTCACGGCGTCGCCCTCCGCCTCCAGCCCGCCGACGATGCGACTCGCGTCGAAGTCGACGGGGCCGAGGGCGTCCACGTCGACCACGTACAGCGCGTGGAGCCGGGCGTCGTAGCGCGTCGCCAGGTCGATGGCGTGCGCGACGGCGCGCTCGGACGGGCCGCTCCCGTCGGTGGGGACGACGATATCCTGGTACATGATAACACAGACGGGCGCTGGAGGAATAAGCGAGCCCCCCGGGACGTGGCGCTACGGGCGAGTTCCGTTACGCGTAGTCGTCGTACGTCGGCGCGTCACGGTCGCCCGGGAAGTCGTCCACGGGTGCGGTCGTCTGTTCGCCGGAGGCCATCTCCTTGACCGTCACCTCGTCGTTCTCCAAGTCCTGCTCGCCGACGATGACGACCGTCTCGGCGCCCACCGAGTCGGCGTACGACATCTGCGCGCCGAAGGAGCGCCCGGCTACGTCGGTCTCGACGACGTTCCCCGTCGCCCGGAGGTCGCGAGCGACGCGGGCGGCGACGGGGCGCGTATCGCCGACCTGGAGGACGTAGTAGTCGGTGACGAGTTCCTCCTCGGGCCAGACGCCGGCGCGCTGGAGCAGGAGCTGGAGCGGGGCGTGGCCCGGTGCGACGCCGACCGCGGGGGTCGGCTGGCCGCCGAAGGATTCGATGAGGTCGTCGTAGCGCCCGCCGCCGAAGACGGCCCGGGAGACCTCGCCGGTGGAGTCGAAGCACTCGAAGACCACGCCGGTGTAGTAGTCGAGGCCGCGGGCCGTCGTCAGGGAGAGCGAGCAGAACTCGCCCGCGCCGAAGTCCTCCGCCGCGTCGAGGACGTTCCGGAGGTTCTCCACGGCGGCGGCGAGGTCCTCGTCGCCGAACTCGGCGATGGCGTCGAGGTCGCCGGCGGCGATGAGGTCGTCGAACTGCTGGGCCTGCGAGTCGGTGAGCCCCGCCGATTCGAGCAGGCGCATGTACTCCGTCTCGTCGACCTTCGCGCGCTTGTCGACCGCGCGGATGGCGTTCCGGGCGTCCACGTCCGAATCGAACGCCGAGAGGAGGCCGCCGAGAATGTCGCGGTGGGAGACGCGGAACTCGAAGTCGTCGCCCGTGAGGCCGAGTTCGGTGAGCGCGTCGGCGGCGAAGGCGAGAATCTCGGCGTCGGCGGCGGGGTCCGAGGAGCCGAAGATGTCGACGTTGGTCTGGTAGAACTCGCGGAAGCGCCCCTGCTGGACCTGCTCGTAGCGCCAGAACGGGCGCGTCGACACCCACTTGATGGGCTTCGAGAGCTCCTGTTGCTTCGCGACGACCATCCGGGCGACGGTCGGCGTGAGTTCGGGGGTGAGCGCGACCTCGCGGCCGCCCTTGTCGGTGAAGGTGTACAGCTCGTCGACGATCTCCTCGCCGGATTTGTCGACGTACATCTGGGTGCGTTCGAGCGCCGGGGTGCCGACCTCGCGGAAGCCGTAGCGCGCGGCGACGCCCTCCATGGTGTCGATGACCTCGCGACGCGACCCCATCTCCTCGGGGTAGAAGTCGCGGAAGCCCTTGAGGCGGTCGTACATGGGTTTAGTTGAGTGAGTAGTTGTGTGGTGGGTCGCTTGAAGGCTGTCCTTTTCGTGCGTATCGCTTCGGTTGGAGGCGAGTTGGGGGACCGACAAGCCGATACCGGGACAGCGGCCCAGCAAAGCTCTCGCGCTCTCCCCGGTTCTGACTCGCTGTGCTCCTCACTCGCTTCGCTCGCTGCGGTGCTTGCTTCGCCAGCAACCGCGCGAGAGCGTTCGCCCTCTCCAAGTCCACCAGGCCAGCCCAGTACCGCCCGGCCTCACACCTCCCCAGCCTCCGGTGGCTGACACGGAGGTCAGTCGCGGTCCCTCGCGCGAACCGACAGTCCATGGAGGGGCTGTCGGCGCGCGCCGCCGCGGCTGCGTCCGCGGCGCATCCGTGCGAGGGATGAACGAGGAGCGTAGCGACCGAGTGAATCGGCTGGGGAGGGTGTGGCGGTGCTGTGGGTGGGGCTCCGAAAGGGGCCGCTCGCTCAGCGACGGCAGGCGTTCACGAGAGCAAAGCTCTCGTGAGCCCACGAGAAGCCGGAGGCTTCTCGGGACGACGTAAGCACCGCAACCCGAGCGAAGCGAGGGTGAGGAGCGCAACGAGCCTCCCGAGTTGAGCGAGCGGGGGCTTTCGAGAGCGTTGTACCCCGTATGTTTTCAGCTGCTTGCCGAGTGAATCAGCTTCCAGAGACGTGCCGCGAGTCTACGGTATATTCTAGTTGACACGAGTGTCACCCGGATCCTCAAACAAAGATATATTTTTGGGCAACATAGGCTCGTAAGCCCGCATTGGAACGCGGGCAGACGCCGGAATGCTACTGTCAGAGGCACAGAGGGCGTTCCCTCCCCCTCCTCTCTCTCGTTGGTTCGCCGAATACACGCTCTGAGTCTTGGAACTGAGTCAGTCTGACCAACGCTCGAAGAAAAGTACTTTGTTTCGACCGGACTCAACGTGACTCGGCTCCTGGACTCGTGCCGCGAGTTCAGCAAACAACACTATTTTGCTATCATTGCCCACTAAGCGGGTCTTCTGGGTCACGACCCAGTTTCGTTCAATACGCGTAGCTCTCGTCGGCAAGAGCGAGTTTCCCGTCGCCGGTTCGCGCGAGCGGTGCGTAGCGATCGGTTTCGATTCCGTCGAGATACGTCTCGAATTGTCCACGGAACTCGACCGGTGGCTCGTCCCACAAATCGACTGCAGCGTCAGCAAGCATCCTGTCGGTGACGGTTCCCCGGTTGGCACCGTGTGTGAGGCCATAGAACGCTGAAGCAGTCATCTCTCGCATGAGAATCCGGGAGTCGGCACAGTACATACACTCCTCAAAGGCGGACTGAAACTGGACGCCGCGTTCCCGGTGGCGATCACACTCGAATCGGTTGAGGTTGCCGATGCATCGCATCTCAACGTCGAACGGCGGCGTCTCCGTAATCTCGACGACGAAGTAGCCCCCGAACGTTTGCTCACCCGTTTCTCGGTGTGTGTACTGGAGGAATCCGGAGTTGAGGCGTCGACCTTTGTATCGGCCGAGATGGGTATTACCGCAGAGATGCGCCCGCCCATTGAAGTGGTCGAGCAACCGCCACGTCTCCATATGCGTGACGAGAATGACGTCGGACTCGACAGCCGCTGGTGAGTTCGTGAACCGCTGCCCGCCGACCCTGACGCAGCCTTCCTTGGGAATCCGCGTTCCGACCTGGAGATCGTACTCGAAATCGCCGAAGTAGTCTCGGTTGCCGTACACCCACACGAGGTCGTGCCGCGTCCGGTCGGCAATCCTCTCGAGATACGGCTCGACCTCCCGGAGTTGCCGTACGGCCGCCTGTCGGCCTTGGCGCACCGCATTGGTGAAATCACCGACGTGAACGGCGAAGTCGAATGTCTCCCCGTTTACGTCGTCGAGTAATCGCCGTAGTGATTCCGTGTCACCGTGGTGGTCCCCCATGACGAGTACTCGCTGAGACATGTCTAGAGAGCTCATGAATTCGGGACAAGGTCTTTTCGCTCGGTCTCGCACCGAACTGCGGCGAGGCACAACGCGGATGTCACGTCTCTCCGCCCCCTTTGACGCGAAACGCCTCCGGGATTTCCTACTCGTCCGAGTCACAACGAACACATCTGGAACGAACCATACACTGACACCGACCCACCGAGTACGAACCACACCGAAAATGCCCGACAACCCCCACTTCTACACCGTCCACGACGAGCACCCGGACCACGGCGGCTTCGAGGCCGTGTTCCGCGTCCACTCCGACGGGACGCGCTTCACCCTCGAACCCGGCCGGAGCACGTTCCCGACGACGAACAGCGGCCGCAGAGCCGAGTGCGTCGAACGGGCCGTAGAGGCCGTCCACGACGAGTTCGGCGAGGCCGTCACGGTCACGTACGACGAGGAGGACCTGTAACCGCGAGCGACCCGACCGAACCCGCGCCCGGTACACTTTCGACGCCCCACCGAGACCCCCAAAGCAAGAATGACCAGTATCGACGAGAAGCGCGTCTACGACGACAAGGGAACGAAGACCCAGGCAGTGGTCGCCACCGAGACCGGCGTCGTCGTCGTCGACGTCTCCGACGACCTCGTCGGCGGGTTCACCCTCGCGCACCGCTGCACCGCGCGGGACGTCGCGACCCACGAGGGCCACATCGCGGTCGCGACCGACGTGGACGTCCTCGAAGCGAGGCCGGGGGGTGACGTGGAGGCGGGCATCGAGTTCGAGAGCGCGGGGTACGGCCCGGCGGTCGACGTGGCCTACGACGCCGACGGGCGGCTGCTCGTCGCGGAGAAGGACGGGACGGTCGTGGCACGAAACGAATCCGACGCCGACGACGGCGACGCCGAGTGGGCCGAACTCGGCGACGCGGGCACCGTCCGGGAAATCGACGGACCGCTCGCCGCGACCGCCGACGGCGTCTACCGCGTCGGCGACGACGACCTCGAACACGTCGGGCTGGACGACGCCCGGGACGTGGCCGGCGCGGGCGGCGTGATTCCGCTGGCGGCGACGAGCGAAGGGCTGTTCAAACTCGGCAACGGCTGGATGGACCTGCTCGACGGGGAGTGCTACGCCGTCGCCGCCGCCGGCGACCGCGGGCTCGCGGCGGGGATGGAGATGCTGTACGCCGACGACGGCGACGGCGAGTGGACCGAACTCGACGACCTTCCCGTCGACGAACCGGTCGCCGACGTGGCCCTGTCGACCGAGGCGCGCTACGCGGTCACCGAGGCCGGAACCGTCCTCGTCGACGCCGGCGACGGCTGGCGCTCGCAGGCGCTGGGTCTGGAGGGCGTCGCGCGGTTGGCGGTGCGCTGAGTCGTCCGGAGACCGACGCCGGGACCGTCCCGTTCGGAAACCGGCGTCGGGACCGCCCCGAACTGCGCTACCGACCTCCGCGGGCGACCCGGACGGTAACTCGTTTAACCCGCGACGTAGTGCACTCGGGCATGATACTTCCGGGCTCCACGTCCCAGGCGCTCACGGCCGAGTTGGCCCGCGAGACCGGGGAACGACTCCTGCAACCGACCTTCCGGCGGTTCCCCGACGGCGAACTCATGGCCGCGGTCGACGAGGACGACGCGACCGCAGTCGAGGGCGAACGGGTCGTCGTCGTCGCCGCGACCCAGACGAGCGACGCGCACCTCGAACTGCTCCAGCTACAGGACGCCGCCCGCGAAGCCGGCGCGAGCGAAGTCGTCACCGTGATTCCGTACATGGGGTACGCCCGACAGGACCGGGCGTTCAAGCCCGGCCAGCCGGTGTCCGCCCGGGCGGTCGCTCGCGCGGTGTCGACCGGCACCGACCGTGCCGTCCTCGTCTCGCCGCACGAACCCGACGTCGGCGAGGCGTTCGACGTCCCCTGCGAGACGGTCGACGCCGCCGGCCGCCTCGCGGCGCCGCTCCCGGACCTGGGCGACCCGCTCTTTCTCTCGCCCGACGAGGGAGCCATCGAACTGGCGGCGACCGTCCGCGACACCTACGGCGCGGGCGAGACGGACTACTTCGTGAAGGAGCGCGACTACGACACCGGCGCGGTCTCCGTGGAACCGAACGACGCCCCCGTCGCGGACCGGGACGTGGTGCTCGTCGACGACATCGTCGCCACCGGGTCGACGATGAGCGAGTCCATCGCCGTCCTCCGCGAGCGCGGCGCGGACCGCGTCTTCGTCACCTGCGTCCACCCCCTACTCGCGGCGAGCGCCCGCACGAAACTGGAGGGCGCCGGCGTCGAGGCGATTTACGGTACCGACACCCTCGAGCGCGACGTGAGCGTGGTGAGCGCCGCACCCGTCGTCGCCGAGGCGCTCCGGGGCTCGGACTGAGTCGTGGCCGAGAACGCAGAGTCGGACGCCCCTCGCTTTCCCGACCCGGACGAGCGGCTCACCCTCGAACCGGACTGCACGCGCTGTCCGGCGCTCGTCGACTGCCGGAACCGGGTCTCGTGGGGGAACGGTCCGGCCTCGGGCGACCCGAGCGACGCCGACGTGCTCGTCGTCGGCGAGGCCCCCGGCGCCGGGAACCCCGAGGCCGACCGCTGGCAGGGCGGCAACTGGACCGGGATGGCCTACACCAGCCGACACTCGGGTCGGCGGATTCGTCGGACGATGGCCGAACTCGGCTACGAGAGTCGGACGTTCTACACGAACGCGGTGAAGTGTTTCCCCGCGGACGGGGAGGGCTCCAACCGGGAACCGACGGCCGAGGAGCGTGCGAACTGTCGGGGCCATCTCGAAGCCGAAATCGACGCCGTCGACCCCGAGGTCGTCGTCGCCACCGGGAAGCACGCGACTACGAGCCTCCTGTCCTTCGAGGACCGGACGCTCGACGGGTTCGTCGACTCCGTACTGGAGCCCATCGACCTGCCGTCGCTCGGAACGACGCTGTTGCCCGTCCTCCACCCCTCCTACCGGGACATCTGGGTGTCGCGGCTGGGGTACACGACCGAGGAGTACCTGGAGGCGATGGCCGCGGAGCTGCCCTGAAACCCCCGCCGACGGGACGAAGACGGCTCCACTCCGGACGACGAAACCGACCCTTTTTCGCCGGTCGGCCCGTCGGTCGAGTCGTGTTCGACCGATTCCGCGGGCGACCGGGCTCCGTTCGACTGGTCGGGACCGCACACGTCTCCCCTCGGAGCCGCGAGCGCGTCGTCGACGTCATCAGGGCCGAACAGCCGGACACCGTGGCCATCGAACTCGACGCCGACCGGTTCACCCGCCTCTGGCGCGACGACGGCTCCCGGCTCCGCGACCTGCTCGGGAGCGACCTCTCCCCGGCGGCCACGCTGTTGGCGCTGGTGTTCTCGGTCCGTCAGCGACGGCTGGCCCGGGAGATGGGGGTCGAACCGGGTGAGGCGGACATGCTCCCGGCGGCCCGCACCGGCCGCGAGGTCGGGGCGACCGTCACCCTCGTCGACTCGTCGTCGACGGACGCCTTCGACGAACTGACCGCACGGTGTCTCTCGACCGACGCGGTTCGGTCGCTGGTTCGCCGAGTCGGCGACGGCGAGACGCGAGCCGAGATGCGAGCGGCGATGGAGGAGATGGAAGAGCTCGACCGCACGTACGACCTCAGTTCCGGCTCCGTGGAAGCGCAGGTGGAGGCGTTGGAGACGATGCCGCTCGCGGACCTCGACCGTCTCGTCGACGCGACGGGGACGCTCCTGCCGACGGTCGCGAACGTGTTGCTCACCGAGCGAAACAGGTACATGGCGGGGCGACTCCACTGGCTCCGCGAGGAGGGCGAGGAGACGGTCGCCGTCGTCGGCCGGGCGCACGTCCCGGGCCTGCAGGCGCTCCTCGACGACCCCGACTCGATTCCGACCGAGCACGTCACCGAACCCCGTTCGGTTCGGTTCGTCGGCGGCTGACGCCCCACGTCTCACCGGGCACTGCCCGCTCTCCTCCCGATGCGGTCCCGTCTTCACTCCCCACCCGATTCCCGAGTCGTGACAATCGTCCCGGGGCTGACGGGTGTCGACCGCCTACGACTACTCGGAACATGTACGACCGAATCATGGTTGCGACCGATGGGAGCGAGGTCGCCGACGCGGCCGTCGACGCCGCCGTCGCGCTCGCGAAGCGGGTCGACGCCGACCTCCACGCGGTGCACGTCCTCGAACTGGGGGACCTGCCGCCGAGCGCCGAAGAGGGGGAGGTCGAGGAGCGAAGGCGACGGGGCGAGGAGGCGGTCGCGGCGGTCGGGGAGCGCGCGGAGGCGGCCGGGCTCGAACCGACCACCGCGCTGCTCGACGGGGGTGACCCGGTGCCGGTCCACCGGTCGCTGCTCGACTACGCCGACGAACACGGGGTGGACTGCATCGTGATGGGAACCCAGGGACACACCGGCTGGGAGCGCTTCGTGCTCGGGAGCGTGGCCGAGCGGACGCTCCGCGAATCGCCGGTTCCGGTGCTGACCGTACACGAGGATACGCCGTTCGGTCCCGCTCCGGCGGCGGGGTCGACCTGGGAGGGGTACCCCGGTGCGACGCTCGACCGCCTGCTGGTCCCGGTGGACGGGAGCGACGGGTCGGCGGCGGCCGTCGACCACGCCATCGACGTGGCGAACGCGACCGGCGCCGACCTCCACCTGCTGCACGTCGTCGACGTGAGCGTCGCGGCCACGGGGAACGCGGGCCTCGTCCTGAAACGCCTGGAGGAGGCCGGCGAGCGCGTCCTGGGCGAGGCCGTCGCCAAGGCGAAGGACGCCGGCCTCTCCGAGGACCGCGTCGGAACGAGCATCGTCCGAGGGGCGCCGTACCAGTCCATCGTCGACTACGCGAGCGACCACGAGGTCGACTGCATCGTGATGGGGACACACGGCCGGACCGGCCTCAAGCGGTACCTACTGGGGAGCGTGACGGAGCGCACCGTTCGCCTCGCCGACCGGCCTGTGCTCTCGGTGGGCGCCCCCCTCGACGGCGAGTAGTCGGGCGATGCCGGCTCTCGCCGGCGCACGCGCTCTCTGAGGTCTACGACCCCCGAGGCGCCCATACCTTCTTGCCGTCCGCACCCACACAGTCGAGCATGTCCGAGGACTGCATCTTCTGTCGAATCGTCGACGGTGACATTCCCGCCAGGGTCGTCCGCGAGACCGACACTACGCTCGCCTTCCTCGACGCGAACCCGCTCGCGCGCGGACACACGCTGGTCATCCCGAAGGCCCACCACGCCCGCCTCTCGGACCTCACGGAGGACGTGGCGGCCGACCTGTTCCGCGAGGTCCACGACCTCGTCCCCCGCATCGAGTCGGTCGTCGACGCGGACGCGACGACGGTCGGCATCAACGACGGCGAAGCCGCCGGACAGGAGGTTCCGCACGTCCACGCCCACGTCGTCCCCCGGTTCGACCGCGACGGCGGCGGCCCCATCCACGCCGTCGCCGGCGACCGACCGGAACTCACGGACGAGGAACTCGACGACCTGGCCGACGCGATATCGGACGTCGAGTAGCCGATTGCCCGCCCGACTCGACCCGCCCGACCTGGCCCGAACCGACCCGCCCGACCTGGCCCGAACCGACCCGCCCGACTCGACCCACGACTCGCCCGCAATTTCTATCCACGTTCGTCAAAGAATTTTAATCAGATGAGCGGCGCAACTCGGGTCGTGACCGAGTCGACGCCCACCAAGACCGACGAACCCGACGCCGACCAGTCGCGGCCGGCCGAACAGACGACTACCCAGACCGCCACGGCCACCGCCCTCGTCGGCACCGTCGGCGGCGCCGGGACGACGCGGACCGCCGTCGAACTCGCCGCGACCCTCGCCCGCGACGGCCACGAGGTCGCGGTCGTCGACGCCGCCTTCGCCACGCAGGGGCTCGCCGACTACGTGTCCGGTCGCATCGACCCCGACGCGACGACGCTGGTGACCGACCGAGCCGAAGCGCCGCTGTCGGCCGGGCTGGTCGACCTCGACCTCGACCTCGGCGAGACCGTCGCGGGCCGAGTCGCCTGCCTCCCGGCTCGCGCACCGTTCGAACGGCTCGCCCGGGCGAAGACGGAGTCGGCCGCTCGCGCCCTCGGCGACCGCATCGAGGCGGCGAGCGAGCGCTTCGACCACGTGCTCGTCGACACGCCGCCGGTGGCGTCGAACCAGGCGCTCGCGGCCGTGACGACCGCGGACCGCGTCGTCGCCGTGACGCCGGCGACCGGGCGGGGAGCCGACGGACGCGAGCGGACCCGTGACCGACTCGCCGACCTCGGCGTCGACCTCGACGCGACGGTCGCGGTCCAAGGGGTCGACGGCGCTCCGGAGGCCGACCCGGCGGACGCGGACGCGGTCGTCCCCGAGTCGACGGCCGCGGCGAACGGGGCGCCGAGGGCCGTCGACGACGACGCGTTCGCCGGGACGATGGCCGAGGTCGCCGCCGCGGCGCTCGGCGTCGAAGTCGGTCTCGACGTGGCGGAGGGGTCGCTCGTCGACGACGTGGGCGAGCGGGTCGGTGCGGTGCTGAACCGGTAGCGAAGGCGTCGGCGTCGACATCGAGGTTCACGACCAGGGTGTCGGCGCCCGAACTCGCCGATGCGGCGGACCGTCCAAATTATAACGATTGTTAGTTATAGTGAAGACGTTGCGGTGCGAACGTGGAGTCGGCTCCGACGCGTCACGCTCGGCCGGGCCTACCGACCGGTAGTTCGGGTCGACCCACTCGACTGTCGGGGTCACTGGAGGGAGCGACAATGGCAACCACATCCGTCGGAGGAGACGTCGAGGCGACCCGAGCGGACATCGAGGAGACGCTCGGGTTCGTCCCGGGGTTCTGGGAACTGAACGACGAGGACCTGGTCAACGAGTGGCCGAACTTCAAACGTCACGCGTTCGAGGAGACCGCCATCCCGCCGAAGTACAAGGAGCTCATCGGGCTGGCAATCGCGGCGAACATCAAGTGTCCCTACTGCCAGCACTTCCACAAGGAGGCCGCGAAGATGCACGGGGCGACCGACGAGGAGCTCAAGGAGGTCGCGTTCCTGGCGAGTTGGACGGCCCGGTACAGCGCCGTCATCCACGGGATGGACTACGACCTCGATACGTTCGAGGACGAGTTCGGCCGGATGGCCGAGCATCTCGAATCGCAGATGGGCGGCGACGACTGACCCTGCGTCTGTCGGCGGGCAGACGGAGGCCGTTTTTGTCGAGGTCGCCGCCGAGAGACGAAGACCGTTACCGAAGACTGCCGGGCGAGCTCATCGTCTCCCCGAGCGCGTCGCGCTTCGTCACCGACGCGTTGTGTTCGGGCGCGAGCGCCCCCTCGACCGCCTCCTCCAGTTCGGGGACCGACTCGTGGCTCTCGACGTAGGTGGCCAGCGCGAACTCGGCGGCGTCGGCGCCGGCGAGCGCGACCGCCTCGCTCCGGGGAAGCTCGCCGTCGAGCCAGTCACGGACGATTCTCCTGCCGGTGGGGCCGAGCGGCGACACGCCCGAGACGCCACAGCGGTGCAACACCTTCGAGGCGGTCATCGGGACGACCCCCGCCTCGCGTGCGGTCTCGCCCACGCTCGTCCCTGCCGTGTAGGTCTCGACGACGGTCGCCGCGGCCTCGGGCGTACAGGGGAGTGCCTCGGCGTGCGGGCGAACCCGCTCGACGAGCGCCTCCCCCGTGTCGTCGACGGTCGGGACGCCGCGGTCGACCTGTTCGGCCGTCACCTCGATTCCGGCGGCGATGTCGGACAGTCCCATCGAGGAAAGCTGACTCGTCACAGTACAAAAATGTAGGCGTCAGTTATCGAAATCGATACTATCCTCGGGGTGGAGCGTACCGGTCACCGGTACGTTCACGGCGCCAAAATCGGCTTCGTTGCGGCGTCGTGACCTCGTTTTAAATATGCGATCGGGCCGAAGTATCAGATGTGATGAGTCAGGCACGACCCGCCGCCGGCCGACCCGACAGCACCGACCGCCACAACTCCGACAACTCGAGCGGTTCCGACGACGCCGACAACGCCGCCCGTCCCGACGCCAACCGCCCCGACTGTCCCGAGTGTGGTGGGTCTTTCGCCGCCGACGGCGACGAGACGGTCTGTGTCGAGTGCGGGCTCGTCGTGGCCGAGGACCGCATCGACCACGGCCCCGAGTGGCGCTCCTTCGCCGACGACGACCGGAACCCCAAGCGCACCGGCGCGCCGCTGACCCGTTCCCGACACGACCGCGGCCTCTCCACCGAAATCGGCCGCTCGACGCGCCTGAAGGGTCGAAAACGACGACAGTTCGCGCGACTGCGCCGCCAGCACAACCGCGCCCGCATCTCCTCGAAGCGCGAGCGCAACCAGGTGTACGCCTTCACCGAGATTCGTCGGCTCGTCGGCGCGCTCTCCCTGCCCGAGCGCATCCGCGACCACGCCTGCTCGCTGTTCGAGTCCGCCCAGAACGAGGACCTCGTCCGCGGGCGCTCGCTGGAAGGGTTCGCCGCGGCCAGCGTCTACGCCGCTTGCCGGGTCGCCTCCGTCTCCCGGACGGTCGACGAGGTCGTCGACGCCGCCCGCGCCACCGAGGCCGAACAGTCCGCCGCCTACGACGCGCTCAATCGCGAGCTCGGACTCCCCGTCGGTCCCATCGACCCCGTCGAGTACGTTCCCCGATTCGCCACCGAACTGGACCTCGACAGCGGGGTCGAACGACGCGCCCGCGAACTCGTCGCCGAGGCGGAGGACCGAGGCATCGTCGCTGGCCGGAACCCGAGCGGCGTCGCCGCCGGCTGTCTGTACACCGCGGCCCGGGCGACGGGAGCCGACTGTACGCAGCGCGAGGCCGCCGACGTCGCCGGCGTCACGCCCGTCACGCTCCGGACGACGTACCAGAAGCTCCACGACTGAACGGCGGAGCCGCCGCGTTCTCGTCCCTTCCTTCCCGTCTTCGGACGCCGACGACACCGCCGGTCAGCGACAGCATTCGACCCGCGCGGCGAGCGACGCCAGCGCGTCGCCGGCCCGGCTCTCCGGAGCGACGTCGAGGACCGGCGCTCCCTCCGTGACGGACCGCCCGACCCGAGGGTCCGCGGGGACCACCTCGACCGGCGCGCCGAGCGCCTCGGCGACCGCCTCGGTCGGCGGCGACTCGACCGTCCGATTGAGCGCGACGGCGACGAGTCCGGCGTCGAGTTCGCAGGCCAGCGCCCGGGTGTGGAGCGCGTCCGCGAGCGCGAACGTCCTGGGCGCCGCGACGAGGACGCAGGCGTCGGCGACGGCCAGCGGGACGCCGGCGTCGGCGCGCATCCCCGCCGGACAGTCGAGCACGACGTCGCCGTACCGGCGGTCGACGGCCCGGACGACCCGCGCGAGCCCCGTCACGTCCGCCGCGCGGGCGCCGGCGAGCGACCGACCACAGGGGAGCAGTCGGACCGGGCCACCCTCACGGACGGCCTCCAGCGGGTCGGCTCGCCCGGCGAGCACGTCGTGAAGGTCCGGGCCGCGCCCGTCGCCGGCGGGCAGGTCCGCCATCCCGAGGTCGGCGTCGACGACGACCGCGTCGAGCGCCGCCGCGAGGTTGTACGCGACGGTCGACTTCCCCACGCCGCCCTTGCCGCCGGCGACCGCGAGTATCACGCCAGCCTCCGGAGCGCGTCGATGGGTACGTCGGTGGCGTCGGCTCTCGCCGCCAGCGCCTCGGCGCGCGTCGCGACCGCCCGGAGCGTCGCCGCGTCAGCCTCGGCGGCCCCGACAGCCGAGGCCGCCGCGTCCAACCCACCTGCCTCTTCGAGCGCCGCCGTGGCCGCCGGGACGCTCGGGTCGGTCAGCCGCTCGGCGAGGTCGACGCGCGCCTCGACCGCCCGGAGCCACGCGTCGACGGCGACGGGTGTAGCGTCGTCAGTGTCGGCGGCGCCATCTCCGCCTGCGGCGGGTTCTGTGTCGGCGTCGTCCCGAGTGCGAGAGTCGGTCAGCGGTGACGGCGTGGCCGCCGGAAGCACCGGAGGGGAGTCCGGGCTAGGCTCGTCGGCCCCCGGACCGGAGTCTCCTCTCCCGTCCGTACCGCCCGGGTTCTCGCCCTCGGCTCCGTTCTCGTTTTCGCTCCCGCTCCCGTCACTCCCTCTCTCGGTCGGGATGGCGTCGCGCGGCGGCCGTCCGGACCCGACCCGGCGGAGGGCGGCCGTCGCCGCGGCGTCGAGGTCGTCGAGACCGTGGCGGTCGGCGCTCGACGCGGTCCCGGCGCGTGCGTCGCCCGCAGGAGGGCTCGCCCCCGAACCGCGGTCTACCGGCCCGACGGCGCCGAGTTCGACCGGCGTCGACCCCTCGATTGGTGCGGGGCAGGCGTACCCGAGCGCGAGACGACCGTCGGCCGGGACGACCCCCTCGTACCCTTCGCGGGACCATCCCGGTTCGGGGACGCCCGCGGACCGCGGCGGCGACACCGGCCCGTCGAGTCGGTTCGAGACCTGGACGCGCTGCGGGACGGGCGTGTCGTTGTCTAACACGAGTGTGACGAGCGTGACACCGTCGCGGGCGTCGGTCTCCCAGTCGACGGTCACGGGGACGTCGGTCATGCGGGTGGTGGTCCCGTCCTCGGTGAAAAAGGACAGTACGCTACCGCGAGCTACAGCCAGACGACGGGAGTGTCGAGCCGGGTCGCCGCCTCGGCGGCGCTCCCGAAGCGCCGGTCGGGGCCGGCCACGACGACCGGTGCCCGGAGGTCGGCGACGCGAACCGCCGCGTACCAGCGGGTTCGTGCGTCGCCGACCGTTCCGGAGCCGTCGTCGCTACTGCTATCGTCGCAAGCGTCGTGTCCGGCTCCCTCGTCGCCCCCGTCGTGCCCGGTTCCCCCGTCGCCTCCGTCGTGTCCGGCTCCTCGTGGAACTCGTTCGAGCGCCCGCTCGAAGGGCTCACGCACGCGCTCCGCGAGCGACGCCCGGGCGGCACGTTCGAGGTTCGCCACCCGGTCTTCCAGTTCGAGACGGCGGTCGCGAGTCGCCCGGCGTTCCCGGACCACCTCCCGTGCCCGGTCGAGGGCCTGTTCGGCGGCGACGCGCTCGGTCTCGACTTCGGAGAGCCGCGCGGCGGCCTCGCGGCGGTCCGCCTCGACCGAAGCGAGGACGGCCTCGTCGGCGTCGCGTTCCCTGAGCGCGTTCAGTCGCCCGCGGAGCGCCGCCACCCGCTCGCGGAGCGCCGTCTCGCGGCTCCCGGCGTCGGCGACGCGACGACGGGCGGCGGGCAGGTCCGCGGACGGGGCGTCCTCGGCGTCGAGGTCGGCGGCGAGACCGCGGAGCGAGCGTCGGACCGCGGCCAGTTCCTCACGCTCGGGAGCGACCAGCCCCCGGGAGCGCGCCGCGGCCGCGAGCGATGCCCGGAGAGAGACGACGCCGTCCCCGACTCCGGGCGGGGACGCGAGCGTCGAGTGGCCCGGCCCGGGGTCGGGACAGTCGACGCTGATACCGGACGACTCCGCTCCCCGGACCGCGGCGACGACGGTCTTCGGGTCCACCGGCTGGTCGCGGAAGTCGACCGCGCGGCGACGCCCGATTCGGACGAGGATGTCTTCGTCGGCGGCGACGTCGTTGACTTCGGCGTCGTGGTTGAGTCCGGCGTCGTTACTCTCGGCGGCCACCGGCGGCGGACCGTCGGTATCCGGCGCAGTCACAGCTCCCGGTCGCGTAGGGTCTCCGGGGCGGGGTGGTCGGAGCCGGCGGCGAACTTCGCGTAGGGAGTGCTCGGGGAGTCCCGGGACTCGTACGCCGTCGCGGCTTCCCGCACCGAAGCGGGGACGCGTTCGAACTCGTTGAGCGGCTCGGTGCGTTCGAGTTGCACGTCGGCTCCGTGTTTCTCCCGGAGCCGGAGCGCGAGGAGGGCGCCGAACTCCGTCGACTCTACGAGGGCGGCACGACCGAACCGGCGGACGACGCTTCCCTCGTGGGTGCGACAGACGTTCCGGAGCGTCGTTCGGGCGGCGCGGGAGTAGGTGACGACCAGCAGCACGGGTTCCGCGTGAAACCGTTTCGAAAATAAATCTGTCGCCGAAGCGGCGTCCCCGCTCGGCCGCCGGCGGCGCCGACGCCCGCGTCGGTCAGCGGCTCCGGACGGACACGACGCCGTCCTCGTCGAGTTCGACGACCGCGTCGACGAGCGACGCGACGCTCTCGACGGTCCGCTCGTCGTGTGCGAGCGGGTTCATGTGGAAGTGTGCGAGCCCGCCGGCGGCGTACACGCGCCCGGTGACGACGTGGAGGAACTCGAAGGTCGTCTCGAGGTCGACGTACTGAACCAGCGCCGTCACGGAGTCGAAACAGACGACCGTGCGTCCCTCGGTGCTTCGCCAGCGGTGGAGGTACTCGTTGATGGCGATGCCCAACCCGGTGAGGTCGGTCGGGGTGGAGACCGCTCGGACCGGTGACGCGTGTCCGGTGGTCGACGCCCCTCCCCCGTTCGGTATCGAGCCCGTTCCGGCGTCGGCACCGCGCCCACCGCCGACCCCGGCCGCCGTCCCCGCCGACCGCGACGATTCGCCGACGCTGATGACGCCGACCTCGCCGTCGCGACCGCCCGCCTCCCGCCAGCGCCGGAACTGGGTGTCCGGGGAGTTGGTGTAGCTGACCCACAGGACGTTCTCCGCCGACCCGGTGCCGAGACCGAGGAGGCCACAGCAGGTCGACTCCTCGGCGTCGAGGAAGGACGGAGCGAGGAGGAGGACACTCGCGGCGTCCGCCGGTATATTCTCCGAGAGCGGTAGGTCGTGGACGTCTGACACACCAATCACCTGATACGTACTATCGGATGTACGCGGAGCCACGACTAAAGCGTTTGCACCGTCCCCACTCCGTGCAGACGGTCACCCGAGTCGTTCGACCTCGAACGCCACGCCGTCGGGCCGGGTGGGGGTCTCGTCGACCGCGTCCCCCTGTCTCTCGCTCTCGGCGAGTAACTCGAGAACACGGTCGTGTGCCGCCGGCGCCGACTCGGCGACGACGACGACGCCGGCGACGCGGTCGTCGCCGGCGGCGCGGTAGGCCGCGAGGTCGCCGTCCTCGCCCTCGAACTCCGTGGCGTAGGTGCGGAGGACGGCGAGCACCCGCCGTTCGGCGGTCGCGAGGTCGACCTCCCCTGACTCGAACTCTCGGAGCGCGTCCTCGACGTTGCGGAGGGCGGAGATACGGTCCATCGCCTACACCACTTTGTACTGGTCGGTCGCGGGGCTGTACACGTCGCCCTTGCGCCGGAGGTTGTCGAGTTCCTTGCTCACGCTGTCCTCGTCGATGCCCGACTCGGCGGCGAGGTCGACGATGGCGTCGATGGGGGCGCCGGGCTCCTCCTCGTACTCCCTGTCGACCTCCTTGATGATCTCCTTGATACCCTTGATGCGGTCGCGCTGGGACTTCGAGGTGCCCGTCTCGACCACGTCGGCGTCGAACTCGCCGGTCTCGGGGTCGACGCCGATGGCTTCGAGACAGGACCGGGTAATCTCGGTGGCGCGTTCCGCGTCCTGGCGTTCGACGGTGTCCGAGAGCCGAACCCGAGCGCTCGCCTCCGAGAGGCGCACGAGTGCCTCCAGCTGACGAGCCGTCACGGGAACGGGCGCGTCCTCGTCGAGCCCTTTCGAGCGCAGGTCGACGTAGAAGTCCCGAATCTGCTCCTTCGCCTCGTCGGTCATCGTCGGGAAGCAGTTGCGCTTCGAGTAGGCGATGTACTTCCGCAGGAGGTCCTTGTCGATGACGGGGGCGACCTCCTCGGTCACCTCGTCGACCTCCTCGGCGCTGAAGTTCGAGGTCGGGAGCTGGGTGCGCTGGGTGTTCAGCTCCCCGGCGTAGTTCGTCTTCAGGATGTGCTCGGCGAGCATGCTGTCGTGGTCCGGGTCCGGCTTGTCCGTCACCGTGAAGATGAGGTCGAACCGGGAGATGAGCGCCGGTTCGAGGTCTATCTGCTCGCCGATGGGTTCGTACTGGTCGAACCGTCCATACTTCGGGTTCGCCGCCCCGAGCAGCGAACAGCGGGACTTGAGTGTGGCGTTGATGCCGGCCTTGGAGACCGAAATCTTCTGCTGTTCGAGCGCCTCGTGCATCGCGGAGCGGTCCTCGGGACGCATCTTGTCCAACTCGTCGACCGCGGCGATACCCTTGTCGGCGAGGACGAGCGCGCCGGCTTCGAGCGACCACTGCTGGCCGTCGCCGAAGTCGTCGCGGACGGCGGCAGCGGTGAGACCCGCGGAGGAGGACCCTTTCCCGGAGGTGTACACCGACCTCGGGGCGACATTCTGTATGTATGAGATCATCTGGGAGTTGTGGGAGATGACGCCGCTCGAAACGTAGTTGTGCGTCCCCTCGACCTCGAGGTCGTACACCCAGTCGTACTCCGGCTCGACGGTCTCGATGGACTCGATTCGCTCCCACCCGACCGGGCCGTCGGCCAACGAACGAAGCGACGACACGTCTCGTGCAACCGCCGACTCGACGCCCCCGTCGGCGATGGCTGCCGAATCGTCGTCGAGTGCCGCTTCGAATGCAGTTACGACCGCCTCAAGGCTCTCTCGACTTGGGTTCCTGTCACCGCGCTCGTAGTGTTGATACGTCGACCGCGGGAGTCCGCACTCCGCCTGCGTGAGTCCGACTTCGTTTCGGATTCGACGGAGGTCGTTCCCGATGTTCGGGACGACATCGAGGTTCGTGTTCGACCGCACACCCTCGTACTGTGCTGCCGTGCGCCGCTTGCGCTCCGTGACGAAGCCGACACGGTCGACGTACGTTGCGAACTGCTCGCCGCCAATACGGAGACGGTAGCTGTCGTTCTGTCGTGGGTGGAGTTGTGTCGTGATACCGAGCGCGAGGAGCAGGCGCCGAACGTCCTCCAGCAGGTCGCGACTCATCGACGCGACCGAAATCTCACGCTGGGTTTCGGAGACGTGAGCTTCCCCTTCGATGTACGCTCGGAGGAAGGAGACCGTTGTTTCCTCGGTGGAGCGCATAATCGCTTCGGGCACTCGCTGTTCGGCCGAAGTCTCCAACATGGCTGGTTCGAGGGTCGTCAAGAAACTGACGAACTCACCCGAACCACAGACGATTTCACGAGCGTCCTTTCCGTCGTGGGGAGCGCGCTCGAAGTAGTTCAGCCCGAGTCGCTCGAAACCGCGAGCGACTTCGTCCAGAATCTCTCGGTCGTTGTTCGTCACCGAGACGAAGCCGGTGTTGTCGGAGCGCTGCTCGACGTACCCTTCGGCGACAATGTACCCGACGAGGCGGGCGAGCCACGGTGTCCACTCGTCCGGAAGGTCGAGTCGGACTGCGTTCGCCGACTTCGACCGCCGGTAGTTCACCTCGAGGCGGTCGTCGCCAGCGACGGGGAGACGTCGGGGCGTCGCGACGAAATCACCCTCTCTCAGGTCGTCGGCGATGACCGGGGAGAACCGACCACCGGACTGGACGAACAGTGGGTGCGACGGCGTAACCTCCAGTTCGTGACCGGTCGACGTTCGAATGCGGTACATCGTCTCGGGGGCCTCGCGCTTCCAGACTTTGGTCGCACGCTGAGGGGCGAGTGAGCCGTCAGTCTGAAGCGATGGCACGTCGAAGTCGACGTCGTCCCAGACGCCGTCGTCGATGGGTTTCGGGTCGTTCAAGTTCGACTCGACAAGGTCTCGAATCCGGGGTTCGCTCCCGTCTGCGAGCGTGATACGCGTGTCGCCTCTGACGCATTTCCCGGTACCAGGATCCCCTATCAGCAGCATGTGGAGGTCGCCCCGAATCCGCGAGCCGTCCGGGAGGTGTTTCGTCACGCCCGAGAACAGCTGGAGGAGCATCGCGAGCTTCTCCTCCTCGTAGCCGTAGATGGCGGGTGCGATGGAACCGACCATCTCCTCGTAGATGCTCTCGTGGTTCGAGAGCTCGATGATCTCCTTTTTGTCCTCGTCGGTGATGTCCATGTCCTCGAACTCCTCGTCCTCGATGGCGATGGACACCCCGTCCATGTAGAGGTCGAAGATGGCGGACTTCTCCTGGCCGTTCGTCACCTGCTCGATGTGAAGGACGCCGACGACGGTGACGTGGTCCCCCGCCGTGACCTTCCCGGTGATGTCGTCCTCAACGTTGATGTCGATGGACTGTGGCGTCTCGCCGCCGCGGAGCCCCTCGGGGGACTCCTGTACCCGGAGCTTCTGGGAGTCGATGAACTCGGACTGGTCGAAGTTCACCCGGAAGGGACCCTGGCGCTCACAGCCCTGGCACTCGTGGGGCTCCTGGAACGCGCCGTCGGACTGGGGGATGTACGTCATCGTGCCGCAGCGCTGGCACTCGAAGGCGGCCTCGGTCACCTTGGGGCGCACGTCGGTCGCCTTGCGGACGATGCCCTGCACGCTGACGAGCGTGCCGACGTGGTTGTCGTGGACCCGGATACCGCGGATGTCGATGTGCTCCGGGAGGTTGCGCAGGCGGACGTGGGCCTGACCGAGGCTCACGTCGGCCGGGAGGTCGTAGAGCCGGAGGGCCTCCTCGGCGTACTCCTGGAGCTGTTCGGGCTGCGAGCGGTAGTCCTCCGCGAGGTCGGGGTCGAACGTGTAGAGGTCGTTGTAGTCGACGTAGAGCGAACGTTGTTCGTTGGGGTAGTTTTGGGCGAGCGTCCCGATTCGGTCCCGGTAGTAGTTCCGATAGAACTGGATGAACCGGTCGGTGAGCTCCTGATTCCCGGCCTGAGCCATTGCGATGAGCTTAGTGCCTCCTCGTGTAAGAACTGTCGCCTCGGACCGAAAGTGAACGCGAGGGGGAGAGAGGGCAGAGAACGAAACAGGCGGGCCAGACGGGTCAGAACCGCTGGCTGGCGGTGACTTCTCGCGGACTCGGCGGGCGGAACGCCGCCGAGGGGCCGGCGTCGAGACCGGACTCGGCACCCGCCTCGATAGCCGCCACGCGGTCGCGGTCGAATCGGACCACGTCACGCCCCGAGTCGTGGGTCAGGACACCGCGCGAGTCGAACCGCGGGAGGATTTCGAAGTGCAGGGCGTTCGCCACCGCGCGACGGTGGTCCGCCGGGTCGCGGTCGCCACGGTACTCGCGGCGCAGGACCTCGTTGACGAGCGCGTCGAACGCGACCGTCGACCCGTCGGCGTCGGCCAGCACCGCGACGACGTGCCGCGGGCGCTCGTCGGTCGGGGCGGTCACGGGGGCTTCGGTGGTGCTCATATCAGTTCTCATGAATGGAAGGTACATAGCCTGGGGAGGCCGTTGGGAACTGTTGCAGACTGTTTCACGCCGATAATGGTCTGAATTACGGAGTTTTCGTTCTGAGCAGAGAGACAGAATGCCCGGTCGAGTCGGCGTCGACCGAAGCGCAAGGCAGCGACACGGCTCGACAGTACCCGAGCGACCATCCGAAACGCGCTCACGGACCGCCCTGAGCTCTACGGGTTGGCTCGGCAGGGGGACTCAACGAGGGGCGGCAACGACGGCGAGAACCGAGCCGATATTGACACCGAACCACCCGTTGGAGCGGGATGTCGGTATTCTTAGACACAGAGTGTGGGTGTGTCAGTACCCGACTGTCGATCGACCCGGGTACCCCTTCGAGGTAAGATCCCACGTATTGATCAGTCTATTCCGGATTAGTAGTGTCACTGCTCAATTTCTTCGCTACTGCATTAATAAGATAGATTGCTGAGACGAGTCCTAAGGATGGAGGATACGCACGTTCGTTGAGATGCTCAATCAATTTCTGAGACATATTGAGTGGTCTATCCCCTGTAAACACGTCATCGATGGATTCGAAATGGGCACCCTCAGATATGATTGGAACTGCATCTATACTGATGAATTGATCGGTAGCTGGCCCCCAATCAACGTCTTCATCGACAAGAACAATTGTAACCAGATCGGGTTTCCCCAGCCGTTCGATCCTGCGTGTGACACCAAGCACACAGATTTCAATGATATTATCAGCTCCGATACCGGTTTCATCTTCAACGATATCTTCGATTTCAGTCCGGAGTCCCTCGGTACGAACGGTCTCGTAATCAAATGATCCACTGAATGACAAATGCTTACTATTACCTTCAACTGCGACCGTCTTACCACGGACTGAAAGTAAGATCTTGCCGTCAGTAGTGACAACGAGGCCTCCGCCGCCGAAGTGGTTTGAGAATGGGGATTCTGACAGAGGGATCGTTTCTCCATCCGTATCGAAAAGGAGTGGAGCCGTTAGCTTTCGGATAGGTGCGGGACTTTGGGGAGGATAGTCAGGACAAAAATTCGTCAAGAAGCTCCGATAGTACGTCGTCTTGGAATATACGAACCCCTTGTCGTCAAACCCATCGAGACGCATTTTTTCTTCATTTTTGCGTCCCTCTTGGAGGAACATCTCACGGATATCCTCCTCATACGGTTCAAGCAGCGATTGCAATCGGGTTGGGACCTCATAGAGACCACCGTTATCTGCTTCAGGCTGGTCCGAGTCAACGACCTGTGTACAAGAATATCCACTTACTGAACGCAGTTTTTCAGGTACGTATTCAACCGCGAGTGGGACTTCGGGTCGTATCCCCGGTCTGAAAACGCGCCCAATCGGGTCTGGAAGCGTGGCAATAATCGTTTCTGTGAGCGGATGGGTTGATCTACCTTTCCACGCGGCGATCTCGTCCAAACGGATGAAGTCGGGATGAACAGATCGATTGTTGTCGTAGATATTTTCGTATGACTCGAGAATGCGCGGGGTGGACTCGATTCGTCTACGTTCGACCGTTCGAACATAAGGCCGAATCACGTCGAGCGAAAAATAAACACCTACAACACCACCGATAACTCCTGCAAGGAGATTAATCGAAAGTGGAGTGAGGATACTGGGCACGAACCACCAGATGAGGCCGTATACAGCGGTTAGTAACACCGCGAGCAGCATCCACACACGAAAGGTCGGTTCTTCGCGTATTGCGAATACCTGTTTCGTGCTATTTGCAAATCGGCGAAGGACTGCCTGAATAACAGATATAATCGGAACCATTAATACCCAGAATTGTGCCATAGATGATAAGACAGCCAAGCCGGCATAAAAAGGCATCTATGATTGTGATCACAAGCGTAGGTACTACGAATCGATGATGCACAGCGTAGAGATTGATTGCGAACACTCCACAGCAGTAAGCGATGATGGATGGGGCGCCAACGAGGATATCGTGACGATACAGTCAGAGAGCGCGTGGGTATTGGATGGAGCTACAGGACTTGGTGATATTAACTGTACTCCCTGTGAGAGTGATGGACAATGGTACGTTACACAGTTCAATGAATACCTCAAGAATCACATTAGGGACACGGATTCCTCGCTTGAGGGTATCGTCAATGACGGTATCCGTGACACCGCTCAGCGATTCGCTCGCTTCAAACAGGCTCGTGAGCTTGACGATGCCCATCTACCGTCCGCAACATGTGCCATCTGTCGGATCGAGAATGGCGTACTGGATGTGTTCGTGTTAGGTGATTGCTCAATTCTTATCGGCCGCAATAACGAGCTGTTCGGTCGCGTTTATGACTCCCGGATTGATCCGCTTGATGCGGACGTCGCACACCAGATGCAAACCCTCGTCCAGGAGGAGGGGCTCTCTGTCTCCGAAGCGAGAATGGAGTGTCTCCCTCTTCTTCGAGCAAACCGGCGGAAAAAGAACAAACCAGGTGGATACTGGGCCCTTGGGATGGAGCCGGCAGCGAGCGCTCAAGGATTAACTCGTCGGTATACTCTTGAAGAGAGAGACGTCATTTATGGAATGACGGACGGGTTCAGCGCGCTTGTCGACACCTATGACCAGTTCATGTCTTGGGAGGCTGCTCTCGGATTTTTAGAACAATCAGGGCTTGAGGAGGGAGTAGAGAAAATACGACAAGCCGAGAAGGATGATCCAAAATGCCTCATGTATCCCCGAACGAAACCAGCAGATGACTCAACCGCGTTCCGGGCACCACTGATGCCGGGTGTGGAGTAACTTAGGATGACTGACAGCGAGCACAGTGAGTATTCTGTTACCGCATTTGGTGCGTCATCCGGTACCAACACAGAAGATACATCAGCGATTCAGGCAGCAATCGATCAGTGTGGAGATCTCGGCGGCGGAACAGTAGTTTTTCCGCCTGGCGAGTATGTTACCGCACCGGTGTTTCTAAGGGACAATATTACCGTTAGAATCGAAGCGGGAGCTACGGTCCTCGGGTCGCTTGATATTGCTGATTACCCCGCCACCGATGGACGGTGGGAAGGGTATGAAAGAGAAGTGTATGCTTCCCTATTCACTGGCCATGATCTATCGAATGTCGCAATCACCGGCCGTGGAACGATTGACGCACGTGGCCAACCATGGTGGAAAGCGTACGAAGATGCTTCCGCGTCACATACACTCGGTCGAGACAATCCCTATCCGGCCGGACTTCAGTTAGAGTACCCACGCCCCCGTATTGTTAACCTCTATTCGTGCGAAAATGTGCTTATAGAGGGAGTAACAATCAGAAATTCGCCTGCCTGGACACTCCATTTCGTCTACTGTGAGGGGGTCACGGTTCGAGATGCTACGATAATCAACCCGTTTGACACGCCGAATACGGATGGCATCAACCCAGACTCATCTCGCAACATCTCGATTTATGATTGTGACATTTCGGTCGGAGACGACTGCATCGCGCTTAAGTCTGGCTGTGATGAGCAAGGGCGAAAGATCGGTGAGCCATGTGAAAACGTCACTATCTCCAACTGCAGGATGACTGGTGGTTACTGTGGCCTCGCTATCGGAAGCGAGACGGCAGGTGATATTCGAAACGTTACACTCTCAAATTGTATTTTTAACCGACTCCTTTCTGGTGTTCGAATTAAAAGCAAACAGGGTCGAGGCGGAATCGTCGAAAACATCAATGTGGCCTCAACGATATTCAGCCAGATATCTCAGAACGCAGTTGAGCTAACTATGTTCTTTGGGGGAGATGACCCCGCCAAGCCCGTTGACTCAGATGGGACCCCCACGTTCGATAATTTTAGCTTTTCCGACCTCATCGTTGACACAGTTGAGCATCTTATCAAAGTTGACGGCTTACCTGACAGCCCGATTCGTCGGATCTCGTTCTCGGGGATTAGAGGCAAAGATATTGGATCACCTGGGACCATCGAACGAGCCATAGACGTCCGCATAATGGCGGAACTGGATAATATTGAGGATTTGGCCGTCTCCGAAAGTGAGAACGTGCGGGTCGTTTGATCGAACTGTAATAAACCGGCGGGAGAGTTCCACTTCGAATCAATGTCGGCCGTCCGCCGGTGTCGGTCTGACTCTGAGGTGAATAATCGCCTGAGGTTCCCTTGATAGCGTCTCCGCAGCCTTGATTCGACACTTTTCATACGTTAATAGAGGCTGGGGCGTCACCTACGGATCAGACGATCTGGGAAAACTGTATAACGCATCACAGTCGATCGTGTTCTGGAGTGGCTCAGTAGTTAGAGTTATACCGCATGTGAAACGCTGCGATGCTTAACAGTCGGCTACAATTATTCAGTACTATACTAAGCGTAGCTTTCCAACTGTTTCTAATTGTGACGGAAGTAATAGAAAATGGCTGCTGTGTGCTAAAACGATATTCATGCATCAGGGAATGACCTCACCATCGGTTGTTGCGCCTGATCTGACAACTGAACCGCCCGAGCAATGTAGAGTGCCACCGTCGAATGCTATTAGGGGACACCCGCACCGATCGCTGTAGCTACCGCTGTTTGAACCGCGGCGTCTCGGTCCGCAAGGGGGGTCAGTCGGTCGCCCCGTCCCCCTCACGACCTCCATCTGGGGCAGCGACACCCCCGTTCGAAACGGTCGTGGATGGCCTCCCAGCCGGTCGGGCGTACGAGTCGTCGCGACTACCGAAGTCCCACGTATAATACGTCTCCATACGGGCGAGTTCGGCAACCTCGTCGTCGGTGAGGTCGTCGAGGCTGACGGTCGCTAACTCGACGTCGCCGTGCTCGCTCACTCGGTGGAGCCCGTCAGCATGCCAGACGAACGCGCGGCCGTCGTCAGGCGCCCGCTGACGCGTCAGGATCCCGCGGTCGACGAACGATGCGAGGACGTGTTGAACCTGCCGTGTCCCGACGTCGACCGCCTCGTGAGCGACGATGTCAGCCGTTCGCGGCGCGTCCAACTCTTTGAGCGCGGCGAGGACTTGTTGCTCCCCCTCGCTGCGTGTCGAGAGGGCCCGGCCCTCGCCCGCAATGGGGGCCCAGTCGGGGAGCGTGTTCGTGTGGACGTAGACGACCGCACCGTCACCGTCACGACCGAAGCGCATCGCTGCCTGAAACGTCTCGTGTTCGCGCATGTGGGTCAGGATCTCGTCACTGACGTCGCCGTAGCTGAGGCCTGTTCCCCGTTGCGTGGGGTCGGATCGATCGACCGCGTCGACGGTGACGTGGTCGTACGCTGCCCAGCGCTGGACGAAGCGGTCGCCGTAGTGCTGTGACCCAACGACCACCCCGACGCGCGCATCGGCGAACTGGTTCGAGCCGAGAACGTTGCCGTAGTGGGCTCGTGCGCCGACTTGATCGGTAAGCCCTGCGGCAGCGTACTCCTGTTCGGCGGTTGCGGTCGTGATGAGCGCTGGTTCCTGGCCGTGTTCTGCGGCGACGGCGTCGAGGAGGGCGTCGTCGCGCTCGACGTTGACGTACTCGGCGGTGTTGTACGTCTTGACGTAGTCAGTCGTTCGGACGACCTGCAGGCCGAGCGCGTCCCGAATGTACGCCTGCCGCTCGTCGTCGCCCGACAAGACGGGTCGGTGGGTCGGTTTACGCCCCAGCGCTCGGTCCCACATCCGTTGGGTTGGCGTTCCATCGAGCGCGACGACACTCCGTGCGTATCGAAGATTGGGTGGGCACAGCACCCGAACCTCGCCCGCCTCGCGATCGTGGAGGCCCACCCGTCGCTCGCCTAGCGCCGCGCGTTCGAGGCCGTTGCCGAGGTCGTCACTACGCAGCAGCGTCAAAACGGCCAGCGGCGCGGCCGCGTGCCCGCCGTCGTAGAACGCCTGCTCGCCGTCCTGCTCCACGTCGCTGGGCGCAGGTAGGGCTGCCAGCGCCTCCGTCCGTCGTGCCTCGTCGCTCCGGCCCTCCAGCAGGTCGGTAAAGCTCTCGAACGGCACCTCTGGGCGAGACTGCAGGTAGGTCGTCACAACCCATTCACGGTCCGACAGCACCGTCTCGTAGGCGCCGGGGAACTCGTCGACGACGACAGCTCGACCCTGGACGACCGACCCGACGTGCGCGTGGCTGTAGTGGCCGATGAGTACGTCGTACTCGTCGGGATCAATCGCCCGCCAACGCGCCGAGTACGGACAGGACTGGCCCTCGTATTGCTGGCAGCCGAGGGGCTCACCGGTCTCGAGTTCGGCGTAGGCGTGGATGTCGCGCGGCGACGCACTCCGCTCGTACCACGTCCACACCTGGTCGGCAGCCGCCTCACCGTACTCCCCGGCAGCTGTGAGACACTCGCTGAACGCCGGGAGGGTCGTATGCGACAACCCGTGATCCTCACACCATGCCCCCAGTTGCTCGTACTGCTCCTTGCGTCCGCGGCCGGTCAGGAACGTAATGGGCACGTCCGACTCCGCCGTACCCCACGCCGGGACAAACGCGCGGTAGTCACCTGATGTGCTCGCCGAGTCGTTCCATCGGTGGACGACGGTGTCCTCCGCGACGCACCGGGCGTCGATGCGGTCGAGCGCGGCGAACACGTTGCGAATATCGTCGGTGGTCTCGTCAGCGGCGGTCACAGACGGTTCGTACTCGGTGGCGTCGAATGCGTCGAACTCGTGCGCGGCGTTCTCGCCGGGCATCGGGAGCTGATCGTGCTCGTCGAGGAGCGCGCGAAGCTCGTCGTCGTCCCACTCGGCAATGTCGGTCGGCGTTCCAGGAACGTGCTCGCCGGTGAGCACGCACACGTGTTTGCCGGTGTAGATCTCGATCTCGGGAATCTCGTCGTTCGCTCCCCACGGCTCGCTATCGATCGCGAACGTCGCTTGCGTGAGCCCCGCTGGGAGTGTCCCGCGGTAGTTCGCGTGACTGCCGCTCCCGGATGTCGAGATGTCGGTGTACGTCGCGCCGAGTCGCTGGAGGATGTCGATAAACGCCGGATGAACAGCGCCCGTCTCTGGGCAGCGGACATCGTCGCCATCGACGAATCCGTACGGGTCCTCGGCCTGCTGGAGGAAGACACGCCCCTCGAGATGCGGGTCGTCCTCGGCGATGGCGATAGTATCGCCATCGACGCAGTTCTCCGTAAGCCCCCACTTCCAGCGCGCGTCCTCGTCCGGATCCGCCTCTGGGTGATCTCGATCGGCCCACGGAGCGAACAGCTGCTTGCTGCTCTGCCCGGCGCGCCCCACCCATTGCTCTCGTTCGTGGAGTTCGGCGGCCAGACACCGCATTCGGGACTTGTGAAGTCAGCAGTCGCGTACGGCTCGGTCGACGTGTCTATTGGTGCGTCCGCTGTAGTCGTCTCCTCCCTACCTGGCGCGGTGTGTGTATGTTCGTGTGTGACGGTCTGGAGATGCTGCGTGCAGAGAGTCCCGTCTCTTGCGGGTTCAACTGCTTCTCGCTCACACGACGGGAGCGTACACTGTCGAGCAGGCGGGACGCCCCCCGTCACGGGTAGCACCTCCGGTCGTCTGCCCGGGCTGGACACGCCTAGTCCTCATCGAGAATGAACCCCCCGCAGAAGTCGCAGATGGGGAGCTCGATCTCGATGATTTTGCTCACCGCGACCACCCCTCGCGATGGAGATCACATTCCCCCGTCTATGTGGCGCAGAAGCGCTAAAGCGCTTAAATACGGATGGGACCGCCCGGATTTGAACCGGGGTCACGGGCACCCAAGGCCCGAAGTATACCAGGCTAACCCACGGTCCCGCGCTTCGGACTTGCGCCGACCCACTCAAAACGGTTTCGTTCGGTCGGGCGTACGCGACGGCGACTCACGGGGTCAGTGGCCAGAAGTAGGCGATGCCGAGCGTCGTCACGACCGCGAAGATGGCCTGCAACGGCCCGCCGACGCGGAGATAGTCGGTGAACCGGTAGCCGCCGGGACCGTAGACGAACAGGTTGGTCTGGTAGCCGACGGGCGTCATGAACGCCGTCGACGCCGCGAACGTCACCGCGAGGACGAACGAGAACGCGTTCGCGCCGAGGTTCACTGCCGCGTCGACGGCGACGGGCACCATCAACACGACGCTCGCGTTGTTGCTGATGACGTTCGTCAGGAGTGCGGTGGCGACGTAGAACACCCCGAGCACGGCGAGCAACGGGAGGAAGTCCGCGGTGGCGACGATGCCGTCAGCGAGCAGTTGGGCCGCGCCCGTGTTCTCCATCGCGATGCCGAGCGGGATGACGCCCGCGAGCAGGAAGATGACGTCCCACTGCACCGAGTCGTACACCTCCGTGGGTTTGAGACAGCCGGTGAGCACCATCGCCAGCGCGCCGGCGATGGCCGAGACGACGATGGGGAGCACGTCGACCGCGGCGAGGCCGACGACCGCGGCGATGATACCCAGCGCGACCGGGATGCGCTCCTTCCGGAAGTCGCGGCGCTCGATGCGCTGGGCGACGATGAAGTCCCGGTTGGCGTCGAGACGCTCGACGCTCTCGATGGTCGCCTGGACGAGGAGGGTGTCGCCGACGCGGAGCGGGACGCGGTCCATCCGCCGGCGGATGAGCTCCCCGCCGCGACGCAGGGCGAGCACGGTGGCGTCGTAGCGCTGTCGAAAGCTCGCGGAGACCAGCGACTCGCCGACCAGCGCCGAGCCGGGAGCGACGACGACCTCGACGAGGTTCTGACCCCCTTCGGCGACTTCGAGCTCCGACTCGTCGACGGTCACCGGCACGAGGTCCAACCCCTCCGCGTCGAGCAGCTCGAGCAGCGTGTCGCGGTCGGTCCGGATGGTGAACACGTCGCCGGCCTGTATCTGCTTCGGGCCGAGCGGTTCGAGGAACGTCTCCTCGCCCCGGATGAGCTGGAGGAGGTCCACGTCGAACTCCGTCTCGACGAGCGCGCGCTGGACCTGCTGGCCCAGGAGCGGCGAGTCCTCGCGGACGACCACCTCGGTGAGGTACTCCCCCATCTCGAACTCCTCGGTGAGGTCCGTCCGGGGCTTGATGCGCTCGGGCGTGAGGTAGCGCCCGACGGTGAGGAGGTACGCGATGCCGACGACCATCACCACGAGTCCCAACTGCGTGAACTCGAACATCGAGAACGCGCCGACGCCCAAGCGTTCGGAGAGCTGGGAGGCGAGGATGTTCGTCGACGTGCCGATGAGCGTGAGCATCCCGCCGAACATCGAGGCGTACGACAGGGGGAGCAGGAGCTTCGAGGGCGACGTTCGCCCCCGCTCGGCGAGGTCGGTCACCATCGGCAGGAGGATGGCGACCGCGGCGGTGTTGTTGATGAACCCCGAGATGGGGGCGACGACGCCGACGGTCGCGCTCAGTTGACGGGTCTCGTCGCCCTGCGTGAACTCGGCGATCTTCGCCCCGAGAATCTGGACGAGCCCGGTTCGCTGGACCCCGTCGCTCAGGATGAACATCGCGAGCACCGTCAGCGTCGCCGTGCTGGCGAACCCCGACAGCGCCTGTCCGGGGAAGTCGCCGACACCGGTGCCGAACAGGTCGATGGGCCCGGGGAGGATACCGTAGCTCGCGAGCGTCCCCGACACCCCCTGTACCAGCATGAGTGTCACGAGGATGCCGAGAGCGGTGATGTCCGCCGGCACCGGCTCCCACGCGAAGAACACCAGCGCGAGGAAGACGACAGCGAAGACGACGACGATACCCGGCGTGAGCGCAACCACACCCGGGAGACGACCCGACCCGGCAAAAGGGTAGGGGAAGCGACGCGACTCCGTCCCGTGGCGACGTGCGGGCGCCGACGCGGCGCAGAACCCGGCCGCGAACCGACGGCGACACACGGCCACCACGCCTCCGTTCGACCGGCCCGCGTGTGCCGCGAGTCCGTCGACGGCGTCGGATGCAGCCGCCGGAGCCTTTCGTTCGATTCTCACGCTCGGGTAAACTTATCAGGCGACCGCCCGATTCGCGAGTGTATGTCACGCTCCGCCCTCCACGCGGTCGCGCTGGCGGCCCTCCTGCTCACCGCCGGCTGTGGCGGCCTGTTCGGCGACGCCGGACCGAGTCCCGGGGCAGACGACCCCACTACCAGCGGTACCGTCGAAACGACCACCGGGACGACGTCGAACGCGACCGTGTCCGACGCGGGAGCGACCACGGCCGACGAGTCGGGCCGTCTGCCGCCGGGCGTGACCGAGCGCAGCGTCGAGGAGCCGCTGGCGCTGTCGAACGCCCATGCCCGGTCACTGTCGAACGCCTCGTACACGGTCGACGCAACGTGGACGGTTCGCTCGGCCGGCGACGAGTCGCCGAGCGCCGTGGTCTACCGCTCCAGCAACGCGGGCAGAATCGTCAACGAGAGCCGGTACAACCTCTCTTTCGCCGTCTCCGGGAGCGAGGCTGACGCCTACTGGATGGGGTCGGCGTCGACGTCGTTCTACGCCGACGGCGAGCGCGTCGTCCAGCGAACGACGAGGAACGGAACCACGTCGTACGGCCTCGTGACCGACCCGGCGGGAGAGACGGACGTCGCCAGTCCCGGACAGCTCTCCG
Source organism: Halobium salinum (assembly GCF_026586625.1). Classification (GTDB taxonomy): domain Archaea; phylum Halobacteriota; class Halobacteria; order Halobacteriales; family Haloferacaceae; genus Halobium; species Halobium salinum. The sequence goes on along the minus strand of NZ_JAODIW010000006.1, from coordinate 394,285 downwards.
GCTGGGACCCGACTGCGAACGACCGACTCTACAGCGTCTTCAGCGCCGTCGACACGATGCTCGTCGGAACGGAGACAGAGGCGAGCGGGGACGAGACGCTCGCCCGTATCGAGGGGTCGGGCGTCACGAACCCCGACCTGCTCGCCGGGAACCCGAACGTCACCGACCCGCGGAACGCCACGCTGTCGGCGACGGTCGGTTCAGAGGGTCGGGTCCGGAGCCTCCGCGTCGCCTACGACGCGACGTGGGCGGGCGGCCAGCGCGACGGCGAGCCGGTTCGGGTCGAGTGGACGCTCGACTACAGCGATTACGGGGAGACCACCGTCGACCGGCCGGCGTGGTACGACCGGGCGGTGGATGCCGGGGCCGTCTACGGGGACGGTGGGCGGAACGGAAGCGGCGAGAACGCCAGCGCGACGACGACGACAACGCGCCCGGTGAACGTGACGGCGACCGCGACCGAGACGGGGGAGTAGCCGCGGCCCGTTACATCACATCTCCTCGTCGGCCAGTTCCATCTCCGCGACGATTTCGTACGGCGCCAGCCCGGTCCGAATCCCGTCCAGAATCCTGAAGGCGTCCTTCGGCGAGAGGAAGTGACGGGTGACGGCCCGGCCGAGCGGCGTCGGCTCGAACCCGTCGATGAACTGCCACTCCAGCAGGCGGGCGACCGCGCGCCGGGTGTCTATCTCGCCGAGCATCCGGTCGTTGAGCACCTTCGCGCGCTTACCGGCGACGGTGACGTTCGCGAGCGTCTCCTCGGCGGCCGCGGCCTCGTCGTAGTGGGAGGTGACGTCCTCCATCTCCCCCTTCAGGAGTTTGAACGCCACCTCGTCCTCGGTCATCTCCATCGAGCCGTGATAGGAGCAGTCGGGTTCGACGAGCATGTAGACGGTCCCCTTGTCGTGGTAGTCGGGGCGGCCCGCACGGCCGAGCATCTGGGAGAACTCCTGCACCGAGAGCCACTCGATACCCATGGCGAGCGAGTCGAAGACGACCTGCGAGGCGGGGAAGTCGACCCCAGCGGCGAGGGCGGCGGTGGTGACGACCGCGGCCAGGTCCTGGTTGCCGAACCGGCGCTCGACCTGCTTTCGCTTCCCGTAGTCGAGGCCGGCGTGGTACGGGGCCGCGTCGTACTCCAACTTGCGGGAAATCTGGTGACAGCGTCGCCGGGAGTTGGTGAAGATGATGGTCTGGCCGCGGTACCCCTTCGAGGACTTCGTGTCGAAGGCGCGCTTGACCAGTTTGTTCTCGATACGCATCTTCTCCTGGCCGTCGGCGAAGGTGAGGTGGCGCTCGATGGGGACCGGCCGCTCCTCGAACTCGATGAGCGTCGCGCGGAGACGCTTCGCAAGCCACTCCGGATTCCCCACCGTGGCGGAGAGGTACACCCACTGCGCGCCCGTGTAGTTCGGATTGGAGCCGGACTCCGCGCGCTGTTCACAGTAGTGTTTGAGCCGCGATATCATCCCGTCGAGGCGGTGGCCCCGTTCGTCCTCCTTCAGCGTGTGGACCTCGTCGATGACGACGGTACCGACGTCGCCCAAATCGCGACCCGTCCGGAGCGCGTGGTCGATGCCCTCGTAGGTGCCGACGATGACGTCCGCGCCGGGGTCGAAGCGCTGGCCGCTGTCGTTGATGCGCGAGGCGCCGACGCGGAGGGTCACGTCCACGAGGTCGCCGTAGCGCTCCTCGAAATCCTCGTGTTTCTGGTTCGCGAGGGCGACGAGCGGGACGAGAAAGAGGAGTTTGCCCTTGCCTTCGAGCGCGCGGTTCACGCCGGCGAGTTCGCCGACGAGCGTCTTCCCGGTCGCCGTGGCGCTCACCACGAGCTGGTCGTCGCCGTCGAACAGACCGTTCCTGACCGAGAGGGACTGGACCGGGAGGAGGGTGTCGAAACGGTCCTCCGTGAGCCCTTGGAGGTCCGGGTGGAGGTCCAACTCGGCGGTCTCGACGGCGTTCACGTCGTCGACCGTCGCCGAAATCTCGTCGAACTTCGTCAGGTCCGGGTCGAGGTTCCCCTGGAGGAGGTTCGTGATGCGGTCTAAGTCCTGCACTTCGAGCAACAGCTCTTCGAGGCGCTCCTGTGCCGCGCCGGTGAGGCCGCCGTTGCCGGCGAAGGAGAGTTCGCGTTCCAGCTCCCGGACCGCGCAGTCCTGACAGATGTAGTCGCGGTCGGCCTTGATGGCGGTGTCGTCGGTGATGGGCGAGTAGCGCCCGGCACCGGCGCAGTACCGACAGGTGCGGACGACCAGTGCTTCGAGCTGGTAGCCGTCGAGCATCTCCTGGAGTTCGGTGCGGCCCGGCCGAGAGGTCTGCTGGGAGATGCGGATGCGGGAGGCGCGGCGGGCGAGTTCGACGAACAGGTCCGGGTCTCGCGGGTCCTCGGTGGAGTCGCGTTTGACGCGGAACTTGCCGGGGCGGGGGCCCGCGGAGGTGTCCTTGAGTTCGAGGACCCCGCGGAAGACGCGGTCGCCACCCTTGTTCGCGACGACGGTGTAGCGGTCGCCCACCTCGTGGAGAAAGAGGGTGTCGACCTGTGCGACCTGCTGAGACACGGTTGAATCTACTCTCTTGGTACGAGGATGGGGTATTTCAGGGATTCGTCTCTATACGTTGTGTGGTGACTCGTGGCAGTTTTCGGTTGGTGAGTGGTACCGCGGATTCGTCGTCACGGTGACCTTCGAAAGCGCCCGGCCACTTTCGGAGCCCCACCCGACCGTCCGCACAGCCCTCGTACCTCCCCAGCCTCCGAGCGCCGACACGGAGGTCGGCCGCGGTCCCCTGGCGCGACGGGCCGCGACACGAGGTCGCGGCGGCGCGCGCCGAGCGCCGTTCATCGGCGCGAGCAGTCGTGCGAGGGGCGACTGAGCGACCGGAGGGAGCGAAGGAGTCGGCTGGGGAGGGCGAGGCGCGGTTGCGGTGCTGGCCTGGCGGACTTGCAAAGGGCGAGAGCGTAAGAGGTTTGCTGGGTCACGGAATCGGCGGTGCCGGCGGGAACACTACGTCTTCGGGCACCGTCACACTCACCGAACAACAAGAATCGACCCGCAACCTTTTGCCCGAGGCCGCGATAGCGAGGCGTAACACGCATGGGTACGGAAGGGGGAGCCGCGTCCGAGTCCGAGACGGAAGCCGAGCGCACAGACGAATCCTCGGACGCGAACCGCGAACTCACCGACATCAAGGGTGTCGGCGAGAAGACCGCCGAGTCCCTCGCCGCGCTCGGCGACGCCCGCGAGGCCCTCGAGACGGGCGACGTAGCCCGTCTCGCCCGCGCCCCGGGCATCACCGAGGGCCGAGCCGCGGCCATCGCCCGCGCCGCCGTCCGCGACCGCCACGGCGACGACGGCTCCTTCCTCGCCACCGACCGCGCGCGCGAAATCTACCGCGACGCGCTCGCGCTCCTCCAGTCCCGCACCCGCACCGACTACGCCGCGAAGCGCCTCGAAACACTGTTTCCGACCGCCTCGGCGGACAGAATCGAGGAGGTCCGCGAGTTCGCCGCAGGGGCGATGGAGCGCGACCCCGACCCTGCGGTCCTCGGCGCACTGGACGGCGTCTCACCCCTCGACTCCCCCTCGGTCGGCCGGGTCCGCGAGCGCTGTCTCGCCACCGCCGACGCCGAGGTGTACGCCGAGGCGAAGCAGGCGATTCCCGAACTCTCCGTCGAAGTCGTGGAGGACAACCGCGACGTGGCCGAACTCGCGCGCTCGTACTCCACCGTCGTCGTCCTCGACGAGGAGTTCGCCGGCCTCGACGTGGAGGGGGACGTGCAGGTCGTCCCCGACGCGCTCGAACGGCCGGGCGAAGTCGTCCCCGAGCGCCTGCTCGCCTTCTTCGCCGGCAACCGCGAGCGCCTGCTCGCCGCCCTCGACGTCCACGAGGCCGCCGGGATGGAACCGGCCTGCGACCCCGAGGCGCTCCGGGACGCCCTCTCCCGTGTCGACGACGACGGCACCGTCCTCGGCGACGACGAACTCGACCGTCTCGCCGCGGCCGCCGACGACGTGGACGCCGCCGCCTCGACCGCCGAGTCCGCCGCCAACGACCACCTTCGGGACGCCATCCGCGAGCGCGACGTGACCATCGAAGGCACCGACTTCCTCTCGCTGGTTGAGCAGGGTGCCCGCGTCGACTCCCTGCTCTCCCGCGAGCTCTCGGACGACTACGACGAGGCCCTCACAACCGCCCGCGAGCACGTCGTCGACACGCTCGACCTGAAGCCCGAGGAGGCCGACCTCGCCGAGCGCACCTTCGGCGGCGAGCCAACGTTCCCGGTCGAGCGAAACGGGGAGGCCGTCTCCCGTCTGCGCACGGAACTCGTGGCCGCTCGCGACCGCCGCGCCGCCCGCCTGAAGAGCGAACTCGCCGCCGACCTGCTCGACCTCCGGGAGCCGGTCGAGGACCTCGTCCGCGACGCGCTCGAACTCGACGTGGAACTCGCGATTTCGCGCTTCGCCCGCGACTTCGACTGCGTCCTCCCGGAGTTCCTCGACGGCGACGACGCCGGCTTCACCATCGAGGGCGGGCGCTCACCCCTCCTCGACGTCGACTTCGACGAAGTCGACCCCGTCGACTACTCCGTCTCGGGGGTCACCCTCCTCTCCGGGGTGAACTCCGGCGGGAAGACATCTACCCTCGACCTCGTCGGCCTCGTCGTCGTCCTCGCCCAGATGGGGCTCCCCGTCCCCGCCGAGCGCGTCGAACTGCGCCGCTTCGAGGAACTCCACTACTACGCCAAATCGCAGGGGACGCTCGACGCCGGCGCCTTCGAGGCCACCCTCCGGGACTTCGCGGCGCTCACCGAGGGCGCGGGCAACCGCCTCGTACTCGTCGACGAACTTGAGTCCATCACGGAGCCGGGTGCGTCGGCGAAAATCATCGCCGGCATCCTCGAAGAACTCGACGGCCAGGGCGCGACGGCGGTGTTCGTCTCCCACCTCGCGGGGGGTATTAGGGAGGCCGCCGACGTCGACGTCGCTGTCGACGGCATCGAAGCGGTGGGGCTCGAAGACGGCGAGTTGCAGGTGAACCGCTCGCCCGTGAAGGACCACCTCGCGCGCTCGACCCCGGAGCTCATCGTCGAGAAGCTGGCGGGGGAGTCGAACGGGTCGGGCGGTGGCTCCAAGAGCGGGGCCGACGACGGCGACGGACGGGTCGGCTTCTACGACCGCCTGCTCGGGAAGTTCTGAGCGAGGCGGTGGGGGAGACGGGGTCGGCGGGTGGGAGTCGACGGACGGGCAGGTGGGGGTCGGTGAGCCGCGGACAAGGGCGGTGAGCCGCCGTCACGACGACTGTGCCCCGAACCGACCGCGAACCGCCCCGAGCCCGCGCCACAGCGCGACGCCGGCGGCGAACCCGACCGTCCCGACGACGAGTGCGGCGAGAGAGAACACCACGAACGCCGTGGGCTGGAAGAGGTACTCGACCTGCCCGGCGAGCGACCGAGACGAGAGCCCGAAGAGCGCCCAGTCGGCGTGGAACCCGTACAGCGGCGCGAGGACGGCGAGCCAGCCGAACGTCAGCCCGCCACCACGGTACCCGACGAGCCCCGCCGTGACGAAACCGACGAGCGTCGCGTGCCACGGGAGGAACACCACCCCGCCGGAGACGGCGAAGGCGCCGGCGACGTAGGCGACGAACGTCAGGACGCCGACCGCGGCCGCGAGGAGGGCGTCGAGTCGACGACCGAACCGGTCCTCGACGGGTCCGAGGAGGACGGCTCTGGCGGTGGAGCGCGAGCGCGCGGAAGGGACCATGCGAACACGTCTCCGTCCCGTCACAAGTAGGTTCGGACGGCGTCGGTGGTGTCGCCGAACTCACCGCCGCGACAGCGCCACCAGCACCGCCGGGCCGAGGACGACCGCGACGCCGGCGACGACCCACGGGCCGGGCGAGGCGAACAGGAGCCCGAATCCGGCGACGGCGACGCCGAGAAGCGCCCCGAGTCCGACCAGCAGGCGGGCGGCCCGCGGACGGGGACGAAGCCCCCGCGTCGTCGCGTAGATGCCGCCGGCGAGAAAGACGAGCAGGGCGTCGAGCGCGGCGACGAGGACGACCGTCGTCCCGGCCGCGCCGTCGTAGAACGCGCTGGCGACGACGAGAGCGAACGCGAGCAGCGCGGCCGCGACGAGCGTTGTCAGTACGGCGACCTTCCCCGGCGGGAACCCGTACCGGCGCCGCCCGTAGGCGACGTGGTACGCCGTCGCCGCGAACGCGACGACGAGCGCGAGAAACAGCGCGACGAAGAAGCGGAGCGGAATCGCCTCCGCCGACCCCACGTCGAGCGCCAGCGCGAGCAGGGTGAGCCCCGCGAGTCCGAGCCCTCCCTTCAGGACGATTCCCGGCGGGAGCACCCCCGTCGGGTCCTCGGAGTGGTAGACGGCGTAGACGAAGAGGGGGAGCGACACCGCCAGCGCGAGGAACGTCGTGGTGACGGGGTCGTCGGTGAGAGCGAGCCCGCTGCCGAGCACGGCGAGACCGAGGAAGGCCCCGAGCACGAGGGCGAGCTCGGGAGCGCGTTCTGCCATACCCGAGGCTTCGACGCGGCGGGCTAAGGGGTTGTGTTTCGTCATGACGCGAATCGGCAAAAGAGCGGTCAGCCGAGGACGTAGTCGAGGGCCGGGTAGCGCTCGACCAGGGGCTCGCCGTCGACCTGGTACCGCTCGACGAGTGCGTCGAGGCCGAGGATGCGGCCCGCGCCGAACGCCGCGAGGGCGAGGAAGACGAGCAGGTACGCGAAGTCGCCGTTGATGAGGCCGTGCTCGACGCTCCAGTTCCCGAAGTAGAACAGGAACATCATGAGGGCGCCGAAGAACGCCGCCAGCCGGGTCAGCAGGCCGACCAGCAGGCCGAGGCCGATGGCGACCTGGCCGAACGGGACGGCGACGTCGACGAACGCGACGAACCAGGGGGTCGACCCCATCCAGGTGTACAGCCCGAGGAGCGGGCTGGCCTCGTTGACGCCGTACAGCAGGTACCCCTGCGCGCTGAACGGCTCGGGACCGAGAAGCTTCGACAGGCCCGCGTTGAGGAACGCGACCCCCATCATGAGACGTAGCGCGAGGACGAACCACGCGCTGAGGCTGTGGGCGCGTCCGGTGACGGTCAGTCCGCCGAGGCGGCTCTCGAACGTGTTGGGTGCGTTGATGCTCATTGTCTTCACCTTACGAGTGGACGAACGGCGGGAGACCGCGTATAAAGGGGGGCTGATTCCACGGGAGTGAGAACGGCAGGGGACCGGCCCTCACTCGGGAATCCGTGCCGGCTCGAACTCGTGTAGACCGAAGTACGTCAGCAACACCGCGCCGAACCCGACCCCCACGAGGGCGAACTGGACCAGCGCGCCTAGGACCGGAACGGTGCCGAGCAGTTCGAGCGCGAGCAGGAACACGGCGGCCCCGAGTGCGGAGGCCGCGTCGACACGCTCGACCGGGAGCCGGCGTCCGAGGAGGTAGCCGTACACCGCGAAGCTGTAGCCGAGCACCACGACCAGCCCGGCGAGTCCGAGGACGCTCACCGGGAGGAGAATCAGCGTGAACGCCATGTAGACGAACAGCACGAGCAGCGTCGCGCCGGCCAACAGGCCGACGACGCCGCTGACGAGACCGTGGTTGACGACCGAGTCGCCGACCGTCGCGAGCGCCCGGGGACGGCGGCGGCTCAACCACGCGGTCAGCGCGGCCAGTGCGAGCGCCTGCGCCGCGAGGAAGCCGTAGCGGACGGCCGGCGACCGACCCGCCGGCGTCGGTTCGACCCGTCGCAGGTCGCCGACCGTGGCGCCGTCGGCAACGGTGGCCCCGCCGGCGACGGCGTCGAGCCGTCCCGTGACGACGGCCCCGTCTGTCACCGAGGCGGTCCCGGAGAGCACCGTCACGTCGCCCCTGACGCGTCCGTCGACGACTAACGCACCGCCGATGACGTACAGTTGCCCCTCGACGGTCGTCCCGGCCGGGACCGTGACCTCCCCGCCCCCGACGACGAGCGCGTCGTCGACCGCGGTGACCGGGTGCGTCCCCTCGAACACGACCTCCATCCGCTCTACGTCCCCGCCGCTCGCGGAGAGCAGCAACAGGACGACGACGAGCAACGGGATAATCTCGGTCGAGACCGTCACGGCGACCCCTCCCGGCCCGTTCGGGCCACCTGCACCGTTCGGCGGGCGTACAGCGCGACCGCGAGCCCGAAGACGAGCAGCAACGCGAGCGCCTGGACGAGGTTGAGGTGGGTGAGCAACGGGACGGCCGCCCCGTCGAGGTACAGCGCGGCGGCGGTGCTACAGAACGTCGCGAGCCAGCCGGCCATCCCGACGCCGACGGCGGTTCGGGTGCCGACCGTCTCCGCCGTGGAGAGGTCCGGCCACAGCGCGAAGTTCAGCGTCGTGTAGACACTCACCGTGAGCGAGTAGAACGCCGGGTTGAGCACCGACCCCGAGCCGACGCCCGACGCCGGAAGCCACGCGGCGAGACGGAGGTCGGACGTGTAGAACACGTAGGTGACGCTGAAGAGGGCGAACACCCACAGGAACAGCCACTCCAGGTCGAAGTTGACGTAGAGAACGCCCGCGACGACCGCGCCGACGACGTGGGCGGCGGCGATGAGCAGTCGCGTCTCCATCGACGGCGACTGCCACGCGGTGAGGATGAGCGCCGGCGTCTCGATGATGCGGAGAAAGCCGAGGCTGTCGACGAAGAATACGCCGAACATGAGCATGACGGGGGCCAGAAACCCGACGCTACGGGTCTCGACGGGTGACTCGCGACAGAACCGCCCGGTGCCGTGCCGTCGGTGCCGACCCGAGAGGTCGTCAAGGAGCCGCTCGACCGGTCGGACGCGGCCCGAGACCAACAGTCCGAGGACGAGTACGCCCGGTACCATCGCGACCACCATGAGCCGACTAAACGCGTCGATGGACCACTCGACCGGGTAGGCGTTCGCCGCGCCGTAGGTTATCGCGGTGATGACCGCGGCGACCGGGCCACGGTCGGGGACCGGCACGCAGTCGATGGCCAGACTGAACGACGCCGGGAACCCGACGCCGAGGGCGACCGATGCGGCGAGAATCCACGCAGCGAAGGCCGGCACGGTCCGGACGGTCGGCGCGGCCAGCGTCAACGCCAGTTGAACGACGACGACGAGAAAGAGAACGCGCAGTTTCGCCCGGAGGTTCGTGCTCCAACCGCGTCGGTCCATCAGGACGCCGAATCCGACCGCGACGACGAACGTGAGCAGCGCGAGCACCGCCATCCAGACGGAGACGGCCGCCCGCGACATGCCGACGAGGCGGACCCCGAGGTCGATGAGGCCGAGTTGGACGAACGTGACGTTGTAGTAGTAGCCGGCAGTCATCAGCGCGACGAACAGCAGGAGACCGAATGCGGCCCCCCAGTCGCGTCGTTGCAGGTGGTCGTACGGGGTCATCGTCTCCTCCGCGAGGTCCCGCCGCCGGGGGATATCCCGTTGCGCGCCGGGACGGCACTCCACGGTGCGGTCGCCTTCACGGTACGTGTTACCTTCACAATACGCGTGGCCTTCACAGTATGCGTCGCCTTCACGGTGCGTGTCACCGAGTCGTATCGGCTCGACCCGGTCGGGGTCTTTCCCCGACTGCGGCGTCCCGTCATCGCTTTACGCGCCTCGCGTCTACCACGGCCCATGCGAATCGAGTACGACCGGGACACCTGCATCGGGATGTTCCAGTGTGTCGACGAGTGGGAGGCGTTCGAGAAGAACCTGGACGACGGGAAGGCCGACCTCGTCGGCGCCGAGGAGCGCGAGGAGGGCGTGTTCGTCCTCGAAGTACCCGAGGGCGAGGAGTTCGAGGCGGAGTTCGCCGCGCGGACCTGCCCCGTCGACGCCATCCGGTTGTACGACGACGACGGCGAGCAGGTCGTCTGATACCGTCGGCTGTACCCGTTCGGAGCGTCTCGACACCCCGAGGTGCTGGGGAATTCCACGAACGAACGGCCGACAGCGTGAGGGGCCCTCTCCGAGTCGGTCCGGCCGACGCGTGGCGGACACGACGGTCCCAGCGACGCGTGGCGACCGCGCCAAGCCCTCGCGTGGCAGTAACCGTTATGTGGGTCCATAGGGATACAACGGACCGAGGCCCAACCATGTCATCCCCTCACCTCCCCAGCGGACCCTCGGAGAAGCGCCTGGCCGAGTGGGCGACCGTCATCGGCGGCAACGTCCCGGAAGCCGACAGGACACGGGACGCACCCGACGGCACCGACAGCGCCTCGTGACCGCCCGCGCGGTCGTCCGATTACGGCGTCCGAGCACCGCTTCTCGCCCCTCTCGGAGCGCCGGTCGTCCTCCACGTTCACTTTCACCGCGCTCTGCGAACCCTTAACCGAGGGGCCGCCTAACCCGACGCAAATGGCGGCCACGCAGGACGTCGCGTACGTCGACCACCCGCTACTCGTCCCCGAGTTCATCGAGCGCCGGCTCTACCAGATTCGCCTCGCCGGCGCGGCCCGCGACAACCACACCCTCGTCTGTCTCCCGACCGGCCTCGGCAAGACGACGGTGAGCCTGCTCGTCACGGCCGAGCGCCTCCACGAGGTCGGCGGCAAGTCGCTCTTTCTCGCCCCGACCAAACCCCTGGTGCAGCAGCACGCCGAGTTCTACCGCGAGGCGCTCTCGATTCCGGACGAGGAGATAGTGGTGTTCACCGGCGAGGTGAGCCCGGACGACCGCGCCGAACTGTGGGAGTCCGCCCGAATCGTCATCGCCACGCCCCAGGTCGTCGAGAACGACCTCGTCGGCAACCGCGTCTCCCTGCGGGACGTGACCCACCTCACCTTCGACGAGTGCCACCGCGCCACCGGCGACTACGCCTACGTGTACATCGCGGAGCGCTACCACGAGGACGCCACCGACCCGCTCGTCACGGGGATGTCCGCCTCCCCCGGCGGCGAGGAGGAGGCCATCCTGGACGTATGTGAGAACCTCGGCCTCCGCGAAGTGGAGGTGATGACCGAGGAGGACGCCGACGTGGAGGAGTACACCCACGACACCGAAGTCAGGTGGGAGCGCATCGACCTCCCCGACGAGATTCTCGAGATTCGCGACGCGCTCAACGACGTCATCACCGACCGCCTGGAGAAACTGAAGCAGTTGGGCGTGACGCGGACGACGAACCCCGACGTCTCCCAGAAACAGCTCAACGGGATGCGCGCGGAGCTCCAGAAGATGATGAACAACGACCAGTCGAAGGGGTACAAGGGGATGTCCACCCACGCCGAGGTGATGAAGCTCCGGCGGGCCGTCGAACTGGTCGAGACGCAGTCCGTTGAGTCGGTCCGCCGGTACTTCGAGCGCCAGCGAAACGCCGCGCGCTCCTCCGGCGCCTCCAAGGCCAGCCAGCGCCTCGTCGCCGAACCGAAGGTCAGGAAGGCGATGAACATGGCCGAATCCTTCGACACGCTCCACCCGAAGTTCTCGAAGACGCGCATCCTGCTCGCCGAGACGCTGGGCATCAACGAGGGCGAGCGCGTCATCGTGTTCACGGAGTCCCGCGACACCGCCGAGGCGCTCGTCGACTTCCTCTCGCAGTCGTTCTCGGTCCACAAGTTCGTCGGCCAGGGTGACAAGGAGGGCTCCGACGGGATGACGCAGAAGCAACAGCAGGAGACCCTCGACGCCTTCCGCAACGGGGAGTTCGAGGTGTTGGTGTCGACTTCCGTCGCCGAAGAGGGGCTCGACGTGCCCGAGGTCGACCTCGTCCTCTTCTACGAGCCGGTGCCGACGGCCATCCGTTCCATCCAGCGCAAAGGTCGGACCGGGCGACAGGACGAAGGGAAGGTCGTCGTCCTGCTCGCGGAGGACACCCGCGACGAGGCGTACTTCTGGATATCCCGCCGCCGGGAGAAGGAGATGGAGAAGGAGCTTCGGAAGCTGAAGGGCGTCGCCGCGGAGATGGAAGAGGAACTCGACGACTCCCAGCGTAGTCTGGGTGACTACGGGGGCGGCGGGGACGGCGACGGCGACGGTGCGGAGAGCGGCGAAACGCGCGACGCACGGCTCGAAGGCGCGCTCGAAGACTACGGTGAGGAGACGGAGGACACCGAGGACGACGCGGCCGACGCGGCCGCGAGCGACGATGGACCCGACGCCGAGACCGACGCCGACGACGGCGCCGAAATCGGCGACGGCGACGAGGAACCCGAAGGCGTGGTCGCGACCGCCGGCGTCGACTCGGTCGCAGACGGTGACGACGGCGACGAGAACGAGGAACTCGTCGAAATCGTCGTCGACCAGCGCGAGATGGACGCGAACATCGCGAAGGAGCTCTCGCGGCGCGAGGGCGTTCGGACGCGGCTGGAGACGCTCGCCGTCGGCGACTACGTCCTCTCGGACCGCGTGGCCGTCGAGCGCAAGTCCGTCGCCGACTTCGTCGACACGCTCGTCGGCGGCGACCGCTCGCTGTTCGAGCAGGTGCGGGACCTCTCGCGACACTACGCCCGGCCGGTCGTGATACTCGAGGGTGAGGGGTTGTACGAGGAGCGCAACGTCCACCCCAACGCCGTCCGTGGAGCCATCGCAAGCCTCGCCGTCGACTACGGCGTGAGCGTCCTGCGAAGCGAGAGCGAGGCCGACACGACCGAACTGCTCGAAGTCATCGCCTCCCGCGAGCAGACCACCCGAGACCGCGAGGTGAGCGTCCACGGCGAGAAGTCCTCGAAGACCCTCGGCGAGCAACAGGAGTACGTCGTCGGCGCAATCGCCGACATCGGTCCCGTCACCGCGCGGGCGCTCTTAGAAGAGTTCGGGAGCGTCGAGGCGGTGATGACCGCCCGGAAGGAGGACCTACTGGAGGTTCGGGGCGTCGGCGAGGTGACCGCCGAGCGCATCAGGGAAGTCGTCGGCGGCGACTACTGACCACGGCTCACCGAGCGGTCGGCGCGGCCGACGGCAGCGTCGTCGTTCGGGGGGAGCCGAGAGCGCCGACCGCGGCGGCGACGCCGGTCCGCTCCGACGCCGACTCGACCGCTCCCGACCCCGGCGTCGTCTCCTGGTAGCTCTGGAAACGCACGCGGACCGTGACGGGTCGCGTGGCGTCCTCGGCGATGGCTCCCTGGAGCGCCGCCGAGAGGTCGGGGTACTCGGTGCCGGCAGCGCGACCGACGACGACCGTCACCGTGTCCGGCTCGGCGGGCGCGACGAGGCGCGCCTCGTAGTCGGTCTGTACGTCGACGAGTTCGAGCGACGCGTAGGGCTCCTCCGTGAGCACCTCGTCGACGTTCTGGTTGACCGTCTCGACGAGGACGAAGTACTGGTACGTGCTCACCAGCGAGCCGACGAGCAGGACGAGGACGACGGCACCGAGGGCGGCGTACGCGACGGTGCCGACGTCGAACCGGAGATAGTCCCGGAGCCGAGCCGAGGCGGGCGACCGGTAGCCGAACAGGGTGAGGGCGACGAACGCCGAGACGTTGATGAGCAGGATGTTCATCAGGAGGAGGACGACCGCACCCAGCGCGAGCATCGGCTTCACCCAGACGACGCCGAGACCGACGGCCGACCCGGCGGGGACGATGGCCGCCGCGACCGCGACGCCTGCGAGCGACACCGAGAGGTCCGTCGCGAGCGCGAGCGCCCCCGCCGCTCCGGCGAAGACCGCGATGACGAAGGTGAGGACGATGGGGATGGAGAAGGCGCTCACCTGCGAGATGTTCTCGATGGCGAGGCGGGTGGGGACGAGGCGGCCGTACCGGAACACGAACGCCGCCGCGGTCGCGCTCGTCACGACGACGACCAGCCCGACGAGCTGTGACCGGAGGCTGTCGAGGACCGACTCGTAATCCCCGATGACGACGCCGACGCTCGCCGAGAGCGCGGAGCCGGCGAACGGGGAGATGACCATCGCGCCGACGATGACGATGGCCGAGTTGAGGATGAGTCCGGCGGCGGCGACGATGGCACTCAGCGCCGCGAAGGTGACGAACATCGGCCGGCTGGGCGTCACCTCCCGGGCGTTCGTCCGCAGCGTCGCGTGTGAGAGGCCGACCTCGTCGTCCGGGCCCTGCGTGTACTGGCTCTCGAGTTCGTCCAGCGAGGGGGTCGTCGCCGACTGGATGTCCGTGATGACGGTGAAGGCGTCCTCGTGGAGCCCCTCCGACTGGAGGCGGTCGAGCACCTTCTCGACCGCTCCGTCGGGTAGCGGGAAGTAGACGATGACCGCGTCGCTGTCGCCGCCCTCGTCGGCGACGACGTGCTCGATGTTCTCCTCATCGAGCGTCTCGAGGACGCGCTCCCGCGCCTCCTTGGAAACGCGTGTCTGTACGAGGCGCATACGCCACGTTCTCACACCCGCCGAATGAAGGCGGTGGCCGTCCGTGGACCGGGAGTGGCTGCTGAAGGGAGTCGAGCGCCCGCCGCGGGAGCCACGACACATATCACGCCGGCCGGTGAAGCGGAGTGCTATGGAGTTGTTAGAGCCGCTCAGGGAGCGGCCGACGACGAGCGACGCGCTGCTCTCGACGGGGCGGACGCTGAGCCTCCTCGTCCTGCTCGTGCTGCTCGCGTGGGGGACGGGCCAGCCCTTCCTCTTTCCGAGCCTCGGACCGTCCGCGTACGCGCTGGCGGTAACGCCGTCGGCGGCGACGAGCAGGTGGCAGCGCGCCGTCGGCGGCCACCTGTTCGGCGTGCTCGCCGGACTCCTCGCCTACCACACCATCGCACCGGGGCTGTCTGTGACTGACATCCCGCCGGCGCTGTCGATGCCGGGGCTGCAGCTCGTCGGCTCCGGCTTCGTCGCCGTCGGACTGACGACCGTCGCGATGCTCCGAACCGACCTCCGGCACGCCCCCGCGTGTGCGACCACGCTCATCGTCGGCCTGGGGCTGCTCACTAGCCTGTGGGAGGCGGGCATCATCATGTTCGCCATCTGCGTGCTCGCCGTCGCCGACCACCTCATCCCGACGACCGGGGTCGACGAGCCGCCGCAGTAGGTCGTGGCTGGGACGACGGAACCGTCCGGCGCCACTCCTCGACGGCGTGCGCCGCTGAACCGACGGCGAGGGAAGTCGCCTCCGACCGGAGGACGGCCTCGGCGGCGAGAATCACCGGACGACCTGCGGGGAGCGGAGACCGGGGCGGGCGAGGATGGGGGGTCTACCGTCTGAGTGCCGCGAGCGTCTCCGCGGCCTCGCGAGCGGCGGTCAGGAGTTCGGTCGCGCGCCGGGGGTCGTCTGCGCGCTCCGCCGCCGCGGAGTAGCGGGTCACGACACGTCGGAGCGAAGCCCGTGCGGCGTCGAGGTCGTCGCCGGCCCCCGACGGCGCGGCGTCGGACGCCGGAGCGTGGTCGGGGACGGTGGTACCGTTCGGCGCGGACGAGTCCGCGTCGGCCGGGTCCGCCCGCCCCGCGTTCTGTGGGTGGGGTGCGGACGCCACCTCCCCGTTGGCGCTCGCGGACCGGGGCGACGCGGGCCGGGAGTCGGCGGTGTTGGTAGCGTCGGCGGCGTCGGCGGCGTCGGTGGGGGACCCGGCAGCCTCGTCGGGGGTCGCCGTCGTCGCCGACGCGGCCTCGGCGTCGGTGGTGGCCCCTGCGTTCCCGGCGTCGCCTGCGCTCTCGCCCTGCTGTGCCGCCTCGGCGGCCTCGGCGTTCACCTGCGCGTTCTGGCAGGTGGGGCAGAACTCCTGGCCCTGGTAGCGGAAGATGGGGTCGCCGCAGGCGTTGCAGTGGCTGTTCGTCATCGTCGCGCCCTTGAGGAGGAGTTCGGACATGCGCTGGGTGGACTTTCGCTTCTCCTCGTCGCGCGCGAACTTCTCTCGGAGTTTCTCCCGCTCGGCCTCCTTGTCGAAGTCGCTCATGCCCGAGAGATGGGCGTTCGACGTGAAAAAGGGGACGGAGCGGAGGAGGGTCGCCGAGGGCCGACCGCCGGCGACTCACTCGTCGAGCGGGACCCCGTGGTGCTCGTAGAACGTCTCCGGCGAGTCGGGGATGCGCTCGAAGGGGCCGAAGTCTCGCTCGTGGTGGCGGATTATCTGTTCGACGATCCAGGCGGAGAACGTCTCGTCGAAACACCACTGACCCTCCGGGCACGGAACCTCGAAGCGCTCGTCGGTCGCGAAGGCGACGTAGACGTGGTAGAATCCGAGGATGACGTCGGCGAACTCGCGGGCCTTCGACCCGCTCTCGACGCGCTTCTCGGCCAGTTCGTCGCGGCCCTCGTCGGTGAGTTCGAAGTACTTCCGGTCGGGCTCGTCCTCGCGCTCGATGCGCCGGGCCCACTCTTTCTCCTCGAACTTGTAGAGGATGGGGTACACCGAGCCGTAGGAGGGCTCCCAGTGGCCGCCGCTCAGCGCCTCGATCTCCTTGAGAATCTCGTAGCCGTAGCGAGGCTTCTCGTCCAGCAGTTCGAGGACGAGATACGAGATAAGCCCCTTCGGCGGGCCGCTTTTCCGCATCACGTCTGACTGCGGCGGGACCGCGGGAAAGCGTTGTGATGCGTCCGCGTCGCCGACGGAGACACGCGAGACAGGAGGGCATCACGTCGACCGTTCTCCCCACCGACCGTCCCTCATGTCGACCCGTCACCCAGCGCCGTGTTCACCCCTGCTGATGAGCGTCGACGTCGACGTCCTTCGGCTCGCCGCCTCTGACGGCCTGTCCGTAGTTCAGGAGTGCGACGAACACGGCCCCGCCGACGACGTTGCCGAGCGTCGTCCAGCCGAGGAAGTGGGCGTACTCGGCGACGGTCACCCCCTGTCCGAGAAACAGCGCCGCGAGCACCTCGGTGGAGCCGAGCAGACAGTGATGAAACGGGCCGAAGCCGATGCCGGCGGTGATGACCCAGACGAAGAGGAACTGTGCCACGGTGTTGCGGGCGGCGGCGATGAGCCACGTCACCATCCCCATGAGCCAGCCGGCGACGACGCCGCTGAGGAGCACCGTGAGGGAGCCGAGCCCGACGAGCTTCCCGGCGAGCGACCCGACGGCGGCCGGGTCGACGACTCCCATCGCCGGGCCGACGACCGCCATCAGCGCCGCGAACGCCGCACAGCCGACGAGGTTGGAGCCGAACACGACGCCCCACAATCGGCCGAGGTCGGCGAGGCTCCCCCGCCCGTCGAGCAGCGGGAGGATGCCCATCGTGGTGTGCGCGGTGAACAGTTCGGTCTGGCCCAGGACGACGAGGACGAACCCGATGGCCGACGCGTTCGCCAGCACGACGTGTTCGACGAGTCCCGACTCGAAGCCGCCGGCGAACGTCAGCGCCATCGCCATGAACAGCGCGCCGAAACTCACGTTGAGCCCGGCCGAGAACCCCGAGAGGGCAAGCCCCGAGGTCGGCCGGTCGAACTCCCGGAGCGCGCTCTCCATCTCCGTCTCCAGGATGCTCGTATAGGCCAAGGTCTCGCTGGGGTCGCTCTCCTGGGACACACACCGACTCGTCACGGAACTGTGATGAGTGTGCGGGCCGGTAGCAGACGACGGAGCGGCCGACCGCCGACGGCGTCGACGCCGGACGAACCGACGGGACAACGCAAGCCCCTTGACCGGCCCACGCCAAGCGGTTCGCATGGTCGAACCTCCGCAGACCGACGAGGGGTGGTACGCGCTGCACGACTTCCGGCGGGTCGACTGGGACGCGTGGCGCGACGCCCCCGAGCGGGAACGCGCACGGGCCGTCGAAGAGGGTACCGCGTTCCTCCAGTCACACGAGGCCGTCGCCGACGCCGAGGAGGGCGCCACCGCCGTCTTCTCGATTCTCGGGCACAAGGCCGACGTCCTCGTCCTCCACTTCCGGCCGACGCTCGACGCCCTCTCGGCGGCCGAACGGCGCTTCGAGGGGACCGCACTCGCCGGCTTCACCGAGCGGGCGGACTCCTACGTCTCCGTCACCGAGGTGTCGGGGTACGTCTCCGACGACTACTTTGAGGGGAACGAGGAGGAGCTGGACGAGGGACTCCGTCGATACATCGAGGGGAAGCTCGAACCCGACATCCCCGACGACGAGTACGTCTCCTTCTACCCGATGAGCAAGCGCCGCGGCGAGGAGCACAACTGGTACGACCTCTCCTTCGAGGAGCGCGCCGACCTAATGTCCGGTCACGGCGAGGTGGGCCGGGAGTTCGCCGGGCGCATCAAACAGGTCATCGCCTCCTCCGTCGGCTTCGACGACTTCGAGTGGGGGGTCACCCTGTTCGGCGCCGACCCCGCCGATATCAAGGACATCGTCTACGAGATGCGCTTCGACGAGGCCTCCTCGAAGTACGGCGAGTTCGGCGAGTTCTACGTCGGCCGACGCTTCCCGCCGACGGACCTCGGCGCGTACCTCGCCGGCGAGCCGGTGCCGACGGGCGAACACAGTGCGAACGAGGCGAGTCCGAGCCCGCACGGCGAGGCGGCACACGCACACGGCGAGCACGCCGCCCACGGCGAAGGCGGGCACGCCCACGACGACGCCGCGGGCCACCCACACGGCGGGGGCCACGGCGAGGACGGCGACGGTGACGACGACGGCGGACACCACGAGCACGGCGACGGTGACGGCGGCGCCGACGAGGACATCCGCGGCGAACTCGCGGACCTCGACATCTACGCCGGGAAACCCCACGGCGAGGACGTGTACGCCACCGTTCTCTACTCGGAGGCCAACCCCGACGCGCTCTGGGAGGAGGTCGAGGGGCTCCGGGGCAACTTCGAACACTACGGCTCGCACGTGAAGACGGCCGTCTACGAGGGACGAGCGACCGACCGAGCCGCCGTCGTCAGCATCTGGGAGACGGCGAGCGCCGCCGACACCGCCGCCGGCTTCCTCTCCGAACTCCCCGACATCGTCTCCCGCGCCGGCGAGGAGTCGGGCTTCGGGACGATGGGGATGTTCTACACCGTCAAGCCCGAGCACCAGGGCGACTTCGTCGAGAAGTTCGACGTCGTCGGCGAACTCCTCGAGGACATGGAGGGTCACCACGAGACCGACCTGATGGTGAACCGTGAGGACGAGAACGACATGTTCATCGCCAGCCAGTGGCGCTCGAAGGAGGACGCGATGGGCTTCTTCCGCTCGGACGCCTTCCGTGACACCGTCTCGTGGGGCCGGGACGTGCTCGCGGACCGCCCGCGGCACGTCTTCCTCGCGTAGGTCGTCGAACCACGAGTGAGGGTCGGGCCGAACGGACGGCCTTTCTGATCCGCGTTTTTCGAGGAAGGGGTCGCGAGCGTCAGCGATCGACCAAGGGAGACGGGTTTCTGCTGTGCGGTTCCCGCGAGTTTCCTGAACCGCGAGCGAGGGCGAAGCCCGAGCGAGCGGCCTTTTTCATCGACCTTTTTCG
>NZ_JAODIW010000006.1:320160-374948 GCF_026586625.1 Halobium salinum | reverse complement strand
CAGCGCGACCCGACGCAGAAAAAGGTCGGACGCAATGCTTTTCTATCCGTATTGGTAGCGTTCGCTAACCGAATGGAGCCGACCATCCGCGTCCTCGTCGTGGACGACGACCCCCAGTTGGCGGAGCTGACGGGGCTGTGCCTCGAGCGCCACGGTGACGACGTCGAGGCTGTCGTCGAGACGACGGCCGCCGACGGGTTCGACCGCCTCGACGGCGTGGACTGCGTCGTCAGCGACTACGACATGCCGGAGACGAACGGGCTCGACTTTCTCGCGGCGGTCCGCGAGCGCGACCCCGACCTCCCGTTCGTCCTGTTCACTGCGAAGGGAAGCGAGGAAATCGCGAGTCGCGCCATCAGCGCCGGCGTGACGGACTACCTCCGGAAGGGAAGCGGCGGCGAGCGCTACGAGATGTTGGCGAACCGCGTGCGAAACGCGGTCGAACGCCATCGAGCCGAGACCGAACTCGAACGGACCGAGACACGCTACCGACGGCTCGTCGAACAGGAACTGTTCGGCATCTACATCGTGCAGGACGGCCGCATCGAGTACGCGAACCCGGGACTCGCCGAGATTCTCGGACACGACCAGGAGGCGCTCGTCGGGATGGAGTTCGCCCGCTTCATCGACGACGAAGACCTCTCCCTGGTGCGCGAGCAGGTCCGTCGCCGCGTCGAAGGGGAAGTCGACGACATCCAGTACACCTTCACGATTACGCGTTACGACGGGCGGGAAGTCGACGTGGAAGTCCACGGGGGCGTCGTCGACTACGGGGGCGAGCCGGCGGTGATGGGTGCCCTCGTCGAGGTGAGCGACCGCGAACGACGGAGTCGCGCCATCGGCGCCCTCAACCGCGCGAGTCGCGAACTGATGCGGGCAGGAAGTCGGGAGTCGGTGGCCTCGGTCGCCGTGTCGGCCGTCGAGGACATCCTCCACTTCGAGGCGGCGGGCGTCCACCTCGACCACGGAGCGGGGGCGCTCGCCCCGGTCGCGACGAGCGAGACCGTCTCGGCGGAGTTCGACGGCGACCCGGAGACGTACCGCGAGGACTGCGGGGACCGGCGACACCGACTCGTCTGGAACGTGTTCCGGAGCCAAGAGCGACGAACCGTCGGGGACGACGGGCCGAATGACCGGCGCAGAGGCGGCGTCGTCGCCCCGCTCGGTGACCACGGCGTCCTCCTCGCGTTCGGGGAACGGAGCGCCGAGCCCGACGAAGCGACCGTCGAACTGGTCGACCTGCTGGCGGCGAACGTCGAAGCCGCCCTCGACCGGACGGCACACGAGGAGCGCCTGAACGAGCTCCACGCCGCGACACGACGGCTGATGACCGCACCGACCCGGGAGGACGTCGCGGAGGCCGCCGTCGACACCGCACGCGACGTTCTCGGCTACGAGATGAACGGCGTCCACCTGGTCGACGAGTCGGGGGAACGGCTCCCCCCGGCGGCAGTCAGCGAGCGCTCGATGACACTGCTCGAGTCGGCACCGACGCTCTCGGTCGACGACAGCGTCGCCGGCGAGGCGTTCCGGAGGGGTGAGGTGCGAGCGTACGGGGACGTCCGGGAGGCGTCCCAGGTCGCGAACACGGAGACCGTCATCAGACGGGAGCTCGTCGTCCCCCTCGGCGACCAGGGAGTGTTCATCGCCGGCGGGACCGAGCCCGGGTCGTTCGAGGAGGCGGAGGTGTCGCTGGCGAAGGTGTTCGCCGCCAACGTCGAGGCCGCGCTCACCCGGGCGTCGCGGGAGGCGGCCGTCAGGGAGCGCGAGACCGAGCTCCGCCGACAGAACGAGCGACTGGAGGAGTTCGCGGGCGTCGTCTCCCACGACCTGCGCAACCCCCTGGAAGTCGCCCGCGGCTACACCGAACTCGCCCGCGAGTCGGCGGACACGGAGGAGCTCGCGGCGGTCTCGCGGGCACACGACCGGCTGGCGACCAGGGTCGACGAGCTACTGGCGCTCGCGAGAGAGGGTGCTCCCGTCGAGGCGGTCGAGACGGTCGACGTCGGCGAGGTCAGCCGCGAGGCGTGGCGTCGAATCGGCGACACCGCCGGCCGATGCGGAGAGGGCGACCCGGACGAGCCGACACTCACCGTCGCGGAGGCGACCCCGACGGTGGACGCCGACCCCGAACGCCTCCGACTCCTCCTCGAGAACCTGCTGTCGAACGCCGTGGAGCACGGCGGGGAGTCGGTCGCGGTCCGGGTGGGGCCGCTCGGCGGCGAGAGCCGGGGAGCGGACGAGAGCGGGAGCGCCGAGACCGGGTTCGCCGTCGCCGACGACGGTCCCGGCGTCCCGGCCGAGGAGCGCGAGGCGGTGTTCGACTACGGCCACACCACGACGCAGGAGCGTGGCGGCAACGGGTTCGGGCTGGCGGTCGTCCGGACCGTCGCCGACGCCCACGGCTGGGACGTTCGGCTCGTCGGAAGCGAGTCCGGCGGGGCGCGCTTCGAAGTCGTCGTCTGAGCCCCAGGTGTGGAAAAGAAAGCGAGAACGGGAGGCGAGGGAATCAGGCCGCGTCGGTGTCGAAGTCGTCGTCGGCCACGTCGATGTCGACCTCGTCGCTCTCGTCGAACGCGAGGTCGTCCGGGTCGAGGTCGGCGCCGGGCAGTCGGCTCCGGACGGCGTCGACGCCGAGGTAGGGGAGGACGGCCGGCAGCCCGAGAACGAGCGTGCCGAGAGCCCAGCGCTTGTCCCGGCCGGTACGGACGGCGTCGACCAGGACGAAGACGGCCATGCAGGCGTGAAGCAGTACCGTCAATTGTGCGAACTGTTTGAGGACGCGTCGTTGCATGGGCGGGGGGACGTGCCGGGGGGTGATAGAAGTAGGCGGTTCGAGAACGCCGGCGATTCGGTGCGCGGCGCCGGCTCCCGGCGGTCACGGCTCGAACGACTCGTCACGGTCGGTCACAACGAATAAGGCCGGGCCATCGGTATGCAGTCTATGTCGCTTACTTCGGGAGCGATTCCGGTGCTCGTAGCCGTTGCGCTCCCGTTTCTCGCGGCGGCGCTGGTCCCCCTCCTCTGGCGCGTCCTGGGCGAACGGACCGGGTACGCCGGCGCCGGGGTCGCCCTCGTCTCCTTCTCCCTGCTCGCGGGCGAACTCGGCCGGGAGGGGACCGTCGCCGTCCCCTGGATTCCGTCACTCGACGTCGCGCTTCGGTTTCACGTCGACGGCTGGGGGCTCCTCTTCGCCCTCCTGGCGAGCGGAATCGGCGTTCTCGTCTTTCTGTACTCGGCGACGTACATGCACGGCGAACGGGGCCTCCGACGGTACTACGGGTCGCTGCTGGCGTTCATGGGGGCGATACTCGGTGTCGCGCTCGCGGCCGACCTCGTCGCGCTGTTTCTCTTCTGGGAGCTGACGAGCGTCGCCTCCTTCCTCCTCATCGGCCACCACGACGGCGACGCGGAGTCGCGGTACGCCGCCCGGATGGCGATGGTCGTCACCGTGGTCGGCGGGCTGTTCCTGCTCGTCGGATTTCTCCTCCTGGTGGTCGCGTCCGGCCGGGCGTTCGGGACCGAGACGTTCGACCTGACCGCGATGCTCGCGAACGCCGACGCCATGCGCGCGGCGCTGCGCGAGACGGGGCTGTTCCTCCCGGCGCTCGCCTTCGTCGCCGTCGGCGCCGCCTCGAAGTCCGCCCAGGTGCCGCTTCACTTCTGGCTGCCGAACGCCATGGCGGCGCCGACGCCCGTCTCCGCGTTTCTCCACTCCGCGACGATGGTGAAGGTGGGCGTCTACCTGCTCGGCCGGCTCCGGCCGCTGTTTCTCGGCGTCGAGTGGACGCTCCTGCTCGTCACGCTCGGGCTGGCGACGATGGTCGTCGGGGCCGTCCTCGCGGTGGCCTCGACCGACATCAAGGAGCTGTTGGCGTACTCGACGGCGAGTCACCTCGGACTGATGGTCGCCGGGTTCGGCTTCGCGTCGGCCGCCGGCGCCGAGACGGGCGCCTTCCACCTGTTCAACCACGCCCTGTTCAAGGCGGCGCTGTTTCTCGTCGCCGGCATCGTCGCCCACGAGGCGGGGACGCGCCGGCTCGACGAACTCGGCGGACTCCGTCGGGACCTGCCCTTCACCGCGGTCGTCGCCGGCGTCGCCGCCCTGTCGATGGCCGGCGTCCCGCCGTTCAACGGGTTCTACTCGAAGGAGTACCTGTTCAAGGCCGCCTACGAGGCCGCCAGCGCCGCGGGCGGGCTCTGGTGGCTCTACCCGACGGCCGCCGTGGTCGCGAGTATCTTCACCGTCCTCTACTCCGCGCGCTTTCTCGCGCTGTTCTTCGGCGACCGCCCGGAGGCACTCGGCGAGGTCCACCGACCGCCCGCGACGATGCTCGCTCCCCCGGCGCTGCTGGCGGCCGTCGCCTTCGTCGTCGGCCTCGCCCCCGGCCTCGCCGTCGACGTCGCCGTCGGGGCGGCCATCGACGCGACGGCGGTCGGCGCCCCCGAGTTCGACCCGCATCTCCCGACCGAACTCTCGCCGCCCGTGGCGATGAGCGTCGTCTCGCTCGGCGTCGGCGCCTCCACGTATCCCGTGTACGGGCGCGTCCACCGCGCGATTCGGCGGGCGCGGGCGTCGGCCCCGGCCCTCCGGCCGAACTGGTGGTACGACCGGACGCTCGGCGGAATCGACCGCGTCGGCGCCGAACTCCTCCCCCGAATCCAGACCGGGCTCCTCCGGACGTACGCCGCGTGGGCGCTCGGCGCCGCCGCCGCGCTCGTCGTCGCCGGGTACGTCGCCGCGGGCGTCGCCCTCCCGACCGAGGTGGGGGTGGACGCGCCGCCGGCGACGCTCGTCGTCCTCGCGGTCGCACTCGTCGGCGCCGTCGCCATGACCCGGGCGCCCTCGCACGTCGTCGGCGTCCTCGCCCTGTCGTTGCTGGGGTTCATGGTGGCCGTGTTCTACACGCTCGCGAGCGCCCCCGACCTCGCGCTCACGCAGCTGGTCGTCGAGACCCTGTCGCTGCTCGTCTTTCTGCTCGTCCTGGAGAAGCTCCCGGAGTACTACGGCGAACTCGACCGACGGCTCGCCCTGCGCGACGCCGTCCTCTCGCTCGGGGTCGGCGCCGCCGTGTTCCTCACCGTCCTCGTCTCGACGCGGGGGCCGGACGGCGAGACGGCGCTGGCGCGCTACTTCGTCGAGAAGGCCGTCCCGGAGGGCGGCGGCACCAACGTGGTGAACGTCATCCTCGTCGACTTTCGGGCGTTCGACACGCTGGGGGAGGTCGCGGTCATCGTGATGGCCGCCCTCTCCGTGTTGACCCTGCTGACCATGCGTCGCCGGGGGGAGTCGCCGTGACGACGGTCATCATGCGGACGACCGCGCGGACGGTCGTCACGCTCATCCTCCTCGTCGCGGCCTCGCTGTTCCTCCAGGGCCACAAACAGCCCGGCGGCGGGTTCATCGGCGGCGTGCTCGCGACTACGGCGTTCGCGCTCGTCTACGTGGCCTACGACCTCTACTTCCTCGAGGAGCGCGTGCTGGGGCGCGAACTGGCCTCCCGGGACAGCGCCTTCGGCGACCGGACGGTCGGCGCGTACCTCCGGCTGTTCACGGTCGGCATCGCGCTCGCGGCGGTCGCGGGGCTGGCCCCGCTCGCCTTCGGCCTGCCGTACCTCTCACAGACGTACGTCATCCTGGAGGGGCTGCCCGTCTACCACGAACTCGAGGTGGCGAGCGCGCTCGCGTTCGACCTGGGCGTCTTCTGTGTCGTCGTCGGGGCCATCCTCACCGTCCTCTCGGTGGTGGGGGCCGAATGAGAGCGACCGGCATCCGCACCCGAGCGGGATTGGCGACGGAGGGAGCGACCCGGCCGTCCGCATCGGCCCGGCGCAGCGAACGGAGGGTGGGCGCGTGACCGCGTTCGGCCTCGCGGCGGTCGTCGGCGGCATGTTCGCGGTCGGCACCTTCCTGCTCCTGCGCCGCGACCTCGTGCGGGTCGTCTGGGGCGTGACGGTCCTCAGCCAGGCGGCGAACGTGTACCTGCTGACGATGGGGGGTATCGTCCTCGGTATGGGTGAGACGGTCCCCGTGCTCGCCCACCACGGCGGGGAGCCGCCGCAGACGGCGGACCCGGTGGTGCAGGCGCTCGTGCTGACCGCCATCGTCATCAGCTTCGGGATGACGGCGTTCGCGCTCGTGTTGAGCCTGCGGGTGTACGAGGAGAACGGGAGCCTCGACCTCTCGAAACTGGAGGGGGACGCGTGAGCACGTTCGTCGTCGCCCCGATACTGACGGCGCTGTTCACCGCGGTGACCGCGCTGCTGCTCCACAGGCGCACCCGCCTCCAGACGGCGGCGAGCCTCGCGGGGACGGTCGCGTACGCCGCCGCGGTGGGGGTGCTCGCGTGGCGCGTCGCCCTCGCACCCGACCCGGTCGGCGCGACGACCTACCAGGTCGGCGGCTGGCCGGCGCCGTTCGGCATCACGCTCGTCGCCGACGCGCTGGCGGCGTTCATGCTCGTGATGGTCGCGACCGTCGGGGTCGCCTCGCTCGTCTTCTCCACCCGGTACGTCGAGGCCCCCGAGGAGAAGCGCTTCTACCACCCGCTGTTTCACTTCCTCCTGGTCGGCGTCAGCGGGGCGTTCCTCACGGGCGACGTGTTCAACCTCTTCGTCTGGTTCGAGGTGATGCTGATGGCGAGTTACGTGTTCGTCGTCTTCTACGGCGGCCCCCAGCACACCCGGGCGGCGCTCCGGTACGTCGCGCTCAACCTCGTCGGGAGCGCGCTGATGCTGCTCGCCGTCGGGGGGCTGTACGCCACGACCGGGACGCTCAACATGGCGGATATGTCGCGTCGCCTCGCGGAGCCGGCGGCGTACGGCATCTCGGTCGAGCCGGTCGTCGGGCTGTCGGCGCTGCTGCTCTCCGTGTTCGCGCTGAAGGCCGGGCTGGTCCCGTTCCAGTTCTGGGTCCCCTCCGCGTACCGGGCGGCGCCGCTCCCGGTGACCGCGATGCTCGCGGGCGCGACGAAGAAGGTCGGCATCTACGCCCTCGTCCGGCTCTACTTCACGGTGTTCGCCGCGGCGGAGCTCCCCGTCTCGCTCCCGCTCCCGGGGGTCGACGGCGGGTCGCCGCTTGCGTTCTTCGCCCCCGCGCTGTTCCTGATGGCGGTCGCCAGCGTCGTCGTCGGCGGGTTCGGTGCCGTCGACGCCGACAGCTTCGAGGGAGTGCTCGCCTACTCGAGCATCGGCCAGATCGGTTTTATCGCCATTCCCGTCGCCATCGGGGCGGCGGCGTCCTCGCCCGCGCTGCGTCGGCTGGGCGTCCTCGCCGGGCTGGTGTACGCGCTCAACCACGCGCTGGCGAAGGGGACGCTGTTTCTCACCGCGGCGGCGACCCGCAGCGCCGTCGGCACCAGCCGCCTCGAGGACCTCGGAGGGCTCGCCTCCCGGTCGCCGCTGCTGGGGAGCGTCTTCCTCGTCGGCGCGCTGGCGCTGGTCGGCATCCCGCCGCTGTCGGGATTCTTCGGGAAGTTCCTCGCCTTCGACGTGGCCGTCAGGGCGGAAGCCGCCGTCGCCGTCGCGGTGCTGCTGCTCGGGACGGGGCTCACCATCGCCTACACGACCCGGGCGTGGAACCGCGCGTTCTGGGGCCAGCAGTCCGCGGCCGTCGGCGCCGCGGACGTCGACCCGGTGCAGGCGGCGGTGCTGGTCGGACTCGCGCTGACCATCGTCGCCGTCGGCGTCGGCTTCGACCCCGTCTACGAGTTCGCCGAGGCGGCGGCGCGGGCCGCGACGGACCGCGGGGCCTACGTCGACGCCGTCGACCCGGCGGACGTGGAGACGGGAGGTGAGTCGGCGTGAAGGTCCGAACGTGGCCGGTCGTCGGCGTCGCGCTGGCGGTCGTCTGGCTGTTCGTCCGCGGGGTCGACCCGACCGCCACCAGGGTCGTCGAGGAGTTCCTCATCGGCCTCGCCGTTGGGCTCCCGCTCGCGTTCGCGTTCCGGCGACTCGCCGCCGACCGGGTCGATATCGGGCGCGCCGCCCGCGCGGTGCCGGACGTGCTCAGGTATCTCGCCGTGTTCAGCCGCGAGGTGGTCGTCGCCAACGTCGACGTCGCCTACCGCGCCGTGGCCCCCGGCCCGCCCATCGAACCGGAGGTCATCCTCATCCCGCTGCGCGTGCAGACGCCCCTCGGCATCACGACCATCGCGAACAGCATCACCATCACGCCGGGGACTATCACCCTGGACCACGACGAGGACGTCAACGCCATCTACGTCCACCTGATAGACGGTCGCGACCCGGCGGACGTCGTCGAGCCCATCCGCACCTGGGAGGACTACGCCCTCCGGATATTCGACGAGGAGCACGACCCGGCGGACCCGGCGGGCGAGTTCGTCGTCAGCGGAGGTGAGCGCCGTGACTGAGGCCGACCCCGCCTACCTGACGGTGGCAGTCCGTGCGGCCATCCTGCTCGTCGCGGGGCTCTGCGTGCTCTGTGCGTATCGCGTGGTTCGTGGCCCGACGGTGCCCGACCGCGTGGTCGGCCTCGACGCCGTCGCGACGAACGTGGTCGCCATCGCGGTGCTGTTCGCGCTCCAGACCGGCCGGGGGCTGTTCGTCACCGGCGCGCTCGTGCTCGCCATCATCGGCTTCATCACCACCGTCGCCGTGGCGAAGTTCGTCACGGAGGGGGACGTCATCGAATGACCGCGGTCGGAGAGCTACGGGCC
Source organism: Halobium salinum (assembly GCF_026586625.1). GTDB lineage: Archaea > Halobacteriota > Halobacteria > Halobacteriales > Haloferacaceae > Halobium > Halobium salinum. Next base: position 366,270 of record NZ_JAODIW010000006.1, on the reverse strand, counting down.
GTCCTCGTGGTCGCCCTCGTCGCCGTCGGCTGTTTCTTCCTGGTCGTCGGGACGGTCGGCCTACTTCGGTTCCCGAACGTGTACAACCGGATGCACGCGACCAGCAAGCCGACCACGCTGGGCACCGCCGCGGTGTTCTTCGCCGGGTTCGTCTACTTCGGCCCCGGCGGCGCCGGCCTCACGTCGCTGCTGGGCATCGTCTTCCTGTTCCTGACGGTGCCGACCGGCGCGCACATGATAGCTCGGTCCGCCGAGCAGATGGGCGTCCCCTTCCAGGGGAGCGTCACCTGGCCCGCCCTCCCCGGGTCCGACGAGGACGAGAGTCCGGAGGAGAGCGGTCGGACGGACGAAGCGGAGGAAGACGACGGTGGGAGCGAAAGCGGAGGCGGTAGCGGGGACGGAGACGGCAGCGCGGGCGACGGTGGAGACGAAGACGGAAACAGCGGACGCGCCGGCGAGGGGTCCGCCGGAGCGTAAGCGCCGGACGAACGGGGCGTGAAGTCCGGCCCGGTCGTCGACGGCGGCCGGTGGCGAGGGTCAGTCGTCGGCGACCTGCTTGTCGATACCGGCGGCGCGGAGGTCGTCGCCGTCGACCGACGACCGAAGCGAGTCCATCCCGTCGTCGCGGTCGATGCCGAAGTTCGTGCGGTACAGCTCCTCGACGCGCTCGACCTCCTCGTCGCTGAGACGGGGGGTGTCGGGCGCGGCGGCCCACTCGTCGATGTCCTCCTCGGTGCGGAACGTCGGCGTCACGGAGGCGACGGCGTCGTGCGAGAGGAGCCACTGAATCGAGGCCTGGCCCATCGTTCGTGCACCGTCACGTTCGAGGAATCGGAGGGCTTCGACCTTCTCCCAGCCCGTCTCGTACCACGCGTCGGGGCGGAACCCGCGGTGGTCGCCGGCCTCCAGTTCGGTGTCGGGAGTGACCTGCTCGTTCAGCAGGCCCGAGGAGTGGGGGACGCGGGCGACGACGGAGGTGTCCGCGTCCTGCTCGTCGATGTAGTCGAGGACGTGCCGGCCGGGGGTCTGCTCGAAGACGTTGAACACGGTCTGAATCGCGTCGAAGTCGTGGTCGACGGCGGCCTCGTGCTCCGCTATCCAGCCGATGGAGGGGCCCATCGCCCACCCCAGCGCGTCGACGAGCCCCTCCTCGCGCAGGTCGTGGAGGGTGGAAACGAGTTCGGGTGTCACCTCGTCGGCGTTCGCGTTGTGAAGCTGGAGGAGTTCGACGTGGTCGGTGCCGAGTCGCTCCAGGGACCGCTCGACGCAGGTGCGGACCCAGTCGGGGTCCAACCGTTTTGGAAGTTCCCCGTGACCGGCCTGCGGGTGATTGTAGAAGTCGTAGCCGACCTTGGTGGCGAGGGTGACCTCGTCGCGGTGTTCGGCGAGCGCGCGACCCAGAAGCTCCTCGCTGTTTCCGTGGCCGTACACGTCGCCGGTGTCGAAGAAGGTGATTCCCCGGTCGAGGGCGTGCTGGACCATGTTCACGGCCTGCTCCTCGGTACGGTCGCCCCACCAGTCGGTGCCGACGACCCACGCGCCGAAGCCCACTTCCGAGACCTCCACGCCGGAGTCGCCGAGCGTCCGGTACTGCATGGACGAGGCTATGGAAGGGGCGCACTTAGCGGGTGCGGTTCGTCGGCCGACGGCGCGACGTCTCGCGTCGCCGCCCCGTGACCCCCGCTCGCGGTGGCGTCGGTGACGCGACTGACACTTTGCCGGCTCCCGCCCGATTATGACAGGTGAGTCCCTAGCACGTTCGATGGCACCCACCCCCAGCAGTAGCCGTCGCACCGTACTGAAGAGCCTCGGCGCGGCCGCCGCGCTCTCCGCCGTCGGCGGGCGCGTCGCGGCCGACGGTCACGACGGGGACGACTCCCCGACGGTCGAGGAGCTGCTCTCGGTCCCCGACGAACTCGTCCCCGAGAACATCGGATTCGACGCCGAAGGGAACCTCTACTTCGGCATCACGGCGGGCCAACTCCGCCGACTCCCCGCCGACCTGACCGACGAGACCGGTCTCACCCTCGACGACGCCGACCTCGTCACCGACGAACTCCCGGGCGCCGCCGGCGTCGAAGTCGGTCCGAACGGCGACGAGGGCGAGGACGGCGGTCCCGTCTACGTCGCCGGGGGGAGCTCCGGTCTCGTCTTCGCGGTCACGCCCGACGGCGACGTGACCGAGTTGGCGCGACTGGTCGAGCAGGGGTCCGGATTCGTCAACGACGTCGTCGTCGACGCCGACCACGACCGCCTGCTCGTCACCGAGTCGTTCGCCGGGACCGTCTACGAGGTGCCGTTGGACGACGGCGACGACGAGGCCGACGGTGACGGCGGCGCGTCCGTCTTCGTCCAGAGCCCGTTGCTCGACACCGCGACGTTCGGCGCGAACGGTCCGGCCATCGGCCCCGGCGGCGACCTGTTCGTCGCCGTCACGCGAGTCGGCGAGCAGGACGCCGGCGGGACCGGGCGCATCGTTCGCGTGCCGGTCTGCCGGAAGGACGGCCACGCCGGCGACCCCTCCGTCTACGTCGAGGACGAGGAACTGTTCGGCGCCGACGGGCTGACCGCCCGCGGCGAGGAGCTCTACGTCGCCGTGAACTCACAGAACAAGGTGACCCGGGTGACGGCGGACCGGGAACTGGAGACGGTCGTCGAGGGTGACCCCCTCGTGTTCCCCTCCGAAGCCGTGTTCGGGACGAAACCCGGCCAGCGCTGTGACCTGTTCGTCTGCAACTTCGCGAACCAGACCCCCGAGGCGGCGGGAATCCTCCGGGTACCCGGCGTCGGGAAGGACGACGACTACGGCGGGGACGAGTCCGAAGCGGGCGGCCCGAGCGGGGGCGGCGACGACAGTGACGACGGAGACGACGGCGCCGACGCATACAGCGACGAGTGACCGGCGGTCGGGAGCTCCGGGACCGTGTCGCCGGCGGGCGCTCGGATTCGGCGAGTCTCTCCGGTAGCGGGCTTCGGTGTCGGGTTCGCACATCCGAATCCATTTGACTGCGCCGCGCAAACGGAGGTGACATGACAAAGCGTCACGTCTCCTTGCCGCCGGACGCCGAGGCCGGGCTCCAAGCCTTCCTCGACGAGGTGGACGAGCGACTCTCGTCCGAGGAGGACACCTGCGCGGTCGTACAGGACACGCTCGTCGACCTCTTCGGCGACCGCGACGCCTACGAGCGCTGGCAGGCCGGCGACCCCGTCTCCCCCGCCGCCCGCGTCCGCCTGCAGGGGTACGACCCCTGCAACGCGACCCTCGAATCCGAGTACTACGCCGAGAAGGACGAGGAGCGCTTCAAGCGCTCGAAGCATCTCCAGTGGCTGTGGCGACAGTTCGACGCGACGCCGATGGCCGACAACATCTCCTTCGCGCTGCGCTTCCGGCAGATGCTGGCGAACCACCTGTTCGAGGAGGCCGGCGACGACCTCCGCATCTTCAAGGGCGTCACCTTCTCGTACGGGCACAACATCTCCGTCGGCGACAACACGGTCATCCACGACGACGTACACCTCGACGACCGCGGGAAGCTGACGGTCGGGAACCGCGTCTCCCTCTCGGACGGTGCCCACGTCTACAGTCACGACCACGACCTCGTCGACCAGACCGAGGTGCTGAACTACCACACCCGCATCGAGGACGACGCCCGCGTCACCTTCGACGCCATGGTCCGCGCCGGCTGTGTCGTCGGCGAGAATAGCGTCGTCGGCGCCCGCTCGGTGGTCCAAGGGGACGTACCAGCCCACCACGTCGTCGTCGGCTCCCCCGCACGGAGCGTGAAGGTGAAGCCGGGCCACGAGGACGACGCCGAACCGGTCGGGGACGGGAAGCTGACCAACCGCGCGGACGAGCGCGAGATTCCCTACGAACTACCCGACGACCTCGACCGCTTCGACGAGTTCGGTCGCCGGATGGACGGCCCGACCACCCCCCACCGCGAACGGTAGGACCGGCCAGCACCCGACACGCGTCCCGACCGGACCGGGCCGGACGGGACGTCGTTTCCTCCCTGACTGACCTGTTAGCCACACAAGCAACACACCGAAGTGAGGTGCCAACGTATCGCACGGTATGGAGGTCTGGACCGTCGTCTTCGGGGTCGTCCTCGGGTTGGTGCTCCTACAGGTGGCCGTCTACCGCTACCTGGGCGCCGGGAGGGAGCCCCTCGTCGACCGCGAGCCGTCCGCCCGCAGTTCGGCCGGCGACGAGGACCCTCGCTTCCGGGAGGGCCACGACCCGGTCGACACGTCGACCGCGGGGTTGGCGGGCGTCGTCGAGCGACCGTCGGCGGCCGGTCCCCGGCACTGCCCGCACTGCGGCGTGGAGAACGAACCGGAGCCGGGGTTCACGTTCTGCTGGAACTGCGCCGGGCGGCTAGCCTGAGACGGCACTCGAAGGAACGAGACGGGGAAGCGGTGAGACCGAGGTCTCAGACCGACGCGGCGAGCAGACCGCTCGTCCGGACGAAAAAGTAGACGACGAACGCGCCGGCGAGTGCGAGGTGGCCGAGGCGGAGCTCGTCGGCGCGACCGGCGAACACCTTGACGATGGGGTAGGAGACGATGCCGGCGGCGATGCCGTACGCGATGGAGAACGTGAAGGGCATCACGAGGATGGTCATGCCGGCCGGGACGGCGTAGGTGATGTCGTCCCACGCGATGTCGACGACGTTGCCGAGCATCACGACGCCGATGACGACGAGCGCGATGTGTGAGGCGTACAGCGGGACCGCGGTCGCGAGCGGGACGAGCGCGAGCGAGAGCAGGAAGAGCACGCCGACGGTGAGGGCGGTGAGTCCGGTGCGTCCGCCCTCCTCGACGCCGGCGGCGGACTCGATGTACGTCGTCACCGTCGAGGTGCCGAGCATCCCCCCGACCGTGGTACCGACGGCGTCCGCCATCAGCGGCCTGTCGATGTCCGGGAGGTCGCCGTCCTCGTCGAGGAAGTCGCCGGCCTGGCCGACGCCGACGAGCGTGCCGGCGGTGTCGAAGAAGTCGACGAAGAAGAACGTGAACACGACGAGCGCGAAGGCGAGCCCGTCGACGTCCGAGAGGCCCGAGAGGAACGCCCCCGCGAGCGGGGTGATGTCGTAGGTCGCGGCGGCGGTCGCGGCGCCGGTGAGTCCGGCGTCAGCGGAGACGACGCCGAGCGCCGTCAGACCGTAGCCGACGACCGTCGTAGCCGCGATGCCGAGCACGATGGACCCGCGGATACCGCGGGCGTACAGCGCGAAGGTGAGGAAGAGGCCGACCACCGAGAGCGCGGCCACGGGGTCGGAGGCGACCGGTCCGAGGGTGACGAGCGTCGCCGGGTCGTCGACGACGAGGTTCATCTCCTGCAAACCGATGATGGTGAGAAAGAGGCCGATACCGGTGCCGACGGCGAACTTCACCGGTTCGGGAAACAGCCGGATGACGTACTCGCGGGCGCCGACGGCGGTGAGGGCGACGAAGAGTATCCCCTCGACGACGACGGCGGCGAGGGCGGTCTGCCACGGGATGCCGAGCGCGCCGACGACGGTGAACGCGAAGAAGGCGTTCAGGCCGAGGCCGGGCGCCTGCGCGAACGGCCGGTTGGCGTAGAACGCCATGACGAGGGTGGCGACCGCGGCCGCGAGGATGGTGACGACCGCGAGCATCGACACCACCTGGCCGTGGCTGAAGCCGGAGACGACGATGCCCGGCTTCTCGCCGGGGATACCGGCCATGATGGACGGGTTGACGATGACGATGTAGGACATCGTCAGGAACGTCGTCAGCCCCGCCAGCACCTCGGTCGTGACGGTCGTATCGTGCGCTTCGAGGTCGAAGTAGTCGGCGAGGCGTCCCCCCGACTGCCCGCTGGTCTCCGTGCTCGTATCGGTGCCCATTACGCGTGAGTGAGCATATTCGTGCTACTCCTCATAAGCGTTCGGAAACGGGGCCGATAGAGTATGCACGAACACGTACAACCTTAGCGAATCGGGCGGCGGGGACTCGTCTACTCGAACGTCGACAGCGCACCGACCGGGGCGTCCACGAGCGTCTCGGCGCGGTCGATACCCTCGTCGCCGACGGCGATGAGTGCGAACACGCCCGTCACCGACGCGTCGGCCTGGAGGGCGATGTCGAGCAGCAGTTCCTGAGTCTCGCCCGACCGGATGAGGTCGTCGACGACGAGCACGCGCTGACCGGAGGAGAGCGCGCTGGCGGGGAGGTAGTAGGTGAGTTCGATGCCGGAGGCGAGGCGCTGGCGGGACTCGATGAACTCCTCGACGGCGGTCTCCTTGGACTTCTTCGCGTAGGCGAGGCGTGCGTCGAAGTAGGAGGCCATCGCCGCGCCGAGTGTGATGCCGTCGGTGGCCGCCGTCAGCACCACGTCGGGGCGTTCGAAGCCGAAGGCGTTGGCGGCGACGGGGGCGACGAGGTCGAGAAAGGACTGGTCGAAGACGACCGCGGAGTTGTCGACGTACCCCTCCTCGTCGAAGGCGACGCGGGCTTCGAGTTCGTCGGAGAGCGCGTCGCGCCCGACGCCGTCGACGACCTCGTGGGCGCGTTCGACGCCCGGGAGGACGTGCCCGTTCACGTACCGGTTGAGGTCGCCCGCCGGCAGGCCGGTGAGGTCGGCGAGTTCGTCGTACGTCCGCGTCTCCTTCAGCATCCGCAGGACGGCGACCGCCTGCAACTGGAGGGCCGCCTTCTCGGCTCGGTTCATGCCCGCATACTCACTATCGCACGAGTATGAACACTCCGGTATCGAGGTCGCGAAAGAATGTGCACGGTCGTGGGAGTCGGTACCGCGGGTGCCGGGCGGGTCGGTGCCCACTTCAACGGTCCGCGAGCAGGTCAGACGCCGTCAGCAGCGAGTCGAGTTCCACGTCGTGGTCGGCGAGCAGGTCGCTCGCCCCCTCCTCGCGGTCGACGACGACGAGCACGCGGTTCACCTCGGCGCCGGCCTCGCGCAGGGCTTCGACGGCGTCGACGGCCGACTGGCCGGTCGTCGCGATGTCCTCCAGGACGAGCACCTCCTCGCCGTCGTCGAGGCGGCCCTCGATGCGCTTGGCCGTGCCGTACTCCTTCGCCTGCTTCCGGGCGATGACGTAGGGAAGGTCGGTCTCGACGCTCGTGACGGCCACGAGGGGGACGGCGCCGAGTGCGACGCCCGCGAGTTTCGTCGCCCCCAGCGACTCGACGCGCTCGGCGAACGCCTCCGCGATGAGTCGGAGACACTGGGGGTCGGTCTCGAAGAGGTACTTGTCGACGTAGTAGTCGCTGGTGCCGCCGTGTGAGAGTTCGAACTCGCCGAACTGGACCGCGTCAGCGTCGCGAAGCGCCGCGACGAGTTCCGCGTACTCCCCGGCGTTCTCGGTGGCCTCGACGTCCCCGGTGTCGTCGGTCGTCATGCGAGCGACTCTGACGGCCCTCGGCAAAACAGTCCCGGATGCGTCGCGTTCTTCAGTGGGCTCGGACCGCCGCGACGAGGTCGCGGACGGCCGGGTCGCGCACGTCGTCCGCACTCGCGAACTTCACGTGGCGCATGTGCTTGCCGGTCCCCGTCAGGAGCCCCTCGGGGTCGGCGCCGTCGAGCGAGGCCCCGTCGTAGAAGCCGAGGTCGACGTGGTCGGTGTAGTACGCGATGTAGAAGCGGTCCTCGCCGTCGACGGCGTAGGAGGGGTGGTTCCACTTCGTCGTCTCGACGGCGTCGGGGTGGCAGTCGAAGACGAGGTCGCGAATCGCCAGGACGGTCTCGCGGTGTTTCGCCGGCACGGTCTGGAAGTACGAGGTCGCGTGCGACATCGAGGGGAGAGACGCCGTCAGCGGGCATATCCTTGTACGGTGGCGGGTGACAGCAGTCGGCAGGGAGGCGGTGGTCGTAGGCTGTGGCGGTGGCAGGGCGCTCGCGGTGCGGTGACGGGTGCGGAGGCGTTCGCAGTCCCCGGGTCGCGCCGCGAGCGAGGCCGAAGGCCGAGCGAGCGGGTCGTTTTTTGGTCCAGCTTTTTTGCCGGGGGTTGAGGCGGTCGAAGGCCGCCGATTCCCCCGGGGAAAAAGGTGGGTGTGCCTTACCAGGGCTCCTCCTTCAGCCCCACGAGGTAGGCGCCGGCGTTGGTGACGACGTGGAGCACGGGCGTCATCAGGAGCACGACCGCCATCACCGGACCCTCGAACTGTTCCTTTCGCCACGTGGGGGCGAGGAGAGCGAGCAGGGAGAGCGAGCCCGCGACGAAGTCCAGTTGGTCGAGGCCGGGGAAGGAGGCGCCGCGCTCCCGCCCGGTGCGGCGCTTGAGGAAGGAGGCGCCCACGTCGCCGAGCATCGCGCCGAAGGCGAGGGCGAACGCCGCCCGAAGGGAGAACTCTGGGAGGTCGACGCCGAGTCGGTCGCCGGCGGCGGGGCGGAGCCGGTTGAGCACGAGCGCGAGGCAGACGCCGGCGAGCGTCCCCGCGGCGGTGCCGCGCCAGGTCTTCCCGTCGCCGAGCACGCGGCGGCCGCCGAGCGAGCGACCGCCGTCGATGGGGCTCCCGCCGGTCTTCCCGGCGAGCACCGCGACGTTGTTCGGCACGTACGCTGGCAACATCGTCCAGAACGCCTTGACCACGAGAGCACGGAGCATACGCGGTCCGTCGGGCGGCTGGCATTTAACCGGAGGCGGTTCGTGGTGGGGGGGTTCGTGGCGGGGCCGGTCGTGACGAAATGGACCGGGGCGGGACGGGCCGAAACGGGGTGTGAGCCGACGGCGACCGAGCAGGAGCGATGGCCCCGACGAATCATTCGCGGGAACCGATAAGGAACAATGAAGGTGGGGCCGTCGGAAACGTCGACAATGATTCCGCCCATCGCCAGCCGGTTCGTCGCCGGGGAGACGCCGCCGGAGGCGCTCGACCACGCCCGCCGGGTGAACGAGGACGGCGTGAAGGTCATCCTGAATCTGCTCGGAGAGCACTACGACGAGCGTCCGCCCGCCGACGCCGACACCGCGACGTACCTCCAGCTCGTGCGCGACATCGAGGGGTCGGGACTCGACGCCTGCATCTCGGTGAAACCCTCGCAGATCGGCCTCGACGTGGGTGAGGGCGCCTTCGAGGAGAACTACCGCCGAATCGTGAAGGAAGCCGACGACCACGGCGTGTTCGTCTGGTGTGACATGGAGGACCACGAGACGACCGACGCGACCCTCGACGCCTTCGAGGCCTGCGCCGAGGAGTTCGAAGGCGACGTCGGCCTGTGCGTGCAGGCGAACCTCCACCGCACCCGGGAGGACTTAGAACGCCTCGCCGACGTGCCGGGGAAGGTCCGGCTCGTGAAGGGCGCCTACGACGAGCCGAAGTCGATATCGTACAAGGACAAGGCCGAGGTGAACGAGGCCTACCGGGAGGACCTCGAGTTCATGTTCGCCCGGTTCGACGACGGCGAGGTCGCCGTCGGCAGTCACGACCCGGCGATGATAGACTACGCGAAGGAGCTCCACGAGGAGTACGGCACCGGCTACGAGGTGCAGATGCTGATGGGCGTACGCGAGGACGCCCAGCGCGACCTCGTCGCGGAAGGGGTCGATGTGTGGCAGTACGCGCCGTACGGGCCGAAGTGGGCCTCCTACTTCTACCGGCGGGTGCGCGAGCGCAAGGAGAACCTGCTGTTCGCGGCGCGGGCCGTCTTGGGCCGGTAGGCGCGGGTCGCCCGCGGTCGCCGGCAGCGTTCGGTTTCGAGCGGCGAAAGCGGAGCGGGTGGTCGTTCACACCGACAGGAAGGCCTATTACAGTCCCCCCTCGCATACCGGACAGAGAATGTCCTCGTGGAAGCGCGACGTCGCCAGCGGGTTGGTCGTTCTGCTGCCGCTTCTCGTCATCGCCTTCGTCGTCAGCTGGGTCTACCAGAAGCTCGCGACGTTCCCGCTCATCGAGCGAATCACCTTCAGGAACGTCGACTTCCCCGTGTGGTTCGTCGAGGCCGGCGGCGAGCAGGTGCTGAAGGTGATTCTCGCGCTCGTCGTCTTCTTCATGCTCACCCTCGCGGTCGGCTACCTGATGCGCACCACGGTCGGCCGACTCGGCGAGGACGTACTCGACCGCGTCGTCAACTTCGTCCCCGGCCTCCGCGTCGTCTACAACGCCTCCAAACTCGCCGTCGAGACCGCTCTCACCGGCACCGACGAACTGCAGGCCCCCGTCCGCATCGAACTCCTCCCCGGCCTCCGGATGACCGCGTTCAAGACCGGCAAACGCACCGACGACGGCCGCGACATCGTCTTCATGCCGACCGCACCGAACATCACCACCGGGTTCGTCATCGAGGCCGACCCCGAGCGAATCGAGGAGACCGACGAGAAGGTCGAGGAGGCGCTGACGCGTATCCTCTCGGCCGGCTTCGGCGACGCCGACGAGGGCGTCGACATCGACGTCACCGACGAGGGCATCGAGGACCTCGGCCGGGTCCGGTAGCTCCGTCCCTCGTCCCCCGTCTTCGTCGCCCGTCCAGCCGACCCGCTGCTTGTCATTACAGCCACAACCTTTTCACCCGAACTAGAGTTATCGAAAGCAACCCCCCAAATGCCACTTCACGAATCACGCGCCGACGCCGAGGCGACCGAGGTGACCGTGGTCCGTCCGATGAACGCCCACGGCGGAATGACGCTCGAAGACGCCTCGGGCGCACAGTACCACGTCGTCGAGTACCGGACGACCGGCCTCCGGAAGACGCTCCGGTCGCTCCCGGTGGGGGCGACGCTCCCCGTCGACCTCGTGGCGGTCGGCTCGCGCGGGAACGCGTGGCGGGCGGTCGCGATGGGCGAGGACTGAGTCACTGCATCTCGGGCCTGAATCGCCGACGAAAAGAGCGATCAGCGCGTCGGGCGGCGCGTTCGACGGCGACTCAGACGTACGTGAACCACTCGTCGTGGTCGTCGGTACGGCGCTCGACGAGGTCGAAGAACGCCTGTTGGAGCTCCTCGGTGACCGGGCCGCGTCCGCCGTCGCCGATGACGACGTTGTCCACCTTCCGGATGGGCGTGACCTCGGCCGCCGAGCCGGTGAAGAACAGTTCGTCGGCGGTGTTGAGTTCGCCGCGACTGATGGAGGCCGTGTCGTTCACCTCGTAGCCGCGCTCCTCGGCGAGTCCGATGACCGTGTTGCGCGTGATGCCGTCGAGGATGCTCTCGCTCAGCCCGGGCGTGTAGATGGTCCCGTCGCGCACGAGGAAGATGTTCTCGCCGGGGCCCTCCGCGACGTTCCCCTCCTTGTTGAGGACGATGGCCTCGCGGAACCCGTTTCGGCGGGCCTCCTCCCCCGCGAGCAGGGAGTTGACGTACAGCCCGGTCGTCTTCGCGTTCGTCGGAATCTGGCTGGAGGCGTGCTTGCGCCACGAGGAGACCATCACCTCGATGCCGTTCTCCAGGGCGTCCTCGCCGAGGTAGGCACCCCACGGCCACGCGGCGATAGCCACGTCGGTCGGACAGTCGCCCGGGCTGACGCCGAGGGTATCGTACCCGTAGTAGGCGATCGGCCGGATGTAACAGGAGGCGAGGTCCTGCCGGCGGAGCAGTTCGAGCGTCGCCTCGGTGAGCTCTTCGGGTTCGAACGGAATCTCCATGTCGTAGGGCTTGCAGGACTGGTAGAACCGTTCGAGATGCTCCTCCCACCGGAAGATGGCGGGGCCCTCCTCGGTGTCGTAACAGCGGACGCCCTCGAAGACGCCCGTCCCGTAGTGGAGTCCGTGTGTGAGGACGTGAATCTGTGCGTCCTCCCAGTCGACGAACTCACCGTCCATCCAAATCGTGTCGACGTCCATCTCGTCGAATCCCATGGGCGGGGGGAAGCGGGGCACCGTGATAAAATCATGAGAAACGACCGGGCGGCGGTCGGCCGGCGGCGACACCGGAGGGGTCCCGCCTCAGCGCGAGCGAAGTTCCACGTCCCCGTTGCCCGTCGTCGCCGTCAGGACCGGCCCGCCGGTGCCGGGTCGACCCGACGCCGAGCGGCGCTCGTCGACCCGGTCGGTCGCGTCGAGGTCGACGACGCGGACCCGACCGACGCCGGACTCCGCGCGGTAGTCCGCCGACAGGTCGGGGTCGAGTCGGAGGACGACGTTCCCGTTCCCGGAGTCGAACGCGACGTCCCGGCGGAGCGAGGCCAGTTCGACGTCGACGTCGCCGTTCGCCGTCCGCGCGCCGTCGACGCCGCGACAGCCGGTCGCCTCGACGTTCCCGTTGGCCGACTCGAGCGTGACGTAGCCGTCCACGTCGCGGACGCGGGCGTTCCCGTTCTGCGTGACGGCCCGGAGGTCGCCGACGACGCCCTCGACGTCGACGTCGCCGTTCCGAGTCTCCAACAGCGCGACGGGGAGGTCCTCGGAAACTCGGAGGTCGAGGTCGACGGTCGCGCGCTGCTGGGTCCCGCGACTCGTGTCCGTCGTCCGAACCGCGAGCACGCCGTCCGTGACCGCGGCGTCGACCCTCGCCCGACCGAGCGCCGCGTCGTCCGTCGCTCGCTTGGTGACGGTGAGGTCGACGCCGTCGCCGTCCCACGAGGTGACGCCGATGGCGCCGTTCAGGTTGTGGACCGAGAGCGACGAGGCACCGTCCAGCGGGAGAGTTCGCCCCTCGGACGAGGAGCGGGTGACCGCGCCGAGGGAGAGACAGCCGGCGAGCCCGACGGCGAGACCGGTCGCGCCGAGCGCGAGGAGGCGACGGCGGGAGGCGTCGGAGACGGGGGTGTCCGGTTCGGCGAAACTACGTATCATCGGGGATCGAACGGCGGCCGCAGAGATGAACGTGTCGAGCGACGGACAGACGTGCGAGACGGTGGCTCGGTCGCGAGCAGGGCCGACCCCCGAGCGGAGTCGCGGCGGTTGCAAGTGTGGACAGTCTTTATTGAGGACCGTTCCACTCGTGTTGGCGCGAGACAAATGACACACCCCAGCACACCGAGGTCGGTTCGAGCGTCGTCGCGGCCGGACGAACACGGGAGTCCGGGCGGACGGAGTGAGCCGAGCGGACGAGGGAGAGAGAGCGCACGTGGCGAGGAGGTTCGGCAGGCACGTGGCGACGAGGTTCGGCAGTGACCCTCTCACGCGGGGACCTGCCGCCGGAACACCGAGAGGCGTTCACCGACGACCAACTCGCGGCGCTCGCGGCGCTGCTCGACCGGCCGGAAGCGGATGCCGGCACCGGAGGAAACGAAAGTGACGGAGGCGGAGACCGTCCCGAGCGAGGCGAGCGGACGGACGGGCGAGTCGATGCCGCGACGACGCTCACCCGACGCGGGACGCTCGCGGGCGGGGCGGCGGTGCTCGCGGGCGGCCTGCTCGGGAGCGACGCGACCGGGCGGGCGAGCGCCGCCGGGGACCCCGACGCCGAGGACGTCGGGTCGCCGGACGAACCCGTCGACGTGTTCGCCGAGGAAGTGCACGCGAACCGACTGCACAACGGCCTGCCGGCGACGGCGACGACGGGTGCGGCACAGCCCCGCGGGTACAGCCAGTACCAGGATTGGTCGGTCGCGTCGAAGACCCCGCTTCTGAGCGCCGCCGACCTGTCGTGGACGACCCGGGACGTGTACTGGCCGTGGGTGCTGAAGGCGGACGAGGTGCTGTCGAACCCGCTCGACACGTACTACCTCTACTTCTCGGAGGACCACACGAGCGGCGGAGTCGGCCTCGCCACGTTCTCGGAACCGGGCGGCCCCGTCACCGACCGCGGGAAGGTGTTCGACGCCCACGCCGGACAGGACGAGACGCCGGCGGTCGTCTGGGACGACCGGGCGGGCGAACTGAAGATGACCTACCACTCGACCGACCTCGGGACGTTCCAGTCGACGGGGGTCGCCACCTCGACGGACGGCGTGAACTGGACCGACGAGGGGCTGTTGCTCGACGCGCCGGCCGAGTATCCGGGGAACTCACACACCGGCTACTTCCGGCCGTTCCGCCACGGCGAGCGCTGGGTCGGCTACCACCTGATGGGCGGCGGCGACTACCCGCGATTCGCCTACTCGACGAGCACCGACTTCCAAAACTGGCACACCTCGGCGCCGCTCGTGAACGACGTGGAGACGCTCGGCGGCGACGACCGGCGCATCGAGTGGAACGCCACCAACGTCGTCGCCTACAACGGGACCTACTACTGGGTCGGCGTCGTGAGCCCCCAGACCTCCGGCGCCGACGGCGGCGGCAAGGAGGTGTACGCCGCCCCGTTTCTCTCCCCCCGGCGCATCGCCCCGCCGACGCGAGTGTTCGGCGAGACCGAAACCTGGGAGTCGGGCGGCGTGTACAACCCGTACTGGTTCGTCCACGAGTCGACCGCGTACGTCGCCTACACCACGAACGGCGGGCTCGCGCTCGCGGAACTCGACGGGGGTGTGTACTGATGTGGGACCGGCCGTCGCCGCGAATCGAGAAGACCCTCCACACCGGGTTCATGACCGGGACGCCCGACTGGCTTCGGGGGTACGGCGGCGTCACCCTCGACGAGAACCTCCGGAAGGCGCAACTGGAGATTCAGGCGCCGAACACCGCCGGCGGCGTCGAGTTCGCGACCGAGGACGGGGCGAGCCCGCGGTGGCTGTACACCTCGTACTTCGCGGAGCTCCGCCTCGGCTGTACGTTCAGCCACGACCTGACCGGCCGCAACAAGTTCAACCTCACCTTCTCGGACGCGGTCGGGCCGACGGTGTCGGACGACTGGGTCGTCGCCGGCGAGGACGCCCGCTCGGTCGGAAACCACCTCATGTTCGGACGGAACGGCTCCCAGACCGACCGCCGAATCGAATACGGCTGGGTCACGGCCGACGGACGGGTTCGGTGTGAACTCCGCATCCGCCCGGGAGACGGCGAGGCGACGTTCCTCCTCGGCGACGCCGACCAGCCCGTCCTCCACGTCGCCGACGCCGACTTCGGGACGAGCGACTTCGTCCCGAAGCTCCAGGTGGAGACGGACAACGAGGGGACCACCCAGAGCGTGTGGCTCGACGAGGTGTGGCTGACTGCGGTGCCGTTGTAGCCTCGTCGACCGCACGGTTCGAGTCGCCCGCCCCGACCCGGCCTGCCTGGCCGCACGCTTTTGTCCGACTACGGTGAAGCGCACACCATGGCAATCGACGCCGCGACGACCGTCGCCGTCACCGGCGGTAACGGGACGCTCGGGAGCGCCGTCCTCGCACACCTCGCCGAAGCCGGGTACCGGACGGTCAACCTGAGCCGCGGGAGTCGCCGCGAAGAGACCGCCGACGCCTACCGGCGGGTGGACCTCCTCGACGCCGGGCAGGTGTACGCCGCGCTCGCCGAGAGCGACGCCGACGCGGTCGTCCACCTCGGGTCGGTTCCCACCCCGACCGAGGACCCCGGCCACGTCGTCTTCGAGAGCAACGTCGTGTCGGCCTACCACGTTCTGGAGGCGGCGGGGGCGCTCGGCCTCGAATCGGCCACCCTCGCGTCCAGCATGAGCGCCCTCGGAGCGGGATTCGAGGAGAAACCCGTCGAGGTCGACGCCCTCCCGGTCGACGAGTCCCACCGGCTCAGCCCGTCGAACCCCTACGGCCTCGGCAAGCAGACCGTCGAGGTCGTCGCCGACGGGTTCGCGCGCCGCGAGAGCGCCCCCGGAAAAATCGCCTCGCTTCGCTTCCCGTGGGTGACGAGCGACGCCGACTGCCGGGAGACGTTCGTCGAGGCCGACCGCTCGCTCGACGGGCTACGCGAGTCGACGCACCACCACACCGCCCACAACACGCTGTTCGCGTACGTCCACGTCGACGACGCGGTCCGGTTGGTTCGACGCTGTGTCGAGGCCGACTTCGCGGGCCACGAACGGTTCTGGCTCTCCGCGCCCGACACGAGCGTCGAGGCCGAGAGCGAGCGCGTCGTCGCCGAGGAGTACCCGGCGGCGACGCTCCGGCGGGAGTTGGAGGGGTACGAGGCGCTGGTCGACACCGCGAAGGCGGAGGAACTGCTGGGGTGGGAGGCGAAGAAGAGCTGGCGGGACCTGCGATAGGGGGAGTCAGCGGAGCGAGGAGAGCAGGGCGGCGCCCTCGACGTAGGCGAACCCGTTGCGGCGGGCGTAGTCGCGGGCGGCGGTCGTCGGCAGGGCGCCGCCGGTCTCGTCGTCGAGCATCTCACAGACGACGACCGCGGGCGGGAGGTCGGCCTCGTCGGCGAGCGCGATGCCCAACTCCGTGTGGCCCTGGCGGTCGTCGAGCAGGCCCGGCGCGGCCCGGAGCAGGTGGACGTGACCGGGCGCGCGGAACTCGGCGGCGAAGTCGTCCGCGTCGTAGTCGGTCTCGACGGCGGCGTCTGCGGCCGCCGCGAGCGACGAGATGGTGAGCGCGCGGTCGTCGTCGGTGACTCCGGTGAACGTCTCGCGGTGGTTCACCGTGAGCGAGAACGACGAGCGGTCGTCGTAGGACACGTCCTGATTCGCCGCCGCCGGGTGGTCGAACGCCTCGTGGAGGAAGGGGAGGGAGAACGCCTCCGCGACCGCGTCGGAGAGCGCGGCACAGACGAGTCCCCCGGCGTCGTTGCGCATGCGGGCCACGGCCGCGGCGTCGACGGCGCCGGCGGGGTAGACGAGGTCGGTCTCCCCTTCGCGGTCGTCGAAGTCGTGAATCAGCACGGGCTCGCCGGCGCGAAACGCCGCGACCGCCCGGGCGACCGCGTCGTCCGCCTCGTCCGCGTACTCGTGTTCCGCCGTCGACGACGCCGACTCGCCCTCGGCGTCGGCCGGGGTCGCCCCCGCCGCGCCCTCCACGTCACCCGTCATTCGGCGTCCTCCACCCGGACGACGACGGCGTCACCGTCGTCCAGGCCGAGTTCGTCCCGGAGCTTCGCCGGGGCGATGACCTCGAGTTGGGTCTCGTCGTGGTGGGTGCGCTCGGGGACGATGATGTGCGCCGGGGCGGCGATTTCGTCCCCGTCCGCGTTCCCGTCCACGTCCGTGTCCTCGACCCCGTCTCCGCCCGTCGCCTCGTCGTCGGCGCGGCGCACCGTCGCCTCGTAGCACGAGGCGGGGCCGAACGTCCGTTCTTCGTCCTCCCAACCGTCGATGGGGACCGGGTCGAGCGAGCTCACCGCGGCGCGGGCGCGCACGCTCTCCTCGTCGAGGTCGACGTTCAGCGTGCCCGGGAACGGCTCGTAGCCGAGTCGCTCGCGGAACTGCTCCATGTACCCCGGCAGCGAGATGTAGTGGCGACCCTCGCCCATCCCGCCGGTGACCGTCCCGCGGAGGGAGACGCTCGCGGCCGACTCGAACAGCCGACGATACTGCTCGTACTCCTCGCGGAGACGGCTCTTGCCGGCGGGCGTGAGCTCGACCCACTGCCCGTCGCTGACCACGTCGCGGTCGACGAGCCCGGCGGCTTCGAGCCGCTGGAGTCTCCGGGAGGCGGTCTGGGTGGAGGCGTCGAGGCGGGAGGCGAGACCGGAACAGGAGACCTTCACGGGCCCGGTCAGACCCCCGTCGAGGGCGACGTGCTTCAGCGCGGCGACCTCGTCGGGTCCGACGGCGGTCGCTGCTGCCGTTTCTGCCATGACTCAGGCTTGGGAGGCGCTCGGGATAAGCGTGACGGAAGTGGAATGCGTCTCAGAATCGTTACGGGGTTGTCCGGCGGACCTTCCCGCGTCGACCGACGCTACGGAGCGCCCCGGCCTAAGCGCGTCGGTCCCGACGAGTCACTCCGGAGCGGTGGCTACGCGACTCGGGAAGCGAGCGGGGACGGGGCCGTCGCTCGTGGGGGTGTAGTTCGGAGGGGTATGGGAGGGAGGGAGGGAACTGACCGCTATCCTGGAAACGTCCGTCCGAGGGGACGGACGTCGCCGGAATGCACGGCACGCGAATGAGTCGGTGCCGTGTATGGGACCAGGGGGCCGTTCTGCATAGCTCTGATTCCAACACGATTTGGTTTCCAGAGATTCTGATACGTCTCGCTCGTGGACCAGGCGTATCCCGAGCGGACCGCCGACGCGGCCGAGCGAGACGTGGCCCTCGCGACCGCAGGTAGCAACCCATTTACCCGCCGCTCGTGAAGCCGGGCACATGTTCAGGGAGTTCCGCCGCGAGGTCGAGGACGCGCTCACGGCCGCCCTCACCTCGATGGACCTGCCGACCGACGACCTCGGCGTGGAGGAGCCGCCCGAGGACGTGCCGGCCGTCCTCGCCTCGAGCGTCGCCTTCCGGCTCGCCGGCGAACTGGGGCAGGCACCGCCACAGGTCGCCGCGCGGGTCGCCGACGAAATCGACGGGTCGGGCTACGAGTACGTCGGCGACGTGGGCACCCAGGGACCGTACGTCAACTTCGAAGTGAGCGACGCCTACTACGCCGCCACGCTCGACGGGAGCGGCGACGAGTCGTGGGGCCGCCTCGAGGACCGAGGAACGAGCGTCGTCGTCGAGCACACCAGCGCGAACCCGACCGGCCCGGTTCACGTGGGGCGTGCGCGTAACCCCATCATCGGCGACGCCATCGCGAACAGCCTCGACTTCGCCGGCTACGACGTGACGCGGGAGTACTACGTCAACGACGCCGGCCGCCAGATGGCGCTGTTCACGTGGGCGTACGAACGCTTCGACGAGGAGGACCTCCCCGTGCCCGAGCGCGACCGCGCCGACTACGAGTTTGTGCGCTACTACCGCAAGGGGAACGCGTGGCTCGACGACGCCGACGAGGAGGAAGCCGAGGCCGCCGAGGCCGAAATCGAGGCCATCATCCGCGGACTGGAGACCGGCGACGACGAAACCTACGAGCGCGTGAGCCACGTCGTCGACAGCGTGCTCGCCGGGATGCGCGAGTCGCTCGGGCGCCTCCCCGCGGAGTTCGACCGGTTCGTGAAGGAGACGCAGTTCCTCCGGGACGGGAGTTCGGACGCGCTCGTCGACCGCCTCCGCGAGAGCCAGTACGCAGAGCGCGACGAGGGCGCGTGGGTGCTCGACTTGGAGGAGTGGGGTATCGAGAAGTCGTTCGTCTTCCTGCGCTCCGATGGAACGACCCTCTACACGACCCGCGACCTCGCCCACCACGAGTGGAAGTTCGAGCGCTTCGACGAAGCCATCACCGTGCTCGGGGAGGACCAGAAGCTCCACGCCGACCAGCTCGAAGCGGCCCTCGAGATTCTCGGCAACGACATCGACCAGCTCACCTCGACGTTCTACTCGTGGGTGAACCTCCCCGAGGGCGGGATGAGCACCCGTGAGGGCACCGGCGTCGACCTCGACGACCTGCTCGACGAGGCTATCGACCGCGCCCGCGACGAGGTCGAGAAGCGCCTCGACAGCCGGATTCGCGACGACGAACTCGACGACGACGACGTCGAGCGCATCGCCCACCAGGTCGGCATCGGCGCCGTCCGCTACGACATCGTCTCGAAACAGCCCACGAAGGGAATCACCTTCGAGTGGGAGCGCGCCCTCGACTTCGAGGCCCAGAGCGCTCCGTACGTCCAGTACGTCCACGCGCGCGCCTGCGGCATCCTCGACGAGGCCGACTCGGAGGGGTTGACGGTCGACCCGACGGCCGCCGACCCGGCCGTCCTCGACCACCCCGCGGAGCGAGAACTGCTTCGCACTATCGCCCGGTTCCCCGCGGTCGTCGAGACCGCCGCGGAGGACCTCGAACCCCACACCGTCGCGACGTACGTCCGCGAGTTCGCCGAGGCGTTCAACGCCTTCTACCGCGAGTGCCAGGTGCTCGGCGCCGAGAGAGAGGAGGTCCGCACCGCCCGACTCGCGCTCGTCGTCGCCGCCCGCAACACGGTCGCCAACGCGCTGGCCGTGCTCGGCATCGCGGCGCCGACCTCGATGTAGCTCGACGCGAGGCGGACGGAGTCACGCAGGAATCGCCGAGAGAGACGGCGAGTGGGCGCCCCATCCTCTCGCTCGGTGGGCGACTCGCTTCTCGCTCGTCATGCGCGGCTGTGTCCACGGCGCCGAGCCGAGCGCGACACCGACTGCGGCACCGAGCCGATACGTGGACTGCGCCGAGGCCGCCGAGGCGGAGCCGGTGGCGCGACCGTGCGTCCCACCCGGTCAGATGAGGGTACCGCCGACCGCGTACACCGCCGCGGCGCCCAGACCGAGCGCGAGCAACAGGAAGACGACGATCCACCAGAACGAGGGCGAGTCACTTTCGGCCATAGCCATGTCACGCCTCCCGTGGGCGGGATAAAAGAGCTTCCCGTTTCAGCCGAGGAGCCGACCGAGGAACCCGCGGTCGCCGTCCGCCTTCTCGCTCTCGGCGTCCTCCTCCGCCTCGTCCTCCGCCACGCGCGCTTCGGCCTCGATACGCTCTGCCTCCTCGACGAGCGCCGTCTCGGTCACCGTGGAGGCGGGGTCGGCCGCCTCGGTCGTTTCGGGGGCGTCGGCCTCCGCGTCGGGGACGAGTACGCCGTCCGTATCGCTCGACGACCCGGATTCGTCGGATTCGCTCGACCCGCCCGGTTCACCGGACTCGGTCTCGGCTGCGGTCTCCGACGCCTCCGCGTCCGCCTCGGCGTCGACGCGCTCGATACGCTCGATATCGCCCGTGGCCGCGGCGAGGACACTCGTGGCCGTCGTCGACTGTTCGCGTGGGGCGGGTGCGTCCTCGGTGCCCGCATCGTCCCCACTGTCGTCCGCTTCGTCGGTCTCGTCGGTCTCGTCGACCTCGTCGGCCTCGTTCGCTGGTGTCTCCTCGACCGTCGTCGCCGGTTCGTCGCCGGCGAGCGCGTCCCCACCCGCGAGGTCGCCGTCCGCGAGGTCGGTGGCGAGTTCGCGGTACGCACTCGCGGCCGGGCCGTCGGGGTCGTAGACGGTGAGCGGTTCGCCGCGCCCGGCGGCCGTCGAGACGGCCGGGTCCTCCGGGACGGTGACGAGACGGTCGGCGGCGACGCGGTCGGCCGCCGCCTCGGCGGCCGGGTCGTCGTCGCTTCGGGTCAGCACGAGTCCTCGCACGTCGCCGTCGAGGCGCTCTGTCACCTCGCGGGTCTTCTCCGTGTCGCCGATGGCCGTGGCGTCGGTCGTCGAC
The DNA here is from genome assembly GCF_026586625.1 of Halobium salinum. Classification (GTDB taxonomy): domain Archaea; phylum Halobacteriota; class Halobacteria; order Halobacteriales; family Haloferacaceae; genus Halobium; species Halobium salinum. The sequence continues at coordinate 345,315 of NZ_JAODIW010000006.1, read as the reverse complement.
ACCAGCAGGACCTCGTCGGCCAGTCCGAGCGGGAGCACCGAATCGTGGCTGAGGCCGCCGCCGGTGTCGATGACGACGTCGTCGTAGTCGACGAACTCGCCGAGCACTTCCCGGAGTCGCGCCGGGTCCGCGTCGGCGAACGCCGCGAGGTCGGTCTCGCCCGGGACGACCGAGAGGCCGTGTGGCCCCTCGTGTGCCGCCTCGGCGGGCGTCGCCCGACCCGCGAGCACGTCGTGCAGCGTCGGTTCCCCCTCGACGCCGAGGACGCCCGCGAGGTTCGCCATGCCCAAGTCTGCGTCCACGACGGCGACCCGCCGGCCCCCCGCGGCGAGCGTCGCCGCGAGGTTCGCCGCCGTGGCCGTCTTCCCCACCCCTCCTTTCGCGCTTGCGACCGCGTACACCCGAGCCATGAATTCGTCTGGGACCTACCACGAACATTATATAAAAGTAGTTTTCGCCGCGTGACACGAGCGGCCGAGAAATCGTCAGACGTTCGGCTGTCGCGTGACCGACGCCGTCGGGACGGGTCCGACCGGTCGACGGTGCCGTCGGCCCCGGACGCCGACCGCCGTGCGCGTGGGCCGCACCAGTCAAAGGTTACTTAGCCGCGCACCGGGCTAGTACCCCCAATGGCTACTGACGCGGAGGAGGCGAACGAGGACCGCCGGAAGTACGAGTTCCGGAAGGTCATCGAGGAGCTCAAGGACTTCGAAGGCTCCGGTACTCAGCTCGTCACCATCTACATCCCCGAGGACAAGCAGATTTCCGACGTGGTCGCCCACGTCACCCAGGAGCACAGCGAGGCGGCCAACATCAAGTCCAAACAGACCCGGACGAACGTACAGGACGCCCTCACCAGTATCAAGGACCGTCTGCGCTACTACGACACGTTCCCGCCGGAGAACGGCATCGTCATCTTCTCCGGCGCAGTCGACGCCGGCGGCGGCCAGACCGACATGGTCACGCGAACCCTCGAGTCGCCGCCCCAGCCGGTCGAGTCCTTCCGCTATCACTGCGACTCGAACTTCCTCACCGACCCGCTGGAGCACATGCTCGCCGACAAGGGGCTGTTCGGCCTCGTCGTCCTCGACCGGCGCGAGGCGAACGTCGGCTGGCTCCGGGGCAAGCGCGTCGAACCCGTCAAGAGCGCCTCCTCGCTCGTCCCCGGGAAACAGCGCAAAGGTGGCCAGTCCGCCCAGCGTTTCGCCCGCCTCCGGCTCGAAGCCATCGACAACTTCTATCAGGAGGTCGCCGGGATGGCGAACGACCTGTTCGTTCCCGACCGCCACGAACTCGACGGCGTGCTCGTCGGCGGCCCCTCCCCGACGAAAGACGAGTTCCTCGACGGCGACTACCTCCACCACGAACTTCGCGACAAGGTCATCGGGAAGTTCGACGTCTCCTACACCGACGAGTCGGGCCTCTACGACCTGGTCGACGCCGCCGAGGACGCCCTGGCCGACCAGGAGATTATGCAGGACAAGTCCCAGATGGAGGAGTTCTTCGAGAAACTCCACACCGGGGAGGAGGCCACCTACGGGTTCGACGCCACCCGGCGCAACCTCATCATGGGCTCCGTCGACCGCCTGCTGCTCTCCGAGGACCTGCGCTCGGACGTCGTCGTCTACGACTGCCCGAACGACCACGAGGAGTTCGAAGTCGTCGACCGTCGCCACTCCACACCGAGCCACGAGTGTTCGGAGTGCGGGGAAGAAGCCGAGGTGCAAGAGCGCGAGGACGTCATCGAGCACCTGATGGGCATCGCCGAACAGCGCGGCACCGAGACCAAGTTCATCTCGACGGACTTCGAGAAGGGCGAACAGCTCCTCGACGCCTTCGGCGGTATCGCCGGGATTCTGCGTTACTCCACGGGCGTATAGAACCGGTACCTCCACCTTCTTTCGCCGGGGGGAATCGGCCGGCGAAGCCGGCCTCGACCCCCGGCAGAAAACCTGGACGAAAGAAGGCCGCTCGCGGTGTGAATCGGAACGATACAGTAACCGCCACCGCGACAACTCCGCATCCGCCACCGCCGCGACACCGCTCCCGCGACCGCCTCGCTACTCCATCAACTGCTCCAACTGCGGCCGTCGCCGGTCGATGTCGAAGTGCGGCTCTATCGTCGGCGACGACGCCAGTCGGTCGAGCGTCAAGAAGGGGTCGGCGCCGGCCTGCTCGGCTTCGTCGGCGAGTTCGGAGATGTCGGCCCGGTTCAGCGCCAGCGAGTCGAGTTTCCCGAGCAGGAGCGCGGTGGCGACGCCGCCGCGGCCCGAGGGGAACGAGTCGTCGACGGCCGAGAAGTCGGGGTCGGCGCCGGCGGCCTCACCCTCGGCGGCTTCGACCCGGAGGCAGGTCGCACAGATGGTCGCCGACCCGGTCTCGTCCGGCGCGTACTTCCGGAAGTCTTCGGGAACCGCGAACGCGACGAGGTCGCCGTCGCAGTGTGGACAGTCCATGACCGACCGTCGTGCGGCCGGGAGGAAAGCTCCGTCGTCGTGGCGTCGCGGCCCTTCGACGGACTGGCCACCAGAGTGAACGGCGTACTCCGCGAAGCGCCGGCTATGACCGACCAGCCGAGCGTCCGACCGGCCGAAGCCGAGGACGGCGAGCGCATCAGGGAGGTCGCGGAGAGCTCGATGACCAGCTCCTACGCGATGAGTCCGGCGGAGATAGAGGCGCTCGTCGAGACGGAGTTCGGCGAGGACGCCCGCCGAGCCGCCCGCGAAGACGACGACCGCTTCCTGCTCGTCGCCGAGGTCGACGACGTGCTCGGCGGGGTCGTCGCCGGCTCGCTCGCCGACGGCGAGGTGCGCTGGCTCCACGTCGACCCCGAACGCCGGGGGCTCGGCGTCGGCTCCGCCCTGTTCGAGGCGGCACGCGACGAACTCGCCGAGGTCGACGCCGAGGTGAAGGCCGTCGCCGTCGCCGACAACACCTCCGCCGGCGACTTCTTCGAGCGTTGCGGCTTCGGGAAGCGCGAGGAACGGACGGTTACCCTCGGCGACCGGGAGACGGTGGAGTACGTCTTCGTCGAGGGGGCGAGCGAAGAGGAGACGGGAGGCGACGGCTCACCGACCGAAGACGACGGTACCCCCGACTCGGCACCCCAGACCGCCGGCGGCATGGACGAGTCGACCGGGGACGACACCGAGCCGACGTTCCCCGAGACGACGACCGTCGACGGGGAGGAGCTATCCCTCGGGGACGACCACCTCCAGGGAACCGAGGCGGCGTTCGCGCCGACCTACACCGACGCCGACCGCGAGGAGCGCTTCGGCTTCTACTGCGGGAACTGCGGCTCGACGGACGTGAGCGCCGACAGCATGGAGCGTCTCGAGTGTGAGAACTGCGGGAACGTCCACAAACCCGACGACGACTACGACGGGTCGTACCTGTAGAGACGAGAGATAGAGCGGGTCGCGGTGCGGTACGGGACGGTCATGGCGGAGGAGTCCGGTGTCGTACCGAAGCCATCCAGTACGTCGCACCGCGAGCGACCGAAGGGAGCGAGCGGCCGTTTTTGTCGCCAGAAACCTCCGGTTTCTGGCTGGATAGCCAGAACGCGGCGCGTTCTGGCGATGGTCGAGCTTTTTGAGGAGTGGCGGCCGAAGGCCACCCGACGACGAAAAAGGTCGCTAGTCGTCCGCGACCGCGCCGGGTTCCTTCGCCGCGGCCTTGTCGGCCTCCTTCATCTCCGCTTCGCGGGCCTCCTTCTCCTCCTCTTCTTTCTTGCCCTTGATCTTCTTCAGGCGGAAAATCTCCTCGCGCTCCTGCTCTTCGAGCTTCTGCTCGATGTACTCCTGGTTCTCGTACAGCTCGGGGAGGAGCTTGAACTCCAGGGCGTTGACGCGGCGCTTGGTGGTCTCGATCTCCTCGAGCATCTTCTTCATCGCCGTCTCGACCTCGGCGGCGAGGATGATGGACTCGAGCAGCTCCTCGTAGGCTTCGGCGGCCTCGTCGATGCGGGCGCTCGTCCCCAAGAGACCGTACCCCCGCTGGTCGAGGGTCTTCTTCACGCGCGAGGACTCGATCTGCGGGACGACGACGCCCATGATGTTCTTCGACTGGGTGGTGATTTCGGGGTGCTCCTGCAGCGCGGAGGCGGCGCCGCGGACGGCGACGTCCCCCTCCATCGCGCGCGCCATGTTGATCTTCCGCTGGGCCTCCTCGTAGTCGGCCTCGAGCTCCGCCCGGACGTCCTGTGCCTGGTCCAGGATGTCCATGAACTCCATGATGAGGCCGTCACGCTTCTGCTCCAGCGTGTCGTGACCCCGCTCGGAGAGCTCGATGCGGTCCTCGATCGCCATGAGGTTCTTGCGGGTCGGTTTGACGTCTTCGGCCATCTCTTGGCGGGGGGTTGCCTCCGAAGCGGGTTAATAGTTGCCTGTTCGTCCGCTCGAGGCGACGGAACGGGGAGGTGCGAAACCCCACAGCGACCCCCGAAGCGGCCGCTCACGGGGAGAAAACGTAGGACCGCCAGCGGACGAGCGTCGAGTGACGCTCGCCGCCGGCGGGTGGAGACGACGAAGAGAGCCGAGGAGAGTCAGTCGGCGGCGACTTCTTCGGCTTCCTCGGAGTCGGTATCCTGGTAGTACTGCTCGATGAGCTCCTCGTCGACGCGGTTGAGCTCCGTCTTCGGGAGCGTCGAGAGCAGTTCCCAGCCGATGTCGAGGGTCTCCGCGATGGAGCGGTTCGTGTCGTACCCCTGGTCGACGAACTCCTCCTCGAAGCGCTCGGCGAAGTCGAGGTACTTGTTGTCGCGCTCGGAGAGGGCCTCGCGGCCGACGATGTTCACGAGGTCGCGCAGGTCCTCACCCTCGGCGTACGCCGCGTACATCTGGTCGGAGACGTCGGCGTGGTCCTCGCGGGTGAGCCCCTCGCCGATCCCGTCGTCCATCAGGCGCGACAGGGACGGGAGCACGTCGATGGGCGGCTCGACACCCTGGGAGTTGAGACCCCGGTCGAGCATGATCTGCCCCTCCGTGATGTACCCCGTCAGGTCGGGGATGGGGTGGGTGTCGTCGTCGCCGGGCATCGTGAGGATGGGAATCTGCGTGACCGACCCCTCACGACCCTTGATGCGGCCGGCGCGCTCGTACAGCTGCGCCAGGTCGGTGTACATGTACCCCGGGTACCCGCGTCGACCCGGAACCTCCTCGCGGGCCGCGCCGATCTCGCGGAGCGCCTCACAGTAGTTCGTGATGTCCGTGAGGATGACGAGCACGTGGTACCCCTTCTCGAAGGCGAGGTACTCGGCGGTCGTCAGCGCCATCCGCGGCGTGACCGTCCGCTCGACGGCGGGGTCGTCCGCGAGGTTCATGAACACGACCGAGCGCTCCAGCGCGCCGGTCTGCTCGAAGTCCTCCATGAACTCGTTGGCCTCCTCGGCCGTGATGCCCATGGCGCCGAAGATGACGGCGAACTCGCTCGCGTCCTCGCCCTCCTCCGCGGCTTCCTCGGGGACGGTCGCCTGGCGGGCGACCTGCAGCGCGAGTTCGTTGTGCGGCAGCCCCGACCCGGAGAAGATGGGGAGCTTCTGGCCCCGAACGAGGGTGTTCATCCCGTCGATGCCGGAGACACCGGTCTGGATGAACTCCTCGGGGTACTCCCGGGAGTAGGGGTTGATGGCCGCGCCGACGATGTCCTCACGCTCTTCGGGCACGATTTCCGGTCCGCCGTCGATGGGGCGGCCGGAGCCGTCGAGCACCCGTCCGAGGAGGTCCTCGGTGACGGGCATCTTCATCGTCTCGCCCAGGAAGCGGACGGACGCGTTCTTGTCGATACCGGTCGTCCCCTCGAACACCTGGATGGCGACGACGCCCTCCTCGGATTCGAGAATCTGACCCCGCTTGGTCTCGCCGTTCGGCGTCTCGATTTCGACGATCTCGTCGTACCCGACCGGCTCGTCGACTTCGGCGAACACCAGCGGACCGCTGATCTCCGTGATGGTCTTGTACTCCTTCATCTCAGTACTTCTCCCGAAGCTGCGTCTCGATAGTGTCTTTCAGCTCCGCCACGTACTCCTCCCAGTCCTCCTGGGTCGCGATGCGGTTGAGCCGCGGCGCGGCCTCGATGTCGGCGATCTCGTCGACCGGGACGCCGGCTTCGAGCGCGCGGAACGCCTCGTCGTTGAACTTGTGGATCGCCGTGAGGATGGCGTAGGTCTTGGCGGGCGGGCAGTACATGTCCGTCGGGTTGAACGCGTTCTGCTGGAGGTACCCCTCGCGCAGGTAGCGCGCGACCTCGAGGGTGAGCTGCTGGTCCTCCGGCAGGGCGTCCTTGCCGACGAGCTGGACGATCTCCTGCAGTTCGCCCTCCTCGTCGAGCACGTCGACGGCCCACTGGCGCTCCTCGGGCCAGTCCTGTTCGACGTTCTCCTGGAACCACGGGTCCAGCTGGCTCTGATACAGCGAGTAGGACTCGTTCCAGTTGATAGCCGGGAAGTGCCGGCGCTCGGCGAGGTCGGCGTCCAGCGCCCAGAACGTCTTCACGATACGCAGCGTGTTCTGGGTGACCGGCTCGGAGAAGTCGCCGCCCGGCGGCGACACGGCGCCGATGGCCGAGATGGAGCCCTCGGTGTCGTTGATGTTCTCGAAGTAGCCGGCGCGCTCGTAGAACTCGCTGAGGCGGGCGGCGAGGTACGCGGGGTACCCCTCCTCGCCCGGCATCTCCTCCAGTCGGGAGGAGATCTCGCGCATGGCCTCGGCCCACCGTGAGGTGGAGTCGGCCATGAGCGCCACGTCGTACCCCATGTCCCGGTAGTACTCGGCGATGGTGATGCCGGTGTACACGCAGGATTCGCGGGCCGCGACGGGCATGTTCGAGGTGTTCGCGATGAGCGACGTCCGGGCCATCAGCGGGTTGCCCGTGGACGGGTCCTCGAGGTCCGGGAAGTCGTCGATGACTTCCGTCATCTCGTTGCCGCGCTCGCCACAGCCGACGTAGACGATGATGTCGGCGTCGGCGAACTTCGCGAGGCTGTGCTGGGTGACGGTCTTCCCGGAGCCGAACGGCCCGGGAATCGCGGCCGTCCCACCCTTCGCGATGGGGAAGAGGCCGTCGAGGATGCGCTGTCCGGAGACGAGCGGCTCCCGCGGCGTCTTCTTGTTCGCCGAGGGACGGGCCTCGCGGACCGGCCACTCCTGGCGCATCGTGATCTCCTCGCCGTTGTCGAGTTCGACGACCGTCTCCTCGACGGTGAAGTCGCCGGATTCGACGCTCGTGACCTCGCCGCCCTCGAAGGTCGGCGGAACGAGCACCTTGTGGTCGATGGTGACCGTCTCCTCGACGGTCCCGACGATGTCGCCGGGTTCGACCTCGTCACCCGCGGACACCTCGGGGGTGAACTCCCAGTGCTTGTCCAGTTCGATACCGGGCGCGTCGACCCCGCGGTCGAGGAACGCGCTGTCCATCTTCGACTCCAGGACGTCGAGCGGGCGCTGGACGCCGTCGTAGATGGAGTCCAGCAGGCCCGGGCCGAGGTCGACCGTCAGCGGCTCGCCCGTGTTCATGACGGGTTCGCCGGGGCCGACACCGGAGGTCTCCTCGTACACCTGGATGGTGGTGATGTCGCCCTCGATCTCGATGACCTCGCCCATCAGTCCTTCGTCGCCGACGTAGACGACGTCGTTCATCCGGGCGTCGAGGTCGACGGCCTGTACGACCGGACCGCTCACGCTTCGAATCTTGCCGTCCTCACGGACGGTCTCTTGTTCTTGTGCTTGACTCATGGTTTCAGTCGTCCTCGTCCTCGTCCATCAGGTCGATCCCGATGGCTCGCTTGATCTGATCGCGCAGTCCGCTGGTGCCGCCCCCGCCGACGGTCACCATCGTCGGTTCGATGGAGGTCTCGGCGCGCTGGCGCACCTGCCGGGAGAGGTGGTCGAGGTCGTCGGACTTCATCACGACGATGCCGACGCCCTCGTCGTCGAGGGCCTCGGTGACCGCCTCGTCGAGGCGCTCGTCTTTCTCCTCTTCGGGGACGTTGTGGACCTTCCGGACTCCCGCGAGGCGGAAGCCGGTGGTGAACTCGGAGCTGCCGACGACGGCGATCTCCTGGCTCATAGAATCACCAACTCGTCCTCGATCTCGTCCTCGCTCAGGCCGGCTTCGCGGCCGCGAGCGATGGCGCGGATGTTCTCGACCTCGCGCTCCTTCGCGAGGATGTACGACACGACGGGCGCCACCGACAGCGGGTGGACGTTCCCGAGGTTCCGCGAGTACTCGAGCAGCGCCGCCTCGAGGGCGCGCTCGAAACCGATGAGGCTGTTCGCCTCTTCGAGGTCGTCGAGCGCGCCCGAGAGGTCGTCACCGTACGACGACTCGCGCAGGCGGTTGACGAGTTCGTCGGGGTTCGACGCGAGCGTCGACAGCTCGCTCGCGGAGAACAGCTTCCCGCCCTCGATGTAGTACTCGGCCGGGTCGATGTCGGCGCCCGAGCGGGCCAGCCGGAGCGCGTTCCGGGCGTTCCGGAAGTCGATCTCCGCACGGAGGAAGTCGCGGTAGTCCGCGGAGGCCTCGTCGAAGGTGAGCCCCTCAAGGAGGTTCTCGTAGAAGGCGCGGTCGACCGCGTTCTCGAGCGGGACCAGCACGCCCGTCTCCTCGTAGTCCTCGTAGGCCTCGGCGAGCGGGTCGCCGAACATCGTCCCGTCGAGGCGGTTGACGACCTCCTCGATGGTGCCGGCCTCGACCAGTTGGTCGAGGCGGCGGTCGTCGAACTCGCCGGCGCGGATGAGGTCGTCGTCGACCGACTGCTTGTCCACGTCGGCGTAGATGCCGCGGATGACCGTCTTGATGTTCCACGCGTCGAACTTCTGCAGGTAGCGGACGACGAACTGGTACAGTCGTCCGTCCGACCAGCGAAGCACGTCGTGGAACTGCTTCGCGAGGTTGCGGTTCAGCGCGTACTCGACGAGGTCGACGCCCGAGTAGCGACTCCCGAGGGCGTTGATCTCCTCTTCGTACTCCGACTCCTCCATGTACCGCGCGATTTCGGCCGGCCCCATCCGGGTCAGCTTCCGATACTCCTCCTCGTCGTACAGCTGCGACCGGCGGGACCGGACGCGAGCGTTGACGTACTCCGGATTGGAGCTACCGGTATAACTCATGGTGTGGGCGTGTCCTGGTCGAACAGTCGGGCGCTGATCTCCTTCAGTTCGTCGTCCCAGACCGACTCTAGGACGGAGTCGAACGTGTTGTTGACCCGGACCCGCGAGGCGTCGCTCTCCGCGACGAGACCGCCGAGGCAGTCGTACTCGCCGGCGTAGCTGTAGCCCGGGTAGTCGGCGAGCAGCTCGGTCAGGAGCTCCTCGTCGTCGGCGCGGCCGTACACTTCGACGGTCGCGTCCTCGCCGAACTCCTCGACTGTCGCCTCGAGGAGGCTCTCGGTCAGGTTCTCCCGCTTGGCGCCGTCGATGTCGGCGATCTCGGACTCGACCTGCTCGCGGACCCGCTGGAGCATCTCCCGGCGGGCCTCGAGGCGCTGCTGCTTGGCCTCGAGCTTCGCACTGGAGAGCGTCTGTTCGCGCTCCCGTTCGATCGTGCGCTCGACCTCGCGCTCGCGCTCAGCGATGATCTCCTCGGCGTCCGCTTCGGCGTCGGCGACGATCTCCTCCGCACGTCGCTCGCCCTCCTCGCGGATGTCGTTCGCACGCGCGCGGGCTTCGTCTCTGATGTCTTCGGCTACCGTATCCAGACTCATTGTGGAAAAGGCGTGGGGGGGTTTACGCCGGGACCAGGAAGACGACGACCAGCGCGAGAATCACGAGCGTCTCGGGCAGGACCGTCAGGATGAGGCCCTGCACGAAGAGGTCCGAGTCCTCGGCGACGGCGCCGACGGCGGCGGAGCCGATACCGCGCTCCGCGTAGCCTGCACCGAACGCCGCGAGCCCGACGGCGAGCGCCGCAGCCGCCTTGTTGGGGATGGCCGGCGCGGCCGAGCCGCCTTCCTGAAGCAGTACATTCGCCAACTGGAGTGCGATGTCGAACATGTATTAGCTGAGTTCTCCGTCCGTGTTCTGTCGTCTCCGAACAGTTCAACCGTGCCGTAGCGAGTTCATAAAACTTCCCAAACGAATCGACCGCCAGGACCGCGGAGACGCAACTATTCGGGGAATCGTCGTTCGTCACCGCGTGACACCACACGGCGACGGGTGTCGGAGCCGTCTCCGACGCGGAGTGGCCGAGACCACGGGCCGGCCCGGTGACGGAACGGCCCGGGGGGTGGAGTCGGTCAGTCCTCGGTCGTGTACTGCCGGTCGTAGCCGAACGGCGAGTACGGGCGGCCGCCGCCCTCGAAGAACTTCCCGAAGAACTCCACGTACTCGAGACGCACGGCCTGCAGGCCGGCACTCGTGATACCGAGCACGAGCACCAGCAGGTGGCCGAGCACGAGCACGAGGATGCCCACGAGCAGCATGGCGACGCCGCCGTGGACCAGTCCCGGGAAGAGCACGCCGGAGACCTCGTACCCGTGGTACATCACGGTCTCGCCCGCGGGAGGCGCCTCCGGCATCCCGGTGAGCCCGAAGTGCCACGCTTCGCCGCCCTCCTCCTCGGAGACGTACACACCGAAGAAGAGGAGGTTGACGGTGAACGCCATCCCCGCCTTCGCGAGCAGCACCGCGGCCAGTCGGGTGTACGACAGCGCGTTCACCAGCACGTTGAGGATTTCGACGACCTCGACGGGGCTGGCCATGTACAGGAGGCCGGCGCCGACGAAGACGAGCAGCAGTGAGACGGTGATGGGGAACCCGCCGACGACCGGTAGCCCCTGTGGCAGCGCGAACAGCTCGAACGCCGGGAACCCCTCGAAACCGAACGGGAACGGCTCACCGTTGAACACCTCGAAGAGGAACGCCGGCTTCTGCTCGGCGAGCGACTCGCTGAAGATCCAATACCAGAGGCCGAGCATCGCGATGATCCACGAGAGGCTCTCCGTGATGGCGTCCCACAGGCCGTGGAACTGGAGGTTCTCGATGAAGTCGAGCCCCCAGCCGAGCGTCAGGTGGGCGATGCCGACGAGAACGCTGACGAGCAGCCAGCCCAGCGCCCACTCGGTCGTCGCGGGCGACAGCCCCTTCTCCATCGGCGGGTGGCCCGAGGGCCACACGATTTCACCGAGGACGTGTAGACCGAAGAACTCGCCGTACAGCACGCCGAATATCATCGTGAACACGCCGGCGAACACCGCCACGCCGCCGAGGCTCTTGATGGCCTCGCTGTCGAAGGACGTGTACATGAACGCCCCGAGGGCGGTGTACAGCAGCCCGTACCCGAGGTCCCCGATCATGAACCCGAAGAACAGCGGGAACGTCAGGAACAGGAAGATGGTCGGGTCGAACTCGCGGTAGTTCGGCCGGTTGACCGCCTGCACCAGCAGTTCGAACGGCTTGACCGCGCTGGGGTTGTCCTGAATCACCGGCGGCTCGTCGCCGTCGACGGCGTGGCCGCCGTCGGTGGCCGCCGCGGCGCCCTCGGGTCGGTCGCGGACCGTCTCCTCGTGGGTGCCGGTGCGACCGAAGGAGGCGCGCCGGAGTTCCTCGACGTCGACGTGCTGGCCGACGTCCTCGCGGAGGGCGGCTTCGAACTCGTCGAACCGCTCGGTGGGAACCCAGCCTTCGGCGACGAAGGCGTTCTCCGTCGTCGCGAAGGACAGCGGCGCCTCGGTCTTCTGAACGTCGATGGAGAGCTTCTCCTCGGCGGCGAGGAGGAAGCCCGCGGCGTCCAACTTGACCTCCTTCAGCTCACCCTCGACGTTGTCGAGCTTCGAGCGGAGCTGCTGGCGCTGGTGTTCGAGCTCCTTGCGGTACTCCTCGGGGCTCCCTTCGGCGTCGGGCACGTCGATGGCCGCGAAGTCGGCGGCCACGAGCGCGTCCGCCAGGGCGCCCTCGTCGGCACCGTCGCGCATCCGGGCGAAGACGGCGACGACCTTGCCGCTGGAGTCGACACGGTACTGCTCGACGTCTTCCGAGCTCTCGAGGGCGGCCTCGACGGAGTCGCGGCTCCCCTCGCCGACGGCCACGTCGAGCGTCCGATACCCCGACAGGAGGTCGAGGTCGATGCCGAGCGTCGCGAACGGCTCCATCACGTCGAGACGCTCCTCGACGTCGCGGAGCTGGTCGCGAATCTCGTCGCGCCGGTCGTCGAGTTCGTTGACGCGGTGGCGCAGCCCCTCCAGTTCCTCCTCGATGGCCTCGTCGGTGACGATGCGGGTCGGGCCCGCGTCCTCGTCGTCGACGTCGAGGATGCTCTCGAGCGAGCGGACGGTGACGAGCTTGTCGGAGGCCTCCTCGGCGCCCTCGATGGGGTCGCCGGCGGAGAAGCCCGCCCACGACTCGTCGTAATCCGAGACGTGCAGCAGTCTCAGGTCGTGGACCGTCTCGATGACGTCCCCCATCACCCGCTTGGAGCCCGTCACCGAGACCTTGCTCATCTGTTCAGGTCTGAGCATCTACCGCCTCCTCGAACCTGCGTAGGGCGTAGTCGACCGCCTCCTCCATGTCCTCCTCGGCTTCCGCGACGAGACGTTCACGAGCGGCCTCGCCCTCTTCGACGATCTCCTCGCGGCGGGCCTCGATCTCCTCGCGGGCCGTTTCGAGGCGCTCTTCCTCCAGTTCGTCGGCCTCCTGTCGTGCCTCTTCACGGATCTCGTCGGCCTCTCGGCGGGCCTCGGCGATGCGCTCCTCGCGGTCGCTCTCGGCTTCCTCGACGATTTGGTCGGCCTCCTGTTCGGCCTCCTTGATCCGGTCGAGAACCTCTGGTCTCGGCATGCTGGCTAATCGTCCGTCGTTCCGTTGCGGGCCTTTAAGGTAATTTCGAAAGCCCTCGCCAGCGCGCCGGGGCGCGCGCTGGCTCGCCCTTTTCATGTCCACCAGGCCCGCAAGAGCGAGCGCCGCGCGACGGCGGCGCACGCTCGGTGCCTCATCCTCCCCAACCGCCTCCCTCCCTCGCTTCGCTCGGTCGGTCAGCCCTCGCGCGGCACCTCGCGGCGATAACCCGCCGCTCGGCGCGCGCCTTGCGCCGGTTTATCGGTGCAAGCGTCGTGCGAGGGATAAACGAGGAGCGGCAGCGACCCAGTGAATCGGTTGGGGAGAATGTGGCTGCGGTGCGGTCGGGGGCTTTCGGAAGCACTCCCCACAACTCGGGTTCAGCAAACGGTCGCTACCGAGTCAACCCAGTCCAGCAAAAAAGAGCCACCCGACACCGAGACGGACGAATCCGCACGCTTAACCCGAGCCCATCCCAACCCCCATTTAATGGGAGTTCTGGAGAACAAAGCGCGGGCCCGCCTGTTCTACAAGTACCTCTCGAAGGTGTACGACCGCATCAACCCGTTCATCTGGAACGAGGAGATGCGCGGCGAGGCCCTCGAGTGGCTCGACCTCTCCCGGGACGACCGCGTGCTCGACGTGGGCTCGGGCACCGGCTTCGGCACCGAGGGGTTGCTCGGCCACGTCGACCACGTGTACGCGCTCGACCAGAGCGAACACCAGATGGAGAAGGCCATCCGCAAGTTCGGTCTCCACGGCTCCGTCTCCTTTCACCGCGGCGACGCCGAACGGCTCCCCTTCGCCGACGACAGCTTCGACGCCATCTGGTCCTCGGGCTCTATCGAGTACTGGCCCAACCCCGTCGACGCCCTCGAGGAGTTCCGTCGCGTCGTTAAGCCGGGCGGGAAGGTGCTCGTCGTCGGTCCGGACTACCCCCGCTCGCAGGTGATGCAGCGCCTCGCCGACGCCATCATGCTGTTCTACGACGAGGCGGAGGCCGACCGGATGTTCCGCGAGGCCGGCTTCGAGGAGTTCGAACACCACATCCAGCAGGCGCGCCCCGGCACCCCCCGCGCCATTACGACCGTCGCGCGCGTGCCCGAGAAGTAACAGCGGGTCGACACACAAAACAGCGGGTCGACACACGACGACCCGACATCCGGAGCGGTACACGACGACACCGCGCGTTTCTCACCCGTCACACCCGTCACACCTCGGGTACACCCCATCACACCGTCGCCGTCAGCGTCGCGACCGGCGTCCCCTCCCGGTAAATCGCCACCTCGACCGTCGACCCCGGCTCCAGCGCGGGACTGTTCGTCCCGGCGACGACGAACCCGGCCGACTCGCCCGCCGTCAACCCCTGGTCGGCGGCGACGTTGAACGGCCCCGTCGGGCCGGGTGCGAACCCCCTCGCCGAGAAGAACGGCACCGGCGGCTGGTGGGCGAGGGGCTCGCCGTCGACCGTCACGACGAGTCGCAGTCGGCGGGTGTCGAGCGCCGCGCCGCCCTCGTGCGTCACCGTCAGCCGGTCCCCCTCGACCGAGAGCGAGAGCGCCACCGTCGGCGCCGGCTCACCCACCGTGGAGGCCGCACGGTCGACGAGGACGGCGCCGACGCTCCCCGCAGTGACGACGGTCAGCGCGAGCAGGAGCGCGACCCCGACCGTGGCGTTCGCGCGGGTCGAATCGGATGGGGGCCCGGGGGCTGGAGCGAACACGGCGTCGGTGGCCCCGTCATCGGATAAGAGGGCTCGGGGGACGGACGCCGGGGCTGTAGGGGGTCGGTCGGGCCAGCGTGGCGGTCAGGGGGTGACGCCGGCCGGAAGCGCGGCCGACGACGCCGCGGCGGTCCGCCCCGCGGATACCGTCGCGGTCGCCGGCGACGTTCGTGTTGCGAACCGCTCCCGGGTCGCCAGCGACCCTGTCGTCGACGGCGTCAACGATGTCGACGGGGAGAGCGCGGTCGGCGCCGTCGTACCAACCGACGTCGACGCCGGACCGCCGCTCGCGTTGGGGTCCGCGCCGCTCTCGTTCTCGTCCGGCGCGGTGGTGTTGTCGTCGGCCCGGACCTTCCGTGGGTCGGCCGGTGACACCATCACCGAGGCGATTTCGTAGCTCCGGCTCGGGTGGATGGTCCGGACGCGGACGCTCTCGTTGGGCATCACGGCCCAGAGCCGACCGCGGGCGTCGGCCTCACCGATGAGACGGGTGCTCCCGTCGCCGGTGGTGAAGGTGACGTTCGCCCGAACCGGCTCGCCGGTGCGGGCGTCCGCGACCTCGACGAGCATGGGTCCGCCGGAGTAGGAGGGGTAGACGGTGAGCTCGAGGTTCGACTGGGTCACCGTCCGTGGCTCGGTGGGCGGCGACTGGTTGAGCTGGACCGTCTGGACCTCGCGGAACACTCTCGCGCTGGAGCGGTCGATGTACGCGAGGACCCGCCCGTTCGCGTACTCCATCTCGGCGCCGAAGGTGGGGCTCGCCTGACGCTGGTCCTGCAAGGTACTGAACATCCCGTTGGCTCGGTCGTAGATGAGCGGATACCCGTCCTGCAGGACCTCGCCGATGCGGTCGACCGGGATGCGCGAGTCGCCCCCGCCGCGTCGGGTGCCGTCGTACACCTCACGGACGTACTCGCCGTCGACGACCGCGGCGAGGACGACCCCGTCGTCGGCCGTCTGAGCGTACACCCGCGTCGGCGGGGCGTCCCCGCGGAGCGCCTGGTCGACACGGTCACGCACCGGCCCGCGGAGGGTCCGAAGCTCCAGCCGGAGGACGCCGATCTCGCTGTTCACGCTCAGCCCCTCCACGTCCTCGGCGGCCGCCGCGAACATCGTCGCGTTCTTCGAGAGTCGCTCGGCGCGCCGGTCGACGCGGGCGAGGCGGACCAGTAGTTGGCGGGTCGAGATTCGCTCCTCGTTGTGGAGACGGTAGGCTGCCTGCTCCTCCGCGCGGAGCTCCTCGGAACGAATCTCGAGTTCGACGATGGCGTGGCGAATGTACCGCTGTTTCCGGTCCGTGTCGTTCATCCGGGCGAGCTTCTCGCGAACGCTCCGACGGTCGAGCTCCGACTCGAGCCCCTCGGCTCGGAGCGACAGCGCGGCGCTGAGGTTCGACTTCGACCGAGTGGCGTTCGCCCGCCGTGGCTCGCCGACGGTGAGAACGTTGGTGAACGCCTCGGACTGTTCGAGCGTCGTGAGAGCCGCTCGCGGCGCGTCGACCGGGTGGCCGGTGTCGGCGAAGGATTCGGCGTCGGAGCCGACCGCCGTCTCGGTCGACGGCGCCACCGACACGTCGGATTCGCCACCGGACGCAGGAACGGCCACGCCGGCGACCGAGGCGAGCAGGAGGGCGACCGCGAGGAGGGCCGGGAGCGGCTTCATCGACCAGGGGTATCCACTCCTCGCATAAATATTGAACCCCATCCCCGTGTACGTCCGACGGAAGAGGTCGACATCGGGCGACGAAGCGTCCGCAGACCGCCCGAGAGACCGGCTGTAGCCGGTCGCTCCCATGGAAAGCGTTTTCACGCCCCGACGTTAGGGGCGAAACGTATGCGGCGTGCCGTCCTCGCGTTCGTCCTCCTCGCGACCGTGGTCGGGCTCTCGGCCCCAGCGGTCGGTGTGGCGGTCGGCGTTCCCTCCAGCAGCACGTCCGGCGCCGCGTCCGCCGGCGCCGGGCCGGCCGGCCCCGGAACACCCGCGCAAGTCGACGCCGAGGAACGGGTCAACGAGAGCGTCAAGACGGTGCTCGTCGTGGAAGTCCACCCCGACGCGAGCGCCACGTGGACGGTCAAGACCCGGTACCTGCTCGAGAGCGAGAACGACACGCGAGCGTTCAGGGAGCTCGTCGACGAGCGCCGGACGACCGAAGGGAACGCGAGCGCCGACGAGCGTCTGTTCCGAAACTACGCCGACCTGGCCTCGCAGGCCACCGGCCGCGAGATGAACGTCACGAACGTCAGCTACCGCGGCGAGGTGCTCGACGGGAGCCCCGACGCCGCCGACGAGTACGAGAAGGTCGGCGTACTCTCGATGTCCTTCGAGTGGTCGAACTTCGCCGCGACGGGCGAGGAGGGTCGGCTCCGCGTCGGCGACGCCTTCGCGGCCCCCGGTGGCGGGCTGTGGTTCCCGTCGCTCTCGGCCGACCAGCAACTCGTGTTCGTCACACCCGAGGGGTACGACATCACCCGGAGCACCGTCTCCTCGGAGACCCGCGGCGACCGGCAGGTCATCGACGACGCCCGGGAGTTCGAGCGCGGCGTCTGGTTCGCGTTCGCACCGGAGGCCGGTGGGTCCGGCGGGCCGACGACCGACCCGCCCGGTTCTGACCTCTTCGGTCCGCTCGACCCGCTGGTCGTCGGCGGTGGCGGACTCGCGCTCGCCGCCCTCGTCGCCGCCGCCTACCTGTTCGTCGACCGGGACGGCGACGACCAGTCGCCGGGCGGCGGTACCGGTGACGGTGGCTCCGGGGGGACCGCCGTCGAGTCCGTCCAGCAGGACGACTTCGACCTCTCCCTGCTGTCGGACGAGGAGCGCGTCGAGTACCTGCTCGAACGTAACGGCGGGCGGATGCGGCAGGCCGCCATCGTCGAGGAGACCGGCTGGTCCGACGCGAAGGTCTCACAGCTCCTCTCCGCGATGGCCGACGACGAGCGTGTCAACAAGCTCCGCATCGGGCGGGAGAACCTCATCTCGCTCCCCGGCCACGACCCCGCCGAGGACCCGCCGGGCGAGGGTGGCGAAAGTACGAACGGCGACGCCGGCGGGGCCAGCGAGGCCGGCGGAGCCGACCCCGACCCCGGGGCCACCAGCGACACGGGCGTCTGAGTCGCTTCGAATCCCGACACGGACACGGACACGCGGAGACGGCTCCCGGGACGAACGCGGTCGCTGCCGGTCCCGGCCGGTCGCGAAGAGCAGGGAGTCGGGTGCGGTCGTGTCGGCGTCGGCAAGTCTTGCGTTCCGAAACCGTTTAGCCCCGACCGTGGGAAACGAACGACGATGAAGGTTCTCGTGACCGTCAAGGAGGTCGCCGAAGTCGAGGATGACTTCGAAATCGACGGGACCGGCGTCGACGACCGGTACCTGGAGTACGACCTCAACGAGTGGGACGACTACGCCGTCGAGGAGGCCGTCCAGCTACAGGAGGCCGGCGACGATATCGAGGTCGTCTCCGTCACCATCGGCCCCGAGCGCGCCGAGGAGACCATCCGCATGGCGCTGGCGAAGGGCGTCGACCGGGCGATTCGCGTCTGGGACGACGCGCTCGACCAGGACCTGCTCGACACCGCGACGAAGGCCCGCGTCTTCCGCGCGGTCGTCGAGGAGGAGGAGCCCGACCTGATTCTGACCGGCGTCCAGGCCGGCGACGACGCCTTCGGCGCCACGGGCGTCGCGCTCGCCGAGTCCGTCGGCCAGGAGTGGGCCGCGGTCGTCAACCAACTCGACATCGACCACCTGCTCGCCGAGAACGTCGCGCGGGTCCACCGCGAGCTGGAGGGCGGCGTCGAGGAGCTCACCGACGTGGAGCTCCCGGCCGTCCTCACCATCCAGACCGGCATCAACGAGCCCCGCTACGCCAGCCTCCGCGGGATTCGTCAGGCCCAGTCGAAGGAGATAGCGCCGAAGACGCTCGCCGACCTCGGACTGGAGGCCGGCGACGTGGAGAGCTCGCTGTTCCTCACCGAGATGTACGAACCCGAGAGCGAGTCCGACGCGACCCTCTTCGAGGGGAGCGCGGAGGAGACCGCCGCAGAGCTTGCGAGTGTCCTGCGGGAGAAGGGGGTGGGCGCGGAATGAGCGCCGACGTGCTCGCCGTCGCCGAACACCGCCGCGGCGACCTCCGGGACGTCTCGTTCGAACTCGTCACCGCCGGCCGCGAACTGGCCGACGCCACCGGCGGCGACCTCCACGTCGCCGTGATTTCGGGCGACGTCGACGGGTTCGCCGAGGAGCTATCTCTCGACGGCGTCGACGTCGTCCACACCGTCGACTACGGCGAGGAGTTCAACCACGACGTGTACGTGCAGGCCGTCGAGGCGCTGTACGACGAGGTGGACCCGACGGCCGTCGTCATGCCCAACTCGGTCAACGGGCTCGACTACGCGCCCGCGGTCGCAGAGCGCCTCGCGCTCCCGCTCGTCACCGACGCGGTCGGTTTCGAGTGGGACGGCGCGCTGACCGCGACCCGCGAGATGTACGGCTCAAAGGTCGAGACGACCGTCGAGGTCGAGTCGGAGCGCGTCGCCGTCACCATCCGCGGCGGCGAGTGGCCCGCCGAGGAGACTCACGACGGCGCCGAGGTGCGGGCGTTCGACTTCGAACCCGACGAGGACGCCATCCGCTCGACGGTCACCGGCTTCGAGGAGGTCGGCGCCGGCGACGTGGACATCTCGGAGGCCGAGGTGCTCGTCTCCGTCGGCCGCGGCATCGAAGAGGAGGAGAACATCGAACTCGTCCAGCGCCTCGCCGACGCCCTCGGCGCGACGCTCTCTTCTTCCAGGCCTATCGTCGACAACGGGTGGCTCCCGAAGAACCGGCAGGTCGGCCAGTCCGGCAAGGTCGTCACGCCCAAGGTGTACATCGCGGTCGGCATCTCCGGCGCCGTCCAGCACGTCGCCGGCATGAAGGGCGCCGAGACCATCGTCGCCATCAACACCGACCCGAACGCGCCCATCTTCGACATCGCCGACTACGGCATCGTCGGCGACCTGTTCGAGGTCGTCCCCGAACTCATCGAGGAGTTCGGCGGCGAGTAGGCGTCGGAGCGACGAGCGGACCGGCACGCTTTTTCGGCGGTTCGGCGAACTCGACCGCTCCATGAGTGACGACGACGCCGGCGGCGACCCCGCCGCCCGCGACCCCGCCGACCCACCGGTCGCCCTCGCCGCCTACGAGGCGCTCGCCGACGACTACGCCGCGAAGGCGCCGACGAAGCCGTACAACGCCGACCTCGAACGGCCCGCGACGCGGTCGCTGCTCCCTCCGGTCGAGGGCCTCGACACCCTCGACGCCGGCTGTGGACCCGGCATCACGACCGAGGAACTCCACGAGGCGGGCGCCCGTCGCGTCGTCGGCGCCGACGTGAGCCCGCGGATGCTCGAGCACGCCCGGGACCGCGTCGGCGACCGGGCCGACCTCGTCCGCCTCGACATGGGCCGCCCGCTTCCCGTCGCCGACGACAGCTTCGACCTCGTGCACTCCTCGCTCGCGGTGACGTACGTCCGGGAGTGGGACGCGCTCTTCTCGGAGTTCGCACGGGTCCTGCGACCCGGCGGCGTCCTCGTCTTCTCCACCCAGCACCCCTTCGACGACGCGACCCGACTGGAGCCGGCGGACTACTTCGCCGTGGAGGAAGTGACCGAGACGTGGGACGGGTTCGGCGACCCGGTGGACGTGACGTTCTTCCGGCGGCCGCTGGAGGTGACGCTGAACGCGCTACTCGGGGCTGGGTTCCGGCTGGAGGCGGTCGAGGAGGCGAAGCCGACCGAGCGGTTCCGGGAGCGGCGCCCCGACGCCTACGACCGAGTGCGGCGACGGCCGCCCTTTCTCTGTCTGCGGGCCAGTCTTCCGGGCGTACCCGACCAGTAAACCACCACGTACTTGCCGGGTGCGCCCTGAACCCCGGTGATGGACTACCTGGAACGGCGGGTCACGCGGGTGAACGAGCGACTCGAGGAGGTCGTCGACGGGGTCGAACCCGACGCCCTCGCCGACGAGCTCGGGCACGTCGCGCTCGCGGGCGGCAAGCGGGTCAGGCCGGCCATCACGACCCTCTCCTGTGAGGCCTGCGGGGGGACGGCCGACGACGCCGTCGACTTCGCCGTCGGCATCGAACTCGTCCACAACGCCTCGCTCGTCGTCGACGACATCATCGACCGGTCGGACGTGCGCCGGGGGACCCCGAGCGCGTGGAACGAGTTCGGCTACGGGCCCGCCATCGTCGCCAGCGACGGGCTGCTCGGCGAGGCGTTCGCGCTCTTTTCGGAGGACGAGCGGGCGATGCAGTTGGTCAGCGAGGCGATGGTCGAACTCGGCGAGGGGGAGGCGACGGAACTCGTCGCCCGCCCGACGAACGAACGCGAGTACATGGAGCTCGCCCGCCGCAAGACCGGCGCGCTGTTCCGCGCCGCCGCCGAACTCGGCGCCGTCGCGGCCGACGCCGACGCCTTCACCGTCGAGGCGTTCGGCGAGTACGCCGAGCGCGTCGGTATCGCCTTCCAGATTCGCGACGACGTGCTCGACGCGACCGCCGACGCCGACGACCTGGGCAAGCCGACCGGCCAGGACGCGGAGATGGACCGCCCCTCCGTCGTCCAGGTCACCGAGTTGACGCCCGAGGAGGCCAACGCCCGCGCCCGTGAACAGGCCGACCTCGCGCTCGACGCGCTGGCGACGACGGAACTCGACGACACCGCTGCGATGGGATACCTCCGGGACCTCGCGGAGTTCGTCGTCGTCCGCGAGCGGTAGGGCCGAAAGACAGCCCCCGAACAGGAAGCGTGCGCGTTATTCTCCCACACGCCCTATCGGTGGTGGGAACGACGATGCCCAACGAGTTCGCCTGCACCCAGGAAGGCTGTACGTACATGATTCGCTCCGACGACGAGGGTGAGATCATCCACATGGCGCGCGAGCACGCCGAGAACAAGCACGGGATGTCCATCACCGACAAGGACGTCCGCAAGGGGATGGCTCACGCAGCCTGATTCCCGCCCACTCGAACGCCCGCGAAACCGACTTTTCTACCGAACGTCCACCGGACAGCTCGACGTTTCGGGCAGTATAAACGCCCGACCCGCCTGAGACGACGTATGGACTCGGACGGTTCGGAGGGCACTGACGACGCGGACGGCGCGGACGGCGTCCGGCGGGGGTGGGCGGAGCGCTCCGGCACGTTCTCGCCGGCGTACTACGCCGACCTCGGCCCGAACGAAGTGAGCGAGACGCTCGCCAGCGTCCTCGACTTCTACGCGGACGACGACGCCGCGGTGCTCGAACTCGGCTGTGGCTCCGGACGACATCTGGCTCACCTCCGCGAGCAGGGGTTCGAGAACCTCGCCGGCGTCGACATCAACGACGAGGCGTTCGAGGTGATGGCCGACCACTACCCCGTACTCGCCGAGGCGGGGACGTTCCACACCGGGGCGCTCGAGGACCTCCTGCCCGAGTTCGACGACGACGCCTTCGACGTGGTGTACTCGGTCGAGACGCTCCAGCACATCCACCCGGACGACGAGTGGGTGTTCGAAGAGGTCGCCCGCGTCGCCGGCGACCTGCTCGTGACCGCCGAGAACGAGGGCAACGGCCCGCAGCGTGGCCGTGCGGACGCGACGGTGAGCTACGTCGAGGGCGAGTTCCCGCTGTATCACCGAAACTGGAAGGAGATTTTCTCGTCGTACGGGTTCGCACAGCTCATCCGGGAGCCGACCTCGCGCGACACGATTCGGGTGTTCCGGGCGCCGTAACCGCGTCGGACCGCATCGAGTCGCATCGAATTGCGTCGAGCCGCGTCGAGTCGTATCGGTGGCGACGCGGGCGACGACGGCGATTTCGCGAGTTCACTCCTCGGCACCCGCTCCACTTTCACCGCCGGTCGCCCCACGACGTGGCTCGCGGACCGTCCCGAAGACGAGGCGAACCTGTGCCCGTGTCGGGTCCGCGTGTGCGTCTCCCGGAGTTCCGGCGAGCGCGGGTCGGGGCGCTCACGCCTCGAGCGAGGGCGTTCACTTTCGGCCCGGGGGTGGCAAACGATTAAATAGCCTACCGAGCATGGTGAAAGTGATGCCGGACGACCCCGAGGAGGGGATGCTGGGGTGGGACGAGTCCGTCTTCCGTGACGAACACGTCTTCGAAATCGACTACGTCCCGGAGACGTTCCGTCACCGCGAGACCCAGCTCCAGAGCATGAAGTACGCCCTCCGGCCCGCCGTGCGCGGCTCCCGCCCGCTCAACACGATGGTTCGGGGGCCGCCGGGCACGGGGAAGACCACCGCCGTCCAGAAACTGTTCGGCGAACTGCAGGGCCAGAGTTCGGTTCGGCCGGTGCAGGTGAACTGCCAGGTCGACTCCACCCGCTACGCGGTGTTCTCGCGGGTGTTCGAGCACGTGTTCGACTACGAGCCGCCCTCCTCGGGTATCTCGTTCAAGAAGCTGTTCGGCCAGATTACGGACCGGCTCGTCGAAGACGACGAGGTGCTCGTCGTCGCGCTCGACGACGTGAACTACCTGTTCTACGAGAACGAGGCCTCCGACACGCTGTACTCCCTTCTCAGGGCGCACGAGGCCCACTCCGGCGCCCGGGTCGGGGTCCTCATCGTCTCCTCGGACCTGAGCCTCGACATCATGGACGAACTCGACAGTCGCGTCCAGAGCGTCTTCCGGCCCGAGGAGGTGTACTTCCCCGTCTACGACGAACCCGAAATCGTCGACATCCTCCGGGACCGCGCGAAGCGCGGGTTCCACGAGGGCGTCGTCGGCGCCCCCGAACTCGACCGGGTCGCCGAACTCACCGCCGAGACCGGCGACCTCCGGGTCGGCATCGACCTCCTCCGTCGGGCGGGGCTGAACGCCGAGATGCGCGCCTCGCGAACCGTCACCGTCGAGGACGTAGAGGCGGCCTACGACAAGTCGAAGTACGTCCACCTCTCGCGCAGCCTCCGGGGACTCACCGACAGCGAGCGCGAACTGGTGAAGGTCATCGCCGAGCACGACGGCGAGCAGGCCGGGACGGTGTACGAAGCGTTCCACGACCGGACGGGGCTGGGATACACCCGCTACTCCGAAATCGTCAACAAGCTCGACCAGCTCGGCGTCATCGAGGCCGAGTACGCGAGCGTCGACGGCCGCGGCCGGTCGCGCTCGTTGACGCTGTGTTACGACGCCGACGCGGTGCTCGACCGGCTCTGACGGGGCTCCGACCGACGCCGGCCCTCACGCGCCGTCTACCGTCGCCTCCAACTCCTCGTCCATCTCCTCGGCGATGTCCTCGGGGGTCGCAGAGAGATACCGCGCACCGACGAGTGCCACGAGAACCCCCCCGACGAGGTCGAAGGCGAGGTCGAGGACGATGTCCTCCCAGCCGAACTGGATGAGCACGCCGCTCATCCCCAGTTGCTTGGCGACGACGCTGGTGCCGTACTCCATGACCTCCCAGACGACGCCGAAGGCCATCACCGCGAGGACGACGTACACCTGGACGAACCGGCGGGGGAGCCGGTTCTCGTCGGAGGCGAGGTCGATGGCGCGGACGAACACGTACCCCGTCAGCGCGACGACGGTCGCGGAGAGCCCGTGGGCGAACTGGTCGTACCAGCCGTACTGCTTGTAGGGACCGAGTGCGCCGACCGCGTGGACGAGTACCGCGGCCGTGATGAGGAAGGTGAGTCCCGTCTCGACCCGGACGTTCCGGTCCTCGCGCAGGTAGCCCGGAATCAGGGTGATGGCGAGCGGGAGGAGTCCGTTGAACACCATCCCCGGCGTCGCCGAGTAGACGCCGTAGGCGGCGATACCGAGGAGTGCGGCCTGCATCAGGCGGACGGCGCCCTGTTCGAGGTCGTCGGGGACGACGTAGCCGGTGACCGACATCGTCAGGCCTCCACGGGGTCCTCGGAGCGACCCCGGAGCCCGCCGCCCTCGACGTGGTGGAAGTACCGCTCGAAGACGGCGCCGCCGACCAACCCGGTGAGGACGGAGGCGATGAACTCCCGGTTGAGTTCGGCCATCCCGGCGACGTAGTTCGTGCCGAGCAGCATGTCCGAGAGACCGACGAGCATCACCCAGACCCCCGAGAGCCCCATCGTCGTGGTGACGACGACGAGGACGCCGACCCGAGGGGTGAACCGCACGTCGGTGAGCGCGTTGAGGTTCACCGCGGTCATCAGTGCGAGCACCGCGATAGACGTGTACGTCGCGAGGTGTGCGAACGGCTGGTACGGGCGGACGACCAGCGGCGCCGCCGCGAGCAGTGGCACCCACACCGGCGGAGTGACGCGCGGGTCGCGATAGGAGAGCGCCGGCACCGCGGTCAGTCCCACCGCGGCGAGTGCGAGCGCCGTCCAGAGCCACTCACCGGCCAGCGCCTGTAGGACGGCGGCGACGAGGAGCGCGGCCGCGACGACCCACACCGCCGCGGCGTTCGCCCGGTCCGTCCCCAGGACCTCCTGTAAGGACATGTACGCTCAGCAGTACGACGCTCTCCCCCGTAAAGGCGGTTGCCGCGGTCGGCGCACAGAGGAGTCGGGATGGACTCTCGGTAGTTGTGCGGAGCGGGGCAGAGTGGGGCGGTGTGGTGCCGTGCGGGGCGTGATACTGGTAGGACCGCGAGCGAGGCCAGAGGCCGAGCGAACGGCCGTTTTTGGTCCAGCTTTTTCAAGGAGTGGTGGG
>NZ_JAODIW010000006.1:81407-320150 GCF_026586625.1 Halobium salinum | reverse complement strand
CCCCCCCCCCCCCGACGCAGAAAAAGGTGGGTTAGAAACTCTCGGTGTGCGGCCGCAGGTCCAGTTCCAGCGTCCACGCCGACCGGTCCTGGGTGGCGAGATGCCAGTAGGAGTCGGCGATGGCGTCGGGGTCGAGGTAGTTCTCGGGGTCGTCGACCTCGCGGTCCGGAGGCAGAATCCCACCGTCCAGGACGACGTGGGCGACGTGAATCCCCTCGGGGCCGAGTTCGCGCGCCATCGACTCGGCGAGCCCGCGGGCGCCGAACTTCGCGGCGGAGAAGGCGACGGCTCCCTTCCGGCCGCGTACCGAGGTCGTGGCGCCGGTGAAGACGACGGTGCCGCCGCCGGCGTCGAGCATGTCCGAGACGGCCTCCTGCGAGCAACAGAACGCGCCGCGGACGCCCACGTCGAGGGCGTCGTCGAAGTCGCGGACCGTGCAGTCGAGCAGTCCATCCCAGGGCGAGGCGCTGGCGTGGTTGACGAGCAGGTCGACGGGACCGAACGCCTCGCGGACGCGCTCGAACCCTTGCCGAATCGAGGCCGGGTTGCCGAGGTCGACGCGGACGCCGAGCCCCTCCCCGGGGTCGGGAAGGTCGTCGGCGAGTCCCTCGACGTACGCCTCGGAGCGGGCGAACAGGGCGACCCGGCAGCCCTCGCGGGCGAACCGACGGGCGAGCGAGGCGCCGAGGCCGGGGCCGACGCCGGCGACGACCGCGACCGGCGACTCCGTGTCGGTGACGTGTGCCATGCACGGTGATGGGCCCCGAACCGGTTAGCCGTTCAGGCCCCGGAGGGTGGGTCGGCGTCGCCGGTCGTCCCCTCGTGGTCGCCGCCGCCCTCGACGCCCGCGAGTCGCCGCGCAACCGCGAGTAACCCGAAGTCCACCGCCGCGAACACGAGTCCCAGCACCGCCCCGACGACGGTCGCCACGAGCGAGCCGACGCCCGCGACGACGAGGAGGAAGAAGACGTTCCCCGAGGTGACGAAGACGGCGAGGCCGGAGAGGAGGAGGAGCGGCCCGACGAACCCGACGCCCGCGACGGCTCCCCAGACGAGTCCGGCCCGGAGCGCCGAGCGGGAGGTGAGCGACCCGGCGGTGGCGGCCGCGAGCGCCCGCCGAGTGGCGAGCCAGAGCACGAGCCAGAGGTAGGCGAACAGCGCGAGGCCGAGGCTCGTGTCGAGCCCTCCGAGCACGTCGCCGATGCGGCCGGGGGCGCTCACGGCGAAGGCGGCGAGCAGCGGAAGCAGGACGAAGAGGGTCGTGTGCAGCGTCGCGAGCGCCCAGTCGCGCAGACGGACCGGGTCGGACCGCTCGGCGTCAGCCATGGGCCAACACCTCCGCGAGTGCGACGACGCCGGCGAGGGCGAGCGCCGTCGCGGCGTAGCCGACCCGGAGCACGCGGCGTCGGTCCGGCGCCGACGCGCCGCCGTCTCGCCACCGGACGACGAGCAGCGTTCGAACCGCGGAGCCGACGAGGACGAGGAAGACGGCCGCCAGCTTCCAGGTCATCGCCGCGGCCCAGGAGCCGCCGGGAATCGCCGGCGCGTAGGTACCGAGGTTGCCGACGCCGGTCATGACGAGGGCGCCGAGGGCGACCCAGAACAGCCACTCGTAGGCGGTCGCGAGCGTGAGGGTACTGTCCGTGTCGAAGTCGAGGTCGACGACGGACGAGTCGCGGAGGACCCCCCAGAGCAGGACGGCACCGCCGAGCGCGACGGTCGCGGCGACGACGTGGAGCCACCGGACGAGCAACGAGACGGTCGGCGAGGCCAGCGGGAGGGCCGACGGCGGCGGGGACGCCAACGGAGCGAGCGCGAGGCCCGGCGGGAGGGCCGGGAGGAGGCCGACGTGGAGGGACATCGTCGGGAGTTCTACGCCGCTCGACATGAAACGGGGGGTCGGCGGCCGGACGGGGTCCGACCGGGTTTTTCACCTCCGACCGAGAGGCCACGAGCATGAAGACGGAAGGTGGGAGCGACGCGGCGAAGCGGCGGGCGGGCGAGAGCGCGGCCGACCTCGTCGTCGACGGCGACGTCGTCGGCCTCGGGACGGGGAGCACCGCGGCCCACGCGATTCGGGCGCTCGGCCGCGAGGTCGACGCCGGCCTCGACGTACACGGGGTCCCCACCTCCTTCGACGCGCGACGGCTGGCGCGCGAGGCGGGCGTCCCCCTGCTCGCACTGGACGAGGCGATGGACGCCGGGGGCATCGACCTCGCTATCGACGGTGCAGACCAGGTCGCCGACGGCGACCTCGTGAAAGGCGGCGGCGCGGCCCACGCCCGGGAGAAAGTCGTGGACGCGGCAGCGGCGCGGTTCGTCGTCGTCGCCGACCCCTCGAAGGAGGCCGACGCGCTCTCGCATCCCGTCCCCGTGGAACTGCTACCCGACGCGCTCCCGACGGTCGAGGCGGCGCTCCGGGCGGCGGGTGGCGAGCCGGCGCTCCGGACGGCAGAACGGAAGGACGGCCCCGTCGTCACCGACAACGGAAACCTCGTCGTGGACTGTGACTTCGGCCGAATCGACTCGCCGGAGGCGCTCGCACGGACCCTCTCGGCGACGCCGGGGGTCGTCGAGCACGGGCTGTTCGTCGCGCTGGCCGACGAGGTTCACGTCGGCACGGCGGACGGCGTCCGGGTGCGGGAGCTGTAGCCGGCGGCTCGAACCCGCCGCTTGCGGCGTCGCGGTGGGTGCCGAGACGGCGCGGTCGCTACACGGCTGAAAATACGAAGAAGTGGGTGTGGGCCGGGTTTACAGGTCGCGCGGCTGGACCGTCTTCCGGTCGTTCTCCTCGGCGCGTCGGGCGGCGTCGTCGAGCAGGCCCTTCACTTCCTCGTCGAGCGAGTCGTAGAAGTCCGACGCGACGTTCTGGTTGCTGAGGTACTCCTTGACGGCTGCCTTGACGATGAGGTCTGCCATACACCTTCGCCTACCGTCTCCTTATTAATAAAAATACCTGATTGCCCCCGTCAGGGGCTGTACCCGGGGGATACCCCGTTTGCGGGCACAGGATTTATATACAAAGGGTCCGTTCGGGGGGAGAACGCAATATTCGAGTAGTTTTCACTCCGAGGGGGGTGTATGAGAGACGTACTAGAGGCGGTCGCCCGAGGCGAACTCACCCCCGAGGCAGCCGAGGCGGAGCTCCGCGGGTACGCGACGACCGAATCCGGCCGTTTCGACGCCGCTCGAGAGGGAAGGCGCGGAATTCCCGAGGCGATTCTCGCGGAGGGAAAGACCCCGGACGAGGTCGCCGACCTGTCGACGACCGCACTGGAGACGACCGGGCGCGCGGTCGTGACCCGGGCCGGCAGGGACGTCGTCGAGGCGGTGCGCACGGCGGTCGTCGACGGAGGGCACGACGCCGACTTCGACCGCGACGCGCGCGCTCGCACCCTCGTCGTCCGGGAGGACGGGGGTGAACCACCCGAGGTCGACGCGACGGTCGCGGTGGTGAGCGCGGGCACCGCCGATGCGGCCGCGGCGGGCGAGGCGGCGGTCATCGCGCGCGAAATCGGCGCGCGGGTCGAGCGCGTCGACGACGTGGGCGTCGCGAACCTCACCCGATTCGTCGACGTGTTGGACGACGTTCGGGCGGCAGACGTCGTCGTCGTCGCCGCGGGCCGAGAGGGCGCCCTGCCGACGGTCGTGGCGGGGCTCGTCGATGCGCCCGTCATCGGTCTCCCCGTCTCGTCGGGGTACGGCGTCGGCGGCGACGGCGAAGCGGCGCTGTACGGGATGCTACAGTCCTGTACCGTCCTCTCGGTCGTCAACGTCGACGCCGGCTTCGTCGCCGGCGCACAGGCCGGGCTCGTCGCGCGTGCGGCCGACGCGGGACGGCGCACCGATTCGTGACGCGAGAGACTCCGGGTCGACGACGGGCCGGACGGTCCACAGCCCTCGGCCCCCGGTCCGCGGCCGGGGGTCGGCGGGTCGTCCGGCGCTCGTCGTCGACCGCGAAGTCGGGTAAATCGAGCGTTTCAGGCGCTCTTTCGGACCGAACCTTACCTGTTAGCCACCGTCCTTTTTACGGTGTGACGTGTAGACATGGTTACCGGCAGCGGCGGAATGCCGGATACCCATGCCAAGTTGCGACCACTGCGGGTCGCACGTCTCGGAAGGCTTCGCGCGTGTGTTCGCCGACGAGCGCGGGCGAGTGTTCGCCTGCCCCAACTGCTCGGCAAACGCGGGCATCGCAGAAGTCTCACGTGAACGAACCCGCAACGCCTGACTGGGTACTGTAAGACGACCACCACGCGAGGTCGTTTCTCCGACGTGACTCGAACCGAACAGAGGCTTCTTACTCCCGACTCACGAACGCCGCCCGTGCACTACGTCTACGTCGTCGAGTGCGCCGACGGCACCTACTACACCGGGTACACGACGGACGTCGAGCGCCGCGTCGACGAGCACAGCGCCGGCGAGGGTGCGAAGTACACCCGTCCGCGGTCGCGCCGGCCGGTCGCGCTGCGCTACCGCGAGCGCTACGAGTCGAAGTCGGCTGCGATGTCCCGCGAGTACGAAATCAAACAGCTCTCCCGCCGGGAGAAGGAGCGACTGGTAGAGAGCGACGCGGAGTCGGTCGAACCGGCGGAGTAGCCGGGGGAGCAACCCCACGGGTGCCGGTCTGACGCCGCGGCGACGTTTTGCTCCCCGACGACCTACGGGCGGGCATGTCCAGGTTCGGCAGACGGGCGCTCGGCGTCGGCGTCGGCATCGTCCTCTTCGGCGTCGTCGCCGCCAGACGACTCCGAAGTGGAGGCGCGGAGGACGCCGAGGCGCGAACGACCGACACCGACGACCCGACCGTCTTGGTCGCCGACCCGCCGGCGTCCGCGCTTGCGTACCGCGTCGTCAACCCCGCCGTCTCGGCGCTGTTGCGGTCGCCGGTACACGGTCTCGTCAGCGACAGCCTCGGGCTCATCACGTTCACGGGCCGGAAGACCGGGAAGCGGTTCACGACGCCCGTCGGTTACCACGAACTCGACGACGGACGAACCCTGATTCTCACCCACTCGCCGTGGTGGGAGAACCTCCGCGGCGGCCGCCCGGTGACGCTTCGCGTCCGGGGTGAGGACCGCGAGGCGGTCGCGACGCCGAGAACCGACCCCGACGCGGTCGCAGACGACCTCCGCGCGCTCGTCGAGCACGTCGGCGCCGGGAACCTCCGGCGGCTGGGACTCGACTACGAGGGTGAGGGGCTCCCCTCCAGGGCGGCGCTTCGAGATGTCGCCGAGAAGACGGTGATTCTGGAGGTCGACTTCGAGGTGGGGACGACCGAGCCGGACACGGAGACGGCGTAGTCGGGGGTCGACACCGGTCGGCCGCTCTGCTGTCGACTGCCGGTGACGACCC
Organism: Halobium salinum; assembly: GCF_026586625.1. Lineage (GTDB taxonomy): Archaea > Halobacteriota > Halobacteria > Halobacteriales > Haloferacaceae > Halobium > Halobium salinum. The sequence goes on along the minus strand of NZ_JAODIW010000006.1, from coordinate 314,795 downwards.
GCTCCGGTCGTCGACCACCAGCGACGGCCTGTCTCGGCGTCAAGCGCCAGTGACGGCCTGCCTCGGCGTCGACCGCCAGCGACGACCCGTCTCAGTCGTCGGCACGCACCGGCGACCCCGTCTCCGCCATCGCCGTTGCGTGGCGAGCGACGACCCGACCCAGCTTCTCGGTGCGCTCTCTGAGCGAGTCGTCGACGAACTCGTGGTCGGGGACGACGCCGCCGCGGTCGGACGCGTCCGGGGTGGCGGGGCCGCGCGCCTCGAAGCGGTCGTAGGCCTTCCGAATCCCGACCTGGTGGGGGACGACCCAGCCGTGGACCCCGCGGACCGTCGAGCGCATGTGTTCCAGCGTCGAGCCGTAACTGCCGCCGCCGGCGGTGGCGAGCAGGCCCACGACGGTGTCCTCGTACTCGTCGAACGAGCAGTAGTCGTGATAGTTGCGGAAGGTCGAGGAGTAGGAGCCGTGGTACACCGGCGTGCCGAGCAGAATCCCGTCGGCGGCGCGGGTTCGCTCCATGAGGTCGGCCGACTCCCCCTGCTCGTCGACGTCCGGGTGGTACAACGGAAGGTCGACGGCGCCGAGGTCGAGGTAGTCCACCTCGGCGCCCGCCTCGGCCGCGGCGTCCAGCGCGTACCACAGGGCGGAGCGCGTGTAGCTGCCCTCGCGCCGGCTCCCACAGACCGCCAGCACACGTGTCATTAGAATTCCAGTACGGGTCGGCCGAACAAAAGGCCGTTGGAGCGGGAGTCGTCGGTTGTCTGTCGGGAACGGCCGGTCGGAGACGCTCGCGGGTCGTGTCGAGGGTCACGTCGGGGGTTGGATTTTTCACGTTTCACGGGGTTGTGCCCTGTATGGAGCAGATATCCTTCGGGACCGACGGGTGGCGCGCGACGCTCGACACCTTCACCGACGAGCGAGTCCGAATCGTCGGACAGGCCGTGGCCGACTACCTCGGCGAGGAGGGGTTCGACGACCCTGTCGTCGTGGGCTACGACGCCCGGGAGACCTCGGAGGGGTTCGCCGAGAGCCTCGCCGAGGTGCTGTCGGGCAACGGGTTCGACGTGTACCTCCCCGAGCGCGACCGGCCGACGCCGCTCGTCGCGTGGGCCATCGTCGAACGCGGCTGTTCGGGGGCGCTGATGGTGACGGCCTCGCACAACCCGCCGGAGTACAACGGCGTGAAGTTCATCCCCGACGACGGTGCGCCGGCGCTCCCCGAAGTGACGGACCGCATCATGGAGAACCTCCGCGAGCCCGAGTTCCTCCCCGAAGAGGAGCGCGGCAGCGTCGAGCGCGTCGACCTCGTCTCCGACCACTTCGCACACGCCCGCGAGTTGGTCGACGCCGACCTCTCCGGCATGACGGTCGTCTACGACGCCATGCACGGCTCCGGCCGCGGCGTCACCGACGAACTGCTCGAATCGGCGGGCGCCGAGGTGGTGCGCATCCGGTGTGACGAGGACCCGACGTTCGGCGGGAGTTCGCCCGAACCCGACGAGCACAACCTCCAGGAGCTGATTCGGACGGTGAAAGAGGAGGAGGCCGACCTCGGCGTCGCCAACGACGGGGACGCAGACCGCATCGGCGTCGTCACCCCCGAGCGCGGGATGCTCGACGAGAACCTGTTCTACGCCGCCATCTACGACTACCTCCTCGAATCCGACGAGGGGCCGGCCGTCCGGACCGTGTCGACGACGTTCCTCATCGACCGCATCGCGGAGGCTCACGGCCAGGAGGTCGTCGAGACCGCGGTCGGCTTCAAGTGGGTCGCACAGGCGATGCAGGAGTCGGACGCGCTCATCGGCGGCGAGGAGTCCGGCGGGTTCTCGATTCGTGGGCACATCCGCGAGAAGGACGGCGTGTTGATGGCGCTGCTCGCCGGCGCCGCCGCGAGCGAGGAGTCCCTGGACGACCGCGTCGACCGCCTCACGGCCGAGCACGGCGAGATTCACGCCGGGAAGGTGAGCCTCGACTGTCCCGACGCGGAGAAGGGGCGCGTGCTCTCGGACCTCGAAGGCGAGATTCCCGAGGAAGTCGCCGGCGAGGGAGTCGAGAAGACCGTCACCGTCGACGGGTTCAAGCTCCTCCTGGAGGACGGCTCGTGGCTGCTCGTCCGGCCCTCCGGCACGGAGCCGAAGATGCGCGTCTACGCCGAGTCGAGCAGCGAGGAGAAGCTGGAGCGGCTGTTGGAGGCGGGCCGCGAGTTGGTCGAGCCGGTCATCTGAGCCGGCGTGGTTCGGTCACCGAACGCGTTTTTCTCGGCGTAACACGCCCCAGAGACGGTCGGCGTCGTTCGAGGGCGTCTCGACCACTTCGAACCCCAACGCGTCGTAGAACGGCCGCACGTCGGCGTCGAAGGCGGCGGTCAGGGCCGTGACCGAGTCGGCGGCCGCCTCGACCAACGCGCGGCCGACGCCCCGTTCGCGCCTGCTCGGACGAACCGCGACGGCGATGACGTGAGTCGCCGTCGACCCGACGGGGACGGCCGGGGGGGCGTCGACCGGTGTCGACGGGTCGGTGTAGACGGCGCCGACGACCGCCCCGTCGACGACGGCGACGCGGACCCTCGGGCGGGGCGGGTCGCCCTCTCCAGTGTCGCGCTCGCGCTCCACGGCCGTTCGCACCGCCTCAGCGTCCACGTCCAGCAGGGCACCCTCGAACAGCCGCATGGCGTCGACGAACTCCTCGGGGCGGGCGTCGCGGACCTCGGCGTCGTCCGGGGCGCCGGTGTCGGTATCGTCGGTATCACCGCTATCGTCGGTGTCGTCGGTATCGTCGGTATCACCGCTATCGTCGGTGTCGTCGGTGTCGTCGGTGTCGTCGGTCGCCATCCCGACGGCTACCCGCCCTTGATGAGCCGCAGGAGCGTCACACGCTCCGCCGTGACCGTCCCGTCCTCGGGGACCGGCGTCCCGTCGACGAGCACGGACACCTCGTGCGGACTGTAGCCGGCGGCCCGCGCGAGCTCCGCGTAGGTGGCGTCGTCGTCGACGGCGAGCGTCTCCTCGCCCTCGCCGACGACCTCGACCGTCACGTCCATGTTCCCGTCTGTGACGCCGGAGCGTTTCAGCCTTGTCTTCGGCCGGCGCTCGACTCGCGCGCTCGGCGGTCGTCGACGGGGCTCCGACCGGGTCCACCGGACGAGGCCGTTCAGTCGGAGTCGACCGGGAAAATCTCGACCGACAGTTCGACCGCCCGTTCGTCCTCGTTCGCTCGTTCGTCGACGCCGTCGCCGGGACCGATATCCCACCCACCTCGCACGTCGACCCCGTTGTCGACGGCCGCTCGGACGAGGGTGTCCAGCCGGTCGTGGAACGCCGCCTCGCTCTCCGGGCCGCCGTCACTCGGCGCGGTGTCGGTCACGAGTGCCTCCGTGTCGGGTCGCGCTGTCCATGGAACGTGCTCGGCCACCGCGTGGATAAGCGTGCCGTCAGACACAGGCCATCCTCGGAGAGTATTCCAGTGGACGAACGATTCCAGCGGAGCGTCTCTCAGGCCCGAGGGTCCCCACGAAGGCCGTCCCGGCGAGGGGCCCCGACGACTCCCTCTCGGGGAGTTTATAGGCGAACCCGCCCCACTCGGACACATGAGCGAGACCGAGGCCGAGGGCGCCGAGGCCGACCGGCCGGGGCGGGAGATCTGGATCGAGAAGTACCGTCCGGAGACCCTGGAAGACGTGTACGGTCACGACGACATCGTCGGTCGACTAGTGTCGTACATCGAGCAGAACGACCTGCCGCACCTGCTGTTTGCGGGGCCGGCGGGCGTCGGCAAGACCACCTGTGCGACCGCCATCGCCCGCGAGGTGTACGGCGACGACTGGCGGGGCAACTTCCTCGAGCTGAACGCCTCCGACGAGCGCGGCATCGACGTCGTGCGCGACCGCATCAAGAACTTCGCGCGGGCCTCCTTCGGCGGGCACGACTACCGTATCATCTTCCTCGACGAGGCCGACTCGCTGACCTCGGACGCCCAGTCCGCCCTACGCCGGACGATGGAGCAGTTCTCGGACAACACGCGCTTCATCCTCTCGTGTAACTACTCCTCGAAGATCATCGACCCCATCCAGTCGCGCTGTGCCGTCTTCCGGTTCTCGCCGCTCTCGGACGAGGCCGTGGCGGAGCAGACCCGCGACATCGCCGACGCGGAGGGCATCGAACTCACCGACGACGGCCTCGACGCGCTCGTCTACGCCGCCGACGGCGACATGCGCCGGGCCATCAACTCCCTGCAGGCCGCCGCGACGACCGGCGACGTGGTCGACGAGGAGGCGGTGTACCTGATTACGTCGACCGCCCGCCCGGAGGAGATAGAGTCGATGGTGACCGCCGCCATCGAGGGCGACTTCACGCAGGCGCGTTCGAAGCTCGATTCTTTACTTACCGACACGGGAATGGCCGGCGGCGACGTCATCGACCAGATTCACCGCTCCGTGTGGGACTTCGGCCTGACCGACAGGCAAGCGGTTCGGCTGATGGAGCGTGTGGGGGAAGCGGATTACCGGATTACGGAGGGCGCGAACGAGCAGGTCCAGTTGGAGGCGTTACTCGCGTCGCTGGCGTTGGACTCTGACGGGTGAGGGGTTCGCGGTTTGTCGGGTGCGTGTTGTTTTGCGAGCGGTTCGAGAGGAACGGTGACCCAGCAAAGCCCTCGCCCTTTGCGATTTGCCCACTGAGCTTCGCTCAGTGGCATCTCGCGGAGCTTCGCTCCGCGACGAGTCGTCGAAAACGTGGAGCGTTTTCGAGATCGCAGAACGCTTCGCTTTCTGCAGACCGCCAAGACCGTACGGCCTTACGCCTCCCCAGCCTCCGGGCGGCTGGCACATGGCTAGCCGCGGTCCCTCGCACGTGGTGGCCGCCAACGCGAGACTCGCTTCGCTCGCCTCGCTGGCTCCGTGCGGCGAGCGTTCGTGCGAGGGGTGAGAAGCGCAGGCGAGCACAGCGAGCCGCGCGAGTCGACAGTTCGGGGGCTTTCGAAGGTCGTCTCCTCCGATGGTGGCCCATGCTCGCCACTGACAACGGCACACCGACTGAATCGCACAACTTTTGACATCCTCCCCGCCCTGAAGGGCGAGGGTTCCCGATCGTGTTGGGATATTAAGGTTCGCGGTTAGCAACCTGTTCTCAGGGGGAGAAACAACCCTCACTACGGTCGAACAGGTGAACCGCTGGCTGTGCCAACCAGCCGTTATCCCTATCACCGCCATCCGTGGCGAGATTCGGGAGTACCTTCTGTCGTATGTTCTCCGCACCGTTCACGTCCGCATTCGCAACCGTATCACACGCCTCACAGACGTACAGGCCGCGTTCGACACGCTGATTCTTGTCTGTGTGGCCACACGCCGAACAGGACTTCGATGTATCGCGTTCCGACACCAACTCCAGGTCGATTCCTTCCGCTTCGGCCTTGTAGTCGAGCAGCGTCGTGAAACGGTCGAACGCCCACCCGTGCAAGTCAAGATTTCCGTGGTCGCCCCAGTTCCGAGGGTCGCCGTTCTCGTCGTCTTCTCGGATGCCGCCAAGGTCGCCAACGACAAGCGTACCAACACCTCGTTCGACGCACTCCTCTACAATTGCTTTCGAGAGGGCATGAAAGAAGTGCGTCCGACGACCCGTTCGCGTCCGGTCAAGCCGAGTGGCCTCACGGGAAGAAGAATCGTCGCACTTGGCTTTCTTCTTCGTGAAGTAGTATTCGTCCTCTTTGAGTGCGCCACCGGGATACAACACCGACTCACCGCCGAACGAGACGGCGGCGAAGTTACAAATCCCCAAGTCAACACCGGCCACGTCGTCTCCCGGTGGTTCCGGGTTGATGACGGTGCGACAGACGAATTGTAACCGCCATTCGTCGTGCTTGTGGACTGCACGAACCTGTTGGATGTCCCACTCGGTCAAGTCAACATCTGGGCGAGTCTGGTACTCGCACAGGACGAAGTCCGAACGGTGTTCTTTGAGGTTGCGGCCCTTCGAGAGGCGAACGCGGGTGAACTGTGCGTCGTGCTTGAAGCCAGCCGCTTTGAACGACACGGTTGAGCGGGGGTGGGAGTCGCCGTTTTTGCGGTAGCCGGGCGGTCGGGCACGGTCGTCGCCGTTCCGGCGCTTACCGAACCAGCCGTTGAACGCTTCAGCGAGTTCTTCGAGAACGCGCTGACTGGATTGAGAATGTAAGTCCGGATAGCGTTCGTGGCTTTTGAGTTCGGCTTTGAGTTTCCCGTCATCGGGAATCTCGCCCGTTTCGTCCCACTGTTCTTGTGCGTAGTAGCGACCGACGTTCCAGAGTTTTGAGGCGGCCCATCCGAGTTGGTTGAGGTCGTCACGAACCTGTTGCTGGTTCGATATTGTGGCCTCAAAGGTTCGGATGGTTCGACTCATTTTCTGGCTTCATAACTGGTTATGGGCGCCGTTTCGTTAATAGTGTCGGTCGACTGGGAATATCCGGCTGTGCTATCGACGGTAAATTGTGTCGGCCGTATCCCCGTCCCGAAGGACGGGGTTTTAGTCTTGAGACTTCCATAACCCGGTACCGACCAACCCGAAATCCGAACGACGCCCTCCAGCGCATCACCCCCCAACACGAGCAAGAGAGATGCCCCAATTCGACTACCCCTGTCCCGGCTGCCGGACCACGAACAGTTTGCACGACGCCGACTGCCGGTTCGAGGGCGTCGGCTGGCCCGAAATCGAGAAAGCCTACACCGACGTCGTCGCCGTGCTCTCGACGGGCGCGAGACCCGAGGAGGAACTACGGGACGAGGTCCACGGCGACTGGGACCGAACCAGAAGAGCGGCCCTCGACCAGTTGCGCCACGAACAGCGTGTTGTCGACGACGGCGGCGCCCTGCGTCTGCTGACGGCCGCGGAGTACAAAGACCGCGTCTCCGAGCCGACGAGCGAGCCGATGCGAACGCTCTACCTGAAGGGCTCGTACCCCGGCTGTCACGACAACGCCGTCTTCGCGATGATAGCCTGGTACGAGATGGTCGGCCTCTCGTGGGCCGAGACGAAGGAGAACGTCGTCGAGTGGCTCGAAGAGAGCGGCGCGTGGGGCCGCGGCGGCTTCGAGGAGGCGACCCCGGCGGCGCTCGTCGAGAGCAAGCGTCACGTGTACGAGGCGGGCTACGGCTGGAAGGAGAAGGCCGAGGCGGCAAAGCGCGTCATCGACCGGCAGACGTAGGCCCGTCTCCGAACCCGAACGCCGAGCCCGGACCGGCCCGACAGTTAAGCCGTCACCCCGCCTCCCGTGGGTATGGCCGCACCGGAATCGACGACGGGCGCCGACGCGGACCCCGACCCTGGCCCCGGACGCGAACCGGGGTCCGCGCCGGCCGCGGTGCCGAACCCTCGCCGCGCGCTCGCCACCGTCGTCGCCATCGTCTTTCTCGACCTGCTCGGCTTCGGGGTCGTCATCCCCATCCTCCCGTTCTACGTCCGCAGTTTCGAGGTCAGCGACGTGTTCATCGGCCTGCTCGCCGCCTCCTACTCGGTGATGCAGTTCGGCTTCGCCCCCTTGCTGGGTCGAATCTCCGACCAGCGCGGCCGCAGACCCGTCCTCATGATTTCGCTCGCCGGCAGCGTCGTGGCCTGGACCGTCTTCGGCGTCGCCAGCGAGGTGGGCGCGACGTTCGGCGTCGTCGCCGGCGTCGTCGTCCTCTTCACGTCGCGGATGCTCGCCGGCGCGATGGGCGGCAACATCGCCGCCGCACAGGCGTACATCGCCGACATCACGCCCAGCGAGCGCCGGGCGGGCGCGCTGGGACTCGTCGGCGCGTCGTTCGCGCTCGGGTTCGTGTTCGGCCCGGCGGTGGGCGGCGTGCTGGCCAGCGACGCCGTCGTCGCCGCCGCCGACTCTCTCCTCCCCGACTTCGTCCCGACCAACCGCTTCTCCCTCCCGAGCTTCGGCGCCGCGGTCCTCTCCCTCCTCGCGCTCGTTTCGGCCGCGCTGTTTCTCGTCGAACCGGACCGGACGCGGGGCCAGTCGAGCAGAACCACGCTGGTCGGGAGCTTCGTCGAAGCCCTGCGCGACGCGTCGCTCCGCGGGTTCGTCGTCGCGTTCTTCCTCGTCTCGGTCGCCTTCTCCGGCATCCAGGTGATGTTCATCCCCTACGTCGCCGACGTGTACGGCTACGACGCGACGCAGGCCGCCTTCCTCCTGACCTACGTCGGCGTCCTCGGGACGGTGAACCAGGGCGTGCTCGTCGGCAGGCTGGCCCGGCGCTACGCCGAATCGCGGCTGGCCGTAGCCGGCGCCGCAATCCTGCTCGTCGCGCTCGCGACGATGCCGTTCACGACCGAACTCGGCGGGTTCCTCCCGACGGTCGGCGGCCCGACGTGGCTCACTCGCGAGCTGGTCGCCCTGCTCGTCGCGCTCGCACTCCTCTCCCTCGGCAACGGCCTCCTGAACGTCTCGCTGTCGACGTTGGTCTCGCGGGCCGCCACCGCCGACAAGCAGGGCCTCGCTTTCGGCGTCACGCAGGGGGCCGGGAGTCTGGGTCGGACGGTCGGCCCGCCGCTGATGGCCGCGCTGTACGTCGTCGCCTACTGGTCGCCGTTCGTCGCCGGCGCGCTCGTCGTGGTGCCCATCATCGCGATTCTCGCCGGGATGGTGCGGGGGAGCGGGCGAGTCGTGGCGGGGTGAGAAAGCGGAGGGCCGCACCGCCTGACAGTCGGCCGGCTGTTTTGCACCTCCGACAACGAGGACGAGGAAACTGTCGACTGGTGGGCGGGCGGCGAAGACGCCTGAAAAACCCGGCTGCGGCCACGAAAGAGACGACGAGGAGACCGTAGCGTCGGCGCTATCGATTCAGTCGCTCTGGATGCGCGGCGCCAGCATGAACGTGACCTGGCCCTGCCCCTCGGCGAGTTCGTAGTGGAGCTTCACTGGGAACTCCTCGCCGAGTTCGATTTCGACCTCGGCGTCGCCGGGGATGGCCTTGTTCATGTCCTTGAGGTAGTCGAGGGAGAAGAGCGAGTCGGCCGGGCCGGCGGTGAGGTCGATGAGTTCGTCGCGAGGAATCTCGAGGTCCACGTCGTCGGTGTCGCCCTCGGCCTCGACGTAGAACACCTCCGCCTCCTCGTCGACGCGCAGGCGGATGTGGTCGCTCACCATGTCGGCGGCCTTGATGCCACGGTCGAGCTGGTTGCCCTCGAGGACGATGTTGGCGGGGAGGTCGAGGTCCGGAATGTCCGGTTCCTGGCGGATGGAGTCGGGGTCGATGAGCGCGAGCGTGTAGCTCAGCCCCTCGATACGAATGTGGAGCTTCCGGGTCTCCTCGTCCAGTTCGAGCCGGATGAGGTCGCCGCTGCCGGCCATTCCGGCGATGTCCTCGAGTCGGGAGAGGTTCACGCCGATGACGCCGCCGTCGGCCTCGTAGGACTCGAACGCCGCCGCGTCGAGCGAGAGGTCGACCATGCCGACGTTCGCCGGGTCGACGGCCCGGATGGCGAGTCCGTCCTCGTTCAACCGGATCTTACACTCGTCGACCAGGACGCTCACCGAATCGAGCGCGTCCTGGAAGGTAGACGCACTCACGATGGCCTCGAACATATACGAACGCCTACGAAAGCGCCCTTAAAAATACCCTCGATTCGACGCAAGTGTCTTCGCGTACGCGACGGGTTGCCCCTCCCTCTCCGCGGAGCGTCCCCCGCCGCTCGACGGAGCGAGTCGAGGCGCCGCTCCGGGTCGTGAGCGCCGGAGCATCGGCGGGAGGCCGGCGCTGCGACCGGACCACGCCTCGGTGGGTGATGGCTGGTGGAGACGTGGGACGGACCGGCGTCCCGCCACCCAGTCCGCGCGTTCGTTCCCTCCCTTGCCTATGAAGTATGGAACTCGGTCACGCCGACTGGGCGTTCGACTGTTGTGGAGATTCCCACAAATGTGTGCAGTTTCAGTGACGAGGGCGTTTATCACCGTCCCCCCACTCGTCCGCCGATTCGCCGCCGACCGACCCCGACGCGCTCAACGCGGGGGTCGGCGAGTCGAAGGCTCGCCGGGACGTGGTCCCGTATAAAGCCAGGGAAATGAAGGCAGACCCCTGGTAACTCGGCGGCGCGTCTGTGGACCCGATTCCATGTCGGACATCAACACGTCGCGGGAGACGACGCGAAGCGAGGCCGCGCGGTACCTGCGCGAGTTCGCGGACAAACTCGACGGACGGAGCGCCCCGACTCGGGACGGGACCGAGACGGCCGAACCGACCGGAGCTGCCGAACCGACCGAGGCCGCAGATACGGGTCGAACCGTCGACAGCACGACCGGCGGGGACGAGTCGACACGGCGGGGTGACGAAACGGCCGGAAACAGCGCCCCGGGTATCGGCACTGGCGGCGAGGTCGACGCCGACGAGTCCGGGGCCGGAGGTGCACACGGCGCCCCTTCGAAAGTGACGTTCCTGGTGGGCAACGAGAGCACCACCGTACGACCGCCGGAGACCGTCACACTCGACGTCGACGTGGACTCGGACTCCTCGCTCATGGAGAGCGGGACCGAGCGCCGCGTCACCTTCTCGCTCGCCTGGAACGTCGACGACGAAGTCGTGGACGACGAGTTCAGCATCGAGTGAGGCCGTCGAGCTATCGGTGACTGCTCGGAGTTCCGGGGACTGCTCGGGCGGGCGACCGTTCCGACCTCACGGGTGGTGGAGGTCGAGTACGTCCAGTAGCTCCGCCGTCGAGCCGAACTGACGGACGTCGGTCGAGTTCGTCACCTCCAGCGGCCGGTCGCGGTTCCCCTCGAGCGTGTTCCCCACGAGGAGTACGCGGGTCGAGTCGGCCACGTCGACGCCGTCGTCACAGTTGTCGGACGCGACATTGTCGACGAGCGCGACGAGCGCGGCGCCGTCCACGACGAACCCATCCTCGGCGTTGCCGTCGGCGACGTTGTCGACGAGCAGGGTGTGGTCGCTCCCGTTCACGAGCGCGACGCCGCTGACGGTGCTGCCCGCGTCGCCATTGTCGCTCGCGTCGTTGCCGACGAGGAGGTTCCCCGAGGCGCCGTCGAGCCAGATGCCCGCCGCACGGGCGGCCTTGCCGGTGAACGGTGAGACGCCCGCGCTCCCGGTGACCGTGTTGTTGGCGACGACGCTGTCGTTCGTCCGGAACAGTTCGATGCCGACGTACCCGCTGTCGCGGACCGCGTTGTCGGTGAGTGCAACGCCGGTCGCACTTGTCGCCTCGATGCCGATGCTGGCGTTCGCGACGTGGGTGTCCGTGACGGCCGTCCCGGTCAGCGTCCCGCCGACGAAGACCCCGAAGAGTCCACCTTCGACGCGGGCGTCCGCGACGGTGGAGTTCGTGGTGTTGAACGCGGCGATGCCGGCGAACCCGTTGCCGACGGCGACGGTTTCGGTCACGCTGTTGTCGTCGCCGACGGCGCCCCCGAGGGAGTCGACGACGACGCCGACGCGCTCGTTGTCCGACGTGACCGTGTCGGTCACGACCGAACCGGTCGCGTTGTCGAGCGTCACGCCCACGAGGTTGCCCGAGGCGTTCACACCGCTCACGCGGACGTTCGTGGCGTTCGTGACGAACACGCCGGTGAACTGGTCGGTGACGGTCAGATTCGAGACGGTGACGTTCGAGACCGAGTCGACGCGGACGCCGTCGGTCGTGTTCCCGAGGTCGCCGGCGACGTTCGCGTCGCCCGCGACAGTGTGGCCCGCGCCGTCGAGGAGAACGTCGCTCGCGCGAACGTCGATGCAGGCGGTACCGGTCGCGTCCGCGACCTCGACGTCGCCTGCAAGTACGTACCGGCCGGGGTCGTCGAGCACCGTACAGGCGTCGACGACCGTCGCGCCGTCACCGTCGCTATCGCTTTCGTCCCCGCCGACAGCCCCAGCAGTTCCCGCGAACCCCGCACTCGTAACGAGGAGGGAGACAGTGAGCATGACAGTGAGGACGCGTCCCAACGGCTCGCGGCGGGTGCTTCGCCGGTGGTGATGGTAGTGGGGTAGTCGAGTCATCGAATCATCCCACACCGGTTCGTCGTCCGGTCGCATAGCTATTTTTCAGCGAAACTGGTCGTTCCGCTGCCATCGAAAGTCGCAGGAGTCGGAAGAGCCGAGCGGGTGGAACCGTGGAATCGGGGCGGCGCGAACCCGGCAGGAAACGACACGCGTATCCATCGTCTCCGTCTATCGCCGGGTAAGAGACCGATGTCGCGTAAAGACCACTGGTACAACAAAGCCAAACAGGAGGGGTATCGCGCCCGTTCTGCCTACAAACTGAAGCAGATAGACGAGTCGTCGGACCTACTCTCGGAGGGTGACACCGTCGTCGACCTCGGCGCCGCCCCGGGCGGGTGGCTCCAGGTCGCGAGCGAGGCCGTCGGCGAGGGGGGCACCGTCATCGGCGTCGATCTCCAGCGCATCAAATCGCTGGAGACGGAGAACACCGAGACCGTCCGCGGCGACATGACCCACGACCGGACCCGGGAGTGGCTCCGCGACCGCGTCGGCGAGGGTGGCGCCGACGCCGTCATCTCGGACATGGCGCCGAACATGACCGGCGAGTACTCGCTGGACCACGCCCGCTCGGTCCACCTCGCCCGGCAGGCGTTCGAGACCGCACTCGAGATTCTGGGCCCCGGCGGCGACGTGGTGGTGAAGGTGTTCGACGGCCCCGAACTCGCCGACCTCCGCGAGGAGATGGAGCCGTACTTCCAGTACGTCAAGAGCGTCCGCCCCGAGGCGTCCCGCGAGGAGTCCTCCGAACAGTTCCTGGTCGCGAAGGGCCGGCTGACCGGGCCGGTGAAGTCGGGCGACGAACTGGAGGTCGAAATCGTCGACGAAGGGGCGGAGGGCGACGGCATCGCCCGCGTCGAGGGGTTCACCGTGTTCGTCTCCGGCGCCGAAATCGGCGAGACGGTGCGGGTCCGGGTCGACGACGTGAAGCCGACGTTCGCGTTCGCCGAGCGGGTCGACTGACGCGGAGTGAGGCGGTCGCTGACGCGGGTCCGGGCCGAGGTTACGCCCCGCGGACGACGAGGTCGAGTTCGAGTTCGAGCGGGCAGTTCCCGGATACCGCCGCCCGACAGCCGCCGATGGCGACGATATCGCCGAAGGCGGTGTAGCTCCCGCAACCCGGACAGTTGATGCCACCCTCCATCACGTCCCCCTCGGTGATTCGGATGCGCCGCTTCTCGCCCATAGGCGCCATAGGATAGCAGTCCGCATAAGCTAGCTCCGTCGTCCGTCCGGCGTACAGACAGGTCGTCGTGGCCGATTCTGGGGCCGACAGGGAATCACGCGAAGGAGAACGTGCGAGGGCTCAGTCCAGCGTCGCCGACCGCTCGTAGTTCGTCCCGTGACCGCGCGAGCGGAGGTAGCCGACGACGGCGTAGACGAACGGGGTGTCGACGAGCGCGACGAGCAGTTTCAGGAGGTACTGGCCGACGACGAGGGACAGGACGACCGAGGTGGGGAGCGGCTGGCCGATGCCGAGCAGGGTCGGCGCCAGCACGAAGGCGATGCCGACGAAGATGACGGTGTCGATGGCCTGGCTCGACGCCGTCGAGGCGACGTTGCGTAACCAGAGCATCTCGCCGTTCGTGTACTCGCGGATGCGGTGGAAGACGACCACGTCCCAGTTCTGGCTCACGACGTAGGCCGCGAGGCTCCCGAGGATGACGTTCGTCCCCGGTGCGAGCACGGCGGCGAAGCGCTCGCCGAACTCGGGGTCGACGGCGGGCGCCGAGATGGTGCTCCATACCAGCACGAGCACGACGAAGTTCATCCCGAAGGCGACGTTGACCATCGTCTGTGCGGCGCGCTTGCCGTACAGCTCCGAGTAACAGTCGGAGGCGAAGAAGGTGAGCGCGTAGGCCAGCGCTGCACCGGGCATGACGACTTCGGGCCCGACGACCGGCAACGTGACCGGGAGCGGGACGGCGAGGAGCTTCGAGGCCGTCAGCTGAGCCGTGACGAGCGCCGTGACGAACAGCGCGACGATGGCGAGTCGACCCGCCGGGAGCGCGTCGGCACCGCCGAAGCCGTCGACACCGCCGTCGGTGGCGCGTGAGGACGCGCCGTCGTCGGGCGCTCCCGACCCGCCGTCTGGCGCGCCCTCACTCGTCATCGTCCAGCCGACCGTGTCGCTCGTCGATCTCGTCGAGCAGGTCGAGCGTCTTGCGGATGGACGCCCGTATCGCGTCGCTCCGGTTGACGAACTTCCCCCCTTCGCCCACGTGGTCGTCGAGGTCCTCGAGGAGCTCGTCGGGAATCTCGACGCTGATTTTGGCCATGTCTGGATATTATCTGTGGAATACGTCGGGTAAAGAGTGTCGATACCGTACTCGACGCGAGTATTGCCGAGAGTCCGACGGGGTGACGGGGTGATTCGTCGAAGAACCGTAGGTGGTGAGAGGAGGAGACGAAAAGTGGTGAGGGGAAACTGGTGGAGGAGACACGTGGCAGGGAACACCCGGGCGACCGCGGAGGGACCACGGTGTGCCGTGTAGTCGGTCGTCAGTCGGCCGACGCGCGTCCCTCGTTCTCGTTCTCGGACTTCCTGGGGGCGAGGTCGCGTCGGCCGCCGAGGGTGAGCACGTAGAGGATGCCGAGGCCGACGCCGTAGGCGACCATCAGCGGCACCGTCACCATGAACATCGTGATGATGTCCGCGGGGGTGAACAGCGCGGCGAACGTCATGATGCCGACGGTCACCTCGCGCCAGCGGCCGCGCATGCCGTTGAACGTCACGCCGGCGGTGTTGAGCAGAACCATCAACACCGGCACGTCGGCGAGCAGGCCGATGCCGATGGTCGTGTAGAAGATGAGCCAGAAGAAGTCGGAGATGCGGTAGCTGATGATCATGTTCGCCCGCACCGCCTCCTCCACGAGGTAGCTGATGACCGTCGGGGCGACGAAGCTGTATCCGAGCGCGAACCCGCCGACGAGGCCGAGCAGGAGAAAGGCGAGCCAGCCGAAGATGACGTTGCGGTGGCCGCGGACGAAGTTGCGCTCCCTGAGGGCGGGCCACGCGTAGTAGGCGATGAGCGGGATGGTCGCCGCCGCCGCCACGAGCGTCGAGAACTTCACCTCGAAGATGAGCGCCTCGACGGGGTGGAGCGCGATGACCTGGAACTCGTCGGGGTTGATTTCGGTCGGGAGCCGCGAGAGGAAGTCCACCCGTACGTCGCCGATACCGCCGGAGTAGAGCCAGTAGAACGTCCCCGCGAGCACCGCCATGAACAGCCCGACGATGCGGAACGTCTTCGACGTGATGGAGTCCAAGATGAACCGGATGTCGGTGTAGTAGCCGCCGATGTCGTCCTCGTCGGTCTCACCCTCGGTCAACTCGGACATGAACGAACCGCCGGCGCGGGTGGCGCGGTCCTCGACGGTGCCGGGGTCCGGGGTGGCCTCCTCGCGTGCCGTCTGTGCCTCGTCGTAGCGGTCGAGGACGGCCTGTGCCGACTTCGAACGTCCCTGCTCGTTCAGCAGGTTCGCGTAGCCCAGGGCCTCCTGTTCGGTCATGCCGGCGAACACCGAGGGCGGGGCGTTCCGGAGCTGTGAGGCCGAGAAGCGGTCGAGGTCCGCCGTTCCCGGGTCGCGCCCCGCCTGCCACGCCGCCGAGAGGACGAAGAGGAGGCCAAAGAGGAGGACGGCGACCAGCGCGACGCCGACGGCCGCGCCCGCGACGGTCGCAGTCGCGAACCCGGGACCGGTCGGGGGGAGCGCCTCGGCGAACCCGCGAAGCGTCGCCTCGTACGTCGCCGGCGCGTATGGAATCACGTACTGACGGACGGTCCGGGCGAGGTAGACCGCGAGGGGCGTCGCGAGTAGCGCGTAGGCGAGTCCCCCGACGAGCACTGCGAGGCCGGCGAAGACGTTCCACGCGCTCCCGAGTCGGCGGCGCCAGTTCACCCGGGCCGCCCCGAGGACGAACGACTCGCCGATTCCGTCGGCCGTGCGGAAGACCGGGTCGGCGCCGCCGGTGGAGCCGCTCGCGCCGGTCGCCGTCGCGTCGCCGCTCGCTGCCTCGGCCGAGGCCCCCTCCTCCACCTCGTCCGCGTTGTGCTCGTCGTAGCGGTCGAGAATCGTCCGGGCCTTCTCCCGGTCGTCGGCTTCCATCGCCTCGCGGGCGAGCGCGAGCGCCTCCTCCTCGGTCATCGACTCGAACGCCTCGGGTGGGGCGGCCTCGACGCCGGCCGCGTCGAGTCCGGAGAGGTCGATACCCGCCGGGTCGCCGACGCGACCGGTCCGTCCGGCCCCGTCGTCGGCGGTGCCGAGGGCCGCGTAGGCGACGTACAGCAGGGCGACGAGCGCGAGCAACAGGCCGAGGAGGGCGCCGGCGAGGAGGATGGAGACGAGGGCCGGGACCGACTCGGGGAGGGCGACGGGGAGGTCGTAGAGCCGGAAACTGCTCCCGATGCTCGCCAACAGGTCGTTGGTGTACACGACCCCGCCGCGGGTGTAGAACAGGTAGACGGCGGCGACGCCGGCGGCGAACGCGCCGACGACGACGTTCCAGCGCTCGGCGGCCGAGGCTCGGAGGTCCATCGACTCGCTGCCGCGTTTGGCCGTGACGACCATCTTCGCGAGGTAGAGGCTGAACCCGTAGAGCACGATGAGGGGCACGGCCCACATGATCTGCGTGAAGGGGTCCGGCGGCGAGAAGACGGCGCCGAAGACGAAGATGGCGACGACCGCGTAGCGCCACTTCTCGCGGAAGGTCTCGTAGGGGACGATTTCGGAGTACGAGAGCCCCGTGATGGCCAGCGGCATCTGTGCCGCGAGGCCGAAGGAGACGGTGAGCAGGAAGATGAACTGCGCCCACAGGACGATGGAGTAGCGCGGCTTGAACCCGGCCGCCAGCGCGTTGCCGGCGAGGAACTCGAACATCAGCGGGAAGAAGAGGAGGTAGCCGTAGGCCATCCCGGCGAGGAAGAGGACGACGGCGGTGAGCGCGATGGTGACGAGCTTCCACGGCGCGACGGGGGACTGCGGCCAGTACCCCCGAGCCCGGAGCGGCTCCCGGGCGAAGTAGATGAACGACGGTAGCGCGACGATGATGCCGGCGACGAGCGAAATCTTCGCCTGCAACAGCAACACGTCGAATGGAGTCTGGGCGATAATCTCGAACTCGCCGACGGTGACCTCGTCCATCTGCGAGATGGTGACGTTGCGGAGGAAGTTCCAGACGTAGAGGCGCAGCGCGTAGAAGGTCCCGAGGAACCCGACCAGGAAGAAGATGAACACCTTCTGGAGGTCCTTCTGGGCGGACCGCAGCATGGCACCGGCGGTCTCCCGCCCCTCGTCGATGGCGCGGCGAGTGTCCTCGTCGAGCGCGCTAGACATACCGGGTGAAAGCCCGCTCGCGGTTATCAATCTTTTCGAGTCGGTCGCGACTCGGCGGCCGTCCACGCGCGCCGATGGAAAAAGGCCTATAACGGAGCGAGAGCGAACGGTACCTGAATGCCGGACGAACCGGAGTCGGACGCCGACGTCCGAGCGGGTGCCGACGGGCCCGACGACGAGGAGCCACGGCCATCCGAGACGGACGACGCGCCGGACGCGGACGGCGTCGACGACGGTGAGAGCGCCGAGAGCGACGGTTCCGCGGGGTCCGGCGTCGCGGGGCCGAACGGACGGGACGCCGCCGACGCCGGCGAGAGCGACGACGGCGCGACCGGGACCGACGACGGCGGCGACGTGGACACGGCAGACGATGCCGCCCCGGACGACGGCGACGACGCTGAGAGCGCCGATGACGACGGCCCCATCGAGGGGACCGGCGTCGACGACGACCGCATGGCGGCCTACGCCGCCACGATAGGCGGTGGCGGTGACGACGACAGCGACGGGGACGAAGACGGTGGCGAGAGCACCGACGGCGACCCCGGCGACGACGAGGCCTCGCCGTCCGCAGGGTCTCACGTCGGCGACGGCGAGGACCCCGAGCCGGAGCGACTCCCGGGGTACGAGAGCGAGAGCGAGAGCGGGTCCGACGACGCCGAGGACGGCCGCGGCGCCATCACGCCGGTCGAGGGCGAGCGAGACGCGGAAGACGAGCCGGACCCCGACCCCAACCACGAGTACGACGAGGACGAACTCGAGGAGGAGTTCGGCGCCGAGGCGGTCGACCCGCCGACGCCGGTCAACGACCCGGCGGCGGAGGCGCGTCCGGAAGGAGTGACCGACGGCGCCGGGACCGCCGCGGGGGCCGACACCGGCACCGTCCCCGAGGACGACTGGGTCGAGGACGACTGGGACGAGGACTGGGCCGACGCCGGCATCGTCGGCGAGGGGCCGGAGTCCGACGAGGAGATGCCGCTCGCGGACCACATCGAGGAGATGGTCAAGCGGGTCGGCGTCGTGCTCTTCGTCGGTCTCGGCGTCTCGCTCGCCGTGTTCGGCCTCGGCGAGACGTCGGCGTACGTGCCCAGCTCCATCGAAATCGTCGAGTACCTCTGGAGCTACCAGGTTCCGGCTCCGCTGGAGAACCGTCCCTACGTGTACGGCCCGCTCGAACTGCTGTTGACCCAGCTGAAGGTCGCGGGCCTGACCGGCCTCATCGTCGGCCTCCCCGTGTTCGTCTACGAGACGTACTTGTTCATGCGCCCCGGGCTCTACCCGAAGGAGCGTCGCTACTACCTCGCGGCCGTCCCGACCAGCCTCGTGCTCGGCCTGCTCGGCGTGCTGTTCGCCCACTTCATCATCCTCCCGCAGCTGTTCGAGTACTTCACCTACTACACGGCGGAGGCGGGGGACATCCTCATCGCGTACGGCCTACAGGAGACGTTCACTCTCATCCTCGTGATGATGGGGTACATGGCGGTCATCTTCCAGATTCCGCTGTTCATCATGCTCGCAATCATGATGGGACTGACGACCCGGGTGTGGATGGAGGAGCGCCGACTCCTGTTCTGGGGGGCGTTCCTCGGGCTCTCGTTCACCTTCGTCGCGGTCGACCCGACCGGGATGGCGCCCATCGTCATCGCGGTGACGATGGTCGTGCTGTTCGAGGCGACGCTGGCGCTCCTACGCTGGACCGGTAACTGACCGTCCGCGTTCTCGCGCTCCGGCTCTCCGCGCCCCCGCGACTCTCCGCTCAAAACCGCCGCAATTCTCCGTCTCCGTCTCAAGCCGCCGCGTGTCCGTCGCCGGTGGAATCGACGCCAGCGTCGGTCGCCGTCGCCGACTCCGCCGCCGCGAGCACCTCCGCACGGGTCTGCAACGCCTCGTTCATCGCCCGGAACCCCCGCTCGGTCGCGTCGCCGAGCCAGCGGTTCACGAGGCCCGCGAGGACGCCCGAGAAGCGTTCGGCGTGGACGAGTCGAGTCCGTCGGCCCCCGGCCAGGGGCTTCAGGACGAACCGGTGCTCCCCGTCGTACAGCCCGCGGACGCCGAGGTGACCGACCCACCGGAGTTCGCGTCCGGTGTCGGCGACGGTGACGGTCGGACGGAAGGTCGCGGGGCGCTTGCCCGGCGGTCTGAGTTCGACGGCGAGGCGGGCGCCGACCGTGGGGCGGCCGGCGACGCTCATGAACGGGTTCCAGAGGTCGTACTGCTCGAACGCCGTGAGGACGCGCCAGACGGTCTCCGGGGGCGCGTCGATATCGATGGTGGTGTGAAGGTCCATACGGAGAGATGGCGCCGGGAGAACGTGAAGCTCGCGAGCGACGGGGTAGCAGGGGGTCGGACGCCCGCGGAGTCGGCTGCGGCGACCGCGGCGAACGCGCTATGTCCCCTGCCCGCGAAGAGCGGGGAGATGGCGACCGTGGTACTCGTCCGGCACGGGGAGACGACGTGGAACCGGGACGGTCGCGTCCAGGGCTGGGCACCCTCCCCGCTCACGGAGCGGGGTCACGCCCAGGCCCGCGCGCTCGGCGCCCACCTCGCGACGACCTACGACGCCGACCGGGTGGTCTCCTCGGACCTCCGGCGGGCCGTCGAGACGACCGACCACGTCCGGCGGGCGCTCTCGCTCGACGCGACGTTCGACCCCGCGTGGCGCGAGCGAAACTTCGGCCGGCTCCAAGGGCTCACCGACGCGGAACTGTTCGGGACGTTCCCGCAGTTCGCGCTCGCGGCGACCGGCTACGCCGCCGCGCTGGAGACCCCCGAAGACGGCGAGGCGCTGGTCGACACCCGCGAACGGGTGCTCGGTGCGTGGCGGGAGCTTCGGACGTCGCTCGCTCCCGACGAGACGGTCGTCGTCGTCTCCCACGGCGGACCGCTCTACCTCCTGCTCGGCGA
Organism: Halobium salinum; assembly: GCF_026586625.1. Lineage (GTDB taxonomy): Archaea > Halobacteriota > Halobacteria > Halobacteriales > Haloferacaceae > Halobium > Halobium salinum. Next base: position 294,597 of record NZ_JAODIW010000006.1, on the reverse strand, counting down.
ACTGAAGGGGCTGGACGTCGTCAGCGCCATCGTCGACCAGGAGCAGGGCAACTGCGCGGTGAACGAACTGCGCGTCGGCGGCGACGGGTCGGTGACACTCCTTCGAGAGGACGACAGAGCCCACCTCGACGGCGTCGACGTCGGCGACGAGACCGACGTGGACGCCGGGGTGACGCGGGAGTGAGAGCGGTCGGAGCCGGCGAGGGGGGACGCTACTCGCGGGTCGGGTACTGCGTCCCGAACACGTCGGCCTCGGCGGTCGCGGCGTCGTCACTCGCATCCGGTCCGTTCCCGGCCTCCTCCGCGGGGCTCACGCTCCCCGTGCGGTAGCCGCCGAGGTCGAGGGTGACGTGGTCGAAACCGACCTCCGTGAGGTGGGTGCGGGCCGCCTCGGCGAACTCCGGGTCGAGCGCCCGGTCGAGTTCGTCGGCGCCGACCTCGATGCGCGCGAGACCGTCGTGGTCGCGGACGCGGAACTGTTCGAACCCCCAGCCGCGGAGCAGGTTCTCGGCGCGCTCGACGCGGGTGAGGCGCTCCTCCGTGACCTCGACACCGGTCGGGATGCGCGAGGAGAGACAGGCCATCGAGGGTTTGTCGGCCACGGAGAGGTCGTACTCGCGGGCCAGCTCGCGGACCTCCTCCTTCGAGACCCCGTGAGCGAGGAGCGGGGACCGCACTTCGAGTTCCTCGACGGCGCGGAGGCCGGGGCGGTGACCCTCGCCGGGGTCGGAGGCGTTCGTCCCGTCGCACACGGTGGCGACCCCGAGCTCGCGGGCGCGGTCGTACATCCGCCCGAGGCGCATCGTCCGGCAGTGGTAACAGCGGTCGCCGTCGTTCTCGACGAAGTTCGGGTCGTCCAGCTCGGAGAACTCCACGATTTCGTGGCGAATCCCAATCTCCTCGGCGACACGTTTCGCGTCTTCGAGTTCGGCCTCGGGGAGCGTCTCGCTCTTCGCGGTGCAGGCGACCGCGTCGTCCCCGAGGGCGTCGTGGGCGAGCGCGGCGACGACCGAGGAGTCGACGCCGCCCGAGAAGGCGACGAGGACGGCGTCGCAGTCGGCGAGGGACTCGCGAGCCGCGTCGGCCTTCGCGGCGAGGTCCTGTGCGTTCTGGGTCATGTGGTGTCGGTTGTGGACGATGGGGGATAAACGGCGCGAATCCGGGGATGTCGTCGCTTGCTCACCGGCTTCCGGACCCGTCCGGCGCCGACCGCGATTCGTTCAGTTTCGTCGGAACGTTCAAATAGTGGAACCGGCCTCTCCGACGAGAGGGATGAGCATCGAACAGTCGAGCACCGGGGGAGCCGGGGTCGAGCGCTGTGAGGAGTGTACGGAGAACGAAGCCGCCAGACACGTCGCCCACGCGGGCCACGACGTGTGGCTCTGTGGCGACTGTACGGGCCGGTTCTGGCGCGGCGAAATTCTGAACGACGGCGCCGCGTTCTGACGCCCTCGCCCATGCCGCGACGACGACCCCTACTCCACGACGACCGTCCGCGACTCGACGTGCGGGAGCAGCGGCAGGTCGGGAAAGGAGACCTCGACGGTGAACTCCAGTTCGTCCTGTGCCCCGAACACCCCGACCGGCACGGTCGTCGAGTCGGAGAGATACGTCGACTTCGTGTGCATCTCGACGCCGTTGACCGTCACGCGAATCCCGACGCGAGCGTTGCCGGCGGTCGTTCGTACCGTGACCTCCCGCATATCGTTCGCTCCCGTCGCGATGGAGTCGGGGAAGGAACCCCACTCCACCTCGATTGCGGGGAGTTTCCGGGCGGCGGCGGCGACGCGCTCCGCGACCCCCTCCGAGAGTCCGACCCGGACCAGTCCGTCGACGCCGACGTCGACCACGTCGGCGGGTGATTCGATACCGGCGCCGGCGAGCGTCCGAGCGCGACCCGACCCGATGCCGTCAACGGCGGTCAGCCCGACCGCGTCGCGGGGGACGCCGTGTTCGACGCGGGCCTCGACGCGGCGGACGAGGTTGGCGGCGCGCGGACCGGCGAAGGTGGCGAGGAACTCCCGGAGGGCGGCGAGCAGGCGGAGGGCGTTCTGGCGGATGACCCACGCGTCGCTCCGGAGGTCCCCCGGAACCGAGTTCGCCATCGACGCCTCGAGGATGGCGAGTACCTTGCGGTTCCCGTCCTCCAGGTTCGAGTCGACGCCGCGGAGGGCGTTCTCGACGGCGTCCGATTCGGCCTGCCGGGCCGAGACGGAGTCGAACTCGTCGGCGGCGGCGACCGTTTCGAGCACGGCGTCGACGGTGACGCTGTCGCGTTCGGCGAGGCGTCGGAATCGGCGGGCCGTCTCGAGGCGGAGGTAGTACTTCGAGGCGAGTCGGCCGAGGTCCGACGCCGAGATGCGTAGTTCCTCGTCGGTGTCGACGAAGCCGCGCTCGACGAGCGACTCCAACGTCGCTCGCACGCGCTCGCGGACCCCCTCGAAGTCGTACGCCTCTGGTTCGCTCCGGGCGCGGACGTAGTAGAACGTGGTCTGCAGCCACGACAGCACGTCGTCGAGGTCGCGGATGGTTCCCATGGCTATCTCGGCGTTGAGGTGGGCGTCGATGTCGTCGGCCAGGTTCGACTCTATCTCCTTGCCCTCCCGGAGCAGGCGCCGGTACTTGTCGGCGTCCGCGTGGTCACAGACGACCCAGCCGTACCCCACGTCGTCGTACCCGGGCCGACCCGCCCTCCCGAGCATCTGGAGCACGTCGAGCGGGCTGATGTCCACCTCGCCTTCGAGCGGGTCGTGGTACTTCGTGTCGCGGATGACGACACAGCGAGCGGGGAGGTTCACGCCCCACGCGAGCGTCGAGGTCGAGAAGAGGAGCTGAATCTTCCCCTCCTTGAACCACTGTTCGACCCTGTCCCGGTCGTTCTTCGAGAGGCCGGCGTGGTGGAAGGCGACGCCGTCGGGCACGGAGCGGCGGAGGGTGTCGTTTCCGAGGTCCTGAGCGTCGGTGTGGAAGTCGTAGTCGCCGCGGGCGCCGATGGGGACGTCGCGTTCGGCAATCTCGTCCCGCGCCTTCTTCGCCGCCATCACGGTGTCCTGCCGGGAGGAGACGAAGACGAGCGCCTGGCCGTCCTCGCGGATGTGGGGTTCGACGATGTCGAGCGTCCGGTAGAGCCGCCGGTACTTGTCGGCGAAGGTGTTCTCCCCGTGGGTGTAGGTCTTCACGTCGGCGTGGAGGTCGACGGGTCGGTAGTCGTCGCCGAAGGCGAACGTCGCCTCCGGGGGAGCGTCCAGCCAGTCGGCCACGTCCTCGATGTTCGGCATGGTCGCGGAGAGCGCGACGATGCGCGGGCCGCAGACGCGGCGCAGGCGCGAGACGGTCACTTCGAGGACGCTCCCGCGTTTCTCGGAGTCGAGCAGGTGGACCTCGTCGAGCACGACGCAGTCGACGGCCTCGATGAACCCGTACCGTGGCGAGTCGTGCTTTCGCGTCGCCGAGTCGGCCTTCTCGGGGGTCATCACGAGGATGTCGGCGCGTTCGGCGCGTCGAGGGTTGAGGTCGCGCTCCCCGGTGACGACGTAGACGGAGTACCCCAGCGACTCGAAGCGCTCCCACTCGGACTCCTTCTCGTTGGTGAGCGCGCGCATCGGTGCGACGAAGAGGGCGGTACCGCCGTCGCGCAGACACTTGCAGATGGCGAGTTCGGCGAGGGCGGTCTTCCCGCTCGCGGTGGGCGCGCTGGCGACGACGTTCGCCTCGGAGTCGAGCAGGGCGGGGAGCGCCTCCCGCTGCATCCGGTTGAACTCCTCGAAGCCGAACGCGTCGGCGAACTCGGGAACGGCCTCGGCGACCCTCACCGGGCCACCCCCCTCGACATCGAGACGGACCCCGTACCGACGTAGACGGTCATCGTAGGCTCTCGGGCGCTATGACTCAAAGGGGTTTCCGTCGCGGAGTGAAAGTGAACTGGCGGACGTGCGGTCGGTGACGACGGACCGAAGCCGACGCCGTCGGCCCCCGCAGGCAAGTGACCCCCTGCCGAAGAGCCGGCGCCATGAGCGTCATCGCCGACCTCACCGTCTCGTCGGAGTCGTTTCTCCTCCCGGAGGCGCTGTCGGCGGCTCCGGAGGTCGTCGTCGAGCTCCAACCGGTCGTCGCACACGCCGACGACGGCGACGTTCCGTACTTCTGGGTCCGACACGGGGACCGGGCTCACACCGAAGCGGCCATCAGAGACGACCCGACCGTCGAGGACGTCGTCCTGCTCGACGAGACCGACCGCGGAGCGTCCTACCGGGCACGGTGGACCGAGGACGCCGCGGGGGCGGTACGCGCGTACCTCCAGACCGGTTCGACTATCCTGGAGGCGACCGGGCGCGCGGACTCGTGGCAGCTCAGGATGCGCTTCGACGACGACGAGGCGCTAGCGGCGTTCCACGGCTTCCTTCGGGCGGAGTCGGTCGCGTTCGAACTCGAACAGCTGTACCACCCCGACGGACCGGTGGACGAGGACCGGCGGGGACTCACCGCGCTCGAACACGAGACGCTCACCGAGGCGTTCGAGCGCGGATACTACGAGGTCCCCCGGCGGGTCAGTATGACCGACTTGGCCGACGAGATGGGAACCAGTCAACAGACGCTCTCGAAGCGGTTTCGGCGGGCACACGCGGCGCTAATCGAGAGCGGTCTCTCGCTGAGCAGTGACCCCCGGTCGATCGACGGCGACCGGTCCTCCGAGGGATAAAGCCGCGATGATGACAACCGGGGCCGTCTTTTCACCCGGAGCGCTACACGTCGATGCCCGTCGGACGGGCGATAACCCGTCCGTGCGGGTGCTCGCCGGAATGCACAGTTCGTGCCGGCCGGTGACACTGACGAGGGGGTCGCTCGGCCTCCTCGGAGGGATTCGACTCACATGACCGAGGATACGACGGAGGCGCCGGTAGTCGAGTGTCCGAACTGCGGACAGGAAGTGTTGGAGATATACGTCGAGTCGGGACGCTGTCCGGACTGTCCGGAGGAGAACGGGTAGGCTGTCGCGCCGGCCGGGCCGCCGTCGACACGCACGGTATGAACCCCGAGAGGTAGCAAGCCGTGGCGATTTGCGTCGGCGAGCGTCTATCGACCTCCTGCCCGTCGTGGTCGATACTCGACCGGGATGGGCACGCCGGAGTGCACGCCGCCCGCGTGTCCCGGCTCTCCGCGGGAGGGTGCCCGTCTCAGGCCCCTCCCGCCCGATGGACGGAGGTGAGAGACGTGACCGACGACGCGAGAAACGAAGCGACGGACGTGCCGCTCGCGAAGTGTCAGAGCTGCGGAGCGGAGGTGCTCGAACCGTACGTCGACTCGGAAGGCTGTCTCCACTGTCGCGACGACCGAGCGTCGTCGTGCGCCGAAGACTGAGCGGATACCGTCACCGGAGCGCCGGTCGGGCGGCCGCGGGCGAGTTCAGTCCGCGGGCGTGCTCCCACCGGCACGCTCTGCCGCCCGTTCGAGCATCCCGCCGCGAGCCGAGTAGCAGAAGTACGCACAGAGCCCGACCGCGGCGACGACGTTCGACAGCGTGACGGCCCAGAACACGCCGAGGGCGCCGTAGCCGGCGAGGAAGGTGAGTCCGGCGGCGACCGGGACCCGGACGCCCCAGTACTGCAGCATCGTCGCGACCATGCTCACCGTGGTGCGCGAGGCGCCGTTGAAGCCGGCCTCGACGGTCTTGATGGCGCCGAGCGCCCAGTACCCCAGCGCGAGAATCTGGAGGTACGCCACGGTCAGTTCGAGTCCCGCGGCGGAGAGGTCGGGGACGAACGCGAGCGCGATGGTCTCGGGGAAGGCGAACTGGACGCCGCCGACGAGCACGCCGACGAGGAGTCCGCCGCCGGCGACCGCCGTCCACGTCACGCGGGTCGCTCGGTCGGGCTTCTCCGCGCCGAGGTTCTGGCCGACGAGGCTGGTCGCGGCGGCGCCGACGGCCGCCGCGGGGACGAACGCCAGCGTGGCGATTCGGGCGCCGACGATGTACGCCGCGAGCCCCGCCGCCCCGCCGGCGACCGTGACGACCGCGACGAGCAGCAGCCGGGCGAACTGTCGGGCCACCTCCTGGCCGGCCTTCGGGAGCCCCACCGAGAGCACCTCACGGGCGACCGCGGGGTCGAAGGCGACGGCCTCACGGTCGAGAGTGAGGTCGTGTCGACCGCTCAGCGCGATGCCGAGCGCGACGAGGAAGCCCGCGGCGTAGGCGAGCACCGTCGCCAACGCGGCGCCCTGCACGCCGAGGCGAGGGAACTCCCACCAGCCGAAGATGAGAAACGGGTCGAGCACGACGTTCAGCAGGATGGCGAAGACGTTGATGTACAGCGGCGTCTTCGAGTCCCCCCAGCCGTAGAAGCCGCCCTCGAACACGTCGCTCATCGCCGGGAACACCTGTCCGAGCGCGATGACGACGAGATAGGCGAAGGCGTACTCGGCGACGGCGGCGTTCGGCGCCACGTCGTCGAGGAACACCGACGCGAGTCCGACGACCGACAGCGAGGCGACGAGCGTCACCGCGAGGACGACGAGCAGCGATTGGAACGCCGCCCGGTTGGCGCCGTCGGCGTCGTCGGCGCCGACCCGCTGGGAGACGACGACCTGCCCGCCGGTGTAGGCGACGTAGGTCCCCACGTGCAGGAACCCCAGCACGGGGGCGAGGAGGCCGATGGCCGCTACGGGGTCCTCCCCGAGGCGGCCGACCCAGAAGATGTCCACCACCTGCTGGCCGACCAGCACCAACTGCTGGGCGAGGATGGGCGTCGCGAGGAAGGCGAGTGCCCGCGGGATGGACCCATCCGTGATGTCTTCTTTCGATACGTCGAACATCGATATGATTTGTCCATGTGTACCTACAATAAATGACTATCGGTAGGTGACCACATCACACACAGCCAGTACCCCTTCTAACGGGACGTTAATCCCTTACTGTGTCATGGGCGACTCCTCGACGCGGAGGGCACTGTTAATGAGCGACTTGTGGCCCCGGCGGAGCCGCTCCGAGAGCGCCTGCTGGGAGACCCCCAGCTCCTCCGCGAGTTCGCCCATCGTCACCCCACGAGGGACGTCGAAGTACCCCCGCTCGGCGGCCCTGACGAGCGCCTCGTACTGCTCTCGGGTGAGGCCGAACTCGCCGCGGCCGACCGACCCCTGCAGGTCGTGGATGTTTCGGATGGTGAAGGTGAGGTCGTTCTCCGTACAGAAGTCGTGGGTCGCGGAGAGCGCCTCGCGGTCGGGGAACAGCACCCGGAGGAACCAGCGGTCGCCGTGGCCGTGCATCTCGACGACGGTCGCCTCCTCGTCGAGCACCATGTGGAGCACGGTCTGGATGTCGGCTACCCAGTGCATCCGATACAGCTGTTCGTCCTCGAGGTCGTCGAGCAGTCGGAGCTGGTCGACGCTCGGGTCCGCGTTCAGGCTGTCCTCGACCCCGGAGATGGCGTCCCCGGAGACGCGGACGTACGGCATGATGTGGTCCTGGTCGTGGGCCGCCATCCGCACCACCTCGAACTCCGTGTCGGGGTGGGCACGCAGCGTCTCCGCGAGGGCGAACTCGTCGGCCGCCAGTTCGACTTCGGCGATAGTGCTCATGTCCGACACTCGGGCAGCCAGCGGCTTAGTTGTCGGCCAGTACGCTTAAACGCCGATTCAGCGCGCCTGAGACCGGTTTCGACGGATTCGGCACCGGCCCCCGACAACCCCAACACGGCGTCTCTCCCGGGCCGAGTCGGCGGATATCGTCCGCCGCGTTCCGTGTGAAACAATCAGTATATACAGGCACAACGGGCATCCCCCTGAACCCCCGTTGTGAAACTACGACACGGTTGGGCGTCCCGGCCCCGTCTCGTGGTTGTGGGCCCGTCGTCCGCCGGAATGCCACTCAATGACAACACACACAGCGACTCCGTCCGGTCGACGAGACGCGGACGGTGTGAGAACTCCCTACGAGACGGGCGCCGCGGACCGGAGAGCCGACGACTCGGCCGTCGGAGGGGGCCGGTAGATGGCGACCGACCCGAACGGCGCCGTCCCGAACGTGGAGGGGCCGGACGCCGAGACGGGGGTCGCCGGGGCCCTCGACGACCTCGTCGTCGTCTCGAACCGGGAGCCGTACCAGCACCGCTACACCGAGGAGGCGGGCGTCGTCGTCGACACCCCCGTCGGCGGTCTGACTGGCGGCCTCGACCGGGTGATGCGACGCACGGACGGCACCTGGATAGCCTGGGGCGACAGCGACGCCGACCCGTCGGTCGTCAACGCCGCGGACTGCGTCCGCGTCCCGCCGGGCGACCCGAGCTACACCCTCCGACGGGTGTGGCTCGGCGAGGACGCCGTCCGCGAGTACTACTACGGGTTCAGCAACCAGGTGCTGTGGCCGCTCTGTCACGGACTCCACGGGAAGGCGGAGTTCGACCGCGCGTTCTGGGAGCGCTACCGCGACGTGAACGCACACTTCGCCGAGACCGTCGCCGAACACGTCGAGCCGGGGTCGACCGTCTGGTTCCAGGACTACCACCTCGCGCTCGCCCCGCGGATGGTCCGCCAGAGCCTCCCGGCCGGGACGCCGCTCGTCCAGTTCTGGCACATCCCGTGGCCCGAGGCGGACACCTTCCGCGCCTGTCCGGAGGGCGAGGCGCTGCTCGACGGCCTGCTCGGCACCGACGTGCTCGGCTTTCACGTCCCCGAGTACTGCCGGAACTTCCTCGACTGCGTCGCCCGCGAACTGCCGGGCGCGACCGTCGACCGGGACGCCGGCGAAGTGGTCTACGACGGTCACCGCACGCGGGTCCGAGCGTTCCCGATGGGCGTCGACGCCGAGCGCATCGGCGACGTGAGCGCGAACACCCCCGACGGGTTCTGGGAGTCGTTCCGCCGCGAGCACGGGGTCGTCGGGTCGACGGTCGCCGTCGGCGTCGACCGCCTCGACTACACGAAGGGCATCCCCGAGCGCCTCGACGCGCTGGAGCGGTTCTGGGAGCGCAACCCCGAGTGGCGCGGCGAGTTGACCTACGTCCAGAAGGCGACCGAGTCGCGCTCCGCGATTCCCGCCTACCAGCGCCTCGGGACAGAGGTGCGCGACGGGGTCGAGCGGGTCAACGACCGCTTCGGCACTGACGAGTGGACGCCGGTGGTCTACCTGGAGGAGCACCTCTCCGACGCCGACCTCTACGGGCTGTACCGCCACAGCGACCTCGCGCTCGTCACGCCCGTGCGCGACGGGATGAACCTCGTCGCGAAGGAGTACGTCGCCGCCCAGCCGACCACACCGGGCGAGGCGGGTGTGCTCCTCCTGTCCGCGCTGGCGGGCGCCGACGACGACCTCGGCGACGACGCACTCACCGTCCACCCGAGCGACACCGACGGGTTCGCCGACGCCATCGGCGAGGCCGTGTCGATGCCCGACCACGACCGCGACCGGCGGATGTGCCGGCTCCGGAGTACGGTTCGGACGAACGACCTCGACGCGTGGATGGGCGACGTGTTCGCGGCCGTCGAGGGGGTTCGTGACGGGGTCGGCTCCGTCGGGACCGGCGACACTGCGGACTGAACCCCTCCGTTTCCGCTCCGCTTCTTCGGCGAGGAGTGAACGCGTATCTGCACAGCGGTAGGCTCGGGAACGGGAGACGAGTCGAACCCGACCGACGCCGACGGGAAAGGCCCCCGAACCACCGCCGAATCCTCACGTTTTTGCCCTCCCCACCGAAGACACGAGTATGAACGGGAGGCGCAAGCCGGACTGGCTGAAGATGCGGCCCCCATCGGGACAGCGGTTCACGGAGATCAAGCGGACGCTCCGCGACCGCGACCTCCACACCGTCTGCGAGGAGGCCAACTGCCCCAACATGGGCGAGTGCTGGAGCGGCCGCGACGGCCCCGGCACCGCGACGTTCATGCTGATGGGCGACCGCTGTTCGCGAGGCTGTAACTTCTGTGACGTCGAGACGGGCGGGATGGAGCCGCTCGACCCCGACGAACCCGCGAACGTCGCGGTCGCGGTGGCCGAAATCGGCCTCGACTACGTCGTGCTCACTTCCGTCGACCGCGACGACCTCGAAGACGGCGGCGCGGCCCACTTCGCCGAGACCATCCGCGAAATCAAGGAGCGCGACGCCGGAATCCTCGTCGAGGTGCTCATCCCCGACTTCGGCGGCGACCCCGACGCAGTCCGCGAAATCATCGAGGCCGAACCGGACGTCATCGCCCACAACGTCGAGACCGTCGAACGCCTCCAGTGGCCCGTCCGCGACCGCCGGGCGAACTACGAACAGACGCTCTCGGTGCTCGAACAGGTGAAACGGGAGTCCGACATCCACACCAAGACGAGCATCATGCTCGGATTGGGCGAGTACGACCACGAGGTGTACCGTACGCTCGCCGACCTCCGGGAGGCCGACGTGGACGTGGTGACGTTGGGGCAGTACCTCCAGCCGTCGCGGTCGCACCTCGACGTGTTCGAGTACGTCCACCCGGACGTCTTCGACACTTGGGCGCGGGTCGCCGAGGAGGAACTCGGCTTCGGCTACTGCGCCTCCGGGCCGATGGTCCGCTCCTCGTACAAGGCCGGCGAACTGTTCGTCGAGCGCGTGCTCCGCGACGGCAAGAGCGTCGAGCAGGCACGCGACGAGGCTCGCGCCGCCGCCGGAAGCTGAGCGCCGCTCGCCGGCCGAACGGGCCGTGTGACTCACGCAGGTGGCGCGGGCCACGCGATGGTACGAGGTCGGTCGACGGAGCCACGGCCGGTAGAGCGACCGGTCGCTCAGGCGAGAAGCGAGTCGAGGCTCGGCGGCGCGTCGGCCGACGGGAGCCGACGACGCGCCGCCGGAACGATGTGGCTGACAGGCAGGGTGGTTCGCTCCGTCGGTCTGTCGAGGCTGTGTGGAGCGGGCGATTCGTCCGAGCGGGCACTGTTTACCCGTACCCGGCATCTCTCGACGTTCGTATTAAATTCGCCCCTAAAACAATCTGATACACCTAGTAGTTCACGACATCCGTGGAACTTTGGTTGGTAGCCGGAACCCGTCCCATCGTGTGGTGACTGTGGGACGAAAACACGCCACACGGCGATTCTTCCCGTTCGTCCATTATCTTGGTAAATGAATCGGGATGGTGCCGGGGTTCGGGGCACATCCGGGATAGGAATTGACGATTGAGGATTTTTCTGGAGCTGGATGGACGCATCAGGATGCTGTGGCAGTATTTCTGCCCATAGTAAACTATTTACGAAAGTCATTTAATGCGGGCGGGAGACCGTGTGTCCATGCGAAGGAGGGCTCTACCGTGAGTACGCTACAGCACGACCCGGACGACCGGGTGCAGGTACTCGACGAGGACGGGGAGGTCGTCGGCGACGTCCCGGACCTCTCCGAGGACGACCTCGTGGGAATGTACCGGCACATGCGGCTGGCGCGCCACTTCGACCAGCGCGCGGTGAGCCTCCAGCGGCAGGGCCGCATGGGGACGTACCCGCCGCTGTCCGGTCAAGAGGGCGCCCAGATCGGCTCCGTCTACGCGCTCGAGGAGGACGACTGGATGTTCCCCTCGTACCGCGAGCACGGCGGCGCGCTCGTGCGCGGGGTCGGCCTCAAGCAGACCCTGCTGTACTGGATGGGTCACGAGGAGGGGAACAAGATACCCGCGGAGGCGAACGTCTTCCCCGTCGCGGTCCCCATCGCGACGCAGATTCCTCACGCCACCGGCGCGGCGTGGGCCTCCCGCCTGCAGGGCGAGGCGAAGGCGTTCATCTGTTACTTCGGCGACGGTGCCACGAGCGAGGGTGACTTCCACGAGGGGCTCAACTTCGCCGGCGTGTTCGACGCGCCCGCCGTCTTCTTCTGTAACAACAACCAGTGGGCCATCTCCGTCCCTCGGGAACGCCAGACCGCCTCGGAGACCATCGCCCAGAAGGCCGGGGCGTACGGCATCGAGGGCGTGCAGGTCGACGGGATGGACCCGCTCGCGGTGTACAAGGTGACCAAGCAGGCCGTCGAGAAGGCGAAGAACCCGGGCGAGGACGAACTGCGTCCGACGCTCATCGAGGCGGTCCAGTACCGCTTCGGCGCCCACACCACCGCCGACGACCCGACCGTCTACCGCGACGACGACGAGGTCGAGCGCTGGAAGGCGAAGGACCCCATCCCGCGCCTGGAGGCGTACCTCCGGGGCGAGGGCATCCTCGACGACGAGCGCGTCGACGAGATAACCGAGGAGGTCGAGGGTGCGGTCGCGGACGCCATCAAAGAGGCCGAGGCGGTCACTCGACCCGAACCCGAGGAGATATTTGCACACGTGTTCGCGGACATGCCCGAGCACGTACGCGAGCAGCGCGACGCGTTCGAGGCACTGCGCGAGAAGTACGGCGACGAAGCGTTCCTCAGAGAGTAACCGACCCATGGCAACCCAACAGGAAACAGAGACGCAGAACCTGACGCTCGTCCAGGCGGTCCGCGACGGGCTGTACACCGAGATGCAGCGCGACGACGACGTGCTCGTGATGGGCGAGGACGTCGGGAAGAACGGCGGCGTGTTCCGCGCCACCGAGGGGCTGTACGACGAGTTCGGCGGCGACCGCGTCGTCGACACCCCGCTCGCGGAGTCCGGTATCGTCGGCACCGCCATCGGGATGGCCGCGTACGGCCTGAAGCCCGTCCCGGAAATCCAGTTCCAGGGGTTCATCTACCCCGCCTTCGACCAGATCGTCTCCCACGCCGCGCGCCTCCGTACCCGGAGCCGCGGCCGGTACACGTGCCCCATGGTCATCCGTGCGCCGTACGGCGGCGGCATCCGCGCTCCCGAACACCACTCGGAGTCCAAGGAGGCCTTCTTCGCCCACGAGGCGGGTCTGAAGGTCGTCATCCCCTCGACGCCGTACGACACCAAGGGGCTGCTCATCTCGGCCATCCGCGACCCCGACCCCGTGATGTTCTTCGAGCCGAAGCTCATCTACCGCGCCTTCCGCGGCGAAGTCCCCGAGGACGACTACACCGTCCCCATCGGCGAGGCCGCCGTGCGACGTGAGGGGACGGACATCTCCGTGTTCACCTACGGCGCGATGACCCGCCCGACGATGGACGCCGCGGAGCACCTCGCGGAGGACGGCGTCGACGTGGAGGTCGTCGACCTGCGTACCGTCTCGCCGCTGGACCGCGACACCATCGTCGAGTCGTTCAAGAAGACCGGTCGCGCCGCGGTCGTCCACGAGGCGCCCAAGTCGGGCGGCCTCGCGGGCGAGATTACGGCCATCATCCAGGAGGAGGCGCTCCTCTATCAGGAGGCGCCGGTCGAGCGCATCACTGGGTTCGACACCCCGTTCCCGCTGTACGCGCTGGAGGACTACTACCTCCCCTCGGCGGCCCGGGTCGAAGCAGGTATCCGCGACGCGATGGAGTTCTGACCGATGGCGACGAAAGAATTCAAACTCCCGGACGTGGGCGAGGGGGTCGCCGAGGGCGAGCTCGTCTCGTGGCTCGTCTCCCCCGGCGACACCGTCACCGAGGACCAGGCCGTCGCGGAGGTCGAGACCGACAAGGCGCTCGTCGAGGTGCCCTCCCCGTACAACGGCACCGTCAAAGAGCTGCACGTCTCCGAGGGGGAGATGGTCCCCGTCGGCGACGTCATCATCACCTACGAGGTCGAAGGCGAGGCAGAGGACGAGCCCGAAGTCGACGTCGACGACGCCGAGGACGCGGGCGAGGCCCGCGCCGACGACGCGGCGGAGACGACCGACACCGCCGAGACCGAGACGGGCGAGACCGAGCAGTCGAGCGGGAAGGGCGGCCGCGTGTTCGCCGCCCCCAGCGCCCGACGGCTCGCCCGCGAACTCGGCGTCGACATCGGGAGCGTCGACGGGAGCGGACCCGGCGGCCGCGTCACCGAGGGCGACGTACGGAGCGCGGCCGAGGGTGACGCCGAGTCGGCGACAGCCGACGCCGGTGGAGCCGGAGACGACGCCGGCCCCAGGAGCGTCGAGTTCAGCGGGAAGTCCGCGACCAAGCGCAAGGGCGACGCGGAACAGGCCACGAACGGCCAGCGCGCCGGTGGCGCCTCGACCGCCGAGGCCGCGGGCCGCGAGCGCACGCTCGCCGCGCCCGCGACTCGAAAGCTCGCCGAGGACGAGGGCGTCGACCTGAACGACGTGCCCACCGACGAGGCGCGCGACGGCGAGGCGTTCGTCACCCAGGAAGCCGTCCTGCAGTACGCCGAGGCCCAGCGCGAGGCCCAGCAGGCCGACGCCGAGGCCGTACAGGCCGAGGGCGAGACCACCGAGGAACTCGTAGCCGCCGACGTCGAGGACGACGGTGCGGAGCGCGTCCCCTACCGCGGGGTGCGGCGCACCATCGGCGAACAGATGGCGAAGTCGAAGTACACGGCGCCACACGTCACACACCACGACTCCGTCGTCGTCGACGACCTCGTCGACCTGCGCGAGGAGATGAAGGGCGTGGCCGAGGAGCGCGACGCGAAGCTGACGTACATGCCGTTCATCATCAAGGCGGTCGTCGCCGCGCTCAAGGAGTACCCCTACCTCAACTCGACGCTCGACGAGGAGGCGGGCGAAATCGTCCTCAAAGACGAGTACAACATCGGCATCGCCGTCGCCACCGACGCCGGGCTGATGGTACCCGTCGTCAAAGAGTGCGACCGCAAGAGCATGCTCGAAATCGCCCGCGAGGTGTCCGACCTCGTCGAGCGCGCGCGCAACCGGAAAATCAGCCGCGAGGAGATGCAGGGTGGTACATTCACCCTGACGAACTTCGGAGCCATCGGCGGCGAGTACGCGACGCCCATCATCAACTTCCCGGAGGTCGGCATCCTCGGATTGGGTGCCATCGAGGAGCGCCCCGCAGTGAGAGACGGCGAGGTCGTCGCGGCGTCGACGCTCCCGCTGTCGCTGTCCATCGACCACCGCATCGTCGACGGCGCGGTGGCGGCGGCGTTCGCGAACACGGTGATGGAGTATCTGGACGAACCGCAGTTGCTGCTACTGGACGCATAACATGGTAGTCGGAGACGTCACGACGGGAACGGAGGTATTGGTCATCGGCGCGGGGCCTGGCGGCTACGTCGCCGCCATCCGCGCCGCACAGCACGGACTCGACACGACGCTCGTCGAGAAAGAGGCCTACGGGGGAACCTGCCTGAACCACGGCTGTATCCCCTCGAAGGCGTACATCACGGCGGCGGACGTGGCCCACGACGCCGGCAACGCCGAGCACATGGGCATCCACGCCGACCCCGCGGTCGACCTGATGGGGATGCGCGAGTGGAAGGACGGCGTCGTTTCCCAGCTGACGGGCGGCGTCGAGAAGCTGTGTAAGGCAAACGGCGTCAACCTCGTCGAGGGGACGGCGTCGTTCAAGGACGAGTCCAGCGTGCGCGTCGCTCACGGCGGCGAGGGGCAGGGAAGCGAGACGCTGGAGTTCGAACACTGCATCGTCGCTACCGGCTCGCGCCCGCTCCAGATTCCGAACTTCGACTTCGGCGACGAGCCGGTGTTGAGCTCGCGGGACGCGCTCTCCCTCGAGACGGTGCCGGACCGCCTGCTGGTCGTCGGCGCCGGCTACATCGGGATGGAGCTCTCGACTGTCTTCGCCAAACTCGACTGCGAGGTCACCGTGGTCGAGATGCTCGACGACGCCCTCCCCGGCTACGAGGACGACGTGGCGCGCGTCGTGAAGAAGCGCGCCGAGGGCCTCGGCGTCGAGTTCAACTTCGGCGAGGCCGCGAGCGGCTGGCAGGAGACCGGTGACAGCGAGGCGCAAGGCGCCTCGGGCAACCGGACGCAGTCCGGTGACGGCATCGTCGTCACCACCGAGACGGAGGACGGCGAGGAGTCCGAGTACGACGCCGACAAGGTGCTCGTCGCGGTCGGACGCCAACCGGTCACGGACACGCTCGACCTCGAGAACGCCGGGCTGGAGACGAACGAGAACGGGTTCCTCGAGACGGACGAGCGCGCCGAGACCGACGTCGACGGCATCTACGCCGTCGGCGACGTCGCCGGCGAGCCGATGCTCGCCCACAAGGGGAGCAAGGAGGGTATCGTCGCCGCGGAGGTCATCGCCGGCGAACCAGCCGCGCTCGACTACCAGGCCATCCCGGCCGCGGTGTTCACCGACCCCGAAATCGGCACGGTCGGCATGACCGAGGCGGAGGCCGAAGAGGCCGGCTTCGAGCCGGCCGTCGGGAAGTTCCCGTTCAACGCCTCCGGCCGCGCGCTGACGACCGGCGACTCGGAGGGGTTCGTCCGCATCGTCGCCGACGACGGGACCGGCTTCGTCCTCGGGGCGCAGATCGTCGGCCCCGAGGCCTCCGAACTCGTGGCCGAGGTGACGCTCGCCATCGAGATGGGCGCCACCCTGGAGGACCTCGCCGCGACCATCCACACCCACCCGACGCTCTCCGAGGCGGTCATGGAGGCCGCCGAGAACGCGATGGGTGAAGCGATTCACACGCTGAATCGGTAATCCCACGGCACGCGGAACGGAGCGGCGCGGGATTCACCCGCCGCTCCCGACTCTGCCGTCGTCTCTCCGTCTTTTTCCTTCCGCTTCGTCTCTCGACCTCTCTTCGTCTCGCTTGCCGCTCCGTCTCGGCTCGTCCGGCGGCGACCACCCGGCAACTGTGAGCGACGCGTCGGGTACGTCGGGCTCGACGCTACGGAGTGGGTATCGGGTCGGCCATCGAGTCGACTCCCTCGTCCGACAGCGCCGCGGCTGTCCGGTGCGGTGTCGACGCGAAGAGAAACGGAAGCGGCGTGGTCCGGAGCCGCGTTACGCGAGGACCGCGCTCGCGTTGTCGGTCGTCTCGTTGCCCATGGTCTCGTTCTCGCCCATGGTCTCGTTCATCTCGGTCGTCTCGTTACCCATGGTCTCGTTCTCGCCCATGGTCTCGTTCTCGCCCATGGTCTCGTTCATCTCGGTCGTCTCCTCACCCATCGTCGTCGTCTCCTCGGACGTGGTGGTCTCTTCGCCCATCGTCGTCTCTTCGCCCATCGTCGTCGTCTCCTCCGCGGCGGCGCTCGTGTTGTTGCCCGCGCCTGTCTGACCGCCACAGCCGGCGAGCAGGAGGAGCGCTGCGACAGCGACTACCGCGAGGACGCTTTTTCGTTCCATAGTTCGCACTCTGGCCGATGGTCGGGGACAGAATAAAGCGAGCCACCCGTTGGAGACGGTTTCGGACGCTTTCACCGCGGTTGTTCCGCGCCTAAGTAGGTTGTCCGGGGGCTAAGCATCTACGACGGCTGAACTGTCACTCGTCAAGTGGGGATTTCGTCCCTTCCGGCTCGTGACCGGGAAGCGTGACGATGTTCTGCCGACCGAGGGATATCTTGCTCACCTGTCCCTCCTCTTCGAGAGCGGAGAGCCGCCTGCTCACCTTCGACTTCGACCAGCCGGTCTGGTCGACGAGCTCGCTCTGCATCAGCCGCCCGTCGTTCTCGGCGAGCAACTGGAGGATGCGGTCCTCGTCGGTGACGACCGTGTCGGGCGCCGCGGTCGCGGCGGCGCCGCCGTCGGAGGTGTCCGTTCCGCCGTCGTCACCGCGTCGGGCCGTCCGCCCCTCGCCCGTGCCGGGACGAGAACCGGGGCCACCGAGCGAGGAGAACGCGCCGTATCGGTAGGCCGCGCCGACGACGACGAGGACGAACAGGGCGGCCACCCCGAGCAGGACCGGCCAGATGGACTGTCGGGGGTTGGTTCCGAGGCTCACTTCGAGGCTGTCCCGGAGACCGTCCCCGTCGGTGTCGACCGACCGCGGGTCGGTCCCGTGGTTCTGTATCTCCGGGCCGTCGTCCAGCCCGTCGCTGTCGGTGTCGGCGGTGTCGATAGAGGTGTTGTTCGACACCTCGTGGACGTTGATGAGCCCGTCGCCGTCCACGTCGCCGCTCTTCGTGATGTACCAGACGGTCGTGGAGTTGTTGGCGACGACCTCCCCGCCGTTCGGTTGGCTCTGGAGGACGAAGCTCAGTCGATACCGGCCGGTGGCGTTTCTCGGGGCGGAGAGCCGTTCGAACGTGACGTTAGTGGTCGAGTTCGGTTTGAGGGCGGTCACCTGACAACCGAGCTCCGAGCGGTTGCCCAGCTGCTCGTCCTCCGCGCTCACCACCTTCCGTGCGTTCACGCAGTACCGGTGGACGCCGCCGGGGCCGTCGTTGTGAATCGTCGTGCTCGCGCGGGCGGGGTCCGACTGCCAGAGATACGTCTTGTTGGTGTCCGTCGTCGTGTTGACCGCCCCCGGGCCCCCGAAGGAGACGTTCGTGATTCGAACGTCCGCATCGGCTTGGCCGACGACGGCGACACTCCCCACGACGAGGAGGCAGGCGAACAGAAGCGTGATGAGTCTGACCTGCATGGCTACCCGTGACGACCCCGACGGTGGGATGATTGGTCATACATCGGGTCCCCGTATGTAGTTTATGACTCCGAGAGCGGAGTGCAGAACGCCGCGTCGGCGTGCCGTCCGTCGGTCCCGACGGCGGTGGCGCACAGCCGCGGCTCGTTCGCTCGAGATGTGGGAGAGAAGGTGATGGACGACCCGACGACTCCGGCGTCAGCAGCTGACGGGACCGGTCACGACCCTGGTGCCAGAGGGCCGGACCACGTCCTGTCGACGACGCCGGATGTGTCGGTGACCGATGAACTGGTGTGCACTCGCCGTGGTGGTGGTGCCGTTAGTGGTTCGGTGGTGGGAGACACGTCCGAGTGTCTGGTCGGGTCGTCCACCGGCTGCTCGGTCGCAGACCGGTTCGAGTCCGCGCGTGGCCGCCACTACGCTAGTGAGGCGCCGGGATCGTACTGGTGCCAGAGTACGCCCCGTCGCGCTCGGGTGGCGGCCGTCGCGGAAACCGGTTCTGCGCTCACACATGGTCGTTTGGGCCTCGCAGCCGATTCAGAGGAGGGACCGTGATAGAATAAAGGGAGCCACCTGTTGAGTATTGTTTCGCACTGTTTCAGGTGCTCACCCCCGATAACAGCCGGTTTCCGGAATTCCGGCGGACGGGCAGGAGTCGGCAATCCCTGCCTCGGCCCGAGGCGTCGACAACACCCGACGAGACGACGTCGGGGTAGGGAGTGCAGTCGCCTCAAAAGGCAGTACTCGGCGGAGACGACGGCGAAATCGGCCGCCGTAAGCCGCCGTTACTTCGAACCCGGGGCGCCTCCGTCTCCGGAACTCCGTGCGTAATAGGCTCTACAGAGCAACTATCGTCGTCTCGAACCAGTCATCGGGAGAATGATTCAGTGTGAACTGTAGTTCTGGAGCGTCCAGTGGCGTGGGCAGCCGACGGCCGGTCGACACTCGCGGTGAGGACGGCGTCCGGACGACGACGACCCCCGAGAGATGAGGTCCAATCGAGAGCGGCGAATCTCGGGCAGTGGTGATTCCGACCCGGAGGCGAACCCCAGCGGGAGTTGGGCCGAACGGAAAACTCGGCGGGGAGCCGGCGAGTGAATCCACGGTCGGTCGACGTCCAGCGGCGCCGAACCGGTCGGCGACGCTGTCCGTCCGAGGTCACACAGAAGTGGTACGGACCGACGTCGTAGGTCCGTCAGTCGACCGCTCGACTACTACGCTACGAGAGCCGCGGAGGCGTTCGCGGACGCGTTCGCCTCGACGGCGGCCCCGCCGTCGTCGCTCTCGGAGGCGTTCTCACCCTCCGTGGTCATCTCGCTACCGGAGTCGGCGCCCTCGGCGCCGGACTCGTTCACCGTCGCGTTCTCGGCGCCGCCGGTGCTGCCGCCACAGCCGGCGAGCAGGACGAGCAGTGCAACCGCGGCCACTGCGAATACGGTCTTCTTGTTCATGGGTTGTCTGGCCGTCGTAGCCGGTCGATTCGAGATGGGGGAGGAGAATAAAAGGGGCCGAGCGTTCCGTTTCCTTCCAACCGTTTCGCCGGGTTAGGTGGGGTACAATAGCGCATACTGCCGGTACGCGTGGCCACGGGCCCCGAGTCGGGAACCGACACCGACTAAGGGTGGCCGGTCCTCCGTGGGGGTAGTGGTAGAGGTTTTACTCGTCGTCGGGTTAGCGGTCGCGGTGTTCGTCGGGTTCAACATCGGTGGTTCCTCGACGGGTGTCGCCTTCGGACCCGCCGTCGGGAGCGGCGTGGTCTCGAAGCTGACGGCGGCCGCACTGATGACCGCCTTCGCCCTCCTCGGCGGGTGGATCGTCGGCCCCAACGTCATCGAGACGATGGGTGGGGAGATCGTCACACAGCGGTTCACCCTGCTCGCGAGCGTCATCGTCCTCTTCTTCGTCGGGTTGGCGCTGCTGGTCTCGAACACCTTCGGCGTCCCCGCCTCCACGTCGATGACGGCCGTCGGCGCCATCGCCGGCCTCGGGGTCGCCCGCGGGACGCTCAACGAGGGGAAGATGCTCGAAATCGTCTCCTGGTGGATCGTCGCCCCCATCCTCGCGTTCTGGGTGTGTGCGATGATCGGCCGGTACGTCTACCCCTACCTCGACGCCCGCTTCGCCATCGACCGCACCGAGGGGTCGGTCGTCGAGTTCACCCCCCTCCCCCGACGGGCGCCGGGCACCTCCTGGCGGGAGTTCGGCGGGACGGTCGCCGTCGTCGCCATCGGCTGTTACATGGCGTACGCGGCCGGCGCCTCGAACGCGGCCAACGCCGTGGCACCGCTCGTCGGCGGCGGGTTCATCGACGTCGGCGTCGGCGTGGTCGTCGCCTGCGGCGCCATCGGGCTCGGAGCGTTCACCATCGCCCGCCGAACCCTGGACACCGTCGGCAACGACCTCACCGACCTCCCGCTGCTCGCGGCCCTCATCGTCGAGGTCGTCAGCGCGAGCATCATCACCTTTCTCTCACAGATCGGCATCCCCGCCAGCCTCGCGGTGAGCGCCACGATGTGTATCGTCGGCCTCGGGTGGGGCCGGGCGACCCGCACCGTCACCATCGGTGACGCGATGCGCGGACGCGGTCCCGACGTGTCGGTCAACGCCTTGACCGCCGAGACGAAGAAGGTCAAACCGATGGGGAAGGAAGACGAGGAACTCATCGCCGGCGACCTCTTCGACCCGGGCACGACCGGTCGCGTCATCTTCTTCTGGATTCTCACGCCGTCGCTGTCGGCGGTCGCCTCCTTTCTCCTGTTCGCGTTGACGCCGGTGTGAGCCGGTAGGGCGACTCCACACCGTTGCCAACCCGCCCGAGACACCGTCGGTTCGTCCCCTCGTCGTGGCGTCCGGTGTCGGTCGGCAACCCCTGGTCACGTCACCACGGCCTACCCCCGACCTTCAACTCTTTCGGCCAGTGACGGCGGGTTTTGGGCTCCCAAACAGCAAAGCCTAATGAGGTGGCATCCGAAGCCTCGCCCGATGCCCACGGTAGAATACCTCAACTACGAAGTGCTGGACGACCAGGGCTGGGACCTCGACGACGACGACCTCTTCGACCAGGCCGCCGACGCCGGCCTCGACGACGAAGACTACGGGTCGCTCGACGTCAACGAGGGCGAGTACATCCTCGAGGCTGCCGAGGCCCAGGGGTACGACTGGCCGTTCTCGTGCCGCGCCGGCGCCTGCGCGAACTGCGCAGCCATCCTCAAGGAGGGCGAAATCGACATGGACATGCAGCAGATTCTCTCCGACGAGGAGGTCGAGGACAAGCAGGTCCGTCTGACCTGCATCGGGTCGCCCGCCGCCGACGAGGTGCAGATCGTCTACAACGCGAAGCACCTCGACTACCTGCAGAACCGCGTCATCTGAGGTCGACGGCGTAGTTCGCTTCCTTTCTTTCGCGCTCGCACTCGCAGCGACGGCGCCGCCGACTCCGACCATCCCAAACTTAATCCCGGTTGCCGAGAGGAACCCGGTATGCTCGCCTCGACACCGGACCTTCTGCGCCTGCTCGTGGTGCCGGTCTTCGCCTGGGCGGCGTGGCGGGATATCAGGACCCGTCGCCTGCCGAACCGGCTCTGGGCGCCGCTCGTCCTCCTCGGCCTCGTCGCGCTCGCCGGGGACCTGCTCGTCCGACTGCCGCTCGCCTCACCCGGCGACACCCTGTTCCTGCTCCGGGTCGCCATCAGTCTCGGCTTCGTCCTGCCGCTCGCGTACGTCTTCTGGCGACTCGGCGCCTTCGGCGGCGCCGACGCGAAGGCGCTGATGACGCTCGCGGTCGTCTTTCCGACGTTTCCCACCTACGCCCTCCCAGTCGCGTCGGCGCCGACGGTCCCCCTCCAGCCGACGGCGCTCGGCGTGTTCTCGATGACGATTCTCACGAACACGGTGGTCGTCGCGCTCGCGTACCCCGTGGCCCTCGCGGCCCGTAACCTGCTCGCCGGCGACGTGGCACCCGTGATGTTCCTCGGACGCCGCGTCCGCGTCCGCGACCTGCCGACGCTCCACGGGCGACTGTTCGAGGACCGGGAGGGGACGACGCGAAGCGGCCTCGACCTCGACGCGCTCAGGATGTACCTCCGCTGGCGAGGCGTCAGCCTCGCGGACCTGCGTGCCGACGCCGCGACGCTACGGGACCCGACCAGCGTGGGAACGACCTACCCCCCGACCGACGGCGCCGTCGGGGCCGGCGCCGACCGCGGGAGCGACCACGGGTCGGGAGTCGCGACCGACGGGAGCGGTCGGGCGGCGCCGGCGCGTGCGGGGGCGAACCGAGCCGACGGCAGTGGCGTAGGCGGTGTCGACGGCGTCGACGCCAGTGACGTAGACGGTATCGACGGCGTCGACGACCCGTGGGCTGCCCAACGCTTCCTCGACGATATCGACGGGAGCGCCTACGGTACCACGTCCGAGCGCCTCCGGGAGGGGCTGGCGGTCGTCGCCGACCGAGAGACGGTGTGGATATCGCCTGGCCTCCCGTTCGTCGTCCCGATGTTCGTCGGGCTCCTGCTCGCGCTGACCTACGGCGACCTGCTGTTCGGCGCGCTCGGCCTCGTCGGACTGGTCTGAGCGCCCTCCGGAGTCCGGTTCGGTCGCCGAGATTCATATCGCAGGCCGCGACCACACCCTCCATGACCTGACGAGACGCCGTGTGGGGGCCGAGGCGGGTGCGCGGTGACCCTCCGCACGAGCGACTCCGGACCCACGAGCCGGTTCGGCCGCCGCCTGTCCGCCACGAGACGCCTCACTCGGGACGCACAAGACATATCGGCCCGACGCGCTTCGGGTCGCGTATGAGCAGCGAGAGCGACACCGCCGACACGGCCGGCACCGCCGAGGTGGAGGTCGACTTCGGCGACGACGGGCTCGTCCCCGCCGTCGCACAGGACGCCGACTCGGGCGAGGTGTTGATGCTGGCTTACGCCTCCCCGGCGGCGCTCGAGCACACCCGCGAGACGGGTCACGCCCACTACTACTCCCGCTCGCGCGAGGAGCTCTGGGAGAAGGGCGCCACCAGCGGCCACCGCCAGCACGTCCGCGAGGTACGGGTCGACTGCGACGCCGACGCCCTCCTCTACCTGGTCGACCAGGACGGCGGCGCCTGCCACACCGGTCACCGTTCCTGCTTCTACCGAACCGTCGACGGCGAGGAGCGCGGCGAGCGCGTCTTCGACCCCGACGAGGTGTACGACGAGGGATGACCGACTCCGTCGAGGGAACCGCGAGGGGCGACGGGAGCGCGGACGGCGCGGGGGGCGACTCGGCTCCCCCCCTCGGCGAGCGGAGCGTCGACGCTCTGCTCGCCGACCTGCGAGAGGCCCGTACCGCCGCCGCCGACGCCGAGGACGCCGTCGAGTCGGTCGGCGAGAGCCGCCTGGAGTCGGTCGCCGACGCCCACGGGAGCGCCGTCAGCCTGCTCGACCGGTACGAGGACCGCGCCGTGGGGAGCGGCGACTTCGAGGCGTACCTCGAGTTCCAGAACCGCTTTCTCGGCCTCGTCGAGGAGCTTCCCGAGGACCTCCCGAAGCGCGAGGCGTTCGAGGCGGCGAGCGACCGCCTCGACCGCCGGCGGCTCCGCGAGCGCGACTTCGAGGCGGCCCGCGAGCACGTCGCCGACGCCGAGGAGGTGGCGGACCGACTCGACGAACGAGAGCGGGCGCGAGAGCGCGAGTACGAGGCCGAGCGGCGGGTCGAGGACCGACTCGACGCCGTCGAGGAGCGAATCGGGGAACTGGAGCGGCTGGTCCGGCTGGGGGACGCCGACCTGGACGCCCCCGTCGAGCGGCTCCGGGAACCGGTCGAGGCGTACAACGACGCCGTGAAGGAGTCGTTCGCGGCGTTCAGACGGGAGGCGAGCGCGCGGGAGCTGTTCGCGTTCGTCGAGACCACCGCCGCCTACCCGCTCGTCGACTACCGTCAGCCGCCCGCGGAGCTGGCCGAGTACGTCGCGGAGCGGGACGCCGGCACCGAGTCGGTGACCGACCTGCTCGACTACGCCGACTACTCGACGTCGAAGCTCGACCACTACGTCGACGACGCCGCGGCGCTGAAACGCCGGGTCGCCGTCCACCGCACGTACCTCGAACGGCTCGACGCCGAGCCGCTCGTCGTCTCGTGGCCGCCGCCGTCGGCGGGGGAGCTCCGGTACCGCGCCCGCGAGTTGGTCGCCGTCGTCGGCCGGTTCGCCGACGAGGAGACCGTCGCGAAAGCGCGAGCGCTCCGCGACCTCGCCGAACGCGACGACTACGGCCGGCTCCGGACGGCCGCCGAGGCTCGGACGACCCTGACCGAGACGGAGCGCGAGCGCCTCGAACGCGGCGCGGTGGCGAGGGAGCTCGACAGGCGACGAGAGGAGCGAGCGCGACTGGCGGGCGCGCTGGCGGAGTCGAAGTAAGCGTTCCCTATCCCGTTCTCGGGAGGAAACAGCGGTTCAGGCCGTCGCGAGCGCGTCCTGCAGGGCGTCGTGGACGTCGTTCGCCAGCGACTCGGCGCGGGCGCGGTCGCGGGCCTCCGCGTAGACGCGGACCTTCGGCTCGGTACCCGAGGGCCGGACGAGCACCCACGCGTCGCCGTAGTCGAGTCGGTAGCCGTCGGTGGTGTCGGGTTCGGCGTCGGCCTCCAACGCGTACGCTTCGGCGGCGTCGAGCATCGCGTCGAGTTCGGCTTCCTCGTCGTAGAGGACGTTCCGTCTGACGTTCGCGTAGCCCGTGTAGGGGGCGACGACCTCGCTCGCGGGGCGCTCGGCGACGAGTTCGAGGAACTTCGCGCCGATGAACGCGCCGTCGCGGACGAGTCGATAGTCGGGGAAGAAGATGCCGCCGTTGCCCTCACCGGCGATGGGGACGCGCTCGCCGTCGGCCTGTAGTTCGCGGATACGCGTGATGATGTTCGTCGCGCCGATGGGCGTCAGTTCGAGGTCGGCGCCGACCTCGTCGCAGACGTCGACGAGTCGCTGCGAGACGTTGACGGCGGCGACGGTGGTGTCGCCGGCCTCGAGTTGGGCCGCCGCGAGCGCCGCGAGCGACGTGTCGCCCTCGACGTACTCGCCGTGCTCGTCGAAGAAGATGGCACGGTCGGCGTCGCCGTCGTGGGCGATTCCCACGTCGGCGTCCGAGGCCCGGATGAGCCGGCCGAGGTCGCCGAGGTGTTTCTGGACGGGTTCGGGGTCGCGGCCGGGGAAGTGACCGTCGGGCTGTCCGTTGACCGTGACGACCTCACAGCCCAGTTCGCGGTAGAAGTCGGGGGACGTGAGCGCACCCGCACCGTGCCCCGGGTCGAGGGCGACCGTGAGGTTTCCGTCTGCGATAACCTCGCGGTCGACCCGAGCCAGCATGTCGTCGACGTAGTCGCGGTTGGCCGAGTCGACGTGTCGGGTCTCGCCGACCGTCCGCCAGTCGGCGACCGCGAACTCCTCGTCGAGGATGTGACGTTCGACGGCTTCGAGGCGGTCGACCGGGAGTTCGACCCCGTCGCTGCCGACGAGTTTGACCCCGTTGTACTCGGGTGGGTTGTGCGAGGCCGTGATGACGATGGCCGGTACCTCTTCGGCGTCGCAGTACCGGACGACGCCCGGCGTGGGGACGACGCCGAGACGGTCGACGTCGACGCCGACGCTGGCGAGCCCGGATGCGGCGGCGTTCGTGAACATCTGCCCGGTGGTCCGCGTGTCCCGAGCGACGGCCGCGCGCTCGACACCCCAGACGGTGCCGGCGGCCTTCGCGACGCGGAGCACGAACTCGGGGGTGAGCTGCTCGCCCGCCACCCCGCGCGTGCCACTCGACCCGAATAGCTTCATTCAGTCGTCGTTCCGGCGCCCAACCTCAAAGCCGTTCCGAAGGATTCTCGACCCGAAAACCGTGATACTCGGACGCCTCGGCGGGCTCGACGCGCCGGGGGCGACCGGCCTCAAGCGGGGTTCTTCCGGGAGAGGTCGCTCCCGCAGATGGGACAGCGGTCGTGCTCGTCGTCGAACACCCGACCGCAGCCGGCACACTGGAAGCGCCACTCGCGCTGCTCGCTGATGCCGTCCTGGGCGATGACCTCGACGGCGACGTCGAGATGTTCGGCGACGTTCTGCATCGCGTAGTCGTCGGTGACGAGCGTCGCGTCGAGTTCGAAGGCGGCGGCGATGAGCCGGACGTCGGTGTCCGAGAGCTCCCCGGCGTCGCCGGTCTCGGTCGCGGCCCGGCGGACGGTGTCGACGGCCCCCTCGGCGGGGACGTGAATGTGCATCCCCGCCCCTTCCATGGCGTCGAAGCGGAACGCGTGTTCGCCCTCCAGCTCCTCCTGCACCATGGGGATGGAGGCGGTCTGCTCGTCGGTGGTGTACTCGTGGATGAACGCGGACGTGTCGAGAATCTGCATCTGAGTCTGAGTCTGAGTGTAAATCTGCGTCTGGTGTCGGGAGTCAGCGGCGGACGACGATGTAGTCCTTCACGGCCTGGACGTGGTCGACGGGCACGCGGAAGTGGCCCTCCTCGGTGCGCTCGAAGGAGAGCTGTTCTGCGACGGCCTCGTGCGGTTCGATGACGAGGTCGCCGAGCGCCCCCGTCTTCAGGTTCATCGTGATGTTGTACAGCATCCCCAGCTCCGTCCCGTCGGACCCCATGACGGCCTTGCCGGAGAGGTTCTCGGCGAGTATCTCGGCCATATCGCCGAATACGAACGGAGGGGTATAAACGCCACGGGGCGCGTCTGACGGGGAGCGGACGGATGGCGGGAGTCGACCGCCGACCGGGGACCGTCGACTCGACCAGTCCGTCACCGAACAGCAACCACGGAGAACGCGCTCTCCGGAGCCCCGTGAAGTTGAAAGACTTATCTTCCCGCCAGCGCCAAATCACGGTAACCGAACTTCTCCGGGGAGATTTCTCATGTCGGACACGGACACAGACCCAGACACGGACGCAGGCGCTACAGGCGAATCGCTCCGCACCCCCATCGTCGCCGTCCTCGGGCACGTCGACCACGGGAAGACCACGCTGCTCGACAAGATTCGGGGGTCGGCCGTCAGCGAGGGCGAGGCGGGGGCCATCACCCAGCACATCGGCGCCACCGCGGTGCCGCTGGAGACGGTGTCGAACATGGCGGGGAGCCTGGTCGACCCCACCGACTTCGACCTGCCGGGTCTGCTGTTCATCGACACGCCCGGCCACCACTCGTTCTCGACCCTGCGCGCACGCGGCGGGGCGCTCGCCGACATCGCCGTGCTCGTCGTCGACGTGAACGACGGGTTCCAGCCCCAGACCGTCGAGGCCATCGACATCCTCCGGCGGACGGGCACGCCGTTCATCGTCGCCGCCAACAAGGTCGACACCACCCCCGGCTGGAACGCGCAGGAGGGGTCGCCCATCAAACAGACGTACGAGGCCCAGAGCGACCGCGCGCGCTCGATGCTCGACGAGAACCTCTACGAGGTCATCGGCAACCTCTCCGACGAGGGGTTCTCGGCGGACCTCTACTGGCGCGTCCAGAACTTCCAGAAGAACATCGGGGTCGTCCCGCTCTCGGCCATCACGGGCGAGGGCATCCCGGACCTCCTCGCCGTCCTGATGGGGCTCTCCCAGCGGTACATGAAAGAGGAGATGGCCGTCGACATCAGCGGCCCGGGGAAGGGGACCGTGCTCGAAGTCAAGGAGGAGAAGGGGTTCGGCGCGACCCTCGACGTGGTGCTGTACGACGGCACGGTCCGCGAGGGCGACACCGTCGTCGTCGGCGGGACGAACGAGCCCATCGTCACGGAGGTCCGCGCGCTGCTCCAGCCGCGGCCGAACGCGGAGATTCGAACGGAAAAACGGTTCGACAAGGTCGACTCCGTCGCCGCGGCGGCAGGTGTGAAGATCGCCGCCCCGGACCTCGACGAGGCGATGGCCGGCGCGCCCGTCCGGGTCGTCCGCGGCCGCGAGCGAGACGCCGTCGTCGAGGAAGTCCGGAAGGAGCTGGCCCAAATCGAGGTCGACACCGAGGAGGAGGGCGTCGTCGTCAAGGCCGACACCCTCGGCTCGCTGGAGGCGATGGCGAACGCGCTGAAGGAGGCCGAGATTCCCATCCTCCGCGCCGAGGTGGGCGACATCGCCCCGCGCGACGTGGCGGTCGCCTCGACGGCGGGCGAGGACGTCCACAGGGTCATCCTCGGCTTCAACGTCGACGTGCTCGACCGCGCCGAGCGCGAACTCGACGAGACCGGCGTGAAGCTGTTCCGTGACGACGTCATCTACCAACTCGTCGAGGAGTACGACGAGTACGTCGAGGAACAGAAGCGCGCCCAGCAGGAGACGGTGCTCGACAAAATCGTCCGCCCGTGCCGGTTCCAGATTCTCCCCGACCACACCTTCCGCCAGAACGACCCCGCGGTCGTCGGCGTCGAGGTACTGTCGGGGACGCTGAAGAACAACCAGCGCGTCGTGAAGTGGGAGGACGGGAAGCCCAAGCGCGTCGGCGAGCTCTCCGGCATCCAGGACCAGGGTGAGGACGTCTCGGAGTCCCGCGCGGGCAACCGCGTCAGCGTCGCCATCGACGGCCCCACCGTCGGCCGGCAGATAGAGGAGGGCGACGAGCTGTGGATAGAGCTCCCCGAGAAGCACGCGAAGGTGCTCGAACAGGAGCTCTCCGACGACATTCCCGCCGACGAACTGGAGGCCCTGCAGGGCTACCTCGACAAGCACCGCAAGCGCGACCCCTTCTGGGGGAAGTAGACGGGACTCACCGAGCGGCCGGTCGAGAGCGTTCATCCACCCCAGACCCCGTCCGCGTCCGGCTCACCGACCCCCCTGTTTCTCGTCCAGCACGTCCCCGTGAGTTACGGATACGTTCGACGTGACGTTCCTCGTGAGTACCCTGTGGGTATGGGGAGAATCGATACGTTGGATGCGGACATAATCACCCGACGGAGGTGTCTTCGACGAGCTACCGAGAGCCGTCCACGGGCAACGACCGTCTCGGCGTGTCGGAGTACGACCTGTTGCTCGCGCTCCTTCCGTTCCGCTCCTGCTCGGCCTCGGCGGCGCCTGGACGCTGTCGGTGCCGACCGCCGTCGGCGCGACCCTCGGTGGGGTTCCGTCGGCGCTGCTGCTCGGGTACGCGCTGTTCGTCAGAACGCCGGCCAGGGCCGACGGGCGGCCCGGAGTCGGGAGCGGGACGTAGTCGCGTTGCCGGCGACTACCGTGCGGTCGGCGTGACGCTGTCGCCGACGACGTTCATCACCTGGAGCGCGGCGCTGGCGGCGAGGCCACGGGCGACTTCGGTGCGGTCCTCGGCGTCGAGGCCGGCGTCGAGGTCGTCGGGGTCCGGCGAGAAGCCGGCGCTGACGGGATGGCCCGCTGGCGGCTGCACGGCGACGGTCGCCGTCGGGCCGTTCACACCGTAGGAGAGCTCCGAGCCGACCGCGTACCCCTCGGGGAGGTACGACTCGGTCTCGGCGACGATGCCGGCGACCGCCCGCCGCAACGCGAGCTTCTGGTCGCGCGACAGCTCCACGTCCTGAGCCGGCCGCCCGGCGTCAACCACGCCGGGGGCACCTGCGTACGGATTGTTTCCGTTCATAAGAGGCTGGTCGGGCGTTGTAGGGGTAGCGGGCGTATAAACCCAGCGGAGCGGCGAATCTCTGCCGTCTGTCGGACGGGAGCGGGGTCCGGACCGTCGCTTCTTCGACCGCCTACAGGATGGGGTCGCTCTCCCCGTAGACGGCGACCGTGAGCGCCGTCGCGAACCCCTCGCCGTCGTGGTCGGCCGTGGTGACCTCCACGCGGCGCTCGTCGAGGGTCCACTCCCGGAGGTCGGCGCCGGCGTCGAGGCCGGCCTCGACCCGACTCCGGACCGAGTCGGCGTCGGTGCCGGTCGCCTCGTAGAACAGCCCCGGTCCGGGACCGGTTGCCCACCCGAGTCCGGCGGCGGCGCGGCCCACCTCCGATATCGTCGCTCGCGCCTCGACCACGGTGAGGCGCTCCCCCGCCGGGCCGAGGTCCGGCGCCGTGCCGACGAACTCGACGGTCGCGTCGGTCGGGACGACCGAGGAGACCGTCACGAGGTTGTAGTTGTGGATGCCGGCGTCGGCCAGCGCCGCGTCGTACGAGGCCATCTTCGTCGGCGCGCCCGCGGCGCCGGTGACGACCCGGATGATACCCATTTCGTCCGGTGGTTGTTCGTTCGTGCGAGAAACGGTTTCGGATTCGGGCCGCCGGCGCGGCGGTCCGCGCGGACGGGCGTCGGCGTCGGCACCGGATGGAGGCCCGCCGAACGCGGGAACCGCCGACGGGGCGAACCTGCGAGGCCTTCGAGGTGACGCGTCGAGCGGGTTCAGTGGGGCTCCGAACCCGGCCACAATCGGACGTTCCCTCCCTCCCTACGAAACGGGAACGGGCCGCGGACCGGGCAACTACGTATTGCGTTACGGAGTACTAATTCGCTCAGCTTCGCCACCGAGAGGATTTATTACAGTCGGTCGCCGGGCGGTCGGCCGTCGTACTCGCACGCCCGCCGACACCGACTCCTCGCTGGAACGACGCCCCGTCGGGGACGCCCTCTCCGGAGCCGACACCGGGCCGCCGTATCGGTTCAGTGTGAGATTTCCCGCTTCGAGGGGCACGGAGGGGTCCGTTCGAGGGGTCGGGTCGACGGCGACCCGTCCGCGGCCGGAACCCCTGACCGGCTAATCCCCACCGCTCCGACTCTCGGCCCGGTGTTCGCTGATGAGGCGGTCGACCATCTCGGCTTTCCGGTCCTTCCGGCGGTCCTCGGCACGGCGCTCCCAGTCCGCGATGGCCGCTTCCACGTCGCTCTCGCGGGCGACGGCGAGTTCGTCCACCTCCTGCATCTGCACGTCTTCGGCCGGGCCCACCGGGATGCCGGCCTCGAACAGCACCTCGTCGGCCACGTCGGAGAGTCGACCCGTCCGGAGCACGACTCTGGGGTCGACGTCGGCGAGGCGTTCGGCGGTCGAGCGGCCGGCCCCGGAGGCGTCGCGGAGGTACACCACGTCGCCGGCGGCCAGCCCGTACTGCTCGTCGGCGGCCTCCAGCGCGTCGCGGGTGAACTGCTCGACGCACTTCACCGACACGAGGTCCCTGCCCTCCGAGACGTCCGCGAAGTTCGAGTGGTCGAGTTTCCACAGCGTCTTCAGCCGGTCGAGCTTCGATTCGAGTTCGTCGGCCCGCTCGGTCGCGTCGTCGCGCTCGCGCTCCAGCCGCCCCTTCTCGCGCTGGAGGCGCTTCACCTCGCGACGCTCGCGGGCCTCCCGGCGCTCCTGCTTGCGGGCGTCGGAGAGCTCGCGTTTGTACTCGGCGATGGTGTCGTCCTTCGAGTCGAGACGACCGCGGAGGTCCTCGACGTGAGATTCGAGGCGGTCGACCTGCGATTCGAGGTCGCGGATGCGCTTCTCCTCGGCGGTGAGTTCGCGCTGGGGTTCGGTCTGTTCCTCCTCCTCCGTGCCCTCCCCGTCGTCCGTGAGTTCGCGGAGGACGGCCTCGACGGACTCGTCGCCGCCGACGACGCGGGCGATGACCTCGTCGCGGTCGAGACCGGCGGGCACCTTCCGGGAGACCCGCTCGAACTGGCTCTCGTGGGCGTCGACCGCGAAGAGGGCGGCGGCGAGGGCGTCGCGCTCGTGGTCGTTGTCGTAGTCGTGCTCGCGGGTCCGGTGGAGCTTCTCGTCGACCGGCAGGTCCCGTTCGGGCGCCCAGCCGGCGGCGTCGAAGGAGCGCCGGAACTTCTCGACGGTCTCCGGCATGGGGGTCACGTCGGCGGCGACGATGACCGGACGCCCGCGCTCGATGAGCCACTCGATGACGTCCGCGGTGTCGGCGGTCCGGGTGGAGTGGACGTCGAGGGGCTTCCCGTCGAGGGAGACGACCGCCGCGGCGGTCGTCGTCCCGGGGTCGATGCCGACGACGACGTGGTCCCGTCGTTTGGCGAGCGGCTCGAACTCGATGCCGTCGCGACGCTCGCGCTCGACCTCGATTCGCACGTCGCCCGCCCGGCGCGCCGAGACCGGGATGTCCTGCGGGCGCCCCTCGACGGTGAATATCGCATTGGAGTAGCCGCCGTACTTCTCGGTCACGTCGACCTCGAAGTCGAGGCCGGCCGACTTCAGCTCGGACTCCACGTCCCGCGCCGTGGTCTTTACGTTCCCGTGGATGCGCCGGGTGTATCGGTCGGCGCTCCAACCGCCCTTCCCGGTCGAACGCCCCCGAGAGACCTTCACGGTCGTGGTGTTCGTGAAGGCCGACACCTCCTGGCCGACGTTGACGGCGGCGAGACGGGCGGCCGCCTCGGCCTCCTTCATCGGCTTCTTCCCGTAGGGCACGCCGTGGCGGGAGGCCACGCGGGAGAGGGGTTCGGGTCGGTTGGCACCGGTCACCTGCACCAGCTTCGTCCCGGCGGGAAGCGAGCGCAGGAAGTGGACGAGGGCGTCCTTGTCGGGCGCCAGCTCGTACATGTTGTCCGTCGCGACGATGGCGGGCTCCTCGCGGTCGATGAGCCGTCTCAGTTTTCGGAGGGAGACCACGTCGCGGTCCACGTGCTCGCCGTCGAAGGCGACGAGCGCGTAGGATGGCGAGTCGCCGCGGACGTCACCGCTCTGCACGTCGACACCGAAAACGACGGAGTCGAGCGCGCTCGTCCGGTCGTTCACGGCCGCGCGTAGGGACGCGGAGGGTAAATAGGCCACGCCGCGAGCGGTGTCGGGGCGCCGAGACGTCGGGAGTGCGCCGGACCCGTCACTCGGCGGAGAACCGGAGCAGGGGATGGAGCCGGACCGCGATGAAGGGATGGGTCACGCATCCGACGACCCGCCGATGCTAGGGCGGCGGCCCGACGGCCCCGAGAGCGGAGCGTTCACGACGGTGACACACTCGATGCACGACCCGGTCACTGGCGTTCCGGCATCCGTGGTATGTGTGTACATATCATAACTGTAGCGTCGTCTCGGAGCCGACTGGATTCGACGCCGAACGGTCACCGGTCGGTCGACGGTGGGTACCGGGCGAGCCGCACCGCTGCGGACGCCACTGGGTGTACAGGAAGGGTGCCTCTGGGAGGGAGGAGGGGAAAACGGTCGCGCGATGCGAAACCGTCGGCCCGATGGATTACGGCTCGACGCGCCACCCGACCCAGGATGCGGTGCCGAACCGTACCACGACGTGTGACCGCCGGCGTGATAAGCCTGTTGGCTTAAAGGACTTGTTTACACCACGTCAAAATTCAATAGGTGTTAGTAGTATCCCGGACAGCTCAGGAGTCCGGGTACGGCACCTCGACGGTCTGTCCGTCGTGGGCGACGAAACACTCCCCGTCGAAGCGGCGCCGGGCCTCGCGCTCCAGTTCGGAGGCGTCGCCGGCGTACCGCGAGGAGACGTGCGTCAGCGCGAGTCGCTTCGCCCCGGCGCGGGCCGCCACGTCGGCGGCCTCCCGGGCCGTCGAGTGGTGGGTCTGTCGGGCGCGACCCGCCGCCTCGTTGGTGAACGTCGCGTCGTGGATGAGCAGGTCGGCGTCGGCCGCGGCGTCGACGGTCGCCTGCACGGGCCGGGTGTCGCCGGTGTAGACCAGTCGGCGGCCGGGTCGGGGGTCGCCGACGACCTGCTCCGGCCGGACGACGGTGCCGTCCTCGAGTTCCACCGGCTCGCCCGCGTGGAGCTTCCCGAACGCCGGGCCGACGGGAACGCCCAGTTCCTCGGCACCCTCGCGGTCGAACCTGCCGGGCCTGTCGTCCTCGACGACGACGTACCCCTGCGAGACGGTCCGGTGGTTGGTCTCGAAGGCGCGCACCTCGAAGCCGGCGCCGTCGAGCGCGACGGAGCCGGGTGCCACCTCGTGGACCCGAACCGGGTAGGAGGGCTGGAAGCCGGCGGCGTGAACCAGTCCCTCGACTTGCTCACGACAACCCGGCGGCACGTGGATGGCAAGGGGGTCCTCGCGGTCGGAGAACTCCCACGACTGGACCAGTCCGGGGATGCCGAGCACGTGGTCTCCGTGGAGGTGTGAGACGAAGATGTGTGAGACGCCGAACCCCGTCTCGAAGCGCATCATCTGGCGCTGGGTCCCCTCGCCGGCGTCGAACAGCATATCGATGGCCTCCTCGTTGTGCGGCGAGAGCGAGAGGAAGACGGCACTCGGCGCCCGCTCCGTGGTCGGCACCGCGCCGCTGGTGCCGAGGAAGGTAACGCGCATAGACATGGGAGCGAGTAGTCAGCCCCCCGGTAAACGCGTGTCGAAGCGTTCTGACAGTGCGGGTCGGGTCGTCGGTGCCGACGTGGGATTTATTGACAGGGGTCGAATGTCTTTCAGTATGTCCCTCCAGAAGCGTGTTTCGAACAAGCTCCCGGGCATCGTGATATTCCTCACCATCGGACTGGGCATCCTCGGAGGGGAACTCGGTATCGACACCGGGATGGTGTGGGTCGTCGGCTTCGTCGTCCTCCTCCCCATCGCCGGCATGCTCAACGGGGCGCACGAGGGGTCGGACGACGACCGGGAGACCCCCACCGCTGCCGACGCCTCCGACGCCGCCGAGTCGACCGATACGACCGACCCGCTCGACCGCCTCCGGGACCGCTACGCGCGCGGCGAACTCGGCGACGAGGCGTTCGAGCGGAAGTTGGAGGCGCTGCTTGAGACCCAAACCTACGACGGGGCGCGGGACCGCGTCGCTCGCGACCGGACGGAACCGGCCGTCGGCGCCGAAGTCGAGGCCGAGTGAGCCGCGACGACTCCGCGCCCGACCGTTCACGACTGTTTAACTGTTCATATTTGTTGAACGTTCGGGCCGATATAAGGTGTCGAGTCCGAACGGGAGTCTATGGAGACGAAACTGCCGCTTGCGGTGCTGACCGCTGTCCTCGTCGTCCTCGCCGGCTGTACCGGCGGGGTCGGCGTCGACGCGGGCGGGTCGGCATCCGTCGACGAGAGCGCGACGACGAACGGAACGACGAACGCGCCGGATGACGCCGGCGACGGTGACGAGTCGGACGCCGACGCGACCGCGTCGGGGGACGGCACGGTGAACTTCTTCGTCAGCGACGAGCGCAACGCCATCGGCGACTTCGCGAGCCTCAACGTGACGATATCGAAGGTGGGGCTCCACCGGGCCGGCTCGGAGCGCGGGGACGGCCCGGAGGGCGAAGCCGACGCCGAGGCCGGAGCCGAGACGAACGCCTCCGCCGACGCCACCGTCGCGGCCGACGCGAACGGGAGCGGCGTGAACGCGAGCGCCGCCGCGAACGCCACCGTAAAGGCGAACGTCTCGGCCGACGCGAACGCGTCGGCGACCGCGGAGGGCGGGGCCGGCGCCGGCGCCGAATCCGCCGACGACGAGGAGTCGAAGGGTGGCTGGGTCGAACACGAGGTCGGGAACGCCACCGTCGACCTCACCGAGTTACAGGGCGCGAAGGCGAGTCGGCTCGGGTCGTTCGCGGCCGAGAGCGGCCAGTACGACAGGGTCTTCGTCTACGTCAGCGAGGTCGAGGGGACACTGACGACCGGCGAGACGGTCCGCGTGAAGCTCCCGAGCGGGAAGCTCCACGTGAAGCGCGAGTTCGCGGTCGGCGCCGGGAGCGCGGTCGACTTCGTCTTCGACATCACGGTGTTCGAGGCCGGCAACAGCGGGAAGTACGTCCTCAAGCCGGTCGTCGGCGAGTCGGGAACGGGCGACCAGGTCGACATCGAGGACGTGAGCGCCGACGCGGACGAGAACGCGCCGGACGGCGACGCCAACGCGACACCGACGACCGGACCGGTCGTCACGACGGCGACCGCGACGCCGAACGACACGGCCGGGGGCAACGGCGCGCTCGACGCCCGATTCGAGGGGAGCGTCCGGGCCGGAACCGACGCGACGCTGGTCGTGACCCGCGGCGGCGACCCCGTCGAGGGCGCGGCCGTACTGACCGGCGGCGACGCCGTCGCCCGGACCGACGCCGACGGCCGCGCGTCGGTGCCGGTCCCCGTCGGGGCCGGCGAACTCACCGTGACCGTCGAACAGGACGGCGAGACGGCGACGGCGACGAAGACGGTCGCTGGCGTCGGCGGGGGGAGCGGAAACGGCGGAGACTGACACCGGCG
The DNA here is from genome assembly GCF_026586625.1 of Halobium salinum. Classification (GTDB taxonomy): domain Archaea; phylum Halobacteriota; class Halobacteria; order Halobacteriales; family Haloferacaceae; genus Halobium; species Halobium salinum. The sequence goes on along the minus strand of NZ_JAODIW010000006.1, from coordinate 258,213 downwards.
CCGCGGCAGGTGGGGCGAAGTAGGGCTGGGTGCGGCGGCCCCTCCCGGAGCGGACCGGATTATTCTTCCCCCTCCCTCGACAACCACGGGGTAATGGACGCGCCGCTGTGGACCGACGCGCACGCCCCCGCGCTCGCCGACCTCCCACAGGAGGAGGTGTGCGACCGCCTCGGGCGGGCCGTCGACGAACCGATGAACCTCGTCCTCCAGGGCCCGTCGGGCGTCGGCAAGACCGCCGCGGTCCGGGCGCTCGCCCGCGAGACCCACGACGACCCCGACAACGACCTCGTGGAGATCAACGTCGCCGACTTCTTCGACCGGACGAAGAAGGAGATTCGCGAGGACCCGCGCTTCGAGCAGTTTCTCGCGGGCCGGAGCCGGATGGCGAAACGCGACATGATAAACCGCGTGCTGAAGGAGTCCGCCGCCTACGCGCCGATGTCCGGCGACTTCAAGACCGTCCTGCTGGACAACGCGGAGGGCATCCGCGAGGACTTCCAGCAGGCGCTGCGCCGGGTGATGGAGCAGTACCACCGCAACACGCAGTTCGTCATCGCGACGCGTCAACCCACCAAACTGATTCCGCCCATCCGTTCGCGCTGCTTCCCCGTTCCGTTCAGAGCCCCGACGACCGACGAGACCGCGGACGTTCTCCGCCACATCGTCGAAGCGGAGGGCGTCGAGTACGACGACGACGGGCTGGAGTACGTCGCCGGCTACGCCGACGGCGACCTCCGGCGGGCAGTGCTCTCCGCCCAGACGACGGCCTCAACGGCCGGCGAGATTACGATGAACGCCGCCTACGAGGCGCTGGGCGAGGTGAGCACCGACGACGACCTCCGGGCGGTGTTCGACGACGTGGAGGACGGCGAGTTCCGGAGCGCGCGCAAGACCCTCGGGAGCCTGCTGGACGACGAGGGGTACGGCGGGGACGAGCTCCTCCGCGAACTGCTCCGGGTCGCCCGCGCCGACTACAGCGGCGCCGAGCTCGCTCGACTCCACCGCCTCGCCGGGGCGACCGACCTCGACCTCGCGACCGGGAGCGACGACCGACTCCACCTCTGTCACCTGCTCGCCGTCTGGGCCTACGGCGACGACGCGGACGGAGGCATCGAACGGCTCTCGGTGGGGATCTGACCGATGCGCTTCTCGGACATCCGCGACACCCGCATCGTCGACGACGGGTGGCGCTACGCCGCGCTCCCGCTCCTGTTCGGCGTCCCGCTGGCCATGCTCTCGCCGCCGGTCGGGGTCGTCCTCCTGCTCGCCGCCGTCGCCGCGCTGGCGTTCTTCCGCGACCCGCCGCGACACGCCCCCTCGGCCGGTTTCGTCGCCCCCGCCGACGGGAAGGTCTCCGTGATTCGCGAGGAGGACGACCGCGACGGCCGCGTCCGCGTCGGCGTGTTCATGAACGTCACCGACGTGCACGTGAACCGCGCGCCGGCGCCGGGGACGGTCGAGTCGGTCACCCACCGGGAGGGCGCCAACAAGCCGGCGTTCTCGAAGGACTCCGACCGCAACGAGCGCGTCGACGTCGACTGCGGCGACTACGAGGTGTCGCTCATCGCGGGCTGGTTCGCCCGCCGCATCCACCCGTACGTGGAGGCGGGAGACGAACTGGAGCGCGGGGAGAAGGTCGGACACATCTCCTTCGGCAGTCGCGCGGACGTCCTCCTCCCCCCCGAGGTCGGCGTCGAGGACGTGGTCGTCGCCGAGGGCGACAAGGTGCGGGCGGGCGAGACGGTCGTGGCGATCGCCGACGAGTAGTCGACGGCGGCCTGCGCCGGTCGCGCTCGACGGTCTCCGTCGTCCGAATCCGCGAGCGTCGAGCCGACGACCCGGCTCGGCGCCGTGGCGCTCAGTCGTCGCTGCTCCCCACACCGCGTTCCCGCGACGCACGCATGTCGTCGCGGGCTTCCGACCGGACGCGGCCGACGGTTATCTTCTCCCCGTAGCCGAGATAGCTCAGTCCGAGGATGGTGACGAGCGCCGCGAGCGTCGCCGGAACCGCCGATTCGAGCGGTCCCTGACCGAACAGCGCCGGTTCGCCGAGGCCGAACGCCCAGACGACGAAGACGACGCCGCCGACGACGAAGCCGGGGAGGCCGGCCTCGCGTCGCGTGCCGTCCCACAGCATCGCCGCGATGCCGGCGAACAGCACCGACATGATACCCATCCCGAGCGTGTTGATGGCGATTATCTCGATGCCGCTGAGCGCGACGACCGCCGCGGCGACGCCGAAGACGAGGATGGTGAGCCGGGTGACGCTCACGAGGTGGCGCTCCGAGAGCCCCTCCTTTCCGCCCCGGAGCGGGACGTAGAGGTCGTTGACGAACGTCGTCGCGCCCGCCAGCAGAAACGAGTCGGCCCCGCTCATCACCGCGCCGACGGCGGCGGCGAGGAGGAGTCCCGCGAGCACCGGCGGGAGGGTGTTCGTCAGCGTCCAGGCGAACGCCATCGAGGACTCGATTTCGGCGCCCTGTGCCTGTGCGATGAGTCCGGCGGTGGCCGAGAGGACGCCGTAGCCCGTGATGACCACGCCCGCGAGGAACGTCCCGACCTTTGCGACGCGCGCGTTCCGCGCCGACCACGTCCGCTGGAGCATCTGCTGTTGGGCGCCGGCGACGGTGAGGTACATCAGATACCAGGAGCCGATCTGGATGAACCCGACCGCGAACCAGTTGGTGTGTCCCTGCGGGAGCGTGGCGGTGACCGCACCGACGCCGCCGGCGTTCACGACGGCGAGCGGGATGGCGACGACCATCCCGACGATGACGAGCACGCCGTGGAGCGTGTCGGCCCACGCGACGGAGTTCATCCCGCCGTAGACGGTGATACCGATGAACACCGCGACGCTCGACCAGAAGGCGACGTTCAGCGGAATCCCCGTGACGGTGGCGATGATGGAGGCCATCCCGATGGTCTGACCGGTCGTGAGCGCTACCTGCCCGAGAACGGTGAACGCGGCGGCGAAGTACTTCGTCCGGTCGCCGAACACCCGCCCGAGCAGTTCGGGGACGCTCACCACCTCGAAGGAGTAGAGAAAGCCGACGATGAGTGTGATAGTCATCCAGGCGAGCCCCTGTGTCATCGCGTACCATTGGGCGCTGACGCCGTCGACGAACGCGGTCTGGGCGATGCCCATCGTCAACCCGCCGCCCGCGAAGGTGGCGAAGTACGTCATCATGTAGACGGGGAGGCTCAGGTCCTTCCCCGCCAGTGCGAACTCCACGTAGTTCGACCCGGCGCCGCGACCGGACCACAACGCGATGCCGACGGTGGCGGCGAAGTAGGCCACCATCACCAGCAGGAGCGGGTCTGTCAGGTCTACCACGCGCCTCGGCTCCGTCCGCCCTCGCTGTCTCGGTGTATCATGAGAATTCGTGCAGAACCTCGCGCGGCCCGGGGAAGTACGGAATGCCAGTAAATACAGGCTAGACCTGTGTGTCGGTCAGAGAGCGTCCAGGACGTGGACGTACCGCGTCAGCGACCGGTGGACTCGGCGTTCGAACAGCGCCTCGAGCTCCCAGCCGGCCGACAGCGCCGCCTCGCGCCAGGAGCGGTCGGCGATTACCACGGCTCGCGGGGCGACCCGGCGGGCCTCCGAGAGGGCCCCCGAGACGAGCTCCTCGAGCGAGTGGCGTTCGATTTTCGACTGCCGACCGTAAGGTGCGTCGAACACGACACCGTCGACCGCGTCGTCCCGGAGCGGAAGTCGGGAGGCGTCACCCCGCAGAAGCTCGAAGGCGGCGCCCTCGGGGGCGTACTCGCGGAGGTTCTCGCGGGCGCCGTTCGTCATCTTCCACTGGGCGTCGCTGCCGAGCACGTCGGCGCCGACGAGGCTCGCCTCGATGAGCGTCCCGCCGGTGCCACACATGGGGTCCAACACCGTGGCGCCGGGGCGGGCGCCGGCGACGTTGACGAACGCCCGAGCGTCGAGGGGCGCCATGCTCCCCGGCTGGAAGAACGGCCGGTCGGTCGGCTTTCGGGAGCCGTAGTCCCGGACGGACTCGACCGCGAGCCAGCCCAGGGTACAGACGTCGGCCTCGTCGAGGTCGGAGGGGCCGTCGGCGGGTCGCGAGAGGGCGTCGTCGGCGTCGACCGGCCCCCGAGAGAACACGGCCCGGAGGACGTGGTCGGGGTCGTCGAGGTCGACACTGAACCCGCGGTCGACGAGCACCTGGCCGAGTTCGCGCTCGGCCGTGCCGGTGCTCACGCCCGTCGAGCCGCGCACGTCGTGGGCGCGGACCGCCACCGATCCCTCTCGGCTCGCGTCGAACCGCGCGGCTTCGAGGAGCGCCCGGGCGCTCCCCACGTCGGCGTCGGTTCGTCCGACGAGTTCGCTCGCGCGGTGCGTGTAAGCGAGCGTCCGGACCCGTTCGGGGACGACCCCCTTCGCGACGGCGACGCCGGGGGCGACGACCTCGACCCCGCTCGCGGCGCTCCGGGCCTCACAGGCCGCGAAGGCGTCGTCCTCGCCGGCGAGTTCCAGACAGTACACGTCCCGAGGTTCGGAGCCGGCGACGAAAGCGTGTCGAAACGCCCGGCCCGCTCCGGCGCGCTTTCGTCCGCCCGCTCCGGCGCGCTTTCGTCCGCCCGCTCCGGCGCGCTTTTGCCCGTCCCGCCCGAGCACCGAACCGACACCGATGGACACACGACGGCGTCTCGCGCGGGTCCGCCCCCGACTCGCCAGCGCCGTCGCCCGGCGCTTCGGAATCGACTGGCGGGCGCTGGTGGCGTTCCGGGTCGCTCTCGGTCTGCTCCTGCTCGTCGACCTCCTGTTGCGTTCGCGGAGCCTCGTCGCCTTCTACACCGACCGGGGCGTCCTGCCGCGCTCGGCGCTCGCGGAGCTCGCGCCGATGCACCACGCGCTCTCGATTCACACCCTCTCGGGGGCGGCGTGGGCGCAGGCACTCCTCTTTCTCGTCGCGGGCGTCGTGGCGGTCGCGCTGGTCGTCGGCTATCGGACCCGGCTCGCGACGGTACTCTCCCTCGTCCTCCTCCTCTCGCTCCAGTTTCGCAATCCCTACGTCCAGAACAGCGGCGACGCCCTGCTCCGGTGGCTCCTCCTGTGGAGCGTCTTCCTCCCGCTCGGCGAGCGAGTGTCGGTCGACGCCCTCCGGCGAGGGGTGCGGTCGGCGACCGAGTCGGCCGCCGGGTCGCGGCGAGAGTGGCGCCCACGCGACCGTGTCGTGAGTCCGGCGAGCGCCGGCCTCCTCCTGCAGGTCGTCCTGGTCTACGCCTCGAACGCCCTCCTGAAATCACGCGGCACGCTCTGGACGAACGGCGAGGCCATCTACTACGTGCTGAGCCTGCGGCGGTTCACCGTCCTCCTCAGCGACCTGTTCGCCGGGAGCCCGTGGGTGTTCGGCCCGCTCGGCCACCTCTGGTTCGCCATGCTCGTCGCCTCCCCCCTCCTGGTACTGCTGACCGGGCGGGGGCGCGCGCTGTTGGCCGGCCTCTTCGTCGTCATGCACGCCGGGATGACGGCGACACTCATGATCGGACTCTTCCCGCTGATTTCGATAGTCGCACTGCTTCCGTTCTTCCCGGCGGTCGTCTGGGACGCCGTGGAGACCCGCGTCGCGGGGGCACTCCTCGGCCGCGTCGCGGTCGGACGCCTCGGAGGCCGTCTCCGGCGGGCGCTCCTCCGGTTCGACCCCCGACCGGCTTCCCGAGTCGTCCCCCGCTCGGTCGCCGAGGCGGTCGGTCGGTGGCGCCGGGTGGTCGGCCCGCCGGCCGTCGCCTGTCTCCTCGCCCTCGTCCTCGTCTGGAACGCCGCCGCCGTCGGCCTCGTCACCCTCCCCGCGGCCGTCACCGACGTGGAGGACCCCGAGGAGTACCAGTGGAGCATGTTCGCCCCGAACCCGCTGGGGGTCGACGGCTGGTACGTCGTCCCCGGCGAGCTGGCGTCCGGCGGCCGCGTCGACGCCTTTCACGGTGGGTCCGTCCGCTGGGACCGCCCGCCGGACGTCTCCGACACCTACCCGACCGCCCGCTGGGGGAAGTATCTCGGCTCCGTCCGCTGGGACGAGAACCGGCTCGCCGGCCCCTTCGCGGAGTACGTCTGTCGGCGCTGGAACGCCGACCACGAGACCGAGCTCACGTCGGTTCGCATCGTCCACGTCGACCAGCCCACGCGACTCTCCGGGCAGGAGCCGACCCGGCGCGTCGAACTGGCGCGACGGTCCTGCGACGTCGGGCCCGCCGTCCGGAAGACGGGTCGGGAGCGGTGACACCGACCAATCACGGCCGGTCGTGGCCGCCAGGAGATGCACCAACCTTTTTAAACCTTAAATACGACACTTAAATCGTTGCATGACCGACCCGAAGGACACAATCAACATCGAGAACGTGGTCGCGTCGACGGGGATCGGACAGGAGCTGGACCTGCAGAGCGTCGCCATGGACCTCGAGGGTGCCGACTACGACCCCGAGCAGTTCCCCGGGCTCGTCTACCGGACGCAGAACCCGAAGTCCGCGGCTCTCATCTTCCGGTCGGGGAAGATCGTCTGCACCGGGGCGAAGTCGACCGACGACGTCCACGAGAGTCTCAACATCGTCTTCGACAAGCTCCGCGAGCTGAAGATTCAGGTGGACGACGACCCCGAGATAACCGTCCAGAACATCGTCACCAGCGCCGACCTGGGGCGGAACCTCAACCTCAACGCCATCGCCATCGGCCTCGGTCTGGAGAACATCGAGTACGAGCCCGAGCAGTTCCCCGGACTCGTCTACCGCCTCGACGAGCCGAAAGTCGTCGCACTCCTCTTCGGCTCGGGGAAGCTCGTCATCACGGGCGGAAAGAAACCCGACGACGCACGCGAGGCCGTCGAGGAGATTACGACGCGCCTCGAAGAGCTCGGACTGCTCGAGTGACGCGGCGGAGCCGGTCGGGGTGACCCGACGAAGCGGAACCGACACCTCGCCGACGAGTCGGGGCCGATAAGGGGTGGCGGACCGAACCCCGCACATGGTCGTCTTGCAGGCGGGCGCCGCACCGCTCGCGGTCGTCGGTACGGTCGCGCTGTTCGCACTGTTCCTCTCGCTCACCGCGCATCTCGCCGCCCGAAACGTCCTCGGCGACGTGGCCGTCCGTAAGGCGCTACTCGTCGGACCCCTCCCGGCCGTCGTGGCCGTCGTCACCGCCACGTTCTCCCTCCCGGCCGTACTGGGCGTCGCCCTCGCCCTCGCCCTCGACGCGCTCGCCATTCGCTACGTGTACGGCCGGTCGCCGCGGCTGACGGCCTACGTGACGTTCATCCACGTCGTGGTCACCGTCATCCTCGGGGCGATGCTGTTCGCACTCTTAGCGCTGTTCGCGAGCGCGCCAGGGTGAGGAGACAGAGACGGACCCGGGGCCGGAGACCGGAGGCGGGAGAGCACTCAAGGGGTCGCCGACCGCAGGGAGGGACATGCTGGATACGGTCCTCGGGCTGTTCTGGAACCGGCGCGAGCGTCGGCTCCGCGCGTTCTGGCGGCTGTTCGGCTTCGTCGCTCTCACGGTACTCGCCGCCCTCCTCGTCGGCGCCGTCTTCCTCGCAGGAGTCGTCCGGAGCGTCCTCGTCGGGGTGGGCTTCGGCGCAGGTTCGGTCGGACTGCTGCTCAACACGACGGTCTCCGCGCTCGCCACGGTCGTCGCCGTCGCCGTCGCCGCCCTCCTGCTCGACCGGCGGCGCGTCGCCGACTTCGGACTCGGACTCGACCGCGACTGGTGGGTCGACCTCGGCTTCGGGTTGGCGCTCGGTGCCGGCCTGATGACGGTCGTCTTCCTCCTCGAACTCGCGGCGGGCTGGGTACGGGTGACCGGGACGTTCGACGGCGGCACCACCGGCTTCCTCGTCGGCTTCGTCGGGATTCTCGTCGTCTTCCTCTTCGTCGGCTTCTACGAGGAGTTGGTCGCCCGCGGCTACCTGCTCACCAACGTCGCGGAGGGGCTGGCCGGCTACGTCGGGACGAACGGCGCGACCGCCGTCGCCGTCCTCGTCTCCTCGGCGCTGTTCGGCCTCGCACACTTCGGCAACCCGAACGCGACGCTCCTGAGCACGTTCAACGTCGGCCTCGCGGGCGTGATGCTCGCGCTCGGCTACGTGCTCACCGACGAGATAGCCATCCCCGTCGGCCTCCACATCACCTGGAACTTCTTCCAGGGCGTCGTCTACGGGTTCCCGGTGTCGGGCACCGGCGGGTTCGCGAAGGTGCTCGTCGTCGAGCAGGGCGGACCGGCGCTCCTCACCGGCGGCTCGTTCGGCCCCGAGGCGGGCCTGCTCGGCGTCGGCGCGATGGCGCTGGGGAGCGCCGCCATCGTCTGGTGGTGCGACAGGAGATACGGCCGACGCTCGGTGCATCCGGGCCTGACGACGCCCGACCTCCGGTGGCGAGGGGCAGGCGACGAGGACGGCGGAGGGAGCGCGAACGATGCGGACGACGCAGGCGACGCAGGCGACGCGAGCGACGACACACGACGGGTCGAACCCGAAGAGACGGCCGACTGATTCGCGAAGCGAGCTACTCGACGATGCGTTCGATTTCGGTGACGAGGATGTCCGTCGCACCCACCTCGCGCAGGCGGCTGATGGTCTCGAACACCTCGGACTCGTCGACGACGACGTGGACGGCCACCGAGTCGTCGCCGGCCACGTCCATCACGGTCGGGCCGCCCATCCCCGGAATCACGTCGCGGACGTCCTCGAGCGCCGAGCGCGGCGCGTTCATCATCAGGTAGCGCTTCCCCTCCGCGGCGAGCACCGAGTCGAACGCGGTCCGGAGCTGTTCGACTTTCCCGCCGTCCCCGTCGTCGACCACGTCCGGCCGAGCGAACAGCCGGACGGAGCTGGCGAGCACCTCGTCGACGACCGCGAGCCGGTTGACGGCGAGTGTCGTCCCCGTCGACGTGATGTCGACGATGGCGTCGGCCATGTCGACGTGCGGGGTGAGTTCCGTGGCGCCCGTGACGCGAGTGATGCTCGGGGCCAGCCCGAGCTCGTCGAAGTAGTTCTCGGTGATGGTCGGGAACTCGGTGGCGACCGTGCCGTCGGCCACGTCCTCCGGGGAGTCGATGTCGCCGTCCTCCGGAGCCGCGAGGACGAGCCGGCAGTTGCCGAAGCCGAGGTCGAGAAGCTCCTCCAGCTCGCGACCCGACTCGCGGACCTGGTCGAGCCCCGTGATGCCCAGGTCGGCGGCGCCGTCGTGGACGTACTCTGGGATGTCGGCCGCGCGGGCGAACAGCACCGTCACGTCCGGGTCCACGGTGTCGGCGTACAGTTGACGGTCGGCGGTCTCCTCGGTGTGAAGCCCGGCGCGTTCGAGCAGGTCGATGGTCGGCTCGTGCAGGCGCCCTTTGTTGGGCACGGCGATTCGCATGGGCGAGGGGACGGGTCGACGGAGCAAAAGCGAGTGGGGTGGTAGACGCCGGTTGCGACACACCACGGTCGCGGCGGTCGCGGCGGTCGGAGCGTTCGTGGTACTGGGAGCGTTCGTGGCGAACAGGCGGCACGCGGCGTCGAAGTCACGGAGGAGTGTGCCACACACCCGCCTCGGCTCCCCCGCGACGACGGTCAGGTCACGCCGGCCGTGGTCCCGGTATCGGTGATAAACCCTCGCGACGGCCGACGCGGAACGCAGGATTCACACCCGAGCCGCGAGCAGTTCAGGACATGAGTACGCTCGCAATCACCGGTGGCCGCGTCCTCCTGCCCGACCTGCGCGTCGTCGAGGCCGACGTCCTCGTCGACGCCGACGCGGGAGAGGTTCTCGACGTCGACGAGAGCAGGGAGGTCGCCGGCGACGACGACCTCGACGCCTCCGGCGGCCTCGTGATGCCCGGCCTCGTGAACGCCCACACGCACGTCGCGATGACCCTCCTGCGGGGGTACGCCGACGACAAACCCCTCGACGCGTGGCTCCAGGAGGACATCTGGCCGGCCGAGGCCGAGTTCGGCCCGCGGGACGTGCGCGCCGGCGCCGACCTCGGGATTCTGGAGATGGTGAAGACCGGAACGACCGCGTTCGCGGACATGTACTTCCACGTTCCGGAGGTCGTCGACGCCGTCCGGGAGTCGGGCGTCCGTGCCCGCGTCGGCCACGGCGCGGTCACGGTCGGGAAGGACGACGAGGGCGCCCGCGCCGACGTCGAGGAGAGCCTCGACGTGGCCCGGGAGTTTCAGGGTGCCGCCGACGGCCGGGTGTCCACGGCGCTCATGCCCCACTCGCTGACGACCGTCGACGAGGCGCTCCTGCGCGAGGCCGTCGAGACGGCCCGCGAAGAGGGCATCCCCGTCCACTTCCACGCCAACGAGACCCTCGACGAGGTCGACCCCATCGTCTCCGAGCGCGACGAGCGCCCGCTCGCGTACGCCGACGACGTGGGGATGCTCGGCGAGACCGACTTCTGTGCCCACGGCGTCCACGTCGACGACGCCGAGATAGAACTGCTCGCGGAGCGCGACACGGCCGTCGTCCACTGCCCGGCGTCGAACATGAAACTCGCGAGTGGGATGGCGCCGGTGCAAGCGATGCTCGACGCGGGTGTCACGGTCGCACTCGGCACCGACGGGGCGGCCTCGAACAACGACCTCGACGCGTTCGACGAACTGCGCGACGCCGCCATGCTCGGGAAACTCGCGGCCGACGACGCGAGCGCGGTCCCCGCCGAGGCGGCGGTGCGCATGGCGACCGAGGGCGGCGCCGACGCGCTCGGGATTCCGGCGGGTCGCGTCGAGGCGGGCGCCCTCGCCGACCTCGTCGTCGTCGACTTCGACGAGCCCCACCTCACGCCCGCCCACGACCCGGTGAGCCACCTCGCGTACGCGGTTACTGGCTCCGACGTTCGACACACCGTTTGTGACGGGCGAGTGCTGATGCGCGACCGCCAGGTGCTGACGATGGACGAGTCGAAGGTACTCGCCCGCGCTCGCGACCGCGCCCGCGCCGTGGCCGACCGCGCCGGCGGGGAGTGAGTCCGACGGGCGTCTGACGTGACGCCGACTCCGTTCGGCCGACCGGAGTGTACGCACGGCAGAACGCGCCGCGACACTCCCGCGGTCGGACTGTTTTCCGGCCGTTTCGAACGTGGAGGTTTCAGCGAAATTGGCGTGTTTAGAATCTATTGTAAACACTATTGAACGTTGAGAAGCGCTCGCTCCGGTCGGCGAACTGGGTGAACGGCTGACTCCCTTTATGTTAGTTACGCTGAATGCTTGGGTCGCCGATGAACGCGAGACACGTCGTCGTGGCGGCGGTCGTCACGATGATGCTGACTGTAGCCGGCGGGCCGACGGTGGTCGGCGCCGCCGACGACGAGACGTCGCTCGGTGTCGCGGTCGAGGACGGTGAGACAGGTGCCACGCTGCTCACGGTGACGACGGACGGGTCGGCGGTCGCGAACGCGACCGTGGCCGTCTCCGTCGTCGACTCGACCGGGAACGGGAGCGGGAACGAGAGTGCCTATTCGGGTGCGGGAGCGTACGCGACCGACGAGAACGGAACGGTCGCCCTCCCGTCGCCGAACGAGACGGTGACCGTCGACGTGACGGTCACCCACGGTGGGGAGACGGTCACCGAGACCGTCGACCTGGTGCCGGCCGAGGGAGAGCTCGTGGTCGAGCTGGGCCGACACGCAGACGGCGCCGCTACGGCGACCGTCACCGCGGACGGTGCCCCCGTCGAGAACGCGACCCTGACGGTCGCCGCCGACGGGACGTACGCGGGAGCGGGGGAGTACACGACCGGCGCGAACGGGAACGTGACCCTCCCCGCACCGAACGAGACGACCGCCGTCACGCTGTCCGCGAGCGCGGGCAACCTGACGGGGGAGACGAGTGCCACGCTGTACGACGGTGACCTCGACGTCGCCGTCGACGGTGCCACGGCGGGGGAGCCGACGGTGCGAGTGTCACGGAACGGTACCGCGGTGGGCGGTGCCGACGTGACGGTCGAAGCCGCCGGGAACTACAGCGGCACGGGCGCGTACGAGACGGGGGCGGACGGAACCGTCTCGCTACCGACGCCGGCGGAGACCCTGTCGGTGACCGTGGTCGCCGCGGCGGACAACGAGACCGCCACGACGACGGTGACGGTCGAGTCGACGACGGACGAGCGCATGTCCTTCGGCATGCAGGTGTCCTCGTTCGTCCACGGACTGCTCGACGACGACCCGGCCGGCGGCATCGGCCAGCAGGTGTCCACCTGGGTGCACGAGAACAACCCCGGGAACGCGAAGGCAAAGGGCCACAGCAAGAACGGCGCCGGCGGCCCGCCCGAACACGCGAAGGGGGCCGAAGGGAACCAGGGGAAGAGCGGGAACGGGAACGGTCAGGGCGCCGAGAAGGGTCCCGACCACCCCGGGACGGGACCGGGCGCGACGAAGGATGGGAACGGCGGTGCCGACGGTGCCAGCGGTGCCGACGAAGACGACGAGACGGACGGGAAGAACGGGAAGAGCGGGGGCGAGAGGAAGAACGGCAACGGGAAGCAGAGACACGGCTTCGGTGCCGTCGACCTCGGGTCGCTCGTCGCGGCCTGAGCGTCGGAACGCGGCCTCGTTTTTGCGACGGACGGCGACCGACCCGGCGAGCCGTCGGCCCGGCTACCCGCCGGCTTCGGAACCGTTTTCCGCCGGCTCACCGAACCGGCGGCCATGACCGACAGCGAGACCTACCCGCCGATTTCGGCGCAACTCGACGACGTCGAGGGCGCTCGAGAGGAGGGTCGCCGGAAGATGGACTGGGCGTTCCAGCACATGCCGATTCTCACCGCACTCCGCGAGGAGTTCGAGGCGGAGAAGCCCTTCGAGGGCCAGCGAATCGGGATGGCGATGCACGTCGAGGCGAAGACGGCGAACCTCGTCGAGGTACTCGCCGCCGGGGGCGCCGAGGTGGCCATCACCGGCTGCAACCCGCTGTCGACCCACGACGACGTGTCCGCCGCGCTCGACGCTCACGACAACATCACCTCCTACGCGAAGCGCGGCGTCGAGGACGACGACTACTATGCCGCCATCGAAGCCGTCATCGACCACGACCCGACGGTCACGGTCGACGACGGGATGGACATGGTCGCCGCCATCCACGAGGACCACCCCGAGCTCATCGACTCCATCGTCGGCGGCTGTGAGGAGACGACGACCGGCGTCCACCGCCTACGCGCGATGGACGAGGACGGCGCCCTGAACTACCCCGTCTTCGCCGTCAACGACACGCCGATGAAGCGCCTGTTCGACAACGTCCACGGCACGGGCGAGTCCTCGCTCGCGACCATCGCGATGACGACGAACCTCTCGTGGGCCGGCAAGACCGTCGTCGTCGCCGGCTACGGCTACTGCGGGAAGGGCGTCGCGAAGAAGGCCGCCGGCCAGAACGCCGACGTGGTCGTCACGGAGGTCGAACCCCGTCGCGCCCTCGAAGCGCACATGGAGGGGTACGACGTGATGCCCATGTCGGAGGCCGCCGAAGTCGGCGACGTGTTCGTCACCACGACGGGCAACCGCGATGTCATCACCGAGGAGCACTTCGAGCGGATGCAGGACGGCGTCCTGCTCTCCAATGCGGGACACTTCGACATCGAGGTCGACCTCGACGCGCTGTCGGACCTCGCGGTCGACCGCTACGAGGCCCGCGACGGCGTCGAGGCCTACGAGATGGACGACGGCCGCCGCCTCAACGTCATCGCGGAGGGACGGCTCGTCAACCTCGCGGCGCCCATCGCGCTCGGCCACCCCGTCGAGGTGATGGACCAGTCCTTCGGCGTGCAGGCCGTCGCGGTCCGGGAACTCGTCGAGAACGGGGAGAGCTACGACGCCGGCGTCCACGACGTGCCCGACGAACTGGATACGGAGGTCGCCGAAATCAAGCTCGAGGCCGAGGGCGTCGAGTTCGACGACCTCACCGCCGAGCAGGAGGAGTACATGGGCTCCTGGCAGCACGGGACGTAGGTCGAGCGTCGCTACCTTCCGGACGGTCGCGCCATCGGTCGCACGGTCGCACCATCGGTCGCACGGTCGCACAGGTGCTGATTCGCAGAGGGTCGGGCCGCCCGCCGCGCGGTCGTGCCGACGGTAGCGCCGCTACTCCTCGTGAGGCGTCGTCGAGTCGCCGACGCGGTCCGTGACGTACACGGCGAATTCGTCGCCCGACTTCCACACGGTGACGGTCGCCCCCCGAACGTCGAACTGGAGGGACATCGTCGGCGAGCGAGTGCGCTCGAACAACTTGTCGAGGGCTTCGAGGTCGACGTACTCGTACACGGTCTCCCGCCCGGCGCCGAAGCTGAAGCCGTCGTGGTTCGCCAGCGCGTCGAGCACGAGCGTGCTCGCACTCGAGTCGGTCGGCATCTCTCTCACCTCGACGGGAGCGACTCCCGGCCCCCGTGTACAGGTCGTCTGTGGCTCGCCGCGGGATAGCTAATGACACCGCACACGGCGGCCGGGGTGTCTGTGCCGTGCGGTAAGCCGACCCTATCCCGAGGAGACCCGGCCGGACCGTCGCCGTGGCGCCGAACTATCGGGTCGTCGAGTCAGGGAGCGGGGGTCGCGTCGTCCGCGGCCGGTTCGACGTTCAGGTTCGACCGGAAGACGTTCTCCGGGTCGTACTCGGCTTTCACCCGAGCGAGGCGGTCGTAGTTCCGGCCGAACAGCGACCGCACCGGGTCCTCGCCGAACCCCGGGAAGTTACCGTACGCACCGGAGACGGCCGGCAGGCTCCGGAGCTCCTCGATTCCTTCGCGCGCCCACGCGACGTTCGCGTCGTCGTCGGTCGACTCCTCCCAGTTCGCCTCGAAGGTGACGAGGTAGGGGTGGCCGCGGTGGCGGAACGCCGTCCCGTCCGGGGGTGTGTCGTCGATTGCGCCGCCGAGGTGCCAGAGGTCGACCGTCGAGAGCGCGGAGGGGCGCGACCGGCCGTACCGGACGAGGAGGTCGACGACCTCCGCCGTGAGTTCGTCGACGTACAGCGCCTTCCAGTAGTACCGCAGACCGTCCGGGTAGTCGGCGTCCAGCATGGACTGGAGTTCGACGTAGGGGAGCGGCCCGCTGAGGTCGACGACCGGCTCGGCGAGGTCGCGCAGGCGCTCGAACTCCGCCTCGGCCGCCGCCGTCCCGCCGACGTGACAGCCGAGCACGGCGACGGCCGGCTGGCCCCACGTCGACTCCGGGAACTCCCCGAGTTCCGGGACGGTCGCGAGAAACGGGAGGACGCTCGCGTCGCGGGTCGCCTCGGGGGCCCAGTCGTCGACGCCGCGCAGAACCGTCCGCGCGTCGTCGGCGTGGTACCAGACGAACAGCCCGAACACCTCGGGGCCGACCGCGTGGAGGTCGTACTCGAAGCGGGTGACGACGCCGAAGTTGCCGCCGCCGCCGCGGAGCGCCCAGAACAGCTCCTCGTGGTCGTCGTTGCTCGCGGTCAGCACCTCGCCGTCGGCGGTGACGACCTCGAACGAGCGGACGTTGTCGAGCGAGAGGCCGTACCGGCGGCGGACGTGACCGAGCCCGCCGTTGAGGGTCAGCCCGGCCACGCCGGTCGCGGAGACGACCCCGAGGGGTGCGGCGAGGCCGTGGAGCTGTGTCTCGTGGTCCACGTCGCCGATGGTGGCGCCGCCGCCGACGAGCGCGCGGCGGGCGTCCGGGTCGACGGAGACGGCGTTCATCGCCGAGAGGTCGAGACAGAGCCCGTCGTCGACGAGGGCGCTGCCGGCGACGTTGTGGCCGCCGCCGCGGACGGCGATGGGGAGGTCGCGCTCGCGGGCGAACCGGACCGCCGCGACGACGTCCGCGGTGCCGGTCGGGCGGACGACGGCCGTCGGGTAGCGGTCTATCAGCCCGTTCCAGAGCGCCCGGGCGTCGTGGTAGTCGGGGTCCTCGGGCGTGAGCACGTCGCCGCGGAATCGCTCGCGGAGCGCCACGAGGTCGAGGTCGGAGAGCCGGCGGGTCGGTCGAGTCGCGTCCGGCGCGTCGAGTTCGGGGGGCATGGTACCTCTCCGAGTGAGTAGGCCACGAGCGGGGATAAGCGTGGTACAGACCCACACATAGGAGAGTCAGACGAGCCGACCGGATTCGGTCACGGACCGGCCGACGGGTGGGGCGTCGTCGCTCCGGCGTCGGACCGGGTTCCGTCCGCGACGTCGACACCGACCACCTCGAAGCGCGCACCGCCGGTCGGACCGTCGGTGACCGCGACCTGCCAGCCGTGCGCGTCGAAGACCCGCTTGACGACCGCCAGCCCGAACCCGGTGTTCCCCGAGCGGGTGGTGTGACCGGGTTCGAAGACGCTCCCGCGGTCGGCCTCGGGGATGCCGGGCCCGTCGTCGCCGACGGCGAAGCCGTCCCCCTCCGGGAGCGGGCCGACGCGAACCGTCACCGACGGGTCGGCGTCGCCGGCGGAGTCGGCCCCTGCGACGGCGTCGATGCCGGTGGTGTCGGTGGCGGCGTCGGTGTCGCCGGCGTCGGTGTCGGTGGTGTCGCCGGTGTCGGTGGCGGCGTCGTCGACTCCGCACTCTCCGTCCGCGGACCCGTGTTCGGCGGCATCGCCGGACGCCGTCCGGCCGCTCGTGGTACCGTGTTCCACACTGTTGCGAAAGAGGTTCTCGAACGCCCGCTGGAGCTGTGAGGCGTCGGCCGTCACCTCACCGACCGGGTCACAGCGGAGGGTCGCCCGACCGGTGTCGACGGCGCTCCAGGCTCGCTTCGCGACCACCTCGATCGGGACGCCCGGCCGCGAGTCCAGCGAGTCGTCGCTGCGGGACAGCTCCAGCACGTCGTCGATAATCGCGTCCATCCGGTCGAGGGCGTCGACCACCGTCCGGGCGTGGTCGGCCTCGGTCGAGGTGGCGTCGGTTCCGCCGGCGTCGCTTCGGTCGGCTCCGCCGGCGTCGCTCGCTCCCGTGGCTCGCCCGGCGTCCCCGGCGAGCAGGGTCGCGTACCCGTGAGCGACGTTGAGCGGGTTCCGGAGGTCGTGTGAGACGACGCTCGCGAACCGGTCGAGCCGGCGGTTCTTCGCCTCCAGTTCCCGACGGTAGCGCCGGCTCTCGGTCACGTCCCGGAGGAGAACCAGCCGGCCGGGCGCCTCGTCGTCGGCTCGGCGGTGGGCGTCGACGGTGGAGACGCGGGCCTCGAACTGGCGGGTCCCCGCCCCGGCGTCGGCCGAGAGCTCCACCGTCTGCGGGCCGCCGTCGACGACGGCCGCCGCGAGTCGGGGGTCGGCCAACGCGTCGGCGGCGTGTCGGGAGAGCACGGCCGAGCGCGGCCCGGCGAGCGCCGGCGCCGCCGCGGGGTTGCAGTCGACGACGCGGTCCGCGCCGTCGAGCACGACGACTCCGTCCTCCATCACGTCCAGCACCGTTGCCCGGGCGACGGGGACGATATCGAGCAGTCCGTACCGCGAGATGGCCCAGAGGGCGATGACGCCGCTGACGGCGAGCATCATCGGCGTCAGGAGGACCGGGACGAGCCGCGCGATGTAGAGGAGGCTCGAAGCCCAGGGGACCAACGCGATGGCCACGAGCGCGGCCGCCTGCCGACGGTAGATGGAGGTCGTCCGGAGCGCACGCTCCAGCAGGAGGGCGGTGCCGACCCCCATGAGGAGAAAGGAGTAGCCGAGCATCACCCAGTAGCCGGGACCGCGGACGGTCCGAAGCGTCGGCACCGACCCGAGAACGAGGACGACGTCGGCCGACCGGTAGAAGAGGTCGTGGACGGGCGTCGTCCAGAGGAGCGCGAGCGAGACGGCCGGGACGACCGAGAGCAGGGCGACGCTCCGGCGGCCGACGAGGTACCCCCGATTGGTGTACGCGAGGGCGAACGTGACCCACGCGACGGGGGCGGCGACGGTGCCGACGTACAGGAGCTTCACCCAGAACAGTTGGTCGGCGACCGCCGGGGCGTACAGACTCGAGAGTCGTCCCAGCGCCCACCACGCCGCGGCGGCCTGCGCCGCCGCCAGCGGCGTCGCTCCCGCACGGGACCGGTTGCGGAGCGCAATCGTCGCCACGGCCAGCGACGTCACTACCGACGCGAACAGCGCCGCCGCCAACGCCAGTCGGGCGGTCACCCGCCGGTCCTCTCGGCCCGATACATGGTTCGGTGGCGCGAGGTGCGGAGCGACCGTCTATAGTACTTGCTCTCGAGTTGTCAAGTGTGATATTCGGCGCCCGGCAGTCGCCGGTTGCCGAGTGTTCCCCACCGTGCGCCCACGTCTCCGTCCACCGCCGGACCCCGACTACTTTCACCGCGCATCCGGCCGGTTTAAGACGCGAGCGACGAGAGGGTTGTGCATGTCCGCGAACCGCAAGGGGGACAGAAGGGAGCGGGAGCTGGTGAACCTGCTCGACGAGGCGGGGTTCGCCGTCATGCGGGCACCCGCCAGCGGGAGCGCCACCGACCGGGAACTCCCGGACGTGCTGGCCGGCGACGGGGACCGCTTCTACGCCATCGAGGCGAAGTCGAGCAGCGGGAACCCCATCTACCTCACCGGCGAGGAGGTGGAGGCGCTCATCTACTTCGCGCGCAACTTCGGGGCGAAGGCCCGCATCGCCGTCCGCTTCGACCGCGAGGACTGGTACTTCTTCCACCCGGGCGACCTCTACGTGACCGACGGCGGCAACTACCGCGTGAAAAAGGAGACGGCACTCGCCGACGGCGTCGACCTCGACGAGCTCACCGGCCGGTCGACGAAGACCACGCTCGACGAACTGAGCGACTGAATCTCGGGGGGTCCCGCCCGCCCGACGTGGGCTCGGCTCGGTTGGACCCGAACGCCGACGTACTCCGACTCAAACCGACGCGACCCCACCTCGCTCGCCTCTCCGGTTCCCCGACGGGTCCGCCCCTCGTTCGGCGACGCGGCTCCCGGCGGGTTCGTTTCCCATCGACAACACGGCCCCCGGCGGCTACCCGGGAGTGATTCCGGCGAGTTACCGGCTGGTTCGCGGAACCCTAAGTAGCCGCTCGGCGAGTCTCGACCGATGCGCACCGTGAGAGGGAGTGGCAGGGAAGGCGTCGTCGACCCGGCCGACGCGACCGAAGCGTGGCCGGAGTTCGGCCTCAAGTACGAGTACGGGAGCGACGTGTACGAGGCGTTCGCCCGGAACGACCTCGTCGTGTACCGGCCGGTCTCCGGGATGGAGGACGGTGGCTGGATAGTGGCCGGCGAAGCGTCGTACGTGTCGGTCGAGTCCGTCCGGTGAGCGTCGGGAGGGGACGACGAGCGGACCCAATCGTCGGGAGAGACGGCGAGCGGACCCGGTGGTCTGCGGGGCCGACGTGGTCGCGAGGTCGGCCGCTCAGTCCGAGTCGGCCGTCCCGTCGCCGTCGGTCGCCGTCATCTCGCCGGCGCCGACCCCCGACCGGGCGTCGGGCTGGTCGTACAGATGGCAGGCCGCCGGGTGGTGCGCCGACTGCAACACCGGTCTGACCCGCTCGCAGACGCTCTCGTACCGGTCGTGGAGTGTTTCGATGGCCGCCTCCCGGTCGCCCTCGGCGAGTTGGTCGAGCGCGCGTTCGACGACGTCCTCGTCGCGTCCCGACAGCTCCGTCTCGAACAGCTCCGCACGGACCTGCCGCTTGAACGCCGGCTTGTCCGCCTGCCCCTCGTCGCCGGCGACCTCCCAGATCCGGTCGAGGTCGAGTTCGCCGCGTTCGAGACGGTCCCGGAGGTCCATCACCTCGCGGTACGTGCGCTGGTTGAGGTCGACGCCGTCGGGCGGGATGACCTGCGGACAGCGGGTGCGGAACCGACAGCCCGACGGCGGGTTCCGCGGCGACGGCACGTCCCCGGAGAGCGCCTCGACGCGCCGACCCTGCTCCGCGGTGCTCGCCCGCGGGACGCTCTCCAACAGCGCCTCCGTGTAGGGGTGTTTCGGGTCGTCGAATATCTCGTCCGTCGGTCCGAGTTCGACCACGTCGCCGAGATACATCACGGCGACCCGGTCGCAGATGTGTCGCACCACGGAGAGGTCGTGGGCGATGAAGAGGTACGTCAACCCGAACTCCTCCTGCAGGTCGTCGAGCAGGTTCAACACCTGTGCCTGCACCGAGACGTCGAGCGCCGAGACGGGTTCGTCGAGCACGACGAACTCCGGTTCGAGCATCAGCGCGCGGGCGATACCGACGCGCTGGCGCTGCCCCCCGGAGAACTCGTGCGGGTAGCGTTCGTACTGGTCGGCCGAGAGACCGACACGCTCGAGTAGCTCCTTCGCCCGCGCCTCGCGAGCGTCGGCCTTCGACCCGCCCTCAGGGTTCTCCGGGAGCCCGTGGACGGCCATCGGCTCCGTGAGTATCTGTCCGACCGTCATCCGCGGGTTGAGACTGGAGAACGGGTCCTGGAACACGATTTGGGCGCGTCGACGGAACCGGGTCATCGCGTCGTCGTCCATCGCGAGCAGGTCCTCCCCGTCGAACGCGACGGAGCCACCCGTGGCCTCGCGAAGTCGGAGCAGGGTCTCGCCGGTCGTCGACTTCCCACAGCCGGACTCGCCGACCAGTCCGAGCGTTTCCCCGCGTTCGATGTCGAAGGAGACGCCGTCGACCGCCTTCACGCTCTGCCTCTCGCGGCGGAGGAGGGTGTCGACGAGCGTGTCCCGCTCGTAGTAGTACTTCTCCAAGTCGTCGACCGCGAGCAACGGGGCGTCGCTCGCGCCGTTTCCGGCGCGTCGACCCGAATCGTCAGTCATCGGCGCGCACCTCCTCTTCACGAGCCTCGGGGTCGCTTCCGTCGGTCTCCCGCCCGCCGCCACCGCCGTCACCGTCGCCGCCGTCGAAGTACCCCTCGGGCAGGGCCTCCTCCGGCCGGTAGTCGGTCTCGGTGAGGACACAGCGTGCCTCGTGTTCGTCGCTGCCGGCGTCCGCGTCATGCATCTCGATGGGGTGGAGACAGGATTCCATGGCTTTCGGACAGCGGTCGGCGAAGTAACAGCGCCCGCCCATCTCGCTGTCGAGCAGGCTGGGGACGTTCCCTTCGATGGGTTGGAGGCGCGGTGCCGGGTTCTCCAGGTCGGGAATCGAACCGAGCAGCCCCTGGGTGTAGGGGTGGACGGGGTCGTCGAACACGTCCGAGAGCGACCCGCGCTCGACCATCTGGCCGGCGTACATCACGCCGACGCGCGAGCACATCCGGGCGATGACCCCGAGGTCGTGGGTGATGAGCACGACGCTCATGTCCTCCTCCTGCTGGAGGTCCCGCAGGAGGTTGAGAATCTGTGCCTGGATGGTCACGTCGAGCGCCGTCGTCGGCTCGTCGGCGATGAGTACGTCCGGCTCCCCGGCGAGCGCCTGGGCGATCATCGCCCGCTGGAGCATCCCGCCGGAGAACTGGTGAGGGTACTCCTGGGCGCGCTGGGCCGGGTCGGGAATGCCGACCTGGTCCAACAGTTCGATGGCTCGCTCGTGGCTCTCTTCGCCGGTGTAGTCACGGCCGGGTACGAGGCTGTCGACGAGGAACTTCCCGAGCCCGTACCCCTGCGTTCGCGAGCGGGTGCTCCGGGGGTTCGCCCGGGCGCGGCGCTGGACCTCGACGGCCTCGGCTATCTGCTCGCCGACGGTGAGCGAGGGGTTCAGACTCGACATCGGGTCCTGGAACACGGTGCTGAAGCCGGGGCCGCGAAGCGAGCGCCGGACCCCCTTCGGGAGCCGCCGGAGGTCGACGAACTCGTCTCTGACGGCGTCCGGACGCTCCGCTCTGAACTCCTCGGCGAGGTCCGGGTTCCGGTACCACACCTCGCCGGACGTTATCTTCCCCGGCGAGGCGACGAGGTCGATGACCGACAGCGCCGTCACCGACTTCCCGGAGCCGGACTCGCCGACGATGCCGTACACCTCGCCGTCGCGGACGTCGAAGCTCACGCCCTCGACGGCGTTCACCTGCCCCTCCTCGGTGAAGAAGCGGGTGGAGAGGTCGCGGACTCGCAACACGTCGCGCTGTGAGTCGCTCATACGCCACCTCCTTCGCCCTCGATGTCGGGGTCGAGCGCGTCCCGTAACCAGTCACCGACGAGGTTGATGCCGATGACGGCCAGCACGATGGCGACGCCCGGAATCGTCGATATCCACCACGCGGAGGCGAGGTAGTCACGCCCCTGTGCGATGTCGAACCCCCAAGAGAGCGTCGTCCCCGAGAAGCCGAGGAAGGAGAGCGCGCTCTCTAAGAGCACGATGGCGGCTATCTGAATCGTCCCGAGCACGAGGATGGGCGTCAACGCGTTCGGGAGCACGTGCCGGGCGATGATGCGGGCGTCGCTCGCACCGACGGCGCGGGCGGCCTTCACGTACTCCTGTTCGCGGATGGACAGCGCCTCGCCGCGGGCGACGCGAGCGAACCACACCCAGTTGACGAGGCCGACGACGACGACGACGGTGCCGGGCAACACGAACGAGGCGGGCATGTCCGGGGTGATACCGAGGAGGACGAACGGGTCGGGTATCCGGTACGCCGCCCGACCCCAGAGCCCGACGAGGGCGATGGCGAGCACGAGCGACGGGAACGCGAGCATCACGTCGGCGCTTCGCATCAGCGCGTCGTCGACGCGGCCGCGGTAGTAGCCGGCGACAAGCCCGACGGTGACGCCGATGCCGCCGGCGATGAACGTCCCGAGCACGCCGACGAGCAGGGAGGTGCGGGCGCCGTAGACGACCCGCGAAAGCATGTCGCGGCCGAGCGAGTCCGTTCCGAGCGGGTGCTCGGCGGTCGCGTTGATGGTCGTCGTCTCGTTGACGATTTGGACCTCCCCGTCGACCACCTCCGTCGTCGTCGAGTTCTCGGTCTCGCTGAACCCGAGCGGCGGGAGCTGTGCGTCGTCGAGGTTCTGTGCGGTCGGGTCGTGCGGCGCGACGAGCGGCGCGAGGGCGGCGACGCCGACGACGAGCACGACGAGCGCGATGCCCGTCTTCGCCAACGCGCTCCGGGAGAGTTCGCGCTTGAGGTTCCGCAGGCTGCGTGGCGACAGCATCAGTCACTCACCACCCGCGGGTCGAGGTACGCGTACAGCGCGTCGACGACGAGGTTGATGAGCACGAAGCCGACGCCGATGACGATGAGGCTCCCCTGCAACACGACCCAGTCGCGGCCGGTGATGCTGTTGATGACCAGCGTCCCGAGCCCGGGCCACGCGAACACCGCCTCCGTGATGACCGCGCCGCCGATGAGCGTCCCCAACTGGAGGCCGAGGACGGTGACGACGGGGATGAGCGTGTTGCGGAGCGCGTGGCGGTAACGCACGAGCGTCTCGGGCAGTCCCTTCGCCCGCGTCGCGCGGACGTACGCCGAGCCGAGTTCATCGAGCATCCCGCTGCGCGTGAGCCGCGTGATGAGCGCCGTGAAGTACGTCCCCAGCGTTATCGCCGGGAGCGTGATGTAGGTCAGCCAGGAGACGAACACGTCGAGGTTCCCCGTCGCGAGGGCAGAGAGCGCCCGCGCCGAGGTGATTCCGCGGCCGCTCGTCTTGAACACGCCGAACTCGACGGCAAAGAGGAGCACGAGCATGATGCCCAGCCAGAAGTTGGGCGTGCTGATACCGACCAGCGAGAAGGTGGTCGCACCGTAGTCCACCGGCTCGTTGCGGTTGGTCGCGCTGAGCACCCCGAGCGGGATGGAGAGGACGACCGCGACGAGGGTCGCCGCGACGGCGAGTTCGAGCGTCGCCGGGAGCCGGGCGAACACCCGCGCGCTCGCCGACGTGTTCGAGATGTAGGAGTACCCCATGTCACCCTGCAACAGCCCGACGAGGTAGTCCAGGTACTGGACGTACAGCGGCCGGTTCAGCCCGAGTTCCGCGGCGATGGCCTGCCGGGTGGCCGGGCTGGCGTCCAGGGGAGCGATGACACTGATGGGGTCACCGGGCGTGATGAACCGCAGCAGGAACACCACGGTGACGACCCCCCAGACGACGAACACCCCCTGGAGCCCCCGTTTGAGGAGGAAACGAGCCAGCGACATCCGCGCTAGTTACCGTTCGGCTCGCCGCCCATGCTCTGGGCCCGCTCCATGAGCTGGTCCACCTGCTCGTTCTCGAAGGTGGTCAGCGCGCCGCCGGTGGTCACCAGCGGGATGATGGTCTGTGAGGCGTCGAAGGTGGCGTTCCCCCAGCCGATGAGGTAGAACGGCGGCTTGTCCTCGATGTTGCCGGTCGTTATCTCGCCGACCAGCGCCTGGAACTCGCGCTGTTCGAGTTCGCAGTTGACGTTCGACAGCTGGTTTATCTGGTTCGCGACCGCCTGGGCGATTTCGACGTCCTTCAGGTAGCGCCCGACCGGCGTCTGGAGGGTGATGGAGACGCCGGCGTGGCCGCTCTCCTCGACGAGCTGTTGGGCGCGTTCGACGTCCTGCGGGTACGGGTTCACGTCCGGGTTGTAGCCGACGAACCCTTCCAGGGTGGGCTGGCCGGTCGGCGCCGCGAACCCCTGGAGGACGTTCTCGATGATGCTGTCCAGGTCGATGGCGAGGTTCATCGCCTGGCGGAACTGCTGGCTGGAGAACGGCTCCACGTCGTAACGCATCGCGTTGAACAGGACGCGCGTGCTCGGCACCGCGGTGAGCGACGCGTTGTCCGCGTTACGGACGCGGTTGACGTCCTGTGGCGGGACGTTGACCGCGATGTCGGTCTCGCCGCTCAACAGCTGGTTGACGCGCGTGCTCGACTCGCTGGCGGACTTGATGGTCAGCCCCTGTGCCGGCGCCGGGTCGCCCCAGTACTCCTCGTTGCGTTCGTAGACGACCTCCACGCCCTCCTGGTAGTTCGCCAGTCTGAACGGGCCGGTGCCGTTCATGTGGGTGTTGATGTACGCGCCGTCGTTCTCCTCGACCCACGACCGCTTCATCACGTCGCAGTAGGTCGCGAACACCGCGAAGACGGTGGGGTTGATGCCGTCGGACATCACCCGGACCGTCGAGTCATCGGGCGCTTCCGCGCCCGTGACCCCCGCCAACTGGTCGCTCTGCGGGCTCGCGAGCCCCCCGACGTCCTCCTGCACGATGCGGTTGATGCTGAACGCGACGTCCTCCGCGGTCAGGTCCCCGCCCTCGTGGAACGTGACGCCGTCCTGGAGCGTGAACTCCACCACGCCGTCCTCGACGCGCTGGTAGTCGGTGGCGAGTTGATTGATGACCTTCCCCTCCGCGTCGCGGGCGAGCACGCCCTCGTACGCCTGGAGCACGATGTTGTCGGTCGGCGTCTCCCGGTGGTCGTGCGGGTCGAGCCCGGAGTCCATCTGGCTCTGCGTGATGGTCACCTCCGAGGAGTCACCCTGCGGCTGGATGGCGTAGCCGTCGATGCGCTCGTCCCGCCGGCCGGTCCACTCGACGTTCGAACTCACCCCGTAGACGCTGTACTGACGGTTGAGGAACACCCACGGCGCCTGGTCGTGCAGCAGCTGGTTCGCCTGCTGGAGGAGGGCCTCGCGGGAGGCCTCGCCGCCGCTGGTCGTCTCCTCGGAGCCCGTGGTCTCGTTGCCGGCGGTCGTCGTCTCGGCGCCGGTCGTCGTCTCGGCGCCGGTCGTCGTCTCCTGTGCGCCGCCTTGGTCGCCGCCGGCACAGCCGGCGACCGCCGCGGCGGCCGTCGTGCCGCCGGCGAACTTCAGGAACGTCCGTCGACTGGTGGTTGGCTCGTCGTCTGCCATGTCCCGTACGTGTGAGGGACAACGTCATATATGCTATGGAGTGCCAACGCAGTCGCTCGGTAGCCATTACCGTGGAGAATTCAGCGTTCAGTAGCTCCGTAGACGCCGATTCCGCCGAGAAGATGGGCGACTCGTCGTGTCGCTCGTCGAGAGCGACGGCTCAGGCCGTCGCGGTCTCGGCGAAGGTGTCGAGGCGGGCCTGCGAGCGGTCGTCCTCGACCCGGCGGAGGCGGGAGGCCGGGAAGGCGTAGCGCTTCGCGCCGGCGGCGTCGACGCCGCCGTCCGCCGAGGGGCGCATCGAGCCGAGGTACACCGCCTCGACGACGGGTTCGTGGCCGCCGTAGTTGGCGTTGGTGTCGTAGTCGGCGACCGTCACGCCGGTCTCCGTCTCGTGTTCGTCCGCCCGGTCGGTCGTCACGCTGGCGACGACGAGCAGGCTCCCGCCCTCGCGGTCGCGGACGAGGTCGCCCGGCGCGACGGCGTGGCGCTCGCACAGCTGGGGGCCGACCGCCTCGGTGGGGACGTGGATGCGGCGGCCGCAGACCGCACAGACGCTCGCGCGCTTGCCCGGCGCCGGGACGCGCCCGGCGTTCACCTCGATGGCGACGCGACGGAGGTGCTTACAGGAGGCGCCGCGGATGGCGTGGTCCGGGCAGGTGCAGTCGCGCTCGTCGAGGTCGACGACGTAGGTGCCGTGTTCGGTCTCGACGACGTAGCGGTCGTCGCGGAGCGGCCGCACGAGCATCGGCTCGACGCGGGCTCTGAGCGACCGGCCGGCGTGCCCGTCCGCCGGGAGGGTGGTCTTGCTGCGGGGGGGTCGTGACGCGGGTGTGTTTCTGGTGTGCGTCATAGTGTTCACTGGGCTTTCACCCAAGCAACGTAGATACGTTCCACAGCTACCTAAACCCTCGTTTCGTATGGAAACCGACGCGTTCGGGGCGCTCGTGCGGAGACTCGTGGCGGAGGTCCCTACCGGAAACGCGACCCGACAGCGGGGGAGCCGATGGGACGGTCGCGTCCCGGTCGACCGGCTGGAAATCTCCGTAGTCGAAGGGTGAGGGGAGCCCCTCGGTCGGCGGCGACGACGGACGAGCCTCGGGGTTTCGAAGTCCTTTTAGTACGTCCGCGGAAAGCGCCGGCCATGAACATCGAAGGGGAGACGCTCCGGGAGATACTCGTCTCGCTGCTCGCCGTGCTGGTCTTCATTGCGGTCATCCTCGCCATCGGCATGACGTACGGGAACCCGCTCACCGGGGTCGGAGGGCTGGCGCTCGTCGGAGCGATCGTCTTCTTCATCCTGCTGATGGCCGGCGTCGGCCTCTTCCTCTCGCGATAGTCGGCTCCGACACTCGTCGCCGTTCGTCACGCTATGGCCGTGTAGCTCGCTCTCCGCCGGAGATTACGACTGCTCGTCCTGCTTCGGGTCCGCACCGGCGACCGCCTCCGCCTCCGCGGCCGCGTCGCGGTCGCCGTCGCCGTCCGCATCGCTGCCGTCGTCGCCGAGGGCGTCCTCGTCGGTCGCGTCGTCGGCGGCGACGCCCTCGCCGGCTTCGTCCGTCTTCGCCTGCCGTGCGTCCCGCCAGTCGGTGTAGGAGTCCTCGTCGGCGGCGGCGAGGCGCTTCTTGTAGTATACCAGCGGGTGGGAGGCGATCTTCCAGTGTTCGTCCTCGTTGTGACAGAGCCCGTAGGCCGCGAGGGTCTCACAGGACGGCGGCGGGTACTGGGTGCCCCGTTCGTCCCGCAGGTACCGAATCTGGTAGCGGATGCCCTCGCGGTCGAGCGAGGAGGCGTCACAGAACGCGAGAATCTCGTCCGTGTCCATCCCGATACCGGTGAGGAAGGCCATCAGGGCGAACCCCTCGTGCGGGGCGAGTCTTACCTCCTCGCGGGCGCGATGGACGAGGTTCGTCATACAGGGCGGGAACAGGTCGGGGACGACCACGTCGATGGAGCCGATACGGCCCCGGTCGGCCAGCAGTCCCCGGAGGGAGTCCAACCCCTCTTCGAGCGCGTCCGCGAGGTCGTCGCCCGCGTCGGTGCCCCGGACCTGGAAGGGGAGTCCCTCCGCGACCCGACGGGCGACCGCCTCGCGGAGCAGTCGGTACAGCTCCTCGCGTTCGACGCGGACCCGACCCTCGGCGAGTTCCCGGTTCACCAGCCGCCAGTCGTCGCCCCAGTTGGGGTCCTGGAGGTCGAGGTATGCGCCGACGCCGACACGGAACCACTGCGGCGTGTCGCCGGCTCGGGCCGACCCCTCGGCGACGACCGTCTCCGCGAGGTCGAACTCGGCGAGCACCTCGTCGAGGGAGACGCCGTCGTTTCCGGTGGAACGAAGGCCGTCGTCGCCGGTCTCCACGTCCGCGCGGATGCGTTCGGCGGCGGTCTCGGCCTCGGCGGCGGCGTACTTCCGGACCGCGGCCTCGGAGTCGAGCAGCGAGACGAGGATACGGGCGATGGGGTAGGAGAGGAGTTCGTCCTGCGCCGACCACTCGCGGGGGGTCTCGGACTCGACGGTTCCGGCGAGCAGGGCGCGCTCGACACGCTCGCGACCGCGTTCGACGGCCGGCGCCTCCTCGGCCACGAGCGACGGGAGCGAGAGCTCGGCGGCCTCGACGGCGTCGCGGGCGACCTCGAAGAACGGGTAGCGGGCGTGTCGCTGTGAAATACGCATGTCGGGGACTCCTGGTGTGCTGGCGCGGTGGTTTCGGTCGGGCGCGGATTAACGTGACGGTCTGTGATGTCGGCGGGGTCGAACGGACGGCGAGTGACGCTGCTGCGGAGCCGCGGCCGCGACCCGGGAACGCCAGGACCCTCGCACGTCTCGGGAGTCCGCTGAACGGCTGTCGGCGCGCGCCGAGTCGCGGTTTGTCGCGTTCGACGTCGTGTGAGGCTCGAAAGGCGAGCGAACCAAACGAGCCTACCCCAGCAACTGCGGCCCGAACAGCAACAGCAGCAACGACACCAGCATCGTCAGCCCGATAGACGTGGTAATCGTCCGGACCAGCGCGTAACGGTCCGAGACGGGCAACCGCGACACCACACCCTCCGCGACCATCCGGAGGATGCGTCCGCCGTCGAGCGGGTAGCCGGGGATGCAGTTGAACAGGCCGAGTTGGAGGTTGATCCAGGCCGTCCAGAACAGCACGTTCGCGAGGAGGAACAGCGGCGTCCCGTCGAACGCTCCGAGCGGCCCCGCGACGGTGTAGAAGTTCGTCACCTCGCCGGTGAACCCGGGGAAGTTGTACGGCAGGCCGATGGTGACGCTCGCGAGCGGCAGGAGCAGCGAGATGACGACGAGCTGGAGGAATCCGCCGCCGGAGCCGCCGACGAGCGGCGCTCCGGGTCCGCCGTCCCCACCGAGGAGCGCGAGGTAGGCGCCGGCGGGGTACTCGTTGATGCCGAAGTCGTCGACGACGAGGCCGCTCGTCCCGTCGAAGGTGCCCGCGACGCCGACCGCGCCGTTCTCGTTCGCCTGCACCTCCCAGGTCCGCCGTTCGCCGTCGACGTAGGCGGTGAGGGTCACCTGCTCGCCGCCCTCCAGTCCGCGGAGCGCCCGGCCGAGGTCGCTCTCGGAGACGACCCGCTCGCCGCCGACGTCCGTGACGACGAAGGCGGTGTCGTTGGGGGCGCCGGCCTCGTGCAGGGGGCTATCGTCCGCGACGCTCGTGACGTAGGCGCCGACCGGGATGGTGGTGTCACCGCGAGAGGTCCGAATCTCGGCGACCGGCCGGTCGGCCACCGCGTCACGGAACTCAGACATCGTCCGGACGCTCGTCCCGTTCACCCCGAGGACGCGAATCGGCCCCTCCGCGGGGTCGACCGAGAGGTTCGCCGGGTTCCCCTGAATCGACCCGAGCACGACGAGCGAGCGGTTCACCGCGACGGTCTCGTTCCCGCCGTCGGCGCGGTCGACCTGTACCGACACCGACTGCGACTGGGCGTCGGCGAGCGCGGTCTGGAGTTCGGTGTTGTTGCCGACGGGGGTTCCGCCGACGCCGACGATGCGGTCGCCGGCGCCGATACCGGCGTCCGCGGCCGGACTCCCGTCGTAGGTGCCGTACACCGCGACACCGGGAGCGACGGAGACCGCGCCAACGACGGGGCCGAAGAGGAGCGCGAAGGCGACGAACGCCAGCGCGAAGTTGTTCGTCACGCCCGCGGCGAACATCCTCGTCCGGGCGCCACGGGAGGCGTTCCGCTGGCTCTCCTCGTCGGGTTCGACGAACGCGCCGATGGGGAGCACGGTGAGTAGAACGAGCCCCATCGACTCGATGTCGATGCGCTCGACGCGACAGAGCAAGCCGTGGCCGCCCTCGTGGACGACGAGGCCGATGAGGAGGCCGAGGACGATTTCGGGCGCCACCGACAGCGGGAGGAAGTCGTTGACGCCGGGGATGACGAGGAAGTTCCGGGGCTGGTTCACCGCGGTGGGAGCGGGCGGGTCCTGCAGGATGGTGAGGCCGCGCCAGACCAACAGGAGGAACGTCCCGAACATCACCACGAGGGCGATACCGACGCCGACGTTGCTCCACGCCCGCCAGAACCGGCGGGGCGTAGCGAGCCAGTTCAACAGCGCCCGGCCACGCTTCGTGTGGACCGTCACGAGCGGTCCCTGAATCCGGACCGCGTCGGGAATCAGCCCCCGAGAGTCGAGAAAGAGGGCGAGCAGCATGAAGACGAGCACCGCCCCCAACACCAGTGTGAGCGGACTGAGCGAGGGGACGCTCTGCAGCAGGGTCATCGCTCCGATAGAGGGGCCGGCCCGGTGAAAGGCGTTCGGGTTCCCGAGAGTCCCCGCGTGCCGGGAGTTCGGCCGTGTCGGCGGCTCCCACGCCGTTCCGGGCCCCACCGACGTTGTCGCCGGAACGTTGAACAGTCGTCTCGACCAACACCACCCAGATGTTCGACGCCCGCCGCTACGAGGTCCGCCAGAAACTCGGGATTCGAACCCGGTACAACGTGTACGAAGAGGGAAAGGACGACCCCATCCTCCAGTCCAAACAGAAGAGCTTCCGTCTGAAGGAGGACTTCCGGTTCACCGACGCCGACACCGGCGAGGAGGCGTTCCGTGTCACGACCGGGAAGATACTCGACATCAACGCCGCCTACGACATCGAGGACTCGCGGACCGGCGAGCCGGTCGGCGCCGTCAAGCGGAGCCTGATGTCCTTTTTCAAACACGAGTACCAGTTGCTCGACCCCGACGGGAACGTCGTCGCGACGATGACCGAAGACAACCACCTGATGGCACTCCTCCGCCGGAAGGTGACGACGCTCGTCCCATTCAACTACGACATCGTCTCGCCGAACGGCGAGAAACTCGGCGACGTGAGCGAGCAGTTCTCCGTCCGCGACAAGTACACCATCGACCTCTACGGCGACGACATCGACCCCCGGCTCGCGGTCATCGGGACCGTGGTCGTGGACGCGATAGAAGGAAACTAACCGACCTTTTTTCGGCCTCGGGTGGCCGCGAAGCGGCCACCGCTCGGCCAAAAAAGCTCGACCAAAAACGGCCGCTCGCTCCCTCCGGTCGCTCACGGTGTGAGACGCTGGCGACTCCGCACCGCCCCGCACCACCACAGCAACCGCACCACCCCGACTCGTGGTCCTTACATACTCCCGTCCCCGACCACCGAGCGGATGAAGACCGCCGTCGAACTCACGCGAAAGGAACGCTCCGTCCTGACGGACGCGCTCGCCTACTACGTCGAGAACCTCGCCGGCGAGGAGCATCTCGAGCGACTGGAGGGCCACCTCGAATCCGCCGAGGAGGAGGGCGTCGTCCGCGTCCAGCCCGGCGAGGAGGAGCTGTTCCGGGACGTGTTCCGGGGGTACGCCCGGGCGTTACAGGAGACCGTCGGCCACGACGGCGCCCCCGAGTCGATGGGGACGTTCTACGAGAGCGTGTTCAAGTCCGTCGTCGAGAAAGTCGAGAGCGCTGGCGGGCAGCGCGCGTTCTGAGCCGAACGAATCGGTGGCGGCCGACTCACGTCACCACACAGAGTTATGACACGGGAGACGGACAGCTACGGACGTGAACCAAACCCGCCGTCGCGTCCTGTTCGGCTCACCGCCGACGAAACGGGGTGTCTTCCTGCTGGGACTCCTCTCGCTGTTCGGCGGCGGACTGCTGCTGTTCGCCCTGTGGATGGAGAACGAGACGGGCGGCGTCGTCGCCGCCGTCGCGCTGCTCGCCGGGGCGACCGCCCTGCTGCTCGCGTGGGCCGACGCCGACGACCGGGTCAACACCCCCGTCGGCCCGCACGCGCTCGTCGGCGTCGGCACCGCAGTCGTCGGTCTCGGCTTCGGACTCGGCTCGGTTGCGACCGGACGTGGGTCGACGCTGGTGCTCGGACTCGCAGCACTCGTCACGCTCCACCACGTCGTCAGAGGGGCGTGGATAGCCCGGACGAAGCCGAGGCTGAGTGATTCGTAGGAAAATCCGGGTCGACGGAGTCGAGGTGAAAGGGGTCCGACCGACCGAGCTACGCCTCGCGCCGGAGCCGCTTCACGACGAACTCCGTGTCGAGTTCGCCGAGGAACGTCCCCAGTCGGGGCCCCTGCGGCTGGTCGAAGAAGAGCCGGTAGCCGGCGCCGAACAGGTCGCCGGTCTCCACGTCGCGGCGCTTCGCCGTCTCGTATATCTCGCCCTGAATCTCCTCGCCGTCGTGGCCGGCTTCGACGAACTCCGCGAGCTCGTCGAGGGCGGCGACGGTCTCCTCGTCGAAGTCGGTCTCGGGGAGGTCGAGCTGGAGCCGGTAGTTGTACTCGTTGTCCATCCGCTCGGCCCAGCGCCGGGCGCGCTCGACGCGCTTCATCGCGTCTTCGACCGCCCACTCGGGCGTGTCGTCGCCGATGTGCCCCTCGTTCCTGGCCATGCGACGGCGCAGGTCGGGGTCGTCGACCATGCCGAGGACGGCCGCGAACGTGTAGGGAAAGCGCACGCGCTCCTCGCGCACCTCGTCGACGAGCATCGGGTACGCCCGCTCGGCGAGCGCGGCGAGGTTCTCGTCTTCCTCCTCCTCGCCGAAGTACACCCGCTCGAAGCGGTCGAACTCGTCGACCAACTGGTCCAGCGTCGAGACGTCGAAGTCCTTCGCGCGCTTGGGGTTGCGCACGAAGAAGTACCGCAGCACCTCGGGTTCGAGCAGGTCGAGCACCTCCTTCACGGTGACGACGTTGCCCGAAGAAGAGGAGAGCGGCTCGCCGTTGAGCGTGAACCACTCGTACACCATCGGGACGGGCGGCTCGATGCCGAAGACGTTCTCGGCGATGTCGACGCCGGAGGGCCACGACCCCTCCGCGTGATCCTTGCCGAAGGGTTCGAAGTCGACGCCGAGAGTCATCCACTGGGCCGGCCACTCGAAGCGCCACATCAGCTTCCCGTCGCGGAACGTGGCGGTGTCCTCGTGGCCGCAGCCCTCGATGTGCTGGCCGCCGGCTTCGAGGCCGGCACAGGTGTAGTCGACCGTCTCGGCCTCGACGTCGTAGCCGGTGATGTTCGTCGTGAGGACGCCGCAGTTCGCACACTGTACCTGGAAGGGGACGTAGTCCTCGTCGACCTTGTCCTGGTACTTCGCGAGGACCTCACGGGCGCGGTCGAGGTGTTCGAACACGTGCCTCACGGCGTCGTCGAAGACGCCCTCGGCGTAGAGTTCGGTGTTCGACTCCATCTCGACGGGGACGCCTATCATCTCGGCACTCTGCTGGAGGAGGTCCGTGAAATGCTCCCCGTAGGAGTCGTGGTCGCCGAAGGGGTCCGGGATGGTAGTGTACGGCTTCCCGAGGTTTCGTCCGAGCGCGCCGGCGTTCACCTCGCCCAACCCGACGATGTTCCAGTCGGCGTCGGCGAGGCTTCGGGGCACCTTCCGGAGCGCGTCCTTGTCGTCGCTGGTGAACACCTGCCGGACTTCGTGGCCGCGCTCTCTGAGCACCTCGGCGACGAAGTAGCCGCGGATTATCTCGTTGAAGTGGCCGAGATGCGGAATCCCGGAGGGCGAGACGCCCCCTTTGATGACGATGGGGTCCTCGGGGTCGCGCGCCTCTACCTCGTCGGCGATGCGGTCCGCCCAGAAGGCGTGACGGGTTTCGCCGGCGTCGTCACCCTCGGCTTCGTCGTCGCCCGTGCTGAGGGTGTGGGGGTCGGCCCCGGCGGGCGTGTCCGCGCCGGCGTCGGTGGTGGTATCGGCGTCCGCGTTGGTGTCGGCGTCGGTCTCTGGTGGGGTGTCGTCGGCGCTCATCGATTCACCGCTGTGCCCAGTAGCTCGGCTCCTCGCCGGCCTCGGGGACGATGTCGGTGCCGGAGTGCTCGCCGCGCAGGACGGCGGACTCGATTCGCTCGGGGTCGGTACCGTCGAGCACGACCGTCCGCATCCCGGCGCGCTCGATGAGCTTCGCCGCGAGGATGTCGACCGGCGCCGAGGAGCCGGCGTCGCGGCTCATCGGGGCGACCACGTCCACCAGTTCGGACGGCGTCATCCCCTCGAACTTCTCCGCGTCGTCGTCGCTGTTGGGGTCGGCGCTGAACACGCCGTCGACGCTCGTCGCGTAGACGAGGAGGTCGGCGTTGACGTACTCGGCGAGTGCAGCCGCGACCGCGTCCGTCGTCTGACCGGCCATCACGCCGCCCATCACGGAGATGTCCCCCCGGCGGATGGCGTTGCCGGCCTCGTTGTACGTGTGTGCCGGCGTCGGGTCCACGCCGCTCGAGATGGCCGCGATGAGCAGGCGGGCGTTGATGCGCGTGACGTCGATGCCGATTTCGTCGAGTTGGACCTCGTTGGCACCGAGGTCGCGGGCCGCGCCGATGTACTTCCGGGCGACGCCCCCGCCGCCGACGACCGCGCCGATGTCACACCCCTCGCGGGCGAGCGACTCGACGACCGCGGCGTGTCCCTCCACTCGCGTGGAGTCGAGGTCCGGCGCGAGCACGCTGCCACCGATAGAAACGACGACTCTCATTGCTCAGGGTTTGCCGCAGGCCGTTCATAAGGGTTGCCAAGTCGCGGACGCGGGCCCACGAGCACGTGTCCGTCGGCGAACACCCAGCGGGCCGGGACCGGAACCCCGACAAGGCTAAACCGGACCGCCCCCGGAGTCGAAGCATGCAGACGCTGGGACTCGTCGGACCCGACGCCGCCGCCCTCGCCGAACGGCTCGTCCCTCGACTCGACGGTCGCGTCGCGACGGTCGAACCGCTCCCCGACCGCGGGGAGGACGCGAGCAGACCGGCCGCACCGGGGCTCGCTCCCGGGTCGGCGGCGGCGGGCGCCTTCGGCGTCGGCCCGGACGGCTCGTGGGTCGGCGCCGGCGAGGACCGCTCGCTCGCCGACACCCTGGACACACTGGCACCCGAGTACGACTACGCCCTGCTCGTCGGCTTCCCCGAGGCCGACGTACCGGCGGTCGTCGTGGGTGGCGACGAGGGTGACGACTCCCCGACCGGCGAGGTCCTCGGACGGGTCCCCGACGCGGGTGGTGCCGACCTCGGCGACCTCACAGAGCGCCTCGACGCGACGGAACCCCACGTTACGCTCGAGTCGCTCGTCCGCCGAGTGAAGGCGTCGCCGCGGGCCGAACGAGCGGGTGCCATCGCGACGTTCACCGGGCGCGTTCGGGCGAAGGACGACGACGGCGACCCCCGGACCACCGCGCTGGCGTTCGAGACGTACGAGGGCGTCGCCGACGACCGGATGGAGACCATCCGGACGGAGTTGACCGACCGGGCGGGCGTCGAGGAAGTCCTCCTCCACCACCGGACCGGGGTCGTCCCCGACGGGGAGGATATCGTCTTCGTCGTCGTCCTCGCCGGCCACCGCGGGGAGGCGTTCCGGGCCGTGGAGGACGGCATCAACCGTCTCAAGGACGAGGTGCCCATCTTCAAGAAGGAGACGACGGTCGAAGACGAGTTCTGGGTTCACGACCGGGACGGGTGAGCGCGGGCGACGGACAACCGGTCGCGAACGTCGAAGTGTAGGGGTTGATACTGCCGGTAAATCGTTGCCAAACCGGCTAGGGTCGCCGGAAATAGGGCGGTATATATTCGGGGCTTATAGTTTCGAATAAAATTCTGAAAAACCGCCGTAAAACGTCTTCGGCCTCCTGAGAGCCTCGTGAAAGGTACGATTTTCGTCGATTTAGGCTAAACGAAGACGAACTCCACCTAACCTTCCTCCGTTTATATACTCCTATCTGCCATGGACGGAATCGAGGTGACACGCAATGAGCGCAACCGCACAACCCGCCGCTGACAGCCTCTCCACGGACGAGCTCACAAAGGAAGACCGTCTCAAGCAGTTCCTGCTCGCGAAGGCACAGGACGGAGAGATGTACTTCAAGAGCAAGTTCATCGCCGACGAGGTCGGCCTCTCCGCGAAGGAGATCGGCGCCCTGATGGTGAAGCTCCGGGACTCGGCCACGGAGCTGACCATCGAAAAGTGGTCGTACACGAGTGCGACCACGTGGCGGATCGAGTCCGCCGACGCGACAGCGTAGTCGAGCCTCGACGACCGCGAAAACACAACCCACACGCGAACACAACCCCCACACGCCCACCGGTCCCCGCGCCTCGCGCTCATCCGGTGGTGCCCCATGACACTCGCCGGCCGGGCCGCCGCGACTCGTCGTCGCAGGCCATGCACCCTCTGTGCGGCCCGGCTCGCGTGCCATCCTCCTCCCCCACCGCGTTCGATTCCGTGAGCGACTGCGCCGTGTGTTCGACGGCGGCTTCCCCCGACCGCCCACACCGCGCGATTCCGGCGGTACGCGGCGCCGTCACCGGACTTATACGGACCCGACCCGTAGCCCGGGCCGATGGATTCCCGCGACGCGTCGACCGAACGTCCCCCGGTCGAGGCGCTCTCCTCGGTCTTTCACCTCCGGGACGTTCGACGCGACGGCGACCGCGTGCTCTACTACGGCGAGGCGCTCGTCCCCGAGAAGGCGCTCGTCCGCGAGGTGTGGTCGACGTTCCGGAACGCCGGCTACGAGATTCGTCTCGCTCGGTCACAGGGCGGCATCGACGTGCTCGTCGCGAAGCCGGTCGACAACGAACTCGACGGGGTCCCCTGGAAGAACGTCGTCCTGTTCCTACTGACGGTCGCCTCGACGCTGTTCGTCGGCGCGACCGCCTGGTACTACATCCCCATCGACACCATCACGTCCAACCCGCTGGCGGCGCTCGAAGCCTGGCCGTTCACCGTCTCGGTTCTGGGCGTGCTCCTCACTCACGAACTCGGCCACTACGCGATGGCCCGCTACCACGGGGTCGACGTGTCCCTCCCCTACGTCATCCCGTTCATCCTCCCGTTCGGGACGATGGGCGCCATCATCCGAATGCGGGGGCGGATGCCCGACCGCCGAGCGCTGTTCGACATCGGGGTCGCCGGCCCGCTGGCGGGGCTCGCCGCGACGGTCGTCGTCACCGTCGTCGGCCTCCTGCTCGACCCCATGCGCGTCCCGGAGTGGGTCACGGCCGGCACCGGCGAGGTAATCGTCTTCCACAACCCGCCGCTGCTGGACCTGCTGGCGTGGCTCCTCGGCCAGCCGACCGAGTATCCGGGGAACCTCACCGTCCACCCCGTCATCATCGGCGGCTGGGTCGGGATGTTCTTCACCGTGCTCAACCTGCTCCCCGTCGGCCAACTCGACGGCGGCCACATGGTGCGAGCGATGCTCGGCGAACGCCAGGAGTCGGTGGCCGTCGCCGTCCCCGTCGTCCTGTTCGCCCTCTCCGGCTACCTCTACTACGTCCGCGACCTCGGCCTCAACGAGTCGGTCGGCCTCTGGGCGTTCTGGGGGCTGTTCTCCACGTTCATCGCCTTCAACGGCCCCGCCCACCCCGTCGACGAGAGCCCGCTCGACGCGCGCCGGATGGCGGTCGGCCTGCTCACCTTCGGGTTGGGGCTCATGTGTTTCATGCTCGTCCCCATCTCGGTCGGCACCTGAGCCGTCCCCGGCGTCCCCTTCGTCCCCCGCTTCCTACCCCGAGTGCGTGAACCCGCGGTCCGGGAGGGGCTCGCCGTCGGCGACGACTCCCGCACTCGACTCTGTCACCGACCCGACCCGCGTTATCGGCGTCGGCGACGCCTCCTTCGCCCGTTCGAGCGCCGCTTCGGGGACCGTGAACACCAGTTCGAAGTCCTCGCCGAAGTGCGCCGCGAGTTCGCGCCGGTCGGCCTCGTTCCCGGCCGCGTCGGCGACGCTGGGGTCGACCGGCAGGGCCTCCCATCCGACTCGGAACCCGCAGTCGCTCGCCTCGGCGAGCTGGTGGAGCGACCGGGCGAGGCCGTCGCTCGAGTCCATCATCGCAGTCGCGTGCGGGGCGAGCGCCCGGCCGGCGGCGACGCGGGGTTCGAACCGGAACAGGTCGTTCGCGCGGTCGGCCTCCCCGCGTTCGAACAGCCGGAGGGCGGCGGCGCTCCGGCCGAGAGTGCCCGTGACACAGACCGCGTCGCCCGGTTCGGCGCCCGACCGAAGCACGGGGTCGGCGTCGCCGAGACTGCCGAGTGCGGTCGTGGCGACGGTGAACTCCCGGTGTTCGTCGAGGTCGCCGCCGACGTACTCGGCGTCGACGGCGGCACAGACGTCGCGCGCGCCGCGGAGGAAGTCGCCCAGGTCGGTCTCGTCGAAGCTCGGCGCGGCGTAGATGGCGACGGCGGCCGTCGCGGCGGCGCCCATCGCGGCCACGTCGGAGAGGGAGGCGCCGACGGCCCGCCAGCCGGCCGTGTATCGGGTCGTCCCCGCCGGGAAGTCCGTCGTCTCGTGGAGCATGTCGGTCGTGACGACGGTCCCGTCGAGGACCGCGGCGTCGTCGCCGGCGTGGGGAAGGTCGCCCGCGAGCAGGCGCAGGGCGGCCCGTTCGTCCATACCGCGGGGTTCCCCCGGGACGTGCGTAAAGTCACCGGGATTCGGGCGGGTGAAGTCGGAAGGGCGCGACGCCACGAGTCACCACGTCTCGACGAGACCGTCGCGGACGTCCTCGACACACCCCTCGCAGTCGGGGTGACCGGCCTCGAAACAGGCGGGTCGGCCCTCGTCGTCGACCGCGGCCGCCCGCCGTTCGGCGTAGCGCCGACAGACGAGCCGGAGCCGGCCCTCTTCGTCCCGCGGCAGGTCGGCTGGCACTGCCGACGCGTCGTCGCCTCGACCCTCCCGGTAGGCGCGTTTCGACTCCTCGTACTGGCGCCCGACGTTGCGGAAGGTGGTGCGAACGAACCGTCGCAGCCGCTCGTCCATGCTCGGGGGTTCGGCCGTCCGCCTCATAGCTTCGTTGCACGCGGCGCCGGGCCACCCGTGTGCGGGCGAGAATAGGCGACGGGGTTAAGTTCCGAACGGTCGGAGGTCCTCCCGAACAGAGCTGTATGGTGCCCACCCAGGATTTCCCAGACCACGCGTTCCGGGTCGCGACGTTCAACATCCGGTACGACACGCCCGCGGACGGGGACCGTTCGTGGGACCACCGCAAGGACCGCGTCGCGAGTCTCCTACGCTTTCACCGACCGGACGTGGTCGGCCTGCAGGAACCCCTCGCACACCAGTACGACTTCCTCCGCGAACGACTGCCGGAGTTCGACTGGAACGGCGTCGGCCGGGTCGACGGCGCTCGCGAGGGGGAGTTCAACCCCATCGCCGCCCGGTCGAACCAGTTCGCCGTCGCCGACGGCGGGACGCACTGGCTCTCCGAAGCCCCCGGCGAACCCGGGAGCATGGCCTGGGACGCCTCCCACCCGCGGCTGGTCACGTGGGTCGAACTCCGAGGCCCCGGCGGGCGGTCGTGCTACCACTTCAACACCCACTTCTCCCACCGGAGCGAGCACGCCCGCGTCGAGAGCGCCCACCTCGTCCGCGAGTTGGTCGCGGAGGTCGCCGACGGGACCCCCGCGCTCGTCACCGGCGACCTGAACTGCGTCGAGGGGTCGGAGCCGTACGCCGTCCTCACCGACCGGGACGGACCGGGCAGGCAGCTCCACGACGCCTTCCGCGCCGCCGGCGAGTACCACCATGGCCCGCACGTGACGTTCAACCGCTTCGAGGGCGACCCGGACCGAAAGATCGACTACGTGTTCGCGACCGAGGGCGTCTCCGTCCACCAGCACGGCGTCGTCGCCGAGTGCTGGGAGGGGCCACCCTCGTCCGACCACATGCCCGTCATGGCCGACGTCTCGCTCGACTAATCCCTCCCTCTCCCCGCTCGGAGATTCACTTTCACTCGCTCGACCCCGAGCCAGCGACAAGCGGCAGCCCTGGCCGCTACATCGGCCGAAAACGTTCGCTGTGACCCGCCTTCGACCGCCCCCCTGTACCGGGTCTCGGGGCCGTGAGACGCCCACGTTCACTTTCACCCCGGTGGCGGAATTTTAAATACGGGTAGGCACCAACCACGGTATGCCTCCCATCGAAAACAAGGCGGAGGCAGCCCGACTATGACAGACCTGCGACAACACGCTGAGGAGATCGCGGAACAGTTCTCGGACCACTTG
This sequence comes from Halobium salinum, assembly GCF_026586625.1. Taxonomy (GTDB): domain Archaea; phylum Halobacteriota; class Halobacteria; order Halobacteriales; family Haloferacaceae; genus Halobium; species Halobium salinum. The sequence goes on along the minus strand of NZ_JAODIW010000006.1, from coordinate 218,136 downwards.
GACGTAACCCCCGACGAGGTCGAGGAGCGCCTGGAGAACCTCGTCGAGGAGTACCGCGTCCCCGTCGACGAGGCGCGACGGAGCGTCGTCAACAGCTACCTCGACGACGCCGGCCTCGAACGCGACGCAATCCGCGCGGGCGGCTCCGGCGGCGGCCTCGTCGAGGTCGCGACCATCGACGAGGACGAGGCCTGGGTCGACCTGAAGGCGAAGGTCGTCGACCTCTGGGACCCCGGCCACGAGTCCATCGCACAGGTGGGCCTGCTGGGCGACGAGTCCGGCACCATCAAGTTCGTCGCCTTCCAGACCTCCGAGCTCCCGAAGCTCGAGGAGGGCGCCGTCTACAGCCTGAAGAACGTCGTCACCGACGAGTACCAGGGGAACTACTCGGTGAAGCTCAACCGCACGACCGACATCGCCGAACTCGACGAGGACATCGAGGTCGGCGACGACTCGACCGAGGTCGAGGGCGCGCTGGTCGACATCCAGTCCGGCTCCGGCCTCATCAAGCGCTGCCCCGAGGAGGACTGCACGCGCGTCCTCCAGAACGGCCGCTGTTCGGAGCACGGCAGCGTCGAAGGCGAGTTCGACCTGCGCATCAAGGGCGTCCTCGACGACGGTGGCGAGGTCCACGAGGTCATCTTCGACAAAGAGACGACCGAGGAGCTCACCGGCGTCACGCTGGAGGACGCGAAGCAGCAGGCGATGGACGCGCTCGACACGACCGTCGTCGCCGACGAGATGCGGGCGTCCGTCCTCGGGCGCTACTACCGCGTCGCCGGGCCGACGCTCGGCCGGTACGTGCTCGTCAACGAGTTCGAACTGCTGGACGGACCCGCAGACGCCGAGTCCGCCCTGATTAAAGCGAGGTCGATCTAAAATGAGTCAGTCAGTCCCCACCCGAGAGGTCGCACGACGCGTGTTCGCAGAGGAGTTCAACGACGCCGGCTACACGTTCAAGGAGTCCGACGACGAGCGCGCACCCGTCTACGCGCTGCTCCCCACCGGGGAGCGTGCGAACCGCGTGTTCCTCGTCGGCACCCTCACCGAGAAGGAGGACGTGGGCGAGGACAGCGAGTACTGGCGGGGTCGCATCGTCGACCCGACGGGGACGTTCTTCGTCTACGCCGGCCAGTACCAGCCCGAGGCCGCCAGCGCGCTCCGCGAACTGGAGCCGCCGGCCTACGTCGCCGTGGTCGGGAAGCCCCGCACCTACGAGACGGACGACGGCCAGGTGAACGTCTCCGTGAGACCGGAGTCCATCACCCAGGTCGACGCCGCGACGCGCAACCGCTGGGTCGTCGAGACCGCGGAGCGCACGCTCGAACGCGTCGGCGCGTTCGAGGACGAGGGCAACGAGTACGCCCGCATGGCTCGCGAGCACTACGACCTGCCCGTCGACGGCTACAAGAGCGCGGCCGTCGCCGCGCTGGAGGGCCTCGAAGAGACCGACGAGCTCGCCCCCGAGGCGTAAGTCGGACTCGCGGGCGACACGGTCGTCCTTCGCGGCAGTCGACGACCACGGCCCGTCGTCGTGACGGGCCGGGACCACCGTCGGAGAGCCGTCGCTGTCGAACCGAGCGGCTAACAACGTACGTTCCGCCTCCGTACCGGCGTTGACCGCCGACGCGGCCGAAAAGCGCCCGGGTGCTGGAACACCCGACCGCGGGGGCGGTACCTGGATGAGATACGAAGCCCAATGAACGCTGAACGCGTAATCGCACAAGAAGGTACCGACGAGACGAGCAAGCGGACCGACGAGAGCCACGGGTCCGAGACGAACGACTCCGACCCCGGCGAGGTCACCGGTCCCCACTTCGGCCGCGACGAGCAGGGGCAGTTCGACCACCGTTTCTGGCGCTGTGCGGCCTGCGGGTTCGAGAGCATCGACCCGCGGCTCCAGTGGGGCTGTTTTCGGTGTGCGGACGACGCGGATGCGGACGCGGCCGCCGACGGCGACTCGGCCGACACCGACCCCCGCGACCGGAGGCGCGCCGATGCCGACTGAGGACAGTTCCCCGAGCGCCGGCTGGCGCGAGGTGTACGACGCGATGGGCGCCGACCCGGGCGACGGAGACGACCTCCGCGCAGACGGCTACGGCGAGATTCGGGTCCCCGAGGCCTGCCCCGACTGCGGGGCGATTCCCGGCGTCGAGGGCGGCGACCTCTGCTGTGAGGGTCGCGGCGGGGTAGGTGCCGGGTCGAACGCCGACCCGGACGCCGGCGACGACACGGACACCTAGTTCGGTTCGCCGTCGCCCCCGTCCCCGACCGCGTCCCGCACCCGCTTCTCGACGACGCCCTCGCCGACCAGCGACGCGACCGCGTCCATGTCCGCGTCGTGCGGTCGGTCGGCGTCGAGCGCCGGGACGACCTCCCGAACCACCGCGTAGGCCGCGCCGGTGCCCGGCCCGTGGGCGAGGTCGTCGTCGACGAACTCCGCGGCTTGGGCGCCACAGAGCAGTTCGACGGCGACGACCTTCCGAGCGCGGCGGACCGTCCGCCGGAACGCGTACGCCGCCGTCGCGCTCATGCTCACGTGGTCCTCCTGTCCGCCCGAGACGGGCGTGTTGTCCGTCGCCGCGCGGCCCTCGCTCCGGCACTCGTTCACCAGCGAGGCGGCGGTGTACTGGGGAATCATGTACCCCGAGCGGACGCCGCTCTCGGGGGTGAGGAAGGGCGGGAGGTGGTCCTCCTGCAGGTTGGGGTTCGTCAGCCGGTCGACGCGCCGCTCCGAGATGGCCGCGAGGTCGGTGAGCGCGGCGACCGCGTAGTCGAAGCGGTGGGCCAGCGGCGCGCCGTGGAAGTTGCCGCCGGAGATGACCGCCGCGGCGTCGGTGCCGCTGGCGCGGTCGTCGACCGCGTCGCGGGGAAACACGAGCGGGTTGTCGGTGGCGCTGTTCAACTCGACTTCGACCGCGTCGCGTAGATGGGAAACCGCGTCGCGCGCGGCGCCGTGGACCTGCGGCAGACACCGGAGCGAGTAGGCGTCCTGGACGCGGTCGCAGTTGCGGTGGGACTCGACGATTTCGGAGCCGGCCGTGAGCCGCTTCACGTGCGCGGCGACCCGTCTCTGGCCCGAGTGGGGCCGGAGGTCGTGCAGCGCCGGGTCGCAGGAGGCGGTCGTCCCCATGGTCACCTCGGTGGTGAGCGCGCCGGCGACGTCGACGGCGTGGAGCACGCGCTCCGCGTCGTGGACGGCGAGGGCCGCGAGGCCGACTGTCAACTGCGTGCCGTTGATGAGCGCCAGCCCTTCCTTCGCGCGGAGGGTCAGCGGTTCGAGGCCGGCGCGGGCGAGTGCCTCGTCGCCCGGGAGGCGCTCCGAACCAGCGTCCGAGTCGACGACCGCCTCGCCCTCACCCAGCAGGACGAGCATCGCGTGGGCCAGCGGCGCGAGGTCCCCGGACGCCCCGAGGCTGCCCCTGGAGCGGACCACCGGGTGGACCCCCTCGTCGAGCATCGTCACGAGGTGGTCGACGACGACCTCCCTGATTCCGGAGTACCCCTTGACGAGGGCGTTGATACGAGTGACGAGCAGGGCGCGGACCTCCTCGCGAGCCAGTTCGCGCTCGGCGCCGGCAGCGTGGCTCCGGACGAGGTTGGTCTGGAGTTCGTCGACGCGCTCCTTCGGGATGGACTCGTCGACGAGTTCGCCGAACCCGGTGTTGACGCCGTAGACGGCCTCGTCGCTGTCGAGGATGTCCTCGATTCGCTCGCGGGAGTCGCGGACCGCCTCGCGTGCCGCGTCGGCGACCGCGACGGTGGCGTCCTCGCGGGCGACGCGGACCACCGCTTCGACAGTGAGGCTGTCGCCGTCGAGGACGACGGGGTCGTCGCTCTCGACGTCGGCGTCGTCCGTCGGGGCGCCGGCTCCCGAACCCGGCTCACCCATGGACGACCTCCGTGCGGCCGTGAACGAGTCGTCCGTCCTTGAGTACCGCCTCGACCGGGTTGACGCCGAAGTTGTACGGGACGTGGACGTGCGAGGGCGCGTCGAGTACACAGAGGTCGCCAGGCGTCCCCTGCCGGAGGGTGCCCCGCCCGTCGTCGCGGTCGATTGCGAGCGCGCCGTTCCGCGTGGCGCCGACGAGTGCCTCGGCGGGCGTCATCCCCATGCCGACGCAGGCCAACGCGACCGCGAACGGCATGCTCTGGGAGTAGCAGTTCGGGTTGAGGTCGGTGGCGACGGCGACCGGCGCGCCCCTGTCGAGGAACGGGTCGGGGTCGGCGTAGTCGGCGCCGAGCGAGAACGCCGTGCCGGGCAGGAGCACGGGCACGACGCCGGCGTCGACGAGCGCCTCCGCGTCCTCGTCGGTCGCGTGGAGCAGGTGGTCCGCGCTCGCGGCGCCGACCTCCGCGGCGAGTCGTGCCCCGCCGAGGTGGACGAACTCCTCGGCGTGGACCTTCGGGGTGAGTCCGTGTTCGCGCCCGGCTTCGAGCACCCGCCGCGACCCCTCGACGGAGAAGACGCCCTCCTCGCAGAACACGTCGCAGAACTCGGCGACGCCCTGTTTCGCTACTGCGGGGAGCTGTTCCTCGACGACCTCGTCGACGTAGTCGTCGGCGTCGCGGCCCTCGGGCACGGCGTGAGCGCCCATGAACGTCGCCACCACGTCGACGGGGTGCTGGTCGTCGGCTCTGCGGACGGCCCCCAACATCGCCAACTCGGTCTCCGTGTCGAGACCGTATCCCGACTTCACCTCGACGGTCGTCGTCCCGTACGAGAGCATCGTGTCGAGTTGTTGGAGCAGGTTCGCGAGAAGCGCGTCGGGGTCGGCCTCACGAACGGCCCGGACGGTTCGGAGGATGCCGCCGCCCTCGGCGAGAATCTCCTGGTAGGTCTTCCCGCGGAGCTTCGCGGCGAACTCGTCCGCGCGGTCGCCGGCGAACAGCGCGTGGGTGTGGCTGTCGACGAACCCCGGAATCACCGCCTTCCCGCGGGCGTCGAGCGCCACGTCGGCCTCGGCGGGGTCGTACTCGCTCGTGACCGCGTCTGTGGGGCCGACCGCCGCGACCGCGCCGTCGACGACGGCGACGGCCGCGTCCTCGTGGGTTCGAAGCGCGCCCGACTCGTCGACGACCGCCACCTCGGCGGCGTCGTGGACGACCGCGAGGTGGTGGTCGCCGTGGGGGGAGTCACCGTGTGAGTGGTCGCCATGAGGTGAGTCGGAGCCGCCGTCGGCGTCAGGCACTCGCCTCACCTCCCGAGCGCGCGGCGACGTACCCGCTCAGGAAGTGGGCAATCGCCCGGGCGCCGGCGTCGACGGTCCGGTTCGCCTCGTCCAGCGGCGGGGCGCACTCGACCACCTCGAAGCCGGCGACGCGGGGGTCGGCGGCGAGGCGACGGAGTACCCGAAACAGTTCGCGGGAGGTGAGCCCGCCGGGAGTCGGCGCCGAGACGCCGGGCGCGGCCGTCGCGTCGAGTACGTCGAGGTCGACGCTGACGTACACCCGGCCCACGTCGCCGAGCGCGTCGATGGCGTCGTCGGTCGCCCGGTCGAGGTCGACGCCGATGGCTTCGGCGGTGACGACGGCGCCGTCGTGTTCGCGGACGTAATCGGCGTAGCGCGTCGAGGTCTCGAAGTGCCGGGCGCCGAGACAGACGTAGCCGTCGAGCCCGTCGTCGAGGAGTTGGCGATAGGGCGTACCGCTCGTCGGTCCCTCCTCCTCGCGCACCTCGCGCACGTCGAGGTGCGCGTCGAGGTTGACGACGCCGACCGACCCTCGGTCGAGGAGCGGCGCGACGTTGGAGTAGGTGAGAGAGTTGTCGCCGCCGAGGAACATCGGGAGGGTGTCCCCTGAGTCGCCGACCGCGTCGTACACCGCCGCGCTCGCCTTCGACACCTCGTTCTGCACCCCGCCGACGGAGGCGCGGTCGCGGTCGTCGAGCCGGGCGAGCGACGCTACGTCCCCGACGTCTGCGAGTCGCCCGGGTGCGCCCTCGTCGAACCGGTAGGTCTTGACGCCGGCGAGGGCGCGACGGAGCGCTCGCGGCCCCTTCTTCGACCCCTCGCGGCCGATGACGCCACGGTCGGAGGGTTCGCCGACGAGGACGGCCGCGTCACCGTCGCCGATGGCGGCCAGCGGGCGCGCGTCGACCACGTCGCCGAACGTCTCGTCGTTGGGGTCCGCGGAGGGGCTCCGCCAGTCGAACTCGCGGGTGAACTCGGTCATTCGTCCCCGATTCCCGCCCCGGGGTCATCATCGGTCCGGTCGCGCATCGGAATCGGGACGTTCGACCGGTCGGCCTCCGCGAGCGCCTCCTCGTAGCCGGCGTCGGCGTGGCGGATGACGCCCATCCCGGGGTCGGTGGTGAACACGCGCCGGGCCTTCTCGGCGGCGAGGTCCGTCCCGTCGAGCACGACGTGGTTGTTCGTGTGGAGCGCGTTGCCGATGCCGACCCCGCCGCCGTCGTGGACGCTCACGATGTCGGCGCCGGCGGCGCAGTTGAGCAGCGCGTTCAGGATGGGCCAGTCGGCGACGGCGTCGGTGCCGTCCCTCATGGCCTCGGTCTCGCGGTGCGGGCTGGCGACGCTCCCCGCGTCGAGGTGGTCGCGCGTGACGACGACGGGCGCCGATATCTCCCCGTCGCGGACGAGTTCGTTGATGCGCAGGGCGAAGCGGGCCCGCTCGGTGACGCCCTCCGAATCGGTTGCGTACCCGAGCCAACACACCCGCGATGGAAGCCCCTGGAACTCGACCTGCTCGTGGGCAAGGTCTATCCAGCGGTGGAGGGACTCCTTCTCCGGGAACAGTTCTTTGACGGCCTCGTCGGTGCGGTGGATGTCCGCCGGGTCGCCGGAGAGGGCGACCCAGCGGAACGGGCCGCGACCTTGACAGAACAGCGGGCGGATGTACGCCGGGACGAACCCCGGGAAGTCGAACGCATCGTCGACGCCGCGTTCGTCGCGGACCTGTCCGCGGATGTTGTTGCCGTACTCGAAGGCGACGGCGCCCTCGTCCTGGAGGGAGAGAATCCCCCGGACGTGCCGGGCCATCGTGTCGAGGCTCGCTTCGAGGTAGGTCTCGGGGTCGTCCTCGCGCAACTCGTCGGCCTCCGCGACCGAGTACCCCGATGGGTAGTACCCCTCCAGCGCGTCGTGGGCGCTGGTCTGGTCGGTGACGACGTCCGGGACGAAGCCGCGTTCGAGCATCCCCTCGAGCATGTCGGCGGCGTTGACGTGGACGCCGACGGAGTAGGGCTCCCCCCGCTCGGCGGCCTCGCGAGCCGTCTCGATGGCCTCGTCGAGGTCGGCGGTCTTCTCCATGCAGTAGCCGGTGTCGATGCGGCGGTCGATGCGTGCCTCGTCGACCTCCGCGGCGATGCACACCCCGCCGTTCATCGTCACCGCGAGGGGTTGGGCGCCGCCCATCCCGCCGAGGCCGCCGGTGACGACGATTCTACCGGCGAGCGAGGCTTCGCGCTCCCCCGAACTGGGAAAGTGTTGCCGTGCAAGCTCCGCGAGCGTCTCGAACGTCCCCTGGATGATGCCCTGCGTGCCGATGTACGCCCACGAGCCGGCCGTCATCTGGCCGTACATGATTTTCCCCTCGGCTTCGAGTTCGTGGAAGTGCTCCCAGTTGTCCCACTTCCCGACGAGGTTGGAGTTCGCGATGAGCACCCGGGGCGCGCGCTCGTGTGTCGTGAACCGGCCCACCGGTTTGCCGGACTGGACGAGCAGGGTCTCGTCGTCTTCGAGCTCCCGCAACTCGGCGAGGATGGCGTCGTACGCGTCCCACGAACGCGCCGCCCGACCGGTGCCGCCGTAGACGACGAGGCGCTCCGGCTTCTCGGCGACCTCGGGGTCGAGGTTGTTGTTCAGCATCCGCAGGGCGGCCTCCTGTCGCCACCCCTTACACTCGACGTCGGTGCCCGTCGGCGACCCCTGGTACCGTCGCCACTGCTCGCTCGGCTCGCCGAGGTGGTCGACAGCCTCCCGCTCCCGTTCTCGCTCCCCCTCCTGCGCTCGCTCCTCCGGAGCCGACTCGGAGACGTGGTGGTCGTTCATCACCACGACGGTTGTACCCGATTGTCAATGAGGGTCGGCCCCGCATACGGAGGGTCGTTTATGTACGCTCGTCGCCGACGGCCCGTATGTACGAGGCGACGTTCCGCATCGCGAGCGACGGGGCGTACGCGGCTGCGACCGCCGGCACCGACGCCCGCATCGAGCTGTGGTGTAACGACCACTGCGACCTCCTCCACGTCACCGGCGGCGACGAGGCGGCCGAGGACGCCGTGCTCGCGGCGGTTCGCGAGCGCGTCGGCGTCCGCGACCGCCTCCGAGGGGGCGACGAGTTGGTCGTCGTCACCGACGACTGCCTCCGCGAGCACGAGACGGGGACGGTGGAGGCGTACCTCGACCGTCACGGACCGCTGTTGCTCCCGCCGCTTCGCTACGCCCGTGGCGCGAAGGTCTGTCGACTGCTCGCGCTCGACCCGGCGTCGCTCACCGCCTGCTACCGCGACCTCGTCACAGACGGGTTCTCGGTGGACGTCGAGTCCAAGCGCGAGGTCGGCTCCGTGGCGCAGGACGGTCCGCTACTGACGCTCGACGAGGTGCTCCCCCGACTGACGGGCCGTCAGCACGAGACGCTCACGACGGCTGTCGAGCAGGGGTACTACGAGATTCCGCGGCGGACGACGACGGAAAAGGTCGCCGCGGCCGTCGGGGTGGAGCGCCGCACCGCGGAGGAGCACCTCCGTCGGGCCGAGAACAAGCTCATCGCCGCGCTGATGCCGTATCTCCGAGGGTGAGAAAGGAGGGGCGACCCGGTTCGAGTTGGAGCCGACCGGGAGCGAGCGGATACGACCGGCGTCACTCGGCGAAGCGGTCGAGCCCCGCCTGGCCGGTCGGCCCGTTCTCACTCCCGTCGGTCACCGCGGTCTGCTCTCCGGTCGCCCGCTCGACTACCTTCCGGCTCTTCGGGGACAGCGAGGCCCGCCCGAACACCTCCGGGTCGGCGTACGCCGCTTCGGCCTCCGCGCGGAGGTCGCCGAAGGTGTCGAGCGCCGCCCGCCGCTCCTGCTCGTAGTCGACGACGGGGTACGGGTAGTCCGTCCCGACATCGACGCCGACCTCGTCCTGGAGCGCCAGCGGCATCCGTTCGGGGCGGTCGAGGTGGTCGACCGGAACGGGTTCGAGTTCCGGTACCCACCGCTTGACGAACTCCCCCTCCGGGTCGTTGTCCCGGAGCTGCTTCCGCGGGTTGTAGAGGCGGATGGCGCCGATACCCTTCAGCCCGCTCTGGCTCTGCCACTGCGTGTAGTTGATGGCCGGGTCCGCGTCGACGAGGTGGTAGTACATGTAGTCGGCCCCGACCTGCCACGGCTGTTTGAACAGGAGGCTGAAGACAGAGGCACACATCGCCCGCATCCGGAAGTTGAGCCACCCCGTTCGCCGGAGACAGCGCATCGAGGCGTCGACCATCGGGAACCCGGTTCGACCGCGCTTCCACGCCCGAATCAGCCCCTCGTCGCGGTTCGACGCGTAGAAACCCTCGAAGACGGGGTTGACGGCGGTGTCCATCCACCCCGACCAGTCGGCGAGCTTCTGGGTGTAGTGGCGGTTCCAGTACAGCCGCGAGACGAACGCCTCCTTCCCGTCACAGTCGATGGCGTCGTCGAGCGCGCGGTACACCTCGCGGGGCGAGAGCGCGCCGAATCGGAGGTGAGCCGAGAGCCGACTCGCGTAGGTCTTCGCGCCGAGCGGACTACTGATGCGGTTCTGGTACTCGTGGATGACGTCCAGAAACCGGTCGAGCCGTGCCAGTGCGGCCGTTCGGCCGCCCTGCGGGACCTCGTGCTTCGACGGGTCGACGTCGTACGCGTGCTCGACGGCCTCGACCGTGACCTCGCCGTCGGTGTCGACCCCGTGGCTTCCGAACCCGGACGGGTGGGGCCGGCTGACCTCCCCCTCGAAGTACGACTCGGCGTACTCCGCCCACCCCTCTCGGCTCTCCTGGCCGTAGCGAATCCCGTCGTCGCTCACGAACCGAACGCCGGCGCCTTCGAGCGCTTCGTCGCGCTCCTCCCCGTACCGTCCCGTGACCTCCCGGTTGGCGACCACGTCCCAGCCGCGGTCGAGGAACGTGCCGAGCACGTCGCTCGGGGCGCCGTGGCCCAGGACGAGCGTCGACCCGACGTCCTCGTAGGCGGCGGCGAGGTCGGTCAGACACTCGTGGAGAAACCGGAGTCGGGCGTCGCAGGCCAGTCCGTCCGCCCCGTAGAACCGCGGGTCGAACGCGAACAGCGGGCAGACGGCGTCGTACGTCGTCGTGGCGTACTCGACGGCCCGGTTGTCCGGGAGACGAAGGTCCCGACGGTGCCAGAGGACACAGGCGTCCCCCGGCGCCGTGGGGACGGCCTCGATGGAGGGGACGCACGGCTCCGAGGATGGGGTCGACATCACTCGTTGCAAGGGTTCGGTGCGAATAAACCCGACGCCGGTCGGTGGTCGGTGCCCGCCGTCGAACGGCTCAGGGCGTCCCGACGGCCTCGTGGCGCTTGTAGAGGTAGTAGCACGCGAGCGGGACGCTCACGACGAAGTTGGTGGCGACCACGCCGACGACGGCCACGAGGCCGTACAGGACCGGGTCGGGCCGCCAGTCGAGGGCCGCCCGTTCGACCGCGCGGGCGTCGACGTAGATGGCGACCGGGAAGAGGACGGCGAGGAGGAGGCCGGGGAGGGCAACGAGGAAGGCGAACACCACGAGCAGGGCGGTCACACCGAACGTGGCGACGCCCAGTCCCCCCAGGAGGTCGATTCCGACGCCGGCGAGAACCAGGAAGAAGGCGGCCCCGCCGAACAGCAGCGTCAGGACGAAGTACGCCGGGACGGCGGCGATCCAGTACCACCACTTCGAGTCGACGGTCGCCTCGGGGAGCAGGTCGTCGAGGGCGTTCCCCTCGCGGGTCGTCGTCGGGTCGCCGGGTCCGGTCGTCGAGTCGGGGGATGGAGGGCTCATGGCTCCAGTTCCGGCGGCCACGGCGATAAGTTCCGGGGTCCAAAGGGGTCGAGTGCGCGGCGCGAGCGAGGAAAAAGCGACTCTCAGTCGGCGACGCGTCGGCCGTCGCGGAACACGGGCGCGAAGCCCGAGACGACGGGGTGTCGGTGTGTGAGAGAGGAGGTAGTGGGAGCGTGGTCCCGCTACAGCGCCGTCTTGTACGCCTCCAGCGTCTCCTCGATGTCCTCGTCGGTGTGGGCGTAGGAGACGAACTGGGACTCGAACTGGTTGGCGGTGAGCAGGACGCCCTGTGCTTTCATCTCCTGCCAGAAGATGCGCTCCCACCGACCGGTCTCGGCGGCGGCCACGTCGGCGCCGGTCTTCGGGCAGGCGTCGAAACGCGGACAGGAGTCGCGCTGGCGACAGCCGCCCTCGCAGTGGTCCTCGAAACTGCCCGGCGCGTCGCGGGTGAACACCGTCTTGAACATCGAGTCGGTGCCGACGACGGTGTACTCGGGGGCGCGGTCCTCGAGCAGGTCCTCGACTCCCTCACGGAGGCGGCGACCGAGGCGGTTCACGTGTTCGTACACGTCGTTCTCGGCCGCGAACTTGAGGTACTCGTGGCCGGCGGCCATCGTCACCGGATGTCCCGAGAAGGTGCCCGACTGGAACACGTCGCCGGCGGGAGTGAACCGCTCGATAATCTCGGCCTTTCCGCCGATGGCACCCACCGGGAAGCCGCCGCCGATAATCTTCCCGAACGTGGTCACGTCGGGGGTGACGCCGAACGTCGACTGGGCACAGCCGAGGCCGCCGACCCGGAAGCCGGTGATGACCTCGTCGAACACGAGCAGCGACCCGTGGTCGTCACACAGTTCGCGGAGCCGTTGGTGGTAGCCGTCGACGGGCATCACGATACCCTTGTTCGCGAGGATGGGCTCGACGAGCACCGCGGCGATGTCGTCGCCGTGCTCCTCGAAGACGGCCTCCGCGGCGGCGGGGTCGTTGAACGGAATCGGGAGGGTGTGTTTCGCGAACTCCGGCGGGATGCCGGGGGTGGAGGGCCGGGGGTTCTCGGGGCCGCCGGCGACGAGCGTGGACTCCTGGGCGCCGTGGTAGCCCCCCTGCATGACGACGATTTTGTCCCGACCGGTGTACCCGCGGGCGAGGCGGACGGCGGAGACGGTGGCCTCCGTCCCGGAGTTGACGAAGCGAATCATCTCGACGCTCGGGACGTGCCGGGCGACGAACTCGGCGTGTTCGACCTCGACCTCCGTCGGCATCCCGTACATGGGCCCCTCGCTCGCGAACTTCTGGACGGCCGACTGCACCGGCTCCGGAGCGTCGTGGCCGTAGAGAAGGGGACCGTACCCCATCACGTAGTCGAGGTAGCGGTTGCCGTCGGCGTCGACGACGTGGGCGCCGTCGCCGCGGGCGACGAACGGCGGGTAGGGCTGTGTCGCACGCACCGACGAGTTGACGCCGCCGGGCAACACCGAGAGCGCCCGGTCGTAGAGGTCGCGAGACCGCTCGTGGTTCATGGGCGGCGGTTCGACCGGAGTCGGGATAGTAGTTACTGGGTAGGCGTCCCGGTGGTCGGGAGAAGGCCGCGTCGGACGCCGACGGTCGGTCGCCGCCCCCGAGTTCCTCGCGGCGTCGTCCGGCGGACTGCCGAACGAACGACCGGTGGTCACGCGACAGACGTCGTATCGCCCACAGACGGACGAATAGGTCCGTGGAGTGCGTCGACGGTCACGGTGTCCATCCCCGACCCCCAGCGTCGGTGGGGGACGAACCGGTGCGGCGTCACGGTAGGGGTGCGAACCGGTGCGGTCACCTCACGGGTGAAATCCCGCCCGAGCGTCTCGTGGTCGGACAGGGTGCTCCGGTCCCACGCGAGAGAAGGGTGCCTCTCCGGACGGGACCCGTCCTCCGTCGGAAGGTGCCCGGTCGGGTCGCCGCCGTCCCTTCTGTCGCACCGTGGACACCTAAGCTACCTCCCTCCCATGAGAGGGACCGGGCCGCTCGGCGCTCACACCGCGTCGGGGCCGCGGTCGTCCGTCCGGATACCTATCGCGTCGGCCACGTCGAGGACGAAAATCTTCCCGTCGCCCGGGTCCCCGGTGGAGGCCGCCTCCCTGATGGCGTCGACCACGTCGTCGACGGGCACGTCGCTGACGACGACCTCCACTTTCGTCTTGGCGTGGAGGTCGACGGTGTACTGTTCCCCGCGCCACTGCCCCTTCTTCGCCGGCTGGTTCCCCCGACCCGACACGTCCGTCACGGTGAGCGACGCGGCACCGACGTCCGCGAGACCCTGTTTCACGTCGCCCAGTTTCTCCGGTCTGACGACCGCCACGACCATGTGGACGTCCGCGTCCGAGCCCGACGCAGTGAACTCGTCCGTCACGTGCTATCGTTCGGCGTGGAGAGACTTAGCCACCGGGCTCCGTCCGAGCGTGGGCACGGTAGGGAGGAAAGTCCGGTCAGGTCGGTCGGTCCAGTCGGTCGGGACAGCGAGCGCGGACCGTGTCAGACCGCCTCCGGACCCCGTTCGCCGGTGCGGACCTGCACCGCCTCGGCCACGTCGAGGACGAAAATCTTCCCGTCGCCCGGGTCGCCGGTGTTCGCGGCCTCCCGGATGGCCTGGACCACGTCCTCCGCCGGGATGTCGGCGACCACGCACTCGATTTTGACCTTCTGGTGGAGGTCGACCGTGTACTCCTCGCCGCGCCACTGGCCCTTCTTCGCGGGCTGGGAGCCGCGGCCGGAGACGTTCGTCACCGTCAGGGAGGGGGCGCCGACGTTCGCGAGCGCCTTCTTCACGTCGCCGAGGCGGTCCGGACGGACCACCGCGACGACCATCTTGATACCGCCGTCGTTGGGCTCGTCGCCGTTCGTCTCACTCATCGTCGCTCACCTCGCGTTCGGGGTCGGCGGTCGCCGGAGCCGCGACACCGCCGTCGGTGCGCACGTCGCTCGACGGGGCCCCACCGTCGGAGCGCACGGCGCCCGTCGCCTCGACCTCGGGACGGCCGAACTCGGGGTAGGTGTCGACGCCGTGTTCGCTCGTGTCGAGCCCCTCGCGCTCGTGGTCGGGGGTGACGCGAGCTTCGCCGACAGCCTTGATGGCGCCGAACACCAGCGCGGTGGCGGCGAACGTCCAGAAGGCGATGACCGCGACGCCGACGACCTGCGACACCAGCGCGCTCACGGTGAACCCGTCCACTGCGAAGAACGGGAGCAGCAGCGCGCCGAGCACGCCGGCGGAGCCGTGGACCGGGAAGACGGCGCACACGTCGTCGATGCGCAGGCGCTTCTCCACGAACTCGAAGACGAGCGGGAGCTGGGCGCCGGCGAGCAGGCCGATGACGACCGCGCCGGGCCAGATAATCGCGTCCGTGTTGCTCGTGATGCCGACGAGGCCGGCCAGCAGGCCGTTCGCGACGTACAGCGTGTCGACCTTGCCGGTGCGGTACATCGACACCCCGGCGGCGCCGATGGCGCCCGCGGCCATCCCCAGCGTGGTGGTCAGCGCGACGCGGCCGACGTACGCGAAGGACGCGAGTTCGGTGCCGTCACCCGAGAGGGGTGCGGCCGCCGTGCCGACGTTGAAGCCGTACCAGCCGAACGCCAGGATGAGTGTGCCGAGCACGGCGAAGCTCAGCGAGTGGCCCGGGATGACGTTCGCGGTGCCGTCCTCGTTGAAGCGGTCCATGCGCGGACCGACGACCCACGCGGCGGTGAGGCCGGCGATGCCGCCCATCCCGTGGACGATCATGCCGCCCGCGAAGTCCGCGAAGCCGAGGGTCGAGAGGAAGCCGCCCGCCCACGTGAACCCGACGACGACGGGGTAGATGACCGCCGCGAGGAGGATGGTGTACGTGACGTACGCACGGAGTTTGACGCGCCCGGCGACCGCGCCGGAGACGATGGTCGCCGCCGTCATCGCGAAGACGGCGCCGAACAGCCAGCTCACCCACGCGGTCGACGACGCGGGGCCGTAGACCGCCGCGAACTCGGCCATCACGTCGACCGTGCCGCCGCCGGTCAGCGCACCGACGATGCTCGACACCGCCGCGCCCACGAGGAAGAACACGATGACCCCGACCGACCACGTGAGCAGGTTCTTCGTCAGCTGGTTGGCCACGTTCTTCGCCCGCACCTGCCCGGCCTCCAGCATCGCGAAGCCGGCGTGCATGAAGAAGATGAGGAAGGTGACCGTGAGCACCCACACGAGGTTCACCGCCTCGGCCACCGCAGCCAGGTCAGTCTGAAGGAGTATCGAACTCATTCTTGACCCCTCGTTTCACTCGTTTTCGTCGCGTTGCTTGGACAGTCGTACATAGATTTGCACTCGTTCGCCATCATCGTTCGATTCGTCGTCAGGTCCGTCGGCGTCGGAGTATATAAGTATTCGCGACACAACTGTCCAGTTTAACCCGTAAACGAGTGACGAATGTCCGATATTGGTTCGGACAGGAACAATATAAGGACGTAAAACGGCCAGCGTTTGGGCGTTCGACCGGTCAGAAGTTGACGTTCGTGAACCCCGTTTCGGGTCTATCACCGTGAAACGTAGGTGTGAGGCTCGCGCGCACCCCACAGAACCGCAGGGATGGGCGGCCGGGTCACCCCACCTCCGACTCCCAGTCGCTCCAAGCGACCGTTCCGTCCTCGACGATTCGGTCGGCCGTCGGCAGCGAGAGGTCGGGGTTCTCGGAGGCGGTCGCGGGACCACCGGGGTCGCCGACGACGACGCGGCCGACCATCCCGACCATCTTGTGGGGGATACAGTAGTAGTCGTGTGTCCCCGCCGTCTCGAACGTGACGTTGCGGAAGGCCCCCTTCTCGCCGAACGTGCCGGTGTCCCAGGCGGGTGCGCCCTCCGGGACGCGCCGCTCGAACGCGTTCGGGTTGTCCGGGTGGTACGCCGTCGCCGAGTGTGCCCCGCTCACCAGTTCGAACGAGACGGTGTCGCCGGGCTCGACGTGGAGCCCCACCGGGTCGAAGTAGAGGTCGGTGTACATGCCGACGGTGTAGTCGCCCCGTTCCGCGGCGTTGGTCTTCGTCGCCGTTCCGTCCGACGCGGTCGTCGTCGCCGTTCCGCCTGACCCGGTCGTTCCGTCGGTCGTCGTGCCGGCCGTGCTCGTGTCGGCCGTCGTCCCGGTTCCGGCCCCTGTTCCGGTTCCGGTGTCGGTGGTGGCGTCGTCCCCGTCCGACTCGCCGGCGCAGCCGGCGAGGGCGACGGCGGCCGCTCCCGCCGCGAGTCGTCTGAGTGCGGTGCGTCGCGTCGTCGGCCCCGTCGAGGGCGTCCGTGTCGTGTCCTCGGGATGCACGCGTCGTAGTCCTCCTCGGGCGGTGGTCAGTAGTTCTCCGCTCGCATCGTGAACCGGAAGGCGAACGGGTCGGTCGTGGCGTGGGTCCCCTCCCCGGTGTCCCGCGAGGCGACCATCCGGAGCAGCAGTCGCTCGCCGTCGACCGAGTTCCCGCGGACGTAGTTGTCCGGGTCGAGGTACTGCCGGTGTTCGATCATCTCCCTCACCACCCCGTCGAGCGTCTGCTCGTACTCGACCGTCTCCGGGTCGTACTGGAGCGCGTAGCAGGCGTCGCCGGGCCGTTCGACGACGAGCCGCTCGGGCCCGTCGACGTTCTCGACGCGGACGCGCTCCACGTCGCCCGCCGCCAGTTTCGACTCCGTCGAGAGCTGCTGCCACGAACTCCCGTCGTGGGCGCTCACCGTCGCGGCGTCGAACGCCGGCTCCGCGACGAAGTGGAAGGTGTACCGGGGGTAGCCGTTGGTCGTCCGGAACCCCGTGGTCGGGTGCCGAGAGGTCACGTCGACCGTCCCGTCGTCGTGGAAGTGCCAGTCGACGAGGTAGCGATACGGCCCCCAGTTCTGCCCGAACCGCCACTCCCAGTGGTCGAGCGACCCGGTGTGGTACGACCCGCGGATGCGGAACCCGTCCGAGAGGTCGTGTTTCTCGACGACGCCCGGGCCGGTAAAGCCCAGCGTGTCCCAGAAGTGCCAGTTGCGCCGGCCGGAGGGGACGCCCGGCTCCGCCATCCCGAACGGCTCGTAGTCGCTCAGCATCCACGGCACCTTCGACTCGGGGCCGAACACCGGCTTCCCCTTGTAGCTCGCCTCCACCCGGTAGGCGTCGTGGAGCGTGTTCGTCCAGGAGACCGTCCAGTCGTTCTGCTCGACGGTCTCGGGCGGACGCCGTATCTCCCAGTCGGTGTCGTCCATCTCGCCCGGCACGTCGATGGCTCCCTGCCGGTACTCTCCCGGGTCGTTCCCCTCGACCTCGGAGACGATACCGGAGAGCGGGTCCGGCGACTCCTGTGTCGGCGTGTACACGTCCAGCACCTCGTTCTCGGACGCCACGTCGTTGAGCGAGGTGGTGGTGACCGCGGCGGCGACCCCCCGAAGGTCGTCACCCCGGTCGTTCCAGTTGAAGATGACCGGCGTCACGACGCCGATGGGGTGGTCCTCGTCGTACGCCGTGATGATGGAGTAGTCGGCCGCGAGGAGGTACCAGTCCTTCCCCTCCAGTGCCGAGCTCACCTGTGAGTTCTCCATCGCCGCCCGCACGGTGTCCATGTTGAGCCCCTCGTAGGGTCGCTCGATGACGTGCGGTTCGCGCGTCCGTACGTCCAACTGCACGAGGCGGTCGCTCTCGCGCTCGACGAGCGCCCGCACCTGCGTGATGTCTCCGAACTCGATGGTGTGGCTCCCGGGGTTCTCCGCCTCCGTGTCCAGGCTCCCCTCGACGGTCATCTCCTGTGGGGCGAGAATCTCGACGAAGTCGTGGTCGGTCAGGATTCGGTGGTACGCCGTCGAGGAGACCGCGCTCGTCACCGCGTCGGCGACCTCCCCGACCGCCAACACCTGTCGGAGCGCCGCGAGCTTCCGCTCCTCGACCAGCGCGTCGAAGTCGTCGGCCTCCCGCGGGGCCAGGTAGGCGAGTTCGCCCACGTCCGGCGCCTCGGTCGTCTCCTCGGTGGTCGGGGTCTCGGTTCCCGTCGTCGTCGCCTCGTCGGTCGTCGTGGCGGTCGTCCCCGTCGTCACCGTCGTCCCGCCGTCGTCCGGCTGCTCGCCACCACACCCGGCGAGCGCCCCCGCGCCGCCGATGCCCACGAGTCGGAGGAACGTCCGTCGTCGCCGGTCGGTCGAGTCGGGGTCGTCTCTGTGGTTCGCCATGTTCCCGTGTTAGACAACAACACTCATGGTACATTACGCTACCTCCGGACCAGGGGTTCGCCGGGCAGTCAGAATCGGACGCCGGAACGCGTTCCGACGGACGAGACGCCGTCGGAGACGGAGGGTCGGCGTTGAACGCGCTCGGGAGTGCAGAGGGGGCTTCGGCGACCGGCGGCGACCGCGACCGAGTCTCAGAGACCCTTCGCCACGTCCTCGGCGAAGTACGTCAGGATGAGGTCGGCGCCGGCGCGCTTGATGGAGAGCAGGGACTCGTGGGCGGTCGCTTCGAGGTCGAGCCAGCCGCGGTCGGCCGCCGCGTGGAGCATCGCGTACTCGCCGCTGACGTTGTAGGCGGCGACAGGGTGGTCGAACTCCCGGCGAATCGAGGCGACCACGTCGAGGTACGGGAGCGCCGGCTTCACCATCAGCACGTCGGCACCCTGCTCGACGTCGGCGCGGACCTCGCGCAGGGCCTCGCGACCGTTCGCGGGGTCCATCTGATAGTGTCGACGGTCACCGAAGGCGGGCGCGCCGTCGGCGGCGTCCCGGAACGGTCCGTAGAAGGCGGACTCGTACTTCGCGGCGTATGACATGATGGGCACCGACGTGTGGCCGGCGTCGTCCAACCCGTCGCGGATGGCGCCGACCATCCCGTCGGTCATCGCGGAGGGGGCGACCATGTCGGCGCCGGCGTCGGCGTGCGAGACGGCCGTCTTCGCGAGCAGGTCGAGCGTCTCGTCGTTGCGGACGGTGAGGGTGGGGTCGTCGGCCGCGTGGTCCTCGACGACACCGCAGTGGCCGTGGCTCGTGTACTCACAGAGACAGACGTCGGTGACGACGTAGGCGTCGGTCTCCTCGGTTATCGCGCGGGTGGCCTCCTGGACGACGCCGTCTTCGGCCCACGCTCGGGAACCGTACTCGTCTTTCGACTCGGGGATGCCAAAGAGCATGACGGCCTCGACGCCGGTCTCCAGCACCTCCTCGACGCGTGAGACGGCCTCCGAGACGGGGACGCGCTCGTGGCCCGGCATGGACTCGATGGGGACGCGCTCCTCCGTGGTGGCGTCGACGAACACCGGCGCGATGAGGTCCTCCGGGGCGAGGCGGGTCTCGCTCACGAGGGGTCGGACCCCGTCGGTGCGGAGCCGGCGGGGTCGGTCGGTGAGGTTCATGGGTCGGGGATTAGGTCGGGTGGGGCAAAACCGCGTCGGGACGCTTTTTGGTGGGTGGCGTGCTCGTCACGACCGAAAGAGTCGGCGGAGACGCTGAGACGACTCCCGGAACTCGTCCCGTCGCGACCGACCACTTCGACTCGACAGCCCCCGAGACCAACAGGTCACAAACGATTTACCCCCCGAGCGGCTCTCCCACGCTGAATGGCGGGCCTCCAGACGGACGTGGTCGGCGAGATGCCACCGTTCCTGCAGAACCTCCTCAACTCCGACCTCGCCCTCCTCGTCCTGCTCGGCGTGTTCGTCCTCGAGGGCGCGATGCTGATGTACTTCATGCCGAGCGAACTCGTCGTCCCCGGCGCCATCCTCCTCATCGGCGACACCTCCCGGCTCCTCGCCCCGGAGAACCTCCTCATCGTCGCCGTGGCCGTCGTCGGCGCCACCGCCGGTCAGTACGCCCTGTTCAAACTCGCCCAGCGCGGCGGCCGGGAGTACCTGCTGGAGAAGCGCTGGTTCCGGGTGAGCGAGGAGCGCCTCGACCGCTTCGACGGCTGGTTCGAGCGCTGGGGGCCGGTGGTCGTCCCACTCTCGAACACGATGCTGTTCACGCGCGGGATGCTGACGGTGCCGGCGGGGTTCTCGGACCTCCGGGACCGCACGTTCGTGCTCTACTCCGCGCTCGGCACGCTCTCGTTCGAGGTAATTCTCGCGGGCGTACTCGTCTTTCTCGATACGACGCTCTGAGGCGCGGCACGCCCGCGAGAACCAGCGCGTGACCACGCGGTCACTCGGTTCGGTCCACGGCGAATCGATGCGAACCGCAATGGAACGACACGGAGGTCATTCGGTGCGGTCCACGTCGCATCGACGTCGATCGAAAGAGAGCGAGACGGAGCTCACTCGGTTCGATCGACGTCGATCTGCTCCTGCAGCGCCGCGAGCTCCTCGGAGTCGGCCAACTCCTCGATCCGCTCGCGGAAGTGCGACTCACAGAGGCCCACCTTGACACCCTTGTTCTCGGCAGCGTAGGCGGCCTCCCGGTCGCAGTAGTGACAACGCATAGTCGGACCTTCGTCTCCCACGGGGTTCAAGCCTCCGTTTCCGACAGTCGCGCCGCAAACGCGTCGAACGCCTCGCGGTCGGGACCGGCCTTCCCGAGCGTCTTCCCGTGGGCGTCGCTCCCGCCGGTCCGGAGCAGGTCACCCTCGGCGGCGACGCGGTCGACGAGGTCGGTGTCCACCTCGCGCCCGTAGGGGTAGAAGCGCTCGACCGCGTCCAGG
The DNA here is from genome assembly GCF_026586625.1 of Halobium salinum. Lineage (GTDB taxonomy): Archaea > Halobacteriota > Halobacteria > Halobacteriales > Haloferacaceae > Halobium > Halobium salinum. The sequence continues at coordinate 197,533 of NZ_JAODIW010000006.1, read as the reverse complement.
TGTGGCGACTCGGCGAGCGCGAGCGCCGCCTCGGGGTCGGGGTACCGGAACGGGTGTGCGAGCGAGACGACCGCACAGGAGTCGGCGAGCAGGGCGGCACCCTCCTCGAACCCGGTCACGTCCCGCGGGACGAAGCAGGGGCCGTCGGAGCCGATGAGTTGCCGGAACGCCGCCTCGGCGTCGTAGGGCGCTTCGCTCGCCTCGACGGCGCGGGCGACGTGGGGACGGCCGATTCCCTCGCGCGGTTCGAGGTCGAGGTCGACGTCGAGGTGGGTCTCCACGCGCTCGATGATTTTCCCGCCGCGCTCGACCCGGTCGCGCTGGACCCGCTCCAGCTCGTCGAGCAGTTCGTCGGTCGGGTCGAGCGCGTAGCCGAGGAGGTCGACCCGGCCGACCGCGTCGTCGGCGGGCTCGACGCGGAGTTCGATGCCGCGAATCAGCTCGACCCCGTCGCGGTCGACGACGGGTGCCTCGATGTCGGGGTGGACGCGGTCGTGGTCGGTCACCGCGACGACCCCGACGCCGGCCGCCCGGGCCGCGTCCGGCAGTTCGTCGAGCGTCAGCGTCCCGTCCGAGACGGGGGTGTGCACGTGGAGGTCGGCGACCGGCTGTGACATGCTCGGTCGCTCACCCCCGCGACCCAAACCGGTTTCGATGGCGTCGGCGGCTCCCTGTCCCGTCGGCGTCAGACTCGCGGTACGAGCCGTCGGAGCCCCCTCCTGGGCGTGTTCGTCACCGCCACCCGCTTCGAGGCCGACGGCGACGACGCCGGCCGACGGGCGTGTCGGACGGACGAGTATAATGAACCTTAATTACCTCTGTCCGACTAAGGTTCATCATGGAAAACCATTATGAACTACCTCGCCGGAGTAGCTGGTGATGCGCTTCGACGACACCGACGACCTGATCGACGCCCACACGTACCCGGCCACGAGTGCCGAACTCATCGCCGCCTACGGCGACAGCGAGATCGAACTGCAGAACGGGACGGAGACGCTGGGTACGGTGCTCGGTCGACTCGGCCCGGAGACGTACCACGGCCCGCAGGACGTCCGGGACGCGCTGTTCACCGGCGTCGGTCACGAGGCAATCGGCCGGCGCTACTACAGCGACCGCGACGCCTACGCCCTCGGCGAGAGCGGGCCGGAACAGGTGTCGTTCTGAGCCGGCGCCGGAGACGCGCGTAACCAGTCCACACCAACCTCGACCCCTCTTTCCTGTCACGGCTCGGCCGACGAGCGGTAGCCGCGGCCTCGACAGCCAGGCACTCGGGAGCCGTCCCGGTCAGAACAGCGTCAGCCCGCCGTCGAGGTCGAGCGGCACGCGACCCTTCTCGTACCCCTCGATTCGCCCGTCGGGGCGGGCGCGGAAGACGACCGCCGGCCTGTGTCGAACCTCCGGCTGCTCCGCTTTCACGGCCGCCCAGTCGTCGTCGGTGAACGACGAACAGTCGACGAACAGCACGGCGCCGCCGCCGTGTGACTTGAGCTGGCCGGTCGACTTCGTCTCGGCCGTGTCACGGACGGCGCCGACCGGCGTTCCCGCCGACCGGCGGCTCGGTGGGCGGGGCCGGGTTATCTCGACGAGCACCCCCTCGCCGCCCTCGCCGTCGGCGCGGAAGTCGAGGGAGTGGCCGGTCGTCACCTCGATTTCGGGCGTGAGGTCGTAGCCGGCGTCGTGGAGAATCTTCGCGCCCGTAAACTCGCTCATCGCCGCCGCCATCCGGTGTTCGTCGAGGTACTCCGACGTACCGAGCTTGCCGGCCATCTCCTCGCGGAACTCGTCGAGCGCTCCGGTCGAGAGGAACTCCTCGTAGAACCCGAGCGCCTCGTCGCGGTCGGCGTCGGGGAAGCCGGCGGCGTGCTCGGCGAAGAAGTCCCGGGTCGTCTCCCGGCCGTCCTTCGAGAGGAAGACGGGGAGGAAGAACCACGAGAGGTGCGGGAACGGCGAGAGCCACGGCGACTCGTCGTGGAGTTGGGCGAGCAGTTCGCGCTCGGCCCACCGGGTGACGGAGAACGGCACCTCGTCGAAGCCGTACTTGTCGGTGCGCCACAACGTCTCGGGCGTCTCCGTGTTGCCCAACCAGTAGGCGGCCGGGCCGCTTCCGTGGTCGTCGTCCGGGTCGTCCCCGTCGCGCCACGCGAAGAGGGCGACGTCACCGTTGTCCATCTCGAACCGCCGGGCCTGATACCGCGACGGCGGTTTGAACCACGGCGACGACATCGTCGCCCCCAGATTGGCGTCCAGCGGCTCGAAGACGTCCCGTCGGACGCGGTCGAGTGTCCAGCGGCCGGGGGCGTATCGGAAGCGAAGTGGACGCGCCACGTGAGACCAACTGCGTCGGCCCCTCTTACGTGTTCCGTGAGCGTCGCGCGTCGAAGGTGGTATCGAACGCCGAAACGGGGGTGGTCGGGTGCGGGAGAGGAGGGAGTCGGGTTTCCGGAGCGGGAGTCGACCCCGAGGGAGAAGCGAACCGAACGACGGCGGCGGACGGTCGAGGGCCGCCGACCCGCCGCCGTCGAACGTTTCGTTCCCGCCGACACCCCAGCTCACTAACCGTTAGGTTCTTAACGAAAAATAACAAAGTCATGATGTAGCATGTCAATGGGTGCTTACGACGAGGACGAACACGAGCGGCGTGCACAGAAGTCGGCCCAGGTGGACGCCGCGTTCGACGAGGGACGGACGGAGTACCGGGGGGAGATGGAGTTCGACGCCGGCGAGTCCGCGGAGGCGCTTCTCGACCAGTTCCGCGAAATCAAGGGCCAGTAGCCGCTCAACCGTTTCTGAAGAGGCCGCGTCGTGCGAGGATCGTCGAGAGCCCGGAGACCACGGTGACGGCGACGACGTGACCGCCCACCGCGAACAGCAGGACGCGCTCGTCGAGGAGGAACGGGACGAGCAGGAGCTGTGCGAGCGCGAACCCGACGTTGACGGCGTCGAGCCGCTGGAGCTCCTTCGAGGTCTCGTCGTCCACCCGGATGCGGACCGACCCCCACAGCGACACCACGGCCGTCCACCACGAGGTGCCGATGCGATAGCAGAGGTCCCAGAGCACGAGCAGCATCAGGAACACCGGGACGGTGGGCGGGGCCGGACCGAACAACTGGTTCATCAGCGTCGGCTCGCCCGTCACCGCCGCCTGCTGGGGGTCGAACACGAACAGGTGGGTGACGAGCGCGATGAACGCGAGCACCGCGAGGACGACCTCGATACTCGACCCGAACAGGAGCCGGCGGTACGTCGGCGACACCGACAGCGACCGCGTCCCCCGACCGATACGGAGCATGGCGACGCTCCCGACGCCGGCGACGACGACCGCGGCCGTCCCCGCGAGGACGGCGTTCGGGAGCTCGTACAGCCACCCGAAGAGGAGGATGGCGACCTGGAACAGCACCAACTGGAGGGCGACCGCCTTCGGCCCCGCGAGGTCCGCCCCGGGGAGGGCGCCGACGATGCTCTCGTACACCCACGCCTCGCCGTAATCGGGGCCCGGTGCCGGGTCCTGCTCGGCGCCGTAGCGCTCGGGGTCGACGACCTCCTTCCGGCCGACGCTCTCGACGGTCCCCTCGCCGTCGGTCCGGTGCGACCCGTCCGACTCGTCCGCCCCGCCGGCGCGGTCGACCTCCGTCTCCGCGTCGGAGTCCGACTCGCCACTCGACTCCTTCATCGGGGGAGCGCCTCGGCGCCCAGCCGTCGTCGGCGCGAACTCTCCTCCCCCAGCGCCCGACTGACGGCCACGTCGAACGGCGTGCGCTCGAACGGTATCAGCTCCTCGATGCGGTGGTCTGTCACCACCACCGGGTTCTTCAGCCCGTCGATGAGCGGTCTCGCCACGCTCCGGGGCACGTCTGTGACGAGCTCCACCCAGTACGAGGAGAGCCGCGGACTCAACACCGGCACCGGGAGGATGAGCGGACTCCTGCCGAGCTGTTTCGCGGTGCGTTCGAGCACCGCCCCGTAAGTGAGCACGTCCGGGCCGCCGATTTCGTACGTCTCGCCGGCCGTCTCGGGCACGTCGAGGACGGCGACGAGGTACCGCACCACGTCGTCGATGGCGATGGGCTGACACTCCGTGCGCACCCACTCGGGAGTGACCATCATCGGGAGCCGGCCCGACAGCTGGCGGACCATCCGGAAGCTGGCGCTCCCGTCGCCGACGATGATGGCCGCCCGGAGCGTCGTCAGGTCGTACTCACCCTCCGAGAGCACCGCTTCGACCTGCCGACGGGATTTCAGGTGTTTCGAGAGTTCGTCCTCGTCGCCGCCGAGTCCACCGAGATATATCACGCGGTCGACGTCGGCGTCGCTCGCCGCCTCGGCGAAGTTCCGGGCCGCCCGGCGGTCGCGCTCGGCGAAGTCCTCGTCGTCGGCGCTCCCCATCGAGTGGACGAGATAGTACGCCGCCTCGACCCCCTCCAGCGCCGCCTCGAAGCTCCCGGCGTCGAGCAGGTCACCCTCGACGACCGCGACGCCCTCCGGCGCGTCGAAACCGTCGGCGTCACGGGTGAGCACGGTCACGTCGTGGCCGGCCTCGAGGAGGGCGGGGAGGAGGCGACCGCCGACGAACCCGGTCGCCCCGGTCAGGAGCACTCGCATGGGTATCTCTGAGGACGGCGAGCGGATAACGGTTCCCGCCGAGACGGGCCTCGGCGTAGGGCCCTCCGGCGAGGGAGCCGGCGCGACGGGGCCGCCGAGGCCGACTCAGTCCGCCCGAAGGATGCGCCGCAGTCGGTCGTCGAAGCTCGTGGTCGCGTCCCGCGCCCGGGCGGTTCCGCTCGCCGGTCCGGCCTTCGTCGGAGCCGTGGACGGCCCGCTCCGTCCTCGGCCGGCCGGCGGCGGGGTCTCGATGTCCTCGCCCTTCAGTGGGATGTCGAAGTAACTCCCGGCGTCGACGCTCGACAGCGTCGGGTCCGCGGCGAGCGCCTCGAAGGTCTCGAGGAACCCGACGCGGGAGGCTTCGACCTTCAACCCGTAGGCCCGGGAGCCGGCCGCGTCGGACTGCCCGGAGATTTCGTACAGCATCCCCGCCGCGCCGGTCTGGGGACAGAGCGCGTCGAGGTACGACCCCCACAGGGTGGCGTAACCGTAACGGGTAGTGTCGTCGAAGGCGTCGTCCCACGGCTCGGTCGTCTCGGCGAGGCGGTCGGCCACCAGTCGGTTGAGGCGGAGCGACCGCTCGCTCGTCTCCCGGTCGATGAACGGGTTCACCGCGTCCTCGACGGGACCCTCGCCGTCGTAGAACGGCGCCTGCTCCAGGTAGGACGGACCGAAAGCCGCCATCACGCTCAGCAGCGACGGCTCCGGCGGTTCGGTGTCCGGCACGGACGCGATTCCCTGGTGGTGGTGGGTGATGGCGTAGTCGGGGTCGGCCCGCAGGAACGACTCCGTCACCGCCCGGACCTCGGGGGCGAGGCGGAGCCCGCTCGCCGACAGCGTGTACCCCTCGTAGGGCTGGTCGACCTGCCAGACGGTCTCGCCGTCCTCCTCGGCGCTCGTCCACCACTCCTCGGGGACGTCGCCGGCGTCGAGGTCGGTCCGGATGTTGAAGTCCCGGTTCATGTCGTAGCCGAGCGGTGGGTTCTCCGGCGCGTACGGGAAATCCTCGCCGGAGGCGTAGTGGTAGTACGGCTCGTACAGCGAGTCCCGCTTCGACCACGGCTGGACGTTCTGTCGTCGGGTGACCCGGTCGCGGTCCCCGTCGCCGTCGGCGTCGAACCCGTACATCGCGCCGTCCGGGTTCACCCGCGGAACGATGGTGATGGTGAGTTCGTCGAGGACCGCCTCGAACTCGTCGGGTTCGGCGGTCATCTGCCGGAGAACGACCAGCGCGGCCTCGGTGCCGGCCGGCTCGTCGCCGTGAATCTGGGTGATGAGGTGGACGTTCGTCTCCCCCTCACCGACCGTCACCTCCCAGATGGGGTCGTTCCGGCAGGCCGACCGGCCGATGGGGCGGAGCGACACGAGGTCGCTCTCCGCGTTCAGCAGTTTGAGCCGTCGGGTCAGCTGACTGTTCGTGAGATACGCGTTCGGGTTCGGAATCGGCGTCCCCTCTTGGGCAGCCGTCGAGGAAGCGCCCGCGAGGCCGACCGCAGTCGCGCCCGCTGCCGTGAGAAACGTACGTCGCCTCATTCGTCGCTCCGCTTGCTGGGGTTTCGTGTCATAATCGGTCCGGCACGCCGAGAGTTGGTACCACTTGTCAACTAGCTTGTGGCCGAAAGGGGCAACGACGGCCGGCTCAGTCCCAGTCGGAGACGTCCGGGGCACCGCGGGCCCGCTCGAACGCCGACGCGTCGGCGTGCTCGTCGGACGCCGGGGCGTCGCCCGGGTCGCCGGCCCGGCGTTCCCACTCGTCGGCGACGCGCCCGGCCCACGAGTCGGCCGTGACGGTCCGGTCGCGGGCGCGGGCGGCCCGCTCTTCGTCCACCTCGGTCGAGCCGGGGCGAGAGCCGACGGCGACCCCGACGAACTCCGCTCGGTCGGCCGCGGTGAGCGACCCCGAGGCGGCGCGGTCGACGACGCCGGCCAGGCGCTCGGGGTCGGGGTGGACGAACAGTTTCGCGCCGACCGCGGCGGGGCCGAGCCGGAGGCCGGTGTGTTCCGGGGGTGTTCGGTCGAGCAGTCGTTCGCCGTCGAATCGCGCTTCGACGCGCTCACACTCCGTCTCGGCGCCGAGTTCGAGGTTCGCACCGGGGTAGACGCCGCACGTCTCGGGGTACAGCTCGTCCTCGTGGATGCGACACTTCAGCGTCTCGGGGTCGAGAAAGGCACAGGCGTCGAGCCACCGCGCGTCGGTGCCGAACGGGCCGACCGGCTTCGGCGGCTTGCGCAGACCGACGAAGAACACCGGCCGGCCGTCGACAGCGGCGACCCGGTGACCGTCGATGGTCGTCGCGCTCGCGTCCGCGTTCGTCGCCGGCACCCGCCAGAGCCGGGGTGTCAGCGCGTCACCGAAGCCGGCGTCGACGTAGTCGCGGACCTCGTCGCGGAGGAGGGGAACCAGGTTGTAGGCGTCGTCGAGCGGGACCCGACCGTCGCGACGCTCGTGATTCGGCGCGTCCGGGGCGAGCGGGCGCCAGTCGACACAGCAGCCGGCACAGCCCGCGCAGTTCACGCGCATAGGTGTTGTTCGGTAGCGGGGCGCAAGAAACTCACGCCGACGCGGGGGGTGTCCGCGAGTCGGTGGCGTCGGTCGGGACGGGACGAACGCTTCTTCCCTCGGGGGGACGTTCGGAGGGTATGGCGAGTGAACCGTGCGACGGCTGCGGCCGGAAGGTCCGTATCGCCGGCGGCATCGGCGACTTCTGGTCGCTCCCCTCCGAGAGCACCGGCGGCATCGAGCTGGAGCTCATGGACGGGAGCACACACTTCCTCTGTTTCGACTGTCTCACCCGACTGCCCGGCGACCGCGAGGTGACCGCCGCCGACGTGAAGGCGCTGTAGGTCACGGACCGGTCGATGAAGCGAATCTCCGTAGACGACGTCGAAACGCCCGCGTCGGTCAGCCCGGCGAGCGTCCTCCGTCCGCTCTCGGCGGCGCTCGGGGCGGAGGGCGTCGCGGTCAACTACTTCGAACTCGCCCCCGGAGAGAGCTTCGGATACGACTACCACCGCCACCTCGACCAGGAGGAGGTGTTCTACGTCCTCGCCGGGACGGCGACGTTCGAGACCGAGTCCGGGACCGTCGACCTCGGCCCGGGTGAAGCCGTCCGGTTCGCCCCCGGCGAGTTTCAACTCGGATGGAACCGGGGGGAGAGACGGGTCGTCGCGCTCGCGCTCGGCGCACCACGCGGGAGTACGGGTATCGAGTACCTCCGGGCGTGTCCCACGTGCGCCGGCCGGACCCTCCAGACCCCCGAACTCGTCGACGGGGCGAACGCGGTCGTCGTCCGGTGTACGGGGTGTGGCTCGGCGGTCGACAGACTGGCGCTCTGAGCCGGCACGGAGCCGGTCGTCCTCCGGAGCCACGCTCACGGTGGGAGGATTCATATGGGTCGACGGAAAAGCGACGGCAGATGCGCTCGGTCCGTCGTGCCTTCGTCCGCGGGGTGGTGACGCTGCTGCCGGTCGCCGTGGTGGTCGTCCCGGTCGTCTGGCTCTACGGAGCCGTCGCCGACCTGCCGGTGCTCCCCGGCGTGGCGTCGGCGCCGCTCCGGGTGACGGTGGTCGCCGTCGTCGCCGGGACGCTGACGCTGTCGGTCGGCTACCTCATGCGTACCGGCGTCGGCCGGTGGCTCAGCGGCGGCGTCGACCGACTGATGAACGCCCTCGTCGGCCTCCGAACCGTGTACAACGCCGCCAAGAACAGCGCCGACAGCCTGCTCGTCGGTAACGGGCGACCGCGAGGACCGACCAAAATCGACGCCGGCGGCGACTTCCGAATCAGCGCGCTCCGAACCGGGAACCGGAGCCCCGCGGGCCGCGAAATCGTCTTCCTCCCCGGTGCGCCCGACGTGACCTCCGGGTTCGTCGTCGAGGTCGACCCCGACCGACTGGAGGAGGCCGACGAGACGACCGTCTCGCTCGGCATCCGGCTCATCTCCTGCGGGTTCAGCGACGGCGACGGCGAGCTCCGCGTGCAACGCGCCGGCATCGAGGACCTCGGCGAGCGGTAACCGGTGGTCGAGCGCGGTGCAACCCATCCGACGGCGACCAACCGGACGACCACCACGAGTGGGGCTTCCGTGAGCCAACCCCCAACGACGAAACCCGACTCGAAGAGAGGCCCGACTCACCACATCCGGAGGATTTAGGCCGGCCGACGCGTTCCGACCGAGCGTGGAGCCGGACCGCATCTTCGACGCCTTCCCCGCCCCGTCCTACCGCGGCAACCAGGAGCAGGCGCTCCGTGACATCCGGGACGCCTTCGCCGCCGGCAACGACGTGGTGCTCGTGCGCGCGCCGACGGGGAGCGGGAAGTCCCTCCTCGCGCGGGCCATCGCCGGCTGTGCCGCCACCGTCGAGGAGTCCCGCCCGCGCGACGCGACCGGCGCCTACTACACCACCCCGCAGGTCTCCCAACTCGACGACGTGGCGAGCGACGACCTCCTCGACGACCTCAAGGTGATTCGGGGGAAGTCCAACTACAGCTGTATCCTCCCGGGCGAGCACGACACGCCCGTCAATCGCGCCCCCTGTGTCCGCCAGAAAGGATTCGACTGCACGGTCCGCCACCGCTGTCCGTACTTCTCGGACCGCGCGGTCGCCTCCTCGCGGGACATCGCGGCGATGACGCTCGCGTACTTCATGCAGACCGCCGGCAGCGACGTGTTCCGCAAGCGCGACGTCGTCGTCGTCGACGAGGCACACGGCCTCGCGGAGTGGGCGGAGATGTACGCGACCATCGAGATAACGCCTCGACGGGTGCCCGTCTGGGACGACGTATCGGTACCGAACGTGCGCGACGCGGACGACTCCGTCGAGCGCACCGTGCGCTTCGCCGAAGCCCTCTCGGGGGTGTGCGAGCGCGAGAAGGACGAACTGCTGACGAAGTCCGAACTCACGCCCGAGGAGGTGGCCCGCCGCGACCGCCTCCAGGAGCTGCGGGGCGAACTCGACTGGTTCGTGAAGGACTACCGCGACCCGATGAGTCCGACGACGTGGGTGGTCGACCAACCCGACGGGGAGGGCGAGCCCATCACGGTCAAGCCACTCAACCCGGAGAAGTACCTCCACCACACCGTCTGGGACCGCGGGAACCGGTTCGCCCTCCTCTCGGCCACGATTCTGAACAAGGAGGCGTTCTGCCGGCAGGTCGGGCTCCAGCCGGAGAACGTCGCGCTGGTCGACGTGGGCCACACGTTCCCCGTCGAGAACCGCCCGCTGTACGACGTGACACAGGGAAAGATGACGTTCGAACACCGCGACGAGACCGTCCCCAAAATCGCCCGCCTGCTGGTCAGGCTCATGGCGAAACATCCCGAGCAGAAGGGGCTGGTCCACTGTCACTCCTACGGGATTCAGGACCGCCTCGCCGAGCACCTCGCGAACTTCGGCGTCGGCGCCCGCGTCCGCGCCCACGACCGCGAGAACCGCGACGCCGAACTGGAGGCGTGGAAGGCCTCCTCGGAGCCCGAACTGTTCCTCTCGGTGAAGATGGAGGAGGCATTGGACCTCAAGGGGGAGCTCTGTCGCTGGCAGGTGCTCTGTAAGGCGCCGTACCTCAACACGAGCGACTCGCGGGTGGCACGCCGCCTGGAGGAGGGCCAGTGGGCGTGGTACTACCGCGCCGCCCTCCGGACCGTGATTCAGGCCTGCGGCCGGGTCGTCCGCGCGCCCGACGACTACGGCGACACCTACATCGCGGATTCGAGCCTGCTCGACCTGTTCGAGCGGGCGGCGAGCGACACGCCCGACTGGTTCGCCGAGCAGGTCGAGCGGATGTCGACGCCGGCGCTCCCCGACTTCGACCCGAGCGCCGCGCTCGGCGACCTGGGCGAACCGGCGGGACGCGGGCGTCGAGGCCGGGGCTCGCGAGGGCGGTCGGGGACTGACAGCGGGAGCGCGACCGGAGCCGAGCGCTCCGGCGCCACCGGCGCCTCGTCGGGCCGTGCCGGGTCGAGCGGGACGAAGGAGTCGGCCGCCGAGCGGCGGGAGAACCACCCGCTCTCGGACGTCTGGGGCGACCGCTGAGGCGGGCGCATCCCGAACCACCTCGCCCGACACGCGGGCCGCGGCGACACCGACCGGCGAGCCGCGCGGCTGGCGAAACTTGCCACCGAACGCAAGTATTGCCGGACACCACAGTTGCGACCCCCGAGATGAACAACCATAATAGATTAAAATTCCCCCAATTACTGTTCGTGCGTCCAGTAATACTGTCCTACCAGTCCTGTAGTGACACCGATTCTCACGATAGCTTTACGAACCAGGTGCGTGTGAGTGTAGACGAACACAGATGCACACGACCTCCCTCGCGCAGGCGCTCACGCTGTACCGGAGCGGAACGCTGACACTGGCACAGGCCGCGACGCGTGCGGGTCGCTCGGAGCGGGAGTTCCTCACGGCGATGGAGAAGTTCGGAGTCGCGCGTCGGCCCGAGCCGCCGACGGTCGACGCCACGGCGGAGCGCCCGGTCGGCGCCGACTGAGCGAGTTTAACTCTCCGCCTGAGCGCCGTCGTCCGGCACGACGTGGAGCCCCGCGCGGCTCTTGAGCACGCGGACGTTGTCGGCGTCGGCGTCGAAGAAGTCGGGTCGGGGAATCGTCTTCGCCTCGTAGGTCTCCGGGTCGAGCACCTGCACGGCGTGTTCGTCCTCGACGGTCACCACGGTCGTCTCGACGGCGTCCTCGACGGTGCCGAGTTTCCGCGCCGACGGCGTCTCGCCCTCCTCGAAGCGCGACTCGTAGCCGTCGCCGGTGGCCAGCCGAATCCCCTTCAGGTTCCCGCGGGCGCTCCTGACGAGGACCGGCCCGTCACCGTCGTCCGGGTCGATGACGTCGCCGCCGATGAACTTCGGCAGGCGGACCGCGTAGGTGACGCGGTACACCTCGTTGCCGTCGCCGTCCTCCGTGACGAGCGTCGGGTACTCCTTGACGTGGCCGCCGAGTTCGCGCGTGACCCGAGTAGAGACGGCCTGACCGAGCTGGTTCGTGGAGAGCTTGATGTTCACGCCTTCGTCGGTCTCCTTCGTCTCCGTGATGAACGCGTTGCGGTCGCCGGCCTCCTCGCGGTCGGCGATGATGTCCTGGGCAATCTCGACGGCGCGGGCGTCCTCCTCCTTCGTCGGGGTGCGGTCCGTACCACGAACTTGGACGAGGCTGGCCCAGTAGCCGCCCGCCCGGCGACCGCACTGGGTGCAGGTCCCCCGCGAAATCATCACGGGGACGACGGTCTCCTCTTCGAGAAACGTCTCGCGGACGATGCCGGAGAACCGACAGTGCATCCGGATGGTGTTCTGGTCGACCTGTTCGGGTTCGACGGCCCAGGTCACGTCGTGGGCGTTGACGTGGACCGCGAGGGACTCGCTGACCTCGTCGACGGCCACGTCGGTGTAGTCCTTCGCGCCGACGTCGACCCAGCGGTTGCCGCGGTGGACCGCGCCACAGGAGGCACACACCTGCACCTCCACGCGGTCGGGCGCGTCGACGAGGTCGAAGTCCTCGAAGTAGCAGGCGTCACAGAGGACGGCGTCGCGCTCGCGGGGCGCTCCCGGCAGGGGCTCCTCCCGGTCGGGGACCGGGTCGCCACAGCGGGGGCAGAACTCACGGGAAGCGTGAGAGTCGCTCATTGCGCCGTCGTAAGCCGTTCGGCGGGTTAAGTCCCGCGTCTCGCCGACGGGTCTATGCTGTCGTCGGAGGAGACAGTTCGGTGACCCCCGGAAGCCCCCGGGCCCTCGACTCGGGGGCCTCGCTGTGCTCCTCGGCTCGCTCGCTTCGCTCGTTCGCCTGCGGTGCTTGCGTCGGCCGCCGTCGCCGAGGACCCGGCCCCTTCCGGAGTCCCACCCTGGCGGCCGTGCGGCCGGTCGTCGTTCCCTGTAGGCACGGCGTGTCGTGTGGCAAACGCGGTCGTCACCGTCGCCGATTTTCCGCTCACGGCGTCAGGTAGCGCCGTGCCTCCTCGTCGGGCACCTGCGAGAAGTCGCGGTAGGCGCCGCCGACGGCGACGAAGTGGACGGGCGTCTCGACGGCGACGAACTCGTCGGCCGCCTCGGCGAAGCGGTCGGGGGCGTCGACAGGGGCGACGGGAACCGCGAGGACGACGTGTGCCGCTCCCGCGGCGCGGACCTGCCGGAGGCAGGCCTGCGCGGTCGCTCCCGTCGCCAACCCGTCGTCGACGACGACGACGCGCTTGCCGGCGAGCTCCGGGAGCGGGTCGCCGCCGCGGTAGGAGTCGACCTTCGCGCGGGCGTTCGCCGCCTCCCGGTCGCGCTCGCGGTCGACGTAGCTCTCGGGGACGGAGAGCCAGTCGACCAGTTCGTCGTTCAGCCAGAGGCTCCCGTCGGCGGCGACGGCGCCGACCGCGAGTTCGGGGTTCTTCGGCGCGCCGAGTTTCTGGGCGACGACCACGTCGAGCGGGACGCCGAGTGCGTCTGCGACCGGCCGGCCGACCGGGAGCCCGCCGCGCGGGATGGCGAGGACGATGTCCGCCTCGACACCCCGCTCGACGAGTCGCTCGGCCAGCCGCCGACCGGCCTCGGTACGGTTCGCGAACACGCCTAGAGGGAGGCGGTCGAGAGAGTTAAGGGGGTGGTCGAGGCCGCAATCGACCGCACTGCTCGGTCGCTCAGTCGCTCCCCAGGAGCCGCCGGAACCGGGAGGAGGCCCCCACGTCGCGCTGGACCATCAGCGTCGGCGCCCGCACCCCGTCGCCGACGTTCTCCGGGACGGTCCCGAAGACGTTCTGCTCGAACAGCCCCTCCCGGGAGGAGCCGACGACCGTCAGGTCGTGGTCGGCGGCGGCCTCGACGAGCGCCGCCGACACGTCGTCGTGTTCGATGACGCGCGTCTCGAGGTGGACGTCGCTTCCCTCGAACACGTCGGCGACGGACTGGAGGTGGGACTCGGCGTCGGCGACGGAGCCGTCGGCGGGCGAGACGACGCGGACGGCGTGGACCGACGCGCCGGTGGACTCTGCGATGACCCGGGCGGTCTCGGCGGCGAGTTCCGTGTGGGGGCCGCCGGCGATGGGGAGAAGCACCGACCGCACGTGTCCGTCCGCGGCCTCGGCGGCGCCGTCGCCGACCTTCTCCACGAACACGTCGGCGTCGGCCTCGCGGACCACGTCGTCGACGGTGCTCCCGAGGACGACGTTGCGACGCCCGGAGCGGTCGCCGCCCCAGCCCACGAGGATGCCCCCGGTGTCGTACTGCTCTGCCGTGTTGAGGATGGCGTTCTCCGGCTCGTGGGCGTAGCGAACGGTGCCGCTGACGGGGACGCCGGCCTCCTCGGCGACGCTCATGGCTTCGCGAACGAGCCGGCGGTTCTCCTGGCTCGCCACGCGACGCTGGTCGCCCAGCGACATCTGTCGCGGGGTGTTCACGACGTTGAGGACGAGAATCTCCCCGTCACGGTCGCGGACGAGGTCGACGGCGGTCCGCATCAACTGGCCGACGTCGTCGACGTCCGCGATGGAGACCAACAGCCGGTAGTCGCGGCCGTGGAGCGTCGGCTGTGAGGTGGCCGTCGGCGTCTCCGCCTCCAGCTCCTCCTCGCTCGCGTCCGAGGCGAGCACGAAGTAGAGGGCGGCGCCGACCAACTCGGCGACGAGCGCGATGCCGAGCGCCGTCCAGCCGACGTTGTAGAGCAGGACGAGGTTGGCGAGGATGCCCACGACAGGCAGGTACGGCACCAGCGGCACCTCGAAGCCGCGGTCGAGGTCGGGGTGGCGCCGCCGCGAGAAGATGAGCGCGACGTTCACCACGGTCAGCCCCGAGATGAGCAGCGCGTTCGCGAACTGCGTCACGCCCTCGACGCCGAGTTCGAGTCCGAACAGTCCGAGCGCCCGGCCGAAGACGATGGTGAAGACGACGAGGAAGGTGAGGATGAACGCGCCAGTGAGCAAGACGGCCTTGTACGGCGTCCCCGACTCCGAGAGCTCCTCGAAGCCCGAGGGGAGGTGCCCGCGCCGAGACAGTGCGAGGTTGACCCGGGAGCCGGCGAGGATGGTCGCGTTCGCCGCGGAGAGCATCGAGAACAGCGCGCCGACGATGATGATGTAGAAGCCGACGTTTCCGAGGTAGTACTGGGCGGCGTACGCCATCGCCACCTCGCCGTGGCTGGCGATGTAGCCGACCGCCTCGCTCGGGGCGCCGACCGCCGGGACCTGCCCGGCGAGGAACTGCTTGAACGCCCCGTCGTTGACGGCGAGGACGATGACGAGTACGACGAGCGTGTAGACGAAGACGACGAACGCGATGCTGACGTAGATGGCCCGCGGGATGGTCCGACCGGGCTTCTTAATCTCCTCGGCGTTGGTCGCGATGGCGGAGAAACCGAAGAAGGTGATGAACACCAGCGCGCTCGTCGTGCCTATCTTCGTGAGTTCGCCGATGTGTTGGGCGAAGGAGGTCGTGACCACGTCCGCCTGGAACGTCTTCAACCCGCCGTAGAGAAAGAGCGCGATGAGGGCGACCTTCAGGGCGGTGACGCCGATTTGGAACTTGTTGGACTCCTCGCCACCCTTCACGTTGAGACCGACCAGGAGCGCGAGGACGGCGAGCCCCGGAATCCAGTACGGCGCGGAGCCGTGGGGGATGCCCATCAGCGGGTAGATGAACTCCGCGAACCAGTCCGAGAAGGAGGCGAGGTAGAAGGCGGCGCTGGCGGGGTAGCCGAGAATCATCGTCCACCCCATCAGGTAGGTGAGGTCGGTGTCGAACGTCTTGTCGACGTACATGTATCCGCCGCCGCTCTCCTGGTAGACGGAGGAGAACTCGGCGTAGGCACCGGCGGTGATGCACGCGACCAGCGCCGCGAGGAGGAACGAGACGATGGCGACGGTCCCCACCTTGCTCACCGCGAGCCCCGAGAGGACGAAGATACCCGCTGCAATCATCGTCCCTACGCCGATGGCGACGGCGCCGAGGAGACCGATGTTGGCGTCGAACTCCTCGCCGACGCTCCCTCCACCCGACGCTGCGGACTCCGTACTCATGTCGTCGGTGGAGTTCTCTCGTCGCCCGGAAGAGGGCACTGGCCGTCGTAGCGCACGAATTCGGCCACAGCGCGTAAGTGATGGCAGGCGGCGGGCGCGAGTCGTCCGGCGGCCGTCGGCTCCGAGCGGGCGACCGACGGGTCCTCCGAGACGCCGACCCTCACTCGGCCAGTAGCGACGGCTCCAGCACCGACTCGTCCGCGGCCTCCCGCCAGACGTGAGCGGGTGACCAGTCGAACAGCGCCGCGGCCTTCGCGGTCGACAGCGCCGACGCCTCCCCCTCGAGCGTGCAGTCCTCGGGCAGGCGGCCGAAGTACGCCTCGACGGCCTCGGCGGTCGGGACGCCGAGGTAGGTGTCGGCGGCGGCGGCGTGGACCGCCTCGTGGGTCGCCTCGCCGGCGTCGTCTTCGGGCGGCGCGTCGAGGGCCGCCGCGACGAGGTCGGCCACGTCCCGGACGTCGACGTACGACCAGCAGTTGCCCGCTCCCGCGGCGAGCGCCTCGCGGTCGAGGTCCGCGGACGAGTCGGTTGCGGTGACCGCCTCGACGCTTGGCAGCGACCGGCACGCGTACTCGCCGGGGTACTGAATCCAGGAGGGCCGAACCGACACGACGGGGACGCCGTACCGGCGGACCACCGACTCCGCGGTCTCCTCGCCGACGACCTTCGAGAGCCCGTAAGGGTCCTCGGGGCGGCACGGGTGACTCTCGGTGACGGGGAGGAAGTCGGGCAGTGGAGTCTCCTCAGCGAACGGGAAGCCGTACGCCGACTCCGAGGAGGCCTGCACGACCCGGGCGCCGGCGCGGCCGGCGGCGACGAGGACGTTGTACGTCGCGAGGGTGTTGGTCTCGAACACCTCGCCGCCGGCGTGGCGGGTGGGTGAGGGGATGGCGGCCCAGTGGACGACGGCGTCCGGGTCGAGGTCGCCGACGAGGTCGAACGTCGCCCCGCGGTCGGTGAGGTCGACGGCCCGGAAGTCGACGTGCGGGCGCTCCGGGACCTCGAACCCCGGCTGGTTCCGGTCGACGCAGACCACGTCGTAGTCGCCGGCGAGTCGGTCGGCTATCCAGCGGCCGGAGCGACCGAGGCCGCCCGTGACGAGCGCGGTGGGGCGGTCGGCGGTGGTGGGTGACACGTCGTCGGCGACGGACCGACGGGAGAAGAAAGCCGGTTCTCCGGAGGCCCGTGTCAACACTTACCAGAAGTAAGTGTTTATGCCGAGCAGGCTGTATGACTCCCCATGCAGTGGAAACCGGACTGGGGACTCCGCGGGCGCATGGCGCTCACCATGTTCCTGCTGTTCGCCCTGTACCTGGTCTTCGCGGCGGTCATCTCGCAGACCCAGTACGTGGGGTTCCTCGTCCTCATGGTGCCGTTCCTGTTCGCCCAGTTCTTCTTCAGCGACAAGCTCGCGCTGTACTCGATGGGCGCGAAGGAGGTGAGCCCCGACGAGTATCCCGAGCTTCACCGGATGGTCGAACGCCTGAGCCAGCAGGCCGACCTCCCCAAACCCAAAGTCGCGGTCGCGGACTCCCGGGTGCCAAACGCGTTCGCGACCGGTCGGTCCCAGAAGAAGTCCGCGGTCTGTGTCACGACGGGCATCATGCAGACGCTCGACCGCGACGAGTTGGAGGGCGTGCTGGCCCACGAGTTGGCGCACATCAAGAACCGCGACGTCGCGGTGATGACCATCGCCTCGTTCCTGTCGACCATCGCGTTCATGGTCGTCCGCTGGGGCGCGTTCTTCGGCGGCGGCGGCCGCGACCGACAGGGCGGCGGCGTCATCGTCGCCATCGTGGCCTCGCTCGCGGTGTGGATCGTATCGTTCTTCCTCATCCGTGCACTGTCGCGCTACCGCGAGTTCTCCGCGGACCGCGGCGGGGCGACCATCACCGGCGACCCGGGTGCGCTGGCGTCGGCGCTGATGAAGATAGACGGCCGGATGAGCCAGGTCCCGAAGGAGGACATGCGCGAACAGGCGGAGATGAACGCGTTCTTCATCATCCCCATCCGCAGCGGCTTCATCGGGAAGCTCGCCTCGACGCACCCCTCGACCGAGAAGCGCATCGAGCGCCTGCAGGCGCTAGAGCGCGAGATGGAGACGCGCTGAGTTGCGTACTGGGTAGCTGGACCGACCACGCACCGAGCAAGCCGAACCGACCGACGCGCCGAGCAGGCCGAACCGACCGACGGAACACTCATCTCCTCCGCGGCGGCAGTCGTACTCGATGGGCCTCCACGACGACACCGGGCTGCGGGCGACCGCACTCAGGGCCCTCGTCCTGACCTGCCTCGGCTACCTCGTCGTCGCCGTCGTCTACGGCGTCCGCGGCCACCTGAGCGCCCGGCTCGTCGCCGCCTCCTTCCTCCTCGTCGGCGCCGTCCTCGCGACGCTCGCGACGCCGGCCCTCGTGCTCCGCGCCGTCGACGCCCGACGCGTCGAGGCGGGGGAGTACCCCCGATTCGTCGGCGTGATGCGCCGCCTCGCGCGGGGGACCGACGCCCGCCTCCCGGAGCTCGCCGTCGTCGACAGCGACGAACTCAACGCCTTCACCGTCGGCGGCGGAACGGGTGCGACCGTCTGCGTGACGACCGGACTGCTGGAGACGCTTCCCACGGCGGAACTCGCCGCCGTACTCGCCCACGAGTCGGCTCACGTCAAGAACCTCGACGGAACGCTCCTGACGGCGCTCGCGCTCCCGTACGTCGCGGGACGGGGGCTGCTCCGCGGCTGGTGGAGCGGCCTGTGGTGGGCGGCCGGCGAGGCGTTCCGGCTGTTCGGCCTCCTTCTCTTCGCCGGCGTCTACGTCGTCCCTGTCGGCCTCGCGCTCGTCTGCGTCGGCGCCCCGCTCGTGGCGCTCGTCTCCCGGAGTCGCGAGTACCGGGCCGACCGCGCGGCCGCCCTGACGACCGGAGACCCCGGCGCGCTCGCCGCCGCCCTCCGCCGCCTCGACGGCGCCGAGGGGCGTCCCGACACCGACCTGCGGCGGCTCGGCCCCGTCGGCGCGTTCTGTATCGCCCCGCCGGGGGGCCGCGGGGTTCCGTGGATGCATCCGCCGGTCGGGAAGCGAATCGAACGGCTGCGGGCGCTGGAGCGCGACCTGGAGACGCGGTAGTCAGTCTCGGTGGCCGTCGCGTCGGCGACACACTCATTCACCCCCGGCGACGAGTGGGGTCGAGATGTCCGCCGTTCCCGTCCGCGACCGGTCGCTCCTCCTCCGGATGGCCCTCTCGGGCGTACTGGTGCTCGTCGGCTACGCGGCGCTCGTGGTGCCCCTGTGGTACTACGGCTCGCCGGTCGTCGCGTTCGTCGTCGGCGTCCTCCTCGGCCTCGGTCTGCTGTTCCTGCTCTCGCAGGGCCACCGCCTCGCGCTGTGGACCAGCAGGGCGATGGGACTGTCGCGGACGGAGTACCCGAACCTGTACGCTCGGCTCGAACGGCTGTCGAGACAGGCCGACGTGTCGACGCCGGGGCTCGCCGTGGTGCCGACCGACGAGCCGAACGCCTTCACCGCCGGTTCCGGGGACGACGCCGTCGTGTTCGTCACGCTCGGCTTCCTTCGGGAGCTTCCGCCGGAAGAACAGGACGCCGTGCTCGCCCACGAGTTGGCGCACGTCAAGAACGCCGACGCGCTGGTGATGACCGTCGCGGCGTTCCCGACGACGGTAGCGCTTCTCCTCGTGGCGTTCGGTCTCGCCTTCCTGAACGACGCGAGCTTCTGGTCGAAAAGCGGTCGGAACACGGCGTTCGTCGGGGGCGTCGTGTTCCTCGCCGGCGGGGCCCTCTTTCTCGCCAGTGTCGCCGCCGTCGTCGTGCTCTCCCGGTACCGCGAGTTCGCCGCCGACCGCGGGGCCGTGGCGATTACGGGCGACCCGACGTCGTTGGCGTCGGCGTTGCGTCGCCTCGACGGAGGGGAACGGGAGACGACGCGTCGACCGAACCGAGACGCGCGGAGCCTGACGGCGATGCACGCCTTCTGTGTCGTCCCCTCCGGCGACTGGCTCCCCTTCTTCCCGGCGCTCCACCCGCCGACCGAGGCGCGGGTGGAGCGACTGCGGGCGATGGAGCGCGACGCCGAATCCGTCCGATAGCGGCGTGACACGCGGTCGCACGAACCGTCAGACATTTTCCTTCGCGTCGGCGTGTCCGTGACGTGACCTCGACACGACGACCGGACCCGGTCCGCGGGCTCGCGCGGATACGGCGCGAGAGCTCCGTCGTCGCCGCCCTCGTCGCGGCGCCGGCGGTGGTCGGGCTGGCGCTGGCCCGACGCTCGACGCGGCTCTCGCGAGGTGGCGGTCGGACGTTCGTGTTCGGCTTCGGCGCGCTCGTGGCCTCGATGGTCCTGCTGGCCGCGAGCTACCCGGCGGTCCGAGCGGTGACCCGGTACCGGGCGGCCGTCGGTGTGGACGGCGCGCCGGCGTGGGCGTCGTTCCGCCTCCGGGGGCGCCTCCCCGGGCGGTCGCGGCGGCCGGGGTCGTCGAGTCGAACGCGTGAGGCCGAACGGGTGGGCGCGTCGGGCCGGTCGCGTCGGACGGAGTGGAAACCACCTAAGACGCGGCGGGACGACTGAGGGGTATGGGCATCTTCGACTCCCTGCGGTCGGTGTTCGGCACGCGCGCGGAGGCGGACGCGACACGCGACGCCGACCCGGAGGACCTGTTCGGGATGAGCACCGCCTACCTGACGATGGAGGCCGACCTCGACTTCGCCTCCGTCGGCGCCGCCGCGCTCTGTTTCTCGAACGTCGACAGCACGGACTTCGCGGAGACGGTGGAGGGCGTCGCCGAGATTCTGGAGGCCGGCGCCGAGGAGACGGGGACGACCTTTCGCCTCCACGAGGACGACCACGGCTACCAGTGGGTCGTCCTGGAGGACAGCGACCCCGAGGACCTCGTGACGAGCGTCCACTTCGCCGCCGACGAGTTCGTCGAACGCGGCTACGGCTCCCGGCTCCTCGCGGCGGTATTCGGCTTCGAACGTCGTGACTCCAAGGCGTACTGGGTCTACTCCTTCCGTCGCGGTGCGTACTACCCCTTCGCGCCGGAGCGCGGCCACGACCGCGACCAACGTCTCGAGTTCAAGCTCCGGTCGGTGCTCGACGGGGAGCTCTCCGTCGAAGACGACGAGCAGTACTGGTACCCGCTGTGGCCGGACCGCGACGGCGGCCACCCGTGGGAGTAACGACGTCGCGACTCGAGGTGTCGTCGCGAACGGCTCTGTCACGGCCACAGTCGCGACTGCGTTCACTTTCACTCGCCGGTCGGTGAGCCGTCCGGTCTCCGGCCCGACCCCGCCAGACTCGACCCGTCGACGGCGCTTCCTCCCGTTAAACAGTTCGGCATACTGATGTCATCTCCCCGACTCCGTGCCGCGGTTTCACTTTCACTCTGGTGTTAACGAGGCTTTATCACCCGGGAGGCGTAAGGCGGAGGTACGATGGCAGACGACGACCTCGAAAGTCTCCCCGGAGTCGGCCCCGCAACCGAAGACAAGCTCGTGGAAGCGGGCTTCGACAGCTACCAGAGTATCGCCGTCGCGAGCCCCGCCGAGCTCTCCAACACGGCGGACATCGGCGAGTCCACCGCCGGCGACATCATCCGCGCCGCGCGGAAGGCCGCCGACATCGGCGGCTTCGAGACCGGGACGATGGTGCTCGAACGACGCGAACAGATCGGCAAGCTCAGCTGGCAGATCGACGAGCTGGACGACCTGCTCGGCGGCGGGCTCGAGACCCAGTCCATCACCGAAGTGTACGGCGAGTTCGGTGCCGGGAAGTCCCAGGTGACCCACCAGATGGCCGTCAACGTCCAGCTTCCCTCCGAGCACGGCGGCCTCGAGGGGTCCTGCATCTTCGTCGACTCCGAGGACACGTTCCGCCCGGAGCGCATCGACGACATGGTGCGCGGCCTCGACGACGAGATTCTGCAGGCGACGATGGACCAGCGCGAAATCGAGGGGACGCCCGACAGCGAGGAGGCGATGGACGAACTGCTCGCTTCCTTCCTCGACAAGATTCACGTCGCGAAGGCGTTCAACTCGAACCACCAGATTCTCCTCGCGGAGAAGGCCAAGGAACTCGCCAGCGAGCACGAGGACGGCGAGTGGCCGGTGCGCCTGCTCTGTGTGGACTCGCTGACGGCGCACTTCCGCGCGGAGTACGTGGGCCGTGGTGAGCTCGCCGAACGCCAGCAGAAGCTCAACAAGCACCTCCACGACCTGATGCGCATCGGCGACCTCTACAACACGGTCGTGCTCGTGACGAACCAGGTCGCCTCCAACCCCGACTCGTACTTCGGCGACCCGACCCAGCCCATCGGCGGGAACATCCTGGGCCACACCTCGACGTTCCGCATCTACCTGCGGAAGTCGAAGGGTGACAAGCGTATCGTGCGCCTCGTGGACGCGCCGAACCTCGCCGACGGTGAAGGCATCATGCGCGTGCAGGACGGCGGCCTGAAGCCGGAGTAATTCGGGTTCTTCGGGTTCGTACGGAGCGGTTCCCCGGGTTTCGCGTTTTCTTTTCGGGCGAGCGTTTCTGCTGTCTGGCAGAGGGTTCCGTAGGAAGTGACCGAGGGGTAGAGACGACCTTCGAAAGCCCCCGCCGTCTCGACTCGATGGGCTCGCTGCGCGCTTCGCCTCGCTCCGCTCGCCTCCAGTGCTTGCGTCGCCCGTCTTCGTCGAGACGGCGGCCCCTTTCGGAGCCCCACCCGACCACACGGCCCTCACACCTCCCCAACCTCTGTTGGCTCGCCACGGAGGGCGAGCCGCTCCCTCGCACGACGCTCGCGCCACGGAGGGCGCTCGGCGCGCGCCGACGCGGCTCTGTCCGCGGCGCATTCGTGCGAGGTCTTCACGAACGGAGTGAGTGAAGGAATCGGCTGGGGAGGGTGTGGATGCGGTTTCCTGGTGGACTTGCAAAGGACGAGTGAGAGCGGGAGGGCTTTGCTGGGCCTTCGCCACGACAATCAAAGACAACCGCGACGACCGAGACAACCGAAACCACACCACAACCCACGAATCGTCACTTAGCCCCACACAAACCGCCCGAGAACCGACATTAGCGGCGACGTAAGTAAGGCCCTAGACCGAGTACGACGAACCAACAGAGGACTCTACACGTGCGCATCGCCTTCACCATCCAACATCCGAGCAACGTCCACTTCTTCCGGAACGCCATCGGCGAACTCCGCGAGGAGGGCCACGAGGTGTTCGTCTTCGCCCGCGAGAAGAGCGTCGCCGTCCCCCTGCTGGAGGCGTACGACATCGACCACGAGGTACTCGCCGACGAACCCGACGGGAACCTCGACCTCGCGCTCACCCAACTCAGCTACGAGTACCGCATGTGGCGCGCCTTCCGGCGCGTGAAGCCGGACGTGGTCATGTCGAACATGGGTCTGGCGGCGACCCACGCCGCGAAGCTGACCGGCGCCGAAGCCCGCACGTTCATCGACACCGAGACCGAGAACGCTACCCAGAACAAACTCGTCGTCCCCTTCGCCGACGAACTTTATGTTCCGAAGTGGCTCCGCACCGACTTCGGCGGGCGCGAGACCAGATACGACGGAATGCACGAGATGGCCTACACCGACCCGGCGTGGTTCGAGTTTGACCCCTCGGTTCTGGAAGCGCAGGGCGTCGACCCCGACGAACCCTACTACGTCGTGCGCTTCAGCGCGTGGGAGGCCCACCACGACATCGGCAAGCGCGGCTTCTCGCCCGAGGGCAGAGAGCGACTCGTCCGCGAACTCGCCGACCACGGCACCGTCTACGTCTCCGACGAGGCCGAGGGGTCGATTCCCGAGGGCGGCGAACCGATGCCCGTCGACCCCCACGAGTTCCACCACCTGCTCGCCGGCGCCGACGGCTACGTCGGCGAGGTGGCGACGACGACCATCGAGGCCGCGCTGCTCGGCACCCCGAGCGTCCGCGTCAGCCCCTTCGTCGGCACCGACGGCCGACTCATCTACCTCGGCGACGAGGACCTGGTCGAGTCGTTCCGGCCCGAGAACGAGGACGCGGCGTTCGAGCGCGCGGTCGAACTCGCCGCGGACGACGGCGCGAAGGCGGAGTGGGGCGAACGCCGCGAGGCGTTCTTCGACGACGCCGTCGACGTGACCGCGTTCGTCGTCGAGCACGCGACGCGGGCGACCAGAACCGGCGCGGGCGGGCGACGGGCCGCGGCGCCGACGGGGGCCGACCAGTGAGCGGGGGCGCCGGCGCCGACACCGGAGCCGCCGGCCCGTCGGGGGACGACGCTCCCGCCATCCGCGTCCTCAACCTCGTCACCACCCCGCGGAGCTTCTACCGCAAGCAGGAGGCCGCCCTCGACGCCGCGGGCATCGAGTACACGACCCTCGAAGTGCCGGGCGAGCACCGCAACCTCGACGACCGCGTCGAGGAGCGCACCCCGAAGCACTACGCCCAGTTCCTCCCGCAGGTGCTCTCGGAGGCGTGGCGGGGCGACTACGACCTCGTCCACGCCAACTTCGGGCTGACCGCACCGTTCGCGCTCGCCCAGCTCCGACTCCCGGTGGTGGTGTCGCTCTGGGGCGGCGAGTTCCGCGAGAACCCCTTCACGCCGCTCATCGAGGCCGCGACGGCCCGGGCCGACGAGGTAATCGTCCCCTCCCGGATGATGCGCCGGTTCGTCGACCGCGAGACACACCTGATTCCGTACCCCATCGACACCGAACAGTTCCAGCCGATGGACAGGCGGGAGGCCCGCGAACGACTGGGCTGGGACCCCGACGAGACGGTCGTGTTCTTCCCGGCCGCGCCCGGTCGCGAGGAGAAGGACTTCCCGCTCGCCGAGCGCGTGGTGGATGGTATCGATTCGGACGTGCGCCTCCACACCGCCGGGAGCATCCCCTACGACGAGATGCCGCTGGTGATGAACGCCAGTAATGCGGTGCTCTGCACCTCGAAACGCGAGACCGGACCGATGATAGTCAAGGAGGCCGCCGCCTGCAACGTCCCGGTCGTCTCCCGCCCGGTCGGCTTCGTCCCCGAAGTGCTCGACGGCGTGACGAATTCCTACGTCGCGGACGACGAGGACGGCCTTCGTGAGGGGCTCCGGGCCGTGCTCGACGACGACGGTCGCGCCGACGGTCGCGGGCCCATCGCGTCGTACGGGACGGCGGAGATGGGCGAGGCGCTCCGGCAGGTGTACGAACGCGTGCTCCCCGAGGAGAAACGGCGGCCGGAGCCGGCGATTCGATTCTGAGCGACGGCGTAGGAGGGCGTTGGGGAGCGCTCGCGGAAACTACTTATCACCCCAGCGACACCAGCGAAGCGAATGCCCTCCACTCGACTCACTCGGCGAGCGGCGCTCGCCGGAGTCGGCGCGTCGACGCTCGCGTCGCTCACCGGCTGTCTCGGCAGCGTCCTCACCAGGTTCGAACGCGACCACGACCGGGACGCCCCCGTCGGCGCCGTCGGCGCCGTCGACGGCCCGTGGCCGACCTACCAGCGCGATTTTCGGAATAGCGGCTACGCGCCCGACCTGTCGGGGCCGGACGAGTCGGCGACGCTCGAACTGCTGAAGGCGACGCCGACGGCGTTCGCGACGACCGTCTCCCTCGGCGCTGGCGGCGCGCTCGTCGGGGTCAGTGACGGGGACGGGAACGCAGGCGGGTACTACGCCCTCCCGGGGACAGGTGGTGGCCCCTCGTGGCGAAACGGGTACGTCCACGGGAAGTCGTCGCCGACGGTCGCCGGCGATGCCCTGTTCGTCTCGACCGCCGAGTACGTCGCCGCCTACGACGCCCGCACGGGCGAGCACTGTTGGTCGGTGACGGGCGAGGGCGTCGGCGACACGCGCAACGCGCCGGTGCTCGTCGGCGAGACGGTCGTGGCTCACGGCGGCGACCTGGTGGTCGGTCGCAACCCGGCGACGGGAGCGGAGCGCTGGCAGTACGAGACCGACCACGGGTTCGGCGCGTCGGTCGTCGCCGTCGGCGACGCGGTGTACGCCCTCGTGACCGACCGTGACGAGTCGGCCACGACCGCCGAGAGCTCCGGCGACGAGGACCGTTTCGGCGTCGTCTCGCTCGACGCCGCGACCGGCGAGGAGCGCTGGCGACGGCTGGACCTTCCGGAGCCGAGGTCGGCGCTCGTCGTCGACGACGGGCGGGTCTACTACGGTGCGCCGGACGGGGAGGTGTACGCCCTCTCGACGGGCGACGGCGGGACGGAATGGCGAGCGTCGGTGGGATTCGACGGCGACTCGGTCGCCGGCCTCGCGGTCACCGACGAACGGCTGCACGTGGAGTCCTCGACGACCGGCGAGCTCGCGGCGCTCGGCGTGGAGACGGGCGAGGAGGCGTGGAGCCGCTCGGTGGTCGAGACGAACTACCGGGCGCCGCCAGTCGTCGCCGGTGGCACCCGGTTCGTCGTCGGCTCGCGGACGCTCGGGGCGCTGGACGAGACGACCGGCGAGACCCGGTGGTCGACCTCGCTGGGCGTCGAGCCGGTCGGTCCGCTCTCCGTGTCCGAAGACGCGCTCTACTTCGTCGGCGAGGGCCGCGAGTCGGGCGTATACCGGGTGCAGTAGCTCGCCGGTGGGGGTTCGTGAAAAGGTGTGTTCGCGAGGAGACGCTCAGAGGTCCCGGACGTACGGGTACGCCGCGCCCAGCACGAGGCCGTAGACGACGTGGCCGACGAGGCTCGTCGCGTTGAAGTTCGGGAGGTTCGGGGGGTCGGCGAAGCCGACGGCGCTCAGCCAGACGGGCATGACGAGCGCGGCGAGGACGACCCAGAGGACGACCCCGTAGGCGACGCCGAGGCCCGCACTCCGAGCGAGGTTGTCGCCGTAGCCGGTCGCGCCGACGATGGCGGCGAAGACGACCCCGAGGACCGCCGCGTGGGACATGTGGGCGACCCAGCCCGCGAGCCCGCCCTGCAGGCCGTACATCGCCGGGATGGCCATCTCGATGACCGGTGTCATCATGGTCGTGAGCATGACACCCATGACCAGTCCGCCGGCGACGCCGGCGAGCACGCCACCCTTCCAGTTCCCGGGTTCGGTACGCTGTACAGTCTGAGTTGCGGTGACTTCTTCTGACGCCATACGGGGTCGGATACATCGGAGAGGCCGAAAACACCACCTCGGGAGGGCGAACGCGGTGCATCACGAACATAAGACTATATGGTAGTTGTTGTCAGGCCCGTTTCCTTTCCCGCCTCCCAACCCGGTGAGGAATCCCGCGCAACGGACGATTTCCACTCCCGAAGCGCACCGGCGTCCACTTTCACCCCGCTTCCGAGCGTTTTAATCCGGAGAGGGCCCAGATGGGGACAGTGGCCGACACCGATGCGTTCCTCCGGTTCTTCCCCTACGACCGCCCGTACCCGAACCAGCGGGAGGCGATGGGTAGCATCGCCACCGCGCTGGACGCGGACCGCGACGTGCTCCTCGAAGGGGCGCCCGGGACGGGGAAGACCCTCTCCGCGCTCGTCCCCGCGCTGGAACACGCCCGCCGCGAGGACCGGACGGTCGTCATCACGACCAACGTCCACCAACAGATGCGCCAGTTCGTCGCCGACGCCCGCGCCATCACCCGCACCGAGCCGATTCGGGCCGTCGTCTTCCGCGGGAAGTCGTCGATGTGTCACATCGACGTGGGGTACCAGGAGTGTCAGACGCTCCGGGATACGACGCGCTCCGTGGTGGAAAAAGAGGAGGACGTCGCCCAACTCGAGGGCCAGGAGCAGGCGCTGCTCGACCGGATGCAGGGCGGCGACGACGGCGCCGCCGAGGCCAGAAGCGCCGTGATGGACGAACTCGACTCGCTGGAAGAGGAGTTGGACGACCTCCGGGACGGTACCGTCTGCGAGCACTACTACAACAACCTCGTCGGCGACAACGACGAGTTCTACTCCTGGCTGTTCGAGGACGTACGCACCCCCGACGAGATATACGAGTTCGCCGAACAGCGCCAGCTCTGCGGGTACGAACTCCTCAAGGAGGGGATGGAGGACGTGGACCTCGTCGTCTGTAACTACCACCACCTGCTCGACCCCATGATTCGCGAGCAGTTCTTCCGGTGGCTCGACTGCGAACCGGAGGAGGTCATCACCGTCTTCGACGAGGCCCACAACGTCGAGGGCGCCGCTCGCGACCACGCCACCCGCACGCTCACGGAGAACACCCTGGAGAGCGCGGTGAGCGAGCTGGAGGAGGCGGACGACTCCCGCGCCGAGTCGGCGCTGAACGTCGTCGGCGCGTTCCACCGCGCC
This sequence comes from Halobium salinum, assembly GCF_026586625.1. Lineage (GTDB taxonomy): Archaea > Halobacteriota > Halobacteria > Halobacteriales > Haloferacaceae > Halobium > Halobium salinum. Next base: position 169,698 of record NZ_JAODIW010000006.1, on the reverse strand, counting down.
CTCACGCGGGTCGTCGACGACAACCTCGAATTCGGGCAGCGCGAGTCGGTCGGCGAGGAGTGGGAGGACGTCCCCGTCGCCAACGACGACCGCCGCGACGACCTCACGCTCGCCTTTCTCGACGAGTACGCGGGTCGCGGCATCGACACCGAGATAGAGCTCGCGTTGCAGTTGGGGAAGACGCTCGACGAGCAGTACGAGGACGCCTACAAGAACGGCGAGTCGACGACGCGACAGGAGTGTCAGACCCTCCAGGCGGCCGCGTTCGTCGAGTCGTGGCTCGGCGAGGGGACGAAGCTGGGCCAGTACCCCGTCTGTGCCGTCCGGCGCGACTCGGGGACCGAGGAGGTGTACGGCCGCGCCGAACTGTACACCTGCATCCCGAAGGAGGTCACGAAGGCACTGTTCGACGAGGTGGCCGCGAGCGTCCTGATGAGCGCCACCCTCCGGCCGTTCGACGTGACCGAAGCGGTGCTCGGACTCGACGACCCCGAGACCCTCGCGTACGGGCTCGCGTACCCCGAGGAGAACCGGCGGACCTACTCGGTGAAGACGCCCGCGCTGTTCGCCAGCGAGCGCGACAACCCCGCCACGCAGGAGGTCATCGCCGACACCCTCGCCGACGTCGTGCGGTTCACGCCGGGCAACGCCTTGCTCTTCTTCCCCTCCTACTCGGAGGCCGAACGCTACCACGAACTCCTGACGGGCCGCGTCGGGCGCGGCGTTCGGGGGGGCAGTTTCGGACCGGACGGGGAGGGGGCGAACGGTCCCGGAGGCGAAACCGGCACCCTCCAGTCGACGTCGCAGTCACGGACCCTCTATCTGGACGAACCCGGCACGCGGACGGAGGAGTTACGCCAGCGGTTCGTCGCCGAGGACGACGCCGCGCTGTTCACCTCGCTGTGGGGGACCCTCGCCGAGGGGGTGAGCTTCGACGACGAGGACGCCCGCTCGGTCGCCGTCGTCGGCGTGCCGTACCCGCACCTCTCCGAGCGGATGGACGCCGTCCAGGACGCCTACGAGCGCACCTTCGGCGGACGGAAGACGAAGGCGGCCCGTCGCGGCGACGACGTGGGCTGGCGGTACGCGGTGGAGATTCCCACGGTCCGGAAGACCCGGCAGGCCCTCGGGCGCGTCGTGCGCGGGCCGGGCGACTTCGGCGTCCGGATGCTGCTCGACAAGCGTTACACGGCGACGGACATGGGGAAGTACTCCGTCCGGAGCGCGTTCCCGTCGGAGGAGCGAAAAGAACTCATCGACGTCAAACCCGAGAAGCTGAAGTTCGCGATGTTGAACTTCTACACCGACCACGACGCGTACGACGGGCCGCCGCCACAGCCGTGAGTCGGTCCGGCCCAAGACGGTCCGTCCCAGGACGGTCCGGTCCGAGACGGTCCGACCACTGCGGAGCCCGCGACCGCCCACACTTCCGCCGTCGTGTCATTCATACTCGTCGGGCCCAACTAGAACGCGATGAGCACGGAGCCCCCCGGACCGAACGGCGTCCCCCTCCTCGGCAACACGGGTCAGTACTCGCGCGACCCCTTCGCGTTCCTGACCGCCGTCGGCGACGCCTACGGTGACCTCGCGCAGTTCGAGCTCGGCCCCATCGACGTGTACATGCTCACGAACCCCGACGACGTCGAGCGGGTACTCGTGGGAGAACACGAGAAGTTCCGTAAGCCGGAGTTCCAGGACGACGCGATGGGTGAACTCCTCGGCGAAGGGCTGTTGCTGAGCGAGGGCGACACCTGGCAGCGCCAGCGTGACCTCGCCCAGCCGGCGTTCAACATGCAACGCCTGTCGTCGCTGGCGCCGACGATGACCGCGAAGACGGAGTCGATGCTCGAGGGATGGCACGACGGGGACACGGTGAACGTCGAACTCGAGATGGCCCGCCTCACCGTCGACATCATCGTCAGCGCCATGTTCGGCGTCGACATCGACGAGGAGACCGTCCGGCGGGTGCAGGAGAACCTCGAACCGCTCGGCCAGCGTTTCGAGCCCGAGCCGTTCCGTTTCCTCATCCCCGACTGGGTGCCCACCGAGGAGAACCGGAAGTTCGCCTCGGCGGTCGACGAACTGGAGTCGGTCATCGACGACCTCGTGGCGAAGCGCCGCGGGACGGAACACGGCCCCGCTTCGGACGTGGTGGGCGCTCGGGAGACCGCGGGCGACGGCGACGACCCGCCGATGGACCTGCTCTCCATCATCCTGCGGGCACAGGAGCGCGGCGAGCAGACCGAGCGCAACCTCCGCGACGAGATGATGACGATGCTGCTCGCGGGCCACGACACCACCGCCCTGACGCTCACCTACGCCTGGTATCTCCTCTCTCAGCACCCGGAAGCCGAGGAGAAGGTCCACGCGGAACTGGACGAGGTGCTCGGCGGCGAGGTTCCGACCGCGGCCGACACCCGCAAGCTGGACTACCTCGAACGCGTCCTGCTGGAGACGATGCGGCTCTACCCGCCCGTCTACGTCATGTTCCGCGAGACGAAGACCGACGTGCGACTGGGTGGGTACCGGGTCCCCGAGGGCGCCGCCATCATGCTCCCGCAGTGGGTCGTCCACCGCTCCGAACGGTGGTACGACGACCCGCTCGAGTTCGACCCGGACCGCTGGCTCCCCGAGCGCCGGAGCGAGCGCCCGCAGTTCGCGTACTTCCCGTTCGGCGGCGGCCCCCGCCACTGCATCGGTCGGCAGTTCTCGCTGCTGGAAGCCAAGTTGATTATGGGGACGGTCGGACAGCGATACTCGCTGGAGTACGCGCGCGACGAGCCGTTCGAGCTCCGCGGGTCGCTCACGATGCATCCCGCGGACCCGATGGAGATGCGGCTGGAAGAGCGGTGAGTTCGGGCCGGGAGAGTTGACGATGGTGCCACGAGGAAGAGGAGGACTCTCGAAAGGGACCCACCCACAGCACTGCAGCCTCGCGCCTCCCCAACTCCGACGGCTCGCCGACGCGAGACTCGCTTCGCTCGTCTCACTGGCTCCCGTTCGTCTTCGCCTCACGGGAACACGGAGGACGAGCGGGGACCGGAGGTCTCGCTGCGAGGGCGGCCGAGCGAATCGGCTGGGAACGGCGTGGTTGTGGAACCTGGTGGACTCACGAAGGGCGAGAGCGCGGGGCGCTGCTGGGCTACTATCGCCGGTGCACACTGGAATCCGACTGCAATCGGAGCCGAACCACCGAGACCGAACGAAACGAGAATCGAGGACTGAAGCTTTTAAGCGCCCTCCCCACACCACTGTGAGACGATGAGTCAAGCGACGAAGATCGTGCTCGGAACCATCGGTGTCTCGGCGGTGCTCGCGGTCCTGATTATCCTGCTGACCGCACTCGCGTAGTACGACACACGACCGAGATGTTCTCACAGCGTTCGCTCCCGGAGGACCTATCGGCCGTTCGCGACGAGCACGCGCCGGACTGTCTCGTGCTCGACGTCGACGCCGACTTCGAGACGCTCCCGCCGGCCAGCGCCGAGGAGCTCGGCCTGCTCGCCGACTCGCTCTCGCCGGCGTCGTACCCAAGCGAGTGGCTCCCCGAGGACGCACCCGCGCTTCTGAAACAGTACGCGAGCGGGACGTTCACCGTCGGGATGCCCGGCGACGGCACCGTCGTCTGGACACGCCAGACGACGCCGCCGACGGTGCTGGCGAAGAAACGCGCCGAGGGGACCCCGGAGGAGTTCCTCGACTTCCTGTTCGCCGAGGCGTTCGTCCAGGTCGGCCTCGACGTCCCCGAACACGCGCTCCCCTTCTTCGGCGCGCGCTACCGCGACCTCGACGACGCGGTCGGGCTCGGCCCGGTCGCGCTGTACCAGGTCGCCGGCGCGCTGTACGAGGCGTGGGTCGGACTGCAGACGAGAGGGGCCTTCCGGTCGTGGGAGACCGACCACCCCCGGCTGTACGATGCCTGGGCCGACGCCGGCGAGCGGTTGTCGGGACGACTACCGGGCCTTCCCGGCGAGGTCGCCCGCGGCGAGACCGAGTTCGCGGCGGCGACGGAGTACGCCTGCTCCGCCGTCAAGCACGGCCTCGACCTGCCGGCGCCGTTCGACGCGCTGGACACGGCCGCCTATCGCGACCACGGCGCCGACTACGCCGTCCGTTGGGCGGAGAAGACGTTCGCACAGCTTCGAGAGTAGCGAGCATCGAAGGCGCGTCGGAGAGCAAGAGCGCACGGCCGGGCGGGGACCACGTCGCCGTCGTCGTCGACCGAATCAGTCCTCGTAGGAGACCGTCCCGTCCTCGTGGAGGTCGACGACGCCGTCGAAGAGGGTTCGGAACCGGTCGAGGGTCTCCTCGTCGTGGACCTCACTGGAGAGGTGGAAGATGCCGACCGCGTCGTGTTCTTCGAGCAGGTCGGTGAGCTTCTCGGCGGCCTCGTAGGCGCGGTCCTCGTCGGCGTAGTAGGCCATCTCGGTCAGGGAGTCGACGCTGACGCGCAGTTTCCCCTCGTGTGTGTCGAGGAAGTTCCGGGTCTGCTCGATGATGCCGTCTAAGTCGTCCGGCGCGGAGACGTAGTGGACGTTCTGGCTACTGCGCCGGGAGTACCCCCGCTCGACGGAGAGGGTGTCGAGGACGACGGCCTTGGACTCGTCCACGTCGTAGTGTTCGAGCTTTTGGAGCACCTCGCGGGCCGTGGTGCGCGTCGAGATGACGAAGAACGCGTCGGTGTCGGTCTTCAGGAACTCCGTGTCGATCCGGTCGGTCTCGCTGATACTCGGATGGAGCAAGAGCAGACTCGTCCCGCCCGGAATCGTCTCCGGCGCGTCCTCGATGGCGAGGGCGTAGTCCATACCCGGAGAACCGACCGAGCCGACTTAAGGATGTGGCCTCCGTTCGGGGACCGCGACGGGGTGTTGGGCAGTCGGTCGCGTCACGCGAGCGCGAGAGAAGCGACCGCGGAGGGTCAGAACACGCTGTCCGCGGTGGCCGCCCCGATGACGCTGAAGACGGCGCCGACGCTCGTCGCCTTGAGCGTGACCCACAGGACGGCGGGGCTGAACACCATCCCGAGGAACTGGTACGCGGCGGGGTCGGCCTCGACCATGTCCGCCAGAAACGTCCCCGGCGCGTCGAACGCCAGCGCGAGGATGAACACCGAGAGGTAGGAGACGGCGATGAGCGAGATGTACCGGAGCGGCACCCCACCGAACTCGGCCTCGCGGTCGGGGTTGCGGTCGTCGGCCTTGTACAGCGCCCCGTAGCCGACCGCGAGTACGATGGCGACCGTGATGACGCCCTGCATCCACGACATGCTCCGCGCGAGCACCCACACCTCCTCGGTGACGACGAACGGACCCGCCAACAGGAACCCCCCGACCACCTGCTGGGCCGTGTCGGCGATGGCGAATCGACGTCGCTTTCCGACCATACCGGCCCCTCGTGGTGACCGGATTAAAACCCCTCGCGCCGACCCGCCGACGGCGGCCGTTCGTCGTTCCTGTCAGGGCGGAGTACGGCTCGTGTGCGTCAGCGTCCCCGTACGGACGACGCGAACCGACGACGCGTGCGGGTGACGAGGACGGGGCGCTCATCGCCGGAAGCGGTCCGGGTCGACCGGGCAGCGGCGGCACTCGACACGGCTCCGAACCGCTTTACTCCCCGCCGCGCCACCCTCCGACGATGAGCGTACGCGAGGAGTTCGACGCCTGGGCGGCCGAGGGCCGCGACAAGGGGATGGAGGAGCGCCACTGGCACACCGCGAAGCACGTGCTGGCACGGATGCCGGTCGAAGCCGGCGACCGCGTGCTCGACCTCGGCACCGGGAGCGGGTACGCCCTCCGCGCCCTCCGCGAGACGAAGGGAATCGGCCGCGGGTACGGCCTCGACGGCTCCCCCGAGATGGCTCGCAACGCGCGGTTGTACACGCACGGGGACGCCGGAGACGCCGGCGACGCCGACACCGAGGGGTACGACGACCTCGGCTTCCTCGTCGGCGACTTCGACGAACTCCCGTTCGCCGACGACTCGCTGGACCACGTGTTCACAATGGAGGCGTTCTACTACGCCGCGGACCCCGACCACACGCTCGAAGAGGTGGCTCGCGTGTTGAAGCCGGGCGGCACGTTCTACTGCGCCGTCAACTACTACGAGGAGAACGTCCACTCCCACGCCTGGCAGGAGAACATCGAGGTGGAGATGACCCGGTGGTCCGCGCGGGAGTACCGCGAGGCGTTCCGTCGGGCCGGCCTCCACGTCGCCGAGCAGGACAACGTCGCCGACCGGGAGGTCGACATCCCGTCGGCCGAGGAGTTCCCGACCGACGAGTGGGAGAGTCGCGAGGCGATGGTCGAGCGCTACCGCACGTTCGGCACGCTGCTGACCGTCGGCGTCGCGCCGTAGTGTGAGGCTCCGGAAACGTATCCGGTGGAGAACGTCCGGTTTCGTTATTGAAAGGCTTTTGAGTGTGGGAGACTGCGACAGAGTACGGAACCCGGAATGCCTCTGTGCGTTCGTGCCCCGACGATGGAGGGGCCGCTTGAACGCCGACCGTTCTCTTCGCGCGGCCGTCGCGCGGGACTCCACAGCACCTCGTTCCGTAGGAGTCCACACCAATGTCACAGACTGTCCGTTCGCCGTCGCTCGACGCCAAGCTCAGTACGCTCAGCGAGCCGCTCCGTCGCCACGTGGTCCGAGAGGTCGCCGACCGGACCGACCGAACCGGCGACGCCCTCGCGGCGGGGACGTTGGTTCCGGAAGCGAACGGAGAACACCGGAAGTCGACGCTCGTAGAACTGCACCACGTCCACCTCCCCACGCTCGCCGAGAGAGGGTTCGTCGAGTGGGACGCCGACGAGGACGCGGTCCGCCGCGGACCCGCCTTCGAGGGGCTCCTGTCGCTCCTCGACACGGTCGCGGACCATGAGAACGACTCGCGATAGCGGCGTCCGAGACGCCGTCGTCGCCGACTCGGACCGAGCCGACCCGAGCAGTCTCGGCCGGACAGCCGAGACGGCGCCCCCGCTTCTCGACCCGCTCACCCGAGTAGCGTCCGGAGCCGAGGGTGGCGTTCGACGAGGTCGGTCCGTTCGAGGACGGCGTCGAGACCGAGGATTCGGCCCGCTCCGAACGCCCCGAGACCGAACAGCAACAGGGCGTACACGACGTGGTCGTCGACGACGATTCCGTTCGCCAACGGCAGGCTGGCCGCCCAGTAAAACAGCATCATCACCGCACCCCAGAACGCCGCCCAGCGGACGACGGCCCCGAGGAGGAGTGCGAGACCGACCAGCGTCAGCCCCCACGCGTTCAACGGGTCGACGAGCCACAGCCAGTCACTCGCGAGGGTCGCCCAGAACCCGACGAACGGGTTCCCCTCGGGGATGGCGTTCAACAGGAACCCCTCGGCGCTCCACGTCGGGTCCAGCACCTTCGTGATACCGGCGTAGAACAGCGTCCACCCCATCACCAGTCGGAGACCGAGCAGGGCGTACCCCACCCACGCCTCCGAGTACTCGAACTCGGTGCGTCGACCGAACAGTTCCGCGTCGAGTTGTCGGTTAGCCATCGGCGGTTACCTCGCGTGTGGACGTTCGGGTCGACCCCCCAAAAACGCCCGAAGCGGTTCCCAGTGTCTTGAAATCGGCCGGAGCGGGAAGTGGCTTCAGTGGTCGGCTTCGGAGCCGTCGGTCGAGGACGGGCGGTCAGTCGAGCAGCCGCGTCGCGTCCGCGTCGAAGCCCACCGTGACGCGGTCGCCCGGCTCCCCCTCGAAGGCGTCGAGCCGAACCGTCACCGGCGTGCCGTCCCAGTCGAGGTGGACGCGAGTGCGCTCGCCGAGGAACTCCGCGCTCGCGACCGTCGCCTCGAAGCGGTTCCACGAGTCGTCGCCGCGCTCCCGTGCCGTACCGAGTCGGAGATGCTCGGGCCGGACACAGAAGGTGAGCGTGTCGCCGGCCGACACCGACCTCGCGTCCGCACTCTCGGCTTCGTCGGCCGCCGGCTCCGCCGCGAGCGCGAACCGTGTCCCGTTCACGCGCACCGTGACCTCCTTCGTTTCGAGTGGAGAAACCGACGTGTCGTGTGCAGTTGTCGGCGTCGCGGTTCCGGTGTCGGCGACGGCCGAGTCGACGACTTCGCCCTCGAACACGTTGTTGTCGCCGACGAACTCGGCGACGAACCGGGTGGCGGGCCGACGGTACACGTCGCGCGGGGTGCCGACCTGTTCGAGCCGCCCGTCGTGGAGCACGGCCACGCGGTCGGAGACGGCGAGGGCCTCCTCCTGGTCGTGAGTGACGTAGACGGTCGTCACGCCGAGGTCGGACTGCAGTTCCTTCACCTGCACCCGCAGGCGCTCGCGGAGCCGGGCGTCGAGTGCGCTCATGGGCTCGTCGAGCAGGAGGAGGTGGGGGCCGGGCGCCAACGCCCGGGCGATGGCGACGCGCTGTTGCTGGCCGCCGGAGAGGGCGTCCGGCTCGCGCTCGCCCATCCCCGAGAGGTCGACGAGGTCGAGCAGGTCGGCGACGCGCGCCGCTTTCGACTGGCCGTCCGGCGGCTCGGAGAACCGGAGGCCGTAGGCGACGTTCTCGGCGACGCTCATGTGCGGGAACAGCGCGTAGTTCTGAAAGACGACGCCGACCCGGCGGTCCTCAGGCGGGACGCCGGCCACGTCGTCGTCGCCGAACCTGACCCGACCCTCGGTCGGCGACTCGAATCCGGCGAGCAGTCGGAGCGTCGTGGTCTTCCCGCAGCCGGAGGGGCCGACGAGCGTGAAGAACTCCCCGTCCTCGACGTGGAGGGAGAGCTCCGAGAGGGCCGTCGAGCCCGCGTACTCCTTCGTGACGCCGTCGAGATGGACGTCGGTCATCGGCCGAAGGCACCTCCGTCCCGGTCGGTGTCGGCGCCCTCCCGCTCTCGTTCTCCCGCGCGCTCGCCGAAGCGCTCGACGACGACGAAGCTCAGGCTCGTCACGACGAGGAGCACGACGCCCATCGCCGTGGCGGGACCGAGCCGCCGACCCAGGAGTCGTTCGACGGCGACGGGCATGGTGTAGCTCTCGGCGCCGCTGGCGAGTACGACCGTCGAGTCGAACTCGCCGACGCTGATGGCGACGGCGAAGGCCGCACCGGCGACGACGCCCGGCCAGACGAGCGGGAGTTCCACGTCGAGGAGCGCCCGGGTCCGACTCGCGCCGAGGCTCCGGGCGGATTCGACGAGCCGTCGGTCGAGGCCGCCGAGCGCCGGCGCGACGTTCCGGGTGACGAAGGGGTAGGCGGCGACGGCGTGAGCGGCGACGATGGCGACCGGACCGCCGACGGAGAGCCGGACGCCGAAGACCTCGACGCCGAAGACGAGTCCGCGGAGGAGACCGAGTCCGACGACGATGCCCGACACCGCGAAGGGGGCCATCGCGAGGGCGTCGACGACCTTCCGGCCCCGGAAGCGACGTGTCGTGGCGGCCGCGACCGCGACCCCCATCGGCAGAGCAAGCAGGAGGGCGCCGACCGCGAAGCCGACGGAGTTGACGACGGCGGTGAAGGGTTTCACCTGGAAGCTCGCCCCGGTCTGCTGGCGTTCGAGCAGGAAGGCGTAGTTACGGAGGGTGACCCCCTCGGCGCCGGCCACGGAGGCGACGACCATGCTGACGAGGGGACCGAGGAACACCAGCGCGGCGACGAGCGCGTAGCCGAGAACGGCGAGGCGGGTCGCCGTCGCCTTCGGGGTCCAGTCCGCGGGGAGGAGGGGTCTGCGGTCGAGCGGTCTGACGCCGCGCCCGCCGCCGCCCTGTCGGGCCTCGAAGCGGAGGTAGAGGTACGTGAGCGTGATGGAGAGGGCGGTCTCGACGGTCGCCAGCGCCGCCGCCTCGGCGTAGTTCAGGTCGTTCGCGAGCTTGTACACCCACACCTCGACGGTGGCGAACTGGAACCCGCCGAGCGCGAGCACGATGGGGAAGGAGGCGAAGGTGAACACGAACGTCAGCGTCGCGCTCACGAGAACCGCCGGCAGGAGCTGTGGCAGCACTACGTCCCTGAACGCCCGCGTCGGCGAGGCGCCGAGGCTCCGGGCGGTCTCGACGGTCCGGGCGTCGACGCCCTCCCACGCCGCCGTCGTCAGGCGGGTGACGAGCGGCGCGTTGTAGAACGCGTGGGCGACGACGATGGCCGGGAGGGTGTAGAGGAGGCCGAGACGGGGGAGTCCCAGTGCGGTGAGGAGGCCGTTCAGCGGGCCGCCGGCGCCGAAGAAGGCGACGAAGCCGACCGCGACCATCACCGCCGGGAGGACGAAGGGGAGGATGGTGAGCGACCGAAGCGTGCGGCGGCCGGGGAACTCGAAGCGGGCGAGCACCCACGCGCCGGGCAGGCCGAGGGCGACGCTCGCCAGCGTGGAGAGCAGCGCCTGGTAGGCGGTGAAGCCGACGAGCCCCAGTCCGCCCGCGAACGCGGCGGCGGGGTCGGTGACGACGACCCCGACGAACCCGACCGGGTCGGCGACGAGGTCGGCCACCCAGCCGACGTAGAACGGGTCGGTGAGCACCCGCGCGAGCGGGTCGAGGGTGACCGTCCCCTCGACGAGCACGGCGTCGACGAACACGGTCGCGACCGGGTAGTAGAACAACAAAACGAGCGCCAGCGCGGTGAGCGTGCCGGCGATGGCCAGTCCGCGGCGGGTGAGTGTGTCGGCGAGGTCGGCTCGAAGCCGGCGGAGGAACCCGCCGGTGTCGGCGGGTTCGCGGTCGGTCGCCGGTGACGACTCCCCGTTCACGGGCGTCCGTTCGCCCCCGTCCCACCTGAACGTGGCTGCCGCGACGCGATGGTCGACCGGTACATCACCCGGTGGTTCTACCGAGTGGTACTTAGCGGGACCGATGTGCGACGGGCGCGAGCGGCGGCGAATCGGTGACGGCCGGTCGACGGCCGGCGTCACCTGTCGGGTGACCAGTCGGTATCGACCCGGGTGCTACTCCGAGTAACAATCGACGGACGCTGTGCCGACGGATATTACCGACGCGACGGCCCGGAACCGAAGCGACGGAACCGTTTTATCGGTCCCACGAAACGCACGACCGTGCCACCAAGCCGTCGTCTCGCGCTCGTCGCCTTGTTCGCCCTGTTGGCCGCCCTCTCGGCGTACGTCCTCGGCGGCGTGCTGTCGACCGTGTTCTTCGCGGTCACCGTCGCCTACGTGCTCTTTCCGCTCCGGCGGCGGCTCGTCGCCCGTGGCTTCTCGCGCCGACTCGCCAGCGTGGCGGTGACGGCGCTCGCCTTCCTCGGGTTGTTCGCCGTGGTCTCCCCGCTGTCGTACGTGCTGTACCGCCGCCGGAGCGTCGTCGTCGACCTGCTACGCGAGCTCCCGGACGAGCTCGTGCTCGAAGTGGCCGGGTTCCGGTACGTCCTCCCCACCGCGCCGCTGCTCGACGCCGCCCGGGAGACCATCGCCTCGGTGGCACTGACGGCCGCGAGTGCGGCGCCGGTACTGACGCTGAAGGCGTTCCTCTTCGCGCTCCTGGTGTACGGGCTGTTGTACAAACCCGGCGACGTCCGCCGGGCCGTCTACGGCTTCGTCCCGACCGAGTACCACGGCGTCGTCGACGCGCTCCACGAGCGGGTGCGCTCGACCCTGCTCGCCATCTACGTCCTGCAGGCGGCGACCGCGGTCGGCACCGGCTTGGTCGCCTTCGTCGTCTTCGTCCTGCTGGGGTACGGCTCCGCACTGACGCTCGCCATCGTCGCCGCGGTGTTGCAGTTCGTCCCCGTCGTCGGCCCCAGTGTGCTGGTCGTCGCCCTCGCCGTCGTCGACCTGGTCGGCGGCGACGTCCAGCGCGCCGTGCTCGTCGTCGTGCTTGGACTGACCCTCGTCGGATTCCTCCCCGACGCCGTCATCCGGCCCCGGCTGGCCGGCATCGCCTCGGACCTGCCCGTGAGTCTCTACTTCGTCGGCTTCGTCGGCGGCGTACTCTCTGTCGGCCCCATCGGGTTCGTCGCCGGCCCGCTCGTCGTCGCGCTGCTCGTCGAGGTGGTGAGTCTGCTCTCCGCGGAGGCCGACGCCACCGACAGTGTCGGAGCCGGTGGCGAGGCCGCCGTAGGGGCTGAATCGCGACCCCACTCGGACTCGAAGACGAGCTGAGCAGCCCCTGTGGCGGCCCGCGTTGATCGATGTACGGACCGGCGTCGCGACTGACCGGGGCACTATCAGAAGCCATCCGATCAACCACGTTCGCCGTCGTCGGCTCCTCTCATGTCGTTGGTGACGCTGGTCGCGTGTCGACTGGCGGCGGCGGTCTGACCACGTCGGCTGGTCAGCGGCCGCGCGGGCGCCGGACTCGCCGAAGTAGAGGGAAAGGTACTCGACACGCACACCACCGATCGGCTCTCGTCCTCCCGAGGCCCCTGCTCCGTGGTGGCGGCGTTTCGTCGGTGAGTATCCAAATCCCGTACGTCCGTTCGCTATGATATATCTTCGAATAGGCATACTAGATTATACGTAATAGTGATAAAGTGAGTAGTTGAGGTGTGAGATGAAAAATCAGTTGGGGGCGGCGGACGCGGTGCGAACGCGTTTGAATTCGGCCCTGCAAGTCCGGAGTCAGGACGTCAAGGCACCCGACGTACTCGCGGATGCGGTCGGCGAGGTCGGAGAGCGGCTACGGGCTTCCTACGGCTCGTCGCCGTCGGGGCGCGCTGTGAGACGGCAATTCGAGGGCGCGAGACGGCGACTTTCGAGCGAGCGGGAACGGGTGGTGACGTCACTGGCGGCCCGTGTCGGACGACACTATTCGTCGTTACCGTCTTCCGAGCGGAGGTTGGGAACGGCGTCGGCCGACAGCGGCTCGACAGGCGGCCCGCCAGTGACCCGCCGATACCCGTACTTCGAGCGCGCCGACGGCGGGTCGACAGCGGGAACCCTGGACGGTGACAGCGTCTCGCCGTTGATAGTTGCGAGGGTCGCGAGAACGCTTCCGGGAGTACTCGTCGGCTCCAGCAGCGGCAGCGGCGGCGCCTGTCGTGCGGTGAACCGGTGGGCCACGGAAGAAGTCGAAATACCGGTCGAACGATTCTTCACCCGCTGGCGGAAAGAGTGTGAACGGGTCAAGAAGCGAATCGAAGAGCGTGTCAGAAAGCCCGTAGAGAAGTGGGTTTCCCGGGAAGAACGGAAGTGCAAGAAGCGTCCGTGGTGGCACCCGGCACGTTGGTTCTGTGAAATCGCACTCGTCGTCGTGAAAGTGGTGACGTGGGTAGTGGTGACCGTGGTGAAGTGGGTTGTCTATCTCGTTTGCAAACTGGTCCGCTTCCTCGTTCGACTGGTCGTTATGATCGTGATTCGAGTACTCAAGTTCGTCGGAACGTTCCTCGTTTGTTTGTTCACCGACCCACTGCAGGCGCTCGTCTCGCTCCGGGACCTCTGGTCGGACCTCCTCGAGACAGTCGAGGAGGTCGTCGACTTCGCACAGAGTCTGCTCGACGACGTCGTCGAAATCCTCGACGACATCGAACGGCTCGTCGACTCGCTAGCCTCCTCGTTCGGGGTCGTCGGAGCGTTCTTCGCGAGCGTCCTCAAGTGGGCCCTCCACATGGGGAGGGACCTGCTCGGAATCGTTCGGGATCTCACGGAGGGCATCCAAGATGTCGTGTTCGGCATCCTGCGACTGAACTGGTGCCGAATCGCCAGCGGCGGCGTCGAAATCGGATTGCAGATAGCGCGGGCGGTCACGTGGGTGACGCGGATTCCGTTCGGTCTCCTCGGAAGCGCCCGTGACTCGGTCACCCTTCACGAAGTCGAATCGGAGGTCGACCGGGCTCTCCGGCGCCGTTTCGGGGACGACGAGGACGCCCTCGAACGTGCTCGCGACCGCGTCGGAGTCGGCAGTCGGCCGATGGGGCTTCCGATGGAAGTACGGCCGGTCCGCCTGTTCGTCTCGACGGAGAGTGAAGTCGACCTCCGGGATCTCCACCGAGATGGCGTCATCGACCTCTATGCGATGGCGGGTCACGCGTCGCGGTGTCCCGGCGGTCCACTCGACAGACCTACCGGTGAGGTTGTCTACGCCGGTACTGACAAGACCGTCTCCTACAGGGACATCGACCTGTATCTGGCTGAGGGACCGGAGGCCGTGGCCGAGTTCCACGCGTTCGCCATCCGAACGGACCGGTTCCGTCGGTATCTCGACACTGCCCGGCGAAAGGCCGCACAGCTCGGCGTCCAATTGTGGTGGAAGGACATCGGCGCCTTCGAAGTACACGACCGCGACTACGTGCCGTTGGACCTCCGCTCCGAGGGACCGAGCGCGGGCGACGACACGCCGCCGATCGGCGGTGAACGCCGAAACCCGGTCGTGGAACAGCTACTCGCCGACGTGTACGGCCGAACCGGGCGTGACGACCCGCTCTGTGAGGTCCCTCTCGTCGCCGTGTTCAGCTACACCGAAATCCGCGAACGCCAACCGTTTGGGTTCGCCAGCTGGTTCCGCCCTCCGTCGTTCGCCGGGATACTCGGCGACGACGACGACTACGAACAGGTCAGCGGTGCCACGTTCCGGGACCGCCAGCCGTACTGGCCGTTCCAGTTCGTCCCGATTCACGAGGTCGGCCACTATCTCGGGTTAGACCACGCGAACCACGAGACGCCGGACCTCATCATGATGAGTCCGGTTGACCCGAACTGGATATCCCAACGTGCAATCGTTGAATATCTCCTGTTGACCGGGGAGCCTCGGTTCACGCTGGAAGACTTACGGATGACGTGGCGGTGGGTGACGGAGGTGGCCGACGACGCCTGTTTCGGGTGAGGAACGGCAGTGCGTGGTGAGCTACAGGGTAGCGGTTTGCCGGTCGAACCCGCCGTCGGGCCGCTACCTGAGCAACCGAGCCGTCGTTCAGTAGTCGGTCACCTTCGACTGCACCCGGCCGTCGTCGAGTTCGGGCGCTCGCGTGTCGCCGAAGTACTTGGCCAGTTCGTCGCGACCGAGGTCGTCCGCTTCGTAGAGGTAGGCGATTTCGGTGAGCGACAGCGACTCGTCCGATTCGAGCTTCCGTCGAAGCTGGTCGGTATCGAGGGCGTGTAGCGTCTTCGAGAACGTCACCGTCGCCGCCCGGTCCTCCCGCGCTTCGGCGAGGTTTACCCCCTCCCGCAGGACGGCCTCGAAGTCGAGGTCGGTGTGGTCGACGCCCCGGTAGAGGAACGCCACCGCCGAGACGAGCGCGTCGAACGCGACCGTCCCGTCGTCACCACCGAGTCGCTTCTCGAAGAGCAGTTCTACGTCCCGGTCCGAGAGCGCCCCGGTCAGCAGTTCGAAGTCGAGCAGCCCGTCGTGGACCCGGTCGCGGATTCGCCCCCGCGTGTTGCGCTCGGACTGGACGCTCGCCAGGTCGCTCTCACCACGCAAGTACGACCGGTCGGCCGGGCTGAGTAGCCCGCGGTCTCGCTTCCCAGTCATAATCTGTTTCGAGTTACGTTGTGCGCTCTCCTGTTGTAAGTATAACCCAATACGGATTATTTACTGCGTTCTGCCCACCAAACGCTTATCAACCTATTCGGAGACCGATTAGTCGCCGATTCGGTCGGGAAGCGGCCGTTCGAGACCCACGTCGCGGGAATCCGCCGAGAGTGGCGACTACGACGTGGCGACCAGCGACGGGCACGGCTTCCGCCGGACCGTACACCCGGCCACCGACTCACCGGACTCACCTCACATGAGCCAACCCACTGCCACCGACCGCGACGCCACAGTACAGCCCGCCGCCTTCGACGCGACCGTCGAAGCCGAGCCGCTACAGACGGTTCTCGACGCCGCCGCGGTGCTCGTCGACGAGTGCATCGTCCGGCCCGAGCCCGACGAGTTCCGAATCGTCGCCACCGACCCGGCGACCGTCGGCATCGTCGACGCGACGGTCGACGCGGCCGCTTTCGAGCGCTACGAGACGAGTGGGGCGCGCCTCGGCGTCGACCTGACGCGACTCGCGGCCGTCGTCGGGATGGCCGACGGCGACGACCTCGTGGGACTCTCGCTCGACCCCGAACGTCGCCGCCTCGAAGTCCGGGTCGGCGACCTCGTCTACGCGCTTGCGCTCGTCGACCCCGACGCGGTTCGCTCGCTCCCCGACGTGGTCGACTTCTCCGAGCACTTCGTCGCCCGGGTCCAACTCGACGGCGGAATGCTCTCCCGCGGTGTCGACGCCGCGGTGATGGTGTCGAACCACGTCGAAATCGGCGTCGAGAAGGCGGACGGCGACGGCGAGAACGGGGGGAGCGACGCCGTCCGAACCCTCCGCCTCCGAGCCGAGGGCGACACCGACAGCGTCGACTTCGGCGTCGACGAGGGCGACTGCGGGGTCTTCGAGGTGGACGCGGGCGCCGAGGCCCGGTCGCTGTTCTCGCTCTCCTACCTCTCGGAGATGAACCGGGTCGTGCCGAGCGGACGGCCCGTCACCGTTCGCCTGGGCGAACAGGAGACGCCGATGGACCTCGCGTTCGACGTGGCCGACGGCGAGGGCCGGGTGACGTTCGCGCTCGCGCCGCGCATCTCGCGGGGGTAGGGTGGCGTTCAGTCGTCGTCCTCGCCAGTCGTCTCGGTCTCCAGCGGCCCGCCTCGCCGCTCCCACTCGGTGAGGCTCCCCTCGTAGAACGCGATGTTCGGGTAGCCGAGATGCCGGAGGACGACGTAGGTGTGACTGATACGCCGGGCGGTGTTGCAGTAGAGGAGGACGCGCCGGTCGGGGGTGATGCCGCGCTCTTCGAGCAGCGCGCGAAGGTCGTCGTCGTCGCGGAGCCCCCGCGTCTCCTCGTTGACGAGTTCGCGCCAGTCGATTTGGACGGCACCCGGAAGGTGGCCCTCCTCGTACTCCCACGCCTCGCGGGTGTCGACGACGACCGTGTCGGGGTCGTCGAGCGCCTCGGAGACGGTCCCGTAGTCGACCAGCGGGTCGTTCACGGGGTCGCCGACCGCGTACCCCTCTCCGGGCTGGATATCGGCTCCCTCCCGCGAGACGCCGCGTTCGCGACTCCACGCGCTGAAGTCGCCGTCGAGGAGGCGCACGTCCTCGTGGCCGTAGTGTTCGGCGGTGACGAGGAACCGCGCCGCGAACACGCCGTGGGTGTCGTCGTAGGCGACGAGCGTATCGTCCTCGCCGATACCGGCGCCGTCCATCAGGTCGGCCCACACGTCGGCGCCGGGGAACATCCCGGCCTCGCCCGTCTCGTCGTCGCGGCCGTCCCCGTCTTCGTCGTTCTCGGCGGCGTGCGTCCCCGCCCGAAAGCTGTCGAAGGGGATGCTCACCGCGCCGGGGACGTGGCCGATGCCGTCGTACTCCCAGGCGTCGCGCACGTCGACGACGCGGACGCCGGGGTCGGCGAGGTGGTCGGCGAGCCAGTCGAGCGAGACGACGGGGTCGGGGCCGTCGGCGGTGGAGTCGGTCATACCGGGCGCTACGGCGCCCCCGACGAAAGCGATACGGTCGTGACAGCCGTCCCGGAAGCCGGCACCGATTGCCGCCTTCTGTCTCGCGCGTAACTCCCCGGTCACGACGAACCGAGTTCGACCCAACGGGGGGCGCCGAACTATCGGCAACATATTCTGCTTCCCCCGATGAGAGGCCGAACATGCCGGGGGGTGGTGGAGTTATCCCGATAGCTGCCCTACACCCGACCGCAATGTCAGATTACGCCAAGGACGTGCTCGTCTCCGCCGACTGGGTGGAGGAGCATCTCGACGAGTTCCAGAGCGACGACCCCGCCTACCGACTGGTCGAGGTCGACGTAGACACCGAGGCATACGACGAGGGCCACGCCCCCGGCGCCATCGGCTTCAACTGGGAGACCCAGCTTCAGGACCAGACCACGCGCGACATCCTCTCGAAGGAGGACTTCGAGGAGCTGCTCGGCTCTCACGGCATCAGTGAGGACTCCACAGTCGTCCTCTACGGCGACAACTCGAACTGGTTCGCGGCGTACACCTACTGGCAGTTCAAGTACTACGGCCACGAGGACGTCCGTCTGATGAACGGCGGCCGCGACTACTGGCTCGACAACGACTACCCGCTCTCGGAGGACGTACCGGAGTTCCCCGAGCAGGACTACTCGGCTCGCGGCCCGTTCGAGTCCATCCGCGCCTACCGCGACGACGTGGACAAGGCCATCGACCGCGGCCTGCCCCTCGTCGACGTGCGCTCGCCCGAGGAGTTCTCCGGGGAGATTCTCGCGCCGCCGGGCCTGCAGGAGACCGCCCAGCGCGGCGGCCACGTCCCCGGCGCGAAGAACATCTCGTGGGCCGCGACGGTCAACGACGACGGGACGTTCAAGTCCGCCGACGAACTGCGCGAACTGTACGGCGAGGAGGGCATCGACGACGACCAGGACGTCATCGCCTACTGCCGCATCGGCGAGCGCTCCTCCATCGCCTGGTTCGCGCTCCACGAACTGCTGGGCTACGACCACGTCACGAACTACGACGGGTCGTGGACCGAGTGGGGCAACCTCGTCGGCGCACCCGTCGAGAAGGGCGAAGGCGGCGACTGAACGGCTCCGGTCCGAGCCACGGATTTTTCGACGGCGCAGCTGCCGACCCTAAGAGCCGCCTGTGCGTGGCCCCCGCCGCCCGGCACGCCGGTGCAGGACGAGGCGATGACGCGGGAGCGGGCCGGGGCGGTTAGGCCGAAGTGCTACCTGCACGGCGTCGAACCGTGACCCGTGTTCATGAACCACGTTCGACGGGGGTCGGGCGAACCGCTGCTCCTCGTCCACGGACTCGGCGGCAACTGGCGGTCGTGGGAGCCCGTCCTCGACGCGCTGGCGGCGGAGCGCGAGGTCGTCGCGGTCGACCTCCCCGGCCACGGCGAGACCCCGACGCTGCCCGGCGAGAACTCCGTCGAGACGCTCGCCGACGCGCTCGTCTCGTTTCTGGACGCTCAGGACCTCGCGGGAGTCGACGTGGTCGGGAACTCGCTGGGGGGACGGCTCGTGCTCGAACTCGCCCGCCGCGGCGAGGTCGGGGCGACCGTGGCGCTCGACCCCGGCGGGTTCTGGGAGGGGTGGGAGCGGTACTTCTTCTACGCCACCATCGCCGCCTCGATTCGGGTCGTCCGGCTGCTCCAACCCGCGATACCACACCTCGCCGCCAGCGCCGTGGGACGGACCCTCCTCCTCGCTCAACTGTCGGCGCGACCGTGGAAGCTGCCCCCGGACGTCGTCCGCGAGGAGCTACGGAGTTTCGCCGACACGCCGTCGTTCGACGAGTTGACCCGGCGGTTGGCTTTCGGGCCCGCTCAGCGAGGGACGGACGACGCGCCGGGGCCCGTCGTCATCGGCTGGGGACGGGACGACAGGCTCACCCTCCCTCGACAGGCGAGACGCGCCGTGGAGCGGTTCCCGGACGCACGCTTCCACTGGTTCGAGGGGAGCGGCCACTACCCCCACTGGGACCACCCGGACGAGGCGACACGGCTGATTCTCGCCGCGACCGACTGAGGGCGGGAGGTGGGGCAGGGAGGAGACCGGGTCGAGCGACGCTCGGACCGCTCCCGCCCAACGCGTACGCCGCGACGCGCGGCTCAGGAACGCCTCGACGGCTCCGGGCACGTCGTCCGTTCGAGGCGGCCTCCGCGTATCTCCGCGTGCTTCCCGACCCGCATCTCCGGTCGCACCCGCGCGTCGGCTCGGACCGTGGCGTGCTTGCCGATTCGAGCGCCGGAACCGACGTACGCGCCCGCCCGAACGGTCGCGTGTTTTCCGATTCGGGCGCCGTCCTCGATTCGTGCGCCCGCTTCGACCGTGACGTGCTTCCCGACCCTGACGTCCTCGCCGATGGACGCCTCGCGGCCGACGGTCGCGTGTTTGGCGACTCTCGTGCCTGCGCCGATTTCAGCGGTACCGTCGACGCGTGCCTGTTTTCCGATTCGCATTGTGTGGGTGTCTCTCACGGGAGTGCTTCAGCGTGGTGGCTAGCTGTCACGTCTCGACGCTCACTCGACGAGCACCGGTCGCGGGTCGACGGGACACAACGGCGGGGCATCCGAGAGCAGGTGCCGGAGGATGTGCGTGTGGCCCTGCCCGTCGTGGATGACGGTCCGGTCGATGATTGTTGGTTCGCCGACAGCCGACGCCTCCGCAATCGTGTCACACTGACCGAAAAGCACACGCTTCCCGGTCAGCCGACTACGGCGCTCGACCTATCAATCGCCACGGGTGGGGCTCCGAAACGGGCCGCCGCTTCGCCTCGCGTTCTCCCCTGTCCGTAACTACTCGAAGGATTCCACGAACGTCCAATCCCCACTACCCACCCAGCACGTACGCCGCAATTTGGGGCGTCAGAAACGCCTCGACGAAGGAGGCGACGACGAGCACCACGGCGAGCCCCACGAGCACGTCGAAGGCGACGACGAGTTCGTTGCCGACGCTCACGCGGGAGCGCCGTCCGCGGACCCACTCCCAGCCGACCCGCCCGAGGTGGAAGCCGAGGCCGCCGGCGACGGCCAGCGCCGGGAGTTCGATGACGCCGTGTGGCGCGACGAGCGCGAGAAACGCCGTCGGGTCGAAGACGCCCGCGAGCGCGCCGACGAGCAGGCCGTTGAACGCGATGCCGCTGAGGGGGCCGGCGCCGGCGAACAGGCCGCCGTAGACGAACGTGGTCGCGACGAGCCAGTTGTTCGCCGCGATGTTGAGGAAGGGGCCGACGGCGACCGTCCCGAAGACGCCCGCCACGTCGGCGGGAGCGTCGATACGCACGCCGTAGGACGCTGTGGCCGCGTAGCCCGCGCCGATGGAGACCGCGAACAGCGCGGCGGCGAGGAGGTTCGCGAACGGGTGGGCGCGCAGGAACCGACCGAGCGCGCCGAGGCCCCGGCGAATCCCGGCTCGGAGCCGGGGGCGGGCGCCGCCGACGGCAGGCTCTACGTCGGCGTACAGCCCGAGCTTGACGCCGTCGAGCGCCGGGAACACGAACAGGGTGCCGAACACGGGGGCGACCCGCGCGGCGCCGGCGGCTCCGACGACGCCGGCGACGATGCCGTAGGCGACGAGCACCCCGAGCAGGACGGCGACGTACACCAACGCGTTCCCGGGTCGCCGACGGAGGAACCCGAGGCTTCGTCGGAGCGCCGCCGACGCACCCACATCGTCGACGACGACCGCCGGCCCGGCGAACGCGAACGCGAGCGAGACGGCGAGAAGGAGCACTAGCGAGACGAGACCGCCGAACGCCGCCCCGAGGATGCCGAGCGCGGTCGCGGCCGGACTCCCGCCTACACCGAGGCCGACCCCGACACCGGCGACGACGACGCCGACCCCGAACGGAGCCAGCGCGAGGCCGGTCGCGACGAGTCGAAGGAAGAGGAGGCCGAGAAACGACCGCCAGTAGTCGGCCATCCCGTCCACGCCGGCGACCGACGCGTCGCCGCCGCGGACTCCCGCGTACACCGCCGCGGTCGTCGCCGCACGAGCCACCGCCCCGAGCACCACCGCGAGGGCGAGGAGCGCGAGCACCGACAGGAGAAAGACGGTCACGACGCCCGGCGTGAAGAGGCCGAGGAGCGCCTCGTCGAGACCGGGAGGCACAGATGCGGGGTCGGTCGGGTCGACGGTCTCCGGGTCGATTCGGCCGAGCTCGCGGGCGAGCGGTTCGATGCGGCCCTGTGCGGAGAGGAGCAGGTAGACGGCGACGAGACCGGCGACCAGCGGGAGTCGGGCGGCGGCACTGACTCCGCCCGAGAGCAGGTAGAACGGGAGCACCGACCGGCCCCGAACGACGGGGAGCCGGAACCCGGCGCGGAGGGCGTCTGCGGGTTTCACGCCCGAACGGTTGGCGGGGTGGAAAGTAGTTCTTCCCCCGCCGACGGAAGCCGTGGGGTCGGTCGAGCGTGACCTGGTTCGACCCGACAGCCGTTGCTTACAAGCCACGACCCGACCTACGCCGCGGTATGGACGGACCGACGTTCGCCGACGAGTTGCGAGACGAGTACGAGACGGAGCTGTCGCGGCTCGGCTCGTCGAAAGCACTGTACGCGCTGACCGGCGGGGAGATGAACGGCCCGAGCGTCCGCGAGGCCGCGAACGACGAGTTCGAGTCCGCCGCCGTGGTCTTCGCCGACTACGCCGGCGCCGAGACCAACGAGTTCGCCGGCGACGCCTTCGAGAACGCCGCCGAACGCGCCGAGCGCCACGCTGACGCCGTCGAGTCCGAGGAGGGCACCCCGGACGCCTCCCGCCCCATCTACGAGGTGCTCTCGGGCTTCGAGACGAGCCAGGAGCGCGTCGCCGGCCTCTTCGCCCGCGCGCTCGTCACTCGCGCCGCCGCCTCTCAGATGGTCGGCTTCTTCGTCGGCGACGCCGACACCTCCAGTGCCGACACCTTCCGCGGCATCAAGGACGACCTCGACGCGGAACTCGACGAGGCGGTCGAGGCGATGGACGAGGTCTGCGTGCGCGACGAGGACTGGGACGCCGCCCGCGAGGCCGCGGGCGCCGTCGTCGAGGCCGCCTACGGAGAGTTCGTCGAGACGCTCGAAAGGATGGGCGTGGAGCCGAAGAACGTCTGCTAACCGACCTTTTTCTTCGTCGGGTTCCTTGCGCGGCGAAGCCGCGCGGCGGAACCGCTCCTCGAAAAAGCTCGGCCAAAAAGGCCGCTCGCTCCCTCCGGTCGCTCGCGGTACCGACGCTGGACCGCCCCGCCACCGCTACCGCCCCGCCACTGCATCGCTCCGCCATCGCTCCGCCATCGCTCCGCCATCGCTCCGCCATCGCTCCGCCACCGCCCCACCACCGCTACCGCCCCGCCACCGCACCGACCACATCATCAAATCGACTGCCGTCACGACGTGCCGTACTCCCACTCGCTGACGCGCTTCACAGCGACTATATACACCCCGGGAGTAGTGGGGAGTCACCCACAGCCACCAGAGCAGTCAGTATCTCCACTTGAAACGAAGGGGTTCGAAGTCGCCGCCGTCTTTCGAATTTTCGTCTGCGTTAGATACCCTCGACCGTCTCGCGGTACTCGCGAACTTTCTCCCTCGCGTGCTCGACGTGGTCCTTCGCTTCGCCGTCGAGTTGGTCTGCAATCTCGCTGAGGGTGTTCATGTGCCGGTCGAGTCGGCCGTGGTCGGGGCCGCTGCTTCGCGTTGCCAACTTCGCGAGCTGGTCGGATTGGTCGTGGATTCGGGTCGCCACGTCGCCCTCGCCGCCGAGCGCCTCGCCGGCCTTTCGGAGTTCGTCGCTTGCCGCCTGAAGTTCCTCGCGTACCATAGGCCAGCGTTCGACAGCCCGTCCCAAAACAGTTGGTGAGCGGGGCAGTACTGACGGGACACGCGCGGCGTCGCGAGCGTCATGGTCGTAGAGCGCGTATAGACGGGAATGGGAGCGAGACACTACCGATGCAAGCGGTGCGGACGGGATTTCGCCGACGGCGAGACGCTGCGTGACCACCTCCGGCGGCGCCACCCGGCGAAGACCGAGGCCCGATGGTGGGTGGCGACCGAGAAGCCCGACAACCTCCAGTTCGAACGGTGAGCTTTCCGGGTTCATCACCCGCCCAGAGACGACAAGCGAGCCCGTCAAGTGGGTCCGGTTCGTAGCCGAGTCACCATGAGCGACGCCAACTCCGGACCCCTCCAGCCGGACCGACCCGGCGCGGACCGCCGCTTCCGCGTCGACGCCCCGTTCGACCCCGCCGGCGACCAACCCGAGGCCATCGAACAGCTGGCGGCGGGGTTCGACGCCGGCGCCGACACCCAGACCCTGCTCGGCGTGACGGGCTCCGGGAAGACCAACACCGTCTCGTGGGTGGTCGAGGAGATTCAGAAGCCGACGCTCGTCATCGCCCACAACAAGACGCTGGCCGCACAGCTCTACGAGGAGTTCAAGAACCTCTTCCCCGACAACGCCGTCGAGTACTTCGTCTCCTACTACGACTACTACCAGCCCGAGGCCTACGTCGAGCAGACGGACACCTTCATCGACAAGGACGCCTCCATCAACGACGAAATCGACCGCCTGCGCCACTCCGCGACCCGCTCGCTTCTCACGCGCGACGACGTCGTCGTCGTCGCCTCCGTCTCCGCTATCTACGGTCTCGGCGACCCGCGCAACTACGTGGACATGTCCCTTCGGCTGGAGGTCGGGCAGGAAATCGACCGCGACGAACTACTGAAGGGTCTCGTCGACCTCAATTACGAGCGCAACGACGTGGACTTCACGCAGGGCACCTTCCGCGTCCGCGGCGACACCGTCGAGGTGTTCCCGATGTACGGCCGATACGCCGTCCGCATCGAGTTCTGGGGCGACGAAATCGACCGGATGGTGAAGATCGACCCCCTGGAGGGCGAGGTGCAGTCGACCGAGCCCGCGGTGCTGCTCCACCCCGCGGAGCACTACTCCATCCCCGAGAAGCGCCTCGAGGACGCGGTCGAGGAGATAGAGACGCTGATGGACCAGCGCGTGCGGTACTTCGAGCGACAGGGCGACCTCGTCGCCGCCCAGCGCATCGAGGAGCGTACGACGTTCGACCTCGAGATGCTCCAGGAGACGGGCTACTGTTCCGGCATCGAGAACTACTCCGTCCACCTCTCCGACCGGGAGTCGGGCGAGGCGCCGTACACCCTGCTCGACTACTTTCCCGACGACTTCCTCACCGTCGTCGACGAGTCCCACCAGACCCTCCCCCAGATAAAGGGCCAGTTCGCCGGCGACAAGTCCCGAAAGGAGAGCCTCGTCGGCAACGGGTTCCGGCTCCCGACGGCCTACGACAACCGACCCCTCACCTTCGAGGAGTTCGAGGAGAAGACCGACCGGACCCTGTTCGTCTCCGCGACCCCCGGCGACTACGAGCGCGAGCACTCCGACCAGGTCGTCGAGCAGATCGTTCGCCCGACCCACCTGGTCGACCCGAAGGTCGAGGTCACCTCGGCGGACGGCCAGGTCGACGACCTCATGGGCCGAATCGACGACCGCATCGAGCGCGGCGAGCGCACCCTCGTGACGACGCTCACCAAGCGCATGGCCGAGGACCTTACCGAGTACCTGGAGGAGGCCGGCGTGAACGTCGCGTACATGCACGACGAGACCGACACCCTCGAACGTCACGAGATCATCCGCTCACTCCGACTCGGGGAGATAGACGTGCTCGTCGGCATCAACCTCCTCCGAGAGGGCCTCGACATCCCCGAGGTCTCCCTCGTCGCCATCCTCGACGCCGACCAGGAGGGGTTCCTGCGCTCGACCACCACCCTCGTCCAGACGATGGGCCGCGCTGCCAGGAACGTCAACGGCGAGGTCGTTCTCTACGCCGACGAGACGACCGACGCGATGGAGCAGGCTATCGAGGAGACGCAGCGCCGCCGCGAGATTCAGCAAGCGTTCAACGAGGAGCACGGCCACGAGCCGACGACCATCGAGAAGGCGGTCGGCGAGACCAACCTCCCCGGAAGCAAGACCGACACCTCCGGAACGACCGGCGGCGAGGTCGAGGACGCCGACGAGGCGGCCCGCCAGGTGGAGCACCTCGAGGAGCGCATGGAGGAGGCCGCGAGCAACCTCGAGTTCGAACTCGCCGCCGACATCCGCGACCGCATCCGCGAACTGCGCCACGAGTTCGACCTGCTCGGCGGCGACGAGGAGGAGGGCGTCGTCGCGCCGGAACCGGACGACGACTGGTAGACCCGGTGACTGGTGTCGTGAACGGGCCGAGTCCGGGGCTCACCTGCGCGGTCGCTTGCCCGGCCGATACCGGTACGGCGCCAGCGCGGCGCAGACGGCCTCGGCCTTCCGGCGGGCCGAGGCGGCGACCGGCGACACCATCGCCGTCCGGTAGGTGAGCCGGGAGCCGTGTTCGCCGTCGGGAAGCGTCGCGTTCGAGAGTTCGGCGAGGTGGAAGCCGCTGGGAGTGAGGAACTCGTAGCGGTCGTCCGCGCTCCGGACCGACACGCCGGAGACGCGGTCGACGACGCGGTCGCGGGCGGCTTCGGCGTCGAGCGTCAGGTCGAGGACGGCGTAGTTCACGGTTCCCCTCTCGGCCCGGAGGCTCATCAACGCGACCGCCGGGGACGGTCACGTTCTATCATCCGGATTGTTCGGTTCACAAACCTTTTC
This sequence comes from Halobium salinum, assembly GCF_026586625.1. Lineage (GTDB taxonomy): Archaea > Halobacteriota > Halobacteria > Halobacteriales > Haloferacaceae > Halobium > Halobium salinum. The sequence continues at coordinate 143,681 of NZ_JAODIW010000006.1, read as the reverse complement.
ACCGGTCTCTCCCTACCGAGGGAGCACCATGATTCTCGGCCGGCATCAGCTACAGGTAGCCGACGCTGACCGATTCGACTCGACGACTACGGTCGGAGACGACCGACACTCGAGTCAAGAGGGGTTCAGCTAGATGGCCAGCGAGTCCCACGAGGCCCCGGAATCCCACGGGTCCGACGACGGCGGGCCCGAAGGCTCTCCCTCGACGAGCGAGCGTGCGCTGGAGGGGTTCCTCCGCAACCAGCACTTCTTCGTCTTCGCCGCCCCGGTGCTGTTCGTGCTGGCCGTCTTCTTCATCGCGCCGACACCCGCGGGCGCCGGCGCCGACTACTGGCTGGAGTTCTGGTGGCTGTTCCCGGCGTTCCTCGTCGGTGCCACCATCGTCAACACGGTCGGCATCAGCGGGTCGGCCATCTTCGTGCCGTTTCTCATCTTCGTCTTCCCGCTGTTCGCCCAGCCGCTCGAGCCACAGACGCTCGTGAAGGTCGGCCTCATCAGCGAGGCGTTCGGCCTCTCGAGTTCCTCCGTGGCGTTCGTCCGGTACGGGCTGGTCGACCGCAGACTGGCGCTGACGCTCGTGCTCGGCGGTCTCCCGTTCGTCGTCGCCGGCGCGCTGCTGTCGTTCGTCGTCCCGGAGTGGCTGTTCCACCTGCTGCTCGGGGTCGCGCTGATGGCGGCGGCGTACATGCTGTTCAAGGCCGACCTCGACCACGGCGGCTCGGAGTCGTCCGCGGAATCGAACGCCGGCACGGCGGCCACCGACGGCGGTGTCGAGCCGGAGCTACCGAACGACCACGGGAAGCTCGGCCCGGCCGGCGTCGACACCGACTCGGACGGAAACGTCACCCGCGTCGACCGCGAGGGTGACGACTACCGGTACACTCGCGGCGGCTACCTGCGCCGGTTCGCGAATTACAGCGTCGGCGGCGTGTTTCAGGGGCTGGCCGGCTTCGGCATCGGCGAACTCGGTATCGTCGCGATGCTGAAGACGAAGGTGCCCGTGCGAATCGCCATCGGGACGAACCACATCGTCGTCGCCGTCACCGCCGTCATCGCCTCGCTCGTCCACGTGTTCGGCGGTGGGCTCGTCGGCGGCCACAGTATGAACCTCGCGACGACGCCGTGGAACATGGTCGTCTTCACCGTCCCCGCGACCGTGACGGGTGGGCAGATCGCCCCGTACGTCTCCGCGGCGATGGAGACCTCGACCATCAAGAAGTTCGTCGGCGCCCTGTTCGCCGTCATCTCGGTCGCGCTGTTCCTGATGGCGACGGGCGGCTTCTGAGGCGACGAGCGGCTTCCGAGGTGGCGGAAGCGCCACCCGTCGTCTTCTCCCCGACCCTGCGCGGTTCTCACTCCTCGAGAGCCGTCGGCGTCCGCTATCCGCACCGGATGCGTACTCTCATCCGGTGAAGGGACGATGCCATCGATTCTCGTCGCGTACGCGACCACCGAGGGACAGACCGAGAAGGTAGCGAGACGGGTAGAGACGACGCTCCGCGAGCGCGGTCACGACGTGACGCTCGTCACGCTCGGCGGCGGTACTCCGCCCGACCCGGCCGATTTCGACGGCGTCGTCGTCGCCGGGTCCATCCACGCCGGGAGGCACCAACCCGTGGTCGAGACGTTCGTCCGGGACCACGTCGACGCGCTGAACGCCCGTCCGACCGGGTTCCTCTCCGTGAGCCTCTCGGCGGCCGAGGAGGCGACGCAGGCCGAGGCGGAGGGGTACGTCGACGCCTTCCTCGAGGAGACGGGGTGGAAGCCGAGGGTCACGCTTCCGGTCGCGGGTGCGCTCCGGTACACGGAGTACGGGTTCCTCAAGCGAACGCTCGTCAAGCACGTCGTCGGGAAGCGAAGCGGCGACACTGACACCTCGCGGAACTACGAGTACACCGACTGGGGCGCCGTCGAGGCGTTCGCCGCCGACCTCGCGGCCGCGATCGAGCCGGCTCCGACGACGCGGTGAGTGGTCCGGTACCACACGCCTCCGACCGCCGGAAGCGCCGGACATATATAACCGAGTCCGCAAGGGTCGCGTATGGGCTTCGGAAGCTACGACGAAAGTGAGCAGCGAGACGACAGCGCCGACATCGACGAGGACGTCGGGGACAACGTCCACGACAAAGACCACGACGGGAAGGTCTCGTTCGACACCGACGAGTCCAACGAGGAGCTCGTCTCGCGGCTGGGGGCGATGCGGGACGCGCGGGACGACGAGGACGAAGACTGAGCGCCACGCGAGCGGACCGTCCCGTCGGTCCGCGACGCGCTGACGCGGAGGTCTGAAGACTGAGCGCAACGACGGCCGGCGTTCGTCTCCAGCCGACTCGCTGACACGGTGGTCCGAGGACCGAACGGGACGACCACACCGGGGCCGGGCACCCGGCGCAGACGGCTCGATTGGTACTTTTTCCGGCCGGCGTACTGATGCCGACCTACGTAGTATCGACACGGAGAGCGATGCAGACAGACGACCTCTCCGTCGGCGTGGTGTACCCCTCCATCGGCCACGGGCCGACGAAACGCGCGGCCGTCGAGTACGGCCACCCGGCCCACCGCGGGTTCGCCCGGTCGGTCGGCGCCGACGCGGTCGTCGTCCCCCTCACCCGCTACCCACTGCTGAAGGACACCTTCCTCGACGACGTGGCGGCGACACACGTCGCATCGATACCGGAACGCGACGTGTACGTGCTGGAGAACGACGCCGTCCTCTTCGCCGCCCCGCGCATCCGCCGACACTACCCCGACGCGACGATTCTCCACCTCGCCGCCGCGAGCAGACTGCTCGGCGGTCCGACGGTGGTCCGCCCCGACGACGACTTCGGACGGCGGCTCAAACGTCGGATGAACCACCGGGCCGAACTCCCCGTGCTCCGCGCCTGTCTCACCCGCTACTGTGACGGCGCGATTGCAGTGTCGGAGTACGTCGCTGGAGAAATTCGACGGTTCGCCGACCCCGGGTTCCCGGTCCGGGTCGCCGAACCCTACATCCAGCCCGAACAGTACGAGGCGCTCTCGCGGTTGGACCCGTCGCTGTCGGGGACCGACGCCGTCGTCGTCGGCGAGTGGCGCGAGCACAAGGGCGTCGACCTGCTCGTCCGGGCGTGGCCGCGGGTGCGCGAGCGCCACCCCGACGCCGAACTCCACGTCGTCGGCCCGGGCTACCCGGCGGCGTACGCAGATACGTTGGGCGTCACGCTCCACGGGTTCGTCGAGGACCTCGAGGAGCCGTTCGAGTCGGCGTCGCTGTACGTCCACCCCGCCCGGACCGAGGCGTTCGGGGTGAGCGTCGTCGAGGCGCTGTGTGCCGGACTCCCGGCGGTCGTCACCGAGACCACCGGCGCGAAGGTCGCGGTCCGGCAGGTCGACCCGAGCCTCGTCGTCGAACCCGCCGCCGACGCGCTCGCCGCCGCGGTGAACCGCTACTTCGCGCTCGACGTGGCGGAGCGCCGGGCGCTCGCCGAGCGCGGCCGGGAGGCGGCGGCCGACTACACGGAGGGGCCCCGCGTCGCCGCCTTTCGTGAGGGGTTCGAGGACCTCGTCGGCGACGCGCGGCGGCGTCGGGCGGTCGCCTGACGAGCCCCGGACCCGAACCGATGGCGGTTCTCTGCCCGGCTTACTCCCGGTCGAACTCCTTCGTGTAGACGTTCTCCGTGTACGTCTCCCCGCCGAGTTCGACGTCACCCTCGCCGGTCTTCTCGAAGCCGAGCCCGCGGTAGAACTCGTTGCCGATGTCGTTGTCGGCGAGCACGATGGCGCGCATCCGGCGCATGTTGAAGTCGAGCAGGTCGTCGCGCAGGCGCTCGTGGAGGGCGGTGCCGACCCCCTCGCCCCAGTGGTCGGGGTCGACGTACATGCGGAGTACGTCCCCCTCGTCCTCGAGAACGACCCCGTGGCAGAACCCGAGCAGGTCCTCGCCGGCCTCGGCCACGAGGAAGGCGGTGCCTGGCGTGTCGAGCGCCTCCCGGAGCGCGTCGTCGGCGTACCACTCGGCGACCGTCTCGGCGACGGTGGTCTCGTCGAGGAGGTCCTCGTAAGTGGCGTCCCACGCGCGCCGTGCGAGGGCTCGGATGGCGCCGATGTCCGCGGGTCGCGCGGGTCGGATGGTGGTCTGTACGCTCATGATTGGTGGTAGCACTCGACACGATTAGGCGTTCCGGGGGGTCGAGTTGGGGAACGACAAGCGCGGTTGCAGAGCGCCCGTTCCGTCGGCGTCGACGACCCGCGGGTCGGCGGGTCAGGAGTTCGTGTCGACGTCGGTGTCGATGTCGGCTTCGCCGGCCTCGGCGGTCGCGGCGTCGCTCTCGTCGCGGAACGACCGGACGGTCACGACCGGCACGTCCGCCGTGCGGACGACCCGTTCGGCGACGCTCCCGAGGAGGTAGCGGCTCAGTCCGGTACGCCCGTGAGTGCCCATGACGACGAGGTCGACGCCGTGTTCGGCGACGTAGTCGTTGATCGCCACCCGGGGGTCGCCGACGGTCACGGTCGTCTCGCTGTCGACGCCCGCGGCGGTCGCCCGCTCTGCGACATCGTCGACGACGGCACGCGCGTCGGCTTCGACCGCGTCGAGCACGTCGTACAGCGAGGGTTCCGCCATCCCGCTCGACAGCACCCCGGCCTCGACGACGGAGAGCACGTGGAGCGTCGCGTCGAACGTCGTCGCGAAGTCAAGCGCGTGGGCGACGGCGGGTTCGGCGCCCCGCTCCCGGTCCACCGGGAGGAGGACGCGGTCGACTGCGCCGGGCACGGGCGTCTCCCGCTCTTTCACCGTCAACACCGGAAGCTCGGCGGTTCGGACGATTCGTTCGGCCGTACTCCCGATGAGGAACCGGTTCAGCCCGGTCCAACCGTGGGTGCCGGCGACGACGAGGTCCGCGTCGTGAGCGCCGGCGTACTCGTTCACCGTCCGGTCCGGGACGCCGTGTTCCACGGCGGCGACGGTCTCCACGTCCGCGTCGGCGTGGTCGCGGATGGTCCCCTCGACGACCCCGTTCGCACGCGCCTCCAAGCGTCCCCCCTCACTCTCCGGTGTCGGGGTGTCGTCGTCGAGTCCGGCGGTGTAGCTTCGCGTGTCGACCACGGAGAGGACGTGGACCGTCGCGCCGGTCGTCGACGCGACCGCGAACGCCCAGTCCGCCGCTCGGTCCGCACAGTCGCTCCCGTCGGTCGCGAGGACGATGGTCCGATACATACGTGACCGTACGAGCCGGTGCGTGTTGAATCGTGGGCCCCCGTGACACGCTCAGTGGACGACCGTCACGGGCACCGACGACCCCTCGACGAGCGACTTGGCGACGCTCCCGAGCAGCCGTTCCTCGTGCGCCGACAGGCCGCGGTGACCGACGAACACGCCGTCGTACCCCTGTTCGGCCGCGAAGTCGGCGAGCGCCTCGACCGGGTCACCGTCCAGCAGCGCGGTGTCGACGTCGACCCCGTCGGCGGCGCGGCCCCGAGCGTGGTCGGCCGCCGCTTCGACGACCTGTCGCCCGCGCTCGAAGGCGTCGTCCTCGTTCTCGATGACGAGACGGTCGTCGAAGTCGGTGAGGTCCGCCGGCGGCACCTCGCCGCCCTCGGCGTAGACGCCGGGGTCGACGGCGTAGGCGAGCGTGAGCGTCGCCTCGGTGCCGTCCGCCACGTCGAGGGCGTGGTCGAGGGCCTTTCTGCTCGCGTCCGACCCGTCGATACCGACGAGGAATCGCATGACGGCTCTAGTAGGCGGGCTGGCCGAATAACGGCTCGCCTCTCGGGGGCCGTACTCGGCGCGTCCGTCACCGCTCCGCGTACTGGCGGACGAGCCCACACTCCGGACAGACGTGCGGGACCGGCCTGAGTTTCTCTTTCATACCGAACGTCCCCCGGAGCCCCCGCTTTCGCTCGTTGGTCACCAGATACAGCGTGAACCCGTCACCCGTCTGCATCTCCATCGCCTCCAGCCCCACGCCGCAGTCGGGGCACCGTCGCTGGGTGGTCATCCCTCCAACGTACGACCGGGCGGACAATATAGCTAGATGCGGCGACGGGAGCCGTCTCGCTCACTCCTCGTCGAGGTTCAGGTCGTCCGCCTCGCCGTTCATCTTCAGGTCGGCGGGGTCGCGGGCGACCTCCTCCGCGTCGAGTTCGCCGTCGCCGTCGTAGCCGTCTTTCAGGAGTTGGTCCGACGGGGTGGTGCCCTTGTCGTCGACGTACACGTCCGCGTGACCCTTCTCCATGCGCAGGCCGTGCCAGTGGACGCCCCACTCGGTGAGGCGGGCGACCGTCTCCGCCGCGGAGTCCCACGGACGGGCGGTCCAGACGATGACCGTGTGTCCCTTGCGGTACTGCTCGTTCACCCAGTGGACCGCCTCCTCGTCGGGCTCGGAGGGTTCGGCGGTGAAGTCGTCCTCCTCGCCCTCGGAGAGGGTGTCGTCGAAGTCGACGGCGATGCGCATGTGGTCACCGTCGTCGACACCGAACGGTTCGTCGGCGTCTCCGGTGTCGGTGTGGTCGTCGTCGCTCTCGCCGTCGGTCTCCGCCGCTCCGTCGCTCTCGCTCATGGCGACCCTGTTTCGACCCGGGGATTAGAACGGTGACGGCCCCTCGGGGGGCCGCGCCCTCACCGGTCAGTTGTGCTCGGGTTCGGCCTCTCCGGCGTGGCGCCCCGGCGTCTCGCCGTTCCCCGCGAGGGCGCTCCCGTCGCCGGTGTCGACCTCGATTTCGCCGAGCAGTTCGTCCACGTCGTCGAGCCCGAGGAGTTCGCGGGTCTCGGCGTCGAAGTCGCGGGAGTCCAGGCTCGCGGCCCGCTGGACGTCGCTCCCCGAGAGGCTCCGGCCGTAGCGACCCAGCAGCGAGGTGAGCTCCTGTGGAATCACGAACGTCGTCGACGGCCCCTCGCCCATGCGGGCGAGCGTCTCCATCCCGCGGTCGACGATGGCGCGCTCGCCCATCGACTCGGCGGCCTTCGCCCGGAGCACCGTGGAGATGGCGTCACCCTGTGCCTCCAGAATCTGGGCCTGCTTCTCACCCTGTGCCCGGATGATGTTCGACTGTCTCTCCCCCTGGGCGGACTCGACGGCGCTCCGTCGTTCGCCCTGCGCCTCGAGAATCATGGCGCGGCGGCGGCGTTCAGCGGAGGTCTGTTCCTCCATCGCGTTCTCGACGGCGGGGCTGGGTTTCACCTCGCGCACCTCGACGGACTCGACCCGGACGCCCCAGTCGTCCGTCGGCTCGTCCAGCTCCCGGCGGATGCGGCTGTTTATCTGGTCCCGACGCGACAGCGTCTCGTCGAGTTCCATGTCGCCGAGCACCGCGCGGAGGGTGGTCTGAGCGAGGTAGGAGACCGCCTTCTCGTAGTCGTCGACCTCGAGGAACGCCTTCTTCGGGTCCATCACGCGGACGTAGACGACGGCGTCGGCCGTCACGGGGGAGTTGTCCTCCGTGATGGCCTCCTGACGCGGCACGTCCAGCGTCTGGGTGCGGAGGTCGAAGCGGTACGTCTTCGAGACGAACGGCGGCACGAAGTTGAGGCCGGGGCCGAGCAGGCCGCGGTAGTCGCCGAAAACCGTGAGCGCGCGCTTCTCGTAGGCCTGTACGATTTCGACGGCGCTGAACACGGCGACGGCCGCGAGCGTCAGCAAGAGGAGCCCGACGACGGTGATCGGGTTCGTCGGCAACACCACCAGCCCGATACCGAGGAGGACGACGGCGAGCGCGGCGTCACGCGCCGCGCGGGGGACCTTCGCCTCCGGGACCCCCTGGGCGCTCGCCCGCCCGAGGAGCCGGAAGATGCTGGGCATGCTAGTGCTTCGGGGGCCGACGCGGATATCGTTTTCTCCGCGACACGTCGGGAGAGTTATGCGTCGGGGGTCACGATTCCGTTCCCATGTCCTCCACCAGACGGTCCCTTCTCCGGTCCACAGCCGAACCCCTTTCGTCCCACTGGAACGCTCGCGTCTCGGCAGCGGCCCGATGAGTCGAGACGAGCCGGGCGGCGGCCCCGAGAGCCGACGTGCGTCCGACCCCGGAAGCGGAGACCGCAGACCGCGAGCGCGAGGCGGGCGCCGCTCGTTTCTCCGCCGTCTCGCCGGGGCGGGCGGCGCGGGCCTCCTCGGGTCGACGGCGGGCTGTCTCGGTGCGGGGGTCGTCCGGACCAAAACCGGCGGCGGGTCGGAAACGGCGCTCGACCTCGCCGGAAGCGACCATCGAAACCGTCTCGACGCCGACGAGTACGGCGAGTACGCCGCCCGGATGCAGGTCGAGTACGGTGAAGGCGTGCTGCCGTGGGCGACGCTCGACGAGTTCGTGAGTTCGACCGACGCCGGAGTCGACACCGAGTACGCCGGGGCGTGGGCGCAGCAGCGCGTGTACCACACGGAGACGCCGTACGCCGTCGCCGACTCGTTGGCCGTGGCCCACCGGGTCGAGACCGGAACCGCCGAGGACGCCAGGAGTGGCGAGGGCGTTCGTTACCGGATTCGGCTCTGGCGCGCCGGTCGTCTCACCGAGCGGGCCTATGCGGTCGACCCGTGGGGCCTGTACCGGACCAGAACGGCGTTCACGTGGTTCGGACACCGAGTGGCCGTACCGTCCGGCGCGGCCCTGGTGGCCGTCGGGAGTGGGTGGGGCGGGCCTCGGCGGCCGGACGGCGGCGACCGGCGCGGCGGTGACGCCGGGAGCTTCACCGCGCGAGCCGAGGACGGGGAGTACGAACTGCGGTGGGACAGCTTCCACGACGGCGTCGTCGCCCTCGTCGGCACCTGCGACGTGTGGTACCCCGACCCGAAGCGTTCGAGGCGTCGGGAGCTTCCGCTCGACTGGTCGACCGAGGCCGGCGTCGGAATCAGGACCCCGTACTGAACCGGACGACACCGACGACGCACCGACACGCTCAATCCGTCCCGTCGACGAGCCACTCACGTGAGCTACAGTCTGAACGTCCCGGTCCCCGGCGAACTGAAGCGCCTCGCCGGTGAGCTCCACCCACAGCTCGTCGCCTTCGACCGGGTCCGCGACCGACACACGCTGGTCTGCAAGCGATTGACCGACGGGGACGGAGCAGACGGCCGAGGAGGGCGTGGCGGGCGAATCGGCCGTAGCGGGCAGGGAGCAGGCGGCGGGCGCGCCGGCGCCACCTCCGCTCGCCTCCGCGAGCGCCTCCGCCGGGTGTTGACCGAGACGCCGGCGTTCGAGGCGCGAGTCGACCGTATCGACTTTTTCGAGACGCCGACGCGCGGGTCGGGGCCGGTCGTCTACCTCGCCGTCGAGAGCCCGGGGCTCGTTTCGCTCCACCGGCGGCTCTGCGAGACGTTCCCCCCGGTCGACGGCATCGAGGGCGAGAGCTACGTTCCGCACGTGACGCTGGCCCGAGGCGGGTCGCTCGCGGACGCCGAGCGCCTCGAATCGACGGCGGTCGACCCGGTCGAGTGGACGGTCTCGGAGCTTCGCCTCTGGAGCGGCGACTACCGCGAGGCGGTCGCCCGGTTCCGGCTCCCCGGCTGAGTGACCGCCGAGGTCACCCCGAACGGGTCACCGCGAGTTGACGAAACAGCGCTCCGACTCCGACGCTCCGTGGAGGTACACCACCAATCCGGGCCGGCGCTCCTGTCGTTCGTACGCCCGCTGGCACCGCGGACACACACTCTGTTTTGGCACTGAATTCGGCATTCCGTCCTCCGACTCGGGACGAACCCGTATAGGGGGTACGGCAATTTGTTTAGGTTATCGGACCAGTCACTTTTAGATAATTAGTTGTGTCGGCGGGGGTCCTCCCCCGGCTATCGCCCCGTCCCGACAGTTTAAACCGGAGGACGCGCCAACCCCGGACAATGAAGACCGCGGACCTCGCCGGCCTGCCGGAGGGCGTTCCCGAGGCGCTCCACGCGGAGGGCATCGAGGAACTGTACCCGCCACAGGCCGAGGCCGTCGAGGCCGGCGTCACCGAGGGGGAGAGCGTCGTCGCCTCCATCCCGACCGCGTCCGGCAAGACGATGATCGCCGAGCTGGCGATGCTGTCGAGCGTCCAGCGCGGCGGGAAGGCGCTCTACATCGTCCCGCTCCGGGCGCTCGCCAGCGAGAAGAAGACGGAGTTCGAGCGTTGGGAGGAGTACGGCGTCGACGTGGGCGTCTCGACGGGCAACTACGACTCCGACGGCGAGTGGCTCGCCAGCCGCGACGTCATCGTCGCGACGAGCGAGAAGGTGGACTCCCTCATCCGGAACGGGGCGCCGTGGGTGGACGACCTGACCTGCGTCGTCAGCGACGAAGTCCACCTGGTGAACGACAGCCACCGCGGGCCCACGCTCGAAGTGACGCTCGCGAAACTCCGGCGCATCAACCCCGGCCTGCAGGTCGTCGCCCTTTCCGCGACGGTCGGCAACGCCGACGAGGTGGCCGAGTGGCTCGACGCCTCGCTGGTGCAGTCGGAGTGGCGCCCCATCGACCTCAAGATGGGCGTCCACTACGGCAACGCCATCAACTTCGACGACGGCGACCAGCGGGAGGTGCCGGTCGGCACCGGCCAGAAACAGTCCGAAGCGCTCGTCGCCGACACGCTCGACGAGGGCGGATCGACGCTGGTGTTCGTCAACTCCCGGCGCAACGCCGAAGGGGCGGCGAAGCGGCTGGCGGGCGTCACGTCCAAGGCACTCACCGACGGCGAACGAAACGACCTCCGCCAACTCGCCGCCGACATCCGGGACGTGTCGGACACGGAGACGAGCGAGGACCTCGCGACGGTGGTCGCGAAGGGGGCCGCGTTCCACCACGCCGGCCTCGCCGCCGAACACCGCTCGCTCGTCGAGGACGCCTTCCGCGACCGGCTCATCAAGTGCGTCTCCGCGACCCCCACCCTGGCGGCCGGGGTCAACACCCCGAGCCGCCGCGTCATCGTCCGCGACTGGCGCCGCTACGACGGGGAGTTCGGCGGGATGAAACCGCTCGACGCGCTGGAGGTCCACCAGATGTGCGGCCGCGCCGGTCGACCGGGCCTCGACCCCTACGGCGAGGCCGTCCTGCTCGCGAAGGACTCCGAGACGATGGACGAGCTGTTCGAGCGGTACGTGGACGCCGACCCCGAGCCGGTGCTCTCGAAACTCGCCGCAGAGCCCGCCCTCCGGACGCATCTCTTGGCGACCGTCGCCTCCGGCTTCGCCAACTCCCGCGAGGGCCTCCTCGAGTTCCTCGAGAACACGCTCTACGCATCTCAGACCCAGGAGTCGGGGCGACTGGAGCACGTCACCGACTCCGTGCTCGACTACCTCGAGGTGAACGGGTTCGTCGACCGTGAAGACGGCTCGATTACGGCGACGGACATCGGCCACACCGTCTCCCGACTCTACCTCGACCCGATGAGCGCCGCCGAAATCATCGACGGCCTGCGCGACGCGGAGGAAGTGACTCCGCTGGGCTGCTACCACCTCGTCTGCCGGACGCCGGACATGTACCAACTGTATCTGAAGTCCGGGGACCGCGAGGAGTTCACCGAGCTGTTCTACGAGCGCGAGACCGAACTGCTCGGCGTCGCCCCCTCCGAGTTCGACGACGTGGCGTTCGAAGACTGGCTCGCGGCGCTCAAGACCGCCACGATGTTGGAGGACTGGGCGACCGAGGTCGACGAGGACCGCATCGCCGAACGCTTCGGCGTCGGCCCCGGCGACATCCGCGGGAAGGTCGACACCGCCGAGTGGCTGCTCGGCGCCGCCGAGCAGTTGGCCGGCACGCTGGACCTCGGCGTCAACGTCGCCGTCCGCGAGGCCAAGAAACGGGTGCAGTACGGCGTCCGCGAGGAGCTGCTCGACCTCGCCGGCGTCCGCAACGTCGGGCGAAAGCGCGCCCGGCGGCTGTTCGAGGCCGGGGTGGAGTCCCGCGCCGACCTCCGGGAGGCCGACAAGTCGGTCGTCCTGACGGCGCTCCGGGGTCGCCGACGGACCGCCGAGTCCATCCTCGAGAACGTCGGCCGGCGCGACCCCGACATGGAGGAGGTGCGCGAGGCAGAGCTGGAGGCGGCGACGTTCTCGACGGCGAACGACGAGGACGGCCAGTCGAGCCTGGGTGATTTCGGGTGACGCCCTCGCACCGGGAGTGCGGGGGGGAGACACTCCGATGAGGCTCGTCGAGGGGGTCGCGACCGTCGACGACCTCAACGCGTTCGTCGCCGAGATAGGGACGGTCGGCGAGGAACACGACTGCACGGTCCAGGCGTTCGACGCCCGCTACGTCGTCTCGCGGGCCCATCTCGCCCGGGCGCTCGAACTGGCCGACCGCGCCATCGACCGGGGAGAGAACGTCGCTCGCGACCGTGCGGTCGAAGTGTTGCTGTACGCCGCGGGTCGCCGACAGATCGACGACGCGCTCGCGATGGGCGTGCGCGAGGGGGAGACGCCGGTCGTGGTTCTGGTGGACGGCGAGCCGGCGTCCGGCGCGGGCGACGAGGACGGTGAGGCCGACGAGGACGGCGCCGCCGACGCCGTCGCGGCGGCTCTCGAGCCGGCGTCGACTCTCGAATCGGTCGACGCCGAACGGGTTCGAGAGCTTTTCGACGTCTCCGACCGGGAACTCGCGGCGACGAACGGGAGCCTGTCGGACGTGATACTCGAACGGGTCGCGCTGCTCGACGTCGAGAAGTGACGCCGCCCCGACCCCTCCGTTTCGACTGGAGAACGCGAGACGGCGAAAAGGTGGTGTGTCGAAGTGGTGTGTCACCGCGTCCCCGGTGGTGGGAACGGTGCGTTCTGCAATCATCGTACCCCTGCAAAAACGTTCTGAAACGCCCGGAGACCTGTTACAGCAGGAGAATAGTCGGGTCGGAAACTGGACGACCGGGGCGGTCGGACGGGGAAGATGCCGGGCCCTCAACCGGGTTCGGGAGGGATGGCCACGGGGAGGGGTCTTCGCGTTCGGGGCGCTCGCGACCGCCGACCGCTCTCGAGACCGCGGCGCCCGCGCCGGCGGACGGCCGTCTCCGGACGCGACCGCGGTCAGCCGAGGTCGGAGCCCACGATGACGCCGCCGGCCTCGAGGTACTCGGGGGCGTGCTCCCAGCAGACGTAGGTGGTTCGGTACCCGCGGGCGACGACCACCTCCGCCCGTTCCCCGCACCGGAAACAGCGCTGCGACGCCGCAGCGCGGATGACTCGCATACCAGTAGAGAGGCGGTGGTCGGGGAAAGAGAAATCGGTGGGTGGGGAACGCGACGTCGTGCTGTGCGGCCGGCTACCGGAGGAGTGAGCGACGGTGTCTTCACAGCCGGCACACAGGTCACGGGGCCGGCGGATACGCTCCTTGATGCGGTTCAGGCGCGTTCCTACGAGTATGGACGTCCGCGAGCTAGTATCCACCGAGTTCCCGTCGTTCGATGCCGAGGCGCGCATCTCCCGGCTGACCGGCGCGTTCGAGGACCCGACCCGCAAGGCCGTCGTCGTCACCGAGGACGGCGAGTACGCCGGGGTCGTGACGCGTCGACAACTGGACGCCGCGCGGCGCGACCCGAACGCGAAGATCGGAAGCCTCCGCTGGCACGTCGCGCGACTCGACGCCGACGACGACGTGCGGACGGCGGCGCGACTGATGCTCGGCAGCGACGCCAAGGTGCTTCCCGTCTTCGACGACGGGGCGTTCGTGGGCGTGCTCACCGCCGACGCCGTTCTCGGCGCGGTCGAGCCGTACCTCGACGTGCTCCGCGTGGACGACGTGGCGACGATGGACGGCGAGGCCGCCGAGGGGCTCGTCTCCGTGACGCGCGGGACGACTCTCGGAGAGGCGCTCCACCTGTTCCGTGACCACCGAGTCACCCACCTGCCGGTGCTCGACGCGGGGAGCGCCGTGGGCGTGGTGAGCCTGGTCGACGTCGTGGAGTTCACCACCCGCGACGCGAACCGGAGCCAGGGCGGCGGGTCGCCGCTCTCGACCCCCGGCGGCCGCTCACACGGCGGGTTCGGTGCCCGCGAGGGCGAACTCGACCGTCTCCTCGACCTCCCCGTCCGGGACGTCATGAGCGAGCCGGTCGTGACGGTCGGTCCGGACGAACGTCTCGACCGGGCGGTGGGGACGATGCTCGACTACGGCGTCTCCTCGCTGGTCGTCACCGACGACGAGAGCGGAGCGACGGTCGGAATCGTCACGACCACCGACGTGCTGGAGTCGCTCACCTGGACCGACGAGCGCCGGCTCCCCGTCCAGATTACGGGCGTCGACCTGCTCGACGACCTCGACCGCGAGACGGTGAGCGACATGGTCGAGCGCGCGACCCGAAAGTACGGCGACATGACGGTGCTCGAGGCGAACGTCGCCCTCCACGAGCACGACGAGAAGCTCCGCGGGACGCCCCTCGTCCTCGCGCGGGTCCGGCTGTTCACCGACAAGGGCCACTTCGTCGCGACCGGCGAGGGGTACGGGGCACGCCACGCGCTCACCAAGGCCTGCAGCGTCCTCGAACGGAAGGTCCGCGAGGCGAAGGAGTACGGCTGGACGAAGAAACACGACGTGGACGGGTACCGTCGGACCATGGCGGGTGGCCACCGCGGTCGTCGGACGCCGTAGTCGCGAACCGATGGACGTCCCGGTCCGTCCGCCCTGACGGCGACCTCGTCGATTGCTACCGCACCACTAAGTCAGCCGAGCGCCTACTACTCTCGATGAGACAGCGAACCAAGCTCAACGAACTCGACGAGCTCCTCGCCGAGTTCGACTACCCCGCGGAGCGCGAGCAGGTCCTCGACCGGTGTGGGGCGGTCACGCTCGTCCTCGCCGACGGGGAGGAGACGGTGGCGGACGTCCTGGAGCACTCAAGCGAGGCGCGTTTCGAGTCGAGCGACGAGCTACGCGACGAAATCATGCAGTTCCTCCCCCAGCACGCGGTCGGCGAACCGTACCAGTCGGAGGGAGAGGGGTAGTCGACTCGGCCGGGTCGGAGTCGGCGCGGTCGTCAGCTGTCGAGACGGAGCACCAGCTCTCGCCCGTCGACCGCGAACTCGGTCCCGAACGACGCCGACAGCTCACACATTCGGGCACGACTCCACGCCGCGGCCCGCCGTCCGGTGCGGCCGACCGCGCAGTCGCGGACGACGGTCGGGGTGAGCCGCAGGCTCCGGAGCCGATGAGCGTCGCCGCCGGCGCCGACACGGAGTGTGAACAGGAAGCCGCGGTCGTTGCGAAGCCGCGGGTGGACGGCATAGTCGTCGACGAAGTCGCCCGTGTCGTACAGAATCAGTCCGTCCCCGTAGCGTTCGACTCCCTGGAAGACGTGCGCGCTGTGGCCGTAGACGAGGTCGACCCCCGAGTCGACCAGCCAGCGGGCGAACCGCCGGAACCGCTCGGGCGGGCGCTCGACCATGTTCGGCCCCCAGTGGAGCGAACAGACCAGGAGGTCCGGGTCGAGCCGGCGGGCCCGGCCGAGGGCCGACCCCACCCGACTACGGCAGTCGGGGTCGTCGGGGTCGACGGCGACGTACGCGGTCCCAGGGGAGTCGTCGCCGGCGGCGAACTCCGGCGTGTTGTCGGTGACCGCGAGGAGGGCGACCCGGAGGGCGGGGTCGTCCGCACCGTCGACGGCGACTTCGACCGCGGCCGGCGCCCACGCCTCGCGTTCGGTCGGGCCCGCGCCCGAGTACGGGATACCGGCGTCGTCGAGCGCCCCGAACGTGTCTTCGAGCGCGTCGACGCCGAAGTCGAGGACGTGGTTGTTCGCGAGCGACACCCACGAGACGCCCACGTCGGAGAGGGCTGGAACCGCCCACGCCGGGTTCGCACGGAAGTGAAACGGGTGGTAGCTTCGCGTCCACGGCGTTCCACGGGTGGAGAGACAGCACTCGAGGTTGACACACAGGGCGTCTAAGTCGCGCAGGCGACGGTACATCGTCCCCCACACCGCGGTCGGCGCCCGGTCGCGCTGGCGCTCGTTCACCAGCCGTCCGAGCATCACGTCGCCCGTGAACCCCAGTCGGAAGTCGTCGGTCGCCGATGTCGTCATCGTCCCCCGAAGAGAGGCGCTCGGCGTGCAAAACGGCTCGCGCGGGCCTCCACCGACCGGTCGGTCGGACCCGCTGAGCTGTCTCGGCGCCGAGATTCGTGCTTATTCGACTCGGGCGCCTACTCTCGATGAACAGCCATGGCCCGAACGAAGCGCACGAGCGGTGCGACCCGACGACGCGGACCCGAGACCTCCCGAGCCCCCGAGCCGGCGTTCCCGATAGACGTCGAGGAACACGGCTCCGAGTACCGGGTCGCCGCCACCCTCCCGGGTCGCCGCCGACAGGACTTCACCGTCCGCGTCCGGAAGGACAAGCTCCAGATCGTCGCCGACGGCGAGGGAACGGAGCGGCTGAGTCGAATCGTCAGGTTGCCCGGACGCGTCGACGAGCGCCGGACGAGCGCCTCGTACACCGACGGGGTGCTGTGGGTGACGGTGGGGAAGTTGCGGCGGCGGTAGCTCCCGTCGCTCTCGTCGCGATTTCTGCCTCCGTTACCGGTGACGGGTCACCGAAGAACATAACGCCACTCTGACTGTTTTGCGAAGGGATGAACGTCCCGGGACCGCGTCGACCTATCGAAATCGGCGAAACCTTCTCGCAGTCGGCGGTCGAGGCCGTGTTCGAGACCGACTTCGGCTACCAGTTCAAGGGAATCACCTATCGTCGGCCCGACGCGGGCAAGTACGTGATTCTCCTGGCGAACGAGGGAGCGCTGTACGAGGACGAACTGGACGAAGCGGACCGGTTCGTCTACATCGGTGAAGGGACGCCCGAGAAGGGCGACCAGGAGCCCACGACCGCAAATCAGGCGCTGATGGACGCCGTCTCCGACCCGATTCCGACGTATCTCTTCTCCAGTCGAGACGGCGTCGACGAGTACCGGTACGAGGGACTCGTCGTCGTCGACTCCTACCGGTACGTCAGCGACGGCGAGCGGATGGTCTACCGGTTCGAGATGCGAAAGCTCGGAGTCGGTCAGTGGGAGGAGATTACCCGCATCGAGTCCGACTATCTCGAATCGACCGAGCAGCCGTCTCTCACCGAAGACGCCAGCCCGACGTTCCGGGAGGTGAAGTCCCGAGTTCGGGACTCGCTGTTTCCGAAGCGAGTGAAGCGAGCCTACGACCATCGGTGTGCCGTCTGTGGAAAGAAGCGCCTGACACCGGACGGCCGTCCGGAGGTGGAGGCGGCACACATCTATCCGAAGTGGAAGAACGGAGCCGACGACCCGAGAAATGGGATTGCCCTGTGTCGACTCCACCACTGGGCGTTCGACGAGGGGTGGTTCACGCTCACCGACGACCTGAAGGTTCGAATCGAGTCGAGGACCACCGTCGACCCTCCGGAAGCGGTGACGACGTTCGGCAGCGAGCGTATCCGAGAACCGGAGCACCCGAAGCTACGGCCCGCACCGGTGTACCTCGCGGCCCACAGGGAGCTACACGGCTTCGAGTAGCGTGGGCTCGGGGAAGGGAGCGCAGAGGAAGTAGTCCCACCAGGATTCGAACCTGGGTCGTTGCCCCCAGAAGGCAACAGGATTGGCCACTACCCCATGGGACTGCTGCACTCCGGTGTACAGGCCACCTGTACGTAAACGTTGCGCGTTGGTGCGACTGCGACAGGGCGTGACACGGCTGCAGGGCGGGCTTCGAGGCTAGAGTCGGGGGCGTACGAACCGTGTCCACGTGTGACTCCGTATTTCTCGGAAGCAGTCCGTGCCGTGTCTCGTGAGCGACCCCGGCACGGACGAGACGAACGCGAGCGACGGGAAGTCGACGGACGCCGGACCGACGAACACCGGACCGTCCGACGCGGAGTCGACCGGTGGCGGGCCGAAACCCCCGCGTTCGGCTCCGACGGCGCCCTCGTCGTCGACGACGAGCGCTTCACCGCCGAGGCGTCACTATCGTCACCGGTGCCGCCGACACCGACGCCGACGTGACCTCTACCGACCTCCGACGGCCGTCCGCGCGGCGACCGAAACACGACGTTCCTGCACACATCGCCACCTATTTGCGCTCGACTTACGCACAGGCGTGCATGTACATCGGTCGTTTCGTCGTCGTCGGCCCCGGGGTCGGCGCCTACCGCGTCTCCTCGCGTTCGTTCCCGAACCGCCGCGTCGTCGCCCGCGGCGACACGCTGACCGTCGCGCCGACGCCGGACGCCCCCGAGACGGACAACCCGTACGTCTCCTACAACTGCCTGCGCCCGGTCGAGACCCCGACCGGCGAGACGCTCGTCGCGCTCGGCAACGGCTCGCACGTCGACCCCGTCGCCGAGAAACTCGAACTCGGCTACCCCGCCCGCGACGCCCTCGCGGAGCCCCTGCTCGGGCTCGACTACGAGAAGGACGACTACGACACGCCGCGCATCGCGGGTGTCGTCGGCGACGACTCCGCGTCCGTCGGCATCGTCCGCCGCGACGCCCTGCTCGTGAAGGAGGTGTCGGCACCGACGTTGGTAGCGACCTACGAGGAAGACGAGCCCCGGCCGTACGAGCTCGACGCGGAGTCGGCGGAAGAGGCCGCGAACGCGGTGTACGACGCCGATTTCGAGCACGCCGTCTGTGCGGCCGGCGTGACGGTCGACGGCGACGACGTGGCGACGGCGACCGAGAACGGGGAGTAGTCGCCGGAGGTCGAGGGGAACGACGACCCCGGTCCGGGCCCGATTCGTGAGTCTACCGGATTCGTGCGCCTCGGTGTTCGGCGGGTGGGGGACTCCGGTTCCGGGGCGGCCCCGACTCGGCCGGTCGGCAGACGGCGGCGCGCCGTCCCGACGCGTCCCGATTCGACAGGCGGCGAGGACCCGGCGGTCGACGGTTCGGCACAAGGCTTATTCGCGGCTCCGAGAGTCGCCTACGCATGCCAGCCCTCCCTCCCGAGGCGGACGGTCGCAGACTGTTCGGTGCCGTCCTCCTCTCCGCCCTGGTGACCGCCGCCGGTTTCGTCGCGCTCTCCTGGAGTCGGCTGCTGGCGACGGGTCGCGTTCCCGACGGGGGCGACGGCGTCCTCGTCGGCGTAGTGACCGGCACGGCGCTCGGAGCCGTGTCGTTCGTCCCGTTCCTGCTCGCGGTCCTGCTCGTCGTCGCCCGTCCGTCCCGGCGCTCCGTCGCCGTCGGGGTCGGCCTCGTGTACGCGACCGACCTCGCGTTGGCGGTCGGTCAGTCGCTCCTCTCCGGGGTTCCGGCCGGGGTCGGAGTCGTCGTTCTGGCCGTCCCGCTCCCACGGGTGGCGAGCGTCCTCGCGGTCGCGACGGCGGTCTGGGTCGCCTACCACGGCGGCTACGAACGACTCGCCTCGGCCGCCGGGAACGCGGACCAGCATCCGCTGTTCGCAATCGTCGCCGACAGGCGACTCGGACCCGGCCTCTCGCTTCGGCGCGGACTCGTCGCGGCCGGACTCGCCGCGGCCGTCGGAGTCGGCGGCGTGGCGCTGGCCGGCGGAGTCGGCGAGGTCCTCCGGGCAGCCACGCAGCAGGGGACGGTCGCAGTCCTCCCACGGGGCGGGGCGTGGAGCGTCGGGATTCCGCTGGCACGGCTCCCGATTCGGTGGCTGTTCGAGGCGTCGTTCCTCCTGGGAGTCCTGTTCGTCACGGGCCCTCGACTCGGGGGACGGGCGGTCCTGAAAGCAGTCGCCGTCGTCGTCGGCGTACAGTCGGCGGTGAGGCTCCTGCCGGCGCTCGTCCCGCCGTTTCGGCCCGTCGAGCTCTGGGCCCCTTCCGGACCGGTGCTGACGCCGCTGGACGACCTGCTACTGCTCGTCGGCGTCGCGCTCGCGGTCAGGTGGGGGTTTCGAGCCGGGTCCGACGGCCACCGACCTCTCACCCGTTCGAGTCGGGGCGCCGACTGACGCCGCTGGCGGGAGGTTCCCGGCCGCGCCGACCGTCCTCGCTCGGCCGCGCCGACCGTCCCCACCCGACTACGCCGACCATCGACCCGCCGCCACTGCCTCCAGAACTAAACACACGGAACCCGAACGCGAATCCGGAACGATGCGACTGGGCGTCATCTCGGACCTCCACGGCAACCGCGTCGCACTGGACGCCGTCCTCGGCGACATGCCCCCCGTCGACGATATCGTCTGCGCCGGCGACGTGGTCGGCTACGGTCCCTGGCCCGGCGACTGCATCGAGGCGGTCCGGAGCCGCGAGGTCCCCACAGTGCAGGGGAACCACGACCGGGCGACCGCACACGACACCGCGTTCGGCTTCAACTCGATGGCTCGTGCGGGGGTGAAGTACGCCCGCGAAGCACTGAGCGAGGACGACATCGCGTGGCTCTCTGACCTCCCGACGGAGCGTACCGTCGCCGACGGCCGCGTCAAACTCGTCCACGGCCACCCGGACGACCCCGACCGCTACACCTACCCGGACGATTTCTCGGCGTCGATGCTCGGCGAGGAGGACGCCCTCGTGCTCGGCCACACCCACGTGCAGGACCACCGCGTCTTCCCCGAGGGCGTCGTGCTCAACCCGGGAAGCGTCGGCCAGCCCCGCGACGGCGACTCCCGGGCGGCGTACGCGGTGCTGGGCGTGGACGAGGACGCCGACGCGGACGGGACGCCGACCGTGGAGGAGCGCCGCGTCGAGTACGCCATCGGCGAGGTGATGGACGCCGTCCGGGAGGCGGGCCTCCCCGACAGAATCGGCGAGCGACTGTACGACGGGAAGTAGCCCGAATCGGAGGACCGACTACTCGACCGGCCGCAGTTCGGCGGAGAAGTGCCGAAGCTCCTTCATCGGCGGCTCGGCGACGACTTCGAGACCGGACACCTCCTCCCGACGCTCGGCCACGGCGGCGGCGGTCTCCGCGACGTGTTCGAGCTGTTCGCGGCCGTAGGTGCGCCGGGGAAGCGCCAGCCGGACGAGTTGCATCCGGTCGGCGCCCGGGAACGCGAACTCCCCGAGTTCGACCCCGCGAACCGCGCCTTCGCGGTAGAGTTCACAGACGAGCGCCTGCCCGGGGAGCTGCTCGCGCGGGATTTCGGGGAGGAACGCGCCGGCGTCGACGTAGACGGCGTGGCCGCCGACCGGCTCGTAGATGGGGGCGCCGGCCTCCTTCAGGCGGTCACCCAGCTCGCGGACCTGCTCGACGCGGTCTTCGACGTACGGCGGTTCGACCGCTTCACGGAGGCCGACGGCGAGGGCGGCCACGTCCCGGCCGGCCATCCCGCCGTAGGTGGGGAACCCCTCGTAGAGGATGGCGCGCTGCTTGACGCGCTCGAAGAGGGCGTCGTGGTCGACGCCGCCGTCGTCTTCCCGATACTCCCCGGACCGCATAGCCACGAAGCCGCCGATGTTCGTCAGCCCCTCCTTCTTGCCGCTCATGACGGCGGCGTCGGCGTAGGTCAACTGTTCGCGGGCGATGTCGGCGATAGACCAGTCGGCGAACTCGTCCTCGCGCTCCTTGACGAAGTAGGCGTTCTCGACGAACCGACAGGCGTCGACCACGAGAGTGGCGTCTATCTCGTCGGCCAACTCGCGCACCTGGCGGAGGTTCTCGACGCTGACGGGCTGGCCCGCCGTCGAGTTGTTCGTTATCGTGACGACGATGGCGGGAACGTTCTCGGCGCCCACGTCGTCGACGACCGTCCTCCCCCGCGCCAGGTCGAAGTTCCCCTTGAACGGCGCGTCGTGGGTCGGGTCGCGGGCACCCTCTACGGGGCAGTCGACCGGGTCGGCGCCCTGGTTCGCGATGTGCGCCCGCGTCGTGTCGAAGTGGGCGTTGTTGAGCACCGTGTCGCCCTCCTCGACGAGCACGCCGTAGAGGGCGTTCTCGGCGCCGCGACCCTGGTGGGCGGGGACCACTCTCGAAAATCCCATCACGTCGGCGACGGCCTCCCGGAGCTCGTGGAAGCTCCGACTCCCCGCGTACGCCTCGTCGCCGCGCATCATCGCGGCCCACTGCTCGCCGCTCATCGCGCCCGTGCCGGAGTCGGTGAGCAGGTCGACGTACACGTCCGCGGCGTCGACGTTGAAGGCGTTGTACCCCGCCTCCTCGAGGATTCGGTTCCGTTTCTCTCGGGAAGGTAGGGAGATGGGTTCGACCGTCTTGGCCTTGTAGGAGCGCATGGCGGGGGTCGCTCGCGGAGGGACTTACCTGTTTTCAGGAGCCTCCGTACGTCCCGCGCCGGATTCGGTCTTCGGCGTACGGATGTGGGTGGGAGTGGGCGGAGTCGGCGAGGCGTCAGGCGGGAGCGACCGACGACCGTACTACTGGCAGGGGCCACCGCGACTCCCGCGACCGACCGCGCCGGATTCATTATCGCGCCGGACCCTGTGGCCGGTATGCACGACGACGCCGTCCCGGTGACGATACTCAGCGGGATGCTCGGCGCCGGGAAGACCACGCTGTTGAATCACCTCCTGCGGCACGCCGACCGCGACCTCGCCGTCCTCGTCAACGACATGGGGGACGTGAACGTCGACGCCGACCTCGTGAGCGAGAACTCGGAGTTCGCCGCCGGTGGCGTGGCCGAACTCTCGAACGGCTGTATCTGCTGTGAACTGCGCGGCGACTTGGAGACCGCCGTGGTCCGCCTGGCCCGGGAACGCGACTTCGACCACCTCGTCGTCGAGGCATCGGGCATCAGCGAGCCCGAACCCGTCGCTCGCCTCTTCACCCGGGGGTCGAGCGCCGCCGCCGTCTACGACGTGGATAGCGTCGTCGCCGTCGTCGACACCCGGGCGTTCCACGACGCCTTCGCCGGCGACGGCGAAGTCGTCCGACGAGGGGAAGGAGAAGATGGGACGAAACCCCTCTCGGACCTGCTCGTCGAGGGCGTCGAGTTCGCGGACCTCGTCCTGCTCAACAAGGCCGACCTCGTGAGCGACGAGGAACTGGCGACCGTGAACGAACTCGTCGCCGCACTCCGCCCCGACGCCGAGGTCGTCGTCACCGAGTTCAGCGAGGTCGACCCCGACGACCTGCTCGGTCGAGGGCTGTTCGACCCGACCGGCGCCGCCGAGCGGGCGGGGTGGCGGCGGGCGCTCGACGCGGACGGAGCGGAGGAGGACGAAGCACACGACCGCGCACACGGGGACGACCACGCAGACGACCACGACGGCCACAGCCACCCGCAGGAGGCCTACGGCGTCACCTCCTTCACCTACCGCCGGCGCGAACCGTTCCACCCCGGGCGACTCCACGAGTTCCTCGCCTCGCTCCCGGACTCGGTCGTGCGTTCGAAGGGAACGCTCTGGGTCGCCGGCAACGAACAACGGCTCTCGTACAGCCAGGCCGGCCCGTCGGTTCGAGTGGAAGGGGCCGGGCCGTGGATCGCGTCGCTTCCCGAGGTCGACCAGGAGCTGTACCGCTCGAACCGCCGGAACGTCCAGTGGGACGAGGAGGTCGGCGACCGTCTCGCCGAACTGGTGTTCATCGGCCGCGGGATGGACGAGTCGGCGCTGGTGGAGGCATTGGACGACTGTCTGCTGGCGGCAGCAGCGGACCCGGAGGCCGTCGGCGACGACCCGTTTCCGTCGGAGCCCGAAGCCGAGTACGTGGTCAGGGAACCGGGAGCGGGAGAGGAGTAGTGAAGCCGACCCGCTCAACAGGCACAGCCGGTCGACCCGGTCGAGCGCTCGAACACCATCTCGTCGCCACAGTCGGGACAGTCGGGCGCGTCGTCGCCGTCGACCTCGAAGTCGGGAACCCGCTCGGCGCAGTCGTGACACCAGTACGCGCCCTTCGACTCCGACGTCCCGCTCCCGCGGTTCGTCGACTGCGTCGACGCCCCGAACGCCTCCGTGATGGTGCTCAGCAGACCCATGGCTCGGCGTACCGCGCCCGGCGCATAAATCTCGACGCGGTCGTGCAGCCCCGGCGGTCGACCGCATCGGCAGCAGTCCCGCCGTCGTCGGCTACTCCAGGGCGGCCGCCAGCGCGTCGAGCGCCCGTTTCAGCTCCCCCTTCCGTTTCCAGGCGGCGACCCGGTCGGCGAGGGCCGCCGGCGGGACGCCGAGCGACACCGTCGAGCGGGCGGTCACCCGCGACCCCTCGTCCTCGGCGGCGACCGAAACCTCGGTCTCCATGTGGTCGAACGGTCCCTCGGTCCCCTCCTGTTCGTAGCGAAGCCCGTCCTCTCGGCGTTCGAAGCGGAGGGTGAGTTCCAGCCCGCTGGCCCCGGCGGTGACGAGCGTGGCGTCGTCGACCTCGGTCACGTCCCGGACCCGGAAACTCCCCTCGTACTCGACGACGTTCGCGGGCGTCAGCGCCCGCTCGACTTCGGTCGGGGTGGCGCGGACGAACCGGGAGACGGAGACCTCGCGCATGTCTCCCCCGACGCTCACCGAGCCAAAAGGGGTATCGACAGCAGGAGCAGGAGCAGACAGAGCGCGACGGCGGCGTACACCATCCGGCGTATCCGCAGCCCGGGGTCGAGTTCGGCGCGTAACTCGGGGAGGGCGTTCCAGACGAACCGGCGGTAGGCGCCGTAGACACAGCCGGCGAAGGCGAACCCGGTGAGGACGATGGACTCGGCGAGCCCCAGCCCGAACGTCAGGAAGTAGACGGGCCCGTAGGAGAAACTCACGAGGAAGGCGAGCGTCGTGGCGACGAGGAACGGGACCGGGTCGACGGGCGTCCCCTCACGGTTGCGGAGCGCCATCGGCGACCGGGATGTTGGTGGAGGCGGGCGAAGTAGTTGCCGCCGACCACGACGACCGACCGCTTAAGCCCCCGGGCGTGCAGGTCCGAGCCATGAGTTCGTTCGAGGATGGGGCGTCGCGGTCGGCGGGTGACCCACGTGTCCTGTTCGTCATCAACGCGGTCCTCTCGACCGTGTTCGCGGGGACCGTCGTCTGGGGGCTCGACTTCCTCGGCATCCTGCCGTTTACGTGGCCGACGGTCCTCTCGTTCGCGGCGGTGCTGGTAGCCATCACGTACCTCGTCACACGCTGATTCGGCGCCGAAAATCCACAGACTGCCGACAGCACGCCGGAGCCGTCGTGAGCCGTCCGTTCACACGGTGCGGAGCCGGGGGCGATGCCCCGGGTTTATGCCGATTCGCGTTCGCCTCTGGGGTATGCCCATCGAAGACCGCGACGACGCGTACCTCATCACCCACGCGCTCGCCAAGGACACCCTCTCGCGGCTGCGCGACGTGGAGACCGAACAGGTCGCCTTCCGCAAGGGGCTCGTGAAACTCGGCCGAATCTGTGGCTACGAAATCATCGACGGCGCGATGGACACCGAGTACGTCACCATCCAGACCCCCCTCGCCGAGACGACCGGCGAGCGCGTGAAGGGACTCGACAACGTGGTCATCATCAACGTCCTCCGCGCCGCGACGCCGTTCGTCGAGGGACTGCTGAAGGCGTTCCCCCGCGCGAAGCAGGGGGTCATCTCCGCCGGCCGCGACGAGGAGGCAGGGATGGACGAGGACGGGGAGTTCCCCATCACCATCGACTACGTGAAACTCCCCGAGATTCGCGAGCAGGACACCGTCATCGTAGCCGACCCGATGCTCGCCACGGGGAGCACGATGTGCACCGTCCTCGACCACGTGCTCGAGGAGGCGCCGGGGTACGAGAACCTGTTCGTCCTCTCCGCGGTGTCGGCGCCGGACGGCCTGCTCCGCGTCGACGAGGCCTACCCCGAGGCCGACCTGCTCACCGTCTCCATCGACGACTACCTCGACGACGACGGGTTCATCGTCCCCGGCCTCGGCGACGCCGGCGACCGCGCGTTCCGCACGACGTAACCCGCCTCAGTCGATGTCGACTGGACAGGTCGTCCCGGTCGTCAATTCCTCGCGCTCGACGTAGGCGACGAGACAGCCGTAGTTACAGAATCAGCCCGTAGGCCGCCGGTCGGTCCCCTCCGCGACGAACACGGGGTCGTGGTCGGCGACGGCGCAGCCACAGAACTCGCAGTCGGCGTCGGCCGCGCCGACCGCGTCTGTAGCGTCGGTCACGACACTCGCCACCGGCCGTGTGCAGAAAGCCTCGGCGCCCCCGTGCCTCCACGGTCCGAACCCCTTCTCTTCGCGTCGAAACCGTACTACGGCGCCGACCCGGGCGCCGCGCTCGGTTCACCGGAAACGAACCCCCGTGTGCCACAGTAGCCCACCCGAGCGAGCCGTGTTCGAGTCGTGTCGAGCGAGGCGTCTCGGGCTCAGCGCGCGTCGTCGCCCGCCGACAACCCCTCGCCGCCGCGGTCGAGCGCGTGGGGGTCGTCGTGATGGTCGGAGTAGCCGTCGAACCAGCGGACGATGCGCTCGATTCGGTCGACGCGGTGGGCCGGCTCGCCCGACCGGGAGAGCTCGTGGCCCTCGCGCGGGTAGCGCACGAGCCGGGTGTCGACGCCGTTCTTCTTCAGGAAGACGTAGAACATCTCCCCGTTGTTGACGGGCACCCGGAAGTCGTCGTCCGCGTGGAGCACGAGCGTCGGCGTCGTCACCTCGTCCGCGTACGCGACGGGCGACTGACTCCAGAGGAACTCGGGCTCCTCCCACGGCGTCGTTCCGAAGTCCCACTCGACGAGCTTGAACGCGTCCGTCGAGCCGTAGAAGGAGGCGAGGTCGTACACGCCGCGCTGGGCGACCGCGCCGTCGAACTGGTCGGTGTGACCGACCAGCCAGCCGGTCATGAACCCGCCGAAGCTCCCGCCGGTGACGAACTGGTTCGTCTCGTCGACGTCGTCGCGCTCGCACACGGTGTCGACGCCGGCCAACACGTCCTGGGTCGTCACCTCCCCCCAGTCGCGTTCGATGGCGGTCGCGAACGCCTCGCCGTAGCCGGTCGAGCCTCGGGGGTTCGACCAGAAGACGGCGTACCCGCGGGCGGCGAGCGTCTGGAACTCGTGCCACATCGACCCCGCCGCCGACCACATGTAGTGGGGCCCGCCGTGAATCTCGACCGCGAGGGGGTACGGCGCCTCGTGGTCGGATTCGTCGTGAGGTGTCAACAGCCACCCCTGAATCTCGTGACCGTCCGATTCGAACGCGACGGACTCGGGTTCGGCGACCGCGCGCGTCTCGAAGTAGTCGGCGTCGAGTTCGGTGAGACGGGTCTCCTCGCCGTCGCCGCCGGTCGGAACCGACGCACAGAACACGTCGCCCGGGTGGTTCCAGCCGGTGTGGACGGTGGCGACGAGGTGGTCGTCGCCGTCTCCGCCGGTGGCCTCGTGCTCGCCGTCGTCGCCGGCGCCCCCACCGACGGCGACCACGTCGAACCCCTGTTCGTGCTCACACCGCGCGCCCGTCGTCTCGACGCCGCTCCCGTCGGCCCAGGCGCGGCGAATCACGTGCTCGCCTTCGTCGGGGGTGACGAAGTAGAGGCACTCCTCGTCGGGCCCCCAGCGGAACGAACAGGTCGCGTCGACGGTCCGGTCGAGGTCCTCGGTCACGGTGGTCGTCTCGCCGGTCTCGGGGTCGTACACGTCCACCTCGGTCTGGCGCATCGACAGCCCCTCCGCGGGCGTGCGCAGGACGGCGACCCGCCCGTCGCTCGCGGCCGCGAGCACCGGCCCCCACGCCGTGAACCCGGTGACGGTCTCGGTCGCACCGGCGTCGAAATCGTGACGTTCGACGCGGTTGGTGACGTGGTCGTCGGCGTCGACGGTGCCGTCGTCGGTGTCGACGGGATAACGGACGCCCCAGAAGAGCGTCGACGCGTCCCCCCAGTCGACGCTCGTGAAGTCGTGGTCGCCGTCGGTGACGCGGGTGACCGCGGCCGCGTCGTCGCCGGAGCGGTCCCCCGCTTCGCCATCGCCCGTACCGTCGTCGCCGTCGAGGTCGACGACGTACACGTGGCTCCGGGTGCCGTCCTTGTAGCGGGCCAGCCCGCGGTACATCAGCCGGTCTATCACCCGTGGGTCGGGCGTCTCGCGCTCGTAGGGTTCCGACTCCTCGCCCGCTTCGACGCCGACCGTCACGTCGCAGTCGACCCCCGACTCGCGCTCGTCGGCGGTCGTCGCCTGACAGAAGGCGATTCGGCTCCCGTCGGGACTCCAGACGGGGCCGACGATGCCGCCGGGGACGTTCGTCACCCGTCGGGCCTCCCCGCCGTCGGTCGGGAGCACCCAGAGTTGGGGCCGGTCGTCGTCGGCCCCGCGCGTCGAGACGAAGGCGAGGCGGTCGCCGCTCGGGCTGAACCGGGGCTGGGAGTCGACGCCCTCGGAGGCGGTGAACTGACGGGGCTTCGCGTCTCGGTCCCCGTCTTCGTTTTCTCCATCTCCGTCACCGCCGGTCGGCACCACGTAGACGGTCGACTCGTACGACTCGTCGTCTTTCGGGACGCTGCGGACGAACGCGACCCGGTCGCCGTCGGGCGACAGCTGGGGGTCGCTCGGGGCCGCGAGCTCGTGGAAGTCGGCGGCGCGAACTGGTTCCATGCGCCGCCCGTCGTCGCCGCCGGGGAATAGCGTTCGGGAAGGGGCGCCGGAAACCGGTTCGTCCGGGACTTTCGTTATGAAAGAACAATCAACATTCGAAGAATAGCTACGGATATTACAGGTGACTATAAGTAACTACGGAGAGCAATTGGGGCTATGGCTCGAAAGCTGAACAGACGTTCGTTCATCGCGGCCACAGGCACAGCAGGAATCGTCGGGCTCGCCGGATGTACCGGTGGCGGCGGTGGCGAAGGCGAGGGCAACGGGTCCGGAGGAGAGGAGACGACCACCGAAGGCGGCTCCGGCGACGGCGAGACCACTACCGACGGTGGCTCCGGCGGCGGTGGCGGCTCCGGCGGCTCGCGCCTCTCGTGGCACGCGGGCGGCACCGGCGGGACGTACTTCCCGCTCTCGAACGAGTTCAAGACGGTCGTCGAGTCCCAGACCGACTTCAAACTGCAGGTGCAGTCGACCGGCGCCTCCGTCGAGAACGCCGGCAACCTCGGCTCGGGCAACGCCGACTTCGCCATGATTCAGAACGACGTGGCGTACTTCGCGAAGAACGGCGAGGGTATCGAGGCGTTCCAGGGGAACGCCATCCCGGCGCTCCGCGGCGTCGCCACGCTGTACCCGGAGACCATCCACATCGTCGCGAACGCGGAGGCCGACATCTCCTCGGTGACGGACCTGCAGGGGAAGGTCGTCAACACCGGCGACCTCGGCTCCGGCACGCAGGTGAACGCGACGCAGATTCTCGAGGCGGTCGGCGTCTCGGACTACACCGAGCAGAACACCGGGTTCTCGCAGGCGGCGGACCAGCTGAAAAACGGCGACATCGACGCGGCGTTCGTCGTCGGCGGCTGGCCGGTCGGCGCCATCTCCGACCTCGCGACGACCCACGACGTCACGCTCGTCGCCGTCGACGGCGACGCCCGCCAGCAGGTGAAGGACTCGGGGTCGTACTTCGCGGACGACGAGATTCCGGCCGGCACCTACAGCGGCATCGACGAGGCCGTCCCGACCGTCGCCGTCCAGGCGATGATCGCGACCCAGGAGTCCCAGGCCGAGGAGACGGTGTACCAGATTACGAAAGCCATCTTCGACAACGTCGACCAACTCACCATCAAGACGGACTTCATCAGCGCGGACTCCGCGCTCGACGGCATGTCCATCGACCTCCACCCCGGCGCCCAGCGGTACTTCGACGAGGCCGGCGTGGGCGGCGGTTCGAGTGGGAACGAGTCGGGCGGCAACGCGTCCGCCGGCAACGAGTCGGGCAACAGTAGCGCCTGAAGACGGATGACGCGACCGGCGACCGCCACCGGGGGTCGCGGGCGATGAGCGCCCGCATCGGCCTCCGCCGCGCCGTCGTCGCGTTCACACTTCTCTCGGTTCTGCTCGCGGGCGTCGCCGCCGCGGTCCCCGGCGGGCAGGCGCTCGTCGTCGAGGACGCAGACACCGGCGAGCGACTGCTCACGGTGCCGGTCGACGAAGGGGCGACCGTCGCCCTCGAGTACAACCACAGCGTCGAGAAGACCCGCGTTCTCGACGTGTACGAGGTGCGGGCGAACGGCAGTCTGGAGATGACGCGGATGGAGTTCGAGTCCTACGGCTGGGGGCTCCCCGCGAGGGCCGACGTGCGGAAGGAGAACGGTACTTTCGTATTCGACCCCGAGGGAGTCTACGACGAGATATACGTCACACCGGGCGACGTAGCGGGCCACCGACTCCACGTCGGCGACCGGACCTACGACCTCGTCGAGCGGGCCGGCGAGGAATCGGTCCGACTCACCGTCGTGCGCCGTTCGGCGCTGTCGGCGGGACTCGACGGCCTGATTCCGCGGCTGTGACGGCAACGATGGAGCGAAACTGACCATGACCACCGACGACACATCACCGGGCGAGGACGAGACCGAAGTCGAGGACGGCACCCCCGACGGGGGTACCGCCGCCCCCGACGAGGGACAGCTCTCCGAAGAGGAGAAACAGGAGCTGATCCAAGAACTCGAACGCAAGCGGAGCCTGCGCGGCCCGCTCGCGGTCGTCGTCTCGCTGATCGCCGTCGCGTTCTCGGCGTATCAGATGTGGCTGGCGGCCCGCGGGTTCATCTTCCGGTTCGAGCTGTTCGGGACCACCATCAACCTCGGCGCGCTCCAGTTGCTCCAGGTCAACGCCATCCACGTCGGCTTCGCGCTCGTGCTGACGTTCCTGCTCTTTCCCGTCTCGGACGGGGAGGGGTTCGTCACGCGGCGCCTGGCCAGCGCCAGCGGCGTCGGCGAGTCCATCACCCGAGGACTCACGTCGCGCGAGCGCGTCAGCGCCGTCGACTGGGCGCTCATCCTGCTCACGACGCTCGCGACCGTCTACTTCATCACCGACTTCGGCGAGATTCAGAACCGGATTCGGGTGCTGGGCTTCGGGGCAACCCGCACCGTAGGCGAGGTGATTCCGCCGCTGGGCGTCCTCCCCGTCATCGGTGACACCTCATACGCGTACGTCCTCGGCGTCGTCGGCGTCCTGCTCGTCCTGGAGGCGACCCGCCGGGCCCTCGGGGTGTACCTCATGGGCATCGTCGCCTCCTTCATCGTGTACGCCCGCTACGCGTACCTCATCCCCGACGACGTCCCCTACCTCAGCATCCTCGCGACCAATCAGCTCCGCTGGGGCGCCATCATCCAGAACCTCTGGTACAACACGGAGAACGGGGTGTTCGGCATCCCCGTCACCGTCTCCGTGCAGTTCATCTACATCTTCATCCTGTTCGGGGCGTTCCTCGAGATGTCCGGCGCGGGCCAGTGGTTCATCGACCTCGCGTACGCCCTCACCGGCTCTCGGAAGGGCGGCCCCGCGAAGGCGTCCATCCTCTCTTCGGGGTTCATGGGCACCATCTCCGGCTCGTCCATCGCCAACACCGTGACGACCGGGGCGTTCACCATCCCGCTGATGAAGAAGTCGGGGTACGACGCCGAGTTCGCGGGCGGCGTCGAGGCCTCCGCATCCTCCGGCGGGCAGATTCTCCCGCCGGTGATGGGCGCGGCGGCGTTCCTCATCGTCGAGTTCACGCTGACGCCGTACAGCGACGTCATCATGGCCGCGGCCATCCCCGCGGTCGTGTTCTTCTTCGGCGTCTGGGTGATGGTCCACCTCGAAGCCTCGCGGGCGGGCATCGGCGGGGTCGACCCGAGCGAGCTCATCCCGCTCCGGCCGCACATGAAACGGGGCTGGTTCTACCTCGCCCCGCTCGCGCTGCTGCTGTTCTACCTCATCGTCGAGCGCCTCTCGGTGGCGCGCTCCGCGTGGTACACCATCGTCGCCATCGCCGCGCTCATCGCGCTCGTGGCGGCGTACGACCGCTCCACTCGCGGCCCGCTGCTCGGCGGCATCGCCGCCATCTTCCTCGCGGAGGTGGCCGCGTTCGCCCTCACCGGCGCCGACCTCGTCGGCGCCCTCACCGGTGCCGGCGGCGAGGCGCTGGGGGTCGTCGGCGCAGTCGAAGCCGCGGCCGGGAGTCTGGGAACGATTATCGTCCTCGTGAGTCTCGCGGTGATGCTCTGGCGACCCGACGCGGACTCGCCCCTGCTCGACTACGACGGACAGGTCGACGACACCGCCGAGACGACCGCGGAGGCGGTCGGTCGGCCCGACCTCCGGAACAACAAGGCGTGGACGTTCGGCTCGTTCGTCCTCAAGTCGATGGACGCGGGTGCCCGCACCGCGACGGTGGTCGTCGTCGCCGTCGCCGCCGCCGGCATCATCCCCGGCGTCATCAGCGTCACCGGCCTCGGACCGAACCTCACGTCGCTCATCGCCGCCATCGCGGGCGAGTCGCTCGTCCTGCTGTTGCTCATCACGGCGGTCTCCTGCATCATCCTCGGGATGGGGATGCCGACGACGGTGACGTACATCATCCTCGTCTCGATGCTCGGGCCGTCGTTCGTCGAGGTGAGCGGGGGGACCATCCCCATCCTCGCGGCCCACCTGTTCATCCTCTACTTCGGCGTCATCGCCGACATCACGCCGCCGGTGGCCGTGGCGGCCTACGCGGCCAGTGGGGTCGCGAAGTCCGACCCCTTCGAGACGGGCATCAAGGCGTTCTCGCTCTCGCTCAACAAGGCCATCGTGCCGTTCGCGTTCGTGCTCTCGCCGGGCATCCTGCTCATCCGCGGGGTCGGCACCGGCGAGGAAGCGCACGTCATCACGTTCGCCGACGTGATGGACCTCGGCTGGTTCGTCCCGGAGGTCGTCGTCCCCGTCATCTGTCTGTTCCTCGGCGTGACGGCGCTGGGACCGACCATCATCGGCTACCTGTTCGCGTCGGTGTCGCGGCTCGAACGGACGCTGTTCGCGGTCTCGTCGGTGTTCCTCATGGCGCCGGGGCTCGTGTTCAACCCCGTACTGACCGTGCTCGAACTCGTCGGGGTCGCCATGGAGGCGACCCTGATGCTCGACCTCACCCTTCGGGCGGTCGGGTTGGTTATCTTCGCGGCGCTGGTCGCGAAGAACCGCAGCGACGCCGACCGCTCCACCTCGGCCCCCCGGGCCGAGCCCAGCGACTGAACGACCGAGGCGACTCGGGGCGTCGCCTACCTACGTCCTCAGCCGTCGGGAGGCCGTCTCGAACCGAGGTTGGCGCGGCCGTCCCGTCCGGGGAGTCGGGAGTCGGGAAGAAGCGGACGCACCGGCGACGACTCGACGCCAGCGGACACCGACCCCGCGAGGTGGACGATGCTCCGGAAGCCACCGGGAGCCAACGGCCAGGTTTATCAATTCGTCTCGACACGTTCGAATCGCATGGCACGCGACTGGACGGCGAGCGACTTCGACTAGCGTCGGGGCCGTGTCGACGAGTTCGTCCTCGTCGGTCCGGGCACCCGACTCGTCATCCACAACGACGGCTAGCTCCGCGTCGGCAGCGCCGACCGGGGCCTCGACGGTCCCCGCGGACCGGAGGCGCGACAGGCCATGCGCTCGCAGGACCTCGACGGTCGCGACTGGCGACCGACGACCGAAGACACGGGCCTCGCGCGGTGCCACGCTGCGGTGCCTCTCCGAGCGGAACGTCCTTTTTAACCCCCGGTGGCGGGAGTTCCTGCACTCGACGAGCGGTTACAGCCGGTCGACCCGGAAGGGGTCGAGATCGACGTCGAACGTCGTCTCGCCGTCGAGCGCGAGGTCGGCGAGCAGTTCGCCGGTCGCACTCGTGAATTTGAACCCGTGGCCGGAGAAGCCGCCGGCGACGACCACCGAGTCGTGGGCGGGGTGACGGTCGACCACGAAGTCGTCGTCCGGGGTGTTGGTGTAGAGGCAGGTGTCGAGTCCCATCGTCGGCCCCGCCGCGTCCGGGGCGTACGTCTCCGCGAAGCGTCTGACCACGGCTTCGTCGGCGCGGGTCGGCTCCTCGACCGACTCGGGGTCGACCTCCCCGCCGAGGTGGTGGTGTTTCCCGAGTTTCACGCCCGGCCGGCGGTACGTCGGGATGCCGTAGTACTCGCCGCCCTCGATACCTCGCCCTTCGTCGTCCGGGACGGTACAGACGAACACCGGGAACGACTCCGGTCGGTAGCGCTCGGAGCGGTCGGGCTGGAACCAGGCGATTACCTGTCGCTCCGGGCGGAGCGAGTCGGCGAGGTCGGGCAGGAGTTCGCCGGTCCACGGTCCCGCGGCGACGACGAGGGTGTCGGCCTCGTATCTACCCCTGTCGGTGTCGACGCGGACACCCTCACCTGTCTCGCGCCAGTCGGTCACCGCCTCTCGGGCGCGGACCTCGGCTCCGTGGGCGTGGGCGTGCTGGACGTGCGCCTCGATACAGCCCTCCGCGTGGAGGAACCCGCCCTCGGGCTGGTGGACGGCGCGGAAGGCGTTCGGGAGGTCGAGTCCGGGGACCCGCTCGTGCAGTTCGGCGCCGGTGAGGAAGTCGTGCTCGAGGTCGTGTTCCCGGCAGGAGCGAAGCGACCCCTCGACGACCTCGCTCCCCTCGGGGCCGGCGTCGACGGAGCCGGTGACGGTGAGCAGGTCGCGGCCCGTCGCCCGTTCGAGCGCGCGCCAGTTCTCGTAGGCGCGCTCGACCAGCGAGACGTACGCCGGGTCCTCGAAGTACGCCTTCCGGATGATGCGCGTCGAGCCGTGTGAGGACCCCCGCGCGTGGGGCACGTCGAAGCGCTCGAGGCCGAGTACGTCGGCGCCGCGACCCGCGAGGTGAGAGACGGCGGCGCTCCCGACGCCGCCGACCCCGACGACGATGACGTCGTAGCGGTCGGTCATGCGCTCGGGTACGCGGGTTGGGTACGTGGTTCTATCGCGTCCGCGTTACCAGCCCGTAGTAAAAGTGAATATTCATACCGCACCGTCACGAAGCCGCGGTCGCCTGCGCAACCCGCATAGGCGCACCGGAATGCCGCATGGGGCTCCCCCGGGGGACCCTCACACTGCAGTGTTCCGGTGTTTTTCGTCGTGCAACCGGGAGGGAGACGCGGGACCGAGTCGTCCGGGGTCGGGTGTCAGGATATCGCTACCCGGCCGCTCGTCGCGCTCCGAAGTCGGTCCCGGAGGTCCTCGGCGTCGTCGACCGGCACCCGAACCTCGAAGCGCACCTCGGCGTCGTAGTCGGCGTCGAACTCGACGCCCGACGACTCGAGGATGCCCCGGACG
Organism: Halobium salinum; assembly: GCF_026586625.1. GTDB lineage: Archaea > Halobacteriota > Halobacteria > Halobacteriales > Haloferacaceae > Halobium > Halobium salinum. The sequence goes on along the minus strand of NZ_JAODIW010000006.1, from coordinate 108,746 downwards.
GAGCCGGAGTCGTCGTACTCGCAGGTCGCCACGAACCGCTCGTGGGGGCGTTCCTCGACGACGCCGGCGTCGTCGACGGCCTCCTTGACGGCGCGGGAGTACGAGCGGGCGAGCCCGCCGACGCCGAGGTTCGTCCCCCCGTAGTACCGGGTGACGACGGCGGCGACGTTGCGCAGGTCGCGCTGAACGAGCACGTTGAGCGCGGGCTTACCCGAGGAACCGGTGGGCTCGCCGTCGTCGCTCTGATACTCTCGCAGGAGCATCTCCGAGTTCGGCGTTCGACCGGACGGGTCGCCCGCCGGGACGCGGTAGGCGGGAACGTTGTGGGTGGCGTCGTCGTGTTCGGCGCGGACGCGCTCGACGAACGCCTCCGCGGCCTCGACCGAGTCTGCGGGCGAGACGTAGCCGAGGAACTCGGAGCCCCGGACCTCGAAGCGGACCTGTCCCGGACCGGCGACGGTGCGGTACGTCTCGGTCATCGCTCGGAGGTCGGCGCGACGGGCAATAGGGGTTCGGACTCCGGCGCAGTCGGCCCGCGGCGCGCCGCGGTGTCGTCGGTCACACGTCGTGCTGGGGGATGCCGATGGTCCGGTGGAGGACGTAGCCGAGCGTCACGCCGTACACCCAGTGGGAGACGAGCGAGACGACCACGAACAGCGCGAGCGTGAGGAGGCTCCCGCCGGGCCAGAACGCGAAGAGGAAGCCACCCCAGAAGATGGTGGCGTACGTCGCCCCGCGGACGTATCGGGGCTCCTCGGGGGGCAGGAACGCACCGAGGACGAGGAAGACGAGCGGCAGAACCGTGGTCCCGCCGACGATGAACAGCGCGATACCCAGCGCTATCGACGGCTCGATGCCGATGAAGAGCCCGAAGTTCGAGAACTCCACGATGGGTTCGGTTCGGAACAGGTCGAGCGCCAGCGGCACGCCGACCAGCAACGGGAGCATCAGCACCATTCCCAGTAACCCGCCGCCCATCGTCACCGCGACGACGCGGAGCGTGATCGGGATTCCGTACTCGTCGAGCTGTTCTTCCGCCGTCAGCTGTCGCGTCGGGGTCGGCTCTCCGCGCTCTCCACTCATGGTACCGGTATCAGTTGTCGTCCCCGAGTGTTAAATGGTAACAATACTCGTGGCAACGGAGCGAGAGGTTCGACGGTGAAACGAGCCGTTGACCCGGGTCGTCGGCCGCAACTGGGAGGCGCCCGGGCTCAGAACTCGACCTTGCGGACGAAGGGAAGGTCGCGGATGGCGACGAGCAGGTCGCCGGGGACGGGGTCGTCGGTGATGATGTACAGTTTGGGGTCGTCGCTGAACTCGGGGTCGTCGCTGATGACCTGCCGGATGCCGATGTCGCGGTCGGCGAGCAGACCGGTCACCTCGGCGACGATGCCGTGTTCGTCGGCGGCGACGACCTCGATGGTCAACACCGTGAGGTCGAGCACCGGCGCGAGGTCCATCAGGCTCGGGATGGCGGAGATGTTCTGGAAGATGCGCCGGAGTTCCTCGTCTGCGAGGATGGCGTCGGTCGTGGAGTCGACGACGCGCCGGTCGACGCCGATTTCGCGGGCGATGCCGGTGTTGGGTATCTCGATGCCGCCGGAGACGACCCGCCCGTCGTCGTTGACGGAGAAGCCGCGTTCGAGCAGGAGCCGGATGACCGCCTGCTGGCTCGGGCTCCCCTCGAACTTCTCCATTATCTCGTCGAACATCGCGTTGTCGAGGGGTACGCGGGCCGTCGCTTAATGGTCGTGGGTCGGGCGGCGAACGCTGATGTCGGCCGCGACCGTCCGGTCGGTCGTGACCCGCCAGCGATTCGACCTGGAGACGGAGCCTCGCACCGTCTCTCTCGTCCCGAACCGGTACGGCACCGAAACCGGCGCGACCGTGGAGTTGGAGTGGGTCTCGACCGCGACGGCGGAGGCGCCCGCCCGACTCGGGGCGACGCTGACGACGCGGACTACCGCCTCGCCCGGTACAGGCTCACGCGAGTCGAAGCGTCCGAAGAGGGGGAGTCCGCGACCCGGTACGTCGCCGAGCAGGTGCTCCACAGACAACCGCTTCGGGACGCCCTCGGCCTCCTGCTGGAGCACGGCGTCGAGACGGTGATCGTGGAGGAGTACGACGGGAGCCATCCGCCGTTCGGCGTCGCACGCCCCGTCTACGTCGCGTTCGACGGGGACGTGTATCGCGTCTCGGCCGACGTGGTCTGACCGTCCGCCACCAGGTCCGACCCGTCCCCGTCGCGTGGTCGGCGGTCGGTCGAACCCCAGTCACCCCGACGATTCCGGGTTCGACCGCTCGCCGTTGCTCCCGTCCCTCCCGTCCGTTTCCGCCTCACCGTTCGCCATCGGGCCGACCGTCGTGACCGACACCTCGTCTCCCGGCGCCTCGTATGCGTAGTGGACGTTCTCGCGGACGACGACGTACTCGCCACGCTCGCGGTCCTCGATGACGCGCCCGTCGGTGTCGATAGCAACGTCGACCAGCCCGCGCAGCGAGTCGACTTCGACGCGGGGCGTCGGCAGCGCGTCGTCGGGTACGCGTCCCCGCGTTATCCACTCGTCGAACTCCGAGCGTGCGCGGCGATAGGACAGGACCGTGCGGTCGGTCTCGTCGGGGGTGAGCCGGCCGGTCCGCTTCCCGACGACCAGTCCGGCGAGCGCCGCCGTGGCGAGGAAGAACAGCGCGAGACTCCCGTACTTCCGCAGCGGTCCGACCTCGACCGGGACGGTACGCTGGCGGTAGGTCTCGTGTGGCTGCTCGATTGCGCCCGGGCCCTGCAGCCGGACCGTCCCGCCCTCGAACGTCATCGGCAGTCGGAAGGCGGTCGCGTTCCCGACCTCGTTCCCGTTCACCGTCCCCTCGACCTGTGTCCGGACGACGACGGTGGTCTGGACGTCCCCGGTTCGGGACCCGAGTGCGTCGGTGATGCGCTCGGAGGAGTTCGCCGCTCGTCTGAGGTTCGTCGTGAAGTCGACCGAGGCCGACTCGTCGGGGCTCAGACCCTCGAAGGACTGCTCCCCGAGCGGACGCTCCCGGCGCCAGTTCTCGACCGTGACGCGTTCGCCGTTCCGCTCGACGGTGCTGACCGAGCGCGTCACGAGCGATACCTGGAGCGTGCCGTCCAGTGACCCCTCGCCCGTACTCCGGTAGCCGTAGTCGAAACTCCCGTTCAGTACGGGCGAGACCGCTGGGTAGTACGTCGACCGGTTCGCCAGCGTCGTCCCGGTGTCGTAGAGGGGGTTCGGCTCCGTGACGGTCGCGGCGTGCTCGAAGCCCGCCTCGGCGGTCCACGACGAGGCGAGTTCGCGTTCCGTCGTCGTTCCCGGTGCCACGTAGGCACCGTAAACCATCCACCCGCCGACCGCCACGAGCACCACCAGAGCCGCCACGACCGGGACGAACTGGTCTGCGACGGCCGCACGCACGCGAAGGAGAAGGTCGTCAGAACTCATCCGGTCCGAAGTATCTAGTTCCCGGAAATAACTAATGGGTCGTTAGTCAACGCGGTTCCACCGGTGGGCAGTAGTTTGTGCGAGGAAAGGGGTGCGTACTGCCGACGAACCGCGGTTCGAGCGCTCGGCGAACGGTGTCTTTGTCGGTTACAGCGTCCCCTTCGTGCTCGGCGTCTCGTCGGCCCGGCGCTCGTCAAGCCGGGTCGCGTCGTCGAGCGCGCGGGTCAGTGACTTGAACAGCGCCTCCACCTCGTGGTGGGCGTTGACGCCGCGTTCGACCTCGACGTGGAGGGTCAACCCGGCGTGCATCGCGAGCGAGTACGCGAAGTGTCGGGCCATGTCGCTCGTGAAGTCGCCGATATGGTCCTGGGAGAACTGGCCGCGGAACTCGAAGTGGGGTCGGCCGGAGACGTCGACGACGACGCCGACGACGGCCTCGTCCAGGGGGACGCGGCGGTCGGCGTAGCGGGCGATGCCGGCGCGGTCCCCGAGTGCCTCGTCGAGCGCGTCGCCGAGGACGATCGCCACGTCCTCGACGGTGTGGTGGTCGTCGACGTGGAGGTCGCCGTCGCAGTCGACCCGGAGGTCGAACAGCCCGTGGGTGGCGAACGCCGTCAGCATGTGGTCGAAGAAGCCGACGCCGGTGTCGACGTCCGCCTCGCCGCTCCCGTCGACCGCCAGTTCGACCTCGATAGTCGTCTCGGCGGTCTCCCGGGTTATCTCGGCGCTTCGGTCACTCATGGGCGTACCGAGCGGTGGGAGCGATAAGGTGGTTGCGTTCTCGGCGAGCGCAGCGAGCCTGGTGCAGAGAGCGTCAGCGACCGTGTTCTCGGCGTCCTCGGCGAGTGGGTGTGAGATGCGAGTGTAGCGAGCAGCTCTGAGAGGCGAACGGTGAAGCCGTGAGCCAACGAGCCGAGGGTAGGGGGGTTCGGGAGCGTTGCGAGCGGTCCGACCGCGGCCGAAGGGAGCCCGGTACAGGGAGTGTCAGTAATCGAGTTCCCGGTCGCCGGAGATAGCCAGAAACCGGCTGACCGGTCAGTCCGACGTTACTGTCGAACCGGTAGCGTTCGTGGACGCGGTCGTTCGCGAATCGGGTCGGTCGGTCGTCGAGGCGGTGGGTTCCACGGTCGGCGTCTCGGTCGACCCTACCGTCGTCTCGGTCGAGTTCAGCGTCTCGGCTGTTTCGGTCGGCGTCGTCGTAACCGTGGACGTAGCCGTCGGTTCGGTGGTCGCGGGTAAAGTGGTCGTGGTCGGTGTGGTCGTCTCGGCTGTGGTGGTCGTAGTTGACGTGGTCGTCTCGGCTGTGGTGGTCGTAGTTGGCGTAGTCGTCTCGGCTGTGGTGGTCGTAGTTGGCGTGGTCGGCGCGACCGACGCGGTTGTCGTAGTCGTTCGTGTCGTCGTGTTCGCCGTCGTCGGGGGCGTGGTCGTGGCCGACGTAGTGGCAACTGGTGTCGGAGTCGTCGTGTCGGTCGTCGGTCTCGGGGCCGTAGTCGTCGTATCGTCCTCGGTAGTCGTGGTTGTAACCGTCTGCGTCGTCGGAGTCGGAGCCGTCTGGGTCGTCGACGACCCGGTCGTCGTCGGCGACTCACTGGGAGTCGTCGTTTCGGTACCGGGCGTCGACTCGTTCGTGGTGGTCGCAGTACCGGTCGGTATTGGCGTCACTGTCGTGTTCTCCGACTCGGTCTGAGTACTGTTCGGTACCTGCTGTGCCGTCGTGTTCGGCGCCGGGGTCGACGTAGCCGTCTCGTTCACTACCGTCGTGGTCGTAGCGGCCGACGCGGTCGCGTTCGGTGTCGTCGTAGTCGTGTTCGCTGTCGTGGTTTCGTTCGCCGCCACGGTAGCGTTGGCCGTCGTCGTAGTCGTCGCGTTGGCCGTCGTCGTAGTCGTCGCGTTGGCCGCCGTCGTGGTTCCATTCATCGTGGTACGGTTCGCCGTCGTGGTCGTCACATTCGCCGTCGTGGTCGTCACATTCGCCGTCGTTGTGACCGTCGCTCGCTCGCTCGCGTTGGCGGCTGTCGTCGCCCCCTCATCAGTAGGCGTGGTCGACGGCGCGGGAACCGAAGCGAACGCGACCGTCGAGGCGCCGGTCTCTGCCGTCGTAGTCGGGTCGGATGAAGAGCCACCGGTCGGCGCCGACACGTCGGGCGTCGCCGTCGGTGTGGCCGTCGACGTGTCGAGCGGCGTCGAGTCGGACGTGGAGTTCGACCCGAACAGCCCGCCGGAGTCGTTCGCCGGGTTCGCGGCCGGGAACACACCCGCTTCGCCGCCGGAGCCGCCGACCGAAGCACCACCGGCCCCACAGACACGACGGGTCATCTCGACGCTGGTGCCGGTGCCGTCCGCGACGATTTCGACACGGTCGGCGCACTCCGCACCAGTCAGAGTCAGCTCTGCCGATTCGCCGCTGCCGAGGGTGACCGACCCGAGTTGTGTCCCATCGCTCGCCAGGCTGACGCCGACTGTTAGTGTCTGACCCCCGGGTACGCGGTTGGTGAGTCGGATTTTCGGCTCCCCGTCGACGAGACCGAGCGGTTCGTAGCCGAGGTACGCCGAATCGTCGTCGGCGACGCCGATCTGCAGCCCGCGTCCCAAGTCGGCCGAGCTGAAGCTCCCGGTCCCCGTGACGAGGAGCAGTCCCGCCGCGGCTACCAACACCAACGTGGCGGTGCGTCGTCGGGCCATCGACTCACTCCCGCTCGGCGGACGCGCCGACCGGTTCCACTCGCATCTCGAAGTGCGTCCGATAGGCGAACACGGCCGAAGAGACGAGGAAGGCGACGGCGACGAACAGCGCCGGAACGCCGGTCGGGACGGCAGCCAGCGGACCCAGCCCCAACCACGAGGCGACGCCGACAGCGGTCGTCACGAGCGACAACCCGAGGAAGTACACCCCCCACGGGACGTCGCGCCCGGAGACGGTCTCCAAGTAGACGTCGAGATTGCGCGCGTGGTCCGTGAGTTCGATGCGACCCGACCGCTTGTCGTAGTCGAGGAACCCCGCCTCCGCCATCTTCGGGAGGTGAAACTGATACAGCGCGGTGTGGACGTTCTTCCGGTCGGCGTAGTCGATGTACTCCGGTGTCGTCTCCTGCTCCCACGCCGCCAACTGACTCGAGATGTCCGAGAGCTCCACCACCTCGTCGTCGGACTGCTTCAGGTAGTAGAGCAGATATCGCCGCCGCTCGTTGCTCAGAACGTCGAAGACCTCGTCCTGTGAGATCGTATCGAGCGAGCGGTCGCCGTCGTCCGAGCGGGTCGGCGACTCGGCACTCCCCACCGCGTCGGAGACCGAGCCGGTCGAGCGACCCCCCTCGGCCGACTCGGCCGCGGCGGTCGAACTGGCGACGTCGGTCGCGTCGGGCCTCTCCGGCGACGACGCAGCGTCGACCGTTCCCCCCGCTTTCGCCTCGTCCGCCCCCTGCCCCTCGTCCCGTCCCCTCTCCACTCCGCGAACGGCGGAGGGGTCGGAATCTCCCATGGATGACATGATAGGCGGCGGCTCTTACTGAAGGAACGTCTTATTTAATCGGACCCATCGGACTTTCCAACGGTCACGTCCTGAAACGATTCCTCGGACCACAATCTTCATCTCGAAACGTTCAGGCTAAAGTGAACGTTTTGCAATTCGTCTGACACGACTCGACAATAATCTGTGGTTAACGCCCTGTCCGGGCATCTTTGACGGGTTCGACCGCTCTCCCTAGACGAACCGTGGAACGCTATTGTCACGGCTCCGGAACGTCGTTACCCCGACTCACTGTTCTCAATAACAACATCCCTCTCGCAACTTGCGACTAAGCGAAGCGCCGCCGGCCCGGGGGTGGGTTGGGGGCGCGACGAAGGAGAACTACGACAATGGAACGACGCAAGTTCATGCTCGGTATGGGATCGCTCGCTGCCGGCGGGGCGGCTGCAATGGGTACTGGTGCGTTCTCGTCTGTTAGTGCGAGTAGAGGAATGAACGTGAACGTGAGTAGCGACGAAAACGCTTACCTGCAAATCAAAGGGGACCCGGATTACACGTCTCAGACTAACGGGACTCTGCAGGTCGATATTCAGAATAATGGTCGAGGTAGTGGTCTGAACGGGAACGCCACCACCGAGTTCACAGACCTCCTACTCGTCAGGAACCAAGGAACTGAGAACGTGCTGGTCTGGTTGAACCTCAACGACCTGAATGCTCAGATTGGGCCAGACCCCAGCACGAACGACGGACAGTACGTAACCTCGTACCTCTCGATGGACAGCTACGGTGCTGGGATGGACGGCGGGGATGGCACCTCGTCAGGGCAGGGGACAAGTGGTGCTCCTGGCGCCTGGGGCGTCTTCCTTGCACCGGGTAAGCGGGCAGAAATCGCGCTTGGGTTCTATGATGTTCCAGAAGACGATATCGGGAGCATGTACGAAGCGGATATTGGTGTGAACGCCGCAGCTGTCGACTCGGAATACTTCAAAAATGTCGTGCCGAACTACACTTTCCCGAGTGAAGGTACTTCGAGCGTGGATTTCATTAACTGACATAGACCATCTACGCAAGTAGCACTAGTATACCACCAATATTTCACCACCATAATTGACGGGCAGAGACCAAATACTCCGTATTGTAGTAATCGCAGTGGTGGTCGTAGTGCTACTTCCAGTTGTTGGACAAATAGTCGGACAGCCGATTTTGTTGGGATATGTCAAAAGCGGGAGTATGGCTGATACGATAGATGCTGGTGACGGGTTTGTCGCAGTTCCGCACGGAGTTACTGGCCCCCCGGACGTAGGCGATGTCATCATTTTCGAAGCAAAAGAACTGCATGGAGGCGGCCTCACGACCCATCGAGTGGTCCGTGAGACCGATAGAGGGTACATCACGAAAGGTGACGCGAACCCCTTCACCGACCAGGACGGCAAAGAACCCCCGGTCAAAGACGCTCAAATCGTCGCCGAAGCCCTCCAAATAAACGGTAACGTTGTCGTCATCCCGTATCTCGGGACCGCGATAATGGCTCTCTCGGACACCGTCACTACGGTCCAACAGACGATAGCAACAACCCTCGGCACCCGCTCACTGCTCGGCACCAACGGCCTCGCGTATCTTTTCTTCAGTGCCACCGCACTGTTCTACGCCCACGGCTGGTGGACCGGCGACAAGCGGAGGACGACCCGCTCCAGAAAACGCGAGACGAACCTCGACGCCCGGTACGTCGCCGCCGGCTTCGCCCTCCTGCTCGTCGCCGGCGCGACGGCGGCCATGGTCGTCCCCGCCGGGACCCACGAGTACGGCGTCGTCAGCGCGGAGTTCGAGTCCGAACAGCCGACCGTCATTCCGGTAGGGCAGTCCAACGACGTCGAGTACCCGCTGGTGAACTCCGGGGTGCTCCCGGTCGTCAGCTACGTCGAACCCGCGAGCGACGGCGTCGAGGTCGCGGAGTCGAGACGGGTGCTCCCCGCTGGCGGGCAGGCGGCGGCGACCGTCACGCTCCACGCGGCCGAGCAGACCGGCTACTACCGCCGCTACGTGGTCGAACACCGCTACCTCGCCCTGCTTCCCGTCGGCGTCATCGACGCGCTGTACGAGATGCATCCGTGGGCGCCCATCGTCGCCATCGACGTCCTGCTCGGGGTGCCGTTCTACCTCCTGGGGGTCGCGCTGCTCGGGACGGGTCGCATCCGCGACCGGTCCCGCGACGGGCCATCCCTCCTCGGGCGGTTGGGTCGCCGGTTCAGGTGAAGGAGGGGACCGGCCGAGGCAGTACGAGCGACCGTAACGACCGGCAGCGTGACGACGTCCGAGAGGAGAGTCGACAACTCGGCGGACGGGTCGGGGGCGAGAAACAGGGAAGGGAGGGAATCGGGCGGTGTCCCGTTCGACGGGTGGGGGAACGACTCAGAGCGGGTCGACCGAGTCGGAGTGGTCGGTCGACCGGGTCCGATACGCGACGGTGACCGACGCGGCGAGGAACGTGGCGGCGATGAGGACGGCCCACGCCGACCCGGAGAGGGTCGTGACTGCGCCGACCCCGAGCCAGGAGGCTGTCGCGAGCAGGAGACCGACGGCCGAGACGGGAAGGAGGTAGCGTTCCGGGACCCGCTTCCGGTCGGTCGTCGAACCGATGGAGACCTCGAGGTCCCGTGCGGCCTCAGTCAGTTCGACGCTCCCCGAACGCTGGTCGTAGTCGACGAACCCCGCGTCCTCCATCTTCGGGAGGTGGAACTGATACAGCGCGGTGTGGACGTTCTTCCGGTCGGCGTAACTGATCATCTCCGGCGTCGTCTCCTGCTCCCAGGCGGCCAACTGACTGGAGAGTTCGGAGAGCTCGACGGCCGTGCCGTCGTGGCGGCGCAGGTAGTGCAACAGCAGTCGGCGACGCCGGTTACTGAGGACTTCGAACACCGAATCGTCGGAGAGAGGCGTCGGCGTCGACATCTCCCGCTCGACCGACTCGAGCGTGTCGGAACCCCCCGACGTGTCTGTCCCCGCCGTAGACTGCTCGCCGTCGGCGGTCGGCGACGTGGTCACCGGTCTGACCGCCTCGCCGTTCACGCGCTCGTACTCACCGCGCTCCCCCTCCGACCGGGTCGCCGTCACCGCATCAGCGTCCGACTGCGTGGTGGTGACGCCGTCCGATTCCTCCTCCGAGACCGAGTACTCGGCCACTCCCTCAGATGACATGATATCGCGCTCACTCATTGCGAGATATGTGGCTTAATTAATCGGTGACATAGTCCGTTTCGGGACGGTGCAACCGACAGGAGCCGTTTCCCGGCCGAATTCGCCGTCCTAGGTGTCCGTGAAATTGAACGTTTCGCGCCGAGTCACTCGATTGAGCCCGTACCGAGACAGACTGACCCGTCGAGTGGTGTCCGTGACCCGCCATCGGCGACCGACACCGCTCTACGGAGCGAGAACCCTGCAGAGCTCGTCATCGGCTCGTCTGACGCCCGTCTGATGGGTATTCATGTCAACTACCAACAAACGGGGCGGTATGCACGTCAAGCGTGACACCATCGCGCTACTGGCGCTCGGAATCGGGGGTCTGCTCGCGTCGTCGCTGACCGCCGCGGGCGTCGTGATGGGGGTACCGGTACTGGCGCTCGGCCTCTCGGCCGTGGCCGCGTCGACCGCCGACCGGGTGCGGAGCCACCGGGTCCGACGGGCCGGTCCGACCGCTCCACGTCACTGACCGCGGAGGCACAGAGATGCCACTACTGAAAGCGGCCCTGTTCGTGGGGTACGTCCTCGCCGTCGGCGCCGCCCTGCTTCGCTCGGGGTCCAGCCTCGGACTGACGCTCGGCTACCTGCTCATCTGTCTCGCCGTACTGGCCGTGCTCTCCGGGACGGCCTCCTTCGTGCGAGAGCGGTTGGCGCCCTGACCGGCCCCGGCGCGAACCCGGTCGGCGCCGGCTCGGCTCAGGCGTCCATCGCTTCACGGAGGGTGAATCGCCCCTCGTACAGCGCCGTGCCGACTACGACCGCCGACGCCCCCGCCTCTCTGAGCGCCCGCACGTCGTCGAGCGTCGCGACCCCCCCGCTTGCGACGACCGGAATCGACACCGCCTCCGCGAGCGCCCGCACGTTCTCCGTCTGGACGCCCTCCAGCTTCCCCTCCACGTCGACGTCGGTGAACAGAATCGCGCCGGCACCGAGCTCCTCGTAGCGCGACGCCGCCTCGACCGGGTCGAGACCGGTGCCTTCGGTCCAGCCGCCGACGACGACCTCCCCCTCGCGCGCGTCCAGGCTCACCGTCACGCTCCCCGGATACGTCTCGCTGATCTCCGCGACTATTTCGGGCCGCTCGACCGCCGCCGTCCCGAGGATGACCCGGTCGACGCCGGCGTCGAGCAACGAGACCGCGTCGTCGACGGTGCGGATGCCGCCGCCGAGTTGGACGTCCACGTCGACGGCGTCGAGGATAGCCTCGACCGCGGGGGCGTTCGCTCGCTCGCCCTCGAAGGCGCCGTCGAGGTCGACGAGGTGGAGCGTCTCCGCCCCTTCGTCGACCCACCGCTCAGCGGCGTCGACCGGGTCACCGTATCGTTTCTCGGTGCCGCGCTCGCCCTGGACGAGCTGGACGACCTCGCCGTCCTGCATGTCGACGGCGGGAATGACCTCGAACGCGGGGAAGTGTCGAGTGTCGGGCGCGTCCGTCATTCCCCGGCCGCTCCGGCGTCCTCGTCCTCGTTTCCATCCCCGACCAGGTCGATGCTATCGTCGCCGTTCGGTACGGCACACAGGAACGCCCCCGGCTCGTCGCCCTCGTTACGATACCAGTGGACCGTCCCGGCCGGGATGAGCAACGAGTCGCCGGCGCGCACGACGTGTTCTTCGTCGCCGATGCCGACGACGTACTCGCCGTCCAGGACGTACTGTTCGTGTTCGACGTCGTTCGTGTGCCGAGGCACCTCGGCGCCGGGGTCGAGGGTGAACCGTCGGATGGCGAAGTGGGGCGCACCGTGGCTCTCGTCCACGAGGACGCCCTTTCGCATCCCCTCGGCGGCGCCGACGGGTTCGTACTCGACGTCGTCGGCCCTGCGGACGACTGCCGCGGGCCCGTCCCCTGCGCCGGTGGTGTCACCGGGGTCGCTGGTGTCGCTCATGGCGAGCCGTACGCGACCCGCCACCGTAAGCGTTGACCGGTGGCGGCGGTCGACGGAACAGTGGAATCCACAGTCGCGGGCGGGGGTCGTCCCATACACACGTTTATCAACGTTCGCGCCCTCACGAGTATCCGATATGCGAACGCCCCTGGACGACGTCGAGTTCCTCGCCCGCTCCGGACGCCGGGTCGAGGTGCTCGACGAACTGTCCCGGGGGCCCCACACACGTAGTGAACTCCGCGACCGCATCGGCGCCTCGCAGGCGACACTCGGTCGGATTCTCGACGACTTCTGTGAGCGCGGGTGGGCGAGGAAGGAGGACCGCGTCTACCGCGTCACCCCCTTTGGCGCACTCCTGGCGGAGGAGTTCGGCGACCTGCTGGGGACCGTCGAGACGATGCAGCGTCTCGGTGCGGTGTCGGCGTGGTTCCCCCTCGACGGGATGGACCTCGACCTCCACGAGTTCCGCGACGCGACGGTCACGCTCCCCACTCGGAGCGACGTCCTCGCCCACATCCGCCGGGCCGAGTCGCTCGTGCAGGAGGCCGCGCACGTGCAGGTGTTGTCCGGCTCCGTCTTCCGCGACACGATGCGACTCCAACACCGCCGGGTGGTCGGCGGAGAGCAGACCCAGGAGGTGATTCTCTCGGCAGCGGCGGTCGGGACGGCCCTCGCGGACCCCGAGATGCGCGAGTGGACGCGGCGGATGGTGGCGTCGGACGGCGCCGCAGTCTACTGCTACGACGGTGAGGTGCCGGTCATGCTCGGCGTCGCCGACGGGGTCGCCGTCATCGTCCCCATCGACGACCAGGGCGTCCCCCGGGCGGTAATCGAGAGTGAGAACCCCACCGTCGTGGCGTGGGTCGACCGGACTATCGACGACTACCGCGACCACGCGAGGCGACTGACCCCGGAACTCGTCGTCGGTGGGTGACCGGCAGCGTTTGGAGACGCCTGCCGCCACAGCCCGTGACACTCACTGTCTGCAACGTGCTCACGTGACGAAACTGTTCCACGAGAAATCATGATACTCTGAGCGGGTGATTCTCTTCCCATGGCTGCGACAACTCAGACCACCCAAACCACCCGAACCGCACGCGGGTTCGGCTTCGAGACCGCGACCCTCACCCCCGTCCACTGGACGGCCGTCGGTCTCGCCAGCATCACCGGCATCGTCCACCTGTACCTCTGGTACAACGGCGGGATGGACCTGTTCCTGCTGGCCGGCCTCGGCTACTTCGGCGCCATCGGCCTCCTGCTGCTGAACGTGTACCGCCCGGCCCTGTACCTCGCCGGCATCCCGTACACGCTGGCCCAGATCGGCGGCTACGTGATGGAGTGGCAGGCGCTCGGCTTCGGCCCCGCTCCCGAGGGGACGCTCGGCCTGACGACCAAGGCCGTCGAAATCGCCCTCATCGCCTGCCTCGCGTACCTGTTCGCCCGCTGGTACTCGGTCCGCCGCGCCGAGCGCGCCCTGACCGCGTAACTCCCGAGGGCGACCCCACCGCATCGCACACGCGACACCCCGACCACCCTGACCGCCCCCGCTGACGCACACGACCCACCGGACCCCAAACTCCCAACCCCATCCCACCATGTCTCCCCGATTCGACACTCAGACCCTCTCCCGGCGGACCTACCTGCAGGCCGCCGGCCTCCTCGGCCTCGCGGCCGTGACCCCCCTGGCCGGCTGTATCGACGGCGGCATCGCCCGGGACCCCATCGTCCCGCCCCACATCGTCGCCTTCCCCGGGGCGCCCGACTACGGCACCTGGTTCACCGACGTGAGTAACTACCGCGACACGACCTGGGACTTCACCGGGGAGACCACGGTGGTCGTACAGGTCGGCGCCGACGGCAACGGCGGCAGTTACGGGTTCGGTCCCGCCGCGATAGCCGTCGCTCCCGGGACGACCGTCCGGTGGGAGTGGACCGGCAGGGGCGGCGGCCACGACGTCGTCGCCACCGACGGCTCGTTCGCGAGCGAGTACCTCTCCGGCAGTGACAAGGTGTTCTCACACACCTTCGAGACGCCCGGCCTCTACACGTACGTCTGCCGGCCCCACGCGACGATGGGCATGAAGGGCGCGGTGTTCGTCGTCGGTGACGGCGACGGAGCCGACGGAGCCGACACCGACGGCGGTGGTCCCGGCGAGGACGGCAACACCGGCAGCGACACCGGCACCGCTCACCACCAGCACTGAAGACCGCGTCGACCCCGGCGAACACCGACCCGGCACCGCTCACGGCCAACCCCCATTTTAAGCTTCGGCACCGACTAGCGAACGTATGCGAGGCATCCGAATCGGCAGCGCCTTCGGAATCCCGATCAGACTCGACCTGACGTTCCTCCTGGTGTTGCCGCTGTTCGCGTACCTCATCGGCGACGCCGTCGAACAGCAGGTAGACCTACTCAACCTTCTGTTCGGCGCGTCGTTCTCGGTAGAGGCGCTGACCGCCGGCTCGACCGAGTGGGTGCTCGGGAGCGTCGCCGCCATCGGGCTCTTTCTCGGCGTCCTGCTCCACGAGTTCGGCCACTCGCTGGTGGCGATGCGCTACGGGTACAAGATCGAGTCGATCACCCTCTGGCTGTTCGGCGGCGTCGCCCGCTTCACCGAGGTTCCGGAGGACTGGAAACAGGAGCTACTCATCGCGATCGCCGGCCCCGTGGTCAGCATCCTGCTCGGCGTACTCTCCTACGCCGCCTTCGTCGTCGTCCCCGACACCAACGGGGTCGTCGTCGCCGGGAAGTTCGTCCTCGCCTACCTCGCGCTGATGAACGTCGTGCTCGCGGTGTTCAACATGCTCCCGGGGTTCCCGATGGACGGCGGCCGCGTCCTCCGCGCGCTGCTCGCACGGACCCGGACCCACGCCCGCGCGACCCAACTCGCCGCGGAGGTCGGGAAGGTGTTCGCGCTCCTGCTCGGCCTGTTCGGCCTGCTCAACTTCCAGCTGTTCGTCATCGCGCTCGCCTTCTTCATCTACATGGGCGCCTCCAGCGAGGCCCAGCAGACCGTGATGAAGGCGGCGTTCCAGGACGTGACCGTCCGCGATATCATGACCCCGCGCGAGGAACTCCACGTCGTCTCGCCGGACACCTCCATCGCGGACCTGATGGGCCGGATGTTCCGCGAGCGCCACACCGGCTACCCCGTCGTCGACGCCGGCGAGTTGGTCGGGATGGTGACGCTCAACGACGCCCGCGAGGTGCGGGAGGTCGAGCGCGACGCCTACCGCGTCGAGGACGTGATGAGCCACGACATCACCTCGGTGACCCCCGAGGCCGACGCCATCGAGGCGCTCACCGAGATGCAGCAGCGCGGCGTCGGCCGTCTCCCCGTCATCGACCGCGAGGGCGAACTCGTCGGGTTGGTCTCCCGGTCGGACCTGATGACCGCGTTCAACATCATCCAGACCGGCGGCTCCATCGACGGGTTCCGCCGCACCGAGCCGACGACCGGCGTCTCGCCGTTCGACGCGAGGTAGTCTCCGGCCGGGTCGCCCGGCCCGGCTCGTCGCTCGATACCCTTCTCGCCGGCCGATGCTCCGCTCGCGAGGCCGTCCGCCCGTCCGTCGCGGTCAGTCCGCCGCGACGTCTCTCACTCCGGAGCGCCGTGTGTCCGGCTCCCATCATCAATCGCGCGTTTGGGACCGTTTCGGGCCGTTTCAGCCGACTTCCTTCCGGGAGCGTTCCGTTCACGACTAGTCGGGGCACCGTCGACAACGACGGCCGCGAGAGTATCCGAGACGGGCGTTTCGGGGCCGTTCGAACGCTCGTGAACGGTCGGAAACGGCTGAACGGCGTCTCGGGTTTATCACCGGTCTCTCCGTCGGCCCGAGTACGACAATGAGCGCACACCAGGACGCGGCGGCCGTCGGCGCGGACGACGAGCGGACGACCGGCCTCGACGCCGGTTCGGACGCGGAGGGAGACGCGGCTGTCGACTCCGCGTCGAGCGGCCGCGACCCGACGTTGTGCGCCGACGACGTGTTCCACCTGTTGCAGAACGCACGTCGCCGCGGCGTCCTGCGATACGTTCGAGAGCGCCCGGAGACGGAGTCGTTCGAGATGCGCGACATCGCAGAACAGGTCGCCGCGTGGGAGCAGGACAAGCCCGTAGCGGCTATCACGTCGACCGAGCGCCAGCGCGTGTACATCGCGCTGTACCAGAGCCACCTGCCGAAGCTCGACGAGCACGGCGTGATAGAGTACGAACAGTCCCGCGGGACGGTCCGACCCACCGGGCTCGCCGGAGAGATCGGCCGGTACCTCGACGTGGACGGGACTCCGGAGGGACCGACCGACGCGCCGACCGGGAGTACCGACAGCGCGACGCGTTACTACGGCTGCGCGACCGTCTTCAGCGTGCTCCTGGCGGCCGCCACGTGGGTCGGTCTCGTCCCGAGTCTGCTCACCAGCTACGTCGGCGCCGTCGTCACGAGCCTCTTCGCCGCCGTGACGCTCGCGGTGGGGCTCCGTCGACGACCGATGTAGGAAGGGGCGCTTCCCCGGACGTCGTCTCGGGTTTCGAAGAGCCAGCGCGTCTCAAAGAACCCGTTCTGCACGCTCGACGTAGTCGTCGATGCGCCGGTTCGCCCACTCTCGAACGGTCGTGTCGGTGGTCTCGTACAGCGCTCGCGGGTCGCCGTCGTCGTCGACCCCGAACTGGAC
This sequence comes from Halobium salinum, assembly GCF_026586625.1. Lineage (GTDB taxonomy): Archaea > Halobacteriota > Halobacteria > Halobacteriales > Haloferacaceae > Halobium > Halobium salinum. The sequence continues at coordinate 92,030 of NZ_JAODIW010000006.1, read as the reverse complement.
GACATCGCCGTAGACGCCGACGAAGTAGGGCACCGGCTCCTCGGTCTCGAACAGCCTGAAGCGGTCCGTCTCGGTCAGCGCGTCGGTGAGCGGCTCGAACTCGGGGTCCGTCACGAGCACGTCGACGACGGATGGGGCGGCGACGACGGTCGTCTCGACGCCGGCCTCGACGACGCGGTCGTGGACGGCTTCGTAGCCGTGCAGTCCGGTGAGTGGAAGCACGGACCGGTGCGACGGTGCCTCACGGAGCCGTTCGACGTGCCTGTTCACCATCCCGTACGGGTTCCCCGGCTCCGGGAGCAGGACCGTGGCGTCGTCGGCGTCTGCGAGGTCGAACTCCAGCGTCCCGTCCGGCACCCACTTGCGGAACTTCTGAAGGCGCATCTCGTACCCCACGGAGTCGACGAGGGCGGAGAGTCGGGTCGTCGTCGACCGACAGAGGTCCGTGACTCGATACCCCTCGTCGACCCGCTCGACCAACTCGAGCGTCTCCAACTCCCGTATCGCTCGGTTCACCGTCGAGCGTGACACCGGAAGCTCCTCGACCAGTTCGCGCTTCTCCTTCGGGCCGTCGAGCAGCCGGTCGATCAATTCCGACCGGTCGAAGACGGTCGCCACTATCTCTCGTTCGCGCTCCTGTAACGGCATCTATCGACCCCACCGGAGAGCTACCGACACCACCGTATAACTGTAATGGATGGTATCATTCCGCGTGGTAGTTATTTTTCCGATACTGGTTCTCCCGCCGCATATCTGTCATCAGTGAACGGTCGATGCCGACTGAGAAACAGTTATGTACCATCGTTCACCCGCCGGTCACAGCCCAGACGGTGAAATGATACTCCTCCTCCGGAGTGTGTCAGCCGTCGTATGACGGACGAGTCGAACGGTACGGGAAAGCGGGGGCGGCCACCGCGGTACAGGGGGTCGGACGAGGAACTATGAGCGCGACGCAGCAGCAGTCGACATCGAGCGGGGAGCGGACCGACGACCACGTCGAGGGTCGCTCGGAGGGGGCGGCACCGCCCGCGGCCGACGACGGTGAGCCGGATTCGGGGGCGACACCGGACGAGGTGTTCGACGTGCTCAGCAACCGGCGACGGCGCTACACGCTTCACTATCTCGGCCGTCGGTCGGGCGAGGTGGTCGAGGTCCGCGACGTGGCCGAGCAGGTCGCCGCGTGGGAGAACGAGAAGCCGGTCGAACGGGTCGACCGCGCGGAGCGCAAGCGTGTCCACACCGCGCTCCACCAGTTTCATCTCCCCAAGTTGGACGACCACGGGTTCGTCGACTACGACAGTCGACGAGGTCGGGCCGCCCTCGGCGAGACGGCGGCGGGGCTGGACGTGTACCTCGATGTCGTCTCGGAGCGAGCGGTTCCGTGGGGACCGTACTACGTCGGGTTGACCGCGCTGGGAATCACCACCGTGCTCGGGGCGCAGTTCGGGGTCTCCCCCTTCGGACTCCTCCAGGTCGCGGTGTGGGCCGGGCTCGCGCTCGGCGCCGTCCTCCTCTCGGCGCTCGTCCACACGTGGTACAGCTCGCGAACGCGTCTCGGGGTCGGCGAGAAGCCGCCGGAGCTCCGGGCATAGCGTCGGTCCGACTCTCCTCTCGCTCGCCTCTCGCCGCCCCTCCCAGACATTCTCCATCGGGTCGACGCCGCCGACCAGTGGTCTCGACTCGTTCGACCACCGACTAGCGAGCCGTGAACTGGACCAGGGGTCCGAACCGGGGGTTCTGGACCGCCACCAGCGAGTGACGTGCGCGCTGCTCGTCGGTGCGGGTCGTCGACGCGAGTCGGTGAAAACAGACGCCGCACTGAATCGACGGCTCTCGCCGTCTACGGCCGGATGTACGCGTAGTCGTCCGCCTGGAGCCGCGTCAACTCGGCGCCGCCGGAGGAGACCGTCTCGACGCCGTCGACGAGGTCCGACTCCTCTAACTCCTTGAGGTCCATCGTGTTGCTACAGATTTTGACGGAGACGCCCTTCGAGAGCAGTGTCTCGACCGTCTCGGAACCGGTGCCACCGGTCGTCACCGGTTCGGCGCCGTCGGCCTGCGCGACGACCGCGATCTCCTCGATATCCGCCTGGTCGTCCTCGGTGAGGTTGTTCGCGATGGTGAGCGTGGTCTCTCGGCCCTGCTCGTCGGCCTGCACGAGGTGGAAGACGGTCTTCATGCGTGTCGTGGGAAGGACCAGTCGTGAGTAGGACTTGTGGCCGACCCGGCCCGTGTTGCCGGTGGTCGGCGGTCGGTGGGCCGGTGGAGGCGTTACGCTTCGACGACCTCCACGAGGTTCCCCTCGGGGTCCCGCAGGAACAGGATTCGCGTCCCGCTCTCGGTCGTCCGCGGCTCGCTCAGCGTCTCGACGTCCTCGGGGAGCGACCCGTGGAACCCGTCGAGGTCGGAAACGGCGAGGCCGAGGTGTTTCGCACCCGGCTGATTGACCGTTCCGGGCGTCCGCACGTCGCCCTCGGGGTCGTACTCGACGAGTTCTACTCGGGCGTCGCCGGCGTCGAGGTGGGCGAAGCTCCCCGTCGCGTCGTCGACAGCGACGGCCTCCGAGAACGCCTCCCCGGCGACCTCGAAGCGGTCGAGGACGTCGAGGTCGAAGGTCTCGGTGTAGAAGTCGACCGCGCGGTCGAGGTCGGCGACGGTGATGCCGTAGTGGTGGGCGGTGAGGTCGGGCACAGTGGAGGACGCGTGGGGCGAGGCGAAAGGCGCTACGGCAGTGGCAAGCGTGAGGCTCACTCCGCTCGGGTGCTCGCTGGCGCGAGCACACGCTCACTGGAGAAGGGTCGCGAAGAATCAGTCCGGGTGCGAGAATCGAACCCGCGTCTCAGCCTCCACAAGGCTGAAGGATGACCATTACCCCAACCCGGACACAGTATCGAGTACCCGCGTTCTACAGAAATACGTTACGACTCGGTTTCGGCGCCGTGTTTTCGGTTCTCACACTCGCCTCCACCACCCGTTCGGAGCGAGGGCTTTTTCGGCGCCAACGCGCTACGTCCTCTCAACAGTGGCCATCACCGACAAGATATACCTCAAGAACCACCGGCAGATCTCCTCGCAACTGGAGGCGAGCATCCCGAAGGGTGCGTTCAAGGGGGCGACGCTCGACATCCTCTACACGGGCGAGGGGCTCTCGCAGTTGGACGAGGCCACCCGCGACCGCGTGCTCGACTTCGCCGAGGACTTCCTCGACTGCGACTGTCAGGACAACCCCTACTGCGGCCACCCGGAGCGGAAGTTCATCAGCTACCTGCTCGACCTGCGTGCACAGGGCCTCGGCCCCGACGCCATCGTCGACGTGATGACCGACGACTACATGCTGTATGCGTACCCCGGCGACGTGCTCTCCTTCCTCGACCAGTCGGTGCGGACCCTCGAAGCGGTGGAGTCCCTCGCCGAAGTGGAGGGGAACCGCGAGATGACCGAGAAGGCGGCGTCGGCGAAGCGCGACCTGAGCGGGTAGCGTGCCCGAAGAAACGTCCCCTCGGTAGTCGGCGACTCAACCGCGTGGCGCGCTCAGCCCAGTCGGTAGGGCTGCTCCCCTTCCTCCTCGTCGTCCAACTCGTCGAGGAGGATGACCTCGTCCTCCTCCTCCTCGATGCGCTCGCGGAGGTACGACACGTAGCGTTTGTGCTCGTCGAGCTGTTCGCGGAGGTGGTCGGCCTCCAGTTCGAGGCGCTCGTGTTCGCGGATGAAGCTCTTGGGTACCGACACCTTCGGCGGGAAGCTCTCCTCGTCGTCCTCCTCGCCGTCGCCGGTGCGCATCCGGTCCAGTTCGTGCTCGGGGACGACCTGGACCTGACCGTCGTGGGCAACGAGCAGGTCGACGTAGTCGCGGAAGACGGCCGAGAGCGAGATGTCGCGCTCCTCGGCGATCTCGCGGAGCGTCTCGAAGGCGTCCTCGTTGACGCGGAAGGAGATCGTCTTGTTCTTGTTGCCCATTCGTACGTTCGTGTAGGACGCCACTGCCACTTAATCGTTTGTCAGACGGGCCCACGTCGGCGATTCGGCGAGAGCCGTCCCGCCGCCCGTCCGTACCGTGGGAGCACTTATGAGTCAGGGTGGCGAACGATTGGAGTAGCCATGACCGACGAGCCGACTGTGTCGGCCGGCAGCGGGCGGAACGTCCTCGCCCTGACGCCCGCTGTCGACGCTGACAGTCCCGAACGGCACCTAGACCGCTGGGTGACCGAACGGGACGCCCTCCCGACCGCTGTGGTGTCGGTGACGTACACTGGGTGTCCGGACGAGTGGGTTCGGGCCGTCGCCGGCGACGCCGAGCGGACGCACCGAACGCTCGTCCGCGTCGGTGACTTCGCTCGCAGTGCCGCCCACGCCGGGGCGGAGACGCTGACCGAGACCGCGGGCCCGTCGGGCGACGGGTCGCGCATCACCGTCTCGACCGTCCCGGACCCGACCGCACTGGACGACCTGCTGGCGGCCCTCGAACGCTGTCTCGACCGCTCGACGGCCGCCGGCCCGTCCGCCGACGGTTCGCCTGCCGACAGGTCGTCCGTCCACGACTCACCCTCCGGTGACCCCGTCGCCGACCGGACCGCCCTCGTGTTCGACTCGGTGAACGACCTCCTCGAACGGGTCCCCCTCGACCAGGCCGGTCGGTTCCTCGCCGACCTCGTCGAGGTCGTCGACCGAACGGGGGCCGAGGCCTACTACGCGTTCGACCCGGGCGACCACGAGCCGGCGACGGTGGCGACGCTCCTGACGGCGTTCGACGCCGTCGAGTTGGTCCCGCCGCGGGACGAGCCGACCCGGGAGTCCGACCCGGAGCCGGAGACGGCCGACGCGCCGACCGTGGAGCCGGAGCGCGTCCACGACGTGCTCCGGTCCGAGCGCCGCCGACGTATGCTCTACAGGCTCCTCGCCCACCCCGAGGGGATAGAGGTCCGGGCGCTCGCGGACGACTTGGCGGCCGCTACCGACGCCGACGGCGAGGAGTCGGAGACGACCGACGAGGTCCGGGTCGGCCTCGCACACGTCGACCTGCCGAAGCTGGAAGGCGAGGGGTTCATCGAACGTCGGGAGGGCGGTTACCTCACGGCGACGCCCGCAGCCCGCTCACTGCTCCCGTATCTCCGCATAGACGCGGTCGCCGACGGGGTCGACCTCGACGAGCTCGGCGTCGACACCTCCGACTGAACGGACCCCCGGCGGGAGGCCCACGAACTGAAGCCCTTTTCAGGCCCGGTCGCACACCACCACGTATGAGCAAACGCGGGACGCTACGGCTCGCAACGCGAGGTTCGGACCTCGCGCTGCGGCAGGCGGCGGTCGTCAAGGACGCACTGGAGGGCCGACGCTACGAGGTCGAACTCGTGGAGGTGGAGACCGAGGGCGACCGGATTCGGGACGAACTCATCCACCGCCTCGGGCGGACGGGCGCGTTCGTCCGAGCGCTCGACGAACGGGTGCTCGACGGCGACGTGGACGCCGCGGTCCACTCGATGAAGGACATGCCGACCGAGTCGCCGCCGGAGCTCGAGGTGGCGGGCGTCCCCGAGCGTGGGGCCGCCGGCGACCTCCTCGTGACCCCGGACGGCACCACCCTGCACGACCTCCCGCGCGGTGCGACGGTCGGCACCTCCTCGCTCCGCCGGAAGGCCCAACTCCTCGCCCACCGCTCGGACCTCGACGTCCAGCCCCTGCGAGGGAACGTCGACACCCGCGTCGAGAAACTGCTGGCGCCCGGTCTCCAGCGCGAACACGAGGCCCGGCTCGAAGATACGGCCGACGAGAAGGGGAACGTGGGCCGGGAGGCGCGGGGCGCCTCGGAACAGTCGAGCGGCGACGAGCCGCGAGACGACGACTTCGAACCCGAGTTCGAGGAGGACTCCGAGGAGTGGTTCCAGAACCGCTCCGAACTGGAGAAAGGGGCGCTCGGCCGCGAGGTCGAGACGGAGTTCGACGCAATCGTCCTCGCGGAGGCCGGCCTCGAACGCAGCGGCCTCCTCGACCGTGAGGAGATCTCGACCGAGCGGCTCCCGTGGTCGGAGTTCGTCCCCGCTCCCGGGCAGGGGGCGCTCGCGGTGACGGCCGCCCGCGGCGAGACCGCCGACGCGGTCAACGACGTGCTCGACCACCCCCGCTCGCGCGTCGAGACGACCGTCGAGCGGACCGTCCTCGGCGAACTCGGCGGCGGCTGTGTCGCCCCCATCGGCGTCCACGCCGTCCTCCAGGGGTCGTACGTCCACACCGTCGTCCGCGTACTGAGCCAGGACGGCGAGGAGACGGTCGAGGCGACCCGGGACCTGCCCGTGACGGAGCACGCGACGGGCGCCCGGGATTTCGCCAGTGACCTGCGCGAGCGCGGCGCCGCGGAGCTCATCCAGGCCGCGAAACGCGACGCCGGCGGCGCCGACGCCGACGACGACGCCGCGAGCACCGCCAGCCCGGAGACGGACGTGGACGAGTGAGCGACCCGATGAGCGACGACCCGGCGACCGACTCCGGCACGGTCTACCTCGTCGGCAGCGGCCCCGGCGACCCCGAACTGCTCACCGTGAAAGCCCGACGCCTGCTCGAGGAGGCCGACGTAGTGCTCCACGACAAGCTCCCCGGCCCCGAAATCATCGGCCTCGTCCCCGAGGAGCGCCGCGAGGACGTGGGGAAGCGCGCCGGCGGCGAGCGCACCTCCCAGGAGTACACGAACGCTCGGCTCGTCGAACTGGCTCGGGAGGGAAAGACCGTCGTCCGTCTCAAGGGCGGCGACCCGTTCGTCTTCGGGCGCGGCGGCGAGGAGGCGGAACACCTGGCCGGCGAAGGGGTTCCCTTCGAGGTCGTCCCCGGCGTCACCTCCGCCATCGGCGGCCCCGGCGTCGCCGGCATCCCGGTGACCCACCGCGACCACGCCTCCTCGGTCTCGTTCGTCACGGGCCACGAGGACCCGACGAAGGCGGAGACGGCGGTGAACTGGGAGGCGCTGGCGGCGACCGGAGGGACCATCGTCGTCCTGATGGGCGTCGGGAAGCTCCCCGACTACACTCGTGCCCTGAGGGAAGCCGGCATGGCCCCCGACACGCCCGTCGCGCTGGTCGAACGCGCCACGTGGCCGGAGATGCGCGTCGCCACCGGTACGCTCGACACAATCGTCGACGCCCGCGACGCGGCCGGTATCGAGCCGCCCGCAATCACCGTCATCGGCGAGGTCGCCGCCAGTCGCAGCCGCCTGCAGGAGTTCCTGCGAAACGGCGGCGCGGATGCGGGGGCCGGCGACGCCGACGACCCGAGCGCCGGCGCCGACGACGCCGGCGGCGACCACGACAATTCTGCACCGGAAACGGAGGGGTCCGAGCGGTGAGCCGAGCGGTCCGCGTCGCCGTCTTCCGGCCCGACGACGACCGCCTCCGCGACGCGGTCTCCCTGCTGGAGTCGCTGGGCGCGACGGCCGTCCCCGACCCGATGCTCGAAGTCCGCCCGACCGGCGCCGTCCCGGGTGACGGGCTCGACGGCGACGGTGACCCGGACTTCGTGATTTTCACCAGTAAAACCGGCGCCGAACTCGTCGCCGAGGCGGGGTGGGCGCCCGCCGACGGAGTCGTCGTCTGCGCCATCGGCGACTCGACCGCGGCCGCCCTCCGCGAGGCGGGCTACCGCGTCGACCGCGTCCCGACCGAGTTCTCCTCGGCGGGGCTCGTCCGCGAGTTGGCCGACGACGTCGCCGGCGCCCGGGTGGAGGTCGCCCGCAGCGACCACGGTAGCGACGTACTGCTCGACGGGCTCCGCGAGGCCGGCGCCGACGTGCACGAGACGGTGCTGTACCAACTCGTCCGTCCGGAGGGGAGCGGCGAGTCGGCCGAGGCGGCCGCCGCCGGCGACCTGGAGGGTGCGCTGTTCACCTCGTCGCTGACGGTCGACCACTTTCTCGACGCCGCCGCGGAGCGCGGCGTTCGCGACGCCGCCGTCGCCGGCCTGAACGACGCGGTCGTCGGCGTCATCGGCGAGCCGACCCGCGAAACCGCCGAGAGTCGAGGGATAGCGGTGAACGTTGTCCCCGAGCGGGCCGACTTCGAGGAACTCGCCTGTGCCGTCGTCGAACGCGCCGCACCGAGTTACCGTGACTGAGGGCGTCCGCGCTCGGAGTCGGCGCCCGACTGCGCGAATCCGGCCGGCGGCGCCGCTTCGCCCACCCTTTTGCGCCCGCCTCGCGGAGTCCGACATCACGTGAACACGGATTCCGGAGCGGGGAGGTGGCGGACGGTCGCCGCCGTCGCCGGCTGGCAGACCGCCGCGAGCCTCTGTTACTACACGGTGTTCGCCGCGACGGGTGTCCTCCGCGATGCGTTCGGGCTGTCGGAGGCGCTCGTCGGCGTCGTCGTCACCGCCGCCATCCTGGGGTACACCGCGATGTTGTTTCCGAGCGGTGCGCTGGTCGACGGGTTCGGGGAGAAGCCGGCGATGGTCGGCGGTCTCGTCGCCCTCGCGGCCGCGGCGGTCACCGTCTCCCTGGCGCCCAGCTACGCGCTCCTGCTCGTCGCCGCCGCCGCGCTCGGCGCCGCCTACTCGACGGCGATGCCCGCCTCGAATCGGGGCATCGTCGCGGGCGCGCCCCCCGGCCGGGCGAACCTCGCGATGGGCCTCAAACAGGTCGGCGTCACCGCCGGGAGCGCGGGCGCGTCGCTCGTCGTCACCGGCGTCGCCGCCGTCGCCGCGTGGCAGTTCGGCTTCGGCGTCGTCGCCGCCGTCGCGCTCGCCTACGCCGCCGTCTTCGCGCTCGTTTACGACGGCACCGACGGCGATGGAACCCTCTCGGTGCCCGACCTCTCCGGGCTCTCGGCCAACGGGGCGTATCTCCGGCTGGTCGGCTCGGGACTGTTCCTCGGCGCGACGCTGTTCACCGCGTTGGGGTACGTCGTCCTCTACGTGCAGGACGTGATCGGCGCGAGCCCGGTCGTCGCCGGCGGCGTGCTCGCGTTCACGCAGGTGACGGGGAGCCTCGGACGGGTCGGTGCCGGGAGCCTCGCGGACCGTCTCGGCGGTGCAGGGGGCGCGGCGGCGGTCGCCCTGGGGCAGACGGCCGTCGGTGCCGGACTGTTCGCACTGCTCGCGACCGGCGTCGACTCGCTCCCGGTCGCGCTCGTCGTCTTCGGCGCCATCGGCCTCTCGGTGTACGGCTCGACCGGCGTGTTCTACTCCTGTCTGGGGAGCCTCGTGGACGACGACGAACTCGGCGCCGCGACCGCCGGCGGCCAGACCGCCATCAACGCCGGCGGACTGGTCGTCCCGCCGCTGTTCGGCTTGCTCGTCGAACGAGGCGGGTACGAAGGCGGGTGGGCACTCCTCGCCGCGAGCGCAGCGCTTGCCGCCGTCCTGTTGGTGTCGGTACGGCGAGACCTCTGAGTCGGGGAGGGCCGCCTGGGTCGGTAGGACTCCCGTGTCGGCAGGGCTCCCGTGTCGGCGAATCCGTTCTCGGTGTCGAATCTATCGAACCGGCCGTGGGAGCCCCGCCGCCATCGTAAGCGAGGGGCAGAACCTGGCGACCGGCGGGGACTGCGGCGTCGGGAGCCCCTCCGCCGCGAACAGGTCGTTCGTCTCGACCGTCGCCCGCGCCGGCCGGAGGTCGTACTCGCCCGCTCGAAGCGTCAGCCGGCGGAGCCGACCGTTCGGCGACGCGAACTGGACGGGCCGCTTGACGAGCCAGCGGTCCCGCTCGACGATGGGCGGCCGGTCGGCCGGCCGGTACGCGACCTCGACCGTCGCCGGCGGGGCGCCCGGACCCGTCCGCTCGCTCCGGAACCGGAAAGTGTCGGGTTCGCGGTCGATTACGGCGTCCGCGCGCCGGTAGGGGAACCCGGTCGCGGTCGCGACGCGGGCCACGGTCGGGTCGCCGCACTCGACCGCGAAGAGGTACGACGCGAGGTCGCCGTCCCCGGTGGTGACGTACGTCCGGAGGTGGGCCTCCGGGTACGTCCAGCCGAGCGACCGCGGCGCGCCGCGGGGCCGCAGTGAGTCGACCCGACAGGCGACGAGACTCAGCCACGCCGACCCGTCGTGAACGTCGAGCGACAGCGATGCCGGGAGGCGGGACCGGAGGCGCTCGGGGTCGACCCGCCAGTGGAGGAGACACATCCCGCGCAACGTCGTCGTTCCGGCCTGCATCGGCTCCGTAGACGACCGGACGCGTGATGTGGGTTGTGGGCGACGGGGACAGACAAAGGTACTCGTACACCGAATACGACGATACGAAATCGGCGGCCCGACCGGCGACATCGCGGTTCACGGAACGGGAGCGGCAGATTCGCTGAGCGACGGGTTCGCGACGCGTCGGCCCGGTCGGCGCACCGCGGGGGTGACGCGCCGACGCCCCGCGGGTCAGAAGTCGAGCGGTTCCTGGCCGGGGGCGAGACGCTCGTTGAGTTCGTCGAGGTCGAGTTCGAGGCCCAGTCCCGGCCCCTCGGGGACGGCGATGCGGCCGTCCTCGATGAGCGGGTCGCCGACGTAGAGGTCGTCCCACCAGTCGACGTCGCGAGCGTGCCACTCCAGGACGAACGCGTTCGGTACCGTCGCGCACGCGTGGACGCTCGCCACCGTCCCGATCGGGCTGGCGACGTTGTGCGGCGTCACCGGAACGTCGAAGGCGTCGGCGAGCGCGGC
>NZ_JAODIW010000006.1:0-81401 GCF_026586625.1 Halobium salinum | reverse complement strand
CCCCCCACTTCTGGATGTCGGGCGCGGCGACGTCGAGCGCGCCCCCGGTGAGGAAGGGGACGAACCCCTCGACGCGCGTGAGGTTTTCACCCGCGAGGATAGGTGTCGAGGTGCCTTCGGTGACGCGCCGGTGGGAGTCGGGGTTCTCCGGTGGGACGGGGTCTTCGAGCCACGCGAGGTCGTACGGTTCGAGTTTCCGTGCGATCCGGAGGGCGGTCTCCACCGAGAACCCCCAGTGGAGGTCGAACGCGAGCAGCGGGTCGGGGCCGATGCGCTCGCGAACCGCCGCCACGATGTCGACCTTGTGTTGGACGGCGGCGTTCGAGAGGCGCCGGGTGGCCGTGTCGGCGTCGCCGGCGGCGACGTCGAGGTCGAACTTCAGCGCGTCGAATCCCTCGTCGACGACCGCTTCGGCGGCATCGGCGTACGCGTCGGGGTCGTACGCCTCGAAGGACTTCGTCGATCCTTCGTCGAGGTGGGCGCCGGCGTGGCAGTCGCAGTAGATGCGGACCTCGTCCCGGAACTTCCCACCGAGAAGCTGGTAGACGGGGAGGTCGACGAGCTTCCCGACGGCGTCCCACAGCGCGGTCTCGACCCCGGAGACGGCCGCCTGCGAGTAGCCGGTGCCGCCGGCCAGCCCGGAGAGGAGCTGCGTCATGTGCTCCGTGAGCCGTTCGACGTCGTAGGGGTTCTCGCCGAGGAGCCCCGGTTCGAGATACTCGACGTGTTCCCGGACCGGACCGTTGAACGCCTCCCCGACGCCGGTGACTCCGGCGTCCGTCTCGACGGTCACGACGTTCCAGGGGAAGTTACCCCCGACGACACGACAGTCGACGGCCGTGATTTCGACCTCGCGCGAGGGGTCGCGCGACATCCCGTCGTCGCCGAGGTCGCGCCACTCGATTCCGCCCTTCATCTCAGCAACGAGCCTGTGGTACTTCGAGTCCGGCATCGTTCGAAGTGCCGACAACGCGGGCAAAAGGTTACAGTTAGCGGCATGTTTGCACGCCCCACGAGTTCCGCTCCGGGGGCCGCCGAACCGCGGGAGAACGAGAGTTTAAATCCGAAGACCGACCTACGCCACCCCGTGACCGGACCAGTCCCCGCCCTCGACGACCGCGCCGCGGCCTGTGCGGAGCGACTCCGCGCCGCCGACTCGGTGCTGCTCGCCTCGCACATCGACGCCGACGGGCTGACCAGCGCCGCCGTGGCCGCCGCGGCGCTCGAGCGCGCGGGGATTACGTTCGACGTGGTGTTCTCGAAACAGCTCGACACGGAGGAGGTGGCCTCCATCGCCGCGACCGACCACGGGACCGTCCTGTTCACCGACTTCGGGAGCGGCCAACTCGATATCATCGCCGAGCACGAGAGCGCCGGCGACTTCACGCCGGTAATCGCCGACCACCACCAACCCGCCGACGCCGACACCGAGTTCCACCTCAACCCGCTCCTGTTCGGTCTCGACGGGGCGAGCGAACTGTCGGGGGCTGGGGCGAGCTACGTTCTCGCGCGAGCGCTCGAACCCGAGGACGGGGACAACCGCGACCTCGCCGCGCTGGCAATCGTCGGCGCTGTCGGCGACATGCAGGACGGAAACGACGGGCTGGCGGGGGCGAACGCGGGCATCGTCGAGGAAGGCGTCGCCGCCGGCGTCGTCGCCGAGGAGCGCGACCTCGCGCTGTACGGTCGCCAAACCCGACCGCTCCCCAAACTGCTGGAGTACGCGAGCGAGGCGCGTATTCCGGGGGTCTCGAACGACCAAGCCGGCTCGATTCGATTCCTCGACGGGCTCGACCTCGACCTGAAGTCGGGGGGTGAGTGGCGGACGTGGGTCGACCTCTCCGGGGAGGAACGCCGCGAACTGGTGAGCGCGCTCGTCAAGCACGCAGTCTCGCGAGGCGTCCCCGCCCACCGAATCGACTCGCTCGTGGGGACGACGTACACCCTGCTCGACGAGACGGAGGGGACCGAGCTGCGAGACGTGAGCGAGTTCTCGACCCTCCTCAACGCGACCGCGCGCTACGAGCGCGCGGACGTCGGACTCGCCGTCTGTCTCGGCGACCGCGGGGAGGCGCTCGACCGGGCCCGGACCCTTCTCCGGAACCACCGCCGGAACCTCTCGGAGGGGCTCCAGTGGGTGAAAAACGAGGGCGTCACCGTCGAGGAGCACGTCCAGTGGTTCGACGCGGGGACGCGAATCAGAGAGACTATCGTCGGTATCATCGCCGGGATGGCGGTCGGTGTGGACGGTATCGACTCCCGGCTCCCCATCCTCGCGTTCGCCGAGAAGAACGACGAGGAACTGAAGGTCTCCTCGCGGGGGAGCCACGTTCTCACCCGGCAGGGGCTGGACCTCTCGGTCGTGATGCGGGAGGCCTCGCGGGCGGTCGGCGGCGACGGCGGGGGCCACGACGTGGCCGCCGGGGCGACCATCCCGCGGACGGAGCGCGAGGCGTTCGTCGACGAAGCCGACCGCATCGTCGGCGAGCAGTTGGACTGAGTGCGACGCGGACCCCGGTTCGGACATCGGTTCGAGACCGAGGCGAGGACCCGGCGGCCGACACCCTTACCGGTCGAGTCGGCGAACCTCCGGACGATGAGCCCCGACGACCCGCCGACGCTCTCCCGTCGGCGGCTGCTGGCCGGGAGTGCGGTCGCGCTCGCCGCGACGAGCGGCTGTGTCACCACCGGGATGCAGGTGCAGGGCGACCTCTCGGGCTCGAACGTGTTCGAGTCGGTGTCACTGATGGAATCCTGGACCGCGAACCAGGCCACGGCGAAGCTGGCGCTGACCGACACCGCGACGACCGAGCTGAACGTGCGACGCCTCGCGGTCATCGACTCACAAGGGAGCAGCGTCTGGACCGGAGCCGTCGAGCCGGCACAGACGAGCGTCTCGAACGTGATGCTCCCCGTCGGGAGTCCGGTGACCCTCGCCGCCGCGAACGCGAGCGGGGAGTTCGTCGACCGCGTCGAGATTACCGTGGTAGGCGACACGGTCCCCTGAGTCACCAGGTCACCGTCTCTCTGCGCCCAGCAGACCCACTCCACGTCGCGTTCCGCCGCGCCCGTTGCTCTTCAGTCTCCGGGTAGACGTTCGCGTTTCCTACTCGGGTGAGTATCCGTCTTCTACCGCCTCGGTTCGACAGTCGACCGAGGGTCACGTCGCTCTCCCTCGATGGCGACAGCCGGACGCACTCGACTACCGTCGTCGCCCGGCGGCCGTATCGGAACGACCCGAATTCAGTATCGTGGGATGCGGTTTATGGCTCGCAGCGCGTTCGAGCTCGAAACGACATGATGCGTGCGTTCCGACGGACGAGGAGGCCGAGTACGGCTCCTGCATGCCATTCCACCGCACTCGCTCACCATCGTCGACAAGTCGGTGCACTCGCGACCACCGCCACCAGCTACCACCGCCACAGTGACCGAAACAGTCTACGACCGTCACCTTCCGCGTTCGCCACGGCCGAGACCACACCGGGTCTGTCGCAGCCAGCCTACTGCGTGGCGTCTGAATCAGCCGCCGCCGCCCGCTCGGTCACCAGTTCTCCCGCGTGCGCACCGTCACATTCGACCGAGAGAACGCCGGTGTCGACACCGTCACGTCGAGCGGCGAACCACACGGTGACCTGGATAACACGTCGCCGACGAAACGCCGTCCACCCCTCGACTAGACGCTCCCGACCAAGTTCCCGGCGCTCCGACTGGAGCGGTGTGACTCCGACAGTACGTCGCCTCCGGCGGCTCCGGCCCCGAGCCGTCGTCTGCGACCCGCTCCCGCCACCGAATCGTTACCGACCCGGTACGGGCGTGTGACCCCGGACGGCACCATAAACTGCTTGCCGCGATATCGAATCGGTCGTTCCGTCCACAGGGTGAGTTTCCGCGACCCGAACGGCGACGGGTGGTGTTCGAAGTCTCGATTCACAGGTACGGCCGGTTGCGACACACCTACCCACGTTCACGCCTTGGTCGGAGCCACGGCCGAGGACCCGAGTCACCCAGATGGACGGACGACACACGGATTCGACGCTCGCGACGCAGGACCGACTGGTCCGGCTGACGAAGTTCGCGACCGTCGGCGCGGCCGCCTTCGCGGTCAACCTGCTCGTCTTCGCCGCGCTCGACGGGACGACCTGGTACCTCGTGGCGGGCGCCGTCTCGTGGCTCGTCGCGAACTTCTCGAGTTACAACCTGAACCGGCGGTTCACCTTCGAGGAGATTCGGTTCGGCTACCTCAGGGGGTACCGCCGGCACCTCTCCGTGTACCTCGTCGGGTTCGTGGTGTACATGGTCGTCCTGTGGCTGCTGGGAACGGTCGTCGACCGGTACGTCGCACTCGTCTGTGCCGTCGTCGTCAGCGGGTCGCTCAACTTCGTGGGAAGCGAGTTCTGGGTGTTCGACCCGGGACGCTGACCCCGTCGCTCCTGTCGGCGTACCCGTCGGTGCAAAAAGGGTCGACTGCCGAGGTGTCGGTTACTGCGCGGCCTTCACGAGCGCCTTCAGGTCGAGGTGACCGGCGCCGTGGTACGTTTCGCCGCCGGGGGCGTCCGCGGCAGTCTCCTGGATGAGCGACTCGACTTCCTCGACGCTCGCGTCGGGGCGGAGTGACCGGACGAGCGCGACCGCACCGGAGACTTGGGGTGCCGCCATCGACGTGCCCGCCTTCCACCCGTAGCCGGCGACGACGTTGCCGTCGTCGTCGGTCGTGTTGATGGTCGAGTAGACGAGGTCGTTTGCGGCGCCTTCGACGCCTCCGTTGAGCGCGTCGAGGTCGGCGTCGCCGCCGGCGGCGCTCACGTCGACGCCCTTGCCGTAGTTCGTGTAGAACGCCGGGGAGTCCGTTGGGTCCTCCAATCGGTTGCCGGTGAGCCACTTCTCCTCGTTGTCGCTGTGCTTGTCCCCCCAGCCGACGCCGATGGGGCCCGTCGCGGAGACGCCGAAGACGCCCTTCGCCTCGGTCGGGAGGCTGAGAATCTCGCCGCGCTCGGGGTCGGTCGCACCCATGTCGAGTCCGTCGTTGCCGGCGGAGTTGACGATGACCGTCCCCTTCGAGCGGACGTACGCGGCCACCTGCTCGGCGATGGCGAGGTACTCCTCCAGGATGGGCAGTTCCTCGGGGAAGACGAACGGGAACGGGAATCCGACGCTGTAGTTGATGGCGTCGCAGCCGATGTCGGCCGCCTTCATCCACGCGGCGTACCCGTCGCCCTGCTTCCCCTCCATGCCCGAGAACATCCGGTAGGAGACGATTTCGGTGTCGGGCGCGGTGCCGAGGACCCCACCGTCGGGGCCGTCGTTGCTGTTCGTCGCCGCGATAGTGCCGGCGACGTGCGTGCCGTGGCTGCCGGCGCCGTTCGGTCGGAAGTCGTACGGGTCCTCGGAGACGTTCTCCGAGAGCTCGGTGTTGACGACGTCCACGAGGTCCGGATGCTCGGCGTATACGCCGCTGTCGACGACGGCGATACGTGTCCCCCCGCCTGTCGTCGTGTCGTGGATGCTCCTGCCCCCCCCAGGTTTGTCCGTCAGGTCGTTGTTGAGGTTCTGGACCCGCTTGTCCCACTGGTACTCGGAGTTCGAGGGAGCCCCGTCGTGGTTGTGGCTGTTACTGTTGCCGTCCGCGCTGGGTCCGTCACGAGACACGACCGCACCGGCGCCCTCGTCGGCCCGATTGATGGTGACGTCGGGCACCGTCGTGCCGTTCACGCGGTTCTGGTCCCCCCGAGCGACCAGCACGTCCGCCTCCGAGAGGTCGTGGATGATTTCGATGTCGTCGGGAACCTCGGAACGGTCGACGTCGCGAAGGTTGATGAAGAACCGCGAGTCGGACGGCTCCGCGGTCACGTTGCCGGCACCGAGCGCGGCGGCACCGATGGTCACACCTGTCAGTTTGAGGAACGCTCTTCTGTTATGTCGTACCATGACATGCAGTGTAACGTGGGGCTGGTTAAAAATATTCGCAAATCGTTCGGCAAAATAAACGTCCGGAAACGGTGGTAGAGTTTCCGGTCGTGGAGGCGGTTCGACGCCGGAATCCCGCTGACTTTTGCCGACCGACTTCGAACTCGGGAGTATGACCGAGTTCGATCCCGAACAGTTCGAGGACAAGTACGTCCACTACTTTCCCGAACTCCAGCGCGCGTACAAGAACGCCTTCGAGACGATGAACGAACGCTACGACTCGGAACTCGTCCACGCCATCGACCAACAGGTGCTCAACGAGAGCGAGCCGTTCTACGAGGACGGGGCGTTTCGCGTCGAACTGCCGCCGAACCCGACCGAACGCCTCACCGCCGTGGTCGTCGACGACGAGAAGGTGACGGAGACCCTCGACGTGTACGTCGACGAGATAGAGTCTCAGCTGTACGACGTGTTCGGCGTCGAGCCGCCGCAGTCGGCCTGAGTCGTCCGCCGACCGTCCGACGGAGCGTTCGCCGTCGTCCACCCGAACCAAAGGCCTAAGACCGGTCGACGCCAAACCGCGTCCACATGAGCACGGAGAGCCAGGACGCGGACGACCTTCGAGACCGTATCACGAACTTCCTGCGCCGGAACTTCCCGCAGATTCAGATGCACGGCGGCAGCGCCGCCATTCAGCAGCTCGACCGGGAAGAGGGAAGCGTCACCATCCAGCTGGGCGGGGCGTGCTCCGGCTGTGGCATCTCGCCGATGACCATCCAGGCCATCAAGTCCCGCATGGTGAAGGAGATTCCCGAAATCAACACGGTGCACGCCGAAACCGGCATGAGCGGCGGCGCCGACGGCGACCTCGGTGGGATGGGCGGCGGTGGCGGCATGTCGCCGTCCTTCCCCGGCGAGACCAGCGACGACGGCGACGACGGCGACGAGGGGCCGCAGGCTCCCTTCTGAGTCCCGGACCGTAATACGGCCCGCGAGGGCCATATCTCCGTCTTCTACTCGTTTCGTCTTTCGAGCGGCGAGCGGCGGCACTCGGCGTAGTCGTGGCGGTTCGTCCTGTTGGTTCTCCCCGTCGTAGCGGCTCGTCCCGTCGTGTTGGCTCGTCCTGTCGTACGTAGCGACCCACCGTCCACGAGCCGTGGGGGGTCACACCGGTCGGCGGAACGACCGGTCGGAAGCCCGCGTCAGAACTGGTTCTGGACGATTTCGAGGGTTCGCTCGCGGTCGTCCCAGTCGACGAAGACGGCGACGGACGTCGCCGACGTGATGAGGTCGATGATGTTGATGCCGGCGTCGGCGAGGGGGACGACGAGCCCCTCGATGATGCCCGGCCGGTTCGGGAGTTCGCCGCCCGTGACTCGGATGGCGGCCACGTCGTCGTGGACCGTCACCGAGGAGAGGTTCTCGCCGGCGACGACCTCGGCGTGGAGCAGCCGTTCCGCCTCCTCGGCGAGGTCGCTCTGGACGTAGAACGTCACCGAGTCCATCCCGCTGGCGACGGCGTCGACGTTGATGTCCTCCTCTCTGAGCGCCTGTGAGAGGTCTGCGAGGATGCCCGGTCGGTTGCGGATGGCGCGTCCGGCGACCGTGAGACAGGAGAGCTTCTCCTCCTGCATGTCGATGAGGTTCTCGAACCGTCCCTCGATGCTCGTCCCCCCCGAGAGGAGGTCGCCGTGCTGGTAGTGGACGACGCGAACCGAGAGGTCGTCGTCCTTGTACGCCAGCGCGGACGGAGCGACCACCTCGGCGCCGCGGAACGAGAGGTTCCGGAGTTCGTCGACGGTGATGCGCGCGACGTTGCGCGCCCCTTCGACGACTCGGGGGTCGCCGGTCATGACGCCCTCCACGTCGGTGACGATGACGACCTCGTCCGCGTCCATGTACTTCCCGAGCATGACGGCGGTCGTGTCGGAGCCGCCGCGGCCGAGTGTCGTCACGTCGCCGTCGAGGTTCTGTGCGAGGAACCCGGTGATGACGGGGACGACACCGTCCAGTCGCTCGGCGAGCACGCCGGCGCGCTCGGCGGTCGCCTCCACGTCGACCTCCCCGAGGTCGTTGGTGATGACCGGCCAGTCGTCGCTGCCGGGTTCGAGGAAGACGGCGTTCACGCCCCGTGCGGAGAGCGCGGCCTTCAGCATCCGGACGGAGGTGCGCTCGCCCATCGAGACGATTTCCGCGCGGTCCTGGTCCGACGTGTCGAACTTGATGTCGTCGAGCAGTTCGTCGGTCGTCGACCCCATCGCGCTGGCGACGACGGCGATCTCGTGACCCTGCTCGACCGCCGCGGCGACCGAGTCCGCCGCCCGATTGATGCGGTCCCCGCTCCCCAGCGAGGTGCCGCCGAACTTCGCTACGACCCGCATCGAATCACCAGCGCTACGGGTCCGTGTCGAACCCCGAGACGAGAGTCACACATAGCCGGGGGTAGCGTGGCGACCCGCATAACTCTGTTTGACTGTTCAAGGGTTGCCGCTCCTGACTGTCCGGGTGACGACACCCGTGAGGGGGGACCCCGAAACGGCGCCAGCGTTTTAGTACCGTGGGACGGACCCCCACGCATGGACGTTCGGGACGCGGTCGAGGCGGACGCGGACGCGCTCGCCGCCATCGCCGGCACGCCGACGGACGTGATGCGCAACGTCATCCACGATAGAACGGTCCGCGTCGCCGCCGCCGCGGAGACGGTGCCGGACGACGGGTCGGCGTCGACCGAAGGGGGTGAACCGAGAGCGGTCGAGGGCGACGAGTCGGCGTCGGCCGAAATCGACGACGGGACGGTGCAGAGCGACCCTTCGGCGGGCGACGGCGCCGACGCCGTCGCCGGGTTCGTCAGCTTCGACGCTCGCGACGACGTGGTCCACATCACGCAGTTCGGCGGGGAGACGGCGGCGTACGACGCCCTCCTCGGGGAGCCGGCGCGGTTCGCCAGGAAGGAAGGGATGCGAGTGGAGGTCCTCGTCGACGCCGGGGACGACGACCGTCGGTCGGCCCTCGAGTCGGCCGGCTTCGAGTACGACGGGTCGGGGCCGACGTTCGAAGGCCAGGAGACGGTCCGATACGGGATGGCGCCCTGAGTATCGGGAGCGCGGCCGTCGGTCAGTCGTCGCTCGGTACTTCGCTGTCGTCGATGGAGGCGTCCGGTTGGAGGACCCGCTCGAAGTCGAGGTCGGCGAGCGGTTCGTCGTTTTCCACGCGCGTCGGCCAGTCGGGGTTGGCGAGCGCGCCGGTTCCGAGCGTTATCAGGTCGGCACCGGCCTCGACCGTGGCGCGGGCCGCCTCGGGGTCCTCCAGTCCGCCGTTCGCGACGACGGGCGCGTCGCCGTACTCCGCCGCGAGTTCGGCGAGCGTCGCGTCCGTCTCGTTCCCGCCGTCGCCGGTATCACCGGCGTCGCCCTCGAACGCGGGGGCCGTGACGTCCGCCTCGGTGACGTGGAGGTAGTCCGCGCCCGCCGCGGAGAACGCGTCGAAGACGGCCTCGGCTTCCGCCTCGCCCTCCCAGCGGTAGTCGGGGTCGTTCACCTTCGACTGCGAGAGGCGGACACCGACGACGAACCCGTCGGGGGTCGCGTCGGCGACCGCCTGGAGCACCTCGGTCGGGAACCGGACGCGACTCTCGACGTCGCCGCCGTACTCGTCGTCGCGCTGGTTCGTGTAGGCGGTGAGGAACTGGTCGAGCAGGTAGCCGTTCGCGCCATGAACCTCGACGCCGTCGAAGCCGGCCTCGGCGGCCCGCTCGGCGGCGACGACGAACGTCTCGCGAATCCCGTCGAGTTCGTCGGTCGACAGCTCCTGGGGTTCGGCGAACTGCCCCTCGCCGCCGTACATCTCGAGTTGTTCGCCCTTCGGGCGGACCGCGGAGGGACCGACGGTCTCGTCGGTCCAGCGGTTCCCCTGGACGAGCGCGCCGGCGTGCATCAACTGAGCGAAGACCGGTGCGCCGGCGTCGTGGACGCGGTCGACCACCGGCTCCCACGAGTCGGCCTGCTCGTCGGTGGCGAGGCCGGGCTGGTTGGCGTACCCCTGGCTGTGGTCGGTGTCGGTGTAGATGCCCTCGGTGACGAGGAAGGAGAAGCCGCCCTCGGCGAACTTCGCGTAGTACCGCGCCATCTCGTCGGTGGCGTGGCCGTCGTCGGTCGCGCTGGTGCGGGTCATCGGCGCGAGGCCGACGCGGTTGTCGAGGTCGAGGCCGTCGAGGTCGAACGACTCGAACAGCGGGTCGTCAGTCATCGCCCGGCGATTGGGACCGGCGACTGAAGAGCCGCACTCGGCTGTGTAGCCGCCGTACACGAGATATGTGATAGCGGAGGGCACGGTTTCGGGTGGAACGCGTCGACACCCGACACGTGCCGCGGTAGCACACTTCCCCTACGTTGAAGCAGCCGTCACCAGTCGGCTTGGACATGGTCGGCCTGCACGACGACCCCATCGCCCTCGTCCCTTCACGTCACGGCGAGTGGCGGGAATCCTTCGAGGCGGAGCGCGAGCGTCTGGTGTCCGTCCTCCAGGACCGGAGTCTCGACGACCGACTGGTTCGACTCGAACACGTGGGGTCGACAGCCGTTCCCGACCTCGCCGCGAAGGACATCGTCGACGTCGACCTCGTCGTCGGAGACGGGGCGGTGGGCGAGGTCGCGAGCGCGGTCGTCGACGACCTCGGCGGCACACGCTACGAGAACAGCGACGAGTGGAATCCCGTCGCCCGCGAACACGACGGCCAGCGATTCAACGTCCACGTCTTCGCCGAATCGGGCGAGAAGTGGCGGGTGAGCGTCGTGACGCGGGACGTGCTCCGCGCCCGCGACGACCTCCGTGAGGAGTACGAGGAGCTGAAACGAGACCTCGCCACCGGGACCGATGACCTCGAGGAGTACTCGATGGGGAAGACCGAGTTCGTGGAGCGAGTGTTGCGGGTCGCACGCGACGGCGAGGAGTTCCAGTTCGAGTTCGCGGTGCCGGGGGCGTAGGGGGGCGGTGTTGTGGGGCGGTAGCGGCGCGGAGGCGTTCTTGATCTGGTAGCTCTTGGCGTGTCGACCGCGAGCGAGGCCGGAGGCCGAGCGAGCGGCTCTTTTTTTGGTCGAGCTTTTTCGAGGAGCGGTGCGCGAGCGAGGCGAGCGCACCCGACGAAGAAAAAGGTCGGGTTAGATGAATTTGCGGACGGTCATGTCGAGCGTGTCGAGGTCGAGGATGGGGGCGTGAGCCACGTCGGGGTCGATGTTGACGGACTTCTGGAAGTCGGTCTGAGCCTGCCAACAGCCGGAGTTGACGGCGAGGACGTTGTGGTACTTCCCCCAGCCGATCTTGTGGACGTGACCCGTATGAAAGACGTCGGGGACGGTGTCCATCGCGAGGTAGTCCTTCTCCTCGGGGGCGAGGCGCATGTGCCCGCCGTACTGCGGGGCGACGTGGCGCTTCTTCAGGAGCTGGTACATCGCCTTGTGTGGCTCGTCGTAGTTGGCTTTCTCCTCGGGGAGTTCGGCGATGACCTCGTCGATGGAGACGCCGTGGTACATCAGGATGGAGACGCCCTCCAGCGTGACGGTGGATGGGTTCCCGGTGAAACGGGCGTCGTGGGCGGACATGATTCCCCGGAGTTCGTCGTCGAAGCCGGGTTGGGGTTCGGCGAGACGGACGGCGTCGTGGTTCCCCGGAATCATGACGATCTCCATGTCGCCCGGGACCTCCTTGAGGTGCTCCGAGAAGCGCTCGTACTGCTCGTAGATGTCGATGATGTCGAGTTCCTCGTCCTGATTCGGGTAGACGCCGACCCCCTCGACCATGTCGCCGGCGATGAGGAGGTACTCGACGGCCTCCGCCTCGTCGGTGTGGAGCCAACTCGTGAAGCGACTCCAGGCGTCGGCGACGAACTCCTGGCTGCCGACGTGGACGTCGGAGATGAGCGCCGCTTGGACGTGGCGGTCCGCGGTGGACGGGCGGTAGTTCCGGGGAACGTCCGGGAAGTAGATATCGTCGACGAAGAGGATGCCGGCGTCGTCGGCGAGGGTGCCGGAGACGGCGATACACTCGTCCATCAGAAGTTCGTCGACGAGCGACGCGATGTCCTTGTCCTTCATCACCAGACAGGGGAACACCCCGGTCGTGTCCTCGAGTTCGACCAGCCAGTGTCCGGACGCGGTCGAGCGGATGTCGTTGACGAGACCGATCATCTCGGCGTCGCTCCGGCCCGGCATCGACTGGATGGCCTCGGCCGGTCGGTGGTTGACCCGCCCGCGGAGCTGTTTCGAGAGGCGCTCGTAGCGGTCGCGGAAGACTCGAACGAACTGCTTGTACTCCCCCGTCCCGGTCGACTGACCGGTGATGTCGCCCGTGATTTCGGCCGGCGTCGGGGTTCGGCTCGTACGAGGGGCGGTCGACCCCTCGGGGTCGATTGCCGACCCGCCGGTCGTCTCCGTGCCCGCCGACCCCCCTGCTTCCACTGGAGTCTCCCCAGTTCGTGACTCGGTGACAGGGCCGGCGTCTGGAGTCGAAACGGGGGGGTCGTCCGCACGGGTCGGGTCGGGGTTACCGTCGCTCGGTTTGGGGTCGGCGGATTCGCTGGGAGCCTCGGAACCGGCCGACTCGGGCCCGGTGGACCCCGCGGTAGCGGCCGGAGCGGTCGCCGTCGCGTTCACGTTCGCGTCCGCCGGCGGTTCGGCGTCGAGTGCCCGCCGAACGTGCTCGACCGTCAGAACCAGCGCGTCGTCGTCGGCGACCTCGATGGCCGCCTCCAGAACGAGCGCCGGGTTCGCCGCACCGGCGAGGAGCGTCACGGCCTCGCGTTCGGCGTTGTAGCCGCGGCTCGCGAGCTCCTGGACGATTCGGGACGGCGTCTCGAGCGGCACGTTCTGGGGAGGGCGGTCGGAGACCAAAAGCGTGTGGATGGGAGGTGGACCCGCTGTCGGGTAGCGGGTCGACTCGCTGTCGGGTAGTGGGTCGACTCGCTGTCGGGTTAGCGAGCCAGCGCACTGCCGAGTGGCGGCCGACGCGCTGTCGGTATCGACTCGGCTCGCGAGGCGTGACCGGTTGAGGAGAGGCGACTGACGGAGCCGCGGCTACCGAACTCACCGTCTGCGCATCCGCCCCCGCCCGAGTCAGAAGGTTGAAACGCGGTCCCACCGAATCGCCGCGCGATGAGTGCCGGTGACAGCCGCCCACCCTCCGACGACTCGGCTTCGTCGTCCACCGCCGAACGCTCGGAGCCGACCCCCGGCGGCCGAGCGGGCGAGGACGAGAGCATCGTTTCACGCTTCATGCACGCCGACAGCGGCCCACTCCTCTTCGTACGGGAGACGCTCACCAGCGTCGCCGCCGTCGCCGCAATCGGGCTGATTCTCTTCACGGTGAGCGGCGTGTGGCCCCCCATGGTCGCCGTCGAGAGCGGGAGTATGCAGCCCCACATGGAACGCGGTGACCTGATATTCATTACCGAACCCGGCCGGTTCTCCCCCGACGCCGCCCACGAAGACACCGGCGTCGTCACCTACGCCGACGGGCGGGAGGCGGGGTATCGGTCCTTCGGCGACTACGGCTCCGTAGTCATCTACGACGACCCGAGTTCGTTCGGGCCTCCCATCATCCATCGGGCCCGCTTCTGGGTCGACGACGGTGAGAACTGGTACGAGAAGGCCAACCAGAGCTACATCCGCGCGGACAACTGCGAGGAGTTGGCGAACTGCCCCGCCCCGCACGCCGGGTTCGTGACGAAGGGCGACAACAACGCCCGCTACGACCAGGCGAACGGCATCGCCGCGCCGGTCAGACCCTCGTGGGTCGACGGCGTCGCCCGCGTTCGAATCCCGTTCCTCGGCTGTATCCGCCTCGGACTCGGCGAAAACAGCTGTCTCAGTCCGGGGTCGACCGTCCGCGACGTCTCTGCACCGACCGGAGTGGTCGAACGGGCCGAACTCGAACCGGGCGGAATCGAATCAAGCGACAGTGAACCGTCTCCCGGCGTCGCCGCTGCGTCGCCGGCATCGGCACCGACTCCATCGGCTCAGAGAGCGCACGCTGCCGCACGTCGCGGCGCGGTCTGAGTTCCGTCTCCGTTTCTCGCCTCGACTTGGTCTGATTCGACTCGATTCGACTCGGCTTGACTCGATTCGACTCGATCCGACTCGGCTTGACTCGGTTACGACCCTCTCTGAATCGGTCAGTCAGTCAGCCGTCAGACAACCCCCTTCGTTTCGTGTGGATACACCTCACGAAGTGAGGGTTCGAGTGCTGGCGACGACGCGCCGGTTCGAGTAGAAATAGTGGGGAACCGACGGTCAGTTGTCGAACCGCGCCTGCACGAACGGTTGAGCCTCTTCGATGTCGCCGAGTCGGGAGTCGGAGAGGAGGACGGCCTCGGTCTCGTCGATGGGCACCGAGAGGCTGATTTCCTTCGTCCGGCCGTAGCGGCCCTTCGAGACGACGACGGCGTTGACGATGCCGAGCATGTCGAGTTCGGAGATGAGGTCCGTGACGCGGCGCTGGGTGAGGATGTCGGCGTCGATCTCCTCACAGAGACGCTTGTAGATGTTGAACACTTCGCCCGTGTTGACGTTGTGGACGCCGTTTTTCTCCAGCAGGATGATGGAGAAGAGGACGATTTTGCTCTGGGTAGGGAGCGTGCGGACGACTTCGACGACCCGGTCGAGTTCGATCTTGTCCTGGGCCTGCCGGACGTGGGCCTCTTCGACGGTGTCGGCCTGACTGCGCTCGGCGAGTTCCCCCGCCGTCCGGAGGAGGTCGAGCGCGCGGCGTGCGTCCCCGTGTTCCTGTGCAGCGAAGGCGGCACAGAGCGGGATGACGTCGTCGGTGAGGGCGTCGGCTTTGAAGGCCACGTCCGAACGGTGCTGGAGGATATCCCGCAGTTGGTTGGCGTCGTAGGGTGGGAAGACGATCTCTTCTTCTCCCAAACTCGACTTGACGCGGGGGTCGAGGAAGTCCGTGAATTTCAGGTCGTTCGAGATTCCCATGATGGAGATACGGGAGTTGTCGAGCTCGGAGTTCATCCGTGAGAGGTTGTAGAGGGTGTCGTCGCCGGACTTCTCGACGAGCTTGTCGATCTCGTCGAGCATGATGACGACCACGCGCTCGTGGTAGTCGACGGCGTCGAAGAAGGTCGAGTAGACGCGGTCGGTGGGCCACCCCGTCATCGGGACGGTCTCCATCTCCTCACGGTCCGTCTCCAGCTCCTCGATACGGTCCTCGACGGCGGCGAGGCTGTCGTAGTCGGTGTCGCCGAGTCGGGCGGGCTCTTCGGTCACCTCACGACGGAGGTTCCGGAGGTGGTCGAGCCGGCCGTCGATGAGCGCGTGGTTCTTCTCGATGAACTTGTTCGCGAGCTGGGCGAGCACCCGGTACTGCGTGTCCGTCACTTCACAGTTGATGTATTCGACCTCGCAGGGCACGTCGTACTTCTGGCTCGTCGACTCCAGCTCCTGTGAGACGAACTTCGCGCTCGCGGTCTTGCCGGTCCCCGTCTTCCCGTAGATGAGGATGTTCGAGGGGGTCTCACCCCGGAGCGCCGAGACGAGGATGGTCGCCATCTGGTTGATCTGCTCGGTGCGGTGTGGGAGCTCGTGGGGCGTGTAGGAGGGTCTGAGCACCTCCTTGTTCTCGAAGATCGGTTCGCCCGAGAGTAGGTCGTCGAACAGCCCCTTGCTGTCGCCGTCGTCGAGGACGACGTCGTCGAGGTCGACGTCCGGCCCGTTCCCACGGTCGACGTCGGTCGAGCCGGCGGTGGTCGGGTCGGCGCCGGCCGACTCGACGGCAGTCGGGTCGGCGGTAGTCCCCGCCGACGGATCGGTCGTGTCCGGCAGGTCCTGGTTCATCGGTGACTCTCTTTCGGCGCCTCGGTCGGCCCGTTCCGCCTCGGCTCCGTCGGCCGTCGTTCCCGTCGCCTCGCTCCCGTCCGGCACCGTCTGCTCGTCGTCTGCCTCCTCTTCGAGGCGGTCGTCCGAGCGTGGTTGGTCCTCTGACATTCGTGGATTTCCCCCTCGTTTCGGGTGGAGCGCACGCCGGAGCTGTCGGATTCGTGCCGCGAGACCCGGCGAAACAGTGGTTCGGGTCTCGCTGTCTCCGACGAACGCGTCCAGGTGATGCAGACGAACCAGATGAAGAGACGGTACTAAAATGTTCTCCCATCGGACGGAACCGACGACGCCCGATCGGGGCAGCGGGGTCGCGTTCGAGCTCCCACCGGCGGCGAGTCGTCGGTTCGCTCGAGTTGTCCGTCCACTCGAGTTGTCCGTCCACTCGAGTTGTCCGTTCGCTTGAGTTGTCCGTTCGCTCAAGTCGTCCGTTCACCTGAAGGGTCGAATCGGTCCGCGAACGGGTTACATCCGAGGAGGCCAGAGTCGTCGCGGTGCGGGCGACGCGATTCACCGCCGGTTTTCCTCTGGAGAACGATAGTCGTGCGAGTCGTTCGCGTGATTCGTGGTGGCACGTTTCGACGCTCGGGGTCGCGTCGACTAGAAACGGTCCGGTCGGTGGTCGGAACTTTCCGTCCGGCCGCGAGCGCCGG
Source organism: Halobium salinum (assembly GCF_026586625.1). Lineage (GTDB taxonomy): Archaea > Halobacteriota > Halobacteria > Halobacteriales > Haloferacaceae > Halobium > Halobium salinum. The sequence goes on along the minus strand of NZ_JAODIW010000006.1, from coordinate 64,972 downwards.
TGACCGATATCGGGAGGAAAAGCTGTTCTGACGGGGGTCGGTGAGTAATCCACTCGGGGACTCCCCCCCACCCCTTCGTTTCGGGTGGAACGCACGAAAAGGGGGGTAGGGTGACGGCGACTCTCTAGATGACGGGGATTTATTGTCTCCCTCTAACAACCATATCCGTAGTACTAGCAGTTCTAGTTGTAATCACTCGGCTGGTGGATTAGTACAACTCGAGAGGACCATCCCTGGTCGACCACCCACCGTCTCTCGTCCTGGCTCCACTCGAAACGAAGGGGTGGGGGATACAGCCTCCCCGTCGTTTCTACTGCAGACACGACTCACGGGATTCGGTACCGGGAACGAGTTTGCCAATTGAATTTCACCCACTCCGATAGAGTCACTTCTACATCCGGTCCGCTTCTACATCCGGTTCGCTTAGACACCAAGTTCGGTTAGAGGGCACGCACGCACGTGACATTATATTAACCGAACTACTCGTCCCTCAGTTCATATCACCATTCCTACAATCGTCTGACGTAGTACTTAAGTAACCGGAGAGACCGTATTCCGCCATACGCCCCTCCACGAGCGGGATTCGGGAGGCGCGGAGGTCAGGATGGGACTGCTCAACGGACTCAAAGACAGCGTTACACGGGTCACCGAACGGCTGTTCTCGGCCAGCGAGCCGAAGCGGATCGGCATCTACGGGCCGCCGAACGCCGGAAAGACGACCCTCGCGAACCGCATCGCACGTGACTGGACCGGCGACGCAATCGGGCCGGAGAGTCACATTCCACACGAAACACGGCGCGCTCGCCGCAAGGAGAACGTCGACATCGAGCGCAACGGGAAGACGGTCTCCATCGACATCGTCGACACGCCGGGCGTGACGACGAAAGTCGACTACAAGGAGTTTCTCGAGCACGACATGGAGAAAGACGACGCCGTCCGTCGGTCGCGCGAGGCGACCGAGGGCGTCGCCGAGGCCATGCACTGGCTCCGCGAGGACGTCGAGGGCGTCATCTACGTACTCGACTCCACGGAGGACCCGTTCACGCAGGTGAACACGATGCTCATCGGCATCATCGAGTCCCAGGAGCTCCCGGTGCTCATCCTCGCGAACAAGATCGACTGCGAGGATTCGAACATCCAGCGCATCTCGAACGCGTTCCCCCAGCACGAGACCATCCCGCTGTCGGCCCTCGAGGGCGACAACATGGACGAGGTCTACGACAAAATCGCGGAATACTTCGCGTGAGCACGATGCCAGAAGCAACACCAACCGACCCCGACGCCGGCGACGGCGACGACGGCGTCCAGATCGACCTCATCAGCGGCGAGCGAATGGAGAACCTCACGAGCATGGAGAAGATTCGAACCGTGCTCGACGCGGTCCACGAGGGGAACATCGTCATCCTCGAGGAGGGGCTCGCCCCCGACGAGGAGTCGAAGCTCATCGAGGTCACGATGTCCGAAATCAGCCCCGACGGGTTCAACGGCATCGAGATCGAGACCTACCCGAAGGCACAGACCGCCGACACGAGCTTCCTCGGACGCCTGATGGGTAAAGAGGAGACGAAGAAGCTCACCGTCATCGGCCCGGCGAACCAGATACAGACCCTCCACAAGGACGAGAACCTCATCAGCGCCCTCGTCTCCCGGCGGTAATCGCCCGATGCCACACCAGTGTACGAACTGCGACCGGACGTTCGCCGACGGCTCCAAGGAGATGCTGTCGGGCTGTCCGGACTGCGGGGGGAACAAATTCCAGTTTCGACCGGCGAGCGCTTCGAACGTCACTGACTCGGGTGCGGGCTCGGACGGAGGTTCGAGTGGAAACGCCCGGGTTGCCGATTCGGCGGAGTCGCCGTCCGAATCGACGAACGGAAACGCGAGCGGCGCCACCGGAACGGGTCGCTCGGGCGTGACCGGCGCGGCCGCGGACGCCGGGTCGGCCGTTCGCGACTGGGTTCGGGGGTCCTCGTCCGACAGCGGCGGTACGACGGCACAGACCGAGAGACGCTCGAAGTCACCCCGAGCGTGGCCCGGCACGGAGTCCGAATCGGAATCCGGCACGGGGCCCGAGTCGGATTCCGGCACGGAGTCCGAGTCGGACGTGCAGTCGACCCCGGCCGACGCGGGTGTGGCCGACGCGACCGACGTGGACAACGCGACCGAAGCAACCGACGCGTCTAGCACGACCGACGCGGCTACCGTCGACCGGTCGGAACCTGACCCCTCGGCGGACGCCGAGGACCGGGCGCAGGCGAGTGCCCGGACCGACGTCGTCAGTCCCGAAGAACTGTCCGCGGCCGCCGAGCAGTCCGCCGAAGAGCCCGACGCGGACCAGCCCGGCCTCTCGGAGCTCCGCAAGGAGCTCAACGACCAGTTCGAGAGCATCAAAATCGTCAATCCCGGACAGTACGAACTCAACCTGATGGAGCTGTACGACCGCGACGAGTACATCATCTCGCTGCGCGAGGACGGGCGCTACGTCATCGAAGTGCCGGACCGCTGGAACGACGGCGACGAGGACGAGTAGCCCGTCGACTGGCATCCGCGCTCGAGTCGAAACCACCCGCCTTCTCCACTCGAATTCGACTCAGCCAGCCCCTTCGTTCAGGACGGGACTGGCCGCTTTCCCCGTTCGAGTCGCTCGATTTACGAGCCGAGGAGCTCGACGAGCAGTCCGTTCTGAGCGTGGAGCCGGTTCTCGGCCTGGTCCCAGACGAGCGCGCGGTCGCTCTCCAACACCTCGTCCGTGACCTCCTCACCTCGGTGGGCCGGCAGACAGTGCATCAGCTTCGCGTCGGTTCCCGCTAGCAGCTCCTCGTTCACCTGATATCCCTCGAAGGCGGCCAGTTTCTCCTCGCGGCGGTCCTCCTGACCCATCGACACCCACACGTCGGTGTAGACCACGTCGGCGTCGGCGACGGCCCGTTCGGGGTCGTCGACGACGGTGGGCGCACCGCCCAACGCCTCGGCACGGTCGAGCACGTCGTCGCCCATCCCGTACCCGGGCGGCGTACAGACCGTCAGGTCGAGGCCGGTCAGCGCGGCGCCGACGACGAACGACTGACCGACGTTGTTGCCGTCGCCGACCCACGCCACCGAGACGCCGTCGTCCAGCGGACCGAACGCCTCCCGAACCGTCAGCAGGTCCGCGAGCGTCTGACACGGGTGGGCGTCGTCGGTGAGCCCGTTGACGACCGGCACCGAGGAGTACGCGGCCAACTCCTCGATGTCCCCGTGCTCGAACATCCGCGCCATCACCACGTCGACGTAGCGCGATACCGCCCGCGAGGTGTCCTTCAGGGGCTCGCCGTGGCCGAGTTGGATGTCGTCGGGGCCGAGGAAGACCGCGTGACCGCCGAGCCTCGTCATCCCCGTCTCGAAGGAGATGCGGGTCCGCGTCGAGGGTTTCTCGAACAGCATCCCCATCGTCCGGTCGGCGAGGAGGTCGCTCTCGTCCTCCTCGCCCCACTTCAACGCGGCGGCGCGGTCGAGGACGCGCTCCAGTTCTGCGGCCGAGAGGTCGTCGATGTCGAGGAAGTGGTCGGTGTCGAGGCTCATTCCGCCCCGCCCTCCCCACCGCCGTCACCTTTCAGGTCCGTCGCCACCGCGGTCAACACCTCGACCGAGCGGTCGAACTCGGCGAGCGAGAGGTGTTCGTTCGGCGCGTGGTCGAGCGAGGAGTCGCCGGGACCGTAGGTCGCCATCGGGCAGTCCCACGCCTCGGCGAAGAGGTTCATGTCGCTCGTCCCGGTCTTGCGAAGCAGCCGGGGGTCGGCGCCGGCGCCGCGAATCGCCACGCGGAACGCCCGGGCCACCTCGGTTCGGGGGCTCTCCATCACGGGTGGGATGGGCTCCTCCCAGTGGACGGTGCCGAACGGCTCGCCGTCGTCGGAGCCGACCCCGAGGTGCGAATCGGCGCGCTCGCGCACCTCGTCGGGCGTCAGCTTCGGCGGCACCCGGAGCTGCACGTCCATCGTCACCTCGACCGAGAGCCCGTCCGCGCTGTCGCCGCCGTCGACCCCGACGGGTTTCGTCGTCACCTGCTCGAAGACGGGGACGTAGTCCTCCGGGTCGAACTCGGCTTCGACGGCGCCCCACCAGTCCATCGCGGCCTCGATGGCGTTCGCGTCGGGCCGGGAGGTGTGGCCGGACTCGCTGGCGGCGACGTACGTTCCGGCGAGGAAGCCCCGGTAGCCGAGCGTGACCCCGTCCCAACCGCTGGGTTCGCCGTTCACCACGGCACCGGGCGCTTCGGCGCGGTCCTCGACTAAGTGGCGCGCCCCTCGCGAGTCCGTCTCCTCGCCGACGACGCCGACGAAACTCACGCCGGTCTCGACGGCCGCGACGGCCATCGCCGCGAGCGGGCCGGTGGCGTCGACGCTGCCGCGGCCCCAGAGACAGGGCTCGTCGGGGTTCGTATCCACGTCCTCGTCGTCGACTCCCGGCTTCACCTCGACGGGAATGTCGCCGGGGACGGTGTCGACGTGGGAGGTCAGGAGCACCGAGTCGTCGGCGGGCGCGCGCACGTTGCCGACCTCGTCGAGCCACACCTCGCGGTCGTGGGCCTCGAAGAAGGCGACGAGTCTCTCGGCGGCCGCGCGTTCCTCGCCGGTCGGCGAGGGCGTCGACACGAGGTCGTACAGCAGGCGGCGACCCTCGGTGCCGATATCGGCGGGGTAGTCGGCGGCGGCCGTCTCGACGGCCGCTGTGGACTCGTCGCCGTCCCCCTCCGAGGACGCGGTGCTCACGAGAGCACCTCCACGAGCGCGTCGACGGCGCGGTCGGCGCCCGCCTGGTCGAGCACGAGCGGCGGCAGGAGGCGCACCACCGAGCGGCCGGCGGGCAGCGCGAGCACCTGCTGTTCGAGCGCCAGGTCGCGCAGGAGGCGGTTCGCCCCCCGTTTCACCTCGACGCCGACCATCAGTCCCTCGCCGCGCACCTCGCGGACGGGGAGGTCGCCCTCCTCGACGGCCGTCTCGAGGGACTCGACGAGGTAGCTCCCCACGTCGCCGGCGTGGGTGGGGAGGTCCTCCTCGACCACGACGTCGAGCGTGGCGTTCGCCGCGGCGCAGGCGACCGGGCCGCCCGAGAACGTCGACCCGTGGTCGCCGTGTTCTTCGGCAATCCAGTCCGCACACAGCGTCGCGCCGAGGGGGAGCCCCGAGGCGATACCCTTCGCGGTCGTCAGCACGTCCGGCTCCACCCCGGCGCCCTCGCAGGCCCAGAGGTGACCCGTCCGGCCGACGCCCGTCTGAATCTCGTCGAAGACGAGCGCCGCGCCCGCCTCCTCGGTCGCTTCGCGGGCCGCCTGCAGATACCCTGCATCGGCCGCGTGAATCCCTCCTTCGCCCTGTACGGGCTCTAGGAACACCGCCGCGGTCTCGTCGTCGACGGCCTCCCGAAGCTCCGCGGCGTCGCCGTAGCTCACGAACTCGACTCCCCCCGCGAGCGGCTCGTAGGGCGCCTTGTACTTCCCCTTCCACGTCATCGCGAGCGCGCCCATCGTCCGGCCGTGGAAGCCGCGCTTGGTGGCGATTATCTTCTCCCGGCCGGTGGCGGCGCGGGCGAACTTCATCGCGGCCTCGTTGGCCTCCGTCCCGGAGTTACAGAGCCAGACGTTGTCGGCGTCACCGGGGCCGAGCGCGGCGAGTTTCTCGTACAGCTCCGTCCGGGCCGCGACCGGGTACGACCCCTGCACGTACAGCAGTTCCGCGGCCTGCTCCTGCACCGCCTCGACGACCTTCGGGTGACAGTGGCCGACGGCGGCGACGGCGTAGCTCGCCCCGAGGTCGAGGTACTCGGTGCCGTCCGACCCGTAGAGGTGGACGCCCTCGCCGCGTCCGATTTCGATGGGCTTCTCCGAGAAGACGAAGCCGCCGCTCATTGTTCGACCTCCCCGGCCTCGTCGCCGCCAATCCCGTCGTCGGCGTCGCCGACGCCGCTCGCATCACCCAACACACCCGGCGAGACGTGCGTCCCGCCGCCGCCGAGCGCGTTCGTGATGGGGTCGCGCAGGTTGGCGTCGGCGACGACGACCTCGGCGGCGCCGCCCTCCAGCGCCTCGACGGCCGCCATCACCTTCTTCGTCATGAACCCCTCGGCGGCGCCCTGCAGCGCCTCCAGGTCCGCCGGCGTCGTCGCCGACGAGACGAGCGTCTCGGGGTCGTCGGGGTCCTCGTACACCCCGGACACGTCGGTCAACACCACGAGTTGGGCGCCCAGTGCGCCCGCCACCGCGGCGGCGGCGCGGTCGGCGTCGGCGTTCACCGGCACGCCGTCGTCCGCCAGCATCGGGACCGTCACCACGGGGACGTGGCCCGCGTCGAGCAGGGTCCCGAGGAGGTCGGCGTTCACCGACTCTATCTTCCCGGAGTGGTCGCCGCGCTTGATCTTCTTCTTGCCGTCCTCGACGACGCGCACGGCGGATTTACGCTTCCCCGTCAGGAGGCCGCCGTCGACCCCGGAGAGACCGAGCGCGTCGACGCCGGCCGCGCGCAGGGTCGCGACGAGGTCAGTGTTGAGTTTTCCGGGCATCACCATCGTGAACACCTCCATCGCGCGCTCGTCGGTGAAGCGCCCGGTGACGCCCGACGGCGTCTCGACGTAGGTGGGCTCCTCGCCGAGTTCCTCGAGCGTCTCGTCGACCGCCGTCGAACCGCCGTGGACGACGACGACCTGCCGGCCGTTGGCGACGAGGTGAGCGACGTCCTGCACGGCGCCCTCGGGGTTCACCGCGCGTGCGCCGCCGATTTTCACGACGACGGGGGCGTCGTCGACGTCGTCGCCGGTCTCGTCGACGAGTCCTCCATCGGCCACGAGGTTGTCGCCGCCGTCGGCGAGGAACGCCTCGACGGTGCCGCCGTGGGCGACCACGTCGTCGACGCAGAACCCCTCGGTTTCGGGTCCGTCGCTCCCACTGGACCCCTTCGTTTCCACTCCACGGCCCGAGTCGAACCCCTCCGTTTCGTGTGGAGATTCGAACTCGTATTCGTCGTCGGCGCTGTCGTCTGTCTCTGTCATCAGGGTGCCCCCACGGGGTGGAGGCCGCCGAACTCCAGGCCGGCGGTCTCCTCGAAGCCGAGGGCGACGTTCGCGGCGTGGACGGCCTGCCCGGCCGACCCCTTCATCATGTTGTCGATGGCCGAGAACACGACTATCCTTCCATTAGCGGGGTCGAGTTCGAAGCCGACCTCGGCGTAGTTCGTCCCGGCCACGGCCTTGGGCTCGGGGTAGCGGTACACGCCGCCGCCGCCCGCGACGAGGCGGACGAACGGCTCGTCCTCGTACGCGTCGCGGTAGGCCGACCAGAGGTCGCCCTTCGTCACGCGCTCGCCGGGGAAGACGTGGCCCGTGGCGGACGCGCCGCGGACCATGTCGACGGCGTGGACGGTGAACGCGGTCGAGAGGCCGAGGAACTGCTCGATTTCGGCCTCGTGGCGGTGCCCGGTCGGCGCGTACGGCCGCACGACGCCGGAGCGCTCGGCGTGTGAGGAGGCCGCTCCGCCGCCGGCGCCGCCCTCGCTGGAGCCGACTTTCACGTCCACGACCACGCGGTCGTTCGAGTCTATCAGACCACCGTCTACGAGCGGTTTCAGCCCGAGCATCGTCGCCGTCGCGTTACAGCCACCCGACGCGATGAGTTCCGCGCCGGTCAGGTTCTCCCGGTTCAACTCGGGCAGGGCGTACTCGGCCTTCTCCAGGTACTCCGGCGCGACGTGGCCGTCGTACCACTCGTCGTACTGCTCTTCGGTGTCGAGGCGGAAGTCCGCCGAGAGGTCCACCACCGTATCCGCGGCCTCGAAGAACTCGTCGACGTGCTCCATCGAGACGCCGTGAGGCGTCGCGGTGAACAGGGTGTCTACGGACTCTAAATCGGTGGGGTCCGAGAAGCGCAGGTCGACCCCGCGGAGGTTGGGGTGGACCGACCCCACAGTTTTGTTCTCGTACTCGCGGCTCGTCGCCTGCACGAGGTCGAACTCGGGGTGTGCGGTCAGGAGGCGGCAGAGTTCGCCGCCGGTGAAGCCGCTGGCGCCGACGACGCCGGCGCGTGTCGTCGCCTCGGTGTCGGTCTCGGCGTCGTCGCCGACCGAACTCATAACACCGCCTCCGCGGCCCGCTTCTCGTCGTCGGCCTTCGCCTCCAGCCAGTCGACGACGGCGCCGGGGACGTCGACGTCGACGACCTCGTTCAGCGCCTTGAACTCGACGGTGTGGTTCACCTCGTGGACGGTGTAGGAGCCGGAGTCGTCGCCGCCGACCTCCATCAGGTCGACCCCGAGGAGGCCGCCGCCGACGGCGTCGCTCGCCTTCTCGACCAGCTCCTTCGCCTCCTCGTCGAGTTCGAACTCGTCGGTGTCGGCGCCCTTCGCGGCGTTGGTGAGCCAGTGCTCCGAGGAGCGCACCATCGCGCCCACGGGCTCGCCGTCGACCGCCAGGACGCGGATGTCGCGGCCGGGCTTCTCGACGAACTCCTGGACGTAGAACACCTTGTGCTCGTAGTGGCCGAGCGTCGCCTTGTGCTCCAGAATCGCCTCCGCCGCCGAGCGGGAGTCGATTTTCGCCATCAGGCGGCCCCACGAGCCGACGACGGGCTTCAGCACGCAGGGGTAGCCGAACTCCTCGATGGCCCGCATCGCGGCCTCCTTCGTGAACGCTACCTCCGTCGCGGGTGTGGGAACGTCCGCACGCTGGAGCGCGAGGCTGTTCTTCGCCTTGTCGGCGCAGACGTCGGCCGTGTCGGGACCGTTGACGACGGTGACGCCGTACGAGTCGAGGAACTGCGTCGCGTACAGCGAGCGGCTGGTCGCGAGACAGCGGTCGAGTACGACGTCGCAGTCGGTCGCTTCCGAGGCCTCCCCGTCGAGGTCGGTCACGTCGTCCAGCCCGAAGCGGAGCTTCCGCACGTCGAGTTTCACCACGTCGTGGTCGCGCTCGCGGAGCTCCGAGAGGAGCAGCTTCTCGTCCTTGCGGATGCGCGAGTAGAGGATGCCGACCTTCACAGGCCGTCACCTCCGGAGCGGACGACAGTGTGTACTGCGCCGCCCGCCGTCGAACCGCTGTGGGGTGAGCTAGTCGCCGTCAACTCACTCCCCCCAGTCCTCTTCGAGCTCCGGGGCTCGCTCGAGGACCGGCGGGTTGACGTCGACGACTTCCAGTTCCGCACCGCAGGTTCCACAGTCGACGATCTCTCCGGCTTCCAGGTCCTCGTGCAGGGACAGTTCGGCCCCGCACTCGGGACAGTCGGCGTCGGTCATTGCTGTACCTCACCGTTGCCGGCTATCTACCTTAAATTCGTCGATATTGTAATCGAAATTAAAAGACGTGGTCGACCCTAATCGAGGGGGAGAACGTCGCTTCGTGCCGAACCGCGCACCGATGGTCGGATAGTTGGTAGTTTGTCCCCAAGAGGGGACGGCGGAAGCGGCAGCGGCGGGAGCGGGGCTCCGACCGGCGTCGGGGTCGGGGTCGGCGCCGCGTCCACACCGACCGGCCGCGGTCGCGGCGACGGACTCGGTCGCGGGGCCGGGACCGGACGCGCCGCTCGCCGGAGCGGGAGTCGTCGCGGTCGTCGGAGCCGGCCACCTCTCGGCGTCGACTCCCGACCGACTCCGTCGCTCGCGACGTCGAGCGCGCCGCTCGCGGCGCCGAACGCCTCAGACATAGCTCGCCACCTCCGCGTCGAGCGCTTCGGCCGCCGCCGCCAGCGCCTCACGGCGTCCGGCGAGCGTCTCGCGGTCGGCCGCGAGCGACTCACGGGCCGCCTTGACCTCGCTCGCGACCGCGTCGGGGGCGGGGCCGCCGGCGGAGTCGCGACTCGCCACGCTCTCGGCGGGGTCGAGCACGCGCGTCACGGCGTCCCGGGTCACGTACTCCCATAGTGACTCCCCTAATACCGCCTCTGCGGCCGCGTCAACTCTTGCGGTAACGGTTGCCACGTCGTCCTCCGGTTCGACCTCGGGTGCGGCCGCCGCGACGACTTCGTGTGCGGTCCGGAAGGGGAGCCCCGCCATCGCGAGCGCGTCGGCGACGCCCGTCGCAGTCGAGAACCCTTCCCCCGCGGCGGGCGTCGTCGCCTCGGCGTGCCAGGTCGCCGTCGCCACCGCGCCCGCCGCTACCTCGCTTGCGGCCGTCACGTCGTCGACGGCGTCCCACGCGTGGGGCGTGGCGCGCTGGAGGTCGCGGTTGTACGCGCGGGGCAGCCCCTTCAGCGTCGTCAACAGCCCGGTGAGGTCGCCGACCGCGTCTCCGGCGGTCGCCCGCACGAGTTCCATCGTGTCGGGGTTCACCTTCTGGGGCATGATGGACGACGTGGAGGAGTAGTCGTCCGACAGCGAGACGAACCCGCGGTTGGCGTAGAGTATCAGGTCCTCCGCCAGCCCCGACAGCGTCACGGCGTGGGTCGCGAGCGCCGAGACGGCCTCGACGAGCACGTCCCGGCCCGACGAGGCGTCCATGGAGTTGCGGACGACGCCGTCGAAGCCGAGCAACTCGGCCGTCCGGTCGCGGTCGATATCGAACGGCGTCCCCGCGAACGCGGCCCCGCCGAGGGGGGAACGGTTCACACGAGCGTAGGCGTCGAACAAGCGCTCGGCGTCCCGCGTGACGGCGGCCTCGTAGGAGAGTAGCCAGTGGGCAACCGTCGTCGGCTGGGCGGGCTGGAGGTGGGTGTACCCCGGGAGCAACGTCTCGGTGTGGTCGGCCGCCGACTCGACGAGCGACTCGCGCAGGGCGAGCGCCGTCTCGACCGAACGGAGCAGGTCGTCGCGGAGGCGATACCTGATACAGGTCGCCACCTCGTCGTTGCGCGACCGGGCGGTGTGCATCCGTCCGCCCTCGGGGCCGACTTCGGAGACGACCGCCGACTCGATGGCCTCGTGGACGTCCTCGCCGTCCGGCAGGGCGCCGTGGCCCGCCGCCTCGACGTCGTCGAGTGTGGCCAGAATCTCGCCGGCGACGTCGTCGCCGACGATTCCCCGTTCTGCGAGCATCACGACGTGGGCGCGGTCGACCGCGAGGTCGGCCTCGAAGATGCGCCGGTCGGCGTCGAGACTGGAGAGGAAGCCGCGGGCGGGGCCGCCGCTGAAGCGGTCCCGGCGGACGACGGTGTCGTCGGTGGCTTCCTCCTCACCCATCTTACTTGTCCTCGCCGTCCTCGCCGCCGTCCTTCGACGGCAGTTCGTGGCCGTCTCCGCTTCCGTCCGCCGCCAGTTCGGGCTTCTCGACTCCCGCCGCCACCGCGTTGGCGAGGCGTGACTGGAACCCGTGGTACTTCGCCACGCCGGTCGCGTCGGCCTGCTCGATGCCGTCGACGGTCTCGGTGTTGAACGACGCCGCCGACTCGGAGTAGACGGCGTAGTCGGACTCGCGGGCGACCGGGCGGACCTGCCCGGCGTCGAGTTTCACCGTCACGGTTCCCGTCACCTTCGTCTGGTTCGCGTCGAGGAACCCGTCGAGCGAGGTCATCAGCGGCGCGTCGACGAGCCCCTGGTACCCCTTCTCGGCCCACTGGTGGTCGATCTGCTGTTTGAAGTCGCGCTCCTCCTTCGTCAGCACTAACTGCTCCAGGGCTTCGTGTGCCGTCAGAAGCACCGTTGCGGCCGGATGTTCGTAGTTCTCGCGCACCTTCAGCCCGAGCATGCGGTCTTCCATCATGTCGGTGCGCCCGATACCGTGGGCGCCCGCCTGCTCGTTCAACTGCTCGATGATGTCGACTGCGGACTGCTCCTCGCCGTTCCCAGCCGACGGCTGGGAGCTCGTCGAGGTTTCCTCGACGGTGTCGACGGCAACCGGGTACCCCTCGTCGAACTCGATTTCGACGAGTTCCGTCCCCTCGGACTCGGTGGGCGCCGTCGTCCAGTCGTAGATGTCCTCCGGCGGGACGTAGCTCGGGTCCTCGAGGTCGTCACCTTCGACCGAGCGCGACCAGAGGTTGGTGTCGATGGACCAGGCACCCTCGTTGCCGCCCTCGACGGGCAGTTCCTTCTCCGCCGCGTACTCCATCTCCCACTCGCGGGTCAGCCCCATCTCGCGCACGGGGGCGATGACCTCGAGGTCGGAGGCGCGCCAGACGGCCTCGAAGCGCAGCTGGTCGTTCCCCTTCCCGGTACAGCCGTGGGCGAGGGCGTCGCAGTCCTGCTCTTTCGCGACCTCCAGAATCTTCTTGGCGATGACCGGGCGGGCCAGCGCCGTCCCGAGGGGGTACCCCTGGTACTCGGCGTTGGCGCGCACGGAGTCGAAACAGAGGTCGGCGAACTCGTCTCGCGCGTCGACGACGTAGTGTTCGAGGTCGAGGGCCTCGGCGGTCTCCTCGGCTTCGTCGAATTCGGGTTCGGGCTGGCCGACGTCGACCGTGACGCCGACGACCTCGTCGTAGCCGTACTCCTCTTCGAGGAGCGGCACGCAGACTGTCGTGTCGAGTCCTCCGCTGAACGCGAGAGCGACGCGCTTTGTCATCGACTCATGCTGGACCACACAGGGACATAAATTCGTCGCTTCTAATTAAGGAATTAAACGGCATACTGCACGCTACGCGGCAAAATCGAGGGATTCGTCGCGACGGAAAGTCGGGTCGGTGGGGTGAGAAGTGAGGTGGGCCTAGAGGCCCGGTCGTCGAGCTCGCGGCGCTCGGAGGAGACCGAGCGCGGGGGTGTGGACGGACGTGGTGTCGCGAGTCGACGCCATCGTTGGTCGTCGTTGTCGGTGGGGGCTATTAAATCCTTCCGGGGTGGCAAGCGTTACAGCCCCCGACGCGTCGGAATTCGAACGGGTCGGCGACGGCGCCTCCCGAACACGTTCAGTCCGCCGCGCTCGGTTCGCCCCGTTCGCTCACCCGCAGGACGACCCGTTCGACGACCGCCGACTGGCCCATCAGCATCGTCCCGAGCAGGCTCATCACGAGGACGTAACCGACGGCGAGCGCGGCGACTCGCTCGGGCAGGCCGCCGGCGGTCGCCAGCGCGGCGATGATGAGCGAGAACTCGCCGCGAGCGACGAGGGCGGCGCCGACGCGGGCCGACCGGCGGTCGTTCAGGCCGAAGATGCGCCCGCCGTAGAACCCGCTGACGAGCTTCGCGGGGGCCGTGACCGCGACGACGACGGCGAGCGGAAGCGCCACTTCGACGATCAGTGCTGGGTCGGTCTGGAGGCCGATGTAGAGGAAGAACGCCGCGGCGAAGGCGTCCCGCAGGCTCGTCAGGAGCCGCTCGATGCGCTCGACGTGGCCGGTTCCGGCGAAGCCGACGCCGACGAAGAACGCCGCCACCGCCTCGCTGACGCCGAGTGCGAGCGCCGCGCCGGCGACGGGCACGGTCACGCCGAGCACGCGGAGCGTGACCGCCTCGCCGGATACGCCGTCCAACAGGGAGTCGAAGACGGTCGTCCCGGCCCGGGCGACGACCGCCAGCGCGAGGAGGACGACGATTGCGACGCCGACGCGGCCGGCGGTCGCCTCGAACCCCCCGCCGCCGAGCACCAGCGGGGTGACGACCGCGAGGTACAGCGCGATGACGAGGTCCTCGAAGACGAGCGTGCCGAGGACCGGTTCGCTCTCGGGGTCGGCCACCCAGCCGAGGTCGACGAGCGACTTCGTGATGATGGCCGACGAGGAGATGTAGACGATACCCCCCAACAGGAGCGACTCCAGCGCCGACCAGCCGAAGAGGAGGCCGAGGCCGACGCCGAGCGGGAAGTTCACGCCCACGTCGAGCAGGCCCGCCTTGCCGATGCGGGTGCGGGCCGCGAGCAGGCGGTCGATGCTGAACTCCAGCCCGAGGAAGAAGAGCAGGAGGACGATGCCCAGTTCGCCGAAGACGGTCAGTACCTCGCCGGTCGGGACGTACGGGAGGCCGAGTTCGCCGGCGACGTTCGGCCCGACGAGTACGCCGGCGACGACGTACAGCGGGACGACCGAGAGGCCCACCCGCGTCGCGACGGCGCCGGCGAACGCGAGAACGAGGAAGGCGGCGCCGATATCGAGCAGCCCCGCGGCCATCAGTCGCCGGAGACCTCTGACTCGAAGTCCTGACACTGCTCGCGCGACCCGATGACGATGAGCGTGTCTCCCGGCTCGACTCGCGTGTCGGCGCCGGGGTTCGTGATGGCCTCGCCGCTGCGCTGAATCGCGATGACGGTCGCGCCCGTTCGCTGGCGGACGCCCGACTCGGCGAGGGTCTTGCCCGCGATGGGGTCGTCGTCGTCGATGCCGACCCACTCCAGGACGGTGTCACCTTCGAGCACCGTCTCCATGAGGTCGGTGCGGACGGGCTGGAAGTACGCGCCTTCGAGGATGGTGCCGACCTGTCGCGCCATCGAGTCCGGCAGTTCGAACAGTTTCTCGGAGTCGGCGTCGGGGTCCTCGCGGCGGAACACCTCGCGCTTCCCCGTGTTGTGGGTGACGACGACGAGTCGCGACCCGTCGTCGAGTTCGATCTCGTGTTTCTTCCCGACGCCGGGCAGGTCGCTCTCGTAGACGGTCATTCGTGTGTGACTCGTTCGAGCGTTGGTCGGGTTCGTTCTTAAGTGTACGCAGATGGGCGGCTCCGTGGGCCGGGGCGGTGGTTCGATGGCCGGACGCTCGGTGGGTTCACTCCGTTCGCCGGCGGTGCCTACTGCGCCGGCTTCCGTCGGCAGTCCGCAAGCCGTCGTGAGTCAGCCCGGTCGCCCCGAACCTGACGGTTCGGACGACGACCCCACCGAGAGTCGAACCCGGACCGACGACACGGGAGACGCCCTCACCCACCCAGCAGAAGCACGGCCCAGATAGCCACACACGCCGCCGGCGGGATGGAGAGGTTGTCGTCGATGACGTAGGTCGCCACGACGGGCTTCACGCCGTCGGCGAGCGTCGCACCGGCCGCTCCGGCCGCCGCCGCGGCGACCCCGACCAGCCACGGCACCGACGCCGCCTGGCTCGTGGTGAACGGCACCGCGAGCAGGAAGCAGACGCCGAACATCGCCGCGAGCACGCCCAGACGCTTCCCCCGCCCGGCGTCGTTCGAGCCGAGCAGACCGCTGATGGGGTCCCCGACCGTGAGCATCAGCATCCCCGGCACCGCCACTGGCGGGTCGAAGAGGAACGCCACCGCGGTCAGCGACACGAAGTACAGCGCGTAGCCCGCGGGGTTCCCCCGTTCGTACTCGCGGGTGAGCCGTCGGTACACCCACCAGTCCAATCCGACGAACAGCCGGAAGAACTCCAGCACGCCGGCGACGAGGAGGCCGGCGGCGAGCAGGTACTGTAACTCCCGCCACGTGACCAGGTCCAGCAGGTAGAGCGCCGGCAGCCCCGTACCGCTCACGTGGACCAAGCGGCGCCCTATCTCGGTCACGTCGCGACGACCCCGGTTTCGCTCACTCGACGGCCTCGTACTCGGTGCGCAGTTCGTCGAAGGTGCGCGACCCCGTGACGACGCCCGAGAGCTCCTCGGCGAGGCGGGGAACGGGGATACGGAGCTGTGCGGTGCTGTCGCGCTCGCGCACCGTCACGGTGTCCGGCCCGTCGCCCTCGATGCCCTCCTGGTCGACGGTGACACAGAACGGGGTGCCGACCTCGTCCTGCCGACGGTAGCGCCGGCCGATGTTGCCCGAGTCGTCGTAGGTCACCGAGAGACCGGCCGTGCGGAGGTCGTCGACGACCTCGTTCGCGAGGGAGACGAGCTCCTCGTCGTTCGAGAGCAGCGGGAAGACGCCCACCGCCGTCGGCGCCACGGACGGCTCGAACGCCATGTAGGTACGCTTCTCGTCGGCAACCACGTCGCGCTCCAGCGCGTGCGAGATGACGGTGTACACCGTCCGGTCGACGCCGAAGGAGGGCTCGACGACGTGCGGCGTCACGTGGACGCCGGCCTCCGTCTGCTCCTCCCAGCGGAAGTTCGCGAGGTCGGCGTCCACCCGGTACTGTTCGCCGTCGACCTCGACCTCGACCTCGTCGGCGTCGACGAAGGCGTCGGGGTCCTCCGCGGCGAGGGTCTGCAGGGCGTCGGCGATGTCGGCGGCCGTCCCACCGAACTCCGGACCCAGCTGGCTCATATCCGGCTCGACGACCGGGCGGTCGACCGTCTTCGGCTCGTCGTACTGTCGGAAGACGGTGAAGGACTCGTCGCTGTGCTCCGCGTGCTTCGAGAGGTCGTAATCGGAGCGGTAGGCGAAGCCGGCGATTTCGTTCCAGTCGCCGTCGGCGGGGCCGTCGGCCTCGGAGACGGGGACGCCGTCGAGTTCGGACTCGGCGTCCCAGCAGTCGCTGGCGTAGTGGGCGCGCTCGCCCGAGAGATGCTGGCGGAAGCGGAAGCGGTCGGTGTCGACCCCGATGGCCTCGTACCAGCCCTGCGCGACGCCGAGGAAGTAGCCGACCCAGTCGGAGGCGATGACGCCGTCGTCGACGGCCTCGCCGACCGTCGTCTCGACGTACTCCCCGTCTTCGGCCTCCTGTTCGGTCGCGGGGTAGAGCCGCACGTGCACGTCGCGAACGTCGTCGAGGGGCGGCTCGTCGGCCTCGGGGTCGACGAACTGCTCCAGCTCGGCCTGGGTGAACTCGCGCGTGCGGACGATGCCCTTCCGGGGGCTAATCTCGTTTCTGTACGCGCGACCGATTTGGGTGACGCCGAAGGGGAGTTTGTTGCGCGCGTACTCCTTCAGCCGGGGGAATTCTACGAAGATGCCCTGTGCGGTCTCCGGGCGGAGGTAGCCGGGTTGACCCGAGCCGGGACCGATGCTCGTCTCGAACATCAGGTTGAACTCCTCGACCGCCTGGCCCGACAGTTCGGCGCCGCAGTTCGGACAGTGGAGGTCGTGCTCGGCGATGAGGCTCTCGACCTCCGGAATCGGGATGGACTCGGCCTCCTCGATGTCCGTGTTGTCCTCGATGAGATGGTCCGCGCGGTGGGACTCCCCACACTCCGGACACTCGACGAGCATGTCGTCGAAGCCGTCCAAGTGGCCCGACGCCTCGAAGACGGGTTCGGGGGCGATGGTGGGCGCCTCTATCTCCTCGTTGCCCAGCCGGACGGTGAAGCAGTCGCGCCAGGAGGACTCGACGTTGCGCTTCAGCGCCGCGCCCTGCGGGCCGAACGTGTAGAAGCCGGCGACGCCGCCGTACGCCTCGTTGGAGCCGAAGAAGAACCCACGGCGCTTGGCGAGTTCGGTGATGGCCGCACCCTCGTCCTCGACGTGGGCGTCGGCGCCCGCCGACTCCGTCGACTCGCCCTCACTCATGACCGACCAGCGCCTCCAGCAGGTTCACGTCCCGGACGATGCCGACCAGGTCGCTGCCGGAGACGAGCGGAATCTGCTCGACGTCGTGCTGAATCATCACCTGCGCGGCGTCGCGGGCGGTCTTTCGCTTCGAGACGGTGCGCACGTCTTCCGTCATGAACTCCGACACTGGCTCGGCGGGAATCTCGACGTTGCGGGTCGGGAGATAGCGGTTGCCGACGGCCTTGATGCCCTCCCACATCCACTCGTCGTCCTGGTTGGCGATGGACTCCCCGGTGTCGTCCTCGCCTTCGACGACGCGGGCGACCGCGATGACGTCGACCTCGGTGATGATGCCGGCCATCCCGCCCTCGTCGTCGAGTGCGACCGCGTATGGGACGTTCGCGTAGTAGAGTTCTCGCTCGGCGACGGTGAGCGGACAGCCGACGTAGGTAGTGTTCACGTCGCGGGCGGCCAGTTCCCCGACGGGCGTGTCGCCGTCGACTTCCTCCCGGGCGATAGCCTCGACCACGTCGGTGACGGTGACGATGCCGGCCAGCGCGGTGACGCCGTCTCGGTCCTCGACGACCGGCACCCGGCGGGCACCCTCCTCGACCATCAGCCGCGCGACCTCGACGAGGTCGGCGTCGACGTCCGTCGTCGGGACCTCCCGCATCAGCAGCGCGAGCTGGTCCTCGTCGGGGCTCTCTATCAGGTCGTCACGGGAGATGAGACCGCGGAACTCCTCGGTCCCGTCGTCGGTCTCCTTCACTACTGGCACCGAGGAGAACCCGTGCTCCTGGATGTACTCGAGCACGTCGTCGCGCGTGCCCGGGAGGGAGACGGTCACGACCTCCTCCCGCGGCGTCATCGCGTCGGCTACTTTCATACCCGACCGGTACAGCCTGCCGCCTCTTGTAGTCTGCGAAGGGGTGCGCCGGCGTCATCGGGGGTTGACCGGCCCGTAGTGGCCACTCGTTGGAGGTGCCCCTCAGCCCCGGGCGACCCGACGTGTCGTCCCGAAGCGACGTCGGGTCGCGTTACCGAGAACCCTCCCTCGCCGGTTTCTCACCCTCAATGTCGCCCTCTTCGGTAGCTCCGGGGCTCTCGTCGTCCACGTCGCTCTCGTCGTCCACGTCCTCACGGGGGTCCGCCATCCCAATCTTCGGGAGGTCCTCGTAACCGTCGGGTTTCTCCGGCGTCTTGACCATACGCGTCGATTCGGTCGAACGACCCATAACACTTGTTCCGCCGACACTTACGCGAGCGCCGGCCCATCAGCGTCCGCGGACCTTTCGATAGCCGGCGAACGGCGGTCGAGGACCGGGCGACGTGAGTCACGACCGGCTGACGAGAAGGCAAGCGGGAGGTGGCTGGCCCGACCGCTCAGTAGTTGACGTCCCAGTTCGAAATCCGGTCCGCGTGTGGGAAGAACATCTCGTAGTCGTCGTGCTCGAACGACCCGAGGTGGGTGCCGTCGAGCGTCTGGACGTGCGTGTACATCTTGCCGGCCTCCTTCGCCGCGCTCACACAGCCGCCGGCGTGGCGCAGTTCGTAGGAGCCGGCGACGAAAATCGCCGCCTCGCGGTCGTCGTCGTACAGCACGGTGAGGACGAACTCGCGGCCGTCGGCGTCGTTGCGGTACACCTCGTATCGGGTGAACGCGCCCGGCTCGAACAGCGCCTCGAACTCCTCGGCCTTGTTGTCGGGGACGACGTGCGTCAGACCGAACCGGTCGCCCTCGCCCGAGTTCGGGTTCTCCGGAGCGGTGTGGCCGGCCGCGATGGTGACCGTCTCCCACCCCTCGTCGGCCAGTTCCTCGGCCATCGCTTCCATCTCCTCCAGGGTCGCCCCCCACGCGTTGCGCGTCGCCTCGGCGCTCGCACTGATACGCTCGGCGTAGTCGGGGTCGTCCTCTCCGATATCGACCATACACCCGTCTCGCCACTCGATGCGGTAAAGGCTACCGAAAGATGTGAACAGACCGCGTGGCGGCGACGGAGACGGCCGACGCGGCCCGACCGACTCTCTGCCCCTCCCGGTGTCGCTCCCGCCCGGACCGGCGCCGACGCTTGCACTCCGGACCGAGCGCACGCCCTCAGTACGCGACGTTGAACACCGCTTCCATCACGTACGACGTCGCGAGGACGGCGATGGCCGCGAGCAACATCTTCGCCCCGGCCGAGAGACGCTGGTCCGGCGGGAGGCGCATGTTCGCCGGGAGCAGTCGGTTCGCGAGCCGGTGGGTCGGTTTGTCCTGTGCCTCCGTCTCGGTCGTCTCGCCGGCACCGGAGACGGCGCGCTCGCCGTCGTTGTCGCCTTTCCACGGTGGTTTCGGTCGCAGGAGAAACGCCGCGTAGCCGAACATACCGAAGCCGACGAAGAAGAGGAGATACTTCGTCCCGACGAACCCCTGTCCGAGTGCGAGACTGAACGCACTGCCGACGAGAAAGAGTGCGCCGGTCAGCACGACCACGTAGGCGAGGGCGTCCGCGGCCTGCAAGCCGACGTGTCGTGCCGTCCGCATCTACTTCGAGCCCGACGCCGAGAGTTGGCGTTCGTAGACGGTCGCCGGCTCCTCGTGTTCGCTCTGGTGTCGGTGACAGAGGCTCACGCTCTGTACGCCGTCCACGTCGTACAGCTCGGGGCGCTCGTAGTCACACTCGCTGCCGAACTCCTCGAACAGGTACCGGCGGGCCTCGGCCTCCTTGCCCGCGCGGACGTAGTCGGCTACCTCGTCGATGTGGGTCTCGACTCGCGAGGGGACGGCCACGTCGCCGAACACCTCCTCGCGAATCTCCTCGATGCTGGAGTAACGTGTCTCCATGCCGAGGAGCTCCCGGGCGCGGTCCGACAGCGACCGCTCGGCGCGCGAGCGCTCCCGGATGACCTCCCGGAGCACCTCGATGCGGGTCCAGAGCTCGTCGTCGAGGTCGCGGTACTCCTCGGGTTTGATCTTCAC
The DNA here is from genome assembly GCF_026586625.1 of Halobium salinum. GTDB lineage: Archaea > Halobacteriota > Halobacteria > Halobacteriales > Haloferacaceae > Halobium > Halobium salinum. The sequence goes on along the minus strand of NZ_JAODIW010000006.1, from coordinate 44,821 downwards.
CGGACAGCGCGTGGAGAACGGACACCCCTCGGGCGGGTCCCGCGGGCTCGGCGGCGTCCCGCGGAGGGTGATTCGGTCCCGCTTGCTGGTCGGGTCCGGCTCCGGAATCGCCGACAGCAGCGCGTGGGTGTACGGGTTCGACGGGCTGTCGAACAGGTCGTCCGCCGGACCGAGCTCCATGATGTTGCCGAGGTACATCACCGCGACCCGGTCACAGATGTGCCGGACGACCGCGAGGTCGTGGGCGATGAACAGGTAGGTGAGTCCGAACTCGTTCTGGAGGTCCTCGAGCAGGTTCAGCACCTTCGCCTGCACGGAGACGTCGAGCGCCGACACCGGCTCGTCGAGCACGATGAAGTCCGGTTCGAGCGCGAGCGCGCGGGCGATGCCGATGCGCTGGCGCTGGCCCCCGGAGAACTGGTGCGGGTAGCGGTAGTAGTGCTCCTCGCGGAGCCCCACCGTCTCGAGCAGTTCGCGGACGCGGGCGCGTCGTTCCTGGGGCGTCTTCCAGTCGTGGACGTCGAGGGGCTCGCGGACGATCTCCCCGACCGTCATCCGGTCGTTGAGGCTCGACTCGGGGTCTTGGAACACCATCTGGGTGTCCTGACGCCACGCTTTGAGCTCCTCGCCCGAGATACTCGTGATGTCACGCCCGTCGAAGTGAATCTCGCCGTCGGTGGCGTCCTCGAGTTGGACGAGCGTCCGGCCGAGCGTGGTCTTCCCACAGCCCGACTCGCCGACGAGACCCAGGGTCTCCCCCTTCTGGATGTCGAAGGAGACGCCGTCGACGGCTTTCACGGGGTCGCCGCCGAACATGCCGCCGCCCTCGTAGTACTTCTTCAGGTTCCGAACCTCGACCAGCGTCTCGCCGGTCGTGGCCGTCGCCTCCGATTCCATCGCGGTCTGCTTGCTCATTGCGTGTCACCTCCGTCCGCCGCCGTCCCGTCGCTCGTCGCCCCGCCGGTCGTCGTTCCGCTCGTCTTCGCGTCGGTCTCGCCTTTCCCCTGCTCGTCGTGTAGCGTCACGGCGTCCTCGCGGCTCCGGTCTTCCGGATACAGCAGGCAGGCCGCGGCGTGGTCCGCCGCGTCCTCGTTCACCGCGACCGGCACCGGGTGGACCCGGTCGCAGGCGTCGAACGCCTCCGGACAGCGCGGGGCGAACCGACAGTACGTCGGCTTCTCGTTCGGCGTCGGCACGTCGCCCTCGATGGTGCGCAGCCGCTCGTCCGGCCCCTGCGTTCCGGGGATGGACTGGAGGAGCCCCCTCGTGTAGGGGTGACGCGGGTTCTCGAACAGGTCGACCGCGCCCGCCGTCTCGACGATTTCGCCCGCGTACATCACGTTGACGCGGTCGGCGATTTCGGCGATGACCCCCATGTCGTGGGTGATGAACATGATGCCCAGGTCGCGCTCCTCCTGGATGTCGTCGAGGAGCTCGAGAATCTGGGCCTGGATGGTCACGTCGAGCGCCGTGGTGGGCTCGTCACAGATGAGCAACTCGGGATCGCAGGCCAGCGCCATCGCGATGACGGCACGCTGGCGCATCCCGCCGGAGAACTGGTGTGGGTACTCGCGCACCCGTCGGGCGGCGTCGGGGATGCCGACCGCTTCGAGCAGGTCGATGGCCTTCTCGGTGGCCGCCTGTCCGGAGAGCCCGCGGTGGATGCGCAGGGACTCCTTGATCTGGTTCCCGACGGTGTACACCGGGTTCAGGGACGTGAGCGGGTCCTGGAACACCATGGCGATGCCGCCGCCGCGGACGTTTCGCATGGCGCCGTCGGGCGCTCGCGTGGTGTCGACGTAGCCGGCGGTTATCTCGTCGCCGTTTCGCTCCTCGACGAACACGAAGTCCTTCTTCGAGACGAGCGAGCGGAACGCGTCGGCGTCCGTCTCGGCGTCGTTGCCTTTCGCCTCGGCGAGCGCCTCGTCGGTCACGTCGACGGTCCGCTTGTCGTACTTCTTCGCGAACCGGCGGACGGTGTCGAGGTCGCGGAACTTCACGGCGCCGCCGTCGATGCGGCCGGGAGACTCGATGAGCCCCATGATGGAGCGGGCCGTCACCGACTTCCCCGACCCGGACTCGCCGACGATGCCGACGGTCTCGCCGGGGTGGATGTCGAACGACACGTCGTCGACCGCGCGGATGACCTCCTTGTCCGTGTAGAAGGAGGTCTGCAGGTGGGAAATCTCGAGCAGCGGGCGTCCGTCGGTGCGCTCGCGGCGCTCGTCGGTCAGGACGCTCATGCGCCCGACCCCCCGGCCACGGCCTCGGTGTTGCCGTCGCCCTCACCCTTGGCGGACTTGGGGTCGATGGCGTCGCGGATGCCGTCGCCCATGGCGTTGAACCCCGTCACGATGAGCGTGATGAGGATGCCCGGGATGAGCGAGATGTGCCACGACTGCGTGGCGACGTACGGCTGACCGTCGGAGATGATGCGGCCCCACTCGGGCGTCGGCGGGTTGATACCCAGCCCGAGGTAGGAGAGGCCGGCGACGGCGATGATGATGCCGCCCAGACTCATCGAGGTGTAGATGAGCAGGTAGCCGAGCACGTACGGCGCCATGTGTTTCTTCATGATGACCCACGGTCGCTGGCCGAAGCTTTTGGCGGCGTCGATCCACTCCTCCTCGGCGATCTGGAGGGCGGGACCACGGATGGCCCGCCAGAGGAACGGCCAGTAGCCGAAGACGAATATCATCACCATCAGTAAGGCCCCGTCGTAGAACTCCGAGAGCCACGTCTGGTTGAAGACGACCATCAGCAGGATGAGCAACATCAGCTGTGGCAGCGCCTGAATCGAGTCAGAGGAGACGACGACGAGCAGGTCGGCGAGGCCCTTGTAGTAGGCCGTCACCATCGCGAGCGCGAGGGCGATGAACCCGGAGATGACCATCGTCGAGATGGCGATAGAGAGCGAGATTCGCGCCCCGGTCGCGAGGAAGGTGAACATGTCCTTCCCGTTCGTGGTGGTGCCGAAGGGGTGGAACCGGCCGAAGTCGTCGTAGGTCCACGGGCCGACGTTCTGCGTCCCGGACCCCTGCGAGCCGGACTGGAGGTTCGCCTGCCCGACGGTGACCTCCTGGACCGCGCCCGCGTCGGCGTTCCAGAACTGGACGGTGTGCGAGTAGGGGTTGAGAATGTTCGCCTCGACGGTCGTCGGGCCGAGCGCCGGCGCGAACACCGCGAGGATGACGAACAGGAACACGACGATGAGGCCGAACTGGCCCCACTGGTGGCTTCGGAGGCGGTCGACCACGTCGTCACGCGGCGTCCAGTCGGCGTAGCGGTAGTGCCGGCGGAAGCGAACGTACCCGTTCCACACCCAGCCGAGGAAGAGGAACGCGTAGAGGTAGACGAGCACGACGCGGACCAGCCACGCGAGCATCGGTTCGAGCCCGAGGAACGTGTTCTCGTAGCCGGAGCCGTTGAAGTACCCCTGGTTCGGGATGGTCTCGCGCGAGAGGAGCGTCGGAATACTGGAGCCGAGGCTCTCGAGGAACGACACGACCCCCGGAAGCGGGTTGCCCGGGATGAGACTGATAACGACCGACAGGAGGTCGGCCGCGAACCCGAACACCGCGCCGAACTCGAGCGCGATGAGGACGGCCCCCATCGCGAGCCAGACGGCGAGCGGTCGCGGGTTCTCCCGAATCCGTTGTGTGAGCGGGACTTCGTCGACTTGTTGGGTGTTACTCATGGATATCAGCTCTCGTCGTACCCGACGCGCGGGTCGATGACGGTGTACAGGAAGTCCTGCAGGATGTTCGTGCCGACCAGGATGAGGATGAAGATGAACATCAGCGACCCCACGAGCGGGAGGTCACCCTGGATGGCGGCCTGGAAGAACAGGTAGCCGATGCCGTTGATGGCGAACACGGTCTCGACGAGGACGGAGCCGCCGATGAGCAGGAACGCCTCCCCGGTGATGATGGGCACCAGCGGGATGAGCGCGTTCCGGAACACGTGCTTCCAGACGAGCGTCCGGTTCGAGACGCCCTTCGCCTTGGCGGTCTCGACGTAGTTCGAGTTGATGGTCTCGAGCACCGCGGTACGGCCGATTCGCATCTCGTTCCCCATGGAGGAGGAGCCGAGGACGATGGCCGCCGGCGCGATCTGCTTGATGGCGCCGAGCAGTTGTGGCCACGACTCGCTCGGGTTCGTGATGAGCGCGAGCGGTTCGGTCATGAACCCAAGTCGCGGCGGCGTCACGACCGGCGTCGTGATGAGCCAGGTCTTCCAATCCCACCCGATCAGCTGTTCGGACTGTGAGAGGACGCTCACGAGGATGATGGCGAGCCAGAAGTTCGGCATCGCCCGCCAGACGATTCCGCCGAAGGAGGCGGTGTAGTCCGAGAACGTGTTGGGGTTGAGTCCGGCGTAGAACCCGAGCGGAATGCCCACGAACAGCGCGATGAGCACCGACCAGAACCCGAGCCAGATGGTCCGGGGCGCGTAGATGAGGATGAGCTCGTACGCGGGGGTCCCGGAGCTGATGACCCAGGAGTTGCCCAGGTTGAACGTGACCATGTCCAGCATGAAGTCGAAGTACTGTTCCCACAGCGGCTGGGTCAGCCCGAGCTGTCGCCTGAGTTCCTCCGCTCGGGGGCCGCTCGCTTGTCCCGGCCCCAGGATCGCTGCTGCCGGGTCCAGCGGACCGAGGCGAATGATCATAAACGTAATCGTCGTTCCGAAGATGACGACCGGAATCGAGAGCAGTAACCGTCGAAGGAAGTACTGCCACCGACTCATGGGAACGTCACCCTCTGGTTGACCGTACCACGGGTCATACTATGGACCGAATTCTTCACAATCATGGTTATGTCTTCCGTTTTGCTTCATGCAACCTTTGCCCACGCTGAACGTTCTCGGACACGGTCTATCATGGTCAACCAGGACGGGGCACATGAATCCCGCGAAGAGTAAAACCGTGATAACACCCATCACGACGCCCGATACGGCGGTTGCTGGTCACCGTGAAAGAAAGAACGAACCGCGCGGGTCGGCGCTCGGCGTTACTGCCGGTCGCCGACGGTCGCGTTGTTGTACATCTGCCGGCTGCCGCCCATGCCGCCGTACGGCTCGATGTCGAGCCAGTCGTACCAGAAGCGCTCGCCGATGCCGTGGTAGACGTTGAGGAAGCCGACGTCCTCCCAGTTGGCCTCCTCCATCTGGACGTACGCCTCGTTACGAGCCTGCGCCGCCGAGTCCGTCGGCGCGAGGTTGTTCGAGACGGTCTCCCAGGCGTCGGTCGCCTGCTGTGCGGCGTCGCCGTTGTCGGAGCTCCAGTTGAGGTACGAGATGGCGTCCGCCTGCGAGGTGTCCGTCTGCGGCGGGTTGATGAGCTGGAGGAAGTTGTCCGCCTCCGGCCAGTCGGCGATCCACCCGAGGGTGTACGCCTCGAGGTTGCCGTTGCCACCGCGCTGGAGCAGCGTCGAGAACGGCGCCTTCTCGATGTTCATCTTGATGTGGGCGGCCTGCAGCTGGTCGCGGAGGATCTTCGCCATCTCCTCCCAGGTCGTGGAGTCGTACTGGGTCCACTGGACCTCGTACATGTTGTCCGGCCCGTAGCCGGCCTCCTCCATGACCTGCCGCGCCTGGTCCACCTGGGACTGGTTGTACCCGTACGGGTAGCTCTCCTCGGCGTGCTGCTTGTAGTTCCCGTTGGGGTAAACCGGTGGCGGGGTCAGGTGGTACGCGGGGGCGCCGCGGCCCTTGAACACCTGCTCGACCATCGTCTGCTGGTTCATGACGTAGGCGAACGCCTGCCGGACCGGCTTCTCCACCTTCTCCATGTTGAAGCCGACGTAGTACGTCAGCAGCAGCGGGGTCGAGAAGTAGTTGGCCGTCGTGCCGTTACGCATCGGGCCGTACGTCCCGAACTTCCGCCCGCTGTCGTCCTCGTTCTCGATGCTGATCTTGCTCGGGTCGTACTGCGAGGACGGAATCGAGACGATGTCCGAGTTCTTGTTCTGCCCGTAGTTGTACAGCGCCTGGCTGTCCTCGATGATCTGCCAGTGGACGCCGCCGTTCTTGACCTCGCCGTAGTAGTCGCTGTAGGCGGTGACCTCGGCCTCGGTCCCCTGCTCCCACGTGGAGAACTCGTAAGGGCCGGTGCCGACCGGGGCGCTCGTCGCGAACTCGTTGTAGGCCTGCGTCGGGTTCCCGCCGCTTCCCATCTCGTCCGCGGGCGTCTCGCCGACCGCGCCCTGCGGAATCGCCGCGAAGGACGTGTAGGCCAGCATCTCCAGCGTGGAGTGGAACGCCTTCTCGAGGGTCATCTCGATGGTCATGTCGTCGACCGCTTCGACACCCAGCGTTCCGGCGGAGTACGTCTGGCCGCCTTCGCCGTCGTCCTCGGTCTCGTGGGTCACGCCCAGCGAGTCGAGAATGAAGTACGAGCGCTTGGAGTTCGGCGACCCCGCGAGGCGCTCGAAGGAGTAGACGAAGTCCTGCGCCGTGAGTTCGTCCCCGTTGTGGAAGGTGACGCCCTCACGGAGCGTGAACGTGTACGTCTTGTTGTCGTTCGAGGTCTCGTAGCTCTCTGCGAGCTGGTTCTCGACGCTGGTCTCCCCGTTCGGGTAGTTCATCAGGGAGTTGAAAATCTGCTGGATGACCCGCCCGGAGGCCGTGTCGGTCGCGGCCACGGGGTCCAGGGTGGTCATCGTCGAGTTCGCCAGCTGCAGCATGTTGCTGTTGCCGCCACTGTCGCCACCGGAGTCGCCACCTTCGGTCGTCGTGGACTCGTTGCCCGACGTCGTGGTGGTCTCCTGGGTACCGTCGCCGGTACCGTTACCCTCGCCTTCGTTGTTCCCACCGGTACACCCGGCGATCGCGACAGCAGCTGCCGTCCCACCGGTCGCCTGCAGGAAGCGGCGCCGAGAGACGTTGTTACGGTCTGTCATCCCAGCCTCCCCTTCCGAACCGCTATGGTTAAATGTACCGTATTTTCCCCATCGACGCACGTTGCCGGTTCACCCGTGGTGTGAGACACCATGACGAGTCTATCCGCGATTATCGGTCAAGTATCCGTCGTAAGCTAAAATACGGATTTTACTGTCAACCATTCACGCGATACGGCTTGTCTAGGTCCGGTACAGTCTCCCCCGCTACCGCCGGCGCACGTCGTCTGTGCCGGTCGGCGGGCGACCCGCCGAACTCGACCGACCTCGCTCTCCACCGTGCTGCCGTTTCGGTGGGCTTATGTAGGGTTGTGAGAACATCACATGCATGGCACCCGACGCCACAGCCGTCGACGGGGTGGACGCCGAGGTGATGGCCTCGGTCGACGCAGCCCCCGGTCGGAGCGAACTCGTCATCGCCGACGTGAGCCGCGACGACGCGTGGGTCTCCGCGCGAGCCGACGCCGTCCCGCGACTCTCGGACTGGCGGTGACCCCGGTCCGGTTCGGAGCCGCCCGCCTGGTCACTCCTACCTCTTTACCGCCATCGACGCCCGTTTTTCCGTCTACGCCTTCGTGACGGCGAGTACCCGGAGACGAACCGCCGGCCCTCGTGGCGCGGTGTCGTTTAGACCCCACCGCGTCGGTGATGCGGTCGCCGACGGGACGGCGACCGTCACGGCGCTCGGTCGTTCACACCCCACCACGTCGGCGAGTACGCCGGAGACGAGCTCCGGCCGTCGCGGCGCGGTGTCGTTACATCCCCGCAGACTTTTATCGCCGTCTCCCATTCCCCGCTGTATGAACTCACGGGAGGTCGTCACGAGTCGCGAGTTCCTCGCGAGCCTCGACCACGGTGCCGACTGGCGCGAGGAGGTAGAGGAGTTCGCCGCCCGCGAGGGCGTCGAGGCCGCCTGGTTCGTCGGGATGGGTGCCGTGCAGGACGCCGAAGTCTGGTACTACGACCAATCGGACAAGGAGTACCGCTCGGTCTCCTTCGACGAACCCCTGGAGGTCGCCTCCTGCGTCGGCAACGTCGCCATGCTCGACGGCGAGCCGTTCGCACACACTCACGCCGTTCTCTCGCGCGAGAGCGGACAGACGCTCGCGGGTCACCTCGACGCCGGCACCGTCTTCGCCGGCGAGGTGTACCTCCGCGCGTTCGAGGAGCCGCTCACACGCGAACACGACGAGGTGACCGACCTCGACCTCTGGCTCTAGCCGTGACGGTGGTGGGCACGGTATGAGAGACGAGGACGAGCGGTACTTCGAGCGCATCGAGTCCCGCCTCGACGAGGCGTTCGACCTCGCCGAGGCGGCGAAAGACCGCGGGCGCGACCCCAAGACCGAGGTGGAGATTCCGGTCGCCGTCGACATGGCCGACCGCGTCGAGAACATCCTCGGCATCGAGGGCGTCGCCGAGCGCGTGCGGGAACTCGAAGGCGAGATGTCCCGGGAGGAGGCCGCCCTCGAACTCGTCACCGACTTCGTCGAGGGGACCGTCGGCGACTACGACTCCCGCGAGGGGAAAGTCGAGGGTGCGGTCCGCACCGCCGTCGCCCTCCTCACCGAGGGGGTCGTCGCGGCGCCCATCGAGGGCATCGACCGCGTCGAACTGCTCGAAAACGACGACGGCACGGAGTTCGTCAACGTCTACTACGCCGGCCCGATTCGCTCCGCCGGCGGGACGGCACAGGCCCTGTCGGTACTCGTCGCCGACTACGCCCGATCCCTGCTGGGCATCGAGGAGTTCGAGGCCCGAAACGACGAAATCGAGCGCTACGCCGAGGAGGTCGCCCTCTACGACAAGGAGACGGGCCTCCAGTACACGCCGAAGGACACGGAGACGAAGTTCATCGCGAAGCACATGCCCATCATGCTGGACGGCGAGGCGACGGGCGACGAGGAGGTCTCCGGCTTTCGGGACCTCGAACGCGTCGACACCAACAACGCCCGCGGGGGGATGTGTCTCGTCATGGCCGAGGGTATCGCCCTCAAGGCCCCGAAGATTCAGCGCTACACGAAGAACTTGGACGAGGTCGACTGGCCGTGGCTCCAGGACCTCATCGACGGCACGTACTACGACGACGGCGGCGACGAGGCCGCAGACGAGGGGAGCGACGCCGACGGCGACGGCGACGACGCGGAAGCCGAAGACGGGGGCGACGCCGATGGCGACGGCGACGAACCGGGCGCGGACGAGTCGACCGAACCCGCCGGTCCGCCCCGCGTCGAACCCGCGACGAAGTTCCTGCGGGACCTCATCGCCGGCCGCCCCGTCTTCGGCCACCCCAGCGAGGCCGGTGGCTTCCGTCTGCGGTACGGCCGCGCCCGCAACCACGGGTTCGCGACCGCCGGGGTCCACCCGGCGACGATGCACCTCGTCGACGACTTCCTCGCGACCGGGACCCAAATCAAGACCGAGCGCCCCGGGAAGGCGGCGGGGGTCGTCCCCGTCGACTCCATCGAGGGGCCGACCGTCAAACTCGCAAACGGCGACGTGCGCCGCATCGACGACCCCGAGGAGGCTCTCGAAGTCAGAAACGGCGTCGACGCTATTCTCGACCTCGGCGAGTACCTCGTCAACTACGGCGAGTTCGTCGAGAACAACCACCCGCTCGCACCCGCCTCCTACACGGTCGAGTGGTGGGAACAGGACCTCGACCACGCCGGCGCCGACGTGCAGGCGCTCCGGGACGCGCCGACCGTCGACCTCGAGAACCCGAGCGCCGCCGAGGCTCTGGAGTGGGTGAGCGAGTACGACGCCCCGCTCCATCCGGCATACACCTACTGCTGGCACGACGTCCCGGTCGAGCGCTTCGAGGCGCTCGCCGAGACCGTCGCGGCCGGCGAACTCGAGGACGACCGCACCGCCACGGGCACCGACGGCGTCCTCGTCCTCGACAACACCGAGGAGACTCGGCGCGCACTCGAAGTGCTCCTCGTCGAACACCGCCAGACCGAGGAGACCCTCCGCGTGCCGGACTGGCGACCGTTCGTGCGGACGCTCGGCGTCGTCGAGGCCGACGCCGGCGGGGACGGTGGCGCCTCGGACGCAGTCGCGGACGGCGGCGCGGTCGAGTTCGCGGACGACGCAGACGACGAGGAAGCCGCCGGCATCGACCCAGTAGCCGACGAGCCCACGGGGGCGACCGAAGGCGCCGACCTCGCCGTCGACGGTCCACTCCGAAAGACGTGGAGCGCCGACGACCTCCCCGCCGAGGCCCGCGAGTGGGACGGCGGCGACAACGCGATGAAGGCCGTCGAGGCGGTCGCACCCTTCGCCGTCCGGGAGCGCGCGCCGACCCGCATCGGGGCGCGGATGGGTCGCCCGGAGAAATCGGAGTCTCGCGACCTCTCGCCGGCGGTCCACACCCTCTTCCCCATCGCGGAGGCCGGCGGGAGCCAGCGCGACGTGGCCGAGGCTGCCCGCAACCGCGGCGAGAAAGGACGGGGAATCGTCGACGTGCTCATCGGCGAGCGCAAGTGCGGCGACTGCGGGACGGAAACGTACAAGAACGCCTGCCCCGACTGCGGTGCGCACACCGAGCCGCACTACGTCTGTGAGGAGTGCGACCGCGTCGCCGAACCCGACGAGTCCGGCCGCGTCGAGTGTCCCCGTTGCGAGCGGGAGGTCGAGAGCCCAGACTGGCACACCGTCGACCTCGGGGCGGAACTGCGCGGCGCTCTCGACGCGGTCTCCGAGCGCGAGGCCGCCTTCCAGATACTCAAGGGGGTGAAGGGGCTCACCTCGGCGACGAAGACGCCCGAACCCATCGAGAAGGGCGTCCTCCGGGCGAAACACGGCGTCACGTCGTTCAAGGACGGGACGGTCCGCTACGACATGACCGACCTCCCGGTCACGTCGGTCCGCCCCGAGGAACTCGACGTGACGGCGGAGCACTTCCGAGGGCTCGGCTACGAGACCGACATCGACGGCGAACCCCTCCGCCACGACGACCAACTGGTCGAACTGAAGGTACAGGACATCGTGCTCTCGGACGGCGCGGCAGAACACATGCTGAAGACGGCGAACTTCGTCGACGACCTCCTCGAACGCTTCTACGACCTGCCGGCGTTCTACGACGTGGAGGAGCGCGACGAACTCGTCGGCGAACTCGTCTTCGGGATGGCGCCGCACACGTCCGCGGCCGTCGTCGGGCGCGTCGTCGGGTTCACCAGCGCCGCCGTCGGCTACGCCCATCCGTACTTCCACGCCGCCAAGCGCCGGAACTGCTTCCACCCGGACACCCGAGTTCGGGTGCGTGAGACCGACGGGACGGACGGCGGCGACGACACCGACTGGCGCGAGCAGTCGGTCGCGAGCCTCGTGGAGTCCCGCCTGGACGACCCCCGGGAGGACGACTTCGGCACCCTCGTGCAGGAACTGGACGCGGACGACGGCCTCGCCGTCCCCGCTATCGGACCGGACGGGACCGAAGCCGTCCGCCCCGTCGACGCCGTCTCGAAACATCCGGCACCCGACTTCCTCGTCGAAGTCGAGACCGCGACCGGTCGGTCGCTGACGGTCACCCCCCGACACACGATGGTGAAGTGGGACAGGACAGAGGGCGAGGTCGGGGACGGCTCGGCCGACGACGACGACGCCGCTCCCATCCGGCGCTGTGACGCCCGCGAACTCGGCATCGGCGACCGCATCCCGTTGCCGACGGAGGCGCCCGGCGGCGGCTCTGCCGTGGCCGGGACCGCGCTCCCGGACGGTGGGGCGATGGAGGTGTCGCACTCGGAGGCGACGACCAGCGTCTCGACGCCGACCGGCAGACTGGACCTCGACGAAGTCGTCGGCGTCGACTTCGTCCCGGCGCCCGACGACCTCGACGCCGTCTACTGTCTCACCGTCGCCGAGGACCACACGCTCGTCGCCGACGGCCTCTACTCGGGGCAGTGCGACGGCGACGAGGACTGCGTGATGCTCCTGATGGACGGCCTGCTCAACTTCTCGAAGGAGTTCCTCCCGGACAAGCGCGGCGGGCAGATGGACGCCCCGCTCGTGATGTCCTCGCGCATCGACCCGTCCGAAATCGACGACGAGGCCCACAACATGGACATCGTGCGCCAGTACCCGCGGGAGTTCTACGAGGCGACCCGGGAGATGGCCGACCCCGACGACGTGGAAGACTGCATGCGAATCGCCGAGGAGACCCTCGGCACCGACCGCGAGTACACCGACTTCGTCCACAGCCACGACACCACGGACATCCACCTCGGCCCCGCGCTCTCGGCGTATAAGACGCTCGGGTCGATGATGGACAAGATGGACGCCCAGCTCGCGCTCGCCCGAAAGCTGTACGCCGTCGACGAGACCGACGTGGCCGAGCGCGTCATCGAGTACCACTTCCTCCCCGACCTCATCGGGAACCTCCGCGCGTTCTCCCGCCAGGAGACGCGCTGTCTCGACTGCGGGGAGAAATATAGAAGAATGCCTCTCACCGGCGACTGCCGGGAGTGTGGCGGCCGGGTCAACCTCACCGTCCATCAAGGGTCCGTGAACAAGTACATGGACACCGCCATCGAGGTGGCCGAGGAGTTCGACTGCCGGCCCTACACGAAACAGCGCCTCGAAGTGCTGGATAGGAGCCTCGAATCCGTGTTCGAGAACGACAAGAACAAGCAGAGCGGCATTGCCGACTTCATGTAGACCGACCTTTTCCCGCCTCGGGTGGCCTTCGGCCACCGCTCGGCGCAAAAAGCTCGACCAAAAATCCCCGCTCGCTCGGCCTCCGGCCTCGCTTGCGGTCGACAACAGAGCTGCACTCCAGCACACCTCACCACCAACAGTCAGTTATCTCGACCCGAAACGGAGGGGTTCGCCACCGACCCCCACGCGGCTTTTTCTCCTCGGCGCGCGTCCATCGACCCATGTCTTCCGACGACCCCCAGGAGAGTCGCGTCACCATCGGCACCACCCTCTACACGGAAGGCGGCGACCCCGTCGGTCGCGTCCGCGGCTTCGACGAGGACGGCTTCTTCGTGACGACTCGCGAGGGCATCGTCTCGCTCTCGGTCGAACACGAGCGCGCCGGCCACGAGTTCGGCGAGGCCGAACTGATGTGGCGCTGTTCGAACTGCGGCGAGATGGGCGACCTCGGCGACGCACCGGACATCCCCGACACCTGCCCCAACTGCGGCGTCGAGAAGGAGCAACTCTACTACTGGACCGAGGACTGAGCGCGCACGGGGCCGCCTCCCGGAACTCGTCCTCGCGGGAACCGGTCGACCACCGAACAGATGCGACGGTTTTTGCCCCGACAGATGGTATCAATACACATGGCTCAGAGCGAAGGCGGCACGGCGGAGGCGTTCGAGGACCTCGAACTCGGCGAGGCGGTGTTCGACACGGACGGGACGGAGCTGGGCGTCATCCGCGGGTTCGACGACGCCGGGTTCTACGTCCGCGTCCACGAGAACGTCGAGTCACTCCACGAGGAGACGCTGTCCAGTAGCGAACTCGGCGAGGCGCAACTGATGTGGCGCTGCTGGGAGTGTGGCGAGATGGGTCGCATCCACTCGCTCCCCGAGGAGTGTCCCAGCTGTGGCGCCGGCAAGGAGGAGCTGTACTACTGGACCGAGGACTGACCGGGCGCCGGAACCTGCCGACTTTTTCAGCTTCGCAGTCCAGCGACGTCCATGGACATCGTCGTCTTCGGCGCCGGGAGCCTCGGGAGTCTCCTCGGCGGCCTCCTCGCCCGCGCACACGACGTGACGCTCGTCGGCCGCGACCCGCACGTCTCGACGGTCCGGAAGGATGGCCTCCGAATCGAGGGGGAGGTCGAGGCGGACGTCGACCCGGACGCGGACACGACCGCTCCCGAATCGGCCGACCTCGTCCTCGTGACGGTGAAGAGCTACGACACCGCGGCCGCCGTCGAGGCGCTCGCCGACGGCGACTACGGCGCGGTCTGCTCGCTCCAGAACGGGCTCACCGAGGAGCGGCTCGCGGAACTCGACGCGCCGGTCGTCGCCGGTACGGCCTCCTACGGCGCACGCCTGCGCGAATCGGGCCTCGTCGACTGCACCGGCGTCGGCCGCGTCGTCGTCGGCGGACTCGACCGCGGGCCGGACCCCGTCGCCGAGCGCGTCGGCCGCGCCTTCCGCGCCGCGGACGTACGGACGCTCGTCGCGAGCGACATGCCCCGCAGACGCTGGGAGAAACTGGCGGTCAACGCGGGAATCAACGCGACCACCGCACTCTGCCGCGTCGAGAACGGCGCCCTCGTCGGCGGCGACCCGCCCGGGAAGGGGGAGAACGCGCCGCGGCTCGCCCGCGAGGCCGCCCACGAAACCGCCAGAGTGGCTCGCGCCGAGGGGGTCCCGCTGTCGAACCGACAGGCTAGGGCGGCCGTCGAGCGGGTCGCGTCGGCGACCGCGACGAACCGGTCGTCGATGCTACAGGACGTGGAGTCCAGGAGCCGAACCGAGGTGGACGCGCTCAACGGTGCGGTGGTCGACCGGGCCGAACGCCACGACGTCGGGGTGCCGACGAACCGGACGTTGACGCGGCTGCTTCGGGCGTGGGAGCGCGGCGCGGGGGTGCGTTGAACCGTGGTCGGCCGAGCGTGGCTGGTGTTAGTCGTCGCGGCGCTGTTCGAGACGGTGTGGGCCGTCGGCCTGGAGTACGCCGACGGCTTCCGGAACCTCCGGGCGACCGCGGTCGTGGTCGGCGCGATGGCCGTCAGCGTCCTCCTGCTCGCGCGGGCGGTCGAGACGCTCCCCGTCGGCACGGCGTACGCGGTGTGGACGGGCATCGGCGCCGTCGGTACTGCCCTCCTGGGCATCTACCTCTTCGACGAGCCGGCGACTGCAATCAGGTTGGGCTGTATCTGTCTCGTCGTCGCCGGCGTCGCGGGGCTCCAGATTACCTCGGGAACGTGACTCGGGAGGAAGGAACCGACCGCCGACGTTGGACTACTCCAGATACCCGAGGTCGCGCAGGCGCTCCTGTGCCTCCTCGTCCATCTCCTGGACGGCTTCGTCGGTCGCCTCGCCCTCCTCCTCGCCGACCCACGCGCCGCCGGCCGCCTCCTCGAAGCGAGCGAGGGCCGCCTCCGTCTCCCGGAGCGCCTCGTGGTCTTCGAACTCCCCCGCGAGGTTGCGCTCCTCGTCGGGGTCGTCGTCGAGAGCGAACGCCTCGTCCTCGATTCGGGAGATGCGGGTGTACTTCGCGTCCGGTCGGCGGGCGGCGCGCATCCGGGAGCGGAACCGGGACTGCTCGGGAACCGTCAGCCCGGCCGCGGAGGCCTTCTCCTCCAACTGCTTGAGTTCGACCACGGGACGGGAGTACTCGACGAACCCGTACTCGCCGTCGGGGCCGCCGACCTGTCCGGGGTCGCGGTCTACGTCGTCGACGGTGGCGAACTCACGATAGTCGGCGGAGAGGAGCGAGCGCGTGCGGTCGAGCGCGACCGCCTCGTCGCCCTCCTCGGTTGGCGTCCCGCCTTCGACGCCGAGGGAGTCGAGCACGGTGTGGTAGAGGTCGACGAGTTCGACGGTGTCCTCGCGGCGCTCACCCGTCTCGAGGGCGGGATGCTTGACCAGCAGGGGGACGTTGACGAGCGGGTCGTACAGCCCGAACTCGTGGCCGTAGAGGTCGTGTTCGCCGTGCAGTTCGCCGTGGTCGGCACAGACGACGACCGCGGTGTCGTCCCAGCGGTCGGTCTCCTTCAGCCACGAGAAGAGGCGCCGGAGCTGGGCGTCGATGTGGGCGATTTCGGCGTCGTACAGCCCTCGAATATCCGCCCACTCCCCGTCGTCGATGTCGCGGGCGCCGGAGTTGTACTCCTTCGAGTTCTGACACACTGCGGTGGAGTCGACGCCGGGGGCGAACCGTTCGGCGAACTCCTCGGGCGGGTGGTAGGGGAGGTGGGCGTCCATCAGGTTGACGAACGCGAACCAGTCGTCGCCGGCGTCCTCGGCGTCGCGGATGAACCCCGCGGTGCGCTCCATCACGGCGGGCGTCTTCGAGTCGGCCGTGTCGCCGCCGGCGAGAAGTTCGTGGGCGGTGTTGCCGAGGCTGACGAGTTTGTCCGCGACGGCTCGGAGCCGGTCGTTGTCGTTCATCGTCCGCCACGCCTTCGCGAGCGGTCCGGAGAGGAAGTCGCCGGGCATCACCTCGAAGAAGTTGTCCTGGTCGTCGAACCCGTCGGTGAGGTGGGTGTAGGGGGTAATCCACGCGTTCGAGGAGTAGCAGGCGGTGGCGTAGCCGGCCGCGGAGAGGGTCTCCGCGAGGGTCGTCGCCCCTTCCAGATACGGGTTCTCCTGGTCGGCGCCGTGCTGGTGGGGGTACATCCCGGTGAACAGGGAGGCGTGGACGGGGAGCGTCCACGGCGCGGGAGCGACCGCCTCCTCGAAGACGGTCGCCTCCTCGGCGAAGGCGTCGAGACCGGGGGTCGTCGGTCGGTCGTAGCCGTAGGGGCCGAGGTGGCTCTTCCGGACCGTGTCCATCACGACGAAGAGGACGTTCCGGGGCGAGTCACTGGTCATTGGCGGGCGTTCGGCGGGGCGGGGTAAATCTCTCCCGCATCGACGCCGGCACGGGAGGAACGCAGCGGTGGTCGCTACTTACCGAGCAGCCGTTCGAGTAGCCCGCGCGGGCGCGCCTTCTCGGCGAGCATCACGGGGCAGTCGACTTCGTCGACCACGTCGAGCACGAGCGACCCGCGGACGAGCCGCGAGAGGAGGCCGCGCTCGGTCGCGCCGATGATGACCATCGAGTGCTCGCTGGCGACGTTCCGGATGGCCGTCTCCACGTCGCCGCTCTCGACGCGCAGTTCGGCGTCGGCGAGACCTCGCTCCGTCGCCCACTCCTCCAAGAACGCCTCGCCGGCCGCCACGTCGTCGTTGACGTTCAGGAGGGTGACCTCGGAGCCGTACTCCTGTCGCAGCAGCGCGGCGATCTCGGCGCTCAGTTCGGAGTCGGGGCCGCCGGCGGTCGGCACGAGGATGCGTTCGGGTGCGAACCCGCGGTCGTCGAGCACGAGGAAGTCGCTCGGGAGGTCCATCGCCAGTTCGTCGATCTTGCTCTCGACGCGGCCGGGCGAGCCGTGGGCGTCCGCCCCGCGACCCATCACGACGAGGTCTGCTTTGTGTCGGCGCGCGGCGTCGAAGATGCCGTCGAACGACTGGTGGGAGACGATGGTGTGGGTCTCGATGGGGACGCCGAACGTCTCGGCGTCGCGCTTCGCCGCGTCGAGCACCTCGTGGTAGTCCTTCTCGTGGTCGTCGAGGTGGTTGGCGGCGTACTCGAGGGAGGTCTGGTCGGGCACCGTCACGATGTGGACGGCGTCGACGGTCCCGCCGCGCTGTTTCGCCACGGCGCTGGCGACCGTGATGAGCGTCTTCTCCGTTCTGGGGTTGGCGAGGGGGACCATCACGCGGAACTCGCCGCCGTCGGGCTGGACGGAGGTCGCGGCCGACACCGCGGACTTCGGCAGGTCCTCGCTCCGCTCGAGGATGTACTCGGTGAGCGCGCCCGCCTCCGTCGTCCGGGAACGGGCGTACACGAGATACCAGAGCATCGCCCCGAGGACGACGACCCCGCCCAGCGCGATGACGAGCGGCGCGATGAACACGATGAGCGCGAACGAGAGCAGACAGCCGAGTATCGGGGTGATGGGGTACAGCGGCACGGTGTACGACGGCTCGTACCCCTCGACGTCGGCCTCGCGCATCACGATCAGCGCGATGTTGAGCAGGCCGTAGATGACGAGGTGGAGCACGCTCCCGAGCGTCGCCAGCGTCTCGATAGGAGCGGCGACGATGAAGACGAGGATGAGCGCGCCGGTGATGGCGATGGCGCGGTACGGCGTCCCGTAGTTCGGGTGGACCTCGTTGATTTCGGGCGAGAGGATGCGGTCGCGCCCCATCGCGAAGTTGATGCGCGAGGAGGCGAGGATGCTGGCGTTCGCGCTGGAGGCGGTCGCGAGCAGCCCCCCGATGAGCAGCGCGATGGCGCCGACCGGGCCCAGCAGGAGCCGTCCGACCTCGACGACGGCGATCTGGCCGGCGGGGAGGTCGGCGATGAACCCCTGCTCGACCGCCGCCGACATGACGACGAGCACGAGCGCGTAGATGGCCGTCACGATGACGACGCTCCCGATGACGGCCCGCGGGAGGTTCTTCCCTGGCTCCTTGATCTCCTCGGCGACGCTCGTGATCTGGACGAACCCGAGGTAGGAGACGAAGATGAGCCCGGTCGTCGTCAGCATCGGGCCGATGCCCTTCCCTGCGGGCAGGTTCGCCGGGTCGGCGCGAGTCGACCCCACCACGGTGAACACCGCGAGGATGGCGACCAGAATCACGACGATTATGTTCTGCAGTTTCCCGGTCTCCTTCGCCCCGACGTAGTTGATGGCGACGAACAGGGCGCCGCCGACGAGTGCGACGACTTTCACGCCGGTGAGGACGAGCGGCCCGAGGCCGAGACCGCCGTACAGCGACACCCCGGTGTACGTCGCGAGGATGTTGGCGATGTACTGACCGAACCCGACCATGTAGAACGCGCTGGCGAAGGCGAGGCCGAGCCAGTTGGCCCACCCCGCCACGCTGCCGAACAGCGGGCCGAGCGCGCGGTTGACGTAGTAGTACGCGCCCCCGGAGCGGGGCATGGCGGTCCCCAACTCGGAGGCCGAGAAGGCGGTCAGAAGCGCGATGGCCCCCCCCAGGACGAACGAGATGACGGCGAAGGAGCCCGCGTCGGTGATGGCGTCGCCCGGGAGGACGAAGATGCCGGCCCCGATCATCGTCCCGACGCCGATGGTCAGCGCCGCCAGCGGGCCCAGGTCCTTCGCGAGTTCCTCGTCGCCCGCGCTCATCCGCCACCCTCGCGCGGCAACGCGACCACCGGCCGGTCGGCCTCGTCGATGAGCTTCTCCGAGAGGTCACCCGAGAGGAACTGCACGATGCGGCCGCCCTCGCGGGGCTGGAAGACGACTACGCTCGCGTCCACCTCGTCGGCGGCGTCCAAGATGCCGGCGACCACGTCGCGGCGGTACTCCAGGTGGTCCTCGGCGTCGGGGAACGTCTCACGGAACGCCGCGAACGCGTCCTCGGCCACCTGCTCGCTCTGCTCGACGGGCGTCTTGTCGGGGACGCCCTCGCCCTTCTCGACGACGTGGAGGACCGTCACTCGGGCGGGGCCGTACGGCGCCAACGCCGCCGCGGTCTTCCGGGCGTCGTCCTCGGTCGCCACGGGGACGAGCGCGTGCGCGAGAAGGTCGCGCTCACGGTCGCTCCGCGACGCGTCTCTCGAAGTATCCATACCTGCCGTTGCGCTGCCTGCAGTATAATGGTTCGCAAGCTGGCACTGGCGGCGCTTCGACGGCCTCTGACGCCGTGACGCACGTTTCTCGGGGTTCCCCTGTCGTCTCTCAGTCCCCGTCGAGCAGCGCCGTTCGGAGCGCCTCGGGACCGTCGACGACCACGTCGGCGGCCGGGAGGTCGGCCTCCGCGTTCACCTCGGTGCGGTAGCCGACGACGACCATCCCGGCGCGCTCGGCCGCTCGCGACCCGGTCGCGGAGTCCTCGACGACGACACAGCGAGCCGGGTCCGCGTCGAGGTCGGCGGCGGCGTGTTCGTACACGTCCGGCTCGGGCTTGCCGGGGCCGTCGATGGCGTCGGCACTTCGGACGACGTCGAACGGGCCGAGGTCGAAGCGGTCGACGACGACCTGTATCCACTCCGGCGGGGAGGAGGAGACGATGCCGACCCGCAGGCCGCGCTCGCGGAGCGTGCTGACGAGGTCGACGAACCCCGGCATCAGCGCCACGTCGTCGGCGTAGATGCCGCGGGCGGTCTCGTGGTAGCGCTCGACGAACGCCTCCCGAGTGGTCGTCACCTCGTAGTTCGCGTCGAGATAGTCGTAGATTTCGCGGAAGTTCATCCCCGTAATCTCCTCGTTGTCGGGGTAGGGCTCGGCGAGGGCGTTCGGGAACAGCTCCTCGTCCTCGAAGGCGAGCCAGTACGCCTCGGAGTCGACGATGACGCCGTCCATGTCGAAGAGGACGGCCTCGGCGCCGGCGACGAGCGGGTCGTGCTGGTCTGCCTCGCCCCGCACCTCGGGACCGGATTCGGACATACCCCCACCGTCGGCGCCCTCCCTCAAAGCGTTTCGTGCGGAGGTTCTTGGCCGGAGACGGGACCACCCCGCGGCGTGACCGACACAGACGCAATCCGGGTGTTCGCCGGCGACTGTACCGTCGAGTTCGAGGGGTCGCGCTCGCGGCTCCAGCGCGGGCGCGTGGTCGTGGTCGTGAAGCCCGACCGGACCGTCCTCGTCCACGACGCCGACGGCTACCAGCCCGTCGCCTGGCTCACCCGACCCGACGAACTGACCATCGAGCGGGCGCCCGCCGAGGCCGACACGGGCGACGAGACCGATACCGAGGCCGGCGAGAACCGCACCGGTGCCGCCGAAGGGTTCGGCCTCGTCGCTCGCGCCGGCGACCAGACCCTTCGCGTCACCTCGAACGCCGTCAGCGGCGACGCCACCTACCCGGCCGGCGACGCGGGCGTCCCCGTCGGCGACTGTCCCGACTGCGGCGGCGCGCTCGTCCGAACCGGCGACGACGTGCGCTGTCTCGACTGCGACGCGAGCTACCGGCTCCCCTCGGGCGCGACGGTGCTCGACGAGACGTGTCCGGACTGCGGGCTCCCGACGATGGGCGTCGAACGCGGCGCTCGGTTCGACCTCTGTGTCGACCGCGCCTGCGACCCCCTCGTCCCGGCCGTCAGGGAGCGGTTCGACCGCGAGTGGCGCTGTCCGGACTGCGGCTCCGACCTCCGAATCGTGACGGGTCGCGGCGGTCGGCTCATCGCCGGCTGTGACGACTACCCGGACTGCGAGACGGCTTTCGGCGTCCCCTCGGGGGTCGTCGCCGGTGAGTGCGCGTGCGGCCTCCCGGTGTTCGGAACCGCCCGGGGCAGGCGGTGTCTGGACGGCACGTGCGAGCGGTTCGCGGGCGACGAGTGAAGGGCCTCGAGTGAGGACACGGCGGGAGCGAAGCGTCGGGCCCGGTCTCCGACCGCCGCGACGGGGGACCCCGGTGGGGCGCTCGACCGGGCTCCCGGTCGGGTAACGGCCGATGAACAAACCGTGTGGCCCGCCTACCGCCGGTGGATATGAGTCTCGACAGCGCAGCGGACCCCAGCTCCGCGCGTCCCTCCACGCTGTTCCCGTCGGTGTCGCTCTCGGTTCTGCGGGGGTGCGGCTGATGGCGGCCGGCAGTCCAGGGTCGTTCACCCGTCGGCAGTTCGTCGGGGGATTCGGCGCCGGTACGCTCTCCCTAACGCGGGCCCCCGGCGGCGTTCGGGCCGCCCAGCAGTCTCAACCGTACGACCGCATCGTGATTTCGGCCGGCGAGACGCGGACCTTCGAGTTGGGCGACGGTGACGTCCTCGAGAACACCATCATCGACATCACCGCCTCCGGGGCGACGGCGTTCGTCTACGCGGCCGGACGCGGGTGGACGATACGCAACGTCGCAGTCGTCGGTCGACACCCGGAACGAAACCAGCCGGTGTTGCTCGCGAAGGACTTCGGCGGGGGGTCCGTCGTCGAGAACTGCTACTTCGGCGGCGACCCGTCCGCGCCGAAGGCCACCGCCGTGTTCGTGCACGCCGAACACTCCGGCGACCTCCTCGTCAGGAACTGCGTCTTCGAGGACTGGACGGACAACGCCATCTACGCCTCCCCGCCGGGGAACCCCGACATCGAGCATTACCGCCCCGACAACGTCGGACAGGGCGGAACCGTCCGGGTCGAGAACTGCTACTTCGAGAACGTCCACGTCGCCGGGGTCCGACTGGGAACCGACGGGAGTTACGCCCGGAACTGCGTGTTCAACGGCGGGCCACACAGGGGGTTCTGGGGGTACTACGGCGAGACCACGTACACGAACTGCCACGCCGTCGCCAACTACCCGTTCTACGCGGGGGGTCTCACGTACGAGAAACAGGGTAGCGCGACCATGGTGCTCGAGGACTGCTGTGGGGAGGGAACCCTCGAGGCCCTGGGTGGGGCCGAAATCCGTGGTGACCCGTGTCGGGCACCGCAGACGAGCCCTCCCGCCGGGGTCCCCATGTCCGCACGGGCGGCCGCGTCGGGTCCCCCCGACGCCGCCTCGAACGGGACCGAGACGACGGCCGGCGGGGAGTCCGACCCGGCCCCGGCCACGGACCGCTCTCGACGTTGGTTCTGGCCCGTCGCGGCCGCGCTGTCCCTCCTGACGAGTAATCCGCTCCTCGGGCTGTTGGTCGTCCTCGCGGTCGTCGCACTGGTGGTCGCCTGGCGGCGCTCCGACCGGTTCGACTGACGCCGGCCGCCCGAGCGGACGCCAGTCGACTGCGCGGATTCCAGTCGACCACCGGCCCCTCGACCGCGCGGTCCCCGGACCGCAGTCCCTATGCCCGCGCTCCACACCACTATCGAGCATGGACGGACATCTCGAGGACGGCGTCGTCCACGTCGACGGCGACGCCCGCCAGCGGTTCTACGACTCCCGGGGGTACGGCCGGCCCCTCGGCGGCAACAGGGTGGCGCTCTCTCGAATCGAGGCCGCACACCTCCTCTTCCGGGGGGACCTCGACTCGGTCGACGGGGAGGGGTTCCGGGCGTTCTTCGCCGACTCGGTCGCCGCCGGCGACCGATTCGCGCTCCGCTTTCTCGTCTACAAGGACCTCCGAGGTCGGGGGTTCTACCTCGCGCCGGCCCGCGACTCGTGGCCCGGCCCGGCGGACGACGCGGCCGAGGGGGACGCCGCGGTCGACCTCGTGGTGTACCCCCGCGGGAAGGGACCGACCGACGGGGGCGTCGAGCATCGCGTCTGGGTCGCCGGCGAACGCGAAACCCTCGACGCGGCGTCGCTGCTCCCCGACGAGGGCGAATCGTCGGTGCTCGCCGTCGTCGACGAGGAGAGCGAGATATCCTACTTCGAGGCGAGCCGCGGCGCGCCGGACGGGTCGGTCGACTACGCCGCACCCGGCGGCGTGACCGGCACCCTGCTCGAAGACCGGGTCCTCGTCTGGGACCCGCCCGGCGAGCTGTACGAGCACGGATTCTACGGGCAACCGCTGTCGGGTCGGGCGGTCGCCGACGCCGTCGGCGAGGGGCTCCAGCTGTCGCTCGTCGAGGCCGCGGCGCTGACGGCGGCGGGGTCCTTGACGCTCGGGGACGCCGGCGGCGACGCCGACTCCGACGCCGGCACGGCCTCGGCCGATTACGACGCGGTCGTCGCCCGTGGTCGGGAGGTGGAGGGAGACCGCTTCGACCGGCGGCTCCGCGGCTACGTCGAACTGCGCGACCGCGGCGTCGTCCCCAAGACCGGGTTCAAATTCGGCGCCGACTTCCGCACCTACGCCGAGTTGGAGTCGGTGTCGGAGCTGGGCCACTCCGAGGCACTCGTGCGGGTCCTCCCACCCGAGCACACCTTCGCGCCGCGCGACCTCGCACTCGACGTGCGGCTGGCGGGCGGGGTCCGTAAGCGAATGGTTTTTGCGCTGACCGGGTCGAACGATGGCATAGACTGGCTCTCGGTCGGCCGACTCACGCCGTGAGTCGAACGCGGACGCGAATCTCACTATCATGACACGCGACACCGACGACATCGACGACGAGGAACCACGAGAGGAGCGAACGGTGCCCGACGGCGGTGCCGCCGGAGCCGAGGGAGCCGACGACGTCGCCCTCGACCCGTGGGGTTCCTCGACCGTCTCCGACTACCGCAAGCTGTTCGACGAGTTCGGCATCGAGGAGTTCGACGCCGTCCTCCCCGAGGTGCCGAACCCCCACTACCTGATGCGCCGCGGGGTCATCTTCGGCCACCGGGACTACCGCCCCGTCGCCGAGGCGATGCGCGAGGGCGACGAGTTCGCCGTCCTCTCCGGGTTCATGCCGACCGGTGACCCCCACATCGGCCACAAGCTCGTCTTCGACGAGATAATCTGGCACCAGGAGCAGGGCGGCGACGCCTACGGGCTCATCGCGGACCTCGAAGCCCACTCGGCTCGCGGGATGACGTGGGACGAGATAGACGAGCACGCCCGCGACTACCTCCTCTCCCTGCTCGCGCTCGGCTTCGACGCCGAGGACGGGGAGCTGTACCGGCAGTCCGACAACCGCGAACTCCAGGACCTCGCGTTCGAACTCGGTTCGAAAGCTCGCTTCGCGGAGTTCGAGTCCATCTACGGCTTCGACGGCGAGACGTCGGTGTCGCACATGCAGTCGGTCGTCACCCAGATGGCGGACATCCTCTACCCGCAACTCGACGGTCCGAAGCCGACGGTCATCCCCGTCGGCCCCGACCAGGACCCCCACATGCGCCTCGCGCGCGACCTCGCGACGAAGATGCGTTACTTCAAGATAACCGAGGCGTACGCGAGCTTCGAGCTCCGCGACGCCGAACGCCCGCTCGTCGCCAGGGCCTACGACGCCCGCGAGGAGTACGCCGAGGACCCCGAGACGCCCCGCTGTGGCGAAGCCGGCGAGTGGCTCGCGTCCGTGGACCTCGACTCCGCGGGCATCGTCGCCGCCGAGTCGGTCCGCGAGTCGGCGGTCGAGAAACTGGAGAACGCCGGGATGGAGCCGCTTCGGCCCCGCGTGCGCTTTCTCGACCGCAACGCCACCGAGGGCGCCTTCGAGACGCTCGTCGAGGAAATCGAGGGCGAGAAGCGCCGGTACGACGAGCACGTCGACGCCTTCGACCTCGACCGCGAGGCCGCCGAGGACCTGGCCCGTGCGGTCGAAATCGACCACGACGGGTACGGGTTCATCGCCCCGTCCTCGATTTACCACCGGTTCATGACCGGGCTGACGGGCGGGAAGATGTCCTCGTCGGTCCCCGCCAGCCACATCTCGCTGCTCGACGCCCCCGAGGACGGCTACGACAAGGTGAAGTCCGCTACGACGGGCGGACGCGAGACGGCCGAACTCCAGCGCGAACTCGGCGGCGAGGCCGACAAGTGCCCCGTCTACGAACTGTACGCCTACCTTCTCGCGGGCGACGACGACACGTTCGCGAAGGAGGTGTACGACGAGTGTGTCGGCGGCGAGCGCCTCTGTGGCGGCTGTAAGGAGCAGGCCGCCGAACTGATGCGCGAGTTCCTCGAAGAACACCAGGAGAAACGGGAGGAGGCCGCCGAACTGCTCGACGACCTCGACATCGACCTCGACGCCGCGCGGCGAGGCGTTGCCGGCGACGGGGAGTGAGGAGAAGCGTCGCACGTTCTACCGGCGGCGGAACGCCCGCACCGGCGACGTTCGTCTAGTTTTCGCCCCGAACCGCGTCGACGACCGCGTCGGCGATGGCTCGCCAGTACCGCTCACGGTCGGCGACCGGCTGGCCGACCCAGACGCCGCCCTCGTCGCCCGCCGTTAACTGATTCACGAGCACGTGCTCGCCCTCGGCGCGATACGCACCGTCCGCGAGAATCGCCGGCGACGCCGACTCGGGCAGTGCCGCGTTGATGGCGTCACGGACGCGGGCTCGGACGCTCTTCGGCGCCGCGCCGCCGACCTGGATGCAGTCCGAACAGATGCCGTGGAAGCTCACCGCCCGCTCGTAGCGACGCCCGGCGACGTCCGCGAGCGCCGGGTACGAGGCCGGGTGGATGGCGAACGACGGCACGTGCCAGCGGACGAAGGCGCCACCGCCGGCGCGGAACCCCTTCGTCAGCCAGGTCGTCGCGTCGTCGACTCGGTCGCGGACGTGTTCGGCCTGTTCGGCCGTCCGGGGTTCGACGTCCCCGCCGTGTGGGGCGAGCACCAGGAACTCCGTCCCGCCCTCGGTCGCGTCCTCGACCAGTTCGTCCGCTTCGCGGGCCTCCTCGGCGGTGAGGTCGGCGGCCGGGACGACCGACTCGGCCTCGGCGTCGAACGTCTCGTCGGCGATGGCGGGCGTCTCCTCCGGGCGCGGACAGCCGAGCCGGCAGTCGGGTTCGCCGACCCAGTCGCCCTCGGCGAGCGCCAGTCGACTCTTGGCGGTCCCGTTCATGCGGACGAGCGGCTCGGACCCCTCGTGTGCCTCGACGACGGTGTAGACGGCGTACTCGTCGTCGGTGCGCCGGATGCGAAGCTGTCGCCCCACGTCGGCGCCGAGGCTCCGCAGCAGGGACGTCGAGGCGGAGACGACGCCGTAGTCCTCCGCCACCTCGGTCTGTCCGTCGACCGGGTCGGTGACGCGGGTCCGTGCCTGCCGGGCCGTCGCGTCCGTCGCGGTGGTCGACCCGGAGAGTCGGAACGGGTCGGCGGCGGTCCCGTCGGACGCGCCGGCCAGCCGCGACTGGAGGGCCGCCAGGCCGAGCCCACCGAAGGCGGGCGAGGCCAGTCCGAGGCCCATCAGCGTTCGTCGTCGAAGTCGGCTCTCTGTGTCCGTTGCGTCGTCGGCGTCGATGTCGGTGGTGGTGTTGTCGTCAGTCATCGTTGGTCGGTGTGTTGATGGTCGTCTCCGGCTCGGTTCGGCTCGTCGCGGCCGCGTTCGGGAGTTCGTCGCTCCCGACGACGGTCGCGTCCAGTCGGTCGCGGACCGCCGACTCCGACTCGCGGCGGTCGATGTCGGCGGCCAACTCGCGCATGTAGTCGGCGACGGTGTTGCCCATGACGAGCACGGGCCACCCGTCGGCGAGCGCGTCGCCGAGTGCGGTCTCGGGGTCGTCGTCGGCGACGGTCACCGGGAACGGGGCTCGCGAGGCGAAGAGGTCCGTCGTCTCGCCGGCGACGTAGGCGCGTTCTATCTTCCCCTCCCGGTACAGCCCGGTGAGGTAGTTCAGGAAGGAGTTCGTCCGGGCCCGGCGGTCCCCTCGCAGGTAGAGGAACGGCTGGACGACGTCGACCCGGCCCTGACAGAGGGCCTCTCGAATCGCTTCGGTGCTGTCCACGTCGTTGACGGAGGCGGCGTCGAAGACGCGCCCGCCGGCCAGGTCGGTCCACTCGACGTGCATCTCGTCGAGGTAGGACAGCAGTCGCTCCCGAGCGAGCGGCGGCTCGCCGAGCGCATCGAGGACCTCGTCGATGGCGTGAATCGTCTCCGCGCCCGGGACGGCGCGGTGCTCCTCCGGGACCGAGACGTGCGTCAGGGTGACGTCGCGGTCGGCGAACGTCTCCTCGAAGTACGACCGAATCTCCGGCGTCTGCTCCCCGTTCACGACGTGTGCCCCGTCGGGAATCGACCGCGCGAACGAGCGTGCGATCTCCATCCGGTTCGAGCCGAGGCGGTCGATGTGGTCGCGTCGGACGTTCGTGAGGACGACGACGTCGGGGTCGGTGAACCGCCCGTTCACCAGCCGCGTCGTGTACTCGCCGATGGCCTGGTTCTCGAGGACGAGCGTGTCGGCCCCCTCGAAGCGCTGTACCTCGTCGGCGTTCTCGTAGAGGGTGACCCGGTCGCCGCGCTCGATGGGGTACTCCTCGCCCCCGTACAGCATCTTGGGGTGGTTCCCGGTGACCTTGCCGAGCGCGTCGCGGCCCCGGTCGGTGAGCGTCTCGGAGACCCGGCGGGTCAGCCCCGACTTCCCGCGGGTTCCGGAGACGACGACGGTGGCGTCGATGTCGTTAAGGAACGCCTCGTGAGCGGTGCCTCGCCGCGTGACGGCGGCGAACTTCTTGAGCGAGTCGAGCGGCTTCTCGAGTGAGTCGGGTAGTGATGTGAGGTTCATGTGTGCGTGTACGGGGTCTCGGAGAGTCGGTTGTCCCGGCGGCGTTTCCGCTCCAGGTCGAACACCAGCAGCACGGCAGGGACACAGAGCACCGCGCCGACGAGGACGGCGACCTGCGAGTCGAACGGCGCGTACGCCCGCGTCAGGAGGTGGACGACGCCGACGAAGGCGACGAAGCTCCCGGTGGAGACGCCCACCGTGTGGAGGCGGCGTCCCGGAGAGATTCGATGCAGGTTGTACCCGCCGACGCCGACGAGCATCGCGGTGACGAGCAGCGAGTGGCCGGAGACGACCGGGTAGAACGTCGAGAGCGCGAGCGACAGCACGACTCCGGCGCCGATGGATATCGACAGCAGGACGCGCCCGTAGATGAGCGTCCGCCGGTTCACCAGCGTCGTGACCGCGTAGACGACGGGGACGGCCACCACGTACAGGCCGACCAGCGCCGGGTCGCGAAAGAGGAGGAGCGCGAGCAGGGGGACGGTGATGAGCCCCAGCAGCCTGACGTTCCAGATGTCCTCGTACAGCCCCGAGAGGACGATGCCGGCGAGGACGACGAGCGACCCGACCGCCGGGCCGAGCACCGTCGGGTCGCCGCCGCCCAGGGTGGCCACCCCGCGGAGGGCGGCGATGTCCGACCCCTGACCGAACAGTACCGGCGGCGTCACGCCGGCGACGAGCCGTGCCACCGTCGGCGTGACCAGTGACGCGCCGAGGACGACGAGTCCGACGAACGCCGCGGCGCTCGCGATAACGTCGTCGACGCGGCGCTCCCCGTCGAGACGGTGCAGGTTGTACGCGGCGATGCCCGGCAGGACGCTCCCGATGGACAGCGCCTCGACCGGCGTCGTCACGCCGAACCGGAGCGAGAGCGCCGCAGTCACGGCCAGCGGTATCGACGCGCCGAGACCGATGGCGATGTACAGGAGTCGGCGTCCGTACAGCAGCGTGTGTTCGTGAACCAGTCCGACGCCGACGTACGCGAGCGCGACACTCGCCAGGATAATCGGCAGCGACGTGAAGTCGAACAGGGTGTACAGCGCGAACAGCGGGACGACCAGCACGCCCGACAGTCGAAGACCCCAAATCTGCGTCGCGGCGACGCCCGCGAGGAGTCCCAGCAACAGTACGACCGCGGCGACTATCACGTTCGGCTTCTCCGCTTCGTCGACTCTGCATCTCCGTGTTTCATCGTACGACGAAACCCCTCGTGCTGGGGACCCTTTCTTATACGGGAGGTAATACTCGTTGTGTAGTTAATAGACGTCAGACCAATCAGCGGTTGGAATAGACAACTGAGGAAAACGGTCCGAAACAGCGGCAACGGACGCGGACGAACCCGCCGTAGCGGCGCCGAGAACCCGGTTCGTGGTCGACCGCACCGTCCCGTGTACACGGGTGTCGTGAATCGTGTCGGCTCGTCTCGTGGGACGGCGTATCGTCCGCCGGGCACGCGGACGGCCGTCGCCCTCGGGAGCCGGAATGGAATGGCATGGAGCGGTAACCGGCGGGGAACCGCGGCCGTTTCCGACCGGTTGCCTGACCTATATGGTCCAGCAGCGGCCCTCGTCGAACGTGAACCAGCCATCACACCGCAGGTCCCGACAGACGAGACTCGGTCCTGTGGCACCCGGAGCCGGCGGGCCTCGTCGGGGGAACCACGGACGATGACGTCGACCGACGTTCCGGTCGAGGTCGAAGTCGACGCGTCGACGCCGCGGGGACGGTGTGCGGTCCCCGAGTCGACGCTCGAGGAGCTGTCGGTCGAGGTCGGACACCAAGTTCGCCTCTGGCACGGCGGGACGTGTGCGTTGTTCACCGTCTCTCGCGGTACGGACGCTTCCGTCGCCGTCAACCCGGACGGCCGCTCTCGGATAGAAGCGTCCGAGGAGCGTTTCGAGGGGACGCTCGACGCCGTGGTCCCGCACCCCGACTACGACGAGTCGACCGCTCGGGCGAGGAGCGAGTTCGTCGAACGGACGGTCGAGCGCTCGTCGAAACTCGCCGTCTGTGCCCCGCACGGCGGGTACGTCGAGTACGGTACCGACGAGCAGGCCGAGCGGCTGTCCGACTGGCTGGGTGGGACGCTCTGGTACTGCTCCGGCTGGAACGACGGCGGCGGGGCGTACCGTCGCTGGCACGTCTCCTCGGCCGACATCCACCCCGGTTCGTTCCCGGGGCTGGACCGCATCGCGGACGTGGGGTTCGAGCGGGCGGTCTCCTTCCACGGGTGGAGCGAGTCCCACGTCGCGGTCGGCGGGGGGGCACCCCGGAAACTGCGCGAGGCCGTTCGCGACTCGATTTCGGACGCCGTCGGCGGGGCGTTCCGGGTCGAGGTCGGCGCCGACGACGCCCGCGACGGGTCGAGCTCCGAGAACTTCGTCAACTGGCTGACCGCGAGCGGCGCCGCCGGGATTCAGCTCGAACAGTGCTACGAGGCGCGCACCACCTACCGCTCGGAGGTCCTCGAGGGCGTCGCGGACGTTCTCGCCGACCACTGAACTCGGAGTCTCCGACTCCGGTCGGCTCCGTCGAGTCGGGGCACGGGGACGGGCACTCCGGCGCGGAAGCGTGGTTTTTCGCCACGACTCCGCGTAGGGCGGGTCGATGGAGTTCGAGGCCTACCGCGACCGGATGGGGACCGACACCGTCGGCCGCTACGACCTGACGCCGCTGTTCGCCGACGCGGAGACGTTCGAGTCGCTCAGGGCCGACCTGCTCGCCGAGGTACCGACCGACCCCAACTCGGCGCCGACGGTCGTCGCCGGCATCGACGCGCTCGGCTTCGTCCTCGGGAGCGTCCTCGCGGCCGACCTCGACCTCGGCTTCGTCGCGGTCCGAAAGGGTGGGAAACTCCCGTACCCCGAGGGCGAACTGCTCCGCCGGGAGTTCGTCGACTACTCGGGCGAGTCGAAGGCGCTAGAACTCCACCCTCGGCTGCTCGACGCCGACGACCGCGTGCTCCTCGTCGACGAGTGGGTCGAGACGGGAACACAGATGCGGGCGGCGGCCGCGCTGGTCGAAGCGGCGGGGGCGTCCGTCTCGTCCATCGCGACGGTCGGCATCGACCACACCGAGGAGACCGAGTCGCTGTTCGAGCGATACGACGTGCACCACCTCGGGTGAGACCCGTGTCTCCCCGACGGGCGACCTCTTGCCCTCGGAGCGCCAACTCTTCGGTGTGACGAACCACGAGGCGACGTTCGAGATACGGTCGAGAGCCGACGCACACGCGGTACAGGCGCTGTTGGAGCGGGTGTACGACACGTTCCGCGAGGAGCTTCGAGAGACCGGCGGGCTCGACGCCCGCAAGCAGGAGGCGCTGGAGGCGTTCGAGACGCTCCGGGAGGCGAGTCAGGAACCGTCTCGAGGGACGCTGACGGTCGTCTACGACCGCGAGGGCACGGGACTCGACGACTGACGGCCCGTGAACTCAGAGTTCGACCGTGTCGCCCGCGCCCTCGGCTTCGGCGCGCTCGACCAGCCACCCGGCCGTCACCGCGTCCAGCACCGCCGAGCCGACGCTCTCGACGACGAGGATGTCGTCGTCGCTCTCGCGACCCGCCCGCCCCTCGAACACCTCCGAGAGTGGGACGAAGTCGGCGGCGTCGAGACCGGCTTCGAGCACGTCGCCGACTTCGGCGACCTCCTCGGGCACGTCGGCGAACACCCTCGCGGCGCGCTCGAACGTCCGCGCGTCCAACTCGCGCGTCTCGGCGGTGTAGGCGCCGACGGCGACGACGAGCGTCCCGGGGGAGAGGTCGTCGCCGTCGAACACCGGTTCGGTCGCCGTGGTCGCGGTGACGACGACCGTGGACCCGGAGACGGCCTCGGCGGGGGAGTCGACCGCGGTCACGTCGACGCCGGGGAGTCGTTCCCGGAGGTCGGCGGCGCAGGCCTCGCGGGAGTCGGACGGGGAGTACACGCGGACGCGGTCGAGGTCGGTCGCGGCGGCGACCGCGCGGGTCTGCCAGCGGGCCTGCGCGCCGGCGCCGAGGACGCCGAGGCGGACGGGCCCCTCGTTCGCCAGCTCCCGGGCGGCGAGCCCGCCGATACAGCCCGTTCGGGCGTTGGTCACGCGCGTGCCGTGGAGGTACGCCCGCGGCAGACCGGTCTCGGCGTCGGTGACTGCAATCTGGGCGTTCACCGTGGGGAGACCACGGTCGGCGTTCGCGTCGTGGACGCTGGCGAGCTTCGTCGCGTAGGTGGGGTCGCCGTGGACGTACGCCGGCATGGTGAGGGCGGTACCCGGCGTGTCGGCACCGACCGGGAAGTGCGGTCGCGGCGGGCGCTCGACTTCGTCGCGACCCTGTTTCAGGAACCCGCGTTCGATTTCGGAGAGGAGCGCCGGGAGCGAGAGCAGGTCGGCCACGTCGTCGTCGCCGAGGATACGCACGTCGGTCATGACTCACTCATCGACGCCGAGCACGTCAACGTTTGGCCCCCTCGCCGCGGGTCACCCGGTCGCCTCGACGGTCGCCTCATCGACGGCGAACGCCTGCCGTCGTTATGCCTCCGCGTGACGTACTACACCTGTCATGTACACCGCCATCCTCGTCCCGACCGACGGTAGCAAGGCCGCTCGCCGTGCGGCCGAACACGCCGTGGCCCTCGCCGCCGAGCACGGCGCGACGGTGCACGCCCTGTACGCGGTCGACATGGGGGCCGTCGACTTCGTCGCCGTCCCGAGCGACATCGGCGAGTCCGGCGGCCGGATGCGAGCGAAGGGTGAGAAGTTCGTCGGCGAGGTGGCGGAACTCGCCGAGTCGGCCGGCGTCGACTGCCTCACGGTAGTGAAGAAGGGCTCCCCGGAGGACGTCATCGCCCGCTACGTCGCCGAGGGGTCCATCGACCTCGTTGTCATGGGCAAGCGGGGTCGTGGTGACCCGGACAAGCCGCTGTTCGGTTCGACCACGAAGCGCGTCATCGGCCGGGTCGACGTGCCGGTGCAGACGCTGTAGCGCCGTCCGTGGAGGGAGCCGTCGTCGCCGCCGCCCGTTCGTTTCGGGATTCTGGCCAACGCAGGTTTACGCTGTCCCGGAGAACCGACGAGGTACAGTCGACCGCCGACCCGACTCGCGGCCGGCGTCGACTGCGGAGAGACCAACCATGTCCCACGAAATCAACTTCGACGACGACGACGAGGGGAAAGAAGTCGTAGACGCGAACGGTGACACCGTCGGCCGAATCGTCTCGGTCGAACACGGTACCGCCCACGTCGACCCCGACCCCGGCCTCACGGACACCATCAAGTCCAAGCTCGGCTGGGGCGACGCGGACGAGGATACCTTCCCGCTGCAGGAGGCGAAGGTCGCCGAGGTCTCCGACGACCAGGTCCGCCTCGGCGACCTGTAGTTCGGCTCCCCGCCTCCCGACCCGCCGTTTTTCTGCGGTCCGCACCCGACGCTCTCGACCGTCCAGCACCCCGACCGCGGAGCGTTCCGCCCGTCCGGCGCCCCGACCGCCGAGACCGTCCGGATTCTCGGACCATTCGACGAACCGGCTACGTTGCTTATCTCCTGAGCGAGCGTACCTGGTCTCCGCAGTCCGAGGTCACAGGGTGTGACCGGAGACGACTGCGGTGAGACCCCAATGGCAGTAGGAATCACGTTCAGCGAGAAGGACGAGGGGAAGAAGGTCGTCGACGCGAGCGGCGACACCGTCGGTCGGGTCATCGAGGTCCGACACGGTACCGCGTACGTCGACCCCGACCCGAACATCGCGGAGACCATCATGTCGAAGCTCGGCTGGGCCGACGCCGACGAGGACGACTACCCGCTCCAGAAGTCGACGGTCGCCGAGATAACCGACGACGAAGTTCGTCTCTCGCAGATGTAACGCCCCGAGCGAATTTTCACACACCACAGACCAATGAGCACCGAACTGGCGTTCAGCGACTCCGACGAGGGAAAGCCCGTCGCCGACGCGAACGGCCGTCCCGTCGGCCGCATCGTCGAGGTGCAGGGCGGCGTCGCGTACCTCCGGCTCGACCCCGACGTGGCCGACGCCGTGGCCGCGACCCTCGGCTGGACCGACTACGTCGACGACGAAGCCCACCCGCTGCGCTACGAACGCGTCGCCGTCGTCTGTCGCGACGAGGTCCGGCTCTCACAGACCTGCTTCTGAGCGCCTTCCGGGCCGACGACCCCCGAGCGCTCCGCTCCCGAACGCTTTTCTCCCGACACCGCCACCTGCCGAGTATGACGTCCGAACCCGGCGTCCAGCGGACCGTACGCGAGACGACCACCGACGGGTTCGGACTCTTTTTCGGCGCCTGAGGCGGCCGGTGGACTCCCGAGGCCGCGAGAGCGACCGAGGGACGAACCCGACCGGTTCGGCGCAGGGTCCCGCACGGCGTCTCCCGTCGAGCGAGCGCCGCGGGGCCGAGAGATAGCGGAACGGCTAACTGACGACCCGACACTTACCGCAACAAGACCACGCCATGTCCACGCGACTCCCGGACGCGCAGGTCGCGGTACTGGAGACCGCGAGCGCGACCGACGCACTGACGATAGACGAACTGGCCGACGCGACCGGCCGCAAGCCGGAGACGGTGACGGGGGCGGTCTTCGACCTCCGCGACGCCGGTCTGGTCGCTATCGAGGAACAGGAAGAGTCGACCGCCTCGCTCACCGACGAGGGCGAGACGTACCGCGAGGCCGCCCTCCCCGAGGTCCGCCTCTACGAGGCCGCCCGCGACGCGGGTGCCGCCGACGACCCCGCCCCGATGGGGCAGGTCATCGGCGCCTCCGGGTTGGAAGGCCCCGAAGTCGACATCGCCCTCTCGAACTACGCCCGGAAGGGGTACGGCGACATCGGCGGCGGAGAGATAACCGCCGCGGCCGACGCCGACCCCGAGAGCGACGCGGAGGCCGCCGCGCTCGATGCGGTCGCCGCCGGCGACGCCGAATCGGTCGACGGCGACACCCTCGACCAGTTGGAGAGCAGGGGGCTCGTCGCGATATCCGAGCGCACGGTCCGGTCGGTGACGCTCACCGACGACGGCGTCACGCTCCTGATGGAGGGCGTCGAAGCCGCCCAGACCGTCGACCGCCTCACGCCCGAACTGCTCACCTCCGGCGAGTGGCGCGACGTGGAGTTCACCGAGTACAACGTCGAGGCCGACGCCGACGAGGCGTCGGGCGGGAAGGTCCACATCCTCAGACAGACCGCCGACCGGGTGAAGGACACCCTCGTCGGGATGGGGTTCGAGGAGATGGAGGGCCCCCACGCCGACGCGGACTTCTGGATAAACGACTGCCTGTTCATGCCCCAGGACCACCCGGCGCGCACCCACTGGGACCGCTTCGCGCTGGACGTCCCGCCCATCCACGACCTCCCCGAGGACCTGGTCGACCGGGTCGAGGACGCCCACCGAAACGGCGTCGGCGACGACGGCGACGGCTACCACTCGCCGTGGAGCGAGGAGTTCGCCCGGGCGGTCGCCCTGCGCGGGCACACCACGTCGCTGTCGATGCGCTACCTCTCCGGGGAGGCCGTCGGCGACCTGGAGCCGCCACAGCGGTACTTCTCCGTCGAGAAGGTGTACCGCAACGACACGCTCGACCCCACCCATCTGCTGGAGTTCTTCCAAATCGAGGGGTGGGTGATGGCCGAGGACCTCTCGGTGCGGGACCTGATGGGCACCTTCGAGGAGTTCTACCGGCAGTTCGGCATCACCGACGTGCAGTTCAAACCGCACTACAACCCGTACACGGAGCCGTCGTTCGAACTGTTCGGGCGACATCCGGAGACGGGCGAACTCATCGAAATCGGCAACAGCGGGATGTTCCGTCCCGAGGTGCTCGAACCGCTCGGCATCGACTGCGACGTGATGGCCTGGGGACTGGCGCTCGAACGACTGCTCATGCTCATGTACGGCTTCGAGGACATCCGCGACGTGCACGGGACGCTGTGTGACCTGGAACTGCTGCGGGAGACGGAGGTGCTGTACTGATGCCCGTCGTCGACGTCGACCCCGACGAACTCCGCCGGCTGACCGGTCACGAGGACAAATCGGACGACGAGTTCAAGGACGACCTGTTCGCGCTCGGCCTGGAGTACGAGGGTGACACCGAGGAGGGGCTGATGCAACTCGAGTTCGGCCCCGACCGCCTCGACCGGCTCTCGGTCGAGGGCGTCGCCCGTTCTCTCAGGTATCAGTACGGCGACGACCGCGGCGTCTACGTCCCGAACACGAACGACGCCGACTGGACCATCGAGGTGGCGGAGTCCGTCCCCGAGGAACGGCCGTACGTCACCGGCGCCGTGATTCGCGGCGTCGACCTCGACGAGTCCGGCCTCGACTCGCTCATCCAGTTGCAGGAGAAGCTCCACGCGACGATGGGTCGCAAGCGCGTGAAGGGCGCCATCGGCATCCACGACCTGACGATGCTGAAGGGCGCGTCCCTCGGCGACGACGCCGGCGGCCAGCGCATCACGTACCGCGGGGTCGCCCCCGACGGCGACCGGTTCGTCCCGCTCGACTCCGACGAGGAACTCACGCCGGGCGAGGTGCTCGAGGAGCACCCGACCGGCCGCACCTACGCCGACATCGTCGCGGACTACGGGTCCTACCCGGCCATCTACGACGAACTCGGGCTGTTCTCGTTCCCGCCCGTCATCAACGGTCGCCGGACCGAGGTCTCCACCGACTCGCGGGAGCTGTTCGTGGAGCTGACCGGCACCGACCAGTGGACCATCGACCGGATGTGCAACATCGTCTGCTACGCGCTCGCGGCGCGCGGGGCGACCGTCGAGGAGGTCGAGGTCCGGTACCAAGAAGGAGCGACTCACCCCGACGAGGGCGCGGACCTGCTCCGTCCGGACTTCGAGGTGGAGACGAAGACCGTTACCCACGACCGAATCGAGCGGATGCTCGGTCTCGACCTCGAGACCGACGAGGTTGTCGACCTGTTCGAGCGCTCCGGCCTCGACGCGGACCTCGTCCTCGGTGACGAAACCGCGTACGAGGTGTCGATTCCCCCCTATCGGGTGGACGTGCTCCACCCGCTGGACCTCGTCGACGACGTCGGCCGGGCGTACGGGTTCAACGACCTCGTCCCCCGGTATCCGGACGTCGGCACCGTCGGCGGGCGCCACGAGCGCTCCCGGTTGGAGGACGCGGTGCGGACCAGTCTGGTCGGCCTCGGCTTCGAGGACCTGCTGAACTTCTACATGACCTCGGAGCGCGAGAACTACGAGCGCATGAACGTCGAAGTCGGTTCGGACGTCGCCGGCGGCGACGAACCGGCGGTCATCACCGGCCCGTACAGCGAGGACTACACGATGCTCCGGACGTGGGCGCTCCCCTCGCTGACGATGGTCTTGGAGAACAACACCCACCGCGCGTACCCGCAGGACCTCGCCGAAATCGGCCTCGCGGCGGGCTACGACCCGGAGGAGAACACGAACGTCGCCGAACACCGCACGGTGGCGGGGGTGCTCGCCCGACACGACGCGACGTACGAGGACGCGAAGGGTCGTCTGCAGGCGCTCTGTCGGGACTTCGGCGTCGACCTGGAGACGCCGCCGACGGAGCACCCGTCGTTCATCCCCGGCCGCGTCGCCGCGGTCGTGATAGACGGCGAGCGCGTCGGCGTCGTCGGCGAACTCCATCCCGAGGTGCTCGTCGAACACGACCTCGAACTGCCGGTGGCGGCCTTCGAGTTCCGGCTGGACGCGCTCCAGTAGCGCCATCAAATAACCACAGGTAATTTCTACTTTTCCGGGCCTTATTCGGGCGCATATCGGCGTTTCGAGTGGAAAACGTTTACAAACCCACGCGTGGTCCGGTCGCTCATGGACGACCGTGACAGTCGGGTCGGCGACGACGTGGACAAGGGGGGCGACGACGGCGACCGGTTCGAGACGCGTGCGGTGACTTACGGCGAGGCGGGCGCGCGAACCGGCGCCGCGCGGGACGTGGTCACGCCCATCCACCTGACGACGACCTACGAGGTGCCCGGGCTGGACCCCGACGCCGACCTCGAGACGTTGGACCCCGACGCGGGCGAGTTTCTCTACTCCCGGCTGTCGAACCAGACGCGTAACGCGCTGGAGCACCGTCTCGCGGCGCTGGAGGGCGGCGAGCACGCGTTCGCGTTCGCCTCCGGCACCGCGGCCATCACCACGGCCGTCACGGCCGTGGTCCACCCTGGCGACCACGTCGTCGCCTTCGAGGACCTCTACGGCGGGACGCGCTCGCTTCTGACCCGCCTCTTTCGGGACCGCTTCGCCGTCGACGTGACGTTCGTCGACGCCCGCGACCCGGAGGCCGTGGCGGAGGCCGCCCGTCCGGACACGACCCTGTTCTGGATGGAGACGCCGACCAACCCCCTGCTCCGGCTCTGTGACATCGAGGCCATCGCCGAAGTCGCCGACGACTGCGGGGCCGTCCTCGGCGTCGACAACACGTTCCTCGGACCGATGTTTCAGCACCCGCTCGACCTCGGCGCCGACCTCGTCGTCCACAGCACGACGAAGTACCTCAACGGCCACAGCGACTCGCTGGGGGGTGCGCTCGTGACGGACGACGCCGACCTCGCCGACGAGGTCGCCTTCCTCCAGCGCGTCGGAATGGGGAACGTGATGGCGTCGTTCGACGCCTACATGGTGCTCCGCGGGACGAAGACCCTCCCGCTCCGCATGCGTGCCCACGAGGCGAACGCCACCGCCGTCGCCGAGTTCTTCGAGGGCCACGACGGGGTCAGGGCGGTCCACTACCCCGGCCTCGAGACACACCCGCAACACGACCTCGCGACGCGGCAGATGGACGGGTTCGGCGGCGTAGTCTCCGTCGAGTTGGACGCGGACCTCGCGGGCGTCGAGCGCTTCCTCGGCGCGCTGGAGCACTTCCCGCTCGCCGTCTCGCTCGGCGGCGTGGAGTCGCTGGTCGAACATCCGGCGACGATGACCCACTCGCCGCTGTCGCAGGCGGAGCGCGACGACCTGGGGATTACCGATGGGCTGCTTCGGTTCTCGGTCGGCGTGGAGCACAGAGAGGACCTGATTGCGGACTTGAAGCGGGGGTTCGCGGCGCTAGATGGCGTGGAGGTGGTGGTTTCGGACGACGACTGAGGTGTGTGAACCCCTCTGTTTCGACTGGACTAGTTCTTCCTCTGTGGTGATGACGACCTCGACAGTGTGGGCTCCTTCACTGCGGAGGCGCCCCTTTCGGAGCCCCACCCAACCGCACCGCGCCACATCCCCCCGACCGATTCCTTCGCCACGAATCCGACGGCCAACGCGGGAGCTTTGCTCTCGCTGGCTCCCGTTCGCTCCGTCGCCGGTGGCAACGCCACCGGCTTCCAGCGGGACCATCGGTCCCGCACGGCTCACGGGAACGACAGAGCGGTCGTCGGCGCGCGCCGAGCGACCTGTGTGTCGCGAGTGTCGCGCGAGGGACCGTGGCCGCGCTTGTCGCGGCCGCTCGGAGGCTGGGGAGGTGTGAGGTGCTGTGTGGCTGCGGTCCTGG
This sequence comes from Halobium salinum, assembly GCF_026586625.1. GTDB lineage: Archaea > Halobacteriota > Halobacteria > Halobacteriales > Haloferacaceae > Halobium > Halobium salinum. The sequence continues at coordinate 5,782 of NZ_JAODIW010000006.1, read as the reverse complement.
TGGACTTGCAAAGGGCGAGCGCTCTCGGGGAAGCTGGACGACGTAAGCACCGCAGGCGAGCGTAGCGAGCCGAGGAGCGCAACGAGTCCCGTGACCCGAGAGCGCGAGGGCTTTGCTGGGTTCTCTCGACGTTTCCAACCCAACTCACCCTTGCTCACGCTCCGACGACCCACCACAACCGAGTTCTTTAACAGGCGAGCGAAGCGAACTTTCGCCAGTAATGCCCAGCGGAGAGTACGATCCCGAGGCCAGAGAGGCCGCATGGCAGGACCGATGGGTCGACGAAGGCGTCTACGCGTACGACGGGGAGGCGGCGGTAGACGCGGACACCGTCTTCTCCATCGACACGCCGCCGCCGACGGTCTCCGGGAGTCTCCACTGGGGCCACGTCTACGGCTCCATCCTCCAGGACGTCGTCGCCCGATTCGAGCGGATGAACGGTCGCGAGGTGTTCTTCCCCTTCGGCTACGACGACAACGGCATCGCCTCCGAGCGCCTGACCGAGGAGGAACTCGACGTGCGCCACCAGGACTACCCGCGCCACGAGTTCCAGGAGATGTGCCGGGACGTCACCGCGACGTACGAGGCGGAGTTCAACGAGAAGATGCAGTCCATCGGGGTCTCCATCGACTGGTCGGAGACGTTCCAGACTATCGAACCCCGCGTCCAGCGCATCTCTCAGCTCTCCTTCATCGACCTCTACGAGAAGGGCCGCGAGTACCGCCAGCGCGCCCCGGCTATCTGGTGTCCCGAGTGTGAGACCGCCATCTCCCAGGTCGAGACCGAGGACGACGAGCGCGCCTCGCACTTCAACGACATCACCTTCGAGGTCGTCTCAGCGGACGGGGAAGACGAGGAGGGCGCGGATACCGACGAGGACGCGGACGGAGAGGAGTTCGTCATCTCCACGACCCGCCCCGAACTGCTCCCGGCCTGCGTCGCCGTGTTCGTCCACCCCGACGACGAGGAGAACGAACACCTGGTCGGGAAGGAGGCTCGCGTCCCGCTGTTCGGCCAGGAGGTCCCCATCCTCGAGGACGAGCGCGTCGACCTCGAGACGGGGTCGGGCGTCGTGATGTGCTGTACGTTCGGCGACCAGACCGACATCGAGTGGTACCAGGCCCACGACCTGCCGCTCCGAATCGCCATCGACGAGTCGGGGACGATGACCGAGGTGGCCGGCGAGTACGACGGGATGTCGGCCGAAGCGGCCCGCGACAGCATCGTCGCCGACCTCGAAGACGCGGGCGTGCTGCTCGACCGGCGCTCCATCACCCACACGGTGAACGTCCACGAGCGCTGTGACACCGCCGTCGAGTTCCTCGTCACCGAGCAGTGGTACGTCGAACTGCTCGACCGCACGGACGAGTACCTGGAGGCGGGCCGTCAGATGGACTGGTACCCCGAGAAGATGTTCACGCGGTACAAGAACTGGATCGAGGGGCTCCAGTGGGACTGGTCCATCTCCCGCCAGCGCTCCTCGGGCATCCCGTTCCCGGTCTGGTACTGCGGGGATTGCGACCACGAGATTATCGCCGAGCGCGAGCAGTTGCCCGTCGACCCGCTGGCAGACGACCCGCCGGTCGACTCGTGTCCGGAGTGCGGTCACGGGAGCTTCGTCCCCGAGGACGACGTGCTCGACACGTGGGCGACCTCGTCGCTGACCCCGCTCATCCACTCCCAGTGGGACTGGAACGAGGAGTCGGAGGAGATGGAGGTCGGCCGGCCCGAACTGTACCCGATGACCATGCGCCCGCAGGGCCACGACATCATCTCGTTCTGGCTGTTCCACACGGTCGTGAAGTGTTACGAGCACACCGGGGAGGTCCCCTTCGACTCGGTGATGGTCAACGGGATGGTGCTCGACGAGAACCGCCAGAAGATGTCGAAGTCGGTCGGCAACGTCGTCAGCCCGGACGCGGTCCTGGAGGCGTACCCCGTCGACGCCGCGCGCTACTGGGCGGCCGGCAGCGCCGTCGGCGACGACCTCCCCTACAACGAGAAAGGACTCCGGTCGGGCGAGAAGCTCATCCGGAAGCTGTGGAACGCCTCGAAGCTCGTCGACTCGCTGGTCGACGAGGCGCCCGAGCGGCCCGACCTGAAACCCATCGACAAGTGGCTCCTCGCCGAGTTGGACGCCGAAATCGAACACGCCACGGAGATGCTGGAGGACCGCGCGTTCTCGAAGGCCCGCGACAGCCTCCGCTCGTTCTTCTGGCACACGTTCTGTGACGACTACCTCGAAATCGCCAAACAACGGCTGGACGACGGCGGCGACGTGTCGGCGGCGTACACGCTTCGGACGGCCCACGAGCGCTTCGTGAAGCTGTTCGCCCCCTTCCTCGCGCACGTCACCGAGGAGCTGTGGCGCGACATGTACGCGGGCGACGCGACGGGGGCGGAGGCCAGCGTCCATCGGCGGAACTGGCCCGAGCCGCTGGGTGTCGAGGCCGACCTCGAAGCCGGCGAGACGGCGATGGCGGTCGTCGGCGCGCTCCGGAAGTACAAGACCGACAACCAGCTCTCGCTGAACGCGCCGGTCCGACGCGTCGAGGTGTTCGGGAACGTCGAGGGGTTCGAGGCCGACATCTCCGGCGTGATGCACGTCGAGGAGCTGGAGTCGCTCGACCGCGAACCCGAGGTGGAGTCGGTCGTCACCGGCATCGACCTCGACTACTCGGTCGTCGGGCCGGAGTACGGGAGCCAGGTCGGCGACATCGACGCCGGCATCGAGGCTGGCGACTACGAACTCGACGGCGACTCCCTGCAGGTGGCGGGCGTTTCACTCGGCCCCGACATGTTCGAGGTCGAGCGCGAACGCCAGTACCTCGGCGAGGGCGAGATGCTGGAGGCCGGCGACGCCATCGTCGTCGTGCAGAACTGAGGTTCGGTCCCTCTTCGAGTCGGCCGCTCTTCGCCGCCCGTCCGAACGCGGGTCAGAGGTCGGCGCCGACCGCGTCCTCGACCGAGTCGAACCCGTCTCGCTCCAACAGGTCGAGTAGACCCTCGTTGATGTCGCGGGCGACGCCCGGCCCCTCGTAGATGAGGCCGGTGTAGAGCTGAACCAGGGAGGCACCGTTCCGAATCTTCTCGTAGGCCCCCTCGGCGTCCGAGACGCCGCCGACGCCGACGACGGGCACGTCGGTGCGCTCGGCGATGAAACGAACCATCGACGTGGCGAGCCCCTCGATGGGCTCCCCGGAGAGGCCGCCGCGTTCGGCGCGGTGGGGGCTCCTGAGTCCGTCGGGGCGGGAGGTGGTGGTGTTGGTCGCGACGACGCCGTCGAGGGCGAGGTCGTCGACGACGGCGAGCGCCTCCTCGACTGCGGGCCGGGGGAGGTCCGGGGAGAACTTCACGAGCAGCGGATCGGCGCCGGCGTCTTTCAGCGCGCCGAGGATGCGCTCGAGCGACTCGCGGTTCTGGAGGCTCCGCAGTCCCGGTGTGTTGGGGCTGGAGACGTTGACGGCGACGTAGTCGGCGGCGTCGGCGACGCGCTCGTACGTGTACAGGTAGTCGTCCGCGGCCTCCTCGAGGGGGGTCGACTTCGACTTCCCGACGTTGACGCCGACGGGAACCTCCGGAAGGGGTCCCTCGTCGAGTCGCTCCCCCACCGCGTCGGCGCCGTGGTTGTTGAACCCCATCCGGTTGACGATGGCGCGGTCCTCGACCAGCCGGAACATGCGGGGCCGGGGGTTACCGGGTTGGCGCTCGGCCGTGACGCCGCCGACCTCGACGTGACCGAACCCGAGCGCGGCGAGCGCCCGGGGGACCTCGGCGTTCTTGTCGAAGCCGGCGGCGACGCCGAGCGGCGTCGGGAAGTCGAGCCCGAAGACGCGCGTGTGGAGCCGGTCGTCGTCGACGGCGTACCGGCGCCGCAGCGCCCCTTCGATGGGGGTCTTCTGTGCGACCCGGAGCCCCCGGTGGACCGTCCGGTGGGCGGTCTCGGGCGGGAGCGCGAACAGCGCGGGTTTCGCGGCGTCGTAGAGATTCATTCGTCGCGAGGATTCGCTCCGAGGCGTATCAAACCGATGGAGTGACACGCCCGCCGGTTCCGGCTCCATAGACCCCAGCCCGGTCGGAGCCGCGACACGGCGGTGGCTCGGTGGCTGTGTGTACGACGGCCGTCAGAATGGGTGTGTTCAGAAGTCGTGTTCGACCTCGTCCGGGTCTGCCTTCTGGATGATAATCTTCCCGTCGCGCACGCGAACGAACACCTCGCCGCCGATCTCCATGCCGGCGACGGCGAGTTCGTCCTCGTGGAGGTTGACGTGGGCGTTGTGGTACTCGCCGTTCTCGTCTTTCGCACCACTCGGGCTGAGCTTCTTTTTCCGGACCATCGGGGGTCTCTAGTCCGTTCCTTCGCCGTAGGATATACATAAGTGTTCCCTACGACCGGCGTCCGAGCCGGATTCCGCAGAATTTCCGGCCGTCGGACCGAAACTGCGTCCGGCGAAGACGTGCTCACCTGTCAGCCGGGCTACCGACGACGTCGCTCTCCGGGACACCACCATCGCGGCGCTGTCTCGCGATAATCGGCGGTACGTTTAAGCCATACTGTGTGCTTCGTTGTCATGGAGGGCAAAACCATGGTACGTGACGACGGTAAACGAAACTTCGCGCTGCGTGACACGAACGGCGGAGAGGAGAGCGTCTTCTCCGGGAACACTCCGAGACAGGCGGCGTTGAAGGCCGCTCGGCGACTGGAGCCGGCGAGCTCCGAGGACGCGGCGGAACGAATCGAGCTCCGACTCCGGGAGAAAGGGACCGACAAGGTTCACATCTACGAAGGGTGGTCCTGGCGCCAGACGGCCCCGGACAACAAGCCCGACTGGATGCCCGAGGAGATAACCGAAGCCAACGTCTCGAAGCAGGGTATCGAACACCTCGACGAGTGACCCGAGCGTTCTCGTTCGCACGCGCGTACGCGAAGAGAGGACGACCTCGCTACTTTCCCATCCCGCCGAGGTCGTGACCGCGGGCCTCGGCCGCCTCCGGGTTCCACGTCGCGTCGGCCTCGTCTCCGACGCCGCTGTCGACGACCCGCCGGACTCGGTCTCGGGCGACCGGGTGACGACGACACCCGGTCGAGGTGGACACCGCCACCCACGTAGCCGGTACTCTCTTTCTCTCTCCCGTCCGCCGGACGAGGGCCGGTCCCGCCCACGGCGACACCGTTTTACTCCGTCCGGGAGGACGGTCGACTGCGCGGCCGACACCCGGTCCGACCGTACGCGAGACGCGTGGTGTGACCGACCGGCCTCCAGCCGCGCGACACGTTTTCACGGTGAGCGTCGGCTCCGCCACCCCCGACCGCCGGCCCGGTGGTAGCGTCTCTCGGGAGGCATGAAACCGCATGACGAAGCGGAGACGCTTCGACGGGCTTTTATATATCACTGCCATTGGTGGTAGTACGCGGAAGCCGACGACGCCCCCGCGACGAAGTGACCGGGGGAACACCGACCCGACGGGGGTCGGCGACGGTCGGTTTCCGGGGTTGTCCCGTCGCGGGGCAATCCCGTTCCGACGCCCTTAAGTGGAACAGGGCACTCGGACGTAATGCAGACACGAAGCGATTGTGGGCCGTTCAACTCGGTCCACTCTCGGACTCGGTCCGTCCTCGCGACGGTCCGGTCGGCCGCACTTCGGTGGGTTTATACCCACGAACGCGGTACGATGAAGTCCGAAGGAGATGAGGATTCCGCCCCTGCGGTCAAGCCGTACAGACGGAATCTGATGTGAGCCACGATGGTTCGGTGACACCCGGTCGGTCCTGGTGTCCCGA
>NZ_JAODIW010000005.1:414533-428036 GCF_026586625.1 Halobium salinum | reverse complement strand
CCTGAAACCGCTGAAAACTGGCTCCAAGCGTTCGCTGCCTGGTTCAATTCTCCAAACTAAACACGACCCGAAACAGGGACGATAGACAGTCACCGTGGCCGCGGTCTGTAAGCGACGTTCTAGAACAATCTAACGTCTCAAAAGGTGGGGAATTGACGGAAGACGAAGTCCTGCGCCGCCGAGAGCGATTCGGTCCCAACGAATTACAGGAGGCCGAACAGCGACGATGGCTGGAAGTGCTGGTGAATCAGTTTACGAGTGTCATCGTCCTCCTGCTCACAGTCGCGGCTGTGGCGGCTTTCGTGCTGGGAGATATCACCGAGGGAACCGCGGTCTTCGCCGTTCTCGTCATTAACGGTGCTATCGGATTCGTCACAGAGATGCGAGCCATCCGCTCAATGGAGAGTCTACAGGAGATGACGGAAGTCAAAACTAGGGTCCGTCGATCCGGCGACGATCAGCCACTTGCGTATCCACCTCAGCGCATCCTCGTCCCGACGGACGGGAGTCGGAGAGCAGACCTCGCGGTGATGGAAGGAATCAACGCGGCGAAGGTGACAGGTGCCAGGCTTCATCTGCTTCATGTGGTCGAGACGGGCAGCCTCGGCCCGGATGCACGATCCGTGCTGAAAGAGGGTGAATTGACCGAGCGAGCGCACGATGTTATCGGCGAGGCTTTCCAGAAGGCCGAGGAAGCGTCGCTTAATCCAGTCACCAGCGTAACTGAGCATGGTGAACCCTCGAAAGTGATTCGTGACTACATCGCCGAGAACGAAATCGATCCCGCTGCCATGGGTACTCACGGAAAACCCGATTTCAGTCGATACGTGATGAGCGATGTCAGCGCCAAAATTGTCCGAACGTCACCAGTACCGGTGATGTGGGTTCGGAAACCTGACTCAGATGGTACCTTCGACTCCTGAGTAAGAGGCCCGAAAGCAGGACCACACCCCCGGTAGAGTTCGGCATTTGGAGACACAGCTTTTGACAACGCGACTCGAAGTGTTCGTATGGAAGATGTCCGCTCGGTACGGATGAGTCCGGAGGAACAGAACGAGTTTCTAGGGCGTGGTGGGACGGGCGTCATTTCATTCGATACATCAGGCGACGGCCCCCCGTATACCCGACCAATTTCGTATGGGTACGACGCAGAGACGGGGAATTTCTACTTCCGGCTTGCCGTCGGTCCCGAGGACGCTGGAAAGAAAGACCTCATCGATGAAGATAGGGAAATTTCGTTCGTTACATACGACGAAACCGACCGTGGCTGGCGAAGCGTCATCGCAACCGGCAGCCTGGAAGAGATCACGAAATCAGCACTCGACTCCAAAGTCGCCGAGGCGATGCAGCGGGTGAAAATCCCGTTTGTGGACGTGTACGACAGTCATCCCCTTACGCTGGAGTTCCGATTCTTCCGACTCATCCCGGACGAGCTGACTGGCCAACAACAAGCTGGAACTGGAGAGTGAGTAGCTCAAAGAGAGCAGTGCATATCCTCTTAACTACCCTCGTCACGTAGCCACTCGCTGTATGCCAGAGGAAGTTCTCTTCAAATCGGAGCAGCGTATGAGCCGAGAACAGATCGCATCGTACCTCCAGACGGTCGTCAATAAACTCAACGCTGGTGACGCGGTCACACTCCAAGCAGGTGGCGACTCCGTAACTCTCGATCCTCCCGCTCAGCCAACGTTCGAGGTGAAAGCCGAACGCGAAGGACCGACAAACGGGCCGAAAGAGTTGAGCATCGAGTTCGAGCTCGAATGGCCGGAAGATGGCGACGATGGTGGCGAACTTGAGATAGGATAACTGCTCGCTGCCGTTTTTGCGGTAGTAGCTGTACAGGTTCACCGAGAACACCTACATAGAGAAACACAGAGAATCAGAGATTCTACCTGGAAGAGAGTTAGTCCGAACACCGTCAATGGCAGATTATCGACTGAACCGGATTGTGGGTCCCACTAGCTGACCGATGATACACTGGAACGCACCTGAATGGTCACTGCCCTGGCCACCAGTGGTCGTGGGTTTTCTCCTTTTGGCGGTAGCACCGCTCGTTCTCTTCGGCTTCGGCGTGTGGGGAACTCTCCTTCCGCGTGGGCTCATACTACTGAGTCCAGTCCTCATTGCTGGTACCCTCGGAACCGGGTTAGGAATCAGATACGAGTGGTGGGAACTGCGTCGTGTGATCGACGAAGGGACAGTTGTTATTAGCGAGGCCCATCAGAACCTGTTGGCTGTCGTTGGCGGGACGTTGCTCACCTTCGCTGGTGTCGCAGAACTGGGGATGTCTCCGATTGTCGCAGCCAGTTTGGTCGGGGTCATCGCAGCCATAGTCATCCAGGGCGTGGCTGTCCCAGTGTACTGCGGAGCGTTCGTCGGGATGACATCTCCGGAGCTCTTCGGGTCGTACTGGTATGCCACCCTCGCCGCGGTGCTTTCCGGACTCCTGTTTACCGTCGCTCATCCAGTATTTCATGGCGTCGGTGGAAAGCTGGGAACGACTGCGTTCGTCGGGGTGTTGATGATCTTGGTGCCGACTGCTGGCTCCTTTCAGAGTGGTCCAATTCCCAGTCAGCGTGTACTCCTTCCCGTGGTTGGGTTCGCGGCACTCGGTGCTATCAGCACCTTCACGGTTCATACTCGCTCGGCTGCGGACCCTGTCTTGGCCTCCGGACTCGTGGGTGCAGTCGGCGGGCTCCTGCTCCCCGTGTTCGTCGATGCCTCGGGGGAACTACTCGCCGCGGCCGTTTACTCCGCTTCGTTCGCTGGGATGACGGACCCGAAACGAATCCCGAACGAGTGGTGGATCGGAGCGACTGGAATCGGAGTCGGGCTGGTCGTTGTGTACACGACGCCGTTTGTCGGGGGGTCAGGCGGGAAGTTGGGGACGATAGCGTTCGGTTCATGTCTGGGTATCCACGGGATCCTTCGGACGCTCAACATCTTTGAGCTCTCCCGCCGTGGCTATCAGCCCCCGAAGGAAGAGACGACCTGAGTGGTCTTCCCGAGAGTGGCCAGCCCCTCCACTAAATTCTCTGAAGGTGAGATCCTAGGCGACCGAGAGCCTCGCACCACGATTGTTCATCCGACTGCCTCTATCTCAATATGAGCGGATTCGAGCATCCTCCGCGTGGAGCCTTGATGCTGTCTCCGTTATAAATGAGAGATATGTACAACGATATCTTGGTTCCGACAGACGGGAGCCAGGGCGCGAAAGCCGCTCTCGAACACGGCATAGAGATCGCGTCGAAATGGGATGCGACCTTGCATACCATATACGTCGTCGATACTCGCCTGGCGCGCTCAGGACCGTTGCTCGAAACGCTCCGGGACGAAGGACGCGGGGCAGTACGAAATGTCGAGGTGACTGGAGCGCAAGCCGGATTGACCGTCGCGACCGAAATCGTCGAGGGGAACCCGCACGAAGAGATTCTGGACTACGTCACCGAGCACGGCATCGACATGGTCATCATGGGAACCCACGGCCGAACCGGTCTCGACAGAGTTGTTATGGGAAGCGTCGCAGAACGAGTGGTTCAGCGCTCGCCTGTTCCCGTACTAACCGTTCGGGGTGAAGAGCAGGACTGAGTTTCCATCAGATTTCGGTCTCTAGACCTCCTTCTCGTGGGTTTGCGAGGGTGACTGTTCCTCCGTCTCGGAGCGTGGAGGATAACGCAGCTTCCAGCTCAGTTTGTGGAGTTCGATAGCGACGGCGATGGTCAGGGCAATCCCGCCGAGAACGAGCCACTGTTCCAGCGCGACCGGTGCCGTTCCGAGGACCGCCTGAGCAGGCGGGAAGTACATCGCCCCGAGGTGGACCAGGAACGCTGTAATCGTCCCAGTGAGCAATATCGGGCTCCGAAACGGTGAGAGTTGGAACAGCGACGTCGTCTCGGATCGGGCATTACCGATGTTAATCATCTGGAACAGGACGATCAGGAGGAGCAGATGGTTACGGACGGCAGCCTCCGAGAGCCCCTGGTCCAGCAACCAGATGAACGTCCCGAATCCGATCACGCCGATCACAAGCGCGGCGACGAGCGTCCGTTCGATCATGATCTGATTGAAGATTCGTTCGTCCGGCGAGCGCGGTGGACGATTCAATACGTCTCCCTCCTTGGGTTCGAAGGCCAGCGCCACGTCCTGAATTCCGTTCGTAACGAGGTTCAGCCAGAGGATCTGGACGGGCACCAGCGGGAGTGGCAGTCCGGCCGCCAGGCTCAACAGGACGAGAGCGACTTCGCCAGCGCCGGTGGAGATGAGCAAGAAAATCACCTTGCGGATGTTGTCGAAGGCCACCCGTCCCTGTTCGATGCCTGCGACTATCGTCGCAAAGTTGTCGTCGCTGATGACGAGTTCCGCCGCGTCACGGGCAACGTCTGTGCCCATCTTCCCCATGGCGATCCCGATGTTCGCCTGACGGAGTGCGGGAGCATCGTTGACCCCGTCACCCGTGACAGCTACGTAGTGCCCCATTCCTCGGGCAGCTTCGACGATTTTGAGTTTCTGATCCGGTGAGACGCGTGCGAACACCAGGGTCTTTTCGAGGATTTCTTCGAGTTTCTCTTGCGAGGCGTCCATCAGCTCGGCACCGGTGGTTACCTCGTCTGCCGACTCCGCAAGTCCGAGATTACGGGCGATGGCGAGTGCCGTCTCAGGATGATCTCCAGTGATCATCGTGACCGTGATACCAGCCTGTTGCGCCGACGCAATCGCCTCCGCGACGCCAGACCGAAGTGGATCGATCAATCCGAGAAAGCCAAGAAACGTCAGGTCAGTTGGTTCGGAAAGCGGCTGTTCCTGTTCTTCGTCGGTTTCCACTGTTCCTTCTGCAACTGCGAGCACACGGTACCCGTTATGAGCCATCTCGTTTGCCTGCTGCTGTAGAGCTGGCTGTGAAAATTCGCCCTCGCTCGCATCCACACACATCTCCAGCACGCGCTCGGGTGCGCCCTTGACAAACACCCGCGTCTCGTCGTTTGTCCGGTGGAACGTCGCCGCATAGCGCTGTTCGGGTTCGAACGGAATCTCGTCGGTTTGTGGATATGCATCGAGTGCGGACTGGCGGGACCACCCGAGCTTGCGACCGAGGGCGAGGAGGGCAATGTCGGTCGGGTCACCGCGCCACGTCCACTCGCCGTTCCGCCGAGACAGGTGACCCTCGTTGCAGAGTACAGACGCTCTGGCGAGACGAGACAACTCATCGGCGAGGTCTGGCTTCGGAGGATGCCCGTCTTGGAGGACGTTTCCTTCCGGAGCATACCCTTCGCCAGTCACCTCGAACGTGCTCCCATCGGGGAGTTGCACCTGTTTGACGGTCAGTTCGTTAGCCGTCAGTGTCCCCGTCTTGTCCGACGCGATCATCGTACAGCTACCGAGTCCCTCGACAGCCACCAAGCGACGAACGATGACCCCGACTTTGGCCATTCGCCGGCTAGCGACGCCCAGTGCGACGGTGATCCCGACGGGAAGTCCCTCGGGAATCGCTGACACAGCCAGTGCGACCGCGAACAGGAACATCTCGACGGCGTCGTACTGCTGGACGAAAATCCCGAGAAGCGCAGTGATCGCTGCGGCGACGAGGACGACCAGGCCGACGATACGGGTGAACCGCTCCATGCGCATCACGAGAGGTGGCTGCCCGCCCTCGACGGCCGTGACGTCCTCGGCCAGTCGGCCGACGACCGTGTCGCCCCCCGTTTCGACGACGATACCGCGGCCCCGTCCTCGATTCACCACAGTGCCAGCGTAGGCCATGTTGCGCCGGTCTCCGAGTGGGGCACGGTCGTCGCCTGTCCACTCTTCATCTTTTGGGACGGGTGCTGACTCACCGGTGAGTGCCGACTCGTCGATTTCCAGACCATGCGTGGAAACTAAGCGAACGTCTGCAGGAACGCGATATCCCGATTCGAGGAGGACGACGTCGCCCGGAACTACGTCTTCTCCATCAATGTCGCGTGTCTCCCCATCGCGGATGACCGTCGCGCGGGTTCGGATGAGTTGCTGGAGTGCCTGGCTACTGCGCTCCGCACGCCATTCCTGGATACCACCGACGAGAGCGTTTATTAACAGCACTAGTCCGATGAATCCTGCGTCAGTCTCCTCGCCGATGGCGAACGAGACGATTGCCGCGATAGCGAGAATGTAGATGAGCGGGTTCTTGAACTGACGGAGGAAGATCTGCCACACGGTGACCGGCTTTGCCTTCGGGAGGCGATTTGGGCCATATTCAGAGCGTCGGCTTTCAGCCTCCTCGATCGAGAGACCAGCTGAATCGGCGCCAAGAGAGTCGTAAATCTGGCTTAACCCCCGCAAATACCAGGATTCGGTGTCCGTCGAAGCGGAGACAGCCATTAGTTATCAGAAGTACGCTGGGGGGCGACTTAGTGGTCAGCGTCGAGTACAGAAGCGGGGTGTCCTTTGACCAATGGAGCGATTCAGGACGGAGTCAGTGTTGAAAACGGTAGCTACTACGCTGTGAAACAGACCAAGAGAGATTCCTAACCGTTGGTTCACTCTGGCTGACGAACGGTCATTACAGGAGCCGGTGACGTGCGTACTGTCTTTTCGGCAACGCTCCCCAGGAGGTATCGCTCAATGCTACTACGTCCGTGAGTACCCATGACAACGAGATCGATGTCGTGCTCCTCAACGTAGGACCGAATCCCTCGATAGGGGCTCCCGTGCTTTATCGCAGTTTCGACCGCAGACACGGAGGCTTGAGTTGCTTGCTCCTCGATGGTTTGGACCGCTGATTGGGCCGATTCTTCGAGTGCTTCGAGGATTGCACCTGAACGGACATCAACGCCCATCGCCATCGTATCGATGACTGAGAGCGCATGGAGGCGAGCATCGTAGGTGTGCGCGATATCGACAGCGGGGCCAATAGCGGCCTCAGCCCCCTCACTTCCGTCGGTTGGCACCAGGATGTCGGTGTAGGGATACGTAACCCCACCGTCGTCTTCCGCTTTGACCGTTAATACTGGCACGTTCGATAGCCGGACGACCTTCTCGGTGACACTCCCAAGCAGATACCGTTCGACCCCCGTCCGGCCATGCGTCCCCATGACGATGAGATCGATTCCCTGTTCAGTTGCGTAGCTCAGAATCGCCTTGTGTGGGATATCGGTACGGACGGCTTGTTCAACTGGGACGCCACTCACAGAAATGTCATTGCAGGTCCTTTCAGCGACCTCCTCACGTTCTTTCTTGGTTTGGTCGTACTTGGGCGCGTTTTCGAGCGTTCTGGAATCGACCACACAGAGCGCGTGTACTTTCGCATCATAGCGTCTCGCTAGATCTGTGGCGTACCCGACGGCTGCCTGTGCACAGTCACTTCCGTCGGTCGGGACGAGGATATTGTCGAACATCGGTAGCTGATTGTGAGTTCGTCCTGACCCTACATCAAGAATTGGCCAGACTACCACCTCAAATTGACTCTGCAGAACTATCTCGAATCCATATCAGAAATTAGCACAACTCACGGAGCAGCTAGCAATCGGCAGTATTCCTTACTCTCTCGTTGGTCACGTGGTGTTGTTTTTGCGCCCGTGAGAGGGGCGCAGGCGCGAGATGATGCAGTCGCACGTCGACGAGGATTCCTGAACTGAGGTGACCGGAATGAAAGATCCAGAGTCCAGAACCATCTTCGCTGGCGTCGATGGACGTACCGACACCGAACTACCCGGGTGGTACCGAGAGCGTCACGGGATGCAGACCCCGTGATCTTCGCCGAGGCGGTCCGTGATCTTCCGCAGCCCGTCGAGACCACCGTCGCCTACCGTCGTCCCCAATTCGTGGGTGGTCACCGCTGATGAGGCAACTGCTTACGGATTCGTCGTAGTGCGCGTTTCACGGATAAACTGTATCACAGCGGCGATGAGGACGAGACAGATGACGATCATCGCGCCCTGTGAAACTGCCGCGATGGTCGAGTCGACTGATTCGCCGGTCAGCAACGCGATGATATCTGGAATCCCACGGGTCGATCCCAGCACTCCAAGTACAGCCAGGAGACCGATTCCGTAGGCAGCGAGCCGTTTCCGATCCGGCTGCTGGCGTCCCACCACGCCCAAGATGGCGACGAGCACGCCGAAGAGGGCTGGAATGAGCGCTGTGATGCTCGCGAAGTCAGAGAGCACGTAGGCACCGATACCCAGGACGACGAGTGCGGTTCCGAGCCCTATGCCCAGCATGAACGCGGACGTACTGGAATTCGCCATGCATGGAAGCCTGTATTGGACATTCGTATAGTTTTCCACTCGTGAGCGCAGATCTCGACGTCGGAAAGGCGTGCTTCTAGGTTCCGACTCTAAATCTCTCCTGTTGGAGTTCTGTGTTTCTTCAACCGGTGACTGAATGGCCGGAAAGCGCGGTGGCAGTGTTAACCAACGCTAGAGACTATACGCAGATATTGTTGGTTAAGATTGCTGTCGGCTGCTGGTTTATCTCCCCCCGAGAGCGGACGCAGGGCGACAGGTCTCGCGCTGATTCACGATGGCGTTCACAACAAATACCAGCAGCGCTGCGACTGGAGTTGCAGCTGCCCGCCAGGCCGACCAGGTTGCGTTTCTTCATCGCGTGCCGTTCGCGCTCGACGCGTACGAACTCGGATTCCTTCCCGGGTTCCGGGAGGACTGTGGGTATCAGCAGGTCCAGTTCAAGCACCTAGACCTTCCCGCCGGGATGCTCGACAACGACTTCCGGAATCCCGACCTAGATCGATACATCTCCCGATTTTTCGAGTACGAACCCCAGGTCGGCGTAATCGGGGATGCGTACGAACCCGACGATGTCGATGAATACGTCGCTGCCGCTCGCGAAATCCAAGCGAGCTACCCCGACGCAGAGCTCGTGATCGTGCCCAAGTGCAGGGAAGTGTTCGAGATGATTCCAGACGACATCGTGCTCGGCTACTCACGCGGGTACGCCGACCGATTGGCACATCAGTTCACCGAGCCAACCGACTGGCGTGGCCGACGCGTTCACATCCTCGGTGGGAGCCCACCGAAACAACTTGACGTCATTCAGCAGTTGACCCGACCGACGCTCACGAATGAGCCACCCGCAGATATCGTCGGTGTTGACTGGAACGGACTCCATCGTGGCGCGCAGTTCGGTGAGTTCTGGACAGCCGCTGGGTGGGACGATAGCGGTCGAGACGCCGACCACGTCACGGTTCGGAAGACCGTTCGTCACAGCCTTGGTCGACTCCGAGAGTTCTGGCAGGGACACGGCGTCTGGCCAGATTCGACACCGCAAGATGCCGGTCTGGATGCAGAGTACGAGGGACCATCACCGAGTGAGCTCGACGGTGCTTCCTGTACTGGATGCGGGGCGAATGTCTGGCGAACCCCTCGTGGTCCCTTTGTTGCCGAGTATGATACGGGAGAGATCTGTGGGTACTGCAGCTACGACTGCTACTTCTCGCATCGCCAAAGGAACAATCTTGAGGAAATAGCTGGCGAGCAGAGCGTCTACTTCCCACCGGCGTGACTCGGAGAGTGTTTTTCGGGCCCCTGAGAGGGCGAAGGCTCCATCGAGAGTCTTCGTCCAGAGGTGAATCAAGTGAGTCAGCGACAGCATGCGAACGATGTCTCGGTCGATGAGATTCCAATCGATATTTCGAAAACACAGTCCGGGGAAATCGATCCAGGTGATGTTCCTGCGGAGATCGAATCCATCACTCGCGGACTGGCGAGTGAACAGCCGCCGACGAACCCACTCGTCGTTCTCAAAGCGGCTCGCTGGTGGTATATCCACGGTAAGGGCGGCACTGATCCGGTGTTTCAGTGGGCCATCGAGTGGTCACGTCACCTCGCGACCGACAGGCCCAGCGACGTCGACCAGTTCGATTCGTTTCTCGACTACCTCGTCACAGTCGGCTTCGCTGATGAGAAAGCCGCCCTCCGGTAACCGTCGTCGCGAGTTTTTTGTGCGCCGTCAGGGGTGCGGCGCGGGCTGAATTGAAGCGATTGCACTAAGGTGAATTTCAGAACATCATGGCTACGACAAGCGACTCGTCGGCCTCCTTCGAGGAGACCGACACGCGAACAGGTGAGATGCACAGTACGATCGAAGCCTGGATCGACGAACTCGCTGGCGACGTTGATGCGGCGCAGGCCAGCGATGAGTTCCAAGAGTGGCTCGACGTCCAGAGTCGGTTCCACGACTACTCCCATCGCAATACGCTGCTCATCAAACTCCAGTGTCCCGAGGCGACGAAGGTCGCCGGCTTCAACACCTGGCGGAATGAGTTCGACCGGTACGTCCAGGAGGGCGAACAGGCGATCTGGATCTGGGGCACCGATCATCACGAAGCAGTGCCCGGAGTGCGAGAACTCGCCGAGCTACCACGAGCAATGTGACTGTGAGTACGACGAGACACCACCCGAAGAGTGGTCGAAAGGGCTCGTGGGATTCAAACCGGCCGCTGTCTTCGACGTCTCTCAGACCGAGGGAGAGCCGCTTCCCGAGCTGGAAACTGAGGCGACAGGCGACGCTGAGGACCTCGTACCCGCTCTCACAGACGCAGCGGATGAGCTCGGCGTGACGGTTCGCATCGTCGACGCTGACGAGTGGGCGCACGGCGACGCTAAAGGCGTCTGCAAACAGCGGGATATCCATGATTTCACGCCAATCGTGGAGGCGAAAGCACGGACGAACCAGGCCGACCTCGCGGTTACGCTAATTCACGAGTTCGCTCACGCGCTGCTCCATTTCGACGTCGATGACAAGGCCGAACGGTCAAAGCGCGAAGTCGAAGCGGAAGCCGTCGCGTACATCGTCGGTCGGTTTTTCGGGTTGGATACGAGCGGATCGGCGTTCTATCTGGCCGCGTGGCAGAACGATGATCCCGAGGTGATTCAGGATCGTCTTGGACGGTTCAGTTCGACTGCCCAGGAGATTATCCACGTCGTCGTCGACAACTAGGTCGAGTGCTTCCGAATTAACCAACAATCTGGGCCTTCGCTCCGCCCCGTTGGTTAACTCATTTAGCACTGGCCGTCCGGCACAAGGCTAAAGCCAGTCCGATTCACATTCTATGTATAGAACGCAGGTATGAGTACCATAGAAGAAACGCAAAGTAAGCGGGCAGGGCTTTCGATTCGAGAGAGTCGCCTACTGTCGCGGTTAGCCTCAGAGGGGCACCAGATCATCTCGATCGACGATATCGAAACGACGCTGGACGTCGCCCCCAACACGGCGCGGGAGATCGCCTCGCGTCTGACCGAGAAGGGATGGCTCGACAGACTCCTCCCTGGACGGTATCTCATCATCCCGCTCGCCGCCGGCGAGGAGGCCATCTACACGACACATGAATACCTCATTGCTGCGCACGTCGCTGAGCCGATGTACATCGGCTACTACAGCGCCCTCAGCCACCACGGGCTGACCGAGCAGGTCCCTCGGACGGTCTACGTCGTGACACCAACCCGGGCCCAGAGCCGGGAGATACACGGGGTCCCGTACCGCGTCACGACGGTCACCGAGCGGAAGTTCTTCGGCTTCGAGCCGGTGTCCATCGAGGGGACGACCGTCCACGTCAGCGACCTAGAGAAGACCCTCGTCGACTGTGCGGACCATCCCGAGTTCTGTGGCGGGATTCGCGAACTCGCGACGGCGATGGTGGCTGCCGACGAGCAGGGCTGCTCGTGGCCGACGGTTGGGGAGTATCTCGAGCGCCTCGACAACGGCGCTGCAACCAAGCGCATCGTCTACCTCGCCGACCAACTCGGGATCGACCTGCCGACCCGAGAGGCGCTCGTCGGCTCGTTCACCAGCGGCTACTCCCTCCTCGACCCAACGCGGCCCGAGGCAGGACCCACCACCAGTAAGTATCGCCTCCGAATCAACGTCGAGCCAGACACGCTCGGACCAACGGAGTCCTGACTGCGATGATCAGCCAGAATCGACTCCGTGTGCTCGCCCGAGAACTAGGCGTCCGGCAGGGATACGCCGAAAAGAACTACGTAAACTCGTGGCTCCTCTGGGGGATATTCACCAGCGACTACGGTGACAATCTCCTGTTCAAGGGCGGCACCGCGTTGAGCAAGTTGTACTTCCCGCAGTCGTGGCGATTTTCCGAGGACCTCGACTTCGGCGTCGAGGGACAGTATCTAGGGTCGAAGCGCGACCTACGAACGCTTCTCGATACGATTTCCGATCGGTCTGGAATCGAGTTCACAATCCGAGAGCATCACGAATCGCGGCAGGATCACTACCCCACTCACTACGTCGACATCAGCATCCAGTACCGTGCCGTCCTCGATCATCCGAACACGACCAGCATCGACGTAATGGTCGACGAGTACGTCGCCTTCGACCCGGTGCAGCACACTCACGAGTACGAGGACATCCCCAAATTTGATCTCCAGGCATACAGCGTCGAGGAGATCTTCGCCGAAAAGCTCCGAGCGATCTACCAGCGGGGCGCTGCTCGCGACTACTACGACCTGTATCAGCTGCTCGAAACCGACTCTCTGTGAGAGAAGCGAAGATGCACCCCACGAAAACTCGGTTCTCTACCATCTCCGCACCAAGTTCGACCTTCAGACGCTCGAACAAGTTGGCAACACGCTCCTCCAGAAGGACGTTCTCGACGTCCTCCCCGAGCAGGTGGAGGTCGTTTCGGACCTCCACCTGCGGCCCTACTATGGAGACGAAGACGACACCGACGGTCTCTATCACTCCCAAGCCAAGCGTGGAACCACCGCGTTCCACGCCTACGCGACACTCTACGCGCGTGTGAAGCACAAACGCTACACGCTGGCGGTGCGCCGTCTCGAAGACGGCGACACCGCCAGCAGTGTCCTCGCAGCGTTTCTTGGACTCCTTGACGGCCTTGACCTCGACGTCAAGGCCGTCTATTTTGACCGCGAATTCTACGACAGCAAGTGTTTGACACTGCTTCAGGCGCACAACCACGCCTACGTCATCCCGGTCGTCCGCTGGGGACAGACGATCAAGCAAGAACTCTCGGAAGGCTGGAGTCGCGTGATTCAGCACGACATGACGGCGAAACTCGACGGTCACAGCTGGACCGTCGAGTTTCCCGTCTACATCGACTGTACCTACCAAAACGGACGGTACGACGAACATGGCGTGGCGCGTCACGGTTACGCCGCTGACGCGCCGTTCATCGACTCACCACGAGACGCTCGATACCACTACGCGAAACGCTTCGGTATCGAGGCCAGCTATCGACTCTCCGAGGGAAGTATTGCGACGACCTCGACTCAAAATCCGGTCGTACGGCTGCTGTACGTCGTGGTGAGTTTGCTGTTACAGAACGTCTGGCGGTATTTGCACTGGGAATACGTGGCGACGCCCCGCCGTGGGGGGCGTCGCCTCTGGCAGTGGTCGTTCAAGGAGTTCATCAACATGATTCGACGGGCAGCGTGGACGGCCCTCGCGGTGCGTCGGGGCGTCCCCGCAAACCGACCACCAGACGACCGGTTCAGCCGGTGATCACCACCCAGACAGCCTCTAGCGGGAGTGGCG
>NZ_JAODIW010000005.1:0-414515 GCF_026586625.1 Halobium salinum | reverse complement strand
CCCGCGACAGCTCCCGTCGGTTCGCCGAAGATTCTCTCCTCGAGACAGTCAGTGAACCGCTCCGGCCCAGAACTCAGGCTTCAGAAACAGCTAGCTGAGGATGCTTTGTGAGGTACTGAACATAGACGTGTCCAATGAAGAACTCGCACGCCGTGAACGCTGAAATCACCGTGAACGTTGTTCAGCCCGAGTAGTAATTCACCGAGCGATCCTCCATTCTCACGGATAATGGCCACTGATCAAACATCCGATCTCGACGTGGTCCGAAACGTGTACGAGGCCGTTGGCCAGGGTGATCTTGACCGGGTTGTCGCCGCGTTCGATGACGACATTGAATGGATCGAACCCGACGGCGGTCCATTCGGGGGCACGTACCACGGCCCCGACGCCATCGTCGAGAACGTGTTCAGTTCGCTGGGCGAGGAATGGGACGAGTTCGCCGTCGACCCTGATCGGTTCGTCGTCAACGACGATACCGTCATTGCGCTCGTAACCCACCGTGGCACCCACGCGGAGACGGGCGAGCACTTCGAGGCACCCATCGTAGATGTTTGGGAGCTCCGTAACGGGAAGATCACCCGGTTCCAGCATTACGTAGGAGACCTTCACTACGCTCAATCACGTCAAAAATAGTAGATAATTCTACACTTACAGAGAAACGCGATGGCAAGCCAGCACAGCGCGACCCGGGAAAATGATGGAAATATACCATTCGAAGTCACCTACATGTTCAACGGCTACCTTCGAGGAGAATACAACGAGGCCATCTCGCTCGTCACCGCAACCGTTGCAGAGATGCAGCAGGAGGGAATCGATATCGACTTTCTCGGGGCGACTCAGGAATTCAATGCCGCAGGTCAATTGATTGAAGTCACCGTCTGGTATATGGCCCCGAACAAAGGAACCATCGGGCGGCTCAATTGTCAAGCGTGCCTTCCGGCTAGCGGCCCACCACAGCAGTTTGACCGGAGACGAAGCAGAGTTCGAAAGACAGCCCGTCTGGCTGAATAGGAGTTAAACGAGATACTTGATGACGACCCCAGATCGTTATCGATATTCCGAACACTCTGAAGGACTTCCGAGACCTGAAAAAGGGCGTTACACACCTTCGTCTGCCCGCTATACACCGATGAACCGGTCGCCTCGATCCTTGTGGGACTCACCGCCGATGGACATCCGATCGGTCGAATTGAACTTCAACCGACACGATGCCGACGGCATGGGAAGTCTCTACACGAAGGGCGGTCAGCTCCTGCCTCCCAGTGCGGACGTCGTCTCCGATCGGGACGGCATCGCCGCGTTCTGGCAGAAAGTCTTCGATATGTCCGAATAATTCTCTGACAGCGTACAAAATGTAGAGGGTATCTCGATCAAACGCTCACGGGTATCGGAGGATACCTTGTTCACATCCAGTCCCAATGGAGGCGTTCCAATGTACCTCGGAGTCGACGCGCACACATGGTGCTCATGGGTTGCCGTCGGCGGCGGGGACATGATTTCGGCTTCGACCCCCTCGGCGGACTGCAGATTGACTTTTGTCGCCAGAAATGGATAAGTGATAAGCTAGCTAAATGCAGTCAGATACCGAGTTCCATCGCCAGTTCAAGTGTCGTCTCTCGCTTTAGTGTGCGAGTCGTGCCGTACACTGTGAGCAGAACGAATACGCAGACAGATTGTGGAAGCCACAGTTGGGACAGATAATCCCATCAGTAGGAGGTGGGGTGTCCGGGTGTGCGTTTGAGTGACTGTCGCCAGTAGACTCCGTGTGGTCACTTGAACTCGACAGGACGTACCTATCGGTCAGAGTGCTCTCCTGGGCGGTCAGAGAGGATACATCTTGGTTGCGCCCATTAAAGGGGCTCCGCCGTTCACCCATTTCGTCCTCAAAGAGATAGGTGCGTTTGGGCGGCTTCGATTTCGGAACAAGTCCGATATAGCGCCCCAGAACAACTAAGACAAGTGAAAGGGCTACGATGGAAAGTCCCGAGAGAATAATTCCTGGAATAGCCATTATCATCCACCCTCCTTGAGTTTATGAACCCCGTTTGCAATAGGGGCCAAGTTCGGAGTCACTCAAGCGCGTTGAACACTCGTGCCCCGTTTCCGATGCTTTTCTCATGCTATCACGCTTGTCTGTGTCTTCGCCATCGGCTATCCCCAGAGGAAGGTTCGCTCATAGCCGCATGGTTTTATTGAGGTTACTGCTATCACAGCGTGTTCGTTGTACACGGTGTGATGCCCAGAATCGGAGTCCGCATCATCTGTGCGCTTCAGGAATCCACGACGGCCGGAAGCGGCATCCACACCGGGCCGATGTGTATGCGGAAGCGATGCCGTCGCTGCCCGTGACTATAACCGCACGCTGATGGTCCCCCCCTGTTTCATAGTACTCGCATGATAACGAACACGTATGGGTACCGCACTCGACGACATCGCGTTTCTCGCGAATTCAGAGAATCGCGTGGCGGTCTTTGAAGCCCTCGTCGAGGCACCACAACATCGGGACGAGATGCGCGATCGAACCGATGCGTCACGGGTGACGATTACGCGTATTCTCCGGGAGCTGGAGGAGCGTGGCTGGATTGAAGGGGTGGGGCAGGAGTACACGGTGACGCCACTGGGCGACTGGGTCTACAACGAATTCGAACGCTTACTGGAAGAAGTGAAAGCCGAGCGTCGTCTTCGGGACCCACTACAGTGGATGCCGTCCGATATGCGGACGTTCGACGTTCGGTGTCTCCGTGACGCTGAGATTATCATCCTCGACGGGGCTGATGGGACTGCCTTCATCCGACGGGTCGTCGAATTCCATCGCTCTGGCGAACACGTTCGTGGTGTCGCGACCATGGCCGCTCCCGTGTTGATCGAAAACCACTGGGAGATGACGGTTCACGGGAACACACGCCTGGAGATGGTACTGACGCCCAGAGTCGTAGACATAGCGTTGGACCATCCGGCGTCCGCTCAGCACTTTCATGAGATGCTTGATGAGGAGAACGTGCACTTTTCTGTTTACGATGGCGTTCCGATGTCGGTCGGGATTGTCGACGGGAAAGTGGGCATCAATCTTACTGATGAAGAGGGGGTGGTTAAAGGGGGTTTGCTCACAGAGAACGAAACCGTCCACGAGTGGGCAGTCGACCTCTTCGAGTCCTGTCGTGAACGAGCGAACCCAGTAACTCCCACGGAGATCGAAACGTAACCGTGGAGATAACTTGGTCACGATAGAATCAGCAGGAGGGGGAACCGATCAGACTACAGCCACAATGACGAGGACGACACCGACGACACCAGCGACGACGCCGACCGTTCTCGCCAGACGGTCTCCCCACTCAACGACCCGTTCTAACGACAGCACTACTGTAATTACAGCCATCCATAGGATGTTCATCGACCCGACAACGACCATGACGGCGAACAGAGCCCAACAGCATCCGACGCAGAAAATGCTGAACCGGAAGCTCATCTCCGCCGCTCCACGAACCCCCGGCTGGTGGTACTCCATGAGGAATCCGAGCGGTGTGCGACAATATTTCAGACACCGGTTTTTGTACGGGGAGAGCTGGTAGACCGACAACAGTAACAGCGTTCCACCGAACAGGAACGTGCTGTTCTGGTTGGCGACAGCAGCAATCGGCACCACGGCGTTCACGACCAGCGGAACGATCCCCGTAATCGCCCAGACGATTGCGTACGTCCCCATGAACGCACTCACACGCGCTGCTTTCCCCGATTTTGTCGTCTCGTCGAGGGTTTTGTAGTAGAGTCGGAACAACGACACCGACGATGGGTACATCATCGCGATCATCATCACGCCCCACATGATCAGATAAAGGCCGACTCCGGGGAGTCCGTTCGAGAGTGCCATTGCCTCCGGCGCGCCGGGATCGGACATCTGAAGTCCCGGTATCATCCCCGGCATCGGGAGCCAACGTCTGATAATCGCCACCCACGCGAGCAAGGCGATTCCATAGGTGACGAGAGCAACGACAGGGATGCGTCGAAAGTCGACGAATCCTCGGACTGAATTCCAGGTACTCATCGTATCACCGCCCGGTTCTCGTGGCCCGACCCAGAAACGGGTGTGACCGCATGGTCAGGCGTTCGCCAAATCGAACTCGGAGAAGTACGAGTTGTTCCCCGAGACATCCCATGCGAATTCGTCGTCGTATGACACCGTCGCAGTCGTGGACTTCCCAGTCTTGGGTTCCAGCCCTTGCGCAAGTGGGTGTGGTGAAACGGTGCCGAGTTCCTCGTTGAAGCCGGTTTTCCCGACCACATCCATGGCAACCACGTCACCGACTGTGGAGGAGATTTCATCGTCCTCTTTGGAAAAGGTGATTGGGGCCGTCGTGACCTCGGTGGTTTCGAAATGAGCGTCGGCAACGGCGGCCCAGACTCCACCGGCCCGACCGAGGTATATGTCTTCGAGCGCGGCCCGCTGATCGTCATCAGCCTCGTCGTCAATGAGGAGCGCGACGTACCACCCTGTTTCGGGAGCGAACATGACGCCCTCTTCGGTATGGGCGAGCATCGCTACCCTGCACCCGCTCAGGTCCGTTTCACCGTATTGCCCGTCTGTGATGTCCCAGACGAGTGAGACTGTACAGACATCGTCGTCCGGGGGTTCGAGCCAAACACACTGACACGCGACCTCGCAGTTACAGGCTTCGACGTAGTCCCCCGTGATCCGCCATTCGGTTGCCATACTGGTACACCGTGTGCAATGATGGCATGGAACACGATAGCTATATCGGAATATTATTTGCCATATCTATACGAATAATATACGGCCAGTATGGGCCACCACTTCATCAACTGGGACAGATGCTACCGTGGTTCACCATCCTATCCTTCCTAGTGATTACTGCGTCTAGATTAAAGCTGAACACGTAACGTACGCTCGGAGTCACAGCGAGCGATACTGAAGAGTAATCGCACATCGTATCCATTCTCTGCAACCGTGACTCAATAGAAACATCTGGAAAATCGTACAGGAGATGGGGTGAGGATCCTGTAGCCCCTACTAAGTGTGCATAGTTAACATGGCCCGCATTTTACACTGTGGTATGCATCTTCCAGCGAGGATTCGCAATCCCGTAACCGGTGAACGAATCAAGTTCGATGAATCTACCTCCAGCACCGAGAAACTCGTCTGGAACGAATTCAGACCACCGAACATCGAACCACCGCCAGCGCACTACCACCCAACTAGTGAGGAACGGTTTAAAGTCCGCAAGGGATACCTCGTGGTAGAAACCGATGGAACCGAGCACCAGGTTGAAGCTGACGAAACATTCGTTGTCCCCCCCGAAACACCACACGTCTCGTACACCGAGTCGAAGCCGGTTCACTTCAGGCGTGAAGTAACTCCTCCAGAACGATGGCGGGAAGCGCTGACCGATCGATTTGCTGCTTCTCACGCAGTAGGTGGTTTGTCGGGCGTAACTCGCCGCTTCCAGATGATTCTATTGCTACAAGCATACCCGGATGTAATCGTTCCTGCACGGCCTCCACGACCCGTCCAGCGCGTTTTGGTGCCGGTTCTTGCATCTATCGCTCGAGCTATCGGACTGAAGTCTCACTACCCATACCCACACGAAGCAGAAACCCATCGGGAAGAGCATAAACGGATTGTTCAAAAATATCCCAAAGTCGTTTCTTCGGGAGATTTCGACCTAATCGACGGGCTCTGTACCGACGATGTCGTCTCTCATGTGCCGCTTGGCGAACCCCAGGGACCGGACGCGCTCAAAAAGTACGAATCCCCGATCCACGAAGCATTCCCTGACTTCGATGTGACAAATGAACATCTTGTCGCAGAGGGGGACCACGTTGCGATGCACCTGACGATTCGAGGAACCCACCAGGGTGAGATGATGGGGATTCCACCGACGGGAAACCAAGTCGAATTCCAGAACATGATTTTCCATCGGATGGAAAACGGCAAGATCGCCGAACGCTGGGTCCAACCTGATGTGGTCGGACTCCTCCAGCAACTTGGCGCAATTGACGATCGATTCCTTAACAACGACTGATCTCAATCTCTCAGCTTGGCATATCTTCCCAAGATTCGGAGTGCTGAGTTCGTGCCCTGCATGTAGCGTAGCGAAACTTCCAGAACGGTAAGTTTCGTGCCGCTCTTTGATATATCTACGATCTAAGTTCTGAGGCCGAGTCAGTTCGACCAACGCTGGAAGAGATGCCGTCTGTTCCGACCGGGTCCGACAAGACTCAGCTCTTAGGATAGTGCCCCGTATCTAACGAGCGACTCCTGACAGAAGCACGATACAGCCTTGGTGGCCGTGCTGAACATAGAGAATGAATGCATCACACCGGATATCTTCCAGAGCGAAAGGAATGACTTCCTTAGTCCGCTTCACTGATGAACGTGAGGACTTCGTCGACGAAGCGGTCTGGCGCCGTGAGCATCGCCTCGTGTGCGTGCCCCTCAAATGTGACAAGCCAGCTGTTCGGGAGTGCATTGTCGACGACTTCCGTGGCGTCTCTCAAGAACGGGGGACTCTCACTGCCGGACAACAGCAACGTTGGTGTCGCCATGTTTGCGAATCGGGCCGCATCGAACTCGTACTCACCGACCGCTTGCACGCTGCGAGGCCAGACGTGGGCCGCGTCCACGAGATCCTGCCAGTCCGGTGCCGAGCGTTGCGCGTCGATCTCCTCGGGCGTAGACTGTGCTATCTCTCGCAGGAACAGAACGAGCACCTGCTCGTTCTCGCCGGCGTCCAATAGCCGCTTCATCTCGTCCAGTGTCTCTTCGGAGTAGAGTTCGTGGTCGCCGACCGGAATCGGGGGTTCGTATAGGATGAGTCCGTGTAGGTTGTCGGTTCGCAGGGCCGCTTCCAGTGACAAGAGTGCCCCGGAGGAGTGTCCGAGAAGCGTCACTGGGCCGTCAATCGAATCGACGACTGCAGCCACATCCTCAAACTCACGTTCCAGGTCGTACTTGACGGCGTCGCCACTCTCGCCGACGCCCCGACAGTCCATCGCGTAGGTCGTGTACTGCTCGGTGAAGGCGGAACGGATATCCGAGAGGTCCCAAAACCGGTGGTCACAGACGCTGCCGTGGACGAGCACTAGCGGTGGCCCGCTTCCCGTCCGCTCGACGGCTATCGGTGTTCCATCTGCTGACGCGACTGTTTTCATTTCGTTCTTCGTGACGTGTGGTGTTCGTTCGTCCATGATTCGTTCACCTGCCTACAGGTGGAGAAACGAGAGGCGAGATGATGTAACTAATCTATGAAATATTGCACGGTGTGCAAACGCGTCGGCTAGCAAGTCCACCTACGGAGTCGTGAACTGATCTGGGACCGGCGTCTCCAGCGCTGCCTCGTCGACCGGCCGTGCCTCCCGGCGGTATCGCTCGAAGATGGGCCAAGCCCATTTTCGGGCTTCAGGCGCGTCGGTATCGATCCAGGCACGCAGCGCTCTTGTCTCAACGTCGTGACAGCAGATAGCGACTCGGTCGTCGAAGATGTCGATCCCACATCGCGTCCGGTCGGGAAGGTCGTCGTGGACTAGAACAGTGCAGTGGTCCCGGGCGGCCGCTTGCGCGAACAGTTCTGGGTTCCAAGAGACCGTGGCTGCCAGGACTTCCGGCGAATAGACGTACTCGATCTCCATGCCGTCCAGGGCAGCCCGACAGAACGCCTCGTTGGCGACCGACTTGTACACCGTCGCCCCGAAGCCCAACATCGCGTCGCTCTCCTCAACCAGTTGGACGACCCGTTCTAACGGTTCGTACGGGTAGCCTGGACCAGGAAAAGCGATGACGGCGTCTGCAAACATGTCCACTGAGAACCCTTCAATCTCTCTCGGGAGCCACTGCCAAACATCACGGAGCCTCGCTTCGATTTCCATCGCCTCTTGGAGGTCCGTGAAGCGGTCGGCCACGAACTCGCCGAGCGGTGTGAGTTTGAAGGTTTGCCCGCCCCGTTCGATCCACCCGCGCTCCGCGAAGTCGTTGAGTACGCGCCCGATGGTTGAAGCGTGAGCACCAGTCATCGACTGGAGGTCGGCCCTCCCACAGCTTCCCTCTGCAAGTATGCCGAGTACGCCAGCCCGGTATCTTGAACTGGCGATGAACTCGATTTCTTCGGTCGGCGAGCCCATGCTACTGGTACTCACGTCTGCGATATAACTGCTATCGTGGGCTACCATCGAATGAAGTTGAATTGAACATTATTCGTGGGGGAATTCGTACACTCCCTTCAGTAGGCTGGTATCAGCGGATCGACGTTAAAATGTTGAGTTTCTGTCGAACATAGAGTATGAAGTCTGGATAAAGGCCAGGCGTAATCCGAATACGAAACGCGGATCAGTTGTCCTGTAAGTATGGGACCTACCGGTCGAACGACGGAACTGCACCGTTCACGGGACCCCGCATGTTCGTATGACACAGGTACTTCAGATTTATCGGCAGAAAGTGGAATCATGTGATAACCTCCGATCAAATCGTTTCGAGGGGTGGGATCGTTCCTCTCTCCGGGGAAATCCCGGAGAATAGCTACATATCTCAATCCTGCGTACGGTTGTTTATGTCTCACGGAGACATCCCGACGGCAGAACGCATCGTTGAACCACAGCCACAGCGACGAGGGGAAGGCCTATGACCAATCAAAAGCTGGAGGACTACCTCATCCTGCGACTGCTGGACCAACCTGTGACTCACGCCGAACGAGAACGTGCCAGCGAGCGGTCGATCGCGGCGCTAGATACGGTGCGTGATGCAGGCACTGACATCGAATGGGTCGAGTCAGAGATCATGACCAACGAGGACGACGAGGTCACTGGCACCCTCTGTCACTTCAAGGCCGAAAGCGAAGACGCGTTGCGTGACCACGCCGACTGTGCAGGGCTTCCGGTAACGCGAATCGAGCGTCGTGGCCAACCCGTCGAGGGCCCGTATCAATCTGGAGACCCGCAATGAGGGCCACGATAACTGTCCACCGGTTTAAGGACTGATAAGAGCTCATCCACCTGATCGACCAATCTTTCACCGTTATTCGGCGCTGGCCTCTATGGCCTCTCTCAACGCCTTCGGATTGAATCGTTTCAAGTGAACTGCTTCGTTCCAGTAGGATTCGAAGATCGTCTCCGCCCATTCGCGGGCCTCATTCGATTCGGTATCGACGAAGGCCCGAGGAATCCCCGTGTCGGAATCTCGGACGCCGATGCCGATACAGTCGTCCAGAATGACAAGTCCGAAGCGGAGCCCCTCGTGTAATCGCATCTCGAGAAACTCGCTCGCGCACAATTGGACACATTTTGCCGGGTAATTCTCCATAATGTCCTCTGCTACGTCGGGACGTTCGACGACTATCGTCTGCATTCCGTCGAGTACTCTTCCGTGTATCTCGTCGATGTAGGTCGGTGCGATCGCATACGAGTCGCACATACACAACGAGTCAGATTCCCGAACGAGTGAGACAAACCGCGCCAACGGCGCAAACGGATCGCCCCGATCCGCAGACGTAACAGTCGCGTTTGCGAAGGCCTCGATGGGACACGGCGGTTCAGTGCCGGAGACAGATTTGAACACGGGAGCGAGACGAATGGTCGTATCCATCTCTTTTTCGTACGCCGCAACAACGTCGGCGACTGCTTGCCCGAACTCAGTGAGTACGAAGTCTCCGTTCGATTTCTCGAGCAGACCTCGGTCGGTCAGTGATTTCGTGTATCGATGAGCGGTCGATTTCGAGATGTCGAGCCTCGTCTCTAACTCGCGGCGATCCAGCGGCTTTTCCCGCAGCGCAGCGAGCATCGGCGCTCGCTTGACGGCCTCGATGAGTATGTCAGAACCGGCAGATCCAGAATTCCTCATACTGTACCCAATATGCTCTATGTATAATAAATCGCACTTTCAACCGGTTGAGAACCGGGAATTCGAAGGTTGGGGACCGTCTAGATAAGGATGAGCAGATCGAAGAGCTAGTGTTCTATGCTACTCTCAAACCTGCTCAAAGAGAGTTTAGACACAGCTACGCTTGAATGTTGGCAGCGGGAGCGGACGGCGACGCCCGTTAGGGCGTTCGCCGTCCGCCTCCATGCTGCCGGGTTATCGCTCAGAGAAACAGAGGCGATTCTGCACTTGATCGGCGTAGATCGCTCATTTCAGGCGATCTTCCAATGGGTTCATGGCTTGGCCGACAGCGTTCCTGACCCGCCTTCGTTCACGAGAGCTCCACTCTCGTGCAGCCAACCAGAACGCTTTGCGTTCTGGTGACGGCGCAGCCGAAGCGGGTCGCGGTCGACGAGACTGCTGTCAAAATCAATGGCGAGTGGTCTTGGTTGTACGCTGCAATAGACCTCGACACAAAGTTATTCCTCGACGTACAGCTGTTCAAACAACACGGGACCGATCCGGCGGCTGCGTTTCTTCACGGTGTCGCTGAGAAACACGATTGCGAGGACACGGTGTTTCTGGTCGATCAGTTCGGGTATCGGACTGCCCTCTCTCGGTTAGGATTGAGCGGTCGGGTCGACTACACCGACCGAAACCATATCGAAAAGTGGTTTCACACTCTCAAAGTGCGAGTCGACCGCTTCCATAATTCGTGGGTGGGCAGTCGGCTGAGCGTTCGCCAATGGCTTGCGCAATTCGTTCACTACTATAATTTCCAACGACCGCATCAAGCGCTCGATGGACGAACGCTGGCTGAGGAGGCTAACTA
Source organism: Halobium salinum (assembly GCF_026586625.1). Classification (GTDB taxonomy): domain Archaea; phylum Halobacteriota; class Halobacteria; order Halobacteriales; family Haloferacaceae; genus Halobium; species Halobium salinum. Next base: position 403,821 of record NZ_JAODIW010000005.1, on the reverse strand, counting down.
GACAGTGCTATGTAGAAAGATACGGACGGAGAAACGACCCTCACCCCCATAGCTCCGATACTTGTGTAACGACTCTACTCTTACAAAGTGGCCGTAATGGTGTCAGTTAGGCATCTCTTGAGTGGTATCCGTATCGTCCGTGCTTGCCCACTCAATAATCCAGAGAACGAGCCCGACTGCGATGAGAATTACTCCCGCAAGCGTTGTTGGAGGTAGCGGGAAGAAAAACAATACAACACCGAGCAGGATGAGTGCACCCGGACTGAGCCATGCTAGCCATTGTTTCAGTTCTGCCATGAGAGAGATGACATCGGGATTAATAGAAAAGGTATCCCTTCGTGTTTGGAGGTGTATTTGATATTGTTGGGTACCAACTAGACCTCCAGATAGCCTCGTAGTTTGGGTTCCATGCAACTTCTCATCCCGCTCAATAGGCGGGTACACAGCAATGCGTTCATCGAGAGTTTTGGTGATGGGGACCGTAACATTTGCCTGATGTCTCCAGAACCGACCTTCGAAGTCGTGGTGGACGAGTCGTATCGGGTGGACGGACCCCTATTCGTCGGACTCGCAAATGTCGGCATGGCGGGTGTTTCGGCTTTAGACTACCTGGTCAGACAATTCGACGCTGAACAGGTCGGTCACGTGAGAACACGGAATCTCCCCGATATCACTCCGTTCTCGGGCGGTGAACCACGGCACGCGATGCGGCTCTACGATATCGCAGACCCAAACATCACCGTCCTTCTCAGCGAACTATTTGTGCCCGCGTGGGCCGCCGACCCGTTTGCTGACGGCGTCCTCAACTGGATCGGGGACGTCGGAGTTGAAGAACTCACGGTTCTCCACGGCGTTCCAATTCCTCACGGCCCGGACGAACACAAACCGTTCTACGTCGCGGACTCTGTCTATCGGAACCGCCGAATCGGAGACCACGAGATTACGGCCTTGGGTGGCGGGTTCTTTGACGGTGTTGTCGGTGAGCTCGTGACGCGATCACTTGACGCCGAGACACCGCCGTTGGGCGTGCTCGTTACGCCGAGCCACCCACCTGGACCCGACCTTGACGCAGCGCTTCTCTTCCTCGACACGCTTCAGGAACTCTACGGATTCACTGCCGATCAAGAGAGCCTGCAGCGTCTCTCAGCCGAATTGAAACGATATTATACGGAATTAGCCGACCGGGTAAAGACAATCGACGATTCGAGGGAATCGGTCGCAAGCAGGGACTTTCCGGAGGACCGCATGTTTATGTGACGCGCCGAATTGCGACTCGTCGATGAAATCTCGGACCTAACTAGATAGGATGGGCGTGGACTGTGGAGCACAGACGAGTACGGAATCGTCACACTCGGCGTGGTCGGAGGTGAGGGGCCCCGAGTCGTCTGTAATTATCACCCGGAGATTCCCGACGAAGGGTTTCGGGGTGGCGAGAGCCTCAACGAGACAACACAGGAGAAGCTCAACGATGCCCTCTAGGAGTACAGGGAGCGCGTTGCACACATCGTTCAGAGTGAACTGGACGCGTTTCTACACCCATCGCAATAAGATCGATGCGCATCGTACGTCCCCCTGAAACCCAGCCCTGCTATGCGTGCCGCGGCCGTTCAGAGGTCGTCATCGCTCGCGGCCATCGGACATGGTACAGTTGCTGGGACCATGCACCAGCGCTGTTGGAGTCGGTGGAGTCCTCATCGGTGGTGGCCTCGCCTCGAAGCGGCGCTAAGGGCGCGGTTACACGCCACCTCAATCGGGGACGTAGTCTCCCTCATGGACATGCTGGGTGGGTGACGGTCGCCGCGGTCGGTAGTATGACAGTGCGGAACCAGGAGAAGGAAGCGTCAGCGGGGACCGTAGAGCGGCGCTACTCAACGTCGATCCTGCGGGCCTCTTCAGTTTCCAATCGCGGTAACGTAATCGTCAGCACGCCGTTGTTCATCCGAGCCTTGACGTTGTCCTTGTCGACCTCATCTGGAAGCCGAATCGAACGGTGCATAGCCTTGTGACGCCGCTCGTGTCGAATGTACCGCTCCTCCTCTTCGTCGACGGACTCCTCGTGTTCGGCTTCTATTCGGAGCGTGTGATCGGTGACGCGAATGTCCACTTCATCCCGCTCGAATCCGGGCAAGTCGACGGTGGCGACGAACTCGTCGTCGTGTTCGACGAGGTCGACGGCTATGGGTTCGAACGCCCCCATTGACAATCCGCTGAACGGACCATCAGATCTCCACTCTTGGGATGCATCGTCGAATTGGCGGCTCATTCGTTCGAAGAAACGTTCCATCTCTCGAAATGGGTTGCTACGTGTGCTCATGGATCGAGCCTCCGCACAGGCAATACTACGAACGATACAAAAACATTGACGCTACGTTCCCGCACTCCACACTATCTGGTTGGAAAGCATGTCGAGGTGACCATCCGAACCTCGACTCACCCCTATGTTCGTGCCGGGCCGCATTCGAGCGACCTTCGTCTCAATTCCGAGTACGTTGCTCACACGGACGACCTCGTTGATGTCATTGTAGGCGCCGGGTGCCTCTTCGATGTTCTTCCTCGTGACCGTCGACGTCCTCGTACATGAGATTAGTTCGGAGCACGCGGACGCCACAGCTGATGTCAAATCTTCTTTAATCCGTTCGAGTTCCACCGGCGTTCTCTGCTCGTGGTATGTCATGGCGACGCAAGACAGTGCCTCGAGAGTGGACGCGCGATGACCCAGAGGTGGACTACGACATTCGTGACGGGGGGCGGTTCTCACCCGTCTCAGCGGTCCGGACCGTCAGCACGGGCACCGGCGACTGCCGTACGACTCGTTCGGCGACGCTCCCGAGCAGGTAACGCTCTACCCCTCGTCGTCCGTGGGTGCCGAGGACAACGAGGTCGATGTCGTTGTCGTCAACGTAACAGAGGATACTCTCGGATGGGTCACCCTCTCGAACAGAACCGACGACGGTCTCGATTCCGCTATCGGTGGATTGACCGACGGCCGTTTCGACCGACATTTCGCCCTCTTCCTGTAAGTATCGAAGGACTCGCTGAGCGTGTGTATCGAGCGGAACCAGATTCGTGTCAACGACGTAGAGCACGTGGAGTTCCGCGTCATATCGCTGGGCGAAGTCAAGTGCGCGTTCGACCGCGGCTGCGGCCCCCGACGACCCATCGGTCGCAACAAGGATTCGGTGGTACATGTGCTAGTTCTCGTTGGTCCTGAAGTGGCTTATCTCGTCGGCATTCGGTTCTACACAGCTTCGGCGCGGTCGGGGTCTCCGCGATAGGGATACGACTTCGGTGCTCACAAACCCGTCTCGGATTCACGGGGTCAGATATTCATCGGACAACGATTCGCCGCTGGCGGAACAAACAATAAATATGGCACCAAACGTCCCCCTGATACGTCCACCAGAATCATGTACGACGTCATCTTGTTCCCCACCGACGGAAGCGAGGAGTCCTTCGCTGCTCTCGAGCACGCGCTCGACATCGCCGACACGTACGGCGCGACGCTACACGTCCTGTACGTCGTGGACACCAGTTACTCGTACGTCGGGTCCGACGGTATACCAATCGACTGGGATGCAGTCCTTGACGCCTTCCGAAGCGCCGGAAAACGGGCACTAGAAACTGCCGAAACGTGGGCCGACCGCGAGGGTGTACCGGTCGTTGGATCGATTCGAGAGGACAGCATAGTCCACCGAGCGATTCTCCAGTACGTCGGCGACAACGACGTGAAGATGATTGTGATGGGGACGCACGGTCGACGGGGACTCGATAGACTGCTTCTTGGAAGCGTCACAGAGCGTGTGTTGCGCACGGCCGACGTACCCGTTCTTACGGTCCGAACCGCAGGGGCGAACGCCGGGTGACGACCGAGGCAGGGCTCGAAGACGACATCTGGACCGAACGACAGTTCCGGGGACGAAACCACCCCTGAGACTGACGCGACGCATCGAAGTCGACGCCGGAGTACCGGTGCATCCACTTTATTTGACCAGCGCGTGTACGCTACATGATGGTGGTTTGTTCGCTCCAATGTCCACTCGTTACCGGTCGGGTGCGTTGCCTCGGGTGTACCGTCGTGATTTCGTCCCTGTCACGAGGCCGTCGATGACCCGACGAAGAGCAGTACTAGTCGGCGTATTCGTCGCTTTTACAGTGGTCTCGAGCGTCGTTCTGGTCAGTTTCGGGTCCTACTATTATACCTACACGAGCAACTACTCGTATCAGGTCGAGCTCTCGGGCAACGGTACGCTCTCGAATGCCACCTTCCTCGTCCCGCTCCCCTACGTGGACGGTCACTCGGTGGTCGGGGATGTTATCGCCGACGGCGACGCGATGTATCCGATTGGTCGACCCGGTGAGCCTCACGATTGGAACTACACTATCGTGAACACGACGACTGGGCCGAAGCTCCGCATTACTGCAGACGAGATCTCCTTCGAGCCGCGCTACTATCGGTGGGTCGTCGCCGAAGACGGCCGTCATGAGCAGGTACCGATACCCGTCGAGGAGTTCAACGCGAGCGACTTGGACCACGGTGTCGAGCGCACGTTCCAGATTCATGTCTGGATGCGTAGCGACCATCGCATCAACACCCGGACTCCCATCGGCGATGAGCCGCTTCTCGTGTCGACGGCGACGCGTACCGAAACGACCTGTCCGAGTTACTCCCCACGAGCGACGTGTTACACATACTCAACGGAAATGACGGCTCAGTACGACACGACAGCCGACACCGACGTTTCGATTCGTACCGAGGTCTGGGCTGGCAACTCCTGGATGTATATGTTAGTCGGAAATGCTGGCAACGAGTACGTCGATCGCGCTCAAACTGTTCTTGTCGGATCACAGATGGGTGTCGTTCCGGCAAGCGGATACCTCCAGACGGGTGTGGGCGATTATCCGTGGCGCGAACAGTGGCGAGCACAGCCCCGAGAGTCGTCTACCGTGTCCCCGGCAGACGGTTCGCGTGACGCCCAGAGCTCTCGGCAGAGGGTTACGTTCCCCGCGGACGGACCGGGCGGCTGATTACCCACCACCGACCCCCGACCGTGCGAAGTAGAGGCGGATACGGCTCACCCGACGCTCGATGCGTGGAAGGGCGATGTCGATTTCCTCGCCCGGTCGAAGTCACCCGTAGGCTACTGGATGTAGCTGGTACCTGTACGTGCGAGGGTCTTACCTGACGACGAGATACCGACCGTCGTCGCGTCGTAGGGAGTCGTGAAGTGCTCACCGAGGACGTCCGCCGACCGATTCCTCGTTCGTCGCTACTCACCCCTTCGGCCCCGATCCCGCTCTTCGAGTGCCCACTCCAACGCGGCGATCTCCCCCTTCAGCGTTCGCATCTGTGGGGTGTACGGGTCACACGAGTCTTTCATCTCTCGGAGGTACGCCAACCGACTTTCCAGGGCTGATTTCGTTCTCATGGGCTGACCGCTACCTCTCTGACACCATCTACACATCAATCCACGGCTGGAATCGCCAAGGCCGTTACCACCACTCCGCTATCCGAGAGACCCCCGGAACGTACCGGGATTCCGAAGACCGCTCTGAGACGAAACGGAGCGGGGGTAAAATCCGCCATCGGCCCCGAAGTTTTGACGAAAGAAGGCCTGTACGTCGTATCGGCGCCACTCGTTCCGGAGAAAAGTCCGAATAACCGCCCGAAACGGTCTGCAACGCTTCACGGCTGTCGTCCGCTTGTTCCCCCGGTCGCGAGTGGTACTGGAAAGACGAAAATAACTGGTTTAGTGCTGTTATCTTCAGCTGCTCGGAACCCGGTAATCCTGATTTACTGCTTTGCTCGGACGAAAGCCGCTCTCGATACGAGGGGCAACGCCACGCCGTTTGGAGCCGGGGAATCCGACGTTACCTTCGACCCGTACGGTCACACTCTCGTTTCGTTGGAAGTAAAGGCACTCGAACGTCCGAGAAACAGTACTCCTCGATGAGATATCTGCGATGCAGACCTGTCCGGCAGTCGCGTTTTCGTCGAACGTGGGAGAGCACGGACATCGATACCCAATCTCTTTGTCCGGGAAGCGACTTCTCGAAGGTGAGGGTGTGAAGCATGTTCAGGAATAGGACCGAGGCGGGTGAACGCCTCGCCGAACGGATACGGGAAGAGAGTGTCGAGGCGGACCTCGTCCTCGCCATTCCACGCGGCGGCCTCCCTATCGGTCGCGCTGTCGCCGATGAACTCGGCGTCCCGCTCGACGTCGTCGTCGCTCGGAAAATCGGGGCTCCTGGGTATCCGGAGCTCGGAATCGGCGCGGTCACGAGCGACGGGACGCTCTGGTTGAACGACGACCTCATCGCCGATCTCGGCGTCGGTGACTCCTACGTCGACCGGGTTCGCGACGAGGAGGCGGCCGTCGCACGGGAGAAGTTCGACCGCTATCGGGGCGGCCGTCCGGCGTACGACGTCTCGGGGAAGCGGGTAATCGTCGTCGACGACGGTGTCGCGACCGGTGGGACGATGTTCGCGTGTCTCAAATGGGTAACGGAGGCCGGTGCGGAGCGAGTCATCGTCGCGGTACCCGTGAGTGCGCCCGACACGTACGAGGAGTTGACTGCCGAAGCGGACGACGTCGTCTGCGTCGACGTTCCACAGTATTTCACGGCAGTAGGGGCGTTCTATCGCGACTTCGGGCAGGTATCAGACACCGAGGCGATATCGTATCTCGACGCAGTCGAAGAGTGAAGTGCAGTCCGCTTCCCGTCGTTATACGGCAGCCTCGAGCTTCTCGTACACTACCGCTTCGGCGTCGGCGATTCCAACGAGCAGCGTTCCAGCTTCGGTCAGTTTCATAGCGGGGTCCGCGTCGCCCTCGGCGACGTCAACCATGAGTTCGTGGACGGACTGCCACTGGCGGGCGACGTCGCGAACCTGTCCGACTACGTCAGTTCCGAATCCGACGCGCGGCGAGAGGTACTCAAGCGCGTCGGCAAAGAGTCCGCGCAGCGCGGTCCCCTCGCTGTGTTAGTCGATACTGTGTGCCGCAGCGCGTGCTGGCTGGGTCGGGTCCGGGAGCTCCGTCCACGTCGGGACTCGGTCCGCGAAGGTGCGTAGCGCAGGGACGCCAGCCTCTCCCGGGGCCTCTGCGGCCCGGTCGTCCTCCAGCGGCCGCAACATCCCCGTAGCGACACTTCGAATCGCGTCCGTCGCCGCCGTACGGCGGTCCTTCGTAATCTCGGCTCTCGTCACTGAGATGCTGCGGAACGGGGGGAGTTCGAGTCGCTCAGAGCCCCACGCAGCACGTAGCGTCCCGTCGTGTACCCGCTGAACGTCGGGTGCGGTTCCGTCTGCGAGATGGACGGTCGTCTCGTCTGCACCGACGGCGAGAACGGCGTGTGGTGGGAGGTGCGTGCTCGACAGGTACTTGAGTTCCGCGGGGTCGAGAAAGAGGACGACGGGACTGTTCCCCTCGAGTGCTTCGTGGAGAGTCTCCCACGCGCCGTCTCAGTCCGTCTCCTCGGTAACCCGATGTGGAACCCGCATCCGTTCGAAGAACGCGGGTTCGAACGAGCGCGCACACGGTCTGAACGCGGCCCACTTCTGTCCCGAGAGCTCCAGCAGCTCGAACCCCAGGCCAGCGCCGAAACCGAAGCAGGCGGCCTCGTCAAGCCCCCAATGGTGGTATTCGGCGAGGTTCCTGAGTGCCGCCGACCCGCAGTGAGAGCCGGTCTGGTGGTCGAATCCGTCGAGATACACCATACGGGGACCACATCATCGTCGGAAACCGTAACGGTTTGCTTCGGTCACCGTACCGGAGTTTCATCGCCGACCGCCGATGGAGGCCCACGGTTTTCGTCGTCGAAGCGAGGACCGGTTAGTGACGGACGGTGACTGCTCGATGGGGCCAGACAACGGGGTTCGGCGTGCGGAAAGTCCGGAGTCGGGAACGGTGTGGGCGCCGGGACGATGCGTGAGTTCAAGAAACGGCGGTGCAAGGGTAACGGCATGGACGTCAGAGAGATCGCGACGACGGAATTCCCGTCGATCGACGTCGACACGCGCGTATCCGAACTGGTGGGTGCGTTCGACGATCCGACCGTCAAGGCCGTCGTCGTCACCGACAACGGCTCGTACGCAGGGCTCGTCACGCAGCGACAGCTCGACTCCGCACATCAGGACCCGAATACCAAGGCAGGGTCGATCCTTTGGCACGTAGCGAGGCTCGACATAGATGACGACGTTCGGACCGCCGCTCGGTTGATGCTCGGGAGCGACTCGCTCGTATTGCCGGTGTACCGAGACGATGAGTTCTACGGCGTCGCCACGGCGGACGACCTGCTCGACGCCGTCGAGCCGTATCTCCACGTGTTGTCCGTCGATGACGTCTGGACCCCTGAAATCGTGACGGTCGACCCGGCGTCCACACTCGGGAACGTGCTCCATCAGTTCCGCGAGCACCGTATCACGCATCTCCCGGTTGTGGACGGCAACCGAGCCATCGGCGTGGTGAGCCTCTCGGACGTCATCGGCTTCGCGGCGCGGGAGGCACACCGTTCCCAGGGCGGCAACCCGCCGGAGGCTGTCCAAGGTGGACGATCACACGGCGGCTTCGGCGCACGCGAAGGGGAGCTTCACCGATTGCTCGACCTCCCCGTGCGGGACGTGATGAGCGAACCGGTCGTGACCGTAAGGCCCGATACTCGATTGGACGACGCCGTCCGAACGATGTTCGACCGCGAAGTCTCGTCGCTCGTCGTGACCGTCGACGACGCTCCTGCGGGAATCGCGACGAAAAACGACGTACTCGAGTCGCTAACCTGGACCGGCGAGACACGACTGCAGGTCAAGTTCGTCGGAATCGAACTGCTCGACGACATCAGCCGCGACGAGGTCGTCGACATGATCGAGCGGATCGCCCAAAGGTACGGCGAGATGCGCATCCTCGAAGCGAGCGTCTATCTTCACGAACACGACGAAAAGCTTCGGGGGACGCCGCTCGTTCTCGCCCGAATCCGACTGTTCACCGACCGGGGACAGTTCGTCGGCACGGGTGAGGGGTACGGGGCGAGTCACGCGCTCCACCTCGCGCGGAACGTTCTCGAACGCGACGTCCTCGAAGGAAAGCAGTACGGGCAGACCAAGAAACACCCCACGGAGGAGGAACTGTCGAAATTCTATGGCTGGTGGCTCACCGGGTCTGCTCGGCCGCGGTGACGATGGACCGGGTCTTCAGCTGCTTTGGGATGTAATCGGGGGAGTACAGTGACAATGGTCTGCTACTCTCTATGTGCACCCGACCGATAGTTCGTCGGCCGGAGATAGGTATTCAAATACCGGGAGAAAAAAGGTCGGACAGGGTCGAAGTCGTGTTTAGTTAACACCTCACCGAGCAGAGAGGCGGCGACGACCGCCTAACAGCCGTAATCGGGTGGGAATTCGGAAGCCCCCGCCTACTCGACTCGGGCAGTTCGCTGCGGTGCTTACGTCGCCGTCCGTCGTTGAGCGGGCGGCCCCTTCCGTATCCGCTGACTCACTCCCCTTACCACCGATCTCGGCTTAGCTAAACAGGATCCGTAGACTTGTGATGAGGAACGATGGGCACACGACGACCTAACCTGCCCCCCGTACAGCTCCAATCGACCGGTTATAGATGCGTCGAATACGTAGTCCAGAGCCAACGAGAGGCCCGAAACGACGGATAGTTCGAATACCGTCCGATGAGACGGTCGTTCGAGGGGGTACTTGGAGTCATCAGATGAGCAGGAACAATTCTGAGCACGGTTACTAACGGGCGAGAGCGAGCCAGACTGAACTGCCGGGGAGATTGATCAGAACATCCGGTATCGAGTGATCTTCGATTTATGTCGGGGCGGCACTTCTTTAGTTCGCCCCCCACGTTATTCGCGATATGGCCTTCGTGTACATCGACGTGTTACTGTTTCTCGGTTCGCTGGTAGTACTCCTCAAGGCATCCGATGTCTTCACCTCGGCTACGGCGCGTATCGGGCTCGCCTTCGGTGTCTCCCCGTTCATTATCGGTGCGACCGTCGTTGCGGGCGGAACATCGCTACCCGAGCTCGTCTCCTCGATGCTGGCCGTGGTCCGGGATGCGCCGTCCATCGTGGTCGGGAACGCCGTCGGGTCAAACATCGCAAACATCTTTGTCATCCTCGGCGTCGCTGCGATAGTCGGTGAACGAATCCGGATCGAGCGGGAACTGATACGGGTTGATCTCCCCGTCCTAGTGGCTTCCGCCGTGTTCCTGCTGGTAGCCATCTGGAACTCGCCTTTCGTCTGGTACGAGGGCCTCCTCGCAATCGTACTATTGGCCGTCTACGTCCATTTCACACTCGCGAGACCAGCGCGCTTCGACGAGACGGTGGAAGAACTCGTAGAAGAACACTCCACGGAGGAGGTTGACGTAGCCAGTCTTGCTAATACGGAACTCGGACAGGCGACGGCAGAGACTCGTGTCGGCTTTCGGACCTACGGGGTCCTCTTTATCAGCTTGGTCTTAGTGTTCTTGGCCGCCGACGGGGTCGTTCGGTCGATTATCGCCATCGCCGGCACCCTTGACATTGGGCCAGAAATCGTGGCAATCACGGCGGTCGGCCTTGGCACCTCGCTTCCGGAGATTGCGGTCAGCATTACGGCGGTCCGACGGGGAGAGCCGGAGATTGCCGTCGGTAATGTCCTCGGCTCGAACGTCTTCAACAGCCTCGCAGTCGTCGGTATACCGAGCTTGTTCTCACCGCTCGTGATTCCAGCGAGCGTGAGAGAGTACGCGCTTCCGGTGTTGGTCGCCGCGACCGTTCTCTATTACTTCATCACTCAAGACCGCGAGATTACTCGCTGGGAGGGGGCCGTTCTCGTGGTCCTGTATGGAGTGTTCTTACTCAATTTGGTCGAACTAGTCTGATCGATACAGGGAGCGAGTCGATGGACGGCGAGCCTTGAAGACCGCGTTCCCGTTATCCCCCTCATTGATGTCTTCGACGACCTCGATGCGAATGGCTTCACCGACGTACTCGGTGACCGTGGTCTCGAGATGTGCCGCCGTCATACCTCCCATCACGACACCTGACGACTCGGTTGCCCGATTTATTTTCGACGCTGTGGTGAAGTCGTCTCGGAGACTCTCGATAGCCCGATGAGAGTGATAACCTGCGAACGATAGAAATAACATCATATTTTGCACCTGTTCGGCTGGTAGAACAGCCCTTATCTCGGTCGTCTGCATAGCTATACGGTATGGCAGTCGAACAACCAGTCACCCTCGTCGACGACGGGGTGACCCTCGAAGGCGATCTAACCGTTCCCGACGGTGTGGTCGGCCTCGTCCTCTTCGCGCATGGGAGCGGCAGCAGCAGAAAGAGCCCCCGTAACCGCACCGTCGCCGAGTCCTTGCAAGACCGAGGACTGGCGACGCTCCTCTTCGACCTCCTGACCGTCGAGGAAGACAGAGTGTACGAGAACCGGTTCGACATCGAGCTACTCACCGAACGACTGGTGTCCGCCGGGAAGTGGACACGGAGCGACCCACGAATCGCGGGCCTCAAACTCGGATACTTTGGGTCAAGCACCGGTGCGGCGGCGGCGCTTCGGGCGGCAGCTCGACCCGAGCCACCAGTCGGGGCAGTCGTTTCTCGGGGTGGACGAGTGGACCTCGCCGCCGATGACCTGGCGAACGTCGAAGCTGCGACCCTCTTTGTCGTCGGAGGCGATGACAGTCAGGTACTCGAACTGAACCGCACCGCTTTCGAGTCGCTTCATTGTGAGAAGGAACTCCATGTTGTCCCGGGGGCAACCCACCTGTTCGAAGAGCCAGGTGCGCTCGAGGAGGTCGCCGACGTCGCGGGCAGGTGGTTCGTCACACACCTCTCGTGATGTCTCCGGGCTCTCGAGTGGGTACTCGGGAGTGTGGGACAGTTCGTCTGGTCCTTGCACCCCTGCTGTCGACGCTCCAGTTCGCGGACCGATTCGTGACCATGGTAGGTCGGCTCTCACTCGCCGAGAACGAACGATCTCGTTGATGGCTCGAGACCACGTCTTTTCACTCATGAGCACCTACACAACCGCCGGATCGAAATCTGCCCAGGTCGACTGGCGTCGGATTCCGGCCTATGGCCCCATCGACGCTGTCTTGGGGTACGTGCTGTTCTATGTCCTCGTTGATCGAGCTACTTCCACGATCGTTAGTGTCGCCAGCGACATCATCCCGAACGTCCCTGCTTCGGCTGTCCGCTTCGCACTAGCCGCTTTGCTCTGGTTCGTCCTGTTGGTCACCGTCGTCGACTCAGCCCGACGACAACTCGCTGCGCTTGGATTCGGGGGCTATGAGACCGGATTGAAGTGGCCGAATTCGAAGCCGATGCCCACCGCACTACAAACCGTCGCGTACCTCGCGACAGTCCTCGTCGGTGGTACCATCGCCGTCTGGTTGTTCGATAGCGCTATAGAGACTGCTGTCGGGCTGATTACTGTCGTCGCCGCACTAGACGTCAGTGCCTTCCCCGTCGGCGCGTTCGTCGGGCTAGTCGTTTTTTTCGTCAGCTATGGCGCGGCGGCCCACTCGCTCGACAGACTGCTCGTGGGCGGCCTCCGAGCGGTGGTAACTTGGTCGATCGGAGTCGAGTGATCGAGGGTCGGTTCGGACGGCCTCTTCTCCCATCGTCTTCGTGGTGCGTGCTGTTCGAGTGGGCTTATCACGACCTCCCACCTATAGACCAGTATGAGCAATCAAGAAGGGTCAGCAGCCAAGCAGTCGTTCGGATGTAATCTATGTAATAGTGTGTTCGAAACACGCGAGCAACTGAAAGACCACGTGTGGGAGTACCACGAGATGGACGGAGACATCACGACTCCCATCGATGAGCGACAGGGTGACTGATCCGAATCACTACCTATCCCCACGCAGAGCGTCCGTGGCCGAATGCTAAAACCGCCGCTCGGAGCCGAGCACTCGACCTGAGAGAGCGAGACTCGTGGGGGACCGATACTCGTTACCGACGCCGTCCTAGTGTGCGAGAACGGTCGACAGGCTATTGCGATTCACCTGCGTTGTGTCCAATGACGGAGAGAGTACACACTATGACACCAACTATCGAAATCAGCGACGAACTCGCGGCACGGTTGGACGCGCACCTCGAGGAAGACGAATCGTGCGAGGAGTTTATCACGGAGTTGGTCTCGTTGTACGAGACCGGGGGAACGCTCCTCCAGGAAGGGTATTCGGAGTGAATCGCCTCGGAGCAAAGCAAAACCCCGAGGCTTTCGCGTGGATTTCCCTCCGCATTCCTACTCGGTACTGTCCTCGGACACCGACTCTACAGTAGTCTCCCAGCCTCCAGCGTCGACCACTTCGAAGAGCTTCTGCCAGTTCTCGTCCGCTTCACTTTCAGGGAGTTGGTCACGGAGCTGCTGGAAGTCCGACGGCGGCACCTGTGCCCGCACGAAGTCCATGATGACCCGGGAGTGGTAGGCGGCGTCCGCTGGGTCCGCGCTCTCGATGTCGCTGACGCGCGTGACGAACTCCTGCCAGCCGAACCGCTGGCCGTGGTCACGGACGGCGCCGGTAAGGAACCACTTGATCTCCAGCGGCAGCGACGCCGCGAGGTCCTCGGCCGCTTCTGCAGGAATCCGCTCTCCTAGCGTCATCAATGTGGCTCGAATCGCTCGGACCGTCTCGCCGGTGCCAGGCAGTTCAAGACGGTGCTGAATCGTCCCGGTGAACTCGTCGAAATTCATACCCTAGCATAGTTAGGGCCACATCATAATGAATCACCGTGTCGTCCATCACCAGTAGCGAATACACTAGTGACTTTCTGGCTGTTACTGCCAGGGTAACCAGAACGAACATGCCGGATGTCCGTGTCCATGTCCTCGCCCGCAATTCGACCCTCTGGTGGGAGCCGTGTACCGCACCGGCCTGGAATTCTAACGTGCCGGGCTACCGGGGCTGGTCGCCCCATCAGTAGCTCGGCGACTCGGTTTCGATGACCTCCGCGAGATTCCCGAGTTCGTCTGTCAGGAGACGGGTCAGGTCGTCAAGCGTGACGATGCCGACGAGTCGGCCGTCCTCGACGACCGGCATCCGTCGGACACCCTCCTCGCCCATCGTCGCACAGAGATCGAACATGCCGATGTCGCTCTCGACAGTGACCAAGTCGCCTGTCATCACGCCTTCGGCGGTCATCTCTCCGGGGTCAAGTTGGTCCGCGGCGATTCGGACGGCCACGTCCCGGTCGGTCACAAGTCCGATGGGAGCGCCATCCTCGACGACGACGACACTACCAACGTTCTCATCACGCATTGCCGTCGCTACCTCGGTAACGGAGCTCTCACGGGACGCCGTGACGACTTCTGTCCGCATCAGGTCGGCTACAGTCATGGTAGTTCCCTCCATCGAGAGTCGTCGTGCCATTCACAAAAAGTATCCGACCGGCTCTGTTGAAGTCCTCGGAGAGTTATAGGTTCGCCCGGTAGTGTGCAGAATGAGGACTCTCCTGAAGTCGCGGTTACTCCAGTTCATTGAGCGAACGATTTATTTCGCCCGTCGAGCCGTCGCCCGTTACTCCTCAACGTCCTCGAAGCGACGGTACACACCTCACCAGCACATTGTTTTGCTATGTCTCGGGGTCCGGAGGACCACGATGTATAGATGACACTTGGCGAACTTATCGGGTTGCCCTAGACTCGTAGAATCTTCGACCGCCTGGGTTCGCATCTCCCGACTAACGGCGTCGTCGGGATGGACGCTTCCAGGTTCGATCGTAGTCACGCCTCGAAACACTACTTCCATACGGAGTCATCCGGTTCCTTCGCAATGGGTCCGCGTTGCTGAGGGCACACCGTGCTGGCTGGGTCTCAGAGCCGACGGTCGAGAGGCTCATACTGGTGACGACCGCCGTCAACGAGTGTCAGTACTGTGTGCGATTCCATACGGAGCGCGCCAGCGAGGTCGGCGTCGTTGGAAAGAGTCGAACGTGAAGCAACAGGTTCGTTTCGGGTTCACAGACAGCGTACAGCTAGTACTGCTGAGAACTGATTCGAATCACCGTCTCGTCGAGCGCGACGTGATTCGGGCTCCGACCATCGGTCGGCTGTAGATCGGCCTTCTGCACCCAGTCGTGAACCGCTTTCCGAGACCGCTCGACACCCAGGCATTCGAGTAATGAGACGGTATTCGACAGTGAGAGCCCCGCTAGATGGAATTGAATACCGAGCTTCATCGCCCACTTGGGTGTCCAGTCCCGTTCCGCAAACTTCATATCAATCTAATTATACGACTGACGAGGTAACTGATCCCTCATATAGGAGTCAAGAAGCTATATTTCAATTAGTATAAAAAGATATAATCAGTAGATGTTTGGAAATAGTGGGTATCTTCGGCTCATGCTTGCTCGTAGATTTTATCGGCTCTGTCAAGCGTTACTTGGGAATGGGCCTTAGACTGGACTATCGAATGTCAGTAGTGCAAGATACATTACTAGTTTCCCGTAGTTTTAGTTGCTAGTAGAAAAAATTATATAAATAAGTAAAACTCTGCTAATCCAACTATGTCAATTAGAAATAGAA
This sequence comes from Halobium salinum, assembly GCF_026586625.1. Classification (GTDB taxonomy): domain Archaea; phylum Halobacteriota; class Halobacteria; order Halobacteriales; family Haloferacaceae; genus Halobium; species Halobium salinum. The sequence continues at coordinate 388,286 of NZ_JAODIW010000005.1, read as the reverse complement.
ATTTGATATTTCCGTTAAGGTAGGTGGTGTCTGAAATACCAGTATCGTCTCTGTATGGCCTATGGAACCCTTACCGCCAATGGTAGAGGATAACTGAACTAGTAGTGTTATTCTGAGACACTTTCAATCAGCCAACGAATGATTTCCGGCGGGGATATAGTCGTCACACAGATAATTTGACGGCACAAGAACACCTCTGAGCAGGGAATTGCCATTTTCCTTGCAAATAATTCGGTCAAACTAAAATTATTTCATGCTTTTCTAGATATATTATAGCATACTACGAAGTTTGATCGAACGCAATTCGCTATGCCACATTGAGTCTCAAAGCTTATGCGTAACTACCTCTGTCAGGCGCTTTTCCGTCGCGGTCGGAGTGGTGTGTAGTTTGGAGCATTGAACCAGGTAGCGAACGCTTGGAGCAAGTTTTCAGCGGTTTTAGGGGAAAACGTGGCTGAAGTAGTTTGAGAACGATGATGTTCGAAGCTTCAGCTCGCGGAAGATGCGTTCGATGCTATTTCGATTTCCATGTCGTACAGGGTGAAATCGGAGCCCAGCTGGGGAGAGCGCAGTTTGGAGGTGCTGAACACCGTCGACCAGAAACACGGCAGATTCGACGGAGTGTTTCTCGCGCAATTTAGCGAGGAAAATTTGGGTCGCTGAGGTCGTCGTAGTTGGAAAGAGGCGGACGTGGAGTAATTGGTCTGTTTCGGGGCCACAGGCAGCGTACAGCCAATATTATCGGGAATTGATCCGAATCACCGTCTCGTCAAGCGCGACGTGATTCGGCGTTTCCCGTCTGTTGGCTGTATATCGGCTTTCTGAACCCTGTCGTGAACCGCTTTTCGAGACGGCTCGACACCCCGGCATTCGATAAGGAGACGGTATTCGACAGCGAGAGGCCCGCCAAATGTGATTGAATACCGAGCTTCATCGCGGGCTCGGGTGTCCGCTCTCGTTCCACAAATTCCATGTCGATCCAGCCACTAGGACCGACAAGACGGCTGATTTCTGGCATAGAGCACCAAGAAATCACGTCGCCTCACTTTTCACGCTTAACTAAACACGACCGGTTCGGGTGCAGAAAGAGTTTTGATGAATCCCGACGTATCCACATCCCGAAATGTCAACGAGTGTGTACGCTGCGGAAAGTGACCGTATCGGTCCCGAGCGCCGAGATCGGTCGCCCGGTCGCGTCACGATTAGTCGGAACACGCCGCTGGGGACGGCGTAGAGCATGGCCGGCGACGCGGCCATCGCGGAGGTGGGCCTGACGCTCGTCGAGTTGCTGCGCAGGAAAATGACGCTCGTGGAAAGAGACGACATCGCGCTCGCCTCACCCGCCACGATCGGAGACAGGAACGACACCCGCCTGACGTTGTGTCTGTACCGAATCACGGAGAACGGCGACCTGAAGAACGCACGTCGGCACGAGGAGAAAGGCGAGTTCCGTGAGCCGCCGCTCGTCCTCGACCTCTACTACCTGCTCACGGCACACCTGGGCACGGTCGGGAACGACGAGACGGACCGGACCAACGAACAACACATGATCCTCGGGCAGGCAATGCAGGTTCTCCACGACAACGCGATCCTCAGGGGGACCGAACTCATCGGGTCGCTCGGTGACGACCCCGATGACCCTCACGACGTTGAGGAGGAGGTTCGGATCGCCGTCACGCCGACGGAACAGCCGTCGTTCGATACGCTGGTGAGCCTGTGGGGGACGTTTCCCGACCTAGCGTACCAACCCTCGCTGTCGTATCTCGTCAGCCCGGTCGAGATCGACTCGACGCGCACGACCACGGTCCGCCGTGTCGTAGAGAAAGAAGAACAGTACCACGACGACCGCGCCGGCGAAGGGAGACAGCCGTGAGCAGCGAAGAGCCGGTCGCCAGAACCAACACGCGACTCGCGCTCGCCGTCGGACTCGTCGACGGGTACACCGACCAGCCCCTCCGTGTGGGGGAGTTTAGGGCCGAGTGGTCGAGGACTTCCTTAGTGAAAGGAAACGAGCAGGCGGCCGAATCACGAATCGGGGAGCCGACGAAGCCGACCCTGACCTTCCCTGACTTGGACATCGAACCTGTCGTCAACCCGAGCGGGTACGTGCTCCTGTTCGAGGCGGACGTCCCGGAGGACACCGACACTGTCGCCGTCGAGGTCACAGGCGGCGAGCGGTACGTCGACGATGAGCGGACAGTCGACCTTGACGCGTTCGACCCGGGAGACGACCCGGTCGAGACGATCACGCTCCAGCCACGACCCGCGTACCCCTTCTCGGCGGGTGCGACCCTCGTCCGGGGACACGTCTTCGTCCTCGGCGACGAGGACGACCCTGCGGACCCGCTCGTCCCCGCAGAACACGGGCGTGCCGGTGTGACCGTCACTCTGGTGGAGTTCGACCGGGCCACAGAGACGGTCGAGGACGGTGAGTACGTGCTCGCGCTCACCGGTCTCACGACCGACGACGTGGAGGACGGGCAGGTTCGCGTCGATGGACTCCCACCCACGCTCCGGGTCGAGTCTGACGACCTCGACCCCGTCGCCGTCTCGGCTCCGCTCCGGGAAGGACTCGGCCACCAGTACCTGTTCAGGTACGACGCCGACGGAACGGCGACGTACTGGCTGGACACCGCCGACAGGTGGCGAACGACCTGACGCTCCGGACGGCTGTCATCGCACACATATCAGCCAATTGCAGGTAAGTATATATAATTATCATTCGATTTAGTCTTTAGTCGCAAGGTAGTGAATGACATATGGCAGAGTACAAATCACCAGGCGTTTACATCGAAGAGTTCGACAGCGGCTCGGTGCCGATCGCGGGTGTTGGGACCAGTACAGCTGGGTTCGTCGGGCCTACAGAGCGGGGCTCGGTCGATCCCCAGCGTATTACCAGCTTCGACGACTATCGACGGACGTTCGGTCGTGTGACCACAGCGACGTTCGAGGGCTCCCCCGATCCACTGCCGTCGTACCTCACGTACGCCGTCGACGGGTTCTTCCGGAACGGCGGCTCGGTATGTTACGTCGCCAGAGTTACCGCAGGCGACGCCGTCGCATCAGAGGCTGAACTCGACGGAACCATGGTCAGGGCGTTGGGCCCCGGACTGTGGGGCGACCGTGTCCGGGTGAGGGTCGCGGAGGCACCCGTCGGCGAGCGGTACAACGTCACCGTCAACTACTGGGCGGAGGGAGCCGATCCGGACGAGGACGAACCACAGAAATCCGAGCTGTACAACGACCTCAGCATGACGAAGGGAGCGCCAGGCTACTACGCCAAGAGTATCAACGGTGCGTCTGCGCTGGTCGAAATCGACGAAGGGGCCGAGTCGCTCCCGACGGGCGAATTTACTCTGGCCGACGGCGATGACGGCGGCGAAATCGGTAAGGACGACTTCGATGGCGAGGAGACGCAGGTGCTGTCGCCGTCGATGGAGCAGCGGATCCAGCGGACGGGTCTCGAGGGGCTCACTGCTGTCGACGAGGTCGCTATCGTCTGCATTCCGGACGAGGCGAAGGTCGACGGGGTGGCCGGGTCCCTCCTCGAACACTGTGAAGGCCTGAACGACCGCTTCGCGGTCATGCAGGCCGAGCAAGGGGTGACACCTGACACCCTCAGCGGTGATGGCCTTCCGACCAGCGCAGTGTCGAACAAGGGGTTCGCGGCGTTTTATTACCCCTGGCTGAAGGTGCTCGACCCGTTCACGAACGTCGAGACACTTGTTCCACCCGGTGGCCACGTGGCCGGCGTGTACGCGCGGACGGACACGAACCGGGGCGTCCACAAGGCACCGGCAAACGAACAGCTTCGCGGCGTCCAGGGACTCGAACACGACATCCGAACGTCCGACCAGGACGGACTCAACCCACAGAGCATCAACTGCATCCGCACGTTCCGCGGACGCGGCATCCGCGTGTGGGGTGCTCGGACGACGTCTCCGAACACGACCTGGCGGTACGTGAACGTCCGCCGGCTGTTCATCTTCATCGAAGAGTCGCTCCAAGAGGGAACCCAGTGGGCGGTGTTCGAGCCGAACGACGAACCGCTCTGGGCGCGCGTCCGCCAGTCGGTCACCAACTTCCTGACTGGTGTCTGGCGCGACGGCGCACTCCAGGGGACGACACCCGAACAGGCCTTCTACGTCAAGTGCGACCGCACGACGATGACGCAAGACGACATCAACCAGGGTCGGCTCATCATCGAGGTTGGCATCGCGCCAGTCCGGCCCGCCGAGTTCGTCATCTTCAGAATCACGCAAATAATGGAAGCGCCAGAAGCCTAATTAGAAGGAGATAACACACAATGCCAGACAGACACGGCCCATATCGGAACTCGCGGTACCTACTCGAGATCGACGACACCATCCAGGCGGGGTTCAGTGAGGCGACGATTCCGAGCAACTCGACAGAGCCCACGGAGTACAGAGAGGGGAACGAATCACCGACCGTCCGGAAGCTCTGGAGCCTCAACACCTTCGAGAACCTCACCCTCCAGTGGGGGACGACCGACGACTCGATGGCTATCTTCGAGTGGCGGAAGATGGTCGAACAGGGACAAGTCGACGACGCACGACGCGATATCGCGGTCATCGTCCTCGACGAGGAAGGTCAGCCAGGCCCACGGTGGAACTTCGTTCGCGCGTGGCCCGTCAACTACGACGCTCCGGACCTGAACGCGACCGACTCTCAGGTGGCGATCGAGTCCATCGAGATCGCTCACGAGGGAATGGAGCGGGTCGAGTAAATGAGCGGTGACACCCTCCAGACAGAGTTCGAGTTCACGCTCCCGCAGGGATACGTCGACGACGACGGCACCCTCCACCGCGACGGCGTGATGCGGCTGGCGACGGCCGCCGACGAGATTCTCCCGCTCAAGGACCCTCGGGTTCGGTCGAACTCGGCGTACCTGACCGTCATCCTTCTGGCACGAGTGACGACGAAACTCGGGACGCTCAGTAGCGTGAACCCACACGTCATCGAGAACCTCTTCGTCTCTGACCTCGCGTATCTCCAGGAACTGTACGAACGAGTGAACGAACACGGGGCCGACGCGGTCGAGACAGACTGTCCAGAGTGCGGCGAGGTGTTCGAGGTTGAGGTCGGGTCGGGTGCGAGCCTCACGCCGATGGAAGCAGCCGAAGAGCCCGAGATCGGACTCGGGATGGGAAATCCGTGACGCCGACGGCGGCCCGACAACCGGGGACGCCGCTGTCGGACGGTGGGAGCGTTGGCTATCCTCTCGACCGGTTGTACGAGGAGGTCGCGTTCGTCGCCTACCACTTCAACTGGAGTCGTGGCGACGTGTTGAACATGCCACACTGGGAGCGCCAGCGCTGGTGTGCAGAGATCAGCGCCATCAACGAGCGCATCAACGAGGAGCGTGAGTGATGTCGATGCCGGGCCCCGACCCGTACCTCTCCTTCCGGTTCCACGTGGAGATCGATGCGCTCACCGTCGGTGGGTTCTCTTCGGTGAGCGGTCTCGAACACGAGATGACTCCCGAGGAGTACGAGGAGGGCGGGAACAACCGCTTCACGCACAAACTCCCGACGCGATACACGCAGCCGAACGTCGTGCTCGAGCGGGGCCTGATCGACTCGCCGGTGCTCTGGGAGTGGCTCGCGAACGCGCGTGAGGGAAAGATCGAGCGCCGAACCGTCCTGATAGTCCTCCTGAACACCGTCCGCGAGGAGACGTGGCGATGGGAGCTCACCGGTGCCTACCCGATCCGGTGGGCAGGACCGGATCTCCAGGCGGACCAGGCTGCCGTCGCCATCGAGACGGTCGAACTCGCCCATCAAGGGTTCACCAGCCTCGGCTGACGAACGGCAGAAGACCGACTCGTAGACGATAATCCAAGGAGACAATCAACGTGGCGATGCTCGACTGGCTGCGGCGCAAACTGGGACATGACGGGAAGGAGACAGCCGACGGTCTGGAACCCTACGAGAACGGTCCGAATGCCGACGAGGACGAGCCAATACAGGAGGGAGACGAACAAGAACGGGACACGACCGGGACAGAGCCCGAGGAGGGCGGTTCGGAACCCAACGAAAACGGAACAGCGCAGGATACGGGGGACTCGGAGCCCGAAGAGGAAGGCCCAGCGTCCGGCGGGGGCGGACCGAAGCCGGGGGAGAACGGTCCGAAACCTCCGAACGGCCCGAAGCGACCGCCGCGGATGGAGACCGACTGGCTCACCGTGATGCGGGAGCGGCGAGACGAGGCGTACACGGACAGTAAAGAGCACCTGCTCGACGAACTCCAGCGAATCGACTTCCTGCTCTGGGCCCGGGTGGCGCAGTGGCGAGAGGAGACCGTCGACGCGTCGAACGAGTTCGCGGGTTACTACATCTCCGACGAGAAAGTCGACGAGCTGCTGAGCCCACGGACCGACGGTCAGGAATTGGTCCTTCCCGGGGGGACGACCGGCAAGGAACTCGCCGAGTACGCGGAGGAACTGGCTCGTGTGATCCGAAATCGCGTGGCTCTGACTCGGGAGGTCGGGAGAAAGCTGCGACTCGCCAGCCTCTCGGAGCGCTTCGAACTCGATCGGCGGAGCCGAGACGTCTTCCTGTTCGCGGCCGCCCCCGAACTCGACCCCAAGTACGAGACGGTGTACGCGTACCTGAACGACGACATCACCAGAGGACGTCCGACTGTCGATCTAATCCTGCGGGCGTTGTCGTACTCGCCACGGAGGCGTCTCGAGGACCGCAGCCTGCTCGGTTCGAACGCATCGTTACGGCAGAACCAGCTGGTCCGTCTCGGAAGGAACGACGAGATGCCTCTCTCTGCGCGGTCGCTGCGGGTCGACGACCGTGTCGTGAACTATCTCCTCGGAATCGACACCCTCGACGAGTCCCTCGAGGGGTTCGTCGACCACGTCGAGCCTACCGAGGGGTCGGATTACGGGACGAACGGCGAGTCAACGGACGAGCCGGACTCAAACGGCGAATCCGACGACTCACCGGACGAGAACCACTTCGAGAGTGCTACCCAGTCGAAACCACAAGACGCACACGAGCAGGAGACACCTTACGAGGGCGGAGACGCCGAAGAAGAGACACGACGGCTCGGCGAACTCGTCCTCGACGACGACGTCAGGGTACAGCTCGAACAGCTTGTTCGGAAGGGCGAGGACGACTTCGTGTTTGGGATGGAGCCGCCCGAGTCGTCCACGACGGTGATGGCACACTTCTACGGCCCGTACGGCTCCGGAAAACGCGACGCCACGGTGGCGATCTGTGCCGACCGGGACGTCGACCTCCTCGTCGCTGACGTCCGGGGGCTCGTGACGAACGGCATCCGGGAGCCGGTCGAAGTCCTGCTCAGAGAGGCACGGTTACAGGACGCCGCATTGGCCATCTCGCACCTCGACGTGCTCGACGACGAGAGTAACGAGGACGTCGACCTGACCGTGCTGATCCGGGCGCTCGACCGGTTCGAGGGGTGGGTGTTCCTCCTCGGCAAGGATGCGCTGCGGACGAGTCAGCGACTCGGCGCGAACGAGCACCAGTTCGTGGCGGTCAACTTCCCGATCCCCTCGTACGACCGTCGGCGCGAGCTCTGGGACGCGGTCGACGGACTACCGGACGGCATCGACACGGCCGACCTCGCCGGGAAGTTCCGGCTGACCGGCGGGCAGATCGAGGACGCGGTCGCGACAGCACGCTCGCGGGCATACGGGACCGAACTGACTGTCGAGGACGTCTACGCAGGCTGTCGCCTGCAGTCGCGCGAGAAACTCGGCTCGCTCGGCCGAGTCGTCGAACCGGTGTACCGGTGGGACGACATCGTCCTTCCGGGGGACAAGAAGAAGCATCTCGAAGAGGTCGCCGCACACGTCGAGCACCAGGGCCGGGTGTACACCGACTGGGGGTTCAAAGAGAAGTTCAGCCTCGGGAACGGCGTTATCGTCCTCTTCACAGGGCAGTCGGGGACGGGCAAGACGATGGCCGCCGAGATCATTGCCAACGAGGTGGGGTTGGACCTCTACAAGATCGACCTCTCCAGCGTCGTCAGCAAGTACATCGGCGAGACGGAGAAGAACCTCAGCCAGGTGTTCGACGAGGCCGAGAACAGCAACGCCATCCTCTTCTTCGACGAGGCCGACGCACTGTTCGGCAAGCGCTCCGAGGTGTCGGACGCTCACGATAGGTACGCCAACATCGAGGTGAACTACCTGCTCCAGCGCGTTGAGGAGCACGACGGCGCCGTCATCCTGACGACGAACTTCAAGCAGAACATCGACGAGGCCTTTCTGCGACGGATCCACCTTAGCGTCGACTTCCCGCGGCCTGACGAGGCGGCACGCAAGCGTATCTGGGAGGGAATCTTCCCGGTCGGAACACCGCCCAAATCTGACGGGACGAACGGTGAAGAAGCCTCAGCCGGCGAGACGATTGCGAACGCGATGCCCGTCGGAGGGACGCCTGTGGGCGACCTCGATTACGAGTTCCTCTCGACGTTCGAGCTGACCGGTGGGAACATCAAGAACATCGCCCTGGCCGCGGCGTTCCTCGCCGCGTCGGGGTGGCAGCGTGGCCCGGACGAGGGATTGCACTGGGCCGAACGCGAGGACGTCCGGGCAGAGCTACAGGACGAGTGTGCCAAGTTCGTGGGAAGGGTGTCGAAAGAGGGTGCGAACGCGCTCGGCGACATGCCGACCGCGTGTCGGGAGATTGTCGTGGAGTCGCTAGACGAAGACGAGCAGGAAGAGTTCCCGGCGGAACTGTCGAGCGGGGAAACCTACAGCTTCCTCAACACCGTGGAGATGGTCCACGTCCTCTGGGCCCTTCGAAGAGAACTGCAAAAGAACGGGAAGCTGGTGAAACCGGAGGCATTCGGGGAGTATCGGGAGCTGGTTTCGTGAGTCGAAAGCAGGCGACGGAGTCGGCAGCAGACCGAGGGAGTAGTCGGACAAGCCGACGACGGGGTACTCCCCGAGTACGAAGCCCTGGTGCAAGCGGAGCATCACGAGGTGCCGCAGCACCCGAGTCGAAACGAGCGACTGGCAATCACCCACTGCTGCAACTACAGGCGAAGCAGGGGAATCGAGCCGTTCAACAGGTCGTAAAGGAGCGGACCCAGCCGAAACTGCAGGTCGGAAAACCGGACGACCGGTACGAGCGCGAGGCAGACCGTGTCGCCGAGCAGGTGATGCGGCTATCGGAGCCAGCCTCTTCCAACGACGAATCCGGCCGTTCGAGGTCGAGCCCGGCAAAAGTGCCGATTCAGGAGATGACCGACCGACCAACGGTGACCGTGGCGCGACCACCACCAGGCCGTGTCCAGCGAATGTGTTCTCGCTGTGAGCGACGAGCGAGTCGAGGAAAATCACTGAACTGCCTCGAATGCGAGGAGGAGCTTCGACGCAAGGAATTGTCCGGTAGCGGACAGTTGCCCACAGTGGACGACGAGACCGCCCGTGAGATTGGTTCGATTCGCGGTCGTGGTGACCCCTTATCGCACTCGACACGGGAGTTCTTCGAACCTCGCTTCGGTTACGACCTGAGTCGAGTCAGCGTCCACACAGGTTCGCGGGCGGCGAGTCTGAACCGGTCGCTCGACGCACGAGCGTTCACCGTCGGCCGAGACATCTTTTTCCGAGACGGGGCGTATCAACCCGGTTCCGCAACTGGGAGGCAACTACTCGCTCACGAACTGACGCACACGATACAGCAGGGGGCGGTTCGGTCACCGCGAGCGAGGCCGACTGCGGCAGCCCGATTGAGCGAAGAGAACCGTCGGACGACAGATGAACCGCGGGACGACACCGCGCAATGGCAGATGGAGTCGAGCACCGTCGACATGATGAATCCGGCACTCCCATCCGTCACGTCCAGTTCCGACGCCACGATGGTTCAGCGGGTCTCCTTGCCATCGTTTTCGGACATCGAGACGGGAATCGAATCCATCGGAGAGGAGGTCGCCGAGGCGGGCGATGATCTGGTCGAGTGGGGATCTGAAACGGCAGAATCGGCACTGGAGGCCGGTGAGGAAGCTCTTGAGAGGGGGAAGGAGGTGCTCGTCGAAATCGGTGGAGACGCCGTGGAGGTGGCGAGTGACGTGTGGGCTGCGGTTCAGGCGCTTGCGGAGGAACTGGGTGCGACCGTCTCGCTAACCGGCGGGCGACTCGTCGTGTCGATTCCCACATTGCCGGCGTGTCCGACGATACCCGTACAGTTCACACTCTCCGAAATCGCACGGGAAGGGACGTTCTTGGAGGGGGTCCTTCCGCTTACGGAGACAATCAGCATCACCGGGACAGTCGGATACCATCTTGGGTTAACGCCGGAGATTCTCGGACAGGTCGGTCCCTGTGAGCTCCAGAGCACACGGATAGTCATCGACCCTCTGGGTGGAGAGTACAGCACGAGCGGCCAACTCGCCGTGACGCTGGCGCTCGGACTCGGTGCCGAGGTGCGCGTCGGTCTCGAAGGGGAAGTCGGGATGTTGATCATCATTCCAGCTACCCCTCCGATTCCAATCGAGTTGCCAGTCGTCGGTCTGGAAGGTGGGCTGGCAGGCATGGCCCGCGGAACACTGGCAGATAGGATTACCATCGGTGGGACACTCTCGTACGCGAACGGTAACATCTCGCTCACGGCCAGCCGGACCGAGGACTTGGGCGTCGGTCTCGACCTCGGCCTGGCGGGGTACGGACAGATCGAACTCCTCGGCAACAACCTCTGCCGGCTCTACTGGCCGTTCTGGCAACGGCATTACAGCGCGACGATGTCGACGTTAATCGACGCCCGACTGGCTCTCAGTCGGGGCGGCGTCGATGCGTCTCTCAACGTCGCACCGCCACAGTTCAACACTCTCCCGTTCGATGACTTCGGACTAGAACTCAGACGCGAGGCGTTCATGGATGAGTGTCCGCTTTGTGACCGGTTCGCGGATATGGGGGTGTTCCCAGGAGGGATCGACGATCATCCCGAGTATCGACCGGATGAGTGGGAAAGAGGGCCACTGACTCGGTACCAGGTCCACGACCGCAGCCCATACAACGACAACAAGAGCGACATCGTCTGTCGTGGTGCCTGTGGACCCAACTGTGAAACGTGCAACTCACTCGGAACGGTCAAGATTCCGGCCGAAAATCGGGAGGGAGTCTGGGTGTACGAGAGCTTCGAGGAGTGCTTCACTCATCAGGGTTGCCGGGACCACGACGCGTGTTACGACTGGGCGTTCGACCAAGGCGAAACCGGCGAGCAGAGCATCCCGTTCACCGGAATTGAATTCCCCAGCGGAGGAAACCACCGGCTGTGTGACTTGGAGTGTATCTGCACTCACTCCGTGCCCCAGTGTGCCAAGTGGATATCAGGGAAGGGCGCCTTCGAGGCGATGTACTTCTCCGAAGAACCGTGGTTCGATAGTGGATCAACCGAGACACAGGAACAGGAACCAGGGGACTCGGCTATCCAAAACGTGGCACCCGAATCGGAGGACCCGAGCACGGTCACCGAACTGACTGAGGAGGAAACTGACCCCGTTGAAGCTACCCCTACGGGGTCCACGAAAGAGGATCCGATCCCGATGATCTGGTACAAACACCCGTCGGACTACCCTCGAGCGGTCGTCTTGGAAGGGGAGGAAGTGTTCCGGTTCACAGATGGACCGCGTCAGTACTTCCTCCCGGATCCAGGGATCTTGTGGAGTGGAAAGAGGGGTGCTTCCACCCTGCGGCAATACCTAGAGCCAGGTTTCTCGGTCATTGTCGGGGTCGATCAGGAACTGACTCCAAAAGAGGGGAGAGTCTGGAAGAAAGTCAGGTCCTACCGTAAAATATTCTATGGCAAGATACAAGAGGCGTTCCGGTTCCTGATGATCGAGCACGGCCACGATATGAACGCCCGGAAGGAGGACGCCGATCACGTCAAAGACCTCCAGTTCGCCGGGCCGGACGACTTCTACAATATGTGGCCGCTGGACGAGGACGTAAATCGTAGCGCGTGGGAGTTCGGGAAGCAGAGCGTTACGTACCTCGATGACGATGGAAACCTGCAAATCACAACGCTCGACGATGCAGCTCTACTGGATCGCTGGTTCGAAATCGTCGGGTTCGATCACTTCTGACCGAATACGAGATCCGGGGAGGATGTGGTCGTCGGCGAGCCCCTCTCAGAACGCGACAGTGCACAACGTGTCGAGTGAGGGACGAGGGGGCGGTGAGAGCCCGAGAGAAACGGCACAGAACCGGGGGGAGACGCACGGATCCCTCCGGAGCAGTCAACACGGTACGGCGTGTCTGCTGTAACACGACCGACAGCGGCTTCAAGAGCGGTGGTCGAACTAAAGGCCCAGAAGGCTTGGACGAACGACGAACACGCGCGCTCGTTGGCTACCACGGGGAATCGGGAAGCCCACAGACGAGTGCCCCGACCACTCCAGGCCGAGACACGGAAATAAGGGAACGAAATGTGCACCCGGGTGATACGAGGGAAATTACGGCTGCTACGACGTGACGAGTTCGGCGGACGAGAGACCCGGCAGGCGGGCTCGCTACAGCGGGTGCAGACGAACCCGCTGTAGCGACTCCAGCAGACCCACGGGAACTGACGTCCAGCGGTTGGTACAGGGCGTCCAGCCGAAACTGACGGTCGGAAAGCCGAACGACCGCTACGAACGCGAGGCCGAGCGGGTCGCCGAGCAGGTCACGAGTAACACCCTCTCCCCAGTTGCGCGGCCGGCAGCGGCGCAACCCTCACCGGAGATTCGTCGGGCGTCGACACCCTCGGAGAGTCGGTCGTCGACGGACGCCGAATCACGGCTCGACGCACGTGGCGGCGGACACGCGTTACCCGAAGCCGTCCGGACGTTCTTCGAGGGACGCTTCGGGTGACCGTTCGACGACGTACGGGTGCACTCGGACCCCAGGGCAGGGCGACTCACGACGACCCTGAACGCACGAGCGTTCACTCGCGGGAGTGACATCTACTTCGCGCCCAGACAGTATCGACCGGACACGAAGACGGGGTTGCGTCTCCTCGCCCACGAGGTGACACACGTCGTGCAACAGCGCCCGGGCGGATGTGGTATCGCGCGGAAGGCCATGGACGGCGGTGACGATCTCCGAGCGGTGACGGATGCGTCGCCGGTTCCCGTTCGGTCACGAGCGAGACAAGGATCGATTCAGGCCAGTCTGCTCGACTTCGGTGCAGAGCTCGACCTGGGAAGTGTCGTGGGAGCGGGCATCCACACGGCGGCGAACCAGCTCCTAACTCAGCTCGAAGTCGAAGCGTATCCCACCATACAGGAATTAAACGCGCTACGGCACCGGATGTCCGAGTCGTCGATCGTCGACCTCACCCTGAGCAGGTACAGCAACTGGAGCAGACGTGTCAGATGGTATCGTCTGTGGCTCCCGACTAGCTGTCCGTGCCGGAGCTGAACTTCAGTGATGTGTACGTGCAGCGAGTCGCCTTCGTAGCTCCTGTCGGCGTCGCGGGGTTCAAGCTCGCGCTGGTGGTCGGACTCGTGCTGGTGCTAGCCATACTCGCGATAGTGTTCGCTGTGATCGCATTCAAGTTCGTGGACAACCTGCTCGAAGGCATCGAAGCAGGACTCGACGAGCCAATCACGAAGCCAGCAGAGGATTCGGACCCGGACCCGGAACCCGAGCCGGGAGACGGTCCCAGACCGCTGCCGCTCGACCCGCGGTGGCAGAAGGAGGCGTGCGACGAACTGCTGATTAGCTGGCCCATCGAGCTTCCCAACCCGTACGACGTGTTTGGCGGTCCCGTCGGGCCCATTCGTATCAAGTCGTCAGAACGCGACCTCTACGGCCTCGGTCCACGGGGTAGCGCTCAGAGACGGCTCAACAACAGGATCAACGAAGCGCGAGAGGCGATGCTTCCCCCACCAGAAGCCTGCTTCTCCAACTCCGATCCGATTGAGTATTACGATGCGCATCACATACACCCCCTGTTCCTCGCAGGCGTCGACAGCGACGAGAACCTCTGTGCCGTGGAGACGCGGCGACACCACCAGGGACACGACCGGCTCCAACACCAGCCGGAGTGGTTGGACTACTACGTACAATGTGGTGAAGAGAGCGATGACCTGTACCAGCACGAGAGCCTCAATACGTATGTCATCGTCGACGAGAGATAGACGGATGAGAGACGCCCGACAGACAGGTTCGACGCTGACCTGAAGCGAGACGGCGTTCCCAGGGTCGCGAGCCGAACGTAACATGAGACCTTGAGTTCGGTCGGCCAGACACTCTCCCGATTCGTCGTATTCAGTGTCAGTTATTACCACGCCGAGCGTAGCCCAACCGGCTTATGCGGGCGCGCAGCATCACCGCCCTCCACCAGAACGAACGCGACGCGGCGGGGAGCGACGAGGCGACGTTTGAGGAGCGGGCACTGGTCAAACAGGGTGTCGGCATCGCCATCGCATCGGGAGCAAGACGAATCACGGTCGGCGAGGTGACGTTCTGCCCCAACGAGGAGACAGTGACACACGTCCACCCGTTCGGCTGGGTCATCCACGTGACTGCCGGCAAAATGCTCGCCGAACAGTGGGCCGACGAGAGCCTGAGAGGGACCAGTACAGAGCTGATGTGAGAGAGATAGGGTAAGCAAATGCACAGCCGGTCGATCCACAAGAAGAGAACGCGACAGAAGCGACCAAACGAGTCCGCCGAGCGACGGAACCAGCGAACGCACCCCTCACATCGAACGAGGACACACCCGCTCCAGCGACTCCAGCAGACACACGGCAACCAAGTCGTCCAGCGGCTGGCCCAGGAGAGCATCCAACCGAAACTCGAGGTCGGCCCGCGGAACGACCGGTACGAGCGTGAAGCCGAGCGGGTCGCCAGAGCGGTCACGACTGCGTCCTCGAGTCTGTCGGACGGTACTCGGACGACGGGACCCCACGGGCGTGTCCAGCGCATGTGTCCGCGGTGTCAGAAGCGCCACGCACAGGGCAAGCCCCTTGACTGTCCGGAGTGTGAAGCGGAACTCCAGCGAGCGGCGACGACAGCAACGACATCTGCGGTAGACACAGAGACCGCGAGCCTGATTCAGGAAAGTCGGAGTGGCGGACAGCCGCTTCCAGATGCGGTGCGGACGGAGTTTGAACCGCGGTTCGGACGTGATTTCGGCACGGTCCGTGTCCACACCGGGAGGCGGGCTGACGAGGCAGCCAGAGCAGTCGACGCACAGGCGTTCACGCTGGGTCGAGATATCGTCCTCAGGTCGGATACCTACCGGCCAGAGAAGAGCGACGGAAGGCGATTGCTCGCGCACGAACTGACGCACGTCGTTCAGCAGGATGCCAGTGACACACGGATTCAGCGCGCGAATGGAACGGGCGAGGACCCGGCCGCACCGGCACAGATGCCAGCGACCGGCCCGCGTATCGACGTGAACATGGACGAGTCGAGCGGCCGCATCTCCATCGAAGTCGAAGGAACCATCGTCGCAGAGGCACAGCCGACCGCCGGGAGGGATGTCTCGCTCCAAGTCGATTCACAGTGGGACGCGGGAACTAACTCGCTCGAAGTATCGGTCGTCGCGGGTCCCGGTGTGGACGTCGCGATGGTTCCGGGCGGCATCGAAGCGCTCGGTGAGCGCTTCTCATCGGTCAGTGTGAACGTCACGGACACGGTTGAACCGATAGAACCCGAACCGATTCGAGAGCAGCCGTTCAACCTGGAGTCGGGTCAGGTAGGACCGATAGCAGGTGAACTGCCCGTGCCCGAACCCGTGCTCGAGCCGGAGCCGAAACCGGAGCCAGAGACCGAAGCCGAAGTCCCGGAGAGTACTCCAGCGAAAGCTGAGGAGTCCGACTCCGGCGGAATCCTAACGACGCTGGGAGATATTGCGACCGACTTCATCCCTGGCGTGAGCAACGTCAAAGACGTGTACACCGCGTTGACCGGCGAGAACCCGGTCACGGGGGAGAAAGTCGGCGTGCTAGGAAGGATCGCATCAGGAATATTCGCCATTCCCGGGGTGGGAAACGTCGCGAAGTACGTCGGGAAGGGTGGAAAGCTGGTGGTCAAGGGAATCGTCGGAGCCGGCCGCAAAATCGCAAAATCCAGACTTGGCCGGTGGGTAGGGAAAAAGGCGAGTCGGGGATGGGACTGGTTGAAAAAGAAAGTTGGGTTGGGTCCGCCCCCGCGCCGCGGCTGCTTTGTCGCAGGGACGCTAGTCGAAACTCCCGATGGGAAACGAGCGATAGAGACCCTCCGCCCGGGCGACGTCATCAGGACCTACGACCCGATATCGAACCAGAGATCCGACCGAGAGGTCGTACGGAGGTTTATCCACACCGCGCCTTCTCTCGTCACCATCCAGATCGGGACGATGACCATTAGCTGTAGCCCGGAACACCCGTTCTGGGTTCCGGGAACAGGATGGCAAGAGGCCGGAGCGCTCCGGTCGGGAGATCAGCTGTTAACTGGAGAGGGAGAAACCACTCGAATAGAGTCGCTCCAACGGGTGCGCGATTCCGCGACGGTCTACAACATCGAAGTGGCCGAACCGCACACGTATCTCGTCTCTGACCGCGGGGTCCTCGTCCACAACAAGTCGATGGAGGTGCCGAAACCAGTTGGTTCATTGAAGAAGCCGAAGGCAAATTGGCTCAAGAAACAAGGCGTCGATCCGCACACGGTGAAGGAGGCACTGCCGGGTCCCGCATCGAGATACGACATTTACATCGACAGGACACGTAATCTGTTCGCCAAACGGAAAGGCGCTCCCGATGACGAGGCGGAGTGGCTCGGCCATCTCGACGACTTCAAGTCGTGATCAACGAGTGAACCAGCAGGCTCCGGGAAGAGAGAGGCGAGGACCTGTTCATCGGGTCTCACGTGGTGTGGCTCACTCGTCGCGAGTGAAAGGCTCGGACAGACGAAACGTGAGAACGTGGTGCATCACCGAAAAGCAACCGTCTATCGGAGAAGAGCAACGCGACATCCGTAATTCAGTCCTCGAGTGTGCCACCACGGACGAGGTGTGGGTACCGTCGACACACCGACTCGTACAAGTCGGACGGACGGAGCAGCACACCAGGAGCCGCGAGCCACCAGAAGAGGCACGATCGCCCAGTCCCGTCAAGGTGGAACGCGTCGTCGGGACGGCTTGCAGCGCGTTCCCGAAGATCCGAATCACCCAGCAAGAAGTGCCTCCGTCGCAGCGTGTCGAGCGAGATCGCCGATGGAGCTCGTTCCGACGCGGCGGCAGATTCAAGTGTGGAGCAGATGAAATATAATTCATCTGAACACAGCAAACGACGTGGTCTGGACGGCACCGAACACGACGGAAGTCGTGCCGGGACACGAAGACGACTGCACTCCCCCTCTGGAGCAACCAGATGCCAACAATCGAGAGAGACAGCACCGAACAGGAACATCAGCGACGGACAACGCACCCAACGAATCGACGCGGGAGTGAGACAGGGAAGTGTTGTCACTGAGTGGACGGCAAACGACTACGTCAGTCAGCAGGCGAAGTCGACGAAGGGTCGCGTGTCGCACGGACGCGGCCCTTCGAGTCGCCCCGGAGTAACGAGATGTCCACCCGAACAATCAACCAAGACAGCAAACAGACGCGACAGAGCCGGAGGCCGACGCCTGCGCATCAACCGAGACGGCACACCCGGGCTGAGTCCGGTGAGAGAGCGATCCAACGAGCAGACACGTCACGCCGAACGGGGCAACATCCGCTACAACAGCTCCAGCAGACCCATGGCAACCAGGCCATCCAGCGACTGGCCCAGGAGAGAGTCCAGCCAAAGCTTGAGGTCGGTCCGCCGAACGACCGCTACGAGCGCGAGGCCGAGCGGGTCGCCAGAGCGGTGACAAGCGCCCCGGACCCGACTCGCCGACAGACATCATCGACGACAGCGTCTCTCGAGCGCGTCCAGCGCATGTGTCCGCGGTGTCAGAAGCGCCACGCACAGGGCAAGCCCCTCGACTGTCCGGAGTGTGAAGTGGAACTCCAGCGGACGGCAGCCACGGCAGAGACACCCTCGGTGGACGCCGAGACGACGACGCTGATTCAGGAGAGTCGAAGCGGCGGGCAGCCACTTCCCGCGTCGACCCGGTCGTCCCTCGAACCGCGCTTCGGATACGGGTTCGGCGACGTTCGCGTGCACACCGATTCGAAGGCCGACGAGGCCGCCCGTGCAGTCGGCGCGCAGGCGTTCACGCTCGGACGGGACATCGTCTTCCGCGACGGGGCGTATCGACCAGAGACGGCGAGCGGGACACACCTGCTGGCGCACGAACTCACACACGTCGTCCAACAGCGCGGTCACACCACCCCGTCCGTGATTCGACGTAAGGAACCGGAGTCGAAGGAGAACGAGCAGAAGCCGAAACCGGGCACGGCTGCCGCCGGACCGAAGATGGCACTCCAGAAATCGAAAGGCGAGAGTCCGTGTGCGTGTCTGGTGGTCATCCATAACAACGAACCGTACGTACCCGAGATAGCGAAGCAGATGCACGCACGCTGCGCGTACAATCTCGTCACGATACCGTCGAACAAACGAACTCGCAAAATACGACTCGCAAGCGGGAAGTCGGTGGACCCGAACGCCATGTTCCCGAGAACGATCGCGGAACAGTGTTTAAAAGACGAGGCGAAGTGCAAAGCGGAGCGGGATCAATTACGTACGTCGAAGAGTGAAAGCGACATAGAGCGGTACACCCAGCTCCAGTTCTTCCTTACACTCAACGAGTGCTCGGACTCGTTTTCGTTACCTGTCGTCTCCCTCCACAACAACGACCTAATCGACACCCAAGAGTATCACAAGCAGAAAGCGAAAGAAGGTGTCGACCTGAGCAATCTGCAGAAGGACTTCGAGAAGCCGGGAACGGACAAGACACACAGAGCCAGAAAGAAACAGTCCGACGGGATTAAGAAAAAACTGGAGAAGCTCCTGGACGAAACGGTCGGGAGCAAAGCCCGGAAAGACCTCGATATCGGCGCGTCGGGGAAGACGAATATTTTCCGCTGGTGCGTCTCGACAGATCTGAGTCGTTGTCACATCGGCGACCCGGAAAACCCCGACAACGTCGTCTGGGTCACCGACGAGAACGACTATCAGGAGTTGAGCAAGAAAGACGTCAACGTCGTCCTCCAGTCAGAACCACCAACGAGGCCTAGCTCGGAATCCGAGTTCGACCTCTCCACGCTCTTCGTTCACCTTGCAGAGGCCGACCTCAAATCGCTGGTCGCCGAGTTCCGTCGACAGAAACTGGCAGCGAAAGCGCAAGGGGACATGGCGAAGGAAATCCAGTCGATAATGGAGACGTACAGGGCGTTGGAGAGATTACAAGAGCACGGCGATGCCCTTCTCGGCGACTACATACGGACGTTCGTTGAGATATCGAAGATTGTGTTCAATATTATAAAAATATTGTTGGGAGCTGGCAGCAAAATGCTCAAAACACCCTCGCCGAGGTACATCAACATCGAAACACCACTCATCCACCGGAAAGATCAAGAGAAGCAAACGCTCACGCCCGAAGAACGCGTCGCGAACTACGAGTTCATCGTCACTGTCCTCGAGTCTATCGGGCTTCACTGCTGTGACGACCCCACAGACGAGACGAACATCAAGAATAGCCTTCGGGAGGGAGGAACGCGCTGACTATTCGGACGTTCGCACATCGAGCAACGTGAACGCCTGAGACGAGCCCACACGAAAACTATGCGTACGACGGAACGAAAAAAACCACCTGAACGTCTCGAGAGCCCGGCGGACTATCTCGAAGCAGTACGTCGAGGTCGGCCTATAGTGGAGGGAAGGACGGATGGTCGGAGACCTCGTCCGCGTCGAACTCGAGACGGCGCGGAAACTTGAGCGGGAAGCTCCTCATGCCGACTGTACAGGCCGTTGAGAACGGTCAGGTGGTCGAGCGAACACTCCGCGTCGCTGACCTCCCGACGTTCTAACTGCTGGACTCAAGGAGAGATATCTCGGAAGCGCAATCCCGCGTCGTGGCATCTGATCTGTAGCGAACACGCACACGACCAGAGTGGTCGCAGTTCTGTACAGATAGAGGTAGAGTCTACCCACTGGCGGCACGAAGATCCGGACGAGACTACCACGAACAGGTCGAGGAGGGAGTGCTAGCCACTTGCTCGTCAGACAGTGGGTCGTGCCAGATGACCCGGACTTCGAGCGACCGTGCGGTGGGGTGTGTAGAGAAGCGGACAGTCGTCGTCGACTGTCATCCAGTAATTGAGTGATGGAACCGGTCGTGAACCGGACGACCCGAAGTGTATTTGGCCGTTGCTCAACATGTAGTGGGTAGCGTCCACGGGAGAGCCGGGTGCAGTGAGTCCACGTCGAGGGCCGTACTCGTCTACCACAGGGCGAAAGCATGCCAGAAGACTACCACGACATCCAACTTCCGCGCGTCGCACGACAAATCACCCTCGTCCGGGGGGTGGACGAGCGTCGCGTCTCGCTCGACGGGCGTCCGGAGGCGGTCCGATATCGCATCGGTCGCCTCGTTCCGTTCACCGGGATATTAGACACGCAACTGGGCGGCGGCCACTGGCGATTCCTGACACTCTCGTATCTCCTCGCTCAGCCGCTCACCGTCACGGAACGAACCGAGTACGTCCGGGAGCTACACCATCACCACTCGACCCAGCAGGCTGTCGAACGACGCGAAACGGACACTCGGCGGGAGGCAGACAGCCCCGCGACGAGAAGGACTCGCAGCCACCCTCCGCGAATCACGCGACTCGTGGCCGAGCAGTTCCCGCGGCCCACCTACCTCGTCTCACGGTACGTCGAGGAGCGTGGTTCCGGGGTCACGGACCGGGAACGGAAGGGACTAAACAGACCGACGGCATTCGGCTATCTCGACCGAACGGAACGGGACGAGCGGCCCGCTCGCGCCCCACTGAAGGGTTCCAGCGGCCCGTGGCGCGCGCCGACCCTCTCTGGACGGTGGGTGTACCGTCGCGCCCGAGCCGACGACACAGTGACCGAGAGCTCGAGAACCGTCGGAGAGCGACGCGCTCCAGGCTCGACGTGGCACGATAGCGAAGGACGACCCCACGAGAAAGCGGGACAGGAGACCGACACGAGGCCACCCGGTTCCGTCCGATACGACAGACGCACAGACTTCGAGACCGGCCTCTCTATTCGACGCCTCCCACCCCGAATTCACAGGAGGGCCCAGTCCCCCGTCGGGGGCGTGAGGACGGGCGCACCACAGCCATCTGGACGGGACTCGCTACGGGTCGTCAGGACAGAGACGGCGCGAATCGTTCAGACGAACGGACCGCGGGCCGTCCAGCCGGACGAACCACGAACGGTCGTGCAGTCGGTCCATATCGACTCGGACTCGGGCCGAGAGGGTGGAGGACAGGGTGATGGGTCGGCACAGCCCGTGACCCATCTTCAACGCCAGGTGGCGAGACGACGAGATCGTCTCGGTCGTCCCGACGACTACCCGACCGTTGACCATGGAAGAGCGACACGAGCACTGAGGGGCCTCAACCGTCGTGCCGACGACCCGCACTCGTTCGAGGTAGTCACCCGATTCCAGGATACGCGACCACGGCCGTCGGACACCGAGACTGGCCAGCAGTCGCCCGCGCTCGCTCCGGCCGACAACCCGTCGGAGCGCAGGGTTCGTGAGGTCCTCCGCGAGGTGTCGTCGGGGGCTTCGGGACTTCCGGGGCTCGAAACCGTCGTCTCGCCGCCCCGGGAGGCGGTCGAACGGATCGAAACACGCCGCGGACCACCGACGGTAATGCGGGAAACGCGGCTGCAGCTCGCGGCCGGAGGAACCGCCGGCCCGCCAGAGAGACACGGGAGCGAGCGCGGTGCGTCCGACTCACGCGACGAGTCGCGTCTCCGACAGCAGTCGCCCGACGCGCCCACGCAGAAGTCACCGCGAAGTGTCGTCCCCGCGCCACCACCAACTGGCGACACCGTAGCCAGTGACCGCCCCCGACTCGTCCACAGACGGGAGCGACACCTCTCCGACGGAGAGCGTCCGGGAGTCGTCGCGGCGAACGAGCGAGCCAGTCCGGGGCGGACGACGACGCAGCAGCGTCCCGCTACGGCGGCCGGTTCGACTCCCGAACCTGACAGTTCACAAGAGCAATATATATCTGCCCTGGAAGCGTTGACTGACCGTCACATGGCAGCGGATCCGACGATCGACCGACTGGTAGACCACCTGTTCAACCGGCTCGAACGGAAACTCCGAATCGAACGCGAACGACGGGGGCGCTGAGCGCGATGTCCACTCCGACCACGTCGAACCTGGCGAAGGCCGTTATCATCGCCGGCGGCACGGAGGTCCCCGTCAAGTTCAACCCGACCGAGTACAACCTCAACAAGTCCGTCACGTTCGTCGAGAAGTCGATACCCGGCTTCACGACCCCCGTCACGCAGTTCGGGAGCGGCGAGTCGGAGACGCTCTCCATGGAACTGTTCTTCGACGCCTACGAGGAGAAGAACCGGGACGTTCGGAAGTACACCGAGAAGCTGAGAGACCTCCTGAAAGTCGATGGGGCCCAACACGCGCCGCCCGTCTGTCGGTTCGTCTGGGGCTCGCTCGACTTCACGTGTCTGCTCCAGAGTGCCAACACGACCTTCACGATGTTCCTCGACAGCGGTGTCCCGGTTCGTGCGCGAATGGACGTCACGTTCCAAGAGTACAAACCGCCGAGGCGACAGCGCGAGGAGAACCCCCGAAGTTCGCCCGACAAGTCGAAGCTCCACCGCGTGACCGAGGACGAGACCCTCTGGGTGCTCGCCGACGAGGAGTACGGTGACCCGACGCGCTGGCGTGCGATCGCTGAAGCGAACGGGATAGACAACCCACGGACCCTCCGCCCGGGAGCGTTGCTCGTGGTCCCGACACTGGAGTCGTAGATGACGTTCGAGCCAATCGAAGGCACGTACGAGGATTTCTATGTCCCACGGTTCGAGATCGCGACGTCGGGGACGACCTACACCGACGCCACAGGAGAGATCGCACAGCTGTCGGTGAAAACGAGCGTCGAGGGGGCGAATCGATTCTCGTTCACGCTCACCCACCCGTTCGACCTGGAACGCCGGGAGTTCGAGGAGATCGACTGGGCGAGCCTCGAGAGGGACCGCCCCGTCGAAATCTCGATGGGATACGCCGATACACTCAAACCGGTGTTCCTCGGCAGTGTCCAGTCGGCCGAGCCGTCGTTTCCCACGAGCGGCGTCCCGACTATCGAGGTGAGCGGCTACGGCCGCCTCCACGAACTCATGGTCGGGAACCGGACGAAGACGTGGGACCGGGACACAGTTGAGGACCGAGTGACGGACGCGGCAGTCGTCCAGAAGGTCCTGGACCGGGGAAGCTACGGCTTCGGTGGTACGACGATCGACGACACCGAGCTGGAGTTCACCCGGATCATCCAGGACAACAAGTCCGACTACCAGTTCCTCACCGAGCGCGCCCGGCGGTACAACTACGAGGTGTTCACGCATCGCGACGAGTTCTACTTCCGGGCGCCGCACGACGACGACCCGCCCACCCTGACGCTCGCGTACGGCGAGTCACTCCTGTCGTTCTCCCCACAGCGCAACCAGGCGAACGACGTGAGCGAGGTTGTCGTCCGGTGGAGCGACCGGAACGGCCGCGAGGAGATCGTGGGACGGGCGTCGGGAGAGGAACCGAGCGGGGATCCCCGGGTCGTGCGTATGCCGGTAGAGTCGAAACGGGAGGCCGACCGGGTGGCCGAAGCCGAAGCGGTCCGCATCAGACAGGACCGCCTCCGTGGGAGCGGGGAGACGATCGGCATCCCGGAACTCGTTGCAGGCATCACGGTCCAACTCGAAGGGCTGACAGGCGAGTTCAACGGCCTGTACTACGTCGAGAGCGCGGAGCACAGGCTCTCGACCGACGGGTACGTCACGTCGTTTCAGGTTCGGGGGGCGAGCGCATGAGCTTCGGCGAGTTCACCGAGGAGCCGCCCGAGGAGGGCATCCGCGGCGTCGCCACCGGCATCGTGACCGACAACAAGGACCCCGAAGGGATGGGACGAGTCCAGATCCGCTACCCGTGGCGAGACGAGGACCAACAGAGTTTCTGGGCACGCACCGCCCGGACGATGG
The DNA here is from genome assembly GCF_026586625.1 of Halobium salinum. Classification (GTDB taxonomy): domain Archaea; phylum Halobacteriota; class Halobacteria; order Halobacteriales; family Haloferacaceae; genus Halobium; species Halobium salinum. Next base: position 364,184 of record NZ_JAODIW010000005.1, on the reverse strand, counting down.
CGGGAAAAGACCGGGGGACGTATTTTCTCCCAGAGGTCGATGACGAGGTGCTCGTCGCCTTTGAGCAGGGCGACATCCACTACCCGTACGTCATCGGGGCGCTGTGGAGCGCCGCCGAGAAGCCCCCCGTGGACAACGCCGACGGGAAGAACAACATCCGGAAGATTCGCTCGCGGAGCGGTCACGAGATAACGCTTGACGATACCGAACGCGCCGAGAAGGTCGAAATCAAGACGAATGCCGGTCACTCGGTGGTTCTCGACGATTCGACTGGCGGCGAGAAGATACAGCTCAAGGACAAGACGGGAAAGAACACGATCGAGTTCAAATCCGTTCCCGGGGATATCAACATCAAGAGTAACCTGAACGTCAACGTCGAGTCGAAGATGATTACCATCAAGGGAACGGGGAACGTGACCGTCGAAGCCGGCGGGATACTGACGCTGAAAGGCTCACTCGTGAAAATAAACTGAGGAGACAACGAATCCAACCATGCCACCAGCTGCACGCGTACTCGATCAGACGAGCCACGGAACACCGCTCACCGGGAGTCCGGGGAGTCCGACCGTCCTCATCGGTGGGAAACCCGCCTGGCGGGCGCTCGCCGACATGCACACCTGTCCGCTCGTTCTCCCGCCTCCAGCCGCCACCCCACACGTCGGGGGCGTCGTCACGCTGGGGAGCACAACGGTGTTGATAAACAACCTCCCGGCCGCTCGACAGGGAGACGTGATCCCCGAGGCTGGCCCGCCGAACACCATCGCCATGGGGTGTCCGACGGTGATAATCGGGTGAGAACGACGATGACGAAAGAGAATTTCCTCGGAACGGGATGGGCGTTTCCGGTCGAGCCGGACAGGGACAGAGACATCGCCGTCGCGGTCACGAAAGAGGACGTCGAACAGGCCATCTGGATTATCCTCGGGACCGCGAAGGGTGAGCGTGTCATGCGACCGGACTTCGGCTGCGGCATCCACGACTTCGTCTTCGCAGCGGTCAACATGGCGACGCTGACGATGATCGAGACGAGCGTCATGGACGCGCTCCTCGAGTGGGAGCCTCGAATCGAGGTGCTGAACGTCGACGTCTCAGCCGGGCAGATCAGCGTCGGAAAGCTCCTCATCTCCGTCGAGTACCGCATCCGAGAGACCAACGTCGAGGGAAACCTCGTCTACCCGTTTTACATCAATGAGTGACCCACAACGCAGTTCGACACACAACCGGCGAAGGAGCGACCGATGACGGAGCCGACACCACCCCCCATCGACGGTCGACGACGAGCCGAGTTACTCGAGGAGGCAATCGAGCGCGCGCGGAGCTACACGCCCGAGTGGGACCCAGACGAGGGCGACGTGGGGACGGCCATGTTGCGTCTCTTCGCCGACGTCGCTGCCGACGTCACCACCCGTCTCGACCGGGCACCCGAGAAACACCGCGTGGCGTTCTTCGACGCGCTCGGGTTCAACAGGGCGCCTCCCCAGCCCGCGCGGCTCCCGCTCGTCTTCCAGGTCGCCGAGGGGCTCGCGGAGAACGTTCGGATTTCCGCAGGGACGCAGGCGGTCGCTCCGCCCGACGGAGAGGGGACGGAACGGGTGTTCGAGGTTCCCGAGGGAATGGGTTTCGAGGCGACGCCGGCACGTCTCGACGCGGTGTACAGTGTCAGCCCTGACGACGACGCAATCTTCGAACACGGGACCCAGCTCGAATCGGGTGACGGGACACAGCTGTTCACCGGAGAGAACGTTCAGGAACACGTGCTCTACCTGGGCCACACCGATTTCTTCACGCTGACGCCGACCACGGAGTTCGAGCTTCGACTCGAGGGGTCGGACGTGGACGCCTTCGACACGCTCCGATGGGAGTACTACGGCACGGCGCTGGTCGACGATGAGTCGGTCGAGGGGTGGCACGCGCTTCCCCGTCGACCCCGTCCTGAAACGTCCGGCGATACCGTCGTCCTCAGGTTCAAACTGGAACCCGAGAGCGAGTTCGTCGAGACCACGCTTCCGGTGAGTGAGGAGTCCGTCGAGGAGACTCCGGCAGGGGCGGAGCCGCGGGTCACCGAGATCGAGACGCGATGGGTTCGGTGCAGCTCACCGGCCAGCCTCGACGCGGACCTGTACGAAACAAGCGTCTCGTCGGTCGGACTCTCGCTGGTCAGCTATGGGATCGGTGCAGGCTCGCAGGGAGGGGCGGACTCCAACGCTGGCTCGTTCACCACCGACGGGGGGACCGACTCACAGAACGCTCCGGTTCTCCTCGCCGACATGCTCTTCGCCAACGACGTGCCGCTGCCGACGAAGGGCTCAGACGAGCCGAACCTCTACCCGTTCGGCGAGATGCCGCTCCCGCTCGATGCGTTCTACGTCGCCTCCGACGAGGCGTTCTCGAAGAAAGGGATGACGGTGAAGCTGACGTTCGAAGGGATGCAGACAAACAGTGCCCCGCTACCGGCTGTTCCGGAGCCCGAGACCTTCGACCCTAAGGATACGACGCGGAGCATCGATCTCTCGTGGGAGTACTGGAACGGGTCGGGATGGACGTACCTCGAATTAGAAGAGGACGAACTGTGGAATGGAGACGAGCGATACGTCCAGTTCGAGGTCCCGACGGACACCGAGCCCGCGGCCGTCTCCGGTCACGAGCACCACTGGATACGAGCCAGGGTCCAAGAGGACGGTTACCTCCAGTTCAATACGGGACTGTTCTACGCCGACGACAACCAGCAAGTGAACCCAGGGAAGGACGACCCAGTCATCTGGGAGATGATCCACGAGGCCGTCCCCGCGTTCCAGAAACTGACCATCGACTACCCACCGCTTGCGGTGGTCTCAGATGGGAACGGCGAGAACGGGGGTGGCGACGGTAGTGGCGGTAACGGTGGCACCGATGGCGCGGAGAGTCCACAGGTGGGTTCGACCGGGACGCTGGAGGTAGTCCCACAGCACGTAGTCACACACAACAGTGGGTCGTACGGACTCGACGAGGCACGAACGCTACGGCCGGACGTGACGACCGAGGTCCAGCCGTTCAGTGAGGTCGCGGACAGACTCGTCGAGGACCCGAAGGAGACGCTCTACCTCGGGTTCGACGGTCCGCTCGACGACGGCCCGATACAGGTGCTGTTCTCGGCCGTGGACAAGACGTACCCGATCGGGTTCTACCCGCGGACGCGCTGGGAGTATATGACGGCCGGTCCAGACGACCCCGGCGGTGAGGTGTGGGAACCACTGAGTACCGAGGACGGAACGGAGGGCCTCACCCGTCGTGGCATCGTCGGACTCGTGTTCCCCGAGGCGACGGAGCCGTTCGAGCGGTTCGGACGGCTCCGCCACTGGGTCCGCGCCCAGCTGGTGAGCGAGAGCCAGTTCGATGTCGACGTGACGGCTGGCGATGCGAGAGACGTCCCTGGCGGTGAACAGGCGCTCCGAATCCTGTTCGACGTCGAGAACCAGCAGTTCCGCGTCGAGAACACGACCGACCAGGCGTTCGGGCTCGCAGGCTACACGCTCGTCGTCGACAGGTGGAGACGACCCCTCGACGGCCGGGCCGAGACTCAGACCCCGGGTGAGTTCGTCGTCCCGCCGGGTGGAACGCTCGTCGTGAGGACGGAGCTGACCACGGACCAGGAGGTCTCAGGAACCGTCGCGCTCGAGACGCCGGACGTCGAGACGCTGTTCGGAGACACCGCAGAGGCGGCTGCCGAGTCTCGAACGAACGAGAGGGGTGCGACCGTCAGCGGCGTCCCGACGGCGAGCGAAGTAGGAGTCTGTGAGCCCCTCGAACCGGCAGTCCTGGCGACGAGCCCACAGTGGACGACGACGCCGCCGACGCTCCGTGCGCGTGGGCTCTATCTCAACGCGGGATGGGCCGACAACGTCCGAACGGTGTCCGAGGAGGTCCTCGGGTCGAGCAACGGATCGGACGGCCAGACGTTCGCGTTCGGCAATCAGCCGGTGATCGAGGAGGCCGTCTGGGTCGACGAACTGCCGGCACGCACCGTAGACGAACGCGAGGCGCTGACGGAGGAGGACCCCGAGGCGGTCGACGAGCGGACCGAAGAGGACGGCGGCACGACGGCCTTCTGGGTCCGGTGGACGGCGGTCGAGAACTTTGTGGAGTCGACGGCCGACGACCGGCACTACGTCGTCGACCGGACCGAGGGCCGACTCACGTTCGGCGACGGGGACAGCGGGGCCATCCCACCGATCGGAGAGGACAACGTCAAGACGAGCTACCGGACGGGCGGCGGCGTCGACGGGAACGTCCCGGCGGAGACCGTCGCCGCGCTAGTCACGGCACTCCCTTACGTCGAGGGGGTCACCAACCCGGACGCCGGGAGAGGCGGTGCCGACGCCGAGCGGACGAGACGGGCGGTCGAACGCGCGGCGCGGACCCTCGAAGACCGCAACCGGGCGGTCACGGCCGCGGACTTCGAACGCCTCTCGATGTCAGCGTCGCGGGAACTCGCTAGAGTGCGGTGCATCCCGGGGATGGACCGGGCCGGGACGACTCGTCCCGGATGGGTGACGGTGCTCCTGGTCCCACGGACGAGCGAGGCGAAGCCGACGCTGTCGCCGGAGGTCCGGCGACGGGTCGAAGAGACGCTGCGGACGTACGCACCCGCGCCGGTGACGCGAGTGGCGCCCGAACAGGTCGTGGTCCGAGGACCGAGCTACCTCGCGGTGCGTATCGGGACGACGCTCGTGGTGGACGAGGGCGCTCCGAGCGTCGCCGCGGTCGAAGAGCGCGCGACCGGGCGACTGGAGTCGTTCTTACACCCGCTGACCGGTGGCCCCGACGGGTCGGGGTGGGCCTTCGGCGACCTGCCCTGTCTCTCGGATTTCTACGCCCTGCTCGAACGCGTCGAGGGTGTCGACCGGGTATCGCGACTCGTCGTGACGTTCAGCGGGAGCGACCGGAATCACGTCGTCGCGAGCGACGAGGACCGACTGCCCCGGGTGACCGCCGACACGCTCGTGTTCAGCGGGAGCCACGACGTCGCGGTCGGGGGCGACCCCGAGACGGGCACGGGAGCCGACGCGAACGAGGTGACGAAATGAGTCTCGAGATACCGGATTTAGACGACCGCACGTACGAGGAAATCGTCGACGACGCACGGAGACGCATCCCGGTCTACGCCGACCAGTGGACCGACCACAACGCCTCCGACCCCGGAATCACGCTCCTCGAACTCCTCGCGTGGGTCGCCGAGACGTACACGTACCAGCTCGACCGGGTCACCGACGCCCACCGGCTGAAGTACCTCGCGTTGCTGGGCGAGCAGCCCCGGCCACCGCGGCCGGCGACTGTCGACCTGAACGTCTCGCTTCCCGAAACGGTGGGGCACATCGAAATCGAGCCGTCGGCGAAGCTCTACGCGACCGACGACGCCGACAGAACCTACGGGTTCGAGACGACGGAACACGCGAGGCTGACCTCGGCGCGACTCGCGCGGGTCGTCACCGACGGGGACCGCGGTCGGATCGACCACTCGGCCGCGAACCGAATGCCCGGGATGCACTTCGCCCCGTTCGACGAGTCGGCGACCGCAGAGAGCGCACTCTACCTCGGCTTCGAGGGGGACCCATTCGCCGGCGACATCGACCTCTCGCTCGCGGTCCGACTCCACGAGGTGGACCTCCCCGAACCGGCGACATACGGGGCGAGCGCGGACTCGTGGTCCGAGCCGGAAGACTTCGAGCCGCCGGTCGAGGTGCAGTGGGAGCACTACGTTCCGGAGGACGGCGAGGCATCGAACGGAGCTGTGAACGGCGTCTGGAAACCGATGACGGTCGCGAACGACGACACGAGAGCCGACCGACTGGTGAACCGGTTCTACCGGAGCGGACAAATCGTCCTCGAGTATCCCGAAAAGAACTGGAAGAAGGAGCCGGTCGACCTCTTCACACGCGACGAGAGACACCAGTGGATCCGGTGTGTCCTGAAGACGGGGACGTACGAGATCTCCCCACGAATCGATTCGATCGAACTGAACATCGTCCGCGTCGAGCATCGCTGGACCGTTGACCGCGAGGGGGACCCCGAGCCCCTCGAATCCACGAACGACGACGCGACGGGTGGTAGGTTCCCCAGCGGAAACTGGGCGAGGTCGACAGGGCTTCCCGACCAGACGTTCGGATTCACGCTCCCCCCACCGTTCGCCGCGGAGGTGAACGTCGGCAGGGAGCGGGTGACGACGCTCCTCGTCGACGACGACTCGGCTCCCACGGTCCTCGTCGACGGGGTGGACTGGGAGCAGCGGGACGACTTCGACGGAACGGGTCCACGCGACGAGGTCTTCGTTTTGGACCCAGCACGCGGTGCGGTCACGTTCGGTGACGGCTCGCGGGGGAAACTCCCACCGGAGGGGGCACGAATCACCACCACGCGGTACGTCGTCGGCGGGGGCGTCGAAGGGAACCTTCCCCCCTCGACGACGTGGGCGTTCGCGGCGCCGCTGCTCCCCGGCGTCGATGCGGACGAGGGAGTGCTGGGGTGCCGAAGCGTGAGCGGACAGTTCATGAAGGCGGATCTCGGACACCTCACGGTTACACAGCCCGCGGCGGCGACCGGTGGAGTGGACGCCGAATCCGTCGAAGAGGCGTTCGACCGGCTACAGGAGGATCGACTCGAACCGTACCGGATGGTCTCACTTGCGGACTACGAGCACGTGGCGACCCACACACCAGGACTGCGGTTCGGACGGGCGGCCGCACGGCTCGTCACGATGGAGGCGGTTGAGCGGCCCTCCCGGTCTCCCGTGGTCGACTCGGGGTGTGGACACGGAACGGGAAACGATGTCGAGCCCGGGGTCCCTGGCTCGCACACCGAAGCGGAGAAGCCAGAAGCGGAGAGCAGCAGCACGGACGGGGCCGGTGGAGGGACCGACGAGACCGGCGAGGTGCATCCCGGCTACTGCGAACCCCACCACCAGGTCCGCGTCGTCGTCGTTCCGTACTCCCGGTCGTCGCGGCCGACACCGAGTGACAATTTCCGCGCGGCAGTCCAGCGTCACCTCGACCGCCACCGGCTGGTGACCGACCGGGTGGTCGTGGAGGCCCCTAGATACGTCGAGATCGGCGTCACCGTCGAGGTTCGCCTTGACGCCGGATTCGGGGTCACGGACCGAGAAGAGGCCGTCAGGGAGGCGCTGGACGAGTTCCTCGACCCGCTGAGAGGGTTCGAGGGTGACGGCTGGCCGTTCGGGCGCGACGTCTACCCGTCGGAACTGTACGAGGTAATCGAGGGCGTTCGGGGCGTCGACTGCGTGACCCGACTCGACATCCGTCCGCCACCGGATCGCGAGGTCGCCGCCGACGGGGGCGTCGCAATCGACGACGAGGAGTTGCCCACTCCGGTCGAGCACACGGTCACCGCGCAGTTCGATCCGCGAGCGTCCCAGTGCGGACGGGAGGCGTGAGGATGGACGAGTTCACCGTCGTCGACACCCGAACCCGCGCGGAGTGGGAGGCCTGGCAGGTCGGCGACAGAGAAGGCTGGAAGACCGACAACCTCGCGATCACGGACGAGGGAATCACACTCGAGAAGGAGTTCACGGCGACGTACGTCGCACCCGTCACGGTCGAGCGAGGGGAACTCGGCGAACCGCTCGACGTCGACGTCGACTGCCGGGGGACGCTGTACGCGCTCGGGGCGGATGGCGCGCTCCACCGTGCTGTCGGCACCGGCGTGCCGTTCAAGCGACTGGCCTGTGACGGCCTCGGATTCGACCCCGGCGCGAGGCCGACGGCGTGCTGCGTCACGGACGAGACAGTGTACGTCGTTGGGCAGATAGACCCGGCGGGGGAGCCGACCGCGTCGGCCGACATCGACGGGGTCGATAGTGAGTCAAAGGACCGCGGTCGTCGGCGGGCGTATGTCCAGGGGCTGTCCGTACGGCTCCGGCAGACGCGCTGGGTGGTCGAGAGCGCGGACAGCCTACGCTTCAGCGACCCGATCAGGGTCGTCCGCGGACCGAAGGGCGGGTGTTACGTGCTCGACCGCGGATCCGAGGTCGGTGCGGGGTTCGTGGCGAGGATGAACGCTGCCGGGACGGCGACGGTCGTCGTCGAGGGCCTCCAGCGACCACGGGACCTCACCGTCGACGACGAGGGAACGCTCACCGTGCTCGACGTCGACAGGCCCACCGACACCAGAGAGGGTGATGAGGAGGGTCGGCCGGTGCTCATCGGGCGCGCCGTCGTCACCCGAGAAGGAAGTGCCAACGTCGAACGCGTCGACGCCGGGACGACGACGGTCAGTCCGCGTCAACTCCCCGCGTCGGCTGCCTGCATCGAGGCGGTCGAACCGGGCGAGTTCATCATCGGCGTCGTCCCGGACGCAGGGGGTGAGCAGACGCTCTACCGATACACCTGGCGAGAGAGAAGAGTCGAGCCGCTCTCGAGTTTCAAACGGAGCTGTCGTGCGCTGCGTCGAGGGTGCGGCGACGACCCGGGACCACAGCTCTACGCGATCGGTGACGAGCGCACGAACGGTGACCGGGCGTGGGTCGTATACGTCCTCGAACCGACGGAGACGGTCCTGCGCGGACCGAAGGGGTACACGGGCAGTATCGACACGTGGTTCGACTTCGGCGAGATACGGGCGACCTACTACCGGATCGCCCTCGGTCTCGGAGACCAGCCGCCGGGAACGCGCGTCGACCTCCGGTATGCGGTGACCGATCGTGACGTCGCACCTGAGGGCCCCGTCGACGAGGACGGCAACGTCGAACCGGACGACTGCAGGGACGCGAAGGACGAAGACGGCGGCGTCGTCAGGTGGACTCCGGTCGGCGAGTCGAACCCCACCGACGTGCTCGTGAAGGCGAAGGGCCGACAGTACCTCTGGATCCGGATCGACCTCGTCGGAACCCAGTACGCGTCGCCGAGCGTCACCTCGCTGAAGACCTCGCTCACACACGAGTCGTACCTGGAGTACTTGCCGACCATCTACGTCGAGGACGAGGAGGACCCGAAGTTCCTCGAACGCTTCCTCTCCGTCTTCGAGGACACGTTCGGTGACGTCGACCACGGGATCGAGACGCTGACCGAGTACCTCGATCCGGACTCGATCCCGGCGCCGCATCTGTCGTGGCTGGGGTCGTGGCTCGCCACCGCCGAGGACGACGCGTGGACCGACGCGTCGAAGCGGACACTCGTCTCGGAGGCGCCGATCCTGTTCAAGCAACGGGGGACGAGGCGGGGGCTCGCACGGATGCTCGAGATCTACCTCGGAGGAGTCGAGCCGACGCCCGTCCATTGGGCCGTCGCTCCGTGGAGCGACGGCGGTGATGGTGAGGGCGGCGGGGTGGTGCGGGACGGGAGCGAGTCCACGGGAGCGGGCACCTTCTTCTCGCTCGTCGAGTATGGCGACGTCGTCGACGGAGAACGGGCGGAAAGAGCGACCATGAACGGCGAAGAGCGAGCGGTGTGCGAGTCGGACCTCGCGGACGGGCCGCTCGCTGCACCGTTCAGCGACCTGGTCTGCTGTCCACAGGAGTTCGTCGTCGTGCTCGCGCCGACTGTCGGCGAGGAAGCCCGTGGAGTAGTCGAACGGATCGTCGATCAGGAGCGCCCGGCCCACACCGTCGGACGGATCGTTCCGCTGTCGCCGTGGGGCCGACTGGACGGGCACACGTACCTCGGGGTGAACAGCTACCTGCCCCCGGCGGCGTTCGTGGTGGACGAGTCGTACCTCGGTCTGAACTCCGTCGTCGACGGCGGGACGGAGGCACAGCTCGGCTTCGGGTGGGAGGCGAGGCTCGGCGAGGGGCTGAAGCTGTCGTGATCCTCTGGTGGACCGGGTACTGAGAGGAACGAAATCACAAAACGAGTGAGTGCGGAAAGTCGAGATATCGGACTAATCGCTAGTTCTCGTCGTCGTCCTCGCCCTCGTCGTCTTCGACTTCCTCCCCCTCCGGCTGAACCATCTGCTGTGCGAGGTACTCGTGCGAGTACTGTTCCTGGCCGATCGACTGGAACTTCTCTCTGAGGATGTCGTCGTCTTCCGGGATATACGCGCCACACAGTTTGTTCAGCTCGGTCATCAGCGTTCTGAACTCGTCGATGGTGTCAGTCTGCTTCGTCTGCAGGGCTTGAGTGTCGGGTTTCGCGCAAACGTGAATGAGCTTCGCGATGACCTCCGAGTGGATTTTCAGCAGTTCGGCGAGCACGCCGACACACGCCTTCAGCTCCTGTAGCTCGTCTATTTTTCCGGGGTTCACTTCTAGGTTGACCCAGCCCTCGCCCTCACTCTCGTCTGTGGGGGGATTCTGTGTTACGGTAATGGTCTCTGCTTTCGACCGAAGCGTGATGTTTCCGTCGACCCCAATCACCTCGTTGATCGACACCTCATGGGGGTTCGCGTAGTTCGTGGCGTGTCGCGCGAGGACGGCATACAGCATGTCGTTCGAATAGACGAACGGTCGTCTGTCCGCGTCGGACTCGTCGAACTCGTCGCGCTTGTCGGACCTGCTGGACTTGGTGCACTCCTCGAAGTACACGTACTCATTTGACTCCTCATCCCGCTCGAAGATTCCGAGGAGAAGCGAGAAGTCGCCGTACGCTTCGCACCGGAGGGCGTGGTCGTCGTCGTAGAAGTCGCGCGCCATCTCGAACAGCATCGGGTTGGCGTGGTTCTCCGCTCCGTTCTCCTCGTACGCTTCGAACTCCCTCTGCGTCGGGAACGTGATGGACGGGACCATCTTGTGCTCGGTCGGTTCGACCTCCGTGTACGTCACGTCGAACTGCTCGATGACGCGGTTGTAACAGCACCGCTCCTCGCACACGTTCGTGACATCGGGGGCCGGGACGGTGTCAGTGAAACACTCCTTGTAGGTGAGATAGACGGCGATTCGCTCCAGTTCGTCGGTACGGTGGTCCTCGTCGCCGACGTATTTGGCTTCGGTCCACTGCTGGTCGGGGACATTGATCGGTCGTCCCTGGCGGTCGATGGCGAGTCCGGGGTGGACGCACGCCTCGACGTGACCCTCGGTCGTGTCGATCCTGACGTCCGTCTCAAGCCCACAGACGAGTCCCGACCCCAGAACGTGTTGTGAGAGCGTGTGGAGACGGTCCCGGTGGTAGTCTTGCTCCACGCGCATGTCACGGGCGGTCATCAGCTTCCCGTGGAAGTACTCGTTCCGCTCGAATGATCTCGGGTTGGACGCCTCGGACGATTTGGTGGTCGCGTCCGTGACTTCGTCGTCTGTGGACTGTGTACTCATGGTGTTCACCCTCTTCACGCAGTCCACTCAACCTATCTACCCATAAACCTGTGCCATTCATTAATCGTCTAACATCCTGATTGTGAAGTTGTATCGGATTCAAAGACTGATATTTGAGAAATTCATATTCGAATCAATATATCACTAGAGTATAATTATAAGTAGATTCGGAGCGCTCAGTAACCATGGCAGAGAATGAAGACACCACTCGGTGTGGCTACGGCTTTAACATCGGAGACGGAACAAACAATACAGTCCCCGAGTACAAGGTGCCGCCGAAGGGGACACCTTGCTGGGACCACAAGGGCGACAGGGTCGAGTGTACGCGCAGTCCGTGGGGCGGTGACGGCGGTGAGAGCGGCCGCTGCATCTGGCACGCACCGGCAGGAGGTGGCAAACCGAAAAAGCCGCACAACAAACTGGCCGAGGAACTGGGGAAGGAACCGATACCGGTTGTCCTCGACGGGATGGACCTCCGAGAGCACGAACTGACCGACAAGCTCGCACTCACGGACGTCCGCGCGTCGATGGCGAAGCTGTCGGGAGCGAACCTCGCAGGGGCAGACCTCTTGAACGCGAGCCTCCCGTACGCTGAGCTCGGCGGCGCGAACCTCTCGAAGGCAAAGCTCGACGGTGCCGACCTTTCGGGGGCGACGAGTGTTGATGTGGGGGGGCACACGACACCCGTCGACCTGCGGGAGGCGTCGATGGTGGGAGCGACCATCTCGGGGGCGGACTTCAGATCTGCCGACCTCTCGCAGGCCACACTCACGAGCGCGGACCTCTCGGGGATGGCTCTCTCGAAGGGGACGCTTGACGACCTCAAGGAGGAACAGGCGAAGTGCGCCGAGACGGACGAAGACGAGGAAGAGACGACCACCTACCCCGAAGGGACGACTGTCCTCACGGGGGCGACCCTAACCGGGGCGACTCTCGACGAGGCGAAGCTCTCGGGGACGTACCTCGACGGTGCGGACCTCTCGGGTGCCTCGCTCGCCAAGGCCCACCTGTGGGGAACGAAGTTGACCAAGGGGGCGAACCTCGCGAACGCGAAGTTGCCAGAGGCGGTCCTGTCGGGTGCCGACCTCAGTGGAGCGGACCTTCGCTTCGCCAACTTCACCAAAGCACGGTTCGTCCACGATACGAGCCTGGTCGGAGCGAACCTCTCCGAGGCGGTCCTCTCCGAGGCAGGGGTGTTCGACGTTGTCCTCCGAGAGCCCGCGAGCAAAGAGGAGGACACAACACACGGGAGTTCGAGCGTCAGTCAGCAGACCGAGCTGGAGGACGAGGAAGAGCCCGCAAGCAAAGAGGAGGACACGACTGCGGCGAACGACGCGACATTCGCCGCCGCGAAGTTCACCAAGACGACGCTCTGGGGGAGGGATCCCCAGACGGGGGAGGAGAAGAAGGGGATCAACCTCTCGAACAAGAACCTCCAGAAGGCGGACTTCACCGACGCGTCGCTGCCCCGAGCGGACCTCACCGGGGCGGACCTCTCGCAGGCCACGCTCACGAACGCTGACCTCTCCGGGGCGACGCTCAGGAAGACGAACCTTGAGTACGCGGTCTGTACTGGGACGGACTTTTCGGGTGCGAAGTTCCACGAGGAGGTGAACTTTTCCGAGGCGAAACTCGACGGTGCGAATCTCTCGAACGTGACTGCGAGTCGGGGGTCGTATCCAGACCTCTCTGGTGTCGATTTGACCGGGGCGAACCTCTCACACGCGGTGCTGTACAAGGTCGATCTCTCGAAGGCGACGCTGACTGACGCCACCCTCAGGAACGCCGATCTCGACGGAGCGAAGATGTCGAAAGCCGTCCTCAAGAACGCCGACCTCAGAGGTGCAACCCTGACGCAGGTGAAGAGCAACTACGGTGACTTCACCGGCGCGAAGCTCCAGCGGGCGAACCTCGGTGGGGCTGCGTTGCTCGAAGCGACGTTCACGAACGCGATGCTCCAGCACGCCGTCTTCGAGATGGAAAAACAGGAGACGACGCTCAAGCGGAGCAACCTCACCGGCGCGGACCTGTTCGGCGCGCGCCTCGCCGGAGTCGACCTCTCGCAGGCGGTCTGCGAGAACGCGAACCTCTCCGAGGCGAACCTCTCGAACGCAGACCTCACCGAGGCGAAGATGGCCGACGCGAACCTCCAACACACGATCCTTACGGGAGCCACGCTCACGCAGACGGACCTCGCCGGAGCCGACCTCGTCGAGGCGAACTTCGAGGGGGCAGACCTCAAAGAGGCGGTAATTACCGGCGGACAGCTGCGTCACGCGAACCTCAGAGCCACCGTACTCCAGAAGGACATCAAGGCAACGGGAACGGACTTCACGGACGCGGACCTCCGGTTCGTTGACCTCACCGACACGGCGAATGGGGCCACCGACCTCACCGACACCGTGTTCACCAACGCCGACCTCCAGCACGTCGCGCTCTCGTCCGTGGACAAACTCGACGAAGCGTACAACAGTGCGGACGACGCGAAGAGAGACTGGTACATCAGGGAACAGGAGGCCAAGGCGGAAGACGACGGAGAGGGCGAAGGGGACGAGGAGAGCGAGATGATGAGTCCCTCTACCGACTGATACTGGTCCCACGTCGACGAGACGTGTCTATTTTATATATATATATTCTTAGAATTTAAATACGAGTCGACATCGAGAATAGCGTAGCTGATCGCTGTGTATCCCCGGCACTGTCTAGTTACTTGACTTCGCAGGTTTATCGAGGTAAGTGGTCTAGAGTGACCGATGCTGCCGATTACGTCGCACCTCTCCTGCACTGCTCCGATTGACGAGCTACAGTAGGCGTTAGAACTTTCTGCCCGGACGTTAGTGGTCACTCATGGACCATCTCGACGAAATCTCTGTCGAGGAACTTCAGCGAGCGCTCAACGAAGTTGAAGGAAATACGCCGACACAACGGCTTACCGCAGCAATTGCGTACAAAAACGGAGTCACGCAAACCGAACTTGCTGAGTGGTACGGGGTCCAGAGACGAACGATCTACAGCTGGCTCAAGCGGCTCGAAACAGAGCCGCTTGAGCAGGCTGTTCAGGACGATTATCGGTCGGGAAGACCGCGTAGGCTTACCGAAAGGCAACAGAAGCAATTGGAACAAACGCTTCAACAGCAACCAACTGAAGCAGAAATCGACGCGCCGGCGTGGACGCCGGCGCTTCTCGCCGGATTCCTCAAAGAAACGTTCGACGTTGAGTACTCAATCCCCAGTTGTCGGCGGTTGATGAAAGAGGCGGGATTGAGCTATCAAAAGCCTCGTCGAACAGCCGCCGAAGCTGAGCCTGAAGATCGAGACGGGTTTCACGACGAACTCAAAAAAAGCGAAAAGAGATGGACGCCACGGTAGTTTGTATCGCCAAGCTAAGAAACCCGTGCAATTTGAGCCGCGTGCCGCGTGGTTTCCGCGCGGCACGCGGCCATCGGTCGAACTTTCTGGACAACGTGACTGGACGTGTTTGCTCGGCACGATCACCGAAGACGGTGATCGCTTCTTTTCACGATTCGAAGAGTACGTGACCACCGAACACGCAAATCATTTCATACTCGCATTTCATGAATAATTCCAAGAAGATGTGATTGTAGTACTCGACGGCACACCGTATTTCCGGGCGTCGTCCGTCACGGACCTGACGGCCCGTAACGACCTTGCCCTCGTGAGATTGCCAGCGTATTCTCCCGAGTTAAACCCGGTTGAAGAGTGCTGGAGAGAACTGAAAGACGCTCTTAGCAATCGATTCTTCGATTCTCTGGACGAACTCAACGCCGCGATCGATGACGCACTCAGTAAAATCTCTGTTCCAAATATGAGTAATTACTTTTGCTAACTGCTATAGAACGGGGTCGATTCATATGAGGTCCACTTACTGAGCAAAATCGTCGTGATTCACTACAGCCACTGTCAAAATATTTATTAGTATTAATTACTTGAATTTGTCTAATGGATAGGGACGTAGCAAATGGACGATGAACTCCAACGCTTGCGTGAGCAACATCCGAAATTGTACGGGGCGCTGCTATCGAGCCTCGAGGAAGTTCTCGAGGGAGTCGAGTCTTGCTCACGTCCGTATCCGTCTGGGCGACAGGTTCGGGACGCCGTCCAGTCACCAACCACAGACGTGCGGAACTACGGACAGGCGCTCACCAGTCTGGTCAAGTTGGGCATTATCGACATCTACACCGAACGGGCAAACTCGAACCGCTACGACCTCACAAATACTGATTACTCTCGGCTTCGGCTGCTCGAAGAATGTATTGCGGCCGATCTCGAGGGATAGTGTCCGAACGCTCGAGGGCACTATCCAGTCGGGGTCAGGAACCTACGACTCCTCAGCGACGATATCGGCGAAGGCAACGTTGTCACGGACAGTGTGAACCTCGACGGCAAGGGTTTCGCCCGGCTGCCCGCCGTCGATGATGATGACGTACCCACGGTCGACCTTCGCGATACCGTCGCCTTGTTCACCGAGCGTCTCGATTTCAACCTCGATTACATCCCCCTCGTCAACCGGGGGTCCCTGTTGTTGCCGTGACCCTACTCGTTGCGAGGATTCTGGGTTCTCCCTAGCCGACTGTGACACAGATTCGTGAGTGAGTATCCCGATGCGATACAACTCGTCCGGAGAGATATTTCCAGATTCGATTTCCTGGCGTGGAATCTCGATCAGATACGAGTCGTCTTGCTCGGAGACAGAGGCGCTGAACAGGCACTGAAGTGAATCAGAAATCTCGACCATCGACGTATTGCTCGGTCTGTTGTGGGAGCTACGTATAGGTGTATGATTCTATCGTTTGTCAGCGGCACAGACAGCAGGTACTCACGATTAGATTCAGCGCTCTGCATCGGGCGACGGTATCGTCAAGAATCTAATTCATAGATTAACCATATTGGCAGAGCACGTATGAGGAAAGAGTACAAGCAACAGGTGGCAACGGTCGGCACTCGCACTCCCAATCCCCCTAGGAGCGGTGTCAGTTCCGAAAGCTACATCGGGGACTGTCCCGCTCGTCGAAACGATGTGGCCGTTCGGACACTGGGGCGTCGGCTATCTCCTCTACGCCGCGTTCAGCCGCTCGGCGTACCGCCGTTCGTCCACCGGCCCCGAGGCCCTACTCCTGACGATTGGCACACAGTTCCCGGACCTCGTCGACAAGCCGCTCGCCTGGAGCTTCGGGGTCATCCCGAGCGGGCGCTCGCTCACCCACTCCCTGTTCGCCGCGGCCCTGCTCGTCGCGCTCGCGATTCTGGTGACCGACCGGTACGGCCGACGCGAGTACGGCGTCGCGTTCGGCGTCGGTACCGTCGTCCACTCACTCACCGACGGCGTCGCCGCCGTCGTCGCCAGGGAGTTCGCCGACCTCAGCTACCTGCTGTGGCCCGTGCTTGCGACGCCGGAGTACGAGACGGAAAAGAGCTTCATGGCACACTTCGCGCAGTTCTCCCTCGACGGAGCCGTCGCCGTCCAACTCGGGCTCTTCTTCGCCGGGCTGGTCGTCTGGTACGCTGACGGTAAACCCGGACTTGAGACCGTCCGGCTCTCGGCTCGCCGGGCCGTCGACCGAACCCGGTGACGGTCACCACGGGAACGGACCTATCGACGGTCGAACCGCCGACCGGCGCGCCACCGTAGCTAACCGTTCAGGCGTGGTACCGTACAGCATGCGCAACCACCTCCGCACAGCCGCTACCCGCGTCCCTCGCTGGACTCCGTTCGTCTTCCTCGCACCGGACCGCTACGTCGCCGACGGCGAGTTCTGGGCCGAGTTCGACTTCCGGACGTGGTCGCGTCGCGGGTACGAGTGGGTGAGTGACCCCTGGAACGGGTTCCGGGACGTCGCGAAGCGCCCGCGGGAGACGCTCGCTGAGGGCCGCGGCGACTGCGAGGACTACGCGCTCGTCGCGGCGTCGTGGGCCCGGGCACGGGGACACGAGGGCGTCGGCCTCGGGTTCTGTCTCGAGTCGCCGTACCCCTGGCCGAGACACGCCATCGCCTACGACGACCGGTTCGTCTACTCGTCGGGACGTATCTTCGTGGGTCGGTCGAGGAGTGGGTCGAGGGGTCGAGGTACGTGTTCTGTCTGAAGCGACCGATTCGCGGAGGGTGAGCGCTGTGTGAGAGCGTCTCGGCCTCAGAAGTCCGCCGAGGTGAGCTTCCGGCCGTCGACCCACAGCGTCAGCTCTGGCGCCCCCGAGAGCACTTCGACGTCCGTGAGGA
This sequence comes from Halobium salinum, assembly GCF_026586625.1. Classification (GTDB taxonomy): domain Archaea; phylum Halobacteriota; class Halobacteria; order Halobacteriales; family Haloferacaceae; genus Halobium; species Halobium salinum. The sequence goes on along the minus strand of NZ_JAODIW010000005.1, from coordinate 346,719 downwards.
ACCCGGAGAACTCGTAGTTGTCCGAGTACCAGTTCACCGACCCCTCCGCGACCTTCTCGAACGCCCCGTCACCTTCGGCGGCCTCGACGTTGTCCGTCCCGCGGATGGCGCCCGAGACCTGCAGGCGGTAGTCGGTGCGGTCGCCGGGACCGATGACAGACAGCTCCGAGGGGAGTCCGGTCGACTCCGTTGAGAAGGGAGACGAGAAGTCACTCGGGGCGTATCTCTCGCCGTCGACCCAAATGTCGATACTCGAGTCCCCCGAGACGACGTCGAACGTCTGGAGGTCGCCGGTGAACCGGTAGTTGTCGGACATCCACTTCACGTTCCCGCTGGCGGACGCGCGGCCGGCCCAGTCTTCGCCGCTCGCGTCCTCGAGGTTGTCGCTCGGCGAGAGCGCACCCGACACCGAGAGGTGGTAGTCGGTCGAGTTCCCCGTCCCGACGACGGCCATCTCGCTGACCGGGAGGAGCGCCTCGCCGTCGACGCCGACCCGGTCCGGGAGCGCCTCGCCGAGGCGGTTCTCGGTCTTCGCGATGCCGGCTTCGGCGAAGCTGTTCACGTCCTCGACGGGGCTCCGAATCCAGAAGGCCGTGCCCATCTCGTTGTCGAAGCGCTCCCGGTCGGACCACGTCGGGTACGCGAGCAGGTTCCGCTCGATGGCGCCGGCGTCGCGGGGGACACCGCGGATGCCGACCGCTCCACGTTTGGTGTTCGACTTGCGCACGTCCGTCCCGTGCAGGAACGTGTTGTTCCGGACGGTGAGACGGGTCCCGGCGCCGGCGTCGGCCGGGTCGCCCGTGATCTCCGAGTGGTCGTGCATGTCGAACCGGTGGTGGACGGCGTGCTCGCCGACGAGGTTGTGCTCGGCGTGGTACGAACAGCCGGTCTTTCCGTCGCCCGCGATAGCGTGGCGGTTGTGGTCGAAGTAGTTGTGGTGGATGTACGGCTCCCCCTGGAACACGACGACCCCGTAGCCGAGCCAGTAACAGGCGTTGTCGACGAACTCGTTGTGGTGGACGTGGAGGTTCGTCGGGTAGTCGTCGTCGGTCGCGTGCCGACCGACCTCGATACCGGCGTGGAGCGCCCCGCGGAGCACGCAGTTGTCGATTTCGACGTCGTCCGCCTCGACCCCGACGGAGGTCGCCGTGATGAGCGTCTCCCAATCGGACTTCGTGACGTAGTGGGTCCACGGCGTCTCGAACCGGACGCCGGTGATGCGAGCGCCGTCGCCGACGACGCGGACGAGCGGCTGTTTCTCCTGTGCGGTGTACAGCACGGCCCCGTTCCCCGAGACCCCGCGTCCGGACGCGAGCGTCACGTCCGTCCCGAGTTCGACCGCCTCGTCGTAACCGAGGTCGGTGTGCGTGAAGTCGAACGTCGTCTCGGCGAGCCAGATGACGTCCCCCGGCCCGGCGGCGTCCGCAGCGTCCATCAGCTCCCCGGGCGACTCGACGACGACCGTCGCGTCCGTCCGCCGGACCGTCGGGCCGGCGGTGAGCGTCCCCATCGGCCCGTCGTACGCCGTGCCGGCCACGGCCTCGTACCCGTCGCCCCCGCCGAGCGGCCGGGCGTGCCCGAGGAGCGCCGGCGGTTCGTACTCGTAGGTCGTCGGCTCCGTACCCGTACTCCCGGTCGTCTCCGCCCGACCAAGCGTCGCCCCGTTTGAGAGTAACCCGTACCCGGCGACCGTCGAGACCGCAGCCCTGGACAGATACCCTCGTCGTGAAACCATACGATAACAGAAATTCAGTATTTCCTATATTAGTTGTGACTGGATTATCAACGAAGATAATCAGGGAGGAGTGTCGGGCGGTCCACGTGGTCGAGCGGACGGCGACGCCCGAGAGGTGGTAGGCGAACGGCGGCGACAGACACGGAAGCCGGGTGCTCAGTTCGGCGCAGTCGACGTGAGGTGGTCACGCTCTCTACAGGATAGGCGACCGGGTGTGGGAGGGGGCCGACGGTCGCGTCGGCTTCGTCCTCGCCCTCGTTCTCGACGGTGCCGACGGTCAGTTCGAAAACGTCGTGCCGTTCGAGGACGTCCCAGCGCGGGCCTGACCGAGGGTCTCCAAGACTTCCTCGCCTGTCACGCCGGCTACGAGCCTCGCCGACACGACGGCGACGGGCCGTAGCGAGGCGGTTCCCGGAGGACTTCGATTCCCGGGCGGGTCCGAGGTCGCCGACGGCTACGACGCCGTCGTCGTCGACTCCCGCACGAAGAGCGAGGTATAGTACACCTGCCCCCGATAGCGGACGAGATACGTCCCCGAGGCGGACTGTGCGTCAGCGTCCCGCTCGGTCGGCTCGTCGTCGACCTCCCCGTCGCGCAGCTCCGAGAGCCGCGGCACCTGCTCGTGCTCGCGGAACCGGGCCGCGAGTCGGGACATCGCCTCGGGCACCGCCTCGTCGGGCGGAGCGGTGTAGCCACCCTCGTCCGATATCGCCGTCTCGACGATTTCGCGCTCCCCGTTTTCCAGCCCCGAGAGCGTGAACGCGTACCGCTCTCGTAGCGTCTCGCCGAGGTCGGCGGCGGATTCGTACAGCAGTTCGGCCGTGTACCGGTACGTGTGCAGCGGCCGGTCGTACGACCCGTCGACGGTGAACCGACCGCGGGTCTCCGAGTCCCACTCGATTATCGGTCGCTCGGGGTCGGGGACGAGCGCCGACGCCGGAATCTCGTCGTCGAGGTACAGCATCGTCGTGCCGAATCCGAGGAACTCGCCGTCCCACCCCCGCGCCTCGAACTTCCGACGGTCGACGGCCGGGAGCGCCTCGAATCGGACGACCTCGGCGGGGTCGGGGTCGCCGTCGGCGGGGTTCAACGTAATCTGAAAGCTCGTCGACGGCGTCGACGAGACGACCTCGTGGGCGAGTTCGTACACCGCGCCGGCGTAAACGAACGGCACACCCTCGGGAAGGGGCGGCTCCGTCCGCTCGACCGTCGCCGACCCGTTCGCGACCGTATCGCGAATCAGGGTGTATCGGTCCCCGTTCCCTTCCTCGGCGAGGTCGCTCGTCACCCGCTCGACGACTGCCGCGTCGGTGACGGGGTCCATCGAGAGCGAGGCGCTCGGGGAGCGGGCACACCCGGTACACCCCCCGGCCGCGGCGACCGCCAGCGCCGCCCCGCTCGCGAGAAACCGTCGTCGGTTCATGCCCTCCGATTCGCCTCCTTCAGGAAAAGTGACACGGAGGGACAAGCACCGGTTTCAGTCTCGGCGTCGGCGGCCGGCACCACCGGTCCGTACGACACTGACACACCGAGTCGACCGACCGGCGCGAGAGTCCGTCGGACAGGTGGCAGACGTCATCGTCGACTCCACTTCGAGGACCGGAGGTCGAGACGGAACGGCCGGGCCGAGCGTTCCGAGGGCAGTATCCATCGACCGACGGCGTCGCGACCCGACCGTTCTGTCGGGCAGAGAGATTTAGTATCGGGACGACAACCCCACAACATGAATCGTCTGGGCGTCCCCCTGCTCGTCGTGCTGGTCGTGCTCGCCGGCTGTGGCGGAGCCGGCGGGGGGGCGCTCCCCGAGGGTGACGACGGAGCGGACGACGCGACGACGGCCCAGGCGACCAGCGCCGACGTGACCACCGACCGGAGAGCGACCGCCGAGCCCGCGGCCGAGTCGACGGTCGAGACGGCGACCGGTGGACCGGGAGCCGACTCCGGTACGGACGCTTCCAGCACCGAAATGACCGCGGGCACGAGCGGGCCGACGAGCGAGACGGCGTCCGCGGGAACGGGGACGCCCGCCGGGAGCGCGTCCGTCGACGCCGACAACCCCTGGGGCCGGCAGGTGCTGACCGTCGGGGTCGTCGACGCGACGTCGACCGACCGGGACTACGTGGCGCTCGTCCGGACGGCAGTCGAGTTCTGGAACACCAACGGGCAAGCCTACGGCGCCTACGACGCACGGTACCAGCTCGATCCGGACGCGACCGACCCCGACATCGAGGTCCGGTTCGTCGACCAGGTAGAGTCCTGTGGGCGCGACGAGGGGGAGAACCTCCTCGGCTGTGCACCCAGACTCGACGCCGACAGCCGGGCGCCCCAGCCGGTGACGCTCCGCATCGAGGCCGGATACGACGACGAGACAACCGTCGAGGCGGTGAAGCACGAACTCGGTCACGTTCGAGGGCTCACCCACGACGACGAGCCGGTGTTCATGCGCGCCTCGCGCGTCGCGTACACCCTTCCCCAGCCCGACGCCGTCGACCGCGACTACCCCTGGAAGACGTCGGCCTTCACCGTCTACGTGGACGACTCGAACGTCTCGGCGGCCGACCGGGAGACGTTCCGTCGGCAGGTCGGACACGCCCTCGCCTACTACGAGGACGGGCCGGCGGGGTTCCCGTCGAACGTCTCGTTCACGCTCGTCGACGACCCGGAGCAGGCCGACGTCGTCGTCCGGTACGTCGACGACGGCGGCGAGGCCGCCTCCCGCTCCTCGACTGTCGGCACCGACCCCGACGGGGACGGTGCCATCGAGTACCGCACCGGCGCGACCATCGAACTCCGGAACCTCGGTGTAGACCGGGCGGGGTACCACACGGGCTACTGGTTGGGGCGGCTCCTCGGAGCCGACCGCGACTCGGAGCTCCCGGAGCCGTTCCGCACCGACGCCGACCCCACGAGCGAGTGGTGGACGTGAGCGGCCGGTCGACGGTCCGAGGGGGGTAGCCTGCCGACGTCGACGCCGTCACCGAGGTGTATGAGGCCGACGCCATCACCACCTCGACGTCGACGTCGTCACCGGGCCGTGAGACCGACGCCCTCGGCCAGTAGCTCGTGGGACCGGAGCGCATCCTCGTGGTCGCCGACGACGTGCTGAATCATCACCTCGTCGACGCCGACCCGGTCGGCGAGCTGTTCGAGCAGGCCGGTGAGCGTCTCGGGGCTCCCCGAAATAGCCCGCGGCCACTCGTCGGCGTCGAGCGTGGCGGGCGTCGGCTCCGGAACGTCGCCGAGTTCGTCAATCGCCTCCTCGACGGAGGGCGTAGTGCCCACCACGCCCCGTTGCATTCGCTTGTAGGAGGCCTCGGCCACCGCCCGCTGGCGGGCCGCCGCCTCGTCGGTCTCCGCACACACCGCGTTCACCGCGACCATCCCCTCCGGTTCGTCGACGCCGGCGGGGCTCCCCGACGCGTCGAACTCCTCGCGGTACGTCTCGAAGGAGTGCGCGGCGAACCCGGGGCGGATGAACGCCGCGAAGCAGTACCGCAGCCCGAGGTCGGCCGCGAGCGCCGCGCTGGACGGACTGGACCCGAGCAGCCACGGAACCGGCGGCGCCGCGCCCGAGCGCGGGACAGACAGGTCACCGTAGGCGTGGTCGTCGGGGTACTCGTCGTAGAGGTGCGAGACGACCGCCTCGACCTTCTCCGCGTGGTCCTCGTCGGGATTTCGGGTGTGGCGGTCCGTCCCCAGCGCCTGGTCGGACGCGGGCGAGCCGTTGGCCCGACCGAGGCCGGCGTCGATTCGGCCGGGCGCGAGCCCGTCGAGCGCGCCGAACGCCTCGGCGACCTTGAACGGGGCGTAGTGGTTGAGCAACACCGCTCCCGAGCCGAGGCGGATGGAGTCGGTCTCGGCGGCGAGGTGGCCGAGGAGCACCTCGGGAGTCGTCCCCGCGAGGGTGTCGGCCATGCCGTGGTGCTCGGCCACCCAGAAGCGGGAGTAACCGAGTCGTTCGGCCTGCTTGGCGGCTTCGACGGTGTTCGCGTAGGCGTCGGTCGCGGTGCCGCCGTCCGGAACCGGCGAGAGGTCGACGATGGAGAGGTCCACGTCGGTGGCCGGGGACTGCGGGACATAACGGTTCGGAAAGCGGGCCCTCGCGGAGGGCCGAAACACTCGGATTATCAGCCGTGAATATCATCCCGGTACGTTTATCTACAAAAGATATTCAGTTGACATTCGATGAGCATACTGTCGTACGTCGGGGCGAGATACACCCGTCGAATCGCCGGGGCGCTGGTCGCCACGGCGGCCGTAACGCTCGGCTTCGCCGGCGTATACGCGCTGCACGCGAGCCGAACGGCCGAGGCGGGTGTCGGTGGGGTCGTCGCGCTGTCGCTCGTCGTTGTCATCAACGTCGGGCTCGTCGGGGTCGTCGTGGGCGGGAACGTCGGCCTCGAACTGAACCGCCTCATCGCCGCCGCGACGCGGATGCAGGCTGGAGAGCTCGACGACGCGGCGGTCGAGTCGGACCGTACCGACGAGTTCGGCGAACTCGCGACCGCCTTCACCGAGATGCGCGACGCGCTCCGGACGGCCTTCGAGGCGTCCGACGACGCGCGCGCCGAGGCGGAGGCGGCACGAGCGGACGCCGAGGCGTTCAACGAGGAGCTGCTCGACCACGCGACTTGTATCGCCGAGTTGATGGAGCACGTCTCCGACGGCCGCCTCGACCGGTCCGCACCGACGGACACGGACGTCCGGGCCATCGACGCCATCGGTCGCGCCTACGAGGAGATGACGACCGACCTCTCCGGCACCGTCGTCGGAATCCGGGCGTTCGCCGACAGAGTCGACGAGGTCGCCACGTCCGTCCGGGAGGACGCGACGGCCATCGAGCACGAACAGCGACAGTTCGCGACCGACCTCCGGACGCACGCCGAGTCCATCGTCGAACAGGCGGACGAGCTCGACTCCGTCACCGACGAGGCCGCACAGTTGTCGGCGGCCATCGAGGAGATAGCCTCCACGTCGGACGGGGTCGCAGACCAGGCGAGCCACGCGGCGGAGCTGAGCGACGGTGGCACGTCGCGGGCGGCGGAGACCGTCGACGCGATAGAGGACCTGGAGGTCGCCATCGGCACGCTCGCGGACATGGTCGACGCGCTCGACGCTAGCATGAGCGACGTGGCCGAGTCGACCGCCACCATCGAGGAGATATCCGAGCAGACGAATCTCCTCGCGCTCAACGCGAACATCGAGGCCGCACGCGCCGGCGCGGACGGGGACGGGTTCACCGTCGTCGCCGACGAGGTGAAGAGCCTCGCGGAGGAGACCCAACAGCAGTCCGACGGCATCGCTTCGGTCGTCGAGCGGACCCGCTCGGAGTTGGACGCCGTCATCGAAGAGATGCGTACGGCCGAGTCGGAGATCGACGTGAGCATCGAGGCCGCGACCACGAGCGGCGAGACGTTCGAACGGTTGGACGAGTCCGCCGCGGACGTCGAGCGGTCGGTCGGTGAGGTCGCACGGGCGACTGAGGACGCCGCCGCCCGCACGGAGGAGGTGACCGCGACCGTCGACGAGGTCAGAGAGAGCGCGCGACGTGTCGCCGAACGCGGGCGGGACATCGCGGACGCCGCGGAGGCGAACGCCCGGACGCTGAGCGAGATGCGAGACCGTGCCGAACGACTCACCGTAGCAACCGAGGAACTGCAGGGCGAACTGAACGAGTTCACCGTCGCCGACGGGGTTCGGTCGGGCCGCACCGGGGTCGATACGTCCGCCGGGGCGGACGGCCCTGCGTCGGCCGGCGTGCCCGACTCGGCACGCGCGGCAGATTCGGGTGACACGTCGGGTTCGGGCGACGCGTCCGATTCCGGTGACGCGCCCGTGGCCGGCGCCGTCGCGACCGACGGAGGAGAGCGATGATTCCGTCGACGGACCTCTACTTCGGGGCCGCGGTCGTGTACGGCGTCCTGTTCGTCGCGTTCGTCGCGTGGCTCCGTCGACTGGAGGGGGACGGGAGGCGACTCTGTGCGCTCGCCACCGGGCTGGTCGGCCTGTCAGCCGTCGCGTACACCATGATGTCGACCGGCGCCGGGATGATTCCCGTCGCGGGGGGTGTCGTGGACGCGCCGAACCTGCTCGACGACACGGCCACGTACGCGGGGATGTACGGACTCGCAGCGGTGCTGGCCGGCCCCTCGAAGCGGTGGATCGTGGCCGTGTCCGGAATCGTCGCCGCCCAGCGACTCGCGTTCGAACTCCCTTATGCGGGTATCGTAGGAGGAACCGGCGCGCTCGCGGCCGCCGGGGTCGTGGTCGTCGGCTGGTTCGTCATCAGCGGCATCTTCGCCGGACCCATCTGGCGAGCGGCACGGAACCAGCCCGCGAAGCGCCGGCTCGTCCACTGGAAATGTCGAAACCTCGTATTGTTCCTGTTCGCGACGCTCATCGTCTACGCGATGCTCGCGCTCTCCGGGGTACTGACCGAGTTCCTGAACACCTCGCTCAACCTCTACATCGACCTCCTGATGCGGGTCGGCGTGACCAGCTTGCTCTTCGTGAACGCCGGGAGTCTCGGCGAGGACGACGGACGCGGCTCTACGTCGTCGGTGGTCTCGCCGGCACCGGCCTCCGCGACCGGCGAGTGACGGTTCAGTAGTCGGTCACGTTTCGTCCGGTCGGCACGAGCAGTTCTCGGCCGCCCGTACTCCGCACTCGCCGTGGCATCTGCGGCCTCCGTACCTCGCAGTCTTCAGCTTCTCCGCGCTCCCCGCGGCTTCCGCCTCTTCGCACTCTCCGTTCCCCCCAGTCGGCTATAGTCGACTGAGACCCGGGGGAAGAACTTAACGTGGGGCGGGCGACCTCGGTGCATGTCATCGACACCCACGCTCCGGCTGGACCACGTCGGCGTCGCCGTCCAGTCGGTCGCCGAGGCGGAGCCGGTTCTACTCGCGCTCGGTTGTGAGCGGACCCACCGGGAGGTCGGCCCCGGCGGGTCGTTCGTCTGGGCGACCTACGAGTTCGAAGCCGGGAGCGCGTCGCGACTCGAACTCGTCGCGCCGGTCGAGGAGGGCGAAGGCGGCGCCGACGGCCCCATCGCGGCCTTCCTCGCGTCGAACGGCCCGGGCCTCCACCACGTCACGCTGGAGACGGACGATATCGACGCGGCCGTGACGGCGGTGGCGGACGCAGGGTTCGAGACGGTCGACTACGCGGAGCACGAGGGGTGGACCGAGGCGTTCGTCTCGCCACGGAACCCCACCGGAGCCCTCTTCCAACTGATGGAGTACCACGAGGGGTACGCCGACGAGCGGGGCGGTCCCGAGCACGCCTACGTCGGCGGCGAGCGGTTGGGAAGCGCCACCGGTTCGGGCCCCGACTCGGAGTCGGGCGTCGCCGCGACGGACCTCGAAACCGAGGGCGTCGGCCCGGAGACGGTAGAGCGCATCGCCGGCGACCCGTTCTGCGCCCGCCTGGGAATCGAACTGCGGTCGCTCGGCCCCGGCCGGGCGACGACCGCGCTCGACCTCGACGAGGGGCTGACGAACTTCCACGGGACGCCCCACGGCGGCGCGGTCTACTCGCTCGCGGACGCCGCCTTCGCGGCCGCGTCGAACAGCCACGGCGAGCCGGCGGTCGCCCTGGAGACGAACGTCTCCTACCTCGCGGCGGCCGACGTGGACGGGACGCTCGTCGCTCGCGCGCGGGAGACACACCGGACCAGACGGACCGCCGAGTACGAGGTCGTGGTCGGCGAAGAGTCCGCCGGAGCGGGTGACGGCGAGGAGGGGGGACGACTCGAGGGCGACAACGAGAGACGACCCGAGAGCGGAAACGGAGACGGGGAGGGGCGAGGTGAGGAGAGGCGCGTGGCGACGTTCCGCGGCCGAGTGTATCGGCCGTAGGGCCGTAGGTGGCCGGTTTCGGGCTCGCGTGCGGCGGTCGCTACCGGTGGTCGTACACCCGCTTCACCTTCCCGACCTCCGTGCGCTCGAGGGCGCCGGGGTCGACGACGTCGAGCGAGTCCGGCGACACGTCGAGCACGTCCGCCAGCCGGTCGGCGACCTCCGCCCGGAGCTCCTCGGGGGTGCCGTCGTACGACTCGTGGTGTTCGACGGTGATTTCCATGCGGTCGAGTTGATTCTCCCGGCGCAGGTCGATTCGGTAGTGAGGAGCGACGGCGTCGAGGTCGAGCATCACCGCCTCTATCTGGCTCGGGTAGACGTTCACCCCGCGGACGATGAGCAGGTCGTCGGCCCGGCCGGTGACGTTGTCCATGCGGACCGCGGTGCGGCCGCAGTCACAGGTGTCGTAGGTCAGGGAGGTCATGTCGCCGGTCCGGTAGCGGAGCACGGGGAGGGCCTCCTTCGTCAGCGTCGTCAGGACGAGTTCACCCTCCTCGCCCTCGGGCACTGGCTCGCCGGTCTCGGGGTCGACCACCTCGGGGAGGAAGTGGTCCTCCCAGACGTGCAGTCCGTCCTGTGCCTCGGCGCACTCGATGGAGACACCCGGGCCGATGATTTCTGAGAGACCGTACACGTCGACGGCGGTCACGCCGAGGGCCGCCTCTATCTCCTCACGCATCGGGTCGGTGAACGGCTCGGCGCCGATGACGACCCGCGACAGCGGGAGGTCGCGGATATCGACGCCGCGCTCCTCGGCGCGCTCGGCGAGGTAGAGACAGTACGACGGCGTCGCGGAGAGCACGTCGCTCCGGAGGTCCTGAAGCAGGTCGATTTGCCTGCTCGTGTTACCGCCGCCGACGGGGATGACGCAGGCACCCAACTCCTCGACGCCGTCGTGGAAGCCCAGTCCGCCGGTGAAGAGACCGTACCCGTAGGCGTTCTGGACGACGTGGTCGTCGCGCACCCCGGCGGCGTACAGCGACCGGGCCATCACCTCGCGCCACACCCCGAGGTCGGCGTCGGTGTAGGCGACGACCTTGGGCTTCCCCGTCGTCCCCGAGGAGGCGTGGATACGGGAGACGTCGTCCCAGTCGACGGCGAACAGCCCGTCCGGATACTCCTCGCGGAAGTCGCCCTTCGTCGTGAACGGGAGCTTCGTCACGTCGTCGACGCTCCCGACGTCCTCGGGGGCGACGCCGGCCTCGTCGAGCCGTTCCCGGTAGAAGGGGACGTTCTCGTAGGCGCGCGAGACGGCGTCCCGGAGCCGCTCGTCCTGGAGGTCGCGAAGCGCCTCCCGTGGGGCGGTTTCTATATCATTATAGACCATGCGTGAATACGGCGCGCCGACCGATAAATAGGTTCGGACGGCGGTGACCGCACCCGGGTCCGGCGGTTAGACCCCTACACCCAGGTAGCGGTCCATCACCGACTCGTCGGCGCGGAGCTCCTCGGGCGTCCCCTCGTAGACGATGCGTCCGCCGTCGAGGACGTAGACGCGGTCGGCCAGGTCGAGCGCGGCCGCGACGTTCTGCTCGACGAGGAGGACGGTGACGCCGTCCGCGTTGGCCTCGCGGACGATGTCGGCGACGCGCTCGACGATGAGCGGCGCGAGCCCCTCCGTCGGCTCGTCGAGCAGGAGGAGGTCGGCGCCGGCGACCAGCGCCCGACCGACGGCGAGCATCTGCTGTTCGCCGCCGGAGAGGTCGGTCCCGCGGCTGTCCCGACGGCGGTCGAGGTTCTCGAAGGCGTCGAACACGTCCTCGATGGAGCGCCGGTTGGCGGCGTCGCCGCCGCCGTAGCTCCCGACGGTGAGGTTCTCCTCGACGGTGAGCCCGGGGAACACCCGCCGCTCCTCCGGGACGAACCCGATTCCCCGTCGTACCGTCTCGACCGGGCCGAGGGTCGTCACGTCCTCGCCGGCGTACGTCACCCGACCGTCGGTCGGCCGTACCTCGCCCATGATGCTCCGGAGCGTGGTCGTCTTGCCGACCCCGTTGCGTCCGACGAGGGCGACGATTTCGCCGCGCGGGACCGTCATGTCGACCCCGTCGAGCACGCGTGTCTCGCCGTAGCCGGCTCGGAGGTTCTCCAGTCGGAGCAGCGGGTCGACGTCGGCTGACGCGCGGTCGGCGGGTCGGGCGGCGTCAGAGGGCGGGTCGTCGTCACTCATCGGCGACACCTCCGAGATAGGCCTTCCGGACCTCCGGGTCGGCGGCGACGGCGTCCGGCGTGCCGGTGACGAGTTCGGAACCCCGGTCGAGCACGGTGATGCGGTCGGAGACCCGCATCACGAGGTCGATGTCGTGTTCGATGAGCAGGAGCGTGCGGTCGGCGAGCACCTCGTCGATGAGGTCGATGGTCGACTGCGTCACCTCGCGGCTCATCCCCGCGGTCGGCTCGTCGAGGAGGACGACCTGCGGGTCGGTCGCGAGCACCAGTCCGAGTTCGAGCCGGCGTCGGTCGCCGTAGGAGAGCGCCCCCGCGCGCTCCTCTGCCCGGTCGGCGAGGCCGACCCGTTCGAGCGTCGCCGCCGCCCGCTCGTTCACCTCGTCGAAGGCGTCGGTCGACCGAAGGTAGCGCTCCCACGCGGAGAGGTCGGTCTCGACCGTCGAACGCGCCGCGATGCGGACGTTCTCCTCGACGGAGAGCCCGCCGAAGACGTTCGTTATCTGGAAGGAACGTCCGATGCCGCGCCGGACCCGCTCGTGGGGCGAGAGCGCCGTGACGTCCTCGCCGTCGAGGACGACGCGACCCTCGGAAGGCGAGAGCGCCCCCGAAATCAGGTTGAACAGCGTGGTCTTGCCGGCGCCGTTGGGTCCGATGACGCTCCGGAACTCCCCGCGGTCGACCGCGAGGTCGACATCGTCGACGGCGACGAGTTCGCCGAACCGCCGGGTCAGTCCCTCGGTCCGGAGGACGGGGTCGCCGCCGAGGTCGGGTCTCCCGTCCGGGGTGCCGCTATCGGCCGTCGGTACGTCGGTCGTACTATTCGTCGTCGATGCGTCCGTCGTACTATCGGCCGTCGACGCGTCCGTCGTACTATCGGTCGCCGTACTATTCGTCGTCGATGCGTCCGTCGTACGTTCGTCGTCTGTCGACATCAGTCGCTCACCTCCGCGTCCTCCGCGATGGTCTCGCCGCCGCCGGAGCGGCGGTCGATTCGACTCGCGACCGTCTCCGGCAACGAGACGAGCCCCTCGGGGACGAAGATGACGAACGCCACGAAGAGGAGGCCGAGGGCGCCCTGCCAGAACTCGCCGAGCGCGACGAGCAGCGGGCTGCCGGCGTTTGTCAGGCTCAGGAGCACGTCCTTGACCACGAGGTAGACGCCGGCGCCGAGCATCGGGCCGTACAGGGTCCCCATGCCGCCGAGGATGGTCATCACGATGACCTCCCCCGAGAGAATCCAGGCGAGAAACTCGGGTGCGACGCCGCCGGTGAGCGTCGCCGACAGCCCGCCGGCGAGTCCCGCCAGCCCGCCGCTGACGACGAACGCCCGGCGCTTGTAGGCGGTGACGTCGTAGCCGACGAACGCCGTCCGGTCCTCGCTCTCCCGGATGGCCTGGAGCACGCTCCCGAACGGTGCCCGGATAAGTCGCCGGGCGAGCAGGTAGCCACCCACCGCGGCCGCGAGCGCGACGTAGTAAAACAGCTCTACGTCGCCGACCAGTTCGATGCTCCGGACCGCGGGGCCGCCGACCAGACCGTACGTGGGGTCGAACCCGCCGAAGATGCCGTCCGAGCCGCCAGTCCACCCGAACTTGTAGACGGCGCTGTGGAACAGCTCCGCGAACGCGAGCGTGATCATCGAGAAGTACACCCCCGAGACGCGGATGGAGAGGTGGCCGACGACCCACGCGACGGCGGTGCAGACGGCGATGGCGACCGCGAGCGCGACCCACAACGACGGAACGAGGTTGACGACGACGAGCACCGTCGCGTACGCCCCGACGCCGTAGAAGAGGACGTGTCCGAGCGAGACCAGTCCCGCGTACCCCATCACGAGGTCGAGGCTCAGTGCGAACAGCGCCCAGACGAAGATGGAGACGGCGAGCGTGTTGACGTAGTACGAGGGGAGTCCGACCAAGAGGGGAACGACGGCGAACGCCGCGACGAGCGCCGCGCCGGCGCGTCGCCGCAGGGTCGAGTCGAAGACGCCGCCGCCGCTCACCGTCAGCAGGTCACCTCCCTCGTCGGCGCCGGCCCACTCGGGGTTGCCGAACAGCCCCTGCGGTCGGACGAGCAGGACGACGATCATCAGGAGGAAGACGACGAGCCCCTCCAGGACGGGGACGTAGCTCCGGACGAGCGTCTGGACGACGCCGACGGCGAGTCCACCGACGACGGCCCCACGGAAGCTCCCGAGTCCGCCGAGGACGACGATGATGAACGCCGGGATGATGACCGAGTCGCCCATCCCCGGGCTGACGCTCTGTCGGCCGGCGATGACGACGCCGCCGACCGCCGCCAGCAGCGCGCCGAAGGCGAACACCAGCGTGTAGTAGCGGTCCACGTCGATGCCGAGGTTCCGGACCATCCCGCGGTCCATCGACCCCGCGCGGATGATGAGGCCGTACTTCGTCCGCGTGAGCGCGAGCCACGTCCCGACGGCGATGAGCAGGCCGACGCCGACGACGAAGTAGCTGTACACCGAGTAGCCGTACCCCAGTATCTCGACCGTCCCGCGGAGGACCGGCGGCTTCGCGAACTGGTAGGGCTGTGGCCCCCAGACGAGTTCGACGACGTCCTTGATGACGAGGACGAGCCCGAAGGTGAGCAGGATGTGATACAGTGGGTTCCGCCCGTACAGCGGCCGGACGGTGAATCGCTCGACGCCCGCGCCGACGACCGCGACGAGCAGCGGCGCGACGAGCAGCGCCACCCAGAACCCGCCGGGGCCGGTCGCGATGGCGACAGAGAGCGCGAAGTACGCCCCGAGCGCGAAGAACTCGCCGTGGGCGAAGTTGATGACGTCCATCACGCCGAAGACGATGGAGAGTCCCGCCGCTAACAGGACGTACACCATCCCGATGGTCAGCCCGTTCAACACCTGGTCGAACAGGGCGCCTGCGGCCGCCATCTATCCGAGGTCGCAGCCCAGCTCCGAGCAGGGCGGCAGGGCGTCCGTCCCCTCGACCTTCTGGAGGGTCTCGACGCCCGGGAGGTTGCCGTTCCCCTCGACGACCTCGCCCATCCACGTCGGGTTCGTCGCCTGGTGGTCGCAGTCTCGGAACCGGTTCGGGCCGAAGATGGTGTCCATCTCCATGCCCGGCAGCTGTTCGACGACGTCCGTCGGCTCGGCCGACCCGGCCGCGTCGACCCCGCGGACGGTCATCCGGAGCGACTCGTAGCCGACTCGGGCGAAGTTGTCCGGGTCCTCGTCGTGCTGGCTCCGGTACGCCTCGACGAACTGCTGGTTGTCGCCGGTGGTCAGCTTCGGCAGGTAGCGCACCCCGCCGTACGTGCCGACCGCCGCGTCGCCGAGCGCTCCCCGGACGGTCTGGAACGTCATCGTCGGACTCATGATGTTCACCTGGTCTTTCAACCCCTGTCCGTCCGCCTGGCTCACGAAGTTGATGAGGTCGCCGCCGGTCATCCCGAGCACCGCCACCTCGGCGTCGGAGTTGGCGATCTCGCTGATGAAGGAGTCGTAGTTGCTGGCGCCGAGCTGGGAGCGGGAGGTGCCGACCACCTCGACGTTCCCGTTTGCGTCCTGCATCCGGCTCCGCACGCGATTCAGCACTGACTCCCCGTAAGCGTAGTCGGCGATGTGGAACCAGACCCTCGTGCCGAGGTTGTTCGCCGTGTACGCGGACACCGCCTCCGCAATCTGTGCGGTGTTGGTCTCGGTGCGAAAGACGAACTCGTTGCAGGCCTCCCCGGTGATGGGGACGGCGGCCCCGCCCGGGTTGTAGACGATCTCCTGCTCCGCCGCGAACTCGTTGAGCGCGAGCGCGACGGAGCTGGATATCGCCCCGAAGAGGTACGTCGCCCCGTTCCTGTTGACGAGCCGCTCTGCCTCCTGGACCGCCGCCGTCGAGTCCGTCTGGGTGTCCCCCGTCACCGTCTCGACCTGCGTGTCGAACGCGTCGCTGTCGTTGATGTGTTCGACGGCGAGTTCGGCGCCGCGGCGCTGGTTCGGACCGAGACTGCTGTACGCCCCCGACATCGGGTTCAGCAGCCCGTAGGTGACGGTGTTCCCACCGCCGCCACCGCCGATGGAACCGAGACAGCCACTCAGTCCGGTGACCCCCGCTGCGCCGGCCGCCGCGAGGAACGCCCGACGGCCGGACCGACTGCGGCAGTGGTTCCGGTTCTCCTCCGTGTCATTGTCGACCATACCGCACCCTTGAGACGGACTATAATTAATGATTGGTATCGTTACTCCCGGAGGCGGAGTGCGCAAAACCGGAGACGGACCGGGGGTCGGCGAAGGTCGACGCGACCGAACTGCGGGCCGTATCGGTCACAACCGGACTACGGTCGCGGTCGGACCACGGGTGGTGTCGGTCGCGGCCGAGCCACGAATCGTGCTGGTCGTGACCGCTACGTAGGTCGGACCGGCCGCGGCTGTATCGGTCACGCGAACTACCGTCCGCTTACCGAGGGGGACCTGCGTTCATGGCTGACTCACTCGCCGGCGACGACCCGGTAGACTCCGCTTTCGCCGCTTCCGCCCCCGAGCACGTACAGTTCGCCTCGCGGGTCGCGCCCGAACGAGAGAACCCGCTCGAGCGTGCGCTCGCCACCCTGGACGTCGAGGGCGCGGACCGGCCACAACCCTCCCTCGGTGCCGTCCCTCCCGTCAGTGCCCGTGCCGACATCCGGAGGCGTCGCGACGAACAGCCGACCGTTCGCGTTCAGGTCCGCGAAGACGTACCGTCCGCGGAGACCCGGTACCGCGGACCCCCGGTAGACGTACCCGCCGATGACCGAGATGCCGCTCACCTCGCCGCCGGAGTGGGGATACTCCACCACCGGGTCGAGGAGGGGCTCCCCCCCGCGCACCGAGTCGGGCGTCCGGTCCGGACAAGACTCGCGACGAAGGCAGTGGGTTCCCTCCTTGACGTTCCACCCGTAGTTCCCCCCCGCCCGGACCAGGTCGACCTCCTCGAACCAGCCCTGACCGACGTCCCCGACGTAGAGGTCCTCGCCGTCGAAGGACATCCGCCACGGGTTCCGGAACCCCCAGGCGTAGTGTTCGTCCAGTCCGTCGGTGCCGACGAGCGGGTTGTCCTCGGGAATTCCGTACGGCTTCCCGTCCGAGCGCGAGTCCACGTCGATGCGGAGGATGCTTCCGAGGAGGTTCTCCGTCACGTCCTGTCCGTTCCCCCCCGGGACGGGGTCGTACCAGTCGTCGACGTGGCCCCGACCTCGGTCGTTCCCGCCCCCGCCGTCGCCGACCGCGACGTAGAGGTAGCCGTCGGGACCGAACGCGACGTCGCCCGCGTTGTGGTTACGCTGTGGCTCCGGAATCTCGAGGAGCGTCCGCTCGGAGTCCCGCCGGACGGTACGCCCGTCGGCGGCCGCCTGGAACTCCGCGAGAACGAACGTGTGGCTGTAGGCGGACGGTGTTCCCTCCCGTCGAGGGGCGCTGTAGCGGACGAACAACCGGCGATTCCCCGCGAAGTTGGGGTGGAGCGCGAACCCAAGTAATCCCTTCTCGCCACCGAACTCGAGACTGTCCCGGAGGTCGAGGAACGGTCCGTCTCGGAGTTCGCCGGACTCGTACAGGGAGACGACCCCGGACTGGTCGACGACGTACGCGCGGTCGGGAGAGTCGGGAGATGTGTCGGGTGGAAACACGACGGCGACCGGAGCCTGGAATCCGGTCACCAGCGGCTCGAGAGCCACGGACTCGGGGACGGACGGGCCAGCGTCGGTACCCCCATCGTCGGCCGTCTCATCGGTGGCCGGAGACGACCCGGTCGTCGAATCGTTCGTCTCCGACGACTCGGCGGCCCCGTCACCAGCGTCAGCCGAGGGAGCGACCGACTGCGAGCACCCTGTCAAACCGACGAGACTCCCGAGCGTCGCGACTGCCGAACCGCGCCGGAGGAACGACCGCCGCGTGGGCCCCACGTCCACGTCTTCGTCCTGGTCCGCGTCCTGGTCTGCGTCCGCGTCCGGAGACCGAGTACGGCTCCGTAGTCGCCCGTGGGGTCGCCGACGACCGGACTGTCGAGGGGAGCTCATGCTCGGTAGATGGCTTCTGGACGGTAATACCTGCTCCCCACGGCTCTGGCGACTCATCAGTCGAGACAGCCGGATAGTACGGCAGACAGTCGGCGGACCGCGCGGCCGGTCAGCTTGGGGAGCAGTAGTCGGACGGGAGAAACCACGCTGTCCGAACCCTCGTCGGGAACAGTCGGTGAGGGGAACCCCCCTCACACCGAGTGAATTCGAGGGTGTGACCGACTACCGTGTTTACACTCGGTCCGAGGGGTGTGACCGGTTGGGGGGAGAACTACCTCCGGACTCGTCCCTACACGCCCACCCCTCGGACCGAGTGTAAACGATGACTGGTCGGTGGGTGGAACAGGAGGAGAGGAAGACGACGAGTTGAAAATAACACACACCCCCCTCATACCGAGTGTAAACGGACGAACGGGTGGGGGGTGGCGGAGCCCGCTCGACTGATTTTATTTAAACCAACCTCACGTTTGTTGACGTGATATCTCATACCCGGTTAGAATACCCTCAACTGGTTCCTATCCACTATTATAATATGTTATTATCCTGTATAGTAAAGTATATATTATATGGGATAGCCCTTCACATCGACTATAGAGCAAATCGGTTAGTAGCGGCCGTGAGAGCGAGTAGAATTCGGGTTTTACACTCGGTTTGAGGGGTGTGTCGTCCGTTTCTCTCTCCCCCCCTTCTCACCGTTTTCACTCGGTCTGAGGGGGGGGAGGGTGTCTGACGCGAATCGCAACCGAGACGCTCTCACGACTCCTACTTCTACAGAACGGTCCGTTTTCACTCGGTGTCGGGTCCGATAGCTTTATACGAATCTCCGAGGACGTGTGAACGAATGACTGACTCGGACTCCGACCTCTCGGACTTCACGGACGACGACCTCTTTTCGACGGGTAACATCTTCGCCCGTCGGGAGCTCCTCCGAGTCGGTCACGTCCCCGAACGGGCCCGAATCGTCGGCCGGGACGACGAGATGCAACGTGTGGGGAAGGCGTTGGGGCCGGCGACACAGGGCGGACCGCCGCGAAATCTCATCATCTACGGGAAGACGGGGACGGGGAAGTCACTCGTCTCGCGACACGTCTCACGCCGGGCGCGGGACCGGGCGGAGGAGAACGGCGTTCGGTTCGTAAGCGTCTACATCGACTGTTCGGACGCCGACACCGAGACTCGGGTCGCCCGCCGGATGGCGCTCGGCGTCCGGGACGAGGTCGACCCGTCGCTGCACATCCCGACGAGCGGTCTCGGCGCCTCCGAGTACTACCACTACCTCTGGAACCTCCTCGAGGCGGTCGACGTGTTCGTCGTCATCCTCGACGAGATCGACAAGCTTCGGGACGACGAGGTCCTCATGCAGCTCTCCCGAGCGGAGGAGTCGGGAAAGACCGACTGCTACGTCGGCGTCATCTCCATCAGCAACAAGATAGAGTACCGCGAGCGGCTCAACGAGCGCGTCAACTCCAGCCTGCAGGACAGCGAGTTCGTCTTTCATCCCTACGACGCGGCACAGCTGAAGGATATCCTCGAGAACCGCCGCGACGCCTTCCAGGCGGACGTCTTGGAGGACTCCGTCATCCCGAAGACCGCCGCGCTCGCGGCGCGTGAACACGGGGACGCCCGGAAGGCGATCGAGATTATCTACGAGGCGGGGGCGCTCGCGGAGGGACAGGGCGACGCCCGGGTCACCGAGTCCCACCTCGAGGACGCACAACGGGAGGCGGAGGTCAACCGGTTCCAGGAGCTCGTCGCCGGCTCGACACCACACGTCAAGTACCTCCTCCGCTCGCTCGCCATCCTCACCCAGAGCCGTCCCACGAAGGACATGTTCTCGACTCACGACATCTACCAGCGGTACAAACAGCAGGCCGAGGCGGAGGGTTCGGAGCCCATTACCCAGGACCGCGTCTACCGACTCCTGAAAGAGCAGACGTTCCTCGGTGTCACCGAGAGCCACCACACCGGCGGCGGTCGTGGACAGGGGAGCTACCTCGAGCACCGCCTGATGCGCGACCCCGAGATCGTACTCGACGCACTCGATGGGTGAGCGGTGTACCTGATGAGTGAGAGCCGTATTCGACGAGCAAGAGCCGCGTTCAACGGGTGAGCGAGTCTGCGGTTGGTCGTGAGAGAGAAAGAGAAGGACGCACCCATGTACACGCTCATGTCCACGGACCCCCCTGTACACGCTCACGTCCACGGACCCTCCGACGACGGCTCTCTGTGGAGGACCGACCCCTCGGCTCCCGGTACCTCGACGAGACCGTCACTCCGGCCACTGGTGCGACGGGTATCGCCCAAGCAACACTTTTAATCGGACAAAATTTCGTGCCACCCGACTCTGACTGTAACGAGATACGAACAAACACCGGCTCCGAAACGAAATATTCGATATTCATATAAAACGGACGCTACCGACGCAAATACGTCGAAAAACGGCACATAATCTCTCTCGATAGTATTCGAGCTATACTTCCGACACTCGACCGTGAACACGAGAGAGTCTCTGGACGATATGCGGCCGATGGTCTCCTCCAGTCCGTTCAACCGACAAGAACGGCGACAAGACGGTCAACGTGGAGACGTCCTACGAAGAGAAATTTCACAACCAAGCCTCACTCTCCGTACCGGGAATAACTAAAAAAATCTAATGTTTTCTATCATCCTACTACGGCCAACCCGGACGACGTAGTCGTCCCGAAACGGGACACCGTCCGTGTCGGCGCGGCGGTCTTGGGGGTCCGGGCTCCCGACACCGACACGGCCGTCGTCGGTTCCGGACGACCGAGCACTCACGAATCCAGCGTGATCATCCCTTTGATTACGTCCGGGTCCATCGCCCGTCGGAACGCGTCGTCGACCTCGTCAAGCGTGGATTCGAACTCGACGATGCCCTCGACGTCGACTACGCCTTCAGCCAGCAGGTCGATCGCCGTCGGGTAAGTGTTCTTGTACCGGAACGAGCCGAGGACGTCGAGTTCGTTGTCGATGATGTCGAGTACGTCGAGAGGAACCGTCGCCTCGCTGGCGAGGCCCACGAGGACGACGGTGCCACCACGTCGGACTACGTCGACGCTGGTCTGAACGGACGACGCCGCACCGGAGGCTTCGACCACAACGTCGACCCCGGCGCCGTCGGTGTACTCGTCGACGGCCGCCTCCAAGTCGCCCGCCGCGGCGTCGACGGCGAGGTCGGCCCCACGCTTCCGGGCGAAGTCCAGCTTCTCGTCGACCACGTCGGTGACGATGACGTCGGTCGCGCCCGCCGCCCGGGCGGCCTCCATCACCAGCAGTCCGATAGGTCCGGCACCGGCCACGAGGACGGTGTCGCCCGTTCCGACGTCGCCGCGCCGGCACGCGTGGATGCCGACGGAGAGCGGCTCGCAGAGTGCCCCTTCCGTGGTCGAGACGCCGTCGGGGAGCTCGTATGCGTAGTCGGCCGGCCACGAGACGTACTCGGTGAAGGCGCCGTCGTGCGGCGGCGTCGCCATGAACCGCACCTCCTCACAGAGGTGGTAGTCGCCGTGTTTACAGTGCGCACACCGGCGACACGGAACGCCCGGTTCGAGGGCGACGCGGTCGCCGACCTCGTGTGTGGTGACGTCCTCGCCGACCTCGACGACCTCTCCGGCACTCTCGTGTCCGAGGACGAGCGGGTTCTCGACGACGTAGTCGCCGATGCGACCGTGCTCGTAGTAGTGGACGTCCGATCCACAGATTCCGACGTCCCGCACGGCGACGAGCACCTCGTCCGGTGCCGGCATCGGCCGAGGACGGTCCTCGAGTTCGAACTGGTGCGGTTCGACCAACACTGCGGTTCGCATACTCCCGAATTAGAAGGTACCGTCACTAATAGCTACGGTACGTCGTGGCGTGTTCGACCACTCTACCGTGTCGCCCCGGGACCTGTTCGACCACTCCAGCGTAGCGTCACGTGACCGTTCACGCTCGAGTCGGGCGAGCGTTCGGAACAAGCGGCAATGCAAATACCATTCGAAGTAGCACTACTCGAAGACTGAACCGACGCCCGCACTCGATAGTTCCTTAGCTTCAGAGGCGTCTCGGTCGGGTGTCGGCCTTACGTGATTACAAACACGTTCGGAACGCTCGTAGTGCCTATCACGTTCGGAGAGCACGGGTTGTTCGGAAAGTGCGGCCTGTTCAGAAAGTACAGCCTGTTCGGAGGACGAGTCACGTCGAACGTCTCCGAAGAGGACCCGATAAACGCCGAATCCCTCCGCCAGCAGACGGCCACGGCGGCGGTCGACAGTTCGGCCGTCGGTGGTGTCGATTTTCTCAGTGGCTCGTGGCTCCCCTGCCACTTGAGCGCACAACCCATTCCTATCAGTACACGAGACATCTCGGCCAACCGGACCGGGTCGAGGTGCGGAGAAACACACATACTTCACCGGGCCGAGTGATCGCTATGAGCTACGGTGACGAATCAATCGACGACTTTCTCGACAGCGTCGCGTCACAGAAGGTGACCCCAGCAGGGGGCACGGCCGGGGCGCTCGTCGGCGCTATCGGCACGGCACTCTGTGAAATGGTGTGCATACACACTGTCGGCGGAGACGAGCACGGAGACGGAGCAGACGAATTGGCCGAAGTACGGAAAGACCTCCAATCACAGCGGGAGTTCCTTCTCGAACTCTCCAACAGAGATGCGGAGGTTGTCGACGATCTGTTCGGCGCGAATCGTGACGAGACGGATCGGAGCGTCACGATGAAGAGGGCCACGGGAGTGCCGCTCACGATTGCTGAGGCGTGCCTGTCCGTCCTCGAGCAGGCGGCTGTCGTGACCGAAAAGGGCAACAGGAACGCCGCCCCCGACGCCGGAACCGGCTCGTTTTTCGTGCATTCTGCACTTCGAGCGTCCGTCTTCACCGTGCGGACCAATCTAAACCATCTCTCGGACCCAGCGTTTACCGAACAGATGGAGACCCAGGCAGCCGATATCGAGCGATCAGCCGATATCGCGTTCGAGCGAGTGCTCTCGAACATCGAGTGAGGTTGCTATCGCTCTCGCCCAGAGACGTCGGAGTCCGACCCCCGTGTCGGGGCCGTAATTAACCGGAATCGCCCTCCTCGGGTACGAATCCGACGACGGCCGTACTCGGCTCAGGTTCGTAGTGACGATTTTACTGTCTGCCGACATCTACCGACGGACTGCGTCCAGTTGGTCTCTGCAGCCAATACCCGTCCGTCGAGCGCTTGGTTCAGTCGGTACGGGTTGTAGCAATGCCTGTTTTACACAAGTGATTAGCGAGCGGTCGGGGGACTTCCACCTACGAGTCGTGGAATTAACCGGCTCACGTCTTCGATACACCAATCGGATTTTACGTGTGGTTCGAGGGATAAAGCGACTCAGCCGCTCGGCATCTCTCGGAACCACATCGATTCGGTCTATCTTTCGACACGCTACAATAACAACGATATACCAGTTATACCCACGATGCCGTGCTGAAAGACGGCAGTCTCTAAACACCAAAGTCGGCGGATTCTCCTGTACTGTCTCCCGATTCGGACTCCGACTCGCGGTAGACGAGGCGAAAGCTGTACCACTGGGCTGTACAGCGCACCGCGTACCGGGCTCCTCGACCGGTCGGTCGCGTACCTGACCCGTCTTCGGCTGCCCGGGCGGCGAGTCACGGTCGGCGAGACCGCTGTCAAAGCTGACGGTGAACGGGGCATCGGAGTCCCTCCCTCTATCGGATGGAGCGGCCGGGCCGACGACACCGACCGTACCTCTAACTTGCCGATGTCGAGTCGGCGGCTCGACCCATCACTTGTCTGTCCGGATGTGGCTCGTCACGTCGACTTCGTGATTGGACGAGCCATCGGGTCGGTCACCCGGAGAACGGGTCGTCGACCCGACACCGACGGGTCTCGGGGCGCGTGTCTCCATCCGGACGCTGGGTCCGAGCGCACGGCGTCGAGAACAGGGGACCGGGAACGGCGGGTCGGAGACGACGGACGTAGCCAGTCGGGTGAGGGTCGCGCGAGAAGGTGGCTGCACCGAGGTGCAGGGCCACCACATATGTCTGACGGGTCCCGCACTCGGGGATATGGGACGTGAGCTCCGACTATCAGCCGGTCACGGAACCCACTACTCAGGTTGGCGTCGAGGTCCTTCACCATACATCAGGCATTTTCACCCCAGTTAAGTGGCGGTCGATGCCGAGAGCACGAACGAGTACGCCGGTCGGCTCGCTCGGCCAGTACGATGGATTCGGTTCTCGAGACTCTACGCCGTCCGCCCGAGTTCACCCCGGTGCGACGTGTGACGGGGCCTCGTAGTCGATTCCCAGTTACTGAGGGGGACGTTCTGCCCCGTTCAGGGCAGGTCGACGTCCACGCCCGACTGCAGGCTCGCCGCTTTCACGGTGTTGTACATCAGCATCGCGATGGTCATCGGGCCGACGCCGCCGGGGACGGGCGTGATGGCGTCCGCCTTCTCCTTCGCGCTCTCGAACTCGACGTCGCCAACGAGTTCGTACCCCTTCTCGGTGTCCGCCTCGACGCGGTTGACGCCGACGTCGACGACCGTCGACCCCGCAGAGAGCATGTCGCCGGTTATCATCTCGGGGACGCCCGCGGCGGCGACGACGATGTCGGCTGCACGGGTCTTCTCGGCCAGGTCGTCGGTACGGGAGTGACAGACGGTCGTCGTGGCGTTGCCGCCCGGTGCCTTCTGGATGAGGAGGTTCGCCATCGGCTTGCCGACGATGTCCGAGCGGCCGACGACGACGGCGTCCTTCCCTTCGGTGTCGACGTCGGCGGCCTCGAGGAGCTTCTGCACGCCGTGGGGCGTGCAGGGCTTGAACCGGGCGTTCCCGGCGACGACGCGGCCGACGTTCTCCGGGTGGAACCCGTCGACGTCCTTCATCGGGTCGATACGCTCGAGCACCGCGCGCGAATCGACGTGGTCCGGCACCGGCATCTGGACGAGGATGCCGTGCACCGTCGGGTCGTCGTTGAGGTCGTCGATTCGCTGCAGGAGGGTCTCGGCCGAGGCGTCGGGGTCGAGCTCCTGGTGAATCCCCTCGATTCCGGTCTCCTCACAGGCTCGCTGTTTCATCGAGACATACGTCTCGCTGGCCCCGTCGTCGCTCATCAGCACCGTCGCGAGCCCCGGGGTCACTCCCTCGTCCGCGAGTCGTGTCGCGCAGTCCGATACGTCCGCTCTGATTCGGTCCGCGATCTCGTTCCCGTCGATTATCGTGGTCATGGTCGGTGGTGGCGCCGCCGCCGACGTTCGGACCGGCCCCGGTTCGGGCCGGCTCCGGGTCGGACCCGCCGCGCCGCTCGCGTCGGCCGTTTCCGCGTTCCACGTGCCGATGGCGCGCCGGCGTGCCGGTGAACGTCGCGCTAGACGGGCTCTCTGTCCCAACCTCCTCACCCACCGACATAACTCACCGTGAGGTATATTCCACCCGTTGAATACCACACTGCTACCCCGGCCCGCCCGGGAGGCAACATGGCGGCCGAGCCACGAAACCCCCACAGGAGGCGCCAGCGCGGAAGGTTTTTTGGGGGGCGAGCGCGTCAGTTCGGACTAACGACCGGGACCGACCGACGGTCCCCCTTAGAGTCGTCCGACTCACATGAGCCAGCCATCAGTCGTCACGGAGCGCGCATCGTTCGTCGGGACCGCAGCCTCGGCTCCGGTCGGGGCCCGAGTCCCGGTCGAGGTGAGGGTCACCGTCTCGGACCCCTTCGGGGCCTACCGCCGAGCCCGCGACGGCGACGCGGACGGGGCGTTTCTCGAGACGACCGGCGGGCAGTCCGGCTGGGGGTACTTCGCGGTCGACCCGGTCGAGCGCCTACAGGTGGGCGCCGACGCGGCTTCGCCGGACGGAGAGAGCCCGACCGTCGACGCCATCGACTCGCTGCTCGACCGCGAGACGCTCGTCCGCGGGGACTGCGAGGTGCCGTACCCCTGCGGCGCGTTCGGCTGGCTCTCCTACGACGTCGCCCGCGAACTCGAGGACCTGCCGGCGACGACGGCCCCGGACGGGCTTCCACGGCTCCAACTCGGCGTGTTCGACCGCGTCGCCGCCTGGGAGGCGCCGACCGAGGGCGACGTGCGACTGCGGGTGACCGCCTGTCCCGTGGTCGACGAGTACGAGTCGCCCGAAGCGGCCTACGAGGCCGGCGTGGAGATGGCGACCGAACTGGCCGAATCCGCGCTTCACGGGGACCCATCCGTGGGCTCCCCGCCGGTCGCGAGCCGGCAGGCGACGTTCGAGAGCGAGTGCGGCGAGGCGGCGTTCGCCGACCGGGTGCGCCGGGTGAAGGAGTACGTCCGCGACGGCGACACCTTCCAGACGAACGTCTCCCACCGGCTGGTCGCCCCCGCCGCCGTCCACCCGGTCGAGACGTACGACGCCGTGCGGCGCGTGAACCCGGCGCCGTACTCCGGGCTCCTCGAGTTTCCGGGGGTCGACCTCGTGAGTGCCAGCCCCGAACTACTGCTGGACGTCGAGGGCGACCGCCTGGTGACGGAGCCCATCGCGGGCACGCGACCGCGGGGCGACACACCCGATGCCGACGCCGAACTGGAGCGGGACCTCACGAACGACGACAAGGAGCGCGCCGAGCACGCGATGCTCGTCGACCTCGAGCGCAACGACCTCGGGAAGGTCAGCGAGTACGGCAGCGTCGACGTTGCCGAGTACCGCCGGGTCGACCGCTACTCGGAGGTGATGCACCTCGTCTCGCTCGTCGAGGGCCGTCGCCGCGAGGGCGTGAGCGTCGCCGACGCCGTTGCGGCCGTCTTCCCGGGCGGGACCATCACCGGCGCGCCCAAACCCCGGACGATGGAGATAATCGACGAGGTGGAGGCGACCCGCCGGGGCCCCTACACGGGGAGCGTCGGCGTGTTCGGCTTCGACGACCGGGCGACGCTGAACATCACTATCCGCACGCTCGTCCACCGCAACGGCGAGTACCGCCTGCGCGTCGGCGCCGGCGTCGTCCACGACTCCGACCCGGCCGCGGAGTACGAGGAGACGCTGGACAAGGCCCGAGCGCTCGTCACCGCCGTCGACGAGGCGCTCGGCGAGCGGGGGTCGTTCGCCGTCGAGTCCGCCGCGGACCCGGCCGCGGACGCGCTGGAGGGGGCCCGGTGAGATGATTCTCATCGTCGACAACTACGACTCGTTCGCGTACAACCTCGTCCAGTACGTCGGCGAGTTCGAGGAGGTCGTCGTCCGGCGCAACGACGCGGTCGACGTCGCCGGCATCCGCGACCTCGACCCCGACGGAATCGTCGTCTCGCCCGGCCCGGGGACCCCCGCGGACGCCGGCGTCTCCATCCCCGTGTTCCGCGACCTCGACTACCCCACGCTGGGGGTCTGCCTCGGCCACCAGGCGCTGTGTGCCGCCAACGGGGCGTCGGTCGTCCACGCCCCAGAGGTCGTCCACGGCAAGCCCTCCGAAATCCGCCACGACGGGTCGCCGCTGTACGACGGCGTCGACGACCCGTTCGAGGTGGGGCGCTACCACTCGCTGGCGGTCGAGGACGGCACGCTGCCCGCGGACCTCGTCAAGACGGCGTACACGAACGACGAACAGGGCGTCGTGATGGGCGTTCGCCACGAAGACCGGCCCCACTTCGGGGTCCAGTTCCACCCCGAGAGCATCCTCACCGACGCGGGCAAGCGCATCGTCGAGAACTTCTGTACGGCCGTCGCGGAGTGAGGGCGGGGCCCGCCGTACGACCATCGTGGAGTGAGGGTCAGGCCCACCGTACGACCGTCGCGGAGTGAGCCCCCGTCGCTCCCACAACCAGTCGGCGGGATGTCACGATGTGCCGAACGCCGCGGCCGCTTCCGGCGGTGCCTGGTTTTATCCGCCCCGACCCGGTACGGCCGACCGTGAAACGAACCATCAGCACCGACGACGCCCCGGCGGCGGTCGGCGCGTACAGTCAGGCGACGACGAACGGCGACGTGCTCATCACGGCCGGCCAACTCCCGCTGACGGCGGACGGGGAGCTACTGGACGACGAGTCCGTGGCCCGACAGACCGAGCAGTGTCTCGACAACGTCGCGGCCATCCTCGAGTCCGAGGGGCTCTCCCTGGACGACGTGCTCAAGACGACGGTGTTCCTCGACGACATCGACGACTTCGACGCGTTCAACGAGGCCTACGGCGGGTACTTCGACGAGGACCCGCCGGCGCGCAGCGCCGTCGAGGCCGGCGCCGTGCCGAAAGGGGCGGCCGTCGAAATCGAGGCCATCGCGACGACCGAGTAGGGCGCCCGCGCGGCAGCTCCTTTTTATTCGCGAGTCACCCGCGTCGACACGACGGGTTCGCAGAACCAGCAGCGCGACCGCGGCTACGACGCGGGACTCCGTCGGCGAACGTCGTCGACCGACCGCGAGCGGTGTCGACCCCGACTGTCCCGACCCGGACCTAACCGTTCGTGGCGGCGAGTGGAGTTATCGACCGGTCCGAGGGCGGTCGGAGTTCGGACCGGCTCAGAACAGGCCGGTTATCTCGCCGTCCTCGTCGATGTCCATGTCGGCGGCGGCGGGCCGCGCCGGGAGACCGGGCATGGTGAGCGCGTCGGCGGTCAGCGCGACGATGAAGCCGGCGCCGGCCGACGGGTACACCTCGCTGATCTCCAGTTCCCACCCCTCCGGCGCGCCCTTCTTGCTCGCGTCGTCGCTGAAGGAGTGGAAGGTCTTGGACATACACACCGGGACGTCGTCGAAGCCGAGCTCCTCCATGCGCTCGATGTCGTCGAGCGCGCCGCCGGTGAACTTCACGCCCTCGGCGCCGTATATCTCGGTGGCGACCGTCTCGATCTTCTCCTGAATCGGGGCCTCCTCGTCGTAGAGGTAGCTGAACTCCTCCTCGTCGCTCTCGTCGACGGCGGAGATTACGTGCTCGCCGAGATCCTCGCCGCCCTCGCTGCCGTGTTCGAACACCTCGGACTCGGCGGCCCTGACGCCGAGGTCGTCCTGACAGTGGTCGAGCACCGCCTGGACCTCCTCGTCCGAGTCGTCCGGGAAGCGGTTGACGGCGACGACGACCGGGACGCCGAACTTCTGCAGGTTCGACACGTGGCGGTCGAGGTTCTCGAAGCCGGCTTCGACGGCGTCGACGCCGGACTCGTCGATCTCGTCGAAGTCGACCGGCCACTGCTCCAGCCCGTGGTACTGCAGTGCGCGGACCGAGGAAACGAGGACGACGGCGTTCGGCGTCATATCGCCCAGCCGGCAGACGATGTTCATGAACTTCTCCGCGCCGAGGTCGGAGCCGAACCCGGCCTCGGTGACGAGGTAGTCGCCCATACCGAAGGCGGCCTTGTCCGCGATGAGCGAGTTCGTCCCGTGGGCGATGTTCGCGAACGGGCCGCCGTGGACGAACGCGGGCGTCCCCTCGACGGTCTGGACGATGTTCGGTTTCAGCGCGTCGCGAAGCAGCATCGTCACCGGGCCGGTCGCCTCGATGTCGTCGACGGTGATGGCCTCCCCGTCGGTGTTGTAGGCGACGATGATGCGGCCGACGCGCTCTTTGAGGTCGCCGAGGTCGCTCGCTAGACAGAGGACGGCCATCAGCTCCGAGGCGGCGGTGAGCTTGAACCCGTCCTCGCGGGGCGTGCCGCCGGAGGAGCCGCCGAGACCGACGACCGTCTTCCGGAGCGCGCGGTCGTTCATGTCGAGCGAGCGCTTCCACGCGACGTCGTTGACGTCGATGTCGAGGTCGTTCCCCTGGGAGAGCCGCGCGTCGAGCATCGCCGCGATGAGGTTGTGTGCGGAGGTGAGCGCGTGGAGGTCGCCCGTGAAGTGGAGGTTGATGTCCTCCATCGGGAGCACCTGCGAGCGCCCGCCGCCGGCCGCACCGCCTTTCACGCCGAACACGGGGCCGAGCGACGGCTCGCGGATGGCGATCATCGCGTCCTCGCCGAGGTGGTTCAGCGTCTGTCCGAGGCCGACGGTGGTGACGGTCTTCCCCTCGCCCTTCGGCGTCGGCGTCATCCCCGTCACGAGTACGAGGTTGCCCTCCTTCTCCTCGGCTTGCTCACGGAGACGGTCGATGGCGTGGTGCTTCACCTTCGCCTTGTGCTCGCCGAAGTACTGGAGGTCGTCGAGGCCGAGCCCCCACGGCTCGACCAGCTCCCAGATCGGCTCCATGTCGGTGGACTGTGCGATCTCGTAGTCGGTCGGGATGGGCTCCTCGACCTCGTCCGGTGAAGACATCTCGTCCGAACGTTCCCGACACTGGGGTAAGAGTGTTCGCGTACCTGAGAGCCACCGTATAGGACGTGTTTGTGTAGTGCGAACGCCGGGCGGCGAACCTCGTCCGACCGTTTGGCTGATGAGTTGTGGTTCGGTCGGCGTCGAAACAGCCCGGTGACGTTCCGTGTCGACGACACCGCCATCGACGACTGCCGACTCGGGAGCGACCCGACTCCGCACCGCTCGAAACCGCACGCCGCCGCCGCGTTCGATAGCTTCATCAGGTCGCCGATTCGGGTTATGTGTCATGGAGTACCACGAGTCGGCCGACGCCCTGCTGTCGCTGCAGCGCCGCCGGCCGAAGCTCGGGACGGAGACGACGGCCCGGATGCTCGCCCACCTCGGCGACCCGCACGCGGGGTTCGACTGCGTACAGGTCGCCGGGTCGAACGGGAAGGGAAGCACCGCGCGCATGCTCGAGAGCGTCCTCCGCGCGGCCGGGCTGGACGTCGGGCTGTTCACCTCGCCGAAGCTCCGGGACCTCCGCGAGCAGATACGCGTCAACGGCCGGATGATTCCCAAGAGCCGCCTCGCCGCGGCCGTCGAGCGGCTCGACCCCTGTCTGGAGCGGCTCCGCGAGAACGACGACGCTCCGACCCACTTCGAGGCCCTCACGGCGCTCGCGCTGTCTCACTTCGGCGAGGCGGACGTCGACGTCGCCGTCCTCGAGGTCGGAATCGGCGGCCGCTACGACGCGACCAGCGCGGTCGACCCCGTCGCGAGCGCCGTCACGAGCGTCAGCCTCGAACACACCGACCTGCTCGGTGACACCGTCGAGGAGATCGCCCGCGACAAGGCCCAGGTCGCCCCCGCCGACGCGCCGCTCGTCACCGGCGCCGACGGGGCGGCTCTCGACGCGATTCGCTCGGAGACCGAGGTGGTCACGGTCGGCTCCGGCGAGGTCGGGTCCGGGGAGGCGGATGGGACTGGGACCCCCGACGCACCCACAGACGCGGACGCCGCCCCCGACGTCGTCGCCGTGGAGCACGGACTGCGCTCGGGCGTCGAGAGCGCCGTCTCCCTCGACGGCCCCGGCTGGTCGGTCGAGACGCGGCTGTCGCTGCTCGGGCCGCACCAGGCCACGAACGCCGGGGTCGCGGCGACGCTCGCCGGGCAGGTCGCGGACGTCGACGAGCGGACGCTCGCCCGAGGGTTGCGCGACGCCACCTGGCCGGGTCGCTTCGAGGTCGTCGACGCCGACCCGACGGTCGTGCTCGACGGGTCGCACAACCCCGGCGCGGCCGAGACGGTCGCGACCCTGCTCGACCGGTACGAGTACGACGACCTCCACGTCGTCTTCGCCGCCATGGCCGACAAGGACTACGAGGGGATGGTCGAGGCGCTCCCGCCGGTCGACACGGCATACCCGACACGTCCGGACGTCGAGCGCGCCGAGGAGCCCGACGCGCTGGCTGCGGCGTTCGAGGGGCACGCGGAGCGGGTACGGCGGGTCGACTCCGTCCCCGAGGCGACCGAGCGTGCGCTGGCCGCGGCCGACGAGGGCGACTTCGTCCTCGTCACCGGCTCGCTGCACGCCGTCGCTGAGGCTCGGGACCGGTGGACGCGGCTGGTCGTCCCGAAGGACGGCGGCCGCGGCGGGACTCGCCGAGGGGCGGACGCCGACGCCGTCCTCGCGGACGCCGCGTTCCCGGACGGGTCGGCCGACGCCGTCGAGCGGGAGACCGTCGCGACCACCCTCCGGACGGCCCAAGCCGAGGCGGTCGCGGACCGGCTCGACGCCCTGGGCGGCCACCCGCTACGCTCGTCGGCCGGCACCCCCGAGGGCGTCGAGGCGACCGTGCTGTCGGGGACGCGCGCCCAGCTCCGCGAGCTCGCCGACTCTGTCGCCGCCGACGGGAGCGGGCTCGCCGGGTTCGGTCGACGGCTGGACGCCGCGCTCGACGGGCCGACGCCGCCGCCGGCGTTCGACGTCGACGGCACGGCCGTCGTGGGCGTGCTGAACGTCACGCCCGACAGCTTCCACGACGGCGGGGAGTACGACACGACCGAGGCGGCGGTCGAGCGGGCGGAAGCGATGCTCGACGCCGGCGCGGACGTAATCGACGTGGGCGGGGAGAGCACGCGTCCCGGCGCCGACCCGGTCCCCGCGGAGACGGAGATGGAGCGGGTCCTCCCGGTCGTCGAGGCGCTCGCCGGCCGGGGCGTCACGGTGTCTATCGACACCCGGAAGGCGGTCGTCGCCGAGGCGGCCCTCGACGCCGGTGCGACCGTCGTCAACGACGTCTCGGGGCTGGCCGACCCGGAGATGCGGTTCGTCGTCGCCGAGCACGACGCGACGCTCGTGCTGATGCACAGCCTGTCGGCGCCCGTCGACCCCGACCGGACCGCGACGTACGACGACGTGGTGACCGACGTCCTTCACGACCTCGCGGAGACGGTGCTGCACGCGGAGCGGGCCGGCGTCGACCGCGAGCGTATCGTCGTCGACCCGGGGGTCGGCTTCGGGAAGGACGCGGCCGAGTCGTTCGAACTGGTCGACCGCATCGGCGAACTCCGGGCGCTCGGCTGCTCGGTACTGCTCGGCCACTCCCGGAAGTCCATGTTCGAGCGCGTCGGCTGCGCGAGCGGGGAGCGGTTGCCGCCGACGCTCGCCGTGACGGCGATGGCGGCCGACCGCGGCGTCGACGCCGTCCGCGTGCACGACGCCGGGGAGAACGCGGCGGTCGTCCGGACGGTCGCGGCGGCGACCCGACGGTAGGTGGCTTCCCCTCGGAACGTCTTTCCCCCGAACGTCGGAAAACGGCCACCAGAGCGCCGTCTCGTGTCGGGATAGCCGCCTCGGACCGACAGACTTTCCCATACTGTGATGGAACGTGACGGTATGTCCGCTGCCGCCGTCGGCGTGGTCGATGCTGTGGGTCGCGCCGGGACCTCCGGGCTACAGGCGGTCGCTCCGACGGCGGTCGCCGATATCCCGCCGGCAGTCCGGGCGGCGGCGGCGTTCTTTCTGACGGTCCTCTTCGGCGGGGCGGTCATCTACCGGTACGGCGGGCGGGTGGACGAGTACGTCGAGGCGTCGACGTCGAACCCGCTCGTCTCCGTCCTCTACGGGCTGATGGCGTACGGGATGGTCGTGTTCTTCGTCGGCTACGCGTACAGTCAGTTGGCCACGCTCCTCGCCGGAACCGCCATCCTCGCGACCGCCGTCACCGCCGCATTCGGCGTCTTGGTGCTCTCACTCGGCGGTCTGGGGTTCGTCGTCGTCGGCACGTGGGTCGCCGGGGTCGCCGGCGTACGGGACCCGTGGCTCGGACTCGTCGGCGTCGGCGGCGCCAGCGCCCTCGTGTGGTACCTGCTCCCCTTCGCGGTGGCCGGTCTCGTCTGGCTGGCGATCGCTGCCGTCGGCGTCGGCGGGCCGACCCGGCGGTGGATTCACGCCGATCGGACACAGGCCGACCGCCATTGACACCCGTCGGTACGGGCCGAAACACCGCCGTCCGGTATCGGGTGGTGGGTCGTCCGCCGTCTCTGGATTCCCGCGGTGAGAGTCCACGGCCGCCCGGTTCTGTCGTGACTGCACGACCGTTCGTACCGCGACGGCGACGCGCTCGCGTCTCACCTCGCGTGAGGAACCCACGGGACGATATCCGACGTTCTCCACAGGGTAGCCGACTCGAACGTGTCGGTTCGTCAGTAACCAGCGAACAGCAACCGGAAAACGGGAAGAGGGAGTCGAGAGTACGGTCGAACTGCGGTCACGCTTCGGAGGGTGTCAGTCCCCGCTGTCGGCGTCGGCACCCCCCTTGATGTCCGTGACCGTCGTATCGCCGGTCGTCACGACGTCGATGTCGTCCTGGTCGGTCATGTGTTGGATGCGCTCGGCGAACTCCTCGGATTCGAGTATCTCGTACTCGTTGTCGAGCCCCTGATACACCGTGTAGCACATCAGAACGAGGATGACCGCGAACGGGAAGCCCGTCGCGATCGAGGCGGTCTGCAGCGCGTTGAGACCGCCGCCCCACAGCAGGACCGCCGCCACGGCGCCCTCGGTGACCGCCCAGAAGATGCGCTGGGTCCGCGGGACGTCGTGCTTGCCGCCGGAGGTCAGGTGGTCGATGACGAGCGACCCGGAGTCCGACGACGTGACGAAGAACGTTATGACCAGCAACGTCGCGAGCAGGCCGGAGACGGCTCCCAGGGGGAACTGCTCCAGCAGGGCGAACATCGCGACCGTCTGACCGAGTTCGTTGTAGGTGGCGAGCGCCGCACCGCTACCCTGGAGCGAGTCGAACAGCGCGCTCCCGCCGAACGTCGACAGCCAGATGGTCGAGAACAGGCTGGGCAGGAACAGCACGCCGAGGACGAACTCGCGGACGGTCCGCCCCTTCGAGATGCGCGCGATGAACATCCCGACGAACGGCGACCAGGCGATCCACCACGCCCAGTAGAAGATGGTCCAGGCGGAGACCGTCGTCGCGCCCGCACCCTGCGTGCCGGTGAAGAACGACAGCGACAGGAGGTTCCCGAAGTAGGTGCCGAGACCCTGCACCCAGGTGCCGAAGATGTACACCGTCGGTCCGACGATGAGCAGGAACCCGAGCAGGATGAACATCAGGTAGAGGTTCACGGTGCTCAGGCGCTTGACACCGCCGTCGAGGCCGGCCGCGACGGAGGCCGTCGCGATGAGGGTAATACCGCCGATGAGCAGAATCCGGGGGAGGGTCCCGGTCGGGATGCTCAGCAGCCCCATCATGTCGCCGAACACGTACGACAGTCCGGTGTTGACCTGCGCGACTCCGAGTCCGAGCGAGGTCGAGAGACCGAACAGCGTCGCGAACACCGTCACCAGGTCGATGACGTGGCCCGGCCACCCGTAGATACGCTCACCGAGCAGCGGCCAGAAGATCGACCGGAACGTCAGTGGAAGCCCGCGGTTGAACGAGAAGAAGGCGAGCCCGAGGCCGACGAGGCCGTAGATGGCCCAGGGGTGGAACCCCCAGTGGAAGAACGTCTGTGCCATCGCGGCCGAAGCTGCAGCGCCCGTCCCCGCCTCCGCACCGAAGAACCCGGGGACGTTCTGGAAGTAGTACAGCGGCTCCGAGACGCTGAAGAACATGAGACCGATTCCCATCCCGGCGCTGAACAGCATCGCCATCCACGAGAAGTCGCTGAACTCCTTTTCGGCCTGCACACCACCGATGCGGATGGTTCCGTACTTCCCGAACGCGAAGTAGACGATAGTGACGATGAAGATGTTCACCGCCAACAGGAAGAACCACCCGAAGTTCCCCTCGAAGAAGCCTCGAACCGCGGAGTACGTCTCGTTCGCACGCTCCGCCCCGAGGATGAGCGTCAGCGCGATGAACGCGCCGATCAGGAGCAGGGCGACGGGGAAGACGACCGGATGGACGTCGAACCCGTACTTCTCGATGTTCGTATCGCCCGGTTCTCGGTCCGACTCCGGGTGGAACAGCTCCACCTGGAGGCCGTCGGACATCTCGCCAGTCGTGTTATCGCTGTCTGCCATGCATTATCACTCGATGATGCGGCCACAGGTGTTGATTATTGGGGTACATCGTCTCGTCTCACGCCGTTCTGCGGTTCGACTGTGTCCCACCCGCCGTCCCGCCGGACGGGGCTCGGTCCTCGCGCTTCGGCCGCTCCCCCGCCGCGTCCGCGGACCGGACACGGCGAGCGCGACGAGACGGGTCGCCGTCCGCCGCTTCGATAATGTGAGTGAACCGTGACACGATGCACAGCCTCGGTACACATGAACAAACATGCAGTATTAAAACTTGGTGTACGTTCACGAGAACAGACTGGTCGGGTAACGGAGCACCACGGCCGACGCTGTCCCGTCGGCGGAGAGCTATTAAGCAGACGGTCCGTTACTCCTTGACATGCCCGGCAGGCTGAAGGTTCTGTTTCGTCTGCTCACCTCGGTTCTGAACGCGGTGGTCGACCCGCTTCGGAAGAATCCGGACTCCGACAGTCTCCGGCTCTCCAGTGCCGAAATCCACACGACCACCAACGACGGCGACGTCGGCTGGGGGAGGCGACCACCCGCTCGACTACGCTGTCCACGGTGTGGCGCCGACTGTGAACAACATCACCCGCTCGACGACATCGACTGTCCGCGCTGTGTCGCCGAGTTCTCTCACGAGGAGTTCCCCGAGTTGGAGCTCCTGTTCCTGAGTTGTCCCGTCTGTGGGACCCGGATGGAACACGGCCGACGGCATCCCGAAGCGTTCGACGTGCCGGAGTGGGCGACGTGTCACGGCTGCCGATACCACTGGGAGTTCAAACACTCCTACTGACCGGCCGACCGCCCTGCGGCAGTGTTTACTGCGCCCGACGAGTACGATGGCCCATGGCGAACCTTCCGGCGACGGCGGCGGCCGTACTCGCGGTACTGCTGTTCGGGGTCGCGCTCGTCTCGATGACGAACGGTGCCACGATGGTCGCCGGACTCTGTTTCATCAGCGCCAGTCTCGTCATCTACCTCCGGGAGACGCGGCTGGTCGAGGGGTGACTCGACCGGAAGGCGCTGCACCGGACCCGGCGACGACGTGGTGAGGACGAGACCGCGGTCGTCGGCGGTCAGGTGTCCTCCATCTTCATCCGCTGTGAGATGACCGGAACCGTCGCGGTTCGGACCACCTTGTCCGTCGTTCCGCCGAGGAGCGAGCCGACCTTTCCGCGGTAGGCAGACCCGATCACGATCGCGTCCATCCCCCTCTCCTCCGCGTAGTCGACGATTTCGTCGCTGACTGTCCCGCTACGCATGTCCGTCTCGCAGTCGACGCCGTGTTCGGCCGCGATAGAACATATCTCGTCGAGAATCTCCTCGCCGAACTCCTCGTACTCGCGCCGGAGGCGCTCCTCGTCGTCCCGCAACGACAGCGCCCGGGGAACCCCCGGGAGGTCGATGACGTAGAACGCGTGGATGGTCGCGCCGACTGTGGCCGCGAGTTCGATGCCGTGGACGGCCGCCTTCTTCGCTTCGTCACTCCCGTCGTACGGTAGCAGTATGTTATCGTACATCGCCGACGACCCGCTCTCACATCTGCGAGCAGCCATAAGAAGGTTTCCCGGCGGTCAGCGGCGGGTTCCCCTGCACGGCGCCCCGAGGCCCAGGGGCGTCCGAGCACCGCCCGAGGAACGATTCCGCCGGTCAGGTCGCCTTCGTGACGTCGGCGACAGGGTAGCCGGCCCCTTCGAGCGAGTCGATGATCGACGCCGCGTGCTCGACGCCGCTGGTCTCGACGTCGAACACGAGGTACGCCTCCCCGACCTCCAGGTCCTCGACGGAGCGGTCGTGGCGGACGTCGCGGATGTTCGCCCCCTCGTCGGCGATGATACCCGAGATGGACTGGAGCTTCCCCGGCTGGTCGTCGATCCGGACCCGCAGCTGCAGGAGTTGGCGGCGCTCGGTCAGCGCGTGGACGAGCACTGTCTGGAGCTGCGTCATGTCGAGGTTGCCGCCACAGAGCAGCGGCATGACGGTCTCGCCGGCGACGTCGAGGTCGTCG
The DNA here is from genome assembly GCF_026586625.1 of Halobium salinum. GTDB lineage: Archaea > Halobacteriota > Halobacteria > Halobacteriales > Haloferacaceae > Halobium > Halobium salinum. The sequence continues at coordinate 309,182 of NZ_JAODIW010000005.1, read as the reverse complement.
CTCAGTAGCGCCGCGACGGACGCCGCGCCCGCCCCTTCGACGACCTGCTTCGCCCGCTCGAGCAACACGAGGACGGCCCGGGCGATCTCGGTGTCGGTGACGGTAACAACCTCGTCGACGTTCGCCCGGATGATCTCGAGCGTCGTCTCCGAGATTCCGCCGGTGGCGATGCCGTCGGCGATGGTGTTCACCTCGTCTAGTGTCACCGGCATCCCCTTGTCCAGGCTCTCGTGGACCGTCTCGGCCCCGGTCGCCTGCACGCCGACGACGCGGGTCTCCGGGGAGAGGTGTTTGACGGCCGTCGAGATTCCCGAGACGAGGCCGCCGCCGCCGATGGGGACGACCACGGTGTCGACCTCCGGACAGTCGTGGTACATCTCGATGCCGAGGGTCCCCTGGCCGGCGATGATGTCCGTGTCGTCGTATGCGTGGACGAACGCCGCGTCGGTCCCCTCGACGGCCGACTGGGCCCGCGCCATGGTCTCCTGAAAGTCCTTGCCGACGAGTTCTACTTCGGCCCCGTAGCCGCGGGTCGCGTCGACCTTCGCCTGCGGTGCGTTCTCCGGCATGAACACGGTCGACTCTGCCCCACACTTCGTCGCGGCCAGCGCCACCCCCTGCGCGTGGTTGCCGGCGCTCGCGGCGACGAACTCGTCGACGCCGCCTTCGACGTCTTGGCTGATCTTGTTGTACGCCCCTCTGGTCTTGAACGACCCCGTCCACTGGAGGTGCTCCATCTTGAGGTACACCTCCGCGTCGACGAACCCGCCGATCGAGGTGCTCCGCTCGACGGGCGTCTGCTTCACGACGCTGTCGTCGTCGAGGCGTTCGCGGGCCCGTTCGATCTCCGCGTACCGGACGGGGAGTCCGCCCGTGTCGTCGTCGGTCATGGCTGATGAGTGAGGTGGGGTTGGTCGTTGGTCTGTCTGTGTCCGGCAGGATGCCGGCCGCGTCTAACCTACCGGATGATCTTCTCGCGGCCGGGGTCGAACAGCGGTTCGTCGCGGACGGTCGCGTCGTACAGTTCGCCCTCGCACCGGACCTGCACGTCCGTCCCAGCCTCCGCGTACTCGCTCGGGACGTACGTGTAGGCGATGGACTCGCCGACCGTGTAGCCGTAGTCGGCCGCCTGGACGTAGCCGATGGCCTCGCCGTCCTTCGTGACCGGTCGCCCGCTCAGGGCGATGTCGGTCGTGTCGTCGAGGGTGAGCGGGGTGATGCGCGAGTCGATACCCGCCTCTTTCGCGGCCTCGAGCGCCTCCTTGCCGACGAAGTCGGTGTCCATGTCGACGGCGAACGGGAGGCCGGCCTCGAACGGGTTCGAGTCGGTGTCGATGTCGGTCCCCCAGAGGCGGAACCCCTTTTCGAGGCGCATCGACTCGAGGGCGCCGCCGCCCATCGGCCGCACGTCGAGGTCCTGTCCCGCCTCCCACAGCGTCTCCCAGAGGCGCCGGCCGTACTCGCTGGGCGCCCACAGCTCCCAGCCGAGTTCGCCGACGTACGAGACGCGCAGGGCGATGACGGGCACCTCACCGACGTACATCTGCTTCGCGCGGAAGTACGGGAAGCCGTCGTTCGTGACGTCGGCGTCGGTGCAGCGCTGGAGCAGGAGCCGGGACTTCGGCCCCCAGAGCCCGATAGTGGACTTCGCGCCCTCCTCGACGTGGACGGAGACCGTGCCCGGGGCGTGCTCCTCCAGCCACGAGCCGTGGATGCGCGGGGAGTTGCCGCCGCCGGTCGTCACCATGTACTCCTCGGCGCCGAGGCGGACGACGGTGACGTCGGCGAGGATGCCGCCGCCCTCGTTCAGCAGGAGCGAGTAGCGCACCTGTCCCTCCTCGATTTCCATGTCGTTGCTACACACCCGCTGGAGGAACGCCTCGCTCCCCTCGCCGGACACCATGATGGAGCTGAAGGTGGTCATGTCGAACATCGACACGTGCTCGCGGGTGTGGATGTGCTCTGCACCCTCGATGGGGGAACGGTTGATTCCCCGCCAGCCGTCCTGTTCCGGGATGCGGTCCGCGTAGCGGTCGACGAGGTCCGTGTTGGACTCGTACCACTGCGCCGACTCCCAGCCGCCGCTCTGGACGAACTCCGCGCCGAGGTCGCGCTGCTGCTCGTAGAACGGGCTGGCTCGGAGCCCGCGGTGGTCGTCGGGCTGCCAGCGCGGCTCGACGATGCTGTACACCTGCTCGTAGCGCTTCGCGCCGCGGTCGACGAAGAAGTCCTTCTCGCCGGCGTGGGGTTCGAAGCGCCGCACGTGGATGCCGCCGGTGTCCACCGGTCCCGAAGGGAGCCGCGGGACGCCGTTCTCCATCCACTCGGCGACGATGCGGCCGTAGCCGGCGGAGTGGGTCCACCAGATGGCGAGGGCGCTCCAGAGCCCGTCCACCTGCGCCGTGGGGCCGACGGCCGGCATCCCGTCCGGCGTGAACACGAAGATGCCGTTCTCGGTGACGGCGTACTCTTTGTCGGCGCTGGCCGGGAGCAGTTCGTCGAACGCCTGCTTCGCGGACTTGTCCCGGTTCGGGTGGGTCGGTCGTTCCCAGTGCTCCGTCGAGAACCCTCGGACCGACGCCTGCCGGTCCTCGCTGTTGCGACCCATCGCCTCCGGGTCGACCGGCAGGGACTCGTGGTTGTACGACCCCATGCCGAGTGCGTCGCCGTGAGTCCGGAAGTAGAGCGAGTGGTCCTGGTCGCGGCCGACCGGGCGGTTGGGCCCCTCGCTCATGTACTCCTGGATGTTCCGGTCCCCGGGGACGTCCAGGCCGGCGGTGTGGTCACCGACCCCCGACTCCGCGTCAGCGAGTTCCTCCATCGGCTCGGTGACGACGTACTGGTGTTCGACCGGCGCGATGGGGAGGTCGAGTCCGGCGAGCTTTCCAGTTTGATACCCCCAGTTGTTCGTCGCGATGACACAGCGGTCGCAGTCGATGCGACCCCTGTCGGTGACGACGGCGGTGATTTCGCCGTCTTCGACCTCCAGGTCGGTCACCGCCGTGTCGCCGACGAAGTTCGCCGGGGTGTTCTCGATGTACCACTGGAGCGTCTCGATGCCGTCGACGCGGCCGTCGGTCGGGGAGTAGTAGCCGCCGAGAATCTCCTCCTCGTCGACGAGCGGGAGGCGCTCGCCGACCTCCTCGGGCGACAGGAGTTCCGGTTCGGGGAGGCCGTAGGACGTCGCCCACTCGACGCGCCGCCGGAGGAAGTCCATGCGTTCCTCGCTGCGGGCGACCTCGATGCCGCCGACCTCGTCGTACGTGCCGATGTCCGAGAGGAACCGGCTGGTGTAGTACGCGGCCTTCGTCTGTACCTTCGACGGCGACGTCTGGAACATGATGCCCGGCGCGTGGACCGACGAGCCGCCGGTGACCGGTAGGGGGCCCTGGTCGACGACGGTGACGTCCTCGGCGCCCAACTCCGTCAGGTGGTACGCGACGCTACACCCGACGGCGCCGGCGCCGACGACGACGGTCCTCGACTGGGACGGGAGGTCCGTAGTGCTCATCTCTCTCGTGGCGGGTTGTCCCCGTGGCAATGTTAAAGACACCGGTGGGGTCGGTCGCGGCGTCGGGCGGAACACCGGTATCTCCCCGAACCGAGGGCGCTCGCGGTCGAATCGCCGATACCGCGAACCGCCGAGTCGACGGAACGGCTGGACGGCCGAGGCCGGGCCGAACGAACCACAACCTGACAGCGAGAAGAGGGGTGTTGTCGCGGACGGCGGTCGGCGCGTCGGTCGGGTTACCGGTTCCTCGTAGCGCGTCAGTCGAGCAGCGGCTCCTCGCGGACCGTCGCGTCGTAGCGTTCGCCCTCGTAGCGAATCTCCACCTCGGTGCCGGGTTCGGCGTACTCCGGCGGGAGGTAGGTGTAGGCGACGCAGGCGCCGACGCTGTAGCCGTACTCGGCGCTGTGGACGTAGCCGATGGGGTCGTCGCCGTCGAGCACCGGCCGGTGGGCCATCACCATCGCCTCCTCGTCGTCGAGGGTGAGGGGGGCGACCTCGTGGTCGATGTTGTCGCCCGCGGCGGCGGCCTCGACGGCCTCCTTGCCGACGAAGTCGGTGTCGAGGTCGACGGCCCACCCGAGGCCGGCCTCGTAGGGGTTGTGCTCGGTGTGGAGGTCCTCGCCCCACAGCCGGAACCCCTTCTCGATGCGGAGGATGTCGAGCGCGCCGTTGCCGTACGGCCGGATGTCGTACTCCTCGCCGGCCTCCATGACGTGCTCCCAGAGGCGCTCGCCGTACTCCGAGGGGGTGTACAGCTCCCAGCCGAGTTCGCCGGCGTAGGAGACCCGCAGCGCGGTGACGGGGACGTTCTTCACGTAGAACTGCTGGCTGGTGAAGAACGGGAAGGCGTCGTCGGAGAGGTCGACGTCGGTCACCTTCGACAGCACCTTCCGGGCGTCGGGGCCGGTACAGACCATCGCGGCGAGGCTGGAGGTGACGTCGTTGACGACGACGCCGTCGGGGGACTGCTCGCGCACCCACGCGACGTGGTTGTTCCCGACCTCGCGGCCGGTCGTCAGGAGGAGGTAGCGGTCCTCGTCGGTGCGGGTGACGGTGATGTCGGCGCGGACGCCGCCGCCCTCGTTGCACATGAGGGTGTAGCGCACGTCGCCGACGTCGAGGTCCATGTCGTTCGTACAGAGATGCTGGACGAACGCGCCGGCGTCGTCGCCGATGACCTCCATCTTGTTGAACGGGGTCATGTCGTGGAGGCCGACGTGCTCGCGGACGTGCAGCGCCTCGGCGCCCTCGATGGGCGACCAGTACACCGCCTCCCACCCCTCGCGGTCGGGGATGCGGTCGGCGTACCTCGCCACGAGGTCGGCGTTCGACTCGAACCACTGTGGCGCCTCCCAGCCGGCCTCGGCCCACATCTCGCCGCCGTACTCCTCGTGGGTGTGGTGCATCGGCGTCCGCCGGATGTCGCGCTGTGACTCCGTCCACACCCACTTCGGGTGCATGATGTTGTAGACGATGCGGTACTCCTCGGCGCCGAGGTCGCGTGCGAAGTCCCAGCTCCCTTCGTGGGCGTTGAACCGGTTGACGTCGGCGTGTGCGAGGTCGATGGGCCCGTCGTCGAGTCTGGGGACGCCGTTCTCCATCCACTCCGCGAGGGCCTTTCCGGCGCCGCCGGCGTGGGTGACCCAGATGCCCGCCGACACCCAGAGCCCGTCGTACCCCTGGACCGGCCCCATCGCGGGGAGTCCGTTGGGCGTCTCCGAGAACATCCCATTGTACTTGTGTTCGAGCTCCTTGCCGGCCGTGGCGGGGAGCAGTTCGTCGCTGGCCTGCCGGGGGGCCTTCTCCGGTCGGTCCGGGTGGGTCGCGTTCTCCATGTGGTAGTCGGTGAACTCGTGGACCGACCCCTGCTCCCCGTCCGGGTCGTTGCCGCCGAGCTCCTTCGGGTCAGGCACGATGGGCTCGTGGTTGTACGAACCGATCCCGTAGGCGTCCCCGTGGGTTCGGAAGTACATCGCGTTGTCCTGGTCACGCAGGATGGGCCGGTCGGGGCCGACGAGCAGGCGCTTCGCCTTCTCGCCGGAGACGTTCCGGTAGTTCTCGAACAGCGGGTGGTCGGTGACGTCGACCGCGCCCTCGGCGAGTTCGTCGAGCGGCTCGGTCATGGTGTACTGGTGCTCGACGGGCGTCACCGGGAGGTGGACGTCGAGCTCCTCGCCGAGCTGGCGGGCCCAGATGTTGGTCGCGACGACGACCTCGTCGCAGTCGATGGCCCCGTTCTCGGTGACGACCGCCGACACCGAGTCGCCGTCGAACTCGACGTCCTCGGTGCGAGTGTGCGGGACGAACTGGGCGCCCTGCTCCATCGCCTCGCGGGCCAACGCGTCGCAGGCGACGACGCCCGAGACCTGCCCGTCGGTCGGGGAGTAGTACCCGCCGATGATCTCGTCCTCGTTCACGAGCGGGAGGCGCTCGCCGACCTCCGCCGGGGAGAGGATCTGCGGGTCCTCGATACCCCACGCGAGCCCGTTCTCCACGCGGCGCTCGAGGAAGTCCATGCGCTCCTCGGTACGGGCGACCTCGACGCCGCCGACCTCGTTGTACGCCTGGTGGCCGTCGGCGCCCTCGAGCTCGGAGTACAGCTCCCGGCTGTAGTTCGCGAACTTGGTGAGGATCTTCTCCTCCGCCGTCTGGAACATGATGCCCGGCGCGTGGGTCGACGACCCGCCGGTCGTGGGCATCGGCCCCTGGTCGACGACGACCACGTCGTCGCGGCCGAGCTTCGTGAGCTGGTACGCGAGGTTGCAGCCGACGATCCCGGCGCCGACGATGACGGTGCCGGCCTCGGACGGCAAGCTGTCTGTCGGATTCATGGGTCTGATTTTGACGTCACCCGGGCGCGCCAATATAGCTACCGCCTCCCACGGTTCCGGGCACAACCTTTCGGGGGCGTGTCAGGTAGAGCTTCGAGGGGCGAGCTCCCGTTATTCGGCCGCTAGCGCGCTCGTCAGTCCGCTCCCGCGACGGGTACTGCCGGCGGCAACCACGCTTTTGGGTCCGTCCTACGACCCTCCGTCCGATGGTCGAATCCATTCCGCTGGAGACGGCGACGGAGCTGATCGACGCGGCGGAGGACCGGGCCGAGGAGATCGACAACCCGATGGTGATCACGGTCGCCAACAGCGAGGGGAACCTGATCGCCCAGCACCGCATGGACGGCGCCTGGCTCGCCTCGGTGAACATCTCGCGGAACAAGGCGTACACGGCGGCCGCCCTGGAGACGTCGACTCACGAACTGGCCGAGGCGTCGGAGCCGGGCAACTCCCTGTACGGGCTGCAGACCACCGACGAGGGCCGCATCGTGATATTCGGCGGCGGTTACCCGCTCGAACGCGACGGCGAGATCGTCGGGACGATCGGCGTCTCCGGCGGCGCCGTCTCGCAGGACCGGGACGTCGCCGAGGCCGGCGTCGACCGCTGGCAGGAACTGTCGGAGTGAGCGACTGACCGACGCGACGCCGGGTAGACCCCGACACGGCGCCCCGGTGACGCCGCCGGCCGAGCCGCCCGTCGGTCGGGCGGAACGGAACCTCTCCGCTCCACGGATGGATTCTGTCGGCCGGTTTCCGTCGGGATAGTGAACTACCCCACCCTACCGCTCGCCTGACGGCTCGCGCTTGAGGGTGGGGCTTCCTGTTTCAACGACACGCTTTGCAGACACGGACGTATCCACAGGGAGCGCAGTCTCCACAGGCGTTGATTCGGAGCGTCCCGCTCCTAACCGCTTCCTGATACCGCGAGAAAGAATGTTCCACGCCGCGTTCGCGTCTCTGTCCGCTTCGAACCCACACGCCGGGCAGGAGTGTTCACGAACCCACAACGGTTTCTCGGTCGAAACGCCGCAGGACGCGCACTCTTTCGTTGTTCCGCGTGGATTCACGGCGACGAAGTGCGTCCCTTCCCGCTCACACTTGTATTCGAGCATCCGCAGAAACGTCCCCCACGCCGCTCCTGCCCGGTTGCGCGAGTTGCCCGGTAGTTCGACCAAACCCTTCGCGTCCAAGTCCTCGACGGCCACGAGGTCGTATTCTCGGGCGTAGTAGTTCGACAACTTGTGAAGGAAGTCGCGGCGCTTGTTCTTGAGGTCGGCATGACGTTCGGCCACGACCTTCCGCTGTTTCTCCCAATTCGCGGACCCGTGTTCCTTCCGCGAGAGGTCGCGTTGTGCGCGTTCCAACCGCTCGCGTTCGTCGGACAGGTCGAGCGATTCGACGGCGGTTCCGTCCGTGTCGTGGGCGTACTTGAGAATCCCCACGTCGATACCGACACATTTCTCGGGATTCTCGGGTTTCTCCGGCGGGTCGTCGGGAGTCTCGACCCCAAGAATGGCGTACCACTTCCCGGTGGGTTCCTGCTTGACCGTGACGGTCTTGATTTCAGCGTCGTTTGGCAGGTCGCGGTGAAAGGTGATGGGTATCTCGCCGAGCTTCGAGAGCCACAGTCGCGTCCGACCGCTCGTGTTCTTGAGCTTGAAGCCGGATTGGCTGTAGGTGAAACTGCGGTATTCGCCCGGTGCCTTCCACTTGAGCGTGCCGACGCGCTAGCCGTTCTCTTTCCTCCCGTGTAGCGTCGAGAGGTTGTCGTACAGCCGTTGCACGACCTTCTGTAGTACCTTCGAGTGAACGCCTTTCAGGTCGCTCCACCACTTCTTGAGGCTCGGCAGGAGCTTCTGCTCGGAGTACGCCGACGTGTCGTCGGTGCGGTTGAGTCGGTGGAGGAAGTGGTTGTAGGCCTGCCTACAGGTATCGACAGTCCACGCTAACTGTTCGCGGTGAGCGTCGGACGGTCGGAGTCGATACCTGTAGTTGTAGTTCACGAGCGTTCTTCGATGAGTTCGTCAAGTTGCCCGCGAACGAACGACGAGAGGTTGAGGTGGTTCTCCTCGACCCACTCGGCTTGGTCTTCGCGGATGGTGATATTCTTCCGTCTCACTACATACGCACTATGCGCACCTATGCGCATAGTTATTGCGATTTGTGGGCTTGTGGGCCGAGCGCCGAACGTATTTGCTACTCGTGCGGCGCTGTATCCCCTCCCTACTCGCTCCCGTTGGTCGCTCGTTGAAGAAGGGGCCTTAGCGCCTCATTCAAGTAAAAGGGTGGGCTATTCCTCACGTACGATTATGCTCTACGGTGTGTTATTCTATAGCAACACATGCCACTCGGAACCTCCTTCGACCTCCTCTCCCGGATCGTCGAGCAGTACGAGTCGGAGGGGCGGTCGGTGCGGGCGGTCGAGGCGTCGACGGACGACGACGGGACGGTTCGAGCGACGGTCACCGTCCCGGCCGCGTTCCCCGGTCCGGACGGGGAGGACGGGCCGACGCTCGCCGCCGAGTCGGCGTCCGTCGACGAGGAGTGTGGTATCGGCGTCACGTTCTCCGCGCCACACCTCGAAGACGCCGTGGAGCGGGTCGACGCGGCCGTCAGCGCGGACGTCCGCGGGGCGGCGACCACCGACGACGGCGGACTCCTGCTGACCGTCGAGGTCGTCATCGAGGGGTCGACCCGCCCCTCGGAGACGACCTCGTCGGATGCGACCCCGACGGCCGACCTCGACACGACTGGGGATTCGTCGGCGTCGACGGAGGAGGCACGCGGACCGACCGGCGACCGACCCTCCGCCGACGACACCCCGACCCGGGACAGTTCGACCGCCGGCGGCGACGGCCTCGCAGCGGACGGTGTGGGGACAGTCGAAGGTGGCACTGAGGTAACCCAGGACGGAGCCGAGGCGCTCGCAGCGGTTCGCGACGAGTCGGTGCCGCCGTACGACGACGTCGACTACTTGGAGCGGCTGTACGAGCGTTGCGAGACGTTCACGGAGATGAGCCGCCGTATCGAGATGGACGTCGCCTCGGAGACCGTCAGGCGGTACATGATAGAGGCCGGCGTCCACGCCCCGACCACCTACGACACGGCCCCGCGGGCTAGGTCGGAGGCCGAGGACTCCCGAGTCGGAGAGGGCGACGCTGAGGGCTCCGATACCAGCACTCCCGACGACGATGGGGCCGAGGGCTCCGACGCCGTCGACCCGGACGCCGACCCGGTCGGTGCGGAGCCGCTCGTCGCCGACGGCGTCGGCCTGCCGGACGAGGTCCGAATTCCGGACGTGGTCGACGCGGTCGTCGGCTCCGTGACCCTCTACGAACTCGCACGGCGGCTCGACCTGGAGGAGGGGGACGCCCGGGAGCTTCTCCAGCAGCTGAACCTGCTCGAGTTCGTCCCCAGACGGCTTCCGGCGGGGCCGGAACAGGAGCTCTCACACGAGGACGTCGCCGGCCACATCCGCCGGAGTGCGCCGACTGCGGGGAGTGCGTAGACCCCCCGCCGATGCTACTTAAATGGGTGTTGTGAGTCACCCGCAAAGCGAAGTGGCTGCACGCCAACCCCTACCACAAGCAATGTCCCTGGAGTCCGAGTCGAAGACGGAGTCGAAGACGGTCGCCGACCTCGAGGACGTCGACGGCGTCGAGGTCCTCCTCGGCAACGCCCGCTTCGAACTCATGCCGTTCGAGAGCTTCGACGAGGAGATTACCCACCTCCCCGACGGGGCGACGGTCGCCATCACCACGTCGCCCCAACTCGGCATCGACCGGACCGTCGAGAAGACCGAAGCGGCGGTCGCACAGGGGTACGAGGTGGTCCCGCACGTCGCCGCCCGCTACGTGGAGGACCGGGAGCACTTAGAGGAGATCGCGCGCCGGCTCACCGAGGCGGGCGTCACGGACATCTTCGTCCCCGGCGGCGACCGCGAGGAGCCGGCCGGCGAGTTCGAGTCGGCGTACGACCTGCTCACGGCGCTCGAGGAGACCGAGTACGAGTTCGAGGAGGTCGGTATCACGGGCTACCCCGAGGGCCACGACTTCCTCTCCGACGAGACGCTTCGGGAGTCGATGGAACGGAAGGAGCCGTTCGCGACCTACATCGTCACACAGCTCTGCTACGACCCCGAGACGGTGCTCGAGTGGATCTCGGAGCTGCGCGACCGGGGGGTCGACCTCCCGGTCGAAGTCGGTATCCCGGGCGTGATGAAGTACCAGCGCCTGCTGCAGATTTCACAGAAGGTCGGCGTCGGTGATTCGATCAAGTTCCTGAAGAAGACGACGGGTATCCTCGGGTTCGTCCGTCAGCTCATCGGCTCCCGGGGGACGTACAAGCCCGACGAGCTCATCGACGGACTCGCGCCGTACGTCGCCGACGAGTCGTACGGTATCCGTGGCGTCCACATCTACGCGTTCAACCAGACGGCCGACCTCGAGTCCTGGCGGCTCGAACGACTCAAGCGGTAGCGCCCGCGGTCGGCGGGTCGACGAGTTCGGAGAGTCGAGCCCGACTTGGCCGGAGTCGCCTCCGTCGCGGGGGCGCTATCGGCGGCGACCCCCGACTCAGTCCTCCTCGTCGGGGACGACGTAGGCGCCGAAGTCCTCGACGGAGCCGACCGGCGGCGCGCCAAGCGCGAGCCAGACGTGTGTCGACTCGCCGGTCCGGTTACAGAGGTTTCTGACGACGTCGGGGCCGACGCGGACGACGCCGCCCGCCGGGACGGCGTGCAGGTCGCCCTCGATCTCGATCTCGCCGGCGGTCATCGCCACGAACAGCTCCTCCTGACCCTCGTGGGTGTGGGGCGTGGTTACCTCGCCGGGGTCGACGAGCACCTGGTTCGCGCGTAGCTCTGTCGCGTCGAGGGGCGCTGTCAGTTTCCGAACGGTCGTCTCGCAGGTCTGAAATCGTTCGTCCTCGACGTCGTCGGGGTCGACGATGGCGAACTCGTCTGTCACGGGAGGAGGTTACGAGACCCCGGGGAAAGGGAGCTTCGGCGGGCCTCCGGTTTGGAGTCCGTCGGCTTCGCGGACGGTCCCGGTCCTCGGTGGCCCGTTCCGACACGACCGTCGACACGACGGTCGACGTGGTGTGGACACGCTCGACGACGCGACGCGGATACGCCCGGTCGCCTGTCCGGTCACTCGTTCGGCTCGACGTGGTGGGTCGCCCGGAACAGGTTCGGGTGGACCGCCTCGCTCGCGCGGACCAGGTCACCTCCGGCGGTGACGACGTCGGTCGACAGGAGGTTGTCGCAGGTGAGTCCGTACTTCCGACTGGGCCAGCCGACGCCGCCCCGAGGGTCGGGCCGGGGACGCCGATGTCGGGGTCCTGTCCGCCCGGAACGGCCAGCCCGAACGCCTGCGTCTCGCAGTCTACGTCGCCCCATGTCGCGCCGGGACCGACGCGGGCCGTCCGCCCCTTGGGGTCGACGCGCATCCAGTTCATCGGCCCGAGGTCGAGCGTGATACCGGTCCTCACAGACGGCGCTCCCCGAGACGTGGTGGCCGCCGCCCTTCACCGAGAGCGGGAGGCCGAACTCGCGGCCGACGTTGACGCCGGCGACGACGTCGGCCGCGCTGGCACACCCGACCACGACTGCTGGCTCGCGGTCGATGCGGGTGTTCCACAGGGTACTACGACCGTCCTCGTACTCGTCGTCACCGGGTTCGAGAACCGCGCCACGGACGCGCTCACGCAACGTGTCGATGGCCGCCCTCGCCCGCTCGTCCATCGGGGAACCTGTCGTCATCGGCAGGGGCCGGCGTGAAAAAAGTTCGAATCGAGGGTGTCCAGCGGCGTTCCGACTAGTCGTTGCTGGCTTCCTGCGCCGCGCTGAGTTTCGCCTGCTCGCGGGCGCTCGGGTTGACGGACTCCTTGAACGGAACCTCGCCGACCGTGGCGTAGACGGGCTCGTCCTCCTCCTCGGAGTACTCGTCGGGGAGGTGGACCTGGAACTCGATGTCGAGGTCCTCCTCGTAGATTTCGTCGTTGAGCTGCGCGTCGGTCTCGTTCTGGAGCTTCTCCGCGGGGACGAACCCGAGGCCGATGTTCGTCTCGAGTTCGGGGTTCCACCACGGCGACGTCATGTAGCCGCACTCCTCGCCCGTGTCGGGGTCGGAGACGATCCAGAAGTCGGGCGCGTAGTCGCGGATCGGCTCGCCGGCCATCTTGAGGCCGACCAGCTTGAGGTTGAACGGGTACTCGCCGTTCTCGATCTGCTCCTTCTGCTGTTCGAGTACCTCCTTGCCGATGTAGTCGCCCTCCTTGTCGTCGGGGACTTGGTAGCCCAAGTTGACCTGGAACGGCGAGGTCTCGTGGTCCATGTCCTGACCCCACGAGAGGATACCGGCCGCGATACGTCGGTGGTGCCCGGGCGCGATCTGCATCCCGCCGTGCTCCTTGACCGTGTCGAGCACCGGGTCCCAGACGCGCTCCGCGTTCTCCATGGCGTCCTTCACGTACACTTCGAAGCCCTTCTCGCCGGAGAACCCGGTCTGGCTGACGAGCACCTCACAGCCGTTGATCTCGGCCTCCATCAGACCGTAGTACGGGATGTCGCTGACCTCGTCGCCGACGACGTCGACCATGACGTCCTCGGACAGCGGCCCCTGAATCTGCATCGGGGCGACGTCGATTTCGTCGATCTCGACGTCGAAGTCCTTGCCGACGTTGACGCCCTGGAGCCACTGCATCAGCGTGGAGTCCGAGATGGAGAACCAGAACTCGTCCTCCTCGACCCGGAGCAGGATGGGGTCGTTGAGGATGCCGCCGTCCTCGTTGCAGAGGATGACGTACTTCCCGTGCATCGGTTCGATCTGGGTGGCGTCACGCGTGATGACGTAGTCGGTGAGCGCCTCGGCGTCCGGTCCCTTCACGCGGATCTGACGCTCGACGGCGACGTCCCAGAGGGTGACTTTCTCGGTCAGCGCCTCGTACTCGGCCATCGCACCGCCGTCCTCGGGCTCGACGAGGCCGCGCGGGTGGTACGTCCGGTTGTACACCGTACAGCGCCAGGCGCCTTCCTCGTTGAACGACTTGTCGAAGAAGGGGGACTTGCGCACGCGGGTCGAAACCAGCATCTGAATGCCGGGGTCGCCGCTCTGGCGCAGGTTGCGTGGTAAGACGCGGTCGGACTGGTCGATACTCGGATGGTTCGGGTGGTCGGCATCCTCTGTCATGGCATTCGATTCAACATGGTAAACCCAGATAAATGACGGTGTTAATAGCCTCTATCTTTTATGTACCCCCGGGAATTTTCGCATGAAGGGGCTGTCATGTCCGTCGTTGGACGCAGGCGGATAGAGGCGTGTTTGTATGTAGCCGGACACACGGGGGCGCGTCCGTTGGCGACCGAAACGGCAGTCGGGTCGGTGATCACGGCGTTACGCGAAGTCGAACCGGCTGTCGAATTCGGCAGGCCCCTACACCCGTGGCGGCGGCGAGCCGAGTTCGGACGGGCGGTGAGCCAAGCGGTGACGCGGCATCGCGCCCCGCGAATTTCTTATTCGTCTTCGGGTAGTAGTGAACTTATGGATCGAATCCGTGTGTCGCCGGGCCCCGCAGCCAACGCCGCGTTCCGGTACGGTACCGTAGCCGGCGCCGTTCCGGGGCTCGTGACCATCGGACTTCTGTACGCCACTGGGCGACTCACCCTCGCCCTGGCGGCGTACACGCTGTTTATCCTGTTTCCGGTGTACTTGGTGTTCGTCGCCACCCTGCTTAGCTCGTGGCTCGGCTACGGGAAGGACAGTACGTCCCTGCGACCGGTGTACCAGGAGCGCGGGTCGAAGTGACGCGGGCGAACTCGCGACGACTTATCTAACTAAATATATCTGTATCTGGGGTGCTCGACGGTCGGAGCCCTACTCCGCTTCGTCCGGTTCGGCGATCGTCGCGGCGACGAGGTTCCGCATCCCGCGGCGGAGCCGACCGCTCATCGCCGTCGACGACAGCCCCATCTCCTCTGCGACCTCGTTCAGGGAGATGTCCCGCGGCTCCCGAAAGTACCCCTTCTCGTAGGCGGTCTGGAGAGCGACCCGCTGTTCGAGGGTGAGCCCGTACGAGCTCTCGGTCCCCGCGCTCTCGTTCCCGTATATCTCGATGATATCGAGCGAGATGTCGTTCTCCCGCGCGTACTCCCACACCGAGTTGAGCGCCTCCCGGTTCGGGAGGAGGAGCCGGACGAGCCAGCCGTTCCCCTTGGTCTCTGTGTTCGCCAGGAACCCGTTGACGTCCGTCACGATGGTGCTGATCAGTTTCGTCTCGCCGGCGTGCTCGATGTAGTAGATTCCGTTTCCGTCCCCCCAGTCGACGAGCTCGTAGCTCGCGACCGTCGGGTCGTCGTCCAGCGCGCTCTCCAAGGCCTCCCGGTCGTCGTACTCGACGAGGAACGGGAAGACGGTCGCCCCCGGGTTGGTCGTCCCCTGGGAGATGACTCTGATTTTCACGTCGTCGAGGACGCGTAGCGTCGGGACGAGCGCGAGCCGGTCGTGTTCGATGTGTATCTTGGCAGTTATCGACATCGGTGCTGTTCACCCCACTGTCGACAGCTACGCCCGTCCACCCGACGCCGGTGTGGCCACATATCGTCTCCGGACTCCGCGCGTTCGTATCTCATTGTTGCTGATGCCGTTTACCTCGGTGCGAATGCGTACATATACTGGTGTGTTAAGTGTTCTCGTTCGGGGGCGCGGCGCGCCAGCGGACGACTACTTTGGGTCTCTCGGAGATAAGAGTGGACAGAAGTAATTGTACGAAAAATGGCGCCACAACTGCGCACCGACGGGGAAGACACGAGGGTGGATTTGAATGGGTGGCATATTACATGCCCACCGCTATACACCGTAGACGCGTGTTACCTTCCGTGACGGAGTGAGTCGAGGCGGCGTCGCCCACGACCGACGTGAGGCGGGCTGCGTCGACCACTCGTCTCTCGACGGTCGGGTCGGGGGATTCCCGTCTCCCGGTCGACCGGCGGGGGGCCGGTCGCAGTACCGGTCCGTCAGTAACAATTATACGGATTCTGTCATTCAAAAAGGCCCGTACCTATACACGCTAGGGGCTAAGGAGGGACGGCTACAAGCAGTGACCGAGATGAGTGAACTGACCGAGTTCGATTCGAACGCCAGCGAGAAGACGGACACGGATTTCTACCTGCCCGCAGCAGCGATTTCGCCCGACCTCGACCGCATCGACGAAATCGTCGGAAACCTGTTCGACTTCCACGGAGTCGTACTGATCCCCGACACGTACAACAAGTAATGTAACTACCGGGCCCGGCGACGGGCTTCGTTCTCTCTCTCTCTCTCTCCTCTTTCCCCAGGTACTGATATCCTCGTTCTACTCGCTTTCCGACGAGAGACAGCGACGGCTGTGGGTCCGCGAGACGAGCGGAAACGCCGCAGCGACGCGGAGGGGGCCGACAGTTCCGGAAGGGGCCGGTTCGGTCGGACGCACCCGGCTCAGTGGACGGTCCGGTCGTCGGAGGTGTCGATTTCCGCCAACGGCTCGTGATTCCCGCGGACGACCGCCGGACCGTCGTCGTTCGGCGCCGCCCACCCGCAGGCGTTGCGGAGCACCTGCCGAATATCCTCCTGATGGTACACCGGGTACGTCTCGTGCCCCGGCCGGAAGTAGAACACGCGCCCCTCGCCGCGATAGTAACAACAGCCGGAACGGAACACCTCACCGCCCTCGAACCAGGAGGTGAAGACGAGCGAGTCCGGCTCCGGGATGTCGAAGTGTTCGCCGTACATCTCTGCGTCGGGTACCTCGATGTACTCGTCGACCCCGTCGACGATGGGGTGGGCGGGGTTCGTCACCCACAGGCGTTCGGTCTCCGCGGCCTCCCGCCACTTGAGGGCGCAACTCGTCCCCATCAGTTCACGAAATATCTTGGAGAAGTGCCCCGAGTGGAGCACGAGCAACCCCATCCCATCGAGCACCCGCGACTTCACGCGCTCCACGACCTCGTCGGACACCTCGTCGTGAGCGGCGTGGCCCCACCAGGTGAGCACGTCGGTGTCGTCGAGGACTGCCTCGGTGAGGCCGTGTTCGGGCTCCTGCAGGGTCGCGGTCTCCACGTCGAAGCCGCCCTCGCGCAGGGCGTCGGCGACGACGGCGTGGATTCCGTCCGGGTACACTTCGGCGACCGTCTCGCTCTCCTGTTCGTGGACGAACTCGTTCCAGACGGTGACGCGGATGTCGTTCGACATACCTTCCTCTGGAACGGGCCTCACAAAAACGTACCCCATCCGTGGGGACCTATCGCGACCGTCGCGACCGTCGGGTTCGTTCGGACGGCATCGCTGACGGCGCGTCGACCAGCGCACTATCTCTGGTCTGCGATTCCTCCAACGGGCTCCATCTCTCGGAACTCCCCGACGTTGGGCGTATCTACCCAACAGCGCCGTTTCGTCGGTATCGTCGGCGTAACCGTCCTATCCTCATCGGGAGCCGGAAGTCTGATAATTCTTCGAACCGATCGGAAGCATTAGATTTGTGCTCGTCGTTGCTAAGCCATTCGACGAAGAACGCAACCCGTGCTCGGCTCTACGTCTCTCAGACAGATGCATCGAGCGAAGCGGTCTTGTACCGAATAGTGGGTGAGACGATGCCAGAACTTTTCGAAACTCACGCCGATAGGACTCCGGTCAACGTAGCCACCTCTGCTGCATGGTCGCTAAACACCAGTTCTCTCTATAATAACAGGTGTAATGGTGTTATTTTTGTTCACGAGGTCGGTCGCTTGCCGGTCAGCGGGCCGGTTGACAAACGAGCGGACCGAGCCGGTTTGAGACTTTACTCGAAGTACTCCGAGTAGTCCACGTCTGTACGCGTGACAGCGAAACGATGCGACGAGCAGCGTCGGCGTTTCACGCTCACGACGCTCCTCACCACCTGCCCCACGACGTGTGTCGAGCAGGTCTGTACTATCTCGGTTGTTCGACGTCACGACCCGGCCGGTTCACAAGTCGCATCTGTGAGACTGAATCGCCACATCCCGTTCGGAAGCGATAGACAACCGACGTCGGTCTCCGGTCCGACGACTCTCTGTGTGTATACCCACCAGCGAGACTCTAACATGGGTCAATAATCAATACAAATAAAAATCATAATACTTGTATGTGGAATGGAGAGTAGTGAATGAAGACCTAATGAGGTTAGTGCTGTTATTTACACTACCTCTGTATGTGTCTGACTGATATCTCGTAATTTATCTCTAAACCACGCAAAAGAATCTATTCCACCTGATTATTAGTGCGATTTCGGACACAGCGTCACAGCGTCTCATGGGGGCGCCTCTCGTTATCATGTAACAATATAGAAATTAATATTGGGTATTTCATACTAAAATCATCTTTCTATAAATAGTAATATTCAACACACGTGGGAAATGAGCTGCGCTCGACAGGAAGACCCCAAATCTTTATTTCGAAATCCACCCATACTCGCTACGATGCCTGACTACAGCACCGACTTCGAGGGAGACACCGTCGTGGTCACCGGCGCGACCTCTGGTATCGGACGTGCGATCGCGCTACGCTTCGCCGACGCGGGGGCGACAGTACTGAACGCGGACATCGAGTCCGAGCCCAAAGTCGCGGAGACGCCGACGCACGAAGCGATCCGGAATCAGGGTGGAACGTCCGAGTTCGTGGAAACGGACGTTTCGAACGCCGACGAGATTCGTGCGGTCGTCGAACGTGCCCGGGAACACGGCGGTGTCGACGTGATGGTGAACAATGCAGGGTTGTTCATCGGCGGGAGCCTGCTCGACGTCTCCGAAGACGAATTCGAGAAGATCCATCAGGTCAATGCGAAGGGAGTGTTCTTCGGCTGCCAGGCGGCAGCACAGGACATGATCGACCGTGGTGTCGAGGGTACAATCGTCAACACTGCCTCGATCAGTTCGTTCGTGGCTCAACACGACCAGATACAGTACGACTCGACGAAGGCCGCTGTCAAGATGATCACTCGAGGGGCAGCCCTCGAACTAGCGGACCACGACATCAGAGTAAACGCAGTTGGCCCCGGCCAGATAGCCACGGAGTTCATCGACGGATGGTCGGAGCAGGCGCCGGAGGCAGCTCAGAAGGACGACCTCATCAAACCAGTTCCTGCAGGACGTGCGGGAACACCCGGAGACGTCGCCGGGGCCGCCCTCTATCTCGCCAGTGACGATGCCGACTACGTGACCGGCGAGGTTCTGATGGTCGATGGCGGCTGGCGGACGATATAACGGTTACCGCTAGGAAAACGGTTAAATAGGTGGCCATATTCACCACAATCGAAGTCGATGACCCAAACAGAGCTTCTAGACACGCCGTCAGGGAACGCAGTCGTCGTAGCGCTGGATCACGGCCTCAGTCTCGGCTCGCCGGAGGGGTTCGAGACGCCCGAAGAGACACTCGACGAAGTACTACGCGGGGAGCCCGACGCGGTACTCATCGGCCCCCACTTCGCCCGTCACTATCAGGACCGGCTACGGGAGGCCGACGTCGACGTCGTTCTCACGGCAGACGTCGTGACGTGGTCGACCAGTCCCGGTCGGGACCACGGGCAGGACCTCTGGACGCCAGCGTTCGACGCCGAGTTCCTCCGGGAACTCGACCCCGTCGGCGTCAAAACGGTCCTCGTGTTCGGCCGTGACAACAACGAGACGTTCCGCCGCAACGTCGAGTACATCGGGCAGCTCGCCGAAGAGCTGCGTGGAACGGGCGTCCCACTCGTCGTCGAACCCGTCATGTGGGGCGAACGGGTTCCGGGTCAACTGGAGACAGACCCCGAATATGTGGCCGACGCCATGCGCATGGGCTGGGAGTTCGGAGCTGATATCCTCAAAGCACCGTACACAGGTAGTGTGGAATCCTTCGAACCCCTGGTGCGGAACTCGCCGGTCCCGGTGATGATACTCGGTGGGCCAGCGACCGACACCACTCGGGCCATGCTCGAATCGGTCGAAGGCGCGATGGACGCCGGGGCACGTGGACTGATGATCGGGCGAACCATCTGGAAGTCCGAGAACCCAGCACGGACGGTCTCCGCGCTCACGAAAATCGTCCACGAAGGGGCCTCCGTCGAAGAAGTCTGGGAAGAACCGGAGGCCGCAGCAGTTCCGGGTGGACGAGAGAGCTAAATACCGCTCGGCTGTAGTCGTAGCCATGCCAACGGCGTCGGTGCGGCAAACGGGCCAGCCCAGGGGGGTCGTCTCATGAGCACCCCCGAACAGCGGCGGCGGTCCGTCACGGAACTGGTTACGAAACACGGCGGGCTCTCGGTCGAGGAGTTGGCCGGACATCTCGACGTGTCGCCGTCCACCATCAGGCGCGACCTCTCCGACCTCGACGAGCGGAACCTCGTCGAACGGACGCACGGCGGCGCCGTTCCCGTGACGAACGTCGGCGTCGAACGAGCGTTCGACCGTCGTCTCGTCCAGAACCTGGACCGCAAGCAGGCCATTGCGGAGCGAGCCGTCGAAGAGATTCACGAAGGTCAAGTCGTCTTCTTCGACGCAGGGACGACCACGATGCAGGTCGCCAAGGAAATCCCTGATGACAGTTCGACTATCATCGTCACCAACGCTCCACTGCTGTTGCCGGAACTATCCAAAGCGGACGGAACGGTCCAACTGACGGGTGGAGAGTACCGGAGCGAGACCAAGGCACTGATCGGGCCGACGACGGAGGATTACATTCGAAACTCGTCTTTCGACCTCGCGTTCATCGGCGTAAACGGTATCGAACCCACGGGTGCGTTGTCGGCACCGAACGAGTCCGAGGCGAAGATCAAGCAGCTCGCCGTAGAGCACGCGGCACGAACTGTCGTCGTCACCACCACCGACAAGTTCGGCGAGCAGAGCTTCCGGCGATTCGGGACCATCGACGACATCGACCTCCTCGTCACCGACGGTCGTGTTCCCGACGACTATCGCGATCTGTTCGATGACACCGAGTTCGTCGAAGATGTGTTCCGCTGAGCACAATACTTATCTTCCCCTAGTCTGTCGGCTCTGCCATGCTCGACTCCAAGGAAGTCATCGAGCTGTCCAACCCGATCAACGAGAACATCCCGGTGTGGCCGAGTTTTCCACCGGTCGACCTGGAACGGACGTCGTTGGCCGCACGCGACGGGTTCACGATGGAACGGCTGGAGATGCGGAGCCACACTGCGACTCACATCGACGCCCCGGCACACTTCATCCCCGAAGGGAAGACGCTGGACGACTTCGCTATCGACCGGTTCATGGGCGAGGGCGTGGTCATCGACTTGACGCCGAAAGAGCCGGAGGAGTCGATAGCTCGTGCCGACATCGAGGCCTACGAGTCCGAGATTCAGCCCGGTGACGTCGTCATGCTTCACACCGGGTGGGACGAGTACTACGGTCAGACCCCCGAGTACCTCTTCGAGTTCCCCTATCTGACCGGTGAGGCCGCGGAGTACGTCGCTTCGCTGGACCCGAAGGCAGTGGGAACGGAAGGGGCGAGTGTCGGCGGGTGGTACGACGAGGTGCCGGCCCACGGACCGTCGACCGACGTCCACCCGGCCGATTCGCATCTCCCGCTACTCGAGAACGACGTCATCCCTATCGAGGAGCTACGGAACCTCGATCAAGTGCTCGACGGTGCGGACAGTCGGCGTGCGGACTTCTTTTTCCCGCCGCTCAACGTCCAGGGAACGGGTGGATGTTCGGTTCGTGCCTTCGCGTTGGTGTAACCTCCCGGGCACGAACTCGCACAGTTGTTCGGAGCAGCGATAGCGGGGACCCGCGTCTATCGGACGAGTTCGACGGCCGTCGCCACCGCGTCGATCATACTCTGCTCGGAGGCGACTCCGTCGCCGGCGATGTCGAAGGCTGTTCCGTGGTCGACGCTCGTCCGGACGATCGGGAGCCCGATGGTAACGTTGACACCGCTGACCGCATCGTCGTTGCCGGTGAAGCCGAGCATCTTGATCGGAATGTGGCCCTGGTCGTGATACATCGAGACGACACAGTCGAACTCACCTGCCGCGGCTCGAACGTACACCGTGTCCGGCGAGTGAGGTCCGGTGACGTCGACGCCCGTCTTCGCGACACGGTCCACCGCCGGTTCGATGGTCTCCGCTTCCTCGTCGCCGAGGAGTCCACCGTCGCTCGCGTGGGGATTCAGCCCCGCGACGGCGATAGCAGGGTCGTCGATACCGAGGTCGCGTAGTGCCTCGTCCGTGACGGTAATCGTCGACGCGACGTCGTCGACGGTGAGTTGGGAACAGGCCTCTCGCAGTGGGATGTGTGTACTGACGTGCGTCACCGTCAACTCGTCTTCGATGAGCATCATCGAGTAGTCGTCGGTATCGCTGTAGTCGGCGAGCATTCCGGTGTGGCCCGCGTACTCACTCCCCGCCATCCGGGTCGCCTGCTTGTTGATGGGCGCGGTCGTGATGCCGTCGATCTCACCGGCCTGCGCGAGTTCGATCGCTCGCTGGATGTACTCGAGGCTCGCCTCGCCGTTATCCTGTGAAAGCTCCCCGTACTGGTGGGCGGACACGTTATCGAGGTCGACCACCGGAAGTACCTCGGGGTCGGCGTCGGCCGCCGCGGGCGAGTCGACACGGCGCACGGTCAGGTCCGGGGCGAACCGGTCTGCCGCGTCCGCCAGAACGGACGCGTCGCCGATCACCACCACGTTCGCCGTCTCGACCGACGTCGAGTGTGATTTGACGATGACTTCGCTTCCGATGCCTGCCGGATCACCCATGGTAACGCCGATAGTCGGTAGTCTATCGCTCATCGGGAAGACCGAGACGAGCGAGGGACTTAATTATTACCCGCTCGCTGCCGAACCCGCCCGCTTTCGTGACTGCCGTCACCCCGTCCGCTGGGCCCCCCTCTACCGTCGCTAGCGGTATTCCCGAGGCGACCTCCTCCCCGGCCATGCGGAGCGCCGTCGCGTCGAGGGTTTCGAGGACCGCCCGGGCAGTTGCCCCGCCCGTGAGAAAGAGGTTCGACGCGTGGCCGTCCTTGGCGACCTCCGCAGCACCGATAGCAAGCGCCGTCGACACTCGGCGTCGAACCGTCGACCCATCGACGTCAGCCCGTTCGCCGGCGACCGTCGCTCGGTCGACGTCGTCACGTGTCTCGGCACTGTGGAGGAGCACACCCCCGTATTCGGCGGCGACAGCACCCCCACGGGACGCCAGGTCGCCCCCCGCGGTGGACGGGTCGGTGACCGCCGTCTCGAGGTCGAGCTGTCGCCGCCGGTCCTTCGATACCGCCGTGACCTGCTCGAGCGTCTCCGGTGCGACGCTCCCGGACACGCCCACCACGGACCGATTCTCGTCGACGCTCGAGTCGGACCCCGATGGCCTCCCCGGGACGACGACGTGGCGGGCGAGACCACCGCTCCCGACGTACAGACATCGCCCGGAGAAGTCGTCGGCCGCCGTGGCGAGTGTTTCGAGGTGGCCGTCCGTCACGGCGTCGCAGGCGACGACGACCGGTTCCTCCGTCGAACACGACGACTCGAACGCCTCACGCACGGCAGTCACACCGCGCGAGACCGCTTCGACGCCGACTCGCTCGACGGGATACTCACTCGACGCGAAGAACGCCGGGAGGGAGTCGTGTGTCGGCGGTCGTTCCTCGTCCCCTCCGGGCGGTGACTCGGTCACCAACTGTCCGTCGACGAGGTGGTACCCACACGCCGTCACCCGTCCGTTGGCCGGAAACGCCGGAGCGACGACGACCAGGTCGGGAGAGACCGCTCGCGTGGCAGCTTCGACCTCCGCGCGAACGTTCCCGCGAAGGGTCGAATCGACCTTCTTGTAGACGACGGGGGAGTCGGAACCCTCGAGAACCGTTCGAACGCACTCGGCGGCGTCGGCGGGTACCACGTAGCGTGATGCAGTGTCGTATACGCTGACGTCCCCCTGCGACCTCCTATCCGACTGTGGGGAGAGCACGACCCGGGTGTCGTACCCTCGCCTCGCGAACTCGTGGCCGGCGTCACAGCTGCCGGTCAGGTCGTCTGCGACGACGACAAATCGGCTCATGGTCGTCCCTCTCGACGGTTCTCGTACTGAACACGCTCGGCTGGACTGCGACCGTCCATGGGTCGTCTTGGGAGACACGCCGTAAAGAAACGTTCGCACGTCGCTGCCCCGTTGCAGGGTGGAAGACGAGAAATACCAATCCGATGTGGCTCCTGCTTCCCTGGAGTTCGAACTTCTCCGAGAGGTTCGAAGTTGGCAGCGAAAAAGAGACCGAGTCCGTCAGTCGCTGTCGCCGGGGATGACGACCTTCTTCAGCCCTTCGTTGTTCTCCATCCGTTCGAACGCGTCGGGGATGTCTTCGAGACCGATTTCTTCGGTCACGAGCGACTCGGCGTCGATACGGCCCTGCCGGAGCAGTGACACTGCTCGTTCGAACGTCTCCTGTGTGAGCGCGAACGTCCCACGGATGTCGAGGTCGTTGTAGTAGAGCTCGAAGGGATTGATCTCCATCGTCGCGTCTTGCTTCGGCACACCCACGATGAGCGTGTTGCCCCCTTTGGCGGTCACGTCGTAGGCCTGCTGGATGGTCGGGACCAGCCCGACGACCTCGATGCCGGCGTCGACCGGACCGATCTCGTCTCGAATCGTTTCGACGGGGTCGCCTTCGCTGGGATCGACCACGAGGTCCGCGCCCATCTCGGCGGCGACTTCGCGACGTTTCGGGTCGAGTTCCGAGACAGCTATCGGCCCCGCACCACGGTTCCGAAGCGTCTGTAACATCATGAGCCCGATCGGTCCGGCACCGATTATCGCGACGCTGTCCGCCTGCCCGACGCCGCTGCGGTTGGCAGCGTGAACACAGCAGCCGAGTGGCTCGGCGAGGGCGGCGTGGTCGAACGGCAGGTCGCCGACCTTCTCGACGTTGCCCGCTGGCACTCGGACGTACTCGGCGAACGAGCCGTCGATGATGCGGTCGCCGGCACCGCCGATCGCGGTCGCGTTATCACAGAGGTTCGTCTTCCCACGCTTACAATACGAACAGGTCCCACACGGCACCGCGGGGTTCAACGCGACGCGGTCACCGGACTCCACGCCGGTGACGTCCGACCCCACCGCCGTGACGGTGCCGGCGCTCTCGTGGCCCAGCACGATCGGGAAGTCCACGGCGTACGACCCGTGGTACATGTGGAGGTCGGTCGCGCAGACGCCACACGCACCGACGCGTATCACGACCTCGTCCGGTTTCGGTTCCGGACGTTCTCGCTCCTCTACGTTCATCTCGCCGACGTCCGTCAGTGAGGCTACGCGCATCGTCGTCTCCGTGGATAGCTGGTTGCTGGCTCTGGCTCTTCGACTCGGACGTCGCGTCTGTGTATCTGTATCATTGCTATCGCTGTATCGTGAGACTCGGGGAACCTCGACGTTCGCAGGAGGGATGGGGCTCCGCCCACGGTCGAGGCCGAGTCCTGTACACGATGTAACTCCAAGCGAATACACCCGGACATTGTATATAAATATTGGTGCTACTCGGGTGGGCTGCCAGTGTCGGGGGTCTATCGACTGTCCAGTCGCCAACTGTCGATGGGCACCTGTCCGCCGTCGACGCGGAGCTCGTGGCCGTTGATATAGTCACTCGCCGGGGCGGCCAGGAAGGCCACTGCGTCGGCGACCTCTTCGGGTTCGGCGAACCGCCCGAGCGGGTTGTTGTCGAGAATCTGCTCGGTGACTGCATCGCTGAACCCCTCGGTCAGTCTGGTGTTCGCCCATCCAGGGGCGACCGCGTTGACGCGGATACCCTCCCGCCCGAGTTCGAGAGCGAGGCTCTTCGTCAGCCCCAGCAGACTGTACTTCGCGACGTCGTACGCGGGCGACATCCCGACCCCGTTCTTCGTGTGGATCGAGGTGAAGTTGATTATCTTTCCGTACTGTTGCTCGACCATCCCGTCGACGACCTCCCGGGTACAGTTCAACGCCCCGTGGAGGTGGACGTCGAGATTCAGTTCGAACGTCTCGTCGTACTCCCCATCGAGAAACGGCCCGGAATCGCCCACACCGGCGTTGTTGACGAGGATATCGATCGGTCCCAACTCGTCCACCGCCGTTTCGACCATCGCAGCCACTTCTGCTCCGTCGCTCACGTCTGCGGGGACGCCGATCGCGTCGACGCCGAGGTCGCGAACGTCCGCCGCGGTCTCTTCGGCCACCGCCTCGTCGACGTCGTTGACGACGACGTCCGCGCCGTTTCGTGCCAGTTCTTCCGCGGACGCCCGTCCCATTCCCCTTCCGGACCCGGATATCAGTGCGGTCTTGTCTGTGAGGTCACAGTCCATTGCAGTAATCGGTTCAACGTGGGGTAGCTAAGTACCCGGGGTCGGTCGCACCCGGCCGCTGGTACTAATCGCACCGAATTTTGGGAAAGGATTAAGTGCAATGATTATAGTGGTGTGAGTACGGTAGTCATACCATGACCAGCGACCAGGAGAGACGCCGGTTTCTGAAAGCAGCAGGTGTAACGAGTGCAGGTGTACTGGGTAGTCTCGCGGGATGCACGCGCGGGGGTTCGAGTGGAGGGGGAGGAGGAAACTCGAGTAACTCGGGTAATAGCAGTGGTGGCGGCTCCTCCGGCGAACTCGCCATCCCACTCAGCAAGTACCAGGACGCGAACATCGAGTGGAAGCAGTTCGAGGGGGACCAGATCAACATCGGCGCCGTCCAGCATCCGTGGGTGTCGGCGATCAAGCCCGCTATTCCGGTGTTCGAGGAACTCACCGGCATCGACGTCAAGTGGAACATCCTGCCCGAGCAGCAGTTCCGGACCAAGCGACAGACCGACGTGAGCACCGGCGCCGGCCAGTTCGACGTCTTCTTCATGGATCAGGTGGTCAACCAGTTCCGTGACGAGGGGTGGCTCCAGCCGCTCGACACGTACTTCAACGATAGCAGCCTGTATGATGAGGGTTGGTACAAGCCTGATGACCTGTTCGAGGCGTCACGCTGGCAGGCCCACGGTGGCGGATACAGTGACAAGTGGACTGGATTGCCCATCACCGTCGAGGTCCAGACTCAATTTTACCTCCAAGACCTCTATGACAAGCACGGACTGGAGGTCGCAGAGACGTGGGAACACCACCGTGAGAACGCGAAGGTTATCCACGAAGAAGAGTCCGACATCGTCGGCACGGCCGGTCGTGGTCAGAAGGGTTACGGGATGAATATCTATATCCTGAATACGCTTCTCCGACAGAAGGGGACCAAGCTTTGGAGCGATTTCCCCAACGACTCCGGACTGGACACTCAGGGCGTAATTGAAGCGGCAGACTGGTACAGTACGCTGCTTCAGGACTTTGGTCCGGAAGGAGCGTCCACCCAGACCTGGTCCGACGTACAAGCGACGATGCAGGAAGGTCGCACGGGCCACATCGTCGCCGACGCCAACATGTTCTGGGGCGGGCTCACTAATGACGAGTCCAGCGTTGCCGATACCGTCCGAATCGCGAAGGTCCCCAAGCCGGAAGGCGGTGAACTCAACCCGAACGCGTTCAATTGGCAGATTTCGACGTCGAAAAACGCCAAGAACTCCGAGCAGGCATTCCTGTTCATGGTGTGGGCGACGTCCCAGCCGACCGATATGTGGATGCACCTTGAGAGCAGCGGCGTGTTCTCCGTGCGGCAGTCGGTGTGGGAAAACGACGACTACCGATCGAAGGTCGGCGAAGACTACGCACAGGTCTCGCTCGAGTCGCTGAAGCAGGCAGCGCCGGACCCGTTCGACCGCAAGTACCCCGAGTGGGGCCAGCGGTACTCCGAGGAGCTACAGCGCGCTATCGCCGGCCAGAAACCCGCCGAGAAGGCGATGAAGCAGGCAGCGAAGGTCGCCGAAGACATCTACGGCTCCGACTAATCCGGCTCACCTATGAGTACACCAACACAGACAGATAGAAAACAGCGGACAGGCACCGCCAGGGTCCGGGACGTCTTCAACGACTATCTCCCGTACTGGTTCGTGGCGCCGATGGTGCTGGTGATGGTGATGATCACCTTCTTCCCCGGCGCCTACGATCTCTACCTCAGCGTCATCGCGGAGCCGACGCTGAACGTCTTCGAGGCCGAGTTCGTCGGTCTGAGTAACTACCAGACGGCATTCACACGCGGCGGCGCACTACACTCGTTCGTCATCACGGTCACGGTCGTCGTCAGCGCACTCGCCCTCGAGAGCGTCCTCGGGTTCTCTCTCGCCGCGCTCGTCACTGGCGTGGAGTCCTCGCGGCTAAAGTCGTTCTACCGGGTGCTGTTCATCATCCCGATGGCGGTCGCCCCCGTTTCGCTCGCGACCATCGGCCGCATCATGCTGAACACCGAGATCGGGGTCGTCCCGTACCTCATCAACACGGCGACGCCCTTTGCGGCGCCGGCGTTCCTCTCTGAGATTCCACTGCTGACCGTGATTCTGCTCGACACGTGGAACTGGACGCCGTTCATGTTCATCATCTTCTACGCCGGGCTCTCGTCGGTGCCCGACACGCTCGTCGAGGCGTCGCGGGTCGACGGGGCGCCGCTGTGGCGTCGGTACGTCCACGTCATCATCCCGTACATGAAGCCGGTGGTGTTCGTCGCCACCCTCATCCGGATGATCGACCTCTTCCGGACGTTCGGCGTCGTGTACGGCCTGACGAACGGTGGACCGGGAACGGCCACCCAACTCGTGAGTATCAACATCTACGAGCAGATGTTCATCAACAACTCGCCGGGGGTCGCGACTGCCATCGCAGTCGTCTACCTCGTCTTCGTCATCGCCATCGCGAACATCGTCATCGCGAAGGTCGGCTTCGAGGGGGTGTGGGACTGATGGCGACGTCCGACGTCGAACCGGGGTCGTCCCAGCGCCTGGACAAGGACACTCAGGAGACGCTCGTCACGGTCGCCCGGCATGCGGTCCTGCTGGGGTGGTCTGTCGTCGTGTTGTTCCCCCTCTACTGGCTCGCGTCGATGTCGCTGAAGCCGCCGGGGCAGGCGAACTCGCTTCCGCCGGACTGGGTGTTCCTACCGACGGTGTACAACTACATCCAGCTCGCCCAGAACGGGGAGTTCGTCGCGGCGTTCGCCAACAGCGTCGTCATGGTCGGGGCCTCGGTAGTGCTCGTCCTGCTGATTGGCGTGCCGGCCGCGTACGTCCTCTCGCGGTACGACATCCCGATGGAGCGGGACGTACTCGTGTGGATTCTCTCCTCGCGCATGCTCCCGCCCATCGCGGTCGTCATCCCGTTTTTCGTCATCTTCCAGCAGCTGAACCTGTTCGACACGCGCATCGGGATGGTGCTGATGTACGTCAGCATCAACCTCTCGCTGGTCGTGTGGGTGATGAAGGCGTTCTTCGACGGGATTCCCGAGACGCTGGAGGAGGCCGCCCGTGTCGACGGCGCGACGCAGTTCCAAGGCTTCATGAAGGTCGTCCTCCCGGCGGCCAAGCCCGGCATCTTCTCGGTCGCCATCATCTCGTTCATCTTCGCTTGGATCGAACTGCTGTTCGGGCTCGTGCTCACGAGCTTCAACGCCGTGCCGGTGACGCTGTTCGTCTACTCGTTCATCGGCTCGCGCTCCATCGAGTGGTCGATGCTCGCGGCCGCCTCGACGGCGATGATCGTCCCGGTGGTCGTCTTCCTGATTGCGGTGAACAAGTACCTCGCGGCCGGTCTCAGCTTCGGCGTGGTGATCAAAGAATGAGAACGAACCTGAATACGAACACGAACCCGAGTACTGAGTCGGAACGAACGGCGAACGAACGAGATGCACCGTGCACGAACTACGCCCACGCGGCGGGCTTGAACAGCCGCAGTAGGGGGGCAAACTGATGGCCGACATCACGTTAGACGACGTCACGAAGCGCTTCGGAGAGGGAGGCAACGCGGTCGTCGCCGTCGACGACGTCTCACTCGACATCGGCGACGGGGAGTTCGTCGTGTTCGTCGGGCCGTCCGGGAGCGGGAAGTCGACGCTGATGCGGATGGTCGCCGGACTCGAGACGCAGAGCGAGGGCGACGTCTACATCGGCGACACGGTCGTCAACCAACTCGGCCCGCGCGCACGGGACATCGCGATGGTGTTCCAGAACTACGCGCTGTACCCGAACATGACCGTCGAGGAGAACATGTCGTTCGGACTGAAGATGTCGACGGAGCTCTCGAAGGCGGAGATCGAAGAGCAGGTCACGTCCGCCGCCGAGATGATGGGAATTGGCGACCTGCTGGACAACAAACCTGGAGAACTCTCCGGCGGGCAACAACAGCGCGTCGCGCTGGGTCGCGCCATCGTCCGTGACCCGAACGTGTTCCTGATGGACGAGCCGCTGTCGAACCTGGACGCCAAGCTCCGGACGACGATGCGTACCGAAATCAACCGTCTCCAGAACGACCTCGACGTGACGACGTTGTACGTCACGCACGACCAGACGGAGGCGATGACGATGGGCGACCGCCTCGTCGTCCTCGACCACGGCGAGCTCCAGCAGGTCGGCACGCCCCTCGAGTGTTTCTACCGCCCGGCCAACCGGTTCGTCGCGGGGTTCATCGGCTCGCCGTCGATGAACTTCTTCGAGGGTCCTGTCGAAGATGGGACCCTTCGAGCCGATGGATTCGATTTTGACCTCACCGAGCGGATGCAGTCGTCGTCCGAGGAGTGCGATGAGGTCGTACTCGGTATCCGCCCGGAGGACATCACGCTCCACGAGCGTGCAAACGTCGACTACGAGTTCGAGGCGGTCGTCGACGTCGTCGAACCGATGGGGAGCATCTCGTACGTGTATCTCCGACCGAGGAGGCAGGAAGGCGACCAGACGTTCGTCGTAGAGGCGGATGGGAAACAACCGATCACCGAAGGAGAGCATATAAACGTTAAAATCCCCGAAGAAGACGTTCATCTGTTCGATGCGATCTCGGGGGAGACGATTCACCAGCGGACCCTCGATTCAGAGGCGGAAGTCACGGTGAGTGAACAGACGTAACCTATCTGGTTTCTAAAGAGTGGCGATAGTCCTCTTTTAACTGCTCAGCGTCGCAGTCTACGGGTTGACCCGACGCTCGTTCGTGTGCACGAGCGGCTGGAGACTGTGCAACCGGGGACGAGTTGTGACCCCTACTGATCGCAACCGTGTGTCCGCGGGATTCGTCCGTTGGTCCCCGTCGCATTCGCCGATAGTCTCGAAGTCGGGTCCGCTCGGTGAACGTCATCCTCCAAGGTCGAGGTTTCGAACTCACACAGCACACTATTCGTACGGGGGCATAGACACGAGTCGACTGGTACAATCTGGATAGCATCGGCGAGATGGGAGCAGCGCGGTCAGTGACCGTTTGACGACACCGTGCGACGGGGTAGAGTACGTCAGCTCCACTCAGATAGAACCAGTCCAGAGTCTACTCGAACTGCCTATGGTACGTAGTGACTGCCTCTACGACGTCGTCGTACGACGGCGTCTCGCCCATCTCGACGAACACACGAGCGAGGGCATTGCCCAGGACAACAGCGGCATCTTCGGGTAACCCTTCGACGAGACCGAGAGAGAGTCCCGCATTGAAGTGGTCCCCTGCGCTGGTGGTCAACTCCGGGGACTCGACCGGAGCGATGCCAACACTCGTCGTGTCCTCATCGCTCACGACCACGGACTCGGTCGCGCTGTGTCCGACGAACCGGTCGACATCCAACGCATCGAACACGGCGCGAGCGTCCGATTCGAGGTCGTCGCCGGTGTGGTCGCCCAGTACAGTCGCGAGTTCTTTGGTTTCGTAGCGGTTCGCCGAGACGGTCACCTCGACGACGTTCCTGAGTCGGCCCGTCGCCGCGACGATCGACTCCAGCACTTCACGGTCGATCTCTCGGATGTTCGCCGGGTCGAGCAGAACGTGCTGCGGTGGGTCTGTTAACTCTGGGAATACGTTCTCTCGGAGCTGATCCAAGATGGTCCCGAGTTCGGGGATCATCGCCCAGTAGCCAACTCCAAGCAGTTTCGCCCCTCCGAGTTCGTCGATCAACGTGTCGATTCCGACCGTCGATCGGAGCGTCTCCCAGTCCAACGTCGCAGCACCGCCACTGTCCATCAGCATGAACTTCCCGTCGTCGAACTCGATGGCGTCGGTGACTCCCGGGTCTCCCAGCGAGTGGATCGTACACGACTCGAACTCCTGCTCGAAGATATCGAGAACCGGGTCTCCACACATCCCAACGAGTGTCGGGTCGAACCCCAGATTCTGGTACGCACGCGATAAGTGGCTCACGTGCCCACCAGTTCGCTGTCCGGAACGCTTCCACGAGATAGACAGGGAGCTCCCTGCGGCGGCCGATGTGACAATCTCCTTACCGAACTCACTCAGTGTCTCGATACGCTCGCTATCCGACGCACCTGCGTTCGTCCCGGCTTCTCGAACGTTGTCGACATAGCCATCGAAGCCGAACACCACCCTTCCACCACTCGGTTCGGACGGGAGGTGTTCTCGGCACGAAACTACCGCGTCACGCGTCTTGGAATCCGGATAGTTAGCAGGCGCCATCGGTCTCAATTCTGTCGACTGCTAGCGCTCGTCCCCAGCACACTCCGTGGGTCGTGTCTCCAGTGCACTGTTTCACCAGTGTAGTAGATTGGTGACTCGGAGAGCGGCCGAGCCTCCCGGCTTCGGTCGAACACCGCGGTGCACTGTACGGTGGGTTGGACCCGACCGGCTCGATAACCATCGGTGCCAGCGGTCCTGCTAGCAGACGCATGAGAGGAGGTACGGTAGTGGCTGTTAAAAAATTAGGGTACAGTCTGGGGTTGGTGTGAAGGCTGGACCAACAGATACGGAAGCCCCACTCGACGCTGCGTGTCGAACGGCTGCCGTTACTTCTCCCCTCGGTGAGGTGCTCGACTAACTATAACTCGTCCGGAAGGGCTGTGCAGGAACACACCAGTCATAGAGGGTTTTTGCAGTCCCTTTCGGTGAGTTCTCACGAGGGTACCGGATAGGTACGACCAGACGAGGCGCAACGCACACTAGCTTGGTACGGCGACGAGTGCGGCTTCTCGAACCGGACACTCGACACGGCTGCCTACACGACCGACTCGAACTCTCGTCGGACACCGGTGTTCGATATCGGTACCGACCACGGTTGCTCGTTCCGGAGGACGTGGTCACCCGCTTTGCACCGGTAAAACCCGGCCTGCTATCTCTCGGACTCGAGTCCGAGAAGTAGCCAGACCGTCTCCTCCGTTGGTTCTCGTGGGTGCAAGAATACCGAGGTATATCTGTGCTGAATGATGATATCTTCTCCCGATAACCCAAGCCTAAGTGTACGGTGTGAATGGAGGTAGCTGATGAGACCCGGAGCAGACTCTGCGGTCACACACAGTGGCAAGGCACTGATCCTCGCGTACGACCACGGACTCGAACACGGTCCGGTCGACTTCGAAGACGTCCCGGCGTCGGCGGACCCGGAGACGGTGTTCGACGTCGCGACCCACGACGCCGTTACCGGCTTCGGCGTCCAGAAGGGCCTTGCAGAAGCGTACTACCCGTCCTACGAGAACGACGTCACGCTCCTCGCAAAGGTGAACGGCACCTCCAACATGTGGATGGGTGAACCGGACTCCGCGGTCAACTGGTCGGTCGAGAGCGCTGCCGACCTCGGTGCGGAGGCTATCGGCTTCACGTTTTACGGCGGTTCGAACAACGAAGTCGAGATGGCCGAAGAGTTCCGCGACGCACAGGAAGCGGCTCGCGACCGGGACATGGGCGTCGTCATGTGGTCCTACCCACGCGGGCAGGGTCTGAAGGACGACACCGGCGGGAGCACTATCGCCTACGCCTCCCGTCTAGGCTTCGAACTCGGTGCCGACATCACGAAAGTCAAATATCCGGGCTCCGCCGACGCGATGCAGTGGGCGTGTGACGTCGCCGGCGACACGAAGGTCGTTATGTCCGGCGGGTCGAAGACGAGCGACCGGGAGTTCCTCGAAACCGTCGAGACGGCGATGAGCGCGGGTGCCTCGGGCCTCGCGGTCGGCCGCAACGTATTCCAGCGGGAGAACCCGACAGAACTGCTCGATGCACTCGAACAGGTCATCTTCGAGGACGAGACGGCCGACGAGGCGCTCGGAGTGATGTCGTCGGCCGAGAGTCATGCTACTACCTCCGACTGATGGCGATACGCGTGGTTTTCCCACACCGACACAACCACAGAGCCGTTCGATACGGCCCCTGTACTCGCCCCGGATATCCGCGAGGCGCTTGTGAGTCGGCGGACGCAGAACGATGAGTTGGCCCGAGCGGCGAGAGGTCGAGTAGGTGAGTGAAGAGCGGACGAAGGTCGCCCCGACGGATGGGACGGAGGCCCGGGACGCTCGGTCATCGTCGACCCGCTTCGTGTTCTGAACCGGCACTCCAGCGTCGTGCTGTTCTGCTCTCCCACGACGACGGTGACTGCTGTCTGCGGGTACGTCACCGATTTTCGCTCTCCGACACTTCTGGGTCTACGGCTGTCATGGTCGCGTTCCCGACTGACCTAACGTCGTCGTGACCGATACCGACGAGAGCACGAAGCGGTGCTACGGTCGGACGACAGCCGACGACATTGGTCAAGCGCCCTGTCTCGAACCGCCGACGAAGCCGACTGAGAACGGCTACACGGTCTCGCAGCCGAGGGGTACTAAGTTAGCGGCTCTGCCCTGGGAGATGAGGTGTCCCGTGTCGGGACCGGCGACGCGCCCCCCCAAACCCGACCGGTAAACTGCCACCTCGCTCGTGCGAGGGACGGTCCTGCGAGCGGGTCGGTAGTGACGTCGTCCGGATCGGCGATGCCTCCGATAACTACTTTCCGATAACACGTGTTCAACATAAGTATTCGTAATAGCCAAGACTGGCCGTACAGCTACTTATAACGACAAAAAGCATAATAATCCTGCTTGCTACATCCAAAAGTAATTATATAGAATAAATTAACTCTAAAATGGCTCAAAAAGAATTTTGAGAAGCAAACTCGATCCGTGAAGTTATCTACGGAGTATTGCAGAGAAGAAGCCGATTCAGACGATATAAGGAACGAGCACTGTCGGGATCGAATCTAATATTTACGTAGATACTTCGAACGTGGAACCCGTCTCCGCGCTCACGTGACGAACAGAGCCGAACGTGTCGTACCGCGATGGTGTCGCTCCGTTATCAGGGTGCTGTTGTTTTCCGTCGTGGCTCGTGGGCTGAGGTGGGTCGGCACCGATTCCGCCGTCTCCTCCGACGCCCTGATTCCGGAGTCCTCGATAGCCGTCCGTTCGACAACGGGCCGTTCCGGAGAAAGATACTTATCGGTGGATGTGAGAGCGCATATCATGGCGAACTCGCAGACGCCACTCACCCCCCGAGAGGAGGCGACGCTCGAGCGGGTCGGTGCGGTCGTCGGCGGGACGGAGTCGAAGCGGCGGTCGGACGTGCTGTCGGCGCTCGCCGAAGCCGGCTATCCCGAGTCGGAGGCCGACTCGCTCCTCGACCGGTTGCTCTCGAAGGGGTACGTCTACCTCGTCGACGACGAACTCCACGTCACGTGAGCACGGCCACCGGAAGCCCGGTACCGGCCGTTCACCGCTACACGTCAGTCGACGGGTGCCTCGGTAGACGACTCGCTACGACGGGTCGGGACGACCATCGGAGCGCTCAGAACTCGATTACGCTGTCCTCCGTAACGACCGTCTCGAGTAGCCGCGTCGGCGTTCCGTCGTACTCGGGGTTGCCGACGTTGAACCCCTCGGCCGGCTCGAGCAACACTTCGGGGGAGGGACCGAACTCGTTGTCGAAGTCGAACCCGCTCCCGATGAACTTCGCGGCAGAGCCGACGACGGTCACCGGGACCGCTTCGGACGCGGCCGTGGCGGCGATCGGGTACGTCCCGACGGTGTTGTAGACCGTGTCCTCGACGAGGCAGTTCATTCCGACCAGGACACGGTCAGCTTCGGACAGGTAGTACCCGACAGCCCCGTCGACGACGAGCGTCGTGTCGACGCCGTCCCTGCCGGCGAACCGGCGGGCCGTCTTCCGCCCGAGATATCGCGGTCGCGCTTCGGCCACGTACAGTGTGAGTCGTTTTCCCGACTCCAGTACGCGGTCGAGTGTCGCCATCACCGTCGAAGAGTGCTCGTGGACGAGCAGTGTGTCACCGTCGTCGACGAGTTCGGCCGCTCTCTCGGCCGCCCGTCGCTTGCTCTGCTCGACTCTCGTGACGGTGTCCTCGATGACCGAGTTCAGTCGTGCTTTGGCCTCGTCCACCGTGGTGGGGTCCAGTTCGTTGACTTCGGCGATAATCCGCTGCTGGGTCGTGTACAGTATCGCGTGCGTCTGATTCGCCTGCCTGAGTGCCCGGCTGTTGCTGACCAACGACCGCATGAACTCCTCGACGGTGTGGTACTCCCGAGTAGACAGCTCCCGGAGCGCTTCGGCGGCTTTCACTGCTCCGATAGACGGGCTCTGAATCTCGTCGCCCTGAATCTGCCGCACCGTCTCGTCTATCATGGTTGTACCTGACCCCCGACTGGTATGGCTGTTCCTGCTTCGCGGCCGGCGTCGAGTCCGTCGCAGGCGCCAGTTCTCAGCGGCAGGGAGACGAGACCGGCGTGTGGTCGACGCGTCCGAGACGTGATTCCGAGGGCGACCGGGGTTTCGTCCGGCGCAACGGTGCCCGTCGGCCTGCCCCTGCCGTCTCCGACGAGACGGTTCGCCCGCCAGCCCTCTACTCCCGCCGCTCCCGGGGTCAGTTCCCGACGAGCGTCAGAAAGTGGGCTGCCTCCTGGAGATACGCTTGCTCCTCCGCCGAGAGTTGCTCGTAGGCGTCGGCGCCGACCGCGTGGTCGAGTGCAGCCTGTGCGTCCGCGATGTCGTCCCCGACCGTCCGATAGTCAGTCATACTCACGAGAATCGACTTCAGGGTGATAAGCGTCCGGCAACCAGTCGGTGAGTGCCCCCGGTTTTCACGAGTTTTGATAACTTCCGTCCCGTGAGGACCCCCGTGAAACGCTCACAGACGCTCCGACGACCGCTCGCCGCCGTTCATCGTCTCCCTCGTAGAACGCCGTCGACTGTCGAGGCCACCGTAGTCGACCACTCACACCGCAGGGGCTGATTCTTATTGGGGCGAGCGACAACTGGGAGTGTGATGAAGCGATACCCCTCGATTCCCCACCTCGAGGACGGCTCGACCGTCCACGAGCGAGGGCATCTCTGGATACTCGAGAAGGTCGACGGGGCGCACCTCCGCTTCCAGCTCCAGCGTTCGGGTGCGATTCGATTCGGCGACCGGACGCGGGTGTTCGAGACCCCCGCCGACGTACCGGAACCGTATCGACACGCCGTCCGTCACGTTCAGGAGAACCTCGAGCGTGCGGCACTCCGGCGCGCCGTCGACGACGTCGAGGACGTCGTCTTCTTCGGCGAAGCGATGCACCGACACACGATCGACTACGACTGGGAGCGCACTCCGTCGTTTCTCGGCTTCGACGTGTGGTCGGCCGACGCCGAGACGTTTCGCGCACCCGACGCGGTCGAAGGAATCTTCGAGCGCCTCGGCCTGACCCCCGTGAACGCCGTCGAACGGGAGCGGCACACGCGGGACTTCGACCCGAGTCGCTACACCGTCCCGCAGTCCGCGTGGTACGACGGCCCCGCCGAAGGGGTGGTCGTTCGGGACAAACGCGGTCACAGAGCGCAGCTGCTCCACCCGGAGTTCCGAGAGGCGAGCGACCCCACTCCGCTCGAGGCATCACCGGACGAACTGGCCGCCAGATACGCGACGGAACGACGATTCGACCGGCTCGCAGCCGACCTCGAAGCCGAGAACCGAGCGGTGACGTTCGACGCGCTCTACGACCGTGTTCTGGACGACATCGTTCGTGAAGCGCATCCGCGACTGTACCACGACACCGACCCGGTCGATATGCGGGCGTTCCGTTCCGCCGTCGCGACTCGTCTCCACGCGTTCGTCGACGCTTCGTCCCAGTGATGCGTACATGGTCTCGGCGGCGAACCGTCACCCCCTGGTCTGTTCATCCTCCCGGTCCGTTCATCCTCCCGGTACTCCACGGTTTGAGCCGACGGAGACGCCCGACCGGAGTCGCCCGGACCCGTTCTCCGTTCCTCGCCTCCCTTCTCCCTCTCCGACGGCTGTGGTGACGTCGCCGCGTAATCACCCGCGCTCTCTACGAGACACACTGCAGGCAACATTCCGTCACGAGCCCCACGGTAATACGCGATACTCACGATACCCCGGTATGGGCGACCATCCAACAGACCGCTCGATCTCGACGGACTCACTCCACGCCGGACAGGACCCGGACCCGGCCACTGGAGCGCGTGCACCGCCGCTGTACCAGACGACTTCCTACGTCTTCGAGGACGCGGAGGACGCCGCTTCCCAGTTCGCACTCGAGAAACCGGGCTACATCTACTCCCGGCTGATGAACCCGACGGTGGAGACGCTCCAGGAGCGGATGGCCGCGCTCGAGGGCGGCGTCGGTGCCGTCGCCACCGGGTCCGGGATGGCCGCACTGGACCTCACGACGTTCGTCCTCGCCGAGGCGGGCGACAACATCGTCTCCGCGTCCTCGCTCTACGGTGGGACCTACACGTACCTCACGCACTCCGTCGAACGCCGAGGCGTCTCCACCCGGTTCGTCGAGACCCTGGAGTACGACGCCTACGAGGAGGCCATCGACGACGACACGGCGTACGTCCACCTCGAGACCATCGGCAATCCGGCGCTCGACACCCCCGACATTCAGCGGGTGGCCGACATCGCCCACGAGAACGGCGTGCCGCTGTTCGTCGACAACACCTTCGCGACGCCGTATCTCTGCCGTCCCCTCGAACACGGGGCCGACCTCGTCTGGGACTCCACGACGAAGTGGCTCCACGGCTCCGGGACGACCGTCGGTGGCGTCGTCGTCGACGGCGGGTCGTTCCCTTGGGCCGACCACGCCGAGAAGTACCCCGAAATCGCACAGGACAACCCCGCGTATCACGGTGTGAACTTCGCGGAGACGTTCGGGGAGGCGGCGTTCACCTACACTGCCATCGCGCGCGGGCTGCGCGACCTCGGAAATCAGCAAGCGCCCTTCGACGCCTGGCAGACGCTCCAGGGGTTGGAGACCCTCCCGCTCCGGATGGAGCGCCACTGTGAGAACGCGATGACCGTCGCCGAGTATCTCCAGGACCACGAGGCCGTCTCCTGGGTCACGTACCCCGGACTCGAGTCGCATCCGACACACGAGGCCGCCAGCGAGTATCTCGACGGTGGCTACGGCGGGATGCTCACCTTCGGACTGGAAGGCGGCTACGAGGCGGCTCGGAAGACCGTCGAATCGACCGAGCTCGCGAGCATGCTCGCCAACGTCGGCGACGCGAAGACGCTCATCATCCACCCCGCCAGCACTACCCACCAGCAACTGACCGACGCCGAGAAGGAGGCCTCCGGCGTCACCGACGACCTGATACGCCTCTCGGTCGGCATCGAGGACCCCGCACACATCGTCGCGGACCTGGAGCAGGCTATCGAAGCGACACAGTAGCGAGTTCGGGAACGTCCGACTCGGCCACCCGCGTTCCGTTTTCCCACGCTCGAACGGCGGCTACGCCTACCCCGGCCCGAGCGATGCGATGTCGGCGCCGACCGTCGCCAGCGCGTCGGCGGGGTTCGGGTCGCTGTCGGCCAGGTGCGTGTACCGATGCTCGGGGACCGTCGAGAGCGCCGTCGCGACGGCTGTGCTGTAGGTCTCGACGCCCGGCTCCGTCGGGTCGTCACCATCCCAGACGTCCCGGATGACGGTCATCGAGTCGATACGAACCTCCAACCTGCGTGGCTCGTACCGGGCGAGTAGTTCGGAGAGTCCGAGCTGAAGCGCCGCGTACTCAGCGGTGTTGTTCCCCGTTCGGGAGCCGACGGGACGGCCGAGGCGGGCGAGTTCGTCCTCCACTTCGTCGAGGATGACTGCACCCGCACCTGCGGGGCCGGGATTGCCCCGTGAACTCCCGTCGACGTAGAGGACGAACGCGTCGTCCGCTGGTTCGGGAATGGGCGGTCGGGTGAGCTCCGAGGACCGCACACGTTCGAGTGCCGCTCGTAGCTCATCGCTGGTAGTCGCAGGGTCGAACAGGCCACCGTAGCCCGGGACGGCGTCGTCGATGGTCTCGATGGCCGTCGCGACCTCGTATCCGACGCCTGCGAGGACGTCGTCGACGAGCGCGGCGAGCGGCGAGAGGTACTCGGCGGGGAGCGGCTCCTCGTTCACGCTGTCGACCCCCTCCCCCCTCGGCCTGGAAGTCCCGTCCCCTCGCTCCGAGTCCGTCCCGTCGACAGGTCACACCGCTGCATAGTGGTCCTCCGTGGGCGAGCGGGATAACCGCTTCAGGTGACCTCGAATCGAAGTGGTCCGTCAATCCGTCTCCGGATAGACGTCCACGGTCTCTCTCGGGCGGCCGGCTGGGTCGTGTTACGGCCTCGAACTCGTCCCCTGTTCCGTCCGGCCGAGATAGGCATAGCAGTTCGGACACTGGATAGGCCGGGAGCCGTGCGGGTCTCTCTCCCCGCGGAAGTCCATCCAGTCGTAGCCGCGGCCGCAGTCGTCACAGACGACGATAATCGCCACGTGAACCCATACTGCCATCGCCCCTATCTCCGCTTCGATTTCTCTGCTCTGCGCTCCTCCCGTCGGTGCCGGGCTACGGTACGAGGGTGGTCGGATTGCAGAAGGGCTACGCGCCTCGTTGCCCGCTTCGACGACGAAAACCCTCGTCGTTCTTTCACAAACGCTTTGAACACGCCTCCGACATCGAGTGGTATGCCTGGCCCCGTCTTTTCGGCTGGCGACCGCGTGAGCCTCCACACGGTCGAGGAGGAAGACCTCGACGCGTTCGCACGCGCCAGAAGCGACCCCGACGTCCGCGTTCCTCTCGGCGTCGATTCGCCGGGGAATCGCGACACCCTCAAGGAGTTCTTCGAGGAGACCGTCTCGAGCGACGACGGCTACTGGTTCGTCGTCGCTGCCGCCGAGGAGACCGTCGGCGCTGTAACGTTCCCCAGCGTCGACCCTTCGTCCGGGAGGGGCGACCTCTCTTGCTGGATTCTCCCCGAACACCAGGGGGAGGGGTACGGGAGCGAGGCGGTGTCGCTCCTCCTCGCGTACGGGTTCGACGAACTCCGTCTTCACCGCGTCCGTGCGGACTGCTTCGCGACGAGTGACGCGTCCCGGCGGCTCCTCGAATCGCTGGGGTTCACTCGGGAGGGTCGGTTCCGCGACGCTACGTTTCAGGACGGGGTCTACGAGGACGTCCTGCGCTACGGACTCCTCGTCGACGAGTGGAGGGCGAACTGATGCCCGGTCCCGCCTTCCTCCGAGGGGAGTCGGTTAGCCTCCACGCGTGGGACGAAGAGGACCACGAGTTCTTCCAGAGGAATCGCAACCGGGAGGTCGTCCGCCGTCCGCTCACCGACGTCTCGCCGCGAAACCGGAAGCAGGTCGAGGAGTTCTTCGAGAAACGGGTGTACGGAGACGACGACGACGGGATGGTCTTTCTCGTCTGCACGGGCGAGGAGTCGGCCGCGCGGACCGGCGACGCCGACGAACTGACACGGGTCGGGGAGGTCGCCATCCCCTGGGTCAACCAGCCGTCCGGCTCCGGGATGCTCATGTACTGGGCGACCCCGG
The DNA here is from genome assembly GCF_026586625.1 of Halobium salinum. GTDB lineage: Archaea > Halobacteriota > Halobacteria > Halobacteriales > Haloferacaceae > Halobium > Halobium salinum. The sequence continues at coordinate 268,156 of NZ_JAODIW010000005.1, read as the reverse complement.
ACCAGCAGGGGAACGGGTACGTCCCCGCGGCGACGACGCTGCTCTTGGACCACGCGTTCGGCGAACGCCGCCTCAACAAGGTCTGGGCGATGGTCGTCGAGCCGAACAGGCCGTCACAGGCCGTTCTCGAAGGTCTCGGCTTCCAGCAGGAGGGCACCTACCGGAAGGAGAACTGGTACGAGGGCGAGTACGTCGACTGTCGCCGATACGGCCTGCTCGCCGAGGAGTGGCTGGCGGACGCCTGAGCTCCCGGCGGTCCAGTAGCCCCGGATATCGTGGCGGACGGTGTGGCAGCGGTCTTCGACTCGTGGTCGTGTCGCTCGCGGGCTCTGCGGGCTCCGCCGATTCAGCCCTCGTCGACGGACTGCGACAGCTGCGTCGGCTCCGAACGGTCGGTTCGTTCCGGGTGGGTCTCTCGCATCCAGACGACCGTGACGGCTCCGGAGGCGAACATCGCGGCGGCGACGGCGTAGAACGCGGCCTCCGTCGAGACCAGGTCCGCCGTCACGCCGATGAGGACCGCCCCGAAGCCGTACCCGGCGTCGCGCCACATCCGGTAGACGCCGAGTCCGGTCGCGCGCCACGAGGGGTGGGCGGCGTCGCCGACGACCGTTATTAGGTTCGGGTAGAGCAGCGCCATCCCAGCACCGGTGACGCCGGCAGTCGCGACCCACGGCCAGTACCCCTCGACCAGGACCGTCGCGAGTACCCCTCCGCCGGCGAGGAACATCCCCGCGACGATGGGCGGCCGTCGCCCGATGTCGTCCGCGAGTTTTCCGGTGTAGAGCTGGAGCACACCCCAGACACCGCCGTACACGCCGACGACGACGCCGACCTGTGCGACCGACAGTCCGGCACTCGTCAAGTACAGCGGGTAGGCGATCCAGACGAGCGCGTCGACGAACTTCTCGACGCTCCCGGCCTGTGCCGCCGCAAACAGCGTCCGGTCTCCCCACGTCGCACGCTTCAGGACGGAGCGGAAGGGGAGGTCGGCATCCGTCCCGTCGCCGTCTTCAGATTCGGCTTCGGCCTCGGCTCGTGCGTAGGGGAGCGTCTCCTCGACGAACAGGACCGAGACGACGAGCCCGACGAGGACGACGCCCGCGAGAACGTAGAACGGCTCGGGGCGAAGGCTGTACTGTGCGGCGACCACGCCCGTCACCCACGACCCGACGGCGACGCCACCGTATCCGAACGCCTCGTCGAGGCCGACGGCGAACCCCCGCGCGTCGCTCCCGGCGAGGTCGATCTTCGCGTTGACACTCATGCTCCACGCGAGTCCCTGGTTGACTCCCAGCAGTACGTTCCCGAGCGTTATCCACCACCAGTTCGGCGCGTAGACGAGGACGACGGGAATCGGCAGCGCGACGAGCCAGCCGGCGACGAGGATGGGTTTCCGACCGTAGGTTTCGGACCACTTCCCGCCGTAGAGGTTGAGCAGGGCCTTGACGAAGCCGAAGCTCACCACGAACGAGCCGATGACGAGCACCGACTCGACGCCCAGCACGTCACGGCCGAGCACGGGGACGACGTTTCGCTCGGCGCCGATGGTCAGCCCGACCGCGAAGACGGTGAGCAACTGCAACGCGAACTGTGACCAGTTTCGTCGGATGCCCTGCGTGTACGACATCGAAAAAGTTCGCCTCGGTGCTCAGTTGGCCGCGCAGTTGTTGGGGCCGAGTTCGAGTTCCTCGACGTCGTCGCCGGGCTGTTGCTTGCCCCAGTTGATCTGCTTGATCTCGTTGTAGTTCGCGGGCTCGTCCGCCAGACTTTCGACGATAGTCCCGACGAACGCCTCCTCGTCGCCCTCTTCGACGTAGCTCAGTAGTTCGTTGGTCGTCTCCTCGCGGAGCTCGCCGAGCTGGGTCGCGAGCGGTCGGACGGCTTCGTCGCTGAAGTGGCCGGGGAGCACGACCGTCCCGTCGTCGAGGTCGAGCAGTCCGCCGAGACTGTCGAACAGCAGGCTCGCGGCCTCGCGGACGGCGTCCTCGTCGCTGTCTTCGAGGTCGGGGCGGCCGACGCTCCGGAGGAACAGTGTGTCCCCGGAGAGGAGCGCGTCGCCGTACACGATGGAGACGCTCCCGGGCGTGTGACCGGACGTGTGGCGCACCTCGAGACCGCGGTCGCCGACCTCGATGGTGTCGCCGTCCGCGAGCTCGGTCACGCGGTCGAGTTCACCCGAGTCCTCCCCGTGGAGGTAGTACGGAACGTCGAGTTCGCCTGCGAGCCGACGCGCCCCGGAGACGTGGTCCGCGTGGGCGTGGGTGTCGACGACGCCGACGACCTCGACGCCCCGCTCGTCGGCGGCGTTCAGGTACTCGTCGACGTACTGCGTCGGGTCGACGACGACGGCCTCGTCGCCGTCGTGGACGAGATAGGAGACACAGCCCGTCCCGGGGCGCACGACCTGTACGACGCCTTCTACGCCCTCGACGTCGTACTGGCGGTGGACGCGACCCCAGCCGTTCATGCCGTCGTCGATAGACTCGGCGTCGTACCCGTGTTCGCGGAGGAACGACGCGGCGCGACCCGACGTGACGCCGGCGATGCAGACGACGACGATCTCCTCGTCTTCCGGAAGCTCGTCGAGATTGTCTTCCAGCGTGGAGTAGTCGTTCTCGAGCAGTTCGTCGTAGATAGGCAGGTTCGTGCTGCCGGGAATCTGCCACTCCTCGAAGTCCTCCTCGCGTCGGACGTCGAGGATGAACGGGTCCGACTCCTCGTCTTGGACTCGCCGTGCGACCTCCGCCGCCGTGTATCCAGTCTTGCTCATTACGCCCACAACTCAGCACGGAAAACACTTAAGCTCGTCGGCTTCGGAACTCCACCTTCGACTGTCGAAATCGGCAAACACCCGCTGAGTCCGTCCCAGAGGGGTTTGCGGTGGCGCTCTTCTCTCTGTGGAAGATTGTCCGAGGTCGTCGTCCACACCGTCGGCTCATCCCTCTGTTGTGGCACTGTTACAATCGTGTAGGGGGCCGTCGCGGAGACGACACGACCCTCGGAATGGGAGCGTTAGGCCGCCGGTCGAACGTCCGTTCGGAAGTCGACTCGGCGTCGGTGAGGCGAACTCGTCACGTGGTGGTGAGTCGACACCACGTCCCCGTGCCGTCGTTTCGGAGACGGCAGATGGCGGCGAGGACGACCGCCCCGCTGACGAGGACCGCCGCACCGAAGATGAGCACGATACTGACCGTGTTCAGGAGTCCGATTCCGTACGCGGTTCCGAGCTCCTTCGCGGCGACGGCGACACTCCCGGCGAGCAGCATCGCCGCGAAGTACCCCTTGATGGCGTCCTCCTCGACGAGTTGTGTCGCACCCGCACCGATGCGGGCGCCGAGTGCGCTCCCGGCGAGCAGTGCGCCGACGACCGGCAACGCGACCGACCCGGACTGGGCGTAGCGGAACGCGCCGAACGCTCCGGAGATGGTGATTTGGAGGATGTCCGTCCCGACGGCGACGGCGGCGGGGACGCCGAGGCCGTACATCATCGCGGGCATCAGTAAGAATCCGCCGCCGACCCCGAGGAACCCGGACAGCACGCCGATGACGAGACCGACCGCGAAGACGATGGTGCCGGACACGCGGACGTCACCGCGCAGCGTCACCATCGGCGGGATGTGGAGCGACTGCACGCGGTCGGCGAGGTCACGCCCCGTCGAGTCCGTCTCCTCCGAGCCCCACGCGTCGCGTAGCGTGAACAGGCCGACGACCGCGAGCAGGCCCACGTACGCGACACTGATGATGAGGTCCGCCATCCCGGTCGAATCCAGGAAGAACACGACGCGCTTCCCGCCCTCGATGCCGACGGTCATGGCGAGGGTCATGATGAGCGCGAGTTTGTAGTCGACCTGTCCGTGGTCACGGTGCCGGAGCGCGCCGATGACGCTCGTCCCGAAGACGAAGGCGAGCCCGCTCCCGACCGCAACCGTCGACGGGTAGCCCATCACCAACAGAGCCGGGGTGACGAGGAACGACCCGCCCATCCCGAAGAACCCGAACAGGATTCCGATGAGCAGCCCGAAGCCGACGAATATCCCCACCATCATCGGGGTCAGTCCGAGGATGTCCATCCTCAGTCACCCCCGACTGCGTCGAGAATCGTCTCTCCGACGACGCTGCTGAGAGCGCCGTACCCTACGTACAGTGCGATAGCCTCCGCGAGGACGAGCCCTATCGTCGCTATCGCTTCCGCCGACCCGCTCATACTTTCGATCCCTAGCATCTCAGTTCTCTCTCACGACTGTGTGTGCCATTTCGACTATTAACCAATACTGCTCGCCGCGACCCATCGACCCACCAGTTTCGAAACATGGGACTCAGTCGGTGGTCGTGGCGGCCGTCGCGCCGGCGTCGTCGGCCCGGGAGGACCGAACGAACCCCTGTGCGTACGCGCCGAGGAACATCCCGAGGATGGCCCACAGGATGGTGACGTTGCCGAGGCCGACGCTCGCGTAGGCGGCCCCGGGACAGATGCCCGAGACCCCCCAGCCGACGCCGAATATGACGCCACCGATGGGGACGTTCCTGTCCATGGTTTTCAGGCGACGGGTGTACCCGCGACCGGTCAGCGGCGCACGGTCGAGGAAGTTCGTGGCGCCGAAGATGGTCACGCCGGAGACGACGGCGGCCCCACCCATCACGAACAGCAGGCCGAAGTCCTCGAACTGGAGGAAGTCCAGGACGATCTCGGGTTTCGCCATCCCGCTGAGGCCGAGACCGAACCCGAACACGAGACCCCCGAGCAGGATTACGAGGGTGAACGCGACTCCGCGCTCGTCGTCGCCTCTCATGGCGACACCCCCAGGGCGGCGACGATCTGGGCCGTGCCGATGGCGACGGCCATGAACGTCGCGACGTTCACCAGCGAGGTTTCCGAGAGCGAGCCGACCCCACAGACGCCGTGGCCGGAGGTACAGCCCTTCCCGACGCGGGTACCGACGCCGACGAGGAAGCCGCCACCGAGCAGGCGCCACCACTGGACGTCGGTCGTCCAACCGAACTCGCCGAACGCGAACGCGTAGACGGCGGCCCCGCCGACGATGCCCAGCGTGAACACCACGCGCCAGTCCCGGGAGGCCAGGTACTTCGCCCGGTTGAACCGGGGAACGCTCGAGACGTACGACAGCGTCGACTCGAGAAACGTACTCGCGCCCGCGATGATGCCCGTCCCCAGGTAGATGACGGCGACGCCGAGGCCGATGAGCAACCCACCGACGGCGTACTGGGCGACGCCTCTCGGGAACAGGTCCGCGAGCGCGACCAGCGGGAGTGTGGTCATGTCCATTGGCTTAGTTCGAACGCTCCGTCATCAGTCACTCGTCATCGCGTCGCTGCTGGCGGCGCAGTTGTTCGGCCCCAGCTCCAGTTCGAACGCCTCCTCGTCGTCGGTGTCCTGCCGACCGAGGTTCGTCGCGATGATCTCCTCGTAGTTCGAGGGGCGCGGGGGCATGTCCGAGAGGACGAACTCGACGAACTCCTCGCGCCCCATCGACAGTGCGTCCATCCTCGCCTCGAGGTCGCCGAGCCGCGCGGCGTACGTGCCGTCCGTTCGGGGCGTGGCGGCGTCGCTGAAGTGTGCGGGTGCGACCAACACGTCGTCGTCGAGCGAGAGCACCTTCGACTGGAGCGTTTCGTACAGTTCGGCTGCGGCCGCGCGAGCCTCCTCGTCGTCGGCGCCTTCGAGGTCGGGTCGAGCGACACTCTCCGTGAACAGGCCATCGCCGGTGAGGAGCACCGCGTCGTTGACGAGGTAACTCGTCATCCCGGAGGTGTGACCGGGCGTGTGGAGCACGTCGACCCCGACGGCGCCGACCGAGAGCGAATCGCCGTCGGCGACCGTCTCGTAGTCGACGTCGTAGTCGACGCCCCGCTCGACCGCCGCTTCGGGGAGGACGACCCGTGCGCCCGTCTCGGCGGCGAGTTCGCGGACGCCGCTGACGTGGTCGGCGTGGACGTGCGTGTCGATTGCGTACTTGATTTCTGCACCCATCGCCCGCGCGTCCTGCACGTAGTCGTCGACGAACGCCCGAAGCGGGTCCACCACGGCGGCTTCGCCGTCACTGACGACCATGTACGCCATGCAGCCGCTGGAGGGCCGCTGATACTGCGCGACCGTCGCGTCGGTGTCGGCGTCGAGTTCTCGGTACTCGTAGATTCGCGCCCATCCTTTCATACCGCCCTCGAGGTTGACTGCGTCACGGCCGGCGTCGAGGAGATGATCGGCGACGAGCTCGCTCGAGCCACCCTTCGCACAGACGACCACGGTCGGGTCGCCGTCGGGGATGCGCTCCAGTTGCTCCTCGCTCACGCCGTCGAGCAGTTCGAAGTAGGGAAGGTTGACGACCTCGACGCTGTCGCCGTCGATGCCCCACTCCTCGAACTCGCTCTCGGCGCGCACGTCGAGAATCGTGACGGGCTCGCCGTCGTCGATACGCCGTTTGACGTCCTCGGGTGCGATCGATTCCACTTCCACGTCCGGTTCGGGAGCGTCCATCTCTACCTCTCGCTACTGGGCCCTCCCACATAAGGGTTTGCATGGTATTTCACAAGAGTCACAATACCATCTCTCGCCACTGCTCGGCTCAAAACGCGCATGAGATACAATACGGGACTCTGAGCCCAGCATCTCCACTATCAGTAGTGCATTACTAGCCCAAGAATCGACAACCTTTTCAGTGGTCCCATGATATTGTGGGGTAAGCCCAATACGGAACGGGCAGACCCACAATGAGTACGGAATACACTGTCACCGAGACGCTCGACGTGAAAGGCGAATCGTGCCCGATGCCGGTCGTCAAGACGAAAGGCGCCATCGACGACCTGAGCGAGGGGGACGTACTGGAGGTACTCGCGACCGACTCCGGCAGCATGAGCGACCTGAAGGGGTGGGCGGAGACGACCCCGGGTGTGGAACTCCTCGACCAGGAAGCGGACGGCGACGTGTTCAAACACTACGTGCGCAAGACGGAGTAACCATGAGTACGGATACACCGGACACCGCCGATACGGGGGACGCCGCCGACTCGATCGACGCCCCCGAAGACCTGTCTACGGCCGAGCTGGCCGCCGAGGTCGAGGAGCTCCGCGAGGAGCTCGCGGACCTCAAGGCCGACCTCGGTGACGACCAGAAATCGATGGTCATCGTCGCGACGAAGGGGACCCTGGACATGGCGTACCCGCCGCTCATCCTCGCCTCGACGGCCGCGGCGTTCGGCTGGGACGTCACCGTCTTCCACACGTTCTGGGGGCTCGACATCCTCCACGAGAAGAAATCGAAGAACCTCAAGCTCTCGGCGGTCGGCAACCCGAGCATGCCGATGCCGAACGCCATCGCGTCGCTTCCGGGGATGGACACGATGGCGACGAAGATGATGAACAAGAAGATCGCCGACAACGGGACCGCGACCATCGAGGAGCTCATCGACGTGTCGCTCGACCAGGGCGTCGACCTGCAGGCCTGTCAGATGACCATCGAGCTGATGAACTACGACGAGGCGGACTTCTACGACGGCGTCACCACCGGTGTCGGCGCCGCCACCGCGCTCCAGCGCATGGCCGACGCCGACGTCCAGCTGCTGGTCTGAGCACCACCCACCGAACACGCGCTTCGCAGACACCCACTCCCCCATCATGAACTACACGACTCGGAAACAGGTAGACGGACAGTTCGACGAGGTCGTCGAACGGACGATTAGCGCACTCGAAGACGAAGGGTTCGGCGTCCTCTGTGACATCGACGTGCAGGCGACGTTCGCGAAGAAACTCGACGAGGAGTTCAGCCAGTACCGAATCCTCGGTGCGTGTAATCCGCAGCTGGCGTACCAGGGTCTCGGAGCGGAAATCGAGCTCGGGGCACTCCTCCCGTGCAACGTCGTCGTCTACGAGGCGGAGGACGGCTCGGTCGTGGTGAGTGCAGTCGACCCTGCCCAGCTCGTCGGGATAACCGACAATCCGGACCTCGACAGTATCGCGGAAGATGTTTCGGAGCGCTTCGAGCGCGTGCTCGAGTCGCTGTAACCTGCGACGACCTCGGAACCGACCGCTGCTGTCACAGCTCCCCCGAAAGACACCCACCGACTTCACGACCCACCTCATGAGCGACTCCGTATCGAACACACCCGAAGAAGAGCAGTCCGACCCCGCGGAGGGCGGATACGACCGCGACGAGTCCTTCGACGCGCTGAGCGAGGAGGCCAGAACCATGGGCCGGGGGTTCTTCGAGGAGTCCAGCTCGCCGGGCGGGTCGATGGCGCACCTCTACCGGGGTGAGATTCACCGGATGAAACTGTGGCGCGAGCGTCTCGACCGCACCTCGAACTGGGCGGTGACGCTCATCGCGGCCATCCTCACCTACGCGTTCTCCAGTGCCAGCCGTCCACACTACGTCATCCTCGTCGGCGTCGTGATGGTGAGCATCTTCCTCGTCATCGAAGCCCGACGGTACCGCGGCTACGACATGTGGCGGTCTCGGGTGCGGATGCTCCAGCGGAACGTGTTCGCGTACTCGCTGGACCCCTCACAGGGTATCGAAGACCCGGACTGGCGACCGCGTCTCTCACGGGACTACCGCGAGCCCCGTGTGAAAGTCTCCTACGAGGAGGCCATTGCCCACCGGCTCCGCCGGGTGTATCTGCCGCTGTTCACCGTCCTGCTGGCGGCGTGGTTGTTCCGCATCCTCGCCACCCCCAGCACCGGGAGCACCTGGCCCGCGAGTGCGTCGGTCGGTGTACTGCCCGGGACGGCCATCATCGCGGTCGTCGGCGCGTTCTACGCGGTGCTCGTCGGTATCACGTTCCGCCCGCGCATCTGGCAGGCGACCGGCGAGCTTCGGCGCAGCGAGGTCGGCGCGTGGGACGACATCGAGTGATGGACCGCAGCGCGACGCAGTCCTGTACGGCCGACCCCGGGTACGACCGCTCGTGAGACTCACGAGGGCTCGAGCCGGACGGCCACGGCTCTACTCGTGGGGCAGACGGCTCCAGAATAACTGGTAGAGGGGGTAGACGACCCCACAGCTACTGGTAGAGGGAGTAGGATATCGACGCCATCCCTCCGAGTATGAACCCGGTTCGAACGTACGAGGCGGCTGGAATGGGGTCACTCAGGAAGGAGAGAACGGTGCAGTCCATCGCCTGGGACGTACTGACGAGGAGGAATCCGATGGAGATGAACAACATCGTGGAGCTGTCGTTTCGCCGGTAGCCTCGGTACGATTGATAGGCGATGAAGTACCCCAGCGCGATGGCTAGCAGGTTGCCAGCGACGAGTACCGTGCTCACCGCTCGTCACCCCGGATACGCTCCCAAGCACTCGTGAACCGGTCCGCCGGGTCCGTCGTCCGTGATACGTCGATGTTCATCATCCCGTCCTGAATGTCGATGTCGATGTGGTCGACTGCCGCCTCGTACCGATTGTAGTGATTGCCATCGGGGTCGATCTCGGTGGATTCGACGACGAGCCCCTGCTCGAGGAGACCTTCGACCCGTCGATAGACCGTCGGCAGGGACGCACCGACCTCCTCTTTGAGCTCTTTCGCCGACATCGGCCGGTCACTAGTTGCGGTGAGGATGGTTCGCGCGTACTCGTCGTCCAAGAGGCGCAGCACCTCCGTCGAGTCGAAACCCTCACTCACGTTCGGGAGATGATTCCCGCCGGTAAAGGGCTCTCGGGTGTTTTCCGAGTCAGAAAACGCTGTCCACGCTTGATATGGTACTCGCGGGAACTCCCGACGATGACCGGGCAACAGACGCGGTTTTCACGGCGGCGGATTCTCGCCGGAACCGGTGTCGCCGTAATCGGGAGCCTCGCGGGCTGTAGTAGTGCTCGCTCGAACGAGTCTGACGGCGCGAACACCGTCGGCGACTCGGGACAGACGTCGCGGAACGGGCCGACAACTGGCGGTGAGTCCGGTGCCGGCTCCGCCTCGTTGGTGAACGCCGGCTCCGGAACGACCGGGTACGACGTCTCGGTCGACGGGAACGCCATCATCGGTCAGCCCGATGCGACGGCCGACCTCTACTACTGGAGCGACTACCAGTGTCCGTTCTGCAAACGCTTCGAGGAGGGGGCGTTCCCGAAACTCCTCGAAAACGAAGTCGCCGACGGGGAGCTCAGAATCGTCCCGCTCTCGCTCCCGAACATCGGACAGGCGTCGTGGAACGCGGCAGTGATGGCTCGCTGTGTCTGGAAGGACGTCCGGGACACGCGACCGGCCGCCTTCGTCGACTGGCACCGAGCGGTGTTCGATGCGCAGGGCGAGCCCAACTCGGGGTGGGCGAGCGCCGAAAAGCTCCTCTCCATTACGGAGTCGGTCGACGGTGCCGACGCGAACGCCGTCGAATCCTGCTATTCAGGTGACAACGCGGACGAACTCGACACGATTCGTTCCGAGCGCCAGCGCGCCGGTGAGTCCGGTGTCGGGGTCACTCCGGGGTTCGTCGCGTACGGTCGGGACACCGACCGTTCCGGGAAACTCACCGGTGCCCAGCCCTACGAACGGTTCTCGAAGGCCGTCGAAACGGTCACCGAGTGACGATGCCCACGAAACGAAGAATCCGAAGACGGGCATCGTGGTTTCTGACCGACCTCCGGTCGGCGCTGGCGTACCCCGCGACAACTCCCCGGCGGTTCGTCTTAACGGCGGGGCTCGCGACGGCGACGTTCGTCGGGCTCGTGTTCAGCACGTTTCCCGGCTACACCGTCCAGATGCTCTCGGCGGGCATCGTTCGGTACGCCGCGACGGCGTTCGTCGCGCTTCTGGAGACGACCTATCGGTCGATCGGGACGGTCGGTGTCGGGCTCATCGTCGCCTACGCCGTTCTGACCGGAGTCGCACTTCTCAACGTCGCCAGCCAAGTGAAGCGGACCCAGGTCTCCGGGTTCTCCGACCTCCTCGGCATCGTCCCGGGACTGCTCGCCTCGGGTTGTGCGAGCTGTGGGGCCGGCGTTCTGGGTCTCCTCGGATTCGCCGGAGCGCTCGCCGCGATGCCGTTCCATGGCAACCTCCTTCGGCTCGCCGGGCTGTTGCTTCTCGTCTTCTTCCTCGGTCGAGCAGGCGACCCTCGTCAGTGTCGGCTCGCGTGAGCCGCAGGCTCTCGAACACCCGGCGCCCCTCGTGTGATACAGTGACGAGTCGGCGTTGAGAGCGGAATCGAGCCGTAGAGCGCTTGTGAAACATTTCTGGGACGCGCCCCGAGGCACTCGCCTCCTTGTACCCGCAGAACTGTAATTCACTACTGGAGTTGTCCGCTCACACGCCCGCCTGTACGGAAGAAGTGAACGTAAGTAGGATGGGGTCTTTATCCGAATATCGTGCCTGTTTCCGAGGCTTACGAAATCGTCGTCATCGGGGGTGGCATAGCGGGCTGTTTTGCGGCTGCGACCGCCGCCGACCGGGGGGCTGACGTCGTGCAGCTCGAACGCAAGTCCGCAGAAGAGGCGGGACACATCGCCTGCGGCGACGCGATGAAGAGCCCGACCGACTCGAAGAAGTATCCCGGGCCGATCGACATGAGCGCTATCGCGGCGGACGAGGACGTGCTCATCGACGGGAACATCGACCGGATCGAGTGGTGGGACGAGGAGCTCGACGTGAAGAAAGTCCTACCGTACGATGGTCACAGTAACGTCGTCGACCGTTACGAGTTCGGGCAGCGATTGCTCGAACAGACGGCGGCCTGTGGGGTCGACCAGCACTTCGACACCGTCGTCAACGGCGTTCTCCAGGACGCGCAGGTCGAGGGGGTACGAGCCGTCAGAGACGGGGAAGCTGTCACGTACACCGCCGACCTCGTCGTCGACGCCGGCGGCTCGCTGTCGAGCGTCATGGCCAACGTCGACTTCGGTAGCTTGGATGCAGAGCCCGAGACCAGCTTCGAGAAACCCAACTACCAGCAGTTCGGGTCCGCGTATCGAGAAGTGTTCCACACGCAGGCGCCCGTTCCCTACGACAACGCGCTCGTCGGAAAACCGCTGGAGCGGATGGGGTACATCTGGTACTTCCCGCGAACGGCGACCGAGATCAACGTCGGACTGGGATTCCAGATGAACAAGGACCCGGTCACGCTCGTCGACCGACTGAGAGCGGACCTCGAGGGGCGGCCCGAATTCGACGGCGCGGACCTCGACACCGTGAACGGCGGGGCCAACAAACTGGGTGCCGCGCTCGCCCTTCGACGGCCACTGGACTCGATGGTCGCACCCGGGTACATCACGGTCGGCTGTAATGCCGGCACCACGCACCCGATTACGGGGAAGGGAATCAGAGGGGCCGCCGTCACCGGCTATTCTGCCGGGAAACACGGCGCGGCGGCGGTTCGCGACGACGAAGACGGCTTTATCTCGGAAGCGGACCTCTGGGCTCACAACTACTTCGTGTATGTCGAGCACGGCCTCGGGACGCGCACCGCGGTCAAGGACCCCTACAATATCGCCGCGTCGCAGGTCGGGATGGAGAACGTGCGTGCGGCGGTCGCCCTCCTGCCCGAAGATGCGATCGCGGACGTTGTCTCCTCCGAGGGTAACTCACTCGGCGTTCGGAGCGCCATCCGCCTCGCGAGTGGCGTGGTGCAGAACGCGCTGTCGCTGGTCAGCGACGACCGTTTGGAGGAACTCGACACCACGAAGCGAGCGGTGGGTCGAACGCTCCTCGACTTCGTCCGGACCCGAAGATACGCCGAGAAGTACGAACGACTCTACGGCGAGTATCCGGCAACTCGTGACGGCTTCTTCGAGTGGCGTGACGCTCGGGACGCTGTGGACGACGCGTTCAACGACGAACTCGGCATTCCCGCCGATCGACGCAAGTATTAGCCGAAAGAGCGAGCCTGAGCGCCCCTTTCTCAGTAAGCGGTTGACCGGAGCGCAGGAAGGGATACAGCCCCTCTCTTCCAGTCAGGAGTGGAAACTGCGGACCTCCACGTCGACTGCGGATTCGAGTTCGGCGACACTCAGTTCGTCGCCGACCACGATGCCGTGAGAAGGCCTCGAGTCGCTGGTAGCGATGTCCTCAATCGGAGAACACCTTCGAACCGCTCGGGACTCGGAACGGCAATCAGTGTCGTACGTTACGAGCGAGACGTGGTAACAGCCGACGGTCTGTCTCTGAGACTCGCCCGCGACGTCCGTCGACGGAGTCAAGCAGGCACCGTCGCCACACCGGATTCGGCCATCTGCCAGACAGTGACCACCCCCATCGCTCCCAGGCCGATTGCGAATCCGAACACTGCGGCGTAGGTTCCAGTGGTGGCGACCAGTTTCCCGGCTACGACGGGGGCGACGAACGACCCCAACCACCCCGCTACGCTCGCGAGCGAAACGGCTGTCCCGGCAGCACTGGGATGAACCGATTCCTGTGCGAACTGGTACATGAGTCCGATCTGGAGTTGGACGAACACCCCTGCGAGGACGAGCATCGAGACCAGCACCGCGATCGTCGTGCTGTAGAACATGGCGACCGCCAGCACAGTCGTACCAAGGAAAGCGACGGCAAAGACGGGACGTCGTCGTTGACCTAACACCGCGTCCGAGAGCCACCCCCCTACGGGCCGAGCAAAGACACCGACCAGCGGGAACAGCGCGACGAACGTGCCACTCTCTGCCAAAGAGACGCCGAACCGGCGGGTGATGTACGTCGGCATCCACGAGTTGAACATCATGTACAGCGAGTAGCCCAGAAGGGTGACGACGACTATCATCCAGACGTTTCGGTCTGCGAACACCCGCTTGAAATCGGCTAGACTCGGCGGTTCGGGCGATCTATCGAACCGAGAGACGTTGCCTGCCGCGACGTAAAACGCGAGCGACAGTACCACCACCGCGCCGCCGAAGACCGGAAACACTCCCGGCCAGCCGACGACCTCGGCGATGCGTGGGGCCCCGAACTGGCCGAGTGCGTACCCTGCCGGGTAACCCGATATGGTCACCGATGTCGCCGTTGCCCGCCGGTCGGGTGGGAACGCACTCGAGGCGATGTTGATACTGACAACCCACAGAACGAACATCCCAGCGCCCGCGAACAGCCGCGAGGCAACCAGCAACCAGACGTCTCCTCCGCTGGCAGCGACCCAGTCCCCAGCACTACCCAGGAAAAGAACGGCTGCTGCGGCCGGGACGACCGTTCGAGTTTCGACGCGGTCGAGATACATGCCGACCGGAATCCCGACTACCGTCGCGGTCACCTGTGGCATCGAGACGAGCGCGGCGGACACGGCCTCGGTGGTGCCGAGGTCTGCCATCACCAGCGGGAGGATGCTGGCTGGCGTGATCAGATAGGCTCCGACGAACAGAAGCATCAGCCATCCGGACGCGATAGTCGCGACTCGCCACGTCAGAAGCGTGCCGAGCCGACGTGTCCCGGCCGGTTCGACATTGGTCATACTCCCACTGGACGGAAATGGACGTAAGTTCTATCGATTGAGAGGCACAGCGGTGTTGGCTGCTATCGCGCTCTGCTGGGATGGAGATACTGCGCTACACGCGTGCCGTGTGTCCAGCAGAGCGGCTGAAACAGCAATTATCGGGACGCGAGCACAGGCATCGATGCGCACTCTACTCACCAAAATACGGGCACTCCTAGAGCGTGTCCACGTCGTTCTCGTGTGTGCGGAACTGGCGGCGGGGACGCTCGCTTATCCCTCTGTCATCCAATTAGTCCGCGAGCTCGATGTATCTTTATAATTTCACTTTGAGCTTCGCCTATCTATCGATGTCACGTGGGGGTGGCGACTGACTGTCGTAGCGGTAGGCTGCTTCGATGTCCATCGGCGCGTGTCTCCGGACACCATCGACCCCAGGCCGACGCCACGCCGACTGTGTGAACTCGGAGCGTGACGTCGTCGTCGGCATCCGTGAGTCGGTCGGCGGCCTCCTCCGAAGAAGAACGGCTCGGACTCGGGTCCCTTCGACGGCGTATCGCACGTGTCGTCGATACCTGACCGCCACCGTCTCCGAGCGGAGGAGCCAAACGGGTTAAAGAGTCACCGGACGGAGCCGTACACCAATCGTGGCGAGTATCAGCGAGACCCACATGGAGAACAGAGAGCGCATCCAACCTAACGACACCAACAACTACGGGAGCGCCCACGGGGGGAACATCATGCACTGGATGGACGAAATCGGCGCGATGTCTGCGATGCGCCACGCCGGCGATACGTGCGTGACCGCCCACGTCAGCGACCTCGATTTCAGACGTCCGGTTCCACAGGGTGACACCTGTGTGATTAGCGCGTACGCGTACGCGACCGGGGAGAGTAGCATTCGCGTTCGGATTCAAGCGTTCCACGAGAATCCACGGACTGGCGAACGAGAGCAGACGACGGACGCGTACTTCGTCTTCGTCGCCGTCGACGAAGAGGGGACCCCGGTCGCAGTCCCGGATCTCGACGTCGAGACCGACGAGTGTGAGACCCTTCGGAACGCCGCCCTCTCCGGCGAGAACAGCGATTGAGTAACTCCGGACGGTTGGGATGCGACCGAGTACGCTACGGACCGATGCAGACTTTCCTCCTCGTGCCTGAGCGACACCCGTGAGTCCCGTGGTGGTCGCGGTTCAAGTACAGCCGAGTGCACTCCTCCCGGTCATGGCCGAGGTGCTTCCCAGAGTCGCACGGATAGTCCTCCTCATCGGAGTGGGAGTGTTCTTCGCGAACCTCGCCGTCGGCTTCGGCCTCGTTGAGCGGGTCGCCGGGCTCTCGCGGTTCCTCACTGGTCCAGCGAATCTCCCCGACGAGGTGGGGACAGCCATTTTGACGACCGCTGCCTCCACGACCGCCGGCTACGGGATGCTCGCGGAGTTCCGCGAGTCGGGCGCACTCGACGACCGGGAGACGCTCGTCGCCGTCACTATCAACACGTTCTTCGGCTTCGTACAGCACATCTTCACGTTCTACCTGCCGGTACTCCTGCCGATTCTCGGCCTTCACGTGGGGTTCCTGTACGTCGGGGCGCGGGCGTTCGTCGCGCTCTGTATCACGCTCACCGGTGTCGTCGCCGGAGCGCTCCTGCTCTCACCGCCTGACGACGACCGTTCGGCGACGGTCACGGCCGACGGCGATGCACCCGATGAGAGTGCCGACACCCCTCTTGCGGTCGTCCGCGAGGCGTGGGGTCGCACACTCCCGAAGCTTCGGCGCATCGTTCCTCGACTCGCCGTCGTCTACACTCTCGTCGTGGTCCTCACCCGAACGACGGACCTCACAGCCCTCACCGAACTGGCGGACCCACTTGCGACCGTCGTCGGGCTCCCAGGCGCGGCGATCCCCGTCGTCGCCGTCTTCGCGCTCGACACCACGGCGGGAGCGGCGACCATCTCCCCGCTGGTCGGCGTGGAGTTCACTCCACGGCAGGCCGTGGCGACGATGCTCGTCGGTGGTATCGTCTCCTTCGCGTTCTCGACGTTCAAGCGCTCGATTCCGTTCCAGTACGGCATCTGGGGAGCGGAGTTCGGTTCGAAAGTGGTCGCGGTGAACACGGCGCTGAAAGTCGTGTGGATCGGGGTGGCGGTCGCCACCGTACTGTGGATTCCACTCCCGTTGTGAGTTCGCCTCGGTGAATCGACGTCTCCTCGAATTCACTGGCAGATTCCCAGACCGCAGTCTACTGATGCGCGATATGAGTGCCTCGGGGCTTGGCCCCGAGGCGTGACGCGAACGGGGTCGACTCCGTTCCGGACGTACTGCCGCTGCTTGACGTTACCGTACACGGGGCGCTCGAAGTCCCGGGGATTTGTGACGCATCCAGACCCGAGGCGGACACCAGCACGCCGTTCCGTATCGTGTTCGAGCAACTCCATCGAGCGTCCGCTCGGTCGCGACCGGGTGCCTCGGCGGCGACCCCCACTCATCGCGTGGCTTCCGGTCGAATCGGGGGTTTCCGTCGGGCCCGTCGCACATCACCGACGACGCCCCGGGGGTGGGGCCGTTCTCGCGTCGGACCGAGAAGACGGGAACTCCTGGAGGGGAAGCGCAACCCGTCGGATTCGAGGAACGAACTTCGTACCGTGGTCGCACGGCCGGACCCGAAGGCCGAGCACTCGGCGCCGTCGGTCGGTGGAATCGCTCGAAGAGACCGTTCTGCCCCAGGAGAGGCGTCCCGTCGAATCCATCCGTTCGTGACCGCCCGACAGCGTCGATTGACCCTCACGCACACGTGATTATCGTGCTAATCACGTGTGCAGACTTTTGCTGGGGTTCTAGGGGTAGAACCGGTGAGGGGCCCGATACCGGGCCAATCTTCGCTTGATAAACTACAAACTGCTATACTGACTTGGTCCGCTGGTGAAGTTCCACAGTTTCGGAGGATAGGCCAGTTTTGGGTCGAGTCTCCGCCGGTTCGGGTTCTAATTCCTAACGAAGTACTCAACTCCGGCCTATTCTGAACGAGATAATCGAGTGAGTATGGGATATTGCACGGATTTTTGGTGCTCTTACAGAGCGTTGCCACTCCCAATCGGCGAACCCAGCGAGGAATAAGTCACTTAGTCAGGCGGAATCAATGCAGAGACGACAATCTCGACGCATTCGCCTGCGGTAAACACACCCCTGGACCTACGGGTTTTCATCAGCAAGCCGCTCCTGCAGTGGCTCCGCTGCCTCGGCTAGCTTCGCCGGGTACTCACACCCGACGACCACCAGCGCTGTACAGAGGTGATACCGGACGAGTTCGTTCTCGTCGTCGAGGTGTTCGGTTAGCGAGGACACTTGGTGGCGAAGCCTCCTTGGATTCCCGAGTGCGACGTACGCTAACGCCTTCGCCAGCTTTGCTCTGACTTCGGGTTCGTCGAATCTGAGCCCGATGCGGAAGTCGGCCAGTGTTTCCGGGCTGGTGACTGCTTCGGGCGCTTCGACCGCAAGGTAGCCGAGTGCTTCGGCACTCCGCGCCCGGACGTAGTAGAACTCTTCGTCGTCGGCCAGGCGCTCGGCGAGCGCGTCGACAGCGGGGAGGACGGCCCTCGGCTCTGACTTCGCCAAGGTAACGAACAGTTTCGCGGTCGTCAATCTGACAGCGCGGTCCTCGTCGGTCAGGAACTTCGAAAGTGGGTTCAGCGAGTTCTTCGAAGGAGCGTGGCGGCTCTGCAGCGACATCTCGAACCGCCCGTAGCGCACGCCTGCGAGTCTTCGCATCAGCCGCGTCGAGCCGGTCCAGATGGGTCACGATCTTCTCGGAGTCTCCCTCGTCAAGGAGATTCGTCAGGCGGTCTACCGTTGGCGACTGGTCTGGTTCACTCATCGGCGTGGCTGTGTGTGAATAGCTTTCATGACCGCTTGCTTCAATCCGATGATTCCGGGCTG
This sequence comes from Halobium salinum, assembly GCF_026586625.1. Lineage (GTDB taxonomy): Archaea > Halobacteriota > Halobacteria > Halobacteriales > Haloferacaceae > Halobium > Halobium salinum. The sequence continues at coordinate 249,866 of NZ_JAODIW010000005.1, read as the reverse complement.
ACCTGCGAAGCCTCACAGATCACGTCGAGAAACAAAAACGCAGTCGCTCGCCGAACACGGCCCCGGTCAAACCTCATACCGATAGTTAGCCACCGGGGTCGAACAAGCAGAATCCTGGGGGGTTTAGTGGTCCGGTCGAGGCATGGACTCGACGTCTTCGATCCGACCGGTCTTCTCGACAGCATCGTACTGACGCCTCCATGCCTCCTTCGGGAACAACCCGTTCTGATCGAACAACTCCCGCGCCTCCGAAGTGAGCTCGAAGAACTGGTACGGATACCCTCGGACACGATTCCCCGTCTCGAACTCACGGACCCGAACCACGCCGACATTTTCCAACGTCTTCAGGTGGCGGCGAATTGAATCCTCGCTCAGCGGGGGGTTCATGTAGTCCAGTTCCTCAACGGTTGGTGCTCCTTTCGGATGCCCCACGATGTCAGCGAGAATGTCCGCACGCTTCTTGTCGACAACTCGTTGGAGCGCACGCCACGTATCGAAATCAGACTCCTCACTATCCGCCCCGCGACCGTCCTTACCCACTTCCGCTTGCGGTCTCATGCCTTCCTCTTTCGCTCCCATCACCATAAACACTCGCACTCAACTGAGGTTAAAGCGCAACTACTACCGCAACTAATTGGGCATCGAATCAAGGGTTCATGCGTTAAACGATAGTACGACTGGTTAATGGACGAAGACGAAACGGCATCGGAAACAGAGGAGGCTAGGGACGACATCCCAACAGAGTCCGAGATACTTGACGGGATAACGGACATCAGTCTCACGCCGACCGAACACCAGCGCGTCAAAGACGTGGTGAACGGCGAGGAGATGCGTCGCATCAAGGGCCACGACCGCCGCTACCTAATCGTCGGTGCCGGTGGTGAAACCGGAGCTGCAACACGGCGAATGACGGTATGTAATCTCCTTGGCGAACGGGAGGATGCAGTCGCAACTCGGCTGGAGGATTTCGGGTTGACACGCGAGGACATCAAGTTGTGGACCCGGGTGTTCGACATCCTGTGCGGACGCGCAACGGACATCGTCGCCGTACTGGAGGACTTTGACGGAGGATACGTGTGGGAACTCGGGTTACTGTTCGCACCGTCGTACCGGGAGAAGGTCTGGGTTCTGAAGCGACGGTACAGAGATGAGGATGTGGAACGCGAACGGTTCGACAACGGAATGGCCGCCTCTCATACCAAGATGTTGCTGACGGGTGGCCGGTGCCTGGAATGGCGCGACGAAGAAGAACTCCAGAACGCCGCCAAATCCCTCCCGTAGCCCCGGAGATACACATATGAAAATCGGTATTATGACGCCGAAGCTGCCGGACTAACCACCCGGTACGTTCGCCCTCTCGCTTCCCCGTCTGCGACAACCAGATTGTAGTGCGCCATCTTCTGGAGGTAGTTTCGCACCATCCGCTTCGTCTTCGGGTCCGACGCCCGCGCCTCATACAGTTCGTACAGGTCCCCGGACGCGAGCTCGTCGTGCTCCGACAGAATCTCGTAGATGAGGCGCTGGTCCTCGGTCAACTGCTCAATGTTCTTCTGACGGATTTCCGCTTCTGCTTCCGGAACCGACTCACGAATCACCGCGTCCGTAATCGAAACATCTCCACGGTCAGTCGCCCGCTGTGCCGCTGTCCGAAGGATTCCGATAGCAACCCGTGCGTCCCCGCCGGACGCCCGAGCTATCCGCTTAATCTGCTCCCGACCAACTGCTTCTTCGCGGAGTCCCCACCGAGCACGGTCGTTGAGAATGGACATGAGTTCGTCGTCCCGGTAGTAGTCGAACTGAATCCGCGTCCGGGCGCGAAGACGACTCGCAATCCGGGTGTCGATGTTCGAGAACAGGTCCTGTTCCCGGTTCGCTATCAGGATCATCGTGATGCCACGTGTCTGGTGCAGGTCGTACAGAACGGATTTGTCGACGAGTCGGACAGCCGTCTCGAGAAAGCCCAACGACGCGGCGTCGTTCATCAAGTAATGCGCTTCATCGATGACGAATACGACGCGCTTGTCGGTCTCCTTCGCCCACTCGTACACGACGTTGAACAACATCCGCATCGTCAAGCTGGTCTCGTGACGGCCCCGCGCACCCTCCTCTTGGTGGAGGTCAGGAACTTAATCGTCGACGTTGACGGGCTCTCCGTCGGGGTTCGCCGTTTCAAACCCAGACATCCAACACGCGAAGCACGGCAGCGATGCATCCGGAATGCAGTCACAGTCGTCAGGACGCTCTATGGTCTTGTCACTACTCGTTTGAGTCCCCATGTCGGCCTTGCTACCGAACCCAGCAAACACACCACCGTCCGTCACCGCAACGCGCGGGCTAGAACTGACGTGTTCACCGAGATGAGCGTCGATCGCGGTCGTTTCGACCCAGGCAGGAACGGACCGAGCACCGGTGGCGAACATTACACGCCGGTAGTGCTTGCAGCCACCCTCGGGACTCCGGTGAATTGAATCTGGACACTCACACGCCCCGCTACGGGCGTCGACGAGGTACTCGTTCCCGGACTGAGAGACAACGAGGTACAAATCGTCCGCGTTCTTCACTCGGCCCATGTCCTCGAGAACTGATTGGCACTCGGTGAGGGCACGGACATCGCGTGGTTCGAGGTCAATACTTTCAACAGCGTCGGCTTCGTAAATGCTCATGGCTGTTTGCTCCACAGACAGCTCAGTCCGAGTGTTGGCGCACTCGGGCATTTCTACACGCCCCGAGGGACTGGTCTGTCTCTACCAGTTACCACGTGGTGTATGGTATTAAGGGTTAATCCAGTTGTCACGAAGAAAATGGTTTATGGCTGCAGAAACTATACTACTCTATGAGCGACAGAACACGTGACGACTCCGGGCGGTTTAGTGAGAAGGTCTCCGATCAGGACTTCTTGAAGTTGTTTGATAAGACGGATGACGCCTTTCTCACCGCCCCAGAAATCGCCGAGGAATTCGGCGTCACTCGGCAGGCCGTGAGCAAACGACTCAGGCGAATGGAAAAGGAGGGCTTGGTTAAGAGCAAGTCAGCCGGAGCCAACGCCGTCGGCTGGTGGTCATTAGTTGCACCACGTCTGTCCCCAACTGCCGAAAAGCAAGCCGATGCTGCCTCTCAAGAGGATGCTGTCAGCCTTGAGGATCTAGAGAGCGAGTCCGACAGCGACGCGTAGCTTGTATTACTAGAGTCGGGGGAAGATTTCGCCCTCAAGGAACCTGCACAGCGGCTGGGTAAGACAGGTAGTTCATTACATAATCCTGACCAGCAGTCAACCTGGCGGCTCAGGTACGTCTAAAAATCCTACAGAATCGGTTCAACAACGATGTGGTCGTGCTGGAGATATGGACGTTTCTTGTTCCCATCCTTTTCGAACCCGATAATCCCATGTTCGGCTAGGAGCCCGAGATCACGACTGACTTGAGACTTGTCTCGGCCAACGAAATCAGCGAGACCTTGAAGCGATTCGACCTCTTCATCTGCGAGTGTCTCAACGAGTTCGCGCCGCTTCTCAGTCAGAACTTCTTGGGCACTTTCGTAGCTGATGACGTGGACTCCAGTAACTCCACCTTGAGCGAGAGTACGGGCGAGCATTTTCCGGCGCTCAGATCGGCTCTCTCCATTGGGGGATTCATCACTGGGTGCCCCCCACGTTGCACGTGGCATGGCAGTTCTCTCCACTAGTTGTGGTGGTAGCACAACTTCTTAAGCTTTCCTCTCAGGAATACTACCCGTCACTACTGCTTGCCTACGGCGTGAGTCGTAGGAATAAGGCACGCAAACCGAGCACGCTTGCCTGTGGACAGCTACCTCCACAGATTTTTATCGTTGTGCTCTCATCACAACAGTAGACGCTGTCTGCCAGATTCACTCCGAGTCTATCTATGCAAAGCGAATTCGCGTATACCTACGAGGTGGGCGTGTTTCGGCATCGGCCGTACCAGATAGGGGTTCGGGCGGATCCAAGTTTGAACGATGTTGACTCGTTCGCGGTGGTACTGTTCTTTGAACAAAAAGACGGCATTCGGATAGAAATTGCAAAAATCGACAACAGTGAACACGATAGAGGGGAGATTCACCTCGATCAGTATTATCGATCGGACCCTACAAAGAAGGACTTCACTATCGAGGTAGACTCCGTCTATGAAGCAGACGATTTCCTCGAGCAGAACTGGCTGCGATATGCTCAACTATATGATCGTAATCACGGGACAAGCGCTGTCACATAATACGACTGCGAACGGTCTCGTGAAATGTCTCTGTTTTAGTAGAATGCAACATGCCAAAGGATTCGAGACATGGAACGGAATCAAGAACCGATGACGGACGAGGAGTTCGCTGCGCTGCGTGAGGAGATGGACGAACAGCGCGAGGATGTCTATGAAGCGCTAGCAGAGGACTTCGGTGGGAGCCCTGAGGACTACCGGGTCCGTGACCGTAGCAGTACTGAAAAGACCGATTCCGACGCCGACGCTCCTGCTGACGACTGACGGAAACGGGTGTTCTTTTGTTGCTGAGAAAGACTAGACCGCTTACTTCCCTGTGATTAACCAACACTCTCCGATTGCGGTGTTGGTTAATATTACCATCCCCCTCTGGTGGTCCTCCTCCAGAGCTTCATCAACGAAGCGTAGAGGGGATCAAATTGTAGTAGAAGAACCTGGGGACCATAGAGAGAATCCCGTATGAGAGCTCATCATTGACTTCCTGAGCAATTGTTTCTATTTCAGCAGCTTCCTCAGAGATATACCCCATGCAGTTTATATCACCATGATCGTCTGGCTCTTGATCGTCATCATAGTCCTGAATCGGGGGGCCATGGCTGTCAATACGCGAGAGGCTTTCAACCTTCTCTTGCAGGGGTTTCAGTTTGCGTCTGGTCGGGTGTTTGTAGGGTGGTGTCTCACCCGTCAAATCCATTAGCTGGAGAGAATGTCCGCTCAGTGCCTCTCGGTTGTGTCTGTTTTCAGCCTGTATCTCGGATGTCGTGCGCTCAATATCGATCAGGGTTTCCTCAACCTAATGATACCAATCACGGTCTTCGCGATAGTCTTTGGAGAAGATACCGATGGTCACAGTTTCGGAGGATAGCCAATTTTCGGTACTCTTTGAGCTGATAGTGACTCAAATCAGCTTATTTGATGAGAATACAGAGTCGATAAGCATCGAAATTCTACAGATGAAGGGAACCGGCACGAAATTCTTTCTCTCGAAAGAGCGTTTCCACTCACCAAGAGCAAGCCGAGTTGGCGTACTGAGCTAATCGGATGGGATTAGTGCTGAACAAACCAACTCGACACACTCACCAGCCGTCAGAACCGGTGCATAGTCCATCTCAGCGTCGACACCGGCCTTCAGGAGGAAATCGGCGAGCCGCCAGATATTGTGCAACAGTACTGCGAACACGAAGTAGAACAGCCGAACGCGGTAGTCTTTCGAGGACGTTTTCGCTAAGAAGTCGTACTTGATCGACTTGTACCCGCTCTCAATTTCCCATCGGTACCCGTACTTTGTGAGCAGACCGTTGCCTCGGTTCATCATGAAGACCGGGTACTGCCGGTGATCGGTGTGTTCGGAGTTCTCTTTGCGTCGGTAGATCAGTGTCGTCGAGTGCCACTCATTATCGCCGAGATGTAACTTCCGATCGGTCTCGTAGCGGTCCTTTCCCTGTTTGAGGAGCCGTTTCGCCTGCGCTTTCTCACTGGTATGCATCTGCTTCGGGACGACGTAGGAGAGGCCGCGTTGGCTGATCATCTCCAGGATGTGCTGGCTGTCGAACTCGCGGTCCATCAGCACATTGTCGACATGAACAGCCGCCTCTGCCGAGTCCAAGAGGTCCTCGACGATTTGCTTCCGCGTGTCGCCTTTCCGAACTGGGCGCGTATCGAGGACTATCGGAACAGCACTCCCAACCAGCTGGACCGTCGCCCACTGGTAGGCGTACTCGTCGGTTTTCTCCTTCGTCCCGATAATCTCGTCTTTGTGCCCGGCGCGATCACCGGTGAACGGGTCGGACTCGGTGATGTCGATGGCGACGATACCACCTCGAAAGAACTCCTCTGTGTCTGCTGCCCGGTCCAGAAGTCTACTCACAGCCTGTCGGTGCATCTCTCGAATCTGCTCAATTGAGAGATCACGGACATGCTCGCGGTGGGCGTGGCCGAGTGGTGTCCGGTTCCTATTGGACTCATAACTGAAGCTCCGTGCACCCTCGTTGACGGCGAGGTTTTCACGGAGACCCAGATATGTCTGGAGATCCCAGTAAGCGTTCTCGTGGATCTCACAGCCCTCGCCACGGTGCAGTGAGAACGCAGGGAACGCAACTCGACTCACCTGCTCAGTGACTGTCTCAGCTTGCTCTAATACGGTCTGATCGCCAGGGTCCGATTCCGCACTCCCATCACTGTGTCTGCGGCTCTGTCGTTCAGACTCACACGGGACCGTAATGCCAGCGTTCTGGGCTTTGATAAGAATCGCTCGCGCTGCTGTCTCGACCGTGTTTCGGAGATCAGCACTGAAGCGGTGGTGCCAGCTACGCCAGAGTGTCGACTGGTTCGGTACCGACTCCAGACCTGTCTGTTCGCAGAGATCGAGGTGTTGGATGAGATACTCAACGAGGGCAGTTTCGTGGTCCCAGCCATAGAGTTCCTTCAGCAGGAACAGGCGAAACAGCGTCTCCATTTCATAGCTCGTTGAACCTGCGTAACGGTCGTGGGCCTCGAATCGGACGTATGCGAGCGGTAGTGCGTGGACGAATGGTTCAACGTCCTCATGTTTGTCTTGGTTGAACCACGCTTCCGCGACGACGCGAACATCTGATTCCAGCGCGGGGAGAGACGTGCGATCAAACAGCGGAGTGGACTCATATGCAGGCCAGTCAACGTAGGATCGGTGGACGATCTGGCGGAAGACAGTGCGGCGAGACTCACGGGTGGGGGCCACGACGAGAGGCTGATCACGACACAGTCAAGTACTCGTCTAAATGCTCAACGCACATCCCGTTCTCACAGAATTGTCTCGACACTGGGGGCGTTCTGCTAGATGTTCTGTTGTTCAGAATCAGCCATAATAGATCGCAAAATCAGCAACATCCCAACAGAGACGAGTACCGCTTGAATAAGAGCGGCTGAAAATAGCGACGTGTTGAACGTATTGAGAATGAGCCCTTCACAAATCGCGCCGATTCCGATTAAGACGAATCCGATCGAAACGTAGAACATTGGATTGCTTTCACTCCGTCGATACGCGTAGAATGCAAGATACGCAATAGAGAGACTCAGCGAAAGCGTTATCAGCTTTACTACTATAATCGGGATGCTAATCATATATTCTCGCGAAAATTGTTCCAGAGCGTGGTGAAGTTGTCGGCAAGTTCGTCCCGTGTCTCAACTGACAATTCGAGCTCACCGTCGGAAATGGCGACATGGAGCGTTTCAATTGTCGTCTCGAACAGTTGTTTGTGTTCGCCACCGGAACCGATCGTTGAATGGACTCTGATGAGACCGTGTTCCTGTAGGGTGGAGATACGACGGTAAATTGTCGCCAACGACGCATCACATTGCTGACTAAGCTCTTTCGCCGTTCTGGGGGCTTCATCAGCAGATAGTAAGATCTCTCGAGAGTAGTCGTCTGCGAAAAGCTCAAAGAGAGCCGTAGACTGGCTGTTTTCCCTTGTCGTCATATACCCATATTACAAGTTCACCTGCAAAGAAGCGGCGGTTTGGTCACATAAAACGCATCGTCGCTACGAACAACAAAACGGGGCCCCACGAAATCAAATCAGCTTTTCTACGAATGAGCAAACTGCCAGCCTGCTTTATTTACTGGGGATCAAAACATTGGACAGGAATGCGATCGAAATCAAGACGCTACCTGAAAGCAGTGGTCATCAGTATCGGTGCTTTCGTACTCTTTGGGATTGTCACAGGCTTGATTCCGAATCCCCTCTACATTCGGCAGGTACCACGAACGCCCCTAGATTATCTCTTCCTCATCACTACTGCGGCCTTTTTGGGGATATACACCCTTCAGCGAACGAACAACGAGCACAATGACGAGAAGACAGCTACTGCAGGAACTGTGGTGGGCTTTCTGGCATTCGGCTGTCCAATCTGCAATGCGTTTCTGCTCGCCTTGTTTAGCAGTTCCGCACTAATGACGTATCTCGACCCATTACGACCCCTCTTAGGTATTGTAAGCGTCGTGTTCTTTGCAGGACTTCTCTACAGCCGTTCACAGAGTTCATGTGACACCTGTGGTATTGAGGAGCGAGGAAACCAAACTCATTAGTCAAACGCACATAATGACAAATACTGCAAAAAGTGAAGTTGAAGACACGAACTCGAAGAACAGATGGCCCCTTATTGGGCTTGGCGGTGCCGTAAGTCTCTGCTGTCTCTTTGCGGCACCAGCAGCGACAGGTGCAGCCGGAGCCACCGTTGCTGGAGGGGCCACAGCGGCATTCGGTGGCGGCATAATTCGGATCCTTGTCTCAGCAATAGCAGCCGGAATTGTCGGTGTTGCCATCCACCTGTGGCCCTCTTTTTCGTCCTGCGAACGGTAAACACAGACATACCTTCTTTGCTGGCGGTGCAAACCGCCATACAATACTTACTCGGATGGTGGCAAGCCCGGAGTATGAATCGACGAACGTATTTGCAGTCGGTCGCCGCAGCTGGGACTGCTGCAAGTGTCGCTGGTTGTCTTGGCATACTTAATGAACCTAGCGCCGAGGGAACAGTACTTGGCCCGCCGGAACAGGATCGAAGTGCAGCTGCTCATCCGAGCTATGGTGACAAGATGCCCGAGTTCACCGTCCCAGACCCGATTACAGGTGAAGATATCTCAACGGCTGATTTTGAGGGAGAACGAACCATCCTCTGGACATCGTTCTACACAAATTGTCCGGACGGCGTTTGTCCCGCACTCATCCTCCGACTACGGCGAGCACAGGAGGTTGCTGCTCAAGAAGGGTACAGTAACGACGCTGCCTTCCTTGCGCTCACCTTCGATCCCGAGCGCGACACGGCCGACGTCCTTCGCGAGTATGCCGACCAACAGGGCGTTGATTTAGATGCGGGAAACTGGCATTTCCTCCGGCCGGACAGCTACGAATCGGGGCAGGAACTATTAGATGAGCATTTTGGACTCGCTATCGAAAAAGCACCTGCTGAAAAAGTCGAAAATCTCGAGTATGTGTTTCCCCACTATGGATTGATTCTCCTCGCTAACGAGCGTGGAATCGTCGAGCGAGCGTATCCGAACGGTGCGACAGTAGACGTCGAGACAGTTGAGAACGACTTCAAGAAGGTAGTCGAAGCATGAAGCGTCGGGACCTCCTTGCTGGACTCGCTAGTGTCGGGGCAATTGGTAGCGCTGGATTCGTTGCAACCGGTACAATTCCCGACGCCTTCAGCAACGGGGGTGAGACACCGGAGCAAGTTGAGCCGACGACACTCGACACGATTGAAGCGCCAGGAAGCCGTGATGGTGAGGTAACGATTCCCCCCGATAATCAAGCTACATTCGTCGACTTCTTCGGGACTTGGTGTGCACCCTGTGTTGAGCAGATGCCAGCGCTCAGCGAGGCCGAGGACCGAATTGGAGATGAGGTACTATTCGTCTCGGTAACAACCGAAGACGTTGGTGGCTCGGTGAGTGAGGAAACAGTCGTTGAATGGTGGCGTAAAAACGACGGTGATTGGTTGGTCGCTGCCGATATAACTGCTGAACTTGCAGCGAAGCTCAGTGTGGGGGCCTATCCGACTGCTGTGGCGCTCGATTCGACTGGCCGGATTCAGTGGTCTGAGTCCGGCATTCACACTACCGACGAGATCGTCGCGGGTATCCAAACCGCTCTCAATGCATGATCAGCGAGACACTTGTGACAAATGTCTCGTTCGCGCTCACAGCGGGTGTAGCAACGTTCTTTTCACCGTGTGCGTACCCCCTCCTACCGGGCTACGTTGGCTTCTACGTGAACTCTACTGACACCGAAAGCGCCTCTATCACGGGCGCGGGAATTCGAGGCGTGGCTGCCGCGTCGGGCGTACTTGCGACGTTTGCATTGCTAGGCGGGGCAATAGCGTGGATCGGCCACGAGGCACTCTCAGATATCACCATTTTCGAGACGTTGGTTGGTGGATTGCTCATCGTCTTCGGGTTTCTTGTCGCATTTGACCGCGCTCCGTCACTATCGTTATCACTTCCAAAGCGCCGATCAAGCGTTCTCGGCTTCGGTCTTTTTGGCGCGGGATACGCATTAGCAGGTGCCGGATGTGTCGCCCCCGTTTTCCTCGCAGTCGTAGCCCGGGCTATCACCCTCTCGACCGAAGCAGCGACGCTCGTATTAGGAGTTTATGCCGGTGTCGTCGCTGTGCTAATGGCTGCAACAACCGTTGCAACTGGAGTCGGTATCATCAGTAACGCAAATCGCGTAATGGCTCATATCGGATGGCTCAAGCGGCTCGCCGGCGTTGTGATGATCGTCGCTGGGATCGGTCAACTCTATCTATCAGCTATCGTGTATTGATTTGAAAATATTTACCAATGAATAGCTGACACGCCTTCTACTCGATTGATTTAACTATAGTTCTTCAGGGTATAACTCATACTATATGCATTGAGACAACCGGTCTCAACTTCCCGGTCCGCGTGTCGTTCCAGGGAACCGCAGTAGGGATTCTCACGAGCCACTCGTTCGCGCACGTGTTCCGGTTACTGCTCTTCGGTCGAAGCCGTGAACCGCCCTGCAACTCCGACGGCTCACGTGGGTTCGACTCCCGTGACGCCTGTGAGACCGGGCTCAGGTGGGTTCGTGACCACGCCGGCTCGACGGGTTATCGAACGACCTCCGGTCCCGTCCGCCGAACGACCACGACCCGAAGTGGGTGGTTCGACCGAGGCGATGTGTAGTTGAGAGGGGTTGAATCGGTAGAAGTGCTGTGTCGGTAGTTCACGGAAGCCCCCGCACTCGCGACTCGGGCGGCTGGCGAGACTCGTTTCACTCGTCTCGCTGCTTCCCGTTCGCAACGCTCACGGGAATCTCGCTGCGCTCCTCGGCTCGCTCACTGGGTTCGCTCGCCTGCGGTGCTTACGTCGTCCCGAGAGTGCCGACGGCACTTCTCGTGGGCTCACGAGAGCGAAGCTCTCGTGAACGCCGGCCTTCGCCGCGAGCACGGCCCCTTCCGAAGTCCCTCCCAACACCGGCTGTTCGGCCGGTTGTTGCCCGTCTCTGCTCGGTGAGTCGCTTAACTAAACACGACGTCGACCGACGCGACAAGAACTAACCCCCTCCCGTCTGTACGCAGCGTATGACTGGCGAAGCGGAACACCCGACGAGTGAGACAGGGCCGCTCGATGGCCTCACGGTGCTCGACGCCTCGCGTGTCCTCGTCGGCCCGTTCTGTACGATGCAACTCGGCGACCTCGGGGCGGACGTGATCAAGGTCGAACGGCCGGACGGCGGCGACCAGACGCGCGGCTGGCACCCGCCGACGTACGGCGACAGCGAGGAGAGCGCGTACTACCTGAGCGTCAACCGCAACAAACGCTCGGTGACACTGAACCTCGCCACCGAGGCGGGCCGTGAGGTCTTTCGCGACCTCGCGAGCGAGGCCGACGTCCTCGTCGAGAACTTCCGCGTCGGGACGATGGCGGAGTGGGGTCTCGGTTACGGGGGCCTCCGGGAGTCGAACCCGGGACTGGTCTACTGCTCGCTCTCGGGATACGGCGAGTGGGGGCCCCACCGCGACCGCCCCGCCTACGACGTGATGATGCAGGCGGAGGGCGGCCTGATGAGTATCACCGGCGAGGAGAACGGCCCGCCCGTCCGGGTCGGCGTCGCGGTCGCCGACATCGGTGCGGGGATGTACGCGACGCAAGCGATCCTCGCGGCGCTCCTGGAGCGGGAACTCGGCGACGGGTCGGGCCAGAAGGTGGACGTGAGCCTCCTCGACGGACAGGTAGCGTGGACCTCGTACATGGCCTCCAACTACTTCGCGACGGGTGACACGCCGGGGCGGATGGGGTCGCGCCATCCGACCATCGCCCCGTATCAGGCGTTCGAGACGCGGGACGGGTACGCGGTCGTCGCCTGTGCCTCCGAGCACATCTGGCCGCGGTTCTGTGCCGCCGTCGACAAGTCCGACCTCGCCGATGACGAGCGCTTCGCTACCAACGCAGACCGCGTCGAGCACCGGGAGGCGCTGGACGCCGCACTCGAGCCGTTCTTCGCCGAGCGCACCACCGACGAGGCGGTCTCACGGCTCCGCGAGCACGACGTGCCGGTCAGTCCGGTCAACGACATGGCCGACGTGTTCGACCATCCGCAAGTGCACGCTCGTGGGATGCACCAGTCCGTCGACCATCCGACCGCCGGCGAGGTCGAGATGCCGGGCAGTCCGATGCACTTCTCGCGGTCACGGGCCGGTATCGACCGCCATCCGCCGCTTCTGGGCGAACACACCGAGGAAGTCCTGCGGGCGTACGGGTACGAAGAACGGGATCTCGGCCGGCTTCGCGACGTGGGTGCTATCTGACTCGGCGCTCGTCGGCGGTAGAACGGACGGACCGTCGACGACGAGTTCGACGCACGCACTACCGGTCACTAGCGCATAAGAGATTGCACTCGGATTCATCGTTTTGAATCGAGCCCGGACAGAAAACACCGATATATGATGAAATCGCGAGCGCATACTGCGCAAATACACTACGAACCTAAAATTACTGTGAGATATAAATATGTAGGGCGCAGAATCTAATGTATCGAAGTTACTTATTGTGCTCTTCGGCACGGCACTGGTCTAAAAGTGCCGTATAGGTACGAAGACTCCAGAGAACTACTAACTTATCTGTCACTGAAGTCAGCTATGCGGCCACTCCAAGTCGCGGTGTATTCAATTAATAACATCGAATATTTGCACCCGCCTCACCCGCCTGTGGCGGATCCCGCGAGCGACGCGAGCTTTCGTATCACAACACTATATCTGTTATTCTATCGTCCTCTCGGTTCGACCTCAGCCGAATCGACGGTCGATGAGCGCCGTGGGTCGGAGGGTGCCTCGTTCATCGAAGACTGCCTGCCGACGCGGGGGTTCGCCTCTGCCGAATGCTTCGGGAGGAGTCACGTTCCGGAAACTGCGTTCGAGGACACGCGGACCCGGGTCAGGACGGGTACGCGAGGTTCAGTTCGATTTCGTTTGCCAATCCCAGCATGTACTCCGGGACTTCCTTCTCCAGACGGTTGCCCTTCAGGCGGTGGGAGGGTCCGGAGACGCTCAGTGCACCGAGGACGCCGCCGTCTGCGCTCCGTACGGGGACGCCGACCGCGTTGAGTCGCTCCAGGTTCTCCTCCCGGTTGAACGCGAAGCCGCGTTCCCGAATCCGACGGAGCTCCTCGATGAGAGCACGTTCGTCGGAGATGGTGTGAGCCGTCACCTGCTCCAACCCCTGTCGCCGGACGATTTCCTCGACGCGAGACTCGGGGAGAAACGCCAGGATAGCCTTCCCTGCCGCGGTCGAGTGGAGACAGATGCGCTTTCCGACGCCGGAGTCGGTCCACACCGCGCGGTTCCCCGTCTCGCGGTAGAGGTAGACGCCCTCCCCGTTCTCCTCGACGATGAACTGTGCTCGCTCCTCGAACCGGTCGGCGAGATTCGTGACGTAATCGCCGAGGAGCCGGTAGTCGGCTCTCGTATCTCGTATCTGTTCGCCGAGTTCGAGGAAGCGCCAACTGAGTCGGTAGACCCCGTCCTCGTGGACGACGTAGCCGAGGTTCCGCAGCGTGGTGAGATAGTTGTGAGCGGTACTGCGCGCGAGGTCGAGCGCCGTGGCGACCTCGCCGACGCCGGTGATCTCCTCCTCACGTAAGAGTTCGACGACGGCGAACGCCGTCTCGACCGACCTGATGTTCGTCGTGTCCGACGAGGAGCTGTGCGCCATGTTCTACCCTCCCATCGCCGTTGAGCGTATAAATAAATTCGCCCTGTTGAGGCCGTATTCGACGTTCGGAGACCGGATTTCGTTGGGTAACGCATGTTCCACCATTTCCGAACAGGACCTGGAATCGCGTTATTCCCGGACTTCAGGTCCCATAGAGGCCGAATACTGGCTATCAGACCTTCGGCACACTCGGAGAGCGAACGGCTCGATTCGAAGCTGAATGGCATCCTCGGACCCTCTACACGCCGTTCTCTCCGAATCCACTCCTGCCGAACCGAATGCCGACCCTGTGGGAGAACGCTCGAACGCTACCACGACACACACCCTTATTACGGACGGTCACATCTCTCCGCCGATGGCTCCAGAAGCGGGTATGAGCAGCGAGCAGTCCGCAGTCCAGGCCGAGGTCCTGGAGCTGTGTGAGCCGTTCGACCGGGCGTACTGGCGCGATTTGGACAGGGAGGGGACCTATCCGCACGAGTTCGTCGACACACTCGGCCGGGCGGGATGGCTCGGCGTTCTCCTTCCCGAGGAGTACGGGGGAAAGGGGCTGGGCACGCCGGAAGCCGTCGCGATGATGGAGGCGGTGGCTCGGTCGGGCGCAGGGTTCAGCGGCGCACAGGCCGTCCACGCCGCCATCTACAACTCGGCACCGCTGGTGAACTACGGGAGCGAGGAGATGAAATCGGAACTGCTCCCGGCGGTCGCCGCGGGCGACGCCTGGATCCAGTGTTTCAGCCTCACCGAACCGGGCGCAGGCTCGGAGTCGACCGCCATCACGACCGAAGCAGTTCGTGACGGCGACGAGTACGTGGTCAACGGGGAGAAGGTGTGGACCTCCCGACTGGACGTCAGCGACTACCTCGTTCTCGTCGCCCGCACCACGCCGCGCGAAGCAGTCGAGAAGAAGACGCAGGGGGTCTCGCTGTTCCTCGTCGACATCGAACGGGGCCGCGAGGAGGGGAGCATCGAGGTCGAAGCGATCGACAAGACCGTGAGCAACGTCGTCACGTCGTTCCGCGTCACCTACGACGACCTCCGAATCCCCGCCGAGAACCTCATCGGCACCGAGGACGAGGGGTTCTACCACGTCCTCGACGGGCTGAACGAGGAGCGCCTCGTCATCGCCGCGGAGTGCGTCGGCCTCGGCGAGGTGGCGCTCGAGCGCGCGGCCGACTACGCCGGGACTCGCGAGGTGTTCGGCCGCGCAGTCGGGCAGAACCAGGCGATACAGCACCCCATCGCCCGAGCCTACGCACACGTTCACGCCGCAAAGCGCGTCACGTACGACGCCGCCGCCGTGGCAGCCGACCTCTCCCAGAAGGAAGTCGGGGTGCGAGCGAACACCGCGAAGTACCTCGCCTCGGAGGCGGCGTACATGGCCGCCGACGCCGCGGTCCAGACCCACGGCGGGTTCGGCGTCGCCCGCGAGTACGACGTGGAGCGGTACTTCCGCGAGGCCCGACTCACTCGACTCGTCCCCATCACCCAGGAACTGGTCCTCAGCTACCTGGGCGAGACGGTGTTCGACCTGCCGCGGTCGTACTGACCGCCGGACGCGGGCACGCCGGAACTCGACGGACACGCCCTGCGACGTGTCGTCGACCGTGCCTCGAGCGGCCGCGCTCCCCCGTCGACGACGCGAGTCACGGGAACATTTAACACGGTCGGTCGTCAGTTTCTCACTCTATGAGGGCAGACAGCGGGGCGGACATCGAGCACCGGCGACACGTCGACACGGGCCGTCGGCGACGACTTCCCCCGACGAGTGGGTGGTGAGATGGCGACCGAGACACGGCTCGGAGGCGACCTCCCCGTCGTCGACGCGGAGACGGCTGCGGCGGGTATCGGCACCGAGGACACGCTGCTGACGAGCGGGTTCGGCCGGGCGGGGTACCCGAAGGCCCTGCCGCTCGCGTTGGCGGCGAGCGACCGGGAGTTCTCGCTCACCGTCGTCAGCGGGGGCAGCGTCGGCGACGAGATAGACACCACGCTGGTCGAGGCGGGCGCCGTCGCTCGACGGTACCCGTACCAGGCCACCGCGAGCGCCCGCGATGCCGTCAACGACGGGTCGGTCGCCTTCCACGACCGGCACATCTCCCGGCTGGGCGACGAAGTCGCGCTCGGATACCTCGGCGGTCGAAACAGGGAGAACACGGAGGACGGGGTCGGAAGTGGAAACGGTGACGGAACGCGGGGCGAGACCGTCGCCGTCGTCGAAGCCGTCGCCGTCGGTGCGGGCTGGTTGGTGCCGACGACTTCGGTCGGTCACACTCCGTCTTACGTCCAGGCCGCCGACCGAATCGTGGTCGAGCTGAACCGGACACAGCCCGTCGAACTCGAAGCGCTACACGACGTGTACAACCGGGCGTTGCCGCCGAACAGGGGGACCATCCCGCTGTCGACCCCGGGTGGACGCATCGGCTCGCCCCGGGTCCCGTTCGACCCCGACAAGCTCGAGGCGGTCGTCGAAACCGACCGTCCGGACAGCCCCTACGAGTTCCGCACGCCGACGGCGGTGGACGACGGCATCGCGGAGAACCTCGCCGGCTTCCTCGCCGGGGAACTCGACCGGAACCCCGTCTTCGCCGACGCGGTGAACCTGCAGTTCGGCGTCGGGAGCCTCGGCAACGCGTTGATGTCCTCCTTCGCGGACGTGGCGTTCGGCGACCGCGACGTGGCGTACTTCGGCGAGGTCATCCAGGACGGCCTGCTCGACATGCTCGACGACGGTGTCCTCGACAGTGCCAGCGCGGCGTCGCTCGCGCTCTCCGCCGAGGGCCAGGAGCGGCTGTTCGGGGACATCGAACGGTACGCGGAACAGGTCGTGGTGCGGAACGCGGACGTGTCCAACAGCCCGGCGCTCATCGACCGCTTCGGCGTCCTCGCGGTGAACAGCGCGCTCGAGGTCGACGTGTACGGCAACGCGAACTCGACGCACCTCTCGGGGACCCACGTCGCCAACGGCATCGGCGGCAGCGGCGACTTCAGCCGCCACAGCGCGCTCGGCGTTCTCGCGCTCGGGTCGACGGCGAGGGACGGGGCGATATCGCGGGTCGTCCCGATGGTTCCGCACGTCGACCACACCGAACACGACCTCGACGTGGTGGTCACCGAGCAGGGCGTCGCCGACCTCCGGGGACTGGCCCCGCGCGAGCGGGCGAGGGAACTCGTCGAACAGTGTGCCCATCCGGACTACCGCGGGCCGCTGGAGGCGTATCTCGACCGGGCGAACGAGGGCGGCGGGCACATCCCTCACGACCTCGAAGAGGCGGCAGCGTGGTACACACGATGACCCTGCGGCTACTGTCCGAGCCAGCACGAACGCTAACGCTGGTCCGACCGGCGAACCTACCCGGAGGCAAACCTTCAGATATCAGTACGTCGTGGGTACGAATCGAGCCATGACAACAGACGACACGCACGAGCGACGACTCGTCGGCGGGTGGGAGGGCCGGTACTACGAGGACTTCACCGTCGGTGATATCTACAAGCACCCGTACGGCAGAACGGTGACCGAGACGGACAACGTGTGGTTCACGAACGTCTCGATGAACCTCAACCCGATGCACTTCAACGAGGCGTACGCCGCCGAGACGGAGTTCGGCGAGCGCCTCGTCGACGGGACGTTCGTCATCGCCCTCGCCGTCGGGATGAGCGTCATCGACGTCTCCGCGAACGCGACGGCGAACCTCGGTTACGACGAGATACGACACCACGGCCCCGTCTACCACGGCGACACGCTGTTCGCCGAGAGCGAGGTGCTGGCGAAGCGCGAGAGCTCCTCCCGGGAACACGTCGGCATCGTCACCACCGAACTCCGCGCGTTCAACCAGGACGACGACCTCGTCCTCTCGCTCGAGCGGACGCCGATGGTGCTCAAACGTGAGCACGCACAGCCTTCGCCGGCGAAGCCGACGGGGTGGCCCGAGGGAATCGGCACCCAGCCCGAGGACCTGAACTGAGCGCCGGCCCCCGGAACCGACGGTAGGCATTTACCGACCCGGCGTAGACTGGTAGCAGACCACACGATTCGCGGCGTGGTCGTAACCAGTTCGAACCCATGCGCATCAAAGTCATCAACCCCAACACGACGCAGGCCATGACCGACAACATCGGTCGCGTCGCGGACCGCTACACCGCCGACTCCACCGAAGTAGTCGCCGTGTCGCCCGAGCGCGGCCCGGCGAGCATCGAGTCGTACTACGACGACTACCTCGCGGTGCCGGGGCTGCTGGAGGAGATTCTGAGAGAGGAGAAGGGGGTGGAAGCGAAGGAGGGCGACGACGCGTTCGACGCGTACGTCGTCGCCTGCTGGGGCGACCCCGGAATCGAGGCGTGCCGGGAGGTCACGGAGAAGCCGGTCGTCGGCATCGCCGAGGCGTCGATGTACGTCGCCAACATGCTCGGCGCGCGCTTCTCGGTCGCGACCATCCTCCCGCGGGCGAAGGACTTCATCGAGGCCGCCGTGGTGAAGACCGGCCTCGAATCGAAGTGCGCCTCCGTCAGGTGTACCGACCTCACCGTCATCGAGACCGAGGAGGCCCGCGAGGCCACCGTCGAGGGGCTACTGGAGGTGAGTCGTCTTGCAGTCGAGGAGGACGGCGCCGAAGCCATCTGTCTCGGCTGTGCCGGGATGGGTGGGCTGGACAAGGCGCTGGAGGCCGAGTTACCGGTGCCCGTCGTCGACAGCGTCGGTGCGGGCGCCGTCCTCGCGGAGTCGCTCGTCAGCCTCGGGAAGTCGACGAGCAAAGTGATGACCCACAAGCGCCCGGAGTCGAAGGAGATGAGCGGGTACCCGTCGCTGTTCGAGTTCACCGAGTAGGCGTATCACGAGGTGCGGGACCGGCGAACCGACCGACGGGTCCGACCGAGGTGCCCGACTCTCCGCTACAGCTAAGACGCCGTGCGTGTGAGTAACTGTGATGCCGGAGATAGACCCCATCACCCTCTCGGTCGTCCAGGGCTCCCTGGAGACGGCCCAGCGGGAGATGACGACGACGATGATGCACACCGCTCGGTCGAGCGTGCTCAACATCGCCCGCGACTACTCGAACGCCCTGTTCGACGCCGAGGGCCAGATGCTCATTCAGGGCCAGGACATCCCCATCCACCTCGGGAGCCTGATGCCGGCGACGAAGGCCGTCATCGAACGCTTCGAGGGCGACGTTGCCGAGGGCGACGTGATGTACCACAACGACCCCGCCCACAGCGGGAGCCACATCCTCGACTGCTGTATGTACAAACCCGTCTTCGTGGACGGCGAGTTGCGCTACTGGACCGTCTCGAAGGGTCACGTCACCGACATCGGCGGGCCCGTCCCGAGCGGCTACAACCCGGAAGCGACCGAGATATACGCGGAGGGACTCAGGATTCCGCCCGTCAAACTCTGGGAGGGCGGGGAGGTCCGCGAGGACGTCCGGGACCTCCTGCTCGCCAACGTGCGCTCTGAAGAGGACTGGAAGGGCGACCTCAACGCCCAGTACGGCGCGGTAAACATCGGCGAGCGCCACCTCCAGCGACTGGTCGACCGCTACGGCGGCGAGACCGTCGACGCCTGCTTCGACCGCCTGCTCGACCGCGCGGAGTCGGCGATGCGCGAGGAGTTGGAGACCATCCCCGACGGCACCTACGAGGGGACGGTCCCGCTCGAAGATTCGGGCCACGGACTCGGCGAAATCGAGATTACGGCCCGAGTCACCGTCGACGGTGACGAGGCGAGCGTCGAACTCGAGTCGCCCGAACAGGTGCCGTACTACATCAACTCCTACGAGGCCAACTCCGTCAGCGGGGTGTACCTCGGGTTCATGATGCTTCTCCAACTCGACCCGCCGTACAACGAGGGGCTCTATCGACCCATCTCCGTCGACGTCGGTGAGCCGGGAACCGTGACGAACGCCGAGACGCCGGCCCCGCACGTCAACTGTACGACGACGCCCAGCGAGACCATCACCGACGCCGTACGGACGGCGCTCGAAGAGGCGGTTCCCGAACGCGCCGTGGCCTCGTGGGGACACACGAGCGGCGTGAACATCGCGGGGGAGAACCCCGAGCGCGGGACCCCCTACACGACGATGGTCCTCGCCTCCATCATCAGCGGGGCCGGCGCCGCCCACGACATGGACGGCTGGCACTCCCGTGGCCCGCTCTGCTGTTTCGGTGCCCTCTCCAGCGGGGACGTGGAGATTATGGAGCACATGTACCCCATCGTCCTCCACCGCTACTCACTGCGCCCGGACAGCGGCGGGGCAGGTAGACAGCGCGGCGGGTGTGGCACCATCTGGGAGGTCGAACCGCGCGACCACGAGATGCAGGTCATCATGTGGGGTGAGGCCCGGAAGACGGAGACGCCGAACGCACTCGGCGCCTACAATACCCTGCGCGAACCCAAACTCGGCCGCGTCGAACACGAAGGCGAGGACGGCGAGGTCGAGGAGTACCGCGAGAACGCCATCCTCACCGTCGCCCCCGGCGAGCGCGCGCGGAACTACAACCCCGGTGGCGGGGGCGTCGGTGACCCAACGACCCGGCCCGTCGAGGCCGTCGCCGAGGACGTGAAACAGGGCATCGTCACGCACGAGGGCGCAAGAGAGGAGTACGGGGTCGCCGTGCGGGAAGACGGGAGCGTCGACGAGGCGGAGACCGAACGACTGCGAGCGGGCCGGGGGAACGAGAGCCCGGAGGAGAGTGGCCCGGTTCCGGGAGGTGAGCGCTGATGTACCGCCTCGGCATCGACAGCGGTGGCACGTTCACCGACTTCGTGCTGGCCGGCGACGGCGACGTATCGGTGTACAAGACACCATCGACGCCGGACGACCCGGCGCAGGCCGTGAAGGACGGACTGGCGCTCGTCGCAGACGACCTCGACACGGACGTACCGGGACTGCTCGCCGACATCGACATCGTCATCCACGGGACGACGGTGGCGACGAACGCGCTCATCGAACACACCGGCGCGAAGGTCGGGTTACTCTGCACCGAGGGCCACGAGGACTCCCTCGAAATCAGGCTGGGCCACAAGGAGGACGGCCACCGCTACGACATGACCTACCCGATGGCGGAGATGCTCGTGCCTCGCCACCTCCGGGTGCCGGTCGGCGGGCGCGTACTCTCGGACGGGAGCGAGCACGCTCCGCTGGACGAGGCGGACGTGTACGACGCCGTCGAGCGTCTCCGCGAGGCCGACGTCGACGCCGTCGCCGTCTCGCTCGTCTGGTCCTTCGAGAATCCGAGTCACGAGGAGCGCGTCCGCGAGATACTCGCCGAGGAGCTTCCGGGCGTCCACACGTCGTTCTCGGTCGACGTCCTGCCCCAAGTGCGCGAGTACACCCGGACGAGCACGACGGTCGTCAACGCGTACGTGAAGCCGACCCTCGACCGATACGTCGAGCGCGTCGAGGGGTACTTACAGGAGAACGGGTTCGAGGGTCAGACCCGCTACATCCAGGCCAACGGCGGCATCACGAGCAGCGAGGGGCTCCGGGAGCGCCCGGCGTACGCCATCAACTCCGGCCCCGCGGGCGGCCCGGCGGCGGGTCGCCACCTCGGCGCGAAGTTCGGCTCCGAGGACGTCATCACGGTGGACATGGGCGGGACGAGCTTCGACGTGAGCCTCACGAAGGACGGCTCCACCGAGATACGGAAGGACTTCGACCTGATGCGCTACCGGATGGGGCTCCCCATGCTCCAGGTCGAGACCATCGGCGCCGGTGGCGGCTCCGTGGCGTCGCTCGACCGGGGTGTGCTCACCGTCGGCCCCGAGAGTGCGGGCGCGGACCCCGGCCCCGCCTGCTACGACCGCGGCGGGACCAAGCCGACGACGACGGACGCGCTCGTCGTCCTCGGCTACCTCAACCAGGAGGAGCTACTGGGCGGACGCATGAAGATAGACGCGGACGCCTCTCGGCGAGCCATCGAGGGACACGTCGCCGCCGACTCCCAGCTCGACGTCGAGTCGGCCGCCGCCGGCATCCTCGAAATCGTCAACAAGAACATGGTCGACGGTATCCGGCAGGTGAGCATCGAGAAGGGCCACGACCCCCGTGACTTCGCGATGGTGGTCGGCGGCGGCGCCGGTCCCGCCCACGCGACCGGCCTCGCCGACGAACTGGGCATCGGCCGCGTGCTCGTCCCGAAGACCTCGAGCGTGTTGTGTGCGTACGGCGAGGTCGTCTCGAACTACAAGCACAACCGCCTGGCCTCCTACCCCTCGCCGGTCGAGGCCATCGACCCCGCGGACCTCGAGGCCCGCTTCGCCGAGCTGGAAGCGGAAGGGGTCGGGCAGCTCCGCGCCGAGGGCATCGACGAGGCGGATATCAGTCTCCAGCGCGTCTTCGAGATGCGCTACCGCAACCAGATCAAGGAGTGTGAGGTGACGCGGCCGGCGACGGAGATAACCGACGAGTGGCTCTCCGAACTCCGCGAGGCGTTCGACGAGCGCCACGAGGAACTGTACACCTACGCTGAACCCGAGACGGGGGTCGACCTGATCAACGTCGAGAGCGTCGCCATCGGTCGAGTGGACCCGCCGGATATCTCGGGTGGGCTGCCGACCGGCGACGACGCCGAGACGGCGCGGGTGGCGACTCGCGAGGCCTACTTCGAGGAGACCGACGGCTTCGTCGAGACGCCGGTGTACGACGGGAGCGCCATCCCGGTCGACGTCGACGTTGAGGGGCCCGCAGTCGTCGAGGAGGATACGACGACCATCGTCGTCAATCCCGGCTGGAGCGCCCGCCTCGACGACTCGGGCGTGTACGAACTGACGAGGTAGTCCGATTCGCGGTCGCTGTTTTTTGGCACCATCGGCTCGGTAGCGGCTCCTGCCACCGTCGTCGTGGTCCTCGCGCTCGTCACGGTCGGAGCTGACCGAGTCGATGCACGCGACATGAGACGGCTCGGAAGGTGGCCGTTCCGCCATCTCCGACGTCGAGCCAGCCGATACCCGGCCGTCACAGCCGCCGTCGGCACTGGGACGTGGAGCACGTCGAAAAAGGCCGCATCGCAGTTCGGCTCTAACTCTTCGCGATTTGGCTGATGTCGACGAAGCGCGTCAACACGTAGACGATGGCGAAGATGACGACGAGCAGCGCGATGGAGAGCGCGGCCGCGTCGGGGTAGTTGAGTCCGTTGTTCACCGAGAGGTAGATGAGCGTCGTGATGGTCCCTTCACCGCCGCTGAGGAACTGCGGGACGGTGAAGTCCCCGATGGAGAGGACGAACACGAAGATGACGCCGATGACGACGCCGGGCATCGACAGCGGGAGCGTCACGTAGCGGAACGTCTCCACGGGGTTGCCCCGGAGCGTCTCCGAGGCGTCGAGCAAGTCCTCGTCGATCTGCGACAGCGAGATGTAGATGGGCGCGGCCATGAACACCACGTACGCCGCGAGATAGCCCACGATCTGGGAGAACGGCGAGAACAGGAGCCACCCGAGCGGCGCCTCCACCAGCCCCCACGACACCAGCAGCTTGTTCACCACCCCGGTGCGCCCGAGGATGGGGTACCAGCCGATGGTCCGGACGACCGCCGAGGTCCAGAACGGGATGACCAGAAACAGCAGCAGCAGGATGCCGCCGTTCTGGCTGGTGTAGAACCGCAGGTAGTACGCGAGGGGGTAGCCGAACAGCAGCGTCACGGCGGTGACCGCGACGCCGATGACCAGCGACCGCAGGAACACGTCGTAGATGGTCGGCTCGAACACCGACTCCCACGCCGAGAGCGTGAGCGTGTGTTCGACGCTGAAGCTCGTGTAGGTCAGGAAGCTGTAGTAGAGGATGACCAGCAGCGGCGCAATGAGGAACAGCGCGAACCAGGCGACCGTCGGACCGACCAGCGCCTGGACCTCGCCGAAGCTCGCGCGTTTGACCCGCTCCGCGAGCGGCGCTCCGCCCTGCTGTACCGTACCGTCGTTCGTCTCTTGACTCGCCATGTGACTGTGACTATCAGGCATCTGTTGGTAAAAAGCCGGTTCCCGGAGTTACGCGCTCGTGAACTCCTTCCAGCGCTCGAGCATGTAGTCGGCGTTCGAGGGCCACTTCTGGAAGAAGCCGATGCGGTCGATGCGGTCCTCGACCGGGCCGCTGTTGCGTTTCTGGCCGTCGGAAGCGGGGCTGCCCTCCTCCATCGACCACTCGTACTGCTGGGGGTCGAACAGGCCGGGGTCGTCGACCGCCTGGTACGTCGCCTTCCCTTCGTACGCCCAGTCGTAGTACTCCGGCCCCATGCCCTCACCGGAGTCGTCGGACCCGTCGCGGACGAGCTCCTTGTTCGGGTAGTGCGGGACGGAGTAGCCCCAACCCTGGATGTAGCCGGGGAACCACGCGCCGTAGTGAACGTCGTTGATGAGCGTGTGCACCTCGTCGACGTTGCCGCGGCTCTCTGCGCCGG
Source organism: Halobium salinum (assembly GCF_026586625.1). Taxonomy (GTDB): domain Archaea; phylum Halobacteriota; class Halobacteria; order Halobacteriales; family Haloferacaceae; genus Halobium; species Halobium salinum. Next base: position 225,538 of record NZ_JAODIW010000005.1, on the reverse strand, counting down.
GGGCGACCGGGGCGATTCCGCCGAACCAGTAGCGGTACCCCTGGACCCCGTCGCTCATCGTCGCGTAAGTGCAGGGCGTTCCGGCGCGGCGGACGTCGAGGCAGGCCGGCTGCCAGATGTCGCCGATGACCGCCTCCTCGCTGGACATCAGGTTGACCGAGTTACCGTACGCGACCCAGGTCGAGCGGAACTGGCCGCCCTGCTTCTGCTTGATGAGGAAGTCGACCGCCGTGTCGAGTTGGTCCTCCGACGGGTCGTTCAGGTCGCCGACCGACCCGTCCATCATGTCGTTGTCCATCAGATGCATTAGCGCCTCGGGGATGGTGATGGCCGAGACGGCGCCCATCGCCACCCGCCCCTTGTACTGCTCGTCGAACAGCGCGCTCCACTTCGAGACGGAGCTCTCGTCGACCATCTTCGGGTTGAGCCCGATGGCGTCGAAGTTGTACACGTGCGGGGGGAACCGGAGTTGGGTCCGGTCCTCGTCGGCCCACAGTTCGGAGAGGATGGTGTCGGTCTGTGCACCCAGGTAGTCGACGCGTTCTCCGGGGTTCGTGAACAGCTCCGTGATTTTGCTCTCGTCCCACTTGTCGAGTGCGTCCTTCGGCACCGGGAGGCTGGCGTCGTTGTCCTTCGTCATCGCCCCGGAGCCGGAGGTGTCGATGGAGAACGCGTCGAACGTCTCCCGGTCGCCGCTCAGCAGTTTCTGTTGTGTGGTAGGGATGTCGGCGTTCGTCGTCTCCATCTGGATGCCGGTCATCTCGGTGAACTTCTCCTTCTGGCCGTCGCGGACGGCCCACGCCGGCCCCATCCACTTCATCGGGCGGGAGCCGTCGGAGGTGCCGCCGCCGCCACCGCCGCCACCGTCGCTCCCATTACCGCCACCGCCACCGCTCCCGTTTCCATCGCCGCCGTTTCCACCGGTACATCCGGCGAGCCCAGCCGCGCCAGCGGCTGCACCGGTACTCGCCATGAAGTTGCGCCTACTGATACCGTTACCCATGAGAGATGCTGACGCTGATACTACTTATAGTTACTACATGGGGTCAATGGCTGAGACCCCGAATAATACACGTTCTTCGAGATAGTCCGATGCCTTCGGGACGAACCGATGCCTACGAGCGGGGTCTTACCCCATTTCGGCGAAACAGCTAACCCGTACTTGGTCCACCTCCGAGACGAGATGGACACACAGGTGACGGTACTGAGTACGGGCGGGACCATCGCGAGCACGGAGAGCGAGGCCGGTGCGACGCCGAAGATGGGCGGCGAGGAACTGGTCGCCGCCGTCCCCGAAATCGAGGAGTACGCGTCACTGACGGTCGAGCAGGTCGCCCAACGCCCGAGCTTCGACATGGACTTCGAGACGCTCGGGACGCTTCACGACGCCGCGCTCGACGCGGCGGACGCGGGCGCCGACGGCGTGGTGGTCACACACGGTACGGACACGATGGAGGAGTCGGCGTACGCACTCGACCTCCTGCTCGACCTTCCGGTGCCCGTCGTGTTCACCGGTGCCCAGCGTCGACCCGACCAGGTGAGCCCCGACGGGCCCGCGAACCTCCTCGCCGCCGTACGCGCTGCCGCCCACGAGCGCCTCGCGGGCGAAGGTGGAGTGTATCTCGCGTTCAACGAGACGCTGCACGCCGCCCGCGACGTGACGAAGACCCACACCAGCCGACTGGAAACGTTCGCCTCGCCCGACGCAGGGCCCGTCGCACACGTCGACGGCAACGGCGTCCGGTTCACCCGTCCGCCCGGGAGCCACACCGCAGCCCTCCCCATCGACGGCGAGGGGTTCGAAACGACCGCCACACTCGACGTAGAGATGGTCAAGACCGGCGCAGGCGTCGACGGACGACAGGTCCGCCGCGCGCTCGACGCGGGGGTCGACGGTCTCGTCGTCGAAGGTACCGGGCTCGGCAACGTCACCGCCGCGCTCGGGGACGCCGTGGCCGACGCCGTCGACGCCGGCGTCCCCGTGGTCGTCACCTCGCGCTGTCTCGCCGGACGGGTCGCCCCACAGTACGGGACCGGCGGCGGTGGCGCGACGCTCGCGAGTCACGGTGCGCTCCCCGGCGACGACCTCCCGGCACACAAGGCGCGAATCAGACTTCTCCTGGCTCTCGCGGTCGCCGACGAGGCCGAGGACGTGAGCCGGTTCTTCGACGACTGGTGAGCGGGTGTCGACCCCCTCTGCAATCGGTCGCTCAACCCCTCCGGTCGACCCCGTCGATAGCTACATGTCGCCCACCTCGGTAGAGTGTGTATGGCACGACTAGCGGACCGCGTGGCCGTCGTCACCGGAGCGAGTTCCGGCATCGGGAACGCCATCGCGACGACCTTCGGTCGGGAGGGGGCGAGCGTCGTCCTCGCCGACGTTCGGAGGGAACCGAAACTGGAGAGCGAACGGTCGGTGGTCGAGAAACTGGACGAAGTCGACGCCGAGTACACGTACGTCGAGACGGACGTGACCGACGAGAGGGACATCGAGGCGATGGTCGAGACCGCCGTCTCCGAGTTCGGCGGCCTCGACGTTCTCGTGAACAACGCCGGCATCTACTATCAGTACCCCGTCGACGAGACACCGACCGAGGCGTGGGACGCCATCATGGACGTGAACCTCCGGGGGCTCTTTCACTGCTGTAAGGCGGCGCTCCCTCACCTCGAAGAGAGCGAAAACGGGAAAGTAATCAACCTCTCGTCCATCTACGGTCTGGTCGGCGGCGGGCAGAGCGGGGCGTACTGCGCCTCGAAGGGAGCGGTGTCGAACCTCACCCGGCAGATGGCGCTCGACTACGCCGACCGGGAGGTGAACGTCAACGCGCTCGCGCCGGGCATCGTCGAGACGGCCCAGAACGCCGAGTGGCGCGAGACCGACGAGGACCTTCTCGAGGACTGGCAGCGCCGGACCCCCTGGCCGCGCTTCGGGCAGCCGGAGGACGTGGCCGACGCCGCGCTGTTCCTCGCGAGCGACGAGAGCGACTTCGTGACGGGGCACGTGCTCTCCGTCGACGGGGGGTGGACGGCACAATGAGCCGGCTGGAGCTCACCGTCGGCGACGACACCTTCGCCGGCGACCTGCTCGAAGACGAGGCGCCGGAGTCGGTAGCGGCGCTTCGCGAGTTCCTCCCCCTCGACTCCGAGTTGATGCACGTCCGTTGGAGCGGCCACGCCGTCTGGGTGAACATCGACGAGGCCGACCTCGATGGGGTCCCTCGGGAGAACCACACCGTCTACCCCTCCCGCGGGGACGTGCTGCTCTACCCCGGCTACCGGAACGAACAGGAGATACTACTCGCCTGTGGCCCGACCTGCTTCAAGAGCCCTGCCGGAGAGCTGGCGGGGAACCACGTCGCGACCCTGGAAGCGTCGGCCGAAGAACTTCGGGAGTTGGAGGAACTGACGCTCAGAGACGGGATGCAGGGGGTCCGCGCTCGTATCGTCGAGGGCTCGGACGGGGAGTAGCGCCGACGGCGAAGTCGCCTTCTTCCTCTTTACCTGTTCGTCAGAAATCGGGGCCGACGAGCCCGACGCAGTTCCACGCACAGCGTACGAAGCGGCGGGACACGGGAGAACGGACCGGGTGTCGATTCGACCGACGACCGTTCAGCGACCGCGCGAGCCGTAGAACACGAGGAAGCCGGCCAGCCCCAACAGGAGCGTGGAGGCGACCGTGGTGACGCTACCGAGCGCGAACAGCACTGGCGTGGCCCGGGTCGCGGAGGCGATGGAGAACACTTCGAGGGGCATCGTGTTGTTGTTGCCGAGCAGGAGGAGACTGCGCGTCGCCTCGTTGTAGGAGAGGGTGAACGCGAACACCGCCGCGCCCAGCACCGTCGGCGCGATTTGGGGCAGGATTATCTGTCTGAAGACGGTGAGCTTGTTCGCCCCCATCACGCGGGCGGCCTCCTCGTTCTCGGCGAGGTTCGGCGGGAACCCGGCGAGCAGGACGATGACGGCGAAGGGGAGCGTCCAGACAACGTGGACGGGCACCGCGAGCCAGAGCCCCTTGCTCAACCCGAGCAGTTCGTTGAGGAACAGCGTGGCGCCGACACCGTAGGTGATGCCCGGCGTGATGATGCCGAGGATGAGCAGGAACAGCAGCCCACGCTGCCCCCAAAACTCGTACCGGTACGCGAGCGCGGCAGCCGTACCCAGCACGGTCGTGATGAGCATCACGACGACCGCGAGCTGGAGCGAGCGGTACACCGCCGACATCATCGCGTCGTTCGCCAGCAGCGCCGAGTACCACTGGGTCGTGAACTCGACGAACGGGAACGTCAGCCCGCCGGAGTTGAACGAGAAGCCGATGACCGAGAGGATGGGCAGGTAGATGTACGCGGCGATGAGCGCGGTGTACACCAGCAGCAGATGCTTCATGTCGATACGTTCGAAGAGCGAAGCCACCCCCGAACTGTCGGAAACCTCGCCGGTACGCGCGGTCTTCGTTGCCATCTACCACCGAGATACCCGCACACCCTCATAAAACCACGGGGTGCGGTAGCAAGGACCGAGAGGGCCGTCGTTAGTGCATCGCGTCGCCGCCGTCGGGACTGAGCGTCTGACCGGTGTAGTAGGCGCCGTCGTCGCTCGCCAGGAACACCGCCGTCGGCACCACGTCCGAGACTTCGCCCAGCCGACCCATCGGGAGTTCCGCTTCCTTGGCCGCGCGCCACTCCTCGGAGAGGTCACCGAGTAGTTCTGTCTCGACTGGACCGGGCGCGATGGCGTTCACGCGAACGTCGGGAGAGACCTCCCGCGCGAGCGCTCGAGTGAACGCGATGACCCCGCCCTTCGCCGCGGAGTAGTGGACCAGTTCCTCGGCACCCTTGATGCCCAACTGCGAGGCGACGTTGACGACGGAACCTCCACCGGACTCCAGCATCCCGGGGAGGAACGCCCGAGTGACGAGAAAGACCCCGCGAAGGTCCACGTCCACGACGTCGTCCCACATCTCGACGGACATCTCGGCGAGCGGCGACTGCGTGACGATACCGGCGTTGTTGACCACGACGTCCGGCACACCGAGTTCGGCGGTGAACGCCTCGGCCATCGCCTCGACACTCTCGGGGTCGCTCACGTCCCCCTCGAGAGCGACGGCCTCGCCCCCGCCGGCTTCGATATCGTTCACGACCGCAGCGGCACGGTCGCTCTCCCCGTCGAACGGCGGGTAGTTGACCGCGACCGTCGCCCCCGCCTCCGCGAGGCCCAGCGCGATACCGCGACCGATACCGCTCGTCGCACCCGTCACTATCGCCGTGTTGCCGTCGAGTCGAGCCATGGTAGTCGAACCCACGCCTCGAACAAAAGTGTTCAGTTCGGACCGGGTCGGTCAACGCGCACTTCGCCGCCACCACTCCGGGACGGCGATAGCGACCAAAGCTATCACACAACGCGCCGAACGGTCGAGGGATGACCGACAGTGACACCGACGGCGACGGCAACGGGACCGACGGGGCGACGAAGTCGGCCGTGTACGAGCGGGCCGGTATGGACGAGCGAGTCGGCTACGGCGACCGGCCGGCCCTCCTCGTCGTCGACCTCCAGCGGGGGTTCACCGACGCGACGAACCCGCTCGGCGGCGACCTCTCGGGCGTGGTCGAGCGCACGAACCGCCTGCTCGACGCGGCTCACGGGAGCGACGTGCCGGTCGTCCTGACGCGCATCGTCAGTACCCACCCCGACGGCGCCGACTTCGGCGTCTGGGGCGAGAAGATACCCCGACTCGACACGCTCACGGCGGGTTCGGAGTGGGTCGAGTTGGACGCTCGCCTCGCCGTCGAGGAAGGGGACCACACCCTGAACAAGCGCCAGGCGAGCGCCTTCCACGAGACGGAACTGGGGTCGACGCTCGTCGCGTGGGGCGTCGACACCGTCGTCGTCGCTGGCTGCACTACGAGTGGCTGTGTCCGGGCCTCGGTCGTCGACGCCTGTGCGGCCGGCTACCGGGCGGTCGTCCCCGAGGGCGCCGTCGGCGACCGTGCGGTCGAACCACACGAGGCGAACCTCTTCGACATGAACGCGAAGTACGCCGACGTGCGGCCGGTCGGTGAGGTGGTGGAGTATCTCGAGACGGTGGGATGAAAAGGAGTCCGCGCGTCACTCCGCCTTGAACTCGGCGAACGTGTCGATGACCTCCTCGACGTTCGGCCCGAGCGAGTACAGCGACGGCTCGGTACAGCCCGAATCGCAGTAGTCGGCGACCTTCTGTACGCAGTCCTCCGGCGTGCCCGCGGCGACCACGTTCGTCACCACGTCGTCGGGGACGAGGCGGCTCGCGCGCTCGATGTCCTCGGCGTCGGCGGGCCAGCCGCCGAGTTCCTCGCCGATCTGCTCACCGACGTCCGGGTCGATACCCGACGCCTTCGTGATGTGCGGCTGTTGGCCGATGTACTGGGTGACGAGTCCGCGGGCGTTCTCGATGGCCACGTCCCGGTCCTCGTCCATCGACACGGCGACGAGCTGTGGGCGGTCCACGTCCTCGATACTCCCGCCACGCTTCTCGACGCCCTTTTTTAGTTTCGCCATCGCCTTCTCGTTGTGTTCGGGCGGGATGAGGTAGTTCATGTACACCCCGTCGACTACCCCCTCCGCGACGAGTTCGCCGGACATCTTGTTCATCGTCAGCCCGGTCGCGCCGATGTAGATGGGCACCGTTCGCGGGTCGGCGTTCGCCCGCACGAGGTCGAGTTCGATGTCCTCGACCCGGATGAACTGCCCGTCGTAGGTGACGTTCTCGAGGTCGAGCAGGCGCCGGAGCACGGTACAGTACTCCCACATGTAGCGGAGGGGGTTCTGCCGGTCGATTCCCACCTTGCTCGCGAGCGGGTCCCACCACGCGCCGATGCCGAGCATCGCCCGGCCGCCCGAGAGTTCGTGCAGCGTCGAGAACGTCTGGGCCATCAGCGCGACGTTTCGGGTGTAGCAGTTCGTCACGCCGGGCGCGAACTTGATGCGGTCGGTGACCTGCGTGTACGCCCCCATCACCGTCATCGCGTCGCGCACCAGCCTCGACTCGCCCTGCCAGACGGTGTCGAACCCCTTCTCCTCGGCGTACTGTGCGTAGCGAATCTCGTCGCGGATGTCCGGACGCTCCCAGTTCCAGATGCCGAGGCGGTCGAAGGTCGGGTCGCTCATCGCGCCGCCTCCTCGGGCTCGTCACCCCGACCCGCGAGGTTGACCGCGGCCTCCGCGAGCGTCGACGCCGCCGCGTAGCAGTCGTCCCACGAGGTGTACTCGGACTCGTTGTGGCTCTTCCCGTTCTCGCTCACCGCGAACACCATCCCCGTGTCACAGACGCTGTGAAGGTGGGTCGCGTCGTGGCCGGCGCCCGAGAAGATACGCATGCTGTCGAGGCCGAGGTCGTCGGCGGCCGTCTGGACCGCGTCGACGCAGGTGTCCGCGAAGGTGACGCTCGGGGCACGCATGCGCTCCTCGTGCTCCCAGTCGACACCCTCGCGGTCGGCGGCGTGTTCGGCCTCCGCGAGGACGCGCTCGTACGCCTCCTGGATGATTTCGTCGTCCGGGTCACGGAAGCCCCACGTGATGGTCACCTCGTCGGGGATGATGTTGATGGAGTTCGGGTGGACCTTCGCGTACCCCACCGTCCCGACCGTTCGCTCGCCGAGCGTCCCCGGGATTCGGCGCACAGCGGTGATGACGTCGGCGGCGGCGACCAGCGCGTCCGATCGGTAGTGCATTGGCGTCGGCCCGGAGTGGTCGGCCTCGCCGTGGAACGTCAGCCCGCCCCAGGTGAATCCGACGATGCCGGTGACGACGCCGACCTCCTTCCCGTTCTCCTCGAGGTACGGCCCCTGCTCGATGTGGAGTTCGAGGTACGCCTCGTACTCCTCGCGCGGTTCGGCGGGGTCGTCGCCGCGGTAGCCGATTCGCTCCAGTTCGGAGACGAAGGAGACGCCGTCCTCGTCGGTCTTCGCGTACTCCGTCTCGATGTCCTGGGCGCCGGCCCACACCCCGCTCCCCTGCATCGCCGGCTGGAAGCGCGACCCCTCCTCGTTCGTCCAGTTGACTATCTCTATCGGGTGGGTGGTCTCCACGCCGGCGTCGTTCAGCGACCGGACGAATTCCAGCGCGGCGATGACGCCCAACTGACCGTCGTAGATGCCGCCGTACGGCTGGGAGTCGAGGTGCGACCCGACGAGGACGGGGTTCGCGTCCGGGTTCGTCCCCTCCCGTCGCCCGAACATGTTGCCGAATTCGTCGACGCGGACGGCGAGGCCGGCGTCCTCCATCCGCTCGGTGAACCAGTCCCGTACCTCCTTGTCCTCGTCCGATAGCGCGAGCCGGTGAAGCCCACCCGCCTCGGTCGCCCCGATGCGGGCTTGTTCTTCCATCGTTGCAACGAACCGCTCCCTGTCGAGGCGGAGTGGCATACCACAGCATCGAGAAAGGTGGCGATAAGTCTTTGCGTGTGATGAACACGCACTCGAATTCGAGAGAGGAGAATAGGCCGACGAGACGGACTACTTCCCGAGGATGTCCGCCCGGAGGTCGATGTCCGGGAGGACGCTCGGGCGCTCGAAGAGGAGGGTGTGCTCGGGCGTCCAGCCGACCTGTACGCGCTCGGCGTCGACGACGAGTTTCTCCTCGGAGTGCAGTTGGAGTTCCTCGGTCCCGCCCGCTTCGGTCTCCGCCGAGAGGATGACCTGCGTCCCCTTCCCCGACTGGTAGATGACGTCCTCGACGGCGCAGTCGACGACGTTCGAGACGCCGCCGTTCTCGCGCCCGTCGCCGGCTCCACCGGCCTCGCCGACGAGTTCGAGATGCTGCGGGCGGACGGCAAAGAGGACGCGCTCGCCGACGAGCGCCTCCGGATCCGAGTCGAGGTTGGCCGTACTCGCCGTGAACTCGCCGAGGTCGGCACGGACCGTCGCGGTCTCCCCGTCGTCGGCGACGGCGACGAGTTCGCCGTCGAAGAGGTTGGAGTCGCCGACGAAGGCGGCGGTGAACGCCGTCCGCGGGCGGTCGTACACCTCGTCGACCGGCCCGGAGTGTTCGACCTTCCCGCCGTTCATCACGACGATCTGGTCGGCCAGCCGCATCGCCTGCGTCTGGTCGTGGGTGACGTAGACGAACGTCGTGTCCAGTTCGCGGTGGATGCGCAGTAGCTCGCGCTCCATGCGCTTCTGGAGCTTGTAGTCCATGTCGCCGAGCGGCTCGTCGAGCAGCAGGAGTTTGGGTTCGAGGACGAGGCTGCGGGCGAGCGCGACGCGCTGTTTCTGTCCCGCCGAGAGCGCCTTCGGCGACCGGCCGCGCAGTTCGTGGAGCTGCATCATCTCGAGGACGTTCTCGAGCCGTTCGTCGACCACGTCGACGGGAACATTCGTCCGTTCGAGCCCGTAGGTGATGTTCTCCTCCACGCTGAGGTGGGGAAAGAGCTGGAAGTCCTGGAAGACGAGCCCGATGTCGCGCTGGTAGGTGGGGGTACCCGTGATGTCCTCGTCGTCGAGGACAACTGCCCCCTCCGTCGGGGCGATTTTCCCGACCAGGGAGTGTAGGGTGGTCGACTTCCCACAGCCGGAGGGGCCGATGATGACACAGAAGTCACCTCGGCGGATGCTGAAGTCGATATCGTCGACCGCGAGCGTCCCGTCGGGGTAGATTTTCGTCAGCCCCTCCACTCGGAGGACGTCGTCGCGTCCCTCGTTCGCGCCGCCTGCGTGGCTGTCGCCCCCGGGGTCGCCGCCGCGTGCAGATTTCGCCATCGTCACACCTCCATGAGGTCCTCGACGGTCACGGTGTCGACGACGCTGAGCGTGTCGTAGGCAACGCCCTCGTCGGCGTCCCAGCCGATGGTCGTTCGCTTCCCGACCGCCTCCCGGGGGACGTTCCCGTCACGGACGACCTGGAACTCCTCAACGTCGTCGCCGAGCGAGACGGTGAACTCCGTCAGTTCACCGGTGTACGTGCGGTCCTCCACGGAGACCGAGAAGCGGTTGTCACAGCCCGTGGCGTCCGCACCGAGTGTGAGGTCCTCTGGCCGAACCAGGACGATGACCTCCGTGCCGACCTCGGGGGTGTTCTCCCGGGGAGCCGCGTGAATCTCGCCGACGGGGGTGTCGACGACGACGTTCGATCCCTCGGTTCGGACCACGTCGCCCAGCAGCGGGTTCGTGTCGCCGATGAAGCGCCCGACGAACGCGGTCTCCGGCTCGGCGTACACCTCCTCGGGCGTGCCGATCTGTTCGATCATCCCCTGGTTGACGACCACCAGCTTGTCCGCCAGCTTCAGCGCCTGGTCCTGGTTGTGCGTGACGTAGACGAACGTGCTCCCTAGGTCGTCGTGGATACGGCGCATCTCCAACTCCATGCGTTTCTGGAGCTTGTAGTCGAGGTCGGCCAGCGGGTCGTCGAGGAGCATCACGTCACACTCCCTGATGAGCTGACGGGCGAGTTCGACCCGCTGTTGCTGGCCCCCACTCAGCTCCGACGGGGTGTTGTCCCGGGTCTCGGGGATGGAGAGGAGGTCGAGCATCTCGTCGATTCGCGCGTCGACCTCGCTCGCCGAAGGGGGGTTCTCGCGCTGGCGCAGTCCGAAGGCGACGTTCTCCGCGACGCTCATGTGCGGGAACAGCCGCTCCTCGAAGTCCTGGAACACGTACCCCAGTTCGCGGTCCTCGACGTCCACCTCGTCGACGGCTCGACCGTCGAGGTGGATGCTCCCGGCGTCGAACGGGACGAGACCCGCGATACACTTCAGCAGCGTCGATTTCCCGCTGCCGCTCGGTCCCACCACGACACAGAACTCCGAAGGGGCGACGTCGAAGTCGACGCCCCTGAGCACCTGTTCGTTCGAGAACGATTTCTCGAGAGACGTGACGGAGATCGCAGTATCCGCTCTGCTTACCGTACCCATGGTAGGTCATCACCAACGGCCGCTTTAATGTTTTTGGATACCACACCACACGACCGAGACGGGGAGAACCCCTCCGTCGGGACGGTCGACGGGAGTGAGCGACCCACGGAGCCAGGACCGGGCCGCCGTCACCCGAGCTGCATCACCGTACACGGGACCGAGAGCCGGAGGATGATGTCCTGGCTCGTGCTTCCCATGATGGCCTTCCCGGTGGGCGAGCGCTTCCGACCGCCGATGAAGACGTGGTCGACACTGTGGGAGTCGACGTACTCGACGACGGTCGTCGCCGGGTCGCCGACGGCACCGACGATGGAGAGGTCAAGTCCGGCCGCCCGCACGATGTGTGCAGCCTCACGCACGACCGAGTTTCGCTTCGCCATGTCGGTCGGGTCGGCGGCGTCGTACTCGAACTCCGCGAGTCGACGGTCGAACTCCCCTTTCGGGTAGGCTCGAAACAGCGTTACGTCGGCGTCGAACTTCTCGGCGACAGCCACGGCGTACTCGGCGATGGTCGCGACGTCCATGCGCTCCTCGCCGACCGCGATGAGGATGTGGTCGAACATCTGCGGGTCGAATTGGCGGAACCACCTCATAAGTCTGTGTGCTAGGCGGTGTCGATGTGGGTTCGCACCCGGCGGGCAAGCCCTACGAAAGGTCCTTCTTGAACGTATAGCAGTACCGCTCGTAGTCGACGTGGCCCTCGTAGAAGCGGTGGGCGTCCTCCCGCCACAGCCCCGAGGCGAGTTCGACCACCGCACAGTCGCGCGCCGTCGCCCACGCCTCGACGAAGGAGAGGAGACGTTCCCCGTGGCCCTCCGAGCGCCGCTCCGGCCGCGTGACGAGGTCGTACACCCAGGCGTGCTTCCCGTGGTACAGCGTCGTCGAGATGCGGACGCCCGCGACCGCGACGAACGCCTCCGGAGGCGGGACGGCGCCGGAGTCGTCGACGGCGAAGCTCTCACTCCCGGTTGCCGCTCCGCCGCCCTCGACGAGGCCGAACAGTCGGTACCCCTCCGCCGTCATCGCGCGAAGGTACTCGAGGTACGTCGCTTCGTCGACCGGCCGGAGTTCCGACAGCACCGGGTAGGCCGCCAGCCATCCCGCCTCGTTGGTCAGTTCGACGATGGTCGTGTCGGTCCCCGAGTTCGTGCTCGTATCCGCATCCGTGTCACTCATCGCGTCTCACCGTCCGTGACACCGAACGGGTACATAACTCTCCCGCCGAGCGCGCCGAAACGTCGGGCTTCGACCGCGGTGGAGGGCCACGACCGGCGATTGGCCCTGAGGGAAACGACTAAGCCGACGTGTGGGATGTGTACGCATAGATATGGGCAGCAGTAGCATTACCGCCGGTGTCCGAATCGGCGTCGACGTCGGCGGGACGAACACCGACGTGACGCTGGTCACGGACGAGGAGGAGTACATCTACAAGACGCCGTCGACGGCCGACCCGTCGGAGTCGACGGTGTCGGGCATCGTGGAGGTGACGAAACTCGCCGAACTCGACCCCGGCGAGGTCGACCAGGTGTTCCACGGGACGACCGTGGCGACGAACGCGCTCATCGAACACGAGGGTGCGAAGACGGGGATGCTCACGACGCGCGGGTTCCGCGACATCCTCCACATCGGGCGCCACCGCAAGCCCCACAGCTTCTCGCTCCAACAGACCATCCCGTGGCAGGAGAACCCCATCGTCGAACGCCGCCACCGAAAGGAGGTGACCGAGCGAATCCAGCCGCCGGGCGAGGTGGTTGCCCCACTCGACGAGGACGAGGTACGCGAGGCGATACGGGAGTTGGTCGACGACGGGGTCGAGTCGGTCGCCGTCTGTTACCTTCACTCCTACCTGAATCCGGACCACGAGGCCCGTACGCGCGAAATCATCGAGGCCGAGTTCCCGGACGTGTCGGTGTCGACGTCACACGAGGTGGTGTCGCAGTTCCGCGAGTTCGAGCGGTTCACGACGGCCGCCATCAACGCTCGCCTCGAGCCCGTGATGTCGACGTACCTGAACCGACTGGAGGACCGCCTCGCGGACGAGGGGTTCGACGCGGAGGTGCTCATCATGCAGTCCAACGGCGGGATGTCGAGCGTCGACACCGTCGCCGAACGCCCGGTGACGACGCTGGTCTCCGGACCGGCGGCCGGGGTCCTCTCCGCCGAGTTCGAGGGCCGACAGGCCGGGAAGCCGAACCTCATCATGCTCGACATGGGCGGGACGAGCGCGGACATCTCCGTCGTCCCGGGTCGCGTCCTCGAACGCGACCCGCGGGACAGCACGGTCGGGGGGTACCCCGCCATCGTCCCGATGCTCGACATCGAGACCATCGGCGCCGGCGGCGGCTCCATCGCCTGGTTCGACCGTGCGATGGGGTTCAACGTCGGCCCGAAGAGCGCCGGCGCGGAGCCGGGACCGGTCTGCTACGGCCGCGGCAACGACCAGCCGACGACGACCGACGCGCAGGTGACGCTCGGGCGCATCGACCCGGGCGCGTTCCTCGGGGGCGCACTCGACCTCGACGCCGACGCCGCGCGGGAGGCCATCCAGACACAGCTCTGTGACCGAGTCGACCAGGCGCGCTTCGAGACCCCGGACCACGCCGCGCTCGCCACGTTGGAGGTCGCGAACATGAACATGTACCGCGCCATCCGCGAGCAGACGGTCCAGCGAGGGTACGACCCGCGCGAGTACACCATCGTCGCCTTCGGCGGCGCCGGCCCGATGCACGCCGCCGGCATCGCCGAACAGTTGGACGTCGGCACCGTGCTGATTCCGCCGTCCCCCGGTATCGCCTCGGCGCGGGGCCTTCTGACGGGGAACGTCAAGTATGACTACCAACAGACGGTGAGCAAACGCCTCGAATCGGTCGCGGGCGAGTACATCGACGAGACGTTCGACCGGCTGGAGGCGAAGGGGCGAGCGCAACTCGCCCGCGACGACGTGGACGAGTCGAAGTGGTCGTTCCGGACGTCCATCGATTGCCTCTACGAGGGCCAAGGGTACGAACTGAACGTCGACTTCGACGGCACCGACGGGGACTGGCACGCCCGGACCCGCGAGCGCTTCGAGGAGAAACACGAGGCCGAGTACGGCCACTTCTTCGAGAACGACCCGGTCGAGTTGCTCAACCTGCGGGTGACGGCCGTCGGCGACATCCAGTCGTACGACCCGCCGGTTCTCGAGGAGGGCGGCGACGACCCATCGGCCGCGAGGACGACCGAGTCGGCGGTGTTGTTCGGCACGAGCGCGGCGCCCGAGGAGCGGACGGTGCCGCGATACGACCGCGAGAAGCTGCAGTACGGCAACGTCGTCGAGGGGCCGGCCATCGTCGACGAACTCGACAGTACGGTCGTCGTCAACCCGGGGTGGACGGCGACGGTGCTCGGAAACGGTGCGGTCGAACTCCGGAGGGACGACTGATGACACGAGACAGCCAGGAGGAGACGAGCAGCGCGAGCGCCGCGGCGGCCGTGGCGGACCGGGACATCGACCCGGTGACCATGCAGGTCATCGGCGGCGAACTGGACACCATCGCCCAGGAAATGGGGTACAAGCTCATCCGCTCCTCGTACTCCTCCATCATCCGGGAGAGCGAGGACATGGGCGCGGGCATCTTCACCACCGACTGCCGCGAACTCTGTGAGAGCGACTCCACGCCGATGCACGTCGGCTCGCTCATCGGCTACCTGCAGGGGATGTACGACACCTTCGAGGAGCGCGGGGTCAGCCGGGAGGACGCGATTCAGGAGGGTGACGTGTTCATCCACAACCACCCGCACTACGGGGCGAGTCACTCCCCCGACATCGCGGTCGCGGTCCCGATATTCTACGAGGGCGAGCACATCGCGTGGGCGGCGAACACGGCCCACCACCTCGACATCGGCTCGGCGACGCCCGGGCTGGCCATCGACCTGGAGGACATGTACGCCGAGGGGAGCCTGTTCCGGTCGACGAAGGTGTACGACGGCGGCGAGCGCGTCGACGAAATCTGGAACTTCATCGAGGACAACGTCCGTACCCCACGAGAGGTCATCGGCGACCTGCAGGCGCAGATCTCCTCCTGTCACGTCGGCGAGGAGCGCTACCTCGCGCTCGTCGACAAGTACGGTCTCGAGCGCATCCAGCAGGCCGGGGAGGCGCTGATGGACTACGCCGAGGCGCTGCTTCGCGCCGAAATCGAGCAGATTCCGGACGGGACGTACTACGCCGAGGACTACCTCGACGACGACGGCCGCAACCGGGGCCAGCGCCTGAAAATCGCGGCGGAGGTCACCGTCGAGGGTAGCGACATCACCGTCGACATGAGCGAGTCGGCCGACCAGACGCCGACCGGGTACAACATCCCGTTCCACGGCTCGACTGACGTCTGTATCTACTTCACCATCCGCTCCATCCTGATGGACACGGCGGTGCGCGACGACTACCTGCCACAGAACTCCGGAACGTTCGCGCCGGTCCACCCGAAGGCCCGACCGGGCTGTATGTTCAACCCGACGCCGCCCACCTCGGCATTCGCCCGCATCAACCAAGTGGACAAGATGAGCGACCTCATCATCGAGGCGCTCGCCGACGTGCTCCCCGACCGGGTGTGCGCCGGCACCTGCGGGCAGGTGTACTTCGTCAGCTACGGCGGCACCGACGACAGGGGCGAGTACTGGGTGTACCTCGAGGTGAACGAGGGCTCCTACGGCGGGCGTCCCGAGGCCGACGGTCTCGACGCCGTGGACGCGCTCGTCCACAACACCAAGAACCGGCCCGTCGAGGACATCGAACTCTCCCATCCGATGCGCGTCGAGCGCTACCACCTCCGCGAGGACGGTCACGGCGCCGGGAGACACCGCGGCGGCCACGGCATCGTCCGCGAGTCCCGGTTCCTCACGGACGCCGTGATGACGATGGAGGGCGACGGGAACACCTACCGGCCCCACGGCCTGTTCGGCGGCGAGGAGGGGACCCACGGCGACCTGAAGCACATCACCGCCGACGGGGAGACCGTCGACCTCAACTCGAAGGAGTCGGGGTACAAGTTCGGCGCCGAGGACCGCGTGCTCATCAAGACTGCCAGCGGCGGCGGCTACGGCGACCCACACGACCGGCCGGCGGAGCAGGTGTACGAGGACTACCTCGACGGCCTCGTCTCCGCCGAGGCGGCGAGGGAGTCCTACGGCGTCGTCATCGAGGACGGCGAGATGGACGAGGCGGCGACGGCGACGCTGCGCGGGGACTGAGGCCGACCCCGAGCGGCCTCGTCGCTGACGGCAGGGGGTACGACCGACGCAACGCTTTAGCGCTGTTCTCTCGAACGACCGAACGTATGCCCGAGCCGAGAGAAGCGGCGGCGCCGGAGCGGACGCTCGCGTCGTTCGTCGCCGACCTGACGTTCGAGGACGTGCCGACGGGCGCGGTCAACACGATAGAGCGGGCGTTCGTCGACACCGTCGGCGTGACGCTCGCGGGGGCCGTCGAAGGTGCAGGTGACCGCGCGAACCGCGTCGTAAGGGCGACGAGTGCGGGGAGCGACGGGGTCTCCCTCCTCGGCGTCGAGGGGAGCGCGTCCGTCGCGGAGGCCGCCTTTGCGAACGGGACGGCCGGGCACGCGCTCGACTACGACGACCTCTCGTGGGCGATGGACGGCCACCCGAGCGTCACGCTCGTCGCCCCCGCCCTCGCGGTCGGGGAGCACGTCGGCGCTTCGGGTCCGGCCCTCGTGACCGCCTTCGCCGCCGGCTTCGAGGCGGAGTGTTACCTCGCGGAGCCGATCAGCCCCACCCACTACGAGCAGGGGTGGCACCCGACGGCGACGTTCGGCGTCTTCGGCGCCGCGGCGGCCGCGGCCTCGCTGCTGGACCTCGACGCCGAGGCGACCGAACGCGCGCTCAACGTCGCGGCGTCGACGCCCGCGGGCCTCAAGCGCAACTTCGGGTCGATGACGAAGCCGGTCCACGCCGGGCTCGCCGGACGCTCGGGCGTGACGGCGGCGCTGCTCGCCGCCGAGGGGGTCACCGCCGGCGACGCGGTCGTGAGCGGCGAGCGGGGGTTCTGGGACCGGTACGCCGACGGCGACGAGCGGGAGGCCGACCCGCCCGGAGCGCCGTGGCGGCTGGTCGAGACCGGAATCTCGGTCAAGAAGTACCCCTGCTGTTACTTCGCGCACACGAGCCTCGCGGTCGCGGCGGACCTCGTCGAGCGCAACGGGGTCGACCCCGAGGCGGTCGACCGGGTTGAGGCCACCGTCTCACGGGGCGCCGGGGACGCGCTCGTCTACCCCGACCCGGCGACCGGGTTGGAGGCGAAGTTCTCGATGGAGTACGCGCTGGCCTGCGGCGTCGCCCGCGACCGGGTCGGGCTCGCCGCCTTCGAGGACGAGGCGCTCTCTGACTCGGAGGTAGAGCGCGTCAGAGAGCGCGCGGGCTTCGACGTCGACGAGTCGCTCCCGTACAAGTCGAACCACACCCGGGTCCGCATTGTGGCCGGCGAAGAGACCTACGAGGGGACGATGGAACGCCCGCCGGGCACCCCCGAGAACCCGATGAGCGAGCGGGCGCTGCGCGAGAAGTTCGTCGACTGCGCGACCCGCGCGGTGCCGGAGCCGACCGCCGCGACGGCGTTCGACCGGTTCCGGTCGCTGCGGGAGCAGGACGGCGTGCGCGACCTGCTCGGGTCGCTCTGAGAGGAACGCTCGGGCCGACGCGTCGCTCGGGCGAAGCGGACGCTCGAAAAATCGGTCGTCGGTGCCGGCTCAGTTGTTCTCGCGGAAGTCGCTCGCCACCTCGTCCATCAGCTTGAACTCGACGTCCGGCTTCGTCTGCATGTGCTGGATGAGCGCTTCCAGCCGCATGAGCCGGTGGGCCTGCCCGATGACCTGCGGGTGCATCGTGAGGATGAACGTGCCGCCGTCGACGTTCTCGTACATCCAGTCGAACTGGTCGTACCAGCGCTGGAAGATGGAGTCCTCGCTGACGTACCCCATCCGGTGCGGGCGTGCCCACGTGAACGTGAAGGCCGGCCAGTCGTCGCGCTGCCAGGAGACGGGAAGTTCGACGATGTCGGTCGGTTCACCGCGGTCGTACGCGTCGTCCTCCGGGGCGCTCCACCCGCCGTAGGCCCAGTGCGGGTGGAAGTCCGAGGCCATCTTGCTCGAGTCCCACTCGATGCCGATGTCCTCCAGGATGTCGAGGGTGTGCGCGGAGAAGTCCCACGCCGGCGAACGGTAGCCCGTAGGCTTCCGGCCGGTGAGGTCGACGATACAGTCGAGGGCGCGCTCGACGTCGGCGCGTTCGTCCTCCTCTGACTCGAAGGTGGCCGGACCGGTGTGGCTCCAGCCGTGGTGCTGGATATCGTACCCACGGTCCCACACTTCCCCGCTGATCTCCGGGAAACTGTCGATGGTGTGGCCCGGGATGAACCAGGTCGCCGGCACGTCGTACTTGTCGTGGAGGTCGAGGAGGCGCGGTGCGCCCACTTCCGCCCCGAACACCCCACGGGAGTGTCGGGTCGGTTCGTCCCACGAGTCGTAGGACCACAGCCAGGTCGATACGGCGTCGAAGTCGTACGTCAGACAGACGGTAGCTTTTGCCATGACTCGAGTTGTGGGTCCACGCGATACCTCATAAAGGTTCGTTAACAGGCGGCGACCTCGTGGGCGCCCTCTGTCGGTTTTCCTGCTATCCCACCCCGGTCACTGGACCGTTCTGAGGACCTACCGGTCCCAGCGCGTCCCCGGGTTCTTCTCCAGGTGGTCCATGTGGTTCTCGGCGCGTTCGTCGTAGATGACGTCGTCCGGGCCCGCCGGCTCCTCGGTGAAGGTGGCGTCGATAGCGTCGTCGACGCGGAGGAGGAGGTCTGCGACCTCGACGGCGGCGACGAGCGCCCGCCGAGTGTAGGCGGCCGGACCGACGACCCCGGCCGCAACGGGGTCGCCGACGATCCGCCCGGGGAGCAGGTAGCCCGCGGGCCCCTCGCCCGCGTGGTCGGCTGCCCTGAGGTCGGCGACGACGTCGAGCGGGTCGCCGCCGCTGTTTCGCACGAGTGACGCCACGACGCTCTCGAGCGCGTCGGCGAACGCGAGCGCAGCGAGTTGTGCCTTCGAGTCGACGCCCGTCGCCGACTCGCGAACTGCGGCCGCGAGCCGGAGTTCGGTGGCACCGGCGCCCGGAACCACGCCGGGGCGGGACGCACCCACGCCGCGGGCGGTCGCGACCGCCGCGGCCGCCTTGCGGACCTCGGTCGAGGCCTGCTCGGCGACCTGTCCGGTGACGCCGTGGAGGACGGCCGTCACCGACCGGGGGTCGGGGCAGTCGTCGAACACCGTCATCCGGCGGCTCGCCCGCCGACCGCGGCGCGGGTCGATACGTCGCTCCTCGACGACTCCGGCGTGACCGAGGTCGGACGCCTCCACGTCCGCGGGGTTGTGGACGAGACTCGCCCCCGTCGCGAGCGCGACCTGCTTCATCTCGAGGGGGCTCACCCCGCGCACGCCGAGGATACCGGCGTCGGCGAGCAGGCGCTGGTACCCCGCGTTGATTCCCAGCCGAGTGACGACCACGTCGACGCCGAGGTCGACGTAGTGTTCGACCACCTCCTCGCGCTTCGCGGCGTAGAGGTCTCGCACCCCGTCGATGTCCCCGGGGGCGGTGACCGAAAGCGTCGCGTCCTCGTCCCACTCGGGGTCCTGCAGGCCCCCCGTGGTGTGTCCGTCCAGCAGGAGCACGGTGGCGTCCTCGACGCGCTTCGGCATCTCGCGGTTCGCCCGGCCGTTGCGGTCGAGGGCGGCGCCGCGAACGAGGTGGGAGTCCGCGAGCGACCCGGCGCCGAGGGCCCGCACCGCGAACGTCGCCGCGGTCGGCCGGCCGACGGCGTCGACCGCCTCGACGGCGAGGGTAGCCCAGCGGTCGGCCAGTCCTCCGACGTCGTTGCCGGTCATCGCGGTCCGAGCGAGGGCGCGCTCGATTCTCGCGTCGGCGGCGAACGAGTCGATGGCGCGGCTCTCCCCGTCGAGCGCCGCGAGTGCGGCGTCGAGTGCGAGGGCGTACCCCCCTCGCACGTCGTGGGAGTGGACGCCGTCCGCCAGCAGCGACTCGGCCTCGTCGAGGAGGTTCGCACAGAGGACGACGGCGCTCGTCACGCCGTCGGGGATATCCTCGCCCTCGACGTCGGTGTCGCCGGGCCGCTCGGGGCCGAGGATGCGCCGGACGATCGGCGCGACGGGGTGCTGGACGGGGAGTTCCTCGAGGAGCGTCGCGCCGTCGCCCGTGACGGTGTACTCGTCGGTTGCGGGGACGCCCGGGTTCCCGGTCTCGGTCCGGCTTTCGAGCCGGTGGACGACCAGTTTGTCGTGGGAGACGGGACCGAGCGTCGACTCCAGTACGTCGGCCATCGCTCGGACCGCGACGATGTTGGCGTGGGGGAACTGCGGCTGCGGTTCCGGTTCCCCACTCGCCTCTCGTTGGGCACTCATCTACCCGGACTCATACCGTGAAGGGAGAAAACGTTGTCCCCGTGTTCACGTGACACACGACGGCTGTGGGTGAACGATGCGCCCGTCGACCCCGCCTTTAGACCTCCCAGTCCGGCAGGTCGCGCTCGACGAACTGTCCGTGACCCGGCTCGCCGACCACGTCGCCGTCGTCGGCGACGAGTTCCCCGCGGACGAACGTCCGCTTGACTCGACCGGTGACCTCCCGGCCCTCGTAGATGGAGAAGTCGGCGGCGGAGGCGTTGTCCGCGGCCGTGATAGTGTACGTCTCTCCGGGGTCGAAGAGGACGATGTCGGCGTCCGTACCGGGGTCGAGGGTCCCCTTCCCGGGCAGGCCGAACGTCTGTGCCACGTTCGTGCTCATGACCCGGACGAGCCACGGATAGGAGAAGCCGCGCTTGTTGACGGCCTCGTCGTGGACGACCGGGAGACTCACCTGCAGGGAGTTCGCGCCGAAGGTGCTCTCCCACCAGTTGTCCACCTGCTTGCCCTCGAGCATGTAGCCGCAGTGGTCGGTCGACACCACGTCGAGGCTCCCCCGCCGGAGGTGTTCGAACATGGCCTCGTTGTCGTCGGGTTTGCGGATGGGTGGGGCGATCATCGCCTGGTTCCCCACCTCGCCGTATATCGAGTCGTCGAGCGCGAGGTAGTGGGTGCAGGTCTCGGCGCGCACCTTCGAGCCGTCCTCCCGGAACGACTCGAGCACGTCGGCGGACTTCCGACAGCTGGTGTGGATACCGTAGTACTTCGCGCCGGCCTCCCGTGCCATCCTGACGGCGTCCTCGGCGGCCATCGCTTCGGCGTAGTCCGGGCGGGACTGCGGGTACCACTCGGGGTCGCCCTTTCCCTCCCGTTTGAACTGGTCGGTGAGTTCGTCACAGACGGAGGGGTCCTCCGTGTGGAAGACGCCGACGGCGTCGAGGTCGGCGATGCGCTCGAGCACGCGGTTCATGAACCCGTTGCCGAGACCGATTTCGTAGGCCGTGAACATCTTGAAGGAGGTGACGCCGGCGTCGACTACGTCGGCGAGTTCCTCCAGTACGTCGGGGTCCTCGCGGGTGATGGCGCCGTGGACGCTGTAGTCGACGACGGCCCGCTCCCCTTTCTCCCGCTTCTCCTCGATACCCTCGAGGAGGGTGCCCTCCTCCTCGTACTGGCTCAGCTCGCCGACCCACGCCTGCCAGGCGAAGTCGATGTAGGTGGTGATGCCGCCGAGGGCGGCGGCGCCGGTGCCCGTCTCGTAGGTGTCGACCGAGAAGTGGTCCTCGATGTGGACGTGGGGATCTATCATCCCCGGCATCACGAGCAAGCCGGACGCGTCGACCGTCTCCTCGGCGTCCGGAACCGACCCGGCGTCGCCGACGGCGACGATTCGCCCGTCGTCGACCGCCACGTCCGCCTCGAAGCTGTCCGTCGCCGTCACGACTGTCCCGCCGCTGATTCGCAGGTCTACCGCCATACCTGTGCCACCCCGTGCCAGTACAAAAGTGTTCACACGGACCACGGGACCGTCGCGACCGTCGGCCGCGAGCCGTTCCCCGAGTATCTCACTCGGCGACCCGCTCGAGAGCGCCCGCCACGCGGAGCGCCGTGGCGTCCGCGAAGCGCGGGGCGACGGCCTGTGCGCTCACCGGGAGGCCGTCGACGGTCGCGACCGGCACCGTCACGGCGGGGACGCCGACGAGGTTGCAGGGCGCCGTGTTCGCGACGAGGGGGAGGAGGTCCTCGCGGGTCGTCGTCTCTCCGACCCGGGGCGGGAGGACGCCGAGCGTCGGGAGCACGAGCGCGTCCGCCGACTCGAAGACGGCGGCGAGCGATTCGGCGAACGCGACGGCCCGACGGCGACCGGCGGCGTACGCCTCGCCGTCCGTTTCGGCGTCGAGGACGGCCGCAGGCAGTACCCGTCGGGCGACGTGGTCGCCGAGGCCGTTCTGTCGAGCGCTGCGGAACGCCGCCAGGAGCTCCTCGTTGTAGCCCGAGCCCTGTCCCCTGACGACGCCGCTCCCGGCGAGTAGCCAAGAGAACTCGGCCGCGCCGACGTTCAGATAGGCGTCGTCGAGGCCGTCGAAGTCGAGGGTGACCCGGTCGGTGGCGACCCCGAGGTCCCCGAGACGGTCGACCGCGCCCTCGACCGCCGCGGCGACCCGGTCGTCGGCCCGTCCGAGGGGGGACTCCGGGACCGCCACGGTAAGCCCCGCGGCGTCGTCGGGGTCGGCGAGTTCCTCGGTGACGCCGTCGAGAGGGGTCCCCGACGAGGCGGTGCAGTCGACCGAGGTCGGGTCGCGGTGGTCGGGACCGGCGATGGCTTCGAGGGCGGTGGCAGCCGTCGAAACGTCGCGTGCGAGCGGGCCGACGGTGTCGAGGGAGGGTGCGAAGTCGACGAACCCGTACCGGGGGACCAGTCGGTGGGTGGGCTTGACCCCGACGACACCACAGCAGGCCGCGGGGATGCGGACACTCCCGCCGGTGTCGGAGCCGAGTGCGAGGTCGACGGTGCCGGCCGCGACGGCCGCGCCGCTCCCGCTCGAGGAGCCACCCGCCACCCGCTCGGAGTCGAGGGGGTTCGTCACGTGCCCGAAGTCGCTGAACTCGCCGGTCGGTCCCATCGCCAGCGGCTCCATGTTGGCCTTGCCGACGATGGTCGCGCCCGCGTCGAGCAGGCGGGAGACGACCGTCGCGTCGAAGGAGGGGACGACGGAGTACGCGGCGGAGCCGCAGGTCATCTCGAGACCGCGCACCGCGATGTTGTCCTTCACCGCGACGGTGACGCCCGCGAGGGGCCCCACGTCGGTCCGTGTCCGGGACTCGTCGTACACCGCGAGCAGCGCGTTTTCGGAGTCCTCGGCGCGGTGGCCCGCGTGGCACATCCACTCGCCCGGGGCTTCGGGTACGTCGACCGCCCCGTCGCCCTTCTCGGAGGGGTTCGCGTCCCCTTCGGCCGCCTGGCGTACGACCGTAGCGAGCTCACCGAGCAGGTCGTCGCCGACCGAGAGCCCCAGTCGGTCCGCCTGCGCGCGCACCGTCTCTCGGTCGTCGTCCCTGCTCGAGTCGTCGACGGAACTCACGGTCGCACTCCCGTGAAGCGGTCCTGCCCGATACGTCGCCGCGGCTCCTCACCGTCTGCCCGGACGCTCATACCCCAGCCTCTACGCGGATACAGATAACTCTACCCCGCGGCCCTATTCGAGCAGGGCCGCCCGCCGCTCCGGCGAGAGGTTCCCGAGCAGCTTCCCGCCCGTCGAGAGCTCCTTCATCACGAACCGCGAGGCCGTCTCGTTCACGCCGTCGATGGCGACGACGCTGTCGATGAGCTCGTTCGTCCCCTCCCGGGTGCGCAGTCGGGAGACGAGCAGGAAGTCCACGTCGCCCATCGTGTAGTACGCCTGCTCGACGCCCGGAAGCGCCGCGAGCTGTTCACCGATGTCCTCCGCGTATCCGGCCTCGTGCGCGACGGTGACCTCTGTGACGACGACCGTGTCGAGGCCGAACGCCGCCGGGTCGAGGTCGGCGACCCGACCGCGGACGACGCCGGCCGCCTCTAGGTTCTTCAGCCGGTAGTGGACCGCCGACTTCGAGACGCCCACCTCGTCGGCCAACTGCTGGAGGCTCACGTCGAAGTCCCGCTCGATGCGCTCGAGCAGCGCGAGGTCCGTCTCGTCGAGGTCGTAGTCGGCGGCGTCCGTCTCGGTGTCGACGCGCGAGTCGGGGACTCGACCGGCACCACCCGAGCCGTTCCCGCGCTCCATCGCCGACTCAGGCCTCCATCGCCCGGTCGGAGTGGCGGAGCGCGTCGTCGAGCACCGCGACGGCCTCGTCGATTTCGTCCTCGGAGATGACCAGCGGCGGCGCGATGATGAGCGTGTTGATCATGTTGGCGAGGTAGACGCCGTCGTCCCACGCCTCTCCGGACACCTCGTCGACGACCGTCTTCCCGGTCGATATCTTGTCCTTGCGGTGGCCGAACGGCTCCCGCCTGTCGGAGCGCTTCGTCAGTTCGACGCCGCGGAACAGCCCCACGCCGCGGGTCTCGCCGACGCTCGGGTGGTCCTCGGCGAGTTCGTCGAGTCGGTCGCCGAGGTAGTCCCCGACCGAGCGCGCGTGGTCGATGAGGTCGTCCTCGATGTACGTCTCGACGGCGGCGCGGCCGGCGGCGACGGCGACCGGGTGGCCCGCGTAGGTGTGGCCGTGACAGAACATGTTCTCCTCGAAGTGGGCCGCGATTTCGCCGGTGACGACCGTCGCGCCGAGCGGCGCGTACGCCCCGGTCAGCCCCTTCGCCATCGTCATGATGTCGGGTGCCACGTCGAACACGTCACAGCCGAACCACTCGCCCGTCCGACCGAAGCCCGCCATCACCTCGTCGGCGATGAGCAGCGCCCCGTGGTCGTGGGCGATCTCCTTCAGCCGCGGGAGGTACTCCTTCGGCGGGACGAGGATGCCGTTCGAGCCGACGACCGGTTCGACGAGGACGGCCGCGACGGTGTCGCCCTCGAGCATGAGCATCTCGCCGATGTACTCCAGACTCTCCATCGGGTCGAGCGTCGAGCCGTACGCGTACGGGTCGGGAGCCTTGATAGTGCCGGGAATGCCCGGTTCGGCCATCAGTCGCCGCGGGTCGCCGGTGACGCTGATGGAGCCGTAGGTCGCGCCGTGGTACGAGCGGTAGCGCGAGACGATCTTGTGCTTGCCCGTGTAGAGACGGGCGATCTTGATGGCGGCCTCGACCGCCTCGGTCCCCGACGTGGAGAAGAACGTCTTCGAGAGCTCTCCCGGCGTGATGTCGGCGAGATGCTTCCCGAGCCGGGCGCGGTTCTCCGTCGTCATCGAAGGCGCGAAGTACGGCCCGCGACGGGCCTGCTCGGCCATCGCGTCGGCCACGCGGTCCGCCGAGTAGCCGAGGTTCGCGCACATCAGTTGACCGGAGAAGTCGAGCCGACGTTCGCCGCGCGCGTCGGTGAAGTACACCCCCTCGCTGTCGACCATCTCCGTCGGGGAGACCTCCTTCTGGTAGGACCACGTGCCGAACACGTACTCCTTGTCCATCGCCTCCACCTCGTTCAGTCCGTCGGTTCCGCCGTCGGTCGCACACTCGTCGCTTGTCATCGGATACCACGACTTCCACGGACGGGGTGATTAATCTTTGGTCACACGTGGTGGCTAAGGGACAGAATACTGCCCCAGAGGACCAAATTCGGACGTTTTCCGGTTTTCTTCCCGACACCCTGAACGCTGTTCAGCGAACACTTATGCCGCGTGCTGTAGTGGGTCGTCCATGGCTAGCACGGAGTCGCTGACCGACGACGGGAGCGTGCGGAACTACGTCGACGGGGAATGGCGCGAGGTCACCGGGAGCGAGGGACAGGACGTGGTCGACCCGGGGACGGGCGAAACCCTCGCGCACGTTCCCTTCAGCACCGAGGCCGACGTGGACGAGGTTGTCGCGGCCGCGAACACGGCCTTCGAGTCGTGGCGCTCGGAAGCGGTCGAGGCCCGTATTCAACCCCTGTTCCGATTCAAGACCCTCCTCGAGGAACACCAGGACGACCTGGCTCGGACCCTCTCGCGGGAACACGGCAAGACGTTCGCGGAGGCGAAGGGCGAACTGCGGCGGGGCATCGAGAACGTCGAGGTCGCCTGTGGCATCCCGACGATGATGCAGGCGGGGAACCTCGCCAACGCCGCCCCCGACATCGACGAGAGCGCGGTGCGTCGCCCGCTCGGGACGTTCGTGGCCATCACGCCGTTCAACTTCCCGGGAATGATTCCCCTCTGGTTCCTCCCCTACTGCGTGGCGACGGGCAACTCCTTCGTCCTGAAGCCGAGCGAGCGCGACCCGCTCGTGGCCCAACAGCTGTTCGAACTCGTCGACGAGGCAGGGTTCCCCGACGGCGTCGTCTCGCTGGTCAACGGCGGCGCCGACACGGTGAACACCCTCATCGAACACGAGGGCGTCGCCGGCATCTCGTTCGTCGGCAGCACCCCCGTCGCGAGGCACGTGTACGAGTCCGCCGCGGCGGCGGGCAAACGCGTGCAGGCCCAGGGCGGCGCGAAGAACCACGTCATCGTCAGCGACAGCGCCGACCTCGCGTTCGCCGCCGAGAAGACGCTCTCCTCCTCGTGTGCCTGCGCCGGCGAGCGCTGTCTCGCTAACGACGTGGTCCTCGTCCACGAGGACGTGTACGACGAGTTCGCGGACCTCCTGGTCGAGGCCGCGGACGACTACACCGTCGGCTACGGCCTCGACGAGGGCACCGACATGGGCGCGCTCATCACGCCCGACCACGTGGACCACGTGCTGAACTTCATCCAGACCGGCGTAGAAGAGGGCGCCACCCTGCTCCGGGACGGCCGCGATATCACGGTCGAGGGGTACGAGGACGGCAACTTCCTCGGCCCGACCGTCTTCGGCGACGTGACCGGCGACATGGTCATCGCCCGCGAGGAGATATTCGGTCCCGTCGTCGGGCTCGCGAAGGTAGCTGACTTCGACGAGGCCATCGAGACGCTGAACGCGAGCAAGTTCGGCAACGCCGCCAGCCTCTTCACCGAGCGCGGCAGCGAGGCCCGCCGGTTCAAACACGAGGCCGAGGCGGGGAACCTCGCGGTCAACGCCGGCACCGCCGCGCCGATGGCGTTCTTCCACTTCGGCGGACAGAAGGAGTCGTTCTTCGGTGACCTGCACGCCCAGGGCGAGGACATGATCCACTTCTACACGGACAAGGCCATCTACATCGAGCGCTGGCCGGACGCGTGAGCGGCGGGTAGCGGACGT
Organism: Halobium salinum; assembly: GCF_026586625.1. Lineage (GTDB taxonomy): Archaea > Halobacteriota > Halobacteria > Halobacteriales > Haloferacaceae > Halobium > Halobium salinum. Next base: position 198,411 of record NZ_JAODIW010000005.1, on the reverse strand, counting down.
CTACGCGGCGGGCGCTCCGGGCGGTCGGTCCGGTCTTCCGCACCGACCCGGGATGCGGGCTTCCCGCCCGGCGCAATTTGTTCTGAGCGTTCAACCTGTACTGAACGCGAGGAGCGTTTAGCGTGGTCGGAACGTTGTGAAGGTCCACGGATGTCGAAGCCGGCGGCGAGTCGGTCGGGCGAGAGGGACCGACTCGGGTCACTCCTACGAACCGCTCACGCGTCGGGCGCGTGCGCCTCGATGGCCTCGACGACGACGTCGAGGCCGGTTTCGGCCTGGGCGTGTGTCATCACGAGCGGCGGCAGCAGGCGGAGGACGTTGCCGTGGCGACCGGCGGACCAGACGAGCACGCCGCGCTCGTAGCAGTACTGCTGGACCGCCTTCACCGCGCTCTTGCGAGGCGTCCCGGACTCGTCGCGGAACTCGGCGCCGATGAAGAGGCCGCGGCCACGAACGTCGACGAGTTCCGGGTTGGCGTCCGCGGCCTCGCGGAGACGGTCGCGGATGTACTCGCCGAGGTCGCGGGCGTGGGCGAGCAGGTCGTGTTCCCGGATGTACTCGATGGCCCGGATGCCGCCGCGCATCGCCGGGACGTTGCCGCGGAACGTGCCGATGTGGCCACCGGGCCCCCACGTGTCGAACTTCTCGTGGTACAGCATCGCACCGAGCGGGACGCCGGCGCCGCCGATACCCTTCGCGAGCGTCATCGCGTCGGGGGTGACGCCGTCCCACTCGGAGGCGAACCATTCCCCGGTGCGGCCGAAGCCGGACTGAATCTCGTCGAAGATGAGCATCACGTCGTTGTCGTCGGCGAGGTCGCGCAGCCCCCGCAGGAATCCCTTCGGCGGGACGACGACGCCGCCCTCCCCCTGGATGGGTTCGACCCAGATGGCCGCGGGGGTCTGCTTCCCGCCGTAGGGGTCCTCCAGAACGGACTGCACGCGGTCGAGCGCCCGGGCACAGGAGAGGTCGCCACAGCAGTCCGCTGCCGGACAGACGGCCGTCGCGTCGGCGTCGCTCCCTCGCTCTTCGATGCGGTAGGGGTACGGCGCGTGGACCACGTCGGGCAGGAGCGGTTCGTAGCCCGCCTTGTACTTGCGGCCGCCCGTGAGGCTCAGCGCGCCGGCGGTGCCACCGTGGTACGACCCCTCGAAGGCGAGCATCCCGTGGCGGCCGGTGTAGTGTTTCGCGAGCTTGATGGAGCCCTCGATAGCGTCGCTGCCGCTGGGGCCGCCGAACACCATCTTGCTCTCGCCGCTGAGCCCGTCAGGTGCGATGCCGTCCATCGCCTCGATGAAGTCCAGCCGCGCCTCGGTCGGGAAGTCGATGGTGTGGACCAACTTCTCCGTCTGGTCGTTGACGGCCTCGACGACGTAGGGGTTCGAGTGCCCGACGTTCAACACGCCGATGCCGGCGAAGAAGTCGAGGAACACGTTGCCGTCCACGTCGCGGACGGTCGCCCCTCGTGCCTCGTCGAGCGCGATGGGAACCCGCTTCGGGTAGGCGACCGCGGCGCTGTCGAGTTCCTGCTGCCGGTCGATGAGTTCCGTCGACCGCGGCCCGGGGACGTCGGTTTTCATCTGCGGTGCGTCGGCTATGTGTAGCTCTTCGATGGGTGGGCCCGCGCTCATGAGACTACTCGGCGGAGCCGGGGCATATAGTTTGGCACACCGTATCGTGGTTGCCGTGAGAGCCGTCGGCGAAATCGGCGACGGGACGGCCTCGGTCACAAGCTATATCTCCGGTTCGATGGGAGTGTGTGGCATGGTCGAAATCGACATCAACTGCGACATGGGCGAGAGCTTCGGCAACTGGAAGATGGGTCGCGACGACGAGGTGATGCCGTACATCACCTCCGCGAACGTCGCGGGCGGTTTCCACGCGGGCGACCCCCACGTGATGCGCGAGACGGTCGAACTCGCGACCGAGCACGGCGTCGGCGTCGGTATCCACCCCGGACTGCCGGACAAGATGGGGTTCGGTCGTCGGACGATGGACGCGACGCCCGAGGAGGTACGGGACTACGTCGTCTACCAGTTGGGCGCGCTTATGGGGTTCGCCGCCCGTCACGACCTGGAGGTCCAGCACGTCAAGCCCCACGGCGCAATGTACTCGATGCTCTCCGAAAGCGCAGACCACGCCCGCGCCGTCATGGAGTCCGTCCTCGAGGTGGACCCCGAACTCGTCTACCTGGCGACGGACATGAACATCTACGAGGTGGCCGAGGAGTTCGACGACCTCCGTGCCGTCTTCGAGGGGTACGTCGACCTCGACTACAACCCCGACCGGAGCCTCATCGTCGAGAAACAGGTCGAACCGAAGGACCCCGACCTCGTCGCCGACCGCTTCGTCTCCATCGCCACCGAGGGCGAGGTGGAGGCGGTGAACGGCGAGGTCATCGACGTACCCGCAGAGAGCATCTGTATCCACGGTGACGGGCCGAACGCGGTCGAACTGCTGGAGACTATCCACGAGCGTGCCGACGAACACAGCATCGACCTCGTCGGGCTGGACGAGCTGGCCTGAGCGCCCCGGTCCGTCTCAGACCGCTTCTTCGTCGAACTCGAACACTTCGTCGACGTACTTCGTCGTGTGTTCGTTCCCGAGGAACGTCTCGTCGTGTAGGACGGCGAGGTGGAACGGGATGGTCGTCGGCACGCCCTCGATATCGGCCTCGCGAAGCGCGCGGCGGGCGCGCCGGACCAGCGTCTCGCGGTCGGGGGCGACCACGACGAACTTCGCGAACATCGAGTCGTAGAACGGCGACACCGAGTCGTCCTGGTCGACGCCGTCGTCGACGCGGACACCGATACCCCGGGGCGGGGCGTACTTCGCGAGGGTGCCCGGCATCGGCCGGAACTCCTCGGCGGGGTCCTCGGCATTGATGCGGAACTCCATCGCCGCGCCGACCGGGTCGACGGCGGACTGCGGGAAGTCGAGCGGCTCGCCGGCGGCGATGCGCAGTTGCCACGCCACGAGGTCGACCCCGGTCACGGCCTCCGTCACGGTGTGTTCGACCTGGATACGGGTGTTCACCTCGAGGAAGTAGAACTCGCCGTCCTCGTAGAGGAACTCGACCGTGCCCGCGCTCTCGTAGCCGGCCTCGGCCAACCCCCGACGTGCGGCCTCGCACACCTCCTCGCGCTCCGCGTCGGTGAGTGAGGGCGAGGGCGTCTCCTCGATGAGCTTCTGCTGGCGGCGCTGCATCGAACAGTCGCGCTCGCCGAGGTGGCGGACGTTGCCGTGGCCGTCGGCGAGCACCTGTACCTCGATGTGGCGGGGGCTCTCGAGGTACTTCTCCACGTAGACGGCGGGGTTGTCGAAGTACGCCTCGCCCTCCCGGATGGCGCTCGTCAGCGCCTCCTCCACCTCGTCGGGGCCCTCGACGACGACGAGGCCGCGCCCGCCGCCGCCGCCGTCCGCCTTGATGGCGACCGGGTAGCCGTGTTCGTCGGCGAACGCCTCGACGGCTTCGGGTTCGGTCACTGCGTCGGTCCCGGGGACGATGGGCACGTCGGCCTCGGCCATCAGCCGGCGGGCGTTCGTCTTCTCGCCGAGAGCCTCCATGGCGTCGCCGGAGGGGCCGACCCAGACGAACCCCTCCTCCTCGACGCGGCGGGCGAAGCCGGCGTTCTCCGCGAGGAAGCCGTACCCGGGGTGGATGGCGTCGACGCCGGCCTCGTGGGCGGCCTCGAAGATGGCATCCTGGTCGAGGTAGCTCTTCGACGCCGTCGACGGGCCGACGTGCATCGCCCGGTCGGCACGGCGGACGTGTTTCGCCGACTCGTCGGTGTCGCTGTAGACGGCGACGGCTTCGACGCCGAGTTCGTGGCAGGCCTGCACGACGCGGACGGCTATCTCCCCGCGGTTGACGACGAGTACGCTGTCGAACATGCTCCGACGTTTCCCGCTCTATCATATAAGTTCGTGGGGCGAAACCGGTAGACGTGGCGACGTTTCGAGCCGACGGGAGGCGCGGACGGCGTCCGTGTTCCCGTCGCCACGTGGAGCCTCCACGGGCGTCGAGTCCGGGCGACGGGAGCGACTCGAGTGAGCGGCACCTATACATACGTCTACTGTGAACGAGGGACAAGAACGATGGCAGCGAACAGCATCACACCGAAGGACCTCCCAGAGCCCCGGTACGAACACGGTGGCGACGACCACATCTTCGTCGAGCTCGACCAGGAGATGAGCTTCGACGCCAACTTCCGGGCGATGGCGGTGACCCAGCAGCTCCGCGAGCGCGACTTGCCGGGGGTCACCGAAATCTGTCCGGCGAACGCCTCGTACTTGCTCCGGTTCGAACCGGAGGAGATCGGCCCGAACGAACTCGTCGACGAGGTGAAGGCGGTCGCCGCCGACACCGACATCTCGAGCTACGAGTGGGAGACGCGTATCGTCGATTTCCCCGTGCTGTACCAGGACGAGTGGACCCACGAGACGCTGATGCGCTTCCGGGAGAACCACCAGGACCCCGACGCGACCGACCTCGAGTACTCCGCCGAGCTGAACGGCTTCGACAGCGTCGACGACTTCATCGACGCCCACACGGGGTCGCCCCACATGGTGACGATGGTCGGGTTCGTCCCCGGTCTCCCGTTTTGTTTCCAGATGGTCCCCCGCGAGGAGCAGATCGAGGTCCCGAAGTACGTCCAGCCGCGCACCGACACACCCTCCCGGGCGGTCGGCTACGGTGGCGCCTTTACTGCCGTCTATCCCGTACAGGGGGCTGGCGGCTACCAACTGTACGGACGAACACCCGTCGAGGTGCTCGACGTCGACCAGGAACTCGCCGACTTCGAGGAGTCGATGGTGTTCCCGAACCCGGGCGACATCCTCAACTTCCGGCGCATCGACCGCGAAGAGTACGACTCCGTCCGCGAAGCGGTCGAGGACGGGAGCTTCGAGTTCGACACGGCGACGGTGGAGTTCTCCCCCGAGGAGTTCTTCGCGGACCCACACGGGTACAACGAGGAGCTGAAGGAGGTGCTCTACGGATGATCGAAATCCTCGCGGGCGGCATCTCGACGACGGTACAGGACACCGGTCGACACGGCCACTACCACATCGGAATGCCACCCTCCGGCGCGATGGACCCCTACGCCCACGCGGTCGCGAATTTCCTCGTCGGGAACGACGAAGGGGCCGCGACGCTGGAGATGACCTACCAGGGCGCCGATATCCGGTTCACCGAACCCGGGGTCATCGCCCTCGCCGGCGCGACGATGGACGGCGAACTGGACGGGGAATCGGTGCCGATGTGGGAGGCCATCGCTGTCGACGCCGGCCAGGAGCTCTCGCTCGAATTCGCCGTCGACGGCACCCGGACCTACCTCGCCGTCGCCGGCGGAATCGACACCGAACCGGTGATGGAGAGCCGCTCGACGTACACCCTCGTGGGCATCGGCGGCCACGAGGGCCGGACCCTCGAAGCCGGCGACGAACTCGCCGTCGGCGAGGCGACCCACGACCGGGGTGCCCTCGTCGGCCGGGCCGTCGACGACGACCACGTACCGAGCTACGACGAGGACACGGTCCGCGTCGTCCTGGGGTTGTGTGATTACCGGCTCACCGACGAGAGCCGCGAGGAACTCTGCAGCGCGGAGTGGACGGTCGCCGCCGACGCAGACCGGGTGGGGTACCGCCTCGAAGGTCCGGATATGGAGTTCGAGTCCCGGGAACAGCCGTTCGGCGCCGGCCCCGACCCGTCGAACGTCGTCGACCTCGGCTACCCAGTCGGTTCCATCCAGGTGCCCCAGCAGCCCATCGTGCTGATGCAGGACGCCGTGACCGGCGGCGGATACGCGACGGTCGGCACCGTAATCAGCGCCGACCGTGGCCTGCTCGCCCAGCGTCGCACCCACCAGTCCGTGTTCTTCGAGTCGGTCGACGTCGACGAGGCGCTCGACGCTCGAGCCGAGCGACGGGAGGCCCTGGACAAGGTGGCAACGTCCCTCTCGGTCGACGTGGACTGAGGGCCCGTCGGGAGCACTCCCTCGGTGACACCCTCCGCGGCGATACTCCCCGGTCCCGGTGCTACGCACCGCCCGTCAACTGCTGCTGTGGTAATAGTTGACGAATACATAAATACGCCCACGGAGTACGGTTACGACGAGTCGACAGCGGACACACGACAGAAAACCAACAACTATGAGCAAGACAACGATTACAGCCCCGATGCCAGGGGTGTTCTACCGGCGGTCGGACCCCGAAGCGGACCCCCTCGTCGAAGAGGGAGACACGGTCAGCGCAGGCGACACCGTCTGTCTGGTCGGGGTGATGAAGAACTTCTACGACGTGACGGCCGAGACCGACGGGACGGTTTCGAAGATTCTCGTCGACGACGAAGCCGAAATCGAGGCGGGCGACGAACTCATCGAACTGGAGGTGGAGTGACCGGCGCCACGATAGCGCAAAATCAGAATTCGTTAGACTGCACGACCGGTACGTTGCTGGTCTAATCGAGGGGCCGGCATCGTCCGGACGAGGGTAATCCGGTCGAAGAACTCGCATTCAGTACGGCACGCAGGTCGACTCAGAGGGATTCTGGGCACAGCTACGCTCGTATGCTGGCAGCGAGAATGAAGGGCGAACGCCCGCTGAAGCGTCTAACTGGATAGTATCATAATAGCTGGCGCATTCTCTGTACGCGCCGCAGCACTTTAGGCGTCAATCGAGGAGAAAATCACACTCGAAAAGTCGAGAGCCGTCGTATCCACATGCCTCTTCCGTCACGGTCCGACAGCTTCAGCACCGAGATTGAAGCGACCATATCGAATCTAACTATTTTCATAAGAATGAAGCGGTACAACCGGGGGATGGAGAGCGAGCACGCGAGCCGAGCCGACCGCTCCCGAGGTGGACCGTTCGGCGGCAGGTTGAGTAATCGGAGACGACCCATCGGCCCGGGGCCACACCGTCGACCGAGGAGCCTCCAGGGGTCGCTGTGTCTCTCAGCGCCGCGAGTCGCGTCCACCGTCCGGTCCCACGTCCCCCGAGCCGGTGTCCGTGGAGTCGCGGTCACCGGGTAGGGACAGCGGGCTCCCGGTGATCTCGCGGACGACCGAACCGACGGCGTTCGGGAACAGTTCGGCGTATGGGCCGCCCGCGGTCGGCTCGATTACGTGGTCGCCGACGCGGACGTACTTCGCCGTCGCCGTGAGCGGGTCCTGACCGATGCCGCCCGTGAGTGCAAAGAGGTACTCGAAGCGCCGGTCGGTATCGTCGACGACGACTACCCGGAGCACGTTCGAGAACTGCAGGTGGGACTTCTCGACGAGTTCGCGCTCCGGCGAAACAACCCGTGGCTCCCCGCTGAAAGAGACCGCACGGCTGTCACAGGACGGACAGACACCGGGGTGGCCGTCGGTGCCGAGGTAGGCGTACTCCCGTTCGCAGGCGAAACAGCGGAGCGTACGCGCGACATCGGCCACCGACGCGGTGCCGTGTTCGGAGTCCGGAGCGGTGGGACGGTTGCTCATCTGGGGTTCACCTGTGGATACGCAATGCAGCATATAAGTATGGCGACCGACCGAAACGTGCGCAGCCGACCCCGAGGTGACCCCCGGCGAGCGCCCGTCACGCTCCGAGACCCGCGCCGTCAGGCGCCCATCGTCGGCGCGACGACCGTGCTCAGGTACAGCAGGCCGAAGAGGGTCGCGTTGTACAGGCCGTGGACCAGCGCGGGGACGACGATGTTGTCGGTGAGTTCGTAGACGACGCCGAACACCAGTGCGGGGACCACGAGGATGCCGATGGTCACCAGCCGCGCCCCGGCGGCACCCTGTAACGCGGTGAAGTGGATGGCCGCAAAGAGGAGGCTCGCCGAGACGATAGCGACGGCGGGGCCGAAGTGCTCGCGGAACCGACCCTGCACGACGCCCCGGAACAGGAGCTCCTCTCCCGGGCCGATGAGGAGAATCGAACCCGGAATCAGCAGGAGCAGGAGTTCGGGGTTCTGCATCCCGGTCTCGGCGGCGGCGTTGTTCGCGGCCTCGACGCCGGTGGCGGAGACGAGGAGCCCGACCACCGTGACGCCGCCGAACGCCAGGACGTAGGCGCCGGCGACGTAGGCGAGGTCCTTCAGCGTCGGGACGCGTGCCGGAATCCGGAACGGCCGTGTGGCGAGCCAGCTTCGCTCGCCGACGACGCGCTCGAGCAGTCCGGTGAGTCGGTGCCGGTACCGACTGTAACCGATGGCCGTACAGAAGCAGCCGACCCCCTGTGTCATTAGGAGGCCGACGACGAGCGTGACCGTCGCAGTGAACTCGACGATGCCGCCGGCGACGAGCACGAGGAGGGCGATCAGCGCGAGCACGGTCCCGAAGGCGAGCCCGAAGATTCCCAGCGCCGTCCCGCTGACGAGCGTCGCGACCGCGGCGGCGACGGAGCGGTTCGCCGTACTCACGGCGCGTCACCCCCGCCACCGTAGACGTGACAGTGAATGGAGCGCATTCGGTCGGTCGTACGGGCGTCGCGTGTATAAGTCCCGCTGACTCCGACGGGACCGGAGCGGTAGCTCCTCGGTCAGTACCGCCGGCCGATTCTCGTCGCTGTCGACACTCTCGACTCCCGCCGATGGTGCTCGGCCGCTCGTGAGCGCCCGACGCCGGTCTCGACCGGCTCGAATCCACGATATTTGCTCCCGTACGCCGTCCGCGCGCCCGAACTCGTCGCCGCCCGTCACCTATTCGGATACTCCCTTCACACCGGTCGAGACGGCCGATTACGGCATCGGCGGTCAGAGGTGTGTGATGGACTGACTGTCGGGGTTACCGACAAACCAATCTCTGTTGGCATCGAAGCTACAACGGGCCCGGGCGACGCCGTGAATAGAGGTTATCTCTATGAGCTTCGATCCGGGCACCAGAAACGACGCATCCCACACCCCCACCGCCGACCTCGAGTCGGACCTCCGGTGTTACGAGTGTGGGCACGACTACACCTACCTCGGTACGGGGAGCCACCCGGGACGCTGTCCGAGCTGCGACGGACGAGTGGTCACCTTCGCCGGGGAGCCGCAGGCGGTGACACCGCGGACCGCGGGCACCGAGGGCGAGACCACCCGTCTCTCACCACTGTTCAAAATCACCGTCCACGACGCCACCGACCGGCAGTTCGAGTACTTCGTCGCCTATCCGGAAGCCGGCGCGGACCGCAGGCCGGTGCCTATCCTCCGGTACGTCCGAGTCGGTGACCACCGCGTCCACGCCACCGCCGACCACTGGGACGACCGGCTCGTCCCCCAGTGTGTTCTCCACCTCGTGCGGGAACTGACCGGCGACGGGCTGTTGGTCCCCGCGGAGCGGTCGTCTGGCAACCGCGACCGAGACGACGACGACGGCGGCATCGGCGTCAGACGCGACCCGTAGCGGACGCGAACCGCTATCTTCGCGGTCTCGAACGCCGACGGGGACTGCGAGTGCGAACCCCGGGACACCATCCGTCCCGCCTTCGGGTTCTCCGACCTATTTAAACACGTTCGATGGTGGTACAACAGGTACTTAGAATCGGTCGTGGAGATGTGGACGTGTCCCAGGACATCGAAGAGACCGTCTACCGGTCGTCGACGGGTGAGTTCGTTACGGAGAGTCAAATCTGGGCGCGCTTCGAGGCTGGCGACTGGACCCCCTGCTGCTGGGACACCGAGACCGGGAGGGAGTGGGTCGGGACGACCGATGACGAACTCCTCGCACTGTCGCCGGTCGACGACGAACGGCTCCCCGCCTACGTGCGCCTCGAACGGAGCGAACGCGGGTACGTCGTCCACTCGGAGTAGTACCGCTTCTCGAACGTCTCTCGGCCGCTCCCGAGCCACCCCGTCGTCGTTCCGAACGTGTTCTGCGCGTTTTGAGTGTTCGGACGACTCGGAAGGTTCAGCAGGTACAGAAGGTACAGACGGTGCCGAATCTTTCTCCCTCTGTCTTCGGCAGTCCGGTAGGCAAACGTAATCCGAATGTTAGGGGGGTGATGTTCAAAGACGGCACCACTCTCTGAGCAGACTCACGCCGATTCCGGGCCGACGAGAGGGTGTTTCTTGTAGTACCGGTCGGACTGACTCAGCTGCTAGGGACGGAGTGTGTCCATGTTTGCGACTCAGAAGTAGTTGTCAGCTGTTCGAATTTCCCCTACCGAGTACTGGGCGCAGGCCGGTCAGAAAGATGTGGTTCGACTCTCTATCCAGGAGATGAAAATTTCAGCACGAATATGGTGATTGAGGCCGTACGCTCGAGTGACGAACCAGCCGTCGAGTTTCACCAGGTCGTAATTGAATCGACCGCTATCCCGCTCTTCGACCCGCTCCCGAAGGCCGGAGACGGGGAGGGGTTCGCCCGCTTCGCTGAGCGCCCGGACGATGCGGAGACGTAAGTCGTTGCCGAGGAGTGCGAACGCCTCCTCGGGAGGCCGGTGGTCGGGAGCGGAATCGTCCATGCAGGTGTCACGACCGCCTCCGACGTATCGATTTCCAGGGGACGAGAACCCGACTATTCGTCGAGAATCGCCCGTTTCCGTCCCGGAAGGACGACCGCGAGAGCCGGTTGATCAACTCCCCGCGAACCGCTTCGCGCTCGACTGTTGGTCCGTGCCAGTCGAGACGCCTCTGCACGACTCGACAGGTACGACGGAGGATAATCACTTGCTTTTATTGGCTGTGATACTCTATCACGCCGACGGATGGTCGACTCATTCAATCGGCGAAATTACCTGAAAGGAGTCGCGGGTGGAGTCACCAGCATCGGAATCGCTACCTCGGCGTCCGCACAGGGTGAACAGTCCGAGGGGGACGGAGAGTCGCCGGAGGAAGCGTCCTCGAAGGCGTCGGCGCCCTCCCCCTACGCCCCGGTCGTCGAACAGGCCGCCGTCACGGGCGGGGCTGCGGCGGAGAATCTCTTCCGAACGGGACTCGACGTAGAGTACAAAGAGGACTCGAAGGCGGCGGTCGTGACCGACGCCGACCGAGCGGCTCAGGCAACCGCGATCGACACCCTCACCCGAGCGTATCCGGATGCACCCATCATCGGGGAGGAGAAGGTGGGTGAGGCGACGAAAGAGGTGCCCAGTGACGGACTCGCGTTCACCGTCGACCCCATCGACGGCTCGTACAACTATACGCGTGGCAACGCCCTGTGGTGTACCAGCGTAGCGGCGATAGATAGCGCGAAGGCGGTTGCTGCCGCGACTGTCGTTCCGGAACGGGACGACATCTACACCGGCGATCCGACCGGAGTCCGGCGAAACGACAGACCAGTCTCGGTCAGCGACCGGTCGGATCCGACCGGGTTCATGGTCGCACCGACGTACTGGTGGGGATTCGATAGTCGGGACCAGTTCGCAACCGCGACGGGTGAGGTCGTCAGACGGTTCAGCGACCTCCGACGCTACGGGTCGACCCAACTCGCCCTCGCCGCCGTCGCCGCGGGCGAAATCGAGGCAGCGATAACCAACCTCGACGATCTGAACCCTTGGGATACGATCGCGGGCGCCGCGCTCGTCGAGTGGGCTGGGGGGACCGTCACCGACCTCCGAGGGAACGACTGGTGTTACGGGAGCCGCGGTCTCGTCGCGTCGAACGGCCGTGCCCACGCGGAAGTCGTCGAGGCCACACAGCAGATCGAAGAAGCGGCGTCGGAGTAGCTCGGCTCCGTGCTGTTCGGGGAGTGTCGACCGTCGAGTTACGGCGGCCGCGGAGAGCCCCTCGAAGAACTCGATGTCGACCCACTCAACCGTATTCGACCGAGGTTTGATGTGTCCCTGTCTGAGAGCTGAGTCATCCCGACTGACGATGAAGGAAATGACCTTTCTTCCGACCAGGCTCGACGCGAGTCAGCTTCTATAGCGGTGCCGCGAGTCTTTCACTGACGCTCCCACCAGATGAGATGTAGACCCTCTCCTAACCTACTGAACCGCATCTGGAGGCGAGACGACGGCGACCTCGCACCACCGCCTGAGAAATCACCGATGGACACGCTTTGCGTATTCGTTCTGGCTGGAGTCCGTCGACGGTGTGTATCAGGACTTAAGTACGAAGGTTCTCCCGCCGTCCGTCGACTCGCGGAAGCACGTGCGGAGCGTGATGCTGGAAGCCGACCCCGCTCCGGACATCCGCGCGTACCTAACGAACTACCAGTACGCGTCTATCAAACATGTCATCGTCGCCCTGCTCCAGCATACGATGATGTGGATTGGTGTATTACACGTGCTCGGCATCCAAGACTACCACTCCGAGGACCAGTATCTCGAGGGTAGGCACCGGCGTGATGAGGGAACGCCGGTGAAGAACCAGGAGAACGGCGAGCGGTACGTCGCGCTCTCCGGACGTGTCCGAGGATTTCGCATATGCTGCTGGATATATTGAACGAGAGAGAACTGATCAATACGCTCAAACCCTAATCCGACTCGATTCGGGGTGCTATATTCCATCGCTCCTCACAGCGGTGGTTAAGTTATGAGAACGCGATAAAGGGCAGTAATGGAAATTCGCACTCGACTCTACGTCGCTGGTCTGGTTGCCGCTCTCGCTGCGTACATCTTCACCGTGATCGCGTTCACGGGTCTACTCAACTTCGCGCAAACCGGTGTGTTCGCGGTTGTGTTCCTCGTCATCCTACTGGGATTCGAGCGATTCATGATGTGGGCTGAAACCCTCGAATCCGAGGAGGCGACTAGCGCCCAAATCTGATTGGCACTGTACAGCTCACGAGACCACAGTTCCCTTTCTCTACAACTGCCGTCAGGACTTTCGACGTTCGCAAACAGCTAACGACTATACCAATGGCCGATATCGGAAACCCCGGCGGATTCGACATCGCCACTGTCCTCGCGGGCTCCGGTGTCACGTTTCTCATCGCCGCTGGAATCACGCGCTATGGAGCCCAGTTCCAGTACACTACTGCCGAACTCTACGGGGTTGCCGGAGCGACTTTCCTCGGTCTAGGTATCGTCTTCGGAGTTATTCTCCTTCTCGCAGGGTTGCGGTAGTTGGATTCTTTTCCCGTTCGAGACAAATGTCGACATGTTCACTGTCCTTGACCGGGCATTCGCTGAGCAAGTGTCGACACTAACGCGTCCAGATCACGCGTCTGGTACCAAACCGTCCCTGGTCCGGTGAACTCGAAAACAAGCCCCTCACCACTCAATAGCGACGATTTGAGATTTCCGACTCGCTCAATTGAGTAGTCGACGCTGTTATCCCATGCGACCAAGTGTTCGTTGTCCAAGACGTAGGACTCATCAGCCGCTAGCTCAAGTTTCTCCAAGCCACCGTACGCTTCGACGAATACCGTTCCAGTCCCCTTCAGCGCCAAGGGAGTCAAACTCGCCTCGCCCAACATCGATTTGAAGTCACCTAGCTCTGAGTCGATATCGATGCCGTCACTCCCTGCCAGAAACGCACCATCCGTAGAGTACAGAGTCTCCTCGTGAAGCTCGTAGGACATGATATCGCCCGGTGACGGAGGAGCGAGTGTTACTGTTCCTGGTTCGTCTCTGGCAGTGAACTTGTTAGCAAACGCGGATTCTCCACCCAGCAATGACTTTGCGGAACTGAGCAGCCCATCTCGACTCGTCTCAGTTTCCATTGAGACGTTCGCAGAGTGACCGACCATCGCGCCCGGTTCAGCGACCACTGATTCGCTCGGTTCCAGAGTCACAATCAAGTGCGTGTACGATGGCTTGTGGGTGAATTCGTACTCCATTGGAGGGTCTCACCACAATAACTTGACCCCCCGATAATTAAAATTCCTACTGCCTATCCGGTCGTGTTCGGTGAGCGTGAAGAGCGAGGCGACGTAATTTCTTGGTGCTCTATGCCAGAAGTCGGTGGCCTCCTGGTTCTGGTGACTGGACAGACCCGGAATTTATCAAACGAGAGGGGATACCCGAGTGGTCGATGAAACATTTACTGTCATATGCTGTGTAATTCGCTCCCACTTTGCTGAACACGGACTTCACACTCTACAATTCGATGCCACCAGTTCAACTCAAAAAGCCGTTCCACCAGACATATCCACCGACGAGAGAGAGGGCAACCAGTGTCCTCCATCCGGTACAGCAACCCCTCACAGGCCGCACTTGGCTTTCTCCCCGTTCTCGCCACCAACATCCTCCCGCTCGCGGGAGTGGCGTGGTTCGACTGGAACCCCGAGACGCTCGTCACTATTTACGCGCTCGAGTTACTGGTGCTGTTGCCGCTCGCGGGAGTGAAAGCACTATTCGCCGGCAAGCCGCCCGCTTCCGACCGCGAGAACGGCGTCTTCAGCGTCTCCAAGAGCGCTCTCACGAACAAGCGCGGTAATATCACCGTTCACGATAGTTTGCCGCCGGTCTATCCACGGAACGTCCCGTTCACCGTCGCAGTCGTCAGCGGTAGTGTGTGGGTCGGCTTCTTCGTTCTCGCTCCGGTCTCGGAGGTCGTCGCGGTCCTCGACATTCTCGGCCGCCCGGAAGTACTGCTCAGCGTCGTTGCGCTAATTGTCGGTCAGGTCGCAGAAGCGGTACACATCTACTTTCGGAACGGCCGGTACGCGGAGATTTCGCCGTACGCCGTCATCGAAATTCCCGCTCGCCAAGGGCTCTTCCTCGCGGTCTTTCTATTCATTGTCGTAGTTGGAGGAGCAAAATCCGTGCTCGTCGCATTCGTAGCTATGAAGGTGCTCGTTGAGTGGTCCGGCTTCAGTGCCGAACACGGCGGCGCTGGACGACTAACTAGGTGGCTCTCCGGGCCCAACAGCACCACTACCGCCGATTCGGTCGACGTCCCTGTGGGCCAACCGTCGGCTACGGTCGATGTCGACCAGGGGTCGATCGCGGCAGCCGCAGTCTGGCGTGTTCTTTCGGAGACGGGACCGTTCTACGTCGTGTTGGCTGGGTTCGTCTGGCTCGGCGTGCCCGCGTTTCTCGGGGGAGGAGAGCCCTCACTAACGCTTTGGCTCGCGGGCGGCCTCGCCGGCCTCGTCCTATTGGGCCTCATGGTCGCCGGCGACACCATAGAGGTCGTTCTGATGAATTGGTGGACGACGTACTATCGGATAAGTGGCCAGCTCGTCGCTTACGACCGCTTAACTGACGAGCCACAGTGGACAACGCCACTCACCGAACTCCGTGACGCTACTGTCGTCGAAACGCGCCCCTCTGACCGGCACTTCGGGACGCGAACGATCACTGTTACGACGGGCTGGGACAGCGGTGGAACCGAGCGGACGCTTGGCCCAGTCAGCGACCCGAAGAGGTTCGTCAAGGCGTTCGACATTCCTCTCCAGTCGACCGATCTCTCGCCACTCGACTGGCGATTCGTCGGTGCTGCGGTCGGTTCGGCCGCCCTCATCGCCGTCAGCAGTATCGTCGTGGCTACCACACCAGTCGGTCCGTCCGTCTCGTGGGTGCTCCTTCCAGTATCGCTTCCGCTCCTCGGTATCGTTCCGATGGGTTTCTGGAAGCTCGCACATTCGTGAACGGTTCGCTGGTCGCCCGCCCAGAGGGTGAACCAGAACAAGGGGCGACTAATATCGCTCGCAGACTGCTCGAACGCTACAGATACGTGAGGCGGGTGGCTCGGGGATTGACTCCGAGGCTGACGCTCGAGAAGTCGACAAGGACAGGCTAAGTGCTGGAATACTCGATACTGTACCGACAAATCAATAACCAGTTATTCCCTCGTCCTACCGTGAACGACCGCCCGGTCCGCGCGCGCCTCACCTCCGTTGCGACACTGCTGGTCGGTATGCTTGCGGTTGCCTGCGTGAATCTCTTCCCGCTCATAGGTATCACTATTTGGGACTGGAGTCTCACGTCGCTGCTCGTACTCTACTGGGTCGAAGCTTTCGTGACCGTCCTCATCGCCGTGGTCAAAGCCCTCCTCGCAGAGCGTGGCTCCCCGGACGTTACGAGCGGCATCGAACCGCTTCACGAACTCCGCGAGAAACGAGGTGGGTGGGATCTTCGGTCGGACTGGCCACCGGTCTATCCGCGTAACATCCCGCTCGCGCTCACGATACTCGGCTTCTGGGCCGTGTTCCTCGTTCCGATGACGCTGCTCTTCTGGTCGTCATCGCTGGGCTCGGTTCTCTCTGCCGGACTAATCGCAGGCATCTTCGGGTTGGTGGTCACACAACTCGCTGAGTTCATAACCGAGTACGTTCGAGACGAGCGCTATAGGGAGGTGTCGGCACGAGAGATACTCCGGACGCCGATGCTACTCACATTCTCGCTCATGTGGGTCGGCCTCCTAACGATTGGGAGTAGTGGTTCGGACACGAACCTCCTCCTCTTTGCCGTCGCAGTTCTCGGAAAGACGCTCCTGTCGGTGTACGGCTTCTACGCAGAACGCGTCGAGAAACCGTTGTTCGGACTCGGTGATCACTTGTTCGACGAGGAGGAGGTTCGTGAAGCCCCACCCGAAATCGACCTTCCAGACGCGGCCGTGGACAGCCGTGTTCGCGTCACTCGGACGCCGGTCATACTCACGAGTCTGCCGTACATCCTCTTCGGCTTCGCCAGTCGACTCGGAATCATTGTTCTCTGTCTATTCGTCCTCGCGCTCATTTCCGGGAAATCATCGTGGATTGTGATTACGGCGCTGATTATCCTTGCTATCGCCGGAGTCCGTATCCTCAGCTACTACCTTCGCTATGGGACTATTGAGTATCAGCGTCGTGGCAAGTTACTTGTCGCCTACGACACCTTGCTTGAATCCCCCCAGTGGACGGCCGACATCGCGCGGTCGTCGTTTTCGGTGAAGAACGCGATTGCGGATCGGTTGCTCGATACGGGGACGCTCACCATTTCCGGAGTTGAGGAGGTAGAGGGTTCGAAGGTCCAACTCGGCCCCGTCGTAGATATCGAACAGGCCGTCAAGACACTTGGATTACCGGTGCAGAAGACTGAACGTCCCGAACAGGACCTTAGTGTCGTCGCTACTGTCGGGCTCTTGTTCCTGTTCTTTTTGATACTCCCAGCTGGGCTCATTTTAGACCCGAACGTCAGTCCCGAGTTCGCGATGGCTCTTGGTGTGTTGTTCGCGCCGTTCATCCTCTTTCACGTTGGGGTGCTTCTCTGGGTCGGACTTGCACGCATCTAGCATTAGAATTTTGACGGCTAGAGAGATTAGCACTACCGGTGAATAGCTGAGTTCTATACTAGTTCAGCGCCGTCAGCTTACTTCGTGTCCCGTAGATCTTCTCGACTGAAACGAAATGACGGGTAGATTTGAATACTGATATTCCGACACAATTCGCATTAGCCGTCTGCCGTATGATTCACCGCCGAAAGCGTTCCTTTGTGACTAAAATTAGACGAGAACCCATGGTAGTCGTTGCCGACACGTACACCCGGGGGTTGTCTGGATTGAGATTCGTCCATCAGTTCACTCATTGTCGAACTCGCATTCGACGGTAGAACGGCTGGACCGGAGAGGTACTTCAGTCCGATGGGAAGATAGTCTCGGGGTTCCGGCCTGCACACGGACCGACCTTCTCATCGGCGACGGCGTACCGGTAAAGAGCTGTTCGGGCAACCATTCCGAGCACTTGCGCTGCGACCATTGCTGCGACGAGAACGATGAATCCAGCCGACCCTATGAGAAGTGCTGGGACACCGCTTGCGAACAGATACGCCCATCCGAGTACACTAAGTCCGATTACCCCAACGGGAAAGAACACGAACGAGATCCCAAGCGAAGCGGTGATGCTTTCGCCCCACGTCTCACGGAACGCCGTACCGCTTTCTTGCAGAAGCGGTCTGAGGCCCTTCGTATCCTCAAGTACGAGTACAGGAATGACGAAGAACGTCAGCAGACCCCAGGCAAGGTCAAACAGTACCCGTGCGAGCGATCCCAGCGCACCGAAGTTCTCGTCGATGATGTACAGAACGGTCCCGAGTGTCGCAGCGGTCACTGACCAGAGTGCGATCTTCCGGCGGACTTGCCATGCGGCGGCGAGTCCACCACGTACGGACGTCTCCTTGCCGTCAAAGTACTGAAATGCACAGTGGACCACAGCGGCGTTGAAGAAGGTCCCGACGCTCGACGAAACTGCGATTGCGACGAAGATGGCGGCGTACTGGAGGAGGTCGCTCGTGAGAACTGAACTCACTGCTCCGTATCGGAGAGCGGTTCCGAGCACGATGGCGAATGCACCTCCAATCGAGAGAAGGCTCAACAATGGAAGGATGGCCAAGCGGGGATTGTCGCGGAAGACGTCGACGCTGTCGTCGACGACTCGGAGGCCGCGAGTGAATCGTCCTACCATATCTGAACCATCTCTATGCAGACATATAAGTGTTGTATCGCTAAGATAACTGCCTCAAGTACCGTATCTCCCGGTATGATCGCAGAATTCGGCTTGCCTCACATACCCACCAGTAAGCTACCACGGCGTGAACGCCATGGCATTCAGCGTGGACTCCCGTTCTAACCGCTGAGAGCGGTAGGCGAATATTCGCCGTTCACGTTTAACGTCCCGCTGTTCAAGCGCACGCCTACAGGTGCGCCTCCACGCCCAGACTTTTGCTGGTCGCGGAGATACTTCAGACCGATATTCTTCGCCGCATTGTAATCCGCGTGAACATCGTACCCACATTTCAAACACTCGAACTCGTCCTGCCCGTTGTTGTGCGGACGATTATCCTTGTGGGTGAATCCACATTTTGAGCAACGTTGACTCGTGTACGCAGGATTAACCTGCTTCACCACAAGCCCTTCAGACTCGGCCTTGTACGTGACGTACTCGAATAGGCGGTGGAACGCCCACTTGTGAACCGCCTTCGCGTGCGGTAGGCGTTCGCGGATGCCCTTGAGTTGCTCGAACACGATATGCGTACAGTCGTTCTCAAGAGCTTCTTCAACCAGGTCGTTTGAGATGGTATGAAGCATCTGCTCGAACCGTCCGGTTTGCTTGCGACCGACTCGTTGGACGTTGTTGTGTGCCCATCGGGTCCCGGTCTGTTGCAGGTCCCCTCGGCGTTTCTCGTATTCGCGGTGCCAGTGGTTGAGTTCGCCACCGCTCCAGAAGCGTCCAGTTGAGGTGGTTGCGATGTTTGTGATGCCGAGGTCAACACCAAGGACGGAGACGTGCTTGGCGTCGCCTGTGTCGGCATCATCGTTCTCCACGGCGGGCTTTGTCCGCACATGGAGGTAGAAGCAGTCCTCAACTGTGTCGTAGTGGAGCGTGGCTCCTTTCACGTCGTAGTCATCGTTGAACAGGTACGCCGAGTGCGGCGTATCTCGCTGTTCGTCCGGTAGAACGAACTCTGCAGTAACTCGCCCGTCGATAGTGGCAAGCGTGCAGTGGTCGTCGTTGACGGTGACGGTTCGGACGTCGTAACTGGCGAACCGTGACGTGAAATGTGGTTTCGAGGCGTTCTTGCCTTCCTTCCAGCGTTCGATACAGCCTTTGACGGCTTCTGCGGCTCGGTTTCGTGCGGATTGCACGAGGTTGGCCGGAAGTGGCGAGTCGTCTCGAACGTCGTAGTACGTTTGGTCGTGGAGTTTCTGTTTGCTGGTGATCTTCCAGTCAGGTTCCCACGCGACGGTGACGACGTGGTTGGCGGCGTCGAGGAAGTGGTCGGTTGTCTGGTGGAGGAGACTGGCGGCACTCTCGCCCACATCGAGTTTGACGGGGACGGTTCGAGTGCGTAAGTCGTCCACCATCTGTATTTCATACGTGGTGGTTAGTGTTTATAATAACTTGGGTTGGCGTTGGGGAGCCGGCCTGCGATCGTGCGTGGTTTGTAAGAGGGATTGTCGGTTTCCTCCCGCGCCTGAAGGCGCGGGTTTTCGCCTTGCATTCATTATAATGAACGGACAGAGAAGGTGGCTGATACATTCACACAGCACCAATCGGAGTTCGATTCCAGGTGTGAGCAAACTACCGTGACAGAGGAGGAACAGTGGGCCGTTCCTACGCAGCTCGTGTTTCTGCCTCCTGCTCGAGTTGAGTGAGCCCTGTTCAATGAGTATCTGCCCTCTACTATCGAGTTAGTGTTTTGTGAGGACATGCTGTTGCTCAAGAAGCAGGTCATTGAAGCACTCTTCCAAGGCACAGCATCTGCTTCCGCGACGGTCGAATACCACTGATGAGATCTGATTGTCGAATAGTTCGGTTTGTCCTATGCCTCTGTTTGAATTTCGTATGAAAATACTAGTTATTCAATAGAATATTTCAAATTATATAATAAAATCTAATAGGTGAAATTAAATATATAAATAAGATAATTTGTTGGGTTTCAAAACTCATAATCAACTGACTGATTGAACATGATCTGCAATGGAAGATCATAGCCGTCGATCGTTTCTGACGAAGACAGGTGCTGCAGTCGGTGGAATCACGCTCGGTACAATCCCAGTTTCGGCTGCTCCGGCAGAGGAGCGATACATCGTGGATACGAGCGGCTTGTCGAAGAGACGGTTCGACGACGTCGAAATCATCTACTGGCTCAATGAAATCGAATTCGCCGTCGTTCGAGGCAATCCTTCTGCAGTAGACGAAAAACGAGTAGAACCGGACATCAAACTCTCACTCGAGGACCGAGATGACGCCGGCCCGCCGGTTGAGCGCGATAGCAAGCCTGGAGGGCCTCCACCCTGGGGCGGTCCAAAGGATGAACGCGACCCACTGTACTATCTACAGTGGGACAAGCAAGCCCAAAACGTACCCGATGTCCACGGCATCACACGGGGCGAAGGGACCCGTGTTTCCATCATCGACTCGGGTATCTTCGGGGACCATCCGGATTTAGACGGACCTCTCAATTCCGATCTTTCTGAAAACTTCACTCAGGACAGCGGTGATTTCAATCCGGTCGGAAGTGACCACGGAACGCACGTTGGTGGAATCGTCGCTGCAGAAGATAACAACGGGATCGGAGTTCTCGGCATGGCACCCGATACCGACCTTGTCGCTTGTCGAGTGTTCTCCGGTCCGTTTGCGATGTTCGGGAATATCATCGCGGCTATCGTTTACAGCGCGAACATCGATGCAGACGTTGCGAATTTGAGCCTCGGTGCGTATCCTCTTCCGAAAGGGTCCGAGGCAGCCGAAGTGCGTAGGGAAGCGTATACGTCTTCCAGTGAGTATGCGAACGAGCAAGGAATGATGCTTGTCGCGGCAGCCGGGAACGACGGCGCGAATCTCGACGATGATGGTGACGTCATCAGCCTCCCGAACGAGGCTGACAACTACATGAGCATCAGTGCAACCGGTCCGATCGGTTATCGGTGGGGTGGGCCAGGCAACGGCAAAGGTCAGGAACAGCGTAACTACCGAGCGGCCCTCAAGCACCTCGAAGAACCGACGCACGACCCCGCATTCTATACTAACTACGGGCCGGAAGCTGTCGATATCAGTGCACCAGGAGGTGACGCCGATCTCGAAGCACTAGACTCGGTCGAGAACGCGAAATACGACCTTGTGCTGAGTACTACCTTTTCTGGGGAAGATACTGATGACGACGATGCTCCCGACCCGCCGTTCGAGCCCTCATACGGGTGGAAAGCTGGAACGAGTATGGCTTCACCACAGGTTGCAGGAGTCGTTGCGCTTATCCGAAGTCTCCGACCAGAGATGACTCCTGACGAAATCCGAAATCACTTAGAGGAGACCGCAACCGACCTCGGCAGTCCGTTGTACCACGGTGAAGGTCACCTCGATACCGGGGCTGCTGTCCGGTCACTCGGTACTGGTAGTGAAGGCGGTGCGTCTGAATCTTCCCAAGGTCCTGACAACGGTAGGGGCCCCTAAACCGAGTCATACCGAAGAAAGACCACAGACGCATCGAAAAAACTGCTTTTCGTCCAGTCAGGCGGCTCGGAGACGTCTGGTTTGTTTGGCCCTCCAGAGCCGTGCCGTCTGCACGGGAGAGGTATGCTCACTTCGCTTTCGCGCTCAACTGAACACGACCAGAGAGCGACAGTCTGTGTTCCTTCGCTTCTTTCAGCGGTGGCTGAACTGACTTAACTCCTACAGACAGAGTGTCTATTCAGCAGTCGGAGTAGCGGGTGAATCTAGTGCGATGAAGACAGACAACCCAAGAAGAAACAGCCCACAGATGAGCATTGGAACAGTCAGCAGCTCCCGCTCCGCAGGAGTAAGGAGTTGGAGCCGGACAATCAGCCATCCACTGACACAGACTGCGAATGAGGTGATCGTGGCGAGGCCGAAAAGCCCAACGCGAGCGGTAGGAGAGAGGTTCCACCACACTCGGCGCAGAAAGGACATGTTCTCGAGTCCTTCTTGTATTTCAGCTGTCTTTACAGTTGCTGAGCATTGGTCAAGAGGTCGCATCCAATAGACTCGCGGCGCGTCTCTTGGAGCTGAGTCACGTCGAGCCCAGTCGGAACAAAGTGTGTTTCTTCCAACCTAGTCCGAACTGACTCAGCTCCTAAAGTCAGAGCGTGTGTCTCAGTCCGACATCGAACCGTTGTCAAATAGCGCAAGTATAGCAAAGAGTACACCCAACAGTACGCTCACAGCAATGAAAATAATGTAACTCTTACCTTGTCCCGTTGCCGCCCAGTAATCGTAGGAGAGTTGGATGGCTATGAGGGCGGATACTGCGATAAGAAGACCTCGACCGCGTTTGCGGGACCAGTACTTAGAGACGCTAACCATGTCGGTCTGTTGCTGTCGGTCAGTAAGTATGTTTGGCTGCTTAGCTGATACGCTCGCGGCATGTTTTTGTGTTTGCATACACAAACACAGACCATGGGAACGAAGACTGTCGGACTCCGGGATGAGGTTTACGAGCGCCTCGCCGCAGAGAAGCGGGAGGGAGAGAGCTTCAGCGACGTCGTGGATAGAATCCTCGACGGTGAGCAGTCTGATTGGCGCCACTCGTTCGGGCGGATGAAAGAGGACGCTGAGGAGTTCGAGAGAGTCGTCAAGGACCAGCGTGAAGAGATGAGTGAGGGCCTCTCGAAGCGCCAAGACGAGGTCATCGAGCGGATACAGTCGGGTGACGATGAGGAGGAGCGGGAAGCCTGAATGAAGTTTCTCGACACGACGTTTTTGATCGACCATCAGAACGGTGAATCTCGGGTTGAGGACTACCTCTCTGAGCATGAGAGTGAGACGCTCGTCACGTCCACTATCAACCTCAAGGAAATCGCTGTAGGGCGCTTTCTGATTCAGTCTCCAACGCCCACTCAGCAGGACATCCGCAACGACTTCCAATGGGTTCGAGTCGAGCCGTACCTCCTTTCGCATGGTCTCGAAGCGGCGGAGATCGAGGCCGAACTGAGAGAAGCGGGCGAGTATCACGAGAAGTTGGCGACGGACATCCTCCTTGCGGGCGTGGCCAACGACCTCGGTGCGCCGGTCGTTACGGACAACACTAAGGATTTCGAGAAATTCGAGAGGATCGAAGTGGAATCGTATTGATAGAGCTACCGTTCCTGGCTTCACGCTTTTGTGCCTCTCGCTGTCGAGTCTTCGATACCTTCGACTTTCGTGCCTTCGGAAGGTGGATCCGGTGCACGACTTTCGTTCACCGTAGTTGTCAGTGATTCATCTCATAGAGACAGAGCGTGTGTCTTGGAGGACGATTCTATCCACATAGAGTGGAATTTACAGCTATCTTGACTGATCTGCTACTCTTAGACTGCTCTACCAGACGCCCCAAGTGGGAGACGCGATTATTGAGACGTAGATGAACACCACATCGGGTCAGCCGAACTCAGATAGTAGACCTTCTCTTCTGCTTGTGATTGGCGATTTCTGTACCACCTCTTCAGGAGTAATCAGACCGACGATCGACAGGACAGACACCTCATGACGATTAGTGACGGAATCCCTAATCGATCAGAGGGAGATGGATTTAATTGGCAGCGCATTGCGGCTGTCCTGACCGCGTTAACTGCGGCCATCATAGCTTCCGTAGTAGTATTCGACATTGCCGTCCCCCGCCGAGGTATCGGCTTTTTCCAAATTTTCTCATTCCAAACGGGGATTGCTCTCACAGTTGCTGGGTTCGTCACTCAGTTCGGCGATCCGTGGTTTCTCCTACTCATCGCTACGCTCCTCTATCTAATTGGGACACAGCGGTCGCTCGTTCAGAGGCCACAAGAAGGAGCATTCGTACTCGCAGTAACGTTCGCAGCGTTTTCGTTCATCGATCTACTCAAGAACTTCTTCATCGCGCCGCGTCCTCCCGGGGCCGGGACGGTACAGCTTCCGGCTTGGCTTCCAGCCGTCCTCGGTGGTCCATTTCGGAGTATTACGACCGGAGCTGGGTATGCGTTCCCGAGCGGACACGCTCTCGGAACGGCAGCCGTCTTTTCAGCGTTAGCTTACCGGTTAGAGGTGGGATCACGAACTAGTAGATGGGTGGTCGCCGCTATCGGAATCGCCCTCGTAGCTCTCTCTCGAATCGCCCTCGGCGTCCACTTCCTCGTCGACATCGTAGTCGGAGTAATTGCTGGCGTGAGCCTCTTCGCGGTCGCTGCCTCGGTCGGGAGTCGGGAGCCGTTGCGCGTGTTCGTTCTGGGGTCGGTTCTTGGAGTCCTTGCAGTCGGTGCAAGCGCTGTCTCCCCAGCCGGGGAAGTCTGGAGCGCCGGTCAGTGGCTCGGTGGATCTATCGGTGCAGGGGTTGCCTGGTATGCGGTTCGACCTTCTTGCCAGCTCGGTCTTCGAGAAACGATCATCGCAGGTATTCCGATTGCCGCTCTGTGGGTCGGTATTTACGTTACCTCTCCACCTCTTCTGGTCACGGTCGTCGGTACTGCTGTCGCGGCAGGCGCAACGATCGCCACACCGTCCTTGGCTGAGCGCATAAGCGGAGGGGGCTGACCGAGGTCCTCGGAAAATCGACCAATCGGTTCTCTGTCTCATCCCCAGAAGTCGATGATTCGGTCGACAGCGCGGTCGACGAAACTCTCTCGGTACCGGAGAAGGAGCTGGACGACGAGTTCTTCATTAGTCACTTCGTACTGCGTCGCCCGACCGTCCCGTACCGAGTCGATGATGTCGTTGTCCGCTAAGGTCGACATATGATAGGAAATCGTCGCCGGGGTTACTCCCACGGCTTCAGCGATCTCCCCGTTCCGTGCCGGTCCGTTCTCTAGCAGGTAGAGAAGAATACGTCGAGTCGTCTCGTATCGCAACACCGCGAGGATCGACCGCTCCTCCTCGTTGAGTTCACGGGCGACGAAGACTCGACGTTTTCCCTGATGTTCCTCACTTTCGAGGGCACCGTACTCCTCGAGTTCTCTCAGGTGATACTGAAGGAGTCCAGTCTCCATATCGAGATCTCGTTTGAGTTGACTGAAGTGGATGCCGGGGTTGTCCTTCACACGACCGAAGATTTCTCTCCGAGTAGCCAGCGACAGATCATTGGCGTCTGATGGTTCTCTGTCCCGGTCGGAGCCCTCCATTTCTCACCACCGGCAACTGTAGATCGGACACGAATTCATCGTGGCTCCCACGAGAACTGACGCATAAGTGTGATCAGAAGCAGGAGAGCAATTCCAAGGGAGAGTAAACTCGTGAACACCTCGATGAACGGGATCGTGCCCTCGAGGAGGTCTTCGGCGATCGAGACGACCATATTCACACCCAGTAGTGCGCTCAACAGGAGGAGGACGAGGAGACGCCGAATACGGGTTCGATAGAACGCGATACTGACGAACGTGAAAACAACGAGAACGACGACGAGAGTAACAGCATTAACTAGTATTTCGATTTCGACCATAGAGTTGCGATAGATGGACTTGGCACGGGTTTTAAAGCAAGGTATTGGAATGGAAACTCTCGGAGAATACGAGGGAGAGACCTTCCGGGACAGCTCTGACTCTCCCGTCAGTTCTCGTCGGCTTCGTCTTCGTTCTCTTCGTTCTCTTCCTTATCGGCGTTCTCGACTTCCAGCACTTCGCCGCTGTCCCCGTCGATCTCTACTTCCTTCATCTCCCCGTCTGACTGCTGCACCAGAACTTCGTAAACGGGACCGCCACCTTCGTTCTCCTGTTCGATGGTCTGAGCGGTTCCCCCGACTCGCTCTTCTGCGATATTCATAGCTTCCTGTTCAGAGAGGGTGGGTTCTGCAGCCGTCAAGCCACCCGTTGCCGCGAAGCCGACGCCAGCAACCCCGAGCAATGTGATAACGCCTACGAGACTGAAAAGCGCTTTCCGATTCATGAGTTATTCTTACTGGAAACAGGACGCTGAGGTATTTCAGGCGTATGGTACGGCAGTCAAAGAGTGGTACGTGGGTTAAACTCATCACCCACCGAGATCGCCGTTGTCTCAGTCAAGACGCGGCACGTCTCTAGGGGTTGAGTCACGTTAATCACGGTCGAAACAAAGGCAGTTTCTTTCACCGTGGCCCGCACCGACTCAGCTCCTAGAGATAGAGCGTGGGTCTAACGCAGCACCTCTCTATCTCGTAGTGGAAACGGCTGTTCTATCGGGGTTCAAGCGCATAGTAGACAATAGTCGCCATAACTCCCATCATGGCTGCGTCGGCGACCGTGATTTCCTTCAGCACGAGACTCCCTGCGAGCATTCCAAGACAAGAAGCCGAGCCAATCGCGACGGCATACCACAATCGAGGTAATTCCTCAACCCGCTCCTCTAAACGGTAATAGAGCTGCAACGCATTCGACATACAATTGCTTGAATTGTCACTTGGATAAATCCATCTTTGCTAGACTCGCGGCATGTCTCCAAGAGCGGACTCACGTCGAACCCGGTCGAAACAAAGCGTGTTTCTTTCAAGGTAGTCCGGAGTGACTCAGCTCTAAAGACAGAGCGTGAGTCAACCATCTTGTGGCGGTTCAAATATATCCTCGATAGAACAGTCGAAATACTGCGCGAATCGAAACGCAAGATCAAGACTGGGGTTGTAGCGGCCCCCTTCAATTGCACTAATTGTCTGCCGGGATACATCTACTGCGTCTGCTAGGTCGCTCTGGGTCAATTCGTGCTTGGCTCGTCGAACAGCGAGGTCATTTTCCATGAGTCACATCGTTCGGGTATAGTAGATGCCTGTGGCAACGTAAACAATCCAGCCGAGCAGTAAGGCCCCTATCTCGAAACCTACGGCGTCAAGGCTCCCGACACCCCCGGTCACGACATGTTGGACGATAATCGCGATGAACAGCGCTGAGAGGACGACAAACGCGTTAGTTCCAGCCCGCCGACCGACCTCCTGCGCCCGTTCATCCTCTCGTCCTATGAGTGGGATTTCGACCATTGTGTAAAGGAAGCTTTGCGCTATGTCAATGAAACTTTCCATCCAGCAGTTCGGTATTCGCTCATCGCTCCTAGGTTCGCGGCACCGCTATAGAAGCTGAGTCACGTTGAACTCGGTTGGAACAAAGGGTGTTTTCTTCAGCAGTGGTCGTGGTGACTCAGATGTTGGAAACAGAGCGTGAGTTCAGCAATGGAGTCACCCCCACACAACCTTCACATTGACCGGGGTTCAATGATTCATTAGTGACATCCGCGCTGTATCGTCCACTTGCTGTCGTCGGATTCCCTGCTATCGGGGTTCTTGCTCTCCTTCAGATATTCTCCCCGTCAGCGGTAGCTGGTGTCTCGGTTTCGACGGTCGTCGGAGCGACTATGACGACGTTGCTTACGTGGGGAACCGTTGTCGGCCTTGCATACAGGGCTCGTTGGACAGCTATCGGATTCGGAGTGATGGCTACTACATTTGCCATCCAGACTTTCACTCAGCAGGGCATTCAAAACGATTTGGTACTGTATTTCATCGTTGGTATTGCGGCTTTGCTTATTGTGGTCGGTGGGCAAAAAGACGAACCCACTCCTCCAATCAATCCACGCTCCAGCTAACGAACGTCGCTTCACCGAGGTTACTCGTTACTGAATGCGCGGCACAACTCCAAAAGCTGAGCCACGTCGAATCCGGTCGAAACGAAGGCTCTTTCTTCCAACGGCAATCGAACTAACTCGGGCTCCTAGAGACATAGCGTGTGTTCAGCAGACGGCCCATCAGGACGCAAGACCCTTGCTCGTCCGTTCTGAACACATCGCGCAGGAATGTTCGACTTCCTCCGTTTGAGCCCACTCTTCAGTATTCGTCGCTTCACGCTCTGTCTCCTAGTTACCGTCTTCGTCGTGACGACCGACGTTCTCTTCATTCATCTGAAGGACATCAAGACGGTCACCGAGTTCGTCACTGAGGTCGGCATCCACACGTTGGGGTTCTATATTGGGTTCACGGTCGTGGCGCTGTTCGACCAGTCCGGCGGTAGCTAGTAGCTGACCGACTCGCACCCTGAGTTCAGCGCGCCCGAAAAAATCTACCCGAACGTCGTCAAAAACGGTGTGTAACAGTCAGGGGGTGTGTTCAGAAGAGTAACAGTCAGGGGGTGTGTTCAGAAGACTGGAGAGAGTCAATTCACCGACGACAGCCGGTATCCCCCTTCGATAGATTTACTCCGTTCGGGCGACGTCTGCAACCCGTCCCAGTCGCCTCGACCCAGAGTACATCACCGCGACGACGGTGGCAACTACGAGCAATCCAACCATCGTGAGACTGGCCGGGTCAGACTCAAGAATGGGAAACATCCCCTGTGCCCAATTCCACGACGTGTGCATGAGAAGCACTGGAAGCAGGCTCCCGTTCGTGCTGTTGTACACCCACGTCATCAGCACGGAGAGGAGGGTAATGGAGACGACGAAACCGAGGAACGGGTTCTGGTAGTAAATCGTCGCGCTCGGGATGTAGAACAGCGGGAGGTGCCAGACGGCCCAGATGAGACCGACTGCGACTCCACCACCGAGGGGGGTGAGTCGCTCCTGAAGCGGATCAAGGAGGTATCCACGCCACCCGAACTCCTCCTGAATCGGCCCGCCCAGGAGAAGAATCCAGACGAACGCGATGAGCAGGACAATCGGTTGACCAGCCCATGGGAACGTCGGTGTGGTGCCGGTGGCGACCGCAACCACGAGTGCACCACCGACAATCGCTGGAGGGAGCAGTAGAGCCACGAGAAGCCACCGGTTGGAGTAGTCGAGCTGTATCGCCCGGCCGAGAAGTCGGCGTACGCCCCCGAGCCCGCTCGCATACGCGACGAGGATAAACGCAGCAACGGTCGGCCCGAACGCACCGAGGTTCGGCAGGACCGGTGCTCCCTCTATGAGACCCAGTTCCAGGAGGATTCTTGATCCCCAAAATCCCCACGACCACGCGAACGTCAAAACGAGAAATGCAGCGATATCGACGATTTTAACGTCTCTACTATCGGAGGTGGAATTTGAATGAGTCATAACAATATCACGGCTCATGAACGACTTCGATTGACAAATATTTGTACCGGCCGACAGGAGGAGTGACCGACCCCTGCCTACCCGGCTTCGAAACAGTGCTCGGCGTCGCTGGAAGGTGCTCGTACTACTGCATCTGTATTCGACTCGCAGGCAGTTCCAGGGCGATCCTGTTGCGGTTCACAGCCATACTGCGTAAGGTGACCGGTCGTCACGAGTCATTCTAAGGCCTTCTCGCCGGCCCTACTCAGACATATCTCCGAGCAGACAGTCAATTAGAAGCAGATGGGATCATACTCCACCTCGAAGAGAGTACGGGGTTCATGACTCGTAGTTCGGTTCACCCATATCTCCTTGACTAGCTGAACGAGGCTATCGACACTGAGAGAGGTACTGAGGCGTTGGCAGACGCTGGAGCCGTGTTCGCGTAGGTGCCGACAGCGAACCAGGAGCGATGTCGAAGCGGTGCTGACCACGACACGGAATACACGCGTTGCGAATCACCACCCGTGTCGCACCGACTCGATTCCGTCGACGGCCGGGCGATGCTCCATGGTATCTTGTGGAACTCGGCTAAACGGGACTTCGACTCCTCTGACGGCTCATTGTGACGCTGCTCGTACTTGTCGTCCCTCTGGTTTTAGTTGACGCCGCCATAGGACTGCTCGCCCCCACCGTGGGAAAACCTGCTCAAAGAGAGTTTAGACACAGCTACGCTTGAATGTTGGCAGCGTGGAGGCGGACGGCGAACGCCCTAACGGGCGTCGCCGTCCGCTCCCGCTGCCGGGTTATCGCTCAGAGAGACAGAAGCGATTCTACACTTGATCGGCGTAGATCGGTCGTTTCAGGCGATTTTCCAATGGGTTCACCGCTTGGCTGACAGCGTTCCTGACCCGCCTTCGTTCACGAGAGCGGAGCTCCGTGCAGCCAGCCAGAACGCGGAGCGTTCTGGTGACGGCACAGCCGAAGCGGGTCGCGGTCGACGAAACCGCTGTCAAAATCAATGGCGAGTGATCTTGGTTGTATGCTGCAATAGACCTCGACACAAAATTACTTCTCGACGTACAGCTGTTCAAACGACACGGAACCGATCCGGCGGCTGCATCCCTTTACCGAGTCGCTGAGAAACATGACTGTGAAGACACGGTGTTTCTGGTCGACCAGTTCGGCTACCGGACTGCCCTCTCTCGATTAGGGTTGAGCGGTCAGGTCGACTATACCGACAGAAACCATCTCGATAAGTGGTTTCACACCTTCAAAATGCGAGTCGACCGCTTCCATAATTCGTGGGTGGGCAGTCGGCTGAGCGTTCGCCGGTGACTTGCGCTGTTCGGCCACTAGTATAATTTTCAACGGCCGTATCAAGCACTTGATGGACGAACACCGGTCGAGGAGGCTAACTAGACAGTGCCGATGAACGAGTTCTCCTCGCACTGGTGTTCTCTGCAGACCGTCCGAGTCACGTGCTGATCTGTGGATGGTCGCCAGCATCGTTCTCGAGGCAGCCACCTAACTGGTCGCAATACATATCTACTCCATCAAACCAGTTACTGGAAATGAAAGAATCCACGGGAACAACTCTAGTAACGGTCTCCCTCGCGGCTTCCCTCTACTGCTCCCTCTGGAGTATCGCGGAACTACGGACTGGGGTACCTCCTCGAACGCTCCTCAGCACCCAGAACCCGTCGACAGTACTTAAATTGAATCGCGATTGAAGCCGCCTCGACGAGGTGAACCGGCTCCATCGAAAGGACGGACGATACGCTGGTTATCGACAGTAACGGACGTACTCATCTCGTTCGAGAGCGGCCGTTTTGTGAACACACCGCTGTCGAAGCGTTGATTTGACCAACGTGAGTCCGACTGTCTGCGTCTGCCGATCACCTACTGCTCCTACCCTGGCCGTGGTAACTCTGGCAGCTCGTCCGTAGCCTCGAGCAACGCCTCCTCGGTCGCCCACGGGTAACATCGTCCGTGGAGTTCGAAGAGACGAAAGTCGTTCGGATGCACCCAACTGTACGACGGGACTTCGATATCGTGTTCCCCGAGGTCGTTCCTCGCTGCATCGACTGAGATAGCGATCCCGACGTGGGCCGCCCGTTCGACGAGGACCTCGAGTTCTGCAGTCTTCGTCTCGTCGTCGACGTCGGTTGCAGCGTAAATCTGCGCAGCAGCGAGTACATCACGTTGTCGGTGAGGTGGTCCTCCGTCTCCCACTGGTATGCGCGCGGGAAGACGCACGTTGAGCCACTGCCGGTGACGAGATCATGCAGCCCGGTCGGGTCGACGGCGGACAGCTTCCTGACGATGTAATCGGTATCATGATGCCCACAACGTTGTATGGCCGGCTGCAGTCGATATCGCCATGGGTGCAGAGTATCGACGACCGGACGGCCCTCACCGCGGCTCGAAGACGTGGACCGGCCAGTCGGTCTCGTAGTCGAGTGCGACTTCCCGCTCCGCGGCCGTCGGCTCGCGCACCGTGAGTTCGACCGGGTCGCCGATAGCGACGTCGGCGTAGTCGGCGGCCACGCGCCCGAGGAGGCGGCCGCCGTCCGCGAGCGCCACGACGGCGACCGTGTAGGGTGCGTCCGCCGCGAACGCCGGCGGCGGCGTGTGGACCGCCGTGTACGTGTAGATTTCACCGTCGTGTGACTGGGGTTCGACGTCGACGGCGCGACTGCCGCAGGCGTAGCAGGCCGGCCGCGGCGGCAACAGCACCTGCCCGCAGTCCGCACAGACTCCGCCGAGGAGTTCGCCGTCCGCGAGGGCGTCGAAGAAGCCCGGGAGCGTCCGCGGGTCGGTCGCGTCGAGGTCGGCGTCGCTCATGGTGCCTCCGCCGTCGTGAGCACGTGACCGACGGTGACGGCGTCCGCGACGCCCCCTTCGTTGAGCAACAGGGCCGTCTCGGCCCCCTCGACCGCGCGGTCGCCTGCGGCCCCCGTGAGCTGTTCGTAGGCTTCGAGCGCCTGCAAGAGTCCGGTCGCGCCGATGGGGTGGCCGCGGGCCTTCAGCCCGCCGCTCGGACTCAACTGCACGTCCGTCCAGCCGTCGGCCCGTTCCGCCGGCTCCCGGTAGCTCTGATAGCCCATCCCGGAGGGGGCGAAGCCGACGGCCTCCGCGAGCAGCGCCTCACAGACGGTGAAGGCGTCGTGGACCTCCGCGAAGTCGACATCGGTGGCGTCGATGCCCGCCTCCTCGTAGGCCGTCTCGGCGGCGATGCGAGCGCCCGCGATGTCCGTCATGTCCCGCTCGGCGACCGCGATGTTGTTCGCGGAGGCGCCGCTGCCCGCGACGCGCACCTGCGGGCGGTCGAGGTCGGCCGCCAACTCCTCGGTCGTCACGAGAACGGCCGCGGCGCCGTCACCGACCGGCGCGCAGTCGAAGAGCTTCAGCGGCGGGGCGATGGGGTCGGAGTCCAGGACCGTCGCCACGTCTATCTCCTTCGGGAACTGTGCCCGGGGGTTGTGCGCGGCGTTGGCGTGGTTCTTCACCGCGATTTCGGCGAGGTCGCGCTCCGTGGCGTCCGTCTCGTGGAGGTAACGCTGGGCGAGCAGTGCGTACTGGCTGGGCGCGGTGATACCGGAACGCTGCTCGATGGCTCGGTCGAACGCCGCCGACAGGGCGTCCGTCGCGCCGCTCGTGCCCGCGGAGGTCATCTTCTCGACGCCACAGGCGAGCACGGCCTCGTGTTCCCCGTTGCGGACGTCTTTCACGGCGTGGCGCAGCGCGAGCGCGCCCGCGGCGGCACACCCCTCGACCCGCTCGGCGGGGACGTGACGGAGGCCGGCCCACTCGGCCAACAGCGTCCCGTACATGATCTGGTGTTCGTAGCTCTCCGACTGGTTGCCGACGTACACCGCCTCGACGAGGTCGGCGGGGTCGGGCAGTCCGTCGAACGCCTCCGCGAGGGCGACCGAAAACAGGTCGCGGCCCGGGAGGTCCGTGCGGCCGAGCGGCGAGGCGCCGACCGACGCGATGACTGGTTCTGGCATGCGTCTTTATTGGTTTCAGTGGTGATTGTTAGCCATTCGCATTCGTCCGCCGACTACGACTTCGACCCACCCATCTCGTCCCGGGCGTGAATCTTGGCCTGTTCGCGGGCGCTGGGGTTGACCGACTCCTTGAACGGAACCTTCGCCAGCGTCGCGAATACGGGTTCGCCTGGTTCGTCGGCGTACTCGTCCGGGAGGTGTACTTCGAACTCCACGTCGACGTCCACGTCGTATATCGAGTCGTCGAGCGGAACGTCGGTCGCGGCCTGCAACGTCGATGCCGGCACGAATCCGAGGCCGATGTTGGTCTCGAGGTCCGGATTCCACCACGCCGACGTCAGGTAGCCACACTCCTCGCCGGTCTCGGGGTCCGAGACGAGCCAGAAGTCTGGGGCGTAGTCCATGATGGGTTCGCCGGCCATCTTCAGGCCGACCAGTTTGTGCGTGAACGGGAACTCGCCGTTCTCGATGGCGTCCCGCTGGCGCTCCAGTTCGGCTTTGCCGACGTAGTCGGCGGCCTTGTCGTCCGGGACCTGATACCCGAGATTGACCTGGAACGGCGACGTCTCGTGGTCCATATCCTGTCCCAGCGACAGGATTCCGGCGGCGATACGTCGCTGATGGGAGATCGCCGTCGCGGCACCGCCGTGGTCTTTGACCGTCTCGAGCACCGGGTTCCACACCGCTTCGGCGTTCTTCGACGCCTCGCGGACGTAGATTTCGAACCCCGCCTCTCCGGAGAAGCCCGTCTGACTCACGAGCACCGGGACGCCGCCGACCGTCGCTTCCATCAGTCCGTAGTACGGGATGTCCTCGATAACGTCGCCGAGGAGTGACGTCATCACGTCGGGCGACTTCGGACCCTGGACCTGCATCGGCGAGACGTCGATCTCGTCGATGTCGACCTCGAAGTCGGACTGGACGGTGACCCCTTGTAGCCACTGCAACAGGTCGGAGTCGGCGATGGAGAACCAGAACTCGTCGTCGTCGAGTCGCAACAGGACGAAGTCGTTGAGGATACCGCCCTCGGGGTTACAGCAGATGGCGTACTTGCCACGCATCGGCTCGATGTCGGTCGCATCTCGCGTGACCACGTAGTTGACGAACGACTCGGCGTCGGGGCCCGCGACACGAATCTGGCGCTCGACTGCGACGTCCATCAGCGTCACGTCGTCGACCAGGTGCTCGTACTCGGCCTCCAACCCTCCCTCTTCGGGGTCGATGTACCCGCGAGGGTGGCACATGTGGTTGTAGACCGTCGCCTGCCGACACCCCTCTTCGACCGAGAGGTGCCAGAACGGCGACTGCCGAACCCGGGTGGACATCAGGAGGTCGACGTCCGCGTCGCCCGTCTGACGGAGGTTTCTGGGGACGGTACGGTCCGACTGGTCGACGCTGGGGTGGTTCGGATGGTGGTTGTGTCCCGTCATTGGCGCTCTCCTTTCCTTAATCCGCCGCATTGGGTAGCCAGGTTCGCCCGGAGGCGTCCGAACCGGCCGGGGTCGAGTGGCGAGACCACGGCGGGAAGGAAGAGCTTCGATTCGGTGACGCCCCTTCGGTCGTCGACGAGCCTCTGACGTAGCATACGGGAGCACGGACGACCCGAGACCGCATTGTTCTGCAGCTTATCGATATAACCCGTTTATACCAATGATAGCGAATACCATGACTCTTCGACCCTTTCGGCACGGTGCTCGGCGTAACGGTGCGAACAACGAGGGGCAACCACAACTGGAGGACTCCCGGCAGAGAACGCGATGACGATATCGCTGCGTGTCTATCGTCGCTCCGGGCCGATGTACTGTTCTATCACTCCGGCCGTTCGCTGTCGTCGACCACGGACGAGACGACGAGTCGCTTCATCCCACGCCGAAGGAGACCGCTAGCTGCGGGTTGAGAGATACCCAGGTCGGCGGCGACCTCGCTGAGGGTCGCGTCCCGTGGCTCTTCGAAGTACCCCCGTTCGACCGCGACGAGGAGCGCTTTTCGTTGGCTATCGGTCAGCCCGGCGTCCGTATCACCTAAGCTGTCGTAATCGTTCACCCGGAGCAGCTCGATATCGATCCCGTGCTGTCGTGCGTAGTCCCAGACGTGGGCCAGGTCCGTGCGTTCGGGGACCCACACCGATAGGACCCACGCGTCTCCCTCGTTCTCCATGTCGAGAACGACGCCGTTCGCGGCCGAGACGACCGGAGAGACGATTTTCGCTTCGTCCGTATACTCGAAGCTGTAGATTGCCTCTCTGTCTCTGGTCTCGATGACTCGTTCGAATTCACCAACGGTTCTGTCGTTTCGCAACCCCTCTTCGAACTGGCGGAAATCGGACGACTCTATGTGGTAGAAGAACTTCCCCGACGTCGGGTCAGTTCCCGCCTCCGACACCGACCTGACCGTGGAGCTCTGGTCGTGACAGACCGTCTCTGTGAGTACTATGTCGGGGTGCTGGATTCGGACGACCGCTTTGATATCGGTCATTGTTCTCTCGGATAGCGGTCTCTAGCAACACGACCGCTGTACTTAACGGTTCTTCAGACGCCCGACGAAGTCCACGGTGTAACGCTCGCTACTGAAGCGGGAGGTACTACAGGAGAACTCCCGTCTCACGGGTGTCGGTTCGGACTGAGGAGTCCAGTCGGAACCGACCCATCTGCTCCGAGCCGACCGTTTCACCGTGTTCGTCCGCGGCTACGTCTCCGCTTCTACGCCGTGGTTGAACAGCGTCCCCCAAACCCGCTCCAAGCGACTGACCACGAACGACGGGTTGGACCCGGCGGGAAGGTATAATTTCGACTCGGTTGCTCCCACTCGCTCGTCGGCACTGCTTCTCCGTGCCATACAGGAGAACAGAAGGGCTACGTTGGCATTGGCTTCTGGCTTAATCGTATAACCCGTTTATCCGAGGCCCCGAGACGACCGTGCGTTCCGACCCCTCCGCACGGTACGCAGTCTCACGGCGAGAACGACTACGGGACGAGTGATGGCCACCCACCCTGATGTCGTGAGCGTTCTCGACTGAAGGCGTGGGGTAGTCGGGAACGTCGAGCGACGTTCGAGTGATCCGGAGAGTGGTACCGAACTCGAGACAGGAAGCGAGCGACCGAGTCGCCACCTTCTCTACGTTCGGAATTCCGAACGCGCCGAACGCGCAGAATGCACCAAACGCGCTAAACGCGACGAATGTGCCGAATGTGTCGAACCCACCGAACATTACGAGCGTGACGAGCACGACGAACGCGAGGTGAGCATCGAACTCGAACTGAGCGCCGAATACGGCGACTCCGGTGAACACGACAGTCACGACGGATTCACACTCTACGGGAACTCCGCCGAACACCGCCGGCAGTATCCGCGCGGTAGCGTCTCGACGTGGTGGAGTCGGCGGTGGCGAGTACGATGGGTGTCCCAGTCGAACCGGGCCCGGGTCGTTCTACCATCACACTGTGTTCGGAACGTTCACCGTTCCGACTCCGTTGTGCTCGTTGGCCGCGACGACGATGCTCGCAGTATCGATCGGACATGCGTCGACGTTCGATGATTACTGTCCAGCACAGGAAAATCTCGAGATGGGCCACCGAACCAGGCGGAATATTTGAGCAGTGTGCACTACTCAAAACGCGCCGAACGCGCCGACCGTTCACTCGAATCAGCGCGTCGAAGCAGAGCAAAGGGAGAACGACAAATGGCCTCTTCCCTACGTCTCCCGATCACGGTCGGCGCGCCGAACTAGTTCGGAATACTGCCCAATAAGTGGTTTACTACCGATTATCTCTTACCGACGGTCGGGGGGTCCACCGTTCCGATGGGTGGTCGCCCAACCGACGACGGCCGGTAGTCAGACACGTGTCTGACGGAGATTTAAGCCCGTTCACCGTGCAGTGACGTCCGACCCAGGTGAACACGTGATGAGCTCCGAACGTTCCGAACCGTACCCCATCGTCGTCTCGAATCAGAAGGGCGGCGTCGGCAAGACGACCGTCGCTATCAACGCCGCGGGCGCGCTCGCGTACCGCGGCGCCGACGTGCTCGTCGTCGACCTCGACCCCCAGGGCTACCTGACCACCGGCGTCGGCTACGACGAGGCCTACACGCAGGAGCCGCCGTCACTGTACGACGCGCTCACCGACCCCGGCGAGCACGACGTCTCGGCGCTCGTCTACGAACACGACGAGTTCGACGTGCTCCCTGCGAACATCGACATGTTCAACTTAGAACAGGAGCTCGTCAGCGCGATGCGCGGACGCGAGCGACTCTCGATGCTTCTCGAGGACGTAGAGGGGTACGACTTCGTGGTCGTCGACTGTCCACCCTCCCTCGGAATCCTCACCGACAACGCGCTACTCGCCTGTCCGAACCTCCTCATCCCCGCGGAGGCTGAGGACACCAGCATCCGCGCCCTCGACCTGCTGTTCAAGCAGATCGACACCTTGGAGGACAACTACGGGACGAGCATCAACGAACGCGCGCTCGTCGTCTCGAACGTCGACTACCCCCTCGACGGGGAACAGAAGGGGATGCTGGAGTGGTTCGACGATACGTTCGCCGACCGCATCCCGGTGTACGAACTGCGCTCCCGCGCGGCCATCAAGCGGGCGTTCAACGCCGGCGTCTCGATGTTCGCACACGACGAGGACTGCGACCAGCGCGAGGTCCTCCTCGACCTCGCCGACCACTTCCACGAGCTCGCCGGGAGACAGGAGGTGGCGCGATGAGCGACCGGAGCGACCGCGGGAAGGCCGTCGCCGACCGCATGTCCCGCCGGTTCGCCGGCGACGAGGACGACGCGGACGCCGAGAGGGCCGACGGCTCCGACGACGGGGAGAACGCCGAGCACGACGAACATGGTGAAGACGACCAACGCGGCGAACGCAGTCGGAACGTTCGGAACGTCAAGGAGGAGTGGAACGGGACGTACGTCTACCTCCCGGACGACATCGACGGACCGCTCGACGCGGAGTTCGACCGACTGGTGTACGAGTGCGGGCGCGACCTCGACTGGAAGCCGAAGAAGAACCGCCACTACTACCCGGTCGTCGTCGCCGACGGCATCGAAACCGTCAGCGAGATGGACCCCGAGGCGTTCGCGGCGCGCCTCGAAGAGTTGAACCTCCGCTGAGTCGGCGGGCGTTTCGGCCGAACTCCTGTCGCGGAAACGTCGACCATCTCACGGATGGACGTCCTCGATTCGCCCCGAGAACAGCCGCTGTGAGACCACCTCCAGTGGCCGGAGCGTGTGTTCGGCGAAGAAGCCGACGCGGAAGGCCGCTCCGACCAGTTGAGTTCTTGAAACGTGGTGTCGGTCTTCGGCGGTTCGAGCGCGCCCCGTCCGT
This sequence comes from Halobium salinum, assembly GCF_026586625.1. Lineage (GTDB taxonomy): Archaea > Halobacteriota > Halobacteria > Halobacteriales > Haloferacaceae > Halobium > Halobium salinum. Next base: position 159,870 of record NZ_JAODIW010000005.1, on the reverse strand, counting down.
CCTCGTTGCCCTCAGTCCCGACCGAGAACGTTCGCCAGGACCGCGAGCATCAGGACGATCCCCTGCGCGACGAGCTGTCCCGCCGGGTCGACGCCCAGCAAGTTCAACCCGTTCTGGAGGACGCCGAGGATGAGGACGCCGACGAGCGTTCCGACCATGTTGCCGGAGCCGCCGAACAGGTCGGCCCCGCCGAGGATGACCGCGGCGATCGGTGGGAGCAGGAGTCCGGCGCCCATCGTCGGAACTGCGCTCCCGATCCGTCCGAGTGTGACCAGGCCGGCGACGGCCGCGAACAACGACGAGATTACGAGCGTCCCCATCCGCACCGTCATCACGTCGATGCCCATTCGCTCGGCAGCCGTTCGATCCCCGCCGACGGCGTAAATGTAGAGCCCGAACCGGGTGTACGAGAGCAGCAGTTGCGAGAGGACGAGCAACACGGCGAAGACGATGACGATGCTCGGGAATCCGAAGACGCGCGACCCGCCGACGCCGGTGAGGGAGGCCGGGAGGCCGATGATCGGTCGGTTCCCCGAGACGATGAGGCCGAGACCGTCCGCGAGAAAGAGGACGGCCAACGTCGTCATGAACGACGGGACGCCGAACCGGGCGGTCACGTACCCCGAGAGCGTTCCGAACGCCGCGGCCAGGAGCAGGCCGCCGAGGATGGCCGCCGGGACCGGGAGGGCCGAGCCCTCGAAGAGTCGCGCCCCGACGGCTAGCGTCGCCATCGTCAGCCCGGCGACCTCCATCACCTGTGCGATGCTCAGATCGATCTCCGCACAGAGGATCGGGAACGTCACTCCGATAGCCATGATGCCGATTATCGACACCTGCTGGAGGACGTTCACCTGGTTCTGGACCGTGAGAAACCGGTCGTTGAGGAGCGTAAACGCGACGTACAGCCCGATCAACCCGATGACCGGCCCGTACCGACTCAGCTCCATCAGCGTTAGTCGACGCCTCACGACGCTCACGTCGACGGCCGAGGACGACATTAGCGTGGCTTATCTCGGGAGCGATATTATAACTTTGGGGACTGTCACCACTCCGCGAGCGCCAGGGGGAGCGCTCGTCGTCGTTCCCGTGCGAAGGTTTTTGCTACCACGTCATGGATGCCCACACATGGACGAGGGAACGCAGGGTCACGACCCCATCGTGGTGATGGAGGACATAACGAAGCGGTACGGGGAGGTCGTGGCGCTGGAGGACGTGACGCTGGAGCTCCGTCGCAACGAGGTGCTGGCGCTCGCCGGCGACAACGGCGCCGGCAAGTCCACGCTGATCAAGTGTCTCGCCGGCGCCGTCCGACCGGACGACGGCACGATTCGCGTCGACGGCGAGGTCGTCGAGATGGACTCCCCTCGGACCGCCAAGCGCCTCGGCATCGAGACCACGTTTCAGGACCTCGCCGTCGCCGGCAACCTCACCGTCACGCAGAACGTCTTCCTCGGTCGCGAGCGGGCCTCCGGTCCGGGTGGGCTGTTCGGAATACTCGACAAGAGCTCCATGCGACGGCGTGCGCGCGAACTCCTCGAGGAGCTGGAGATCGGCGTCGACGTCGAAGAGAAGGTGTCGAACCTCTCGGGCGGCGAACGGCAGCTCGTCAGCATCTCCCGAACGCTGCTCTCCGACCCGAAGATCGTCATCATGGACGAACCGACGAGTGCGCTCTCGGTCGAGGGCGCCGAGCGAGTGCTCGACCTCATCGACCGAATGCAGGCACAGGGCATCTCTATCATCCTCATCTCACACAACCTCGACCACATCCGCCGGGCGGCCGACCGGGTCCAGATCCTGCATCAGGGAACCGACGCCGGCGTCCTCGACGGAGCCACCGTCACGCAGGACGAGATCGTCAAGCGCATGGTCGCGGGAAAGCCGTCGAGCGAAGACGAGCGGCACGCTGCCGTCGACTGAGCGCGTCCGTCGAGCACCGGTCGTCACTGCAGGTTGCCGCCGCCGCTGACCCTGACGACGTCCCCGACGACGTACGAGGCCCGGTCGCTGGCCAGCCAGAGCACCGCATCCGCCAGGTCCTCGGGTCGACCGAGCCGGCCGAGGGGTCGCTTCTCGCCGCGAGCCCGGAGTATCTCCTCGGCCGTCCGCTCGGGGTCGGTCGTCGCCTCCTGTTCGGCCTCGTATCGGGTCTGAGCCGTCTCGGTCACGTCCGTCGAGACTGCGTTCATCCTGATGCCGTGCTCGGCGAGCTCCTGTGCCATCCGCCACGTCAGGCCGTTGATGGACGCCTTGGAGATGCCGTAGAGGCCGAACGGTCCTGTTCGGCGGTCCCCGGCCTGACTCGTCACGTTGACGATGCAGCCGTCTTCCCCCCGGTCGATCATGTGCGCGGCGACGAGCTTCGATGCGTAGTACTGTGCCCGGACGTTGACGTCCATCGTGCGGTCCCACTGGTCGAGTTCGGATTCGACGAGCGACTCCTCGTTCGGCCAGACCGCGGCGTTGTTGACCAGGAGGTCGATACCGTCGAACGCGTCGACGGCGTGGTCGACGAGCGCCTCGACCTGTGCCGGCTCGCCCACGTCGGCCGCGACGCCGACCACCGCACCGTCCCCGCGCTCGTCCAACTCGGCGGCGACGGAGTCGACTTCGGACTCGTCCGGGGCGTTGACGGCGACGTTCGCGTCCGCGTCGGCCAGCGCCTCCGCGATACCGCGCCCGATTCCCGTCGTCGACCCGGTGACGATGGCCGACTCCCCTCGATAGTCGTACTTGGTGTGTCCAACCATGACACGTCTCACGTCGAATCACGTCGAGAAGAGCGCACCGGTGTACGACGGCTCGGCTCCCCGTCCCCGACCGAGAGGTGTCCGAGCGCCGATCGCTGGTCCGGCGGCTCGAACCCGGTCGGCGGGTATCCGCCCACCGATAACCCGGCTGCTCGGCGGGTATCCGACGGCGCGCCGGTCACCCGAAGTACTGGTCGAGGTAATCCGACGCGTTCTCCTGTGTGACCTCGAGCCCGTCGACCACGATGGTGTCCTCGACGTCCTCCCCGGCGAGGTGGGCCTTCCCTCTCTCGATTCCCGTGTTCACCATGTCCTCCGGAAGCTGGGCGAGCGTTCCGTAGTACTGGTTGTCGGAGAACCGTTCCACCCACGCCTCCGTCCCGTCGATCCCGGTTATCGGGACGGACATGTTCGCGTTCTGGAGCGCCTGATGTGCGCCGAGAGCCATCAGGTCGTTCTGACAGAACACGCCGTCGATCTCGTCGCCGTACTGCGTGATGAAGTCCTCCATGACGCTCAGCGCGTCCTGCGTGGAGAACTCCCCCGTCTGGCTGGCCAGTCTCTGCAGGCTGTCGTTTTCGTCGACGGCCTGCTGGAACCCCTGTCCGCGTTCGTTGGTGACGCTCGCCCCGGGCGTACCTTCGAGTTGGACGACGCTGTACGAGTCGGCGTCGGAACTCCCTTCCATGAACCGAAGGCAGAGCTCCGTCGACCGCTGCCCGAGCTGCACGTTGTCCGAGGCGACGTACGTGATCGTCTCTCCTTCGGCGACGTTGCGGTCGATGGCGACGACCGGGATGTCGGCTTCGTTGGCCTGCCTGATGGCGTTGATCACGCCTTCGGCCGTGATGGCGGAGATCATCAGGAGGTCCACCTCGTTCGAGATGGCGGTTTCGACGTCCGAAACCTGCGTGCTCTGGTTGTTACCGGCGTCGTAGAACGTCGAACTGTCGGCGATGTTCCCCTGATTTTTCGCCTCGTTGAACGCGTTCTGCATCCGTGCGAAGAACGTGAACTCGAGCGACGGGACGGAGAGAGCCACCGACGGCGTGGAACCCGACCCCGACGCCGTTTCGTCCCCGCCGGCCGTCTCGTTACCGCCGGCCGTCGTATCGGAGTCGCCCGACGCCGTCCCGTTCCCGTCGGCGGTCGTTTCGCCGCTTCCCGTCGTGGTCGCTTCGCCGTCTCCGTCGCCGGTACACCCCGCGAGCAGTCCCGCCGAGACGATGGCGCCGCCGTGGATAAACTGGCGTCTGTCTACGTCGCGTGTCATACGTTCACTTGTATCTATTCGCCGACTCAAAGAGGTGTCGGTGGATAGGCAGTACAGATCGTCCCTCAGTCGCATCTCGGGAGCAGCGAGGGGTGCTCGCACGTGTTCGGTCGTGACTGTCCGCCGTCGGTTACCCATCCGACACGCTCAGAGCGATTTCGGGGCCCACATCGGGCGGTGTTCGAGATAACTCCCCTGTCTACGACCGCCGCCGGTGTGGTGACTCTCGGTGACACCGAGGAACGCCTGCTCCTCGAGGAGGCGGCAGACGCGGTCCTGCGTGGTGAATTCCTCCCGGGCGTCATCGACGGACCGTTGGACGCGGGGGTCGACCGACGTCCGACCGACGTTCGATGCCCGATTGGTGGACGGGACGCGCGCGACCTCGACCGCAGGTCGAAGAAGCACCGCCACCATCCCCGGTCGTCGACCACCCCACCCGACCTACCAGATGGGTTTGTTCGGCAACCAGTCGGTCCGATCGGCCATGGCGTCGGCGTACTCGGCGGCCATGGAGTCGACACTCGAGTACGCGAGTACGTCCTCCTCCCGGTACTGTTCGTGGAGCCGCTCGAGTTCGTCCTCGTCGATACGGACCCCCAGTCCGGGGGCGTCCGTCGGGTCGATAGTCCCACCTTCGAACTCGAACGGCGACTCGATCACGTCGTCGGCCATCCACGGGTAGTGGGTGTCACAGGCGTACCGGACGGTCGGCATCGCGCAGGCGACGTGGGCCATGGCCGCCATCGACACGCCGAGGTGGGAGTTCGAGTGCATCCCGACGCCGAGGTCGAGCGTCCGAGCTACGTGGTCCAGGCGCATGTTCCCCGACAGCCCGCCCCAGTAGTGGTGGTCGCTGAGGATGACGTCGACGGCCCCCGTCTCGACGGCGGGCGCGACGTGGTCGAACTCGGTGACGAACATGTTGGTCGCGACCGGGTAGTCCACGTTACGCTTGAGCCGCGCGTGGGCGTTCATCGACACGACCGGGTCCTCGAGGAACTCGACGCGGAAGTCCCCCTCGCGCATCTCCCGGGCGAGCCGCGTCGCGGTCCCGACGGACCACGCCCCGTTGGGGTCGAGCCGCAGTGGGGTGTCCGGGCCGAACTCCTCGCCGAGCAGCCGCAGCGTCTCGAGTTCCGCGTCGGGCTCCAGCACGCCGCCCTTCACCTTGATGGTCTCGAACCCGCCCCGGTCGACGAACTCGCGGGCCTCCTCGACCATCGCCTCCGGCGACAGCACCTCCCCCGGGGAAATCGCCGCGGTGTCCGGGTCCGAGTCGGCGTACTTGTAGAACAGGTACGCGGAGAACTCGGCGCGCTCCCGGACCTTCCCCCCGAGGAGGTTGTAGACGGGTTCGCCGACCACGCGGCCGATGAGGTCGTACAGAGCGGTGTCGATCGCGCCGTACGCCATGTCGTCGCCGAGTTTGTACCGGAGGCGTCTGGACTCGTAGGGGTTCATCCCCTCGACGAGGTCGCGTGCGCCTTCGAGCGCGTCGATGACGGCCTCGTCGCCGTAGGTCTCGCCGACGCCGACCTCCCCGTCGGCGGTCGTGAGTCGGACGACCGTGCGTGCGGCCAGTTCGCTGTGTGCTCCCCACGAGTTTCGGAGCGGCGGCTCCCGGTGGGCGACCGGGATGACCTCCATGTCAGTAATCCGCATGACGACTCTCTACTCCTCCCGACACGTCAATGTATGGGTGGGACCGTCGGTCCGTTCGGTCGGGGAGGGTGAGGGTGTGAGGCCGGTCGGTGGATGCGAAACCCACCGGTCCCTTCCGGAGCACCACCGGGTCGGGGCCGTCGGGCGGACCAATACTTATTACGGGCTCACCGCCAGATGAGAGGGACAGAGACCATGGAGATCGTCGACTACGAACTGTTCGAGGTTCCACCACGCTGGCTCTTCCTGCGCGTCGAAACGTCGGATGGAACGGTCGGGTGGGGGGAACCGATCGTCGAGGGACGCGCCCGAACTGTCCGGGCCGCCGTGGCGGAGCTGATGGACTCGTACCTGCTGGGAGCGGACCCGACCCGCATCGAGGACCACTGGCAGACGATGTACCGCGGCGGGTTCTATCGGGGCGGGCCGATTCTCATGAGTGCCATCGCCGGTATCGACCAGGCCCTCTGGGACATCAAAGGGAAACGGCTCGACGTTCCGGTCCACGAACTGCTCGGCGGGAAGGCCCGCGACCGGATTCGCGTGTACCAGTGGATCGGCGGTGACCGTCCCGCCGACGTCGGGGCGGCCGCAGCCGAGCAGGTGGAGGCAGGGTTCACCGCGCTGAAGATGAACGCGACGCCCGAACTGCGCCGAATCGACACGCCACGGGCGGTCCAGGACGCGGTCGACCGCATCGCACAGGTGCGCGACGCGGTCGGCGCGGAAGTCGACATCGGGGTGGACTTCCACGGTCGCGTGGCGAAGTCGATGGCGAAACGGCTCGTCGAAGCGCTCGAGCCGTACGACCCGTTCTTCGTCGAAGAACCGGTTCTCCCCGAACACAACGACGCCCTGCCGGCGATCGCGGAACACACGTCGGCCCCCATCGCGACCGGTGAGCGGATGTACTCGCGCTGGGACTTCAAGGAGGTCTTCGAGCAGGGGGCCGTCGACGTCGTCCAGCCGGACCTCTCACACGCCGGCGGCATCACCGAGGTGAAGAAGATCGCCGACATGGCCGAAGCGTACGACGTCGCACTCGCACCGCACTGCCCGCTCGGACCGGTCGCGCTGGCGTCGTGTCTCCAGGTCGACGCCTGCTCCCCGAACGCGCTCATCCAGGAGCAGAGTCTCGACATCCACTACAACGAGACAAGCGACGTCCTCGACTACCTCGCGGACGCGAGCGTGTTCGAGTACGAGGACGGCTTCGTCGACATCCCCGACGGCCCGGGTCTCGGTATCGACGTCGACGAATCACACGTACGAGCACAGTCCGGCGACGTCGACTGGCACAACCCCGTCTGGCGCCACGACGACGGGAGCGTCGCCGAGTGGTAGGGCGCGTTCTCACGCTGTGTGTCCACGTACGGGTAGATATCGACGACGTGGCGGCGACAGCGTGCCACCGCATCCGCCGTGTTGTTCCCTCCTCCTGTCCCCCCTCTCGTCTCTTCGCCCGACGACATCGGACCGGTGCGAAAGCGGAAGGAGACGCGGGGAGACGCAGCAGTCGGTTCAGTAGTTGATGTACCGGGTCTTGGTCGTCGTGTAGAAGTCGAGGCCGGCGTCGCCCTGCTCGCGATAGGTTTCGCTCGACGAGGCCTTCATCCCGCCGAAGGGAACGTGGAGTTCGAGTCCGGTGGTCTTCTCGTTGACCTTGATGACGCCCGCGTCGACGCGGTCGCCGAAGCGCTCCGCCTCGCCGAGGCTGTCGGTGACGACGCTGGCCGCGAGACCGAACTCGGTGTCGTTGGCTACGTCGACCGCCTCCTCGAAGCTCCCGACCGGGATGACCCCGACCACCGGCCCGAATATCTCCTCCTGTGCGATGCGCATCTCCGAGTCGACGTCGGAGAACACCGTCGGCTCCACGTAGTGGCCGGTCTCGTGGCGCGGTTCGGCGGGCACCCCGCCGCCGGTCTCGAGCGTCGCCCCCTCCGACTCGCCGACCTCGACGTAGTCGAGGGTGCTTTCGCGCTCGTCGGCGCTGACCTGTGGCCCCATCCCGTAGCCGTCGAGGCCCGGGCCGAGCTCCTTCGACTCCGCCTCCTCGACGAGCGCGTCGACGAACTCGTCGTAGACGTCCGTGTGAACGATAGCACGGGAGGTGGCCGTACAGGCCTGTCCGGTGACGCCGAAGGCGCCGTCCGCGACGATACGCGCCGCTTCCGCGGGGTCGGCGCTGGGCATCACGGCGGTCGGGTTCTTCCCACCCATCTCGAGTTGGACGCGTTTGCCGGTTGCAGCCGCGGTCTCGCCGACCTGCGAGCCCACGCTCGAACTCCCGGTGAAGGAGACGGCGTCCACGTCCTCGTGCTCGGTGATGGTCGAGCCGACGACCGACCCGGAGCCGGTCAGGACGTTGAGGACGCCGTCGGGCAGGCCCGCCTCGGCGAGACAGTCGGTGAGTTCCCGAGCGACCGTCGGTGCCATCGAGGCCGGCTTGAGGACGACCGTGTTGCCCGCGGCGAGCGCGGGCGCGAGCTTCCAGGTCGGGATGGCGATGGGGTAGTTCCACGGCGTGATGAGTCCGACCGTCCCGAGCGGTTCGACGGAGGTTCGAAGGGTCGTCTCCGCCGAACTCGACGCCTTCACGTCGCCGCCGAGGTCGCGTGCCTTCTCGGCGTAGTAGTAGAGGATGTCCACCGCACGTCCGACCTCGCCGCGAGCCTCCGGGAGCGCCTTCCCCTCCTCGCGGGTCAGCGTCTCGGTGACCGCCTCGGAGCGCTCGTCGAGCAGCGCCGCCGCGCGCCGGAGGACGGCCCCTCGTTCCGGCCCGGGCGTCGACGCCCACGCCTCCTGTGCGTCGACGGCCGCCTCGATCGCTCTCTCGGTCTCCTCGACCGTCACCTTCGGGAACTCGGCGACCACGTCGTCCGGGTTCGCCGGGTTCCGGACCGCGAACGTCTCGCCCGAGTCGGAGTCGACCCACTCGCCGTCACAGTAGTAGCTGTGTGCTTGCGGCATACGATAGTCGCTCTCTGAGCCAACTATTAGACTCTACTCTTCACCGAGAATTTCGCGGTTCCCGTAGTCGAGGCGCCCCCGACGGGTCGAAGGGCTGACGACCGGACGGTGTACCGAGACGCTCGAAACGGCTATCCCGCCGGAAGCGGGGCTCTCGCTGCTCCGGGCCTCGGCCGTCTCCTCTTCTGTTCTTCTTCCTCCTCTCGACCGACCGGAGGCGTCACCCGACGACGTGTTCGGGCGTCTCGCCGTCGATGTAGTCGTCGAGTTGGGCGGCGATGATGCGGGGCCCGCCGAGCACCGCGTCCCGGGTCGACCCGGCGACGTGCGGGGTCAGGACGACCTCGTCGCGGTCGAACAGCGGGTGGTCCGCGGGCAGCGGCTCCTCCCGGAACACGTCCAGCGCCGCGCCGCCGAGCTCGCCGTCCTCGAGCGCCTCGACCAGGGCCGCCTCGTCGACGAGGCCGCCCCGGGCGGTGTTGATCAGGTACGCCGAGGGTTTCATCCGCTCGAACTCCTCGCGGCCCATCATCCCCTCCGTGTCGCTCGAGAGGCGAACGTGGAGCGTCACGGCGTCGGACTCCGCCAGCAGGGTCTCCAGGTCGGCCGGCTCCGGGCCCAGTTCGCGGACATCCTCGTCGTCGACGAACGGGTCGTACGCCAGAATCTCGGGCTCGAACCCGGCGAGCCGGCGGGCGACCCCCCGCCCGATGTGGCCGAAGCCGACGATTCCGACCGTCGTCGTCCGGACGTCCGGCGGGAGCCGGTCGGGGTCGAACACCTGGCTCCACTCCCCCGAGGAGAGCTCCGCGTGGTTGAACGGAATCTCCCGCAGCCGCGAGAGCAGCATCGAGACGGCGTAGTCGGCGACGGCGTCGCGGTTGCGTCCCGGCGCGTGGAGTACGGTGACGCCGTTGTCCGCGGCGGCCTCGACGTCGACGTTCTCGGTGCCGCCGCGGGCGGCGGCGACGACTTCGAGCGAGTCCGCCCCCTCGATGAGCTCCCGGGAGACGGGCGCCTTGTGGACGACCAGCGCGTCGGCCCCGTCGAGCTTCGCGGCGATGGCGTCGGTGTCGTAGCTCCCCGGTCCGGCCGACTCCATGTCCATCGTCACGTTCCGGAACTCGGCGGGCGAGGCGTCGCCCATCCAGTCCATCCGGTCGAACGTCACGCCCCGCTCCTCGAGCCGCCCAAGCGCCTCGTACATGTACTCGCTCGGCTGTTGTGGGTCCCCGCAGAGTAGTACCTTCATCCGCTTCGACCCTCCCGCCTGAACGCCTTGAGCGTTTCCCAGGGGGCTTCCATCCCGTCGGCGGCCTGGTCGAACGCTTCGGAGACGCGTCGGTAGGCGGCGGCCGCCGCCGGGTTCGGCTCGTACGACCGGGCGGTCCCGACCGCCCGCTCGACCGCCGTCGCCGCGTCCGGGTAGACGCCCGCGGCCGTTCCCCCGCACAGCGCCGCCCCGAGCGCGCCGGTCTCACGCGCGTCCGGGACCGTCACCGGGGTGTCGGCGACGTCGGCGAACAGTCCCGACCAGGCGTCGCTCTGTGCGCCCCCGCCGGTCAGTCGAATCGTCCCGATATCGGGTGCGAGGGTGTCGAGCGCACCCGCTTGGGTGATGGCGACCCCCTCGTAGATGGCTCGCAGCATGTGCGCGCTCGTGTGCGAGAGCCGGAGCCCGTAGAACCCGCCGGCGCTGTTCGGGGCGTCCGTCGACCCCTGCAGAAACGGGTGGAAGACGAGCCCCTCCGCGCCCGGGTCGACCCCGGCGACCGCTTCCTCGTACACCTCGTAGGGGTCGACGTCGCGCTTCTTTGCCTCCCGACGCCAGTCGCCGCCGCACTGCTCGACGAACCAGTCGACGCAGGCCGCCCCCGCCCTGATTCCCCGATACCGGTACCAGCCGTCGAGGTATCGACGGGGGAGGCCGCCCTCGCCGTCGGCCGGCGAGTCGAGCACCGCGACGCTCTGGCCCCACGTCCCGAGGATGGCGAGCCCGTCGCCCGGCTCGACGAGTCCCGCGCCGAAGGTGCAGGCGCCGACGTCCTGTAGCCCGGCGGCGACGGGGGTCCCCTCGGGGAGCCCGGTGTCGGCCGCGGCCTCGGCCGTCACCGCCCCGCAGGACTCGGTGCTGGGGACGACCGGCGGCAACGCGTCGAACGCCGCCTCGACGCCGAGCGCGTCGAACGCCTCCCGGTCGTACTCGGCGTCGGGACCGTAGAAGACGCTCCCCTCGGTCGGGTCCGTGCCACGTTCGCCGGTGAGGCGGTGGGTCAGCACGTCCTTGCAGAACAGGAGCGTGTCGAGGCGGTCGTACGTCGCCGGCTCGTTGGCCCGAAGCCACACGAGGAGGCTCAGCGGGTCTGCCCCGAACGGCTCCCAGCCGAGGCGGTCGACGGCGCGCTCGCGGCCCACCTCGGTACAGTGTTCGTCGAGGGCGTCGAGCGCCCGGCTATCGGTGGACTTGATTCCACAGACCGGCTCGCCCGCCGCGTCCACCCCGTAGAGACCGTGACCGTGGCCGGCGACGCCGACGCCGGCGACCGCGTCGGTCGGAACGTCGTCGCTCCCGACGACCGCCGCGACGGTCTCCGCGACGACCGCCCACAGGCGGTCGTGGTCCTGCTCCTCGCGGTCGGCCGACTCGCCGGCCGTCCCGTCGGGTTCCGTGGCGGGATTCGACCCCGGCGTCGACCGCGACGCGGCCGCGAGTTCGGTCCCATCGGTGTCGTAAGCGGCCACCGTGACGTTGGTGAGTCCGGCGTCGATGCCGACGAGCACGTCGCCCGTCATCGGTTCGCTCGGTTCGACCGAAGCGACTCGCCGGCGCTCCCGGTGAGTTCGCACAGCCCGGTCATCACGTCGGCGATTCGGTCCCGGGCCGCGTTCGAGACGACGTGCGGGTGGAAGTACGTCTTGTCAGGCGCCCAGTCGCTGCCGGCGAAGAAGCTCGCCCGGTCGTCGGCGACGCCGTCGGGGGGTCGGACCGCGTCGGCGTGTTCGTGATAGAAGTCCGCGGCGGTCCGCGCGTACTCGTACTGGTACCGGGTGTTCTTGTTGAACTTGACGACGCCCGCGTCGAGGAGCGCCGCCAACTGCTCGTCCGCGAGCCCCGAGGCGCCGTGGACGACGAGAAACGCGTCCACCCCGGCGTCGGCGAGCGCCCGCCCGATGTCGGCCGCGATGTCCGGCCGAACGTCGAGGTCGCGCCCGGAGGCGACGCCGTGCTGGGTGCCGACCGACACCGCGAGGAGGTCACAGCCCGTCCGCTCGACGAACTCGACGGCGTCGTCCGGGTCGGTGTAGAACGCCTCGTCGTCCGGCGTCTCCGTGCTCCCCTCGACGCCGGCGATGCGGCCCAACTCGGCCTCGACGAGCACCGCCTCGTCGGCGCGCTCGACGGCCTCCCGGGTGAGTTCGACGTTGCGCTCGAACGGCTCGGCGGAGGCGTCGACCATCACCGAGTCGGGGACGCCCGAGTCGAGACACGCCGTCAGGAAGTCGTCGTCCTCGGGGAGGTGGACGTGGTCGACGTTGCAGAAGACTTCGACGTCGAAGCGCGCCGCGAAGGCGTCGAGACAGCCGCCGAAGACGCGGATTCCGACCGCCGGGTCGCCGTCGCCGAAGAACGCCGCCTCCTCGCGTCCGAGCTGAACGACGAGGTCCGAGTCGGCGCGGTCGCTCCCCCGGAGCAGGCCGACGAGCACGTCGAAGTGGGTGACGTTGCTGGCGAAGAATCCGTAGCCGCCCTCCCGGGCCCGCTCGTACAGCCCCCGGAGATCGACACCCGCGTGGTGTGACATACGCTACCTGACCGAACACCGCCGATTAATTCTATCGGAACGGTACGGGGTCGTCGTGGGGTCGGACCGGCGAGACGCCCGCGGTGGGCGCCGCCGGCAACGACCGTGGCGGTGGCCCCGACTCGGTTCGAGTTGGTCGTGACTCGCCTCGGGGTACTCGTGACTCGCCTCAGGTCGGGCGCGACGACGTCGGCGTCCCGTCGTCGCCGTCCCCGTCGTCCCCGCCGCCGAGGTCGTACTCCTCCTCGAAGCGGCGTCGAATTGAGACGACCGACTCCTCCTCGGTCCCCTGGGCGGTGGTCTCGTACTCCGCCAGCGCCGCGACGACCGTCTGCGCCTCGCCCCGCGACAACTCGATATCGTTCGTGTCGGTGATGTCCATCGTGAACCCTCCGTCGGTCCGACGGCCGCCTCGCCCATAGTTCGTGTGGCTGTCATCCACACTCGCATCCCACGTGCACTCTACGTGCACGTGCACTCGACCCCACGTTCACGGTCACATACGGCGTCGACGTCGAGCCGCGTTACGTCTCCCGGAGCCCGAACGCGTCGAGCGTCGCCTGCTCGGTCTCGACGAACTCGCTCCCCTCGTACCGCCGGCGGAGGCGTTCCAGACGGGAGTCCTCGGACTCCTGCTCTCTGGTCCACTCCTCGGCGAACGCCCCGGAGTCGATGGCTTCGAGTCGCTCGCGCATGAACTCGCGAATCGGCTCGCGGTCGAACGCCTCCAGCCCGAGTAACTGGCCGTACTGGCTCGTCCGCGAGTGGAGGTCCATCTGTCCGATCAGCCCCTCGGTCGCGCACTTCTCGAAGATGTGGGCCATCTCGCGGGAGAGGTACGACTCGAGCAGCGTCACCTCGGGCGGGACGCCCGCCTCGGACTCCACTTCGAAACGGGCGAGCAGTGCGGCGGCGAACACCGGAAAGAGCCCCTGCTCGCTCAGGAGGTCCGTGCGCGTCTCCGTCTCGAAGTCGGTCTCGACGACGCCCGAACGCATGCTCCCGATTCCGGCCGCAATCGCGAGCGCCCGGGCTTTCGCCTCGCCCGTGGCGTCCCGGTGGACGGCAAGCAGCGCGGGGGCGCCCCGGCCCTCCTCGTACAGTTCGCGGACGACCGCCCCGATCATGCGCGGGGCGACCAGCACGACGTCGACCGCGGGGTCGACCTCGATGTAGTCGTACGTGACGTTGTAGCCGGAGGCGAACACGAGCGTGTCGCCGGCGTCGAGATTCGGTCCGACCGTCCGTTCGTACACCTCGGGCTGGACCTCGTCGGGGACGAGAAAGAGCACGATGTCCGCCCGGGCCGTCGCCTCGGCCATGGGGTAGGCGTCGAACCCGTCCTCACGAGCCCGCTCCCGGGAGTCGTCCGCGCGGTTCCCGACCACGACGTCGAGCCCCTCGTCGCGCATGTTCAGCGCCTGTGAGCGGCCCTGGTTCCCGTAGCCGAGGACGGCTATCGTCCTGCCGTCCAGCGGGTCCAGGCTCGCGTCGCTCTCGTGGTAGACGGTCGCCGTCGTCTCGGCCGCGTCGCTGTCTTCGCTGTCGTCCGTCGGCTCCATGCCCGACGATGTACGGCGACCGACTAAGCGTTTGCTCGACTCGGCCCGGTTCGGCAAGACTCACCGTGCGCTCGCTCGGGCGGGCCGGACCAGGGAGGCGAGACACGCTGCCGGAGACAGAACTAAGCGGCCGCGCCTGCGACCCACTCTCATGGTCGAACTCGACGTACCCGACGCCGAGACGCTCGCGGACGTCAACGACGTCGGCATCGACGACTTCCCGCGCCTCGCCCACGCCGAGCGCCACCGCGACCCGCCGCGAGTCGACGACGTCTCCGCGGCGACGCGCGACGCGGTCGCGGAGATTCCCGCCCTCTCGGACCTCGACGAGGGCGCCGAAGTGGCCGTCACGGCCGGCAGCCGCGGCATCCACGACATGCCCGAACTCGTCGAGGCGGCCGTCGCCGAGCTCTCCGAGCGCGGCCTGAAGCCGTTCGTCATGCCGGCGATGGGGAGCCACGGCGGCGCGACGCCCGAGGGCCAGCGTGGTGTCCTCGAGGAGTACGGCATCACCGAGGAACGGCTGGGCTGTGAGATACGCGACTCGATGGCCGTCGAGTCCGTCGCCGACGACCCCGAGGGGCGTCCGATTCCGGTGTCGACGGTCGCGCTTGAGGCCGACGCCGTGCTCGTCGCCAACCGCGTGAAGCTCCACACCGACTTCCGCAACGAGGTGGAGTCCGGGCTGACGAAGATGACCGTCGTCGGCCTCGGCAAGCAGCGCGGCGCCGAGGAGATGCACAACGCCGCCATCTCCCGCGGCCTCGACACCGTGATTCAGGAGCGCGCCGACGCCATCTTCGAGCACGCCCCCGTCGTCGGCGGCATCGCCCTCGTCGAGAACGCGAACGACCGCGCCGCGCTCGTCGAGGGCGTCCCGGTCGGGGAGATTCCCGACCGCGAGCCCGAACTGCTCGCGCGCTCGAAGGAGCTGTTCGGCGAACTTCCGGTCGACCACCTCGACCTGCTGGTCGTCGACGAGATCGGGAAGGACGTCTCCGGCACCGGGATGGACACCAACGTCGTCGGTCGCTACCAGTTCCTCGACGAGGAGGAGCCAGCCCTGCCCGACATCACGCGCATCTACGTCCGGGACGTCACCGACGCCTCCCACGGCAACGGCATCGGGATGGGGCTCGCCGACTTCGTCCACGAGGACCTCGTCGCCCAGCTGAACCTCTCGGACACCTACGTGAACGCCGTGACGAGCGGCGAGCCCTCCCGCGCGTTCGTCCCTATCGTCTCGCCGAGCGACCGGACCGCGCTGCTGCTCGCGTACTCGATTACGGGCGTTCGCGACCCCGAGGACCTCCGCATCGGGTACATCCGGAGTACGCTCCACCCGGACGAACTGTACGTCTCCGAGCCCGTCGCCGACGAACTGGCGCAGCGCGACGACGTCGAGGTGGGGGAGCGTCGGGAGATGGCGTTCGACGGCGACGGCGACTTCGCGTTCGGGTTCGAGGGCTGAGTGTCACGCTCGGCGCCCGCGCCGACACAGCGTTAAGTCGGTGGCCGCCGAGTCGGGACCATGGCAGCCGGCAGACACGCGGACCGGACGGTTATCGTGACCGGCGCGGCGAGTGGTATCGGACGTGGCATCGCGCGACGGTTCGGCGAGGAAGGGGCGACCGTCGTCGTCGCGGACGTCCGCCGGGAGCCGAAGCAGGGCGAGCGCTACGACACCGACGTGACGAGACCCACGGACGAACTCGTCGCGTCGGAGACCGACGGCGACGCGACGTTCGTCGAGACCGACGTGGGCGACCCCGAGAGCGTCGAGACGATGGTCGAGGCGACCGTCGAAGCGTACGGCGGCGTCGACGTACTCGTCAACAACGCGGGCATCCAGATAGAGGGTGACTCCCAGACGACGACGCTCGAGGAGTGGGAGCGGTCGATCGCCGTCGACCTCAGCGGGGCGTTCTACTGCGCGAAGTACGCGATTCCGCACCTCGTGGAGAGCGGGGGACAGATCGTCAACGTCGGCTCCGTCCGCGGGTTCGAGGGCGGCGGCGGCCCGCCGTACGCCGCCGCGAAGGGCGGGGTCGTCAACATGACGCGGGACCTGGCCATGGAACTCGGCGACGACGGCGTCCGGGTGAACTGCATCAACCCCGGGTACATCGAGACGCCGCTCCAGGACATCAACACCGACGAGGACGTCGAGAAGTCGCGCGAGCAGACGCTCGTCCCCCGGTTCGGCACGCCCGAGGACGTCGGCGACGCCGCGGTGTTCCTCGCCAGCGACGAGGCTGGGTTCGTCACCGGGGCGAACCTCCCGGTCGACGGCGGGTGGCTCGCCCACAGCGGGCTCTGAGGCGTCGGGCTGGGCCCCGGACAGTCCCGGACGGATTCGCGTCGACCGGGGCCGACCGGGAGAGGGAGGAGACCGCGGGTTTGCGCCCTCCCCAACGGTTAACCGGCCAGTCACCCGACCACGAGTATGCAGTTCGACTGGATGGTGCAGTGTTACGCCGGCGCCGGCGTCCACCGCGACACACCGATGCTCGACACGCTCGAACGCGAGACGATACTGACGGGCGTGGACGCGGCGGTCGACGCCGGGTTAGAGGGGCTGTGGGCGCCCGACCACTTCATGCTCGGCCCGAAGGCCGAGGAGTACGAGGTGTGGACCCTGTTGAGCGCGTTGGCCGAGCGCACCGACGACGTCGACCTCGGGCCGCTCGTCGGCTCCGTCACCTACCGGAACCCGGCGCTGCTGGCGAAGATGGCGACGACTGTCGACGTGCTCTCGGAGGGACGGCTCCGCCTCGGCCTCGGCGCCGGCTGGCACGAGGAAGAACACCGGGCCTACGGGTACGAGTTCCCCGACGTGAACACCCGAATCGAGATGCTCGAGGAGGGGATTCGAGTCGTGAAGGCGATGTTCACCGAGGACGACCCGACCTTCGACGGCGAGCACTACACCATCGACGGGGCGCTCAACAACCCGAAACCCACCAGCGACCCACACCCACCCATCGTCGTCGGTGGCGCCGGGCCGCGGATGCTCCGACTCATCGCCCGCCACGCCGACGAGTGGAACGTCGAGATCAGCGCCCGCGCTCGGGGGAAGCCCATCGAGTTCAAGGTCCGGAAGTTCGACGAGTATCTCGAGAACGAAGGGCGGGATCCCGGGGACGTGGAGCGTTCCTGGCTCGCCCACGTGCTCGTTCGGCGTGACGAGGCCGAACTCGAGCGGGTCGTCGACGAGGTATTCCCGCTCCCGTGGGGTGAGGAGTCCGACATGGACGACCAGCTTCGCGACGCCGAGGACGCCCGGGAGAAAGGAAGCATGCTCATCGGCACGCCCGAACAGGTCGCCGCACAGATCGACGACATTCGCGACCTCGGCTTCGGGAAGCTCCAACTGATGTTCCTCGACTTCCCGGACACCCGGGGGATGGAGTTGTTCAGCGACGAGGTGATGCCGGAGTTCCAGTAGTCGCCGTCGACTCGGCGGTCGCGTCCCACCGGAACCGTCCGGTTACTTGTCCGGCGAGCGAACGTACGTCACCGGACACGGCGCCCCGAGGAGCACGTCCTGGGTCGTGCTCCCGAAGACGGCCTTTCCGACGGGCGAGCGCGTCGCCCCGGAGACGACGACGCGGTCGGCCGCCGTCTCCTCGGCCAACGCGACGATAGAGTCGCTGACGTCGCCGACGATACCCCGGAGTTCGTAGTCGACGGCGTGCTCCTCGAACAGGCGCTCGAGGCGGCGCACGGACTGATGGCGCTTCAGCACCGTGTCGATATCCTCGGCGGTGGCGTTCGGCAGGTCCAGCCCCGCGGCCACGTTTTCGAACTCCCCCTGTCTGAAGACGTGGGTGAGCACGACCGTCGCGTCGGTGGGTTTCGCGACCTGCAGTACGGCCTCGGCGAGTCGGTCCAGTCGGTCGTCGTCCTGCGGTCCGACGGCGAGGACGATCGTCTCGAACGAGAGGTCCATGGTACCCCTTCACGAGACCCCGCCAAAAATCCTTCCGAATCGGGAGTTACTGCCGGTCGTCGGGGTCGAACCGCCAGATTCGCTCCATGAACGGGATGCCGGACTCGGGGTCCGCGTCGGCGTCGACGCCTTCCCGCTTGAACTCGCCGGTGTAGCGCTCCCACTCGGCGACCGCCTCGTCGCCGTCGACGGCATCGAGGTACGCCTCCAGGTCCCGACACTCCAGGATGCAGACGGCGACGTCGTCCCGGACGTACAGTTCGAACTCCTCGACCCCGCCGCGCGCCATCGCGTCCGTCACGCCGTCGGGGACCTCCTCGTGGGCCTCGACGTACGCCTCGCGTCGGTCGGGGTCGAGCCGCTGGACGTACACCGCGCGTTCGGTTTCGACCATGACGGACCGACCCGGCCCGCGTGCATGAGCCTTGCGCCGGACCCGAGAGGCGACCGCCGCCGGTCTGCCACTCACACCTCGACGTCGGAGCGGAACTCCTCGCGGCCGGTCGCGTCGAGGTCGACGCGGAAGAGTCCGCCCGCCCCGTCGCCCTCCCGCTCCCGTCCCTCCTCACACGCCGTCGTCACGTACGCGGTGTCGTACCCGTCCCCGCCGAACGTCACCGACGACACCTTCCGCGGGGGGAACTCGACGGTCCGCTCCCGGGTCCCGTCAGGGGCGACCCGGAGCAGTTTGTGGCCCTCCCAGAACGCCGACCAGACGCGGTCCTCCGTATCGACCGTCAGCCCGTCCGGCATCCCCTCGATTCCACTCGCGTCGAAGAACGTCTCGGGGTTCGATATCTCTCCCGTCGCCCGGTCGTAGTCGTACCGGTAGACGCACCCGGGGTGGTCGGGGTCGACCTCGCCGGTGTCGGTGAAGTAGAACGACGACAGGTCGCCCGAGAACCCCATCCCGTTCGGCAGGACGCACTCCTCCCGGACGCGCTCGAACGTCCCGTCGGTGTCGAGACGGAACAGCCGGCCGGGGAGGTCCCGGTCGGTGTCCGGCATCACGCCGGCGAAGACGCGTCCCTCGGGGTCCGCGACGACGTCGTTGAACCGCTCGTGGAACCGGTCCGGGTCCGGTTCGACGGCGACGTCGACCGTCCCGCTCCCCTGGTCCAGCCGGCGGACCGCGCCGGCCTCCTGGAACAGTAACAACGAGCCGTCCGCCTGTATCGTGAACCCTCCGATGCGCTCGTCGGCGTCCTCGTAGACGAGTTCGTGGTCGCCCGCGTCGGGGTCGTACCGGTACACCCGCCCGTTCGGGATGTCACACCAGTACAGTCGCCGTTCGTCGGGGTGCCACAGCGGCCCCTCGCCCGTCTCACACTCCACGTCGACGACGAGTTCCGGTCGAATCGTGTCCGCCATACGCCGACGTCGGCTCCCCGGGGCGTAAACGTACTGCCGGCGGCGCCCGCACGGGTCCGCACGGACCCGCCCGGCGCTCAGTCGTCGAGTAGGCCCGTCTCGAGCGTCCCGGTCGTCATCAGCTCGTTCAGCTCCTCCAGGTCGGTCTCCGAGGGGGCCATGATGTCGACGAGGCTCCCCTGGTAGAGGACGCCGATCCGGTCGGCGTGTTCGAGGACGGACTCGATGTTGTGGCTGACGATGACGATGGTGATACCCTCCTCGGCGAGGCGGTCGAGCGTGTTCTGGACGAGCCGCGTCGCGTCGACGGACAGCGCGCTCGTCGGCTCGTCGAGAATAATGACGTCGGGGTCGAACGCGAGCGCCCGTCCGATGGCGACGAGCTGTCGCTGTCCGCCCGAGAGGAACTCCACTTCCGTCTGGATGTCCATCTCCCGTCCGAGCTGCTCGCGCATGATGGCGCGGGAGCGCTCGTAGGTGGCGTTCCAGTCGATAACCCGCAACGGCCCGACCCCGCGCTTCGGGAACGACCCCATGAAGATGTTCGTCGCGATGTCGAGGTCGTCCATCAGCGCGAGGTCCTGGTACACCGTCTCGATTCCCTTCGCCCGCGCGTCGGAGGGGTTCGAGAACTGGACCGGCTCGCCGTCCTTGTACAGTTGCCCCTCGGTCGGCGCGTGGACGCCGCTGAGGACGTTCATCAGCGTCGACTTGCCGGCCCCGTTGTCGCCGACGAGGGCGAATATCTCGCCGGGCCGGACGTCGAGGGTCACGTCGTCGACGGCGACGATGCGCCCGAACTGCTTGGTGACGTTCTCGGCGCGGAGCTTCGGCGTCGCCGACGCGGCGGCTCCGGCGTCTCCGGCCGCCTCCTCCTCGGCCGTCTCCCGCTCCGTCGTCGCGGGGTCGTCCTCGACGCTCATGTCGCACCACTCGCGAGGATGCGAGAGCGGAGCTTGGTCTGCGTGTTGTACAGCAAGATCGCGCCGAGCAGCACGAGCCCGTTGATCATCTGAATCTGGGTCGCTCCGATGGCGGGGCTGTTGTTCAGCGCCGACTGCACCAGCTGGATGAGGATGACGCCGCCGAGCGCGCCGGTGATCTTCCCCCGGCCACCGAAGAGGCTGATACCGCCGATTACCGCCCCGGCGAACGCCTGGAACACCAGCCCCTCGCCGATCAGCGGCGGGACGACGCCGACGAAGCCGGTGAGCATCAGCCCGGCGATGGCCGCCAGAAGCCCGCTGATGGTGTAGATGACGATGACGAGCCGCTCGGTGTCGATTCCCACCTCGCGGGCGGACACCTCGGAGCTCCCCAGCGCGTACACCGCCTGGCCGAACGAGGTGTACCGCAACACGAGGCCGAAGACGAGGAACGCCACGAGCATCACCCCGATGGCGAGGTTGGGCGTCCCGCCGACCCGGACGTAGAGACTCGGCAGTCCGGTCACCGGCTGGGTCTGCATGGCGGTTTTCGCCCCCTCGAAGACGATGAGGAAGGCGAGCGTCTGGAGGAACGGGTTGAGGCCGACCTTCGCTATCATCACACCGTTGACGAGGCCGATGAGCGAGCCGGTCAGGAGGATGACGCCGAAGCCGACCCAGGGGCTCGTCGTCACCCCCCAGCAGCTCGGACAGGTGCCGAGGAGCATCCCCGTGAACATGGCCGAGAAACCGGCGATCGAGCCGATGGAGAGGTCGAAGTGCCCCGAGAGGAGACAGAGGCTCTCGGCCAGCACCAGGAGACCGATGGGCACCGCTCCCCAGAGGATGAGTTGGATGGAGCGGAACGTCTGCGGGACGAACACGAGGACGCCGAGGATGACGACGGCCAGAATCGGCCAGATCATGTTGTCCAGCAGGGTCAACGCGAGGTCGTCGCTGTCGCCGAACGTCCGACTGAGAAACCCTTGTTCTGTAGACATAGTGGGAGAAGACGGGGCGTCAGCCCCAGATGTTACCCCAGAGGTACGGCTCGTCGTAGTTCTCTTGGGTGATGACGATGCTGTTGGTCCGGAACCAGGGGTGGCCGTTCTGCTCGCGCATGACCCCCGGCTCCCAGATCTGCTCGGACCACATGTCGACGCCCTTGTGCTGGGCGGACTCGACGCTGAACTGGTCGGCCGTGACCTCCGAGTCGACCGACGGGATGACGCTCGCGTCGTTCCCCGCCTCGACGTACTGTTTCATGTACTTCAGCGCGATGGGGTTGTAGAAGTAGTTCGGCTGGTCGACCGCGGCGTCGATGGTCCCGTCCCCGACGAGGGGGTTCACCTCGGGGCTGCCGTCCATCTGCGTGAGGACGACGTGGCCCTCCTCGCCCTTCGGCACGAGCATGTCGAGGTTGCGCATCGCCTGGACGACGCCGAGCCCCATCGAGAGGTTGCCGGAGTAGATGCCGTGGACCCGCCCGTTGGACCGGACCCACTCCTGTACCGTCGACTGGGCGACGTCCCGGGCGAACTCCCCGTTGAGCGTCGCCGCCACCTCCACCTTGTCGTTCTCCTCCACCGTCTCCAGGAACCCGTTCGACCGTTGGTTCGCCGACTGGTTCCCCTGCGGCCCGCGGACGTTCAACACGCGCCAGGTGCTCTCGTCGGGGTACTGCTCCCCGAGCGCCTTCACCATCTGTTCGGCCGAACTCGCGCCGCCGTCGTAGTTGCTGAACCCGACGTACAGCGGAATCTCCGAACTCGACGTGTCGGCGTTCGTCGCGAACACGGGCGTCCCCTGGTTGATGGCCTGGTTGATGGCGCCCTCCGCCGCACCGGTCTGCCAGACGCCGACGAGAATCGCGTCGTGGTCCCCGGTAGCGAACTCGCGGATGTCCTGGACCTGCTTCTGTGCGCTCTGCTGGTTCGGGCGCACGTCGAGTTCGATTCCCTGGTCCTCGGCGTAGAACCTCGCCGCCTCGATATACGCCGTGATCCAGGCCCCGCCGCGGACGTACGCCGACATCCCGACCTTCTGCAGGCTCCCGCTCCCGCCGCCGCCCGAGGAGCCGGTCGTGGTGCCGGCGGAGTCGTTACCCCCACCGCCGCCCGTCGTTCCCTCGCCGTTGCCTCCGCCTGTGCAGCCGGCGATAGCGGGGAGTGTCACCGCGGCCCCGGTCGCCTTCAGAAACCTGCGCCTGCTATCGCTTCGCATACCACGAAGATGTTTCTGATGGTTCGTGATAAATCTTCCCAACACGGGAAAAAACGCCGGACGGGGCGGCTCTTCACCCCGAACGGCCGTTCGGCGGAGGCGCCCGTCGGCGCGTCGACGACGAGCGGTAGCTTCATCCCGCCGCGACCGTACCACCTCCCATGAAGTTGTACGTCGATACGGCGGACGTCGACCGCATCCGCGACGTCGCGGCGCTCGGCGTCGTCGACGGTGTCACGACCAACCCGTCGATCGTCGCCGAGGCGGGCGTGGGGTACCGGGAGGCGGTCGAGTCGGTCGCCGACACCGTCGACGGGCCGGTGTTCGCCCAGACCATCGCCGCCGACGTCGACGGGATGGTTCGCGAGGGGCGGGCGTACCAGGCGTGGGCCGACGAGGTGGTCGTGAAGCTCCCGGCGACCCGCGAGGGGTTCGCGGCGCTCGCCCGACTCCGCGCCGACGGCGTCCCGGCGGGCACGACGGTGGTGTTCTCGGCCGAACAGGCCGTCCTGGCGGCGAAGAACGACGCCTCGTTCGTCGCGCCCTACGTCGGACGCCTCGACGACGCCGGCGCCGACGGGGTCGGTGCGGTCGAACGCATCTGCCGAATCTACGACGCCCAGGGGTTCGAGACGGACGTCCTGGCGGCGAGCGTTCGGAACACCACGCAGGCGCTGGCGCTGTACGAGGCCGGCGTCGACGCGGTGACGATGTCGCCGGACGTGCTGGAGGCCCACGTCGGACACCCGAAGACCGCCGAGGGGATGGCCGGGTTCGAGGCCGCCTGGGGGGACCGGGGTAGTCCGATAGGGGAGTGAGACCCCCGGCGACGTCCCCGTCCCCGCCGCGGCCGGAGGAGCAGTTATGTCCGGCGCGTGCGACCCCCCTGCATGGCCGTCGACCGACCCATCCTGGTGGCCGGTGACACGCTCGTCGACTTCGTCCCCGAGCGGCCCGGTCCGCCCGGGCGCGCCGGCGGTTACGCCCCGAAGTTCGGCGGCTCCGCCGCCAACGTCGCGCTCGCTCTCGACCGAATCGGGGTCCCGCCACTGTTCTGGACGCGCCTGGCCGACGACGATTTCGGTGCGTTCCTCCGGTCACACCTCGCCGAATCTGCGATTCCCGACGACCTGCTGGTGACCGACGCGGCCGCCCGGACGACGCTGGCGGTGGTCACTCACGACGCCGAGGGTGACCGCTCGTTCACCTTCTACCGTGAGGACGGGGCCGACACGCGCCTCGAAGCGGGGACGGTCCCTGACGAGACGCTCGACGCCGTCGGGTGGGTTCACACGACGGGCGTCACCCTGAGCGTCGAACCCAGCCGCACCGCGACGCTCGACCTGCAGGCCCGCGCCGACGGCCGCTGTCCCGTCTCGTTCGACCCGAACTGGCGGCCGGAGATGTGGTACAGCCGGGAGGCGTTCGGCGCCGTCGTCCGCGGCGCGCTGGCCCACGTCGACGTGGTCAAGGCGACCCCCGGAGACCTCGCCGCGGCCGGGTTCGAGGCGGACGACCCGGCGGCGCTCACGCGGGCCGTCGCCGCACACGGCCCGCACACCGTCGTCCTGACGCTCGGCCGGGACGGCGCGTACTGCTACGGAACCGCCGAGAGCCCCGTCGCCGGCGAGACGAGCCACGCCGGCTACGAGGTTGAGGTGGTGGACACGACCGGCGCCGGCGACGCGTTTCTCGCGGGGTTCGTCGCGTCGCTCACACACGGCGTCCGCGACGGCGCTCGCGCGCTCGCCCTCGCCAACGCCACCGGCGCCGTCGCCACGACGGCGCCCGGGGCCGTCTCGGCGTTGACCGACCTCGACGCGGTCCGCCGCCTCCACGCCGACGTCCCCTGGGACGAGTAACCCCGGCGACCGAACGGCGTCCGGCTTCCCGAGAGGGTACGACCTCCGGGGGGACTACACCTCGTGGACGCGCTCGAAGCTCCGGTGAGAGAGATACGACAGGTCGCGCGACGAGAGGAAGGGGGCTTCCTCGACCCAGTTCAGACACTCCCCGTAGGTCGCCCAGTCGTCCATCCACGGGTAGTCGGAGCCGAGCAGCAGCCGCTCGGGACCGAACCAGTCGACCAGGCGTCGCACGTACCCGTGGAGGTCCTCGTAGGGCCACGCTTCCTCGCTGGAGCGCGGGAGCGAACTCACCTTCACGGCCACGTTGCCGTGGTCGGCCAGGGCCTCGAAGTCCGTCCAGGGCGGCTCGTCCGGGGCGGTCGTCTCGTCGGGGTACGCCATGTGGTCGACCACCATCGAAACCTCCGGGTGGCGCTCGGCGAGCGTCCCGACCATCGACAGTTGGTCGGCCTTCGGGAAGAGAAACACCGACGTGTCGAGCCGGGCGGCCTCCGTCCAGACCGGGTCGAGCGCGTCGTCGAGAATCCAGTCCGCCGTCCGGTCCAGTTCGGAGGAGTGCTCCTCGTATCGGAGACAGGCGTGCATCCGGACGCCGAGAACCCGGTCGTGGCCGACGACGCGGCGCAGGGCCGCGTGCACCTCGTCCGGGTCGCCCCGGAAGAAGTCCATGAGGGCGACGCCCCAGAGGCGGTCGGGGTACGCCTCGATGGCGCGCATGGTGTACTCGTTCGCGCGCTCGCCGCGGCCGTAGAGGGGCGTCGTTACGACGACCGCCTCGTCGACGCTCGCCGCGTCCATGTCGGCCACGAGGTCGTGTGCCGTGTACGGGCCCTCCCAGCCGGGTGGCAGCAGTTCGGCCGGCCACGGGAGCTCCGCGGTGTCCGGTCCCCACGCGTGGGTGTGAGTGTCGACGAGCCGCATCGGCTCACCCCTCCCCTCCGGGGTGGCCGTCGGTATCGGCATGCGTTCGCATGGTGGGTGAACCCACTCGCCATCGGAGCAAGAAACCTCCGCCTGCGCGGCTTCCCGCCCTCGCTGCCGCTCGCGGGTCTTTCCGCGGTCGGAACGCCTATGCTCGGCGCCGTGTGAGTCGACGTCGTATGCCACAGCTTCCGGAGCCGACGGACTCGACCGTGCCACTCGGCAGGACCGAACGGACGACCGCGACGCTCGGACTCACGAGGTCGACGGGCCGATGAGCGGCACCGACGCGGAGCCCGATTCGAACGACGACCCGGTCCGAACCTGGTGCCCCCTCGTCACCCCCTTCGACGACGACGAAGCGGTCGACCACGAGGCCCTCGCCACCCTCGTCGACCACGTTCGCGAGGGCGGCGTCGAGGGTCTCGTCCCTTGCGGCACGACGGGCGAGTTCGCTAGCCTCGACGCGGCGGAGTACCGCGCCGTACTGGAGACGACCGTCGACGCCGCGGGCGACGCGCCGGTCATGGCGGGCACCGCCGCGACGAGCGTCGCCGGGACGCTCGACCGCGTCGAGACCGCCGCCGACGTCGGCGCCGACGTCGGTCTAATCGTCCTCCCGTACTTCCACACGGCGAACGACCCCGAGGGCAACGCCGAGTTCCTCCGGCGCGTCGCCGACGACGCCGCGCTCCCCCTCTACCTCTACAACATCCCGGCCTGCACCGGGCAGGCCATCGCCCCCGACGTAGTCGAGTCGGTCGCAGACCACGACCGGATTCGGGGACTGAAGGACTCGAGCGGCGACTTCAACTACTTCGTCGAGGCGCTGCGCCGGACCCCGAACGACTTCGACTGCTACCAGGGGTTCGACAGCTACCTCGTCCCCGGAATGCTGCAGGGCGGGACCGGCGGCATCAACGCCCTCTCGAACGCGATTCCGGAGGCGTTCGCGGCCGCGGCGGAGGCGGCGGCCGCCGGCGACGTCGAGGCCGCACGCCGAATCGGCTCGGAGGGCATCGCCCCCCTGTTCCAGCAGTGCGTCGCCCACGGCTTCGCGCCGGCGACGAAGGCCGCGCTGGCCGAACGGGGCGTCCTCGACGGGACGACGGTGCGCCCGCCGCTGGTCGAACTCGGCAACGACACGCGGGCGGAGATTGGCGATGCGGTCGACACCGCCCTCGACGTCGTCGACTCCGCGGACCTCGACTGAACGCGGCGCCTCAGCGATTCATCGACCCGAGGCTCACCGCCGCGCCGGGTCGAGCAGTTCGACCGGGTGTGCCGGCTTCCGTTCGAGGAGGTCGTCCAGCTGGTCGAGACAGGAGGTCCCGCTGGCGACGACCCGTCGCCCCTCGTGGGCGCCGCCGAACTCCGTCGCCAGCTCCTCGCCGACGGCCATGCTGAGCTCGTAGTAGTCGCGCTTGTAGCCGAAGCTGCCGGCCATCCCGCAGCACTCGGCCTCCGAGAGGACGACGTCGTACCCCAGTCGGTCGAGCACCGCCTCGGTGTGAGCGGCGGCACCGAGCGTCCGCTGCTGGCAGTGGCTGTGGTAGGCGACGCCCGGGTCGTCGGCGTCCGGTCCCGCGAGCGCCTCGGCGTCCCCGCCGTTCTCCAGTAGGCCGAACACGTACTCGACGACCTCGTAGCTGTTCTCCGACAGGCGTTCGTGGGAGGCCTCGGGGAGGAACTTCTCGTACTCCCGGCGGAACATGGCGAGGTCGCTCGGCTCGACCACGACGACGTCGCGGCCGGCGTCGAGGTGCTCCGCGAGCGCGCCGAACACCCGGCTGGCCTTCGCGTCGGCGGTGGCGACCATCCCCTGCGAGAGGGGCGCCCGGCCACTGGAGGGGACGTCCGGCACCTGCACGCGGACCGAGAGCGCCTCCAGTACCCGGACGGCGGCGCGCCCGCGCTCCGGCCGGACGTAGTTCGTGTAGAGGTCGGGGTACACCACCGCCTCGCGGGTCGCCTCGTCGGCGGAGACCAGCGCGCCGCCGCGGGCCTCGAACCAGTCGCGGAACGTCTCCCGCTCGAACCGGGGGAGGTCGCGCCGGCGGTCGATTCCCAGGGCACGCTCCATGCCCGCACGAACCGGCCCCGACTTCGCGAGCCAGTTCGACAGCGGAGCCGTCGCGCTCCCCAGCTTCGCCGCCGTCTCGAAGTTGCCGAAGAAGCGCTTGCCGAGGTCCATCCCGCCCGGCTCCGCGTCGGGCGTGAGCCCCTCGACGAGGTGGTCGAACTGCCCCTCGTCGCCGTTCCTGTTCACGCGGTCACGGACGACCGTGTTTATCCACGGGATGTCGATCTCGACGGGGCAGGCGTTCACGCAGCGCGAACAGCCCGTACAGAGGTCGTTGAACTCGGCGGCGGTGTCGAGGCCCTCGACGCCGGCCTCCCAGCCGGTGGCGATGCCGCCGGTGTAGGTCTCCCCGCCGAAGGCGTGGCCGCCCACCTGCTGGAAGTTCGCACAGGAGTTCGCGCAGGCGCCACAGCGGATACAGTACAGCGTCTCCCGCAGTTCGGGGTCGTCGCGCATCGCCGTCCGGCCGTTGTCGAGGAGAACGAGGTGGAACTCCCGATTCTCGCTTCCCTGCTCGGACAGCGGCGTGGTGGGGTCGTCGAAGTCGAGCGAGGGGGAGTCGGAGGGCGGCGTGAGCATCGAGAGGTACTGCGGGACGTCCTGACCGGTCGCGGCGCGGGCGATGAGTTCGGTGAACGGCCCCAGCTCCTCGATAGAGGGGAGGAGCTTCTCTATCCCGGCGACGGCGACGTGCGTGTCCGGCGTCGCCGCCACCTTCCGGGCGTTCCCCTCGTTCGTGACGAGGGTGATGGTCCCCGACTCGGCGAGCACGAAGTTCGCGCCCGTGACCCCCACGTCGGCCTCGACGATACGGTCGCCGAGGTAGTCGCGGGCGAACTCGGTGAGCTCCTCGGCGGTCGAGAGCGGCTCCTCCGGGTCGAAGTGGGCGTTGAACAGCGCCGCGATGTCGTCGCTTGACTTGTGCAGCGAGGGGCCGACGATGTGTGAGGGCGCCTCGTCGGCGACCTGCACGACGAACTCGCCGAGGTCCGTCTCGTACACGTCGGCGCCCGCCGCCTCCAGGGCCTCGTTGAGGTCGATCTCCTCGGTCGTCATCGACTTCGACTTCACGACCGTGTCGCCTTGGTCCCGGACGACCTCCTCGACGTAGCGGTTCGCGTCCGCGGCGTCGTCGGCGACGTACACCGTCCCGCCGTTCGCCTCGACCGACTCGCGGACCGTCTCGACCAGTTCCGGCAGGCGCTCGATGGCGTCCTCCTTGATCTCCCGCGCCCGGCTCCTGAGCTCCTCGTACCCCTCGTACTCGGCCGACGCGCGGTAGCGCTCGCGGTTGAAGTGGCTCGTGTTCTCCCGGACCGCCTCGCGCTCGGTCGCGAGCAGGTGGCGGATGTGGGCCGCCTTCTCCGTGGGGTCGTCGACGGCCATCTACCGGTCCTCCAGCACGACCGCGTGGACGTGCTTCGGCCCGTGGACTCCTTCGACGAGTGCGCCCATGTCGCCGGTCGCGCTCGGCCCGGTAGCGAACACCGCGCTCGACGGCTCCGCCGCGTACGACGCCCCCAACTCGTCGAGCGCCGCCGGGAGGTCGGCGACGAGGTCGCTCCCGCGGACGACGGCGACGTGGCGCTCGGGGTAGAGGCTCACCGGCTCGGACCCCTTCGCGTCAGAGTCGACGAGGAAGCTCCCGTAGGCGGCGACGCCCAGTCTGACGGGGGTGACGCCCGTCGTCGCCGCGCGTAGCTCCGCGGGCGTCGGGTCGACCGTCACCGGTGCATCGTCGAGCGACACCCCTTCGTAGCCGAGCGGGACGCCGACGGCCGGTTCGACGAGCGACTCGACTAGCGTCGATGCGAACCCGTCGGCGTCGGTGCGTGCCCACGAGACCCCGTGGGCCTCCAGCGACTCGCCGAACTCGGCGATACGTGTGGCTGACATGGTAGCGTGTCGCGCGGGAGCACGGTTAATCGTTTTCCTCACCCCGCCGCTTGCGGTCGGGGCGCCCCTCCGACGACGGGTGGCGGGACGGCCATCCCGGTGCTCGACCGGACGAAGCAGTAGCTCCCTCGTGGAGGCGAGACACGGGTCACACGGTCCGCGGAGCCGACCGCCCGACCGAACTCCTTCGTCGTGTTCGGTCTCGGGGCCGGACCGGTCGACCCGGCGGCCGACCAGCACACCGGCGGGGCCGGCGTCTGGCCGAACCCGGAGTTATATGGCACGAACCGGCGTTGCTGTCCCTATGAACCGAATTCCAGCGCTCGGACTCGGCACGTGGCAGAACACCGACCCCGAACAGTGCGCAGAGAGCGTCAGACTCGCGCTGGAGTCCGGCTACACGCACGTCGACACCGCCCAGTTCTACGGCAACGAGCGTGCGGTCGGGGAGGGAATCGCGGCCGCGTCGGTCCCGCGGGAGGAGGTCTTCGTCGCGACGAAACTCCACCCGGAGCAGACGGGGCTCGCGTACGACGAGGTGCTCGACGGCGTCGAGGACAGTCTGCGCCGACTCGGCGTCGACACTCTCGACCTGCTGTACGTTCACTGGCCGGTCGGCAACTACGACGCCGCCGAGACGCTCCCGGCGTTCGACGAACTGGTCGACCGCGGTACCGTCGACCACGTCGGCGTCTCCAACTTCGGCCCCGACCTGCTCGACGAGGCGCTGGACGTCCTCGACGCTCCGCTGTTCGCCCACCAGGTGGAGATGCACCCGCTCCTCCAGCAGGAGGCGCTCTTAGAACACGCCCGGGAACACGACTACTACCAGGTCGCCTACTCCCCGCTCGCGCAGGGCGGCGCGTTCGACGTGCCCGAGGTCGTCCGAATCGCGGAACGGCGCGGAGTCAGCCCCGCGCAGGTCTGTCTCGCCTGGCTCCTCTCGAAGGAGAACGTGACCGCCGTCCCGAAGGCGACGAGCGAGGCTCACATCGCGGACAACAGGGCCGCGCTCGACCTCGCGCTGACGAGCGCGGAGGTCGAATCCATCGACGGCGTCCGGCGGACGGAGCGCCTCATCGAGCGGGAGGGCGCCCCCTGGTCGGCGTAGCGGCGGTGCGAGAAATCGGAGTGGTCGGTGTGAACGGGGTTAGGTGACTGGGGCCGAGAGACCGGGAGACCGAACTGCTTCGGCCGGTCTACGCCTCGTCGAACAGCGTCTCCCCTTCGACCATGTGCTCTTCGACGGCGTCCAGATTCAGCGTGAGACCCAGTCCCGGCTTCTCGGGAATCTCCATCCGGCCGTCCTCGATGAGGTCGTCCTCCTCGACGAGGTCCTCCCACCAGCCGAGCTGGTAGGAGTGGTACTCGACGGCCAGCGAGTTCGGGATGGCCGCCGCCACCTGCGCGGAGGCCATCGTCCCGATGGGCGAGGAGACGTTGTGCATCGCGACGGGGACGTAGTAGGTGTCGGCCATGTCCGCGATCTTCCGCGTCTCGCGCATCCCGCCGACTCGGGGCAGGTCCGGCGCGACGATGTCGACGGCCTGTTCCTCGAACAGTCGCCGGTGGCCGTGTTTGCGGTAGACGTTCTCGCCGACCGTGACCGGCGTCGTCGGCGCCGACTGGGTCACCTCGCGCTGGACGTCGTGGTTCTCCGGCGGGACGGGGTCTTCGAGCCACCAGACGTCGTACTCCTCGATACCGGCCGCGAGCCGTTTCGCGCTCCCGCCCGAGAACGACCAGTGGCAGTCGAAGGCGACGTCCGCACGGTCGCCGACCGCCTCACAGACCGCCTCCACGATGTCGACCTTGTGTTGTACCTCCGGCCCTCGGAGGTGGCGGTTGGCGCGGTCCTTCTCGTGGCCCGACGGAACGTCGAGGTCGAACTTCAGCGCGTCGTACCCCAACTCCTCGACGACGCGCTCGGCCTCGCGGGCGTTCGACGCGGGTTCGGACTCGTCGCCGGCGTGACAGTCACAGTACATGCGGACCTCGTCGCGGTACTTCCCGCCGACGAGTTGGTAGGCCGGGACGTCGAGAATCTTGCCGGCGGCGTCGTGGAGGGCGATCTCGATGCCGGAGATGCCGGAGACGACCTTCCCGGAGATGGAGCCCTCGCCGGACATCTTCTGGATGAGATGCTCGAACAGACGGTCGATGTCGAGGGGGTTCTCGCCGACGAGGAAGGGTGTCATGCGGTCGATAATCTCGGCGTCGCCGCCGCCCCAGTAGGACTCGCCGGTGCCGACGATTCCGGCGTCGGTGTAGACGCGCACGAGAATCCAGGGGTAGTTGCCGTCGACCATCGTGGTCTGCACGTCGGTTATCTCGACGTCGCGGGGGCCGCCGCGGTCGGCCTCCAGCCCCATCGTCTCTCCCGAGAGGTCGCGCATGGTGTACTCGGCGTTCGGGTCGCGTAGCTTCCGGTAGTCGGGCATGCGCCTGCGACATCTGGGTGCGGACATTTCACGTTTGGCATCTGTAGGCACGGCCGAGTCGAGTCCGCCGTCTCGGCGCTCGGCTCGCCACATTTTTGGTCCGACCGACCGCCTATCCGGGTATGCGCGGACTCGCCAAGCAACGCCGAACCGAGGGTGCAATGGGTATCGTCGACCGTCCGAAGCCGGAACCGGCCGCCGACGAGGCACTGATAGAAGTCGACTACGCCGGTCTCTGTGGGAGCGACGCGGGCATCTACGAGTTCGAGTCGGCGTTCGAGCGGATGGAGCTGCCGACGGTCATCGGTCACGAGTACTCGGGGCGCGTCGTCGCGGTCGGCGAGGCGGTGACGGCGTTCTCGCCGGGCGACCGCGTCGTCGAGCGCCCCATCCGGGGCTGTGGGGAGTGTTACCAGTGTCGACTCGGTGAGGAGAATGTCTGCCAGGACGCCGTCATCACCGGGGTCGACCACGACGGCGCCTACGCCGGCTACATCGCCGTTCCCGAGGACGCGCTCCACCCCGTCCCGGACGACATCCCGCCGGAACACGCCGCCCTCGTCGAACCGACGAGCATCGGCGCCCGCGCGGTCATCCACAACTCCCGTCTCGACGCGGGCGACCGGGTGCTCGTCGCCGGCCCCGGACCCATCGGACTGCTCACCGCACAGATCGCCGACGCCCAGGGCGGGGATGTCGTCGTCGCCGGCGTCGGCCGCGACGCGGAGTACCGGCTCCCGCTCGCCGAGGAGCTCGGCTTCGAGACGCTGAACGTCGAAGCCGAGGACCCGGCGGCGCGGCGGGAAGCGGCGACAGACGGCGTCGGATACGACGTCGTCTTCGACACGACCGGCCATCCCTCCGGACTCCGGATGTCGGTCGACGAGGTGCGCAAGGGCGGGCAGGTCGTCCTCGTGGGACAGACGGGGGAGACGACGATGCCGTACTCGCCGCTGGTTCGCGCCGAGGTCGACCTCCAGTGTTCGTACGCCTCGACCTACGAGGACTTCGAGCGCTCGGTCCGGCTCATTCGCTCGGGCGACGTCGACGCCGGGACGCTCCTCGACGACCGGTTCTCACTCGACGACGCCGACGAGGCGTTCGAGGCGTTTCTCGCCGGGCGGACGTGCAAGCCGGTGTTCGACGTCTCCGTCCTCCGGGAGTGAGACCCCCGCCGCGTTCGCCTCACGACCCCTTCTCGACGGCCTCCAGTAGCCCCTTCATGTAGCCGATGGCGAACAGCCGACCTTTCGTCTCGTACCCCGGGTTGTCGTTCTGCTCGCCGGCCATCGTCGGCACGTGGTCCGGGCGCATCACGCCCTCGAAGCCGACCTCGTGGTACGCGCGCATCGCCTCGAGCATGTCCGTCGGTCCGTCGTCGTGCCACGTCTCGACGAACCCGTCGGCGTCGCCCTCGACGTCGCGGAAGTGTGCGAACACGATGCGGTCGCCGAAGTGGCGGATGGCCTCGGGGATGTCTGCGCCCATCGCCGTGAAGTTCCCCTGTCCGAACGTGACGCCGTTGTGCGGGCTGTCGACGATGTCCAGCACGCGGTCGTACGCCTCGACGCTGTTGATTATCCGGGGGATTCCCGCCAGCTCCTCGCGCGGCGGGTCGTCGGGGTGGAGCCCGAGTTTCACACCGGCCTCCTCGGCGACGGGGACGACCTCCTCGAGGAAGTACTCTAAGTTCCCCCACAGTTCCTCGTGGGTCACGTCGACCGGCTCTCGCCCTTCGGGGAGGCCCTCCATCCGGTCGAGGTCGAAACCGGAGGTGAGCGACCCGCCGCGACTCTCGATGTGGACGTCGGTGCGCGCCCAGCGGACGCTCGCCATCCAGTCGTAGCAGACGGTGGGGATACCCAACTCGCCGCAGTCCCGGAGGAACTGCTTGAACGTCTCTATCTCCTCCTCGCGCCCCTCCAGCCCGAGGCGCGTCTTGTCCGTAATCGGGACGCTCCCCTCGATGACGGCCACGTCGAGGCCGGCGCCCTCGAACCAGTTCACCATGCCGCGCAGCTCCTCGAACTCCCAGAAGCGCTTGTCCTCGCCGATTTCGAGCGGGTGGACGACGGCCTTCTCGACGCCCATCTGTCTCGCGAGTTTCCAGCGGTCGTCCGGCTCCGGCGGGAGGATGAGTGCAGGCTCAACCATGTCTCGTCGGTCCGTGCGCACCCTGATAACTCTTGGCGACCGAGGATCGAGGACGAAACGCGCTCGGGTCGTCGACCGCCCGGCCCACCCGACCCGCTCACCCCTCACTCGGCGACGACGACGTCGGTCGCGTTGTCCTCGATGTACGCCCAGTCGTAGTCGACGCCGAGCCCCGGCCCGTCGGGGACCGGTACCGTCCCGTCGCCGTCGAGCGCGTCGACCCCGTCCGTGTACGAATCGTACACCGGCGGCTCGGAGTGGGGTACCGACGCCTCCGGGCCGACCAGGCCGAGTTCGTAGTAGTTCGCGTTGCGGGTGGCGGCCATGCAGTGGCGGGTGTGCGGGCCGGCGAGGTGGTACTCCACGTCGAGCCCGTGGCCCTCGGCGACGCGGGCGATCTTCATCGCACCCGTGATGCCCCCGTCCCAGACCGGGTCGGCGCGGACGAAGTCGGTCGCGCCGGCGTCGACGAAGTCGGTGTGGGCCTCCACCCCTCGAATCATCTCCGCCTGCAGCAGCGGGGTGTCGAGGCGGTCTCTGAGCGCCCCGTGGCCGTGAGCCGAGGTGCCTGCGTCGCGGTAGGGGTCCTCGTACCAGTAGAAGCCGCACTCGTCACAGGCCCGCCCGACCGCGAGCGCCTCGGCGAACGTCCCGTACCCGCAGACGGGGTCGAGCATCAGGTCGAGGTCGTCGCCGACCGCGTCCGCGACGGCGTGAACCGTCGCGACGTCCCGGTCGACGTCGCCGCCCTCGACGGGGTGAACCTTGAACGCAGGGAAGCCGGCGTCGCGACAGGCCTCGGCGTAGTCGGCGTAGGCCGCCGGCGTGTCGAGCCCCGCCGCGTCGGCGTCACCGAAGTACGTCGAGGCGTACGCCGGCAGTCGGTCGCGGTACGTGCCGAGTAGCTCGTGAACCGGCGCGTCGTAGCGCTCGCCGGCGAGGTCCCACAGCGCGATGTCCAGCGGCCCGAGCCCCATCCGGTCGGTGGCGCGCAGCGCCCGTTTCAGTTCGGACCAGTGGCGCTCCCGGTCGAGCGGGTTCTCCCCGACCAGGTAGGGGGCCACCTCGGCTATCTGCGCGTGGCCCGAGGCCGTCCCGCCGACGAACTCCCCGGTGACCCCGGAGTCGGTGTCGATTCGGACGGCGTACCCCGTCAGCTCGGCCGTCTCCCCCTCGGCGTACACCAGCGGCCCGACCGTCTGACTCCGGACGTGCTCCCGGTCGTAGGTGAACGCGAACGCCTCCACGGACGTGATAGTCGGTGGCATGGTCCGTGGTCGAGAGGGGCCGACAAGAAGCTTCGCCCGGCGGTCGGGGTCACGTCGGTCGGCTCCGAGTACGGACGAATCCTTTTGGTTCCCGACTCCGAGCACGGTCCCATGTCACCGGCCGACACGCCGAGCGACGACCCGACCGACACCGACTTCCTCGTCGACGTCGACGACCTGGCCCTCGACGCGACGTGGACGGACGCCGAACCGGCGCTCCGTGACGCGGTCTCGGCGGCGCTCCCCGTCGAGGGTGACGCCGCCCGGTGGGGCGAGGAACTGTACGTGCGGACCGGAATCGACGCGCCGGTAGAAGACGGGGTCCGGGAGGTGCCCGTCGGCGCGCTCGCCTACTGGCCGGCCGGCCGGGCGGTCTGTCTGTTCTGGGGGCCGACGCCGGCGAGCGACGGGGCGGTACCGGTCGCCGCCTCGCCGGTCGGGGTGTTCGCGACGGTCGACGACGTCTCGGGGCTCGACGATTTGGACGGCGGCGCACGCCTCCGGCTGCGCCGGTCGGATTGACCCGGACGCGAGAGTCGGCGGGCCCGTGACGGGGGGTCAGTCCGCGTCCGACTCCGGCTCCGCGCCGACGGGGGCGTCCGGCGTCTCGAAGCTCTCGACGAGCGCGACCTGGGTCAGGACGGCGGCCGCGAACGCGAGCAGGCTCCCGACCGCGTAGGTGAGTTCGATAGAGGTGACGGTCGACGCGAGGCCGAACAGGGCCGGGCCGACCATGCCGCCGAAGCCGCGGGCGGTCGAACGGAACCCGATGAGTTCGGACTCGCGGTTCTCGGGGGCGACGTCGCCGATGAACGACACCGCACCGACGCGCGTCCCCGAGAAGGCGACCGCGAGCAGGGCCATCCCGACGGCGACGACGACGGCCCGGCCGATGGCGGACGGGACGAGCGCGGCGGCGGCCATCGCCGCGGCGAACGCCCCCGAGCCGGCCATCCCGAGCGTGATGAACGGCTTGCGTCCGAGGCGGTCCGCGTACTCGCCGACGAGGTACATCGTCGCTATCTGGCCGGCGGGGTTCACCGCGAGCAGCGCGCCCATCAGGAACTCCGAGAGCCCCAGGTCGGTGACGATGTACACCGGGAGGAGGCTCGTCGTCCCGAGCACGGTCATGTTCCGGAGCAGTGTGGCGGCGTACAGCCACATGAGTCCGTTCGTGTAGAGGTGTTCGCGGCCGGCCGCGCTGGGGAACAGCCGCCGCTTCACCTCGCCGGCGAGTTCGCCGGGGGCGACGCGTCGGTGGCGGTCGGGGTTCGGGTCCTCGACGACGAGCGCCGCGAGCAACACGACCCCCGAGGCCGCGGCGACGACGCCGAACAGCTCCGGCGCGGCGAGCAGGCCGAGCAGGACGCCCGCGAACAGCTGGCCGAACGTGAACCCGACCGCCTGCGCACTGGAGAAGAAGCCGACCGAGCGCCCGCGCGCCTCCGCCCCGCCACGCTCGCTCACGACCGCGAGCATCACGGGGAGGTACCCCGCGGCGAAGGCGGCGTAGACGGTTCGGGCCGTCAGCGGGAGCCAGATGCCGTCGACGACGACGAGCGGGAGGGCGGCGATAGCCCCCAGCGCCGAGACGGCCAGCAGCACGTCCCGCCGGCGCCCGGTGACGTCAGCGAGCGCGCCCCAGACGGGCGCGAACGTCATCAGCCCGAAGAAGTACAGCGCGAGCACGAGGCTCACCGCGAGCGGGGACCCCCCGCGCCGGCCGATGTAGACGGCCATCGCCGTTCCCATCAGTATCGGCGCGAACTTGCTCGCGGCGGCGGCGACGCCGATCGCCGACCGCTGGACGCGGTCGCTGCTCCGGGAGGGGAGGGCCGGGGTCACGGCGGCGCGCTCACCACCTCTACGCGGGCGTGTGGCAGGCGCTCGGTGCGAGGGGAGGGCGGGCGCTCGGCTGCACGGGTCGCTCGCTCCGCCCGTCCGCGGGCGTCCATGTGTCAGCTAGTCGCACAGCGGAGCCACGATTAAAGCTGTTGGTGGGGACCGTTTCGGCCGGTATCGGGGCAGCCGACTCGACCCCGACCGGTGTCGACGCCTCCGTCCCCGGTTCCGCGGGGTTTTTTGTAAGCGTGGGTAGTGGTGGCACGCGACGATGGCGTACGAGTCACTCAAGTCGGACCTGCGCGGCGTCGCCTTCACCAACCCTACCCCGTTCTCCGAGGACGGCGCCGACGTCCTCCACGACGAACTCGCCGAGCACGTCGAGTCGTTGCGGGAGGCCGGCGCACGGTTGGTCATCCCCTGTGGCAACACGGGCGAGTACTACTCCCTCTCGAACGACGAGCGCGTCGCGGTGGTCGAGACGACCGCCGACGCGATGGGCGGCGAGGGGTCGGTCGTCGCCGGCCTCGGCGGGAGCCTCCCGACTGCCCGCTCGCTACTCTCGCGCTACGAGGACGCCGGCGCGGACGCGGTGATGGTGATGCACCCCGTCCACACCTACATCCACCGCGACGGGCTCCGGCGGTACTACGAGGAACTGGTCGACGCGACCGACCTCGGGGTCGTCCTCTACAAGCGCGGCGACGAACTGGACGACGACCTCATCGCCGACCTCGCCGAGGAGGAGAACGTCGTCGCCGTGAAGTACGCGGTCAACGACGTGAAGGCGTTCTCGAAGGCCGTCGCCACCACCGAGGGCGACGTAGTCTGGTCGAACGGTATCGCCGAACGGTTCGCCCCCGCCTTCGCCGTCGAGGGCGCCGAGGGGTTCACCACCGGCGTCGGCAACTTCGCCCCCGAACCCGCCCTCGCGTTGATGGACGCCCTGCGAGAGGGGGAGTACGAGCGCGCCCGTGACATCCGCGAGCGCTTCCGCCCCTACGAGGACCTCCGCGAGGAGGCCGGCGCCGAGAGCCACCTCCCGGCGGCGAACAACGTCCCCGCGGTGAAGTTCGGGATGGAACTCGCGGGCCACTACGGCGGGCCGGTCCGCCCGCCGCTGGTCGACCTCTCCGAGGAGGACGAGGAACGCGCCCGGGAGTACTACGACCACCTGGTGAGCGGCGAATACTGACTCCGGCGTCCCTCGCCCCTCCCGACCGGGAACCGCCGTCGAGCACCCCTCTCTCTCTCTCGCCGTCCGAGCGCCGAACGGGCCGCGGTCCCCGTTCGACTCCGACCCGCAGTTCCCCTTCAGTCCAGCGCGACGGTCGAGTCGTACGCGGAGGCCTCCGCGGCCGACGGCTCGTCGGTCTCGACGTCGACGTCGACGAGCACCGGCCCGTCGGCGTCCATCGCGTCGGCGACGGCTTCCCCGGCCTCGGCGGCCGACTCGACGTGGACCGCCTCCCAGCCGAACCCTTCGGCGACCGTCGCGAAGTCGGGTGCGGTCCAGGTGAACTGGTGGCCGTCACCGTACCCCTCGATTTTCGGCGACTTGCTGATGACGCCGTAGTCGGCGTTGTTCGACACGACGCACGTGATATCGAGGTCGTACTCCGCCGCGGTGTGGAGTTCGTGGATACACATCAACAGCCCGCCGTCGCCAGTGAGACAGAGCGCCGGGCGGTCGGGGCGGGCCAGTTGGGCCCCGATGGCGGCCGGGAGTCCGACGCCCATCCCGGCCCACGACCCGGCCGCGACGAACCCCTCGGGGGCGTAGGCGGGGAACGTCTGCATCGCCCAGAGCCGGAACCCGCCGACGTCGACGGCGACGCTCGCCTCTCGGGGCGTCACCTCCCGGACCGCCGCGAGCAGTTCGGGGGTGGTCGCCGGCGACCCGCCGTCGAACAGCCCGAGCCCCCGGAGGTGATCGTCGTACTCCTCGCGGACCTCGCGGGCGACGCGCGACCCGTCCCAGCCGTCGCCGGTCGCGGACCCGTCCCGTCCTTCGAGGCCCTGCTCTTCGACGCCCTCGCGCAGTCGGTCGGCGGCGTCGGCCGCGTCGTCGACGATTGCGACGTCCGTGTCGTAGCTCGCGTCGATCGCGTCGGGGTCGAGCGTGACGTGGACCAGCGCGTCGCCCATGGGGAGGCTCCAGCCCGCCGTGGTGACGCCGTCGAAGTCGGTGCCGAGGGCGACGACGACGTCCGCCGACCCGAGGACGCGCTCGGCGCCTGACGGGAGGTGGCTACCGGCGACGCCGAGGAAACGGTCGTCGTCCTCGGGGAAGACCCCTTTTCCCTTGTACGTCGTCACGACCGGGGCGTCGAGCGCGTCGGCCAGGTCGGCTACGGCCCGGGGACCTCCCTCGGCGCGGCGGGCGCCGCCGCCGACGTAGAGCAGGGGTCGCTCGGCCGACGCGAGGCGGGCGACGGCGTCGTCGTAGGCCGTTTCGTTGTCGAAACTCGTCTGCTCGGGGGCGACCTCGGCGGCGGGCGCGGCGAACTCGGCGTCGAGGATGCCGCTCGGGACGCCGAGCCTGACCGGTCCGGTCGGCGGCGTCAGCGCGGTCTCCAGCCCCCGTGCGACGTCGGCGGGCAGGTCGCGTCGGCGCTCGACGTTGACGTTCGCCTTCACGGCGTTGTCGTAGGTGTCGGGCTCGATTTCGTGAATCGGCCCCTTCCCGCGCTCGTCGGGGTCGACGTCGGCGGAGACGTGGAGTATCGGCACCGAGTCCTCGTAGGCGTTCTTCAGCCCGTGCATCGCGTTCGTGTCGCCCGGACCGGGGACGGTGAGCGTCGCGGCCGGCCGACCGGACGCCTCGTAGTATCCCCACGCGATGTGCGGGACGGCGGTCTCGTGGCGGGCCATCACGTAGCGCATCTCGTCGCGCTCGACGACCGTCCGGTCGAGCGGGAGCGTCTGGGTCCCCGGGATGCCGACCAGCGTGTCGACGCCGGCGTCGACGAGCGCCTCGTACACGTGGGCGCCGCCCGTCTTCGCCGCCCGTCCGGCGTCGCTCCCGTTCCCGTGGGTGTCCGCGTCCGCGTCGGCGTCCGTCATGCTCACACCGACCGCCCGCACCGGATTAGCCTTTTCCCCGCCGTCGGCCCTCGCAGCACCGACCCCTGTGTCGCTACGCACGTCCGGCCTCGGCGCCGTACACTTTTCACGAGGGGTGCTGTCGTGTCTCCACATGGCAGACCAGTACACCGTCGGCGTCACCGCCGGCTCCGCTTTCGACCTCGCCGTCGAGGAGGCGGTCTTCGAAGGGCTCGACGTCGCGTTCCGCCCGGTCGACGTGGAGACGACCGACGACCTGCGCCGCGAACTCGTCGGCGTCGACGCCGTGCTCGACCGCCTGCTCACGGCCCCGTACACCGCCGAGGTGATAGCGGCGCTCGACGGCTGCCGAGCCATCGCCCGCTGTGGCATCGGCGTCGACCACGTCGACCTCGACGCCGCGACCGACGCGGGGATGTACGTGCTCAACGTCCCCGACTACTGCCTGGAGGAGGTGTCGACCCACGCGCTCATGCTCGCGCTCGCGCTCGAACGCGACCTCCGGCGGTACGACGCCTCGCTCCGCGAGGGCGTCTGGGAGAAGCGCCTCGGCGAGGCGCGGGTCCGTCGGCTCTCGACGATGACCGTGGGGCTCGTCGGCTTCGGCGCCATCGCCCGCCGCGTCGCCGACAAGTTCCGGGCGTTCGGCGCCGACGTGGTCGCCAC
This sequence comes from Halobium salinum, assembly GCF_026586625.1. Lineage (GTDB taxonomy): Archaea > Halobacteriota > Halobacteria > Halobacteriales > Haloferacaceae > Halobium > Halobium salinum. The sequence continues at coordinate 119,167 of NZ_JAODIW010000005.1, read as the reverse complement.
CGACCCGTACGTCGACGCCGACGAGATGGAGACGGCGGGCGTGGAGAAGGTCGAGTTCGAACCCCTGCTCGACCGTGCACACGTCGTCTCCGTCCACACGCCCCTGCTCGACGAGACGCGAGGCATGTTCGACGCCGACGCCTTCGCTCGGATGCGCGAAGACGCGTACTTCCTCAACGTCGCCCGCGGCGGCCTCCACGACGAGGCGGCGCTCGACGCCGCACTCGACTCCGGTGACATCGCCGGCGCCGGAATCGACGTGTTCGCCGACGAGCCGGCGGACCGCTTCGACGGGACGACCCCCTCCTTCGAGACGCCGCTGGCGCGACACGAGAACGTCGTCCTGACCCCGCACGTCGCGTGGTACTCGGGCGCCGCGAGCGACGAGAAGCGCCGGACGGCCGCCGAGGGGATTCGCGCCGTGTTCGAGGGCCGGGAGCCGGAACACGCGGCGGCGACCCCCGAGTAACCGGAACGTGAGTCGCCGCGTCGAGGGCTGCCCCGTCTCCGTCGTCAGCCGCGTGGGGCTTTATGCTCTCTCGGGTGCGACGGGTTCGCATGCGAATCAGTGACATTTCCGCCTGGACGCTGAGCTCGCCGATCGACCCCCCGCAGGAGCGCCGTTTCTACGGCGGGGTGCGCCGGCTCCTGAAGCGCGACGCCGTGCTCGTTCGGCTCGAAACCGCCGACGGCGCGGTCGGCTTCGCCCCCGGCGGCGCGAGCAGTTCGGCGATGCGCGAGTACTTCGAGGGCGCCTCCCACGGCGGGTTCGTCGACCTCCTCGAGTCGGACGTCGCCGACGCCGTCGCCGGCGCCGACGCGGACGACCCGGGGGAGCTCGCGACCCGAATCCGCGACCTGGGGCTGCCGCGGCTCCTCGAGTCGCAGGCCATCTCGGCGGTCGACGTTGCCGCCCACGACGTGTGGGGGAAAGCGGCGGGAGCACCCGTCTACGAACTCCTGGCCGAGGAGGCGGCCGACATCAGCACATCGCTCCCGCTGTACGCCAGCGCCGGGATGTACATGGAACCGGAGGGGTACGCAGAGCAGGCCGCAGCCATCCAGGAGCGCGGGTTCGGCGGCTACAAGTACCGACCCGGGCTCGGCCCCGACGAGGACCGTCGAACCCTCCGCCTGCTCAGAGAGCGCGTCGGGGACGGGATGGACCTGATGGTCGACGCCCACACCTGGTGGAAACTCGGCGAGCGCTCCTACACGTTCGACGAGATAGTCGCCCTCCTCGACGACTTCGCCGAACACGACCCCTACTGGGTGGAGGAACCCGTCGAACCGGGTGACCACGGCGCCTACGCCCGGTTGGCAGAGCGCACCGACGTCCCACTCGCCGGCGGCGAGAGCGAGGAGTCGCCGGAGGGGCTCGTCGCCCTCGCCGAGGACGGGCGCGTCGACTTCCTCCAGGGGGACGTCCGCCACCACGAGGGGTTCACGGGGACGATGCGTGCGGCCCGCCACTGCGCCGGGCGCGACGTCCGGTTCGTCCCCCACAACTTCGGGACGAACCTGGGGCTGGTCGCGAACGCCCACCTCACCGCGGCGGCGCCGGAGACGCGGCTCCTCGAGTACCCCGTCTTCGGCGACGACGTCGCCGGGATGTACCCGTTCCCGCTCGCCGAGGCGGTCCTCGACACCGACCTCGACCTCTCGGACGGAACGCTCACGGTCCCCGACGGCCCCGGCCTCGGCGTGGAGGTGAACCTCGACGTCGTCGAGGAGTACCCCGAGATAGAGGGGCCGTGGACCGAGTTCGAGTACGACGAGGGTGTGAAGCCGGGCGGAGAGTAGGTCGTTCCCCGCCCTCGCCGCGACGCTACTTCATCGCTCTTTCAGCGCGTCGGCACACTCAGACAGCGTCCGCCGTGCGCCCTCCTCGAGGTAGGTCGCGTCGACGCCGGCGGCGAGGTAGTCGACGCCCCACTCGGCGAGGCGCGTCCGCCGCGACTCGGCGTCGGTCGCGAGCGTCCCGACCGCGACGCCCTCGTCGTCGGCGACCGAGAGGACGCGGTCGACCGCGTCCTGGAAACGCTCGTCGTCCCACGCCCCGAGCAGCCCCATCGACGTCGAGAGGTCGACGGGGCCGACGAACACGCCGTCGACCCCGTCGACCGCGGCGATGTCGGCGACGTTCTCGACCGCCTCCTCGGACTCTATCTGGACGAACCGCGCGAAGCGGTCGTCGGCGGACGCGACGTAGCCGTCCAGGTCGCGCCCGTAGTCGGTCGCGCGTCCGAGACCAACCCCGCGACTCCCGGCGGGCGGGTAGCGCGTCGCGTCCACTATCGCTTCGGCCTCCTCGGCGGTGTCGACCATCGGGACGAGCAGTGCATCGGGGTCCAGGTCCATCGTGCGCTTCAGTTCGACGGGGTCGTGGCCGCCGACGCGGACCAGCGTCTCCGTTCCCCCTGGTGCGGCGTCGACCGCCCGGAGCAGGTTCGCCATCGTCTCGAAGGAGACCGGCGCGTGCTCGGCGTCGACGCAGAGGAAGTCGAAGCCGCTCCCGGCGAGCAGTTCGGCGACCATCGGATGTGGCACCGAGAGCCACCCGCCAAGCAGCGGCTCGTCGGCCGTCGCGGCACGGCGGAGCCGTGGGCCGGGGTCGTCGGCGTCGTTGGCGTCGTTGGCGTCGGACTCGGTACCTGCGTGGCTCCCCGCCGCGTCGTCGCTCGACTCGCCGCCCCCGCTCTCGCCGCCGTACTCCGTCATCCGAACATCGTGCCGGGGTCGAGGAGGTGCTCGGAGACGACGTCCTCGTCGAGTTCGATGCCGAGCCCCGGGGTCTCGGGCACGTCGATGTACCCCTCCTGGATGAGCGGTTCGTCGCGGACGAGCATGTCGTCCCACCAGTCGACCTCCAGGGCGTGGTACTCCAGGGTGTCGAAGTTGGGGACGACCGCGCCGAGGTGGACGCAGGCCACCGTCCCGACCGGACTGCAGACGTTGTGCGGCGAGAAGGCGATGTAGTTCTCCTCGGCGCGGCTGGCGATGGCCTTCGACTCGGCGAGGCCGCCGCAGGTGCTCGGGTCCGGCGTGACGACGTCGACGCCGAAGTCGTACAGCAGTTCCTTGAACTCGTGGACGCGGAAGCGGTTCTCCCCCGTCGCCAGCGGCGTGTCGGTCGCGCGGTTCACCTCCCGCTGGGCGTCCATGTTCTCGGGCGGGACGACGTCTTCCAGCCACATCAGGTCGTACGGCTCCAGCTTGTTCGCGATGCGCTTCGCGCTGTCGATGGAGTAGTCCCAGTGGATGTCGAACGCGAGGTCGATTTCGTAGCCGATGGCTTCCCTGATTGCCTCGACGGTGTCGACCTTCCGCTGAATCGCCGCGTTGCTCACCCGACCGTTGTACGGGTCGGGGTGGTTGTCGAACGGCTGGTCGAGGTCGAACTTCAGCGCGGTGAACCCCATGTCGGCGACGCGTTCGGCCTCCTCGGCGTACGCCTCGACGGAGTATGCGTCGTCGTCGTGGGCCGCGTGGTAGCCGTGTTCGAGTTCGAACGCCTCGCCGGCGTGGCAGTCGCAGTAGATGCGCACCGAGTCGCGGTACTTCCCGCCCAGCAACTGGTACGTCGGCACGCCGAGAATCTTCCCGGCGGCGTCCCAGAGGGCGATTTCGATGCCGGAGGCCGCCGTGACGACCTTCCCGGTCGTCCCGCCGTGGCCGGACGTCTCCTGGACCATCCGGCGGAACAGCCGCTCGACGTCGAGGGGGTTCTCCCCGATCAGGAACTCCTCCATGTACTCCATCACCTCGATGACGCCGCCGCCGCGGTAGGACTCCCCGAGGCCCGTGACGCCCGCATCGGTGTGGACGCGGACGAGGTTCCACTCGAAGTTCCCTTCGACGACGCAGGTCTCGATGCCGGTGATCTCCACATCCCGACCCTCCCCGCGGGTCGGCGCGTGGTTCGAGAAGTCCCTCATCGAAGACTCCCGCCGGGCAGTTCGTAGTCGCTACGCTGTCCGTCTCTCCGACCGCTGGCTCGTGGTCGCATCGTACCTCCGAGAGGTATGCGCTACACCATAACAGTTCGCACGGCGACGGTTCGTGCCGGGAGCGACGGGAGTACCGAGACACCGAGACACCGAGACACCGAGACACGAAGAGTACTTGCAGCGCCGAGAGCGTCGGGCCGACGCCGTCCCGTCCCTCGCTTCCCTACGCTCCGTCCGTCTCCGACGGATGCGGCGGTCGGTCGTCCCCGCGCTCGGGCACCACCTCCCCGGCCTCGACCAGCGACTCCAGCGGATGGTCGTAGACGCCGGTGAGCGGGAGTTCCACGCGACCCCGTCGGCGCGAGGACTCGTGGCCGGCGAACAGTATCTCCGTCGTGTTCAGCGCGTGACGGGCCTCCAACGCCGTCTCGGCCTCCCCGTCGAGCGCGCCGAGGACGTCGTCGATGGCGAGGTCGACCCGGCCGTCGAACTCGTCGGCCACCTCCACCTCGGTCCACCCCTCGCCGTCGCGGCGGTACGCGAGTCCCGGCCCGTCGCGCCGGCCGATCTCGATTACCCCCTCGCCGCCGACGAGGCGGAACCAGCAGTCGTAGAAGTCGTACGGCCCGTCCGACAGCGGGACGTCGTCGCCGGTCGCGGCGACCCCGTGGACGCCGTTCTCGTACTGCCACGAGACGAACGCGTGGTCGGCGGTGTGGACGCCGTAGCGGACGTGCTCGGTGCTGTAGTCGAGTTGGCCCATCACCCACGCCCCGCGGTGCTCGTCGTTGAACATCGCCGCGAGGTCGAGGGTGTGAGTCCCGTTGTCGAAGAAGTTCCCCCACGAGATTTCGACGCGTTCGAGGTCGCCGACGACGCCGTCGTCCAGCAGCCTCTTCGCCCGGCGAAACGGGTCGCCGAAGCGCCGCTGGTGGCCGAAGGTGAGCTGGACGCCCGCGCGGTCGCAGACGTGGGCCATCGCCCGCGCCCCGGCCCAGGTGCGGGCCATCGGCTTCTCGCAGTGGACGGCCTCGACGCTCCCGTGCTCGGCACAGCCGACGACGATGTCGGCGTGGGTCGGGATTGGGGTGCAGACGCTCACGAGGTCCGGGTCGCTCCCGTCGAGCATCGCTGCGTAGTCCTCGTAGACGCCGCCCTCGGACACGCCGTACTCCGCGGCGAACCGGTCCGCGTACTCCGGGACGACGTCCGCACAGGCGACGAGTTCGCAGTCGTCGCGGTCGCGGTAGGCGTCGGCGTGTTCGTACGCGAAGGCGTGGCTCCGGCCGCTGATGTCCGTCTCCCGTCCCGGCCCGACGCCGACGACGGCGACTCGATGTGACATGTGTGTTCGTGTGACGGGACGGCGCTTCACGCTTGGGGTGGTTTTCTGAGTAGTGGTCAGCTATGATAAAACCGGAGGGACAAGCGTCGAATCGATGGATACGGAAGCCCCCGGGTTCTCGGATCCGGGGCCTCGCTGCGCGCTTCGCTCGGCTCCGCCTCGCTCCAGTGCTTGCGTCGGCCGCGTTCGCCGAGAACCCGGCCCCTTCCGAATTCCCACCCAAAAGCGGCTGTTCGGCCACTCGCCGCCATCCCTCTGCTCAGTGAGTCGATCGACCAAACGGGACCGTGAAACGCAGGGGCCTGGAGGTCGACCCTCAGTCCTCAGATCAGATACTGCTCCAGCGCGTCGTCGTCGAAGGTGACGCCGTGGCCGGGACGGTCCGGGATGGGGAGTTCGCCGTCCTCGGCCTCCATCGGGTGTTCGAGCACGTCGTCGAACGCCTTCACGTCCGAGTCGCGGTAGAAGTACTCCGCCCAGAGGCCGTTCTCGATGGCGCCCAGCAGGTGGACGTGCAGGTCCCAGTTGTAGTGCGGGGCGACGGGGATGTCGTAGGACGCGGCGGTGTTGGCGACGCGCATCCACTCGGTCACCCCGCCGACGACGGAGACGTCGGGCTGGACGACCTCGACGGCGCCCTCGCGCAGGAGTTCGGCGAATCCGTAGCGCGAGAACTCCAGTTCGCCCGCGGCGACGGGGTACGGGAGCGCGTCGTTCACCTCGGCCATCAGCGAGACGCTGTCGGGCATCACCGGCTCCTCGATGAAGTACGGGTCGTACTCGGCGAACGCCCGGCAGGCCCGCACCGCCTCCTGCTTGTGCTTCCACTTCCCGTTCGCGTCCATCAGCAGCGTCCGGTGTGGGCCGATGGTCTCCCGGACGGCGGCGACGCGCTCGACCTCGCGTTCCAGGGACTCGCGCCCCACCTTCATCTTCACCGCGTCGTGGCCGCGGTCGACGTACCGTTCCATCTCCTCGCGCAGGCCGTCTAGCCCCTTCTCGTCGCGGTAGTAGCCGCCGCTGGCGTAGGCAGGGATGCTGTCTTTGCTCGCGCCGAGCAGTTTGTACAGCGGGAGGTCCGCCCGCTTGCCCTTCAGGTCCCACAGCGCGATGTCGACGATGGAGATGGCCCGCAGGAGGACGCCTTTCCGGCCGATCTGGACCGTCCCGTCGAACATCTCGCGCCAGAGGCGGGTCGTGTCCGCGGGGTCCTCCCCCTCGACGATGGGTGCGAGCAGGTCGGAGACGGCGTCGGCGACGAGCGTCGCGCCCCCGTAGCCGAGCGTGTAGCCGACTCCCTCGTTGCCCGCGTCGTCGCGGATGCGGACGACGGCGTGGTCGCGCTCCTCGACGACGCGCGTCGCGAACGCGACCGGTTCGTCGAGCGGGATGGAGACGGCGAAACTCTCGATGTCGCTGACTGTCATGCGTGCGACCGGTCACGACCGGTCAGCAAAAGGGTTGGGGTGTGAGGACATCCGACAACCGGTCGGCATCCGGCGCACGACCGGGTCAGAAGTGTGCGAACTTGTCCCGCCGGTAGAGGTCGATTTCGCTGGCGACGTTCGGCGACTCGCGGCTCGCCGCGAAGACGATGGCCTCGGCGACCTCCGGCGGCTCGGTCACCTCGCCCGCCTCGAACTCGCGCTTGAGCGGGTCGCCGTCCTCGGAGCCGAACTCCGTGCGCACCTCGGTCGGGTTGATAACCGACACCGCGACGCCGTCGTCGCCGACGGCGCCCTCCAGACTGAGCGCGAACCCGCGCGTCCACCACTTCGTCGCCGCGTACACCGGGGCGTCCGGGCGAGGGTACTGCCCGGCGAAGCTCCCGACGAACACGAGGCTCCCCTCGGAGTCGGTGAGGTGGGGGAGCGCCGCCCGCGACGTGAAGAAGGTGCCATCGACGTTCACGTCCATCATGTGGCGGTACTTCTCGGTCGACAGCTCCTCGACGTCGCCCTCGCGGCCCAGTCCGGCGTTGTTGACGACCACGTCGAGGCCGCCGAACGCGTCGACGGTCTCCTCGACCATCGCCTCGACCTGGTCCTCGTCGGTGACGTCCGTCGGGACGACGAGCGCCTCGACGCCGTGCTCGGACGCCAGTTCGTCGGCGAGCGACTCCAGCCGGTCCTCGCGTCGCGCCGCGAGGGCGACGTCCGCCCCTCGTTCGGCGAACGCGCGGACGGTCGCCGCGCCGATTCCAGAGGTCGCCCCGGTGACGAGCGTCGCTGCCCCCGCTAGCGGGTCGTCTGCTACCATACCCCGTCCTCACGCTCTAGTACCAAAAATGGGGCTGGTGGGGTCGGTCGGACGGGGCTGGTGTCGACCTCGCACTCTCTCTGTGGGTCGCCGTGTCATCGCCGCCTCGACCACCTCGACCGAGTTCTCAGCCCGTCGTCGCGGCGCCCACCCCGCCCGGGGTCGTCACTGCGGACGTCGCGGCGGCCGGCGACGCGTTCCCGTCTTCGGTCGCCGCGCCCCGGGCGGCCGCGTCCGTGCGGAGTTGCTCGCCGAGCCGCCGGAGTGCGGCGACGTCGCCCGAGAGGGCCTCGCTGTCGGCCCGTTCGGCGAGCGCCGTCGCCACCGACCGCTCGGCCTCCCGGAGTTCGGCGTCGAGGCGGTCCGCCCGCTCGACCTGTTCCGGCGTAACCGACCCCTCGCGGGCCGTCGCGAGCAGGTCGCGGGCGTCGCTCGACACCGCGAGCGCCTGCCTGCCGTGACCGGCTATCTCGGCGCTGTCGTTCCCCTCCCACCGAATCTCGGTCGCCTCCTCGTCGACGATGCCGACGAGGAACGACGCCTTCCGAAGTTGGGTCTCCGTCGGCGACACCCCGGGGTTGACGTCGCCGCTCGCGTCTATCACCATCAGGGCCGTGCGCTCGGCCGGGTTGTACGCGTCCGAGGGGTACGCCCCGCCGCCGAGGGCGAAGACGCCCACGACGAGAATCGCGAACACGAACACGCCGAGAAATACGCGCGGGGCGCCCCGTATCGGTTCGACCCCCTCGAAGGGGTTGTCGCGGGTCCGGTCGAACGACAACGAACAGGCGCTCGCGACCGCGTCGGCGAGCGTCCCCGTCTTCTCGGAGGCGCCGGTGACGACCATCCGCCCGCCGTCGGTCACCCGGACGAAGCAGTTGTGGAAGCCGCTGTAGGTGACGGTGAGCCCCGGCCCCTCGTCGAACGCGTCGCGCTCGACGCGGTCGTACGTGCCGTCTCCCTCGAGGGCCGCGTACACCGACTCGAGGGCCTCGAAGGCGTCGTCCACCGACGACTCCGAGACGTAGACCGCGCCCAGCTCCTCGCTGAACCCGGCGTCCTCGTCGGCGTAGCGCCGGTAGTACGAGCGGATGCCCGCCTTCGAGTGCGCGAGCGCAGCGGGGAGGCCGGCGGCGACGACGGCTAACGCGAACCCCCCGACGAACCGGAGCGGCGACCCGCCGTAGCTGACCATCGCCCAGAGGGCGGTCAACCCGACCAGCAGTCCGCCGCCGTAACTCAGTGTCCGGAGCTTGTTCACACCCATCGCGACTCAGCCCAGGAACGTCCGCTTCAGTCGTCCGACGATGCCCGGGCTGCGCGCCTCGCTCTCGGCCTCGCAGACGGGGCCGAGCTTCCGTTCCAGGTCCGCCCGGTCCTCGAACCGCTCGACGTCGGCCGTCACCAGCAGCTCCGAGAGCATCATCGTGTTCCCCTTCTCGTCGATCTGCACGCTCTCGAGCGCGTAGTTGCGCTCCAGGCGCCCCGCCGACACCGGGTACGACCACCCCGCGTCGTCGACGATTCGGTGGACCGCGTCGGGACCGTGTGCCATACGTTGGCAACGACGGCGCTCGAACATAAAGACATCGTCGTCGTCCCGTGGTCCTGCGGTCTCCCCGCGTCGGCCCGGCCTCGGGCGGCGCTCCGCCGCCGTCCCGGGAGGGCCCGGTCAGGCCACCCGATTGCGGAGGTCGTCGTCGTCGCCCTCCAGCCGCTCCCAGTTGGTCGCGAGTATCTCGGCACACCGCTCGTAGTACGCGGGGGTGTGTCCCGAACTGTGGGGCGTGACGAACGCGTTGTCGAGGTCCCACAGCGGGTGGTCGCCAGGTAGCGGCTCCGGGTCGGTGACGTCAAGGGCGGCGCCGCCGATCGAGTTCCCCTGCAGCGCCCCGACGAGCGCATCCGTGTCGACGACGGGCCCGCGAGCGACGTTCACTAAGACGGCGTGAGGCTCCAGCGTGTCGAGTTCGGCCGCGCCGATCAACCCCCGCGTCTCCTCGGTCAGCGGACAGGCCAGCGCGACGTAGTCGCTGCGCGAGAGGGCGTCCGCGAACGCCTCGTCGTCGCGGAAGCCGACCACCTCGTCGGTCGGGCCGCCCTTCTCCGGCGAGTAGCGCGCGCCGACCGTCGTCACGCCGAACCCGTCCAGCCGCTCGACGATCGCCTCGCCGATGGCGCCGAGGCCGACGACGGTGACGGTGCTCCCGTACAGCTCGCTCGCCTGCCCCCGTCGCCACTCGTTTCGCTCCTCCTGGCGCCAGAACTGGCGGAACTCCCGAGCGAACGAGAGCATGCTCCCGACCACGTGCTCGGCGATGTTCGGCCCGTGGACGCCGGAGGCGTTGGTCACGGCCACCCCGCGGTCGGCGAGCGCGTCGAGGGGGAGGTCGTCGACGCCCGCCGACGTGCAGGCGAACAGCTCCAGGTTCGACGCCCGCTCGAGGCTCTCCCGGTCGATACTCCCGCCGGTGACGACGCGGGCCGTCCCGACGCCCTCGCGCTCGGCCGCTGCGGTCCCCGCCCGCTCGACGCGCACGCCGTCGGGCAACCGCTCCCGGAGCGCGTCGACGTACTCCGTCGTGGAGATGCCGTGGGCGCCTTTTCTGAGTACGAGCACGTCTATCCGGCCGCTCTCGTCCGTCGACATGTACCGCCCTACCGGCTCCCGGGAGAAATAGGTATGCACGGCCCTGACCCGGCCGGGACCTCCCGTCGGGCGGGGCTTTATCGCTCCGGCGCCCCGTCGAGTGAACAGAGACATGGAGTTCCCCGATGCCGACACCGTCGACGACGTGCTTCCGCCGGTGTCCTACCCCGAGTTCGTGGACGTCAGCTACGACCCGCCGACGCCCGAGGTGGACGACCCGGCCGCCGCGGCCCGCGAGGCGGTCGCCGACCTCCCGCTCGACTCGCTGCCGGCCGGCGCGACCGTCGCGGTCGGCCTCGGCAGCCGCGGCATCACGGACGTCGTCCCGGTCGCTACGGCCGTGGTCGACGAACTCCGGGAGCGCGGGTTCGACCCGGTTGCGGTGCCGGCGATGGGGAGCCACGGCGGTGCGACGTCGGAGGGCCAGCGCCGGACGCTCGCCGCGCTCGGACTCGACGAGGAGACGCTCGGCTGTCCCGTCGACGCCCGCATGGGGACCGAGGTGGTCGGCGAGACGCCCGCCGGCGACCCCGTCCACGTCGCGCTCCCGGCGGTCGAGGCCGACGGCGTCCTCGTCGTCAACCGGGTGAAGGCCCACACCAACTTCCGCGGGGCCTTCGAGAGCGGGCTGACGAAGATGACCGCGGTGGGGTTGGGAAAGCAGGCCGGCGCGAGCGCCATCCACGACCGCGCGCTCGTCGACGGCTACGTCGAGTCCCTCGACGCGACGTTCGAGGTCGTCCGCGAGTCGGTCCCCCTGCTCGGCGGCGTGGCCGTCGTCGAGAACTTCTACGACGACACGGCCGAGGTCACGGGGCTCGCCGCCGCCGCGCTCCCCGACGCCGAGACGGCGCTCCTCGAACGGGCCTACGAGTACATGCCGACGCTCCCCTTCGACGACCTCGACGCCCTCGTCGTCGACGAGGTCGGGAAGGACGTCTCCGGCACCGGGATGGACACCAACGTCATCGGGCGGTACAGCGCGCTCAACACGGACGACCCGGAGCACCCCGCCATCGACCGCATCGTCGTCCGGGGGCTAACCGAGGCGACCCACGGCAACGCCCACGGAATCGGTCTCGCGGACGTGACGACCGCCGCCGTCGCCGCCGAACTCGACTTCGACCAGATGTACGCCAACGCGCTCACGAGCGGGTCGCTGTCGAAGTCCGCGCTTCCGGTCGTCCTCCCCGACGACGAGCGCGCGCTCCGGGCCGCGCTCTCCTCCGCCGGCCCCTACGACCCCGAGACGGTCCGCGTCGCCTGGATACGCGACACGGGTCACCTCTCCTCCTTTCGCGTGTCGCCGGCGCTGGCCGAGGACCTCCCCGAGCACGTCGAGGCGGTCGGGCGTTCGCGCCTGAGCTTCTCGAACGGGGAGGCACGGTTCGAACCGGCCGATGACGGCTGAATCACCGTCCCGACGCCACGTTCTTCCGCCACCGTCGCCGGCTTGCCCCGTGGTAAACCTCTTTACCCCTCCGGGTTCGACGTTCCGGCCGCAATGGACCTCGAAATCGACGGCAACGTGGCACTCGTAACGGCATCCAGCAGCGGTCTCGGGAAGGCGTCGGCGCGGGCGCTCGCCCGCGAGGGCGCGAACGTCGTCATCAACGGACGCGACGAGGAGCGCCTCGAGGAGGCGGCCGAGGAGATTCGCGCGGACGCGACCGGCGAGGTCGTCACGCAGGCGGGGGACCTCACGGACCCCGACGACGTGGAGACGCTCGTGGAGCGAACGGTCGACGAGTTCGGCGGCCTCGACCACCTCGTGACGAGCGCCGGCGGGCCGCCCTCCGGCGCCTTCCTCGACACCGACGACGAGGACTGGCAGCAGGCGTACGAGCTGCTCGTGATGAGCGTCGTCCGGCTCGCCCGCGCGGCCGAACCCCACCTCAAGGAGGGCGACGGCGGCACCATCGTCACCATCACCTCCCGGAGCGTGAAGGAGGCCATCGACTCGCTCGTGCTCTCGAACTCGGTGCGGATGGGCGTCATCGGGCTGGAGAAGACCCTCTCGAAGGAGTTCGCCCCCGAGGTCCGCTCGAACGCCGTCCTCCCCGGCCCGCACGAGACCTCCCGCATCGAGGACCTCGTGAACCAGGCCGTCGACCGCGGCGAGTACGACTCCTACGAGGAGGGGCTCGGGGACTGGGCGACCAACCCGCTCGAACGCATCGGCGACCCGATGGAGCTCGGTAACACCGTCGCCTTCCTCTCCTCGCCGAAGTCCGGCTACATCAACGGCACCGCCATCCCCATCGACGGCGGGACGACCGGCGCGAACCTCTGATAGGGGTTATCGTAGCCGGACGGAGTTTCTCGCCCCCCGTGGGGGCGAGAATTCTACGAGGAGCTACGATAACCTCTATGAACGTCGGGCGACGCGCGTTCACGCACCCCGTTCTCGCTCCCGTTCTTCCCGATTCTTTGCCCCCGGCCGAAGCTTGATGTGCCCTCCCACACGTGTTCCGGGCACCCATGCGAGAGGTAGACTTCGAGGACGCGGAGACGTACGAACCGGACGAGGGATGGCGACGCGTATCGATGGCGGGCAGCGAGCAGTTCTCCTTCGAGTGGTTCGAGAAGCCGCCGGGGCACTCCTCGCCGATGCACGACCACGAGAACGAGCAGGTGTGTCTCTGCCTGGAGGGCGAACTCACCGTCGCCACCGAGGACGACGAGGTCACTCTAGAACGATTCGACTCGGTGCTGCTCGAGTCCTGGGAGACCCACCGCGTCGAGAACACCGGCGACGAGCGGGCCGTCGGCCTCGACGTGTTCGCCCCCGGTCGCTCCTTCGACTTCTGGACCGACCGCGAGGAGGAGTAGCGTGCGCTACCTGGCCCGCGACGCCGACGGCCGCGCGCTGCTCGGCGACGACGAGGGGTTCCGCCCGCTGTCGGCCGCGGACCCCTCGCTCTCGACGGTCCGGGACGCGCTCCCGCGGGCGGCCGCCGGCGACCTCCCCGACCCGACCGAGGCGACTGCGTCGCCGACCCCGACCGACCGACTCTCCTTCGACACGCCGCTTCCCGACCCGGGGAAGCTGTTCGGCATCGGTCTGAACTACGGCGACCACGCGGCCGACCTGGACGAGGACAGCCCGGACGAGCCGGCGAGCTTCTTCAAGCCGGCCACCGCGGCCACCGGCCCCGGCGGCCCCATCCGGCTCCCGCCCCGCGAGCGCACGGACCGGGTGACTGCGGAGGCCGAACTGGCGGTCGTCATCGGGCGCACCTGCCGGGACGTCGCCGTAGAGGACGCGGACTCGGTCATCGCGGGGTTCGTCCCCGTCATCGACATGACCGCCGAGGACGTGCTCCGGCGTAACCCCAGATTTCTCACCCGCGCGAAGAGCTTCGACACGTTCCTCGTGGTCGGCCCGCAAGTCGCCGTCCCCGAGGGCCGGATGGCGCTCGACGACGTCTCGGTGCGGACGGTCGTGAACGACGAGGTCGTCGCGGAGAACCGCATCGCGAACATGCATTTCCCGCCCCGGGAGCTGGTCGCGTTCCACTCCGAGGTGATGACGCTCGAACCTGGGGACGTCATCTCGACCGGGACGCCCGGCGCCCACCCGATCGAACCCGGTGACGCGGTGCGGGCGGAGGTCGACGGGGTCGGCTCCGTGGCGGCCGACGTCGTCAGGTGAGGTGCGGCGGCGACTCAGGCGGTCCCCGGTGACCCGTCAGGTTCCCGCACCGGTCGCGTTCCCGTCGAGCGTGAGTTCCGCGACGCAGTCCGCTCCCAGCCGCAGGCCGTCGGGCGTCGTCGCGTGCGACAGCAACAGGCGGCCCGTCTCTGCCGACCTTCGGCGGTCGGCGTCGCCCGGCCCGCTGCCGGACCGTTCTGCCGCCGTACTCGTTCCGTCCGATACCGGGTAGACGAGCACGCCCATCGTGTACCGACCCCACCGGAGGGCCACCGTCCGGTCGGCGGCCAGCGCGGCGCCCGCCGCGGCGGCGCGGTCGTCGTCCGGCCACCGATCGACCGTGAGCACGACTGTCGCCCCCGACGGGCTCCGGTAGCTCGTCTCGTGGCGAACCTCCGGCAGGTAGGGAATCGAGAGCTCGTTCGGCCCCCGGAAGGAGCTGACGTTCGTCGCCAGCCGAATCGTCCAGCCGTCGAGCCCGAAGGCGGTGGCGACGGCGACCGGCTCGGGCCGGAGGGCCGCGGGATGTGCGTCCCGTGGTGGCCGGGGGCAGGCGCTCCCGTTCCGGTCGGTCGCGCCGAGGGCCCCCGCCGGGGCCGCCGGACTCGTCGTCGGTCCCCCCGTCGACCGTCCAGCGGTCGTCTCCGCCTCGGTCGCGGTCCGACCGTCGGAGGCACCCCCCGCGTCGGTGGGCCCGATACCGGTCCAGGGGACGGTCACGGGTGCGGCGGTCACGACCAGCGCCGCGAGGACGACTGCGAGGAGCACACCCGCGGCGGCGCCGGTCGCTTGCCGGTCCGGTACGTCACTCGCCCGAGAAACAACCCGCCGAACGTCGAACCCGCCGAAGCGTCTCTCTCCGCCGGCGTCGTCGAACGCGCCGCTTCCGAAGTGGCAGTCGAGAAGCGGCGGGAGGTCCTCGCGGTCGACGGCGTACAGCGCCATCGCGTGGAGGTCGTCCGGACCGACGACCCGGGTTCCGTCGAGGGCGCCGGCGTCGGCATCGCCATCAAGCGCCCGTCCGAGGACGACCGCGTCGACGGCGGAATCGGCTCCGGCTACGATGTCGATTGCCCGCCGAGCCGTCGTCGCCACCACGAGCCGGCGGTGCTCGCCGGACGGGCGCTCGACCAGCAACCCCCCGTCCGTCCGTTCGACCGTCCCGCCCCGGGTCGATTCGAGGTCCCCGACGAGCCGGACGAGCGCCTCGCGGTCCAACTCGCGGAGCCGACGGACGAACGCGTCGCGGGATGGGGGCTCCATCCGGACCCACTCAGAGACGGTCTCTGAGGTCCCGCACGACCGCCTCGGTGCCGGCGTCGCCGCCGAGGTCGGGCGTCCGAGGGGCGTCGCCGTCGGCGAGTTGGTCGGCCACGGCCCCACGGAGGCGCTCCCCGGCCGCCTCCTCGCCGAGGTGGTCGAACAGCATCGCCCCGGAGAGGACGGTCGCGAGCGGGTTGGCGACGCCCTGGCCGACGATGTCGGGGGCGCTCCCGTGGACGGGCTCGAACATCGACGGGTAGTCGCCCTCGACGTTGACGTTCGCGGAGGGAGCGAGCCCCATGCTCCCGGTGACGATGGCGCCGAGGTCGGTGAGGATGTCGCCGAAGAGGTTCGAGGCGACGACGACGTCGAACTCGTCGGGCCGGCGGACGAAGTCCATCGAGGCGGCGTCGACGAGCAGGCGTTCGACTTCCACGTCGGGGTACTCCTCGCCTACCTCCGCGACGACGTCGTCCCACAGCACCATCCCGTAGGCCTGGGCGTTCGACTTCGTCACGTTCGTCAGTTTGCCGTCGCGCTCGGTCGCGGCCTCGAACGCCGCGCGGACGACGTCCTCGGTCCCCTGCCGGGTGAACACCGCGCTCTGTATCGCCACCTCGTGGTCGAACCCGCGGTGTTCGCGCCCGCCGACGTCCGCGTACTCCCCCTCCGTGTTCTCCCGGAAGACGACGAGGTCGATGTCGCCACCCCCGTACCCCCGCAGGGGGCTCTCGACGCCCTCGTACAGCACGGCCGGACGCCTGCACACCTGCTGGTTGAAGCGCTTGCGGATGGGGAGCATCAGTCCCCGCAGCGTCACGTGGTCGGGGATGTCGGGGTGGCCGACCGCGCCGAGGAGGATGGCGTCGCGGTCCCGGAGGCGGTCGATCCCGTCGTCGGGCATCATCGCCCCCTCGTCGAGGTAGCGCTCGCTCCCCCAGTCGAAGCGTTCGTAGTCGAGCGAGAAGCCGGCGTCCGTGGCGGCGTCGTCCAGTACGGGTCGCGCGGCCGCTACGACCTCCTGACCGATCCCGTCGCCCGGAATCAGGGCGATGTCGTATGCCATACTCTCACGTGTCGGAGCGACCCTCAAAAACGTTCGCGTCCCGGTCGTTCCAGCGGCCCCTCGGTCGGTGCCGGAACGTACCGCGAGTCGGGTGAGCTGTCGGCGTCGAGCGGTCAGTCGGCGGCGGTATCTGACTGCTCCGGGGGCGCCGACACGCTCGCCTGGGAGCGCCCGTGGACGAGCGCATCTCCGGTTCGAGCGTCGAACAGGTGGACGTTCTCCTCGTCGAAGGTGAGCGTCACCGTCTCATCCTCCTCCGGCTCGATCTCGGAGGGGGTGCGGACGCGGAACTCCTGTCCCGCCAGGTCGAGGTAGATGAAGTTGTCCGACCCGATCACCTCGACGACGTCGACCGTCGCCTCGATGCTCTTCTCGGGCGGCGCGCCCGCCTCGATTCTGATGTTCTCGGGCCGGACGCCGAGGACCAGGTCGGAGCTGGCGTCGTCGAGGTTCCCGACCATCCCGTCCGACACTTTGTAGCTCACCTCGTCGCCGACGAGCGTCCCACTTCCCGTCCCGTCGCGGTCGAGTTTCACGTCGAGGAAGTTCATCGACGGCGAGCCGATGAAGTCGGCGACGAACCGGTTGTTGGGCTCGTAGTACACCTCCTTCGGCGTACCGACCTGCTGGAGGCGGCCGTCGTTGAGGATGACGATTCGGTCGGCCATCGTCATCGCCTCCTCCTGGTCGTGGGTCACGTAGATGGTCGTGATGCCGACCTCCGAGTGGATGCGCGCCAGCTCGGTGCGCATGTGCTTGCGGAGCTTCGCGTCGAGGTTCGACAGCGGCTCGTCGAATAGGAAGACGGCAGGCTCGCGCACGATTGCACGACCCGTCGCGACGCGCTGTTGTTGCCCACCGGAGAGCGACGCCGGCTTCTTGTCGAGGAGGTCCTCGATGCCCATCATGTCGGCGGCCTCCTCGACGCGGCGGTTGATCTCCTGGTCGTCGAGGTCGGTGCTCAGCTGGAGCCCGTACGCCATGTTCCCACGAACGGTCTTGTGCGGGTAGAGCGCGTAGGACTGGAACACCATCGCGATGTCTCGGTCTTTCGGCGACTGTTCGTTGATACGCTCGCCCCCGAGTCGAATCTCGCCGTCCGTGATGGTCTCCAGTCCGGAGACCATCCGCAGCGTCGTCGACTTCCCGCAGCCCGAGGGGCCGACGAAGACGACGAACTCCCCGTCGTCGATGTCCAGGTCGAGCTCTTCGACGGCGACGATGGTGCCCGACGAGTCGTCGAACACCTTGGTGACTTTGTCGAGTTCGAGTTGTGCCATGGTTTATCGTTGCAGTGTGTTTTCCGCGTGGTCTTATATCTTTGACTCCCGTTTCGACGCGACCCGGCAGGGAAATTATCCCCCGGTGGTGGTCACCCGCCCGGGGACCCCCCGAGCCCCTCTCCGAGGTAACGCCGGGAGAGGCCGTAGAAGATCACCGGCGGCGCCACGAGCAGCACCACCGAGGCCATCAGCGTGTTCCACTCACGCAGCACGTCGCTGCCGAGGATGTAGTGGATGGCGACCGTCGCCGTTCGGACGCCCTCGTCGCTCGTGAGCACGAACACCCACAGGAAGTTGTTCCACGCGGTGAGGAACGCGAACAGCGCGGCAGCGCCGATCGCGGGCGCGCTCAGTGGCAGGACGATGCGCATGAACGCGGTCAGCTCGTTGTGGCCGTCGATAAGTGCCGCCTCCTCGATGTTCTCGGGAATCCCCTGTCGGAAGAACCCCTGTAACAGCCAGATGTTCTGGGGGAGCACGAATATCGACAGGGCGATGACGATGCCCGGCAGCGTGTTCACCAGGTTGAGGAAGTAGAACACCTCGTACACCGGAATCGTCAGCACGATCCAGGGGAACATGATGGTGAACACGGCGGTGTAGAACAGCGCCTGTCGACCCGGGAAGTCGAGTCGCGCGAACGCGTACGCGCCCGGAATGGCGAAGAACAGCGAGATGAGCGTCGCTCCGAACGCGACGATGATGCTGTTTCTGAAGTACAGCGGGAACGCGAAGTCGGCCCACACGGCGAAGTACGGGTCGAGGGTCAGCTCCCCCAGCGGGAGGAACCCGGTGTCGGGACTGATCGCCGCGAAGTTGGTCAGGATCGACGTCCGAAGGATCCAGTAGTACGGAACCACCGCGAACAGCGCGAACGCGATGATTCCGGCGTACAGCAGCGCCCGGTCTCGTTTGGTTGGGTTTAACATGGTAGTAGTACCTCAGACGTAGAGGTCGTCCTCCTGGTCGATTGCCTTGACGTAGATGACGGCCGCCGACATCGACAGCACGACCATCGCCATCCCGATCGTGTACGCCCGCGCGAAGTTCGTGTTGACGAACGCGACGCGGTACGTGAGGATGCTCATCAGCATCGTCTGCGTCCCGGGTCCGCCGCCGGTCAGGGCGAACGGCTGGGAGAACTCCGCGATGTTCCAGGCCGTCCGCAGCGAGAGGATGACGATCGTCGGGATGAGCAGATGCGGCAGCGTGACGTCCCGGAACCGGCGGAGTCGCCCGGCGCCCGACAGCGCCGCGGCCTCGTACTGCTCGCTCGGGATGCTCACGATCGCCGCGGCGTAGATGATCGCCGAGTAGGCGTAGTCGTGCCACGTCTGTGCGACGATCAGCGAGACGAACGGCCAGAAGTCCCCGGCGAGGAACGACGGGGCTGTCAAGCCGAAGAGACCGAACAACTTCGGAACGAACCCGAAGTTGGAGTCCAGGAACCACATCCAGATGACACCCCCGGCCAGCGGCGCCGAGAAGTACGGCGACATGATCAACACGCCGACCCAGTCCTTCGCGACCTCGCGGAGTTCGTTCAGCAGGAGCGCGGCGACGACACCTAACCCGAGCTGCGTGAACGTGGTCCCGAAGACGAACACGATGGTCCAGCCGAACGAGTAGAAGAACAGGTCGTTCGTCAGGAGCCAGGCGTAGTTGTCGAGCCCGATGAACTCCCCCGTGACGCCCAGCGAGGCGTTCGTGAACGTCATGAACACCCCCCGGGCGATGGGGAAGTAGAACAGGCCGGTGAAGGCGATGAAGGTGGGTATGATGAACAGGTATCCCACCCAGTTGTCCTTGATCCGATCCGTGAGCGTTCGCTCCCCGATACCGTACCGTTCGCGTATCTGGTCGGCTGTCCGACCCTGTTCCTGTGCCATGATGACTATGACCG
Source organism: Halobium salinum (assembly GCF_026586625.1). Lineage (GTDB taxonomy): Archaea > Halobacteriota > Halobacteria > Halobacteriales > Haloferacaceae > Halobium > Halobium salinum. The sequence continues at coordinate 99,793 of NZ_JAODIW010000005.1, read as the reverse complement.
ATGTGTAACGAATAAATCTTTGGCCCCGCCGACGGGGGAAGTGGTTCGCGCTGCCCGGAGGCGGCGCGTCGCTTCAGCCCGACTCTTCGATTCGGGTCAGCACACGCTCGCGGACCAGACCGGGGGTCTCGTCGACGCTGTGCTGGCCGGCGATGGCCTGACTGATCGTCTCGTTGATGTCGGTCCACCGGATGGGGTCGGTCGCACGCAGGTCCCAGGCCCCGCCCGTGTTCGCGTACTGCTCGGCGTACTGGTTCTGGTTCTCGATCGCCCGCTGGAAGTTCTGGGGCAGGTCGGGGTACTCGTTGAGGAGCGGGTCCATCTTCGTGGCGAGACCCGGAATGGACTGGTAGTGCTCACCCCACGCCGGAAGCACGAAGTCGTCGTCGCTGAACAGGTACTGGGACAGCTCCCAGGCGCCCTGCTGCTTGGCGTTGCTCACGCCGCTGAACACGGTGTGGGCCTGTTCGAGCCCCCAGACGTGGCCACCGTGTTCGCCCTCGAGTCCCTCGAGGTCGCTGACCCCGATCTTGCTCCCGTACTCGGCGTCGAGCTTGGGGTCCGGCAGGAGCATGAAGTCCCCTTCGCCGTCGGCCCAGCCGATCGTCGCGTCCTCGTTGACCGCGAACCACCGACGGGCGGTCGGCGTCGCGTAGGTGAACGAGGCGACCCGGCCGGTGAGCATCAGCGACGGGATCTCCTCGTCGCCGCGCGAGGCGGCCTCGTCGCTGCTGAACTCGTTGGCCCGCTTAATGCAGGCCTTGATCATCCCGTCGGTCCGCCGGCGGTCCTCCTCCATGTCGGAGTTGGCGATGACCACGTCCGGGTCGTCGGGGTTCCCGCGGATCCAGGGGTCCGTCCCGCCGGTGTATGCGGTCCGGGCCTGCCCCCAGTAGGATTCCAAGTCGCCGGCGACGCCCGTCTCCTCGTAGGCGATGGTGTCCATCTCCTCGTCGATCTGCACGATGGCGTCGTGGAACTTGCTCCAGGTGTTCAGCTCCTCCATCGGGTTCTGGATGCCGACCTGGCTGAAAATCTTCGGTCGGATTCCGAGGTTGCTGCTGGTGTGGCGGATCGCGCCGGCCGACCACCACTGGTCGCGGAAGTTCGCGACCTCCTTGTTCGGGACCGTGAAGTCGTCCGGGAAGGTGTCTGACCCCTCGAAGAACTTCGTGTGGTCGACGAGTTGGTCGTTGAGGAAGAACTGGAGCCCTGCCGAACCGGACTCTGCGAGCGCCGGCGGGTTCCCGGACTGGACGGTCGAGGCCAGCTTGTTCTTCATGTCCCCGTAGGACGCCGTCTGCAGGCTGACGGAGACGTTGCCGGACTTCTCCTGGAAGTCCTGCATCGACTCCTGGAAGTGGCTCCGGATCGAGGAATTCTCGGCCGCCTGGGCCGACAGGAACTGGACTTCGACGGACTCGCTGCCGCCACCACCGCCGCCACCGCCGCCACCACCGGAGTCATTGCCGTCCCCGTCGCCACCGGTGTCGCCGCCGGTATCGTTGCCACCGTCGCCACCGTCACCCGTACAGCCGGCCAGGGCGCCCAGCGCACCGGCGGACGCGGCCGCCGTGGTCGCCTTGACGAAGTCACGTCGGGAACGGTCGGTGCCCGTCCCGTCGGTACTCTCGGCTGTCTTCTCACTCCTGCCGTCTGTTGACATACCGTACGCTAATCATCACCATTGTACTATAATGTTTACTCCCGCTTTCACCGACCACCTATCAGAATACAACCTACTATCGGGCGAACACTCGTCGCGGTAGATATATAGGCGCCCGCTGGCCATGGCCCACCATGGCAGACGAGAGCGACGTCGGACTCGTCGGGGAGGTTCGGACGGTGTGCGACGTCATCCGTACCGCGCTCGGACCGTTCGGTGCCAACAAGTTACTCGTCGGCGCCGACGGCAACGTCAAGACCACCGCCTCGTCGACCGAACTGCTGGACAGCCTCGACGTGGACGACCCGGCCGTCACGCTCCTCTCGTCGACGGCGACCGGGTTCCGCGAACGCCACGGCGACGGCGCCGGAAGCGTCGTCGCCCTCGTCGGCGCGCTGCTGACCGAGGCCGAGCGCCTCCGCGAACGGGGGCTCCACCCCACCGCGATCGAACAGGGGTACCGAACCGGACTGGAGAGGGCGCTCGCGACGCTCGACCGCACGGCGCGTCCGCTCGACGAGTACGGGCCGGCGGCGGTTGCCCGGACCGCGCTCACGGGGACACGCGACCCGTCCGCCCGGGGCGCCGTCGCAGACCAGGTCGCCGCGGCCCTGGAGCGGCTCGGCGACGAGGTCGGAACTGGTGACGTCGGTCCCGGCGCCCGGGACGCGATCGAGGTCGTCTCCCGCACCGGCGGGGCGGCCGCCGAGACGGAGTTGGTGGAGGGTGTGGTCCTCGACCGCAACCTGACGACGCCGGCCATGCCCCGGACGCCCGACCGCCGGGGGGTCGCCGTCCTCTCTTCGACCGTCGACGTCCCGACCGTCGGCACCGAGTTGGGACGCGTCTCGCGACGCGTCGAACTCGACGTCGACTCCTTCGAGGAGCGCGAGGCCGTCGCCGACTACGAACGGTCCGCGTTCGCCGAGCAGCTCGACGCCGCAGTCGAGGCCGGCTGCGGCGCCGTGTTCACCGAACAGGCGATAAACGAGCGCGTCGAGAGCGAGCTCGCCGCACGCGGCGTTCTCGGGGTCGACCGCCTAGACGCCGACGAACTTCGTCGGGTCGCCCGGGCAACCGGCGCGACGGTCGTCCCCACGCTCGAACAGGTCACCGCGGAGACCCTGGGCGACGCGGCCGTTCGGGTCGAACGGAAGGCGGGCCGCGACATGACGTTCGTCACCGACGGGGCTGGCGAGGCCGTCTACACGCTGTTCTGTCGCGCGCCCGACCCGCGGAGCGCGACGGCGTTCGAGCGCTCGGTCGAGTCGGCGGTCGCGGCGGCAGCGGCCGCCGTCCGCGACGGTCGGGTCGTCCCCGGCGGCGGCGCCGCGGAGGCGACCGCGGCCGAGGCGGTCCGGCGGGAGGCCCGGTCGATACCCGACCGGTCGCAGCTCGCCGCCGAGGCGTTCGGCGACGCGCTGATGACGGTCCCCCGCGCACTCGGCCGGACCGCGGGGATGGACGCGTGGGAGGCCGAAATCCGCCTTCGCGTCGCCCGCTCGGAGGATCGCGACGCGGTCGGCGTCGACGCGCTCGCCGGGACGACCCGCGACGTCCTCGCCGAGGACCCCATCGTCGACCCGCTGCCGGTCAAGCGCGCGACGCTGACGGCGGCGACGGACCTCGCGGTCCAGCTGGTGCGGATCGACGAGCGCCTGTCCGCGACCGACCTCGGCGACGACGCGGAGGGCGAGGAGGGGATGGGTCCCGGTCCAGCAGGCGGGGCCGGCAGACCGAACGCGGACTGAGTCACGGACCCCCGACCGTCCGCATCGCCCTCGCCGTTCCCGTTTTCCGACCCTACTCGTGTTCCGTACGTGGCGTGTACCCCGGGAGGTCGACGTTCGGGTAGAGTACGGCGTCTATCGTGAGCAGTTGCTCAACGACGGCGCCGCCAGTCTCGACCGCCTGCGAGAACACGCGCCGCGGCTCGACGACGCCCGCCTCCCAGGCGTCGACGGGCGCGCCGGTGTCGAGGTCGACGCCCAACGCCGACGGCTCGCTTGGGGCGTCACCGCCAGGGTTGCCGCCGCTGTGGGCGCTCCGGAGGCGGGTCAGGGCGTCGATCGGGTCGAGACCGGCGTTGGCCGCGAGGGCGTACGGGAGTCGGTCGAGCGCGTCCGCGAACGCCTCGATAGCGAGCTGTTCCGTCCCGCTGACGCTCGGGGCGTACTCGCGGAGCGCGGCCGCGACGGCCGCGGCGGGCGCGCAGGCACCTGGAAGGACCTGCCCGTCCATCGCCGCCGTGGCCGTCGTCTCCAGGGCGTCCTCGATGGACTCGCGGCGCCGGTTGGCCGCCTCGGGGGTGTCCGCGTCCGCGACGATGGTGTAGAGGGGCCCGGAGCAGTCCTCGAACGCGGTCCACACCTCGTCGCCGACCCGCCGCTCCACGACCCGTCCGGCGCGGCCCAGTCGGTCGGGGCCGAGGTCGGCGACGTTCGAGGTGACCGTCGCGCCGGTCGCGCGCGCGAGACGATAGATGTCGCCTTTCGGGTACGTGGCCTTGTCGACGACGGCGACTCCCGCGCGCTCGAACGCCCGGGCGACGTCCGCGTCGAGCTTCTCCATGCAGACCAGCACGTCGACGCCCGTCTCGGCGAGCCCGGTCGCCGTCGACTCGATGCGTCCCTCGAGGCCGCGGCGGTAGTCGGCGACGGCGTCGGCGGAGTCGAGGCGAACGCCGGCGCCGGCGTCCCCCCCGAAGCTGCTCGCGGTCGACTCGAAGTCGACGTCGTCGTCGAGCACCGCCACGGTCGCGTCGGTCAGCGGCTCGGGGACGCCGGCCCCGTTCGGCCCGGCGTCGGCGGGGCGCGACAGGACGAGCCCTCGGTGGAACTCCTCGCCCGCTTCCCGCGCGGCGAGCACCTTCACGTCGTCCGTGTCGACCCAGCCGCGCTCGTCCGCGGCCGCCACCTCGCGGACGGCGTCGACGACCCGTTCGGCGTCCCGTCGGCGGACGGCCGGGTCGAGGTCGGCGGTCATCGTCGTCTCCGCGACCGCTCTGAGCGTCGCCTCGTCGTCGACGGCGACCGGTCGGGCGAGGGCGTCGAGCGTCTCGCCGGCCCGGGCCCGAGCCATCGCGTACCCCACGACGACGCTCCCCGGCGCGACCCCCTCCTCCACGAGGTCGAACCCCTCGTCGAGCAGTGCGCCTCCGAGCAGGGTCGCGGCGGTCGTCCCGTCGCTCAGCCCGCGCTGCATCCCGTCGACGGCGTCGACGAACAGCGCGGAGACTGGGTGGGTGAACCCTCCACCGCGTTGGACGGCGTCGAACAGGCGACCGGCGTCGCCGGCCCGTACCGTCTCCGGTACGCCCTGGTGGTTCGCCGTCTCGACCAGTTTCTCCAACCCGCGCGGTCCGTACGTCGACTCGACCAGCGAGACCGTCGCGCGGGCGGCACCCCTGACGTACTCGCGCGCCTCGGCGTCGCGGAGGGTCCACTCCCCTCGCTCGTCGACTCCGAGCCCCGCCTCACCATCGATGTCGGCTGCCATGGGAGGCCCTTTCGGGGTCACCGAATTAAACCCTTCGCGGGACCGCGGCGGGGTCGGCCGGGGAACGCACCGCTCGGCGCCCTCGAACGACTGGGAGCGGACCCCGTCCAGCAGGGGGTTATTTGGCGGTCGGCGTCCCTCACCGTGGTATGTCCTCACAGACCGTGGGCTTCGTCGGCCTCGGCATCATGGGCGAACCGATGGCGAAGAACGTACTCGACGCGGGGTACCCGGTCGTCGCTCACAACCGCTCCGACGGGCCGGTCGACCGCCTCGCCGACGCGGGTGCGACCCCGGCGTCGTCGCCGGCCGAGGTCGCGCGGGAGTCGGACGTGGTAATCACCGTCCTCCCCGACACGCCGGTCGTCGAGTCGGTCGTGCTTGGCGAGGGAGAGCACGACGGAGCGGACGACCCGGTCGTCGACGGTGTCGACGAAGGGTCGACCGTGGTCGACATGTCGACCATCTCGCCGGTCGCGACCGAGCGTATCGCCGAGGAACTGGAAGCCGCAGGCGCTGACTTCCTCGACGCGCCGATCAGCGGCGGGGAGGAGGGCGCCGTCGAGGCGACGCTGTCTATCATGGTCGGCGGCGACGAGTCGACGTTCGCTGCGGCCGAGGCGTTGTTCGAGGTCATGGGCGAGACGGTCACCCACTGCGGACCGACGGGGGCCGGGCAGGTGACCAAGGCCGCGAACCAGATCATCGTCGGCTCCACCCTGCAGGCCGTGAGCGAGGCGTTGCTGTTCGCGAAGCGCGCCGGCGCCGACCTGGAGGCCGTCCTCGACGCCGTCAGCGGCGGTGCGGCGGGCTGCTGGGCGCTCGACGCGCGCGCCCCACGGGTCATCGAGGGGAACTTCGACCCCGGCTTCTTCGCCGCGTACCAGTACAAGGACCTCCGAATCGCCACCCGTGCGGGCGAGGAGTACGGCGCCCCGATGCCGGCCACGTCTGTCGTCCACGAGCAGTACAAGGCGATGGAGACGATGGGGTACGGCCGGGACGACCACTCGGCCGTCATCAAAGTACTGGAGGCGATGGCAGGCGAGGAGGCGCGGGTCGAGGAGTGAACGGGGGCGAGCCGGGCCCTCGTAGGGGCCGAGTGAGCGGAGTCGTCGGCGCTCCGAACGGCGCGCCCACTCGCGGCGGGAACGCTTAGTACGTCCACGACGAGACGCGACCCATGCAAGACGTCAGCATCGAGAACGTCGAGGCCGTCGGCGTCGAGGCACCCGTCGAGGAGCCGTTCGGCTACGCGCAGGCGTGGGTCGAGACGCGGAGCGCCGTGCTGGTCCGAATCGAGGCCGACGACGGGACGGTCGGCTGGGGGGAGTGCTGGGGGCCGGTCGCCGGCACCAGGGAGACCGTCGCGTCGCTGCTCGGGCCGGCGCTGGTCGGCGAGTCGCCGCTCGACGTCGAGCGCCTCCACCGCGACCTGTACGACCGCGCCCGCGCGGCCTACCAGTCGACCGTCCCGCTCCCGGCGCTCAGCGGCCTCGACCTCGCGCTGTGGGACCTGAAGGGGACGCTCCTCGGCGTGCCCGTCGCGACGCTGCTCGGCGGCCGCGAGCGCGACGCGGTCGACGCCTACGCCACCGGCCACTACTTCCGGCCGACGGACGACCTCGAGGAGCAGTACGCGTCCATCTGCGACGAGGCGACCGCCAACGCCGACGCCTTCGGACGGGTGAAGCTCAAGGTCGGACTCGCGCTGCTCGGTCACGGTCCCGACGAGGACCTCGAACTCGTCCGGCGGGTCCGCGACCGGGTCGGCCCCGACGTCGACCTGATGGTCGACGCCAACTACGCGTACGACCGTCCGACCGCCCGCCGCATCGGCCGCGAACTCGGCGCCCTCGACGTGTGCTGGTTCGAAGAGCCCGTCCGACCCACCGACCACGACGGGTACGAACGCCTCTCGCGGACACTCGACGTGCCGGTCGCCGGCGGCGAGTGCCACGGACCGGCGGCCCTCGACCGCCTGCTCTCTCGCGGGGCGCTCGACATTGTCCAGCCCGACGTCTGTAACGTCGGCGGGCTGACGCCGGCCCGCGAAGTCGCCGACGGGACTCGGCGCGCCGGCGTCCCGCTCGTCCCGCACGTCTGGGGGACGCCGGTCGCGCTCGCGGCGAGCCTCCAACTGCTGGCGACGCTCCCCGGCGACCCGCCGCTCGAGTTCGACCGCTCCGCGAACCCGCTCCGGGAGGAGCTGGCCACCGATCCCATCGAGGCGGACGACGAGGGCCGGGTGACCGTCCCCGAGGGGCCGGGGCTCGGCGTCGAGCTCGAGCCCGACGCCGTCGAGCGGTACCGGGTCGACGGCTGAGGAGGCTACGCCCCGAACGACCGCCGCCGGCGGGTTTTATGTTCGTAGACCGGCACCTGGTCCCATGGACGTCGTCTCAGTCACCGACGAGGAGTCCGTGGAGGCACTCGAGGGTGTCCACCTCGCACAGTTGGCCGCCGGCGAACGCACCAGCGTCCAGCACTTCCGCATCGAACCCGGCGCGGTCGTCGGGGAGCACAGCCACGAACACGAGCAGACGGGATTCGTCACCCGGGGCGAGCTGACGTTCACCGTCGACGGTGAGGAGGTCGTCACCGGACCGGGGGACTCGTACGTCATCCCGGGCGACGCCCCTCACGCCGCCGAGAACCGCGGCGACGAGCCCGTCGAGGGCGTGGAGATATTCAGCCCGCCGCGACCGAACCCGCCCTGGGTCGAGGACTGACGCCGACCCGTCGGCCACCCGACGGGCGAAGTCGCAATCCGGGGGCGAAAGTATAACTTCCAGCCTGTCCCACGCGAACCCGTGACATCGTACACGCACACACCCGTAACAGTCGACGGCAAGCGCGCCGTCGTAATCGGGGGCACGAGCGGCATCGGACGTGGTATCGCGCGCGGCTTCGCGGCCGAGGGCGCGGACGTAATCGCGTCGAGTCGGACCGAGGAGAACGTCGCGGAGACGGCGGCGGAACTCCGGGACCTCGGAGCCGAGACCGCCGAACTGACCTGTGACGTCACCGACCGCGAGTCGCTCGAGCGCCTACGGGACGACGCCGTCGAGGCGCTCGGCGGCGTCGACATCCTGGTGAACTCCCCGAGCTACATCGCCCGGAAGTCGGTGCGCGACGCCTCCGAGACCGACTGGGCGGAGGTGTTCGACGTCCAACTCGACGGCACCTTCCGCGCGACGCAGGTCTTCGCGGAGGCCATCGACTCCGGGAGCGTCGTCAACATCGCGTCGCTCTCCTCGGAGATCGCCATCCCGAACCTGGCGGCGTACTCCACGGCGAAAGGTGGTATCGACGCGTTCACCCGGTCCGCGGCCGAGGAGCTCGGCCCGGAGATTCGCGTCAATGCCGTCCGGCCGGGGTTCATCGTCTCCGAGCAGACCTCGGGGACGTACACCGAGGGGACCCCCCGCCACGACACCATCGTCGACCGGACCGTCGACGGCCGCCTCGGTCGCCCCGAGGAGATTACGGGCGCCGTCGTCTACCTCGCCAGCGACGCCGCGAGCTACACGACCGGCGAGATTATCACGGTCGACGGCGGGTTCACCCGGAGCACGTTCCCCGAGTAGTCCGGGGTGCTCCCGGCGGTGACCGGCCGTACCGGCGCCGCCTCCGGCGACAAATCCGCCGGGCGTCGCCTCGCTCGTCGAATCGCTACACGCCCGCACAGCGGCGGCTGCCGACGACGTTCTCGCCGTCGAACTCCACCCCACGGTGTTGGACGGGGTTCCGACCACGACCGGTGGTCGGCTCCGCACGGTGATAGACCCCGGCTACGGGATGTGGTTCGCCGGGCTCGGCGCCTGTGAGCGGGCGTTCGGGGTCGACGGCCGACTCCGCCGCACCCCTACGGCCTCAGAACGGCCGGGTCCGCTCGCGCACGGTGTAGAACCCGTACCCGGCGGCTACGACGGCCACGCCGCCGAAGATGAGCGCGTAGAACGGCTCGGCGGGCGTCGTCACCATGCTCGACGTGGCGAAAATGCCCGCCACCACGGCCGCGACGACCGCCACGACCCACAGATACCAGACGCTCGTGGCGGCGGTGCCGGCGTCGACGGCCGGCATCTCGTAGCTTTCGCCCCGCTCCCCGTCGTGGACGTCGTAGTCGTCGACGTCATTGTCTCTCGAGTCGTGCTCCTCGGTCGCGTCTCGCTGGTCCGCGTCGTTGCCTGTCGACATCGTGACCACCCGGACGGACGTCTGGGTCGTCAGCCGTTTATGCTCGGTGAAAACTTACACGAAAGAATACTCGGAATACTTGCCGTCGACGTCGCCCGGTCAGCGCGTGAGGTTGTCTCCGGTACGGTCGTCGAACAGGTGGACCTTCTCCAAGTTCGCCGACAACGTCGTCGTTTCGTCCTCCTCGGCGTCGCTGTCGGGCGACACCCGCGCGGTCAGCTCCTGACCCTCGCCCGCCTCGGGCGTGAGCGTGAGGAACTTGTCCGACCCCATCGGTTCAGTGAGTTTGACGTACGGTTCGAACCGCGCCCGGTTCGGCCCCGACTCGACGAGCGAGGCGTCGTCGATGTCCTCCGGCCGGACACCGAGCGTGACGCTGTCGGGCGAGCGTCCGCTCTCGTCCAACAGGGCGGCTTTCTCCCGCGGCAGGTCGAAGTCGAACGCTTCGGTCCGGACGCGGTAGCCGTCCCCGGTCGAGTCGAGTTCTGCGGGCAAGAAGTTCATCGGCGGTTCGCCGATGAAGCCGGCGACGAACCGGTTGGTCGGCCGATCGTACAGCTGCTGTGGCGGCCCGATCTGCTGGAGTTGGCCGTCGTTCATCACGGCAATGCGGTCGCCGAGCGTCATCGCCTCCGCCTGGTCGTGCGTGACGTAGATGGTCGTCTTGCCGACGCGCTTGTGCAGCTCGTTCAACTCGGTGCGCATCTGCACGCGGAGCTTCGCGTCGAGATTCGACAGCGGCTCGTCCATTAGGAAGACCGCGGGCTCGCGGACGATGGCGCGTCCGAGGGCGACGCGCTGCTGTTGGCCCCCCGAGAGCGCACTGGGTTTGCGGTCGAGCAGCTCGGTGATGCCGAGCAGGTCGGCCGCCTCCTCGACGCGCCGCTCGGTCTCGTCCTTCGGGAAGCTCCTGACCTCCAGTGGGAACGAGATGTTCTCGCGTACCGTCTTGTGGGGGTACAGCGCGTAGTTTTGGAACACCATCGAGATGTCCCGTTCGCGCGGGTCGAGCTCGGTGACGTCCATTCCCTGGATGCGGATGGCGCCCTCGGTCGGACTCTCTAGACCGGCGACGGTGCGCAGGGTCGTCGTCTTCCCGCAGCCGGAGGGGCCGACGAGGACGAGGAACTCCCCCTTGCGGATGTCGATACTGAGGTCCTCGACGGCGACGACCTCGCCGCCGTCGCTCTCCTCGAACACCTTGGTGATGTCGTCGATGCGAACGTTCGTGTCTTCGGGCGGGCGCCCCTCGGTCGGGCGACCCGCTGCGGTATCTGATTGGGTCTGATTGCTCATGAGTCGGCTTCCTCCTGTCCGCGTCCGTGTCTTCGATTGTCTCTCGCCCACGTACGCGGGCGGGTCAGTCGGCGTTGCACCGGTCGGTGCCGACCGAGTGCGGGTCGCTCGCGGGTCATCCCTTCAGCGCCCCCGAGGTGAGTCCGGTGACGATGTACCGCTGGAAGAACACCACGATGAACACCGTCGGGATGATCGCGAGGATGCTCGCGGCCGCCATCGATGCCCAGCTCACGCTCACGTCGCCGACGAATTTGAACACGGCCACGGAGATGGGCATCGCGTCGAGCGTGCTCGTGACGATGAGCGAGAAGAGGAACTCTCGCCACGAGTAGAGGAACGTGAGGATGCCGCACGCGGCGATCCCCGGCCGCGCGAGCGGCAGAGCGACCTTTCGGAACGCCTGTAGGCGCGTGCAGCCGTCGACGCGGGCGGACTCGTCCAGTTCCTCCGGGATGGAGATGAAGAAGTTACGCATGATGTAGATCATCAGCGGTAGCCAGAGGTACACCTGCGCGATCGTGACGCCGAGCAGGTCGTCGAGCAGTCCCACTCTCGCCATGATCTGGTAGTACGGCACCACCAGTCCGATCGGGGGGAAGAGCCGCGAGAAGATCACCCCGATGAACAGCAGGTTGTCGAACCGGAACCGGAACCGGCTGAACGCGTACCCCGCTGGTGTCGCCAGCGCCAGCACGATCACGGTCGTCGACGTCGAGATGAGCAGGCTGTTGAGAATCGCCTTCCAGTACCCCTCGCCGATGAGTACGTTGTAGTACGTCTGCAGGGTGGGGTTCGCCGGGAGGTAGTTCAGGTTGTAGATCGCCGAGTTCGCCTTGAACGACGTGATCAGCTCCCAGCCGAACGGGACGAGGACGGTCATCATCGCGAACGCGAGCACCGCGTGGACGACGTACGGGCTCTCGATGAGGTCCCAGAACTGCTGGCGGCTCCGGTAGCTCACGCGCTCGTGGCTCTCGTCGATGCCGGGAGTCCGCGTTTCGTCGACGTTGCTCATAGGGCGATGCCTCCACGGAACGCCTCGTCGGTGTGCCGGTCGAATTCGTCGGGTCGGTGTGTTCGTCTCATGGTGGTCACTCCTCGATCCGCTCCAGGACGACGGTGACGTAGAAGGCGGCCACGATCACGGTGATGCCGACCAGGAACGTCGCCACCGCCGAGGCGTAGCCGAACTGGAGGTTCACCATCCCCTGTCTGTAGATGTAGATGCTCAGCGTCGTCGTTGCCGTCCCCGGACCGCCCTGGGTCATGGGATAGATCACGGCGAACGCGCGGAACGCGAACATCCACGTGATCAGTCCTACGATAGCAAAGTACGGACGGAGGTACGGCAGTGTGATGTTGCGGAACGCCTGAAAGGTCGTCGCGCCGTCGACGTCGCCGGCGTCGTACATGTGCTGTGGGATCGACTGCAGTCCGGCGAGGAACACGATCATCGCGAACGGGAACCGCGCCCAGGCGTCGACCATCGTCACGACGACGAGCGCGGCGGTCTGGTCGGCGAGCCAGGCGTACCCGGTGTCGAGGACTCCGAGGTCGGTCAGTACCATGTTCAGCAGACCGAACTCGCCGCCCTGGAGAATCCAGTTCCAGATCAGCGCCGCGACAGCCAACGGGATCGCCCACGAGAACATCAGCACCGTCGAGTACGTGTTCCGGAGATACTCCCGCTGGACGTGGTTGATCGCCAGCGCGATGGTCAGCCCGCCCGTCACCGTCAGGAACAGCGAGCCGAACGAGTAGAACATGGTGTGGCCGAAGTAGCTCCAGAACGACGAGGAACCCAGCATCTCGACGTAGTTGTCGAGGCCGACGAACCGCAGCGGTACGCCGGGGACGGCGAGGAAGAACGACTGGTACACCATGTACGTCACCGGGTAGATGAAGATAGCCAGGATGACGAGCAGCGCCGGGGCCATCATCGTCAGGACCACGTGTTCGTTCGCCGCTTTCGCGACCCGGCCACGGAGGCCGTCGCTGTAGCCGTGGGTTCCCGGTCCGGTCTGGGTGTCGGTCGCCATTGTCAGTTCCTCCGGACAGGCGTGGGGTGTTTAGTGGGCATCATTCGTTCTGTCCGAGCACCGTGTCCGCGAACTCTTGAACGGCATTCAGTGCCTCCTCTGGCGACTTGTCGCCGGCAATCGCCGTCTGGAGCTCCTCGCTCAGCGTCTGGCGAATCGTCCGCGACTGTGGGTAGATCTCTTGGACGTTGTTCTCGACGGCTCGACCGCGGACGTCCGCGAACAGCGCGGCGTCCGTCTCGGAGGCCTGGTCGTACACGTCCTTCGCGTACGTCTGGTTCCCCTCGACGACGAACTCGAACCAGCCGCTGGGGACACTCCAGCGGGCGTCCATGTACAGCATCGCCGCGAGTTTGTGTCCGACGTCGGCGTTGACGTTGATTCCGAATCCGGTCGGAGCCGCGATCCCTCGTCGTTTCGGGTTCGGCGCCGACTCGCCGCCCTTCGGTTGGACGGTCGGGCGGTAGTTAGGCGCCTTCCCGTGCTGTTCGACCGCGCGCGGGACGAGGTCGCCGAACACGGGAACCATTGCGATCTGCCCCGACAGGAACCCGTCGGCGAGGTCCCCCTGAGTGTAGTTGACGACCTCCTTCGGGACGAGCCCCTTCTCGCGCCATTCGACCATCTTCTGCAGGGCGACGATGCCTGCCTCGGAGTTGAAGGTCACCGTCCCGTCGTCGCCGACGATCTGGCCCCCCGCTTGGTAGAACATCTTCATCCAGTCGCGCACGGTGTAGACGAGGGAGGCGCCGCGGTAGGCCCACCCGGCGATTCCAGTCCCTTTGAACGCCTCCATCACAGTCTCCATGTCGTTCCAGTCGTACTCCCCGTCGAGGATGCGCTGCACCGTCTCGTCGTCGACTCCGTTCTCGCGCATCAGTTTCGGTCGCGTGTGGACGAGGCTCCCTTCGTTGATGTTCGGGCTGAGGTAGGTGTGACCGTCGATCTGGAAGTTGTTCTCGGCGAGGCTGAGGTACGGGTCCCACATCTCCTCCTCCCCCATCACCGGGTCGACCTGCTGGAGGTAGCCGTTCTGGACGAACGAGGTGAGCGACTGGCCGGTGACCACGAGGAACCCCTGCGGTTGACCCTTGTTCGCCGAGAGGAACGCCGCCTCTTTCGACACGGCTTGGTCGACGACGATTTCCAGCGGTTCGATTTCGATTCCGGTCGCCTCCTCGAACATCGCGTACGTGGCGACCGTCGCCGGGTCGTAGTCGAGCGACCCGAAGTTGAGAATCTGAAGCTTCTCTACGTCCCCCGCGGGCGTCTCCTCCCACCCGTCCGGTGGGCTCCACGGGGCGCTCTTGACTGCCCCGGAGTTCCGCCACGGTTTCACGTCCGAGCGCTTTCCCTCCGGCGGGATCTGCTCGCGCTTCTCCAGGGGCCACTCGTCAAGCGACGCCATCCGACGGTCCTTCCAGTTGTCCGCGAACCCGACCTCCTGCGCGGCAGCGAGGGCGTCGCCGCCGCCACCGCCACCGCCGGAGGCGTTTCCGCCGGAGCCGTTTTCGCCGCCTCCACCACCTGCCGGCGGGCTCCCGCCCATACACCCGGCTGACGCGGCGGTGAGGGAGCCGACGCCGAGGTACTTTAGTAACTCTCTCCGATCGACCCGGTCTCCGCTATCACGAGCCATGAGAACATGTGACTCAATGCTGTCACATATAAGTTTGGGCCAGTGTCATATTAGAATAACTGAGAAAGTAGTTAGTTTTTCTCAGTGGATTGTGTGTGGAACGTCGTATCGGTCACCCAGTGACTGGAGTGTCTCCACTACGCCGCTACCGAGCGGGATGCCCTCCGCCAATCGTTCCTCACGGGTCCGTGCTTCGGGTTCGCCGGGGAGGAGTACCTCGTCGAACCCCTCGGCCGGTCGCGCCGCGGAGAGCTGGTCGACGAGCGAGCCGATGCGGCGTTCGTACCCGTCGCGCTCGGCGAACGCCTCGACGTCGACGGCGGCGACCATGTGGCCGATGCCCTGGGGCTCCGACTCGTCGTCGTACAGCGTCGCTACGTCCTCGCCGACGGCGGTGTCGAGCAGCGCCCCGCAGAGTGCGTCGATGACGAACGCGAGCCCGTACCCCTTCGGCCCGCCGACGGGCCGGAGCGCGTGGAACTCCCCGGGGTCCGTCGTCGGCTCGCCGGACTCGTCGAGCGCCCACTCCTCCGGGATGGACTCCCCCTCCTCCTCCGCGAGGATGACGGCGCCCTTCGCGACGACGCTCGTCGCCATGTCGAGGGTGACGTGGAACCCCTCTTCGCGGGGGATGGATATCGAGAGCGGGTTCGTGCCGAAGAAGGGGTCCGCGCCGCCGAACGGGGCGACGTTCGGCCCGGAGTGAGTCATGCAAATGCCGATACACCCACGGTCCGCGGCGTGGTTCGTGTAGTAGGAGGCCGTACCGTAGTGGTTGCTGTTGCGCACTCCGACGAAGGCGGCGCCCGCGTCGGCGGCGCGGTCGACCGCCTCGTCGGTGGCCCGGAGCGTCGCGACCTGGCCGGGCCCGTCGTCGGCGTCGACGACGGCCGCCCCGGCGCGGGAGTCCGACACGGAGACGTCGGGATTGCGGGCGATGCCGCCGGCCTCCAGCCGGTCGGCGTACGGTTCGAGCCGGACGACGCCGTGGGTGTCGACGCCGCGGAGGTTGGCGTCGACGAGCGTGTCGGCGACGGTGTCCGCCGCGTCCGACGCGAGACCGGCCCCGCGGAGCACGTCGGCGGTGAACTGTTCGAGCGAGTCGGCGTCGACGACGACGCCGTCGGTGGGTTCGTCTGCCATTGGAAGTGTCGGTGTGGTAGTCGGTGGAGGGTGGTCCGTCGCGCTGTACGCCGCGTTCGTCGAGTGATGGGGTTGGGTGAGGTGGAGGCCCCCGGGTCAGTGCTCCGGGTCGACGGGCGAGGGCGCTGCGAACGACCCGTCGTCGTCGAAGTCGACGGGTTCGGGTTCGGAAACGACGCGGAGGTCGTCGCGTTCGCGTGCCTCCGCGACCAGCGCCCCGGAGGCGTACACGCGCTCGAGACGCATCGTGTCGGTGATGCGGAGCACCCGCAGTTCCTCCGTCGGGGTGACGCCGACGGTCGAGAGCGCGGCCACGAGCCCCGCCCGGTCGGTCTCGACGGGCGGCGGGACGCGCATCCCGCGCGGGGTGCTCGCGGTGAGCCCGTTGATGACGGTCTTCGAGAGGTCGAGGTCGGCGAGCAGGTCGGCGCCGACGAAGTCCGCGAGTCCCAGCGCCGCGGCGTTACCGTGGGAGGGCTCGGTGAGCGTCCGGACGTAGATTCGCTTGATATCCGGGCGCTCCGGCGGCGGCTCGTTGAGCCCGTACACCCGCCGCCCGATGACGTTCGTATCCATCCCCGAGCCGCTGATATCCTTCCCCATCCGGTCGACGACGAGCACGTCCACGTCGTCGAAGGGGAGCGTGGGGAGAAGTTCACGGGCGGTCTCCAGCAGTTCGGCCTCGCGGTCGAGAAAGCCCGACGGGGGAACTCCCTCGACGACGGCGGTGTCGTCGCGCTGGTCCTCGACGAGGGCGACCCCCCCGACGACGGGCGCCTCCTCGACGATCAGGGAGGCGATCTCCGGGATCATCCGCCGGAAGCTCCAGTCGATGGCCCACTCGTGGGCCGTCTTGGCGCCGCGCTGCTTCCCGAGGCCGATGACGAGCATCTTCGAGAGGCCGCTCTCGACGCGCCCCTCGAAGTCGGTGTGCTGTTTCACGCGGTTGATGGGGACGATGGCGTCGGCGGCCGCCGCGTTGGCGTCGAGGGCGACGTCGATTCCGCGCTCGGAGGTCGTCCCGACGGTCACGGTCTCCATCGTCGGGCGAATCGGACAGCCGACCCGCTCGGCGGTCACGCCGAGTGCTTCGAGCTTCGCGCGTTGGCCCTCGGCGGTCGCGCCCCCGTGACTCCCCATCGCGGGGACGACGAACGGCTCGTACCCCCGCGCGTCGAGTTCGCCGACGACGCCGGCGACGATGGCCGGGAGGTTCGTGATTCCCCGGCTCCCGACGCCGACCGCGACGCTGCCGCCGTCGGGCACGTCGTCGAGCGCGAGGGCGTCGACCGCCGCGGCCGCGCGCTCGGGAATCGCCGCCTCCGGGATGGGGTCCGTCTCCCACTGCTGTTCGACGGTCCCCAGCCGCGGGAGGTCCCGCCCGCCGCAGGCGTCGAGGACCGTCGCCTCGGAGACGGGGGTGACTGTCGGCGCTGCCGGTTCGTGCATGTGTCTACCCCATGTCACGGGCACCCACATAAATCTGCACCCCGCTCCCGGCTCCGTCCCCTCGGTGGGGACGAAGAAAACTATTTACGCGGGGCCTCGGCCGTAGATGGTATGCGATACTTTCGCATCCGCGGCGAGGACGGCGACCGCCTCGCCGTCCAGGAAGGCGACCTCGCGTACGACCTGACCGCAGCGAACCGGAGCGTCGGCTCGTTCCGGGACCTCGCTGCCGCCGCGTCCATCGCCGGCGACTCGATCGACGCGGTGACCGAGCGCCTGCTCGACCGGGCGCCGACGGTCGGGACGGCGGCGCTCGAAGACGCCAGGCGGCCGCTCGACCCCGACGAGGTGTGGGCGGCGGGCGTCACCTACGAGATAAGCGAGCAGGCTCGCGAGGCCGAGAGCGGCATGCCCGAGATGTATCTCGACGTGTACGAGGGCGACCGGCCGGAGATATTCTTCAAGGCCACCGCCGGGCGGACCGTGGGTCCAGGGGAGGCCATCGGCGTCCGCGAGGACTCCGACTGGGACGTGCCCGAACCCGAGTTGGCGATGGTGCTGTACGGCGGGGAGGTCGTCGGCTACACGGTCGGCAACGACGTGAGCAGCCGGTCCATCGAAGGTGAGAACGCGTTGTACCTCCCGCAGGCCAAGATATACGACCGCTGTTGTGCAGTCGGCCCGGGTATCGTCTCCGCCGACGCCGTGGACGACCCGCACGACCTCGGGATGTCGATGACCATCACGCGCGACGGCGAGACGATGTACGACGAGTCCACCTCCACCGGCGAGATGGTGCGAAGCTGTGAGGAACTCGCCTCCTACTACACGCGCCACAACGCCGTGCCCGAACTGGCGGTGCTGTTGACCGGCACCTCGCTCGTCCCCTCCGAGGAGTTCACGCTCCGACCGGGTGACCTCGTCGCCATCGACGTCGACGGCATCGGCCGACTCGAGAACCCGGTCGTCACCGTCTAATCGCCCGAATCCACTTTTTTCGCGCGCTCCCGTCACCGTTCGGCTCTGTCGCACGACTCACGATACCGTGGCCCACGAACTCGGGGCTGAAACGCCGTGCTTCTCTGGAATCGACCGCATGAACATGTGTTCAGCTAGGATGAACGGCCGGCCGACGGCCGAAAGAGTCAATACTGACAAATCAGCGTCGAGAATAACGAACATATGCCTGTTATACGCCGAGGGTCGACCGAGGTCCGTGATGCGTGTGGCCGCATGGCACGCCGGTCGAATCACAAACGCTGTTCATCCTGGCTGAACGATGTGCGTCGGAGTGGGAGGCTGATTCGACGGCAGAGTGCGAAATAACCGGTGAATTCGACGAAAGGCGCCCGGTTTTCGTGTGATGCAACGAGCCCCGCCGGAGAAGCGCCGTGGAACCCCGTCGTTCAGGCCTCCCGACCGGCGAGACGGCGGTTCCGAGCGTTCGGCGTCCCGGCCCGGAGCAGCACCCAGGCGTCGCTGACCTCCACATTTTATCAGGCGTGCCGTAGAGGCCCACACATGGGCCCGGAGATTACGCGCATCGAGAGTACGGAGTTCGAGTACCCGCTGGAGGACGTCGGGACGGACGAGCACGGGTTCAACCTCGTGTACGCCCCCGGCGAGACCACGACGCGGAAACTGTTCGCCCTGCAGATTCACACGGACGAGGGGATAACCGGGGAGTACGTCGGCGGGAACTCCCCGGCGGCCGCCCAGATCAACACGTTCGCCGACTACTTGATCGGTCGGAACCCGCTCCACCGGGAGCGCCACTGGAGCGAAATCAAACGTGCCCTCCGGAAGTACGACCGGATGGGGATGGGCCCCGTCGACATCGCGCTGTGGGACTTCGCGGGGAAGTACTACGACGCGCCCATCCACGAACTGCTCGGCACCTACCGCGAGCGCATCCCCGCGTACGCGTCGACGTACCACGGCGACGACGCGGGCGGACTCGACTCCCCCGAGGCGTTCGCCGACTTCGCGGAGGACTGTTTGGAGATGGGGTACGGCGGGTTCAAGATCCACGGCTGGGGCGGCGGCGACGACGCCCGCGATGTCTCCCGGGAGGTGGCGGCGGTCCACGCCGTCGGCGAGGCCGTCGGCGACGAGATGGACCTGATGCTCGACCCCGCCTGCGAGTACGAGACGTTCGGCGACGCGCTGACCGTGGGTCGCGCGTGTGACGAACAGGGGTTCTTCTGGTACGAGGACCCCTACCGCGACGGCGGCATCTCCCAGCACGGCCACCGCAAGCTCCGGGAACAGCTCGACACGCCGATTCTCCAGACCGAGCACGTCCGGGGACTCGAACCCCACGCCGACTTCGTCGCCAACGACGCCACCGACTTCGTCCGCGCCGACCCCGAGTACGACGCGGGTATCACCGGCGCGATGAAGGTCGCGCGCATGACCGAGGCGTTCGGCCTCGACGTGGAGTTCCACGCTCCAGGGCCGGCCCAGCGCCACTGCATCGCCGCGACCCGGAACGCGAACTACTACGAACTCGCCTTGGTCCACCCCGACTGCCCGAACACTCAGCCACCCGTCTACCGCGGCGGCTACTCGGACATGATCGACGCCATCGACGACGAGGGGACGGTGCCGGTCCCCGACGGGCCGGGCCTCGGCGTCGACTACGACTGGGAGTACATCGAGGAGAACGCCACCGGCAGCGTCCACGTCTACGAGTGAGGTGAGCACGCATGAGCGAACCGACCTACAGGGCGGGCATCGTCGGTGCGGGCGGCATCGCCGGGCTCGGCATCCTCGGCATGCACGACGCCGCGGACATCGGAACGAAGCGCTTCGAGGCCAGCCACGCCGGCGGGTTCGAGGCGGCGGAGGGAATCGAACTCGTCGCCGTCGCCGACGTCGACGGCGAGAAGCTGGAGACGTTCGGCGACGCGTGGGGGCTCCCCGAGTCGGGGCTGTACGAGGACCACCGGGAGATGCTCGCCGCCGAGGACCTCGATGTCGTCTCGGTCTGTACCCCCTCCTACCTCCACCACGAACACGTGCTCGACGCGGCGCGGGCGGAGAACCCCCCCGAAGTCATATGGTGTGAGAAACCCATCGCCTCGGCCGTCTCCGACGCCGAGGAGATGTGTCGGGTCTGTGAGGAGCGCGGCGTCGAACTCGTGGTCAACCACTCGTTTCGGTTCACGGACAAACTCCGCCGGCTCAGAGAGCTCGTCCAGGAGGAGGACTTGCTGGGCGAGATGCACTCGGTGACCGCCCAGTTCCGGATGGAGCTGCTGCGCAACTCGACGCACCTCCTCGACACGCTCGTCTACCTGCTCGACGCCCGCGCGTCGCGTGTGGCGGGTCACGTCACCGGCGAGAACGAGGCGGCGGAGTCGCTGTCGGCGACGCGGAGCGTCGACGACGCCGGCGGCGGCGGGTTCGTCGTGATGGACGACGGGACGTTCGCGACCGTCGACTGCACCATCCCCCGCGCGGACTCCTCGATGACGTTCCAGTTCGTCGGCTCCGCGGGGAAGCTGTACATGAACAACGACGACGGCGAGTGGCGCTACTGGTCGTTGGAGGACGGCGACCACGTCGAGCAGTCGCTCCCCGGAATCGACGGGGCGTGGACGTGGGAGGAGGACTACCGACGGGCGTTCCCGAACGCTGCCCGCCACATCGAGTCGATGCTCGACGACGACGCCGACAACCCCTCGACCGGCGAGGAGGCGACCCGCTCGCTCGAGATAATCGTCGGCTTCTACCTCTCGGAGTACACCGGCGGCCACGTCGAAGTGCCGCTGGAGCGGCCGCTCAGGGACGTCGAGATAACCTCCTGGTGAGGTGAGTAACCGGCGGGGCGTCGACCCCCGCCGGGGTGGCAGGCCTCCGTTACTCCGCGACGGTGTGTTCGAGCGTCGGAATCCCCTCGACGTCGACTTCCACGCGGTCGCCTGGCGACAGCGCGCCGACGCCGGCCGGGGTCCCGGTCGAGATGACGTCACCCGGTTCGAGCGTCATGTACGTCGTGATCTCCGCGACCAGCTCCGGCACCGAGAAGATGAACTCGGAGCGCGAGGACTCCTGCTTCGTCTCGCCGTTCACGCGAAGGCTGATGCCGGCGTCGTCGGGCACTTCGTCGGGCGTGGCGACGGTCGGCCCCATCGGGGCGGCGCCGTCGAACGCCTTTCCGCGCACCCAGTTCTGCTCGACCTCCTGGTCGTCGCGGTTGGAGATGTCGTTCACGCAGGTGTAGCCGCGGACGACGTCCATCGCGTCCGCCTCGTCGACGTGCCGACACTGTTCGCCGATGACGACGCCGAGTTCCGCCTCCCAGTCGACCCGCTCCTTTCCGGCCGGGAGCCGGACGCTGTCGCCGTGGCCGGCCAGCGCGTTCGGCGGCTTCAGGAACAGAAGCGGCCGGTCAGGAACCTCCATTCCCGACTCCTCGGCGTGGTCGGCGTAGTTGAGACCGACACAGACCACCTTCGAGGGGGTCGTCGGTGGGAGGACGTCGACGTCGTCCACGTCGTATGTGTGGCCGGCGAACGCCGGGCCCTCGTCGGTCCACTCGCCGGTGCGTACGGCTCCCGCCGGGTCTCGGAATCGGACGTGCTGCATACGTCCGATGTGTTCGGAGGCGGTGAAAACCGTTCCGGTGGTGACAACCGACTCCGGCGAGCAGAAGCACGCTCCACCGCGCCGCGCCGTGCGGTCTCGCCCCCCCGTGAGGAGGGTGGGGTCACCGGCCGACCAGTCCCCGTCCGAGCAGTTATCCCCTCCGAAAGACACGTCTCCCCATGCGAATCACTGACGTGGAGACGTCCGTTTTGCGAATCCCGACCGGCGACGCGTTCGGCGACGCGCGGGCGACCGTGAGCGAGCGCTTCTGGGTCGTCGTCGAACTCGACACGGACGTCGGCCTGCGGGGGACCGGCTGGTTCGGGACGTGGCGCGTGCCCGACCTGTACCGCGAGTTCGTCGACGGGACGCTCGCCGAGGTCGTCGTCGACCGCGACCCGTTCGAGACGGGCGCGATTCGAGCGGCGACCCGCGAGAAAACGCAGTACTACCCGGGAGAAGTGGGGTTCTCCGCGCCGCCCCGCGGCGCCATCGACGTCGCGCTCTGGGACCTCAAGGCGAAGGCCGCCGACCAACCCCTGTACCGGTTTCTCGGCGGCGACGAGCCGTCGGCACGAGCCTACGTCTCGCGGCTCGACGCCCGTCGGGACGAGGCCGACCTCGCGACCCTCCACGGCGACTACGCCGACGCGGGGTTCACCGCGTTCAAGACCAAACTCGGCGGCCGGTCGCCGTCGGCGGAGGCCGCTCGCGTGGAGACGGTCCGCGAGGCGGTCGGCCCCGACGCCGACGTCCTGGTCGACGCGAACGGCTCCTGGACGGTCGACGAGACGGTCCGGACCCTGGACCGCCTCGAACCGCACGACGTAACGTGGGTCGAGGAGCCGGTCCCGGCGTACGACATCGAGGGGTACTGTCGCCTCGCCGACCGGGTGCGCCCTGCGGTCGCCGGCGGCGAGATGCTGTACCGCCCCGAGCGCTTCGCCGACCTCCTGACGCGGGGGCGCCTCGGCGTCGCCCAACCCGACCTCGCCCGCTGCGGCGGTGTCTCCGGGCTGCTCGACGTCGCGCGTCTCGCCGAGAGTCACGGCGCCCGCCTCGCGCCGCACGTCTACTACCCGGTCGCCGCACACCTCGTCAGCGCCGCGCCGAGCGGGTGGCTCGTGGAGTACATTCCCGAGTACGACGCGGGCGACGTGCTGGAGAACGCGCCCCGAATCGAGGACGGTCGGGTCCACCTGTCCGAGGCGCCGGGACACGGCTACGCCGTCTCGGACGACGCCCGCGCGGAGTACGGGTACGAGACCTGACCGTGGAAACGGCTCTCCGCCGTCACCCCAGGGAGCCAACCTTTAGGTACCGGCGGGTGGTGCGTGCACACGACACACGGTTGAGCGAGCATGAAGGCTATCATTCAGACTGAACGCGAACGCGGCGGCGTAGAGGTCGGCGAACGGGAGCGACCGGAACCGGGACCGGACGAGGCGCTCGTCCGCGTACACACGGCGGGACTCTGCGGAAGCGACGCCCACGCGTACAAGTACGTCCCCGGCTACGAGTTCGTCGACGTCCCGCGCGTCATGGGCCACGAGTACGCCGGCGAGGTCGTCGAGGTGGGGTCGGACGTGACGACGCTCTCGCCGGGCACGAAGGTGGTCGAGGAGCCGATCCACGACTGCGGGGAGTGTTTCCAGTGTAAGAACGACCAGTCGAACGTCTGTCAGAACTTCGAGATTACGGGGTTCCATCGCGACGGTGCGTGGCGGGAGTATCACACCGTCGATGCCCACCACCTCCACGAGATTCCCGACGACGTCCCACTGGAGGAGGCGGCGCTGACGGAGCCGACGAGCATCGCCACGCGGGCGGTGCTCGAACGGTCGGTCATGACCCCCGGCGACGACGTGCTCGTCGAGGGGCCGGGACCCATCGGCGTGCTCACCGCCCTCGTCGCCGACTCCGTCGGCGCCAACGTCACCGTCTCGGGGCTCGGACAGGACGCCGAGTACCGCCTCCCGCTCGTCGAGGAGCAGGGCCTGACGGCCATCAACGTCGAGGAGGCGGACCTCGGCGACGTCGCCGAGCGCGAGACGGCCGGCGGCGGGTTCGACGTGGTGTTCGACACGACCGGCCATCACTCCGGCGTCGAGGTCGCGGCCGAGCACGTCCGGAAGGGCGGTCAGATCGTCGTCGTCGGCCTCCCCGGTAGCGAGAGCGAACTGTTTCTCACGCCGCTCGTCCGTGGAGAGGTGTCGCTCGACGCCTCCTACGGCTCCGTCTGGCGCAACTTCGAGCAGGCGCTCCGGCTGATGGAGAACGGCTCCGTCGACCCGACGGCCATCACGGAGCCGTACGACCCGGATGACCCGGTGACGGCGTTCGAGGACTTCCTCGACGGCGCGGTGTGCAAGCCGACGTTCCGGTTCGGGGAGTAACGGAGAGGAGAGTCGACTCGACCCGGGGCGAAGCGCTTTTTCGCGTCCGACCCGACTTCGTCGGACGAATGACGTTCACCGTCGTCGTCACCGACTACGACTACCCGGACGTGGAGTTGGAGCGCGAACTCGTCGAGGAGCGCGGCGGCCGCCTCGTGACCGCACAGGCCGAGACCCCCGCGGAGGTGGTCGACGCGGCCGCGGGGGCCGACGCCCTGCTCGTCCAGTACGCGCCGGTCGGTGCCGACGTCTTCGACGCCCTCGACGACCTCGCGGTGGTCGGACGCTACGGAATCGGGGTCGACAGCGTCGACCTCGACGCCGCGAGCGCGAACGGGGTGCGGGTGCTCAACGTGCCGGACTACTGCCTCGACGAGGTGTCGACGCACGCGTTCGCGCTGCTGCTCGCCTGCGTCCGGCGTACCTCTGCGTACGACTCGGCCATCGCCGACGGGACGTGGGACTGGACGGCCGAGCGGCCGATACACCGCCTCGCCGGCGCGACCCTCGGGCTCGTCGGATTCGGGCGCATCCCCCAGCGACTCGTCGAGAAGGCGGCCGCGTTCGACCTCGACGTCGTCGCCTACGACCCGTACGTCTCGGCGGACGTACTCGCCGAACACGGCGTCGAGAAGGTCGAGTTCGACGAACTGCTCGGGCGCGCCGACGCGGTGTCGGTCCACACGCCGCTGACCGACGAGACGCGGGGGCTGTTCGACCGCGACGCGTTCGGTTCGATGAAGGAGACCGCGGTGCTTGTCAACACCGCTCGCGGTGGGGTCGTCGACGAGGACGCCCTCGCCGACGCGCTCGACGCGGGAGAACTCGCCGGCGCCGGTCTCGACGTCCTCCCGTCGGAGCCACCCGAGGGGTCGCCCCTCGTCGGACGCGACGACGTCGTGCTCACGCCCCACGTCGCCTGGTACTCCGAGGAGTCGTTCGAGGAGCTCCGGCGGACGGTGACCGAGGACGTCCTCCGGACGCTCGACGGGGACGCGCCGCGGAACCTCGTGAACGGGGACGTGCGGGAGTGACGGCGTCGGCGGGCGCCGCCATCTACCTCCTCTACACCGAGGGGCCCACCCTGTCGATGGCGAACTGCGTCAACCCGTGGCGCTCGGCACAGCAGAAGTCGCCGGCGATGACGCGCTTGACCGCTCGACGCAGGCCGGCGGCGTCGACGCGGCTGGCGTCGACGTCGACGTCGTCCGGGAGCGCCCCCGCCGTGGTGGGGTCGCCGGTCACCTTCAGGACGGGCACGACCGGGTGGCCGGCCGGCACGCCGTCGGCGGTCACGTGGACGACGAGGTGCGCGCCGGCGGCGGCGAGGCCCGTCGCGGCGGTCGCGAACTCCGAGGGCGAGTCGACGAGCGCCAACCCCGAGTCGTGCGTGGCCCGCTCGCCGTACGACAGCACGTCGGCGACCGGAAGCTCCCCCCAGGCGCGCGTCGTCTCCGCGTACGACCGGTCGGCGGCCTCGCGACGGACGCGGGTCACCTTCGCCGGCCGGTCCGCGTGCCGGTCGAGAAGCGCGTCGACGGCGGGGCGTGCCCCGTCGGTCGCGGCCGCCCGGGCCTCCTCGGGGTGTGCGACCGGGCGCTCGACGCCGGCGGCGACGACGCGCCCGCCCGCCGCGACCACCTCGCGGGCGAGTTCGCCGACGAGGGGGTCCGCCGTTTCGACGGTCGAGTCGGCGAGGTCGCCGGAGACGACGCCCAGCGTGAGGTCGCCGAGGTCGATGGGGACGCGCGTCGGGTCGGCGCTGGCGGGGCTGTGGGCGCCGTCGGCGCCGGCGGTCCCTCCGGACCTCTCGCCCGCGAGCAGCGACTCGGCGGCGTCGACCCCCTGCTCGAGACACTCGTCGGTCCCGCCGGCGTCCTGGATGGACACTTCGCGCACCGGGACGCCGAACTCCTCGAGCGCGGCGGCGACGTCCCCGCTCTGAACTTCCTCGCAGCCGAGGCCGACGACGACCGCGCCGGAGACGTTCGGGTTGCGGGCGACGTTCACCAGGGTGCGCTCGGTCTGGTCGGCGTCGGCGCCGAGTTGGGCGCAGCCGTGGTCGTGGGGCGTGCTCACGGCGCCGTCGACCCGCTCCGCGATGCGGTCGGCGACGACGTGCGAGCAGATGACCGACGGGAGGACGAGTACCCGGTCGCGCACGCCGATGGAGCCGTCGCCCCGGCGGTACCCTGTCGGGCCGTCGACCCCGTCCGACGCGTCGGACGTACCGGCGCCGTCCGTCCGTACACGGTGGTCACCCCCCGTCCGTCGAGCCGTCCGCCGGTACCGGTCGTCGCTCACGCGTTCTCACCCCCGCTGTCCGAGGCGGCGGCGTCCTTCGCCTCCGAGGCCTCGGCGGCGAGGTCGCCCCGTCCGCGCATGCTCTCGCAGTTGTGAACGTGGACGTGTTCGCCGGGGGCGACGTCGGCGGTCGCGCGGCCGATCACCTCCCCGTACTTGCGCACCTCCTCGCCGGCCGTGATGGGGGCGAGGGCGAACTTGTGGCCGAACTCGACGTCGTCGACCAGCGCCACCGGGTCGGCGTCGGTCTCCACCTCGACGCCGGCGTCGAGGTCGGCGATGGCGGTGGCCACGTTGTCCGAGCGGGCCATCCGCAGCGCGACGTCGCCGAACACGTCACCCTTCATGGCTCGGCCCTCCCGGCCGCGAGTTCGTTCGGCTGGAGTTCGTTCACGGCGAACTCCTCCAGTCGGCGGCGCTCGGCCTCCGTGCGCCTGCCGCCCGCGACGTCGAGCAGGGTGTCGTACACGCGCCCCCCCACGGATTCGAGGGACTCCCCGCCGATGACGGTGCTCGCGTTCACGTCCATGTTGTTGGCCATCCGGTCCCAGGTCTTCGGGTTGCCCGTCACCTTGATGACGGGCGCGATGGGGTTTCCGGTGGTGCTCCCCCGGCCCGTCGTGAACGCGACTACTTGGGCGCCGCCGGCGACCTTGCCGACGACGCTCTCCACGTCGTAGCCGGGCGTGTCCATGAGGACGAGCCCGCCGCCGACGGGGAACTGCTCGGCGTAGTCGACGATTCCTCGGACGGCCGTCGTCCCGCCCTTCGAGATCGCGCCGAGGCTCTTCTCCTCGATGGTCGTCAGCCCGCCCTCCTTGTTGCCGGGGGAGGGCTGTGCACCCCGGAGGTCGACCCCCATCAGGTCTGCGGCGGCTTCGCGTGACTCGACGCGGTCGAGGAGTCGCTCCCTGGTCTCGTCGTCGACACAGCGCTCGGCGAGGACGTGCTCCGCGCCGATGAACTCCGGCGTCTCGCTGAAGCTGGCGGTGCCGCCGGCCTCGACGAGTCGGTCGCAGGCGTTGCCGACGGCGGGGTTCGCCGCGATGCCGCTGGTGGCGTCGCTCCCGCCGCACTCGACGCCGAAGACGAGTTCGCTCGCGTCGGCCTCCTCGCGGCGGGTGTCCGCCGCGACGGCGTTCAGGTCGGCGAGCAGTTCCCCCGCCCGCTCGACCGCGGCGCGGGTACCCCCGACCTCCCGAATCGAGAGCGTCTCGACCGGCGTCCCCGTCTCGACGATTCGGTCCGCGATACGGTCGGCGTCGACGTCCTCGGTGCCGAGTTCGAGCAACAGCGCGGCGCCCACGTTCGGGTTGCGCCCGACGCCCGCGAGGACGCGCTCGGTCTGTTCCCGTGCCGGGTCCGGCTGTGAGGTGCCCATCTGGTGTGGGGTCGCCCGCGCCCAGTCGCCCGCCTCCTCGGCGGCGCGGGCCGCCACGGCCGACGCCGCCACCGACGTCGGGAGGACCGCGACGTGGTTGCGGACGCCGACGCGGCCGTCGGCTCGCCGGTACCCCGTGAACGTATCTACCATGGTTGATGGTCACGTTCATTCCTGTTTAGCCTTTCCCTTGCTCGCACGGCGGTATTTAGTCGGGAGAGAGACCGGCAGCAGGGGGAACGTGTGAGCAAGTTACGGAAGGCCCCGAGTCCTCGACTCGGACGGCTCGCGGTCGTTCGAAAGGCCGGCACCGCCGGCCTATCGTGACGTCGCCGGAGCCGTCGGCTCCAGTTGCAAACCGGAACGCTTCGCGTTCCGGTGATGTCGTCAGAACTCGAAGGGCTCTGACCGCTCGCCGGACGCAGTCCGACAACGACGGGAGGGCTTTGCTCTCTCGAATCATGCCCCTCGGGTCGTTCACTGCGTTCGCTCTCCTGCGGTGCTTGCGTCGTCCCGAGGAGTGCCGATGGCACTTCTCGTGGGCAGTATCCGGAGCGACGGAGCCGTTCCGGTGTGCACGGACAACGCGGCGCGTCTTCCACACTGCACGAGAGCAGCGCTCCCGTGAACGCCGGCCTTCGTCGAGAATCCGGCGACCTGTTCAGTACGGGACCCTCGTGCAGCCCCGACCGAATCCGGCGGCGACGTGCGCGTGACCGTCGAAGTCGATTAATTCTGTCGACGCGCCCGTGACGCGGGC
Source organism: Halobium salinum (assembly GCF_026586625.1). Lineage (GTDB taxonomy): Archaea > Halobacteriota > Halobacteria > Halobacteriales > Haloferacaceae > Halobium > Halobium salinum. Next base: position 71,423 of record NZ_JAODIW010000005.1, on the reverse strand, counting down.
CACACCGCCGCGCCGGCGCAACCGAACGGCGAGCTAGCACGTTGGCCACTGCAGAGCGGGTCTTCACCGCTTTCACGTAGCTTCTCCAATTCCAGCGGCGATATCGCTCGAGAAGTGAACGAGCGTCGCCAACAAACGTGTGCGAAAAAAATGAATAGATTGTTAAGCACGCCGGTATTGTCCATCAATGACGATGTCTGACGAAAGCATGCAGCGGCGCAAGTTCCTGTACGGTGCGGCAGCTACTGGCGTCATCGGCCTGGCCGGCTGTACCGGCGGTGGCGGCTCGGGCAACGATAGCAGTGGCGGCGACGGTGAGTCCGGCGGCGACAACGGCTCGGGCAACGATAGCAGCGGCGGCGACGGCGGGTCCGGCGGCGGCGGTGGTGGCGGCTCGGGCGACCTCTCGCTGCGCGTCGGGACCTCCGCCGGCGGGACCCGCGACGTGGGACTGGCCGTCGAACGCGCCGTCAGCCAGTCCAGCGACTCGCTCGATTACTCCACCATCGAGAGCCCCGGATACATCGGGACCATCTACCGGATGGCTCAGGGTCAGTTCAACGCGGGTATCACCGACAACAACTCCCTGCTCAAGGCACAGGAGGGCCGGGGTCAGTTCTCCGAGCAAGGCGTCGAGCGCATCCCGCATTACGGGTTCTACGCGTTCCCCTACAGCATCTACGTCATCGCTCGGGACGGCACGGGCATCGAGACGTTCGACGACCTCGCGGGCGCGAACGTCTACCCGGCCGAACCGGGCTACTCGACGCGGGCGACGACGCTCGACGTCTGGTCACAAGACCCGACGGCCGACGTCTACGACCAGATGGAAATCCAGAACATGGGCGTCGACTCCGCGCCCGGCGCGATGGAGGAGGGCAACATCGACGCCTGTATCGCCTATGGGACCCCCGGCGTCCGGTACACCGGCTGGGTGACCGAAATCGCGTCGCGGCTCGACGTCCACTACGTCGAACCGACCGACGCGCTCCGTGAGTCCGCCGAGTCCTACGGCGGGGCCGGTGCCAGCACGACGCCGTACAGCGACTGGCAGCTCGGCAACCTGGAGTTCGACACGGACGAGCTGTTCCACTGGGACCTCGAAGTCAACTACACGTTCAACCCCGCGGCAAACAACGACGCCGTCTACGAGCTCTGCCGCGTCGTCTACGAGAACAACGACGTGGTCAACGAGGGCGAGGCCCAGTTCAACGACTTCGCCAACGTCGAGGAGATGTACGGCTCGGCCCGCGAGAGCATCCCGGTCCACCCCGGTGCGGCCCAGTACTACAAGGACAACGACGCGTGGGACGACAGCCTCACTGTCGGTGAGTGAGCGATGCAGAGCGCGGCGTCCCTCGGTGACGGACGCCGACCAACACATAGGTCCAATCAATAATGAGCACACAAACTGAACACACTGATCACTCCTCGGGGCTCCTCCAGGGGCTGGAGGTCTCGGTGACGGCGGCCGCACTTCTCTTCTGGGCCATCGTCATCTGGTGGTCCACGACTCAGACGTGGTCGACGGTGCGATACGCGACGGTGTTCGTCGGCGGTATCATGACGGTGTACGCCCTCAACGAGACCCGCGAGGCGCTGGTAGACGGGGACTGGATAGACGGCGCGGTACTGTTGCCGGCGTCCATCGTCCTCATCTCCGCGTCGGCGTACTTCGCGGTGAACTTCGAGCAGGTGTACCTCCTCCGACAGGGGTTCGCGCTCGAACACGAGTACATGCTGGCGCGGCTCATCATCATCTCCCTGCTGTATCTGACCTGGCGGGAGTTCGGGAACCTGTTCCTCGGGCTGGTCATCGCGGTGATGATATACGCCCTCTTCGGGGACGCCGTCCCGGGCGTCCTCGGGCACGCGGGGATGACCGAGCTGACCCTGCTGCAGGCGACGGTGACCGACCTGTACGGGTTCTACGGCTCGCTCACGCAGCTGACGGCGTCGTGGATCGCACCGTTCCTGCTGTACGCGGGTCTCCTGTTCGCCTACGGCGCGTTCGATCTCATTCTGCGCATCGCCATCGTGGCGGCGCGGTACGTCAAATCGGGCGTCGCACAGACCGCCGTACTGTCCTCGGCCGTCATCGGCTCTATCAACGGTTCCTACACCGCTAACGCCGCGATGACGGGGTCGTTCACCATCCCGACGATGAAGGAGAGCGGGATGGCCGGCCACCGCGCGGCCGGCATCGAGGCCGTCGCCTCGACTTCCGGGCAGGTGCTCCCGCCGGTCATGGGGGCCTCGGCGTTCGTGATGGCGTCGTACCTCGGCGTTCCGTACCTCAACATCGTCGTCGCGGGACTCATGCCGGCGGCGATTCTGGTGGCCTCCATCGGAATCGCGGTCCACTACACCGCGATCAGCGACTCCAGTAGCCAGGAGATGGAGTTCTCGGAGTTCTTCGCCGACCCGCTGTCGAACCAGGAGAAACTGTTCGAGGCGGTCCGGTTCGGGATTCCGTTCGGCCTGCTCATCTACCTGCTCGGGTTCGCGCAGTACACCGTGATGACCTCCGCGCTGTACACGGTCATCGCCATGGTGATTACCGGTATCACGATACCCGTGCTCCAGAGCTTCGCGACCGGTTCCGACGAGGGTCCCGGCAGCACGCTCGTCTCGCAGGTGCGCAAGACCGTCTTCGGCTTCCGCCGCGGGGCCATCATCCTCGCGCCCATCGCCATCATCCTCGTGGTCATCAGCGGCGTCGTCAACATCTTCGGGACGACCGGCGTCCCGGCGAAGATCGCGCTCCTGATGATCAACATCTCGGGCGGCGTCCTGCTGTTCGCCGTCCTGCTGGGGATGGGCGTCGCCATCCTGATGGGCGTCGGGATGCCGACTGTGGCAGCCTACGTCATCGTCGCCATCCTCATCGTGCCGACGTTCGTCTCCGACTTCGGCGTCGCCGAGATCACGGCCCACTACACCGTCTTCTACGCGGCCATCTTGGCAGGCATTACGCCGCCGGTGGCCACGGCGGCGGTGGTCGCGGCCGGCATCGCCGAGGCGAACTTCTGGAAGACCTGCGGGGCGGCCATCAAAATCGCCGCGCCGCTGTTCGTCCTCCCGGTCGCGTTCGTCTACAACCCCGGACTCGTCGCCATGGACGTCGGTCTCACCACCCTCATCGTCGGGACGCTCGTGATGTTGGGTGCGATCACCATCATCTACGGGCTGAACTACCCGTTCCAGATGAGCCTCGGCAAGCGCACCCTTCTTCGGGCCGGGCTGGCCATGCTCGGCGTCCTCATCATGGCGTATCCGGGCAGGCTCGTGAAGATCGTCGGCATCCTGGTGTTCGCCGGCATCTTCGTCGGTGAGAAGGTGATGAACTACGGCCTTGAACTGCCGTTCAACAGAGGTGCAAGCCCATGAGTTCGAACGAGGAATCCCCGGAAGCGATGGCAGAGGAATCGATGGAGAACGCGGGCGGGCTCGGAGAGATCGTCCCCGAACCGCTCATGCCGGCGTGGCGGCAGTTCGAGCGCGTCCAGTCGTTCCGCGAGCGCCACGGCGAGACGTACGTCACCGTCCTCGAAGTCCTGACCGCCGTCGTGCTCACCGGCGGCTACATCTGGTGGGTGTACCTCTACCTACTCGGCGGCTCGGGCGCGCCGCTCTGACTGCGCTCGCCGCTCTCACCGCCATTTCTCCGAAAATAGGGGGACCCGCCTACTGCCACGCCGCCGCGCGTTCGACGTCGTGTGGGACGTGACTGTCCTGTTCTCGCACGTCGTCTAAGTACGCCCACAGGTCGTCGGCGAACGACGGGTGGGCGCAGTTCTCGATTATCAGCTCCGCTCGCTCGACCGGCGAGAGGCCGCGAACGTCGGCCACGCCCTGCTCCGTGACGAAGACGTCGACGTCGTGTTCGGTGTGGTCGACGTGGAACGTCATCGGCACGACCCGGGAGACGTCGCCGCCCTTCAGGCTCGACGGGAGCGCGCAGACGGTGACCAGCGAGTTGCGGTTGAAGTCCGCCGACCCGCCGACGCCGTTTATCATCCGCGTTCCGCCGACGTGCGTGGAGTTGACGTTGCCGTAGATGTCGAACTCGATGGCGCTATTGACGCCGACGACCCCGAACTGGTCGATGAGCCCCGGGTGGTTCGCCACGTCGGCCGGTCGGAGGACGACTTCCTCGGCGTAGCGTTCGACGTCGGCGAAGAGACGCTCCTGTCCCGCCTCGGTGAGCGCCATGGACGTCGCGCTGGCACACTCGAGCCGACCGGCGTCGAGCATGTCGAGTAGGCCGTCCTGGATGAGTTCGCCGAAGTACACGACGTCGCGGCCGCCGAAGTCGAGTTCCTTCAGTTCGCCCATCAGCGCGTTCCCGAGCGACCCGACGCCGAACTGGAGGTGGATCGCGTCGTCGAACACCGGCGACCGCTCCATCTCCGCCGCGAGGAACGACCCGAGGTTGGTCGCGATGGCGAGGTCGTCGTCGGTCGGGTCCCGAAACGTGTACGTCGAGTCGGCGATGTCGGTCTCGACGACGCCGACCAGTTTCCCGGGGTCGAAACTGACGTGGTTCGTCCCGATGCGCTCTCCCGGGTCGGTGAGCGGTATCGGCTCCCGGTCTGGCGGCTTCCCGGGCCGGTAGACGTCGTGGAGCGCCTGCAGTTCGAGCGGCTGCGTGCGGTTCAGTTCGACGACGAGTTCGTCGGCCGCGTCGACGAACGCCGGCACCTGTCCGAGGGAGGTCGACGGGACGAACCAGCCCTCGCCGACGGCGACGGCCTCGACCACCGCGACGTCGGGGTCGACCAGGCCACCGTACTGCACCTCGTCGCCGAGGGAGGAGGCGTCGCGGTCGCTGAACGCGATTTCGCGTCGGTTGCTCGCCGCTCTGGCGCTACTGGAGAACTGATAGCTGAAGCGTCGTGCGATGGCGCCCGACTCGACGAGGTCGACGTCGATTTCCTCGCCCACGTTGCCGCTGTGGACGACGGTGAGTTCGAGGTCGCGGTCGTCCTCGGCGAGTGCGAGCGGGACCGCTTTCGGGTAGCCGACGCTCCCGAACCCGCTGGTGAGCACCGTCGCGTCGGCCGCGATGCCCGCCGCGGCGTCGGCCGCGTCGACGAGCGGGAGGTCACCGTACAGCCGGCGTTCGACCGGCCCGCCCTCCGGCGGCGCGCGAGTCACGAGTGCGTCCCTCCGAGAGACCGTCGAGGCGAGTCGGCCGTGCGAACGATACGACTGTCGCTGGTGGCGGTCCTGCCGCCACCGTCCGTGAGGGTAGACATTGTTGTGGGTAGTTGACGGCGCAGCGGCCGGCGACGCGCGCCGTAGCGCCCGCTGTCGCTCGGACTGACCGCCGATAGGTAGTCGCTACTCGAACGACTGCATCTGAGATAATAAATCGTCGGGTACGTACCGCCGAGCGAACGACCCGCGACCCGACGACTATCTATATGTGGGAACGGACCGACGACGGGAACGTGGAGACCTACGAGGATATCAGCTACGGCGTCACCGACGGGATCGCGACCATCACTATCGAACGCCCGGACGTCTACAACGCGTTCACGCGGAACACGGTGCTCGAACTCAACGACGCGGCGCGGACCGCAGAGGACGACGAGGACGTCTACGCGGTCGTGCTGACCGGGGCCGGGAAGGGATTCTGCTCGGGCGCGGACACGACGGAGATGCCCGACTGGGACGCCCAATCGCCCGAGGAGTACGGCGCGTTCCTCTGGCTCATCCAGCAGTTCGTCTGGAACCTCCGGACGATGGCGACGCCCTCCATCGCCGCCGTCAACGGCCCGGCTATCGGCGCCGGCTGTGACTTCGCACTGGCCTGTGACCTGCGCGTCGTCGGCGACGAGGGCGTGATGCGCGAGGGGTTCGTCAACGTCGGACTGGTCCCCGGTGACGGCGGCGCGTGGCTCCTGCCCCGCCTCGTCGGCGAGTCGAAGGCCCGCGAGTACCTGCTCACCGGGCGGGACATCACCCCCGAGGACGCCGTCGACATCGGTCTCGCCGTCGAGCGCGCCGACGACGCGCTCTCCGCGGCCGGCGACCTCGCGGCGGAGATCAGGGACAAGCCCGCGACGGCCGTCCAGCACACGAACCGGCTGGTCGACCCCCAGCAGAGCTTCGACGAGTACTGCCGGAAAGCTGCCGAGTACCAGTGGGACTGCGTCGTCGACGACGAGCACAAGGAGGCGGTCGCGGCGTTCAACGAGGGCCGCGAGCCGGCGTTCGACCGGTCGTACGACGACTGAGACCGGAGGGGACGAGAGAAAGAGCGGGTCGGCTACCGTTCGGAGACGACCGGGAGCCCGTCGTCTTTCAACGCGCCGGCGATGGTGTTCAGTTGCATCTCGTCGGTGCCCGCGGCGATGCGCCTGCTCCGCGCGAAGCGATAGAGGTGCTCGAGCGGGTGGCCCTGCTGGTAGGCTCGAGCGCCGACGATCTGGACGGCCTCGCTGACGACGTCCTCGGCGACTTGCGAGCAGTGGAGCTTCGCCGTCGAGGTCTGTAGCCGCGGCGGGGCCCGTTCGTGTCCCTGCGCGCCCGCGGCGGACATGTACACCAACGAGGCGGCCGTCTCGACCTGTCGGTACATCTCGGCGAGTTTCCACTCGATACCCTGGAACCCGTCCAGGCGCTGGCCGAACTGCTCGCGCTCGCCGGCGTACGCTAAGGCCTGCTCCAGCGCCGCCTCGGCCCACGCGACGGTGAGAATCGAACTGCCGAGGCGTTCCCAGTTGAGCGACACCAACTGCTCTTTGAAGGCCCCCTCCCCGCGGGTGAGGACGTGCGTCTCCGGAATCACGACGTCGTCGATGGTGAAGTGTGTCTGTGCGTAGCCGGCCATGTTCGTGTACACCTCCTCGATTTCGACGCCGGGGTCGTCGAAGGGGACGACGACCGACCCCAGCCCTTCCGGAAACCGGACCCACGTCACCGCGGCGTCGCCGAACGGGACCCCGCCGACCCACGTCTTCTCGCCGTTACAGACTAACTGACCGTCCTCCTCGGTCACTTCCGTCGTCATCGACCCGACGTCCGAACCGGCCTCGGGCTCGGAGATGGCGATCGAGACGAAGCTCTCCCCGGCGGTCACGGCGGGGAGGAACTCGTCTTTGACCGCCTCGGACCCGAAGAGGTCGATAGCCCGCGGCGCGACGGAGCTCTGCATGTAGGTGAACCAGCCGGTGTCGGGACACACCCGACCGACCGCCTCGGTCAGGAGCATGGCCGTCACGTCGGACAACCCCTGCCCACCGTACTTCTCGGAGATAGAGGGGCAGTACAGGTCCGCTTCCGCGAGTCGATGGAGGTTCTCCCACGGGACGTCGCCGCCCCATGTGTAGGCCTTCTCCTCGAACTCCGCTGCGACCGACTCCGCACGCTCGGCGTAGTCGCGTTGCTCCGCTGTCAAACTTCGCATCACGTACTCTTTCGAATACCACAGCATAAATGGTCGGTATCGCTGGCCGGGGTCCTCCGTGTACGCCTCGATGAGTGACCGGGCAGCTACGTCCGTTCGGAGCCATCCCTGGTCGCGTCGGGGCTATCCCCCGTCGCGTCTCTGACCGGCTCAGACCGTCGCGACGAGCGTCTCCCTGCCGAGGTCCACCCCACCACGGCTGTTGGGCGGTCACCGTCCCTTCCCCGTCCGGAAGGCGCGAAACTGAACACCGCCGTCCGCGCGCCCCGCAGTCCCACTCATCCGAGCGTTTTTCGCCCCTCACCCCGAACTCGCTGCCATGACTCGACGGGTGTTGGTCGTCGCGGACGACCTGACGGGGGCGATGGACACTGGCCACGAGTTCGCCGCCCGTGGCTGTCGGACGACGGTCCAGGTGGGTGGTGACGATGGGGACGGCCCGGCGGAGGCCTCGGCCGACCAGTCGGACGACGATGCCTCGGTGACGGTGGTCGACACCGACTCCCGGTACGCCGACGCCGACGCGGCGCGGGAGTCGGTGGCTACCGTCGTGCGCGAAACCGTCGCCGCCGACCCGGACGCGGTGGTCTACAAGAAGGTCGACTCGACGCTCCGGGGGAACGTCGCCGCCGAGGTTACGGCGGCGCGGGCGGCCGCGGACCGCCCGCTCGCCCTCGTCGCCCCGGCGTTCCCCGCCAACGGCCGGCTCACGGCCGAGGGTCATCACCTCGTCGACGGCGTGCCCGTGACGGCGACCGCCGCCGGGGACGACGCGAAGGCCCCGGCGACGTCGTACCTCCCCCGTCTGCTGGGGGAGTCGGAGGGTGGGCGGGAGCGAGCGTCCGTCCCCCGTATCGCGTCGGCCACCGTCGCCCGCGGTCCGGACGCCGTCGCGGAGCGCCTCGGCGCTCTCGCGGCGCTCGACGCCGGGAGGTCGTCGGGGTCGTCGAGGCCGGCGGCCGGCACGCTCGTCGCCTGCGACGCCGTCCACGACGACCATCTCGCCGCGCTGGCCGACGGCGCCGACCCCGGTTCGGTCGTGTTCGCCGGGAGCGGCGGGTTGGCCCGGCACGTTCCGCTCCCCGACGACGGGTCGCGACCTCCGACCCTCGACCCGGCGACGGCGGCCGACCGGCGTGCGCTCGCGGTCGTCGGCAGCGTGGCGGCGGCGACGCTCGACCAGGTGGCCCGGGTCCCGGACGACGCGGTCGTACGACTCGACGCCGCGGCCGCGGTTCGAGAACCCGAGGCGGCGGCGACCGACGCGGCGGTCGCCTGCCTCGACCGGCTCGAAGCGACCGGACAGGCGCTCGTCACGGCCGCGACGGACCGGGACGACGTGACGGCCGCGCGCGAGGCGGGACGGGCGGCCGGCGTTCCGCCGGACGGCGTCGGGGAACGAGTGGCGACGGCGCTGGCGGCGACGGCCGCGGCGGTGTGGCGAGACGCCGACCCGCCGCCGACCGACTCGCTGCTCACCGGCGGTGCCGTCGCCCGCGCGACCCTCGACGCGCTCGACGCGGCGGCCGTCGCCCCGGTCGGTCGAGAACTCGGCGCCGGCATCCCGGTCGGGCTGGTCCGCGGCGGCGTCGCGGACGGGACGCCGCTCGTGACGAAAGCGGGCGCGTTCGGCGGCGACGGCGTAATCGCTAACTACCTCGGCGGTGAGGTGACTGACGATGCGTGACTCCCGTGACAGCGACGACGCCGCGGCCGCCGACGGGTCGGGCGCTCGCCGGCCGCTGGTCGGCGTGACGATGGGCGACCCGGCAGGTATCGGTAGCGAGGTGATCGTGAAGGCGTACCCGGAGCTGAGAGACCGCGCGGACGTCGTCGTGGTCGGCGACGCCGACGTGCTGCGCGACGCGGTCCGCGTCTGCGGGAGCGAACTCGCGGTCCGTGCCGTCGACGACTTCGGGGCGGCGCGGGGCGGGTCCGGAGGCGCCGTGGACGGCGCCGGGACCGACGCGGTCGGCGCCGACGCGATTCCCGTCCTCGACCTCGACAACGTCGACGACCACGCCTACGGCGAACTCCGCGAGGCGTTCGGCCGGGCGAGCCTCGAGTACGTCGAGCGCGCCATCGAGGGCTGCGTCGACGGGTCGCTGGACGCCATGGTCACCGCTCCTATCAACAAACAGGCGACGCGCATGGCCGGCAGCGAGTACGCCGGACACACGGGGATGCTCGCCGACTACACCGACACGGAGGACTACTCGATGATGCTCGTCGAGGACGACCTCCGCGTCACGCACGTCAGCACGCACGTCCCGCTCCGCGAGGCCTGTGACCTCGTCACCGAGGAGCGCGTCCGGACGACTATCGACGTGACGGACGCGGCGCTCAGGGACCTCGGCGTCGACGACCCTCGAATCGCGGTCGCGGGGTTGAACCCACACGCGAGCGACGGGGGCCTGCTCGGCGACGAGGACGACGCCGAAATCGCGCCCGCGGTCGAGTCGGCGCGCACGGACGGGGTCGACGTCGTCGGCCCCGAGTCGCCCGACACGGTGTACGTCGCGGCCGCGGCCGGCGACTACGACTGTGTCGTGTCGATGTACCACGACCAAGGCCACATCCCCATCAAACTCCTCGGCTTCGAGCAGGCCGGCGGCGTCAGCGGCGTCAACGTCACCGTCGGACTCCCGATTATCCGGACGAGCGTCGACCACGGGACGGCGTTCGACATCGCCGGCCAGGGCGTCGCGTCGCCGACGAGCATGGTCGACGCCGTCGACGTGGCCGTCCGGATGGCGCGGAACCGGTCCCGCTGACGGCGCCGTCCCACTCCGACTTCCCGGCCGACCACGTTCTCGCGCCCCCCGCCGAGCAGTCGTCGCTCCGAGAACTCCCGTTCACACCGACCGAACACGTCGCTCGAACGGCTGGCCTCCGAGACGGCGACCGAACTGGCCGGATACGTGCCACTCGCTCCGTCTGAAAGGGATGCGTCGGCCGTGTTAAATCATGCGCTTCCCGTAATACGTTCAGTAGAACGGAACAAGTGTTTTGTAGCTCCGTGTGCATGGGTGTTTCAACCATGGCAACGAAACACGACGTCACCATCGACGCGACCGAGACCACCTTCCGCATCCTGGAGATGCTGAAGGAGCTCGATGGGGCGGGGGTCACCGAGCTCGCCACGCGACTCGACATCCCGAAGAGCACCGCTCACAACCACCTCGTCACCCTGCGGGAGAACGAGTACGTCGTCAAGCACGGGACGACGTACCGCGTCGGACTGCAGTTCCTGGAGTTCGGCGAGCACACCCGCAACCGGATGAAGATATACGACGTCGCGCGGCCGGAGGTGGAGGCGCTGGCCGAGCAGACCGGGGAACTGGCGAACCTCCTCGTCGAGGAGCACGGTCTCGGCGTCTACCTCTGCCGTGCCCGGGGCGACCAGGCGGTGCGCGTCGACACCTACGCCGGGATGCGCGTTCACCTCCACTGTACGGGCCTCGGCAAGGCGATGCTCGCACACATGCCGGAGGAGCGCGTCTCCGAGATTCTCGACCGGCGGGGACTCGAACCGCGAACCGAGACGACGGTCACCGACCGCGACACGCTCGAAGAGGACCTGGCGGCGATTCGCGAGCGCGGGTACGCCATCGACCACGGTGAGCGCCTCTCGGGACTGCGCTGTATCGCCGCCCCGGTCACCGACGACGACGACGTCGCCGTCGGCGCCGTCAGCGTCTCGGGCCCCTCGAGCCGCATGAAGGGCGAACGGCTGGAGACCGAAGTTCCCGAACTCGTGATGAGCGCCGCCAACGTGATCGAACTCAACATGTCGTACTCGTAGCTTCGAGCGGAAACCGGACCGCTCGGCCCGACTTTTCGCGCTTTTTGAGGCCCCGACCGTCCGTCCCCGGACGGCCTGGCCGAGACGCATCGTCGTTCGGTCGCCAGAGACGATGCAAAACGACGTTCGGTTCACTCGAACGGTAGCTCGCCCCGACGTCACCCGTCGCTGTCGCCTCCGGGTGGCGGTGGTCCGACGTCGGGGCCGATTCCGCCTGCCGGGGTCGGCAAGAGAGGGCAAGAGCGGGTCGAGAAACGCCAGTCCGGGGCGAAAACGGGGCCTCAGCGGCCCCCCGCTCAGATGCCGCTGACGCGCCGGTAGTCGTCGTCGAGCGCCTGCTCGTCCTCGGGGAGCAGCGCGACGACCGAGTAGTCGGCGTAGTCGCTGAAGTAGTCCACCAGTTTGGCGATGCGGTCGGAGTCGATCGCCTCGAGGGAGTCGAGGACGATGAACGGGAGCGTCTCGTACACCTCGTGGACGAGGTAGCCGGCCAGCGCGAACACGAGCCCGGTCACCTCGCGCTCGGACTCGCTGAGGTGGTCGACGGTGTCCTCGTACGCCGTCCCGGCCTCGTTCGTCCGAACGATGTGCAGTTCGAACTGCGTGCGCTCGACGTTCCGGCGGCCCTCCCGCACCGTCCGCTCGACGCGTTCGATCCACACTCGGTCGAGGTTGTCGTACTCGAGAATGTCGAGGACGGTCTCGATGTGGGTGTTGAACTCGGCGACGGCCTGCTCTTCGATCTGGTCGATGCGGGTCCGCGCGTCGGTCAGCGCGTCCGAGACCTCCTCGCGCTCCGCTTCGAGGGCCTCGCGGTCCGCGAGGCGCCCCTCGAGTTCCTCGATCTCGTCGACTACGTCGTCGAGGTCGCTCTGGAGTCGGCCGACCGCGAACTCTATCTCGTTTGCTTCCTTGTGTTTGTCGAGAATCTCGCCGAACTCGTCGTCCTCCAGCTGGTCGACCTCGCCCTCCAACCGCTCGAGCTCGGCTTCCACGTCCTCGCGCTCCGCTCGGAGCTCCTCCCGGCGCTCGCGGCGGGAGTCGAGTTCGCTCTCGGTGCGGTCCAGCTTCGAGCGTAGCTCGGCCCGTCGCTCGCGCTCGGCGTTCGCCGACTGGAGCTCCTCGCGAAGCTCGGAGAGGCGGTCCTCCGTCGTTCGGATGGATTCGAGCTTCTCCTTTCTGAACCCTTTCAGCCGGTCGAGGGTGCGCTCGATCTGCTCCTTCTCGACCTCGCTGCCGCAGGTCCAGCACACCGTCTGGTCCTCGATGAGCTGGTCGGTGACGGCGCCGTCGTCGTCGACGTCCAGCGCCGAGCGCACGTCGGTGCGGTCCCCCTCGAGCATCTCCTCGTTGAACTGGACGACGTTCTGGAGTTCGGTGACGACGCCGTCGAGCGTCCGCTTTCGCTCGCGGAGCCGGTCGATCTCGCGCTCGACGTCGTCGACGTCGACGTCGGTTTCGGCCGGCATCGAGTCGAGTTCGGCCTCCACTTCCTCGCGCTCCTCGGTGAGCGACTCGATACTGCCCGCCTCCGTCTCGATGCGCCGGCGTATGCGGTCGAGTTCGGAGCGAGTCTCCCGGAGTTCGTCGAGTTTCGCCTCCAACTCGTCTCGCTCCTGGCGGGACTCCTCGACCGTCGCGTCGAGGTCCTCCAGTTCGGACTCGGCGGTCTCGAGTTCCGCACGCCGCTCCTCGATCTCCGATTCGAGGCTCGACCGCTGCGACTCGAGCTCCGGGAGTCGGCGTTCGACCTCCTCGAGCTCCTCCAGGTCGTCGTCGATCTCCCGCCGCTCGCGTTCGAGTTCGTCGATCTCCGCCCTGATGGCGTCCGTGTCGATGGGGCGCATGATGATTTCGCGGAGGTCCTCGCCCCGGGCGACCGCGCGTCGTGCCTCGTTCTCCTCCAACAGGAACGCGAACAGGTCGGCGACCTCGGGGTCGTCGAGATAGGGGTCGCCGCCGAGGGCGACGCCACCGCCCGTCCGGCTGAGCGTCCGCGTGTACCGCTCGTCGTCGACGACGAGTTCCACCTCCCCTTCGTCCGCGTCACCCTTCAACGACGCCCGGTCGCTCCCGAGACCGAGCATGATCGCCTGCAGCAACGACGTTCGGTTGGTCGCGTTTCGCCCGGCGAGGATGGTCACGCCGGGCTCGAAGCTGACCTCCGCCTCGGAGATACCACCCACGTTTCGGGCGTGAACCGTCACGCTCCCTTTCGAAAGCTCTTCCGTACTCATGTATAGCCAACTGGGGGTTGGGGATAGTTAATTCTACTGCTGGGCGCGTCGGTCAGCGAGCGCTCGAACCAAATCAGCGGGACGGAGCCGCAGTCGGGCGGTTTTCGGGTTCGAGCGGCCGGTCAAAATAACACCACTAACAACGTTAGTCACCCGACTCACACTCACAGCCCCCGGCGTTCAGGAGCGCATCGACCTCGTACTGGGTCTCGCAGTCCTCACAGTAGACGGTGATGGCCGTCCGGACCCGGAACGACCCGAGCGTGAGTTCGTCGGACGAACGGAGCTGCGTCAGTTTCTGTTCGACCACCGCAGTCGTACGCCCCACGAGACGGGCGAAACTCGACCGAGCGCGTTCGACGCTGTCGCCGTCGTCCGCCTCGTACTCCGCGCCGCGGACGTCCTTGAGGAAGGTCCGAATCGCCTGGTAGGTGACGAAGTCCGTCATGAGACGCTCCACGTCGACTCCTTCCCCCTCGAGCCGGGCCGTCACCTCGGTCTCGACCCCTCGGCTCACGTCCTCGTCGGTGAGCAGACGGTAGACGTTCTCCACCTCGCCCTCGAGGGGGTCCATCCCGGCGTCGCGCATCGCCCGTTCGAGCAGGCGCTCGTTGAACGCGTCCGCGAGGGTCCGGAGGCTGTCGCGTTCGCCCGACTGCCCCGTCCAGCGGCGCTCGAACTCCTCGCCGATGCCGTCGAGGCCGTACTCTCCGATCAGCCGACCCACTTTGGTACGGCTCGGGGGGTCCGCCGAGTCGCTGTCGGTCATGATGTCGACGATGGGGATGCGAACTCAAGTAGCTCCCGGTTCCGTCGTCGCTCACCGGTGGGTCCTCGTTCCCGGTCGCGGCTGGCCCCCGCGGACCGGTGTTCGACCCCGTGGCCGGCTCAGTCGAGACCTCGGCCCGCGAGTCGTGATTGTACGGACCACCGAACCCGCAGAACGTTCCGAACGTGTTGGGAGTCGTAGAACGATTCCACACGAGCACGCTGGCGAGACGGTACGTCAGCACGCGAGAACCACGGCGACGCGCCGGAGCTGGCCGCTCCGGGACACGCGACGGATGCGGGCGCGACGGGAGCGGTGTGCTCACTCTACACGAGTGGGGGGCGAGCGCCGCCACCTGCCGGCGTCATCGACGGATTCGGCCGAATAGAACTCTCGCACGAAGCCGGGACACCGAACTCACTCCGAGCATCCGGTCGCGAGGAGGACGCCGAGGAGAGAGCCGACGACGCCCGCGAAAACGTCCGCACGTTCGAACCCTCTCCCCGGGACTGCCTCCTGTAACAGCTCGGTGCAGGTCCCGAAGCACAGCGAGAGCAGGACCGCGGCCAGTGCCGACCGACCGTCCGGGCGCCCCTCGCCGAGCGCGCGGAGGAACACGGCCGTCAGGCCGAAGTGACCGACGGCGTGACCGAGTTTGTCCGGACCGAGGGGGCCGAATGACGCGTTCTGTCGCCGGGGGAGCGGGACGACGGTACCGACAAAGAGCAGGAGGGCGGCGACGAGCGTCGGCAGCCACCGATTCCACTCCTCCGTTACTCGCGGGGTCATTGCCGACCGTACGGGCCCACGCACGATGAATCTGCGTCTCACGGCTGGACCGTGGAGTCGCGACCGATACTCGCGACGACCGGCGAGTGACTCGGACGGCGACGACACACTCGAACGACCCTCTCCCGTCCGCACGCCGACCGTCTCGTCAGACACCGGTAGTCGGGTCAACCCGTCCGGGCGCAGCCGTCACGACCGTCCACCCTGCCGACGCTCGTCGCCACGCTCTCCGCCTCTCGACACCCCCACTTGGCAGTCCGGCTCTGCCGAACGACAGATGAATACCCCGTCCATAATGTCTTCGCTCACCTGATTTGGGCGACTCGACTCGCTACAGCTCTGACTCGGTTCCTGGGAGCCGAACAGTTATACAAGAAAAGGACAGAAGGGACGACTCGACGGACAATGACACGGAGTCACACGGAATCGGAGCGACGAATCACGGTACCGACCGGGACGAGGCGTCGGACCGAGTACAAGAACGTTCGCCTCCCACGAACGAGTTGTCACTGTACAAACTGGTCGATACGTTGCTCAGTCGGCTCCCTTACGTTGTTCCTCTCTATCGCGCGGCCACCCGGCACAGGACGGGTCGGTCGGCACCGGCTCACCGTGAGGCACGAACGCATTTAGGGGCGGCCGTTCGATGTGTGGACATGACACAGCCGGACGGGGAACAGGTGCTACAGACGACCGCGGCGTCGCTTCGTATCGTCGAGCACATCCTCGAACTCGGCGGCGCGAGCCTGCGCGAACTCGTCGAGGCGACGGGGTTGGCCAAGAGCACCGTCCACAGCCACCTCCACACGCTCGCCGCGTACGGGTACGTCGTCAACGAGGACAACCGGTACCACCTCGGTGCGAAGTTCTGTCACCTAGGGGACTACGTCCGGACGCGCAAGGAGTACCACCGGGTCGCCGAGGAGGCGGTGGCGTGGCTCGCCAACGAGTCGACGATGGACGCCGACTTCGCCGTCGAGGAGCACGGCCGGGTCATCTCGCTGTACGGCGACCTCGAATTCGCGAACTCCCCGCGCTTTCTCGTCGACGGCAGCCCGTTTCACGTTCACACGACCGCGTCCGGGAAGGCCATCCTCGCTCACTACGACGAAGAGCGCGTGCGGAAGATACTCGACCGCTGGGGGCTCCCCGCCCCGACCGAGCGCTCCATCACGACCGAGGAGGCGCTGTTCGCGGAGCTCGAGCGGGTCCGCGAGCAGGGGTTCGCCGAGAACGACGGCGAGGCGATAGAGGGGTTCTGGGCCGTCGGCAAGGCCGTGCGCTCGCCTCGCGGGGAGGTGTACGGTTCGCTGAACCTCAGCGGCCCCGCGTACCTCGTGGACGACGAGACGCGGGCGGCTCAGGTCGAACTGCTCGAACGGGCCGTCGACCGCTTCGAACGGGAGGCCGCGGCGATGTACCGGACCCCCGAAGACCGGGGGGAGTGAGCGAAGTCGGCGACTCGGGCGGGGACTCCAGGTCGACGGGCACCGTGTCCACTCACCGTGGGAGACGTGGGCAAGCTATTTAGCACTGTTACACGTTGTCGCGGCCATGGGCGCAGGTCCGCCGATTCAGGAGCTCCACTACGACGACGCACCGAACGTGGACACGGTCCCGGGACCGAACTCCCGGCGCCTGCTGGAGCGCCAGCGCGAGGTCGACAGCAGCGCGGTCGCCTACCCGGAGGATATCCCCGTCGCCTTCGAAGAGGGCAAAGGGGCGACCGTCCGCGACGTCGACGGCAACACCTACATCGACATGTTCGCCGGTATCGGCGTGTTGAACGTCGGCCACGCCAACCCCTACGTGTTGGACGCGGTCCACAAACAGGCCGACAAACTCGTCCACACCGTCGACTTCCCCACCGAGGCACGCATCGAACTCATCGAGAAGCTCGACGAAATCGCACCTGGGGACCTCTCCGGGAACAACCGGGTCGTCTTCGGCGGCCCGACCGGGAGCGACGCCATCGAGGCGTCCATCAAACTCGCGAAGTACAACACCGAGGGTTCGGGGCTGGTCGCCTTCCGCGGCGCCTACCACGGCGCGACCAGCGGCGCGATGAGCATCACGGGCAACAAGAAGTTCAAGGGCAACTATACACCCCTCCTCTCCGACGTGGTCCACGCGCCGTATCCGAACCCCGTCGAGATGGGGAAGTCGCCCGAGGCCGCCGTCGAGCACGCGCTCGAGGAGGTGCAGGCCATCTTCGAGGACCCCTACGGGGGGCTCGCCAACCCGGCGGGCATCTTCGTCGAACCCATCCAGGGCGAGGGCGGCGTCGTCGTCCCCCCGAAAGGGTTCCTGCAGGGACTGAGGGACGTGGCGGACGACCACGGCGTACCGTTGGTCTTCGACGAGATTCAGAGCGGGCTGGGTCGCTCCGGACAGTGGTGGGCCAGCGAGTGGGAGGGTGTCACCCCCGACGTGATGACCTCCGCGAAGGCGCTCGGCGGCACCGGCTTCCCCCTGTCGGCGACGATCTACCACGAGGACCTCGACACGTGGGACGCCGGCGACCACGCCGGCACCTACCGCGGTCACGTCGTCGCGATGCGCGCCGGCACCCGCACCATCGAGTACATCCAGGAGCACGACCTGCTCGCCCACGCCCGCGACCTCGGCGAGTACATCCGCGGCCGGCTACGGGAAGCCGGCGAGGGGAACCCGCACGTCGCCGACGTGCGCGGTCGGGGGTTGTTCGTCGGCTGTGAGTTCGTCGACGCCGAGGGGAACCCGGCCGACGACGTCGCCGACGCGGTGCAGGACTACTGTTTCGAACACGGCGTGCTCGTCTGGAAGGCCGGCCGCCACGGCAACGTGCTTCGACTGCTCCCACCGCTCGTGCTCACCGAGGAACTCGCCGAGACGGCGCTCGACGTGATAGTCGACGCCATCGAGGCGGCGACGACTGCGACACAGCGCGCCGACTGACCACGGGCGACTACCTTCCACTGACTCCCATCTACCGACCACCTTTCACCGACCTCGACGACTACGGCCGGGTGAACGGGGCCTACGGCGGAGCGTTTGACGGGGAGCCACCCGCCCGCGTCTGTGCCAAGGCGTCGCGCCTGCCCGACGACGTGCCTGTCGAGGTGGACGCAGTCGCGTACCCCGGCCGAAGGCGTCGGCTCCGCGGTCGGCGCCCGTAGCGGCTCTGCTCCCGTTTCGACCGGTTCGAGCGACCACAACGTTTATTCGGTTCGTCACCGATTATCGTGCCGAACGGCACCGTACCACACGGTTCCGAGGGAACTCCCATGCGACCGACAGCATACGACCGGCGACACGACCGGAGCGGGGTACAGTCCGTCCGTCGACCGACGGCGGGCGGCGGACGGCAGACGCGGCGGGGAGCCGTCGACGGGGGCGACCGGGTCGCGGCCGGCGCGGCCACGCGTGACGACGGGGGTGAGCGACGGTGAGCACCTCGGACGGGGCGATTTCCGAGTTCCTCGAGGAGGTCGAACCGGTCATCTTCGGAGCCGGGGCGCTCATCACCCTGTTGTTCGTCGCCGCTTTCGCACTCAGCCCGGACGCCGCCTACAACGCCGTCGACGGCGTACGGGTGTGGATTCTCGCGCAGTTCAACTGGTTCTTCCTCCTCGTGATGCTCGGGTTCGTCCTCTTTCTGGGCTTCGTCATCTTCGGGCCGTGGGGCCGGCTCAGACTCGGCGACGACGACCCGGAGTACAGCTACTTCTCGTACTTCACGATGATGTACTCCGCCGGACTGGCGGCGGGCATCGTCTTCTGGGGGCCCGCCGAGGCGCTGTTTCACTACTCCTCGGTGCCGCCGCTGTACGACGTGCCCGCGGAGTCGGCGGCGGCGATGCCCGTCGCCGTCCAGTACTCCATCTTCCACTGGAGTCTGACCCAGTGGTCCTGCTTCACCGTGATGGGGCTCGCCATCGGCTACTTCGTCTACAACTACGACGCGCCGCTGCGCGTTTCGGCGGTGTTGACCCCGATTCTCGGCGCCGACAACGTCGACGGCCCCCTCGGGAAGGCCGTCGACATTCTCGCCGTGTTCGCGACCCTCGGCGGGGTCGCCACGTCGCTGGGGTTCATCGGGAGCCAGTTCATCACCGGTCTCGACTTCCAGTGGGGCATCCAGCTCGGCGACATCGGCACCATCCTCGTCATCACCGGGATGACGGTCATCTTCACCGTCTCGCTCGTGCTCGGCGTCGACCGCGGTATCCGGCGGCTGTCGAACTTCAACATGGTGCTCTTTCTCTTGCTGATGGTCGCGACGCTCGTCTTCGGGCCGACCATCCGCATCCTCGAACTCGGTACCCAGGCGGTCGGCGGGTTCGTCGGCGAGTTCTTCGAGATGAGCCTCTACACGCAGGCCGCCACCCAGGCCGGCGACAAGTGGGTCAACGCGTGGACGGTGTTCTACTGGCTGTGGCCGCTGGCGTGGTCGCCGTTCGCCGGGCTGTTCATCGCCCGCGTCTCCCGCGGCCGGAGCGTCCGCGAGGTGGCCTTCGCCGGCATCGGCGCGACCTCGATGGCGACGGTTCCGTGGTTCGCCATCGTCGGCGGCACCGGCGTCATCATGCAGAACTCGGGGACCGCGAACATCCTCGGCCCCGTCACCGAGTACAGCGAAGCCGTCTCCGGCTACGTGCTGTTCGGCCAACTCCCGCTCGTCGGCCCCCTGCTCCTGTTCGGGTTCCTCATGCTCGTGACGACGTTCTTCGTCACTTCGGCGGACTCCTCGACGCTCGCCGTGTCGATGATGACGACCGGCGGGAAGGAGCACCCCTCTTCCATCAACCGCGTGTTCTGGGCGCTGCTTCAGGGTGCCGTCGCGTCCATCCTGATGGTCGTCGGCGGCGTCAACGCGCTCCAGTCGGCGGCCATCATCACCGGCGCACCGTTCGCCGTGGTCTGTCTCGTCGCGATGCTCGGGCTCATCCGGACGTTCCAGGCCGAGACCGGCGGCGTCCTCCTACAGGACCGCACGAACATCTTCGGGAAGCCGAGCCGGAGTGACGGGGCGGCGGGGAGGTCCCAAGTGGCACAGGACGACGACTGAGCGCCACGACGAGCACGCGCTCGTGCGTGCTCGTCTCGCCGACGTGGTGGTGTGACGACCACCGGGACTGAGCGCAACGACGGGCGCGCGTTCGTGCGCGGCCGCCTCGCTGACGCGGTGGTGCGACGATTCCGTCGGTGAAGGCCAGCCGAGCGTCACGACGCGGCCGAACTCGCTCGCCCGTCGGAGTCACGGCGGCCGAATCGTGTCGTGTGCTCGGTCGTGTCGTGGTAATCTTTAACTCACCTCGGTCGTATCTTGGTGGCATGGACAGGGACACCGCCGAGCCGACAGCGGAGGCGCTGCCCGGCCCGAACGCCCGGAAGTGGATAGCGTTCCACGGCGAGCACGCCGCCCCGAGCGAGTACTCCCACGAGTTCGTCTGGGACGTGACAGCGGAGGCCGACGGCCCCTTCGTCACCGACGTGGACGGTAACGTGCTGCTCGACTTCACCAGCCACATCGGCGCCGCGCCGCTCGGGTACAACAACGAGAAGATGCTCTCGAAGCTCCGGGAGTTCGACCTCGTCGAGCCGATGAAAATCGCCGGCCAGGACGTGTACTTCGGCGCCGGCCCCGACCCGAAGACCGCCGAGTTCCCCGGCTCCAGTCACCTCATGCACCGACTCGTCGAGGCGACGAGTCACTACGGTATGGACACGGTGTTCCTCTCCAACTCGGGCGCCGAGGCCGTCGAGAACGCGGTGAAAATCTGCCACGACCACGCGCCCGCCGCGAAGTACGGCGTCGCGTTCTCGGGGAGCTTCCACGGCCGGACGCTGGGGACGCTCTCGCTCACGAAATCCAAGGACGTGTACACCCGCCACTACCCGCAGATTGCCGGCATCGAGACCGTGCCGTTCTGTGCCGACCGCGGCTGTGACGCGGCGTCGAGTGCCGGCTCTCGGGCCGACGACTGCGGCTGCGGGTTCTTCACCGGCGACGGCTCCCAGTTCCGGAACGCCCTCACCCCCGAGGGCGGCCACCTCGACCCCGCGGAGGTCGCCTTCGCGGTGCTCGAACCCATCCAGGGCGTCGGCGGCTACCGCTTCCCGAGCGAGGCGTTCATGACCGAGGTCGGCGACGTGTGTGCGCGACACGACATCCCGCTCGTCGTCGACGAGATTCAGTCCGGCGTCGGTCGGACGGGCGAACTGTGGGCCTCGGACCACTACGATATCGAGCCGGACGTAATCGCGAGTGCGAAGGGGCTGCGCGTCGGCGCGACCGTCTCCCGTGCCGATCTGTTCCCGAGCGAGAAGAATCGCCTCGGCTCGACGTTCGGCGGCGGCGACCTCCTCGCGTCGATGCAGGGGGCGTTCACCCTCGACGCTATCGAGGAGTACGACCTGCTCGACAACGCGACCGAGCGCGGCGAGCAGGCCAAAGAGTTCCTGCGCGACGACGCTCCCGACTGCGTCGTGGACGTGCGCGGGAAGGGGTTGATGCTCGCCGTCGAGTTCGACACGGCCGAGCGACGGAACGAGGCGGTGGAACAGGCGCTGCGTCGGGGGCTGCTCACCCTCGGCTGCGGGAAGAAGACCGTCCGCTTGCTCCCGCCGCTGGACGTCACCGAGCGGGAGATAGACCTCGGAATCGGACTGTTCTGCGAGGCGGTGGACGCCGTGGCGTCGAAGGCGCCGATGTAACGAAGGCCGGGGAAGGGTCCGACAGACGACGAGGCCCCTGACCCACTCGCTCACTCGCTCTCGACGACGAACCCCTCGAAGGTGCTACGGAAGCCCTCTCCCTGCGGGGCGGCCGCCATCGGGCCGACGTGGAGGCTGTCGGCGTCGCTCAGGTACGCCTGTCTGATCATCGCGTAGGAATCACCGTCACGCGAGAACGATACCTCGACAGCCGGACCGGTGCGTTCGACGCGGAACCACACCGAGTCGGGGTCGTCCTCCAGTGGTACGACCGACCAGTCGGACACTTCCCGTGTCACGACAGCGCTCGCCTGCTGGACGCCGTCGACGAGCTCGATCCCGCACTTCAGCCACGTCTCCTCGTCTTCGCGTACCATCAGACCCGCTTGGTCGTACAGCGTCGCGTACTCCCCGGCGACTTCGACCGTCGCGGTGAAATCCCCCTCGACCTCCTCGTAGCGAAAATGCCCGTCGTCCGCGACGAAACCGTGGACGGTGACCCGCCAGAAATCGGTGTCGCCGTCGGCGTCCACCACGAGTTCGTCGTCCGCTTGGCTCCACGAGGTCGGTTCGTTGTACCAGTCCATGTCCGAGCGTCTCCACGTCCGTCGATAAGCCTCCCGGTAGCGTATTCGGACGGCCGGCGTTTCACACGACTACCCCGCACAACTGTTCGCGGACACGGAGCGTTACTTTGGCCCCTGCTGGGGCGGTGGGTCCCGGACAATCGCCACCCCGTCGAGGTCGTCGAGCGCCGCCAAGACGTCCGCGAGGTGGTCCGGGCCGCTCCCCGCCAGCCCGACCGTCACCGGCACCCGGTTCGGGTCGTCGCCGCCGCCCCGGCGGACGCGTTCGAGGCTGTCGAGTTCGGCCCCTTCCGCTTCGACCGTCTCCGTCACGTCGCCGAGACGCGTCGGCCAGCCGGCGAGTGCGAGACGGGCCTCGACGTAGCGACCCAGTTCCAGGAGCCCGGTCCGCGTCAGTTCGGCGTGGGCGGTGAGGTCCGTGTTCCCGCCGGAGACGACGGCGACGACGTGTTCGTCCGCGACGTCGACCGCTCCGGAGAGGAGCGCGGCGACGGGGGCCGCACCGGCCGCCTCGGCGACCGTCTTCGCGCGCTCGGCGAGCAACGTCGTCGCGACGGCGAGCTCGCGGTCGCTCACGGCGACCACGTCGTCGACGCGCTCGCGAATCACGGCGAACGTCAGGTCGAGGAGACGCGCGTCGGCGATGCCCTCAGCGACCGTGTCGACCTCGTCGAGGCGGTGGATGCGGTCAGCCTCGATGGAGGGCTTCGCGTGGGCGGCCCCCTCGGGCTGGACGCCGACGACCCGTACGTCGGGGTCGTGGGCTTTCAGTGCGGTCGCGACACCCGAGACGAGCCCGCCGCCGCCGACGGAGACGAGGACGGTGTCGAGCTCCGTCGTCTGCGCCAGCATCTCCAGTCCGACCGTCCCCTGCCCGGCGATCACGTCGGCGTCGTCGAAGGGGTGGACGAACGTCGCCCCGCGTTCGTCGGCGAGGTCGCGGGCGCGTTCGTAGGCGCGCTCGTAGTCCGCACCCTCGACGACGACCTCGGCGCCGTACCCCCGCGTGGCGTCGATTTTCGCGGCGGGGGTCACTTCGGGGACGACGACCGCCGCGTCGACACCCAGTAGTCGACCGGCGAGCGCGACGCCCTGTGCGTGGTTGCCGGCGCTGGCGGTCACGACGCCGCGCCCGCGGGCGTCCTCGTCCAGCCGCGCCATCGCGTTGTACGCGCCGCGAATCTTGAACGAGCCCGTTCGCTGCGTGTTCTCCAGTTTGAGCCCCACCGACGCCGCCTCCGACCGCTCGGCGAACGTCGTCGACCCGTCGAGCGGTGTGCGATGGACGACCCCGTCGAGGCGCTTCCGGGCCGCTTCCACGTCGGCGAGGGTGACCACGTCGTCGGCGGCGAGTTCCGAGTTCCCGCTCACGGTCCGTCCTCGGCGACCGCGAGGATGGACTCGGTCAGTAGGTCGACGCCGTGGTCGAGGCTCCGCTCGTCCACGTCGAACGTCGGCGTGTGGTGGCTGGTCGGGTGGTCGGTGCCGACGACGAGGTACGTCGCGAGCCCCCCGTCCGCCTGGACGCGGTTCATGAGGAAGGTGGCGTCCTCGCTGGCGCCGAAGTCAGCCGCCGGGAGCACGGTGTCGACGCCGTCGACGCCCTCCGCCGTTTGGGCGACGACCTCGGCGAGTTCGGGGTCGCTGTCGGCGCGGGGGCTCTCGCTCTCGACGGTGGCGTCGGCCTCACAGCCGTGTAGTTCGGCGGCCGTCTCGAAGCGGTGAATCAGCTCCGACTTCGCGTACTCCATCACCTCGGTCGTCTCCCCGCGAGCCTCGGCGACGGCGTCGACGTGCTCGGCGATGACGTTGCTGGCAGTGCCACCCTCGACCCGGCCGACGTTCACCCGCGTCATCCCCTCCGAGTGGCGGGGAATACCGTACACGCTCTCGATGGCGGTTCCGAGGGCGTGAATCGCGTTGTTCCCCTCCTCCGGTGCCTTCCCGGCGTGCGCCGAGGTGCCCCGGATGTTCACGTCGACGTGACACATCGCGAGGGGCTTCTGGATGCCCGCCACCACCTCGCCGGTCGGGTGGTCCAAGCCGACGTGGACCGCGAAGAGGTAGTCCAGGTCCGCACAGTACGGGCTCTCGGCCATCGGGTGGCCGCCCCCCGAGACCTCTTCGGCGGGCTGGAAGAAGACGACGAGCCGTCCGGAGAAGTCGCTCTCGGCTATCGCTTCGAGCGTCGCCAACCCCCACGTCACGTGGGCGTCGTGGCCGCAGGCGTGCATCGTCTCGCCGGTTTCCGAGCGGAACTCCTCGTCCGCGGGGAGGTGACCCGGCTCGCCGGACTCCTCGATGAACAGCCCGTCGATGTCGACGCGGAGGCCCACGGCCGGACCGTCGCCCCGGTCGAGGACGGCGACGGCACCGGTGTTGCCGCCCGCCATCGTCGTCAGTAGGTCGTCGTCGACGCCGCGTTCGCGGGCGCGCTCGAACCACTCCTCGATTCGGTCCTCGGGGGGAATCGCCATCCGGTCCTCGGGGTCGTACGCCTCGGGGCCGACGGCGAGTTCGTCGACGCCGATTCGCTCCACCTCCTCGACCAGCCTGGCCGTGGTCCAGAACTCACACCACCCCGGCTCCGGGTAGCGGTGGAGGTCGCGACGGAGCCCCGTGAGTCGCTCGCGGATGGGGTCTGGCATGGCCGCCACTAACACACCCCACACACTTAACTGTGGACGCGGCCGCTGGGGCTCGTGTTTCGGGAGCGACTCACCGAGCTGGGAGTGGGACGACGACCGCCAGCCTTCCGATACGGGGTGGGACTCCGGAAGGGGCCGTGCTCGCGGCGAAGGCCGGCGTTCACGAGAGCTTCGCTCTCGTGAGCCCACGAGAAGTGCCGACGGCACTTCTCGGGACGACGTAATCACCGCAGGCGAGCGAACCCAGTGAGCGAGCCGAGGAGCGCAGCGAGATACCCGTGAGCGTTGCGAACGGGAAGCAGCGAGACGAGTGGAACGAGTCTCGCCAGCCGCCCGAGTCGCGAGCGCGGGGGCTTCGTGAACTACCGACACAGCACTTCTACCGACTCAATCCCTCTCAACTGAACATCGCCCCACCAGACACCGGAAAGGACTAAGACGAACTCACACACAACGAGAACCGATGACCGAGAACAACGACGTCGTCGTCCTCCGCGAGGGGACCGAAGGGCTGTCGATGGAGTCGTACGCCGAGACGCTCCGCGACCGACTCCCCGACCGGTCGGTCGCGCTCGCTCGGACGCCCCGAGAGGAGCGCGAACTCGTCCCGGGTGCCCGGGTCGTCACCGGCATCACCGTCGAGGAGGACCTGCTCGGGCGTGCAGACCGGCTCGAACTGTTCGCCTGCACGTTCGCCGGCACCGACCACGTTCCGGTGGCGGCGCTAGCGGAGCGCGGTGTCGCCGTCACCAACGCTGGCGGCATCCACGCGCCCGGCATCGCCGAGCAGGCGGTCGGCAACATGTTGGTGTTCGCTCGACGGCTCCACGAGGGGTGGCGCCGGAAGGAACGTTCGGAGTGGCGCCACTTCCAGTCCGGCGAGTTGACGGGGAGCACCGTGGCCGTCGTCGGCCTCGGCTCCATCGGGAAGGCGGTGGTGCAGCGCCTGCAGGGGTTCGAGGTCGACACGATCGGCGTACGGTACAGCCCGGAGAAGGGCGGTCCGACCGACGAGGTGGTCGGCTTCGACGACGACGACCTTCACGACGCCCTCGCTCGCAGCGAGTACGTCGTCCTCGCCTGCCCGCTCACCGACCTCACGCGGGGGCTCATCGACGAGGCGGCGTTCGCGACGATGGGACCCGAGACCGTACTGGTGAACACGGCCCGCGGCGGAATCGTCGACACCGACGCGCTCGTCTCGGCGCTCCGGACGAGCAAGATTCGTGGCGCCGCCCTCGACGTGACCGACCCCGAGCCGTTGTCGGGGGACCACCCACTGTGGGACCTCGAGAACTGTCTCATCACGCCACACACGGGCGGCCACACGCCGAAGCACTGGGACCGACTGGCCGACATCGTCGCACGCAACGTCGAGCGACTGGACGCCGGCGAGGATGCGGCGGGGCTGGAGAATCTGGTTCGAGCCCCGGTCGGGGAGTAGGACGAAGAGCAGGTCGGCCCGGGGGCGGGTTCGACTCAGGCGGTGAACAGCCGACGCGGAAAGTCGGCGAGCGCCTCCGCACCCGACGAGGTGACGCGGAACGTCTCGCTCAACTCGACGCCGAAGTCGTCGAACCAGAGCCCGGGGATGGTGTGGAACGTCATGTTCTCCTCGAGAACGGTCTCGTCGCCGGGGCGGAGGCTCGCGGTGTGCTCGCCCCAGTCCGGCGGGTAGCCGAGCCCCATCGAGTAACCGATGCGGTCCTCCTTCTTCACGCCGTGTTTGGCTATCTCGTCGCGCCACGCCTTCTCGACGGCCTCGCAGGTCACCCCCGGCTCGACGGCGTCGAGTGCGGCTTCCATCCCCTCGACGACGATGTCCGCGGTCTCCTCGATCTCCTGCGGTGGGTCGCCGACGAACGTCGTTCTGGCGAGGGGAGAGTGATACCGGTGACGACAGCCCGACAGTTCGATGATGACGGGGTCGCCGTTCTCGAAGGGTCGGTCGGTCCAGGTGAGGTGCGGCGTCCCCGTGTGGTCGCCGGAGGGCATCAGCGGGACGATGGCGGGGTAGTCGCCGCCGTAGTCGTCGGTGCCGTCGACGAGCGCCGAGTAGATGGCCTCGGCGGCCTCGTACTCCGGGACGCCCTCCTCGATAGCGTCGAGGCCGGCTTGCATCGCGTTCTCGGAGATGCGAGCGGCCTCCTCCATGTACGCCAACTCCTGGTCGGATTTCTTGACTCGAACCCAGTTGACGAGCAGCGTGGTGTCGACGAGGTCGGCCTCGGGGAGTTGCTCCTGCAGACGGGTGTAGGACTTCGCCGTGAAGTAGTAGGCGTCCATCTCCAGGCCGACGGTCGCGTCGTCGACGCCGAGGTCGCGGAGCACCTCGGCGACGAAGTCCATCGGGTGGAGGTCGTGGGGGGAGTGAACGTGGTCGTCGCTGTACGCGCGGATACTGTCCTCGGAGAGGGTGGTGGTCGCCCGCGCGCCGTTGGCGTCCATCCCGCGACCGACCCACACCGGCTCGTCGCGGTCACGCGTGACGACGACGCCCTGGTGGACGTAGAACGACCAGCCGTCGTAGCCCGTGAGGTAGTTCATGTTCGCCGGGTCGCTGACGAACAGCGCGTCCACCCCCTCCTCCTCCATCCGCGCTCTCGTCCGGGCGATACGACGGTCGTACTCGCTACTGTCGAAGACGGCTCGGGGCATGTGAACGACTCTCTCGGGGGTTGGTGAAGCGATTGTAAATAGTTTGGCCCGAACGGTCGGTCGAAGTCGGCGGGCGGCGCCTCGCGGTACGTGGTCGGTTCGTCCGTCACGGTGGTCCACCGGCAGACTGCCGGTGTGGGACTGTCGCTGTCGGTATCGGGGACGACACGTGCCGTCGGTTCGGTTGTCGTTGCCAGGTGACGACGTGTACTGACTCGCTCCTCGCTTCCTGTAGACGGGTGTCTTACGTCGGGAGGTCGGAACCCGAGAGCGGACTGCCGGCTAAACGACGCCACGGAATGGGCCTCCATAAAAATACAATTATAATTGTTAAAACAACCTCAGGCTCGGTCGTTGTGAGTTGTCTACAAAATCTCAGTTAGTGACGCACTCTGGCCATTATATTCGATATTATGGAGAGCAAAGGCAGAATTCACATATCTTACGGTTCAGTATAATAAAAACTAATAATCGACAGTTGGGAAATAGTCGCTCGATCGAACTAAAGCCTGACTCGCTCAGATTCGACCAGAGATTCAAAAACTCGCATACGCTCTTTCGTCTGGAAGTCACGCCATCTAGCCAGGCCGTGGTCGAGTATCGTATCTACTTTGGCTATACTTCGTAAGTAATTGTACCAATGTAGCTTTCAATCGACCGGGGTTATCGACACCCAGGTGTGACCGGGGAGGGTGGAGCCGTGGTCCGTCCGGTGAGTGCCGCCGTCCGGACAGCGGCGACGGTCGAACTACCCTCGTGACTCAGGCCGGGGGTGCTTCGGTGCCGAAGGCCTCGCGGAGGTTCTGCTCCTGCTCGGGGGAGAGGTTCGTTCGGAGGACGGTGGGGGCGTGCCCCTCGATCTCCTCCAGGACGCGGTCCTTCTGGACGTCGCGGATGAGGAGGAAGATCGCCGAGTTGCCGGGGTCGATGGATTCGCTCACGCTCTTGATGAAGTCGTCGTCGACCCCAATGTCGGTGAATTTCCCGGATATCACGCCGGTCACCGACCCGATCGCCATCCCAAGCCAGGGCACCCAGAAGAGGAGCCCGATGAGCATCCCCCAGAACGCGCCGCCGAGCGCCCCGGCGCCGACCAGACTGTGTGCCTGATTGACCTTCACCTTTCCGTCCTCGTTGCGGACGACCACTGCGGCGTCTTCGAGCGTGATGAGCTCCTGCTTCTGTAGTTCGTAGAGCCTGTCGCGTACGTCCGTTGCACCGTCTACGGTGTCGAATGCGAGTACAACCAAGCTACTCATCGCACCGGGTAGCTGGCAGTGGCTAATCATCAACATTGTTGACGGAAAAACGGGAAATCAGCCAGTTACGATCCTCTGAAGAACGTGATTCTCCACGCAGACGAGAACGCTACTTAAGTCGACACGATGCCATCGTACGGTCGTACATATGGCGACGAGTGAAGCGGACATGCCGGAGTCGACAGAATCGCTGACGAACACGCTCCAGTCGAACTGGCGGATGTTCCTCGTCGCCGGTGTCGTCATCGCGGCGTTCGGCGTGTTCGCGATGCTCTCCCCGCTCCTGACCGGCATCTCTATCGCGCTGCTGGTCGGATTGCTCCTCGTCGGGAGCGCCGTCCTCCATTTCGTCGGTGCGTTCAGGGGGCAAGGGTGGAGGGGGTTCGTCTGGCAGGTCGTTCTCGGGGTCGTCACTCTCATCGCCGGTGGCGCGGTCCTGCTGAACCCCGCGTTCGGCCTCGCGACGTTGACCCTGCTCGTCATCGGCTACCTCCTCGCTACTGGGGTCGTCGAGGTCGTGATGGGGCTCCAACTGCGCGGTGAGAAGTACTGGGTGTGGACGGTCGCGAGTGGGGTCGTCGGAATCGCGCTGGCCGCGATGCTGTGGCTCGGGTTCCCCACCACCGCACTCTGGGCCGTCGGGGTCCTCTTCGGAGCCAACCTCCTCGTAACCGGTACCTCGATGGTCGCCCTGGCCCTCGGCGCGCGGAGCCTCACCGAAACGACCACGGAACCCGCGGCCGGCGTCGGTGGGGTCTGACAGGGTGAGTCAGCACAGCCGACCCTCGAAACGCGAGCCCGCGAACCGAAACGGAGCGCTTGACACCGACCCGTCCGTCGGTCGGCTCCCGAACGCCTCTCCGACGCTTCGGAGGCTTCGAACTCGTACGATACGATGACGACGACACGAGAGGAACGACCGAACCAGCCGAATCAGCCGACCGACGACGAACCCGGTAGCGAAGCGGCGACCGACGACTACGGCTTCGCGGTCGGCGTGATTGCCGCCGGTGTCGGCGTAATCGCCGTGGCGATGCCGCTGCTCACCGGCGCTGTCCTCAGCGTCTGGCTGGGTCTGCTGCTCGTCGTGCTCGGCGTCGTCCGTGTGGAGGGGCTCAAGCGTCGGGAGACGACACCGCTCGGCGACGTGGCCGCGGAACTGCTCCGCGCGGCCGGGTACGTCCTCGTCGGGATACTGCTCGTGTTCTTCCCTCTCGACGCGTCGCGACTGTCGGTGGTGCTCGCGGTCCCGCTCCTCCTCGACGGCGTCGGCAGGCTCACCGGAGTGCTTCATCGGGAAGCCGACCGCATCGCGTCGACGGTTCTCGGTGTGGCCCTCGTGGCTATCGCGGCGCTGCTCGTGGTCTCCTGGCCGAGCAACGCTTCGTGGGCGCTCGGAACCCTGTTCGGCCTCGGACTGATGGTGGTCGGCGTCGCCGCGATGCTCGGGTCGCGAGGGGTCGTCGGCTCCGGGTCGACGGCCCGGTGAACGGTCGGAGCGGGACGCGGCGTGGACGCCTCTTTCGACGCACCTGAAGGTGACGAGCGAGACGGCAACGAACGGTCAGCGGCGGGGCGCCGACGGTCAGTGAGTCGGGAGCCGGACGACACTCGGCCGTGTGGTCGTGGCGGAGCGGTCCCCGAGCGGACTGCTCGGCGGCTCACCGTCCGAGACTTGTGCCTCGATGAATCCGACGCGGACGATCACGTCCTGACCCAGCCGTTCGGTCAGTTGATCGTCGAACCGCTGGGCGAGGTCGGGCGGTGCTTCGAGGTCACGTGGGATGCCGACGAGCACGTCGACTACCGGTTCGTCGCCGAGGAGTCGGTCCACGGGCTGGTAGTCGACGGAGACGCCAACGAGGACGACCCCCTCGACGTCCGCCGCCTCGAACTCCTGTTCGATGAGGGCCTCGGTCTGTCGTTCGAACGCCTGTGTCTGGTAGGTGGTCAGCGTAACGGTCCCGAGGACGAGCGAGAGGACGGTGATGGCGACCACGATGGTGACGACCCGGGAGGCTACGGACGACCTGATACCCTCGTACTTTCCGGCGTCCAGCGGCTTGAACCCGGCCAGGTAGAAGAGGATGAGCGCGGAGAGGTTGATGGCGAGAAGGTTGACGATGACCAGCACCGCGCCGGCGATGGCGACTCCGGGGAGCCCGAACGCGATTCCGAGTCCGGACGTAGCTGCGGGGGGGACGAGCGCCACGGCGATAGCGACGCCGACGAGGGTCGACCCCGACCCCCGCATGATGCTGATGGCGCCCGCGATGCCGGACCCGAGCGCGAGGAACAGCGACAGGAAGTTCGGGCTCGTCCGCTCGGCGACCTGCGGAACGGCCCGGATGTCCAACCCCGGCGCGATGAGGACGGTCTGTTGGAGCAGCCAGCCGAGAACCGCCGCGGTCGCGATTGCGGCGAGAAGCCCCGTCACCTGGAGCCGTATGCCGCGGGCCGTCATGTCGCGGTCGTCGAGAATCGTCCCGACGCTCGCGGCGACCGCCGGCCCCATGAGCGGGGCGACGACCATCGCGCCGATGATGGTCGCCGCCGAGTCGAGGAGTAGCCCCGTAGTCGCGATGACCGTACTCAACAGGAGAAATGCGAAGAACGTGGAGTTCGCGGGTGCGAGGTCCTGGGCACGGGCGTAGAGTTCGTCCCGGGAGATTCGCAAGCCGGGAAATCGCTCGACCAGCCCCGAGAGGCGTCGTGATACGACCGTCTCGGTCGGGAGGACGATGGTGTACGCGTCCTCCTGGACACCGGCTACCGTCAGCTCGTCGAGGATCGGCTCGACGCCGCTCGGTGGGACGGGGAACTGGACCATCGCTTCGAAGTCCCCGCGGCCGACCTCGTCGAAGATCGCGTAGTCGATACCCTGCTCGTCGAGTGTAGCGACGACACTCTCGCGCGTCCCCTCCGGAATCAGTACCTGAACGAGCCGCATGCAACGGGTAGGATGCGTGTCAAGATAAAGCGGTACGTCGGGGAGCACGGCGACCGCGTGGGGAGAACGCGCTCCGTACCTCAGTCGCTCGAGTCGAGAGACGGCTCTGCGGTCGGCAGGCCCGAGACGGGAGCTACTCTCCGGTCGGGTCGGCGCTCTCGGTCGTGGTGGAGAGCCCTCCGTCGTCGACGCCGTCGGCGAGGTCGACGTCCTCCGTCGAGTTCACCGGCCGACTGTCACCCGTCTCCGGGTCGGGCCCCGTGGGGCGCTCGTCCCAGCCCGAATGCGACGCCTCGAGACGTTCCGGGGCGAGCAACCACGGGAAGACGAGCCGGCCGAACTCGAAGACGACGACGAACAACAACGGCGCGAGGAAGATGCCGTACCAGCCGAACAGGAGGGGTCCGAGGGTGTACGCGAGCATCACGGCGCCGACGTGGAGCGTTCGACCGCTGACGTACGGCCGAAGCAGTTGGTCGGGGATGTAGTCCACGACGACGAACGAGACGAGGAGGAACACGACCGGGAACCAAACCGCTTCGGGGTCCAGCCAGAGCGCACGGCCGAGGAGGGACGCGCCGACCGGCCAGGTGACGAGCTTGATGCCGATGACCGGGACGAGGCTGGCGACGCCGACGAGCAGTCCGAGGAAGGCCGCCTCGGGGATGCGGGTGACGGAGGGTGCGAAGAAGTTGAGGACGGTGTACACTACCGCCGCGAGCAGACCGGTCATGAGTGCGTTCAGGATGTTTCCGAAGTAGACGTTGTGGAGGTCGCGGTCGACGGTCGCGAAGTACGACTCCAACACCCCGTCGGCGTCGACGAACGTGGCGCGGCTCCAGCGGGCGAGGCGGTAGTCGTCCCTGAGCAGGTAGAACACGAGGATGAGGACGATGAAGCCGTGAATCCCGACGTCGAACACGGTCCCCACCCAAGCGAGCAACGACCCGAGCAGGTCGTTCAGCAGGGGGCCGAACTCGAGGTCCGCCAGGCTCCTCGGGTTCGTGAGCACCTCGTCGACTACGGCCTCCAGTCCCACGAGCAGGTCGGCGTAGGAGCCGACGAACCCCTCGAGGTCGGCAAACGCGTCCGACCCTAGAAGGTCGCCGAACGCCTCGGCCAGAATCACCACCGCCCACCCGACGACGACGAGCAGCGGGAGCGCCACCGCCAGGAGCGTCACCCCGACGGCGACCGTCCGACGCTCGATTCGGGTGTTGATGCGCCGGAACACCGGTCGTGCGACGTAGTAGACGAACACGCCCATGACGAGCGTTCCGACGTACCGCCATCCGACGTAGAGGAGCCCGAGAAGCAGTACGACGGCGACGACCCACAGCGCCGCGCGGGCCCGGTCGATGGGGCCCCACTCTACGGTCGCCGTGATGCGTCGTACGGAGGGTTCCGCTACGGAGTTCGCTGTCGGTGGTGTCTCGGTGTGTTCTTCGGCCATGGCAGGGTAGTTCGACGACACTTCTCGGACGGTCGCGACACGTCGATGCACGTGCGGCCGGAACATAGCCTTTCGCTCGCCCGAGGGTCGAGTTCGAGCGTTCGAATCCGAATATCCGACTCAGAGTTTGGAATCGTCCACGGGTGTCCGACCGACAGGCCACTATTTCTATCGTGGGGACGTATCCCTCCCGAGACACATGGGTTCCGCAACCGACACGGTCGACGGGGAGTCGCCCGCCCGCCCCGCCGACCGCGGGCTTTCGTACTGGGGGCCGGCCATCGCGGTGAACCTCGCGATGTTCATCGCGGTCATCGACTCGACGATGATGAACGTGGCTATCCCGGCGATCGTCTCCGACCTCGATACGACGGTCACCGTCGTCCAAGGGGCCATCACGTTCTACTCGCTGGTGATGGCGGCGCTCATCCTCCCGGGTGGAAAGCTTCCCTCCATCTTCGGGATTCGACGACTCACGGCCGCCACGCTCGTCGTGTACGCCGTCGGGACGCTACTGGCGGCGGTGAGTTGGAACACGACCGTCCTGTATCTCGGGTGGTCCGTCATCGAAGGGGCGGCGGCCGCCGTCCTCCTCCCGCTGACGTTCACCGTCCTCGTCGTCAGCTACGAGGGGGCGGACCGAGCGAAGGCGCTCGGCACGTTGGCGGGGGTGAGCGCGACCGGCGCGGCCGTCGGTCCAATCCTGGGCGGCGCGCTGACGACCTACGCCAGCTGGCGGTGGGGGTTCGCGTTGGAAGCGGTGGTCGTCGCCGTGACGCTACTGTTCGTCCGATACCTGACCCCGGACCGGCTGACCGAGACGCGCGAGTCGCTCGACGTGGGCGGAACGCTCCTGTCGGTCGTCTCGGTGACGGGGCTCGTGACCGGCTTCCTCCTCGGCGGGCGGTACGGCTGGCTAACCGCGACACGGCCGTTCGTCGTCGCGGGCGTCGAGTTCACCCCCGCCGGGACCTCCCCCGCAATCTGGTGTATCGCGGCCGGACTCCTCGCCTTCGCGGCCTTCCTCCAGTACGAGGCGCGCATCGAGCGGGCGGGAGGGTCACCACTCGTCCCCACCGAGGTGTTCAGCAACGGCCGGTTCACCTCGGGAGTCCTCACGTTCAGCAGCCGGTCCGTCGTCATGGCGGGGTTCATCTTCGTCGTCCCCGTCTACCTCCAGGCGGGGCTCGGGTACACCGCATTCGAGGCCGGCTTCGCGATGCTCCCCTTCTCGGTCGCGACCCTCGTCACGTCGATGTTCACGACGGGTTGGCGTGCGTACGTACCCCAAAAGACGCTCGTCCAGTCGGGCATCGTCGTCATGGGCGTCGGGCTCCTACTGTTGGTTGCGCGTACAGGTCCCGAACAGACCATCGGGTCGACCGTCCTCCCGATGACGCTGTTCGGCCTCGGCCTCGGCCTGCTGATGGCACAGTTGGTAGACATGACGCTCTCCGCCGTTCCGGCGTCGAACTCCGCGGAAGCCTCGGGCGTGCTGAACGCGGTCGGGATGCTCGGGTACGCGCTCGGGACGGCCGTCGTGGGGTCGTTCCTGCTCCAGCGGTTCTACGGTGGTGTCGTCGACGGGGTTCTCTCGGCGACCGACCGCCCGGTGGCTGCGGACCGGCGGACCGAACTCGTACTGGCGCTTCAGGACGCCGCCGAGACGGCGACCGCCGAGACACAGCGAGCGTTCCTGAGGGGTTGACGCCTTCGGAGCGGGAACTGCTCGCGGCCGTCTTCGAGGCGGCTATCACCGCCGCGCAGCGGGAGACGCTGTTGCTACTGGTCGTGGTCGTTCTGTTCACGCTGGTCCTCTCTGCGCTGCTCCCGCGAGGGAGTTCACAGACTGCGGGTTCGGCCGACCAAAGCGGGTTCGCGCCGGAGTCCGGTGAGCGAGTCCCGTCCGACCCCGCCGAGCAGGACTGACCCGGACGGGGGTCCGGTCCGGTCTGGTTCTCCCAGTGCACCGCCTCGCGACTCGGGTCGAACGAGACGGAATCGACCGGTTCGCGGACAGTACGTAACATCGGTAACAGCGTTAGTCCGACCGTGCCCAGGTAACACACGGTTTCCGTCGAAATCGGGACCCTGCGGCCCCCGGTGACGCGACTGCGTCGGTGAAACCGTTCGACACACGCGACCGTTTCTCGACTGCGGCGTCTGATTGCGGTCTCGCCAGTACTCGACCCATCGGCGTGTTCTCCATCTCTCTACGTACCCGACCATCCGTTCGCGGCGGTCGACGGCACCCGAGATGGGTGACGACAACGCCTGTCGTTCTCAGTTCATCCCGGGCCTTCTTCGACGCGACAACCTTCCGGTGGGGGGACGAGCCGGGCCGAATCCGATTCGGTAGTCGAAAACGATGGAACGGTGTCGATCAGCGTTTCGCGGACGCACCGCCCAGTCGTTCGGCGAGTTGACCGGAGACCCCCGTGAGGTGGGCAGCACCGAAGATGGCGACGAGGAGCCCGCCGAGCGTGTTGTAGAACAGGTCGAGGACGGAGTCGTCCAGTCCGTACTGCGTGAGCACCCCCGCCGTGCCGAACAGCTGTGCCGAGACGCCGATGTAGAACTCGAGGAGTTCCCAGACGACGCCGAACGCCATGACGAACATGAGCAGGAAGACGAAGAGGAATCGGGGCGGCATGTGGATGAACTCGCTGTGCTCGTCGAGGGCGCGGACGATGGTGTACGCCACCCCGGCGACCAGCGACGAGGAGAGCGCGTGGGTCATGTGGTCCCACCACCACGTCGCGCTGTAGAGGCTCAGGAACTCCAGTCCCGGAAGCGGGAGCGTCCCGAACGCGTGGAGAAACATGGCCGTCGTAATCCAGAGGACGAGGCCGACGTCCATGGTGAACCGGTAGTTGCGCTTCAACAGCGCCGGGAGGAACGTGACGAGGAGCCCGACGGCGGCGTTGACCGCGACACCTCCGTTTCCGTACCACAGTCCGACGGCGAGGATGCCAGCCATCACCACCTGCAGGACCCGAACGAGTCGACCCTGCCGTTCCGGGGTGAGGCGGGCGCGGTCTCTGACTCTCATGCGACACCCCGCTGGTCGACGAGGCCACGCTCGCGCTCACGGTTCGCCTCCAACTGCCGCCGGAAGTACCACCGGAAGAGCAGCGCGGAGACGACACTCGCCAGCAGTGCGGACGTGAAGACGGTCATCAACTGCGCGTTGGTCTCGACGAACGCGGTACCGAGGTAGCGGGCGGACGCCGCCGAACCGAGCGCCCAGAACCCCGCGGTCGCGAGGGTCGCGATCATCACGAACCCGATGGCGAAGTTCGGTGTCATCCGAATCGTCGTCGTCATCTCGAGCGCGACGACGACGAGAATCGCCAACGCGGCAATCCCCAGCGCGGACAGCGTGTCACCGAGAAACGAGGGGCTGAAGGCGCCGACGAGCAGGGGAAGCGACGCGAGTAGCAACATCGGCCACGGGACGGTCCGTGTCCAGGACCGGTGAGCCGCCGCCGGGACGACCGCCACGGCCGCAGCGACGGCCGCAATGGCCATCGCGACTAACAGGCCGGAGAAGAAGTTCGAGACGGCTGTCAACACGAGTAGTCCGGTCAGCACCCACGCGATTGCCGCGTTGAGGCGGGCGTCCTTGATGAACCACTCTTCGGGTAGCGCTTGACTCATGATTGGTTACCTTCCGGAGGGACTTCAGGCGTCTCGACCGCTTCCGACCCCGACGCCTACATCTCCGGCGTTCACTCCACGATACACCCTGAGCCGGTATCAAGATATCTGATACGGAAACGGGAGGACGTGGCACCGTTCAGAACTCGGCGCGGGCAAGGCTGATCCGAGCCGGGTGCGTACTAGCCGTGACCGACGATGGAGACAGTTCACGTTCGGAGCAGCGACTTCGCCGAGGTCGATTCCCCCGAGCCGATACTTGTGGACCACCGCTTTTCGGCGCTGGCCCGGCCGGTGCTAGAGCACCACCTATCGGTGCGACCAGTCGTCGACTCCCCGACATTCGTTGAGCGGCTGATCACCAGGATGGGCGGACTGCTGAGCGCCGGCCCCAACGATGGACGGTCTGTGACCCGAGTCACGCAGCAGCATCTCACCTTCGACGTCGGCGCTGCTGTCGAGGACGCTACCGGGTTGCTTCCCGCCGTCTCCCCGTTCGTCGTCGCCGACGAAACCGGGATATCGAGGCTGATGGCAGTTCTCGGGATGGCCGGGTGGGTTTTCACTGGCACTCCGATCGAGTTGACCCCACAGGACGCGTTTGTCTACGCAGTGGGGTACGACAAGGTGGTATACGAAGGTCACCGGCCGTTCCACCGTGAAGTCCTCACCGAACGCGACCTCGTCGTGGAGGTGTACGAGCGCCGGTGGAGCGTTGGGGACCGACACTTCTTCGACGGGTTCTCCGACGACGACGCCTTCCGACACGCGATCTCCCGACTCGTCGACTTGGGCTGTATCACCCGTCTCGAAAGAGGTGGTCGACTCCGCTTCGCGAGGACTGTGACAGGAGACCACCCTATCAACGAAGAGAGGGAGGGAGCGATGACAGAGGAGTGGGAACCGGTCCTGTGATCGCCGACCCGACACACGTCGAAATCGACTCGGGCGTACCCGTTCAAGTACCTGGTCGACGTACTCGGGGTATCCATCGCGTCGTCCCGAGCCGACGCCGGTTGTTCGGCCGACGACTTGGGTGACGGGACAGCACACCAATGGCACCACAGACGGCACGGTCGGACCCGACAGCGTACTACTTCATCAGCGACCTGCACATCGGCGGGGACGAGGAGCTCCAGAACGTGGAGTTCGAGGCGGAACTGTTGTCGTTCCTCCGTGAACTCGAAGCGAGTGACGAGGACGTAGAGCTGATCGTCAACGGCGACGCGTTCGGGCTGTGGGAGTACACGGAACTCGAGGGGCTCGCGAAGTTCGACACGCTCGTCGAACGCTACCCGGAGCTCTTCGAGCAGTTCAGGGCGACCGGCGAGCGGATTCCCATCACGTTCATGCCGGGGAACCACGACTACGAACTCGCCTGCTACCCGGAGTACGTCGACCGACTCGCCGAGTACAACGTCACGCTCGAACAGGAGGTCGTCCTCACCCGCCCCGTCGGCGACCGCGTCGCCTGGATCGAACACGGTCAACAGCGCGACCCGAACAACGAGAGCCCCGACTTCGGTAACCCGTACGCGAACCCGCCGGGCTACTACGTGAACCGCCACATCACGAGTCGCGCGGGGAAGCTCTCGAAGCGCGGACGGTTCAACTGGCTCAAGGACATCCAGTCGGTGACCCCGATGACGCAGATCCCCGACTGGATGATATCGAACTACTTCTACCGCGAGATGAGTCCACTCATCCGGTACGCCGCGGTGCCGTTTCTCCTCCTGTTCAACGTCAGCCTCCTCTATCTCGCCATCGTTCTGCTTGACGTCGTCGGCCTCTGGTCGACCCCGCATCAACTCGTCCTCTCCGTACTCGGCCAACTGAGCGTCGTCGGGGCGCTCATCGACACCGTCCTCGCCGTCAACGTCGTGGTCATCGGCCTACTCACGGTGATCGCTATCCCACTGTTAGTCCTCGTCAGAGACGTCCGTCAGACGCTGCGCAGGTTCGGATTCTTGGACGAGGGCGACGACCCCGAGGAGGTGCGGGATACGTACCTCGACGGAGCGAGAGACGTGTTCGACTCCCACCCCGAGGTCGCCGTCTTCGTCTACGGGCACACCCACCGTGCGTCGGTCACAGAGATAGACGACCGCGCGGTCGTGAACACGGGGACGTGGCTGAAGCGACTGTCCCGGCAGTCCGTCGTGCTCGGCATCCTCCCGCGAGTGTTCTACCCGTGGTATCAGCTGAACTACGTCCGGCTCTTCGAGAAAGACGGGGCCGTCGTCGTGGAGTACGAGGTTATCGGCAAGTCGGACCCGAAGGACCTGAGCCTCTTGGAACGGCTCCTCACGCGGCATCCGAACCTAGACAGCCCGGTCCCACGCCGAACCGTCGTGGGAAACCAGTGGGCCGCGGAGCGACAAGAGAGGGCGACAGCCCTGCGACAGCGACCCGACGAGGCCGAGGACTGAGTAGCCACCCCGGTTTCGCCGGGTCCCCGCACCGACGAGCGGGTGGGCCCGCTCAGTCGTCCTCCGAAGATGAACCGAGGGCCGGTCGGACGCCGCCTGCCGCCGAATGGAGCGACTTGCCACAGTGCGGACAACACGTTCGTCCGTCTTCGGTCGTCCCCTCTCGCTCGGCCGTCCGCTCCGAGAAGAACCCGGCGGCCAGTACGCTCGAGGGGAGTGCGAAGAAGGCGATGCCGCCGAACGTCGTGATGGCGCCGAGGAGACGGCCCAGAGGCGTGACCGGTATCACGTCGCCGTACCCGACAGTGGTGAGCGTCACGACGCCCCACCAGAGTGCGGCCGGGATTGACGAGAACGCGTCGGGTTGTGCGCCGCGCTCCGCGAAGTACATGAGCGTTGAGGAGACGAGGACGAGCATTCCGGCCCCGCTGAACGCGATGGCGAGGTCCTCGCGCTGAGCGAGGAGGACGCGCTTGAACCGTCTTCGGGACCGTTTGAGCTGCGGAAGCTCGAAGACGTGCGCCAACCAGAGCACGCGGACCGCTCCGGCCCCGAACACCGACGGTACCGTGGTGGGCCACAGGACCTCCCAGAGGAGCCCACCCCAGAAGAGGGTGAGGACGACGACGTCGACGACCGCGATGGGGCTCCGTACGAACCGGAGCCGACCGTCGGCGTCGCGTCTGTTCGCCGAGGCGGTCACCGACCACACGCGGAGGGCGTAGAGCAGCGTGAACAGGAGGACCGACCCGAACGAGAACGCACTAAAGAACCGGGGGGAACTCCGGTAGACCGCGGGGACGCTCTGAAGAACGAGGGCGACAACGTTCAGCGACGCGAGTAGGACGACGGCGGCGGTGAGACGCCGTCCCCAGCGGTCCTCCGTTCCCGGGTCGACCAGTTCGCTGACCCGGCGTCGTGAGGCTCTGACCATACGAAACGGTTCGTCGACAGGAAGTATATCTTCGCCGGGTCGCCACGTCGAGGCCCCAGCCGTGATGACGGATACTCTCGCGACGGCCTCCGGGACCGCGCTACTGCGACCGGCTCTCGCCGCCTCGTCCGCGCCGTCCTCCGTCGCCGACGGTCCTCGTGGCCTCGTCGTCGACACCGAGGTCGAACCGGTCGCCGAGCGCGAGGGTGACGCCGTTGGTCCAGCCGAACCCGTCCTGGAGCGGGTACTCCCCGCCGCCGCCTCGGCCGTCGCCGCGGACGTCGTACTTCTCGACGAGCTTCCCCGTCCGCCGATAGACACTCCGGACGTGGTCGACCCACCGCGTCGCGACCTCGCGGGCGAGCGCGTCGTGACCGTACCGCTCGAGGCCGACGGCTCCGAACCACTGCAGGGGCGCCCACCCGTTCGGCGCGTCCCACTGCTCGCCGCTCTCGACGAGCGTCGTCACCAGCCCGCCAGGTTCCAAGAACTTTTGTCTGATATGCGACGCCACATGCGCCGCTTGGGCGTCGCTCGCGGCGCCGAAGAAGAGAGGTGCAGCGGCGGCGAGGCTCCACGTCGACGTGTGCTCACCGGCGCGGAAGTCGTAGTCGAAGTACCAGCCGGCGTCGTCGTCCCAGCAGTGGCGGTCGAGGAGTTCCCGGCGGCGGGTCGCCGCGGCATCGAACCGGTCCGCCTTCGAGGTGTTACCGAGCGCCCGATGCCACGTCGCGAGCGACGACTCGAGCCCGTACAGCGCCGCGTTGAGGTCGACGGGGACGAGGTCGGTCGTGTGGACCGTCTCCAGCCCCTCCCCCCAGCACCACCGAGTGGAGAAGTCCCACCCGGACTCGCAGGCGGCCCGCACGTCCCGGTACAGTCGCTTCGGGTCGCGGTCGGTCGCCCGCTCCGCGAGGTCGATGTCCTCCCGGAACGACTCCTGTCGGGGGATGGCGGCGTCGTCCCAGTAGCGATTCAGCGTCCCTCCGGGGAGCGTGACCGCTCGCTGGGCCGCGGTCGTCTCCGACGCCGTCTCGACTGCGGCGTCGACCGAGGCGGCACCGTCCATCCAGAAGGCGTGTTCGCGTTCGAGCGCCGGAAGGTACTCTTCGACCGCCGAGACGCCGCGCTCGCGGGCGACGATGTCGACCAGCGCGGCGAACGTCGGCGGCTGCGAGCGCGTGGTGAAGTACTCCCGGTTTCCGTTGGGAACGAAGCCGAAGCGGTCGACACACCACGCCAGGTTGTCGGCGAAGGCCTCGACGAGGTCGAACCGGTCGCTCGCCGCCAGTCCCTCGGCGGTGAAGTAACTGTCCCAGTAGTACAGTTCGCGGAACCGCCCGCCGGGGGTAACGTAGGGATGCGGAAGCGCGAGGAGGGTTCCCCGCTCGACCTCCGGGTCGGTCGCAGTGGGGTGTTCGACGAGTGCGGGCCACAGCTTTCGGACGTGCTCTTCCATCGACCCGGCGTCGGGAACGGTCACCGACTCGTCGTCACCAGATACACGGAAGTTGTTGGAGACGAACGACTCGACGGCGGGCACCTCGTCGGTCCTGACCGACTCGAACCGTTCGCTGATGGTCTCGGGGTCCTCGGCGGGCACGCTGTCGACGAACGTCTTCGAGTCCTCGAACACGTCGTGGCGCTGGACCGCCTCGAAGAGAGCGTCCTCCAGATACGAGAGATAGGGCACGTCAACTACGAACCGGGTTCACGTTCTTAACGTCGTCGAACGGGTCTCGAAAGCGTCGTGAACGTTCCTGAGCGACCGTGCTGGTGGCGCGAAACTGTCGACACAGCGGGTTTCCGACCACCGACGTGTCGAACTTGTCGGGACTGCTCCCTCGGACCTTCGTCCGGGGAGGACGACTCGACCGTTGGCACCACAGTTCGACGTAGAAGTAATTGGAAGATCGGTCTGTCCGACCGATACTCGGAATCGGTGAATCGCCTTGGAATTCGGTGTCGAGTCAATTGACCGAGGCGAACTTCATCGAAGGGGAGGCCACCGAGAACGGGTTTCACGAGCGAAGCCATCGGCACTGTATTCGACCTAAGAGCCGCCAGCGTCCCGGTCGACGAAACAATCACCCTCGGCGTCCATCCCGAGAACGTCTATCTCCCCGGTCGTTCCGGTGATGGTCTCATCTGGTAGGTGTGTTCACTATGTGACCGGCATGCTAGAATCGATGGACGACGAGATATACATCTACCTCCGTACCGGGAGGACGAGACCTGTGCAACGATGGGTGGTGAGCGGGTCAGCAGGGTCAACTCCTGATAAGCGTCGACCCCGACACCGACATCGGCGAGGACGAACAAGTCGAGGTCGGCGGCCATCAAGCAACCCGTATGCTTAGTGGGAAACCAGCAGGCGCCGTAGAGCTGTACGAACCACTTAGTCTGTCGGAGTCTCCGTTCTGGGCTGATCTACGATAGTATTCCTGAGCGTCCCAATGCCCTCGTACGTTATTTCGATGGTGTCCCCGGGTTCTACGGTACCCGGATTCGCGGGACTCCCGAAGGAGATCACGTCCCCCGGTTGGAACGTGAACCGCTTCGAAAGATACGAGATGACTTCGGACGGCTTGAACAGCATCAAACTCGTGTTCGACTCTTGTCTGCGCTCCCCAGAGATATCGGTCCACATATCGATGTCCCGAGGGTCGGCTTCTGTCTCGATCCACGGCCCGAGTGGACCCGACCCATCGAACGCTTTTCGGGCGGTTCTGCCCTGCTGGTCTAGGGCATCGACGTCGTTCAAAATCGTGTACCCGAGCACGACGTCCGAGACCGTCTCTGGTGAAAGGTTACGGCAGCGCTCTTCGATTACTGCTGCTAACTCACCCGCATAGGTGAGCTCTTCGGTAAATTCGGGGTATGTAATCGGTTGTTCGTGACCGGTGACCGACGTGGGGGGTTTGATGAAGAAGTCGGGTTCCTCTGGTCGGTCGTACTCTCGCTGCTCTAATGTCTCCGCGAAGTTCCTCCCGACACAGTAGACCGCTGAGGGAGTACACGGAGGTAAGAGTCGTCCGTCCACACCCACCTGATAGCGTCCCTCATCTGCGTGAATGACGCCGTCTTCGAGACGCCCAGTGACCGGACCATCAGCTGTCAGCAATCGCGCGAGTTGCACGATTCTGTACTCTTCTCTATGCGGATATCAATGACGGAGAAGTCGACGCATCTTGCCGGCTTCAGCCGGTGTCCGAGAGCACGTATCTCCGTCGACCGCCGATGGGCGGACAGAGAAACTCCGGGAGAACGAGACGCGAACGTGGACTAGAAAGGCGACCCCCCTCCTGAAGGAGTTCCTACGAAGGCAACGATAACCAAGAAAACAATCAACGATAACGGGTACTGGTACTGGCAGTGGCGCGAAGGCGACTCGATCAAGAGTCAGTACAAAGGCCCTGTGAACAAGAGTTGACTAGTGCCGCTCATCTTGAACGGTTGAGTGTACTGTCGTTGGGATTCTGCGTGTTGGTTAAGAATATCTGCTTCACCCCGACAATGTTGGTTAACTAGTCACCTACATCCCAGCTTCGGGAACGGACTACATTCTCCCGAGCAGGTTCTCTTCGGACGAAGCTACGTATCGACGTTTTCCCAAACCTCACCCATCCGATCATACACCCATGGTACAACCACTTCAGCAACTACTGCCGCGAATTCTCGAGGGTAGTCCCGGTTTTCTCCATCCTCATGACGGGCTCGGGGAGGGGAGTGGTAATGGTCGCGTGTGTACTCGGTGCTTTCGTGGCGATCCCACCGACACATCCACCGCTCCCCATAGTGGTCCTCAATGTAGGTGATATGGAAGTCGCCGTTCGTGTAAGACCGAATCTCGACGTAGGCTTCCGCGATCTGTTCTTCGGGGTAGTGGTGCTCGACGAGTTCGAGGACGATTGATTCCGGCCGGTTCGGAGGGAACACCGAAACCGTCTCGATCCACGATTCCGATTCGAGTAGGGACGCGAGTTCACGAAGCTGGGCGCGGTTCGGTGACCGCTCGTGACCGCCGTAGTCCACCGTCAGACGACTCCTTCGTCGACCGTCTCGTCCGGACGCGACCGACGGAGATCACGAATCTCTGTCCGGACCGCTTCCCAGTTGTTCAAGTCGAGCCACACCTGCTCTGCGTCCCCGTGGTCACCGTAGT
This sequence comes from Halobium salinum, assembly GCF_026586625.1. Classification (GTDB taxonomy): domain Archaea; phylum Halobacteriota; class Halobacteria; order Halobacteriales; family Haloferacaceae; genus Halobium; species Halobium salinum. Next base: position 26,964 of record NZ_JAODIW010000005.1, on the reverse strand, counting down.
TCAACGGGTCGATGTCGTCCGGTTTCTCGACGCCGTACTTGTCCTGGTACGACTCGTGCTCGGAGAGGAGTTCCTTGAGCCGTTCTGTGTACTCTTCGTTGCTGAGTTCCGAGAGACGATTGAGGCGTCGCCACTCGAAGTATGACTCGTTCCGTCTGAACGTCTCTGGATTGTCCGTGACGCGGGTCAGGAGTCCGATGTCGACGAGTCGACGGAGGTGGCGACGGGCGGCGTTCTTCGAGCAGTCAGCTCGCTCAGCGACGTCGGTGACTCGTGTGGGTTCGTGGAGCTCGAGCGCGATACGGTAGACTCGTTCGTCGGCTGGCGCGTCCTGCAGTCGCTCGGCGAGTCCCTCGGAGAAATCCGAGGTGGGCGGGCTGCGTTCGCGTTTCGGTGCTCCCATCGAGCATCTATTAGAGCGTGTGCGTAATATAATGACCGGTAGTGATGCATTGGCGGAGGCTGAAGCGTTGATTCACGTGGCTGCTGCAAACACGTGTTACAAACGTTTGTTGCAAATGAATGACTCAAACGTACGAAGGAGCGATAATTATCTGCGTGATGGGATTGGGAACGTCTCAGTATCGCCCGCACAGGTACCGAGTCCGGAGTTTTGCAAATCCGGTCCGACACCGTTCAGCGTTGCCCCGCTTCCAATTCCTCCGGGTCACCCTGAGAGCGACCAGCCACTTACTGGCGACGAGGAAGTGCGCGTCGAGGCAGCAATTGAGCGCGTAAAAGAGCGGACGAACGCGGAGTTCGGAATTGCTGATTCGGTCCCGGAGCCACGTGATTCGCCTGAGGATGTGCAAGTGAGGCTCGGGACGGATAATGGAAATCTCGATCAGGCCCTCGCAAAGGTCATCCGTACGATTCAGCTTCGCAATGGAGTTCGAGAAGAGAATGGCGACGTTCCGGTAGAGGAGGTGGACGACGAGCTTCGGAGCCTATTCGCCGACGTCGATGCCGACCCGCCGAGCTACGAAGAACTCGGTGCAGTCCGAGAGCGCTCACAGTTGCTTGCTGTGGATTTGGACACCGATACTGGGGAGTTAGCCATCTCGCTCACCGAACGCGGTGAGGAGGTCGTCACGCCCGACACAGGTGACGTGCAAGCGGCAGGAGGAAGCGACCACGACGATGGTGTTTACGAAATCGAGCGAGCGTTAACCGCGGCGGGGTTCGACGCTCGTGTTCTCACACAGGATCGAAGCGAACAGCCCGACGGTCGGGCAACCCATCCAGAGTTGGATGTGGAGTTCGCTATCGAGGTCGAGACGACGACACCCGAAAACCCGGTCAAAGTGCTCACGAACCTCCGAAAGGCACAGGACGAGGAAACGATCCCGCTATTCGTCGTTCGGCCAGAGAAAACCGAGACGTTCTGGGCTGAGCGCGTCGATCGCATTCTTCGACCACCGGTCAAGGAACGTGCAGGTGAGAACGAAACGCCACACCTCTACACGTTTGACGAACCGCTCAAAGCTCGACGAGCATCAACCGGTGAACGGCTCTCGGCCGTACGGCCAGTGACCGGTCCCGATGATTCGCGGCGGACTGTCTGGCGTGTCGAAGACGATCAGATAGTACTCCTCGACGGTGATGGGACGGAGTACACCCGGGTTTCGCAAGACGAGTCAATTTCCGAGCACGCAGTTCCCGGCGTATATACCTACGATGAGACGATGGGAGAATACGTCGTCACTACTGGTGATGCCCGCCAGACCTACGACTCGAAGGCTGCGTTCGAGGCGGAGTGGGTGACGGTCAAGAAGCCATTCGTCCCAGAGGTTGAGCTACCGGTTCCTGCATTCACTCACGACACCTATCGAATTCTCATCCTCCCCGAGGGAGGCGATCCGGTAGTCTATGGGGGAGATGGAACAACACAACCACTCTCTACACTAATTACGGACTCACCACGGATAGCCGGTAAGGACTGTACTGGACAATGCGGAGAATCGATAGAAGAGAGCGAAACTAGTGAGGAGAGCGCCGATGAGATCGAGAACACAGATACTGTTGAGCCCTCGTTTAGCGATGAGACTGTACCTGATATCGAGACATTAGACGACGGTGAGTGGAACTTGGAGCGATTCGTACAGACATACGTTGAGGAGGACCCCGACGCAATCGTACCGAAAAACGACCTGTACCAAGCATACGTGATTTGCGCCGAGCATCACGATGAACCAACTGAGACAAAGGTGTGGTTCTCGCGGAACCTCCGCGGCCTCCTCGATATCGAGACGAGTCGTCGCCGCGTCGATGGAAGTCGAGTGAGGTGCTACGTTGGCGCTGATCTGACGGAAGCCGGATGGGAGTTGCTTGACTGATGTTCGGATTGTTCTTCCATTCGGCGATAGCTCGCCGAAATCGCCAGACGGAACCGCTGGTCTGGGTACCTGTCCTGGGTAAAATGAATCGAACCGGGAATCGCAAGACGGGACGGCTGTCCCGGGTAAAGCAAGTCGGCCAATCATCGCCAGACCAGCTGTCCCGAGTAAATCGCAAGACGGCAGCGGTGGTCCGGGTAAACGGAAGCCGAAAACCAACTAATATAGAGAAGGGGGTTGCCGTTGGGCGGGAGGTTGCGCTGAAGCGCGTTTCAAAAGGGGATTTTGTCAGCGAGCAGAGAGCGGTGGCTCGCAATTGGAGTTACTGAGTATGAGTGAACGAGAACACATCGACAGAGGGGTGTTGCCGACTGCGCTCGTCGAACGTGACCAGTGGGTCTGTTGGAACGAGCAAACCCGCGATGGAAAGCCGACGAAGATTCCCATCACACCCCGGACCGGTGGTTTCGCGTCATCGACTGATCGAGACACATGGACCGACTTCGAGACTGCAGTCGAGTACGCTCAAAACGACGAAGCGGATGGACTTGGCTTTGTGTTCACCGACAACGATCCGTTCGTCGGTGTCGACCTTGACGACTGCCGTGACCCTGAAACAGGACACGTAGACGACGATGCTCGAGACATCGTCAATCGACTCGACTCCTACACCGAGGTATCACCGTCAGGAACCGGCTTCCACGTCCTCGTTGAGGGCGAGTTACCCGAGGGCCGGAATCGAACGGGAAGCGTGGAAATGTACGACTCGGCGCGATTCTTCACAATGACTGGCGATCGCGTCGATGTCACGCCGCAAACGGTCGAAGCACGACAGGAGGCACTTGCGGAGGTTCATCGTGAATACGTCCGGAAGCCGTCGATGGCCAGCGGGGAACCAAAACAGGCGACGGGTACCACGAAGTCACCGACGGGAGATGTCGATCTTACTGACGAGGAACTCATCGAGAAGGCCCAGACCGCCGCCAACGGCGAGAAGTTCGACCGACTGTGGGGTGGGGACATCCATGGCTACGAGAGCCAGTCAGAAGCTGATATGGCGCTCTGTTGCCTGCTTGCGTTCTGGACTGGCGGCGACCCAACGCGTGTCGACCGTCTGTTTCGTGAGTCCGGACTGATCCGCCCGAAGTGGGACGAACAGCACTTCGCTGATGGGGCGACCTACGGTGAGCGAACCATCGAGCGCGCTATCGGGAGCACGACGGACTTCTTCGAACCTACTGAAGAAGAGAGCGACCATTCCGATACGAGAGGTCAGCCCAAGCAGCCACCCACGACAGAGGTGAATGAGTCAATTGGGACGCCACAGACGGGAGCCGACGAGCAGTTGGATAGTCGCGAGCGTGTTTATCTCAAAGAGCAGAACCAGATTTTGTCCGCGAAACTCGAACAGCAGGCGGAAACCATCGAACAACAGCAGGAACAAATCGAGTCTCTCGAAGCGGAAATCGCCGAGTTGAGAGCATCATCCGCGTCAACCGTGCAAGAGCAGACCGCCCGAGATCAGGAGGTTGCTGACGAGCCAGGATCAGCTGGTGAGTCGATCTGGGAGAAGGCGAAACGGCTAGTGGGTGGGGGTCGTTCATAGAAAGGAAGCGAACCTCGAAACGTCCTATCGATTTCCAATATTCTTCGAGAAGAAGTGCTTTGAGCCGATTCCGGGCTGCGGCCGCTTCGGTATCATTCTATTCACAGCCATCAGGTGCTCCAGCGGTAACAGCTGGCAACAGGATACAGTGGCCGGCCACCTCCTCAGAGTCGTGATGGCAACCGCAGTTCGTCTTCGACTTCGTAGAGGTAGCCCTTCAGCAGTAACTGCTCAACGTACGCTCGCGCATCGGCACGTTCGATATCCTGCTCCATGAGATAGACGACAGCACCCTCTCGCGTGGGGACCTCGTCATCTGCTGTGTCGAGGTACCGCTCGAGGTGATCGAGCGCAGCTTCCTCGCTGGAGGTGAGCGGCGTCCGCGAATTCTCCATTACAGACTGTATCGGTGTCTTCCGGTTTGACGATTGGGGTCTCACAGCTTCAGAGGATAGGGCTGATTCGAGACTTTCTTTCACCGTAGTTGTCGGTGACTCAGCTTCTAGAGACAGAGCGTAAGTCTATCGCCAGGAGACACGACGTCTCGCAGCTCTGCCAGTTTCGTCGTGCTGAACTCAGGGCGCAAGTCGGTCACTGGGTGGTCGTCATCTGTAGAGGAGAGTCGGAATCATAGATACAGAGGAATTACGTATTTGATTCAGCCGTACTCGAGTCGGATTGCTCACTTCGGTTGTTTAGATATTGCTTCAGTTCGAGTCCTATCTCCACTATTATAGCAATTAGTCCTAAAACGACGACTACGGCAAGGGCGAGTGAGGTGTCCATATGCACTATGCCGATTCGTGAGACAAATACTTTCTGCGAGACACGTGCGCTCTTCCTATCGGTCTCTTCAACTCATCCAGTGTGAACCGAAGAGCGGTAGGCGTGCTGAACTCACCCTCTACGTTCAGCACGCCACATCTGACAACTTTTGTATGGGTTGAGTAAGACACTCCCGGTGAGTCACTAGTACCCTGGTTCGATACGGTCAACGAGTCCGTCGAAATCTGTGTCGAAGCTCAACACTGCATCTATGCCACGTGACTCACACAGAGTGACTATTGACGCGTCAGTGAAACTGAGATCGTGGTCGTTGTATCGACGAAACGTTTCCAGTGACGCGCGTACATCATCTGGCTCAACGTGAATCATCTCGAAGACACGCGGAAACGGGTCTTCTCCAAGAATGCGACTGGCGACAGTATCTGCAGCCTCGAACGAACCCGTTCGAGCACGCGTAAGCGTCACAGTCTCGTCGAAAACGTAGTCATTCGTGTACGGTTGTCCGAACTCCCCGTCGAACAAGTCGTCGAATGCACTGACGGCTTGGTCGTGTCGGTCAGCATCCGTATCGTGGTGCGCAAAGAACACGCCAGTATCGACGAAGACACTCATCCGTACAGCACGTCGTCGATGTCTTCCTCGGTCGTCGTGACTCCGGACGAGACCATCCCCTCGTGGAACTTCTCGCGCTCGGATTCAGCAAGCGGAACACGCTTCTCGCGGAACGAGTCGATGAGGTCTGCCTTGGACTCGATGGCATGCTCGACGAGCCGTGCCAAGATTTCCTGCTGCGTCACTCGCTTTCCCGTCTTTAGCCGAATCTCGGCCTGTAACCGTTCGAGACGGGATTTGGTGTCGTCGTCCATCTTTACCGACGTGGCCATGCCATTTAGTAGAACATACTACTGGGTAAAGTTTGCTACTGTGCCCACTAGTGTAACCAAAGTCTGCTGAACTTACCCTCTAAGTTGGTCACGCCAATTCCAATATGAACTCAATCTGTTAGGAATTCCAGCGCTACACTCGCGGCACGACTCTAGGAGCTGACTCACGAGGAAACCTAGTTGTATGAACTCTCGTATTTGAGAATACAATGCGGTTCACATCGAGCGGGAGAGCAGACGAGAGACGACACGGTAGCTCGAAAGTCGACCCCGCGAACACTAGTGAATCTCAGGATGGGTTCTGGCGTGATCGACTGATCGGCTCGGAACAGGTTCTGAACTCGAAAGAGGATGCGTTGACCGACCGTCAGTTCCAACTGCTCCTCGAAGGAGCCCGGCGACTCGAGGAACCGTACGCCAGTCTCGCGCGGTTCGTGATCTTCGCGACCGGGCGGCTCGGGATGCGAGCCGGCGAAGTCACTCACATGACCGAACAATGGGTCGACTGGCGCGAGAAAGTCATCCGCATCCCGGCATTCGATCGGTGTCAGAAGGGCCGTACTGACGACGGACCATGCGGATACTGTCGGAGGCTCGCTCACTCCATCGCCGAACACAACGAGGAGCTATCCGTTGAACAGGCGCTTTCGACGCGGTGGTCGCCGAAAACTGCTGCGGGTGCCCGTGCAATCCCGTTCGATTTCGACATACGGGTCGAGATGGAGATCGAGCGGTTCTTCGAGGACTTGGAATCATACCCACACTGTCGCGGGAGCGTCAATCGGCGCGTGACGGACGCGGCCGAAGTGGCTGACGGACTCGACAGCGACCGGGTCTACCCGCATGCACTTCGTGCGACCGCGAGCACGTTCCACGCCTCACGCGGACTGACGGGACTCCCACTTCAGTCGTTCATGGGCTGGGAGAAGCTCGCAACCGCCGAGACGTATCTCAATGGAACTGCCGAGGCCACGCGTCGAGCGCTCCGATCAGTTCACTCCTCCCGGTAGCGATTCGGCCTTTATTTTCACGCGGAACCTACGTGAGTCAGCTCCTAGAGTTGTGCCGCAACTACAGGAATACGTGGACGGTGACGATTCCGTTATTCCCCGTTCCGTGACGACCATCTCCTAACGAGAATCCGTAAAATCCCGACGAACATGAGGGCTACCAGAATCCAAAAAACGCCGATTAGAAGTATATCTGGACCAGTCGAAGGCGAACCGAATAGGAGGTACACATCGAAGGCTCCTTTCGACTGATTATAGCTTTTCTGTCTATTCTCGCTCAACGCTTTTCGGAGACTCACGCTCTGTCTCTAGAAGCTGAGTCACCGACAACTACGGTGAAAGAAAGTCGTGAATTTGATCCATTCTCCGAAGCAGTGAGTATGCCAGGTCCTCCCCAGTAAAGAGGCATGTCTGTCGACGCCCAAGGCGCGAGGCGCGCCTGCGAGCGTGCCGGAGCGTGAATTTACATGACTGCTCCAGACGCATTCGATGATACAGCAGCCGATCACGAGCGGTTCGAAACCGAACTTCTCGCACAGGACCGGGATGCAGCCCGGGTGTCAACGGCGGACGTCGACAAGACGACGGCGCGACAACTCGTCAGTAACCTCGTCGACGACGGTATCGTGACGGCGGTCGCCGAGCAGCGAGTGTTGGTCCACGAACCGAGTGGCGAAGCGTTCGACTCGATTCGGCAACTCGCCGTGTTCCACTGCGGCTGGTCGGCTGCCCACGATACAGGGGAGGCTGACGAGTGATGCAGCAGACGCTCTCCGGCTGTGCCTTCTGTGATGCAGCACCTGGATTCACGGCAGGAACAGCGTATACGTGGGGGGAAGACGAGCGGGTCACCCACCAGATCTGTGTCGCCTGTGCCGTCCAAGCGCGGCCCGACCCCGACGAGCGTGATTACCACGTTTGCGATGGCTGTGGTCTCGTCGTCGATACGCTCACTGCACTGACGCGATTCCGTGTCGAACTCGGGCATCTCGAAGGGCCGTTGCAGCTGTGTACTCGCTGTAACCCCGGTGGCCCCGCGACGTACTGGACACGGGACCTCGAGACGCACGTCGTCGATGGATAGCCCGCTCGGCCCACCACTCCCAGTCGATCAGCGAGAACGAACTGGCTTAAAATACGTCGATACATCTAATACATACAGCGACAAAGCAATACATATGCCCATCGACATCGAGACGTTCGAATCCTCCCCCGAGGACCGCCTCCAGCACTCTGGGGAGACGAACGCCGATCGCGTGATGCGATTCCTCGCCGCCCATCCCGATCAGGCGTTCACCCAGAGCGAGATTCGGGATGCGACCGACGTGAAAGCCGGGAGCATCAGCGTCGTCCTCTCTCGACTCGAGGATCGGGGTCTCGTCCGGCACAAGGGCACCTACTGGGCGCTCGGTGAAGCCGACGATGTCGCCGCGTACGCCAGCATGCTCGAGAGTACGCGGGCGGCCAACGACCGCTTCGGCGAGGAAGACATGGACGAGTGGTTGGAGCACGCCGTCGACGACGAGGACGAGGCGACTGAATGAGCTACCAGCGCGGGGACGTCGTCTGGGGACCCGATCCGTTCAAGTCGGGTGAGAACCCGCGTCCCTGGCTGATTTTGAACAACGACAGCCATCCGTTCGGCGACGAAGAGTACATGACGGTCACGCTGACGACGACACCCCATGACGAGGGCATCTCCCTCGACGACGCCGACTGGGTTGAGGGCGGGATGCCCAGGCAGAGCTACGCCTCACCGTGGGCAGTCGCGTCGCCGAAGCACGCCGCGATTGTCCGACGGCAGGGGCGACTCAAGGAATCGTTCGTCCAAACCGTCGTCGACGAGCTTGAGACCTATCTCGAGGCACCGACCGAAGAATAACCGACCGAATCACGACCGGGCTTGACGACCCGTACGACCTCTGAGAGAGGACTGGGAATCCCGATCGCGTGTCGGCTAACAGTTTTGTTTCGGGACGACCGCCGGCTGGTTTCTGAAGACCTTGGAACGTTGACCGAGAGCGTCATCTCTGAAAGCCCTCGGCCGCTCGGCATCCCGCGACCCACGCTGCGCTCCTCGTGCCTACGGTGCTTACGGGGTCGGGGGATAACCGAGGCGGCCTCGCCCTTTCTGAGTCCACCAGGATGGTGGTTGGGTTACTGAGCGTCGGGCCCAGTTGAACGGTGTTTCTCTCCGGCCCGCCTCGCTCGCCGCTGCCGCCCTCCGCGTCGCTCGCGACCGACTATTCGTAGAGAGTTCGATGTAATCACCGAGTTGGTGACAGTTTTTCACACCCGTGTTGAATACAGATCGCAGGTCGGTCACCGGTCGGCCCTCGGTGCGGGCTACTCGAACCAACCTATCTACGCAAACCACGACGACGCCCTCGTCTGATTCGTTTCTCTGTGGGTTGTTGCGCGGGCGTGTTCACGGCGGCGAGGCCATCAGCTACTCCCTTCTCCGATAAGGGCTGCTACGCGGTGGGAAAATGATATCAATGGAACCGGATTCTGTTAGGCTTGTTTGCCTCGTACTATGAGGACCGAAACTGGTGGGCGTCGGACCACACGTTCGGCGACGCTACCCATCAGGGCGCGGTCAACACCGCTTCGACCTTTGATCCCCATCACGACCAGATCGATCCCTTGGGCGGTGATATTGGTGTTTACGGGGTTGGTCCTCCTCGAGTTGGTGGGACTGTATGTCATCCGTTGGATGCGCGAGACGCCGACGTTCTCGAATCCGTGGCTCACGGTCGCTGTCGCAGCCTCAGTCGTACTTCACCTCGCCGTTCTGTACACCCCACTCAATCAGTACTTTGGAACAGTGCCACTCGGGTTCGGAGACTGGGGTATTATCGGCGCGGTGCTCGCCGTCAGTCTCGCCGCGTATCTCGCCGTCGCTCGTACGGTTGAGCGATATCTCCCTCTCGACGGAGGCTTCGAAGAACACTCTCGCTGAACTTTCGGTGCTTGTTCACCCGAATCCGGCTTGCAGGGCACTCAGTACCGAGCCGGGGCGTCGTCCACGAAGCTGCGTCCGAACCCCATCCGACAACGGGAGTTCCGCAATCGAGCGCCTGTCGTGGGCCGGAACGGACTCCGTGGTTCGCTCGACGTGAACGCTCTTAGGAATACTCGTGTCGGATGGATCCACCGATGGCCATAGCCGCGAAAAACAGCACGAGGTCCTTCAGCAGGTACTGCCCTTCCGGGGTCGGCACTAGAGGGAACTCGATGAACGTCACGTCGGGAAGAAGCACGAACGCCAAGATCGTTCCCGGTATTCGGAGTAAGAGCAAGAAGAGAGCGACCCGGACGAACGATTTGTAGAGCATCGCAAGCCCGATGGCGACCTCCCACCACCCGAGAACGAGCACCATCGTATCGGGCGACCCCCAGTAGACCGTGTGTGCGAGCAGAGACGTCGCTGTCTCGTGGCCCATCGGTTTGAGCAACCCGAGCCAGATGAACAACACACCGAGAGACCGCCTATGGAGGCGGTGTCCGTATTGTTCGAGGAAGCTGACGATTCTATCGTCGACTTGTCCAATCCGTTCTCGGAGCGAGTGAATCTGGTCGTTCATGAGTAGCTTGCACGGTCACTCCATCTCCCCTCGGCTACTCATCGCTTCGGGCACTTTCGACGTTCGACCCGTCTGTCGGGCGACGAGACTGGGTCGAACTTCGACTCCCACGAATTCGTCTGCCAACCGGGGCCCATATCGAACGGCCGCCCCCATACTTCGACTTCCGTCAGCTGGAACGAATATTTTGTCGGACATGGAGGGCCTTGACGACTCTTGTCCCATATTTTGTGTCCATGCTTTGGGAAGCCGAATCGGAAACCTATAGGAGGGCATTCAGAACGAAATAGGAGGCGACGAAGGAGGAATTCGAGCGCAATCTCGACCGGGTGAAAGAGACCATCGACGAGCTCTCAGACGAGCAGATCATGCGCGACGAGGACCTCGCCCGGCACGCTTTCTACCAGGTCGGTGCGTACGACGGCCCGACGATCTTCCTGTACACCGAACACGGAACTGGCATTCGCCACCGTGGACAGTTGGACCGACTCCTGGGGGAGAGTGAAGACCTCTAGATCGTGCCTGCTTGTCCTTCCGGTGCCATCTACTATCATTCAAAGACGGACAGCCATCTCGCCACTAATTTAGCTGTCGACGAAGAGGTCCACGGTGACTCCGTGTCTCCCTTACGTGTACCCCTCCACATGTCACCCAGCTTGGAAAGATATCTGACTTCCTTACCGTTCACCCGAACCATAGGGTTGCTAATGGTTGCAGGCCTCGTCATTTTTGTCGCCCGAGTCTTACTTGACATGGCTTGGAAGATCGTAGTTGCGGCGATGGTCATCTTTAGTACCCTCTGGGTCGTGACGGTTCTCCTCACATGATTGTGATGAGACGTGTGGTGAGTAACAGGCCGCCCTCTTCTGCTAACTTAGGTCAGAGAGAACTACTCGGTCTGACTGGCAGAGGCAGCCTGCTGCGTAACCTCGACAGGACGTCCGCCGATGACGACTTTGTGAAGTTCCTCGGGGGCCAAGCTCCGAGCCTTCACCGTTTTGGGCATGCACTGCACCCGCAGGTGAAACTAATTCCTCTCGACCTTCCCTCACGGGTCGGTTGGAATTAACACCCGAACGCTCGACGCGTCCGTGAAGGGTCGGAGCCTCCACCAGCCCCCGACAACACCCGTCTCACCGCCAACGGCGGGTTTTGAGAGGTGTCACATTTCCAGTCCAAACGACCACTTGGCACTGTCTAGATAAGGATGAGCAGGTCTTCGAGCAGCATAGGAAACTAGCTCTTCGACCTGCTCACTCCTTAACTAGACGGTGCGGGTGCGTACTGTCTCCCGGCTTGCTGCATACAGAAAGTGCAGTCAGCACGGTAAACCGACTCGGCCCAATTGAGGCACCGCTATCCAGTCTGCCACTATATGAACTTCTCGAACCCATAGGTAAACCCGAGAAAGACGACAGCGAACACGAACCAACGGAAGACATCAAAGCTACCAGTAAACGCGAGGACGTTGAATATGTACGAGAGTGACGCACTAATAAACGCAGCGACGTAGAGATTGCCTCGGCTGTCCATACAGGTGCTTGTATCGGATGTGGGTTAATTCTTTTCTAGTGGGTTACACTAACAGTTCTTCCCGTTGCGTACATCTTTCGAGTTCTTTCCGCACTAGATACACGCTCTGTCTGCAGGGCTGAGTCAGGCTGGCCGACGCTGAAAGAAACGAACTTTGTTCTGGCCAGCCTTGACGTGAGTCAGTTCCTATGGTCATGCCGCGAGTCCTGCAGAGCAGAAATAATTATTCACACGATGACTTACTTGACTATAAGACGGAAACGCTCACAGCCCTCTCCCACGTAACGAAGCTTTCTGGATTGGTTCGTCCCTGTTTCTTCTGGGAGTGATTGCTTCTGGGATTTTCTGCTGGGAGGGCTAGAACTCTTTGGAGTTCTGATTTGAGTTGGTGGTGAAATTCTCTTGACTATAACGCTCGTCACTCATTTTCGGATTCTCAGGACGACTGCTGGTTCTGGCGTGGTTGGCTACTAGGAGGAAAACCAACCATAGATAGAATATACATTTAATCAGCATAAAAAATCTAGTTCCGATGCGATCGGCGTGACTCAGTACCGATACGCGTGCCACGTATGGATCGTATTATTTCTCTTGTGGTGACATGCACTCCGTCCACTATTCTCTGAATAGAAACGGGGTGTCCGAGAGTAGCACATGTGATTTCTAGCCCAATTCGGAGAATCGGGAGCGGTGACTGCGTCTATGTGTTGACTTCGGTCTTAATGACCGTCGCTGGCCGATCGGTCAACCGGAGGACCCGTTCAGTTACGCTCCCGAGAAGTGCCCGGTACTCCGCCGGTCGGCGCTTCGTTCCGAGTACCAACAGATCGATATTGTTCTCGTCAGCGTATGTAATGATTCTCTCGGTGGGCTGGCCGTGCTGCAGAGCTTCAACGACTTCAACCCCTTGTTCGCCCGCTCTAGTACGGACATCATCAATTGTAGCTCGTCCCAGCTCTTCCAAGCCGTGTTCTAGACCTTCCGCTTCGTCGACGTACTCGTCACCACTATAGGAAGTCACTAAGTCCTCGTCGACGACGTAGAGCACGTGCAATACCGCGTCATGAGTTGCAGCCAATTCAATCGCATGCGATTCGGCCTCCTCGGAGGCGTTCGTACCATCGGTTGAGAGCAAAATATGGTCGTACATTCGGTTGGGCTTCGTCGACAAGGGAAATAAAAGCAGTCCCGGTTCCGACCATTCGAGAGGGACCTCAAAACGACGGGCGCGCTACTGGTGGCTGTTCGTCTATATCTCATTGCTTTCGATACTCAAACTCTGGCAGCTATCTCTCAGTTCCGAGCACCGAGGAATCCAGGGCCATTGATTCCTGTAGGGTTATCGATGAACCGGGGGTCTACCGGGCAATCACGGATTATTACCACTCCGGTCGGCAAGGATCAATATATCGCCATCGTGATACCGTCTATTATACGTTGAGGCTTTTTGACCCCAACTTCGAATCTGTTTTCGGCTAAAGCTTGGACGCCGGAACCTCCAAGAGCTCCCCACTCCCCCGATTGAATCCACCAGCGACGAGACTACCATCAGACCTCGCGAGAAGAGTCCGTCCGATTCCCTCTGTCCTCGGCACTAACCACTGTGGAGTCCCTTGCGCAGTAGTGCCAAGGACGGAGAACTCCTCGCCAGTAACGGCGTACCCTGCCTCCGTCTCAACGACTGCGCGGGCGTACGGTGGATCTGAAAATCGCGTCACCCACTGTGTGCTTCCACTTCCGTCTAGTTTCCAAAGAAACGGCCCTATACCCCAACCGCTGCCATATCCTCCCTCGGAAAAGAACGCGTATCCAACTAAGGCGTACCCACCATCTGTCGTCCGAACGATGTCACGTATTTGTCCCTCGTCTACTTCGAGGCCAGCGCTCCACCGCTCTCCCCCTGTCGGGGAAACTGCAAGTACCCAGATTCCACGAGACTGCTGACCGGCAGCAACAACACCACCGTCCTCCATCGGGGCGACCGAATAGAACCGTTGTCCATTAATATTAGGCCGCTCACGGGGGTATTCTCGAACCGAATCAACCTCACCGCCAGCGTCGAAGCGAACCGCTAAACCGTTCTCTCCCGGTCCAGGCTCGTTTACATCTCCTCCCGACCCGACTGCAACGTACTCGCCACTGAGAACAGTGACGACATCTTGGAGTCTGGAGCCTGCTTCAATGCACCACTGGACGTCACCTCCCGGGCTGATTTCGGCGACGAACCCCGACTGTCGGTCGTTTGTATCCTCCTCGCGGTGGGTGGTTCCGGCCACAATGTACCCATCGTTGCTTCGAGCAAATGCATGCGGATGTTGCGATCCATCCCATCCAACGGTTATCTGGCCGACGACATCTCCGCAGGCCCCAACTTCGACTAGTCGGATGCAGACGTCGCCGGTGCTATCCGGGGGTTCGTGAGTGCTTGTCGGTTCACTTGTTTGGAGTGCGATGTATCCCTCGTCAGTTTGAACGAAGTCCACAACGGGACCTCCGCCGATCGAACGTCGCCGTCCGGTAATGGGCGTTAAATCCGTCTCGTTCGAGATTGAAGCGTCTGACTCCTCTGTCGCGTTCTCTGATGTGGCCGACATTCTAGTGCTGCTAAGACCGGCGGCCGCGACGGCTACGCCCGTGGTTCGAAGTATCGTCCGTCTCGGGGTTTGAAAATTGTCGTGCACATCATCGCTTTATCTGGACCAGTTTTCATTGCTGTGGCCAAATGAAAAACGACACACTGTCTCTCTCAGGTGTGATAGTTTGAGTTTCGATCTCAAGTACTCCTCTAAAATTGACACTCTTTCATCTCTCATCGTGCAACTAGCCGCATAGGTTTACGGGGGTGTACAAGGATGGCACTCCTCGATGGACAGACAGCGGTCGTCACCGGTGCGATTTCAGGTATCGGTAGAGGGATCGCACACGGGTTTGCAGAGCACGGAGCTGAAGCGGTCATCGTCGCCGATATCCGCGAAGACCCGAAAGAAGATGGTCCACCAACCCACGAATTACTTGAGACGGAGACCGACACATCGTCAGAGTTCGTAGAGTGCGATGTCACGAAACGCGCAGACCTCAGAGAAGCTGTTGAGGCTGGAGAGAAATACGACGGTCTCGACGTGATGGTGAACAACGCGGGAATATGGCACGCTGAAGACTTCTTCGAGGTGACTGAAGACGACTACCAACGGATGATGGACATCAATCTCAAAGGCGTATACTTTAGGTCCCAGATCGTGGGAGAACACCTCGTCAAGAACGGCGACGGCGGATCCATCGTCAACATCTCCAGCATCGCTGGTCTCTTCGGAAACGGGAATTGGCCGACGTACTCCGCATCGAAGGGTGGACTAACGACGTTTACCTATTCCCTCGCGCACAAACTCGGCGAGCACGGGATTCGTGTCAACACAATCCACCCAGGAGGCATTCAGACGATGATTGGCGGCGAAGCGACTGAACCCGAGGCGGCCGCTGAACAGGCCGAACAGTTCACTCAGATGGTACCACTCGGCCGATACGGCCAACCAGATGATGTTGCTGGAGCTGCAACATTCCTCGTAAGTGATTTGGCGAGTTACGTCACTGGTGAATCGCTCGTCGTGGACAGCGGGTGGACGAGCTGGCGATAACCTGTATCCGAAGCTACTCCCGGACGACGGCACGTTGGGATACCCGTGTCCGGACTTTTCCTGAGGAAAGAGAAGGGACCGCCCAATGGTTCACGACTTCTCAGCCTACCCAGCGAATGCGAAGGCGATTGGCAGCCACAGGTACGTGAGTACGATAATGGCGACGATGCCAAGCAGGTTCAACCACAGGCCGATGCGCGACATCTGGGGAATCGTCACGTAGCCGCTGCCGAAAACGATCGCGTTCGGTGGCGTCGCCACCGGAAGCATAAACGCCATTGAGGCCGCGAGTGCAGCGGTCGCCATCAACATTAGCGGTGATTCGCCGAGGGTCACCCCCAGGCTGATCATTATCGGCATAAAGACCGTCGCTGTCGCCGTGTTCGAGGTGACTTCCGTCAGAAACACCACAACTGTAGCAATCACAAGGATGAGCACGACCACTGGGACGCCCGCAATACCAGCGAAACCTTGGGCGATGACGGTGTCAAGTCCACTCTCCCGAAATCCATTCGCCAGTGAAAACCCAGCCCCGAGGAGCAGGAGCACGCCCCATGGCAAGCGTATTGCATCACTCCAGTCGAGCAGAAACTCACGGTTTTCGTAGTCAACAGGAACGACGAACAGGAGCACCCCGCCAACGATAGCAATGACCGTGTCCGTTATTGCTGGGAACAATGATTGAAGGACAAATGGTCGGAGGAGCCATCCCGCTGCGACGAGCGTGAACACCACCAATACCCGCCGTTCGCCACGAGAGATCCTCCCAAGTTCCTCACGTTGTACCCGAACTACGGTCTCAGCCCCCCGGTCGAGTGGAATCTCAGGTCGAAGGAGTTTCACCAGCAACAGCCACGTGACGAACAGGAACACGATAGAGAGTGGCCCCGCGAACACGAGCCAGTCGAGGAAACTGATCTGCACGTCCAGACGGGATGCTGCGATGCCTGCGAAGACCGCGTTCGGAGGACTCCCGATCAGGGTTGCCACACCACCAATCGATGCACTATACGCTATCCCGAGCATCAATGCGAGACCGAAGTCAGTCGCGGGCCGGTCATCCGGATCCGTGCGAACTCCCACGACGAGTTCATCTTCTTCGTCCCCCTCCACTAGTGCCCGATCAGACTCGTCAACGGTCCCGACTGATATGATGACCGCGGTCCCAATTGGCACCATCAGCATCGCCGTCGCCGAGTTCGAGATCCACATCGAGAGGAAAGCAGTTGCTATCATAAACCCGAGCAGGAGGCGGTCAGCTCGAACGCCGACGAGGCTCACAACGGTGAGGGCGATTCTCCTGTGGAGATCCCAGCGTTCGATCCCGAGTGCAAGGAGGAATCCACCCAGGAGGAGGAACACAACTGGGTCAGCATAGGGTGCTGTCGCTCCGGTGGCATCAACCACACCCGTTAGCGGGAAGAGAACGATTGGAAGAAGGCTGGTCGCTGGGATCGGGATCGCTTCGGTTATCCACCAAGCTGCGATCCAGAGAGTGCTTGCGAGCGCTGCATTTGCGGACGGCGAGATGTTAAACGAGGGAAACAGGAGAAAGCCAGTGAACAGTGCTGGCCCCAGAACCAATCCGACCTGCTGTCGGGTGGCGAGAGTAGAGACGCGACTGTGAAGGACCATTTCTGAGACTGAGTTAGTTTACGAGGGGTGTGAACGGCTACACGGTACGTATCAGTGAAGCTTCGGGTACGAAAACAATTGTACGGGGGAAGCAGTCCCGAATATCGTTTGTCAGCCCTTGGTTCTTTGCTCCGCAACACGTAGCTGGGTGTGATGTACAACCGGATTCTCGTCGCCACGGATGGGAGTGATAATGCACAGCGCGCGACACGCCAAGCTCTCGACTTGGCTCGACAGTACGGAGCCGAACTCCACGCAGTCTACGTTATCGAAACCAGAACAGGGTACGATAACGCAATCGTCGATCCCAACACCGTACGGCAGAACCTTCGAGAAGATGGAGAAAAGGCACTGACAGCCGTTGAGACGGAGGGAGAGCCCGACGTTTCCATCGTCACCTCAGTTCGAGAAGGGATCCCGCATGAAGAGCTCCTCTCGTACGTAGAGGAGCAGGAAATCGACCTCGTAGTCATGGGTGCCAAAGGCCGATCCGTCTTCAAGACGATTCTGCTTGGAAGCACAACGGAGGCGCTTCTACGGGCAGATCAAGTACCAGTTTTGGTGGTCAATAGTACTGGTGAGTGAGCCACTTGATGTTTCATTGCTCTAAGCGCTCTCGTGTATCATCGGCCGTCTTCGTCTTTCGGAGCTTTACGCGTCAAAATGACCGAACTGGCAGCTGCCCGACCAACGCCTTCGGCGACCGATCCGACGAGCTTTCGCTTGAGAAATGGGTCGCGTGTCGCGCCGAGGATGGTGAGGTCATGGTCCGCAGTTTCGTCTGTGATCGCACCCGCAACGTGGTCACTCCGGAGTGTTGTTGACTCGGCTTTGATATCCATGTCGCTGAGGGAAGAACCATAGTTCTGGAGAAGTGCTGAGGCATCTTCCTGCGTCGAGTCATCTGCATCGGGGTGGGTAACGTGAAGAAGATGAACGGGCGCGTCGTGCTGTGCTGCGATTGTACCGGCGAGTTCGACGGCCAGCTCACAGTGTGGGCCACCTGCGACTGGAACTAAGATGGAGTCAATGTCTCTTGATGCTGTGCGGATGCGTTTGACGAAGACGTCACACGGTGCTTCACCGAGAATTCGGTCGAGGAAACTCCCCAATATGATGTCGCGTCGTCGAGGTCGTCCCCGCCATCCCACGAGGAGGGCGTCAGCATCGTGCACATCGACTGCTCCCACGATTCCGGTCGCAACGTCCCGTGCATAGCGCATCCGTGATTCGACCGTGACGTCAGCGTCTGCGGCTTGTTTGACTGCATCATCGAGAAGTCGTACCTCTCCACCATCGTCGTCGATAAGACTGTCACCCGCGGAGAGTGGAACTTGGGGCGGAACCTCGACAACGTGTAACACGACGATACGCATCGACTGGCCGTGTGCGATATCGATAGCCGTATCCAGTAATCGTTCGACTGTTTCTGGATTCGCTACAGGCACTAAAAGTGTCCCGCCCGGAGTTTCTGTGACCATGGCGATTATTAGTATGGATGATGCATTAACACTCTCACTACCCTCTCTCTAGAATAGGCGTCGTAGTCACTTAGCCGCCGTTCGTTGGAGTCGAAGCAGGAGATAGGCCAGGACACCGATACAGACGAGGATCGCGGCGGAGACGAGCGCTCGGTCCAGCGTACTACCAGGAAGTGTATGCCAGCCGGGGAAATCGAACCCGAGGAACAGCTGTGAGGCGATAATTGCGACGAGAACCGGGGGAAGGAGGTATTTCGTAGACGTGGTAGTCAATCGCTCGATGCGTGGTACCCGGACCTCCTCGTGTTTCGCAAAATAGCCGAACGTGATCGAGATGATGAGCGCCGTGACCGGCAGCCCGAGCGTCCCAACGGAGTTGTCCAAGAGATCGAGGAACGGTGTCCCCCACACGTGGAGTTGGAACGGCGTGTAACTCAACAGCGACGGCATCCCGAGGAAGAAAACGATGACGGAGACGAGTACTGTCGCTTGTCGCCGTGAGAATTGCGTTTCACCCCGAACGGTCGAGACACCAACTTCCATCATTGAGACGGCTGACGTGATCGCGGCCGCGAAGAGGAGACCGAAGAACGCCCCCGCAACGATTCGGCCACCGGGAAGAAGCGAGAACGCTGCAGGAAGAGTCGAGAACGCCAGTTCAGTGCCGAGCGATGGTTCGAGATCGAACGTAAAGACGATGGGAAAGATGACGATGCCAGCCAAGACGGCAACAATCACGTCCGCCACCGCAATGATAGCCACGGCCTCGGGAATGTCCATCTCTTCGCCCACGTAGCTCCCGTACGTGATGAGAATCCCCATGCCTGCTGATAGCGAGAAGAAGGCCTGTCCGAATGCAGCGCTCCAGATGAGCGGATCAGAGAGCACAGATAGATCGGGCGTCAAAAAGAATGCCACTCCCTCTGAAAATCCCGACAACGTCACCGAGAAGGCCGCCATGCCGAGGAGGATCACGAACACGAGCGGCATGAGTATCGTCGTCAATCGTTCGATTCCCTCTCGCACCCCGAGGGAAAGCACAGCTGCAACGATACCGAGCGAGACAGTAAAGGAAAGCACCGGTGCGTACGTCGCGGTGAAGCTAGCCAACGAAATGTCTCCTCCAGTTACCGCTGCCCCCAAGAACGCGAGAATCCAGCCCGTGATGACGAGATAGTAACTGAGAACCAGAATGACGATAGCGACGATGAACCACCCAAAGATCCTGAATCGTGGCCGAACGTCACGGAACGTGGCGACAATATCGGTGCGTGTCCGCCGGCCACTGTTGATTTCGAGGATCATCAGCGGCACTGCGAAGACGAACACGGCGATAAGGAACGGAATCAGATACGCACCCCCGCCGTTTCGACCGACGACCGACGGGAAGCGCCAGATGTTTCCGATACCGACAGCTGCACCTGTCGCAGCGAGAATAAAGCCGGTGCGTGACGACCACAAATCCATTATACAGTTCTCTTCAGATTCCGGTTTGTTATAGCTCAGTATTGCCCAACGCGGTAGCAGAAGCTGAACTACTTATTTTATCGCAGTGACTGGAACGGGTGCACGGCGAACGACGGTCTCTGCGACGCTTCCGAGTACCCATCTGGCGACACCATCTCGTCCGTGACACCCGATCACCACATGATCAACATCGTTCTCGTCGAGCCAGCCGAGAATCCCACGTGACGGATCACCCTCCGCCGTTGCGGTTTCGACAGTCCGTTCGTTCTGATCAGTGATTCGCCGTGCCATCTCAAAGACATTATGAGTCTCGTCATCGATCTCTTCGTCTTCAGCGATTACGTCGTCGAGATCATCTTCTGATTCGATGGTTTCGTACGCTTCGAATAACGGAGACTTCACGAAGAGCGCGGTCACCGTTGCATCCGGGAACTGCTCGAAAGCGTATTCGAGTGCATTACGTGAACAGAATGACCGATCAAATGGGACGAGCACGTGTTCTGGTGACTGGTAATCGTCTTCGTCGTCTTCGGCTCTCGATCGGACGACCGTCACCGGAACCGGAACACGACGTACAACCGTTTCTGCGACACTCCCCAACAAGAGCCGGGCCGTCCCGTCGCGCCCACGTGAGCCGATAACGACCTCATCGATTCCGTGTGTGTCGACGAACCTCGGAATTACGTGAACTGGCCGCCCGTAGACGAGTTCCGTCGAGAACGTCCCTGCGTACTCGTCCCCTCGTTCCACCATCTCGTCTAATAGCTGCTGTCTTTCTTCGAAGACCTGTTTTGTTCGCTGTCCTTGGTGTCCCGCAGCCTTCGAGTGGTCGGCAAATGGTTCGATTACGTGGAGAAGAACGATGTGCGCTTCGGGGAACTGCGTGGTAGCGTGGGTGAGCGCAAGTCGTGATTCGGCCGAGCCATCGACTGGCACTAAAATGCGAGAGGACATACTCTACGGTTCACTCCGGAACTACAAAATAGCTCTCTCGAAGAGGGCGTCAATCAGACCGCTTGACCACGAGGACAGGGATATCGACCGTTCGAAGCACGGTGGAGGCAACACTGCCGAGAAGCTGTCGCTTGAGATTTGACCTACCGTGCGAACCCATCACGACGAGATCGATCTCATTTTCCTCGATGTATTCACGGACACCCGCAGCCGCTCCTTCGAACGATGCCGTCCGTTCGACGGCAGTCTCAACAGGTAAATCTGGGGCGGATTCCTGGATTTTGTTTGCAACGCTGTCAACGGCTTCTTGTCCTCTCGCGTCGAGTCGTTCGAGGAACTCCTCTTCGAGGCCCCCAGCGTTGAACGCACCGCCTGCAGCCTGAATATCCACGACGTTCAGCACGTGAACGTCTGAACCGTAATGCTGCGCGATGGCTGTTCCGTGGGGAATCGCCACTTCGGCGTTTTCACTGCCATCCGTCGTGATGAGGACTCGTGAATACTCGGCCTCCACATCATCTCCGTTGTCCTCGCCGGAGATGACGAGCACCGGGACGTCACTTCGGTGGAGGAGCCTTTCGGTGACACCACCCAAGAGACGCCGACCGAGCCCGGTCAAACCCTGTCGCCCGACGACGATCAGGTCTGCGTCCTGTTCGTCAGCGTACTCGCTGATTCGGACAGCGGGCTTTCCTTCTGGCAGTTTCGTGGTAACAGGGTGTCCAATCTCTGACGCAAGTTCCTCGATTTCAGTGAGGGCGGCCTCCCCACGTTCGCGTAACTGCGCTTTCTCAGCAGACGTTTCTGTGAGTCGGAGTGCTTTCTGCTCGACGACGGAGAGAACATCGACAGTCGCGTCGAAGTCCTGAGCGAGCCGGAGCCCACGTCTTGCTGCTCGTCTCGCTTCGTCACTCCCGTCCACAGCGATTATTATATGGTCGTACATCTCTGGATGAGGTTTTGTCGGGTACTTCCTTCATCGTTTGCCAGAGCGACCTCAAGTGGAGAATGTTATGAGAGCGAGTCGGATCGCCCGCATGGGTACTTAGAAACGGCCACGTTTCATCTACAATGTCAGCAGCAGAGGTGAGTTCCCGGTGGGGGTGTTCAGGAGACCGTAATTGGAACGGACGCTCTTAACTCACGACTCCCCGAGTACAGAGTATGCCTCAGATCGATCCATTGGACATTAAATACAGACCTCATAAACGAGTGCAGAAACCAATCGACACTATTCGATTTTGTATCGAAGAAATTAGTTTATCCTTCGAGCGCTGGGAAGAGGCCTACATCACCGGCCCAGGTATCTACTTCGCAATCATATCGGGATACCCTGTCCGCGATCACGCGGATCCGATGGGTGACAATCCCTGGCCTGTCTCTGACAGTCGTGACGTCCTTGACGACGTAGATAGCTTCTACGAAGCGACGGCCGAGGTTGCTCGGTCACGGGATGGGGCAGTTGTCATTAGCGTGGATGGCATCGTTCAAGAGCAAATGGTTCGGTTCCGCGATTATCCGGCCGGTTCGGAACATCCACCGAAGCACTCGAAACAGGACGCCGACTGGATGGGTCCCGGCACATGAACGCATTAGAACACCTCTGCTCGTCCAGAGGTAGTTACAACAATCACGCTGAGCGCAGAAACCGGACGTGTAACGGTTTTTGAAGATGGAGAATATCGCACGACACCACGAGATGGATAGATACAGGTATGGATGGGCTGAGATCAATTGTGGGATGGGTGGCGAACAGTGACGCTCAACGCTGACGGCAATAGATCTGAAAGAACCTCATACAGGGGTCGAGGAAGGGGGAGCATTCCGCTCGGAACTATCCCTCTTCGAGCCGACCGGATTTGAGAAGGGACCGCAGTTCTGAACGCCGGAGATCCTCCGGCGCAATATCACCGGCAAACACGGACTCCAGGGTATCAAGGAGTGCACCTGCTGCGAGATCGTCCGGAACGATCACGTATTCCGCTCCCGCTTCGTATAGGGCGTTTGTTTCTTCACCCGTTCTCGAACGCACGAAGACATCCGGAGCGATATCGAGTGCGAGCAGATGTTTTGTCACTCGTCGGTCGGGACTCGTAGAGATGAGCACCTGTGCCTGGTTCACGTGAGCTATCTCACGGGAGACATCGGCCAGTATATCGCCGAAGACGTAGTTTTCACATTCGTATCGAATCTCATCGAGCGCTTCCGGATTATGGTCTACGACGACGTACGGTCGCTCCAGTTGTTCACATACCCGGACGAGCTGTCGTCCGAGTTGACCGTAGCCGACAATAACGATATGATCGGTGAGACCTGGATCGACTGAACTCCGATTTCGCGTCCGTTCGTGGGCAGATTCGTATGGAATCCAACCGTCCAGCCATCGGAACAGACGCTCGTCGTACTGCTGTGTCACTGTGGACGTGATCATCGTTCCTGCTGCGGCGAGCACGATGGCATCGAAGACCTCGGGGCCGATCCTTCCCAAAATCAATGCCTGAATAGCGATGATGAGGGTGAATTCGCTCACCTGGTCAAGTCCCAAACTTGTCAGCGTCGCTGTGCGGACCTCATATCCTCGGCGGACGAGCGCAGCGATCGTCACGAGTGGTTTCACCAGAACGACAATCAGCGTCAGACCGACTGCAAGCAGTGCAGTATAGACCGTCGGCAGCGCAACGAGACTTCCGACTGTCACGAAGAAAATCGCAGTGAAGAAACTCTCCAACGAATCCAGGGCGTTGAGCAAAGCCAGGTTGTCCTCGAAGCGGAGGTTGATCGCCGCTCCGGCGGCAAAGGCACCGACGACGATTGAAATGCCGAGTAACTCGGCTGCCGCGACGAACACGACGAGAAGTGCGATACCCGTGAGTGCGATCACTTCTTCGGAGCCGGAAGCCAGCCGCACGAGTTGATCAAAGAGGTAGACCCGCACGAATAGAGCTGCGATCAGAACCATAACGCCGTACCCGAGTTCCAGTGCAATCGCGTCCAGCTCGAAGGCCGCGGCACTCAACAGGAGAACGAACAGGACGGCAAAGAGATCCTGGACGAAGTGAATCGACTGCGTGAGTCGTCCGTAGACAAGGTCGAGGTGGACGTTTTCACCCAGTAACTCGCGTCCGACGAGCGACGAGCTGAGCGACGCCCCAATCCCGATATAGACGGCATCCAGCGGTCGGAGACCAAGCAGAAGGGCACCCGCAACTGCTCCCCCGCCGACGATGAGGAATTGGATCGCTGCAATGTGTTCGCTATCCCTGGCGACGACGCGGAGTCGTTGTGGCTCCACGTAGACGCCGAATACGAAGACGAGAAACGCGATTCCGAACTGAGCCAGTTCCAACGTCTCTCCACGCCCGATAAGGGGAGCGATCACTATACCGACGACGATGTATACCGGAACAGACGGGACTCCGACGTACTTTGCCGCGAGCAAAAATACAGCTGAGATGATGAAGATGGTCGCCAGTGGCGTCAGCAACTCAACCATCGATTTCACCACCGAGCGTCGTCCTGTCACGGGTTATCTCTCGACGGAACGTTTCGGGATCGACGAGATATGATTCGACCGTCGCCGCGAGTTGATCTGCCGTGAGTGCAGTGCTGATGATAACGTACGTCGCGCCTCGTCGGTAGAGTTCGACTGCGTCGGTTTTCGAATCAGCCTCGACGAAAACGAGCGCGTCCTCATCGGCATCCCGTAGTGCCGTCCAGTTTACGTCTGGCTCCACCGACGAGCTGAGGACGAACGCTGCACGTCCGATCCCGGCGGCTTTCCGGAGTTCCCCGTGCTTGAAATCTCCGTAGATGTACTCGTACGGGGAGTTTTGGAGAAATTCCAGGTGGCCCGGGTTGCGGTCGATAACGACGACGTCTCCGTACGACTCTTTCAGGCGGGGGAGAACCCGCTTCGTAACGTCGTCGTAGCCGATCACGACGGCGTGGTCGCGGTACGTCCGCAGTTCGACGTCGCGCTTGTCCGGACTCTCGAATCGGGCAAAGTAGGGCTCGACGCGCGACCAGATCTGATAGTTGTAATTGATGACGTACGTCGAAAGAGCCATTGTGACGATAGCCATCAGGCTGAGAAATCCGAGGATGTCAAGGTCGACGAATCCACGCGACACGGCGATTGCTCCGACGACAAGTGAGAACTCGCTGACTTGGATCAGGTTGATCGACCCGATGAACGACGTTTCGGGCGTGAAATCCTCGTAGTTGATGAGCCCGAACATAATGAGGAAGTTCCCGACCATCATCAGGGCAGATGCGATGAGCGCTTCTTCCCAGTACGCGAATAGTTGGTCGGCGGCGAGTCGGAGTCCGATACTCGAGAAGAACACCACCATGAAGAAGTCAGTTAGTGGACGGACGCGTTCGGTGAGTTCACTCGTGTAGGATACCTGAGCGAGGCTGAGCCCGGCGAGGAATGCACCCACCTCGATCGAGAGGTCGAGTTGTTCTGCCACGGCGATAAATAAAAACGCCCACGCAATTCCGACAACCAAGAAGCTCTCTTGATCGTCAGCGACGAGGTCAAACAACCGTGGCAGTATGTACTTCGAAGAGATGTACGAGAACGCACCGATTCCCGCGATAAGTGCAAAGATAGTTCCGATACTGAGCGCAACCTCGCTCGTCGAACCGAGGGACTCGGCACTCAGCAATGCGAGGAGCACGACGAGGTAGATGTCCTGAATGATGAGGACGCCAATGTCGATCCGTCCCGGAAGCGTCGAAAGTTCGTCCTTATCGGTGAGCAGTTTCACGATGATCGGCGTCGCCCCGAAGACCGTTGCGAGTGCGATGATGACGGTTTCGACGAGCGTGAATCCGAGCAGCCACGCGACAGCGAAGGCTAACGCCGTTTGAAGGATGGTCTGCCAGACCGCGATGTTGATGATCGGTCGAAGAATCTCGCGGATGTCGTCGATACGCATCTTCATTCCGAGGAGAAAGAGCAAGAAGCCCAACCCGAGTTCCGCCATCAGATCGACGATGACGGTTTCGGAGACGACGTTCAGAAAGACGGGCCCGAGGACGATTCCGGTGAAAATGTAGGCGATGATCGTCGGTTGACCGGTTCGTTGCGCGATGTAGCTCAACGTGACCGCTGTGACGATAATCAGAGAGAAATCGACGGTGAGTGAGACAGTCTCTGCTTGCATCAGAATATGTGTTCCACCTGATTCTCGGCCCGGCGTTCACCTATACATTGCTCTCCGGTGAGTTATGATGTGGGGCTGGTTCCGTTCTGGGGCCGAACAGCGATATGGTTGGCCGAAGAACGAGACTGTATGAAAGTACGCGAGACACAACTCCCCGGTGTGGGGACGCGATACCAGGTTTCGTTTGCGGAAAGCGGGGTCTTCACGCTCCTCCTGCACAACGACGGAGATCGTGAGGCCTTCTGGAGCGAAGACGAAGACAGCGACAGTGAGCGCCTGTTCAAAACGACGGAGTCGCAGGCCCGGAAGCTGGCGGAGATTTTCGATGGGACGTATTTCGAACCGGTACCCGAAGATCTGGAGAATGTGTTTCAGGATGCCAGGATTCGCTGGATAGCAGTCCCAGTGAATTCTCCGCTTGCCGGAAAGACGATTCGAGAGGGGAAAATTCGGACGCAGACGAACGCTTCCATCATCGGTATTCAGCGGGAGACGACTACGGTCTCGAACCCGTCACCGGATACCCAGATCCGAGCAGACGACGTACTGGTTGTCGTAGGTTCGGAAGACGCATTCGAAACCTTAGAAGAGTTGGTAACGGGTTGATAACTCGACATCCACCGTCTGAAAGGCAGTGTCCTCGTACGAAGAGGCCACGCCGAGTACACTCCAGTACCAGTCTAAGCCAATTGAATGACAACCCGGGAAATCAGCGGCCAAAGCAGTCCGTACCGAAGCTACACATTGCGTCGCGGTTAATATGTTATGTAATAGAACGGTACGAGGGGTTTTCCTAATTGATGGCACGAAACAGGGTCGTGTTTAGTTAAGCGTGAAAAGTGAGGCGACGTGATTTCTTGGTGCTCTATGCCAGAAATCAGC
>NZ_JAODIW010000004.1 GCF_026586625.1 Halobium salinum | reverse complement strand
CGTGACACGGGGTAAGAGCTGAACGCATCTAAGCTCGAAACCCACTTGAAAAAGAGGTACCACCGAGGTCACTCGTAGAAGACGAGTTCGATAGACTCGGGGTGTACGCGCCGAGGCAACGAGGCGTTTAGCCCGCGAGCACTAACAGACCAAGCCACATTCATTACACCCATCAGGGTGTTCATCGGAATCCACGCGATGGATTCGACGGAACGAGTTCAGGCGTAAACTGGATTGCACGTACAACACGGTCCTTGGACCACCAACATTGGTATCATCACGGTTCGATTCCGTGAGTTGGCGTTAGGACGGCCAGAGCGGCGGGGCAACACCCGTACCCATCCCGAACACGGAAGTTAAGCCCGCCTGCGTTTCGGCCAGTACTGGAGTGCGCGAGCCTCTGGGAACACCGCTTCGCCGTCCCCCACTCATACTACAAAAGCCACCGAGCCACTGCAGTGGCTCGGTGGCTTTTTGCATATTCGGAGAGCGACGGCCACGTGTGTCGCCGGTCATCGTCGAAGAGCGACCGCGTTCACCACCTGCCTCGCGACCTACCTCACTCCCGAGCGACGACAGTCGTACGGTCGACTGTGGACTCGACGTAGCGACCGTTCTTCACGTTTCAGTTCCAGAACGACACCGCAGTGTCATTCATAGACAGTCGCACGTACCGCAAACGTCGCCGAGGAGTCGAAAGGTGCCGGCTGGGGGTGTCGGGCCTCGTCCGGCCGGTAACTGCGTGGGTATTCGTGACGGGCATCCCCGTCGAGCGGTGACTTCGTGGGTTCGACCCAGGGGATTCACGCCCCGAAGAGCACGTCGAAGACGACCGTCAGCTCCGCCGGCGCTCGGTTTCGAGTTCCGCGACCGACAGCGTGGCGAGCGAGGCGACGGTCTCGACCGACACGTCGAAGCGTTCGAGCGCGAGCAAGGCACCCTCGACGACCGGGCGGCGTCGGCCGTCCGGCTCGAACGAGGAGAGCGACAGCGGCGGCGACTCGTGAAGCCCGTCGACGCGAATCGCTCCGCCGTGGCGCGTCTCGATGGCGACCGCCAGCAGCGACCCGAGCAGGAGCGGGTCGCCACCGTCGGGGACGGGTCGGGCCGCCTCCAGCGCGCCCGCGAACGCGAGGTGGGCGGCGGCGTCGACATCGCCGACGATGGCACGCTCAAGCGCGGCGTCCTGCATCGCGTCGACGCCGGCGGTGGCGTCGGCAATCCGGTCGAGGTTCGAGTCGGTCATCCGTCGGTCGGCGCGGAGAGTCGGTAGTCGACGACGGTCCCGTCCGGCTGGAGCGTCACGGTTCCGAGGGTCACCGTCTCGCCTGCGGGAGTTTCGGCGGCGACTCGCCGGAGGACGGTCTCGCGGTCGAGGCGTTCCCAGACGACGCGCTCGACGAGCTCCTGGAACGCCTCGGGGTCGGTCCACCCCGAGTCGATGTCCGAGGGGACGCGAACGACGAACCGGAGTTCCTCGTCGGTCACGTGGACGCCGACGCCGAAGGTGTCCGCCTCCGCTCGTTCGAGGTCGTCGGCTCCGGCACCGTCTGCATCGACGGTGTCAGTAGCGGCGCTGTCCGCGTCCGCCCGACCGCTCCGGTCGTCGGATACTCCCGTCGACCTGTCTCCGTCGTCGACCGTCATTGGCGGTGGTACCGCTTCGACGCGGATAGGCACACCGGCTGACTCCCGACCGCAGAGAGGGGGTGTGATTCACACGCGAAGTCGGTCCAGGTAGAACGGCTTTTGCGGGGTGACCGGCCAGAGGGGGTAATGAGCTACAAGATCGGCCTCGTCGGCAAGCCCTCCGTGGGCAAGTCGAGTTTCTTCAACGCGGCGACGATGAACGACGTGCCCGAGGGGGCGTACCCGTTCACTACCATCGACCCCAGCGTGGGCGAGGCGTACGTCCGCGTGGAGTGTGCCGCCCCCGACTTCGAGGAGTCCTGCACGCCGAGTGTCGGGTTCTGTGACGACGGCGTCCGGTTCGTCCCGGCGAAACTCGTCGACGTGGCGGGGCTCATCCCCGGCGCCCACGAGGGGAAGGGTCTCGGCAACCAGTTCCTCACCGACCTCAACGAGGCGGACGTGCTGATTCACGTCGTCGACTTCTCGGGCAAGACCGACATCGAGGGCGAGCCGACGGAGGGCCACGACCCTCGCGACGACATAGACTTCCTCGAGAACGAACTCGACATGTGGTATCTCGACATCCTGGAGAAGGGAATCGAACGCTACCGTTCGGGGTACGAGGGTGAAGAGAAGCACATCGAGGCCGACCTCGCCGAGCAGATGAGCGCGTTCAAAATCAAGGAGGAGGAGCTGAAGCAGGTCGTCCTCGGGCAGGGCCTCGAACTCGACCCCGACGAGTGGGACGAGGCGGACCGCGAGGGGCTCGCCCGCGAGATTCGAAAGCGAACGAAGCCCATCTGCATCGCGGCGAACAAGATGGACGACCCCGCCGCCGCGGCGAACTTCGAGGAGATTACGAGCGACCCAGAGTACGACCACCTCACGTTCGTCCCCGCGAGCGCGCACGCGGAGAAGGCCTTGAAGAAGGCCGCGGAGGCCGGCGTCGTCGACTACCGCGCCGGGGACGACGAGTTCGACATCGTCGGCGACGTGAGCGACGAGCAGCGCGAGGGGCTCGAACAGATTCGTGACCACGTCGAACGCTACGACGGCACCGGCGTCCAGCGCGCCCTGGAGACCGCCCTCTTCGAGGTGATGGGGGCCATCGCGGTGTTCCCCGGGAGCGCGAACGGGAGCGCGAACGAGAAGGGCGTGTTCCGCGACTGCTTCGTGCTCCCGGAGGGGTCGACGACGGAGGACTTCGCGTACCACCTCCACAGCGACATCGGCGACGGCCTGCTCCACGGCGTCGACTGCCGCGACGGGCGACAGATCGGCTCCGGTCACGAACTCTCCGACCGCGACGTGGTCGAAATCGTCACGACGAACTGAAGGAGCGGAACTCACTTTCGAGGTTTCAGAACGGGAGACCGCCGGCGAGGAAGCCGGCGACGACGAGCAGCAGCACGGCGACGGCGGCCGCGGCGTGGAACGTCCGGCGGGCGTCGCGTGCCGGCGACCGCACCTTCCCGGCGTCGAGACCGTCGCGGAGCGTGGCGGCGCCCACCTCCACGAGCGCGGCGAGGACGAACCAGAGCAGCACCATCGTCAGCACGAGGTGACCGCGGGCGCTACCGAACAGGCTCTCGACCGTGTAGCCGGTGCCGGCCATGTGGCCGCCGGAGGCGAACAGGGCGAGCGCGCTGACTCGAGAGACGGTCGTGAGTTTCCCGACCAGCGGGCGAAAGGCGGTGACGCGCAGGTCGCCGGCGGCGGCGAGCGGGAGCACCGCGTACGCGGCGAACAGGACGCTCCCGGTCCACAGTCCGGCGAACAGCAGATGCACCGTCGCGGCGGCGGAATCGACGAACGACATGTCGGAGAGGAGGAGGATGGGCCGGTTAGTTCGGTCGGTTCGTCGGGGGGTCGTCGCCGACTGCGGGGTCGGTGCCCCCGCCGACACCTCCCCTCCTGTCGACACCTTTCCTCCCGTCGACACCTTTCCTCCCACCGTCGCCACCCGAACCGTCGTTGCCATCTGACCTGTCGTCGCCACCCGAACCGTCGTTGCCATCTGGCCTGTCGTCGCCACCCGAACTGTCGACGACCAGTCCCGCGGCGACGGCCGAGATGAGCGTGTCGCGGACGGCGCCGTAGCGTTCCTCGCCGACGTCCTCCTCGTGGAGCGTGAGGAAGGTCACCGACCGGATGGCGTGGGCGACCGTCTCGGGGTCGGGTCCGCGGAGGCGGCCCTCGTCGAACCAGCGTTCGACGTAGGGGAGGAAGTACCCGACCGACCGCTCCTGGTTCGCGGCGCGCTCCTCGTCGGTGTGGTACGCCCGGAGGCGGTCGAGGTCGTCCTCGACGACGAGGCGACGCACGAGGGGGTTGGTCTCGATTTCGTCCACGATGGCCGTGAGGAACGCCTCGATGGCGCGCCGGGGGTCGTCGTGGCGTCCGAACGACTCGGTGAGAACGTGGTCGGCGACGACCTCCCCTTCCGACTCCAGAATCTCGAGGTACAGCGCCTCCTTCGAGTCGAAGAACTGGTAGAACGTGCTCGGGGCGATGTCGACCACGTCGGTGAGGTCGCCGATTGTCGTCTTCCGGAGGCCGTAGCGGGCGAACAGCTCGTGGCCCGCCTCGCGCAGTCCCGCCCGGATGCGGTCGCGCTCGGCGTCGGAGAACCCCTTCATCGCACGTCCATCCGGGTGAAGCGACGGGCGCTGAGGGCGACGAGAGCCGCGGCGGCGACGAGCAGGAGCGCGGCGCCGACGAGGTCGTAGCTGCTCTCGACGAGGATGGCCATGGGGTCGTAGTACCACGTCGGACTCAGCCGGGCGAGGGGTTCGTAGTCGGTGCCGGTCAGCAGCGTCTCGAGCATGAACAGCCCGAAGACGACGCCGGCGGCGCCGCGTTGTGCGACGCTCTCCCGGCGGGCGAGCACGGACAGCAGGAGCCCGATGGCTGCACACGTCAGCAGATACGGCACCGACAGCGCGTGGACCGCGACGACGTCGACGGGCGCGAGGGGTTCGCCGACGAGGGCCGCTCCCGCGTAGACGACGGCGCCGACGACGACGTTGACGACGAGAATCGGCAGCAAAAGCGAGAGAAACTTCTCGACGACGACGCGGCGTCGCGAGACCGGGTTCGCCAGGAGCAGGTCCATGCGGTCGCGCTCGACGTCGCCGGCGATGAGCCCCGCGGCGCTGTAGGCGAGATACAGCCCCAGCAGGATGACCCAGCCGAACTGGTACAGCTCCGTCGCGAGGAACCCTTCGACGGTTCCCATCGCCGCGATGTCGAACGCGTTCGAGAACGCCGGCGGCAGCGCCTCGGCGTAGGCTTCGAGGTCGACCTGCGAGATGATGTCGGGGGCGATGGCGAGAAACATCGCGGCCATGAGCGCCAGTCCGACGGCGAGCGCACCCGACGCGAGGACGCGCCGCTCGGACTCGTACCGAGTGATTTCGAACATCAGGCGTCACCCCCGGTGTCCGCGGCGCCCCCACCGCGGGTGCGGTCACCTCCGGTGGTCGCCGTCGCGTCGGCTGGCGTGCCGGTCGTCGAGGCGTCGCCCGATATCTCGGCCGGAGCGTCCCCACTGGCGCCGTAGAAACGCATGAACACGTCCTCGAGCGGGGCGTCCTCGACCGTGAGATCCTGCACGTCGAACTCGAGAAGCCGCCGGAGCAGGGGTCCGAAGCCGCCGGTGTAGGTAAACGAGAACGCCGTGGTGTCGGTCGCCCCGTCCTGGTCGCCGTGGTCGTCGTGGTCCCCGTAGTCGCCGGTATCCTCGCTCCCCCCGTCGGACTCCGCCGTCCCCGACACCTGTAGGTCGTGGACGTCGGGGCCGTCGAACGCTCCGAGCGTAGGAGTCCCGGCCACGCGGACTCGAACGACCTTGCCGCTCCGGTCGAGCAGGGTCCGGACGTCCTCGAGTTCGACGAGGCGGCCGTCGCGGACGATGCCGACGCGGTCACACACCTTCTGGACCTCGCCGAGGATGTGCGAGGAGAAAAAGAGCGTCTTCCCGCGCTCGCGCTCGGACTCGAGGAAGGCGAGGAACTGTTCCTGCTTCAGCGGGTCGAGTCCCGAGGTCGGCTCGTCCATGACGACGAGGTCGGGGTCGTGCATGAACGCCAGCACGATGGCCAGCATCTGGCGGTTCCCACGGGAGTACTCGCCGACCTTCCGGTCGAGCGGTGGGGTGAAGCGTTCGAGGAGTTCCTCGCTTCTGGTGTCGCCGCGGAGGGAGGCGTAGTAGTCGAGCAGCCGTCGGCCGGTGACGGAGTCGTCGAACCCGGGGTCGCTCGGCAGGTAGCCGATTCGCTTGCGCGCCTCGATGAGTTCGCGCTCGTCGGTCACGTCGTGACCGAGCACGCGCGCGGTTCCGCTCGTCGGCGCCTGCAGTCCGAGGAGGGTGCGGATGGTGGTCGTCTTCCCGGCCCCGTTCGGACCGAGAAAGCCGAACACCTCTCCCGACTCGACGGTCAGGCTGAGGTCCTCGACCCCGAGAGTGTCCCCGTAGTACTTCGTCAACTTCCCCGTCTCGATTGCTGGCATGTCGTCCCTCCCACGCCGATACGGGTAGCGAACGCTTGAACGAATCGTTTTCACGGGTTTGAGTCGCTGAAGGTCGACAGACGCGACGACCGGGCACGTCGACGTACACTGCCGACTCCCCAGCGACCTTGTGTCGACGACGCGAACGACCGGTATGAGCAGCAACATGGAGTACGCGACGGTTCAGGGTGTCGACGTTCCGAAGGTCGGCCTCGGTACGTGGCGGATGGAGGGCCGGGAGTGTCGCGAGACCGTCGAGACCGCACTCGACCTCGGCTACCGACACGTCGACACCGCACAGGTGTACGGGAACGAACGACAGGTCGGCCGGGCAATCGCCGCCGCCGACGTCGACCGCGAGGACGTGTTTCTGACGACGAAGGTGAACCCCCGAAAGGCCGGCTACGACGACCTCCTCCTCTCGGTCGGGCGGAGTCTCGAACGCCTCGAGACCGACTACGTGGACCTCCTCCTGCTCCACTGGCCGAACCCACTCGTCGACGTCGGGGAGACGATGGACGCGATGGCCGCGCTGGTCGACCGCGGCGCCGTCCGCCACGTCGGCGTCAGCAACTTCGGCGTCCGCCGACTCCGGAAGGCGCGGAAGGCGGCCTCGGTCCCCGTGTTCGCCGACCAGGTGCAGTTCCACCCCTACTCGCCACAACGTGACCTCCTGCGCTACTGCCAGCGCGAGGACGTTCTCCTGACGGCCTACAGCCCGCTCGCACAGGGGTCGATGCTCGACGACGACGTGGTCGCCGACGTGGCGGCGCAGTACGACAAGTCGCCGGCGCAGGTCGCCCTGCGCTGGGCCACGCAGCACCGAAACGTCGCCGCCATCCCGAAGTCGACGAGCCGCGACCACCTCGCGGCCAACCTCGACATCTTCGACTTCAAACTCACCCGCGAGGAGGTCGACCGCATCACGCGACCCTCCCGGCTGAAGACCGGACTGACGATGGTCCGCGGGATGCTGTAGCCGCGGTTGGCCTCCGTCGAAGCTCACGCCCCATCGCCGCGCCTTCTATCGCCCGCGCTTCGCGCCCGCTTGGCGCGTGCCTCCTCCTCCCTCGCCGACGCTCTGCTGGCGCGCCCCCGAAATACATAATGATTATCTATGTGTGACAACAACTACCAAGGCGGCCACCATGTTCGAGCTCTCGTCCTCCGTCGGGTCGGTGACGGCCGTCCTACAGGCGGGTGGCGACGTCAGAACGCCGGCCACGGAGTTCGAGGCCATCTTCCGCGTGTTCCTCGTGCTCGGTGTGCTCGTCGGCGTCGTCGTCCTCGTCTACATGACCTACAACGCGGTGAAGTTCCGGGCGGGCGGGCCGAACACCGCCGAGGGTGACGCCGACCGGCCGCGACTCGGCGAGCTCCCGACCGGGAGCGGCGGCGGACGGAAGCTGTTCCTCTCGTTCGGCCTCAGCGCCGTCATCGTCCTCTCGCTCATCGCGTGGACGTACTCCTCGCTGCTGTACGTCGAGGGGGACCCACCGGGCGACGACGCACTCGACGTCGAGGTCGAGGGGTACCAGTGGGGGTGGGCGTTCACCTACCCCAACGGGTACACCGACAGCACCCTCCGCGTTCCCGCGGACCGACCCGTCCGACTTACGCTGACTTCTCGCGACGTGTTCCACAACTTCGGCGTCCCCGAGTTGCGGGTCAAGGCCGACGTCATCCCCGGCCAGGAGACCGACGCGTGGTTCGTCGCCGAGGAGCCGGGCACCCACACTATCAACTGCTACGAACTCTGCGGTGCCGGCCACTCCTACATGTCCGCCGACCTCGTCGTGATGGAACCCGACGCCTACGAGACGTGGTACGCCGGGACGGACAACTCGTCCGAGGGAAGTGAACCGGACGGAAACGAGACGACGAGCGCGAACGGAACGACCACCGCGAACGCGACGCTGGCGGGAGTCCTACCATGACGCGACGGAACCGACACCACGAGCGGGCGGAGAGAGACGGCGAGCACGACGAGCCGAGAGTTGCCGACGGCGGCCACGAGCGGCCAGCCGACACCGACGGCGGTCACGAACGCTCCCCGACCCCCTTGGAGGACGTCGGCGCAGTCGGCCGCGCGTTCCGCGTGGAAGAGTTGCCGCCGCTCTCCTCGGTTGCCCGGTGGTTCGTCACGACCAACCACAAGGACGTGGGCGTGCTGTACGTCGTCACCTCGCTGTTCTTCCTCGTCTTCGGTGGCGTACTCGCGCTGTTGATGCGGGCGGAGCTGTGGACCCCCGCCGCCGACCTGCTCGGCGCAAACGCGTACAACCAGGCGGTCTCCATCCACGGGATGGTGATGGTGTTCTGGTTCCTCTCGCCGCTCGCCTTCGGCTTCGCGAACTACATGGTCCCCCTGCAAATCGGCGCGGAGGACCTCGCCTTCCCGCGGCTAAACGCGCTCTCGTACTGGTTCTACCTCTTCTCGGGCCTCCTGCTCGGGGCCTCCTTCTTCCAGGAGGGTGCCTTCTCGGGCGGGTGGACGATGTACGCCCCGCTCAACGTCCCCGTCTACACGCCGGAGTTGGGGGCGACGACGACCGTACTCGCACTCCTCCTCTTCGTCGCGAGCATCACCGTCTCTTCGGTGAACTTCCTCACGACGATGCACCGGATGCGGGCGCCGGGGCTCACCCTCCGCAAACTGCCGCTGTTCACCTGGACCATCCTCCTCACCGTCTGGATGATGCTGTTCGCGTTCGCGGCGCTCGGGGCGGCGCTCGTCATCCTCACCTCGGACCGCGTGCTGGGGACGACCTACTTCGCCGCCGAGACGGCGGGCGGGTCGCTCCTGTGGGCGCACCTGTTCTGGTTCTTCGGCCACCCGGAGGTGTACATCGTCTTCTTCCCCGCGCTGGGCGTGATGGCCGAAATCTTCCAGACCTTCTCGGGGCGGCGACTGGTGGGCCGGAAGTGGTTCATCCTCGCGATGGTGCTCGTCGCCCTGCAGAGCTTCGCCGTCTGGATGCACCACATGTTCCTGACGAGCATCAACCTCCAGGTGAAGACGCTCTTCATGATAACCACCATCGGCATCTCGCTCCCCTTCGACCTCATGGTGTTCGCGCTCATCTACACGCTCGTCAAGGGGAAGGTGCGCTTCGAGACGCCGTTCCTCTTCGCCTTCGGCGCGCTCGCGCTGTTCATCCTCGGCGGCATCACGGGGGTGTTCCTCGGCGCCGTCGTCCTCGACTACGAGTTCCGGGGCACCTACTGGGTCGTCGCGCACTTCCACTACGTGATGGTCGGCGGCGTCACCGGGCTCGTCGGCGGGCTCTACTACTGGTTCCCGAAGATGACCGGCCGGATGTACGACGAGACGCTCGGGAAACTCCACTTCGCGCTGTACTTCGTCGGGTTCAACCTGCTCTACTTCCCGATGTTCGTGGCCTGGGAGACCCCCCGGCGCGTGTTCGTCTACGACGTCTCCCTGCTGCCGTGGCACCAACTCTCGACGGTCGGCGGCTTCCTGCTCGGGGCCTCCTTCCTCGTCATGTTCTACAACCTCACCCGGAGCCTCTGGGCCGGCGACCGCGTCGAGGGGAACCCCTGGGACTACACGACGACGGCCGAGTGGGCCGTCCCGTCGCCGCCGCCCCTCGAGAACTACCCCGAAGGGACGCCGACGTACGCCCGCGGAAAACTGGAGTTCCTCGCCCCGAGCGCCGTCCGCTCGCTCGGCCGGACCGGTGCCGACGGCGGCACCGACGAGGCGTCGACGCCGTCGACGGATGGGGGCACCGTGGTGCGGGACCGGTCGTCGGCGCCGGTCGTCCCCGAGACGGACTTCGACGAGGGCGGTCACGACGAGCACCACGCGAGCCACGCCAGCCCCTGGCCGTTCGTCGTCGGCGTCGCCGCCTTCTTCGCCCTGCTCGGACTCTCGGGCGTCAACGAGGGCGGCCTCTATCTCGTGCTCCTCGCCGTTGGCCTCCTGCTCGGCACCGTCGGCTTCGTCGCCTTCGGGCTCGAACCGTTCCACGTCCCCGAGATGGTCGCGGCCGAACGCTGGCCGTTCGCCGGCGTCGAGAACGCCAAACTCGGCGTGTGGATATTCCTCGCCAGCGACGTGGTGCTGTTCGGGGCGTTCGTCGGCTCGTACGCGTTCATCCGGGTCGCGTTCGGCTGGACGGCGTGGGAGCCGGTTCCCCACGACCCGTTCCCCGGGCTCGTGAACACCTACCTGCTCCTGACGAGCAGTTTCGCCGTCGTACTCGCGCTCGTTGCCGCCAAGAGGCGCAGTCGCGCCGGACTGGTCGGGAGCCTCGTCGTCACCTTCCTGCTCGGGGTCGCCTTCCTCGTGAACAAGGCGGTCGAGTGGCAGGAGCTGTTCCACGAGGGGCTCACCCTCTCCACCGGTGTCCGCACGTCGACGTTCTACCTCACGACGGGACTCCACGCCGCCCACGTCGTCGTCGGCTTGCTCATCCTGCTCTACCTCATCGCCCGAGCGCTGCGCGGGGGGTACCTCGACGACGACCGACCGGTGGAGTACTTCGGGCTCTACTGGCACTTCGTCGACATCGTCTGGCTGTTCCTCTTCCCGCTGTTCTACATCTTCTGACGGAGTGAGACCATGCACACGAAGCACACGAAACACATCGTCGAACCGAGAACCGCCGCGGGGACGAAGACCGGAGGACGCCGATGAGCCGCTTGAGACTATACGTCGCCATCTACGTCGTGCTGTTCGCGTTCGCGACGATGCAGGTGTTCGTCGAGGGACTCGGGCTCTCGTACTGGACCGGCTTCTGGGCGGTCATCGGCCTCTCGGCCGTGAAGGCGCTGCTCGTCGCCGGCTACTACCAGCACCTCCGCTTCGAACCCCGCTCGCTGTCGTACCTGATGCTGGTCGGGTTGACGGCTGCGGTAGTGCTCACCGCGGCCGCGGCGTACTCGATTAGCTGACGAGCCGCGCGCTTCGCTTCGTCCGTCCGTGTTCAGCCGGCGACGAGCAGTTTCACCGTGATGGCGACGACCAGGAGGAGACCGAGCGTCCAGACCCCGGCGGCGACGGCGGCGGCGCTCGACCGCCCGCGGTTACGGACGGCGAAGTAGGCGCCCCAGACGGCGAACAGGCCGACGACGCTCGCGAGGGCCAGCCCGAACGCCCACACCGGCGCCTCGCCGAGCGCCTCCGGCCCCCCGACGACGACGACGGCGGCGGCGACGGCGCCGACGAGCACGAGCGGGGCGAGGTACGGCCCGACCGTCGGCATCGCGCTCGTCGACCCGCCTCCAATCGAGGGTCGGGCCCTGCCGACCCCGGCGACGACGGGCGCGCCCCGCCAGTGGCGTACTCGGGTCGTCGCGCCGGCGACAGCGAGGAGCGCGAGCCCCATCAACAGCGCACTGACGACGTACACGAACTCTACCATGGTATCAGTTCCCACGATAGGTTGCGCGTCCGGCGGCTTAATTCCTCGCCTGCCGACGGCTCTCCGCTCTCACCCGGTCCAGACGATGCCGTAGGCGACGAACAGCACGAAGTAGAGCGCGACGAGCGCCGCGAGGAGCTTCAACTGGAGGACGAACAGCGCGTCGGCCTCGGCGTCGACGGCGCGCTCGTAGGCGTCGCGCTCCGCGGCGGTACGACGGTCGGGGTGGCGCTCGCCGACGTGGAGCGCCCGGTAGTCGGGCGTCGCGAACGGTCGGTCGCAGTACGGACAGCGCGGGGGCGCCACCTCGTGCGGGACGCGAAACGCGGGCTCGCCGACGAGGCGTTCGTCGAACCCACGGTGACCGGTCGCCATCGGTCCCACTACGCGGGCCGACGCTAAATACCCGGAGCACCGTCGTCGCCGATGCGGGCGCCTCTCGGGGACGGAGCCGGGCTCTCTCCCACCAACGCTTAACCACCTGTCGCTCCTACGACCCGCCGACGGTGGGACGATGGAGCGCGGTGGTCACGACCAGGAGCGGTCGGCGCGCGTCGACCTGACCCGACGGCAGGCTCTCCGCGTTCTCGGGGGCGGCGCCGTCGGGGCGGGGGTCGCCAGGGTCGCCTACGAGTACACCGGGTTCGGCATCGTCGCCGGCACCAACCTCACCGAGCAGTCGCTCGGACCTCTGGCGCGACGCCGCCTCGGTCCGTCGCCGTTCACGCTTCGGGTCCGGGGTCACGAACTGACGTTCGACGGGGAAGTAGTCGAGCGGCACGACAAAGCCGGGGAGCGGGTCGCCGCGGTTTCGATTACGGACGGCGAGCCGGGGGTCTCGGAAGACCCGGGAGAGCCGGCCGCGGCGCTCGCGGCGGACCTCGGAGCAATCGAAGCGGACGAGTTCGCGTTCGAGTTCACGGGGGTCGAAGGGTTCTTCCAGCGGCTCCGCGGGGGTCGGACCCGTCCCTTCACCGTCGCGGCGCTCCGCGGGGACGGGTTCCGACGACCGGACCCGGAGACGGTTCGAGCTTTCACCGGCGTCGGCCCCGCCGACCCCCGGTCGCTCGTGACCGGCCTCGCCGACGCGTTCGGCGGGCACGCCCACTTCGACTACGCCCGGTACGTCGCCGGCCTCGTACAGGAGTACCTGCTTCTCGGAACGATACCGGTCGAGAAACCGTTCCGGGAGCCGACGCACTTCGAGGCGATGCTCGACGGTACCTCGGGGCTCTACTGTTACGAGTACGCATTCCGCTCGGTCGAAGCGTTCCACGCCGTTCCGCCCCATCGCCAATCGGTCCCCGTCTTCGGCGCGCTCGTCCTCGACGACCGTCACAACCACGCCTACACCGCGCTCGCGAGCGTCGTCCGGGAGGACGGCGACCTCCGCGT
Source organism: Halobium salinum (assembly GCF_026586625.1). Taxonomy (GTDB): domain Archaea; phylum Halobacteriota; class Halobacteria; order Halobacteriales; family Haloferacaceae; genus Halobium; species Halobium salinum. The sequence goes on along the minus strand of NZ_JAODIW010000004.1, from coordinate 266,613 downwards.
TCCGATGACGTTCGTCGACTACTACTACTCCACGCTGTTCGACAACGTCGACCTGCAGTGGGCGCTCGGCGACGGAATCGGCGCGTACGACGAACACCACCGTGCGTCGGGGATTCACTACAGCACCCCCTGACACACCCACCGCTGACCCACCCGTTCCACGAGGAACTCCGGACCGGACCGAGAGAAGCAGGCCACCTCGCCGGGGAGCGGTCAGCGGGAGTCGACTCGGGGTCGCGCGTCCCGTCTTCGGTGGAGCCTGAGTCGGACGCCCTGCCCTCCCGATTCGAAGGACGCTGGACGCGTCGCTCGGGCACGTGGATTCGGGAGAAATGCTCCGTCAGGGATTCGAACCCTGGTCATTGCCGTGAGAGGGCAATATGATTGGCCGGACTACACCAACGGAGCGTGGTGCGCACTCCAACGTACCGCCGTTTGACGTATAACAGTTGCGCTTTCGGACCGTCGTGGCGTGGATTCACAGGCCACAGCGGCCCGGAGCGGCCGTGTCGGCTTCGAAGCGCTCGGCGGTCTCACTCGGCTCGGTCCGTTCGACGCCGTCGACTCAGCTTCCGCCGTCGGCTCAGCTCTCGCCGTCGAACGGCGACCCCGCCGCGTCCGGCTCGTGGCCTTTGAGACTGATGACGTTCTCGCGGCCGACCCGGAGCTTCGAGATGTCGCCCGACTCCTCCATGTCCGAGAGCAGCATGCTCACCTTCGACTTCGACCAGCCGGTCTGGTCGACGATCTTCACCTGCTTCATCCGGCCACCGTGGTCGCGGAGCATGGAGACGACGCGGTCTTCGTCCGAAAGCAACTCGCCGTCGCCGAGTCCCGGCGGCGCCCCCGCGGTCGCGCCCCCGTCGCCCGCGTCCGACTCGGAGACGCCCGCCGCGTCGGGTGCTTCGGTCCCGTCCGCCCCTCCCGGCCGCCCCGGCTCGTCCGACTCTCCTTCGAAGAACGACGGGTCGCGCTCGTCGTCACGATACCACCACACGGCGGCGGCGACGACGGCGACGAGCAACACCCCGACGCTGATGGGCAGTATCGGCAGCCCGCCGTCGGCGGAGCCGGGCGGTGTCGTCCCGTCGCCGGTCGAGCCGTTGGTCCCTTCGGTCGGTCCGGAGCCGCCGGTCCCGTTGGCCGTCCCCGTCTCCGAGCCGGCCCCGGTCTCCCGGTCGGCGGGGACGAAGACGACCCGCGGACGGTTGTCGGTGAACTCCTTCTCGCCCTGCCAGGTGACCGAGTCACTACTGCGGAGCGAGGAGGCGTTCGACGGCGTTCCTTCGGGGTCGACCGACTCGAAGACGACCGCGGGACCCGGTGAGATGACGAGTGTCTGCTGCGGGCCGAGGTACAACCCACCCTCGAACACGTCGCCGACGACGACGTTCCCCCCACGTTCGGCCGCGAACCCCGTCCAGAGGAACGACATCTCGACGACCCCGACCGGTCGCCCGAACGTCGTGTTCGTCACGGACGCCTGCCGAGAGAACTTCGTGGCGTTCATCTCACGGCCGGTGACGTTCTGTCCCTCGCCGGTCAGCGCCCGCGAGTCGGCTCTGAAGCGGCGGTAGAGGCTGGTCCGGTTCGAGTTGAACTCCGTGGCGAACGCCTCGAAGTTCTGCCGCTCGGACTCGTTCCCGAGGGTCCGTCGGTAGTGGAAGGTCCACTCCGCCGACCCGTTCTCGTACACCGTGAGCACGACCCGGTTGCGGTCGAAGGAGGCTTGTGAGAGGCTCGCCGGGTCGGCTGTGCCCGAGACGCTCTCCCGGTCAGGTACGCTCGAGACGCTCTCCCAGTCGGCTGCGCCTGGGGCGCTCGAAAGGCTCGCTGCGCTCGGTCCGCGTGGTGGTTCCGCGTCGGTACCGTCGAGCGACGCGGCCGGTGCGGGACGGACGCCGTCTGCCGACGATTCGGCAAGCGCCCCCGGAACGCCGAGCGACAGGGACGCAGAGAGGAGGAGGATCGACAGCAGGGCGGCCGAGCGTTGCATCGATGGAATACTGACGCGTGCGTGGCTAAAGTGTTTTTGACAGCGGACTGTCCACCTGTAACCACCGTGTCACTGGGCGACGGTATCGTTCACAGTCACTCACGGCGACCGGACGACTCGCCCGCCAGCGAGGACGCGCTCGGGGTCCTGCCACGCGGTCACGTCCTCGGTCGGGTCGGCGTCGAGAACGACGAGGTCGGCACGGAACCCGGCCGCGACTCGTCCCACCTCGTCGAGACCGAGCAGGTCGGCGGCGTTCGTCGTCGCCGCCCGGAGCGCGTGGTCTGGCGTCAACCCCCCTTCGACGAGCAGTTCCAGTTCCCGAGGGATGTCCGCGAAGCGGTTGAACGGCGTCCCGGCGTCGGTGCCCATCGCGATGGGTACGCCGGCGTCGAGGGCGTGTCCGAACGCCTCCGCGTGGCGTTCGCTCGCGGCCTCGGTCTTGCGGACGGCCTCCTCGGGGATGCCCGCCTCGACGCCGTTCTCGGCGATGCCGTGGAGCGCGCTCGCGGTCGGCACCCAGTACGTCCCCCGCTCGGCCATCAGTTCGGCGGTCTCCGCCGAGAGGAACGTCCCGTGTTCGACCGAGGCGATGCCGGCCCGGACGGCGTTCTCGATACCGGCGTCGCCGTGACAGTGCGCCGCCGTCGGCGTCGACTTCGCGTTCGCGGCCGACACCAGCGTCTCCAGCTCCTCCGGCGTCAGCTCGGGCAGACCGATTTTCGCCCCTTCGGTCAGTACCCCGCCGGTCGCCATACACTTCACCACGTCGGCGCCGGCTTTCAGCTGCTCCCTGACGGCCTTCCGCACCTCGTGTGGCCCGTCGGCCTCGCGGCCGAACCAGTGGCCGTGGCCGCCCGTCATCACGACGTTCTGCCCGGCGGCGAGCACGCGCGGCCCCTCCACGACGCCGGCGGCGACCGCCCGCTTCGCGTCGAGGGCGATGCCGTCGGGCGTCCCGAGGTCGCGGACGGCCGTCACACCTGCCTGGAGGGCGTCCCGGAGGTTCTCGACCGCGGTGAAGGCGAGGGTCGCCGTCGACGCCGACTGGTAGTCGGCCACGTCGGCCCGCCCGTCCATCGTCAGGTGGACGTGGGCGTCGACGAGACCGGGTGCGACGAACTGCCCCGACACGTCGGTCTCCTCGTCGACCTCGTATCCCGCGTCTTCGACCGCCTCGTCGCCGACGGCGACGATTCCTTCGCTTTCGATGCCCACGTCGGCCTCACGTGTACCGTCCGTGTCGACGACCGTCCCGCCGCGAAGTACGTGCATGGTCGGTCGTCGGCGGGGGAGTAGGTGAATCTAGGTGCGGCGGCGAACGCCCGGACGCGAGCACCCTCGAAAACCTCCGCGTGCCGGTGGGTCCAGCGCCTGTGAAAGCGGGTGTCCCTGAAGGAGACGTCGGTGAACACCGCGCTGGGGAAGTCGGCGTCGGCGCGGAACGTCGACTCGTGGAACACCGTAGCGTCGGCGTCGACGACCCAGTCACCCACAAATAAAAATCACAACACAGACCCGAGGCTCCGCCCGAACCTCACCGCACTGGGTCCCCTTCAGCCGAGTACGTTCCGGCACTCCTCGGCCGTGAACGCCGCGTTCACGGCGTTCGGCGAGCAGTGCTCGCACTCTTGTGTCGGGTTGGCGCTCCGGTCGTACGTCTTCAGCGGGCGGCCGAACAGGAAGAACGCCTCCAGCTGGAGCCGTTCGATGACGGCGTCCGCCGGCTCGCCGCAGTTGCCACACCCCTCCTCGCCGTCCACGGGGCGCTGAAAGGTGACCTTCCGGCGACCGACGCCGGCGTTCGAGAACGCCTCCGAGCGCGTGGTCTCGACGAGGTCCGCTGCGGGGTACGGCGCCTCCTCGACCCGGTTGTCGAAGCCGGCCTCGGACCCGACCTCGGCCGACAGGTACGGTCCGACGGACACCTCGTTCTCGTAGCCGACGAGGTGGACTGTCACGGTCGCCTCCCGACCTTCGACGACGACCTCGTTGTGGTGGCCGACGACGTAGATTTCGAGGTCGTGGTGCGCCTTCTCGATTCGAACCTCGCCGCGCGCCCCCGAGATGGACGCGCCCACCGTCGGGTCTTCGACCCGCCCCGACTGCTCCCAGCCGTCGAGTCGGAGGTCGTACTCTGCGGGGTCCGCTTCGGGCCCCTCGTCCCTGTCGAGGTCGAAGACGTTCTCCGCGCCCGAGACGCGGAGGTCGCCCTCGACGCCGTCGCGTGCGACGAACACGCCCTCGGCGCCCGAGATGCGGAGGTCACCGGCGACGCCGCCGGGGTCGACGTAGCCGTCCTCGATGTCACCCCGGACCTCGGTCTCGGGCGCCCAGCCGCCGGCGGCGCCGTCGGGGGCGACCCCGGTGAACACGTACTCCGCGTTCTTCACGTCGAGGTTGCCCTCGACGGCGTTCGGCCGGACGAAGCTGTCCGCCGTCCCGTGTAGTGCGACCGGCGGAGCCTCGCCGCCGGCGAGCGTCACGTCGCCGCTGTATCGGTGTGTCGTGGATTCGTGGGTCATCGAGTCGCCTCCTGGTCGTCGGTCGTGGCCGGTGTCGTCGTTCTGACGGTCGCTCGCGGCGCCGCCGGGTCTCTCCGGGCGTCCCCGGTCGCCGTGTCGGTGTCCTCGGCCGTCGTCTCGGCGGGGTCAGTCGCGTCTCCGTCGGGAGTGCTAATCCGTGCCCGGGTAGGTGTGGTACGTCCCGTACCCCTCCCCGTGAGTGGAAGGGTCGCCCAGGCGTCGGGACCGAAGCGGGAGGCGGCGTCACTCCCCGCCGGCTCGGGAAACGCCGCCATCGGCACCGCGGCCCCCGCTGTTTCCCTTTCCCGTGACGTTCGCGACGCCGACCGGGAGCGGGGCGCTCGCGCCCGGTTCGGCGAGGTCGGTGCTCGCGGCGTCGGACCGGGACACCACCCCAGGCGCCGTCCGCGATGTCGATACGGCGGCCCCCGAGCGGACCGACACGTCGGAGACGACGTTCGATTTCCGTGGGGTGGAGAGCCGGAGCCGAGGTAGCCGGCAGCGGCCACCGTGGTCGCGAGAGCGCTCGCGGCGAGCAACTGGCGACGTCTCATCCGTGGAGCCGTTTCCGAAGCGGAGTTTCAGGTCAGGATAAATATACTTTGTCCCTCTCGGACCCGGTTCGGACGGTCGCCGGGCGGTCGCGGCCGGAGCGAACGCTCTCGGGGCGTGAACTCCGCGTCAGAACGTCGAGAACACCCGGGAAGGGTGTTCGGCAGGCGCGTGCGGCAGCCTGCGTGCCGGAATGCACGGCGCGCGCCCGTTCGAACGCGCGCCGTACTCCGGCGTATGCGAAGGTCGAATATATGCGTAACGATTACCCGGAAAGTCGAGCACTCGGCAGGGAGAAGACGTTACGCGATCGAATCGTGCGAGAACGGATTGAAGCGATGGCGCGTCTGCGGCGACGCACCGTGCACTCCGGCACGCCGTGTACCGTCCGACCACGGATAGTCCTCTCGTCGAAACAGTTAGGCTGCACCGACTCACCGCGCCGATTTTTTCGGGGGTGCTCTGGATGAACCCTCGGGACACGCGTCTAGACGCCTCGGTTCGGCCGGTCTGCCGACCGGCATCTCGCCGTGACGTCGGCGACCGGACGCCGTATTGGCGAGGCGACGCCCGTAAAATCTCGGAGCAGAACCCCCAAGACTCTCGATTCACTCTCGGTTCACTTTATTAGGGTCGGCGGCGCGTGGGGCCGCACTTCGTTCGGGACGGTCGGCGGCTCGGTCAAAAGAGTTAGGTTCACGAGGAACTTGAGGCACAACCCAAGACCGGTGTGGCGGTCACCGGAGCCGTGCGACCGGGCCGTGGTGGTCAGCGGAGGGTTCAACTCAGAGATGTCACGACAATTCAACGGTGACGCGGGACCGTACGAGGGGCTCGTGCGGGCGATGGGTAGCGGCTGTTTTACGCTGGACGACAAGGGCGTCGTCCGAGGTGTCTCGGACGGGCTCTGTGAACTGCTCGGGCGTGAGCGCGAGGAACTCGTCGGCGAGCCGCTGTCGTCGATGACCGAGAGCGGCGCGTCGGCGATCGTCGAACTGGCGGCGACGCTTCGGGATTCGGGGGAGTCGACGGACGTGGTGTCGGTCGACCTCGTGACGGGCACCGGGGAGACGGTACAGGTCGAGTGCTGGGTCGGTGTCGTCCCCGATACCGAGGGGTACACCGCGGTCTGCGCCGTCGGTGCGGAGGGGAACGAGCCCTCCGAACACGTCGACGTCGGCGACCTCGACGTGGCGGGCGACGTCGACCAGAGCGTCCGCACTCGGGCGCTGGAGAAGGCGTCCATCGCGCTCTGCCTCTCCGACCCGACCCGACCCGACAACCCGCTCGTCTGGGTCAACGAGGGGTTCGAGAAGATGACGGGATACGACGCCGAGGAGGCCATCGGAGAGAACTGCCGGTTCCTGCAGGGCGAGGAAACCGACCCGGAGAAGGTCGCGGAGCTCCGCGGGGCCATCGAGGACGAGGAACCCATCTCGCTCGAACTGCTCAACTACCGCAAGGACGGGATGCCGTTCTGGAACCAGGTCGACGTCGTCCCCATCTACGACGACGACGGCGAGCTCGTCCACTTTCTCGGCTCCCAGAGCGACATTACCGAGCGGAAGGAGCACGAACAAGACCTCCGCCAACAGCGCGAGCAGCTCGTCGCCCTCAACGGGCTCAACCGGGTCGTCCGCAACATCAACAGCGGGCTGGTGTCGCTGTCGACCCGCGACGAAATCGAGTCGCTGGTCTGTCGCTCCCTCGCCGAGTCCGACTCCTACGTCGGGGCCTGGATCGGCGAGGCGAACCGCGGCGACGGGACGGTGACCGTTCGAGCGTGCGAGGGCGTCGAGCAGTCGTTCGTCGACACCGAGACGGAGGCGACGGCCGCCGGCGACGACACGCCGACCAAGCTCGCCCTCGACACCCGCGAACTACAGGCCGTCTCCGCCATCTCGGGTGAGCGCCACGGCGGCTGGGGCGAGGAGGCCGAACGACGGGGGTACCACGCCGCCGTCGCCATCCCCATCGGGTTCCAGCAGTTCCAGTACGACGTACTCACGATATACGCCGACCGGCCGCGCGCGTTCAGCGGACAGGAGCGCGATGCGGTCGCCGAACTCGGACAGATCGTCGGTCACGCCATCAACGCCATCGAGCGCAAGGAGGCGCTGCTCAACAACGTCGTCACCGAGTTGGAGTTCGACCTCCGCGACGGCGTCGACCCCCTCATCGCCGCGACGGCCGACTCGGACCTCGTCGTCGAGTTCGACCACACGGTTCCGACGCGCGACGACGCCGCAGTGCAGTTCGTCCGCATCACGGGCGAAGCGGCCGACGACGCGGTCGACGTCTTCGAGGGCCTTGACGAGGTCGACCACGTCCGGCTCGTCGGCGAGCGCGAGGGCGAACGGATGGTCGAAGTGCGCTGGACGGAGGAGCCTGCGACCTTGATGTTCGCGGAGTACGGCGGCTACGTCACCGAGGCGACCATCGAGGACGGCTCGTTCCGCGTCGTCGTCGAACTCCCACACGAGGTGAACGTCCGCGAGGTCATCGACGTGGTGCAGGGTCGGTTCCCCGACTCCGAGCTCGTCGCCCAGCGCTCCACCACCCGCTCGGTCCAGACGCTGAAGGAGTTCCGGTCGGCCATCGGCGACCGTCTCACCGAGAAACAGCGGAGCGCGCTCGAAGCCGCCTACGCCGCGGGCTACTTCTCGTGGCCCCGGGAGTCCACCGGCGAGGAGATAGCCGAGGCGCTCGGCGTCTCCCCGCCGACGTTCCACCAGCACCTCCGACTCGGCCTCGAGGAGCTCCTGTCGGCCTCGCTCGACCAGTCGTCCTGAACCGAGGGAGCCCCGCCCCGTCAGGCGTCGACCGGCACCGTCTCCCCGACGCGGACCTCGTCGTCGACGGCGACGCGCTCCCCGACCGTCGACGCCGGAACGACGGTGTTCAGCATCAGTCGAAAGTCGTGGTCGAAGCGCTCCCCGTCGGTCCACGGCGGTTTGGTCTCCCGGCGCTTCTCCACGAACCGCTCGCGGAACCCCGGGTACGCCTCGCCGGTGTCGGGGTCGCGCGAGGGGACGACACAGCGCTGACAGGGGTTGACGCCGACGAACCGCGTCCCCCCGACCTCGAAGGCGACGCCCTCGCCGCGGTCGGCGAACAGCCGGTCCTCCCAGAACGCCGGGACGCCGTCGACCTCGAGGTTCGCACGGAGGCGTCGGCGCATCCCCGCCTCGTCGACGCCGTCGAACCACGACGCCACCTCGCGAATCGTCGCCGTGCTCACCAGCGTCGGGCCGGAGAGGGCCTGGTCGTCCGGGAACCCGCCGCTCCCGTCGCGCCGGACCGTCACCGGGTACCCGAGATACTCCTCGAAGGCCCGGCCGGCGCGCGCTCGCCCGTCGGCCGCCCCGAGACGGACGGTGACGGGGTCGGCATCGGCCGGTCGCAGGGTCACCCGTCGCCACGGCTCCTCGCCGGGTTCGTCGCCTTCGTCGCCTTCGTCGGGTTCGTCCGCTCCGCCCGGCCCGCCGAACGCCGCCCGAATCCGGTGGACGCGTCGCTCGCGCTTTCCGTTCACGTACTCCCCGTCGGCGTCGAACGCCGCGAACTCGCGGTCCCCGGCGAGCGCCCCGCTCTCGACGATTCGCGACGCGGGTCGGTCGAGTCCGTCGAGGGACTTGAAGGGGTAGACGGTCACTCGGGCGAGTCTGGCGCGGTCGGTCATATCCGGAGCGACGCACCCGACGGACCTGAACCCAGCGTCGTCGTCGCCACGTCGGCTCCGGCGGAGTGCGCGCGAGTGGGAGCGAGACGAGGAGGAAGAGGAACGCACGGCGTGGCGGTCGCTCAGGAGTGCCGACGTGACGGGTACGGGCCTCGGAGAACCGGAGCGTCGTCCGCAGGGGCCGACGGCCGGGAGAGTGGAGCCGTTACTCGTCGACGTCGACGCCGTCGAGGAGGTCGGAAATCTCTTCGGTCGTGTAGGGGTCGTACCCCTCCTCGGTGACGGCCGCGAGGCTCATCCCTTCGGCCTCGATATCCTCGACCTCGGTCTTCAGTGCGCGCACGGCGAGCGAGACGGCGTCGTTGACGCCGGCGGTCTCGTCGTACCGCTCTTCGAGCACCTCTTGGATGCCGTCACGGCCGCCGCCGATGGCGACCGCGCGCCACTCCTGGGGCGTTCCCGAGGGGTCGGTCGCGAACAGCCGCGCGCCGGTCTCGTCGACGCCGCCGAGCAGGAGCGAGGCGCCGTACGGGCGTGTCCCGCCGGTCTGGGTGTTCTCCTGGATGTGGTCGGTGATCTCCTTCGTCAGCGCCTCGATGCCGACAGGTTCGCCGTAGCGCAGGCGGTTCACCTGGGCGTGTTCGCGGGCGAAGTCGACCAGTTTGCGCGCGTCGGCGACGTGGCCGGCGCTCGCGGCGCCGACGTGGTCGTCTATCTTGTGGAGCTTCTCGATGCTCTCTGCCACCATCAGGTCGGAGCCGGCGCGGCTCTGGGCGGCGAGGACGACCCCGTCGCTCGCGCGAATGCCGAGACTGGGCGCGCCGCGTTTGACGGCCTCGCGGGCGTACTCGACCTGGTAGATGCGGCCGTCGGGGGAGTACAGCGAGGTCCCCCGGTCGTACGCCTGCTGGTCGCTCCGATTCATCGTCGGCCCTCCGTCGTGGTCGCACCGTCGTGTAGTCGCATCGTCCCTCGCTACGCCCCGGGTGCGGAAAAAGGCTCCCTAACGCGAATTTTAGCGCACGGACCCGCTGCCGCCGGTGCCACCGACGTACTCGCCCATCAGTACTCCGGCGGGACGTAGAGGTTCAGCGTCTCCAGGGGCTCGCCCCCGCTGTTTCGAATCTCGTGGGTCTCGCCGCGCTCGACCAGTAGTAGGTCGCCCGCCCCGAGGTCGACCGTCTCCCCGCCGACGGTCGCCTGCCCCTCGCCGGCGACGACGTACAGCCACTGGTCGCTCTCGGCGTGGGCGTTGTCCGGGCCGCCGGTCGACTGCCCGGGCGAGAGGGTCATCGTCGCCGCCTGCGCGCGGTCGTTCTCCAGCACGACGTCGAAGAAGCCGCCGGTCGTATCGAGATTCGTCCGTTTCATACCCGGTCTTCGCCGTCCGGTTACGACTCGGTTTCGGCGGGGTGGAGCGGAGACCGGACTCGGACTACCCGACCGGCGTCAGGTCGAGGCGCACGTCGTCGAGGTAGTCGACGCGGTCGGTCTCCCAGACGACGCTCACGCCGACGGCGAGGTGGAGGGTGTCGGCCGTCAGCTCGGGCGTCCGCCACGTGAACCGGTAGGTTCGCCAGCCGGGGCCCTCGGGGTCGTCGCCCTCGCCGCTGCCGTCCATCGGCTCGCGGAGGCCGCCCACCGGAGCGTCCGCCCGGTCGGAGGAGTTCCAGTCCGGTTCGGGAAAGTCCCCCTCTACGGTCGGGGCGGTCGGCGAGAGCACCGCGACGACGTGGCGGACGGTGTTGAAGCTCTCGCCCTCGCTCCACGCACGGACCGAGAACGTCGCGTCGTAGGCGTGTCCGGCCACGACGCGAACGGGGTGGCTCACCCATGCCGTCCCGTCGTCGTGCTCGCCGCCGGTGAACACGCGGAGGCTTCGGCTCCCCTCGACGGCGCGGTCGGTCGAGCCGCCGAGGTCGAACCGGAAGGGGCCGCCCGCGTCGCTTCCGACGTGCCCGTGAGCGGTCCACTCGCCGAGGCCGTCGCCGTCCTCGAACCCCTCGCGGAGGGTCACCGGCTCGGGGTCGGAGCCGGGGCGGTCGACAAAGGCGAGACAGCCGGCGAGTGAAGCGACGCCGACGGCGGCCGCGGCGCCGAGCACGGCTCGGCGGGAGGGGAAGGGATGTAGGGACATGGTTCTCGCACGATACACGTCGGCTCGGAGCATCAATGCGGCGTGACACCTCCTCTCTGTCGAGTACGGTGGGATGAGGAGACCGCCGACGGGAACGCACAAGCCCTCACCCTCCCAACGCTGTGGCATGATTCGCAACGTCGCCGCCGACGTCAGGGGCTTCACGAGCAACGCGTTTCTCGTCTCGGGGGTGGCACGGAGCGCGCCGAACGCGACGGGCGACGCCGGAACCGAGGGGCCGACGGCCGAAGCCGACGCTGGCGCCACGGGACGCACCGTCCTCGTCGACGCCGGCGCCGGCTTCGACGTCGTCTCGGCGGTTCGCGAGGCGGGCGTCGACGACCTCGACGCGGTTCTCCTCACTCACACCCACCCCGACCACGTCGGCAACGTGGACGACCTGCGCGAGGCGTTCGGCGTCGAGACGTGGGGGTTCGACCCCGACGGGCCGGCCGTCGACAACGGAATCGCCGACGGCGAGACGCTCCGAATCGGCACGAGCGAGTTCACCGCGCTCCACACGCCGGGGCACAAAGACGACCACCTCTGCTTTCTCTCGGCCGACGGCGCGGTGCTGTTCGCCGGCGACCTCGTGTTCGCGGACGGCGGCTTCGGCCGCACCGACCTGCCGGAAGGGAACCGCGGGCTCCTCGTCGAGAGCCTCGACCGGGTGGTCGAGGCGACCGGCGAGGGGCTCGAAGAACTCCACACCGGCCACGGCCGGAGCGTCGTCGACGGGCCGTTCGACCACGTCGAACTCGCCGCACAGGCCGCCCGCGCCGACTACTGACCGGTCGGTTCGGTCGGCGGCCGCGAGCGGGGACTACCGGTCGTCGGCGTCGGTGTCGGAGTCCGGCTCCTCGTCGCCGCGCCCGCCGTCGACTGCCCACTCCTCGTCGACCGCCCACTCCTCCTCGCCGACCGCTCTCTCGTCCGCTCCGTCGTCGCGTGCTCCCGCGTCCGCGTCCTGCTCTCGACCCGCATCCGTGTCCTCTTCGTCCGCGTCCTCCTCGTCTGCGTCCCTGTCCGATTCCTCGCTCTCCTCCGCGTCCGCTTGCTCGTCCGCCTCGTCGCTCTCGAAGTCCCGGTCGTCCTCGCTTCCCGGCGGTCGACGCGCGAGACGCTCGAACCGTGAAGCGGCGGACTCCCGGCGGGACGCGGTCTCTTCGGGGTCGAGCGCCACGTCGACGACCGTTCCCCCCTCGTAGGTCACCCGGAGCACGGCGTCCTGCTCTCGACCCGCATCCGGGAGTGCCTCGCGTTCGAGTACGAGTTCGGTCGCCGACTCCTTCTCGACGACGAGCACCGCGAGGTCGCCCTCGAACCGGTCGACGACGGCCTCGTAGCTCTCCCGGTCGTCGGTCACGGCTTCGGTCCCGCCCGAGTCGGGCGGGCGTTCGTCGCCGTCGGCATCCCCGCGGTTCGAGACCCCACCATCACCACCGCCGTCGGCGTCGCCCGAGGCGTCGCCGTCTTCGGCACCATCGGTCATTCGTAGCGCTCCGTTAGCACTCGGTCGCCATCAGCGTTGATGAGCACGACGGTGTCGCCGTCGTTGTTCCACACCGGGCCGTCGGCGTCCCAGTACAGCTCCGAGTCGGTGTCGGTGCCGCTCCCGGTGTGCACCGTCACGGTCGTGCCCGGGGCGAGGACGGTCCCGTCGGGGAAGCGGTACTCGTGGCCCGCCTCGTCCCGGAGCGTCCATCCCGAGAGGTCGACCGGCGCGTCGCCGGCGTTCCGGAGCGTCACGGTCTCCTCGGTCAGGCGCTCGCGGTCGTCGCCCTCGGGGTTCGCGACGACGCCGGCGAGCTCGACTTGGGCCTCCGTGCCGGAATCGCCGTCTGTGTCGCCGCCGTCGGTCGAACTGCCGCCGTCGGGAACCGCAACCGGCCGGACGGGCCCGTCGGGCCGCACCACGAACCGGCGCTCGACCGCGGCGTCGGCGTCGGGGTCGACGGGTGAGCCGTCCCGGAGCCGGTCGGCGGTCGTCGGGGCCCCTCGTTCGGTCGCGACGACCACCGCGGAGCCGTTCGAGGTCAACACCACGTCGCCGTGGGTCGCGGTCCACAGGGTCTCGATTCGGCGCTCGGTGAGCCGGTCCAACACCTCGCGGTGGGGGTGGCCGTACGCCGAATCGTACTCGCTCGAAATCACGACCGCCTGCGGGGAGACGGCGTCGAGGAACGCGGCGGCGGAGCTGGTCGAACTGCCGTGGTGGCCCGCGAGAAGGACGGTGGAGTCGAGCCCGTCGCCGTAGCGCTCGACGAGGTACGCCTCCTCCTCACGACCGGCGTCACCCGGCAGGAGGACGGCGGTGTCGCCGTGGACGACCCGGAGGACGACGCTGTTCTCGTTGCGTTCACCCCCCGCGAGGCGCTCTTCCGGCGGGCCGAGCACCGACACCGTCGCGCCCGCCATCGGAATCTCGTCGCCGGCGCGGGTCTCGTAGAGGGTGACCCCGTGGCGTTCGACGGCGTCGAGGTACCGCTCGTACGTTCTGGTGCTCGCGGTCACGCCGGGGTCGTAGACGGCGCCGACGCCGCCGGCTTCGGTCTCGTAGTAGTCGATGACGGCGGCGTGGCCGCCGATGTGGTCGGCGTCGGCGTGGCTCGTCACGAGGTAGTCTAGACGTTCGACGCCCTGGGCCTGGAGGTAGTCGAGGACGAACTCACCGTCGTCGGTGAAGTCCCCCGTGTCGACGAGCATCGTCTCCCCCTCCGGCCCGACGACGAGCGTCGCCGACGCCTGCCCGACGTTGATGACGTGGACGGTGAGCGTCCCGTTCGCCGTCTGCACTGCCGTCGGGGTCCCGGTCGTCGCCGTCCCCGTCCCGCCCGTCTCCGTCGCGTTCGGCGTCGCCGCCTCCGGGCCGAGCGTCGGGTCGCCGCCCGTGACGCCTCCACAGCCGGCGAGGACGACGACGAGCGCGAGGAACAGGGGAGCGAGTCGGTCCATCGGTCACAGTAGGTGGGTAGACGGGAAAACCGTTCGTGGTCCGCAGCCGTGACCGGGTCGACGCCGGTGGTCCAGTTCGCTCGTCGTCGTCCCCCCTACTCGGTCACGGTGTCGGACACGAGGCGAGGGGGTCGACGGGCGTCATCCCGAGTTCCTGCGAGTTCGGCGCGTTCGGTACCGATAGGAGAGGTACGTCCAGATGGCGAGCGCACCGCCGACGGCCCCGGCGAGTTGTACGAGGAATCCGGACGGCCCGTCGTAGAAGACGAACACGAGCGCGACCCCCGCGACGGCACCGACGAGGAGGAGCGGCAGGAGAACTGTCAGGGGAGCGGTCTCGGGCGTATTCATCGGGGACTCGACCTGAGCGCCGCACGTAGTCAAATCTTATCGCCGGCACGTCGACTGTGCACGACCCGACCCACGCGGCTTCCCCGGCCCCTACGCCGCCTCCACCAGCGCCTCGTACGCCGAGGCGTACCGCGCGGCGACCCGACTCGGGTCGCGGCGCTCCTCGCTCGCCAGCGCCGGCAACTCGACCGCGGCGAGTGGGTCGAGACGGGAGACGACGTTCCCGACGCGCTCCTCCAACCGGCCGTCGTGGGGGCTCCCGCTCGTCACCTCGCGAGCCTTCAGGAAGCGCGAACCGTCGAAGACGCGGGCCCGGCCGGCACGAACTGCGGCCACGGCGTCGACTCCGACCTCCGAGAGCGGGAGGGCGATGTCGCCGTAGGACTCGATTACGGCCGTCTCCGTGGCCCCGACGCGCCGTCGGAGCCGGTCGAACGCGGGGACGTACCGGTCGGCCATCAGCTCGTTGAACTCGGGGACGTCGTAGACGCGGGGGGAGTCGCCGAGCGGGAGCGACTCGACCACGAGGTCGGGGAGGTCGACGGTGCCGTTGACGACGAACTCGGGGCCGGAGTCGCCGGTGACGCGGTCGACGAGGAACGTCCGCTCGGGGTCGCCGAGCATCCCCGTCTCGCCGGGGGTCGGCGTCCAGAGCCGGTGGACGGGGTTGAGCGTCTCGGGGTCGGTGTCGCCGGCGCTCGTCGCGGCGAGACGGCGGGCGTCCTTCCCGTAGAGGCGGCCCTCCCCGACGGTCGCTCGCACGTCGTCGTGGTCGAACCAGTAGTCGTTGCCGGCGCGGGGCTTGAACCCCACCGGCGCGTGGCCATCCCCGCGGAGATGCGCCAGCAGGCCGGTCGCGAACGTGGTCTTGCCGGCGTCGACGCGGTCGCCGCCGACGACGAGGAGTCTCACGGCTGGGTGCCGGCGCCGCCGTCGGCGTCGTCGGCACCGTCGTCACCGGCGGCCGCGTCGTCGCCCGCCGTGACCGACGCCGACTCCGCTTCAGCCTCCGTCGGCGCGGTACCCGACGCGGCGCCGTCGAGGTCGCCCTCGCTCCGGAGCCCGTAGTACCCCGGCTCCTCGTCGCTCGGCGGCTCGGCCACGACGAGTTCGTCGGCGTTGCGCATCACCCAGGGGATGGCCCAGTCGAGCAGAATCTCCTCGGTGCCGACGTCGAGTTCGGCGTCGACGTCGAGTCCCTGCAGGAGGCGGGCGATCTCGTAGACGCTGTACATCGTGTCCGGCTCGAGCAGTTCGGCCGGGGTGTAGAAGTCACAGGGGTAGAGCCGGTCGAAGTCGGATTTCGGGCGCGGCATGTGCGAGCGTACGCTCGTCCGCCCGTAAGTTCTGCCGGTTCGTCGAACTGCGTGAGACGAATCGAGGAGGGCCGCGAGCGCCAGCGAGCGGTCCGACTGGGGTCCCGCCGAGCGAAGCGAGGGGAGAGCAGGGAACGCCGTGACCGAGATTCGCCGAACGGTACGAGCCGGGAGCGGGAAGCGCTAGCGACCGCGGTGTCGCCGAGCGGTGTCGTGCGCCGTCGGTCGTCGGACTGATGCGGAAGTTAACACTCTCCCGATATTTCACGATTATACAACAACCGTTATCAACGGCGAAGTAGTTGTTACCCCATGGCAGACCCGACGGACCGCCTGGTCGAGGTCGTACGGGCGTTCGGCGGCGACGAACTCCGCGACGTCTGGCTGTTCGACCAGTGGACCCACCAGCGTCTGTTCGTCCGTCGCGACGTGGCCGACGTGCTGGACGACGTCGACATCGATGTCTGTATCGACAACGAACGATACGGGTTCGTCACGCGGGAGACCTACGAGACGCTCTACTACGCCGACTACGAGTACACCCTCCGTGGCTTCTCCGAGTTCGTGCAGTTTCGGACGTTCCTCGACGACGGGGAGACCAGAGTGGGGGTCATCGCCTCCTTCGACCGCTCGGGGGGTCTCGACCCGGGGACGCTCTACGCCGACCTGACCGACCTCCGCGAGGAGTTCGCCGTCTCGGAGTTCACCCCGGTCAGAACGGAAGACTGAGACGCTCCGCTCGTCCGGGGCGCCGGTCCCGCGGCCGCCACCCCGTTCTCGGCTCGCGGGAACCGACCGCCGACTCATCCCGTCGCGGGACTTATCTCCGGTATGGCACCGCGAATCCTCGTGCCGGTGGACGGCTCCCCGAAGTCGACGGCCGGCCTCGAACACGCTCTCTCGACGTACCCGGACGCCGAGGTCACCGTCCTGCACGTCCTCTCCTCGCCGGAGGGCTGGGACGACACCGACCCGCCGCTCCCGCCCGAACTCGCCGAGGAGTGGGTCGACGGTGCGCGGACGCGCGCCGACGACCTGCTCGCGGCGGCACGGGAACTGGCGAGCGACCACGGCGTCACCCCCGAGGTCGCCGTCGAGACCGGCGACGTGTGGCGCGAAATCGTCGACTACGCCTGTGACCACGACGTCGACCACGTCGTCCTCGGGAGCCACGGCCGGACCGACGAGGCGGGTGTGGCGCTGGGGAGCGTCGCCAGCACCGTCGCCCGGCGCGCGCCGGTCTCGGTGACGATTATTCGCTGAGCGGCGCCGACGCCGTCGTCGGCCGAGGGACGCCGTCGCTCTCCGGTCCGACGAACCACAAAAAACGCGGGGTTGACGTAGTCTGCGCGTACCGACTCGCTCGATTACTCGAACAGGTCGACGGCCTGCTGGTAGCGCTCGCTGGGCTCGTCCCAGTCGACGACGTCGAAGAACGCACTGATGAAGTCGCCGCGGGCCGGGCCGTAGTCGTAGTAGTACGAGTGCTCCCAGACGTCGAGCGCGAGGATGGGGTGGCTGCCCCAGAGGGCGCCCTGGTCGTGCTTGTCGACGACGACGTTCCGAAGCTGGTTCGAGAACGAGTCGTAGACGAGCAGTGCCCAGCCCGAGGCGTTCTTGCCGGCGGCCTCGAACTCGCCCTTCCACGCGTCGTAGGAGCCGAAGTCCTCCTCGATGCGGTCCGCGAGGTCACCCTCCGGCTCGCTGCCACCCTCCGGCGACATGTTCTTCCAGAACAGGTCGTGGAGGATGTGCCCGCTGCCGTTGTGGGTCACGTTGCGGATGGCGCCGGCCGACGAACCGAACTCGCCGGATTCGCGGTTCTCCTCGAGCGTCTCCTCGGCGGAGTTCCAGCCGTTCACGTAGCCCTGGTGGTGCGTGTCGTGATGCCACGTCAGGACCTGCTCGCTGATGGACGGCTCCAGCGCGTCGTAGTCGTACGGAAGTGGGGGAAGTTCGTAGCTCATAGATGATGCCTCCGGGGGATGAAAGGGACGGTGACCTGTTAAACCTTGAGGAGCCAATTGGTAGCGCCCCGCACGCGACCGCCGTCACGCGGCTCTCGAAGCCTTCACTCGGATTCGTGTACCACTCCGTGGCGCTCGTACTCCAACTCGGTCGCGACCCGGTTCGCGAGGTCGGCGCCGACCTCCCGCTCGACGAGGTGGAGCGCGAGGTCGAGGCCGGACGTGATTCCGCCGGCGGTGAGGACGCTCCCGGCGTCGACGACGCGGGCGTCGGCCCGCACGTCGGCGGCGGTCCCCCGGAGGTCGTCCATCGCGCCCGCGTGTGTGACCGCCGGGCGCCCGTCGAGCAGTCCAGCCTTCGCGAGCAGCATCCCGCCCGTGCAGACCGCGGCGACCGTCGCCCCCGCTTCGTGGTGGGCGGCCACGGCGTCGGGGACGACGCCGCGTTCGTACTCGGCCCACGCGCCGGCCGCGCTCCGGTCGTTCCACCCGCCACCGGGGACGACGAGCAGGTCGGGCGCGTCGTCGGCATCCGGGCCAGGGAGGGTATCGCCCGCGACGACTCGCAGGCCGTGGCTCGCGCTGACGGTCGGTTCGGCCCGGTCAGCACGGACGGTTCGGTCGGTTTCGTCCTCGTCGGCGGCGACGGTCACGAGCCGAACGTCGAACGCCGCGCCGAGCGCGGCGGCCGTCGCGAACACTTCGTAGGGGCCGACGGCGTCCAGCTCGTCGAAGCCGTCGTACAGGAGCACGTGGACCGTAGTGGTGGTCATAGTCTCGGTCTCCGATTCGCCGCCGAGCGCAAAACCGTTCGCGTGCGTCGGCCGCTGCACGTCGGTCGACGCGCTCGGTCGGCATACGTCGCCCGTGGCTCCAGTGAGGGTTCAGCCGTCGAGCGACGGTGAGTTACCCGACCCGCCGTCGGGGTCGCCACCCGACGCACGGGTGGGCGCGGCTTCGTCAGCCGCGGTCGAGCGGGTTGTCTCGGCCGCCCCGCCCGTGTCGTCGACGAGGGTCCCGGTCTTCGATGCAGTCTCTTCCCGATTCACGCAGTCGGCTGCGAGCGCCGGTACGTCGACGGTGGCGACCGTCCCCGTCGGACCGTTCGGCTCGATTTCGACGTGGCCGCCCGCGATGCCGACCGCCCACGTCACGAGCCAGAGGCCGAGGCCACTGCCGTGTTCGAGTGCGGTCTCCGTCCCGCGCTCGAGCACCGACTGCTCGTACACCCCGATACCGGGACCGTTGTCGGCGACGGTAATCCGGTACCGGTCGCTTTCGGTCTCGTCGCCGGCCCCGTCGCCGGCATCCTCCACGCCGCCGACGCCGGTCCCGTCCTCGTCGCGGGCTCCGTTCTCGTCGCGGGCTCCGTTCTCGGCGTCGCCTCCGGCTCCGTCCCCGGCACCAGTTCCGTCGTCGCCGTCCGTTCGTACGGTCTCGACGTCGACCTCGACGTGTGGGTTCGGGTCGGTGTTGTGTTCGGCGGCGTTCTCGACGAGGTTCGACAGCGCGGGTTCGAGGAGACTGTCGACGTAGGCGTCGTCCGGGACGGCCCCGACCTCGACCGCGACCTCCGGATGCTGTCCTCGAACGTCGGCGACGCTCTCGGCGACGAGTTCGGCCAGCGGCACCGGGCGAGGGTCGTCGCGGACCCGCTCGAACACGCCGACGATCTGACGGGCCTTCTCGCCGAGGCCGGCGATGTTCATGGCCCGCTCCTTGACGATGGCGGCGTGTTCGCTGCCGGCCTCGCCGGTCTCCGTGAGGAGGTCAGCGTAGCCGTAGATGACGTTGGTCTCGTTTCTGATGTTGTGTCGAAGCAGGCGGTTGAGCACCTCGAGACGCTGCTGGTGGCGGACGTGGTCGCTCACGTCGTGGAAGGTGACGACGCGGCCGACGGTGCGGCCGCGGTAGTCGTCGACGCGCGTCTCCGTCACGTCGAACCGCCGACCCCTCCGACCGGTCCCGGTGTCGAGCTGTGTCGTCCGCGACGCCCGCCCGTCGGTCCCGTCGTAGCCAACGAGGACCTCGGTCGCCGGCCGCCCCAGCGCCGCCTGGACCGGCACCCGCAGTACGTCCGCCGCGCTCTCGTTCGCGTCCACCACGTTGCCGTGGTTGTCGACGACGACCGCGGCGTCGCGCATCCGCTCGAAGACGAGTCGCCGGGCGCGACGGTTCGGCGCCGGACTGGTGTCGAGGAGTCGGAACTGGGTGAGTGCCCCGAAACTCGCGACGCCCGACACGGTGAACAGAAACGGCGTCGAGTCGAACCCCGACAGCGGGACGACGTTCAGCGTGTGGAGGACGTTGCCGACTATCGGGACGACGGCGGCGACGAGGATGGCGGCGCTCTGGCCCCGGAACGGCCGGGACTCACGGACTATCAGGTGGATGAACAGGGCCGACCCGAGAGCGAACGCGAGGTACGTGTAGCCGATGATGACCCAGTGCCAGACGCCGCGGGTGAGCACGAGCATCGAACTCTCGGCCGACAGCGCCGCCCCCGTAATCATCAGTCCGTGACCGCCGTTCGTCCAGGCCAGGACCACGGTGACGGCCGGCAGGGCGGACAGCAGGCCGAGATGCGTGGGGCTCGTATACTGGTCTCGGCCGGTGTACGCGAGCGCGAACGCGAGCCACGCGACCGGCATCGCGGCGGCGCCGAACCACTGCATGCGAACCCAGAACAGCTTCGCCGCGACCGACCCCGCCGTAATCTCGAAGGTGTACGACGCGGTCCACCAGGCGGCGGCCACCATCAGTACGGCCAGCGCCGTCGCTCCCGGTTCCGGCCGCTCGCGCCACGCGAGTAACGCCGTTCCGACTCCCACGGCGACCGTCGTCGGCATGAGGACCGTGAGAACACTGATATCGTTCACGTGAGCTCTACTCCATCCCCGAGTACGTCTTCGATGGACGGCCAAGAGGTTATGAATGTTCCGTCGACCGTCGTGTTCCGGACGGCGGCGAACTGACCGCGGAGGAGGCGTCGACCGCCTTCAGAGCGTGACGAGGAGGACGCAGACCAGCATCAGGGGGTACTCCGCCAGGCGGGAGAGGCCGAGCCGGCTCATGTCGGTGGTCCGGCCCGACCGCCAGGAGACGAACGCCGAGAGGAGGATGGCCGGAACGAACGCGAGAACGACCTCGTCCCCGACGACCCCCTCGACCGCCGCCGCGGCGAGGAGGCCGAGGGTGAGCGCGTCCAGCGCGTACAACACGAGGCGGGTCCGTCCGGCCCCGATGGCGAGGGGGAGCGTCGAGACGCCCGCGGCGGCGTCGCCGGAGACGTCACGGATGTTCAACAGCTCCCCGGCGATGAACGTGCGGAGCACGAAGACGAGGAACATGAGGACGCCGCCCGCACGGATCGGCAGCCCGGCGTACGCGAGCGGGAGTAGGGCGACGACGGCCGCCCACGCGACGGCGACGACGGTGGTGTTCACCACGAGGACCTCCTTCAGCCGTCGGGCGCTCCCGACCCGAATCAGGTCCTTGCTGTAGAGCGCCCCGACGACCCCGGGAAACAGCGTCAGTAGGAGCGCCAGCGGGCCCCCGAGCAGCGCGAGGCCCAGCGCGAGCGCGTACGACATCGTCGCGGCGAGTTCGAGGTGGCCGCTCCAGCGCTTGACGAACCGGACCCCGTCTGGGTCGTTGATGCTGTCCTCCTCCAAGTCGGTGAGGTCGTTGTGGACGTAAATCGAGAAGGTGACGAGGAACGCGATGACCGGCGCCGCGTTGGCCGGAACGGAGAGCACCGCCATCACCGTCGCGACTTTCACCATCGCCGCGACGGCGACGACCACCTTGCTCTGGAGGAGCAGGTCTCCCGCGCGTCCCCCGTGCGCCGTGAGCCACGCGACGACTCTGCTGCTCCACGCCCCGTTCCGTCCGCCGGTCCCGTTCGAATAGGAGTTCTCGTGTGCCATGTGTTCGATTTCCGTGGTTTCGACGGGTCCTACACCCCGCGGCGTCGGCCCCGCCGACTCGGCCTGTGCTGTGGAGTCGACGTGTATATTTAATAGCCACCTACCGAGAAAATCAACGAAACAGATGTTCGGAAGGCATCGCCTGAATCGGACTCTGGGGCCGGCAGAACGCGGGTCTGGCTCACCCAGAGGGGCTCTGGCGGACCCGTCGGTAGCGTGAGGGAGCGCTCTGTGCGTTCAGTCGTCGCCGCGGGCCGCTTCGAACGTCTCGATGGCCTCCTCCCGCCGCTCGGAGTGGTCGACGATGGGCGCCGGGTAATCGGGGGCGGCGTCCTCACGTTCGTCCTCGTCGAGTTCGTGCCACGAGTGGATGGTGTCGGCGTCGACCCCCTCCAACTCGGGGACGTACTCGCGGATGAACGCCGCGTCCGGGTCGTAGCGCTCGCCCTGCGTCATCGGGTTGAACACGCGGAAGTAGGGTTGAGCGTCGGTTCCAGTCGAGGCCGCCCACTGCCACCCTCCGTTGTCGTTGCTCGTGTCGTGGTCGGCGAGGCGCTCCCGGAAGTGCTCGTACCCGTGGCGCCAGTCGAGGATGAGGTCCTTCGTGAGAAAGGAGGCGACGACCATCCGCAGGCGGTTGTGCATGTACGCCTCCTCGCGGAGCTGGCGCATCCCGGCGTCGACGATGGGGTACCCCGTCTCGCCGGCCTTCCACGCCTCCAGGTCGTCGCCAGGCTCCCGCCACCCGATGGGGTTCGCGTACTCCTTGAAGTTCTCCGTGACGACCTCCGGGTTGAAGTGGAGCACGTGGGTGTAGAACTCCCGCCACGCGAGTTGGCTCTGGAACTCCTCGGCGGACTCGTCCTCCTCGCCGCCGGCGCCCTCCCGGGCCTCGGCCGTCGCCTCGTACACCTCCCGTATTCCGAGCGTCCCGTACTTGAGGTCCGTCGACAGCCGGGAGGTGCCCTCCCGCGCCGGATACTCCCGGTCCTCCTCGTAGCTGTAGATGGGACCGTCACAGAACGATTCGAGGCGGTCGCGAGCGGCCTCGGTGCCGGCGGTCGGCACGTCGGCCTCCGGCTCGTCGAAGCCCAGGTCGCCGATACTCGGGAGGCCGCGGTCCTCGTCGTCGACGTGCTCGGCGGCGACGAGCGCCGACCCGTCGGGCGCGTCGACCGGCGCCGCCTTCTCGCGGTCGCGCCACTTCTTCCAGAAGTACGTGTAGACGGAGTAGTACTTCCCCTCGTTCGTCGTGATGGAGCCCGGCTCGTGGTGAATCGCGTCGTGGAACTCCTCGTGTGCGGTGTCCTGCTCGTCGAGGGCGGCTCGCACGGCCTCGTCGCGCTCCTGGGCCAGCCCGGAGTAGTCGTGGTTCCAGACGACGCGGTCGGCCTCGTACTCGTAGGCGACGTTCGGAATCACGGTGCTCGGGTCTCCCTGACGGACGAGCAGCTCGCTCCCGCGCTCGCGGTAAGCCGCCCGGAGTTCGGCGAGCGCGTCGAGCAGGAACCTGACTCTGGGCGGACTGGCGAACTCGAGGACGCCGGGGTCGAAGACGAACACGGGGAGGACGCCCTCGATGTCGCCTCCGTCCCCGTGTTCGTCACTGTCACCGCCGCCATCGGCCTCGTCGGCCCCACTTTCGTCGCCGTCCGACTCGTCCGTCTCACCGCCGCCGACGGCCGTCGCCGCGTCGTGGAGCGCGAGGTTGTCGTCGACGCGGAGGTCCCGCCGGTGCCAGTGTATCTGCATCTACCCCGCGGTTAGGACTCCCCCGGGCAATAGCTTCCGGCCCCGGCAGGGACCGACCGACGGGGTCGGGTGGCCACCGCCGAACGGCGGACGCTTTATCCCATCGTGGCTCGGAGTTCGTGGGGATGACCGGGAGCGAGGCGGCCGACGCCGGAGCCGGAAACGACGCCAGGAGTGGGCGCGACGCCGGGGCCGGACGTGACGCCGAAACCGGAAACGACGACGAGACCGGAGGCGACGTCGGGGTCGCGAGCGGTCGTGACGCGGCGGCCGAGCTCGCGGAGCCTGTCGAGACCGCCGACACCGCCGACACCGCCGACACCGCCGACTCCGCGGAGGCCGTCGAGGTCGACGAACCGTCGGTCGAGCCGACCGAGGCGGTCGCCGCCAGCGAGGCGTTCGCCAGCCTCGGCAACGAGACGCGCCTGCGGGTCGTCCGAGCCGTCGTCGACGCCGACGAGCCGCCGACGTTCACCGACCTGTTCGAGGCCACCGAGGAGGAGACGACGGCGGGGTTCGCCTACCACCTCCGCCGGCTCGTCGGCCACTACCTGGAGAAAGAGGAGTCGACCGAGACCTACCGGCCGACCTACGCCGGGCGACAGGTCGCTCGCGCGCTCCGGGCCGGAACCTACACCGAGCGCGTCGACAGCGAGCCGACCGCCGTCGACGGCGACTGTCCGGTCTGTGGCGGGTCGGCGCTCGAAGCCCGGGCCGCCGACAACCGCATCGCCGTCGCCTGTACCGCCTGCGACACCGCGCTCCTCTCGCTTCCGTTCCCGCCGAGCGGTGCCCGCGGTCGCTCCCCCGAGGAACTGCTCGACGCCTTCGACGCGCACCACCGGGGCCGCCTCGCACTGGTCGCCGAAGGGGTCTGCCCCGACTGCGCCGGCCGCGCGGCCGGCCGCATCGAGCGGGCAGACCCGGCACGTGTCCCCGACCGCGAGACCGACCCCGAGGGAACGACGACAGGAGCCGCCGCGGGGACCGACTCCGTCCGGCCCGTGCTCGTCGCCGACTGTGCGGACTGTGACTTCGCCGTCCGCGCGCCGGTGACGCTGGGAGTCGTCGAACACCCGGCCGTCGTCGCGTTCTACTACGACCACGGTGAGGACCCGCGGGACCGTCCGGTGTGGAACCTCGGCTCGGAGTGGCGCGAACGCGTGTTGTCGACCGACCCGTGGTGCGTGCAGGTGACGACGCGCCTCGACGGTGAACTCCTTCGACTGCTCGTCGGCGACGGCCCGACTGTCGTCGACGCCGAACGGCGACCGGCGGACGACGGAACGTGACGAGACTGGACGACGACTCGCCGCCCGCGTCGGACCGACGCGGTCGCGGCCGTGGTTGCAGTCGCGGTCGGGAGCACGAGATCTCGTCGACCCGACGGCTTAGCTCGGTTCGACGGTCAGCGTCGGTCCGGCGGTTCGCGTCGGTCCGGCGGGACGGATTCGGTTCGGCTCAACTCGCGACGTCCGTTCCCCTCCCGAACCCGGTCGGGTCGTCGACCGTCCGTACGTCGACCCCGTCGCGGCTGACCTCGCCGACAACGAGCCCGTTCCCGCTCGCGAGGTCACGCTCGCTCGCGACGGCGACGGCGGTGGCGGCTACCTCCCGCGCCGCTTCGGCGGACAACCCCGGTTCGTACTCGGCCTCCAGGAGGCCGTAGACATACGGCGTCCCGCTTCCGCCGGCCGCGTACTCGCCTTCGAGGAGGCTCCCACCGACATCCACGTCGTAGAGGTGCGGTCCGTCGGCGTCGACGCCTGCGAGGAGCGGCGCGGTCTGGAACGACTCGCGCCGGAGGAGGTTCGAGAGGGCGGTCGCGAGCGCGCCGGTCGACATCCGCTCGCCGCGGCGAAGTTCGTACAGCCGGACCTGCGACTCGAGTCGGGCGGTGAGTGCCTGTGCACCCGCCATCGACCCGGAGAACGCCATCGCGGCGCGGTCGGCCACCGACACCACCTTCCGTACGTCCTTCGAGGAGACCATCCCCCCGAGGCTGGCCCGGCGGTCGCTCGCGAGCACCACCCGGTCCTCGGCGACGACTCCTACGAGCGTCGTCCCGGTCTTCACGCCCTCGACGCCCGCGTCGCCATCAGTCGTGTTCGACAACTGTCTGTACTGATTCGTCGGATTCTCGGCTCCCATGGTCTACTCTCGGGCGGTCGCGCGCAAATATGTTCGCTAAAATATATTTTAGTCGCGCTTCGGTGACGGCTCGGACGCGTCCGCGGTTCGGGCCGTCGGCTCCGGTTCCCCCTCGTCCGCTCGGTCCCCGTATCCGCCCTCGCTCTCGGTCTCGACCGCCGAATCGGCCACGGCTTCGAGGTCCTCTCGGGGCCCTTTGACCGTCAGGACGGGACAGTCGGCCAGCCGCACCACGTCCTCGGTGACGCTTCCGAGGAGGAACCGCCGGATGCCCCGGCGGCCACGGGTCTCCATGACGACGAGGTCGACGCCGCTCTCCTCGACGTAGTCGACGATTTCGCGCTCCGGAGACCCCTTCAGCACGACCGTCTCCACGGGGACGTCGGCCTCCCGGAATCGGTCTGCGACCCGGTCGACGCGGTGCTCGCCCTCCTCGAGCGCCTGTTCGACGAACTCGGCCGGGAGCCCGCCCGCGCTGAAGTAGCCGCCGAGTTCGTCGAGGTCGACCACGTGGACGACGTGGACCGTCGCCCCGCACGTCCGCGCCAGTTCGATGGTCTCCTCGACGGCCGCCGTCGCATCCCCGACGCCGTCGGTCGGGAAGAGAATCGTCTCGTACATGGCGATGAGAAGTACGCACCGCGTCAGCATAACCCATGGGCAGGGGAGCCGTTCGTCAGGGGAGGACCAGCGACTCGCGCCGCCCGTCCAGCACGCCGAAGCGCTCACCGCGGCGCGTCTCCAGCCAGTACAGCAGGCGCTCGGCCCAGCGGAGTTTTCGCGCCTTCGCGGGCGTCACGTCCGGGTCGTCGAACGCCCAGCCGACGAACAGGAGCTCCTCGGCACCGAAGGCGTCGGCGAGGAAGGCCGCTCGGTCGCCGTCGGTGAACCCGCCGTAGTTGCGGACGCCGCCGACTGGGGCCGCCTGGGTCGTCGGGAGGGTCCAGTCGGAGTCGAACTGCGGGACCCACTCCCGGACGGCGGGGACGTTGTCGCCGTGTGCGTGGGCGGCGACGGGGACCCCCTCGCGGGTCAACTCGCGGGCCGTCCCCGGGTTCTTGTCGAGGTCGGTCACCATGCAGTCGACCCCGATGCCGGCGTCGAGACAGACGTCGGCGGCGGTCGAAGCGGCGAACACGAGGTCGGCGGCGGCGACCCGTTCGACCTCGTCTACCAGCCCCGGCGCCGCGCCGACGACCGCGACCGTCGCGCCGTCGACCGTGTCGAACGCGCCGGTCGCCTCCGGGTCGAGCGCGCCGGGGTTCGCGTCGCTCCCGCCGCTGCGGGTCAGGTCGGCGAGAATGTCACGCGCCCGCTCGTCGCCGGCTCGGTCGTAGCCGAAGTCGGCGAGCAGTCGCTCGTAGACGGGCTCCCAGTCGACGAAGTTCACGGCCGGACCTCCTCGACGTTCATGGTCGGCGCTCCTCGCGGGCCCGGGTCGCGGGCCGGCGTCGGCGAGGGACGGACTCGGCAGTAGCGGGCGTGACTCTGCCTCGAAAGATGGGACCGTATGGGCCGGAGTGGCACCAAGTACCCCTACCCGTGTGCCCGTCCGGCTTCCACGTGACGGGTTTCCTCTCGATTGGCATAAGTTTTCTCCTCGTAGAGTGTCCGTCCCGTTTATAACTGCGATTCGAAATACCGCCCCAGCGCCCGGCCGAGCGGCGTGGTATCGTCCGTCGCGCTCCGCACCGAATCGAGGGCGTCGAGGGTGCCGGCGACGACCGCGCGCCCACCCGTACCGGCGACGGCGGTCGCTCCCGTTCCCGCACACGCGTCGTCGAGCACAGCCATCTCGTCCCCTCCGAGGGGGCCGAGTTCGAGCACGCGCGCGACACAGCCGTTTGCGGCCGCGGGGTCGACCGACTCGCCACCGACTCGTTCGAGGTGCCGGGCGGCCTCGCGCGGGGTCGTCACGTCCAGCTCCTCCACGCCGACCGGTTCGGACCGCTCCCGGTGTCGCGGGCGGCGGAACTCGCTCCCGATCAGTGCGGCGTCGCGCGTCTCGGCCACGTCGTGGGTCCGGACGACGTGGGCGCCGCGTTCGACGGCCATCGAGGTGGCGGCGAGACTCACGGGGAGTGCACCCTCCGTGTCGCGACCGGCAACCGCTTTCAGGAAGTTCTTCCGGTTGATGGAGACGAGAATCGGACGCCCGAGTCCCCGGAACTCCCGGAGGCGGTGGAACGTCTCTCTATCGTGGTCGAGCGTCTTGGCCTCGCTCCAGCCGCCGAAGGCGGGGTCGACGATGGTCTTCTCGGTCAAGCCGCCGCGCTGCAGCGCCTCGTAGATGTCGTCGACCTCCTCGACGGCGCCGGGTCGTTCGAGGTCCGGGGGGCTCGCCATCTTCACGACGGCGGCGTCGCGCTCCGCACAGACGCGGGGCATCTCCGGGTCGGCGAACCCACAGACGTCGTTCACCATGTCGAAGCCGGCGTCGAGGGCGGCGGCGGCGACCTCCGAGTATCTGGTCTCGATGGACCAGACGGCGTCGCCGGACGTGGACGCCATCGTCTCCACCGCAGTTTCCAGTCGTTCGAGTTCGGCCTCCGCGGGGAGCACGTCGAAGCGCTTGTTCGCCGTCTCCAGCCCCACGTCGACGATGTCGGCCCCCTCGTCGATGAGGTCGCGGTCGACGTACTCGGCGGCCTCGTCGGCGTCGTCGAAGACGCTCGGCTTGTATGGCGACTCGTCGGAGACGTTCAGCACGCCCATGACCCGCGGCGGGTAGTCGTCGCCGATGCCCAACCCGGCCGCGTCCACGTTTCGCATGTTCGGGGGGTAGGATTCGGCGCACATATGCCGTCCGGTGTCGGCGTTCCGTGTGGACCGTATCCGGAGCGTAACTCGCGTGTACTGTGGGACACCGGTGCATTACTTTATCAACGCCCCGTCAGGTTTCCGCATGGACTGGTCGACCGACAGGGGGCTGACGCTCCGCATGGCCGGTACGTTCGCCCTCCTCCTCGCCTTCGGCGTCGTCCTCTCCGCGCTGGTCGGGGTCTCCGTCGTCGCGGTGGGGTTCGGCGTGTCGCTGTTGCTCGCGGCCGGCCTCCCGGTGTGGATCTACGCCGGGACCGCCGGTCTCGCCGTACTGCTCGCCCTCCCGCTGCTCGCCGGGCCGCTCTCGCGAACGTCGTTCGTCGGCGCGCGTCGGGAGGTAGACCCGATGGTGCGGGATTGGCACCGCCTGGTCGACGCTCCCGCCTCCAACTCCGACTCCGGGAGTCGGGGGTTGATGACGTGGGTGACGGCGGCGTGCACGCTCCCCGTTCCGTTACTCGTCGTCAGTTCTGTTCTGTTTCTCTCCCTCCCCGATGGGTACCTCTCCGACGTCGTGGACGCCACCGTCGGTCGGCCCGCGCTCGTCCTCCTCGCGACCGCCGTGGTCTTCCTTACCGCGGCCGTGTTCGAACTTCGTCTCGGCCAACGAATCGTCTCCGTCTCCGGTGCGAGGGTGGTGGAGGCGTCGACCCATCCGCGGCTCCACCGTACTACGACGGCGGTCGCGAAGGCGTACGACCTCCCAGTTCCACGGCTGGCTGTCGTCGACACCGAGACACCCGAGGCGTTCGTCGTCGGATTCACTCCCTCGCGGACGACGTTGGCCGTCTCGACGAGCCTGCTGGAACGGCTCTCGGACGACGAACTCCGGGCCGTCGCCGCACACGAGTTGGCTCACGTCCGCAACCGTGACGCGGCGGTGATGACGGCCGCGGCGGGACCGCTCGCGGTCGCGGATTTCTTCTACGAGAGCGCGACGACGGTCGTCGAACTCGGGGAGCGGGGACGGCTCCCGCCGCGGGCGTTCGCCGTCGCCGCGTACCTCGCCGTCCCCTTCGTCTTCGGCCTCGGCTGGCTGTTCCGTGGCCTCGGCGGTGCGCTCGTCGCCTCCTTCTCGCGGACCCGCGAACTCGCCGCCGACCGTGCGGCCGTCGCCGTAACCGGGGACGGCTCCGCCCTCGCGTCGGCGCTCGTCTCCATCAACGACGCCCTGCGGGACCGTCCCGCCGAGGACCTCCGAGCGAGCGAGAGCCTCTCGGCGATGACCATCATCTCGCCCTCCTCGGTGTCGGACGGCCCCATCGAACTCGGCGCCGAAGGCGAGGACGAGGCGTACATGCTGTACTACGAGGAGTTACTCCGGGAACGGCTGTTCGGGACGCATCCGCCGGTCCGCGAACGGGTCGAGCGACTGCGCTCGCTCACGGGCGGTCTGGGACGTCACTGACCGGCCCTCGGAGCGTCGGTACTCCGACCGACATTCATCATGAATTCGTTATACGTACCAGTTCCGAAACACGTTTAGTCGACGGTCGAGTCGGGCGGCCCGTGTACACCGGTGTCGTAACCGAGCACGGTACGGTGGTATCGAACGAGTCCGCAGGCGAGGGACGTCGACTCACCGTCGGGACGGGGCTCGAAACCCCGCCCGACCCCGGCGACAGCGTCGCCGTCGACGGCGTGAGCCTCACTGTCTCGGCCGTCGATTGCAACCGGTTCGCGGTCGCGCTGATTCCCGAGACCGTCGACCGGACGACGCTCGGCGACCGCCGCGCCGGCGACCGCGTCAACCTGGAGACGGACGTGCTGGCGAAGTACGCGCCACGGGTCCGGACGGCGAACTGAGCTCTCGTCCGTCGTCCGACCGGTCGACCGCCACGGTAACACGCCCTTTTTACCGACCGACCGGCTACCCCGAGCTATGGCGAAGGTCAGCATCGGGCTCCGCGGGTGGCGGTTCGAGGAGTCCGAGGTGTTCACCGAGGACGGGGAGTTCAGACCGCTGGAGGAGATTCCCGAGGACACGCGCAACCGGCTCGTCCGGCTGGCGGGCATCGTCGAGGACCCCTGTGACGCCTGCTACCTGATTCACGGCGAGGAGGACATCCGACAGTGCAATCCGGCGGCCATCGTCTACGGCGAACCCGGCGACGAACTGCTCCTCTGTACCGAGCACGAGGCGGATTTCCTCTACTGGTTCCGCGAGGACGACGGCGACGACCTCGCCGGCGAGGAACTCTTTCGTGACTCCTTCCACGAGTGGTTCGCCGCCGGCAACCGGGCGCCGGAGGGGTACGCCGGACTGGAACACGTCGACACCGACCCCGACGCCCTGCCGGAGCCGCCGGACCCCGCCGAGGTCCAGCGCCGACTGGAGGAGGGGCTCGACCTCGACCGCGTGACCGTGACGCGCGCGGAACCGGGCGAGGGGGAGCTACTCGACGACGACTTCGACGAGGAGGACGCGGGACTCGACCTCGACACCGACTACCCGACGAAATGAGCGAGAGCACAGACGGCGCCGACGCCGTAGAGAGCGGCCCCCGCTCCGAGAAACCCGTCGTCGTCGTCGTCGAACCCGAGACGAAGGGGAACGTCGGCACCATCGCCCGGGCGATGAAGAACTTCGGACTCTCCGACCTGAAGCTGGTGAACCCGCCCGACCTCCACCCCGACGACGAGGCCTACGGGTTCGCCGGCCACGCCCGCGAGGACGTGCTTCCGAACGCCGAGACCGTCACCTTCGACGAGGTCGTCGAGACCTACCACACGGTCGGGACGACGGCCATCACCGCCGAGGACTCCCGGAGCCACGTCCGGTGGCCCTACAAGACGCCCGAGGAGGTCGAAGAGAGCCTCCGCACCGTCGACACTCGGACCGCGCTCGTGTTCGGCCGGGAGGGTCGCGGGCTCAACAACGAGGAACTCGCCCGCCTCGACGAGGTGTGTTCCATCCCCGCCAGCGAGGAGTACCCCGTACTCAACCTCGGACAGGCCGCGACGGTGCTCATGTACGAACTTCGGGACCTGACGGTCGAGAAGACCCAGCTTCCGGACGTGGAACGTCACCGCGCCGACGAGGCCGACGTCGAACGCCTCCACGACGTCTTCGAGGGATTCGTCGCGCTCGCGGAACACCGCGACCACAAGCGCCCGAAGACCCGGCGGATGCTCCGGCGGGTGCTCGGCCGCGCCCACCCCACGGACCGAGAAGTGTCGACGCTGACGGGGCTGTTCCGCAAGGCGACTGCGCAGTTGGAGGACCGCGAGAAACTCCTCGAGCGCCAGGACGCCGACGAAGGGTACTGAGTCGCGAAAAGTTGAGCGCGGACTGAGTCCTACTCCTCGGTCGCCTTCCGCCGAGCGTACATCACGACCGAGGTCATCTCCAGTGCGACCTCCGTCTCGCCGTCCGCACTCTCCCGGAGCGTCTCCGTCTTCGTCCGGACCGTTCCCCGGTCCGGGCGGTCGGCCTCCTTCTCCAGGACCTCGCTGCGGACCGAAAGCGTGTCCCCGGGTTGGACGGGTCGGCGCCAGCGCAGGCGGTCGAGCCCCTTCGCGCCGAGGGACATCGCCTCCGAGAAGTGGTGGTCGACGAGCATCCGCATCGTCATCGCCGTCGTGTGCCACCCGCTGGCGATGAGCCCGTCGTACATCGTCTCCTCGCGCGCCCGTTCGGCGTCGAGGTGGAAGAACTGGGGGTCGTATTTGCTCGCGAACTCGACGATCTCCCGCTCCGTGACCTCGTAGGCGCCGAACTCCTCCACGTCGCCGACGGTCAGGTCCTCGTAGAATATCGCCATCGGCCGGACCGACGACCGCGGCGACCAAGTAGGTTCTCTCGCGCGGGTCGCGCTTCGGTCTCGCCCCATCCACGTCTCGGCTTACTCGGCGGAGGTAGAGCTATGACCTCCGTTCACCTAGGGTCGGTCGATGTCGGATGACTCCCGGTCCGCGCCGGGTGACGATGTGCGGTCCGTCGGAGGGGCAGGGCGGGACGCGAAGACGGGACGCGACGCCGAGTGCGGGAGCGACCGGCTCCCCTGGGTCCGCGCCAGCGCGACGACGCTGTACCTCCGAACGACGGCCGTCGAGCGCCGCGGCGCGGCGACCGCCTCGGCGGCGTGGGACCGCTGGCACGACCTCGCCGTGCGACTGCTCCTGCTCGCGCAGGTCGTCGCCCTCGGCGGGACCGGCTTGCTGGCGTGGCGCGCGGTCGGCCTTCGCGGGCGGTCGACACCGGCGCTCGCGGACCTGATTGCTCCCGAGACGCTGGCCGGCCTCCCGCTGGTCGCCGTCGCGCCGTTCGTCGTCGCCGCACTGCTCGTCGCGACCGTCGTCCACGAGGGCGGTCACGCGCTGGCCTGTCACCGCGGCGGCGTCCGGGTTCGCGAGGCGGGCGTCGCACTCTTCCTCGGGGTCCTGCCGCTCGCGGCTTACGTGCTCCCGGACGGCCTCGCCGAGGCCTCGGACCGGGTCCGACTGCGCGTCCTCGCGGCGGGCGTCGCCAACAACTTCGCCGTGGCGCTCGCCGCCGGCCTCGTTCTGCTGTCCCCCCTGACGGCCGCGCCGACCGAGGTGTACCACACGTACTTCGGGTGGACGCTCGCTGAGATTCCCGAGTCGGTCACGGTGGTCGCCGTCGCCGACCTCGACGCGCTCACGAACCTGGCGTTCTGGACCGCGCTCCTCAACGCCAAACTGGGCCTGCTCAACGCGCTCCCGCTCGCCGGGTTGGACGGCGGCCGGGCGCTCTCGATTCTGCTCGGGCGGGCCGAGGCGCGACTCGGGTTGCCGGTGTACACGCGACTCAACGGCGCGCTCGTCTCGCTGGTCGGGGCGGTGTCGCTGTGGCTGCTGCTGTTGACGGTCGTCGGACCGTTTCTCCCCTGACCGCCCGGGGAGAGCGCGGAGGCGGCTTACGTGCGCTTTCCGATCTCCGCGCGGAGCGCCTCGGAGACGACCTCGCCGTCGGCCTTCCCTCGAAGCGCGCCCATCGCCTCGCCCATCAGTGCGGAGAACGCGCCCATCCCCTGCTCCTCGACCTGTTCCGAGTTCCGGTCGACGACTTCGGCGACGGCCTCCCTGACCTCGTCCTCGTCGACCCCGGAGAGGCCCGCCTCCTCGACGGCCTCCTCGGGCGTCAGTTCCGGACTCTCGGCGAGGGTGGCGAACACGTCGTTGACGCCCTCTTTCGCGAGGTCGCCTTCCTCCACGAGGAGCAGGACGCCCAACAGGTGGTCGTCGGTGAGACGCTCGACGGGGACGTCGTCGCGGCGGAGTTCGGTGAGCGTCGATTCGAGGACGCCCGCGGCGAACGTCGCGTCCACCCCGGCGTCGACCGCCTCCTCGAACAGGGGCATCCGCCGGCCGTAGGCGACCTGCTCGGCGAGACCGGCGTCCAATCCGTGCTCCGACTGGTAGCGGTCGACCTTCTCCGTCAGGAGTTCGGGCGTCTCAATTTCGGAGGGGTCGGGTTCGACGGGCGGCACGTCGGTCTCGGGGTACATCCGCGCCGCACCGGGGAGCGGACGGAGGTAGCGCGTCGTGCCCGCGTCGTCGTCGTTGGCGCCACGGGTCTCTTCGGGGACCGCCTCGATGGCGACCCGCGCGCGCTCGGCGACGGCGTCGATGGCGAGGTCCGCCGTCTCCGAGTCGGCGGCGACGATGGCGACGGCGTCGTCCTCACCGGCGCCGACGAACTCCTTCAGCGCGGCGACCTCCTCGTCGGTGACGCCGTACGCCGGCAGTTCGTCGGTGTGGAAGATGCCGCCGGCGCCGTGGCGCTTCGCGTGGTCGGAGAGCTCCGTGCCGAGTCGGCGGTCCGGCTGGAGTTCCCGGCCGACGAGCCCGTCGAAGGCGTAAAGCGGGACGGCGGCGACCTTGCCGCCGTCGACAGCGGACTTGAGGACGCCGCTCTCGGTGTCTTCGAACACCTCGGTCGCGTCCTGCACCTCGCCGACCTCGGCGTCACGGGACTGGAGTTCGTCGCGAATCTCGACGAGCGCGACCTGCCGGGCGACCTCGTTCTCGACGATGGCGTCGATCTGGTCGAGCGCCTGGACGCCCTTGATTTCGACGCGCGCGCCCTCGGCGATGGAGACGTTCACGTCCTGGCGGATGGTGCCCAGCCCGCGTTTGACCTTCCCGGTCGAGCGCAGGAACATCCCGATGGTCTCGGCGGCTTCGCGGGCCTGCTCGGGCGAGCGGATGTCCGGTTTCGTTCCGATTTCGACGAGGGGGATGCCGAGGCGGTCGAGCGAGTAGCGCACGCCGTCCCCCGTCTCCTCGACGCGCCCGGCGGACTCCTCTTCGAGCATGAGGTCCTCGATGCCGACGGCGCCCTCGCTGGTGTCGATTTCGCCGTCCTGGCCGACGAGCATGGTGCGCTGGAATCCGGAAGTGTTGGAGCCGTCGACGACGATTTTGCGCATCACGTGGACCTGGTCCATCGGTTCCAGGTCGAGCATCGCGCCGATCTGCAGCGCCACGGCCATCGCCTCCGCGTCGACCCGGCTCGGCGGCTCGTCGTCCTCCTCGACCAGGCAGGTCGAGTCGAAGGCGAGATACTCGAACTCGCGGTCGACGCGGCTCTCCTCGACGGCGGCCTCGTCGAGCTCGCCGAGTTCGCTCTTCGTCGGGTGGAGAAAGCGGGTGAACCGCCGGGTCGACTCCTCGGGCTCGCGGCGTTCGGTCGGACAGGCACAGAACAGCTTGGTCGCGGTGTCGAGCTGCTGGTGGATTTCGAGCCCCGCGACGAGGCCGAGCTCCCCGTAGTCGTACTCGCGGTCGGCGTCGCTCATTGGTGGGACGTGGGAGCGGGGGGAGTAAAAAGCCGTTCTGTCGCGGTTCGTGACCGGAGTGTGACCGGACGGGACGAGAAGTGTGATACGGGACCCGAACGAGAACTGGATGGTGCGTTCGCGGGCCGCGTGCGACGAACGACGCTCCCGGGGCGAGTCGGGGAGTCGGAGGAATTCACCGGAAACGCGGTGTGCGAGAACGACACGCACACCGGTCGAAGCCGTAGAGAAGTGGACCGAAGCGCCACGTCGGCCGGCGCCGGTCGCCGGCCGACCCGCTGACGCGAAAGAAGACGGCCGCGTGGGACAGGTCGAACGTTACTGTTCTGTCGGTCGAACGCGTCGAAGGCCCTCGCCGATGCCCTCGGCCTCACCGCACTCGGGGCAGGAATAGTGCCACCCGTCCTGTGTGGCCCGGCCCTCCGGGAACCGCGCGTCGCATTTCCGACATACCAGTTCGTCCCGTCCCTTGGCCTCCCGTCGGAGCTCTAGCCCAGGCATGTCGTGAAACTTCATCATACACCCTCTTCAAAATATCGCTTCCTGCCGGATTCGTAGGAATACGGACGGATTGACCGCCGTCTGTCGGTTTCGGCCCTCCGTAGTCAACGACCCGTGTGAGCGTGAAACAAACGTCAGACGCGCTCCCCCCCGGCGTCACGTCGGAGACGTGTCGGTGTGGGACGGGAAACCGGCGGACTCCCTCCCGAGATAGCGTCGCGCCGAAGTCGGCCGTTCCCGACGTCACGGTCGAGACGTCGGCCGTCCCACCCGCGCGCGTCGTCGCCGGTCGAGGTTCGAGCGCGGGTTTCGAGAGCCGTATCCGGGCCGTTCGCCTCGTGGCGCTCCGGGCCTACTCGCACCGACGTCGGCGAGACGAGAGCGGCTGAATCCGTACTCGCCACGGCGCGTTCGAGCCTACACTTCCGCGCCGGCGAGTCGGCCGTACCCGAGCGCACGGCCGTCGTGGCGCTTCTGGCTCACTCGCTCCCCAGAATCCCCCGATGCGTCATCGCCTCGGGGTCGAGCACTTCGTCGGCCTCCGCCTCGCTGAGGTACCCCTCCTCGACGACGACCTCGCGGACGGTCTTCCCTTCGGCGAGCGCCTGCTTCGCGACCTTCGAGGCCTTGTCGTAGCCGATGGCGGGGTTGAGCGCCGTCGCGAGCGCCATGCTCTGTTCGACCTGCGTCTCGCAGTGTTCCTCGTTCGCCTCCAGTTTCGCGACGAAGCGCTCGGCGAACACCTCGGAGGCGTTCGCCAGCAGTTCGGCGGACTGGAGGAAGTTGTGCGCCAGCACGGGTTTGTAGAGGTTGAGGTCGATCTGGCCCTCCGCGGCGCCGGCGGCGACCGCGGCGTCGTTGCCGACGACCTGCTTGTGCACCTGGTTGACGGCCTCGGCGACGACGGGGTTGATCTTCCCGGGCATGATGCTGGACCCCGGCTGGTTCTCCGGCTGTTCGAGTTCGCCCAGTCCGTTTCGGGGACCGGAGGCGAGCAGGCGCAGGTCGTTGGCGACCTTGTTCAGCGACCCCGCGATGGTCCGGAGCGCGCCGTGGGCCTCACTCATCGCGTCGTGGGCGGCCTGCGCCTCGAAGTGGTTGTCGGCCTCGCGGAACTCGACGCCGGTCTCCTCGGTGATGTACTCGGCGGCCGTCTCCGGGAACTCGGGGTGCGTGTTGAGCCCCGTGCCGACGGCCGTCCCGCCGAGGGCGAGTTCGGAGAGGTGGTCGCGGACGTAGTCCACGCGCGCGAGCCCCTTCTCGACCTGCGTCCGGTAGCCGCCGAACTCCTGGCCCAGCCGGACGGGGGTCGCGTCCTGTAGGTGTGTCCGGCCGGTCTTGACGACGCCGTCGAACGCCTCCTCCTTGGCCTCGAGCGCTTCCCGAAGCGTGTCGAGCGCGGGCAGGAGGTCCTTCTCGACGGCTTCGAGGGCGGCGACGTGCATCGCCGTCGGAATCACGTCGTTGCTCGACTGGCCGTAGTTGACGTGGTCGTTCGGGTGGACGACCCGGTCGCCGATTTCGGCCCCCGAGAGTTCGGCGGCGCGGTTGGCGATGACCTCGTTCGCGTTCATGTTCGAGGACGTGCCGGAGCCGGTCTGGAACACGTCGACGGGGAACTGGTCGTCGTGTTCGCCGGCGATGACCTCGTCGGCGGCCTCGACGATGGCGTCGGCGGTGTCGTCCTCGAGGAGGCCGAGGTCGCGGTTGGCCTGCGCGGCGGCCTTCTTCACGACGCCGAGCGCGCGGACGAAGCGCCGGCCGAACGTGATGCCGGAGATGGGGAAGTTCTCGACGGCGCGCTGGGTCTGGGCGCCCCAGTAGGCGTCCGCCGGAACCTGCATCTCGCCGAGGCTGTCCTTCTCGGTGCGGTAGTCCTCGCTCATGGCTGGGACTCTCGGGCACGGTCGTAAAAGCCACCGGTCCGTGACGGGGACGCCACCAGTCCACGACGGAGTGGGAGTTCCATCAACCGGTGAAACGACTGAAGAAATATTTCACCCAATTCCTCGTAACTTTCTCAATCTTTAAGTAACATCCGGCCCCACATCCGGAACGACTCCCGCAGAGAAAACCATGACAGACGACAACCAACGCGACGCGACGCGGCGATCGGTCCTCAAAGGTGCCTCCGCGGTCGGAACGGCCGGTCTGGTCGGCCTCGCCGGCTGTACCGGCGGTGGCGGTGGCGAGGGCGGCGACGGTGGCTCCGGCGGCAACGGTGGCTCCGGCGGCAACGGCTCCGAGGGAACCTCGGGCGGCGACAACGCGTCCGACTCGGGTGGCTCCGGCGGTGGTGGCGGCGGCTCCGGCGAACTCGAACTCGTCCACTGGTGGACGGCCGGTGGCGAGCAGGAGGCGCTCAACGCCCTCATCGAAGGGTTCGAAGAGAAGTACCCGGACGTGGCGGTCAACAACAATCCGGCGCCCGGCGGCGCGGGGAGCGCGCTCGACGCGGTCATCAAGAACCGCGTCCTCAACGAGAACCCGCCCAGTTCCTTCCAGATTTGGCCGGGTGAGGCGCTCCGTCCGTACCTCGACAGCGACGTGCTCGACGACATCGGCGACAGCGTCTGGACCTCGGAGATGCAGGACGCCTACCTGCAGGGGCCGAAGGACGCCGCGGCACCGAACGACACGTTCGTCGCCGTCCCGCTCAACATCCACCGGCTCAACAACCTCTTCTACAACACGTCCGTGATGGAGGAGGCCGGCGTCGACCCGTCGAGCATCTCCGACCCGAAGGCGCTGCTCGACGCGATGGCGACCATCGAGGAGAACACCGACGCCGCGGGGATGGCCCAGCAGACCCAGTCCCCGTGGTCGACGGTCCAGCTCTGGGAGACCGTCTTCATCGGCGAGCAGGATACGGAGACGTTCAAGAGCATGGTCGAGAGCGGCGACGCCAGCGCCAACGAGGACGCCATCAAGAGCGCGCTGACGACCGTGAAGGACTACAAGGAGTACTTCAACCAGGACGCCGGCTCCATCTCGTGGGACCAGGCGAACTCGAAGGTCATCAACGGCGAGGCCGCCATGATCCACCAGGGTGACTGGGCGGCGGGCCAGTACCGCGCACAGGACGGCTTCGAGTACGAGCAGGACTGGAACATGGTCGCCTACCCCGGCACGGAGGGCGTCTACTCCATCGTGATGGACTCGTTCGTCATGCCGTCGAACAACCCGTCCCCCGAGGCGACGAAGAAGTGGCTCCAGTACGCCGGCTCCGTCGAGGGGCAGCAGAAGTTCAACCCCATCAAGGGGTCCATCCCGCCGCGTACGGACGTGCCGACGGACCCGTTCGGCCCGTTCCTTCAGTCCCAAATCGAGGAGTTCAAGAACTCCGACACCCAGCCGCCGACCATCGCCCACGGGACGGCCGTGCCGCCGGAGGTCAAGACCAGCATCGAGGAGGCGTTCTCCGGCTTCATCGAGAACTGGAACGTCGACAGGGCGTACTCGGGTATCGCCGACGCGATCTCGGGCAACTAACAGTCTCACGCCATGAACCCCATGGACCTGGTATCGCGACTCGTCCGCTCGGCGGACGACGAGGCTCACGAGGACGCCGACGTCCGCACGGACGGCGGGACGGCCACCTCGGAGCGACAGGGGAGCGGTCGGGGCTTTCTCGCCTCGAACCGCAACCTCGTCGAGTCGCTTCCGTTCTGGCTCCCGCCCGCCCTGCTCGTCGGCCTGTTCGTCTACGGTGCGATCGGCTGGAACGTTCTCATCTCCCTGACCGACTGGGAGGGGCTCGGCAGCCCGGAGTACGGGTCGCTGGACCTCTCGATGTACGCCCAGCTTCTGGGCGACGACACGTTCATTATCGCGTTCCGCAACACGCTCGTGTTGCTCATCGCGTTCACCGTCGTGTCACTCGCCGTCGGACTCGTGGTGGCGATTCTCGTCGACCAGCGCATCCGCTTCGAGAACACGTTCCGCACCGTCTACCTCCTCCCGATGAGCCTCTCGTTCGTCGTCACGGCCATCTTCTGGTCGTGGATGTACAACTTCGAAATCGGGATGATCAACCAGCTGCTACGGCTCGCGGGGCTCGACTTCCTCACGCAGCAGTGGATTTCCGACCCGCAGTGGAAGATGGCGGCAATCATCTTCGCGCTGATGTGGCAGTTCAGCGGCTACTGCATGGTCGTCTACCTCGCCGGGCTGCGAGCCATCCCGACCGAGCAGTACGAGGCCGCCCGCACCGACGGGGCGAGTACGCTCCGGATGTACTGGCGAATCATCGTCCCCCAGCTCCGCGCGTCGACCACGTCGGCGGCGGTCGTCCTGATGGTGTTCGCCCTCAAGGCGTTCGACTTCCTCTACGTCCTGTTCGGCGACACCCCCGGCCCCTCCGTGGACATCCTCTCGGTGATGATGTTCCGCGAGGCGTTCTCGACGACCAACTGGGCGTACGGCTCCGCCATCGCCACCGTGCTGTTCCTGATGGCGCTGTCGGTAATCGGGCCGTACCTCCTCACGCAGTACCGACGAGGTGACCTCTGATGGCAACCGACGCACCCGCCGCACCTGCCGAACCGAGCGACGACCAGGCGGACCCGACCGAGACCCGCGAGTCGGACCGCGGACTGGGCGACCAACTCCGCGACGTCGGCCCGGGTCGGGTCGCGCTGTACGCGGTCCTGCTCGCCCTCGGGGCGTTCTACCTCGCGCCGCTGGAGAGCGGGCTCCTGACCGCGTTCAAGACACAGGAGGCGTTCTTCAGCACGACGCCCTTCGCGCCGCCGCCGATAGACGGGACGACCGTCGCCCCGTGGCTGTCGGCGTTCGACACCCTGAGCGGCGGACTGGTGAACAGCTTCATCCTGGTCGTCCCGGCGACGCTCATCTCAGCGCTGCTGGGGAGTCTCGCCGCGTACGGCCTGACGAACATCGACTGGCGCGGCCAGCTGGTCGTCCTCCTGCTGTTCGTCGCAGGCGTGTTCATCCCGTACCAGGCCGTCCTCGTCCCGCTCACGCGGTTCTGGACGATGGTCGGACTGAACGACCTGCTCGCGTTCTGGGAGCCGCTCGCGAGCCGCGCCGACCTCGTGGCGCTCATCATCACCCACGCGGCGTACGGCATCCCCATCTGTACGGTGCTGTTCCGGTCGTTCTACAGTACCATCGACGGGGAGATGCTGGAGGCGGCGCGCTTGGACGGCGCGAGCGCGGCCACCATCTACCGGCGCATCATCCTGCCCCTGTCGGGGCCAATCTTCGCCGTCACGCTCATCTATCAGTTCACGCAGATCTGGAACGACCTCCTGTTCGCGCTGGTGCTGCTCTCCTCGCCGGAGAACCAGGTCGTCACCATCGCGCTCAACAAGCTGAAGGGGTCGATGGTCCAGCAGTACAACCTCCAGATGGCCGGCGCGTTCATCGCGGCCCTCCCGACCCTGCTCGTCTACGTGTTGTTCGGCGAGCAGTTCGCGGAGGGGGTCGCCGGAGAAACCTGAACCCATGTCAGCACTCACCCTCGACCACGTCACCAAGCTGTTCGACGACGACGGCGACGAGATCGTCGCCGTCGACGACGTCTCGATAGACATCGCCGACGGCGAGTTCCTCGTCCTCGTCGGCCCGTCGGGCTGTGGGAAGTCCACGACCCTGCGGATGATCGCCGGGCTCGAGTCGATCTCGCGCGGCGAGATTCGACTCGGCGGCACCGTCATCAACGACAAACCCCCCGCGGACCGGGACATCGCGATGGTGTTCCAGTCCTACGCGCTGTACCCGCACATGACCGTGCGCGAGAACATGCGCTTCGGGCTGGAGGAGTCGACCGACATGGCCGACGACGACATCGAGCGCACCGTCACCGACACCGCCGAGATGCTCGGCATCTCGAGCATGCTCGGTCGGAAGCCGAAGGAGCTCTCCGGGGGCCAGCAACAGCGCGTCGCGCTGGGCCGCGCTATCGTGCGCGACCCCGAGGTGTTCCTGATGGACGAGCCACTGTCGAACCTGGACGCGAAACTGCGCGCGGAGATGCGCACGGAGCTCCAGCGCCTGCAGGAGGACCTCGACACCACGACCGTCTACGTCACCCACGACCAGACGGAGGCGATGACGATGGGCGACAAAATCGCCATCCTCAACGACGGGCGCCTCCAGCAGGTGGCGACGCCGCTCGAGGCCTACCACGAGCCCGCGAACCGCTTCGTCGCCGGCTTCATCGGGGAGCCGTCGATGAACTTCTTCGAGATGGAGGTACAGGGCGACCGCCTCGTCGGCGAGGAGTTCAGCTACCCGGTCTCCGAGTCGACGCTCGAGAACGTCGGCGACGCCGAGCGCGTCACGCTCGGGGTCCGACCCGAGGACGTGCGCCTCGTCGGCGAGAAGACCGACGAGCACGACTTCCAGACCACGGTCGACGTGGTCGAGCCGATGGGTCGCGAGAACAACGTCTACCTGGCTTTCACGGCCGACAGCGAGGCGACGTTCGTCGCGAGCGTCGACGGGATGCGGAGCGTGGAGGCGGGCCAGCCCGCCATCGCGCGCATCCCCGAGGAGGCGATTCACCTCTTCGACGGCGACACCGGCGTCACCCTGCAGAACCGGTCGCTCGAGGACTTAGAGCAGACCGAACCGCGCATCTGAGCGCGCGGTTCGACCCAACTTTCTTCGGGTGAATCAATCGAAGGCTCTGAGTCCCTCGTAACAGGCGCCGATGGGATGGTAGCCCGGCTCGACCGCGGGGCCGCCGCTCGTGTCGACGTACTCGTTCTCTCGGGTGAGCTTCGAGTACCAGTTGCCGGCGTCGTTCACCAGGTGGTCGGCCGCGTACTCCC
Source organism: Halobium salinum (assembly GCF_026586625.1). Classification (GTDB taxonomy): domain Archaea; phylum Halobacteriota; class Halobacteria; order Halobacteriales; family Haloferacaceae; genus Halobium; species Halobium salinum. The sequence continues at coordinate 224,412 of NZ_JAODIW010000004.1, read as the reverse complement.
ACTGGCGGTCGTACCACTCGCGGTAGCGGTCGTCGCCCGTCGCCGCCGCGAGCGCCGCGGCCGCGCCGATACCTTCCGCGACCGGCCAGCCGTACTTGTCGTCGACGACCGGTTCCCCGTCGGCGTCGACCGTGTAGTAGAACCCGCCGTACTCTTCGTCCCAACCGGTCTCGACGGCGGCCTCGAACAGCTCTTCGGCCCGCGACAGCAGCCAGTCCGCGTCGCGGTGGCGCGCCAGACCGGGGAGGAGCTTCGCCCACTCGAGGTGGTGACCGGGCTGGTATCCCCACGGGCGGAACTGGTGGGCCGGGTCGTCCTCGTTGTACCCCATGTCGTGGCTCCACTCCGCGGTGAAGTGCTCCCAGAGCAGGCCGTCCGTCTCCGCGGCCAGGTCGACGGTGATTCCTCGCGCGACTCCGAGCGCCCGGTCGAGGTATCGGTCCCGACCGGTGGCCTCGTAGGCGGCGAGAAACGCCTCACAGCCGTGCATGTTGGCGTTCTGTCCGCGGTAGGGTTCCACGGGCTCCCAGTCGGCGTCGAGTTCGCTCCGGAGCAGGCCGTGGTCCTCCTCGACGAACCGTTCCTCGACGAGGTCGGCGACCTCGTGGAGTCGGCTCTCGACGCCGTCGACTCCGGCCTCGGTCGCCCGGGCGTAGGCGAGGAGGACGAACGCGTGGCCGTAGGGCGAGCGTCGCTCGTCCACCGGCTCGGTCCCGTCGAGCAGCCAGTGGTAGCCGCCGCGCTCCGGGTCGCGGTGGGCCGATTCGAGGAACTCGAGCCCGTGGGCGGCGGCCTCGCGCCACTCGCCGGGGCCGCCCTCGTCGGTCTCGATTCCCAGGCGGGCCGCGAGCGAGAAGTTCGCGGCGAACCGACAGGTGGCGACGAGGTGTCTCGGTCCTGAGTCGTACACTGCTCCCGTCCGTTCGTCGAACTGGGCGACGTAGCCGCCGCGCTCCGAGTCGATGCAGTCGGGGTAGTAGAAGTCCAGAATCCGGCCGATACGGCGGCGGAGAGCCCCTGAATCGTCGTGGGCGACCTTCTCGTCGTCGAGCGTCCGCTCGGTCATGGCGCGAGGATTGCCCGACGCGAAGAAAAAGGTGCGGGCTGGCGGTGACCCCGCTACGCTCGGGTTCGTGGCGAGCAGGTGGCGCGGACGGGCGACCACGTCGTTACCGGGACGGTGCGTCGCGCGACCGCCGTGTTCGCCCCGGCGCGAGCTTCGGCGCACGGGGGGCTTGCTCCCGCCATCCGATTTCGAGCCTCGCACGGCGCTCGGGCGGTCGGCCTTATCCCTCCAGCGCGTCGTACTCCTCGGGGGTGTACGTCTTCATCTCCAGGGCGTGAATGTCGGTCGTCATGTGGTCGCCGAGCGCGTCGTACACCATCTGGTGCTGTTGAACGAGGGACTTCCCCTCGAACGCCGGCGAGACGACGACGGCGGCGAAGTGGGCGTCTTCGTGGTCCTGGTCCGGATTCCGCGGGAGCGTCACGGTCGCCTCCGCGTCCTCGATTCCCTCCTCGATGAGTCGTTCGACCTCGGCGGTGTCCATGCCGTGGTCGACGGGGGCCGGGGAAAAAGACCCCGCGCTTCGGCTTTCGGGACCGACGGGAGAGTTATGTAGGCCGCGGTGACACGGGTGGTCGTGAACGACCGCGCGTCCTCCTCCGGCGTCGACACCGCCGACCTCGCCGCGACCGTCGAGACTCGCGTCCGTGCCGAACACGGCGCCCTCCTCAATGCAGTCGGCGACTGTGCCGACGCCGTCGCGACGACGTGGCCGGAGGGCGAGTCGAGCGGCGGCGCTGAGGACGACGACGAGCCGGCGCGAGCGACGACCGACCGTGACCGCGTCGTTCCACCCTTCGAGGCCCTGCTCGCGGAACACGGGCTCCTCGACGCCTGCACGGCGGTCCTCGTCGACGCAGTCGCCGCGGCCGGCGAGGAACTCTCGGCGTCGCCGGTGGCGGCGCCACCCTACGTGGTGGTTACGAGCGTCGGGCCCGTGCTTCGGGCGACGCTCCCGTTAGGGCGGCTCGTGTTGACGCTTCGCGTGTTCGACGTAGTGCGCGACGGGAGCGAGCGACCCCGGTACGTTCGACTCGACGGCGGCGAGCCCGCCGCGCTCGACGTGGCGGTCCGGTGAGTAGAGCGAACAGCCGTCCGCCGGAGCGTTCGAGTTTCGCGGCTCGCCCGCCGACTCGCCTACCGACCGGAACGGTCGTGGTTGAGGCGGACCGTCCGCTCCGTGCCGCAGTCACGGCAGTTGGCCACCCGGTGGGGCTCGCGAGCGAAGCGTGCGTTCGACCCCCGGTCGCTGTGCGAGACGAGTTCGATGCTCACGCGGTGTCGGGTGTCCCGCCCGCAGTGCTCGCAGTGTTCCACGTTCTCGTCCGCTCGCGTGCCCCGATGCGACCCTTTCGTCCTCATGGTTCGGTCGGAAACCCGACCGGTTCCCAATTATACCTTTCGGACGGAACGTGATTCTCGAATTACAGACGGTTCACGTCCAGCGGTCGAGGCCGGTCTGGACCAGCGCCTCCTCGATGCGCTCGAAGCCGCGTTCGACCTCCGCCTCGTCGACCTCCCACTCGTCGACGACGAACTCCCGCGCCTCGGCCATCCGGGGGTCGTAGTCGGTGTCGAAGTCGTACTCGTCGGTGACCGGCGGGTCGAGAAACAGCTCGCGGACGCGGTCCGCGAAGTCGATGTGGAGGTCCCGAGCGTCGAGGACGGCGAAGAGGTCGCCGTGTTCCTTCACCGCCTTCAGCGCCGTCTTCGGGCCGACCCCCTTCACCCCTTCGTTGAAGTCGGTGCCACAGAGGATGGCGATGTCGACGAGCTGCTCCCACGTCACGTCGAGCTCCTCGAGGGTAGCGTCCAAGTCCATCAGCTCCGGGTCGCCCTTGCTCGTCAGCTGTCGGAGGGTGAACGGGGCGCCGAACAGGAGCGTGTCGTAGTCCTCGCTGCCGACGTAGTCGGCGTCGCCGCGGCGGGCCATGAACGACGCCTGCGCCTCGCCCTCCGCCGGCGCCTCGACGACAGGCACGTCGAGCAGGCGGAGGAGCTCGCGGGAGGTCTCCTGAATCACCGGCGTGAGTCGCTGGGTGCGCGCTTCGAGTCGGGCGGCCTGGACGGCGTCACCGCGTTCGCGGGCCTCCGCGAGTTTCTCCTCGGCCTTCTCGCGCTGCTCGCGGCGGGCCGCCACCTCGTCGTCTTTGAGCTCGGTGACGCCGCCGTCGAAGACGAACACGGGGTCGAGGTCGTGCTCGAAGAACTTCGGCAACCCCTGGACGAGGCCGACGAGGTTCGCCACCTCCTCGCCGTCGCTCGTCGTGTACGCCTCGTCGCGGGTGAACTTCACCGTCGTCGTGAGATACCGGTAGAGCCAGTTGTGCGCGTCGACGGCGACGACGCCGGAGACCTCCTCGAAGGGGACCTCCCGGAGGGACGCCAGCGCGCGCAGGTCTGCGTTACCCATCGCCCGTCGTTGGGGCGCATCGGGTTTCAACCTCCCGAGTCCGGCCCTCGGCGATGCGGCGTGGTGTCGCCTCACTGTAGGCGTATCTCCCGGCGCCGCGTCCCTTCGATACGGGTTCGAACCTGCGTAGACGCCGCGCTGGCGGCCGTGGTGCCGGTTTTCGCCGTCGGGGTTCGGTCATCCCGCAGAAGCGGGGCGTCGCCCGTTATGCCCGCGTCGGTGGTCCGTGCCGGGAGACGAGCCGAGTCGTCGTGGTGTGAGGGGCTCGACTCACGCCTCACCCGATTCGCGGTCGGAGTCCGAATCGGCGTCCGAGTCGCGCTCGCCCCCCACGTCGACCCCGTCGACGTCGCCGTCCATCGGCGCGTCCAGCACCGGCGGCGCGTCCATCCCCTCCTTCCGGTCGAGGAAGTCGTGTTCGGCGGGGTCGAGGTCGCGCTCGCGGAACACGTCGAGTCCGCACTGGTAGGTCGGGCGGTCGCGTTCGGCCGGGTACTCGAGGACGAGTTCTGCGAGGCCCGTCTGTCGCCCGGTGTAGCCGAAGCCGGCCTTGTACAGCGCCTCGTAGGAGAAGGGGTTGTTGACGGCGATGCGGAGGCGTCGGTAGCCACGCTCCTTCGCTCGTTCCCGGACGAACAGGGCGAGACGCGTCCCGAGGCGCTCCCCTCGGCGGGTGTCGGCGACGTCGATGTACCGAATCCAGAGCACGCCGGGGTCGGTGCGGTCCTCGTTGAACGCGGCGGCGGCGAGTACGTCCTCCTCGAACACCGCGGGGTCGACGACCGCCGGCTCCTCGGCGTCGGCGCCGGCCGACCCCGAGTTCGTGCCGTCCGCGTCGGCGGCCCCCGTCCCCCCTTCGACCGTCCCGCTCCCGCTTCCCGGGTCGCGGACCACCGCCTTCCCGGTGGTCGACATGACGAACTTGCCCGCGTAGCTGAACCGTCGGTAGTCGAGGCGGAGCGTGGGTCCGTCCTCGGGCCAGCCGAGCAGGGCGAACTGCATACCCCCGTTATCGTCTCGACACTCAAGAGGGCACGGCTTCGTTTCGACGACGGCGCCGAAGGTCGTAACACTTGTACCCCGACACCCTACCGGTACGCATGTTCGGTCCCGGCGACGTCCGATTCTTCGACCGTCTCGCCCGCCTCTACGGCCTCGGGATGCCCGCCGCCGACCGCGGTCGACTGGCGGCCGGCCTCGCCCGCGCGAACCGGCCCGTCGAGCGCGTCGTCGACCTCGCGGGCGGCACCGGCCGCGCGACGACCGAAATCGACGCCCCCGAGCGGGTCGTCCTCGACGCCGCACCCGGGATGCTCCGTCGGGTAGGGGAGCGCGACGGCGACCTCGCTCCCGTCACCGGCGACGCTCGGCGACTCCCGCTCGCCGACGCCTCGGTCGACGCCGTCACCCTCGTCGACGCACTGCACCACCTCCCGAACCAGCGAGCGGTCGCCGAGGAGGTCCGTCGGGTGCTTCGACCGGGGGGCGCCTTCGTCGTCGTCGACTTCGACCCCACCCACCCGCTCGGTCGGCTGGTCGTCCTCGCCGAGTCGCTCGTGGGGTTCGATTCGATTTTCACCGGTCCCGACGACCTCGCGCGCTTTCTCTCCCGTGTAGGGTTTGCGGAGACGACGGTCGTCGACCGCGGGTTCGCGTACACCGTCGTCGGCCTGAAAGGTGACGAGGGGTAGAACGCCGCGGCGAAGCGCGCGCCGTAGGCCGATGCGCCCGGCCGTTCGCCGTCGTTCGACCGTTCGCCGTCGTTCGGTCGCGCGCTCGGTCCGCGTCGTCCTCCGACCCCGTCCGTCGTCGCTCGACCGCGTCCGCGTACCGTCGTCCGGTCGCGTCCGCACGGTGTCGTGTGAGTGTCCCTGAACCGCCGCCCGCGAATAGTCGCAGACGCTACTCTAATTACCCCCGGGGAGCAACGCTCTCGCACATGGCCAGTTCGCAGCAGTCGTTCCTCGCGAAGCGCCTCGACAGCGACGCGCTCCCGCTCGCCGTCGGGGACGTGCTCGTGTTGGCGGCGCTCATCACGTTCGGCGTGACGATGCACAACGGGACGGGAATCCTCGCGTCGGACCCGGGGTACGTCGCCATCACGGTCGGCGTGTTTCTCGTCGGGTGGCTCATCTTCGCGCCCATCGTCGGCGCCTACTCGGCTGGTGCGGCCGAATCGGCGAAGGCCGCCATCCCCCTCGCCATTCGCTCGTGGGTACCGGCCGACATCGTCGGCGTCGGCCTCTGGACCGTCATCCGCGGCACCGACCCCATCGGCATCGTCATCTTCGCCCTCGTCACCATCGTCATCGGCTCGCTCGGCCTCGGGGTCTGGCGCTGGCTCTGGTTCAAGCTGACGTAACGCGCCTTCGTCGCTCTTTTTTCGGTCGTCTTCACGCTCTCACCGCCGCGCCAGCACCAGCCCCGTCGCCGCGGCGACGGCCGCGAACCCGGCGAGCGTCAGAAAGAGGACGGCGGGCGTCGCGTACGTCAGGATGGTGCCGGCCACGAGTCCGCCGAGCGCGCCGACGCCGAACACGCCGAGGTACGTGAACCCGTAGGAGAGCCCACGCGTCCCGGCGGGCGTGTACTCCGCGACCGTCGCCTGGTAGAACGGCTGGACGACGAACAGGAACGCGCCGAGAACGACCCCGAGGACGAGCAGGGGGCCGAGTCCCGCGTCGGCTACGGGGAGGAAGACGAGCGCGAGGACGGCGAGGGCGCCGAACGATCCGGCGATTCCGTACTCCACCGGAACGCGGTCGGTGAGCTTCCCGCCGGCATACTGGCCGAGCACACCGACGACGAGCAGGCCGGAGTAGAAGTAGTTTTCCGGCTTCAGGGTGCGCCCGCCGGTCGCCTCGACGCCGAGGAGGTCGCGCAGACCGGCCGGGAGCAACGCGCCGAGCGGAACCGGCTCGAACCCGGGGAGCCCTTCCAACAGGCCGGGGAGGAAGGTGAGCACGCCGCGGTAGTACAGCCCCGAGCACATCACGACGAGGAACACGAGCAGGAAGCTCCCGGCGAACAGCCGCCGCGACTCGGCGACGAACTCGCCGAGCGAGTCGACGCCGGAGGAGGCCTTGGAGCCGCCGTCCGCCGCGCTCTCCGAGTCGGCCGGGTCCGGCGCGACCGCCGCCGACTCGTCGAAGCGCGCACGCGCCGCGTAGGCGGCCGCTGCGAGCGCCGGGAGCGCGAGGAGTCCTGCAACCAGGGTCCAGTCGAAAAAGAGCAACAGCACGGCCGTCAGGAGCGGTCCGAGCCCGATGCCGAGGTTCCCGGCGATGCCGTGGTACGCGAACCCCGTCCCCCGCTCCTCGACGCCCTTGCTCAACAGCGCCAGCCCCGCCGGGTGGTAGACGCTGGCAGAGATGCCCCAGAGCGCGAGTGCGAGCGCCACGACGGCGAGGTTCGGCGAGAGTCCCAACAGGAGGAACGACCCCGCCATCCCGAGCAGGCAGGCCGTGATGAGCCGCCGCGAGCCGACGCGGTCGACGACGACCCCGCCGGGCAACGCGCCGAGCCCGAACAGAGCGTACCCGACGGTGACGACCGCGCCGACGGTCGCCGTCGTCACGGGCAGTTGGGTCACGAGGAGGTCGATGGTGTCGAACTCGGTCAGCCAGATGGTGACGAAGATGGGAATCGACAGTTCGTACGTGTGGACCATCCCGTGGGCGAGCATCACGAGGCCGACGATGGCGCGGTCGTTCCGGTTCACCGTTCCCCCCTCCGCGGAGACGACGGTTCAACGCACCGGTCCCGGCGACCGTCGCCCGTGCATCCCGGCCCGAGTGGCGACCGCCGTACCTGAACCGACCGTTCCGCGGCCGACTCACGACCAACTCTACCGTCACGCGAGTGCGGGGGTACGCGCGAGAACTCACAATCGGCTCCGTGTCGACATTCAACACTCCCGATACATAATGGTCTATCACGAAACGTTCGGTGGTTTGCCGACTCCTCAGCGCCTCTGAAGGCGCTTTTATGAATAACTTATGAGGTACTTATCCATCAATACCGCAGTGATTACCACCAATACATGGGAAAGAATTATATGTGGCACTCCCATAGTAGGTAATGTATTATGACTGGCTACTACGACTACGTTCTCGGTCTCATCCCGGTGGCGATGCTCGGAATCACCGCAGTCCTCACGCTCGTCGGGTTCTCGTTGTCACTCGCAGTGCCGGTCGGTGCCAGCGCCTCCGCTCTCGTCATCGGTCACGCCCTCTTCGTCAACGGGCCGGTCACACCCGGGACGGACGCACCGACGCCCGCAACCGCCACGCAGCAGGCGCCCGTCAACGCCGACTAACCCCGCTTCACGACCGACTCCCGGCTCTCTCACCTTCTCGCTCTCACTTTCTCGCTCTCCCGGCTCTCGTCGTTCTTCGACCCGTCTCTCACTTCTCGCTACGCTTCCCGTCTCTCTTGGCTCCCGACGTCCTTCCACTCACGCTCGGCTCCGTGACCCACGCTCCACGAGCGATGCCGCCGCCCACACGGTTTTGCCCCGTCTCGTCGAACGCGACGGTATGACGGAGACGCTGTTCCTGACGAGCGACGACGTCGCCGGCCTCGCCACGCCGGCCGAGTACGTGGACGCGGTCCGCGAGGGGTACCGCCAGCGCGGCGAGGGCGCCCCGGCCGAGCCGCGCACGAAGCTCCTCAACGCCGACCCGAAGGGGATGCTCACCAGCTACGCCGCGGTGCTCCCCGACACCGGCGCGATGGGCGGGTACATGTACGCCGCCGGGTTCGGAGCGACCGACGCGTGGTTCATGACGCCGCTGTTCGACGCCGAGTCGGGCGAACCGCTCGCACTCCTCGACGGTGCGAGCATGAACCCGTACAAGACCGGTGCCGCGGGCGCGGTCGGCGTCGACGCCCTCGCCCGCGAGGACGCCTCGACGCTCGCCGTCATCGGCAGTGGGGCACAGGCTCGCGGCCAGCTCCGGGCGACGGCGACCGTCCGCGACCTCGACTCGGTGGCGGTGTACTCGCCGACCCGGGAGAACCGCGAGGCGTTCGCCGAGGAGATGGACGGGGCGCTCGACGCGTCGGTCGAGGCGGTCGACGCGGCCTCGGAGGCCGTCCGCGACGCCGACGTCGTCGTCACGGCGACGACCGCCTCGGAGCCGGTGTTCGACGGCGACGACCTCTCGCCGGGGGCGCACGTCACCGCGATGGGGCAGTACAACCCCGAGAAACGTGAACTCGACACGACCACCATCGAGCGCGCGACGTACGTACCGGACCTCCGGAAGCGCGCGACGACCGACGCGGGGTCGTTCATCCACGCACTGGAGGCCGGCGTCGTCGACGAGAGCCACGTTCACGCCGAACTCGGCGACGTCGTCGCCGGGACGGCGCCCGGGCGCCAGTCCGACGACGAGATAACCGTCTTCGACAGCGGCGGGACGGGTATCGAGACCGTCGCCGCCGCGTCGCTCCTCCACGAGCGGGCGAGCGCGGAAGGGCTCGGGACGACTATCGAGTTCTTGCCGGCGAGCGAGGCGCTCACCGGTCGGGACTGACGAAGCGGCTCCGCGAGGGATGAAACGGCAAGGAGAGGGGAGTTCGACTCGGGAGGGAGTGGTGCGGCGGTCGCGTGCCAGTGAGTTTTCGACCCGCCGCGTCGGACGCCATCGGGGACGTGCCCGGTCTGCGTTCGCGTGGTGCCTCTGTGTCGCCCGGCAAATATCTATCTGTGGGTGAATGACTTACTTATTGACGTGCTAAAACCGGAATCCAACGCCGAAAAACGACGTGCAACGGAACGGGACGGTGGGAGTCGACGCTCCCCGGCCGGGCCGACCGGCATACCGTGGTTCACCCCACGAACGTCCAGAATCGCGCGGCGCGTCGGGTCGCGGCGAACGCCTGCGGGAGGGCGGCGAGCGCGAGCGTGGCCACGGCGACCGACACGACTGCGAGGGGCCAGGGCGCCCCCACGCGGAGCGCCGCCTCGACGCCCGTGAAGGTCGCGGTCGCGACGGCCCCGCCGTAGTAGCCCGCGCGGAACGGGAGGCTGTGGAAGTCCGAAAAGCGCGGCCACCCCGACGGGTCGAGGCCGAGGTACCGGCCCCTGACCGCCGCGACGCCGGCCGTACAGGTAACGAGGGAGACGCTCGCCGCGAGCGCGACGTACATCGGGTACGGCGCGCCGAGCAACAGGACCGTCACGGGGAGCGACAACAGGAACACCTCCATCCCGCACCAGAAGACGTAGTCGAGCAGCCGCTCGAAGCGGCGCTCCAGCGGGCCCGGCGTCCTCAGTGACACACCGAACGTAGCCGCCACAGCGACAAAGCGGTTCGGTCGCGGAATCCGACGGGTGCGGAGCGAGGGCCGGGCTCCGACCGTCGGACGCGACCCGACGTCACTCCAGTCGGTACCGGAGCACCGCCGCGATGCCGCCGAGGTTCTTCAGCTGTTCGCCCGGGGCGAACTCCGCCGAGAAAACGACCACCTCGCCGCCCTTCTGTTCGACCGACTCGATGACCTCGTTGGCGTCGCGGTCCCACTCACCCCGACCCTGGCGCTCCTCGCGCAGGCGCTCGTCGAGGACGAGCAGGGTCTCGACCGCGCCGAAGTCCGCGGCCTCGGCGGTCGCGTCGATGCCGTAGGTCGCCTTGTTCCCCGCCGCTATCTGCTCGGTGAGGCGGTCGATGAGTTCGGCCTCCCGGGCGATGCGGGTCTCCGCCTGCACCTCGTCGACGGCGCCGCGTTTGAGCACCTCGTGGACGCCGCGGTCGCCGGCGCTGGAGGTATCGACGACCGTGATGCGCTCTTCCAGGTCCCGGAAGTTCTCGACGATGTAGTCGCGAGCGTCCTGCTTCGTGAACCCCGGCCCGGCGAGGATGATGGCGTCCGGGTCGAGGTGGGTGAGCGCGGAGCCGAGTTCGTCGAACAACTCCGAACGGGGCCGGGCGTACTCCCCCTTCCCCGTCGGGCGGTTGAACGAGGCGTACTCCTCGGTGCCGTACTGCTGGACGGTGTGGATGTACGCCTCCCCCTCCTCGACCGTCGCGATGGCCACGTCGGGGTTCTCGGTGGCCTCCTCGGCCTCCTCGATGCGCTGAATCTGGTCCGGTTTGAAGCGTTTCTCTATCTCGATTTCGGCGCGCTCCTCGACGTTCAGCGTGTGGTGGTGGCCGAGTTGGTCCTCGCGCGAACAGCCGATTATCTCCCCGCCGACTCGGAGACGGTTGGCGAAACGCGCGAACTCAACGTCGTCGACCGAGATGGTGACGTACATGTGCTCGCGCTCGCCGCCGGTGTCTCGCATCTGCTCGTCGTCGCGCTGGATGCGGCGGGTCGTGTCGCCGGAGACGCGGTCGCCCGGTTCGAGGACGTGTGAGAGGTGCCAGAGGTCGTCGACGGTCTCGGGGACGAGCGTGATTCGCTCGCGCCCCTCCTCGCCGCGACCGCGGTTCTGGATGCGCATACCGAGCGTGCGGTTCGTGGGGTTACGACCCTTTCCCTCTGGTGACGGGTTCGGTCGGTCACGCCGTCCCGCGTCGGGTTCACCGGTCGGGTGACCACTCAGACGCGGGTCGCCGCCGGGGTCGCACCGGGTGACCCGTCTCGGACGCCCAGTCCCTCCGCGAAGCCGCGAGCGGTGAGGTAGTAGACGGCGACCTGCACGTAGAACAGGAGCGGCAGGCCGACGAGCGCTATCGAAAGCGCCGCGGCGATGCCGCCGAGTACGACGCCGACGACGACGGCGAGGAGCCAGGCCTTCGCGTAGGCAGCCGTCGTCGCCCCCGCCCACACCGTCGAGACGTCGAACGCGGCGCCGAAAGCGGCGTCCTCCAGCGCGAAGTTCGCGTAGGCGGCCGGAAGGACGTACGCGACGGCGAGCGAGACGACGAGCACGAGCAGGAGGACGACCCAGAACAGCGCCGAGACGCCGGCGGACGGGTCGCCGGACAGCACCGTGAACTGGAGTATCCAGACGGGGATATTGATGACGAGCGAGACGACGAACCCGACGACGGCCAGTTTCAGGCCGTCGACGAACAACGCCCTCCAGTCGGTGAACGACGGAGCGGTTTCGGTTCCTCGCGCCGCAGCCTGCATGACTCGGACCATGTAGCCTTGCAGGACGAACGCCGGCAGGACGAGGAGGCTCAGCGGAATCAACGCGGCGCCGATGAGGAAGGTTTGAATCCAATCGTCGCTGCGCCGCGGGAAGGCGAGTGCGTCTCCGAGCATCGTCCGAATCCACTGACGGCGTCGGGATAACCCTTCTCCCGCGCTCACTCCCGCCTCCGTCCTCTCCCGCGGCCTACCGGGCGCCTATCCGGTGTCGCTCTCGACCGTCGACTCGGCCTCCGTATCGGCATCGAAGCCGGTGCCGACGTCGCCGCCGGGTTCGACCCGTGACTCGGTCCGACCCGTCTCGGTTCCGTCCACCCCGACCACCCCGACCACCCCGTACATCCCTTCGACGACCAGCGCCGCCGCGGCGACCTCGAGGTAGAACGCGAGGAAGAAGCCGACGAGCACCCGGTCGAGCCCGCCGGCGGCGACCGCGGCGAGCCCCAACAGCGTCCCGGCGCTACAGAACGCGACGAAGTAGCGCGCGTCGGTCGCCGCACGGAGCAGCGACGCCCGGTCGAACGCGGCCCGGAGCCGCCCCGCCGCGGCGTAGTTCGCCAGCGCGGCCGGCAGGAGGTAGACGAACGCGAGCGCGAGGAACAGCGTCGTCAGCGACCCCGCGAGCACTCCGACGGTGGGGCCGAGTCCGAGGCCAGCGTCGCCGACGCGTCTGCTCAGCGCGCCCGTCGCGGTCACGGCGAGCAGGACCGTCGGCAGGAGCAGGTACGCCGCGCTCACGAGGAGGCCGCCGACCCCGGCACGTCCGACCCGCCGGACCGCGCGGAACGTCGGCGGCGGGCGTTCGGCGAGTCCTCGTGGCCCGTCGGCGGCACGGGCGAGCACGTGGACGAGAAAGCCGAGGACGAAGACGGCCCCGACGGGCGCCGCCGGGGGGAAGGCGGCGGCGAGCAGGTGGAGGCCGCCGCCGACGAGGAGCGTCTCGACGGCGTCGTCACCCCGCGTCGGGTAGCGAAGCGCCTCGCGTAGCATCGACCGACCGTTTCCTCGCCCCCGGTTTCACGGTGTCGCTTACGGCTGGTCGGCGTCGGTGAGGTCGGTGTCGATGCGGTCGGCGTCGGTGGGGTCGGTGGCAGCGTGGTCGGCGTCGGTGGGGTCGGTGACGGCGTGGTCGGCGTCGATGTGGTCGGCACACCGAGTCGACCGCGACGACCCCTCGGGGCGGGTAGACCCACGTTCCCACGCTCCGGGCCACTCCGAGCGCTCGGTCCGCTCCGTCTCCCCATCCGCCTCCGAATCCGGCCCGTCCGTCTCCTCGCCCGACCCGTCCGAGCCGGCGCCGGCGGGACGCATTGTCCCGTGTCCCTTCTCCCGTCCGCTTCCGGCTCCCGGGAGCGGCACCGTCCGGCCGGACTGGACCGACGCCGACGCCTCGGGGCGGACGCGGCTCGCCGCCGCACGGTCGGGCTCTCGGGGGGTGACCGTCGGAGTCGAGCCGGCCTCGGGCTCCGTTTCGGCAGGCCGTTCTAGGTCGGTTCGGCCCGACGCGTCAACGTTGAGGCCGACGGACGCACCGCGAGCGTACAGCGAGACGGCGACGACACGGGCGTAGAACAGGACTACGACGCCGACGAGGGCGACCGACAGCGGGGTTCCGAGGACGACCCCGACGACCCAGACGGTCGTCGCGAGACTCCAGGCGACGACGTACTGGTCGCTCCCGGTCGCGGCCCGGAGCCGACGCGGAGAGAACGCCGGAGCGACCCGGCCCTCCGCGGCGAGGACGGCGAGTGCGGCGGGGCGGACGTACGCGAAGACGAGGGCGTACGCGGCCGCGAGGAGGAGACAGAGGAGGGCGGCGAGCCCGCCGGCGGCCGTTCCGGTCGACACCCCGTCGAAGGCGCCGCCGGCCGCGCCGACGCCGATGAGGAGTCCCGCCGCCAGCAGTAGCAGGCCCGGGAACGCGTACGCGAACGTGACGACCGTCGCCCGGACGCCGTCCACGAGGAGGTCGCGCCAGCGCACGAACGACGGGGTGGCCCGCTCCCGTCGGAGCCCGGCACGGAGCGTCGCCACGTCGTAGCCGCCGAGGACGAGTCCGGGGAGCACGACGACGGGAGTAGCGAGGAGGGCGAGCGGACTCACGGCGAGCGCCGCGAGCCAGCCGCCGGCGAGGAGGGCGGTCGCGGCGACGAGCGCGCCGCCGACGAGGAGTGTCCCCGCGGCGTCGTTCGAACGAAGGGGCGCGTACAGCGCCTCTGTGAACATCGGCCTCACGTTGGGCCGGAGCGACATGAAGCTGTGGCTCGGTCGCCGTCCGGAGACGCGTGAGAGCGAACGAGAGAGGAGAGGAAGAAAGAAGAAAAGAGAGGTGCGCTCAGACCGCCGGCTGCTGGCCGGGGGCGTCGTCGCGCAGTTGGACCGGGTGGAGTTCACCCCAGGTCGTCCCGAAGATGTACGCGGCGGCGACGCCGACGTAGAACGACACGAACGGGGCGACGATGGCGCCGACGCCGGTGATGCTGACGATACCGACGAGGACGCTCGCGCCGATGGCGATGGCGATGGCGTAGGCCCACGCCGTCAGGTACTTGGTGCTAGTGAGCACCGGCCGAAGCTCGCCGAAGGCGAAGCCGGAGCCGATTCGCCCGGTCTCGCCGTAGTTCGCGAGCGCCGCGGGGATGAAGTACGCGGCGACGAGGCTGAGCACGAGCGTCAGGAGCACCCCGAACAGGACTCCGGCGGTGCCGAGGCCGGCCAGGATGCCGGAGTCGGTGCTGCCACCCGTGAAGAGGGTCAGTACGCCGAACCCGATGAACACCGTCCCGAGGATGGCCGGGACGATACCGTAGACGAGCGTGATGACGAACGCCTTCAGACCGTCGACGGTCATGTCGCCCCAGTCGTCGAACTCCGGGACGCGCTCCTCGCCGCGCATCGTGGCGCGCAGGACCCGCATGAGGTAGCCGTACACGATGAACGTCGGGACGATGAGGACGCCGAGCAGGCCGAGGACGCCGCCGATGAGTAGCGTCTTGACCCAGTCGTCGCCGTTCCGAAGGTAGTTGAGTGAGTTCTCGATCATGATGTGGCACGAGCCGGCCGGCTTTGCCGGTAGCTCTCGAACACATGATGGTTTTACAGGGATATAAGGATATGCCGAAATACCGGATATCCGGACTTTCCAGCCGTCCCTTCTCCGGTGATGGCCTACTCGTCCACCATCTCGCTCCCGCCCGGCGGCAGGAACTCCTGCAGGCGGTCCGCGCTCGCGACCTTCCGGACGAACGACTGGTCCGCGAACCGACCGCGGAACTCCCGGTACAGCATCTTCGCCATGTCGTTCTGGGCGTAGCGGCCGGGGCGGACCGTCACGCTCGTCTCCGCGTCGGGTTCGACGGCGGCGGGCGGCCCGCCGACGACGCGGGTGTCGGGTTCGCACCTGATGCCGACCGCGACCTCGCAGGCCACGTCGCGGTAGTACTCGCGGTCGCCGCGGACGGCGAACCCGCCTTTCTCGAGGTACTCCCCGCTCTCGGGCGTCTTCGACACCTGTGAGGCCTCGACCATGTACGCGTCGTCGGCGAAGCGGCCGTCCTTCCACACCGAGGAGTACGAGACGGCGAACTGCGCCGCCTCCTCTCGGGACTGCTCGGGAATGTCGACGTCCCTCGCCGCCTCGCTCGGGCCGGTCGCCTTCACGACCGTCACGGGACCGCCGTGGGCCTGCGTGTGAAAGAACAGGTCGTGCTTGCCGAGGTACTTCTTGACGATCTCCTCGTTCTGGTCGGCGTTGCGCCCGCCGATGACGAGAAAGCCGTCGCTCGTGTGGAACCAGCGGAAGCGCTCGTACCACTGCTCGTTCTGGCGGATGGGGATGGACTCCCGCGAGAGCCAGTCGACGTCCTCGAACTCGTCTTCCTCCTGGTCCGCGTCGTCCCCCGCGTCCTCCTGCTCCCACGCCTCGCGGCGCTTCTTCACGGCTTCGAGCTCCTCGCGGGTGTCTTCGATGGCCGCCAGGGCACCCTCCTTCTTCTCTTGGATGCGCTTCGCCTCGGTGTAGAGTCGGTCGGCGTTCTTCTCGACGCCGGTCGAGACGACGAGTTCGATGCGGTTCCCCTCGACGTCGACCGTGACGGTCCCCTCGGCGCCGTCGACGCCGACGACGGCCTCCGCCGCCGGAATGCCCTGTTCCGCCCCGGCGTCGAGTTTCTCCTCGATGTCGTCCCACGGGACGCCCTCCTCGCGGGCCGTTCGAACGGTGGAGAGCACCTCGTCGACGAGTTCGTAGTTCGCGTACAGCGACTCGGCCTTCTCGCGCTCGGCGGCGGCCTGCTCCTCGAACCCTTCGATGGCGCCCTCCTGTTGCTGGATGATGCGCTTCTGTTTCTCTATCTGCTCCTCGAAGTCCGGGCGCTGGCGGCCGCCGCCACCGCCGCCGCCGGCACTCCCGCCGCGTTCCGCGCGCTCCTCGTCGCGCTGGAGTCGGTAGAAGTACTCGTCGACGGCGGCGTTGAACGAGTCGAACCCCTCGCTGTCGACGCCGTCGCGCTCCTCCATCGGGATGGGCGTCACGTCGACGACGCGCTCGTACGACTCGGACTCCCCGTCGCCGCCCTCACCGTCACCGTTCGCGTCGTCGGGCGTCACCTCCTCTACGTACACCCGCGGGTCGAGCTCACCGGTCCGGATGGGTGCTTTGACCCGCTGGAACGCGTCGTACAGCGCACGGTACTGCTCCTCGGTCGCGTCGTCGATGTCGAGGGTCTTCTCGACGCCGGCGCGGGTGCACAGCTCTTCGGCCCACAGCCCGCCGAAGTTGAGTTGGGTGGCGAGCGTCCGCACCACGTCGGTGTCGGAGTCGTCCATGTTGGCCGCGAATCGCTCGTAGGAGGCCGTGAGCGGGTTCACCCGCGACGCGGGGAACTCGTACTGCGACCCCGGCGCCACGGTTCTCGACTTCAGCCTGACCGTGTCGAGGCTCTGGACGACCTCGCCGTTCTCGTCGAGGACGGCGACGTTCCCCTGGCCGAACAGTTCGACCACGATGTCGGTGTCCTCGTCCCCCCGCTCGAAGCTGAAGGTGAGGATGCGGTCGAACTCGAACTGCTCGACGCCGGCGAAGTCGGCGCCGCTCAGCCGGTTCCGGAGCATTATCGCGAAGTTCGGCGGCCGACCGGGCGCGTCCGGGACGTGCTCCGGGGCGGCGACGTGGGCGCGCTTGAGGTCGCCGACCTGGAGGAGGAGTTCGACGCGGCCGCGGTCGAAGTCGCGGAGCTTCAGGCGGATGAGGTCGTCGTCGTAGAGGTAGGCCTTGTCGACCTTGGCGCCCTCGTATCGCCCCAGCTCGGCGGTGAGAGCGGCGAGGTCGATGCTGGTCAACTCCCGCTTCGGGTCCATGCGTCGGAGTTTTCGCGGCGCGGGAAAAGGCGTGTCGTTGTGCGATGCTCCGAGGCGGCCGCCTGCGGCTCAGAACCCTTCCTCGTCGCGTGCCAGGTCGAGGTAGGGTTCCAGTCGGTCGAGACCGGCGGCTCGCTCCAGTTCGGCGCTCTCCCGGTCGTACGTCACGACGCCGTAGTCGACCAGCCGTGGCAGGTGGACGTGGTCGAGCGAGACCGTCACGCGGGTGATGCTCTCCGCCGGCACGTCACCGAGGTCGCCACCGTGTTCCCAGGTCGCGACCTGCCGTGCGAGTTCGTCGCGCGCAACCGCGCCGTCCCAGTCGGCGAGACAGTAAAGCACGTACCGGCGCCGTCGGTCCCCGAGGAGGTCAAAGACGTCGTCGAGCGGAAGGTCGCCGCCGTCCGTCGATCGGCGGGGTCGCTCCCGAGCGTCGTCCCCGTCGCCCGTGTCCTCACCCCCGTCCGTCATCGTCCTCCCACAGCGTGTGAGACCAACATCTATCGTGTTCAGGTACAGTCGCTGCGGATAAAATACCTTCCCACGGTTCGATCACACCGCGGACGCACGGTCCGCGACCCCCCAGTCCGTCCCTCCACGCCGGGTCTCAGTCCAGTCGCTCGAACGTCAACTCGTCGGTCGTGACCGTCACACGACAGCCCTCGACGCGGAACGCGACCGGACCGCCTACCAACCCTTCTCCCGTCGGTCCCGACCCGACGAGCGCGTCGAACGCGTCGGTGTCGAGACATCGGTGGAGCGGTTCTATCTCGTCGGTGTCGACGCCGAGCACCTCCGCGAGCGCGAGCGCCACGTCGACGAGTAGCTCCTGTGTCGGTGCGCCGCCGTAGTCGGCTCGATACTGGTCTCGTCGGTCGTCGTACCGGAAGTTCCGGAGCGCCCGGAATGGGGGCGTCACCGACCGACCTCCTCCGATTTTGGCCGCCATGATGTACTCACGTACGCCGGAGGAGTGCGTGCGCCGGTAAAAATATCACGGAACGAATACTCAAAATTTGATTCTATTTCACTCGTGAAAACGTTTTCACGGCTGGGAAGGCGTCGCTGGTCGCCCCCGTCGACGGGCCGGTCGGCTCGGCTTCGCCGGAGCCATCCGAACGGGACACGGTGCCTCGTCGACGTGGGCGAGACCCCGGCGAGGGCCACAGGGGGTTCCCGAGGGTCACTCGCAGAAATCAGAACACGGTCGCGAACTCGGCCTCGGAGCGGTAGCGCTCGAACAGCCCCTCGGCCCACTCGTAGACGCTCGGGTCGTCGGACTCCACGAACTGGGTGACCTGGCCGGCGTCGTCGTGAGCCGTCATCCCCACCCGGTCGTCGAACAGGAACAGTTCGAACGGGCAGTCGTCGTGGATGCGGACCTCGAGCTCGCCCTGTTCTATCGCCTCGCGGTAGTCCGCGGCGTACTCGTTGAACAGCACGTCGACGACGCGGCGGTCGAACACGGCCCGGACGCGGGCACCCGCCTTCGCCTCCCGACAGCAGATGTCGACGTAGATGGGGGAGACGACCCCGGAGAACGTCCGGAGCGACTCCGACCCGGCCATCAGGTCGGAGATTCGTTTGACGGCGACGTGCGCTCGCCCCCGTTCCGGCCCGGAGACCTCCGCCTCCGCGAGTCCGTCGAGGGGGAGTTCGACGGTTCCCTCGACGGCGTCGAGGAAGGGCGAGAGCCGGTCGGCGGTGTCGAGGTCGCGTCGAAAATCCACGAGCCGACCGCCGACGAGCCGGCCGAACGCCGTGAGTTCGAACCGACCCTCTCGCTTCCGAATCAGCCCGAGGTCGGCCAGGTGGTTCGTCGCACGGTGAATCGTCGAGCGAGAGAACGCGAGTCGCTCCTCCAGGCGGTTCGCGTCCTGTGGTTCGTCACGGAGTGCGTCGAGTATCGGGGCGCGCTTGACTACTTCGGTGATGTCGTCGTCGTCCATCGGTGGGTAGGGCGGTCGGGACGGGGGACGGAGTCCATCTCAGCCGTGCTCGATCTCGGCCGCGATCGTCTCGTCGTCCAGCGTGAGGTCGTGGGTGAACTGCGCGTGTTCCTGGACGAGGTGGACGACCTCGTCGTCGCTGTCCGCCCGTACCATGAAGTTACAGCCGTCTTGGAAACACTCGAACTTCGAGGGCATCTCGGCCGAAACTAACGGGTCGTTCCTCATAAATACACCCCCTTCCGTGGGAACCACCCCGCAGACGGCGGCGAGGAGGCTCACCCGTACCGGTCCAGCAGGTCGCCGATGCGGTCCCGGAGTCGGCGCTCCTCCCCCGACGGGACCCCCTCGGTGAGTCGGGCGGCCGCCACCGGGAGTTCGTACCGCTCGACGAGTTCGCGGTCGAACCCCGCTCCGTCGAGATACGACCGGAGGTACGTCCGCCGGTAGGTCTCGACGAGCCCTCGGAAGTAGCCGGCTCGGAACGGCCCGTAGTCGTCGTCGGCGACGGCCAACCTGAGTAGGAGCGACGACCGCGCCACGTCGGCGGCGGGGTGGCCGGCGGCGGCGTCGACCCAGTCGATGACGACCGGCTCGCCGTCGCGAAGCAGGACGTTCTCCGGGTGGAAGTCGCCGTGACACAGCGCGTCGCCGGCCGGTAGGGCGTCGAGCACCGTGAGGGTCCCCTCCCGCTGCCGGACGCCGATGGCGCCCGCCTCGACTCGCCGGCGGAGTCGCTCGCCGAGCGAGGGGAGGTCGCCGCCGTCGCAGTCGTGCATCCGGCGGTGGACGCCCGCGGCCGTCCGTGCGGCTTCGACGACGGCCCACGGGCGCTCTCGCATCCTGTCGGCGAGGTGGGGTCCGTCGACGCGTTCGAGGACGATACCTCGGCGGCCGTCGACGTCGACGGTTCCGAACACCTCGGGGGCGGCCACGCCGGCGGCGACGGCGACCCGCGAGTACGTCGCCTCGCGGTCGACGACGGCGTCGTCTGCGCCCCGCTCGTAGAGTTTCACCGCACGGGTCGAGTCGTCGGCGACGGCGTACACCTCCGCCGTTCGGCCCTCGCCGAGTCTGTCGCCGAGTTCGACGCTTCGGCTCACCGCGCAGACCGCCCGTGGTGGTCGGCGGATTCACGTCGGTGACTCGTCCGGAATCGCTCCCCGTCCGCGACTTCCTCAGAGTCGTTTCGAGACATAGGGGCCGTCCTGGTGGTAACCGAGTTTCTCGCGGTAGTACTGGCGGACACCGATGCCGGAGATGATGGAGAGCTTCTCGAAGCCGGCGTCGGCGGCGAGGTCCTCCGCGGTGTGAATCAGCTCCCGGCCGTAGCCGCGGTGTTGCCAGTCCTCGTCGCCGGCGGCGTCGCCGATACCCGCCTCGGAGCCGTACACGTGGAGCTCCCGGACGAGGGCGGCGTCTTCGAGTTCGCGCCGGACGGGGTCGTCGTCGCCCTCGGGGCCCGCTCCGGGCGCGGCGTGAGAGTACGAGGGAAAGCGGAGGCGGCAGAACCCGACGAGCAGGTCCCGCTCGGTGTCGCCGGACTGCGTCCGGCTACCTGGGGCGCTTCGCGCCCCTCTGTCCTCGAAGGAGAGGAACTTCTCGACGCCGCCGCCGGCCTCGTACGTCATCACGTCGAGTTCGATGTCCTCGGGACTCGGGGTGGCCTCGTTCATGCCCACCTCGCGGGCGCGGATGTCGCGCTGGACGATGCCCTTCTTCTCGGCGCGCTGGCTCGCGAGCTGGCGGAGGTTCGACTTCCAGACCCCGGCGTCGATGAAGTCCGCGGGGATGTCCCGCTGGACGCGCTGGAGCCGGGTGTACTTCGGAATCATCCCCATCACCTCGCTCACGACGTCGGCGGCCTCGTCGTTCGTCAGCGGGTCGAACTCCTCGCGGCGCCACGCGTCGTACACCCGGGTGCCGCGGACGACGAGCGTCGGGTAAATCTTCAGGTAGTCGGGGCGCCAGTCGGGGTGGTCGAACAGCTGGCGGAAGTCCTCCAGACACATCTCCCGCGTCATCCCCGGTTGGCCGGGCATCATGTGGAAGCCGACCTTGAACGCCGCGTCCCTGAGTCGGCGGTTGGCGTCCTTCGACGCCTGGTTCCCGTGGCCGCGGTGCATCTCGCGGTTGATGCGCTCGTAGGTGGTCTGGACGCCCACCTCCACCTTCGTCGCGCCGAGGTCGAGCATCCGGTCTATCTGCCCGGGGTCACACCAGTCGGGCTTCGTCTCGAACGTCGTCCCGATGTTCCGCACGTCGGCGGTCTCGTTCTCGGCGATTACGTCCTCCAGGTAGCGAAACTCCACGTCCTCGGGGTCCGGAGCGAACGACCGGCCCTCGGCGGGGTTCGGCTCCGCGTCGGTGTCGTAGTCGTTCAGCGCCTGCAGCGCTCGCTTCACGAACCACTCCTGGTAGTCGTGGCTCCGGGCGGTCATCGTCCCGCCCATCAGGATGAGTTCGACCTTGTCGACGGGGTGGCCGATGTGCCTGAGCTGCTCCAATCGAAGCGTGACCTGCCCGTACGGGTCGTAATCGTTCTGCTCCCCGCGGGCCGCGGCGGGCTCGTGGCCCGTGTACGACTGCGAGGAGTCGAACTCGCTGGCGGGGCCGCCGGGGCAGTAGAGACACTTCCCGTGCGGGCACATGTGCGGCGAGGTCATGATGGCGACCGGCGAGACGCCCGAAGCGGTGCGGACGGGCTTGCGCCGGACGACCTCCTTCACGTCGTCGCGGTGGGCGAGCGGGGCGTGCTGGAGAATCTCCGTGTTCTTGGGGACCTTGGGGGAGGAGAACTCGGAACACACCTCCAGTTTGGTCTTCTCGAGGTTCTCCCGGTCGACCCCGCCGTCGACGATGCGGGCGGCGAGTTCCTCACAGACGCGCTGGAAGGCGTCGGTCTCGGTCGGGTCGGTGGATTCGGCGGATTCGGTGCTCTCCGTGTCGGAGCTCATCCCGACGCACCCCGTTCGTGGCGTGTGTGTCGGTCCGGAGAGGGGAGAGAGACGGCGTGACTCATTGGACGTGTTTCGTTCGGTGACGTGGTTAAGGATGTCGTTGGGAGTCGTTCGTGGGTGGTGTTTCGGGTGTCGGGTCCGTGAGTGTCGTGAGATAGATGGTGAAGTCACTCCCGGAAGCCTCCCGTGGCTCCGGTCGCGCGGCTCGCTGTGCGCCTCGTTCGGTCGCTTCACTCTCTCACTTCGGTGCTTGCGTCGTCCCGAGAAGCCTCCGGCTTCTCGTGGGCCCACGAGAGCAACGCTCTCGTGAACGCCGTGCTTCCCGGAGCCACCGGCCCCTTCCGAAGTCCCGCCCACTCGCACCGCACAGCCTCACGCCTCCCCAGCCTCGGGGCGGTCGCCACCGGGGCGACCGCGGTCCCTCGCGCGGAACTGAGGCGGCGCCCGAAGGCGCCGCCAGCGCGCGCCGAGTGGTCGTGTCACTGGTCGTCGCCTCGCATCCGAAAAAAAGTCGCCGACCGCCTCAAACCGCGCCAATATCCTCCGGTACTGGCCTCGCCGGGACCGACAGCGAGACGGCGGCCACGAGGAACGCGGCGACCCCGGCGGCGAGCAGCAGCGGCTGGTACCCCGTCGTCGCGGCGAGGCCGGCGAAGACGACCGGTCCCGAGGCGCGTCCGAGGAACGTCGTGCTGTTCCGGAGCGACAGCGCCCCGGCGCGGTGGGCATCGGAGACCGCGCCCGACAACTCGGCGTCGACCGACGGCAGGACCAGCCCGATACCGGCCCCGACGGCGAGCATGGCGACCCCGACGAGCACCGGCGTCGGGGCGAGCCACGCGGCGACGAAGCCGACGCCCAGCCAGCCGAAGCCGGCGGCGACGAGCAGACGGTTCGAGGCCCGCCGCGCGAACCGGCCGTTGGCCGCGGAGACGGCGACGGACGCCACCTCGGCCGTCGTGATGACCGCGCCGACGAGTACCGCCGCGAGCGCGAAGGAGTCCACGAGCAGGAACGGGAGCGCCGTCAGCACCGCGCCGAACAGCAGGAACTCCCCGGCGAACGTCGCGACGTACAGCGACAGCGTGGCCGGGGGCCGGAGGTCCCGCAGGACGCCCCGCGCGTACGCTCGGCCCCACGTCGGCCGTCGTCCCCCCGACGCGCCCGGTTCGTCGAGCCACAGGTACACCGCGACGGCGAGCGGGACGGCCGCGAAGTAGGTCAGAAACGGTGCGTTCCACGCGACGGCCACCAGCAGGCCGCCGACGATGGGGAACAGCGCCGCCCCGGCCGACAGGACGGCCGTGTTGACGCCGAGCACCGAGTTGCGCTGTGGCCCGTCGAAGGCGTCGCCGATGACGGTAACCGTCGAGACGAAGATGCCGGCGGCGGCAGTCCCCTGCACCGCTCGGAGTGCGACTACCGCGTCGAACGACGGGGCGAACGCGGTCACACCGCCGGTCAGCCCGAAGACGAGCAGGCTCCCGGCGAGCACGCGGCGCCGGCCGATACGGTCGGCCAGCGCCCCGACGAACGGGGACAAAGCGATACCGACGACGAAGTACGCGCTGACGAGCAGGCTCGCCTCCGCGTCGGTCACGCCGAACGCGTCGCGGATGGCCGGCAGTGCGGGGCTGACGAGCGGGACGCCGAGCGGCGCGAGCAGCGTGCTCGACAGCACGAGCCGTACGGTCCGGGAGTCCCACGGGACGCCCGACGCGTCGGCGCTCGAGTCGGAGTCGACCTTTCGAGTGGATGTCGTCGTCATCGTCTCAGCTCACGGCGTCAGCCGGTAGAACCGGAAGAAGAAGCTCTCGATGGGGAGCACGTCCACCTTCGAGAACCCCGCCTCCTCGGCGTACTCGCGCAGCGTTTCCTCCCGCATCACGGTCCCCGTTTCGGCCGAGGGCTCCTCGGTCCGGCCGACCGGGAGGCAGTGGAAGACGCTCCAGCCGTACATCAGCCCCTCGACGAGGTCGGACTCGCCGGTGAACGTCTCGCCCACGCGCTCGTCCATCACGAGGACGGCCCCGTCGTCGGCGACGACCTCGCGCATCGTCCGCAGGACGCCGACGGGGTCGGGCATGTCGTGGACGCACTCGAAGGCGGTGGCGAGTGCGTACTCGCCCGCACCGTCGAGGTCGGCGGCGTCGCGGTGGTGGACCTCGATTCGGTCGTCCAGTCCGGCGGCGGCGACGTTCTCCCGTGCGACCGCCACCGACGCCTCGTCGAGGTCGACGGCGTCGACGTAGACGTCCGAGTAGACCCGTGCGATGCCGATGCTGGACCACGCGTGGCCGGTCCCGACGTCGACGACTCGGGCGTCGGGGTCGCTCCGAAGCCGTTCGTCTACGTCGGCCATGGTCGGAATCCACTCCTGTCCGAGCTGGTGGAGGAACGCCGGCCGGTTCATCCGCGCCTGCCCTTCGTGGAGGTCCGCTCCGTAGTCCTCGAAGGGAATAGCCTGGCCGGTGCGGTAGGCGTCGACCACCCGCTCTATCGGTCCCACCGCGCCGACGAATGTCTGACACAGCGGCGCGAGGAAGTCGAGATGCTCCTCTTCGACGAGAAGCGGCTCGTACGCCTCGGGCAGTCGGTACCGACGCCCGTCGGGGGCGCCGCTCGCGTCCGCGACCGTGAGTACGCCCCCTACGGTTTGCGCTTCGAGCCACTCTCGGGTGTATCGCTCGTCGGTCCCAGTCGCGGCCGCGAGCTCCTCGGCCGTCAGCGCGTCCAGTGTGTCCGCCAGCGTCCGGTAGTATCCCAACTGGTCGCCGAGGTACACCTGGAATACCGTGAACGCCCCGGCGGCGTCGGTCAAGAGCCGCTCGGCGAACGCGTCGGCCGCCTCGGTCGGTTCGGATTCGAGTTCGCTGGGGTCGGTTGCCATACTCGTACGAGGCCCCGGGACGTGCTATAGTTGATTTCTGAGAGTCGAATCATCGAAAGAACGCGCTCGCTCGGTGCGAGCCGTGTCTCGCCGCGTGAACTGTCGCTCGACTCGTGAGACACCGTTATCCCGTGCGGCCACGTACCGTGTTATCGATAGTCGTGGCTCCGGCGACGGCGAGGATTCACATGCCAGAGAACAGCGTCTTCGACGAAATCGTGCGGAACGCGCTCGAACTGCGGCACTTGGACGGGCTCCCCTCACCGACGGGTCGGCTCGACACTGACACGCTGCTGGACGTGATTCGCCACGGGCCACTGCTCGAACTGCTGTTCGACGGCCCGCGCGACCGCCGCGACATCGAGACGGAGCTCGACGTCTCCCGTGCGACGAGCCACCGGTTCACCCGCTGGCTCGACGACCACGACCTCGCTGAACGCGTCGACGGGCAGTTCCGGCTGACGGGTAAGGGACAGGTGGTCGCCGAGTCGGTGCTCTCGTTCGAGCGCGACCTCCTCGCCGCCGACCGCCTCGCTCCGCTGCTCGACAGCATCTGTGAGTACCACCAGGAGTTCGTCGTCGAACCGTTCGCCGACGCGACAGTGACGGTGCTGACGCCGGCGGACCCCTACGCGCCGATGACCCGATTCCTGACGCTCCTCCGGCGGAGCGACTCCTTCCGTGGCTTCAACACCACGCACATCGTCCCGCCGTCACTCGCCCCGTACGAAGAACTGTTCGGCGACCGTGACGTCGAACTCATCTACCTCCCCGAGGTAGTCGAGTCGCTCGACGACGACTCGCTCGAACAGGTCCGCTCTGCCGTCGACGTGGGGCGGCTCACCCTCCACACGCGCGAGGCCCTCCCGTACGGACTCGCCATCTTCGACGACCGAGTCGGTATCGCCGGCTACGACGACGAAACGGGAACCATGCGGGTGTTCGTCGACACCGACGCGATGCTGGCGCGGGAGTGGGCCGAGCGCGTCTGGCGGACGTACCGCGACGACTCGGAGCCGCTCTCGACGGGCTGAACGGCCGCCGGGTCAGCGCCCCGCCGCCTCGACCGCCGCGAACCGCCCGAACGCCAGCCGGTTGATTTCGGGGAGCACTTCGCGCATCTCCGTGACCGGTCGACCCATCAGCTCCGACAGCCACTCGTGGATGGTCGGGTCGGCGAGACAGCGGACGTGTCGACCGACGAACTCCAGCCACCGGAGGACGAGGTGGACGTCGAATCCGGCCCGCACGTCTTCGCTGTCCCCCTCCCAGCCGCCCTCCCGGAGCCCGTCGAGGTACGCGTCGAAGACCACGTCCGCCAGACGCTCGCCGCGCCGCGGGTCGAAGTCGGCCCAGACGAGGCTCAACATCACGAGCGCGGCGGCGTTCTCCCCGACGGCGCCGTCGGCGAGTTGGTCCCAGTCGACCGCGACGGTCTGTGGGCCGTCCTCGCTCGGGCGGAGAAAGAGGTTCCGCGGGTAGGCGTCGAAGTGACAGAGCGTGGTCGGCAGGTCCCGCCTGCGAGCGAGTAGCGTGTCGCGGGCGTGCCACGCGTCGAGCAAGCGGTCGGCCTGCTCGCCCGGGAACGCCTCGCGGACGAGGTCGTCGTCGGGGAGGGAGTCGACGAGCGCGACCGTCGGCGCGGTCTGCCGGAAGTCGAACGCGCGGACGGTGAGCCAGTCCGGGCGGGGCTCGACCGGGTGGTGCGCGAAGTGCGCGTTGAACCGCCCGAGGTCGGAGGCGACGACGGTGAAGTCCTCCAGCGTCCAGTGGGCCTCGCCCTCGGTCTCGTCGCTGCCTCGGGTCGCCCCGGTACGGCGGCCTCGACTTCGGGACTCCGCTCCCGGGCGCTCGACGGCCGCGGCCCGCCGCGAGGCGAGCGTGTCGGCCGGACCGCGGACGGCGCCCTCGGCGAGGTCCTCCAGCCAGAGCCAGCACCCCTCCCCCTCGAAGATGCGGACGGCGTAACAGCGTGGCATCGCCAGCCCGGGGGCGTCGGCGGCGACGCCCGAGCGGTACACCTCCGCTTCGCGGCGCCAGTACGCCGGGTCGGTCGGTCGCTCCCAGACCCGCTCGGCGACCGTCTTGAGGACGACCGTCCACGCCGTCTCGCTTCCGTCGTCCAGGGCGGCGACGCCCGCGAACCGCCAGATGGCGGTGCCGCCGTACCCGCCGCCGGCGCCGGCGCGCATCCGGTCGCGGTACCACTTCGTGACCGTCGCGGCGGCGTCGCCGACGACGGTCCGGACCACGGGCGTCAACTCGGCGCGGTCGACCGCACGGACGCGCCGGTCGAGCGCCGCACCGGGGTCGGTGACGGGCGGGGCCACTCCCGTCTCGGTAGATTGCTCAGTCATATGGAGGCGTACGGACCCCACGTGGGGAGCGGACATAGCGCCGTCGGCACCCCGGCGGGTTGTACTCCTCGCCGTCGGCCGAGGGGTCCCGGCCGCTCAGAGCGGATACTCGCGAACCGTCTCGAACCGGCGTTCCGGGCTCGACGGGTCGTCCGCGACAAGCCGGAGCCGTTCGACCCGGAGCCGACCGGCGTCGACCGTACGGTTCGCTTCGAGCCAGTCGACCGCCGCGGCCACGTCGTTCGGGTCGTCGCCGACGAAGTGGGCGAGCGACACGTGTGGCGTGTACGCGGCGCCGTCGAACTCCCCCCGAGGGACTTCGGGCAGGTCGAGCACGCGCCGGTGGAGTCGCGCGAGGGTCCCCTCGTCGCGGGAGTCGCCGGCCTCGCGAGCCTCACAGAAGACGACCGTCGGCCACACGTTGAGCCGGGGGAGCGCGACCTCGAAGGGTTCGATATCCGCGCCGGCGACGGCGTCGTCGATTCGGCGCTCGACGCGCTCTGCCGCCTCGGGTGTGAGGTCGCGCTCGGCGGTCGGGTCGTCGCCGACGAGCCCGACTCCCTTCACCGTCACGTGGAACCACGCGGGTGGCAGCCTTCGGAGGGCGTCGAAGCGGTCGAGGTCGCGAGCGGCCGCGTCGAGCGCCTCGCGGGCCGGCCCCGACTCGAGGTCGACGACGAGCGTCAGGCGACGGCCACAGCCGGGAACCGGGTCGAACCGGTCGACGACGGGGTCGAGGTCGCGGCGTGCCGCCCAGGCCTCGGCGTACGCGTCGGACATCGTCGGGAGGTCGGGGCCGAGAGACAAAGCTGTAACTGGCGGGTGTCGCGGCGGGAGAAACGGCGAGTCGGCGGACCGCTCCGGTCGCGTTCCGTCGTATCCGGGACCTTACTCGAACTGCGCGGCGACCGCGCTCAGCACGGCCGTCTCGACCTCGTCGCGGGCGCCCGAGAGGAACTCGATGCGGTTCTGTCGGACGCCGCTGGCGGCGATGCCGGCCTCCGGCGCCTCCTCGCGGGCGGCCTCGGCGACGGCGCGCACGTCGAGGGACTTCGTGGAGCGGAGGTACAGTTCGTCCATCCCGAGGCCGACGGTGACGAACTGCTCGCCCTGTCGGTTCCGGCGGTGGAGTTCGTCGAGCAGGAGCGTCGTCGGCGGGAAGTCGAAGCGGTGGGTGAACGCATCGGTGTCGATGACGGAGAACTTCACGTCGCCCTCGCCCTTCGCGGTCATGTTCGCCTCGGCGGTCTCGACCTCGTCGTCGAGTTTGACGCGGAACTGCTCGCTGACGTGGCTCGCGAGTCCGCCGTCGGCGCCGTCCTCGGCGTCGGGGTCGGCCCACAGCAGGTCGGTGATGAGTTCGCGCTTGTCCTCGTAGGACTGGTAGTACGCCTCCAGCGCGACCGCCTCGCGGATTTCGCGGGTGCGCTCCGCGTCGAAGCCGGTCTCGCTCGCGAGGTCGACGTAGGCCTCCGGAGCGTCCTCCCAGTAGGAGACCGCCGGGAGGTGCGCGAGGTCCTCGCGCACGTCGTCGTTGACGGCGGCGGCGAGGTTCGCGGCGAGCGCGCCCGTCGAGAGGTCGTCTGCGCCCTCGGGGGCGACGAGCGTCTCGCAGTCCTCGGCCACGTCATCGTCGGCGGCGACGGCGTCGACGACGACGCGCTTCGCGTCGTACACGCCGAGCAGACCGAGGCCGTCACGCGACTCCGAGGTGCTCCCCGTCCCCAGCAGGAGGACGAGCGGGAGCTTCTCGTCGTGGCGGTCGCGGTCCTGGAGCATCCGCGTCACGTCGTTCGTCGCGGCGTCCATCCCGTAGACGACGTCGTCGAGCGGGCGCCGGGTGAAGTAGTGGTACTCGGCGTCGCTCTTGGCGTACTCCTCGCGGATGAGCGGGAGGACGGCGCGCTCGACGGCGGCGCCGGCGACGTAGCCGTCGGCGGTCGCGGCGTGGCGCACGACGATGGGGCGCGATTCGAGCACGGCGCGTCGGATGGCCTCGGCGGCGTCGAGCAGGCGCTCGGAGCTCTCGGAGACGGCGTCGTGCTCCGCGAGCGGCAGCAGGCCCTCGGGTCGGGCGCGGTCGGTGAGGGCGTCGGCGAGTCGCTGGCTCACCGTCTCGGCCTCCTCGCCGTCGAGGGCGAGGAGCGCCTCGGTCTCGACCTGAATCTCGCCGCGGCGGCGTTCGACCTCGCCGTCGAGACGGACCATGTCGCCGACCTCGATGTCGGGGTAGGCGCGCACGCCGGCTTCGACGAAGGCGGCGCAGTCGACGACGCCCGTCTCGTCGCGAACTTCGAACACCGTCGGGCCGCCGGTCTGGCGGGCGCCGACGACCTCGCCCTCGAGGCGCACGTCCTCGCCGACGCGGTCGGTGAGCGTGCCGATTTCGACGCGCTCGCGTTCGGCGGTCGGCTCTGACTCGGCGTCGCGGTCGTCCGACTCGGCCTCAGCTCCGTCGCCGGCGTCGCTCCCCTCGTCGCCGTCGTCCGAACCGTATCCTCGGGCGCCGGCCTCGACGTCGGCCGCGGAGTCGGCGCCCTCGCCGGCGTCTGCGTCCTCGGCGTCGCGCCCGGGACCGGTCGACTCGGCGGCCGTCCCGCCGTCGCGGGCGGGCGACTCGGCCTCACGCTCGCCCCCCGAGCTCTCGCTTTCCTCCTCGGGGTCGTGGTCGCCCTCGGCGTCCTGGACGAGCGCGCCGCGGAACTCCCGCTCGCGCTGACGGATGGACCACCCGAGGTCGATGTTGCCGTTGTCGCGGACGTTCTTCACCTGGACGAACACGGTGTCGCCCGCCTCCCAGTCGAGGCTCTCGAGGCGTTGGTCCAGTTCGCTACGGTGGAGGAGGCCGGTGACGCCCGGGGCGAGGTCGACGAACACGCCGAAGTCGGCGTAACCGTCGACGACGCCGGTGTAGAACCGGCTGGGGGTCAGTTGGTCGGCGCTGTCGCCACGGAATTCGAAGACGACGTCCTCCTGGTGGGACTCACAGATACGCCCGTCCACAGGCGTACCACAGATGATACACGAACCCATTTGAATCGATAGAACGGTTCCGCCCTAAAACGGTTGTCGAAAGTCGCTCAGCGATTCTTTCGTCGAATTCGTCGGCGAACGCCGTCGGAAGCCGAGGATTCCTCGCGCGTGTCGGCCGACCGGTCGTTACTCGAAGACGACACCTTCCTCGCGGACCGCCTCCACGTCCGCGAGGAGCGACTCGACGGCCTCGGGGTCGAGTGCGACCTCCACCTCGTTACCCTCCCCGTCCTCGAAGGCGAACTTCACCTGCGAGTCGCCGAAGGCCCGGGCCTCGGCTTCGTCGACGTGGTACAGTTTGACCGTCGCCGCCGTGTTCGCGGCGCCGACGTGCTTGACCGTTCCCTCCGCCAGTTCGACCATGAAGTCGTCGAGGCTCAGCGTGAGCATGGCCGGGCTTCGCGGGGCCGCCGGATAAGCGCGGCCACCGCGCGGGCAGTTAGACGACTCCCGCGACCACGCCGAGACCGTCGCCGGCGAGGACTGCCTCCGCCGCCGCGAACCCGCCGAACCCGTAGCCGAAGACGAGCGCCGCCGGGACGGCGGCGGCGAGGACGGCCCGGACGGGCGACGCTCGGTGGACGACGGCGACGCCGACGACCAAGAGGAGGGCGCCGTAGGCGGCGCAAGTGACCCGGAGGAGGGGGACCGGCAGACCGGCAAACACACACGGGGCGGTCGCGTACGCGATAGTCTGGACGGTCTGGCTCACCCCGCCGCGGTCGGGCACGATGGCGATGAGCAGGAGCGTCTGGAGCGCCGCCGTCAGGTGGAGGGTTGCGGGAGCGACGAACAGCGCGACGGCGAGCAGGAGCAGGGTGGCGGTGGCGGCCTCGCTGCCGGCGACGAGGGGAATCGTCTCGGTGCCGACGACCGGCTCGGGCGAGAACGCGAGCAGGCCGACGACGTAACAGAGCGCGACGAACACGCCGAACGCCAGCCCGGGCGCCTGGTCGCCGGGGGCGATTCCGTTGCGGAAGAAGCGTCGCGGGCGGACGAGGGCTTCGAGCCAGGCCCGGGCGAAGCCCGCCGGACCGCGGTCGCGGCCGCCTTCGGGGTTCTCTATCCAGGTCGTCACGGGTCTCTACTCCGACCTAGTCGCTGCGGAGGGTATGACAGTTCCGACAGCGCGCCTCGTAGGACTCCTCGGCGCCGACGAGGATGGTCGGGTCGTCGGCGTGGGCCGGGTCGCCGTCGATGAGCCGCTGGTTCCGGGAGGCGGGTTCGCCACAGACCGTGCAGATGGCCTGCAGTTTGTCGACGTACTCGGCGAGGGCCATCAGTTGGGGGAGCGGTTCGAACGGCTCCGCGCGGAACGTCTGGTCGGTGCCGGAGACGACGACGCGGCGGCCGTCGGCGGCGAGCGCCTCGCAGACGTCGACCAGTTCGCGGGTGAAGAAGTTCGCCTCATCGACGGCGACGACCTCCTCGCCGTTCAGTCGGTCGTCTATCTCCCACACTCCCTCGCCCTCGTTCTCGACGACGGTCGCCTCCCACTGGCGGCCGTTGTGCGACCCGATGGTCGCCTCCCCGTAGCGGTCGTCGACGGCCGGCTTGAACACCGCCACCGACTGCCCGGCGATCTCGGCGCGGCGGAGTCGACGGAGGAGTTCCTCGGTCTTCCCCGAGAACATCGACCCCGTGATGACCTCGACCCAGCCGCTCTTCGTGATGGCGTGCACGTTTCCCCCCGGTGCGAGCGGGCTACTAAACCGTTGTCACTCGGCGTGACCGTCCACGGGAATCGACAGTCGCGCCCGCTAATCTCACGTTACCGACCTGCAAGGGGGACATAACGAAGGTCCTCGCGTGACACGGTGTCACTGAGGGGTGGGACCCTCACGCCCACGCTCCGACTGCCATACCGGGGTGGACGGGCGTCGGTTGCCTTCGTTCGTCGGTGCGGTCGGGTGGCTGGGGTCACCGACTGCCGCCGACGTTCTGGCCGCTCTCGAACGTTCGAGGGTCGGCCTCAATGTGTGCGAACTGCACGACTCTCCTGCCGAGCACTAGCGCCCGCTCTTCGATGCCGTCGTCGACGACTACGCCGCCCTCGAAGGCGCGGCTCGCCCGCGGAATCGCCACCTGGTGCGGGAGGACCCACGCGTTCAGCGCGCGGCAGACCGAGCGGAGGTGTTCGAGCGCCGTGACGGGGAACGAGCCGCCGGCGACCGCGAGCAGGCCGACGGTCTTCCCCTCGAACTCGTCGAAGCCGGCGTAGTCGAGCGCGTTCTTCAGCACGCCCGAGTACGAGCCGTGGTACATCGGCGTCCCGAGGAGCACGGCGTCCGCGTCGCGAAGGCGCTCCGTGAGGACGGCGCTGTCGCCCTGTGTGTCCTCGTCGGCGTTCAGCGCCGGCAGGTCGAGCTCGCGGAGGTCGAGCAGTTCGCCCGTGCCGCCGGCCTCGCGGACGCCGTCGAGCGCGACTTCGAGCCCGAGACGCGTGTAGCTGTGCTCGCGCAAGCTCCCGCAGACGGCGACGACGTGGGTGTCGGCTTCGCCGTCGCGGCCGCTTTCCTCGCTTCCGGTGACCGATTCGTCGGTCCCGTCGGCTGTCGCGTCCGAACGCTCGGTGTCGGCGTCGCTCATAGGCGTGGGTCGGAGTCGGGAGACAAAAACACGCCGCCGGGTCGAGCGGCCGCTCGCCGTCGGCGGTTCCTCGCCTCGACCGGTAGCAGGGTTATCCCGACCGAGCGCCTCCCTCCCTCATGGCAGTCATCCCCGAGGAGTACCGCGACCTCTTCGAGAAACGCTCGTTCGCGTTCGTCGCGACGCTCCTGCCCGACGGTTCGCCCCACGTCACCCCGACGTGGGTCGACTTCGACGGCGAGCACGTGCTCGTGAACACGGTCCCGGACACCCGGAAGGACCGGAACGTCCGCGGCGACCCGCGGGTCGCGCTCGCGGTCGCGGACCCGGAGAACCCCTACCGCTACGTCTCGGTTCGCGGCGAGGTCGTCGAGCACCGGACGGACGGGGCTCGGGAGCACCTCGACGACCTCGCCGAGCGTTACACCGGTCGACGGGAGTACGACGGGCCGGGGGCCGAGGAGCGCGTCGTCCTCGTGATTAGACCGGACAACGTCGTCGGGCAGACGCCCCCGTCGCGTTCGGAGTGAGCGAGAGCGGGCGGTCGGCGGCGGTCGCCCCCGTCACTCAGCGCCGGAGGCTCGCGACCGTCTCCGCCTCGCGCTCCGAGAGCGCGACGAGGCCGTCCGATTCGAGGTCGTCGACGAGTCCCCGGAGCCACTCGCGGCCGTGTTCGCCGTCGGGCGTGTAGTCGACTCTGACGCGCGGCCCGAGGTCGTCCAGCGCGAGTTCGTCGTACTGTCCCAGGGCGCGAACGACTCGGCCCCGCATCTGTCGGCGCGAGCCCTCGAACTCCGGCTGTGTCGGCACGTCGGGCGCGGTGAAGTCGCCGGTCTCGTAGGCGTGACACCACCGGCGCCACGGACAGCCCGCGCCGTCGCAGTCGGGTGATTTCCCGCAGGCGACGCCGCCGAGTTCCATGACGGCGTTGTTCCAGACGCGGGACTCGCCGTCGGGCATCAGGAGGGAGGCGGCTTCCTCGAACGCCGCGTCGTCGTCCGGCACGTCGAAGGCGCGGTGGAGCACGCGCTTGACGTTGGTGTCGACGACGGCGTCGCCGTTGTCGAAGGCGAACGACGCGACCGCGTTCGCGGTGTAGGGGCCGACGCCCATCAGCTCCTGGAGGCCGTCGGGGTCGGTGGGGAACTCGCCGCCGTGGTCCTCCTCGACCTGCTGGGCGGCCTCGTGGAGGTACTTCGCGCGGTTGTTGTACCCGAGCGAGTGGTCGGTCCAGAACGCGACCACGTCGCTCCGGTCGGCTACGGCGAGGTCGGCGACGGCCGGCCAGCGTTCGAGGAAGTCCTCCCACGCGGGGACGACGCGGTCGAGTTGCGTCTGCTGGCTCATCACCTCCGAGACGAGAATCTCGTAGGCGTCCTGCGTGCGGCGCCACGGGAAGTCCCGGTGGTCCTCCTCGTACCAGTCGACGAGGGCCCGTCGGACGGCTTCGCGGGTGTCCCCTTCCGGGAAGGTGCTCTCCTGCAGCGACTCCGGGAGGGCGTCGGCGGACGGCGAATCGCTCATGTGTTCGGGTACGGTGGGCCGGGTTTATCGGTGCTGGTTCGGGTTTCTTGAGTTGGCCTCGGAGCGGGTGGGACGGTCGGTTCTGTGGTGGCGCCCGGAAGCCCCTACGTTCTCGGGTCGCGCGGCTCGCTGTGCTCCTCGGTCGTCACTCCGTTCCTCCCCGCGGTGCTCACGTCGCCGTCCTTCCCCGAGAACTGGGCGAGAACGAAGCTCTCGCGAGCGGCCGGAAGCTCCGCCTCCGGCGACACGGCCCCTTCTGAAGCCCCGCCTACCGTATCCACGTCCTCCCCAGCCGCTTCCTTCGCTACGCTCACTCAGCCCTCGCACGGTGGCTCGCGGCCCGAAGGCCGTTCGGCGCGCGCCGCCGCGACTCCGTGTCGCGGCGCGTCGTGCGAGGGACCTCGGCTGGCCTCGTGCCAGCCGCACGGAGGGTGGGGAGGCGTGAGGCGGTGCGGTGCTGTGGGTGGGGCTCCGAAAGGGGCCGGGCGGTCGCCGTCGCTCGCGACGTAAGCACTGGAGCCGCGAACGGAGTGAGCGGTGAAGCGCGCAGCGAGTCGAGCGACGGCGAGCGGGCGGGGGCTTTCGTCGGTCCGGGTGGGAAACGTCCCCCTGCTCTCGATTCAATTGAATGTCGACGTACCGCTCGGCACACTTTTGTCATCCTACCGAAAATATAGTGCGTGTCCACGGCCCTCCACGTCCTCGGCGTCGCTACCGCCGTCCTCCTCGTCGGCGTCGTGTTCGTCGGCCTCGGTCCGCTGCTCGCCTTTCCCGTGTTTCTCCTCGTCGCTGCCGCGGGCATGGGTGCCTTCCACCTCTACACCCGACAGCACAGCACCGGACCCACCGACCGTGTGAACTGCACCGCCTGTGGGGCTCCGAACTCGACCGACGACGCGACGTGTACCTACTGTGACGCCGACCTCTGATTCTACGATACAGCAAAGAGGCGAAACCCGTATCCCCTCCCCTGCCGACAGCCACGACCATGGGACTCGACGAGTTGAACGACGACGTGACGAAGGCGTACTCGAACCTCGACGACCCGGTCGAACTCGACCTCGACCGCGAGACCCGAACCGAGCTCGCGATGCTCGTCGCCGTCTTCGGCACCGACGACGTATCGGAGCTGATCCAGCGCGGCGTCCACCAGCTGTTCCGCACCACCGTCGACACCGGCGACATGGACTTCCAGCTCCGCGGCGCCTACGACGTGACCTACGACGAGTACCTCTCGGGGATGACCTACGACGAGATGACGGGCCAGGACCAGTACCCCCAGCGCGACGACGAGCGTCGGTATCAGATGTAGAAAGCCCTCGCCAGCGCGCCGGAGCGCGCGCTGGCTCGCCCTTTTCATGTCCACCAGGCCCGCGAGAGCGAGCCGGCCGCGACGGGCCGGCACGCTCTGTGCCTCATCCTCCCCACCCGCTTCGCTCACTCCGTTCGCTCAGCCCTCGCGCGAGTGTCGCGGCGACGGAGCGCCGCGACGCACGCGCCAGTCGGCTGGACGACTCCCAGTGACTACGTCTCCCAGCCCAACCGCACTTCCTGTAACGCAACTTGGATTTCACCGGAAACCCGGTGTGGGAACACGTCGCTCACGGTCGGGTCGTTTATCCGACATCGTGACGAGCATCCGCCATGGACTGGAAGGACGGCGTCGTCGTCGGCGCGGCCCTGTTCTGCGGGTCGGTCGGCTTCGCGTTCGGTTTCGCCGGCATGGTCGGCGGCGTCCTCGTCGGCGCCGGCCTCGGGGCGCGGTGGGCCAGCCGAACGGACCGCGAGACCGACCTCGAACGACGGGTCGCGGCACTCGAAGCGGCGCTGGACGCCGAGACCGACGACCCTGCCGACGCCACGGACGCCGACGACTAACGACCCCTCCGCCGACCTATCAAATCTATGTATTTTCACCGGAAGCCCGGTGTGCACCGACCGAGGATGCGAGCCGAAGCGTGAGCTACGAGACGTCCGCGATGGACTTTTCGAGCAGGTCCGCGCCGAGTGAGATTTCGCGTTCGGTCACGTCGAGCGGCGGGAGGATGCGAAGCACCTTGTAGCCGCAGGCGAGAGTGAGCAGGCCGCGCTTCAGGGCGGCCTCCTGGACGGCGTCGCGGCGCTCCTTCGAGTCGAACTCGACGGCGAGCAGGAGCCCCTTCCCGCGCACGTCCACGACGCCCTCGGGGTTCGCGTCGCGCACGGTCTCTTTGAACTGCCGACCGCGGACGGTCGCGTTGGCGAGTAGGTCGTGTTCCTCGATGGCTTCGAGGGTGAGCACGCCCTGGAGCGAGGAGACGATGTCCCCGGCGCCCCACGTCGAGGAGAGCCGGGCGCGCTCCTCGGGGAACACGTCCTTGCTCGATATCGTCGCGCCGACGCGCAACCCTTTCGCGCCGGTGATGATGTCCGGTTCGAAGGGGTAGTGGTCCGACCCCCACATCTCGCCCGTCCGGCCGACGCCCGACTGAATCTCGTCGGCGACGAGCGTGATGTCGTGCTCCTCGACGACGCTCGCGACCTCCTCGGCGAAAGCGTCGCTCGGGAAACGGTAGCCGCCCTCACCTTGGATGGGCTCCATGATGAGGTAGGCGACCTCCTCCGGGTTGACGTGTCCCCGTTTGGGGTCGAGTTTCCGGCGGAGGGCGGAGACGGGGTCGTCCTCGCCCTCGCCGTCCCGACCGCCGCCGACGCCGCGGAAGAACCCACAGGAGCAGGTCGCGGGCGAACAGGAGCGGTCGTCACAGAACGGCACGTCGTGAATCGAGGGAATCTCGGGGAACTTTCGTCGATACACTTCCTTCGAGCGGTTGAGCGAGAGCGTCCCGAGTGTCCGGCCGTGGAACGCCCCTTCGAAGGTGATGCCGTACTTGGCCCCGCCCGAGGCGTCGTAGCTGATTTTCAATGCGTTCTCGACGGCCTCCGCACCCGAGTTCGAGAGGAAGACCGTGTCCATCCCGTAGTGGTCCGTCAACTCGACGAGCTTGTCCATCAGCTGAGTCGGACCGGGGAACTCGGACTGGTCCGGCGGGTTGCCGTCGCTGACGTAGAAGTCCTGCCCGGCGATCTTCGTCGGGTCGACGAGGTCGAACTCGCGGAGGGTGTCCATCACCTTCGGGTTGTTGTACCCCAGCGGTGCGGCGGCGACGTGACTCGTGAAGTCCATGAGCACGTTGCCGTCGACGTCCGTACAGAACGGCCCCTCGGCGTCACCCGAGAGGTCCCAGACGAAGTCGTACACGTAGGTGCTCGGTGCGGCGTTGCGGTGGTGGTGTTCCACCCACTCCCGCGCCCGCTTCCCGGGCATCTCGTCCACCCGCGGCTCGGCCGTCTCGCGGTCCATGCGGCGAAGTCGGAATCGGGGGTGTTAAAAAATTCGTTTAGGTAGGGGCGAAGATTGCGAACGTCGCCGCCGTCGCCGTGCCCGCGGCCGCGAGCAGGACGAGACTCCAGACCGCCACCCGATTGCGGAACTGCTCGGGGCCCGCCGCCGCGAGTCCGGCCTTCACGAGGATGGACGACCCCGTCGCGAGCAGGATGGAGATGACGGCCGGCTGGACCCCGAGACTCCCCTGCCGGTAGAGGAGAACGGCCGAGGTGGTCGTCCCCGCCGAGGAGACCAACCCCGAGAGGAGGGCGCTGACGTAGAAGCCGACGTTGCCGAACTCCTGTTGGGCGACGGTGCCGCCGACGAGGATGACGAGGAAGACGGCGCCGAAGGCGAGGACGTTCCACAGCGAGAAGGGGCTCTCGAGGTCCATGTCGACCTCTGCGCCCCAATCGGCGGCGAGCCACGCGACGACGAAGGAGCCGACGATGAGCACCCCGAGCGGGATGACGGCTCCCACCAGGGGCGGCTGGCCCGACGCGACCGTGAAGGCGACCGCGATGAGGAGGTTGCGGGTCGCCATGGCGGCGTCGGCGAGCAACACCCCCGCGACGGCGAACGACACCGCGTCCGCGCGCTGACGCACCTGGTCGAGCATCGTGCCGACCACCGCCGTCGACGACGCCAGTCCGCCGAAGAATCCCGTGACCGCCACGCCCCGACCGCCGTAGCTCCGCACCAGTGCGTAGTTGACGATGCCGATACCGGCGACGGTGACGACCATCAGCCACGCGACTTGGGGTTCGAGCCTGAAGGTGAACTCGCCGACGAGGTCGACCTCGTAGGAGGCCGGCAGCAGCGGGTAGACGACGAACGCGAGGATGGCGAACTCCACCGAGGAGCGCATCTCCTCCCGGGTCAACCCCCCGGCGAACCCGTGGAGCTCCCGCTTCAGGACGAGCAGGAGCGAGGAGACCACGGCGACGGAGACGCCGACGAGGACGTAGCCGGCGGCGACGAGCACGCCCACCCCGTAGGCCGCCATCATCGACATCGACGTGGTGAGCGACAGCGAGTCCTCTTCGCCGTTTCTGAGCCCCTGAACCGCCAACAGGACGCCTTGGACGATGACGAGCACCCCGCCGATGGTGAGAAGCGAGACACCCAGGTCCGACTCCTGGGCGACGATGGTGAACACCGCGCCGACGAGGCTGATGAGCGAGAACGTCCGAATCCCCGCCGACTTGCGCGACCACTCCCGCTCGAGTCCGAGAAAGAGCCCGAGCGCCGCCGCGAGGACGACGCGAACCACCGGGTCGTCGAGGGGGTTCGTCAACACCCCGCCGCCGTCGACACCCTGCAACACGACTTCGACCGGCATGGGCCGTCGGCTACGACGCCCGCTAGTATATAGCTTGTAGCCACCTCGTGAGTGCTCGTTACTCGGCCGGCCCGCCGCGACACCCTTTTGCCCTCCCCGGGCGCCACATTCCGTATGTCGCTCACCGAAGTCGACCGCTCGAGGCTCGCTTGGTGGCTCGGCGGCGCACTCCTCTTTCTGGCGCTCGTGTTCGTCGTCTACTCGTTCGTCGGCACGTTCGTCTTCGGAGTGTTCATCTACTACGCTACCCGCCCGGTGTATCGGCGCATCCGGCGGCGGGTCGGGTCGCCGAGCCTCGCCGCCGCGGTCTCCATCTTCGCGCTGGTCCTGCCCGCGCTCGGACTCGTGGCCTACGCGCTCGCCATCGTCTCACAGGAACTCCTCCGAATCGGACAGAACACGCCCTTCGACCCCAGCGACTACGGGGTCGACCCCGAACTGCTCGACGCCATCGCGGACCCGGCGACGCTGTTCCAGAGCGGACTGGTCGACTACCTCTCCTTCGGGAGCGTCTCCGCGGTGATCGCCCAACTCGGCGCCGCCGCCGGCACGCTCGCCGTCCTCGGCATCGCGCTCGTCCACCTGTTCGTCATGCTCGCACTCGCGTTCTACCTCCTCCGCGACGACCACACGCTCTCGCGGTGGTTCCTCGGACGGTTCGGCGACGCGGGCGGCGTCGTCGAGTCCTACGCCCGCGCCGTCGACCGCGACTTCAACAGCATCTTCTTCGGCAACATCCTCAACGCGGCGCTCACGGGCACCATCGGCGTCATCGCCTACTCCCTGCTGAACGTGTTCGCCCCCGAGGGCGTGTCGGTGCCGGCCCCGGCGCTCGTCGGCCTCCTCGCCGGCGTCGCCAGCCTCATCCCCGTCGTCGGCATGAAGCTCGTGTACGTCCCCGTCGCGCTGTACATGGCCGGCGTCGCGCTCGTCGGCCCCGGCTCCGGCGCCATCTGGTTCGTCGTCGCCTTCGCGCTGCTGTCGTTCGTCGTCGTCGACACCATCCCCGACCTCGTCCTCCGGCCGTACGTCTCGGGCCGGAGCCTCCACGTCGGCGCGGTGATGATCGCGTACACGTTCGGCCCGCTCCTGTTCGGCTGGTACGGCATCTTCCTCATGCCGATGCTCCTCGTCCTGTTCGTTCACTTCGCACAAATCGTCCTCCCCGAGTTGATGGCCGGCGAGCGTATCCAGCCGTACGCGCTCGACCCGTCGTACCTCGTCGACGACCCGGTCGCGAGCGACGAGGCGACCCCGCCCGCCGGCGAGCCCGCGAACGCGGGCGACGGTCGGAACCCGGGACACGACCCGACGCCCAGTTCGGACGGTGGCGAGGAGACGACCGGCGACGAGTCAGCCGACCGCGGTCAGTCCTCCAAATAGTCGGCTTCCCAACTCTGCCGGGCGTCGAGTTCGCGTCGGCCGCGGCGAGTCAGCGTGTAGTAGTTCGTCCGCCGGTCCTGCTTTCCCTTCTCGACCAGCCCCTTGTCGACGAGCGTGTCGAGGTTCGGGTACAGCCGCCCGTGGTGAATCTCCTTCTCGTAGTAGTCTTCGAGCTCCTCCTTGATAGCGAGCCCGTGGGGCTCCTCCAGCCCGGCGACGACGTAGAGCAGATCCCGCTGAAATCCTGTCAGGTCGTACATGGTAAATGTACACGCGGAGATTCTTATCTGAATAAAATAAGCATACCGGCCAGCAGTCGCGGATTTCGACCGACGGCTCCCGGTTCTCCCGCTCGACCGAACCTCCATCTTGCCGAACGGTTCGCCCGTCCGAGACACTGCTAATTCGATACCACCACCAACACGACATGTTGTCCCGACTGCACGCCCCGTCGGTTACGGCGGCCGGTGACTACGGACACGACGACCGTGGCTCGACGACCGCGAACCCCGAGAGCCGACCCGACCGACTCTCGACTCGACCGGGTCGTCGCCGCGCTTTATGTCCCCCCGCGTCGTAGACGACCCCATGCCAGAAGAGGTCCTGTTCAAGACGGAATCGGCACGGAGCCGCGAGCAGATCGCAGAGTACCTCCGGACGGTCGCGGATAAACTGGATGCGGGTGATGCGGTGACGCTCTCTGCCGGGAGCGAGTCGGTGACGCTCGACGTTCCCGAACGCCCGACCTTCGAGGTGAAGGCCGAGCGCGAGACGTCGAGCGCCGGCGGTCCGGGCGAACTGAGCGTCGAGTTCGAACTCGAGTGGGACGAGGACGGCGGCGACGACGCCGGCGGCGACCTCTCTATCGAGTAGTCGGCGCGCGTTCCGCTCCTCTTCTCCCGCCGAGCTATCGGGTACCCGTGTGGGACCGCAGACCCGGAGCGGCCGCTCGGGACACGGACGATACTGTCCCCGACACTCCTGCGGTGGGATACAGAACAGGGAGACTACGTACGCGGCGCACACGACGGCAGAACGGACGAAGCGACGGCTCGCCGACGCGAGTTCGAAAGGAAAGCAAGCCACGCGGAAACCGCGTGGATGCTTGCCGCCCTGAATTGGTCCCCGCTGACGCTTCGGCCCTCCAAAGCGAAGCGTCACTTCCACGTATCACAGGATATCACTTAAACCTACCGCACGGGCCGACGGACGTGCCGTACCCGACACATCCGACGGAGCCGACGCGCGCTCGTCGTCGGCCGACGTACTCCCCGGGACGGGCCGACCGCTCAGATGTGCTCCTCTTCGAGCACCCAGCCGAGCGCCCGCTTGTAGTACGTGAACATCTGCTTGACGCTTTGGTGGTTCATCTCGTCGGATTCGAGTTGCTCCGCGAGGAACTCGTACTGCTCTCTGATTTCCGCCTCGTCTCGCATACGGCCTCTTCGGGCACGAGTGGGCATCAACCCCATGGCCCCGGTCGGTCCGTCCACCCCGCGCGGCGCGTCTACGGGACCGCGAACGAGACCCCACGAGCGCTACTTCCGGTCGAGTCGCGAGAGGCCGTGCCAGATGGCGTCGACCATCCGCGCCTCCCCGTCGCTGGCGGTGTCACCGGCCGCGTCGTCCCAGCCTCGCGCCAGCGCGTCCTCCAGAACGGGCAGCGAGTGGTTCTCGAAGTTGTTCATCCCGCGGAACGCCTCCAGCGCCTCGCGCTCCTCGTCGCCGAACACGTCGTCCCCGTCGCCGCCGTCGCCCTCGTCGCCCCCGTCGTCGACCGCGACCGAATCGAGGAACCCGAGGCCCGCGAGCGTCTCGCGCACTGCCCGGGCGGTCTCGCCCGACAGTTCCCGGGTCGACTCGGGGGCCTCGCGTTCGAGCAACGTCACGTCGTATATCTTGAAGACGCGCTCCAACTCGTCGATGGGGTGGTCGTGGTCGTCGACGCGCACGTCGACCCAGCGGTCGTTCTTCCCGTCGTACCCGCCCTCGGGTTTGACGACGTACATCGCGGCGCTCTGCTCGCCGCGGCTGTCGCCGCCGGCGTCGTTGCCCGCGTGGAGGGCGGCGAGGAGGTGTTCGGGGAGGCCGCCGTCGGTCGACTCGAAGGCGTCGGCCATCGCGTCGAGGGTCGCCTCGTTCTCGAGGATGTTCCCCTGGACGGTGTAGGTCTCGCCCTGCCGGTCACCGGCCACGTCGAAACACTCCTCGCCGGTGTAGGCGGCGACCGACCCGTCGGCGCCGACGACGCCGACCTGGCGGGAGGCGGCCTCGTCGTCCTCGGCGGTCAGGCGCTCGACGACCTCGTCGGCCGGGAGGCCGTCACGCAGGAGCGCGAGCCCGTCCGGGCCGTAGGCGACGTTGGCGAAGCTCTGTGTGGCGACGGCGCCCGCGTCCGCGGCGGCGAAGGGGACGACGGAGCCGACGCTGACGAACTTGGACTGGACGGCGACACCGACCGCGCCCGTCTCCGGGTCGCGTGCGACGATGGAGAACGTCATGACGGGCGGTCGGGGCGCGCCGACAAAAGGGTTCACCAGCCGGAAACTGCCGGGTTCGGCGCCTCGTGGCGTCTCGGCCGCCTCAGACGCCCGGCGGGACGCCGATGGCCTGGAAGGAGCTGTAGCCGAAGTAGGCCGCGACGTAGAGGATGGCGAACGCCCCGACCCACGTCCCCACCGAGATGGCGACCGCCTGCCCGATGCCGCCGCCGTAGAGCAGGTCCACGACCAGGATGTACGCGACCACGGCCAGGGCCGGGCCGAGGGCCACCCAGAAGCCGGCGAGGCCGAGCGTCCCCGAGACGAAGTAAGTCACCCCGAACCACACCACGGAGGTGATGGCGGCCGTGACCAGCGAGTACCCGAAACTGGAGTTCTCGGTGAAGACGGCCGTGCTCACGTACGTCGCGACGGCGACGACGAGGAAGCTCAGCACGGTTCCGACGACGCTCGCGGTGACTGTGAGTGCCATCGTCCGCCTCGACGTACCGGCGGCTGTCACTTATCCGACGGGGCCGTGTGGGGAGTCTCGGCGAAGCGACACCGGCCGGGACCGGATGGTTCCCTCCGCCGACCGGCTCTCGTCCATCGGCTTCCGCTCGTCGGCGTGGCCTCGCCGTCGGCGACGGGTCAGTCGTCGGCCTCCGCAGGGTCGGCCTCCGCGGACGACGGCGTGGCCGGCTTCCCCTCCGAGTTCGACCCACGCTTTCGCGCCGTCAGCGGCTGTTGACTCGTCAACCCGCAGTCGAACGCCGGGTGTTCGGCGAGGTGCCGGACGAGCATGTGCCGGCGCCCGCCCGTGAGTCCCGACCGGCCGACCTCGTTCGCGGTGAACGTCGCGGGCAGGCGCTCGTACAACCGTTCGAGTTCCTCGAAGGAACGAAACACCTTGCTGTGGCCCGCCGAGTCGGCGCCACGTCGGGAGACGACGTAGCTCCCGTCCTCGCGGTGCTCGCCGACGGTGCGGAAGTACGTCTCCCGTCGGGTGAGCGCGTCGCCGAGGGCGTCGCGTAACGCGACCGCTCCGGCTCTGGAGAGCGTGTGCTCCTCCCGGCCGAGCGAGAGGCGGAACTCGGCGCCGTCGGCCGAACAGGTCACTTCGATTTCCCGGTCGGTCGACGCGTCGCTTTCGGGTCGCCGCTCCGAATCAGCGCCCGAGAATTTCGCGACCAGCCGCCTCGCGGCGACTTCCGCTATCCTCCGCGTCCGACCGTGTCGTGTCGTTCGACGACATCACGGTCACACGTACGTCCGCCCGACGGGATAAGCGGTCGGGTCGTGCAGGCCCGACTGTCGGACCACCTCCCGATTTCGCGGTCCTCCCGCCGAGGGCTCGCTGACTCGTCGACCGGCGGGTTACTCACGAAGGTGTCGGTCCGTCCC
Organism: Halobium salinum; assembly: GCF_026586625.1. Classification (GTDB taxonomy): domain Archaea; phylum Halobacteriota; class Halobacteria; order Halobacteriales; family Haloferacaceae; genus Halobium; species Halobium salinum. The sequence continues at coordinate 180,188 of NZ_JAODIW010000004.1, read as the reverse complement.
CCCCGAGTTCTCCGAGACGACCTCCGTCACTTCGACACCCAGATACGGACCGCCGTCGCCGTCCTGGCGGACGCTCCACCCACCGCGGACGTCGACGCCGTTGTGCTGTGCCGCCCGGAACAACTGCCCGAGGGCCGCCTGTAGCTCCGTCTCGGTCGTCGGCTCGTCGCTTTCGGGTCGTTCGTTCGACATGGTCGGTGTCGCTCCGGAACGCCTCCGGTAAATACGACGGCCCATGGTCAGTGACAGACACCCTTAGTGGACGCGGACGGTAAAAAATTTCCCTTCTAAGCTCGAAATTTAAGATAGTTTTCGCCCGTAGCCGACGTTCCAGCCCCGAGACGAACTTCGGCGACGAGGGTCGACCCCGACGACCCGACCACCGGCGTGTCGAGACCGCCCGCTTTTCCACCGGCGAGACGAAGGGCTCGGTATGAAAGTCCGCGGTCGCCGGGAGTGCAAGGCCTGTGGCCACCAGTGGTCGTACTACGACACCGGCAGCGTCGCCTGTCCGGCCTGTGACAGTCTGCGGAGCGTCGGCGTCGACGAGCGGACCCGCCACACCGCGTCGGCGACGACGCTCGACCTGAGCGAACACCGGGCCGCCGTCGGCGACGGCGACGGCGACGCCGCCGACCTCGCCGGCGAAACCGACGCCATCAAGTCGACCGTCCGGGAGTACGTCCGTCGGCGGGGGTTCATCCACGCAGGCGACCTCCAGCCGCTCGACGAGACGTTCCTCGCGGCTCACGAACTCCTCCACGCGACCGACGTGTACGCACGCGAGCGGAACCCGACGGACGACGAGGAACTCTACCTCGTCTCGCTGCTCAACGGGGCCGACTCGGGCGACCGTCCCGCTCCGGACCACGTCCCGCCGTCGATGGCGGCCGCACGGGGGCTCGGCTACGCCGACGCCGTCCGCGACTATCGGCGGGACGTCGCCACCTACCTCGACGACGAGCCGGACCCGGTGGCGAGACGTCTACTCGGCCGACTCACCGACCGGATGAAACGCGTCCGTGCGCTCGAAGGCGACGTGCCGGTTGAGGAGTCGGAGTCCCTCGCGCGGGCGACACAGGAGCTATCGTCGTACCTGACGACCGGCGACGAGAGCGCCGTCGCGGCGGCGACGGACCGGCTCGACCGGCTCGACGACCTCGACTGACCGACCCGACCTCGACTGACCGACCCGACCTCGACCGGTTCGACAACCCTGACCAGCCGGAGCGTCCTCCTCACCTGGTCGATTGCTGCCATAAACGACGAGAAATCGCACGTTACAGCCGGGTCCGACCGCTACGATTACACAAAGCTATAACACCCCCTACTCACAAACTCCCGACCGGTATGCCGATAGATAACGTAGACCGTACGACGCGACGGGGATTTCTCACGGCGGTCGGGGCTGGCGGGGTGGCAGCCACGGCGGGGTGTCTGAGTTTCGGTGGCGGCGGCGGTGGCGGTGGTGGCGGCGGTGACGGGGCTATCGTCCTCGGTCAGCCGGCCGCCCTCACCGGCGATTGGGACTTCCTGCAGCCGGGCGTCTCGCAGGCGACCGACGTCGCGATGCAGCAGATAAACGAGGCCGGCGGCCCGCTCGGCCGCGAAGTCGACGTGGTCCGGCGCGACACGGCGGTCAACCCGCAGGAAGCGCGGTCGGTGGTGACGCAACTCATCGAGAACGACGGCGCTATCGGGTTGCTGGGGCTGTTCTCGAGCGAAATCAACCCGCTGTTCGACTTCCTGCAGGAGCAGTCGACGCCCGTGGTCACGCCGTGGCCGGGGTCGGGGTTCCTCGACACCCGGGGTGGCGACATGGGGACGCCGGAGAACCTCGAGGACGACGAGTGGATATGGCGCACCGTCATCGGCGACACCGTGCACACTGCGGGCGGCGCACGCCGGGCGCTGGACCAGGGGAACGACACCCTCGGCGTCATCAACGGCAACTCCGAGGGGGCCAGAAGTTGGGCCGACGGGTTCGTCTCCGCGTACGAGGAAGGGGGCGGTACCGTCGCCCAGCGCGTCGAGGTGAGCCTCGGTCAGTCGAGCTATCAGTCCGCGCTCGACCGGCTGTTCGGGAGCGAGTTCAGCGCGTTCGCGGTGAGCATCCCCCTCGAAGACGCGACGACGCTCCTGACCGACTGGGCGGACGGCGGCTACGGCCGTCAGCCCATCCTCTCGGACCCGCTCGCACAGGACGACCTCGCCTCGCGGGTCGGCAGCGACCTCGACGGGGCGTGGGCCGCGAGCCCCGGCCAGGCCGGCCCGAGTTTCGACTCGTTCGTCGACACCTACGAGCAGGGCGGCGACGCTGAACTCAACGGTTGGACGCCCCCCGCGTGGGACGCGCTGAACGTCACCGCACTCGCCATCGAACGGGGCGGCGAGGCGACCCCGGAGGCCATCGAGCGGAACCTCGGCCCGGTCAGCCGAGAAGGAGGCACCGAGGTGACGACCTTCGCCGAGGGCAAGGACGCGCTCGCGAACGGGGACGAAATCTCCTATCAGGGTGCGGCGACGCCGACGAACTTCACGAACTTCGGGAACGTGTTCGGTCCGGTCGCCATCAACGTCGCGAGCGGCGGCGAGTTCTCCCAGGAGGAGGTCATCCCGGCCGACGACATCCGCGGGCTCGTCCCGGAGGACGAGTACTGAGCGATGGGAGTCGCACAGAACGTCGTCTTCGGGCTCGTCACCGGGTCGTACATCGCCATCGCCGCCATCGGCTTCACGCTGATTTACGGCATCGTGAACATGATCAACTTCGCGTACGGCGAGTATCTGACCATCGGCGCGTTCATCGGCATCCTCACGGTCGGTGTGTTGCCGTTGCCGCTGCCGGTCGCCGCGGTGGTGGCGATGGTCGGCGGCGGACTCGTCAGCCTGCTGCTCGCCCGCGTGTTCTTCACGCCCATCAACCAGACGGGGCCGGTGCCGATGCTCCTGACGTCTATCGGACTGGGACTGGCGTTGCGGAACGGGATTCGGCTCACGGCCGGACGGGGCTCACGCTACTTCGACACCGAGACGGCCACGCTCCGCTTCGACGGTCTCCCGGCGCTCTCGGTCGGACCGGTCGACCTGCTCGGGGACGTGTTCGTCACCTCCGAACAGCTCGTCGTCGTCGGCTGTGCCGTCGGCGTGTTCGTCGTCGTCCACACCCTGCTGACCCGAACGGACGTCGGTATCGCCATGCGGGCGATGGGCGACGACGAGAGCCTGGCTCGGGTGCGCGGCATCGACACTCAGCGAATTCGCGACAACGTCTGGGTGCTGGCCGGCGTGCTGGCCGCGCTCGCCGGGGTGTTGCTCGGCATCCAGACGAACGTCAGCGCCGGCACCGGATTCAGTCAGATTCTGCAGATTCTCTCGGCCGCCATCCTCGGCGGGGCCGGGAGCCCCTACGGGGCCATCGCCGGCGCGTACGTCATCGGCCTGGTCCTGGCGCTCTCGACCGTGTTCCTCCCGACGGGGATGACGGGCCTCTCCTCGGCCATCGCCTTTCTCATCCTCATCGGCGTGTTGCTGGTCAAACCCAGCGGGCTGGCCGGTCGGGAGGTGCGTGAAGCGTGAGCGTCCGCGAACGCCTTCCCGGAGGGAGCGTGCTTCCGGCCGGCCGCGCCGAACAGGCGCTCCTGGTGGGCGGGCTGTGTATCCTCGTCGCCGCGGTGTTCCTGCTCACGCCGCTTTCCGCGACGATTCCGGGGGCGCTCTACGTCTTCTTCGAGGTCGGTATCCTGTTCGTCATCTACGGGCTGCTCGTGCTGGGGCTGGACCTCCAGTACGGCCACACGGGGCTGGTCAACTTCGGACATGTCGTCTTCTTCGCCGTCGGGGCCTACGCGGTCGCGATGCTCTCGGCGGAGGGGTCGTTCGAAGGGGTCGCCCTCGGCTACCCGTGGATGTTCGCGCTGGTCGTCGGCGTCGTCGCCGCGGCGGTGCTGGGAGCGGTCGTCGGGGCGACCTCGCTTCGCCTGCGCGACGACTTCCTCGCCATCGTCACGCTCGCCACGGCCGAGATATTCCACACGCTGTTCGTCAACTTCCGCGGGGTCTTCGGGGGGAACGTCGGCATTCTGGGCGTCCCACAACCCGTGGCCGACCTCGCCGCCGACAGCGACACGTCGCTGGTCGCGACGCTCCTCCTGTTCGGCGGGGTGACGGCGCTCACGCTCGGGATGCTGACCCGCCTGACGGACGCGCCGTACGGCCGGGTCCTGCGGGCGATTCGCGCCGACGAACTCGTGACGCGGTCGGTCGGGAAGTCGACGTTCCGCTACAAGATGCAGGCGTTCGTCTACGGCGCCGCGCTCGCCGGCTTCGCCGGCGGCCTGTTCGCACTGTACAACGGGGCGGTCGCGCCGGGCTTCTTCACGATTCAGGTGACCGTCACCGTCTGGATCGGCATGCTGCTCGGCGGCGCGTCGAACCACCGCGCCGTCCTCGCGGGACTGGCGATTATCATGGGCCTGCGGCTCGTCTCGCGGTTCGCACTCGACGTCTCCCCGGTGGCCGCCGACGCGTTCGCGTCCGTCCGCCTCATCGTCGTCGGGCTGATTCTCGTCCTCGTGATTCGCTACCGGCCGGCCGGTATCTGGGGTGACGAGCGGGAACTGGGGGTAGAGTCGTGAGCCTGCTGGACGTCGACGGGCTGACGAAGACGTTCGGTGGGCTCCGCGCCCTCGACGACCTCTCGGTCGCGGTCGACCGAGGAGAACTCGTCGGCGTGATGGGGCCGAACGGGGCCGGGAAGTCGACGTTCTTCAACTGCGTGAGCGGCGTCGTCACCCCGGACGCCGGCCGTGTCACGTTCGACGGCCGCGACGTGACGGGCGACCCGCCCGAGACGCTGGCCAAGTCCGGGCTGGTTCGGACGTTCCAGCAGACCCGCGAACTGGAGACGATGACCGTCCGCGACAACGTTCGACTGGCCGCCCCCGACCAGCGCGGTGAACGGACGCTGCCGGCGCTCCTGCGCACCTCGGGGATGCAGGACGAGGAGCGGGCGGTTCGCGAGCGAGCGGACGACCTCATCGCGGCGTTCGAACTCGACCACCTGCGAGACGAGTACAGCGGGGCGCTCTCGGGAGGACAACGGAAGCTCCTCGAGTTGGCGCGGGTGTTGATGCTCGACCCCGACCTGCTGTTGCTCGACGAGCCGTTCGCGGGCGTCAACCCGACGCTGACCAACGACATCGCCGACCGGGTTCGCGGGCTCAACGACGACGGGATGACCGTCGTCATCATCGAGCACGAACTGGAGACGCTAACCGACCTCGTCGACCGCCTCGTCGTGCTCCAGCAGGGGAGCCTGCTCGTCGAGGGCGACCCCGCGACCGTCGTCGAGGACCCGCGCGTCATCGAGGCCTACCTCGGAGAGTGAGCATGCACGACCAGCAACTGAAACAGGGACACGTCACGGAGCATATGTACACCGAACGAGCACCGAGAGGTCCAGTGTCGACGGTCACGGCGTCGAAGGCGACGGCCTCGACGGCCGCGACCGCGACGGCCACACCCCCAATCGCGACGGCCACACCCACAATCACGACGACCACACTCGCGACGACGACGGGCGCGGCCGGGGGTCCATGAGCCTGCTCGACGTCTCGGGGCTGGACGCCGGCTACGGCGAGCTACAGGTGCTGAGCGACGTCGACCTGACCGTCGCGGACGGCGAGTACGTCGCCATCGTCGGGCCGAACGGGGCCGGGAAGTCGACGGCGATGAAGTCCGTGTTCGGCATCGCGGACCGGCAGGGCGGCACGATAACGTTCGACGGCACCGACATCACGTCGTACCCTCCCGAGACGGTCATCCACGAGGGGCTGAGCTACGTCCCACAGACGGCGAACGTCTTCCCCTCACTGACCGTCGACGAGAACCTCCGGCTTGGTGGGTACATCCTCGACGAGATACCGACCGCGCGCCGCGAGGCGATATTCGAGCGGTTCCCCGTGCTGGCCAACCGCGGCAACCAGACCGCGGGGACGCTCTCCGGCGGGCAGCAGCAGATGCTCGCGATGGGCTGTGCGCTGATGCTCGACCCCGACCTCCTCCTGCTGGACGAGCCCTCCGCGGGTCTCGCCCCCGACCTCGTCGGGGAGATGTTCGACCGCATCGACGACGTCAACGACGCCGGTACGGCCGTCCTCGTCGTCGAGCAGAACGCGAAGGAGGCGCTCCGACGCTGTGACCGCGGCTACGTGCTCGCGAACGGCGAGAACCGGTACGAGGGGTCGGGCGACGACCTCCTGAACGACGAGGAGGTCAGACGGCAGTTCCTCGGGGGCTAGCGCGGCCGGCCTCGTCGGTCGGCTCGACTCCGGTCGCCCGTGTCGACGCGTTCAGTCGAACTCGGGTGGCCGCTTCTCTAAGAACGCCGCGACGCCCTCCTCGTGCTCGGGGGTGTCGTACGCTTGCGACTGGAGCATCGCCTCGTACTCCAGTCCCTCCTGCCAGCCCCGGCCGGCGTTCCCGTGGAGTCCGCGCTTGATGAGGCCGATGGTCCGCGTCGGGCGCTTCCGGAGCGTCGAGAGCAGGTCCGCGACCGCCGCGTCCAACTCGTCGCCCGCGACGGTCCGGTTGACCAGCCCCATCGCCGCCGCCTCGTCGGCGTCGACGAGCCGGCCCGTGATGGCGAGGTCCTTCGCCGTCCGCAGGCCGACGAGTTGCGGGAGGAGAAACGTGCCGCCCGTGTCGGGAACGAGCCCGACGCGGACGAACGCGGCGCCGAAGCGCGCCGAGTCGGCGGCGTAGGCGAAGTCCGAGACGGCGACGAGCGCGAGCCCGGCGCCGACGGCGTCGCCGTTCACCTTCGCGACTATCGGCACCGACGACTCGATTGCGGCTTCGGCGACGCGCCCGAACGTCTCGCGCATCACGTCACAGGACTCCGTCGCCGACCACTCGCGGTCGGCCATCGCTTGTACGTCGCCGCCGGCCGAGAAGGCGTCGCCGTCGCCGGTGAGCACGCAGGCGTCGAGGTCGTCGGGGTCGAGCGCCGCCAGTTCGTCGGCGAGCTCGCTCGCGACCCCGGGCGTCATCGCGTTCTTCGCCTCGGGTCGGTCGAAGGTGATGGTCCGGACGCCGTCGTCGTCGGTGACTCGCATGGCCCGAGCGACGGCGCCGGAGGTAATAAGCGCTGGAGCGCTCGGCGCTCGAACCGCCGTCCGGAGCGGCCGGCGTCCGGAACGGCTCGTCCCCGAACGGCCGGGAGCCCGCAGGCGGCCACGTCGTTGATGAGACGACCGGGACTACCGACCCACATGTCGTCGTCATCCGGCGTCGTCTCTACGGCGAAGGCCGTCAAGAACGAGTTCAGCGGGAAGAACGTCACGTTCATGGCGGGGAGCATCGCCTACAACGCGTTCGTCTCGCTCGTTCCTCTCCTGGTCCTCCTCCTGCTCGCGGCCACGGTCTTCGGCGGCGGAGAGCTCGACAGGCGCATCCTCGCGCTCATCGAGCAGAACGCGCCGGGGGCCGTCGCGAGTATCGTGAACACGATGCTGAAGAGCTCCGGCGGCGCGGCCGGCGCGGGCGCGGTCGGTCTCGTCACCCTCGTCTGGGGGACGCTGAAGATTTTCCGCGGACTCGACACGGCCTTCTCGGAGATTTACGAGACGGTCAACGAGAACACCTTCACCGAGCAGATAAAGGACGGGCTCGTCGTCCTCGTGGCGCTCGTAGTCGCCATCGTGGGCACCGCCGCCATCACCGCCGTCTTCGGGGTGTTCTCGGACACGGTTCCGTTCCTCGGGTTCGCGACGCCACTGGTGCTCGTCGTCGGTCTCGTCGTCGCATTCCTCCCGATGTACTACTTCTTCCCCGACGCCGACGTCGAGGTTCGGGAGGTTCTGCCCGGCACCGTCTTCGCCGCGGTCGGCTGGGCGGCGCTCCAGGCCGTCTTCCAGATTTACCTCTCGACGACGGGAAAGACCGACCCGAGCGACGTGCTCAGCGGTATCGTCATCCTCCTCACCTGGCTGTACTTCTCCGGCATCATCCTCCTGCTCGGTGCCGTCGTCAACGCGGTCATCGGGGACCACTCCTCCGGTGCGGCCGGCGGCGTCGGGGCCGACAGCGGCTTCGAGGAGTCCGTCGGACCGGACCGGCGCCGGGACGTCCGGTTCACGGCCGGCGAGGCGGCGCCGTACCTCGCACGGCTCCGAGAGGACCTCACCGGCCGGTACGAGGGGATGCGGCCGACGACGGACGGCGGGCAGGCGCGTCCCCGACCGGCCGGCGAGATAGCACTCGCGGAGGGCGCCGCAGAGAAAGCGGACGACGAGGACGAGGACGGCGCCGAGCGCCCTCACTGGGAGATTCGGATTCGGTACCCGTACACCCCCGACGAGGGCCTGCGAGACGGAGAGGACGAAGGTGACGGGGGCGCCCGACCGGATGGGGGCACCCGAGCGGACGGGCCCGGCCGGGAAGAGTGACGTTCGTCAGTCTCCGCCCTCGCCGTCGTCGAACTCGGTACCGAACAGGGCGTTGAACGCGAGGTAGGAGACGCCGATGACGGCGGCGATTCCGCCGACAGTTCCGAGCACGCCCACCGCGCTGGAGAGCGAGGTGGTCGCGGCGACGAGAACCACCAGAACCAGCGCGCCGACGAGGACGGCGAGGCCGACGTGTCGGACGGACCAGGAGCCGAACATGCTCCCCTCTCGGACCCCGGCGCCGAAGTCGGTTTCCCTTCCGCGCGGAGCCGCGCAGCCGGCTCCAGTGGTGGGTTGTGGCAGTTTGCGCGGCGGTTGGCGTCTCACCGAAGCGCTCCCCGGAGGAGCCCGTCCTGTCCCCGCCGGAGGCGCTCGAGAAACGCCGACTTGCTGATTCCCAGTTCGTCGGCCACGTCGCTCGCGGTCGCCCCGCGCGGGACCGTGAAGTAACCCATGTCGAGGGCCGCTCGCAGGGCCGCCTCCTGTGCCGGCGTCACGTCCCAGCGTCGGGTCGCGCCGCTCCCTCCCGACTCGGGGCCGAGCGGGTACACCCGCTCCAATCGCACGCCGACGGTCTCGCCGGCGGCTTCGAGCACGCCCCGGAGCACGTCGTGGCCGACGACGGCGCCGACGTGGCGCTCCTCGCCGTCGCGGTAGCTGAGCGACTCGGCCATGAAGCCGGCGTTCGTCAACTCGTGGACCGCACAGGGGTGTTTCGAGAGACAGCGGTACTCGTCGCGGTCGCCGTCGACCGCGCGGTGGAGGTAGCGGATGCGCTCGTCGGCGTCCAGCGTCTCGGCGAGCGCGTCGCTGTGGGGGGCGCCGAACCGGAGGAGTTCGTTCCCGTCGTCGCGATGCTGCGGGGGTTCACAGTCGACGGGGACGCCGGTCGCTCGCGTCGCGACCGCGAGCGGGCAGTCGTCGCCGGTGACCCGAAACTCGACGGCGAGGCACTCCTCGATCATCGATAGAACGGAGCCGCCGATAGTATATAAATGCAGTCTATAGCCGGGGCAACCGGTAAGCCTCACGGTCTATAACGAACGTCCATGGACCTCGACACCGTCATGGCGGAGGCCGCGCCCCGCCGGTTCTCCCCCAAGGACGACATGCCCGAGGAGTACCGGAAGGCGGCGACCCGGATGATTCAGTTCCACGCCAACAGCGAGGTGATGGGCGGCTACCTCGAGAAGCCGTTCATCCGGCAGGCGCCGAGTCTCGACCGCAAGTTGGCGTTCTCCGCGAAGGTGCAGGACGAAATCGGCCACGCGCAACTGCTGTACCGCGCCGCCGAGTCGCTCGGCGTGAAGAGCCGCGACCAGATGCTCGACGAACTCGCCGAGGGGGAGGGGAAGTTCCTGAACTGCTTCCACTACCCGATGGACTCCTGGTACGAGGTGCCGATGATCGCGTTCTTCGTCGACGGCGCCGCGATGCGACGGCAGGCGACGCTGAAGCGCGCATCGTGGGAGCCGTACGCGCACGCGATGGACAAGGTCTGTTTCGAGGAGGGGTTCCACGTCAAGCACGGCGAGGACATCCTTCGCGAACTGATGACCTCCTCGAAGGCGAACCAGGAACGAACGCAGGAGGCGTTCGACGAGTGGTGGCCGCGCATCCTCCAGTTCTTCGGGCCGACGAACGACAAGTCCACCCACCACGACTTCTCGGCAAAGGTGGGCCTGAAGACGATGACCAACGACGAACTCCGACAGGCGTTCCTCAACGCCTACATCCCGAAGGCCGAGAAGTACGGCCTCGAGATTCCGGACGACCCCGGCCTCATCTACCACGAGGACGAGGACCGCTACGAGGTCGTCGAGGAGGACCTCGACTGGGACCAGTTCTTCACCGTCACGAAGAACGCGAGCGAGGGGAGCGAGCGGCAGATTCTCTCGCGCGCCGACCGTCAGGAGGCGGTCGACTGGGTGCGCGAGGCGATGGACGGCTGGGAACGCATGGGAAGCACCACGACGCCGCAGGCGGCGGACTGAGGTCTCAAACATGATTTGGGAAGTATTCCGACAGGAGGAACCGGGCGACTACCACAAGCACTGCGGCAACGTCCACGCGCCGGACCGCGACATGGCGAAGATGTTCGCACAGATTCAGCACGGGCGGCGCATGAAGACCCACAGCCTGTGGGTCGTCCCGCAGGACGAGGTCGGCGAGGTGGACGACCAGGACACGGCCTTCGGCGGCACGACCGACAAGGCGTACCGCTGGGCGACGACGTACAACCGCGTCGACGCCAGCTTCGCGAAGGAGGTCGCCGACAGCGAGGCCGAACAGCGCGCGGCCGAGAAGAAGCGGGAGGCGAGCTCGCAATGACCGACGCGAAGACCGACTACGCCGCGGCCGACGACGTGGGCGAGGGAGAGCGACAGGCCCTCGAGGCGCTGCTGTTCAGGCTGGCTGACGACGAGTACGTCGTCGCCGAGCGGTACATCGAGTGGCAGATTTACGCGCCGTCGCTAGAGTCGGATCTCGCGCTCGCCAACATCGCCCAGGACGAGTTCGGTCACGCCCGCCTCTGGTACGACCTGCTCCAGGAGTTCGGCCGAAGCGAGGAGGAGGTTCTCTGGGAGCGCGACTCGGCGGACTTCCGGCACTCGACGCTCGTCGAACTCCCGTTCGAGGACGGCGACTGGGCCGACGTAGTCGTCCGGTCGTACCTCTACGACACCGCGGAACGTCTGCGACTGGAGGCGCTCGCGAACTCCTCGTACGCGCCTATCCGAGACCGCGTCGGGAAGGTCCTCTCCGAGGAGCGCTACCACCGCGAGCACGCGGGGAACTGGCTCGAGCGGCTCGCTCGCAAAGGTGAACACGGCGACGAGACCAGCCACCGTAAACTGGAGGCCGCCACCGAGCGCCTGCTCCCGCACGCGCTGTCGCTGTTCGAGGCCGGACCCCACGAGGCGGATATCGTCGAGTACGGCTTCCGCACGCGGACCTTAGAGGACCTGCGCGAGGAGTGGCTCGACATCGTCGTGTCGTTCATGGAGGGGCTGGACCTGGCGGTGCCGGACCCCGACGAGGTCGAGCGTCCCGAGGAAATCGGTCGCGACGGGAGCCACACCGACGACTGGTTCGACCTGTACGACGACTTCACGCACACCTATCGTGAGCTGGACTTCGAGGAGCCCATCAAACTCCGCGCGCAGGGGCCCAAGGAGAAGGGGGCCGCGAAATGAGCATGGGTTTCGAGGATTCGGGCGTCGGCACGGAGAGCGAGACGAAAGCGCCCGACGGCTCCGAGGCCTGTGCCTACACCAGCTACGAGGAAGGCGAGGTCGACGCCGAGTACCCGAAGACCGGCGAGGGCGCGGAGGGCGTCGCTCGCGAGGTGTGGGACGCCCTCTACGAGGTACAGGACCCCGAGATGCCCGTCAGCGTGGTCGACCTCGGGCTCATCTACGACGTGTTCGTCGACGAGGAGGCGCGGTCCGTCGTCGTGGAGATGACGCTCACGTACACCGGGTGTCCCGCGCGCGACATGATTATAAACGACGTGCGTTGTGCCGCCGAGACGGCATCGGGCGTCGATTCGGCCGAGGTGAAGCTTCGCTACTCGCCCGGCTGGAACGTGAACATGGTGACCGAACAGGGCCGCGCCGACCTGCGCGAGTTCGGGCTGAGTGTGTAACCATGCGAGGATTCAGAGGGAGGAACACGGGTTCGAGTCCGGACCCGAGCACCGACACGACCGGCGAGGCGGAGGGCGCGGAGTGTCCCTACTGCGGGTCGACCGAGACGGTTCGCGAGCATCCGAAGGGCCCGGGGCTGTGCCGGTCGATGCACTACTGCAACGGCTGTGAACAGCCGTTCGAGAAGTTCGGGTGAGGTTCGCGGGTTGGGTTCTCTTCGGCACGGCTTCTTTCAGGCTGTTTGTCGGTGACTCAACTCCCGGAGCCGTGCCGCGAGTCCGACACGGAGAGTCATTCCTCGGGGGACGAATGGAGAGACTTGAATAGGGGTAGAAAAGCGAACCACAGCAGCACTCCGGCTGTCGTGAGAAAGAGAAGAACGAATCCGGCACCAGTTAGTCCGAGAACGGAGTTGACGACGACTGTCGCAAGAATGGAGCTGAGGAAGAAGCCGACGGCGGCGAGGTACTTCGGAACGTGACCGCTGGTCTCTGCACCACCGTCCATCGGGTCCCACATACTCGACGTGTTCTCACAGCCGACGATAATCGTTCGGGGGATACGGAGGAACACACGCTCTGTCACCCCGACCAACGTTGGAAGAAACGTTCTTTGCTCCGACTGGGCTCGACGTAATTCGGCTCCTGGAGACGTACCGCGTATCCAGCGAGCGCTTCTGGCAGAAGCGCGACACACTTCTAGTGGCCGTGCTGCATACGATGTTCAATTCACCGTCAACGGTTGTCCATCGTACTGACCACAATAGTTATATCTCATATATAAAATAACCTTAATATGAGGAATAGAAGAGTCATTCAGATTTTAGGAGACCATGGTATCAGTCCGATACTCATTTCGATGGCTGGCTTCGTGGCGGTGGTCGTCGGGGTTCATCAAGGGGTTCTACACGTTGCACCGGGGTACCAAGGAACGATCGACGCTGGTGGAGAAGTACTCGGTCGGAGGGAGTGGTTGCTCGTAGGAGTGGGGACTGTTGGAGTCGTTGGGGCGGCTTCCTCCAAGCGAAGGAAGCGCCTCTCCGCTGTGCCAGTTGCGTCGGGAGGGGTTGTCCTATTCGAGGCGTTCCGGACGGTCATTCTCGCAGCGAATGGGCTCCCCTACCCGCTTTTCAGAGAGACGACTTACCGGTCGTCTGGCGGTCCCGTGATGTTCATTCTCGGCGCGGAGCCGTTCCTCCTCGTCGCCGGTGGCGTTCTCCTCGTCGCCGCCGGAGTCGGCGGGCGGCGTCTACATCGGCACCGAGAAGACGACGAGATGTCGTCAGCGCCGTCGACCTCAGCGTAGAGTCGGGTCCTGTTTTATCAACGAGGGTTTCACTCCGGGCGAGGGCAAGCAGTGGGAATACGTGCTCTGTATGCAGCACGACGGAAATGGCAGAGTTATAAGTAGTCGAACACTCCACTACTGGACTCACGCTTCGTCTCTATGAGCTGAGTCACCCCGAAACACGACGGGAGAAAACCACTCGGAAGCCCCCGGTGTCCCGGCTCGCTGTCGTTCGAGAGAGCTTCGCTCTCTCGTGATGTCGCCGGAGCCGTTGGCTCCGGCTGCTAACCGGAACGCTTCGCGTCCTTACCTCGTCGCGGAGCTTCGCTCCGAGGGATGCCACTGAGTGAAGCTCAGTGAGCAGCTTGCACGGACGAGTGCCGTCGGGAAGTTCGACCAATCAAGCACCGCAACCCGAGCGAAGCGACGGTGAGGCGCGCAACGAGTGGGACGAGTCGACGGCGCGAGGGCGTCGCTGGCTCACCAGCAGACCTCGTCCGGACGAATTCGACAGAAAAGAATCGGTACCTGCGATAGCGACTTATCGCGACGGCAGCTCCTCGTACAGCGGGTGGGCGTCACACAACTCGTCCACACGAGACGAGACCTCGGACTTCACGTCCCCGTCGTCGACGTTGTCGACGACCCGGTAAATCAGCTCACCGACCTCTCGACAGGCCTCCTCGTCGAACCCGCGGGTCGTGAGGCTGGGCGTCCCGGCACGAATCCCGCTCGGGTTGAACGCGGAACGGGTCTCGCCCGGCACGGTGTTCGCGTTGAGGACGATGCCGACCTCCTCGAGTGCCTCCTCGACGTCCTTGCCGGTCGTGTCGGGGTGGGACTCGCGCAGGTCGACCAGCACGAGGTGGTTGTCCGTCCCGCCGGAGATGAGCGAGAGGCCCTGCTCTTTCAGCGACTCGCCGAGCGCCTCCGCGTTGGCGACGGTCTGCTCGGCGTACGCCTCGAACTCGGGCTGGAGTGCCTCCTGGAACCCCACCGCTTTCCCGGCGACGTTGTGCAGGAGCGGCCCGCCCTGCATCCCCGGAATCACGGCCTTGTCGACCTCGTCTGCGTACTCCTCGCGACACATGATGATGCCGCCGCGACCGGCGCGGATGGTCTTGTGCGTCGACCCCGTTACGAAGTCGGCGTGCTCGACCGGCGAGGAGTGGACGCCGGCGGCGACGAGCCCGGTGATGTGGGCGATGTCGGCGAGGTGGTAGGCGTCCACGGCGTCCGAAATCTCGCCCATGCGCTCCCAGTCGACGTCCCGGGTGTACGCGGAGTAGCCGGAGACGATGAGGTCGGGGTCGTACGCCTCGGCCTGTTCGGCGACGGCGTCGTAGTCGAGGCGGCCGGTGTCGGGGTCGACCTCGTACTGCTCGACGTCGTACACCTGGCCGGCGAAGTTCGCCGGGTGGCCGTGGGAGAGATGCCCGCCGTGGGTCAGGTCGAGCGAGAGAATCTTGTCGCCGGGCTCCAGGACGGCGAGGTAGACGCCCATGTTCGCCTGCGAGCCGGAGTGGGGCTGGACGTTGACGTGTTCTGCACCCCACAGCTCCTTCGCGCGGTCGATGGCGAGCTGTTCGACGTCGTCGGCGAACTCACAGCCGCCGTAGTAGCGTTCGCCCGGGTACCCCTCGGCGTACTTGTTGGTGAGGACGCTGCTCTGGGCCTCGAGGACGGCCTCGCTGACGTGGTTCTCGGAGGCGATCATCGCCAGAGTGTCCTGCTGGCGCCCGACCTCGCCCTCGAGCGCGTCTGCGACTTCGGGGTCGACGTCGCGGACGTGACTGTAGTCCATACGTGAGGCCCGGACGTAGCGGGCAAAAGCCTATCCCTCCCGACGTGATTCGCGGGGACGTCGTCCACCGACGGGCCATCAGCCGGCGATATCGGTCGGTTCGACAGTGATTTACGTTCTCCGACGATGTATCGCACAACCGCGATGATCGAGGTAGTGTCGACGGAGAAGGGGCTCAGGGCGGTCGACGCCCGGAAGAACTCCATCGACGTCGTCACCGGAGACTGGGCCCCAACCACGGTCGAAGACGACGTGCCCAGCCCGACCGACGTCCGCGTCGCCGGGACGACGACGTCGCTCCGCCTGCCGCCCGCGTTCGTCTCCGTCACCCGTCTCGACGACAACGCCACCTTCGAACTGGGAAGCGAGACCGGCCCGCTCGAACTCGGCGACGCCGAGTTCCTCGTGCGTGTCAGCGGCAACGTCAACAGCTACCTCCGCTTCTCCGGTCCGGCGGAGGTCTCGAAACCGAACTACGAGGCGACGGTGCTCTCCTTTCTCCGCCCGACGGAGGTGACGCTGGGGTTCCGAAGCAGGGTCCAGTCCCCCTCGGGAACCCTCACGGTCCCGCGCACGCCGGCGGGCGTCGCCACCGCGCTCACTCACCTCTCAGCCAGCAACCGGACGGCGACCCCGGACCGGTCGTTCCCCACGATGCGGGGCCACCCGCCGCTGGTCGAGTTCGGCGAGGACACCACCGTACCGACGTTTCTGGAGGGTGGAACCGACGACACCGAGCTCGTGCTCCCGGCCGGCCTCGAGTACCTCTTCACGGCGGCCTCGCTCGCGCACTACCTCGGGGCGACCGTGACGGTCGAACGCGACGCCGACCCCCTGCTCAGGACCGCCGCCGCCGACCACCGGTTGGGGACGCTCCCCGAGTTCGAGCGCCGGGTCGCCGCCCTGCTCCGGCGGTGTTTCCTTCTCGACTGTCTCGTGCGAAACGCGGGTCCGTACGGGACGGACCTCGCCGAGTCGGCGCTCCTCGAGACGCTCTCGCTCGACGCGGACACCCTCTACGAGGCGAGCGTCGGGGAGCGCGTGGACGCCTACCTCGACGCGCCGTTCGAGCGCGTCGACGCCGACCTCCCGGAGTGGCACCTGTCGATGTACGTCGACCCCACCTACGACCATGTCGGCGTCCTCCCGTACCTGCTCGTGAGCCTCCCGAACGTCTTCCTCCCGCGGTCGGACCCGCTCCGCGAGGACGAACGGCTGTCGCGTTCGCTCGACGACTTCTACCGGAACGAAGTGGGAGACGCGGTCGCGGTCGACCTCGTCAAACCCCACCTCGGCCCGGGGCGAATCCACGGGTGGCTCGCCCCCGGGACGCCTATCGACGTGTTCAAATCGGTGCCGGCGGCGTACCGGAACGGCACCGGATACGAGTGGCGCGCCGACGAGTCCATCTCCATCGTCGCCGTGCTGAACGACAGCGAGATGTCGGGCGAACACGGCGAGGCGGCCCGAATCTACCGCGAACGGGCGCTCGACCTCGACCTCGACATCACCGTCCGCGAGCGGCTCTCCACCGAGGAGCTCGCCCGCACGTTCGAATCCTCACACGACCTCGTCCACTACATCGGTCACTGTGAGGAGACCGGCCTCCGCTGTCCCGACGGGACGCTCTCGATGTCGAGTCTGACCGAATCCAACGCTCAGACGTTCTTCCTCAACGCCTGCGGTTCGTTCTACGAGGGGCTGACTCTCGTCGAGAAGGGGAGCGTCGCGGGCGCGGTCACGTTCAACAAGGTGCTCGACGCCGACGCGGCCCGGGTCGGTACGAGTTTCGCCCGCATGCTGATGCACGGGTTCTGTCTCGAACGCGCACTCGACCTCGCACGCCGGCGCATCATGATGGGGAAAGACTACACCGTCGTCGGCGACGGGACGCACACACTCACGCAGTCCGAGAGCTTCATCCCGGTGACGATGACGCTCGACCCGCGAGCGGACGGACGGTTCGACGTCGAGTTCGACGCCTTCTCGGCGGAGAAGGTCGGCGGCCACTACCAGCCACACGTCCCGTCCTCCCGCCGGTCGTACCTGCACGGGAACCGTGCGGCGTTCACGCTCGACCACGAGGCGACGGAGGAGATTATCTCCCGAGCGGACGCGCCGGTCGTCTACGACGGCGACCTCCACTGGTCGAAGGACCTCGTCGACCTCCTGTGACGCCGACCGGGACCGTCACCATCGGCCGTCTACGGGCCGACGCCATCGCTCTCGCCCGTACACGCCGCGAAAAATCAGTCTATCGTCGACCGTTCGTGGCTCGCCCTTCCCGTTCAGGGACCGGTGTCCGAACTCGCGGCGCTGTTCGTTCCGGCCTCGAACAACTCGGCACCGACCGTTCCCTGCATCGCGATGAACAGCACGGTGAGTGCGGCCGTCAACACGAGTCGGGGGTGCGCCGCTGCGAACCCGGATACATCGTACGCCACCGCTCCCGTAGTACGTCCCTCTCGTGGCATGGACGTCCACAGAGATGGCACCTATCTGTAAATACCTTTGCCTGACTCTCACACGGGCACGTCCGGTCGCGCAGTCACCGTTGCTCGACTTCCGCACAATCGCGGTCGTTCTCGCTGTCGATTCGCCGAGCTACACGCCCACCGTCACGACGAGATTGTCTCCGACTGCCACGACTGCGATAAGATTAAGTACCGGAGCGTCTATTAACACCGTGTAGCAATGACTTCGAATTTACTCGAAGAGGGGGTCGAGGATATCCTGGAGACGCTTCTGGCCGACGCCGACGACGAGCTGCTCGTCGTCGACCCGTCCGCGAGCACCGTCGAGGAGCTCGTCACCGTCGCCACGGAAGCCGAGGACGAACTGCCGACCATCAAGCTCGTCGCCGCCGACGGCGTCCTCAAGGACGTGATGGGCGACTTCATCGTCGCGAGCAACGCCGCGGACCTCGTCGAGGCCGGGGCGCTCTCGCTTCGCACCAGCGCGGACGCCGGCGGCAACTCGCTGTTCGTCACGCGCGAGGCCGTGATGGCGCTCGTCACCGCCGGCGAGCACGTCGCCGCGCTGACGACCGAGGACGAGGAGTTCGTCGCCGACGCCTTCGACACCTACGAGGCCGAGTGGGAGTCCGCACCGGAGTTCAAGCTCCGCACGCCCGCCATCTCGCGCGTCCGCGAGACGCTCGGCACCGACATCGGCGACGCCACCGAGAGCGACTTCGACACCGTGCTCGCCTCGCTCGAGACCGCCCGCGGCGACGGCGACGGCCTCGACGAGGTCACCATCAGCCTGCTCGTCGCGGCCAAGAACGACGTCCTGCTGTACGACATCAGCAAGTGGGGCGAGGACGTGGGTATCGCCTCCAAGGCGACGTTCTCCCGCACCAAGACCAAGCTCGAGGACATGGGGCTCATCGACACGGAGAAGGTACCCATCGACGTCGGCCGGCCGCGTCTGCGCCTCAAGCTCGGCGACGACCGCCTGAAGAACGCCGACGCCCGCGAGCTCGCCGGCGTCGCCCAGAGCCTGCTCGCGTCGTAGTCGCCACGACGACGACCGACGAGCCGGCCCGACACACGAGCGTATCGCGACCCCCCGCGACGCTTTCAGTCTTCCACTTCGCTTCTACGCCCCGTAGCGGCGGTGCCGTCCGCCCCGCTTCTCGGTCTGGCCTCTCGTTCCCGTCCGGACCCACCCGACGCCGCTACCCGACCTTTTTCTTCCCCGTCGCCCGTCGCCCCGGTATGGACGTCAACGTAGGTGTCGTCGGTGAGGGGCCGGCCGTCGAGGCGTTCCGTGCCGCCCTCGCGGACGTCGACGCCTCGGTCCGGTCGGTCGAGGCGACGAATCTCGGGTCGGTCGACTTCGGCGCCGTCGTCGGAACCGTCGGCGACGACGCCTTCTCGCGCGCGAACGAGGCCGCCGTCGTCGCCGACGACGAAGGTGGGGACGAAGACGGAGACGGCGCCCCCTCCGAGGGATGGGTCGCCGTCGAACTCGGCGGCGTCGGTGGCCACCCGATTGCGGGTGTCGACGCCGCCGTCGCCGTCTTCGCCGGCGACGCGGGCTGTCACGACTGCCTCCGACGACGGGTCGCCTCGAACCTCGACGAGGGGGCGTCGGCCGGGAGCGGGGAGGGAACCGTCGGGAGCGAGGCGACGGCCGACGGCGACGGGCCCGCGGGGGTCGACTCCAGCGCGGCTCGGTTCGCCGGGGCCGTGGCCGGCCGCCGGGCCGTGCGGCTCCTCTCCGGGGAGGCCCTCGGCGGGACGGTCGTGGAGGTGCCGGGTCCCGAGCGCGAGTTCCTCCCGGCGCCGAACTGTACCTGTGGCGAGCCGGTCGACCGAACCCTGCGCGTCGACCACCGCGACGTGTCGCTCGACGACGCCCTCTCGCGGGCGGAGCGCGCCCTCGACGACCGGGTCGGTGCGGTGTCGGAGGTCGGCGAGCGGGAGTCGTTCCCGGTCCCGTACTATCTCGCGCGCGTGGCCGACACCCGGGCGTTCGGCGACGCGCGGGCGGCTCAGTTCGCCGCCGGCGCCGACCCCGACTGGGACCGGGCGTTCGTGAAGGCGCTCGGCGAGGCGCTCGAACGCTACGCGGCCGGCGTCTACCGAACCGGCGAGTTCACCCGGGCCGCCGAGTCGGACCTGCTCAACGCCGTCTCCCCCTCGCGATTCGTCCGGCCCGCCGGGGCCGCGAAGCCGGACCCGTCGCGGGAGATGCCGTGGGTCGAGGGGCGGGACCTGGCGTCCGGCGCGAACAGGATGCTCCCGGCGGAGTTCGTCCAGTTCCCGCCGCCCGAGGAGCGCCACAAGCCCGCCATCACGACGGGGCTCGGCCTCGGCAACTCGACGGTCGAGGCGCTGCTCTCGGGGTTGTACGAGGTCGTCGAGCGCGACGCGACGATGCTCGCGTGGTACTCGACGTTCGAGCCGCTCGGACTCACCGTCGCCGGCGAGAGGTTCCGGTCGCTGGTCGGCCGCGCCCGCGCGGAGGAACTGACGGTCACGCCCCTGCTCGTCACGCAGGACGTGGACGTGCCGGTCGTCGCCGTCGCCGTCCACCGCGAGGGCGAGTGGCCGAACTTCGCGATGGGCTCCGCGGCCGACCTCGACGCGGTCGCCGCCGCGCGCTCGGCGCTCGCGGAGGCGCTCCAGAACTGGACGGAGCTCCGTGCGATGGGCCCCGAACAGGCGTCGACCGAGGAAGCCGCTATCGGGGAGTACGCCGACTTCCCCGAGGCCGCTCGCGAGTTCGTCGCCACCGACGGCGAGGTTCGAGCGGCCGACCTCGGCGGCGACCCGGTGTCGGGTACGGCCGAACTCCGCGCGGTCGTCGACCGCGTCGCCGACGCGGACCTGGACGCCTACGCCGCTCGGCTGACGACGCGCGACCTGGACCGACTCGGGTTCGAGGCGGTACGCGTGCTCTCGCCCGCGGCCCAACCGCTGTTCACCGGTGAGCCCTTCTTCGGCGACCGCGCCCGCGAGGTGCCGGCGTCGATGGGGTTCGAGGCGCGACTCGACCGGGCGTACCACCCCTTCCCCTGACCCACGCCGGAGTCCGCGAGCGGTGTGACCCGGGTGGCTACCGTCTCCGACGCGTGTCACCGCAACCCACGGGTTTTTGCTCTCTCACGGACGTGTGGGGCGTATGCAGAAGCCAGACGTGGGCGAGCTGACGCCGCCGAACCGAACGCTGATGGGACCGGGTCCGAGTGACGTGCATCCGCGGGTACTTCGGGCGATGAGCACGCCGCTCGTGGGGCACCTCGACCCCTCGTTCGTCGAGATGATGGACGAGGTGCAGGACCTCCTCAGATACGCCTTCCGGACCGAGAACAAGTGGACCATCCCGGTGTCGGGCACCGGGTCGGCGTCGATGGAGGCTGCGGTCGGTAACCTCGTCCGACCAGGGGACACGATGCTCGTCCCGACGAACGGCTACTTCGGCGGCCGGATGGAGTCGATGGCCGAGCGCGCCGGCGGCGAGGTCGTCCACGTCGACGCGCCGTGGGGTGAACCGCTCGACCCCGCGGACGTGGCCGACGCCTTCGACGAGCACCAACCGGACGTGTTCGGCTTCGTTCACGCCGAGACGAGCACGGGCGTCCTCCAGCCGGACGTGCCCGAACTGACGAGCATCGCCCACGAGCACGACGCCCTCGTCGTCGCCGACACCGTCACCTCCCTCGGCGGAGTGGAGTTCCGCGCCGACGAGTGGGACGTCGACGTGGCCTACTCCGGTCCGCAGAAGTGCCTCTCCTGTCCGCCGGGCGCCTCGCCGCTCACCCTGAACGACGAGGCGATGAGTCGGGTATTGGACCGGGAGGAGCCCGCCCGGTCGTGGTATCTCGACCTCTCCCTGCTCGAGGGGTACTGGGGGAGCGACCGCTCGTACCACCACACGGCGCCGATTACCAACGTGTACGCGCTGCGCGAGGCGCTCCGACTCGTCGCGGAGGAGGGAATCGAGGAGCGCTGGGCGCGCCACCGTCACGTGGCGGGCGCGCTGAAGGCGGGCGTCGAGGCGATGGGACTCGAGATGAACGCCGCCGACGAGTTCTGGCTGCCGAGTCTGAACGCCGTCCGCGTCCCCGACGGCATCGACGACGGCGCCGTCATCGACTACTTGCTCGACCGCTACGACCTCGAAATCGCCGGCGGGCTCGGCGACCTCTCCGGTGCGGTCTGGCGCATCGGCTGTATGGGTCACTCCGCACGCCCGAAGAACGTCTCCTACCTCCTCTCGTCGCTCGCCGACGCGATCGACGCACAGGACGCGTCGGTGTCAGTCGACGCGGACGCTGGGATGGAGGCGATGCAGACGGCGCTCGGCGAGTGAGGCCGGGCGCTGCGCTCTCTGTTGGATAGCGTGTACGCGAATCGGCGTCGAGCCGGCCCGTCGAGACCAGGCCGTGGTGGATGGGTCGGAAACGGACGTCCGACTCCGGCCTCAGACCACTTGCTTCCGCTTCTCTTCCCTCTCAGAGGCGGCGCCGGCGTCGGGACACTGTGGACAGCTGAACACCCGGCCCTCGTTGTCGCCGAAGACGCGTGCAAACTGGGCGGTGACTGGCTCCTGGCAGTTTTGACAAGTGTGCATGTGAATGCCTCGCACTCGAATTGACGCGAGGGGATATGAGTGTTCGGTACCTTCTCACCGGGCAACGCGAGGAGACCGTAAGAAACGGGCCGTTGGTGGTCGGGAGTCCCGAGTTACGCACTGTCGCCGTCGGCGGCACCGAACCGGTCGACGGCGAGGACGGCCGCCAGCGCGACGAGGAGGACGACCGTCGCGAGGGGGTCCGACGGGACCGCGTCGAGGCCCGGGACGCCGAGCGTCTTCGCCCCGAACAGCGCGACGCCGAGCGCGCAGACGGCGGCCGGGACGTCGGTTCGGCGGGTCGACTCCGTCGTCGGCTCGTCGTCTTCGACGTACGACCGCAGTTCCGAGAGCGCGGGGCCGGCCGTCACCGACCGGCCGTCTTCGTCGTAGTCGAGGATGCCCGCGTTCTCGAGCTTCGGCAGGTGGGTCTGCTGGAGCGACACGTAGACGCTCTTGTATCGTCCGTCTGCGTCCTCTTGACTGTCGGTCTCGGCCGCGGCGAGCCGCTCGGCGACCGTCGAGAGCGCGACCTCACCGTCCGCTTCGCAGAGGAGTTCGACGACCCGGCGCCGTCGCCCGTTGGCGAGGAGGTCGAAGGCTTCGTCCCGCGTGATGGGGTCCGGGGGGTCCGTGTTCGCTCGGGGCTCGTCGGGGGGTGCGTCACCGTCCCCCCTCGAAGCCGAGGGCTGTCCGACCGCACTGACGAGTAAGGCATTCCGGCACATGACGTGCGTACGATTAGTCGAATCACGGACGGATAAATGTGTCTTCGGCGCCCCGACAGAGAACGCAACGGCTCGTTGAGGTGTCGGACACGACTCGGATGCGGCGGTAGGCAGCGGTTACATGCCGCTGTCCGTCCCTGGAACGACGGCTGAATCGCTCCGCTCGCCGCCGTACTGCCTCGGAGAAGCGGGCCAAGGGGGAATTGAACCCCAGTCGAACCTCGCTTCGCTCGGTTCTCCCTGGTTCGATTCCCCCCTTCGTAGACCTCACCGCCTCGCTGTCGCTCGGCGGTTCGAGAACGGGCCGGGAGGGAATTGAACCCCCGACCGACGGATTAAGAGTCCGTCGCTCTGCCTGACTGAGCTACCGGCCCTCACGAGTTCGTTGCCCAGGTATCCTAAAAGGCGTTTCCCTTCGCCCGTGACATCACACTCGTTGACACGGGCGCCGTCAGCGCGTCCTCGGCGGAAGTTCTCGTCCTCCGGGACACGTACACGCCCTGCCGACCGCCATCCCCGTCGCGCCCGTCCGCCGAGCGAACGGTAGCTCTGCGGGCGGACGACGGGAACGTCGGCAGGCGATGGAGAGGGGAGTACCACGACCGGCGGTCGGTGGGTCCGCAGGGGCCACACACCCTGCCAGCGAGTGGGGGGAGTGGATGCCGGCGGCCGGTGTGAGCCGTCGCGGACGACCGCTCTACGACGGGTGGGAGCGTCAGTATTGACACCCTGCCTCGGAGGAAACACCCATTACCCACCCGAACGGGAGACGTTCGGCGCTGTACACGCCCACTCGGTCCGGGCGGCGGAACCGATGGACCTTAAGTGACGGCACTCGGTATTCTCGTCCACGATGAGTGCTGGGGTCACCATATCTTCGATGTCTACCTACGCGATTCTCGGGTGTGGGAGCGTAGGCCACATCGTTGCCGAGGAGCTCGCAGAGGAGGGCAAGGACGTGCTCATCCTCGACAAGGACGAGAGCCGGGTGGAGACGCTTCGGGACCAGGACCTGAACGCCCGACAGCAGGACATCAGCGACCCCGAGGTCGCCGGCGTCGTCGCCGGTCGCGACGTGCTCCTCATCCTCGCCTCCGACGTGGCGGCCAATCGCGAGGCCGTCGAGACCATCCGCGAGAGCGGCGGCGACCAGTTCATCGTCGCCCGCGCCTCCGACCCCGTCTCCGCCGACGAACTGCGCGAGTCCGGCGCCGACGTGGTCGTCAACCCCTCGGAGGTCATCGCCGACTCCGCCATCCGGTCGCTCGAATCCGGCGAGATGGAGTACAAGGCTCGCCAACTCGCGGACCTGCTCGAACGCGTCGACGGCGAACTCGCCATCCTCACCCACGACAACCCGGACCCGGACTCCATCGCCTCCGCCGTCGCCCTCCAGATGATCGCCCGCGAGTACGACCTCGACGCAGACATCCTCTACCGCGGCGACATCGGTCACCAGGAGAACCGCGCGTTCGTCAACCTGCTCGGCATCGAACTCACCCCGCGCGAGGAATCCCGGCCCCTCGGCGAGTACGGCGCCGTCGGACTCGTCGACCACATGAAATCCGGCGACCCCGAACTCGACGTGGACGTCGACATCTTCATCGACCACTTCGAGCCCGGCGAGTCCATCGAAGCCGAGTTCACCGACGTGCGCCCGAACGCCTCCTCTACCTCCACGATTCTCACGAAGTACATCCAGGAGTTCGACCTCAGCCCCACCGAGACGGTCGCCACCGCCCTGCTGTACGGCATCCGCTCGGAGACGCTCGACTTCAAGCGCGACACGACCCCCGCCGACCTCACCGCCGCCGCCTACCTCTACCCCTTCGCAAACCACGACACGCTCGAACAGGTCGAGTCGCCGTCGATGTCGCCCGAGACCCTCGACGTACTCGCAGAAGCCATCCAGAACCGCGAGGTACAGGGGTCGCACCTCGTCTCGAACGCCGGCTTCATCCGTGACCGCGACGCGCTGGCGCAGGCGGCGAACCACCTGCTCAACCTGGAAGGAATCACCACCACGGCCGTCTTCGGCATCGCCGACGACAACATCTACCTCGCGGCCCGCTCGAAGGACATCCGACTCAACATCGGGAAGGTGCTCCAGGACGCGTTCTCCGGCATCGGCGAGGCCGGCGGCCACTCGACGCAGGGCTCCGTCGAGATTCCGCTCGGCATCTTCACCGGCATCGAGGCCAGCGACGGCAACCGCGACACGCTCCTGTCGCTCACCGAGGAGGCGGTCCGCAAGAAGCTGTTCCGCGCGATGGGTGTCGACGGGAGCGAGAGCGGAAACGGAAACTGAATCTGACCGGACTCGACCTCGACCCGCCTCAGGCGACGACTTCGCCCTCCTCCTCCTCTTCGCCCTCCTTGACGCGTTCGATGGTGTCGTT
This sequence comes from Halobium salinum, assembly GCF_026586625.1. Classification (GTDB taxonomy): domain Archaea; phylum Halobacteriota; class Halobacteria; order Halobacteriales; family Haloferacaceae; genus Halobium; species Halobium salinum. The sequence goes on along the minus strand of NZ_JAODIW010000004.1, from coordinate 154,787 downwards.
GACGAGAATCACGTCGCCGACCGCACGGACCCAACGGTAGGGAATCATCACGCCCTTGCCGCGGGCGATGCGGCCGCGGAACAGTTCGTCGTTGAGTCGGCCGAGCGCGAGACCGGTGACGACCTCCTGGTCGAGGTCGAGTCGCACGTCCTCGACCTCGCCGACGAAGACGCCGTTGTTCGAGTAGACCTCCCGACCGACGAGAGTCGTGATCTCCTGGGGGCTGGCGCTGTCGTTCATGTCCCCTCTGTTGAAGTCGCGGGCCTTAATTGTTCCTTGCGACGGACGCCCGGCTGACGGCGTGGCGTGGCCCGTCAGCGGGGTTCGGACGCTGGATGGGGGACCGTACCTGTGAGAGCAGGGACGACCCTCGATGGGGGGCTCCGGCACACGAACGCCCGCAGCGTTCGCCAGACCGCCGATGCCTCACAGCGGCTCCAGCCTGCTCACTCCCGGCGCCGATGCCTCGACCCGACCCCAAGGGGATATGTATCTCGCCTCCGGTGTGTGACGTGAGAACATCCGCGGTGCGGCGAGGCATACGCGACTTAAATCACCACGATACACATGAGCAAGGGTACGCACGAGCCGACGGCCGACCCGGCGAGCGACGACCGAGCAGACTACGACTACGCGAGCGACGACGTCGAGCGCCCCGACCTCGTCGCCGACCTCCGAGAGCGCGTCGACGGCGACGTCCGATTCGACAGCTACTCGCGACAGCTGTACGCGACGGACGCCTCCATCTACGAACGGACGCCGGTCGGCGTCGTCTTCCCCACCTCGACGGCCGACGTCGCCGCGGTGATGGAGTACTGCGCCGGCCGCGCGATTCCCGTCCTCCCGCGGGGCGGCGGGACGAGCCTCGCCGGCCAGACCGTGAACGAGGCGGTCGTGCTCGACTTCACGCGGCACATGAACGGACTCCTCGACCTCGACCCCGACGGTCGGAGCGCGACCGCCGAGGCTGGCATCTACCTCGGCGACCTCAACGCCGAACTCGCCGTCCACGACCTGAAGTTCGCCCCCGACCCGGCCTGGGGAGACAAGTCCGCACTCGGCGGGGCGGTCGGCAACAACTCCACCGGCTCGCACTCGTTGGTGTACGGCAAGACGGACTACTACATAGAGGCGGTGGAAGCCGTGCTCGCCGACGGCACCGTGACTCGTTTCGGCGAGGTCCCGGTCGACGAACTCCGGGAGAAGGCCGACCCGGACGCCGACGCGTGGGGACCGGACGGTCCCGAGAGCGACCTGCTCCCCCGAATCTACGCCGAAGTCGTTCGAGTCCTCGACGAGGAAGCCGAGGAGGTCGACGCCCGCTACCCGGACCTCAAGCGCAACGTCTCGGGGTACAACCTCGACAACCTCGTCGACGAGGCCCGCGGCGAGCGCCGTACCGCCGACGACTCCGGGCTGGACCCCGACAGCGAGGCTGGCACGGTGAACCTCGCGCGTCTGCTGGCGGGGAGCGAGGGGACCCTCGCCATCGTCACCGAGGCGACCGTCTCGCTGGTCCCGGTCCCCGAGACGAAGGCGGTCGCGCTCCTGACGTACGACGACCTGCTCGACGCGATGGAGGACGTCGAGCCCATCCTCGAACACGGCCCCTGTGCCGTCGAGGTGATGGACGACGTGCTGCTCGACTTGGCCCGCGAGACCGCCGAGTTCCGCGAAGTCGTCGGTCTCCTCCCGGACGATACCGACTCGGTGCTGCTCGTGGAGTTCTACGCCGACTCCGTCGAGGCGGGAAAGCGGAAGGTCGCGGACCTGCTCGCCGACCGCGTGCCCGACGCCGACTCCTCCGCGGAGCCGAGCGAGGGCGCCGCCGACACCACCGACGAGCCCCACCGAGCCGTCCACGCGATGGAGGCTCACGACGCCGAGACGCGCGGGAAGTTCTGGAAGATGCGCAAGTCCGGGCTCCCCATCCTCCTCTCGCGCACCTCCGACCGCAAACACGTCGCCTACATCGAGGACACCGCCATTCCGGCGCGGAACCTCCCCGAGTACGTCGCCGACTTCCAGGACGTGCTCGACGAGTACGACACGACGACCTCCTACTACGCCCACGCCGGACCCGGCGTGCTCCACATCCGCCCGCTGGTGAACACGAAGACGGTCGAGGGGGTCGAACAACTGGAGGGCATCGCCGACGCCGTCACCGACCTCGTCGTCGAGTACGGCGGTTCGGTCTCGGGCGAACACGGGGACGGCCGCGCCCGGACCCAGTGGAACCGGAAGCTGTACGGCGACCGTCTCTGGGACGCGTTCCGCGACCTCAAGAGCGCCTACGACCCCGACTGGCTGCTCAACCCGGGGAACGTCTGCGGCGTCGACGAGGCCGAGGCGACCACGCCCGGGTCGGGTCCCACCGAAGCCCACGACATGACCGAGTATCTCCGGTTCGACCCGGACTACGAGTTCGACGCCGGGTTCGACCCCGAGTTGAACTGGGACAACGAGAACGGGTTCCAGGGGATGGCCGAGCTGTGTCACGGCTGTGGCGGCTGTCGGGGGAAACAGGAGACCACCGGCGGCGTGATGTGTCCCACCTTCCGCGCCGAGAACGAGGAGGTGCTCGCCACCCGCGGCCGGGCGAACATGCTCCGACAGGCGATGAGCGGCGACTTAGAGGAGGGCGAGCAGTTCGAAGACGAGTTCGTCGAGGAGGTGCTCGACCTCTGTATCGGCTGTAAGGGGTGTGCGAAGGACTGCCCCAGCGAGGTCGACATGGCGAAGATGAAAGCAGAGGTCGAACACGCGTATCACCAGCGCAACGGCGCGAGCCTGCGGGACCGCGCCTTCGCGAACGTCGGACTGCTCTCCCGACTCGGGTCGACGTTCGCCCCGCTGTCGAACGCCGCGACGGCCGTCCCCGGCGCCCGGACGCTCATGGAGGAGACGGTCGGCATCGCGAAGGAGCGTTCGCTACCGACGTTCCATCGTCGGAGTTTCGTCGACTGGTTCGAGGAGCGGGGCGGGGCCCGGATTCCGGAGTCCCGGGCCGACCGGAAGGTCCTGCTCTTCCCCGACACCTACACGAACTACAACCACCCGAAGGCGGGTCGCGCGGCCGTCTACGTGCTCGAGGCCGCAGATATCCACGTCGAGGTCCCCGAGGGTGTGACCGACAGCGGTCGACCGGCCCACTCGAAGGGGTTCCTCGACCGCTCCCGCGCGGCGGCCCGGCAGAACGTCGAGGCGCTGGCACCGCGCGTCGAGGAGGGGTGGGACGTGGTCGTCGTCGAGCCCTCCGACGCGGTGATGTTCCAGTCGGACTACCTCGACCTGCTCTCCGGCTCCGACGCCGAGACCGTCGCCGACGCGACCTACGGCATCTTGGAGTACCTCGACGTCCACCGGCTCGACGAACGACTCCCGGCCGCCGTCTCCGACGACCGTGGCTCGCTGACCTACCACGGCCACTGCCACCAGAAGGCGACCGCGAAGGACCACCACGCGGTGGGCGTCCTCCGTCGCGTCGGCTACGAGGTCGACCCGCTCGACTCGACGTGCTGTGGGATGGCCGGCTCCTTCGGCTACGAGGCCGAGCATCACTCGATGAGCACGGCCATCGGCTCGATACTCTTCGACCAGGTCGACGAGAGCGACGGCGAGGAGACCGTCGCTCCCGGCGCCTCCTGCCGGACCCAGCTCGGCGACCGCGACGCCGAGAGCGACCAGCCGCCGCATCCGGTCGAGAAGGTCGCGGCGACGCTCGTCGACTGAACGGCGTCGTCGACCTCGGGTTCAAATAGCAGGACGCGGCCACGCCCGCCGTGACCTGACCCTCCGCCGCGCGGCGGTCCGCGGGAGCCCGACGACCCGCCGTGCGTCCGACGACCCGACCGTCGGCTGTTCGCCACCGAGCCCCGGGAAGTCCCGTCCCCGAGTACCCCCGGCTCCCGACCTACAGTTCGTCCAACACCACGCCGAACGCGTCGAGCGCGGCGGCCGTCTCGTCGGCGGACTGGCCCACCGAGACTCTGAACGCGTCGGCCGTGTCGAAGAACCGGCCGGGGACGACGAGGATTCCCGCGTCCCACGCCGCCTCCACGACCGCGTCGCCGTCGGCCGACTCGTGGCTCAGGAAGGCGTAGCTACAGCCGTCGTGGACGCGCCCGGAGAGGTCCTCGCGACCGGAGGCGAACTCGGCGAGCAACCGGTGGTTCCGCCGGAGGCGTTCGCGGGCGTCGGCACAGAGCCCCTCCCGTCCATCGACGGCCCGGGCCGCGAGCGCCACGCTCGGCTCGGAGACCGCCGGGACGTGCGTCATCGCGCCCCGTGCGTCGTCGACGAACGACGGCGGCCCGACGAGCCATCCGACACGCACGCCGCCGAACCCGAGGAACTTCGTGAGCGACCCGGTGACGACGGTGTTCGAGAGCGCCGCGGCGCTCCGCCCGCCGAAGGGGCCGTCGAGCGACTCCGCACCGAACGGGGCGTACACCTCGTCGACGAGCAGCGGTGCGTCGACCGCGGCCGCGGCCGAAGCGGCGGCTTCGAGCGATTCGAGACTGCTCCGTCGGCCGCTCGGGTTGTGACGGTTCGTCACGGTCACGAGTGCCGTCCGGTCGACGACGGCACCCTCGACTCGGTCGGGGTCGACCGCGTGGTCGGCGTCGGGGGGACGGAGGAACCGGTCGACCGTCGCCCCGAGTGCGGCAGGTGTCGCGACCAGCGGCTGGTACCCCGGCTTCTCGACGAGCACGTGGTCGTCGTCTCCGTTCAGCGCCGCGGCGGCCGCGAGGAAGTTGGCGTGGGTCGCTCCGGCGGTCACGAGGACGCACTCCGGGCTGACGCCGTACAGCTCTGCGACCTGCTCGGCGAGGCTGGTCCCCGCTGGTGGATCCGGTCGGTCGACGAGTCGCTCGGGGGCGACGCCCGTCTCGGCCGTCGTCGGGCGGAGGTCACTCGACCCCAGGTCGTGCGTCGCGGCGGCGGGCTTCCCGGCGATCCAGTCGATGTACGGGACGGCAGGGAGCATGGCCCGTTCGACGGCGGGGCGTAGGTAAGAGCTATCGCTTCTCCGAGGTCGGCTTCTGTGGGGTCGGCTCTCTGTGCGGTCAGCTCTCACCGATGCCCGAGAGCGGCCGCCCCCGATCCCAGCGTCGTTCGAACTCCCGTTCGGCCCACCGCACGGCCTCCGGGCCGTCGTTTCCGAGGTAGCCGCTGACGCTCCCGCCGTCGGCATACACTAGCAGTCCGACCGCCGGCCCGTCAGCCGTCTCGGCGACGGTGAGACTGTACGGAAGCGGTCCGTCGGCGACGCGAACGGCCAGTTTGCCGGTGTCGAGGGCCTCCGAGAGCGCCCGACTGTACGAGGAGACGAGTCGTTCCACCACGGCCTCGGCGAGGAGTATCTCCGCTTCCATCCCGCGGTCGACAATCGACTCGTGGTACGCGTCCACCTGTTGGGGAAACACAGCCGGTCCGAACGCCCGGACGTCACGTGCCCGCCGGACCAGGTCGGTGAGCCGGGTGACGGGGCGGTTGGGCGAGTGTCGTGTCGGACGGACGACCTCGCATCCGTCGACCAGCGCGCCGTCGAACGGTGTGTCCGGCGGGAGCTCCGCGAGCAGCGGTCGACACTCGAGGACGCCGGCGACGTGGTCGGCGAACCGGCGGTACTCCCGCAAGGCGAGTTCGCCCGCCAGCGTCCGCCGGTAGCCGTCGGTCGTCCGTTCGACGAGTCCCGTCCCCTCGAGTTCGCGGACCGCTCGGTCGACCGTCGAACGCGAGATATCGAGCGACGCCACGAGGTCGCGCTTGCGGGTCCCGTCGCCCCCGACGACCTCCAGTACGTCGCCGCGGCGTGCGACGGCGGCCATGATCTCGTCGGGGTCGGAATCCGTCATCCTATTGTAGCGAACGAGGACTGAATATAAGCGTTCGGCTGCCGCCCCACTACTTGAATAGAGGAAAAGTAATTTATACGATAGTCGAACGGTGACGACGATTCCGACGAGTGAAGTAATGTCGTCACGGAGCGAACGTACCGTTGCCGGGGTGCTTCTGACGCCGGCAACCTCGGCGGCGCCTCGGCCTTGCCCGGACCGTCGCGCCGCCATCGAGAGGTCCTCTCCACTGTTGGGCGGCCGCCTTGCCCGGACGGTCGCCCGGGGGCTTCGCCCCTCACTCTTCGCCGACCCGAGCGTACGCGTCCGATACCGCGTCGCGGAGTCTCGCCTCCGAAGGTCGGTAGGCGAGGTGGCTTTCACACGCACAGTCGGAGGCACCGAACCCCGACACAGGCCCGTCTCCGAGCCGTCGGGCCACCGCACACTCCACGTCGCGACCGACGGCCGTCTCGACCCCGCGGAGCGTCGCCGCGGGGTGTCCGCCGAGGTAGTCGACGTGCCAGTGGCGGACGTCGTGGTCGCCAGCGGCGACCCGTTCGTGGCGGTCGATGCGCGCGAACCCACCGGTACCCAGTGCGCTTCCGGTGTACGCGTACCAGCCCGCGTCGAAGGCGTGACTCCCGAGCGCACCGACTCCGATTCGAGCTGCCTCTGCGAGCTCGAACAGGAGGGTGTAGCTCCCGCCGTCGGTGTCGTCACCCATCGGTGGTCGGTGGGTCGCCGGCCGTGAATGGGTTCCGGCCGTCGCCAACCCCGGCGTCGCCCGACTGCCGTATCAACGCTGAAAACTGTCTTTTCGGGTGGACTGAGCCTTCTCGGGCCGAAGCTTCATTGATGCGGGCCAACATACCAACGGTATGGACTGTAGAGTCGTCGTTGAGGCCGCGGTTCCCGTATACGACGTCGAGACTGTCGACGAAGCGGTCCGAATCGCGATTTCGAAGACGGGGGAGATGCTCAACCCCGACCTCAACTACGTCGAAATCAACATGGGACACCGGAAGACGGAGTCCGGAGAGGAGCTCCCTCCGGCGTTCATCGCGGCCGACGAGGCGCTGGTCGCCCTCGAACTGGAGATGACCGTGTTCAACGTCGAGCGTGAGGAACACGCCCGGCGTATCGCTCGGAAGGAGATCGGCCAGCGACTCACCAACATCCCCCTGAAGGTCCTCGACGTCACGGAAGTCGTAGACGACGACGAGGAGGCGACGACGGAGGGGAGCGGGGAGTCGGACGGGGACGAGGCGACGACACACGGCGACGAGGAGACCGACGGGGACGAGACGGCCGGCGACGACGAGGAGGACGACCTGCTGCCCGAGTTCGAGGAGATGGTCGAGGACGACCGGTCGCAGTAGCTCGCCGGTTCGGTGTCGGGTTAGCTTCGAGGAGTAAGGCGGCGACTCAGTCGGCCTTCGCTGCGAGCGGCTCGGACTCTTCGGCGTCGATGCCCTTCGTGACTCCCTTTGCGAGTTTGAAAACAGCTGCTTTGTGGTCGGTCTTCGATTTGTGGATGGATGTCGGTCGGACTCCGAGATCCTCGTACTCCTCCATCGCGAACGTATCATCCTCCCACTCTTCGCACTGGTTCTGTACTTGAGCAAGCAGGCCGTGAATGTGAATGAGCTCCTGCTTCTTCATAGGCACTACCCGCTTGCCGCTGGAGGGTTATAGAACTATCCTGACTACCGTTACCACACTCCTCCGGGCTGTTTGACACAACTGCGAATTCCGCAGTATTCGGCCCCGTCGACTGGTCAGAAAGGAGTAACGTGCTCGAGGGCTGGCGGGTCGACACACCGCTGACTGTCGTCGATCAGGGGGTCGGCGGGCAGACCCACAAAGTGACATTGGGGTGCAGAAATTCGGCGTTTTCACCGGGAGGATGCGGCGGGACAGTCGGCCCGTTCACTGCTCGTCGACACCGGGTCGTCCCGTCCGGACTACTCGAACTGGCGGACTATCTCGAGGTCGCGTTCGGTCCGCATGAACTCGGTCAGCCGTCGGGTGGCGTGACAGTTGGGACAACTGAAGTTCACGCGCGTCTCCGGCAACTCGGTCGGATTCGATTCCCACTCTTTGCCGCACTCGGGGCACAACAGCCGGACGAACGCTTCGACCATACCCGAACGTGAGCCAGCACGGTCAATAAAACTTCCCGCCGTGGGAACGACTGTCACCTCCCCTCAGCACGGGCGGCGACCCCAGCTCGTCCGTCTACTCGACGAACAGGCCGACGTCCTCGGCTTCGAGGAGCTCCTTGTACCGGTTGCGGATGGTGACCTCGGAGATGTTCGCCACCTCGCTCACCTCGTTCTGGGTCACCTTCTCGTTGGTGAGCAGCGAGGCGGCGTAGACGGCGGCGGCGGCGAGTCCGACCGGGGACTTCCCGGAGTGGATGCCGGTCTCCTTGGCGTTCTTCAGCAGTTGGCGGGCGCGGCGCTCCGCTTCGTCGGAGAGGCCGAGGTCCGAGGCGAACCGCGGGACGTACTGCTCGGGGTCCGCGGGCTGAATCTCGAGTTTGAGCTCGCGAACGATGTAGCGGTACGTCCGGGTGAGCTCCATCTTGTCGACCCGACAGACCGCGGCTATCTCGTCGAGGCTGCGCGGCGTGCCGGCCTGTCGGGCCGCGGCGTACAGCGACGCCGTGGCGACGCCCTCGATGGAGCGACCCGGCAGGAGGTCCTCGGACAGCGCCCGGCGGTAGATGACCGAGGCGGTCTCGCGGACCTGCTGGGGGAGGCCGAGCGCGGAGGCCATGCGGTCGATTTCGCCGAGGGCCTGCTTCAGGTTGCGCTCCTTGGAGTCGCGGGTGCGGAAGCGCTCGTTCCACGTGCGCAGGCGCTGCATCTGGCGGCGCTGCTTCGCCGACAGGGTGCGCCCGTAGGCGTCCTTGTCCTGCCAACCGATGTTCGTCGACAGCCCCTTGTCGTGCATCATCTTCGTCGTCGGGGCGCCGACGCGGGACTTCGCGTCCCGCTCGGAGCTGTCGAACGCACGCCACTCCGGGCCACGGTCGACGGCGGCGTCCTCGACGACGAGCCCGCAGTCGGCACAGACGGTCTCGCCGTGCTCGTCGTCGGCGACGAGCTGGCCCTCGCACTCGGGGCAGGTGCGGACGGCCTCGCTCACCTCGTTCTCCGGTCGTTCCTCCTCCCGTTCGCTGGCGTCGGTGTAGGTTCTGATGGTGGTGTCGCTCATGGTGGGGCGGACGGACCTCTCCGGGGATAGAGAGACAGAAAGGCGTAATCCGGCGCGGCGCGTCCTTACCCATAGTAAGGTCGAAAAGGATATAAACCTGTCGCGGAAGTGCTTCGCCGAAAACCGAGCGACAGGAGCCGTGAAACGCCAACTATTCCGGTTCTGTCCTTTTCGAGGCGACCGATTAGGAACGTATAACGATCTCGCACCGGCGTGACCTATCTAATATAAATATTTCGTAGATAGTGAATGTGCTCGGCCGACAGACGGCCGCGTGGTCGGCGTCCGGGAGTCGACACTCGACAGTCCGTCCACCGACTCCTCCGGCCCCTAACTCCCGACCGTTGCTCTGCTCCCGTCTCCACCGTCCGCTGTGTGCGCCTCGCCGCTTCGAATCAGCGCTCGGCGGCCCAGTCGAGGGCGGCTCGGATGTCCGTCTCGGGCGGCGAGCAGGTGAACGACCGGCACGCGTAGGCGGTCGGCTCGCCGTCGACGGCCTCTCGACCCTTCCAGATCGGCGGCGCCTCCTCCAGGCCGAGGGTGTCCAACCACTCCGCCAGCCCCGCCTCGGTCGCGGGGCGCGGGGAGACGACGGCGTCCGGGAGGTATCGTGCGGAGAGGGCGTCCCGCCAGTCGTCCGGGACCGTGTCCGTCGCGAGGGTCAACTCGAGCGGGCCGCGGTCGTACTTGTCGGCCGCGAGAGCCAGCGAGACGTGTTCGAGCGGGCTCCCGCGGATTCGGTTCGCGTGTGTCTTCAGGGTTCGGTCGACCACGTCCTCGAAGCCGGCGCTCGGGTCGAAGTGCGCGAGGTCGAGCAAGAGGCCGACGGCGACGCCGAGACTCGACGGCGTGGACTGGTCCTGAAGCTCCTGTGGTCGGGTAACCAACCCCTCCCCACTCGACGGGGTGAAGTACAGCGTCCCGGCCTCCTCGTCCCAGAACTCGGCGACGACGGTCCGGGCGAGGTCGAGTGCGAACGCGAGGTGCGTCACGTCGCCGGTCGCTTGGTACAGGTCGAACGCTCCGCGCCCGAGGAAGGCGTAGTCGTCGAGGTAGCCGTCGCCCTTTACGTCCCCCTCCTTGAACCGGCGGGCCAGCCGTCCGGGGCCGTCGCTCCCGTCCGCCTCGGCCGTCCACAGCCGCTCGCGGACGAACTCGAGGGCGGTCTCGGCCGTCTCGGCGAGCACCGGGTCGAGCGCCCGGGCACCGAGGGCGTACGCCGATATCATCAGCCCGTTCCAGCCGGCGAGCACCTTCTCGTCGCGAGCCGGGCGTGGACGTTCCTCGCGGGCCTCGAACGCCGTCACGCGGGCTTCGAGCAGGCGTTCGCGCACGTCGGACTCCGCCATCCCGTACTCCTCGGCGAGGTCGACGACGCCCCTCGCCGCCGACAGCACGGTCCGCCCGCCCTCGAAGTTGCCGCCCGACGTGATACCGTAGTAGTCACAGAAGAGTTCGGCGTCGACGTCGTCGAGGATGCCGTGGACCTGCTCGCGGGTCCAGACGTAGAACGCCCCCTCCTCACCCTCGCTCTGGGCGTCGAGCGTGCTGTAGAACCCCCCGTCGGGGTGTCTGAGTTCGCGCTCGACGAACGCGAACGTCTCCTGGGCGATGCGGGCGTACCGACACTTGCCGGTCACCTGGTAACCGGCGAGGTACGCCTTCGGGAGTTCGGCGTTGTCGTACAGCATCTTCTCGAAGTGGGGGACGGTCCACTCGGGGTCCGTCGTGTACCGGTGGAACCCGCCGCCGACGTGGTCGTACAGCCCGCCGTCCGCCATCGCGTCGAGCGCGTCGACGGCCACGTCGAGCGCCTCGCCGCGTCCGCTCCGGATGTAACTCCGCAACAGGAGGTCGACCCGCCCCGGCTGGGGGAACTTCGGACCGCTCGTCCCGAACCCGCCGTTCTCGCGGTCGGCGCTCCGGAGGGCCGCACCGGCCGCGCTCCCGAGAATCGTCTCGTCGGGCGCCTCGTCGGCGGGTTCCGGCGTCGACTCCAACTCGTCCTGGATGGCCGCGGTCCACTGGTCGGCGCGGTTCTCGATCTCCTCGCGGTCCGCCTCCCAGGAGTGACGGAGCCGTTCCAGCACGTCGCGAAAGCCGGGCATCCCGCGTCGCTCCTCGGGCGGGAAGTACGTGCCGACGTAGAACGGGCGCCCGTCCGGCGTGAGCCACACCGAGAGGGGCCAGCCACCCCCGCCGGAGACGAGCTGGCAGACCGTTTGGTAGACGCGGTCGACGTCCGGGCGCTCCTCCCGGTCGACCTTCACCGGGACGAACCCGTCGTTGAGAACCGCCGCCACCGCCTCGTCGGTGAAGCTCTCCTCCTCCATGACGTGACACCAGTGACACGCCGAGTAGCCCACCGAGAGGAAGATGGGGACGTCGCGCTCGCGGGCGGCGTCGAGCGCGATGTCGTCCCACGGCTGCCAGTGGACCGGATTGTCCGCGTGTTGGCGGAGGTACGGACTCTCCTCCGCACCGAGTCGGTTCCGGTCCGCAGAATCGCTCATAGGTCGCTTACGACCGCCTCCACCTAAAGGGTCGTATTCGCGTTCCGAACGGTCTCCGGGGGTGCCGCTCGGACAGCCGTGAGGGCCGACCGGTGCCGGGACGCGGCGAGTCCCGCTCGACCGGCGCGCCGGTCCCCGACGGACCGCCCCGAGTCTCGGCGGGGACGGTCGAGTACCGCCGTCGTACCACACATTCGTGCGCATTTTCCTCCCGCTCGAAGGTAACGCTTACACTCCTGTGCGTATCGCTACCGACTATGAGCGAGACGGTACTCCTCGTCGGCGGCGGCGGCCGCGAACACGCGGTCGCCCGGTCGCTGGCCGACGACTGTGACCTGTACGCCTGCGCGAGCAACCGCAACCCCGGCATCGTCGCCCTCGCCGACGGGTTCAAGTCCGTCGAGGAGACCGACACGGAGGCGGTCGTCGCCTACGCCGAGTCGGTCGACGCGACCCTCGCCGTCGTGGGCCCCGAGGCGGCTCTCGCCGCGGGCGTCGCGGACGCGCTCGCCGAGGTCGGAGTCTACACCTTCGGCCCGACCGCCGAGGCCGCCCGCATCGAGACGGACAAGGCCTACCAGCGCCGGTTCATGCAGGAGGAGTCGATTCCGGGCTGTCCCGACTTCGCCGTCTTCGAGGACCGGGACGCCGCCTGCCAGTACGTCGACGCCTACGACGGCGACCTCGTCGTCAAGCCCGCCGGCCTCACCGGCGGCAAGGGCGTGAAGGTGATGGGCGACCAGGTCGACGCCGAAGAGGCGAAGGCGTACATCCGGGAGGGCGGCCACGACCGGGTCGTCCTCGAAGAGCGCCTCGTCGGCGAGGAGTTCACCGTGCAGGCGTTCGTCGCCAACGGGGAGGTCCGACCGACCCCCGCCGTGCAGGACCACAAGCGCGCCTACGAGGGCGACGAGGGTCCGAACACCGGCGGGATGGGGAGCTACAGCGACGCGACGCTCGAACTCCCGTTCATGACCGCCGACGACTACGCCGACGCCGTCTCGATTCTCGAAGCCACCGTCGACGCCCTCCCCGAGTACACCGGCGTGCTCTACGGCCAGTTCATGCTCACGGCGGCGGGCGTGAAGGTCGTCGAGTTCAACGCCCGCTTCGGCGACCCCGAGGCGATGAACACGCTCCCCGTGCTGGAGACGCCGTTCGTCGACGTGCTCGCCGCCGCCCGCGACGACGACCCGCTCCCGGAGCTCTCCTTCGCGCCTCGGGCGACGGTGTGTAAGTACGCCGTCCCGGCGGGCTACCCGACCGACCCCGACGCCGGCGCCCGAATCGAGGTCGACGAGGCCTCGGTCGACGCCGCGGCCGCCGGGAAAGGGGACGCCGACGCGCTCCTCTTCTACGCCTCCGTCGACGAGCGCGAGGACGGCCTCTACACCACCACCTCGCGGTCGTTCGCCGTCGTGGGCTTCGCCGACGACATCGAAACGGCCGAGGCGGTCGCGGAGGAGGCGCTCTCCGCGGCGGGCGACGGCCTCCGCATCCGCCACGACATCGGGAAGGCCGACCTCGTGCAGTCCCGAATCGACCACGTCGAGGAGCTTCGGGGCTGAGTCGTCGATAGGGACGCCACTCGGTAGCGACTCGCGCGTCGGACACGCGGCGACGACCGGCCCATCGACCGGCAGGGTGGGGCTCCCGAAGGGGACGCCGTCTCGACGGGGGCTTCCGTATGCTCCGCGACGACCGAGGAGCCGGCTCTCGCTCCGTCGAACCCGACGGCACCTCCGAAGGACCGCGCCCCTTCAAGGCCCCGCCGGACCAACTCCCGTCGTGAGCGAGGACACCCCCGGTGAGGACGCCTCCGAGGAGACCACCGCCGACGAGAGCGCCCCCGACGACACCCCCGCCCGGTACGACCGCACCACCCGCCACCCGACGCCGGGGCCGCGGAACTCCCTGCACGACTGGCCCAGCCACCGCTCCCCGCTGGTCGTCGCCTTCAACTATGCACTCATCTGGCTCGTACGGGTCTCGCCGAGCCTCCGCCTGAAGCGACGCCTCCTCTCGGCTATCGGCGTCGACGTCGGGGAGGGTGTCTCGTGGGGGCTCGAGGCGACACCGGACGTGTTCTGGCCGAACTACATCACGCTCGGCGACGACGTCATCGTCGGTTACGACGCTACCCTCCTCTGTCACGAGTTCCTGCAGGAGGAGTACCGAACCGGCGAGGTCGTCCTCGGCGACCGAGCGATGATAGGGGCCGGCGCCATCGTTCTACCGGGCGTCCACGTCGGCGCCGACGCACAGGTCGCCGCCAACTCCCTCGTCGCCCACGACGTGCCCCCGGGGGCGACGGTCGCGGGTGTGCCCGCGGAGGTCGTCTCGGAGACCGACTCCGACGCGGAAGACGTGACCGACGACTGAATCGGAGAACCCTTTTCTCGCCGTACGGCGACGGTGTCCGACGTGGTCCCGCTCCAACCCCTCCTGTTGCCCGTCTTGGTCGCCCTCGGTGTCGGCTGTCTCGCCCTCGGCGTCGCTTCGTTCGTCGGTTGGGTGTATCTCGACGCACGGGCACACGGCCGGTCGAGCCGTAGCGCGGTCGCCTGGGCCGTCGTCGCGCTCTTCGGGCCGATGACGCTCGTCTACCTCCTCCTCGTCCGTCCGCGCGCCGGCCCGCGCGAGTATCCGCCGACACGCCGCGAACGGGGGACGCTCGCCTTCGCGCTCGCGTCCGTCGGCGCGATGGTCCTCGGCGCGACGCTGTCGCCGCCGGACCCGCTCACGCAGGTTCTGTACCTGACGGCGTTCCTGCTCGTGACGCTTCCGGTCGCGGCACTCGCCGTGTCCGGAACCGTTCGGCGTCGACTCGGAGAGGCTCTCCGGTAGCGTCGGTCGCCGCCAGCTACAACCGAACTCCGTTCCAACTCGTGACCGTGACTCCGCCGACCGGCGTCGCGACGCTCGCCTCCCGCCTCGCCGACCTGCTCGAGGACCCGGTCTCGCTGTTCACGACGCTCGTCGGACTGCTCGTCGTCTGGTACGCCTGGTCGCGGGTGACGGCGGACCCGGACCTCGACCGGGCGAAACGGGTGTACGAGGAACGGCGGTCGGAACGCGACGAGGAAGGGCACGGGAAAGGCGACGGGGAGAGGAACGGGGGCTGATGCCGCGACTTAGCGCACCCGAACGATGCCGTCCTTGAACACCCGGCTGTTGGGAACGATGTACTCCTCCTCGTCGCTCTCGACGTGGGTGACGAACAGGTCGACCTCCTGGACGATGCCGCGCTTCTCGCCGAGTCGGACCTCGTCGCCGATGCCGTAGGGTTCGTTGAGGAGGAGGTACACCCCGGCGGCGGCCGAGCGGAGCATGTCCCAAAAGGCGACGACCGAGAAGGCGATGAGCGCGAGGCCGTAGACACACAGCAGCGCGACGAGTGCGAGGACGTCCAGACCGACCTGCGACAGCGCGATGAGCGTCGCGATGTAGAAGACGGTGTACTTCGCGAGCAGCGGGATGACGTTCACGTCCGGGAGCTTCACCTCGCTGAGGCGCTCCTGGACGACGAGTTCGACCTTGTCGCCGACGACGACCCCCACGATGAGGATGAGGACGGCGATAAAGAGTTTGGGAACGAACTGGACGAGGTCGCTCCAGAAGATGGCGGTGTACTCGATTCGCGCCACGGTGAGCGCGACGACGATGGCGATGGCGAGCACGAAGTACGCCGACAGTTGAGCGACGATGGCGACCGTCGAGGTGCCCAACTCGCGGGCCATCCGCTCGAAGGCGGTTCCCTCGATGGTCGACGGAACGCCCGCCCGGCGCAGGAGCCGGCGGTTCACCAGACCGACGAGGTAGGCGAGCATCGCCCCGAGCAGGAAGACGGCGGCAGCGAGCCAGTAGCGCGGCGGGACGTCCCCGAGGACGCCCCCACCGAACTGCAGCACGGTCAGTACTCCTCCGGGTCGATCTCCAACAGCAGTTTTCCACCCTTGAACGCTCGAACCAGCCCGTCGGACTCGGAGAGTACGATGGAGATGGCGTTGGTGTCGCGGGTGATGGCGCCGCCGGCCATGTGGCGCGCGCCGAGCCCCTTCGGGATGTCGACACCCTCGGCGGACGGTTCGAGGTAGCGGTAGGCGGAGACGATCTTCCCCGAGTCGCTGATGACGAACGCGCCGTCGAGCCGCGAGAACTCCTTCAGCATCACGTTCACGATGGGGTCGCCGACGTGGACGTGGGACTTCTCGAAGGGGTTGTACGAGAGGGGCCGGGACTTGTTCATCACCTTGCCGGCGTCGCCGACGATGAACAGCGCGCCGACGGGTTTCCCCTTCTGGCCCTTCTTTCCGAGTTCGATGGCCACGTCGAACACGTCGCGGACGACGCTCGGCTCCGCTCGGGAGTTGGTAAAGAGGTCGTAGATACCCGAGCGCATCTCCTCGCCCACCCGGACGCGGACGATGGAGTCGATGTCACCGCCGAACGTCGGCACGGCACAGGCGACGACGTCGCCGTCGCCGAAGAGACCGCGCTCCATCGCACCTTCGATGCCGAACCTGATTCGGTCCCGGATGTTGTCGAACTCGAGGGGGAGGTCGACGTACGTCTCCGCGTCGACCGCGTTCTCCGGCGCGACGACGACGAGGTCCGCGTCCTCCTCCCACCCTTCGAACCGCTCGTAGAAGGACCCGCTGGGGGAGAAGAGGAGCACGCCGTCGACGCCGTCGACGAGGTCGCCGACGAGTTCGCTGAGCGTCGCCATTGAAACTGGAAACTCGTGAGAGGGAGAAAAAGGTACGGGGTGTGTCATACGCCCGTCGGGGAGTTTCGGCGCCGATTGCCGGGGAACGCGACGGTCACCCCTCGACGACGCCCCGGGACGCGCTGCTCGACCCCTTAGAGGTCCTTCCCGCCGTTGACGTCGATGACCTCGCCCGTGATGAACGAGGAGTGGTCGCTCGCGAGGAAAGCGACGACCTCCGCGACCTCCTCGACGGTGCCGAGGCGTCGCAGGGGAGTGTCGGACTTGATGCGGTCCTTGATGCGGTCGGGGAGTTCCTCGACCATCTGCGTCGCGATGAACCCCGGGGCGACGCAGTTGGCGGTGGCGCCCTCACGGGCGAGTTCGAGCGCGAGCGTCCGGGTGAATCCGAACATCCCCGCCTTCGCGGTCGCGTAGTTGGCCTGGCCGAAGTTCCCGCCCTTCCCGACGATACTCGAGATGTTGATGAGTCGTCCCCCGTCGGCGGCCGCGAGGTCGTCGTAGAACGTCTGGGTGCAGTGAAACGCGCCGTCGAGGTGGACGTCGAGCACCACGTCCCACTCCTCGTGAGACATCTCGCTGAACAGCACGTCCTGGTTGATGCCGGCGTTGTTCACCAGTACGTCCACCGTCCCGAACGTCTCGTGGACCTCCTCGCGCATCCGCTCGACCCCCTCCAGGTCGGTCACGTCGGCCTGCACCGCGATGGCGGAGCCGCCCGCCTCCTCGATTGCCTCGACGGCCTCCTCCGCCTCGCCCGCGGAGCCCCGGTAGTTGACGACGACGTTACAGCCCTCCCTGCCGAACCGCTCGGCGATTCCTCGTCCGATTCCGCGCGACGACCCGGTGACGACGCAGGTTTTCTGTTGCATGGTGCTGGTTTCTTAGGCCGATGTCCAATGAACTTTTATGATGGTGGTTTGCGTGTCGGCCGTCGGTAGTCTCGCCGGGGCCGTCCGGCTCGTTCGGTTTAAACTAGCCCGTTCGACTCTCCCGACCCGTGCGAACCACTATCCGTGGTGAGTGTGAGGTCGACTCATGCGTTTCGAGCCGACGCCCGAGCAGGCGGCCCTCCGAGACGACGCCCGGACGTTCGCCCGGGAGGTCGTCGACCCGGTCGCTCGCGACCTCGACCGTGACGGGTCGTATCCCGGTGAGATTCTCGCCGAACTCGGCGACAGACGACTGACCGGTCTCACGACTCCCGAGGCGTACGGTGGGCGCGGCGAGGGGATGGTCGAGTTGGCGCTCGTCGTCGAGGAGTTGCCGGCCTCTCTCATGGCCGTCGCTAGCGCCCTCGGGCTCCACCTCGGCGTCGCGGAGGCTATCGAGCGTTTCGGCACCGACGACCAGCGCGAGTCGCTGCTCCCCGAGATGGCGGCCTACGACACCGTCGGCGCGCTCGGCCTCAGCGAGGAGAACGCCGGAAGCGACAAGTCTCGACTGGAGACGACGGCGAGACGTGAAGGTGGCAGCGACGACGACGGCGACGAGTGGATTCTCGACGGCCACAAGCGCTGGGTGACGAACTTCGCCGACGCCGACCTCGTGCTCACCTACGCGCGGACCGGGTCCGATGCGAACGGCCGGCAGCGCGTCACCGCCTTTCTCGTCCCGACCGAGGCCTTCGAGGTCGACACCGTCTGGGACACCCTCGGTGCCCGGAGCGTGAAGTCGCCGAAGGTGACCCTCGACGGCGTGCGCGTCGGCGACGACCGCCGCGTCGGCGAGGTTGGACGGGCGATGGCCGAGCGCGGGCGGCTCGACACCGGCATCAACGTCCCCGCCCGCGGCGTCGGTATCGCTCGCGCCGCGCTCGAAGATACCGTCGCCTACACGAGCCAGCGCGAACAGTACGACCGGCACATCGGCGACTTCCAGGGCGTGCGCTGGCGCGTCGCGGAGATGGCCGAACGCGTCGACGCCGCCCGCCTGCTCACTCTCCGCGCGGCCGACCTGGCCGACCGCGGCGTCGACACGACGCGGGCGTTCTCGATGGCGAAGGTGAACGCGACGCAGGCCGCCGTCGACAACGCGAACGAGGCGATGCAGCTCCACGGCGGAATCGGCTACACGACCGAGCGCGACGTGGAGCGATACCTGCGCGATGCGCGGTTGTTGACGGTCGCCGGCGGGCCGAACGAGGGACACCGAGATACGGTGGCGGAGGCGGTGTACGAGAGGCACGGTGGGGAGAATTAACCGATTTTCGGGGTCCTGGGACCGGATTTGAACCTCAGTCGCTCCGTTCGCTGACGCTCACTTCACTCCCTGGTTCGAATCCGGACGTAGTGATTTCTCTGCTCACTATCGTTTGCAGAGAAATGCACGGGACCGGATTTGAACCGGCGGACTCCTACGAGACAGCGTCCTAAGCGCTGCGCCGTTTCCTGGCTTGGCTACCCGTGCGCATCCCGGAGTACCGCCAACGCGCCAAAGAACCTATCGCTCTCCGTCGAACCCGGCTTCCGAGCGGACGACAAAACCCGACTTCCAACTGTGGGCGGGGCTTCCGAAGGTCACTACCGACACGACAGTACCCAGCGAATCACACCCGACTCCAACGAATCCGCATGCCCGCAGACTCTTACCACGTCCCGCCGACTCCCGACGCATGACCAGCCGACCCCCGACGCCAGCGCCCCATCCGGTCGTCGGCAACACCTACCAGTTCGCCCAGTCGCCGTTCGAGTTCATCGACAAGGCCAAAGACGACCACGGCGACGTGTTCAACATCGACCTGTTCGGCCGGCCGGACCTCTACGTGCTCACCCACCCCGACCACGTCCGGCAGGTGCTCGTCGACGAACCGGAGGCGTTCGCGAAGACGCAGGACTTCGCGCGGGCGTTCGGCGACGGACTGCTCGCCATCGACGACGCACGGTGGGCCGACCACAACCGGATGCTCCAGCCGATGTTTCAGGCTGAACGCATCCGCGAACACACCGACGTCATCCGCGAGCGCGTCGAACGCCGCCTCGACACGTGGGAGGCGGGCGACGTAATCGACGTAGAGGCCCAGATGAACGGCCTCGCCCTCGAAATCCTGTTCGCCGTCGTCCTCGGTCGGGACCTCGGCGTCGGGGAGGACGACCACCTCCGGGAGGCCGCGAACCGCCTGGGGTACTGGTTCGAGCCCATCTCGTGGACGCTCCCGTCGTGGGTGCCCACTCCGGCCCGACGGAAGTTCCGCGACGCTCGCGCCACGCTGCGCGAGGAGGGGGAACGCCTCATCGACGAGCGTCGGGAGGAGGGCGTCGACGGCGACGACCTGCTGTCGACGCTCCTCCGGGCGTCCGAGGGGGACGCGCCGGTCGAACTGTCGGACGAGCAGATATACGACCAGATGGTGACGATGATTTTCGCCGGCCACGAGACGACGGCGACGGTGATGACGTTCGCGTGGTACCTCCTCGCGACCCACCCGGCGGTCCGCCGACGACTCCACGAGGAACTCGACGCGGTCCTCGGCGACGAGCCGCCGACGGCCGACACCCTCGGCGAACTCGACTACCTCGACCACGTCGTCAACGAGACGATGCGGCTCTACCCGCCGGTTCACACCATCCCCCGGCGCACCCGCCTCGACGTGGAGGTGGGCGACTACCGCATCCCGGCGGGCGAGGAGGTCCACCTCTCCGTCCTGCAGATTCATCGCGACGGCCGGTTCTACGAGGACCCGCTCGGCTTCCACCCGGAGCGCTGGGACGACGAGGAGGACGCCGGCGACGAGGACGACCGCGAGAACTTCGCCTTCGTCCCCTTCGGCGCCGGCCGGCGGAGCTGTCTGGGCCGGCCGCTCGCCCTCACCGAGGCGAAGACCGTGCTCGCGACCGTGATGCAACGGTGCGACCTCGAAGCGACGAAGCGCGCGGTCGAACTCGGCGGCCGCATCACGAGCAAGCCCAAGGAGGGCGTTCCGATGCGGGTCACTCCGCTCGACGGGTAGTCGCGAGCGACCCTCACCACGGGCCGGTGTGCACCGGGGAAGGGGTCAAGTAGGTCGGGTCGGTAGGGGGTGTCATGTACCGGGCGGGCGACCGAATCGAACACGAGGAGTGGCTGACGGAACTCGAACGCGCCGGCGACGCGCTGTCGCTCTCCTCCGACGCGCGGTCGACGGCGGCGGACCTCTTTCTCTCGAACGTCCCCGAGGCGGAGCGCTCGAAGCGCGCGGTCGCCGCCGCGAGCCTCTACGCCGGCGCGCTCATCGCCGGCGACGAACGCTCGCAGTCGGCCGTCGCCGACGCCATGTCCGTCACGCGGCTCAGCGTCCAGCAGAAGTGGAAACCCATCCTCGAAGACGCGGGGTTCAGACCGCCGACGTGGTGAAGCGAGGGGTCGGTAACTTCGGCCCGCGTGTCGCTACCGTTCTCGCATCGGGTTCCGGCCGTTCCGGTCGGGCGTGAGGTTCCCGTGGCGGTCTATCTCGCCTTTAACGATGCGCGTCGAGGAGATGCGGTCGCCGTCCTCGGCGGGCACGTGGTCGACGACCTCGATGCGGAGCGAGTTGCGCCCCATCTCCTCGCGGAGTTCGTTGATACGTTCGCCGGTGGCGACGGTCTCGGGTGAGACGATGAGCACGTCGAACTGGGGTTCGGTCGCGATGCCGGTCGGCTGTTCCAGCTTTCGGACGCTGAACTCGCGACCGTGCTCGGCGGCGAGCGGTTCGAGTTCGGCCTCGAGGTCGCGCTTTCGCTCCTCGAACGGCCGGACGTACCGGTCGACATGCCGGGTCGCCGGGGCGAGTTCGTCGGAGGTGAGGCCGACGGTCACGTCGCCGAGTTCGAACGCCCGCTCGAACAGCGCGAGATGACCGTCGTGTACGGGGTCGAACGTCCCACCCAGCGCCACGTCCATACCGTCGCCGTCGGCGCCCCCCGACTTAAATGAGGGGATTCGCCGTGCCGGCGTGCCCGTTCCCGTTCGTATCCCGCGGCTTCCGGGGCACCCTACCGGAGAACAACGCGGCTCCGAGCGCGAGCCTCGGCTTCAGTCGTCGGCCTCGGCGGTCTCGGCGGTCTCGCCCTCGGAGTCGCCTGCGCCGCCTACTTCGCCGAACTCGATGGCGCTCTCGTCGACGGAGATAGTCACCGGGTCGTCGCCGCCGTCCTCGCCGCGCAGTCGGGCGTCGAGGTCGAACACCGTGTTGAGCTGGCGCTGGACCTCCCCGACGGCGCCGCGGACGAGTTCGCCCGGGTCGACCGCCTCGTACTCGTACGGGTTGTTGCCGGCGCCGGCGTTCTCGCGCTTGTCCCGGCCGACGAACTCCTCCTCGTGGAGTTCGGCGAGCGCCTCCCGGACCGTGCTCGGGTAGAGACCGGTCCCCTCGGCGATCTCGTCGCTCGTGCTGTCGGGGTGAAGTCGGAGATAGAGGTAGATTCGAGCGCGGGTCTCGGTGTCGAGCAGCCACGCCAGCAGGTCGACGATGCCCTGGTCGACCTCCTCGACCGTCCGGTCGACCCCCTCTTCGAACTTCTCGCGGGCCATCCCGGTCGCGTCGCTGGTCCTCTCGAGGTCGGTACCCTCCCCTGATTCGTCCGACGAATCCTCCGCTGCCATGTGTTTCGGCCCGCAGGTCAGAACTACTGCAGTAAAAACGTTGTCCTGTTCGAACTCGGAGACGACTCCGTTCGCTCTCCTCTCCGACTCCGGGCGGATTCCGGACCAGGGACCGATTCGGTATCGACCCGACTTCGACCCGGCGGCGGCCTGGTCTCGACCCCACCTGACCCGGTGCCAACCCGGCCGCCTTCACCCGTCCAGCAGGAGTGACCGATACAGCGCCTCGGGACCCTCCTCGTCGCGTATCCGGCGCTGTCGGCTCGCCCCGCTCTCCCGGGCGAGCAGGTCGCGAATCCCGTCGACGCCGAGGCGGTCGGCCTCGCTCTCGACCACGTCGGTCAGCGAGACGGTCCCGTCCCCCGAGCGCGCGACGAACTCGGCTTCGCGGCCGTACCGCATCGCCCGCCACTTGTTCTCGTCGAGGAGCTCTCGCCGGAGGCCGGTCCCGGCTTCCCCGCCGTCGCCGCCGGCGACGGGCGGCACCGTCGGCTCTGTCTCCTCCTCGTAGCGGTCCGCGAGGTCAACGACGAGCGCGTGGACGTACTCGACGAACGCGTCGACGACGGCCGGGTCGGACTGGCCGTCCGGCGTCCGCACCTCGACGGTGCCGTGGCCGGTGTGGGGGCGCACGTCGTACCAGAGTTCGCCGCGGTCGTTGATGGAGCCGGTCTCGACCATCCGACGCTCGAAGCGCTCGAACGCCTCGAAGCTCTCGAAGCGCGTCGGCATCCCGGTGTTCGGGAGCCCCTCGAAAACCTTCGCCCGGGCCGACGCCAACCCGGTGTCGTGTCCGTCCCAGAACGGCGAGTTCGCCGACAGCGCGAGCAGCGGCGGGAGGTACCACCGCAGGGCGTTCGACACCCACACCGCCTTCTCGGCGTCGTCGACGCCGACGTGGACGTGCAGCCCCGCCGTCGTGTTTCGGTGCTGAGGGTACTGGATGCGGTCGAGTTGGGCGCGGTAGCGCGGCTTCTCCGCGTGGTCCAGCTCGCGCCACTTCGCCGCCGGGTGGAGTCCGGCGCCGGCGATACGGTAGCCGTGGTTCGCGGCGTGTTCGACCAGCGCGTCCCGGACCGCCCGGAGCGACGCGGACGCCTCCCTCGGCGCCTCGATGAGCGGCGTCTGCGTCTCGATGGTGAACTTGAACAGCTCGTGGTCGAGTCGCCCCGCGAGCGGTTCGGGCGGGTCGTCGTCGCCGTAGACGAGGTCGTCGATGCCGTTCGCCGGCCGTCCGCGCTCGTCGACGACGTAGAACTCCTCCTCGACGCCGAGCGTGCCCATCCGGTCGAACGACTCCGGCGAACCCAGTTCCATTACCGGGCGTTCGAGGGGGCTCAGTAAATACGTCCTGTTTGCGGTCGCTGTCGCGCCCGCGGTGCCCATCCGTCGTCCGTCCCCGCCCGAGGCGACCCGCCGTCGAACCCGTCGCCACCGCCGAACCCACCGTCGCCACCGAAATCTCGGCACCGCTCGTTCGTCCGCGCTACGTCTATCACCCCTCCTCTCCTACCCCTCACCGATATGATACTCGTCGTCGGTGCGACCGGGCAACTCGGGTCGGCGGTCGTCCGGAAGCTCGCACTGGAGGACCTTCCGGTCCGGGCGTTCGTCCGGCCCGACTCCCGCTACGACCATCTCACGCGCTTCGACGGGGTCGAGGTGGTCTACGGTGACCTCCGTGACCCGACCAGCGTCGAGCGCGCCCTCGACGGCGTCTCCGCCGTCGTCGCCACCGCGACCGCCGTCCTCCCCCGACCCGGTGACAGCCTCGCTCGGGTCGACGACGCCGGCTACCGGAGCCTCGTCGACGCCGCCGAGCGCGCCGGCGTCGACCGGTTCGTCTTCGTCTCCCTGCCGCCGTCGCCGCTCGACGACCGGCTCGCACACCTCGGGTACAAGCGCCGCACCGAGCGTCGCCTCCGCGAGAGCGACCTGAACTACACCGTCGTCCGAACGGCCCCGCTCATGGAGATGTGGCTCGCGTTGGTCGGTAGCTCCGTTCCTCTCCGCGGTGCCCAGTCGCCGACGCTCCGACGCTCGAGCCGGGCGCTCCGACTCTACCGCGGGCTGACCGGGAGCCTCGTCGAGCGCCGCGGGATAGCGCTCGTCCCGGGGTCGGTCGACACGCGCCACGCGTTCGTCGCCGTCGACGACGTAGCCACCTTCCTCGTCCGCTGCCTCGACCACCCGCTCGCGACCCGTGCCACCCTCCACTTCGGCGGCCCCGAGGCCGTGTCGTGGGACGACGTGACCGAGACGTTCGGTCGCGTCCTCGACCGGCCGGTCCGGGCGGTGTCGATTCCGGACCTCGCGCTCCGCGTCGGCGGACTCCTCGCCGGACGCGTCTCGAAGCCGACGGCGACGTTGCTCTCTCTGAATCGGTACGCCGCGTCGACGGACACCGAACCGACGGACCCGGAGAGCGCCGACGCCGTCGAAGCCATCGTCGACTGGCGGCTGACGACCGTCGAGCGGTTCCTCCGCGACCGGGCCGCCCTCCCGGGGGCGACGCGGTCGCGACTCGGTCGACAGCCGGACCTCGGCACCGGGGCGTCGTAGGCCCCGCTGACGGCCCGACGGCCCTCGGTTCGGCGTTACTTCGGACGCGCGACGACGCCGAGGTGGTCGTCGTGGAAGCGGTCGAGCCGGGTCGTTTCGAGCACTTCGTACCCCTCCTCGAGTTCGTCGAGCAGGCGTTCGAACACCGTCTCGGGCGCCGCGGTCACGTCCTCGCTTCTCGCCTTGAACGCCGCCAACAGCCGCCCCTTTCCGTCGCCGCGGAGGAACTGCCGGTTCCGGAGCGCGACCTCGGCCTGCCCCCGGGTCGCCACGTCCTGGACGACGACGTCGAGGTCGGCCTCGACGACGTGGGCGTAGCTCGTCGGCGCCCGGGCGTCCTTCAGGAGGGGAAAGAGGTTCTCGCGGTCCTCGGCGACGCCGACGAGGTCTCTGACGGGTCGGGGTGCGAACTCGACGGCGTAGGTCGGGCCGGCGAAGTCGGCGACGTGACTCACCGTGGTTCCGGAGGCGGCCCCGAGGTAGAGCACCGACTCGCCGCCGTCGAGTCCGGTTCCCATCCCGAGTTCGAGCATCGCCCCCAGCTTCGAGCGCCCGACGTCCCAGAGCCGCCAGTCGCCGTCGGTCGGCTCCCCGTAGACGGTCGGGCCGCTGGTGGCCAGTCGCTCCCGCCCGTCGAAGGTACGACGGTCGACGCCCTCCGGCAGCGAGTCGTCACCGTTCATTCGGCCGCACCTCCCTCGGTCGAATCGTCGTCCGTGTCTTCCGCACGCGCCCGAATCGTCTCCATGCGCTCCTGCAGGTCCTCGTGCAACTGTGGCCGACGCTCGCCGGCGTAGTGGTCGGCGCGGGCGGCCAGCGCCAGCTTCCCGGCGAACGCCCGCGCCGCGGAACCGCGGTCCTCGGGCCGCGTCCCGCGGACGAACTCGTGGGTAAAGATGACGCCGTGCTTCGGCGAGGGCGCCCGGCCCCGAAGATGCGCGAACAGGGCGTCCTCGGCGCCGAGCACCTGCACCGTCCCGGCGGGCTTCTTCGCCAGGGAGTCCAGCCCGCCGGCGAGCGACAGCAGGCGGGCCGCGAGCACCGGCCCCGCCATCTCGGTGAGGTTCGGCGCGACCGTCGGCGCCCGCTGTTCGATGTACGTCCGGAGGTCGTCGGCCTCGTCGGCGAGGTCGGCGACGCGCCCCGCGAGCGAGACGACGCGCTCCTGGTCCGGCCCCTCGGGGTCGCGCGCGGCCAACTCCCGGGCGTAGTCGACGCCGGAGCCGGCCTCGAACTGCGTCCCCGCCCACTCCGAGACCCGCTCTGCGAGCTCGTTTGCGACGCGGTCGGCGTCGTCCATCGAGCGCACCGCGTGGACGAGCTGGCGGTCGTCCGCGCGCTCGCGCTCGGCCGCGGCCTCGCGTGCGGCCTCGACCGTCGCCTCGCGGAGCCGGGCGTAGTAGTCGGTCTCGTCGTCGGCGAACCCCGACTCGACCGCTCGAGCGGGCCAGTCGGCGGGGGCGTCGGCGCTCCCGTCGCGGATTCGGCGCGTCGCCGCCTTCTCCTCGGCGTCGTCTGCGTCGTCACCGTCGAGACCCTCGAACCAGCCTCGGGGCTCCGACGCCGTCGTCCCGTCGTTCATGCGCGTCGGTTCTGTTCCTGCTCGTAAATCCGTCCCGATACGGGGATTCGGAAGCAGCTACTGGTGGGTGAAGATGTACGCCTTCCCCTCGTCGACGCCGACACAGAGGTCGAGCTGCTTCGAGAGGTTCAGGCTCGTCGGGTTCTCCTTGCAGACGACGAGGTCCTCGAAGGGTTCGCCGCAGGCCGGACAGACGACCGAGACGGTGTTCTGGTAGGACTTGATGGCGCTGTTCTCCTCCCGGGGGGTGAGCGACGAGCGCAGTTCGTCGGTGTCGATGTCCATACACTCCCCTTCGTCCCGTTGCTAATCAACGTCCGGGATGATTCGCGGCGGCGGGACCGGCGACGCGAGTCGGGGCGGGTGGCCCGGCGGCCGCTCCGTTTCACCGAAACTGAGGGCTCCGATACAGTTTTGTGCATCAGCACCCGTGTTCGTGCCATGTCAGACCAGTCCACACAGTCCTCCGAAGACGGCGACTTCGAGGGGTACGGCGGCCGGTACGTCCCGGAGGTGATGGAGGAGCCCCTCGACCGACTCGCCGAGGCGTTCGAGGGAATCGCACGGACGCCCGAGTTCCACGCGGAGTTTCGGGACCTCCTGGAGGAGTACGCCGGCCGCCCGACGTCCATCACCTACGCCGGCAATCTCTCGGAGGCCTACGGCGCCGACATCTACCTCAAACGTGAGGACCTGCTCCACGGCGGGGCGCACAAAATCAACAACTGTCTGGGACAGGCCCTCTTGGCCGACAAGGCGGGGAAGGAACGCCTCATCGCGGAGACGGGGGCGGGCCAGCACGGCGTCGCGACAGCGATGGTCGGCGCGCTCTTCGACCTCGACACGGAGATATACATGGGGAAGAAAGACGCCGACCGCCAGCGGATGAACGTCTTCCGCATGCGTCTGATGGGCGCCGAAGTGAACGAGGTCACCGACGGTGGGTCCGGCCTCGCCGACGCCGTCGACGCCGCGCTCGAGGATTTCGCTCACAACGTCGAAGACACCCACTACCTGGTCGGCTCCGTGGTCGGTCCCGACCCGTTCCCGCGGATGGTCCGGGAGTTCCAGTCCGTCATCGGCGAGGAGGCCCGGCGGCAGTTCGAGGCACGGACCGGCGGCCTGCCCGACGCCGCGGTCGCCTGCGTCGGCGGCGGGTCGAACGCCATCGGCCTCTTTCACGCCTTCCGGGACGACCCGGTCGCCTTCTACGGCGCCGAGGGCGGCGGCGAGGGGGCCGACTCGGCGCGTCACGCCGCCCCGCTCGCGAAGGGGAGAGACGAGGTCATCCACGGGATGCGCACCCGCGTCATCGACGAGGACGTGGAGGTCCACTCCGTCTCCGCCGGCCTCGACTACCCCGGCGTCGGCCCCGAGCACGCCATGTTCCGCGCCGTCGGGCGCTGTGAGTACCGCGGCGTGGACGACAACGCCGCGCTGGCCGCCTTCCGCGACCTCTCCGAGCAGGAGGGTATCATCCCCGCGCTGGAGTCGGCCCACGGGGTCGCACTGGCGAAGGACCTCGCCGCCGAGGGCGAACACGACTCGATTCTGGTGAACCTCTCCGGGCGCGGCGACAAGGACGTGGAGCAGGTCGCCCGGATGTTCGACCTCTAGGCGGCGCACGACCGCTCCCGCCGCCCCGGTATCGCGCTGTCCACGCGACCGTGCCGTTCGACGACCGTTGCCGCGCCGAGGTAAGCACGAACTCGCATACTTTCACGGTTTGGCAGAGAGAGTTGTACACGAACCCGAGGGTTGAAGGGTCCGGGCCGCGCCCCTCCGAGTATGACGACTGTCATCGACGGCAACGCGGTCGCCGCGGAGGTCCGCGACGGGTTGGAGGACGCCATCTCGACGCTGACCGACGCGGGCCACACGCCCGGGCTCGCCACCGTCCTGATGAGCGACGACCCCGCCAGCGAAACGTACGTCTCGATGAAACAGCGCGACTGCGAGGAGGTCGGCATCGAGGGGATTCACGTCGAACTCGACCCCGAGGCGCCCGCCGAGGAGCTGTTCGACACCATCGAGGACCTGAACGGCCGCGACGACGTCCACGGCTACCTCGTGCAGATGCCGGTTCCCGACCACGTCGACACCCGGGAGGTCATCCGCTCGGTCGACCCGGTGAAGGACGTCGACGGGTTCCACCCGGAGAACGTCGGTCGACTCGTCGCCGGCGACGCCCGGTTCAAGCCCTGTACGCCCCACGGCGTGCAGAAACTCCTCGACGCCTACGACGTGGAGACGGAGGGCGCCGACGCCGTCGTCGTCGGCCGCTCGGACATCGTCGGCAAGCCGATGGCGAACCTCCTCATCCAGAAGGCACCGGGCGGCAACGCCACGACGACGGTGTGTCACTCCCGCACCGACGACCTCGCGGCGAAGACCCGCGAGGCCGACGTCGTCGTCGCCGCCGCGGGCGTCCCCGAGATGATAACCGGCGACATGCTCTCCCCGGGCTGTACGGTCGTCGACGTGGGCATCAACCGCGTCGAGGCGGACACCGAGAAGGGGTACGAACTCATCGGCGACGTGGAGTACGAGAGCGCGAAGGAGAAGGCCGACTACATCACGCCCGTCCCCGGCGGCGTCGGGCCGATGACCCGCGCGATGCTCCTGTGGAACACGGTGAAGGCGGCGAGCGAGCAGACCGGCGTCGACGTGGACCTGCCGTAGTTCCAGTTCTCGACACGCTCCTCCGATGCGGTCGAAGTGGACGCCACTTCGCCTGACTCTCGTGCGGTGACCGTTTCCGGAAGCCTCGCTCCGGCGACCCGGCTCCGTCCGGAGCCCCACCCTGCCGGTCGTTCGGCCGGTCGTCGTCTGTCGGGGCGTACTCCGTCGACGGAGCAGAAGACACTTGATAGATTGACGGCACCTCCGGGTGTGTCGTCCCCTCCACGCGGTTCTCGCACCGACTCGAGACCGTCCTCTCGCCGCGCGTTCCTCGGCACGGCCGGTGCGGTCGGCCTCGTCGCCCTCTCCGGCTGTACCGTCCAGGGGTTTAAGGACCGGAAGATTCGGTCACGCTCGGCGCCGGCACCGACCACCGACTCCGTCGGCGACGGGTGGCCGGCCCGTCGTCACGACGCACGGAACCGCGGTCGAGCGCCGGGACCCGGTCCGGGTTCGAAGCCGGGAGTCGTCTGGCAGTACGAGTGGCCGAACGGCGCCGCGTGGCTGCGCCACGAACCGGCCGTCGTCGGCGACACCGTCTACGCCACCGAGTACAACGACGGCCACCTCGTCGCGCTCGACCTCGCGGACGGAACCCCGACGTGGCACGTCGGCCTCTCGGACGACGACTGGGAGACGACCGGCCCGACGGTCGTTTCGGGTCCCGACCGCGACCTCGTCCTCGTCGGTCGTCACGGGACGCTGTACGCCTACGACCGCCGAGGAACCCAGCAGTGGACGACGGGCGACCGGCTCTCCGGTGCGGTCCGCGGCGTCACGGTCGCCGGCGACACCGCGTTCGTCGCTACGGCCGACGGTCGGCCCGCTCTGTACGCGGTCGACCTCGCGGACGGCCGGACCCGCTGGCGACAGGAGACCGGCCTGCTGGAGGCGCCGCCCGCCGTCACCGGCGGCCTCGTCGTCGCCGGCGACATGGACGGCCAACTCGTCGGTGTCGACCGCGAGAGCGGTGCGGAGCACTGGGAGGCGCCGGTCGGCGCGGCGTGGACGAAATCGGCGCCGCTGGTGGACGACACGACCGTGTACGTCGGCGCCAGCGACCCGGAGTTCGACGCGGGCGCGATTACGGCGGTGAACATCGTGACGGGCCAGCGCGAGTGGCGCCGTCGCCTCACCGAGGTCGGCGTCGACTCCTCGCTCGCGCTGGGGCCGGAGAACCTGTACGCGGCGACGTTCGCGGGCGACCTGCTCGCGCTCGACCCCGACACCGGCGCCGAACGGTGGTCGTTCTCCCCGTCGAACCCGTTCGGCGACGACTCCGACGGCGACGTGTACGCCGACAACTCCCCGACCGTCGCGGGCGACCACGTCTTCTACACGGGCGCCGGGAACCGCCTGTACGCCGTCTCGCAGTCCCCTGCTTCCGTCGCGGGGCGGACCCGCGCCGACTGGTCGGTCGACCTCGGGGACCTGTTCGCCCCGCCCGTCGTCGCGGGCGACCACCTGTTCGTGGCGAGCGAGCGGGGGGTCACCTGCCTCGGCCCGTCGGACGGCTGAGCCGTCGTCGACCGACCGGTGTCACCACCCGGAACCCTTTGTCGGCTGCCACCGTCTCACGCGGTGATGCCGGACCAGTTAGACCGCGACGCGGCGGAGATGCTCAGGCTGCGCGAGGAGGCGGACCTCCCGGATATCGTCGACATGACCCCGGCGGAGGCCCGGGCGCTCTGGGACGAACTCGCCGTCGTCCCCGAGGAGCACCGCGAACCCGTCGACAGCGTCGAGGAGCGAACGGTTCCCGGCCCCGACGACCGGGCCGACGAGATACCGGTACGGGTGTACACGCCGGAGTCGGTTGCGTCGGCTTCCGACGACGGGGCCGGCGCGCCGGTCGTCGTCTTCTTTCACGGGGGCGGGTTCGTCATCGGCGACCTGGAGACGCGCGACGCGACCTGTCGCGCGCTCGCGAACGACGCCGACTGCGTCGTCGTCTCCGTCGCGTACCGCCTCGCACCCGAGCATCCGTTTCCCGCGGCCGTCGCCGACGCCTACGCGGCGACCGAGTGGGTCGCGGACAACCCCGACGCTGTCGGCGGGGACGGTCGGCTGGCCGTCTCGGGCGACAGCGCCGGCGGCACTCTCGCTGCCGTCGTCACCCTTCTCGCGCGCGACCGAGACGGCCCCGGCATCGACTACCAGTCGTTGATCTACCCGGGGACGAGCGGGAGCGAGGACTGGGACTCCTACGACGAGAACGAGACGGGGTATCTGCTCGAACGCTCGACGGTTCGGTACTTCTACGGCCACTACTTCCGGCACGCACTGGAGCGGGCCAACCCGTACGCGTTTCCGATGGCGGCCTGCTCGTACGAGGACTTGCCCCCGACGACGGTGCTGACCTGCGGGTTCGACCCGCTCCGGGACGAGGGACTGGCCTACGCCGACGTCTTGGAATCGGCCGGCGTCGACGTGAGCCGTCTCCACTACGACGACATGATTCACGGCGCCATCACGATGCTCGGCGAACCGGGCGTGACGCAGGCGAGGCGGATGGTCGAGGACCTCGCGGCGGACTTGCGCGCCGGGTTCGAGACGGCCGAGTAGCCCCGTGTCCTCCCCTACAACCACCCGTGTCGGCGGAAGTACGCGACGAGCACGAGCGAGACGAGCGCCATGCCGAGCATCACCGCGTGGTAGCCGTACGCCCACTCCAGTTCGGGCATCGAGGAGAAGTTCATGCCGTAGACGCCGACGACGAACGTCAGCGGCAGGAGCACGGTCGCGACGACGGTGAGCGTCTTCATCACCTCGTTCGTCGACTGGGCGACCGTGTTCTGGTAGATGTCGCGGGCGCCGCGGGCGAGGTCGCGGTAGGTCTCGGTGAGGTCGACCAGTTCGACGAGGTGGTCGTACACGTCGCGGTAGTACTTCTCGGTCGCCGTCCGCACCTCGTCCACGTCGCCGCGGGCGAGCGTCCCGACGGCCTCGCGGGTCGGCCACAGCACCTTCCGGAAGGAGAGCAGGTCGCGGCGGACGGCGTTCAGCGCCTCCAGCACCTCGGGGTCGGGCCCGTCGAGGACGCCCTCCTCGATGGTCTCGATGGTCGTCTCCACGTCGTCGAGCAGGAGAAAGTAGTCGTCGACGAGCCGGTCGAGCACCCGGTAGGCAGCGAAGTCCGGACCGGCTCTGAGGATGCGGGCGTCCTCGCCGAGGGTCCCCTCCCACACCCGCGAGACGGCGTCGACCTCGTCGGTCGTCATCGTCACCAGCCAGTCGGGGCCGACGAACAGCCCGACCGGCTCGGTGCGCACCTCGTCTTCGAACGTCGTCTCCCCGCGGCGGAGGCTCGCGGTCTTCGCCAGCACGAACACGTGGTTCGGGTAGTCCTCCGTCTTCGGGCGCACCCCGCTACGGACGTCCTCGACCGACAGGGCGTGCACGTCGAAGACGTCGGTGACGAGGCTCAACTCGGTCGGGTCGTCGCCGGTGACCCGGACCCAGGTCGTGCCGGGTGCCGCCTTCGCGTCGGCGAGGGCGGACCTCGTGTCCGCCGAGTGGCGCTCCGTCCCCGACGGGGCGAAGACGGCGGCCTCGATCATCCGCGCTCACCTCGCTGGCGACCGGCGCCGACGGCGAGTAGCGTGAGTCCGACCATCAGCCCGGTCAGAGAGAACGCCCGTCCCGGGTAGGCTGTGGCGACCCCGACGAGGTAGCCGAGCACCGAGAGCCCCGTGAGCACCGCGCCCGCGACGGCCGTTGGACTCGTAGCCATTGCTACCGCCGGCGGACGCGGCGCGACGTGAAAAGCGTTGGCCGGCGTGTGGTGCCTGTGTGGTCGTCCGTAGCCGACTCCGGGAGAGCGAGCCGTCCGAACCGGAGGTTAGGCCGGGTGTGAGACGGACTCGACCATCGCGTGAACCGTCTCGGCCTCGTCGAACCGCGTCGGGTACACGCCGAGCGCGACCACGTAGTCGCCCTCGTGGCGGACCTTCCCGACGTGCACCGCGACGTCGACCTCGACGCCCTCGTACGTCGTCGTCGCCGTGTACTTCGACACCTCGACGTCCGAGCCGAGCATCCGTACCGTCGTCGAACCGGCCGGCTTCGGCGACTCGATGCCGCCGTAGTTGGCCGCGAACTCCTCGACGAGCCGGGCGTTGTCGAACGTCCCGATGGGGTTCAGCGACTCGCCCGCGACCTCCACGTCCGGGGAGGCGACCAGCGCGAACGCGCCGAGTTTCGACTCGCCGACGCCGGGGACTTCGAGCGTCTTCTCGTAGGTCGCGACGTGATTCGTGACGGTCACGGTCCGTCCGGCGACCTGGCGTTCTAACGTCGAGGGTCGCGAGTTCGCAAACTCGTACCCGCCGGTCGGCTCCGTCCTGGCACCGGACGCCTCGAAGCTGAGGCCGTCGCCGTTGATGACACCGAGGCACCCGCTTCCGAACCCGAGCGCGAGCGCCGCCGGGGCACCCGCGAGCAGGCGTCGTCTCCGCACCATGACCCGGCGTTTCAACCCCGTCGACAAGAACTTTCCTACCGATACGTCGCTACGGGAAACGAAGTCTGACGGGCGTCAGACGACGATGAAGTCCCCCCGTGTGGGTCACTCGCCGCGCCACTCCGGCTCGCGGTCCTCGAGGAACGCGTCGATTCCTTCGTCCTTGTCGTGACTGGCGAACAGCCCGACGAACAGCTCCGACTCGTAGTCGAGGCCGGCGTCGAGGTCCAACCGCTGGGAGGCCCGGAGCGCCTCCTTCGCGCGCTGCAGGACGAGCGGGCTCTTCGACGCCATCTTCGCGGCGAGGTCGTCGACACGGTCGTCCAACTCTTCGGGGTCGAGCGCCTCCTCCACCAGTCCGAGCTCGGCCGCCTCTTCGGCGTCGACGAGTTCACCCGACAGCACGAGTTTCATCGCCTGCCCCAGCCCGACGAGTCGGGGGAGCCGCTGGGTGCCGCCGCCGCCGGGGATGAGTCCCAGATTCGTCTCCGGCTGGCCGAGCTTCGCCCGCGTGCTGGCGACGCGCACGTCACAGGCCTGTGCCAACTCGCAGCCGCCGCCGAGGGCGTGGCCGTTGATGCGGCCGATGACGGGTTTCGGACAGTCGGCGACCGTCTCGTACACCCGGGGGCGCTCGCTCGCCTC
Organism: Halobium salinum; assembly: GCF_026586625.1. GTDB lineage: Archaea > Halobacteriota > Halobacteria > Halobacteriales > Haloferacaceae > Halobium > Halobium salinum. Next base: position 120,985 of record NZ_JAODIW010000004.1, on the reverse strand, counting down.
GCGCTGTTCGACGACGCCGCGCTCGCGGAGTTCGGTCACGTCGGCGCCGGCGACGAACGCCTTCGCGTCGTCGGAGCCGGTGAGCACCACGACCCGAACGGCGTCGTCGTCGGCGACGGCGTCGAACACGGCCTTCAGCTCCGAGCGAACCTGCCCGTTCAGCGCGTTGCGCGCGTCGGGGCGGTCGATGGTGACGGTGGCGACCCCATCGCCGCGGGTGCCCACCTCGACGTCGAGGAGTCCGCAGTCGGCGCCGGCGTCGACCGTCGATGCCGTCTCGCCGTCAGTCATGGCTCTCCTCCTGGCGTTCCTCGCCTTCCGCCTCCACCTCGCCCGAGACGCCCACTATCTCGCCGTCCTCCCAGACGTAGAACCCCTCGCCGGTCTTCTTCCCGAGCTTCCCCGCTCGAACCTTCCGCCGGAGGTTCTGTGGGGGTCGGAACCGTTCGCCCAGCTCCTCGCGGAGGTGCTCGAGGATATCGAGGCGCACGTCGAGACCGACCACGTCGCCGAGTTCGATGGGGCCCATCGGGTGGTTGTAGCCGAGTTCCATCGCGGCGTCGACGTCGCGGGGGTCCGCGACGCCCTCCTGCACCATCCGCATCGCCTCGACGCCCAGCGAGACGCCCAGTCGCGAGGAGGCGAAGCCGGGCGAGTCCTGCACGACGACGGCGGTCTTGCCGACGTCCTCGACGAACGACTCCGCGAACGCTTCGGTCTCCGCGCTCGTCTGCTCGGCGACGACCACCTCGACCAGCCCCATGATGTGGACCGGGTTGAAGAAGTGGAGACCGACGAACCGGGCGGGGTCGTCGAGGGCGCTCGCGATGCCCGTCACCGACAGCGAGGAGGTGTTCGAGGCGAGCACGGCGTCCGCGGGGGCGACGGCGGCGACCTCCGAGAGCACCCGCCGCTTGAGCTCTGCGTCCTCCGGCACCGCCTCGACGACGAGGTCCGCGTCGGCCGCGGCTCGCTCGAGGTCGGTCGTCCCCGCGATTCGCGAGAGGGTCGCCTCTCGCTCCGCCTCGGTGACCTTCCCCCGCTCGACGCCGCCGTCGAGGTTCTCGCGGATTCCCGCCAGTCCGTCCTCGACGAGGTCCTCCTCCACGTCCCGCAGGCGCACCTCGTGGCCCGCCATCGCGCTCACCTGCGCGATGCCGTGACCCATCGTCCCCGCGCCAAGTACACAGACGTTCATGAACGACGCGCCGCCCGCCGGGCGGTTAAGCGGTTCCCTTCCCGGCGGCCCTACGCCGACCGCACCCACCTACGCCGACCCGTCGACCCACCGACCCCGCCGGCCCGCCGTCGTTCGGCCGGACCGTCGTCGCCCGAGACGGGAGCTGTCACCGCTACCCACACGATTACGGCGCGACCGACCGTACGCGTCGTTATGGCTGACAAGACGTACCACGAGGAGAAGCTCACGCGCGAGGAGGCGGCGGCCCGACTCCAGGCGCTCGCCGACGAACTGCTGAAAGAGGGCGACGTGGACGTACAGGCCGGCAACAAGCGGGTGCGACTCCACCCCAAGTCGAGCGTGGGGTACGAAATCAACGTCCGCGAGCGCTCCTCGGTGCTGCGCGGGAGCCGCGAGTCGGTCACCATCAAACTCGACTGGAAGCCGTAGCGGCCGTCGACGGACCGCCGCCGGCGGTCCGAACCCTTCTTGTCGTCCCGACGCCGTCCTTCCGGACGAGATGCGCCTCTCCGTCCGCGGCGACGAGTACGACCTCGACTGCGACCTGCTCGATGCGTCCCCCGAGGCGGTCCGGACGCAGGTCGCCGAGTACGAGCGGGGCGAGCGCCGCGCGTTCGACCTCCCGGTCTCGTTCCCGGCGGGGCTGACCGGCGAGGTGATGCGCGCGATGGTCGAGATTCCCTACGGCGAGACGCGAACCTACGGCGAGATAGCCGCCGAACTCGACACCGCCGCACAGCCGGTCGGCGGCGCCTGCGGACGCAACCCGCTCCCGGTCGTCGTCCCCTGTCACCGCGTCGTCGCCGCCGACGGCCTCGGCGGCTTCTCCGCCGCGGCCGGGGTCGACGCGAAGCGCCGCCTGCTCGCCTTCGAGCGCGGGGAGTCGCTCGACGCGTTCTGACTCGCGGCCCGTCGCGAGCGGAAGGTGACTTATCGCCAACACGTAGGCGAGTGCAACTAAGTATCAGGAAGACACTATTGACTGATATGGCCTCCGTCGACGACGTGTTGGAACTGCTGAGCGACGAGCGGCGGCGATACGTTCTGTATCTCCTCACGGACGGGGACACGCCGAATCGGATTCGTGTCGAGAATTTGGCCGAACGGGTCGCGGAGATAGAGGCGGACGAGGACGAGACGGTCGGCGAGGAGTCGGTCGCGAACGTCACGATAAACCTTCAGCACGTCCAGCTGCCGAGGGCCGCCGAGGCGGAGTTCGTCGAGTACGACCCGGACGCCGGGGTCGTGCGACTGCTCGGCACCCCCCCGGAGTTCGAGGCGCTGGTGACTCTCGCGGAGGATATGGAGCGGGGGGAGCGAACGGAGGAGACGCAGTGACTCGGCACGGAACGCACGCTCGCTCGTCTACTCGACCGGCCGCACCTTCCGCCCGTAGCGCGTGACGCCCTCCTGTGTGTAGATTCGTCGAACTACGGCCTCCACCTCGTCGCCCGCGTCGAGCTCCGCCGGGTCGCAGTCGGTCGCCTGTAGCGGGACGCTCGCCGAACCGGCACCACCCTCGCCGTCCGCCTCGCGCTCGAAGGCGACGATGGCGACGCCGAACGCGCCGCCGCGCTCGGCCTGGGGGACGAACTCCGGCGGAGCGCCGCCGGGCGAGACGGTCGTCACGGCCTCGACCACCCCCTGCTTCGGGAGTTCGACCGGCTCGAACTCGGCGAGCGAGCCGCAGTCGGGACACGCCCCCTCCGGCGGGAACGCGAGCGCACTACAGTCCGGGCAGGCGCCGGCGACGAGCCGGTAGCGCGCTTCGCGGCTGCGGCGCCACGAGGGGACCGAGACGGCCGCGCCGCCGCCGGCGGGCGGACCGTCCGTAATCTCGCCGCGAAGCCGGAGGTACTCTGCGTAGCTCACGTCTTCGCCGGAGTCGCCTGCGCGGTCCGTCGGCGGCGCTCCCCCGTCGGGGTCGACGACGACCTCGAAGGCGTCGGCGCCGGCGCCCGACCCGTACCCGACGACGACGACGCGCTCGCGACCCGCGTCGAGGGCTCGGACGAGCGCGAACAGCGGGCTCGCCGCCCCGAGGTCGCCGAGGTCGTGGACGGGCGTGACTTCGCTCACCAGGTCCGCGTCGGCTCCGAGTGCCGCCGCGGCGCGGTAGGGGAGCTTCCCGTCCGGCGCCTGTAGCGCGAGCGCGTCGGCGTGGGCGAGGTCGGTGCCGAGGTTCGAAACGGCCCCCCGAACCGTCTCGACGAACGCCCGTCGGTCGTACGCCGAGACGCCGAGCCCCTCGACGCGCTCGCTCCCGGCCTCCCGGAAGCGGGTTCCGGGGTAGTCGACGGCGTACTCGGCGCGGTCCCCGACCGTCGCTGGGCCGTCGGCGGTCAGGACGAGCGCGGCCGCGCCGGCACCGGCGGCGTGGTCCTCGGGGCTCGACGGCTCCCCTCGCGGGCGGTCGGCGGCGACGACGAGCGCCGGGAGGGTGTCGGGAACGCGTTCGTTCCCCACGCCGTTCGCGCGGTCGAGCGCCGCGGCGAGCGCGCTCGTCCCGGCCCGCGTCGACCCCGAGAGGTAGCGACGGGACGCCCCGGACGGGACGCCCAGGAACGCACCCAGTCTGGGCGTCGGGTCCTCCTCTTCGAGCGGCGGTGTCGACGTGCCGAACGTCAGGCAGGAGACGCGCTCCGCGTCGACGCCGGCGGCGTCGAGGGCGCGGCGGGCGGCCTCGGCGGCCATCGTGAGGCTGTCCTCGTCGGCGCCGGCGACCGCCTTCGACTGCACGCCCGACGCTTGGAACCGACCCCAGGCCTCCCGAACCGCGTCGGCGCCGATGCGGGCACGGGGGACGGAGGCGGCCGCACCGGCGATGCCGACCCTCGGCGCCCCGCTCCCGTCCGTCGGCGACCCGTCGCTCATCGGCCCACCTCCCCGCGACCGGCGCCGGCACCCCGTGGCTCGGGGGCGTCCTCCCGTTCGAAGACGTGGACGACCGCGGCGCCGCCGCTCCCGCCGACGTTGTGCGTGAGCCCGCGTTTCGGGTCGTCGAGTTGGCGCTCGCCCGCGTCGCCGGTGAGCTGTTTCCACGCCTCGACGGCCTGCCCGGCGCCGGTCGCGCCGATGGGGTGGCCCTTCGACTTCAGGCCGCCGGAGGTGTTGACCGGGAGCGCGCCGTCGAGGTCGGTGACGCCCTCGTCGACGAGCCGGGCGCCGTCGCCGCGCTCGGCGAACCCGAGGTCCTCGTAGGCGAGCAGTTCGGCGATGGCGAAGCAGTCGTGGACCTCCGCGAAGTCGAGGTCGGCGGGCCCGACGCCGGCGGCGCCGTAGGCCGCGTCGGCCGCGTCGGTGGAGGCCGGAACCCCGGTGTAGGTGTCCCGCTGGAAGAGGCCGACCCGGTCGCTGGCGGCGCCGACGCCGGCGACTCTGATTCGCTCGTCGAACGACCGAGCGGCGTCCTCGCTGGCGACGAGCACCGCGGCGGCGCCGTCGCTGGTCGGACAGCAGTGATATAGGGTGAGCGGGTCCGAGACGGCGGGCGCCGACTCGGCGTCTTCGACGGTGCAGGTGAACCCCAACTGCGCCTGAGGGTTCTTCGCGCCGTTCGCGTGGTTCTTGACGGCCACCCGCGAGAGGGACTCGCGCTCGACGCCGTACTCGCGCATGTAGGCGTCGGCCATCTGGGCGTACACGCCGGCGAACGTCGTCCCGGACATGCGCTCCCACGCCGTCTCGCCGCTGACGCCGAGCCAGTACTTCGTCGCCTCCGAGGAGCTGTCGGTCATCACCTCGAACCCGCCGGCGAGGACGAGGTCGGCCATCCCCGACCGGACGGCCATCACGGCCTGTCGGATGGCGTACCCCGACGCCGCACACGCGTTCTCGACTCGCGTGCAGGGGACGCCGCGCAGGCCGACGTGCTCGGTGACGGCTGGACCCGATAGGCCGAGTTGGCGGCCACCGACGCCGAGCGTGCCGACGTAGGCCTCGTCCACGTCGTCGGCGTCGACGCCGCCCGCACTCTCGACGGTCGCCTCGTACGCCGTGCGAAAGAGGGACCGGTAGCTCTCCTCGGGGAACGCGCCGTAGTCGGACTGACCGGCGCCCACGAGGTACGTGTCTCTCATGGCCGGTTCTTCCCGGTCGTTCGTGATAGGTGTGCGGGATTGGGCTTCCGGGTCCAGGCCGGGTTCCCAGACGCGAGCCGTACTTCGGACGCCGGCTCCCGTCTCGGGGGTTCGAGCCCCGTTTCGAGGCCGGTGGCCGTCACCTGTCGCCGCGGAGGTCCATCACTCGGCGTCGGGAGCGGACGGCGGCGGGGACGCAGACTCGTCGTCAGCCCCTGGCTGGCCGACGTCGAGGCGCTCGTTCCGGCGCTCGCGACGCTCGTTCTCGCGGTCGATTCGGCGGCCCGCGTAGAGGTAGTACGCCGGCGCGACGAGCGGGAGCACCAGCGTCGCGGCGAACCAGAAGTGGCGGGCGAAGCCGAAGTCGAGGCCCTGCCGACGGAGTGCGAGGAGGTCCCAGCGGACGAACCCGGCGAGGAAGACGTGGGTGACGACGTAGACGGCGACCACTCCCTGCGCGCCGGCGAAGGGAGCGAGCAACAGGAGAGGGACGCCGACGGCCCAGATGAGCCCGACGAGGCTTCGGTACGGGGCCACGATGGGCGAGCGCGCGACGGCGTCGTTCTCGGCTCCGGCGTTCTCCCCGCGCAGGTACCCATCCGATTCCATACCCGAACCGACAGCCGCCGCCGGCAAAAGCGTACTGTCGTCGGGAGAACCGGGAGGCGTGTCGCTCGGAAGCCGAGTTCGGCCCCGGGACGAGACAACTATTTATCCTTCAAGTGCCCACTTGTGGGTGGAGACTTGCGAATGGCGAAAGGTAAGGTCGCGTTCTTCAACGACACTGGCGGGTACGGATTCATCGAGACCGACGACGCGGACGAGGACGTCTTCTTCCACATGGAGGACGTCGGCGGCCCCGACCTCGAAGAGGGTCAGGAGGTCGAGTTCGACATCGAACAGGCCGACAAGGGCCCACGCGCGAAGAACCTCCAGCGACTCTAACCCCCGGCGTCGACGGCGGTATCGGCACACGAACGCGGCTTCTCCTGTTTTCGACCCCCGAGCGACGGCGCACGCTACACCAGGCCGGTCAGCCGAGACGCTTCACGTCGACGACGTGCCCCTCGTCCGGTGGGTCCGCGTCGTCTCCGCCGGCGAGCGGGAGGGCGACCCGGTCGACGACGTGGTCGCGGACCGCTCGACGCCACTCGGCGACCGCCTCCGCGTGGGCCTCGTACAGCGCCCCCTCGGTGACGGCGTCGCCGTCGGCCTCCAACCGGTCCGCGGTCTCGTCGACCTCGGGGTACGCCGGCGTCTCGCCGTCGACGAGCCGTCGGGGGTCGAGGTGGATGGGGTCGACGGACCCGTCGTAGCCGGCCGGCCCCTCCCCGCCGGCGACGTGGAGGCGGGCCCGCGCTCTGGCCGGGAACGGCGGTGTGATTCGGAGCACGGCGTCCCGGCCGCCTCGCGTGGCCGCCTCCAACGCGGTGACGAGGTCGTCGACGGTGACGGCGACCGACCGGATGCGCTCGGGGTCGTCGCTCAGTGGTGCGTCGGCGGGCATCTGCTTGTCAGCGGTGGTCGGAGTAACATAGCGGCGGCGGTTCGGCGTTCCGGGACACCTCCGCGATAGTTCCTCGTAGGCCCGGCGTTCGCCCTCGTCGCCGGAAGTAGCCGTGGCTCGGGAGTCGCTCCCGCCGGCCGGTCGTGGGGTGTCGAAAACTCACTTGCGGACGCCCGCGGATTCAGGTCCCACTGGCCGAGGACCCCCGGAGCGACCCGCCACAGGCCGGACAGGACGAACGGTACGCCGCGGAGCTCACTCGTCGTTCGCACTCCCGGCAGACGTACGGCAGCCGTTGCGACATCGACCCCATCTGCGCGGCGAGTGATGTTAAAACTTAGCACGCCCCGGTCCTCGGCGACAGTCACAAATTTTAATCATCGTTGGGGGGAGGGTTCGGTATGCCCTACAGCTACCGGCCGCACCACTTCGAGGACTTCGACATCGGCCAGGAGTTCCAGAGCGTCGGCCGCACCGTCACCGAGTCGGACTTCGTGATGCACTCGGCGTTCTCGGGCGACTGGACGGAACTGCACACGAACCGGCACTACGCCGAGGACAGCATGTTCGAGGGCCGCGTCGCCCACGGCCCGATGACGTTCATCCTCGCGACCGGGTTCGTCTACCGCTGTGGCTTCTTAGAGCGCACCGTCGTCGCCTTCCTCGGGATGAACTACATGAACATCCCCGGCCCGGTGAAGATGGAAGACACCATCTCGCTCGCGATGGAGGTCATCGAGAAGAAGGAGTTCTCCTCCCGGGACGACGCCGGACTCGTCGTCATCGACACCACGATGACCAACCAGGACGACGAAGTGGTGTTCGAGGGCGACATGAAGTTCATGGTGAAGACCCGCGACTGACCGGGTCACTCACCGCGGGACGCCCCGAGTGAAGCGCCTCACGACTCCGGTCCGCTCGGACTCGCTCCGGTACTCCTCCCCCGCCGGCCCGGCACTCGTCGGTCCCCCGGCGCTGGACTTCGCCAACCGACCCGACTCGACCCGACTCGACTCGATTTCACGAATCTCGTCGTGTTTACTAGCGGTGAATTTATCAGCGATAATTGATACAGTCCTGATAGGCTCGCCGGCGACGGCGGGCCCCCGCATCGCGGTGGCGGTCGGCGGCGTTCCCGTCGGCCGTCTCACTCACGCTGGCACGTGAACGCGCGGTCCCCGACCGTCCTTTCGCGGTCCTTTTTCGGTACCCGCGACAGCGTCGCGACTCGCCAGCCCCGGTCGTCGTCGCCACCGTAGTACCGTCGGTGTCGGCGACGCCGTCGCGACCCGAGCGGGCGCGTTCCAGCCACGTTTTTCAGGGGGCCGGACGTTCACAATCGTATGTCGAAGATTCCGGTCCTCGCAGACGAGGACGAACCGCGGGCGATCGACACCCACGCCCACCAACCCACCAGCGAGTTCCTCCACGACGCCGGCGGGGAGATGATGCAGGACGCGGCGGAGCGATTCGGCACCGACCTCCACACGTGGGACTACGACGAGATGGTCGAGGAGTACCACGAGCACGGCATCGGGAAGGCGGTCCTCCTCGGGTGGGACGCGGAGACCAACACCGGCAACCCGCCCGTCCCGAACGAGTACGTCGCCGAGGTACGCGACGACTACCCCGACTTCTTCGTCGGCTTCGGCAGCGTCGACCCCCTCAAAGACGACTGTGTCGAGGAGGCCCGCCGCTGTGTCGAGGACCTCGGCCTCTCGGGGTTCAAGTTCCAGCAGATAGCCCAGGGGTTCGACCCGAGCGACGAGGCACACGCGGAACTGTTCTCGACCATCGAGGACCTCGGCGTTCCCGTCGTCTTCCACGGCGGCAACTCCACGCTCGGCGCCTGTAGCCCCGGCGGACGCGGCCTGAAAATCAAGTACGGCAACCCGATGCTCATCGACGACGTGGCCGCCGAACACCCCGACCTGCAGATTCTCATCGCCCACCCGGCGTTCCCGTGGGAGCGCGAGCAACTGGCCATCTGCCAGCAGAAGGGGAACGTCTACATGGACCTCTCGGGCTGGCTCCCCAAGTACATCGACGAGCAGGTACTCCACTACGCCGCGACGGTGCTGAAGGACAAGGTGATGTTCGGCACCGACTACCCGATGATTCGCCCCGAGACGTGGCTGTCGTCGTTCGAAGAGCACACGAACTTCTCGGAGGAGATTCAGCGGAAACTGCTGTGGGAGAACGCCGAGGCGTTCCTGGGGCTGTAGACCCCGCGACCTGCCATCTCCGGGGACGGTCCGATTCGCCGTGACTGGCGGTTATGCGGCTGCGTCGCGTTCTACCATCGGAGGAACTCCATGGCAGTCGGACAGCGACGAGTGGGGGACGAGGTACTGCGCGGGTTCAGCGAGACGTTCCGGGGGGCGCTTTTGCGCCCCGGCGACGACGGGTACGACGAGGCCCGATCAGTGTGGAACGCGATGGTAGACAGACGGCCGGCGATTATCGCCCGCCCGACCGGCGCGGCGGACGTTATCGCGGCCGTCAACTTCGCTCGCGACAACGGTCTCGACCTCGCGGTGAAGGGCGCCGGACACAACATCGCCGGGAGCGCCGTCTGTGACGACGGCCTCGTCGTCGACTGCGCGCTCATGAACTCGGTTCGCGTCGACCCGACCGCGATGACGGCCCGTGTCGGTCCCGGTGCGACGCTCGGGGACGTCGACCACGAGACACAGGCGTTCGGGCTCGCGACCCCCACGGGCATCAACTCCACGACCGGTATCGCCGGGCTCACCCTCGGCGGCGGCTTCGGCTGGCTCAGCCGGAAGTACGGCCTCACCGTCGACAACCTCCGGTCGGTCGACATCGTCACGGCCGACGGCGAACTCCGCCACGCCAGCGAGGCGGAGAACCCGGACCTGTTCTGGGCCGTCCGCGGCGGGGGCGGCAACTTCGGCGTCGTCACCGCCTTCGAGTTCGACCTCCACGAGGTCGGCCCCGAGGTTCTCTCCGGGCTGGTCATCTACCCCTACGAGCAGGCGCCCGCCGTGTTGCGGCACTGGCGTGACTTCGTGGCCGACCTCCCCGACGAGTGCACGGTGTGGGTGAACAGCATGACGGCGCCGCCGCTTCCCTTCATCCCCGACGCGTACCACGGCGAGAAGGTGCTCGCCGTCATGCCGTGCTACGTCGGCGACCTCGCCGAGGGCGAGCGGCTGCTCGAACCGCTGCGTTCGTTCGGCGACCCCATCGCCGACGTGGTGGGGCCCCACAGCTACGCCCAGTGGCAGCAGGCGTTCGACCCGCTACTGCTCGAGGGCGCCCGCAACTACTGGAAGTCCCACAACTTCACCGAAGTGACCGACGACTGCATCGACGCTATCGTCGAGTACGCCGAACGACTGCCGACCCCGCAGTCCGAGATATTCGTCGCTCGGATGGGCGGGGCGGCGAACCGCGTCCCGGCTGACGCGACCGCCTACCCCCACAGGGACGCCGAGTTCGTGATGAACGTCCACACCCGCTGGGAGGACCCGACGATGGACGACGCGTGCGTCGCGTGGGCGCGGGAGTTCTTCGACCACATGGCGGGGTTCGCCACGGGCGGCGCCTACGTGAACTTCATCAGCGAGGGGACCGGCGAGGAGGCCCGCGCCTACGGCGGGAACTACGAGCGTCTCGCCGAGGTCAAGGCGAAGTACGACCCGGAGAACGTGTTCCGCGCGAACCAGAACGTGAAGCCGGCCGTATAGTTCGCTCTGAGTTTACTTTTCTCGGTCTCAGCTGAGTTAGACGTGCCGAGAGCTTCGGTCAGCTTTCCGACGCGCTCCGATTGTAAGGCTCGGTTCGAGTGATATTTGGAAGAAATTATATGTGGTGACATTCTGTTCACTTCATGACCATTTTAGATGACTTGTCCGGCTTCGAATTCGAGGACGTTATGGAGGACGTCTTTCGCAAATTGGGCTATCAGAACGTCCGACAGTCGGAGAAAACCGGAGACGAGGGCCGCGATATCCTGATGGAAGAGCGGGTTGACGGCCGACAACGAGGCATCGTGGTCGAGTGCAAGCACCAAGACCGGGTCGGTCGTCCGGTCGTTCAGAAGCTTCACTCCGCGATTACGACCTACGACTTCGATGGACCGAAGCGGGGAATGATTGTCACCACGGGGAGCTTCACCGACCAAGCGAAGGAATACACACAGAGGCTTCGGAATCAGGGAGACGGAACAGACATCGAACTTATCGACGGCAACGACCTCCGGGGTTTAGCTGAAGACGTCGGGCTGAATCTTTACAACGGACGTATCGAGATTCTGTGCGACCAGACACTCAGACCGATAGACCCCGCCGGCGGAATCGAGTCGCCGGTCCGGGAGGCGTTCCAGAAGGTGGCTAACTTTGACGCCCGGAAGCTATCCGAGGTGGATTCCACGGTCGAATTCGAGCCCGTCGTCTTTATCGATGCCGAGACGAACGCCCGCTTCGAAACATCCGTCGGCGTCATCCACCAGGTGAACGAGCGGACGCAGTTACTGCTTCGAGCGGACGGAACTACGCCACAGGCTGCCGACGAGACGATTCAACAGTTGGTTGCCGATGGCGGGCAACATACAGTCGGCGTAGACGACCGCCGAATCGTGGATGTCTTCGCTAGCACGCATACGAACCACTTCGGCCAGACTGAGACGGATTACAAAGAGTGGGTCGTCGACCATCTACAGAGAAAACACACGACCACCGTCGAGTACACCGGGGACAACAACGTCGACTACGAGAAAGAGTGTGTTCCGAATCTGTCGGACATCTCGGTCTCTTCGATTTCGCCTCTCTACGTACCGCGGATTCGTTCGCAGACGAAGCTAAAAGACTACGAATACTCTCTTGAGTACTACGCGGCAGGGCCGTCCCGTCAGACCGTCGAGAACGGAATCGGCCGCTGTGTTCACTGTGACGGGACCCTGCTGAAACACACGTACTGCGACAACTGTGGGAGCATAAACTGCCGTCGCCATATCAAGACCGAACGGGTCGAGGATGAGCCGGTTTGCACCGGTTGTGCGGTCACGGACCGATTCGCGCTCAGAAAACGCTACTTCTACGACCGAGACAACCTCGAAACCTTTCGAGAAGAGTACGAGGAGCGACCGGCGCATCTGAAGCTGATGGAGAACAAGCCGCTCGTGGCGAGTACGGCGCTGATGATGCTGGTCATGGTTGTGTTCGCCATCGGGATGTTCTGACCTTCTCCAGTAGCGTTCACGACCGCGTAACTCGCAACGCTCCTCGCGCTAACCCGTCTCAACAACACTTATCCCGGTCCCTCGATTCCGCTTTCCTATGAGCGAAATCGAAGTCACCCTTCCCGACGGGTCGGTGCTCTCCGTCCCGGAGGGGTCGACGGTCGAGGACGTCGCCTACGAGATCGGTCCGGGTCTCGGGAGCGACACCGTCGCGGGGGTCGTCGACGGCGACCTCGTCGACAAGGCGACGCCGGTCCACGACGGCGCCGACCTCGTCATCGTCACCGACGGTTCCGAGGAGTATCTCCGCGTCCTGCGACACTCCGCCGCCCACGTGTTCGCCCAGGCGCTGCTCCGTCTCCACCCCGACGCCAAGTTGACCATCGGCCCGTCGACGGACGATGGGTTCTACTACGACGTGACGAACGTCGACCTCGACCGTGAGGACCTCGACGACATCGAGGAGGAGATGGCCGACATCGTCGCCGAGGATTACGACATCGAGCGCTTCGAGCGCTCCCGCGAGGAGGCCTTCGACGTGTACGAGGACAACCCCTACAAGCAGGACATCCTCGAGACCGAGGCCGCCGACGAGGACCCCGTCTCCTTCTACAGGCAGGCGGAGTTCGAAGACCTCTGTCAGGGCCCGCACGTCGAGTCGACGGGCGAAATCGGCGCGTTCAAACTGCTCAACATCTCGTCGGCGTACTGGCGCGGCGACGAGGAGAACGACCAACTCACGCGCGTCTACGGCACGGCGTTCGAGGAGGAGGGCGACCTCGCCGACTTCCTCGAGATGCGCGAGGAGGCCGCAGAGCGCGACCACCGGAAGATCGGCAAGGAGATGGACCTGTTCTCCATCGCGAAGGACACGGGTCCGGGCCTCCCCCTCTACCACCCGAACGGGAAGCGCATCCTCGACGAACTCGCGGACTACGCGAAGGACCTCAACCTCGACGCCGGCTACGACCCCGTCGAGACGCCCCACCTCTTCCGCACGGAGCTCTGGAAGAAGTCGGGCCACTACGACAACTACGTCGACGACATGTTCCTCCTCGACGTGAACGACGAGGAGTACGGATTGAAGCCGATGAACTGTCCGGGCCACGCGACCATCTTCGACCAGCACGCCTGGTCGTACCGCGACCTCCCGGTCCGGTACTTCGAGGACGGGAAGGTGTACCGGAAGGAACAGCGCGGGGAGCTCTCGGGGCTCTCGCGGGTGTGGTCGTTCACCATCGACGACGGCCACCTGTTCGTCCGCCCGGACCAGATAGAGGCCGAAATCAACCTCATCATCGACAACATCCTGACGGTGTTCGAGACGTTCGACCTCGACGCCGACGTGGCGCTCGCGACGCGCCCGGAGAAGTCGGTCGGGAGCGACGAAATCTGGGAGCAGGCGGAGTCACAACTCCGCGCCGTCCTCGACGACGGTGACATCGACTACGACGTGGAGGAGGGTGACGGCGCCTTCTACGGGCCGAAGATAGACTTCGGCTTCGAGGACGCGCTGGGGCGCAAGTGGGACGGGCCGACGGTCCAACTCGACTTCAACATGCCCGAGCGCTTCGACCTCACGTACACGGGCGAGGACAACGAGGAACACCGTCCGGTGATGATTCACCGCGCGCTGTACGGGAGCTACGAGCGCTTCTTCATGGTGCTCGTCGAACACTTCAAGGGGAAGTTCCCGCTGTGGCTCGCGCCGGAGCAGGTGCGCATCCTCCCCGTCAGCGACGACAACGTCGAGTACGCGGAGTCGGTCGCCGCCGAACTCGGCGACTTCCGCGTCGAGGTCGAAGACCGCGACATGACCGTCGGCCGGAAGATTCGCGCCGCCCACGACGACCGCGTCCCGTACATGCTAATCGTCGGCGGTAACGAGGAGTCGGCCGGCACGGTGTCGGTCCGCGACCGCAAGGAGCGCGAGTCGAACGACGTGGAACTCGAGGCGTTCCGCCGCCACCTCGAAGCCGAGCGCGCCGAGAAGCGGACGGAGCCGGACTTCGTCGACGAGGCGTAGTCGGGTCGCCTTCGGCCGGTCCGTTCCCCGTCCGTGCCGCCCCCGCGGCTACTACCTTCTTTAGCTTCGACCGACAGGTGTCCGTGTGGAACCCGCTCCCACGGGCGAGGCCGGTCCCGGAGCCGACACCGGCCCGGACCCGGACTTCGGCGGCGCGGTCGACGCCCCGCACGCGGTCGACGCCGACACGCTCCTCGCCACCCTCGACACCGACGCCGGCGGTCTGAGCGACGCCGAGGCGGCCCGCCGCCGGGAGCGGTTCGGCCCGAACGAACTCGTCGCCGACCGCGGTCGCTCCCGGCTGTCCATCCTCCTCGCGCAGTTCTCCGACGCGCTGACGTGGGTGCTCGTCGGCGCCGCGCTGCTCTCGGTCTGGGTCGGCAACGCGGTCGACGCCGGACTCATCCTCGGCATCGTCGTCGCCGACGGCCTCTTCGGCTTCGTCCAGGATTACCGCGCCGAGCGAGCCGTCGGGGCGCTCGCGGCGATGGCGGCGCCGACGGCGAAGGTGCGACGCGACGGCGAGGAGCGCGAGGTGCCCGCCGCCGACCTCGTCCCCGGCGACGTGCTCCTGCTCTCGGAGGGGGACCGCGTCACCGCCGACGCGCGACTGCTCGAGTCGGCCGGCCTCGGCGCCGACGAGTCGGCGCTCACCGGCGAGAGCGTCCCGGTCGAGAAGGCGACGGGGACGCTCCCGACGGACACCCACCTCGCCGAGCGCACCAACGTCGTCTTCCGCGGGACCGACGTGACCCGCGGGTCGGGGGTCGCCGTCGTCGTCGCGACCGGGATGGACACCGAGGTCGGCGCCATCGCGGTGGAGCTCGGGGCCGTCACCGAGCGGGAGACGCCGTTCGAGCGCGACGTGGACGCGCTCGGTCGCCGGCTCGGACTCGGCGTACTCGTCGTCTGTGCGGCGTTGCTGCCGGTTCTCCTCCTGCGCGGCACCGAACCGGTGACCGCCCTCCTCACCGCCGTCTCGCTCGCCGTCGCGGCCGTGCCGGAGGGGCTCCCGGCGGTCGTCACGCTCACCCTCGCGGTCGGCGTCCGGGCGATGGCCCGCGAGGACGCCCTCGTTCGGTCGCTCCCCGTCGTCGAGTCGTTCGGCGCGGTCGACGTGGTCTGCACCGACAAGACGGGCACCCTGACCGAGGGCCGGATGCGCGTCGACCGCCTGTGGGTGCCCGACCGCGTCGTCGACCCGGACGGTGTCGAACCCGGCCCGGACTCCGACCCGAACGCGGCAGACGACCGTCTCGCCCGTCTCCTCACCGTCGGCGTCCTCTGCAACGACGCGACCGTCGACGACGGCGACCCGACCGAGCGGGCGCTCGTCGAGGCCGCCGAGCGCGCCGGTCTCGACCCGGCCGCGGTCAGAGGGCGCCACCCCCGCCGCGACGAGGTCCCGTTCTCCGCCGACCGGGGGCTGATGACGACCGTCCACGACGAGTTCGTCGCCGTCAAGGGCGCCCCCAGGACGGTGCTCGACCGGGCCGACCGCGTGCTCGGCGCCGAGGGCGTCGCCCCGCTCGACGACGGGACGCGAGCGCAGGTCGAAGCGCAGGTCGACGCCTTCGCCGACGAGGCGCTCCGGGTGCTCGGGTTCGCGTACCGTGCGGTCGAGGCCGACGCCCCCGACGGACCGGACGGACTCGAATCGGACCTCGTCTTCGTCGGCCTCCAGGCGATGCGCGACCCGCCGCGGGCCGAGGCGCGGGACGCGATTGCCGAGACCCGGCGCGCCGGCATCGACGTGAAGGTCGTCACCGGCGACAACGCGCGGACCGCGGCGGCCATCGCGAGCACGCTCGGTCTGGACGGCCGGGTCGTCTCCGGCGCCGACCTCGACGCCGCGGGGGAAGCGGAACGCCGTGCCCTCGTCGAGGAGGCGACCGTGTTCGCCCGGACGACGCCGAGTCACAAGGTCCGCATCCTCGAAGCGCTCCAGGGGGCCGGCCACACCGTCGCGATGACGGGCGACGGCGTCAACGACGCGCCGGCGCTGAAAGCCGCCGACGTTGGGGTCGCGATGGGCGTCCGCGGCACCGACGTGGCGAAGGGGGCGAGCGACGTGGTCCTTCTCGACGACGACTACGCGACCATCGCGAGCGCCATCCGGCGGGGTCGGGCCATCTTCGACAACGTCTGGAAGTTCGTCGTCTACCTGCTCTCGGCGAACGTCGCCGAGGTGTTGCTCGTGCTCGTCGCCTCCCTGTTCGGCTACCTCATCCTCCCGGCGGTCCAGCTTCTGTGGATAAACCTCCTCACGGACGGCCTGCCGGCGCTCGCCCTCGGCGTCGACCCCGAGAGCGGCGACGTCATGGAGCGCCCACCCCGTTCGCGCGACGACCCCGTGGTCGGCCGCGACGCGCTGACGTTCGTCGCCGGGGCGGGGCTGACGACGACGGTGGCGATGCTCGGCGTGATGTGGCTCTCGCTCGACGGCGCCCCGGCCGCGACGCCGTACGCGGTGACGATGGTGTTCACGGGCTTCGTCGTCTTCGAGTTCGGGAAGCTGTTCGTCGTGCGTTGGACGCGCCGGGCGCGGAGCCTGTCGAACCGCTGGCTGTTCGCCGCCGTCGGCGTCGCGTTCGCGCTCCACCTCGCGGTGCTCTACACCCCCGCCAGAGCGTACTTCGGGGTCGTCCCCCTCGCCGTGACCGACTGGCTCCTGCTCGCCGGGGCGTTCGTGGCGGCGGCGCCGCTGTTCGCGCTGACGGCGTTGGCGACGCGGCGGCTCTCCCGCCCGGCTAGTTCAGAAGACTGAGGCCCCACTACCACTCGGTGAGCGCGCTCGGCCCGTACAGGTACACGAGCGCGGCGAGGAACGTGACGACACCCGAGATGGCCGCCGCGCCGCCGACCCAGAACACCCACGCCATCCCGACGCCGGTCATCAGCCACCCGCCGAGAAGGGGGGCGACGACGCTCCCGGGGCGCCACACCAGTTCGCGGACCCCGAAGCTGGAGGCGACGCCGCCCTCGTCGGTGCCCTCGTCCGCGAACAGCGCCATGCTGGCGGGTTCGCGGAAGCTGTCCGCCACGCCGAGGAGGCCGGAGAACGCCACGAGGGGGAGGAAGGCGGGACCGAGGTTCTCGAAGACCGGAAGGGCGGTCGGCGCGCCGAGCGCCTCGCCGACCGCCGGTGAGAACGGCACCGCGAGCGCGACGAGGCCGTAGGCGGCCCCGCCGAACGCGACGAAGGGGGCCCGCCCGACCCGGTCGGAGAGGCTTCCGGTGTACGGCTGGAGTAGCATGTTGGTGAACTTCTCGGCGACGACGGTGGCGCTCCCGGCGAGCGCGCCGTAGGCCAGGCCGCCGGAGGCGGCGGCGACGGTGGCGTACAGCGGCACCCAGGTGCGAACGAGCGTGACCGCGACGGCGTACTGCGCCCGGAACCCGGTAATGGCGAGGATGCGCCGATTCAGGGCGAGGTCCGAGAACGGGAAGCCGTGGACGCGGCTGTCGTCGGGCGGGACGAGGGCGACGACGCCGCCGACCGCCACGAGGAGGACGACGACGATGAGCGAGAACACGGGCGAGAAGCCGAACGCCTCGTACAGCCCGCCGGCGGCGACGCTCCCCAGAATCGCGGCGGCGAAGCGCGCCGAGTTCGCCTTCCCGATGTGGTTCGCGCGCGTGCCCAGTTCGGAGAGTTCGCCCACCAGGGACAGCGACATCAGCCCCATCCCGGTGACGGCGACCCCCTGCAGGGCGCGAGCGCCGACGAACCCCCAACTCGTGTCGACGAAGGGGAAGACGGCGTAGGCGACGACCCCCAGGAGCATCACGCCCAGGAGCACGAGCCGTTTGTCGTACCGGTCACCAGCCCAGGCGAGCGGGACGACCGCGACGGTCTGAGCGAGGGTGAACCCGGTAGTGAACATCCCGATGACGAATCCGGCGGAGAGGGTGATTCCCAACAGCGGAACCACGGTCGCCGACGGGTCGAGTTCGGTGATGTACTTTCCCAGGAGGGTGACGAGCGTGATGAAGCCGAAGCCGCCGGCGAAACGGGTGAGATAGAGCGCCGGAAAGCGGAGCGAAGAGCGGTCCACACTCCCCCTCCGACGATGGGTCGGAAAGCGGTTGCCCTTGCGGCCGGAGACACGACGTGTTCCTCGGTACCGTCCCCCACAGAACTTTGTCGGTCCGGTCCGAGACTCCGTCGATGGCATCCGACGGCCGCTCGACAGGAGAGGGGGTGACTCGGAGCGTCGCCCGAGGCACGGGGAGACGAACGGCGGGGCGGAAGGGAGGCCGACCCGACGACGAGGCGTATCGGGACCTCGCCGCGGAGCTCCGGGACGAGGTCGCAGGCGACGTGCGCTTCGACGAGTACAGTCAGGTGCTGTACGCGACCGACGGGAGCGTCTACGGCGCCCGGCCCGCGGGCGTCGTGCTCCCAGAGTCCGTCGCGGACGTGCAGGCGGCGGTCCGGGTCGCCGCCGAACACGACGTCCCGGTACTCCCCCGCGGTGCCGGCTCGTCGCTCGCGGGACAGGCCGTCGGCCCCGGCTGTGTCGTCCTCGACTGCTCGAAACACCTCGACTCCGTGCTCGAAATCGACCCCGAGGACCGTCGCGCCAGGATTCAGCCGGGGGTCGTTCAGGACGACCTCGACGCCGCGCTCGAACCCCACGGCCTGAAGTTCGCCCCGGACCCCGCCTCCTCGAACCGGGCGACCGTCGGCGGCGGAGTCGGCAACAACTCCACCGGCGCCCACTCGGTCAGGTACGGAATCACCGACGCCTACACGGAGGAACTCCGGGTCGTCCTCGCCGACGGCTCCCTGCTCCACACTCGCGAGGTCGTCCTCGACTCCGAGGAGTGGGACCGCATCGTGGGGAGGGACGACCGCGAGGCCGACCTCTACCGGACGGTTCGCGGACTCGTCGAGGGACACGCCGAGGAGATAGAACGCCGGTATCCGACGCTGAAGCGGTCGGTGTCGGGGTACAACCTGCACAAGGTCGTCTACCGAACGGAGGACGGCGAGCGCGTCATCAACCTCTCGAAACTCTTCGTCGGCGCCGAGGGAACGCTCGGCGTCGTCGTCGAGGCCGAACTCTCGCTCGTCACGCGGCCCGAAGAGACCGCCCTCGCCTGCTACTGCTTTCGGGACCTCGTGAGCGCGATGGAGGCCGTCCCGCCCGCGCTCGACTGCGACGCCAGCGCGGTCGAACTGATGGACGACGAGGTGTTCCGGCTGGCCCGCGAGTCGAGCCAGTACGCGGACTACGCAGAACCCATCCCCGAGGACTGCGCCGCCGCGCTGATGCTGGAGTTCGACGGCGAGGTCCACGACGACCTCCGGGTCGCCGTCGACGGTGCCACCGAGCGGTTCGTCGACGCCGGAGACGCGTACCACGTCGTCGAGGCGTTCACGCCCGAATCACAGGACCGGCTGTGGAAACTCCGGAAGGCCGCGATTCCGCTCCTCATGTCGCTCCCCGGCGACCCGAAGCCGTACCCGTTCATCGAGGACGCGAGCGTCCCGCCCGAGGAGTTGGCCGCGTACGTCACCGAGTTCGAGGAGGTCCTCGACGACCACGACACGTCCGCCGCGTACTTCGCCCACGCCGGCGCCGGGACGCTCCACATCCGGCCCATCCTGAACCTCAAGGATGGCGACGGAATCGAGACGATGCGCTCCATCACCGACGCCGTCACCGACCTCGTGCTCGACCACGGCGGCGCCTTCTCCGGCGAACACGGCGACGGCCTCGCCCGAACCGAGTTCAACCCGAAGATGTACGGCCCCGACCTCTGGGGGGCGTTCCGGGAGCTGAAGACCGCCTTCGACCCGAACTGGCTGATGAACCCGGGGAAGGTCGTCTTTCGGGATGGGGGTGCCGACAGCGACACGCGGGGGACCCGACCGGACATGCGCGACCACCTCCGGTACGGCCCCGAGTACGCCTCGCTGGAGGAGTCGACGACGCTCGACTTCTCCGAGGAGGGCGGCTTCTCCGAACTGGTCGAACTCTGCAACGGCTGTGGCACCTGTCGGCAGACCGGCTCCGAGGTGATGTGCCCGACCTACCGCGCCACCGACGAGGAACTGCTCACCACCCGCGGTCGCGCGAACCTCCTCCGGGCCGCCATCAGCGGCGACCTCCCCGAAGACGAGCTGTACACGGACCGGTTCCAGCGACAGGTGTTGGACCTCTGTGTCGGCTGCAAGGGGTGTGCGAGCGACTGCCCGACCGGCGTCGACCTCGCGAAGCTCAAAGCCGAGGCCAAACACCGGTACCACGAACGCGAGGGAACCTCGCTCCGCTCCCGCCTCTTCGCCGACATCGACCGGCTCGCCGCGTGGGGGAGCCGGCTCGCCCCCGTCGCCAACGCGGCGCCGACGCTCCCGGGCGCCCGACCCCTGCTCGAACGGCTCCTCGGAATCGCGGCCGACCGTTCGTTGCCGACGTTCGCCGACGAGTCCCTGGAGACGTGGTTCGACCGACGGGGGAGCCGGGTCGACCCCGGCGACGCGGACCACCGCGTGCTCCTCTTTCCGGACACCTTCTCGAACTACGTCGAGCCCGCGGTCGGGAAAGCCACCGTCCGCGTGCTGGAGGCGTGTGGCGTCCACGTCGCGATGGCCCCCGACGCGGCGCCGAGCGGACGGGCGGCCTACTCGAACGGCTTCCTCGACCTCGCCCGCGAACGCGCCGAGCACAACCGGGAGACCCTCGCCCCGCTCGTCGCCGACGGCTGGTCCGTCGTCTGTCCGGAACCCGCAGACGCGACGATGTTCCAGGACGAGTACGCCGACCTGCTCGGGGCGGACCGGGTCGCCCCGCTCGCGGCGAATTGCTATAGCGCCATGGAGTTCATTAGTGTGCACGGCGTCGTCGACGGTGTCGGTTTCGACACAGGAAATCGCCGGCTCACCTACCACGGCCACTGCAACCAGCAGGCGCTCGGCCGGGAGCACCACGCGGCGCGGGTGCTCGAAGCGGTCGGCTTCGCGGTCGACGAACTCGACTCCACCTGCTGTGGGATGGCGGGGTCGTTCGGCTACGAGACCGAGCACTTCGAACTCTCGAAGGCCATCGGCTCGATTCTCTTCGACCAGGTCGACGCGAGTCCGGGCGACGCGGTCGTCGCGCCGGGTGCGTCGTGCCGGACGCAACTCGGCGACCGGGCGGGCGAGGAGTCCCCGAGACATCCGGTGCAGGTGTTGGCGTCGGCGCTCCCGCCGGATGCGGAGTGAGGTAGAGAGCCGCTTCAGTCGTCCAGTTCGCCGATTCGCTCCGCGAGGTAGACGGGAATCGGGAACGTCGCCTCTTCGACGAAACGGGCGACCTCTTCGCCGTTCCGTTCCACTACCACCGTCGGAATCAACTCGACCCCGTACTCCTCGACCTTCGGGCCGACCTTCGAGCCGTCCTCGGCCTTCTCGACGGGGTAGTGCTCGATTCGCTCGTCGGGGACGCCCGCGGCGTCGAGGGCGGCGCCGAAGTCCGGGAGCTGCGACCGGCAGTCCTTACACCAGTCGCCGCCCCACACCCTGTACGTCAGGTCCTCGCGCCCGAGGACGTCTACGACGCCTTCGTAGGACGCGGCGTCCCAGGTCGGGTTCGGTTCCATCGTCTCCAGTCGGCCGTCGGCACTCATCGCTCGCCCGTAGCCGACGCGGCGGGTTAAGCCCCGCGGGTCCGGCAGGCGTCGAATCCGTAACTCAGCGGCAATATTGGGCCGGATGTCGTCACCTGTTTAGGCGCAGGTGCGTAACCACTCGCCGATGGACGAGAGCATCCTCGACGCGCTCGGCTCCCCACTCGTGCAGATTTCCGCTCCCGAGGGGGCGACCGTCGCGGCGAAGGTGGAGTCGAAGAATCCGGGCGGCTCCGCGAAGGACCGCGCGGCGCTGTTCATGGTCCGCGCGGCCGAGGAGGCGGGCGAACTCGACCCCGGCGACCGAATCGTCGAGCCGACCTCCGGCAACACCGGCATCGGCCTCTCCGTCGTCGCCGCGGCGAAGGGGTACGACGTGACCATCGTCATGCCGGCTTCGAAGTCCCCCGAGCGACAGGACATCATGCGCGCGTACGGCGCCGACCTCGAACTCGTAGAGGGCGACATCTCCGACGCGAAGGAGCGGGCCGACGAAATCGAAGCCGAGGCGGGGGCCGTCCAACTCAGACAGTTCGAGAACCCCGCGAACCCCGACGCGCACTACCACACCACCGGCGAGGAGGTGCTGGAGCAGGTCGGCGACCGCACCGTCGACGCGCTCGTCGCCGGCGTCGGCACCGGCGGCACCGTCTCCGGCGTGGGTCGCCGCCTGCGCGAGGAGTTCCCCGAGATGGACGTGGTCGCCGTCGAACCCGAGGACAGCGCGGTCCTCTCGGGGAGAGAGCCGGAGGCGGACAGCTTTCAGGGGATGGGCCCCGGATTCGTCAGCCCGAACCTCGACCGCGACCTGCTGACCGACGTGCGGACCGTCTCCCTGCCCGAGGCCGAGCGGGAGTGTCGTCGGCTCGCCCGCGAGGAGGGGATTCTGGTGGGTCAATCGAGCGGCGCCTCCGCGCTCGCGGCCCGGCGCGTCGCCGCGGAACTCGTCGAGTCGAGCGTCGACAGCGACGTGGACACCGCCGGTACCGACGACGCTGACGCCGGCGCCGACGATGCGGACGGCCCGCTCGTCGTCACCGTGTTCTGGGACTCCGGCGAGCGGTACATGTCGACGGGGATGTTCGACCGGGAGGACTGAATCGGTCGTCGTCGTCCGCTCTATCGCCACCGCCTACTCCGCCAGATACGCCTCGACCAGCCCCACGAACCGCTCCGGGCGTTCACGTGGCGGCCAGTGGCCGCAGTTCGGGAGGATTCGCACCTCGGCGTCCGGAACCAGGACCCCCGCCCGCACCGCCCACTCGACGGGGACCAGCGGGTCCGCCTCCCCGTGGACGAGGAGCGTCGGGACTCGAAGCTCCGGAAGCCGGTCGACGACGTTCGTCCGGAGACCCGCCGGACCGACCTCCGCGCGCTGGAACGCTCGGAAGGTCCGCCCCGCGTCCGGGCGGCTCCCGGCTCGCACCACGTCGTCGACGAGGTCGGGCGTAACGGCCTCGGGGTCGCCGACGATTCCGCGGAGCGAGAGCGCCCAGAGCCGACGGCTCCGCCGGAGCAGCGCCCACGTCACCTCCGAGACGTAGGGCAGCCGGGTGAACAGGTAGCCGAGGTACCCGCCCGGCACCGCGCCGCCGAGGCCGAGGCTGTCGACCAGGACGAGCCGCGTGACGCGTTCGGGCCGGTCGAGCGCGACAGAGAGGGCGACGCCGCCGCCCATCGAGATGCCGACGAGCGACGCCTCCTGCAGTTCGAGTCGGTCGAGAAACGCTTCGAGGAACTCCGCGTACCACGCGACCGAGGGCTCCGCCTCGGGGAACTCGCTGTCGCCGTACCCCGGCCAGTCGGGGGCGTAGACGGTGAACCGCTCCGCGAGCGCCGGAATCGTCCTGCGCCAGGACAAGGTTGCGGAGTCGACTCCCCCGCCGTGGAGGAGCACGACCGGCGACCCGTCGCCGGCGACGAGGTAGCGCACGCGGAGACCGCCGACCTCCACGGTCCGCTCGTCGGCGACCTCGTTGAGACTCATCGGGCGCTCGTTCGTCGTCCGCGAGCAAAACCTTGTACGGGAGACGCCGACGTCCTCGGTTCAGTAGCCGGCGCCGAACTCGTCTTCGGTCACACGGACGAGCACCGTCTCGTCCACGTCACGGAGGTCGTACTCGGGCACCGCGTCGTCGACGCGCGTGACGAACATCGGCTCGACGAGGCGGCCCGCCTCGACTCCGTACATCTTGAGGAGCCCGCCCGTCTCACCGGGAGCCACGTCGCCGTCGCGAACCTCCTCCGCGAGGTCGCGAGAGAGCCACTCCTCGTCGCTGACGCTGGGGTCGAGCACGAGCGCGTCGTCGACGTAGCGGACGAGGTACCAGTTGAGGTCGTTCATCAGGGAGACGGCGGCGCCGACGCTCACCGTGTCGAGGGCGAGCGCGTTCTCGAAGGGTTCGGAGAGGTCGTACGTCGCGAGGGCGGCGCGCGCGGTCTCGCGGGAGAGGAGTTCGTATCGCAGGTTCACGTCCGGCGCGCCGAGGAGACAGACCCGCGTCACGCCCCGAGAGTGGCGACCGCACGATAAATCGGTTGTGATACCTGTCGTCGGCGGCGCCTCTCGGCGACGGGCGGCTCCCAGTTCAGCCCCGGTCGAGCCACTCGTCGACGCAGCCGTCGCTACAGAGGACGTGCCGGTCGTGGTCGGAGCGCAGTCGGCGACGGCCGAGTGTCACCTCGCGGGCGACCTCGACTTCCCGGTGACTGGTCGCGAGGTCGACGCCGACGTTGCAGTTCGCACACGCGACGCGACCGCCGTCTGCGTCGACCGAACGCGAGACGTGTTGGACGTTCCACTCCGGACCGAGCGAGGGGACCGACGTACCACGGTTGGCCTTCGACATGTCGTGTGGAGCGTCGCCCGGAACGACAAAAACCGCTCGGGCCGTCCCGGCCCACAGTTTCAAATCGGATGACGGGCCCACCACCCGCGTGCGCTGACGACGACCGCGGAGTCGGTCGAGGCGGGTGCCCGGCGCGCCGCTCCGCGCGAACGACCGTGCCGGCTGTTCGCCCTCGCAACGTCCTCACCGGTCGGACTCGTCGCCACCACGGCCGCCGTCGGCTCCGGCGTCAACGGTCTCGGGGTTGCGGGCGAGCCGCACCGCCCGTTCGAGGAGGTCGTCCGGCTCGGCGGCCTCTACCGTCGCGAGCGACGCGCCCGTCTCGGGGTGGGCCGGCGCGACGCGCTCGCAGCCGACGGGGAGCGTCGAGTCCGCGAAGGTTCCGATGCGGCGCGCCTGCTCGGTGATGTCGGATTTATCCCGCGTCAACAGCGGCCGGTAGACCGGGAGCGTCGCCGCCGCGTCGGTGACCGCGAGGTTCGTCCCCGTCTGGCTCGACTTCTGTCCGAGGGACTCGCCGGTCGCGACCGCGACGGCGCCGAGGTCGCGAGCGACGACCTCCCCCATCCGGAGCATCGCCCGACGGAGCGACAGCATCCGTGTGTCCCGGACCGACGCCACGAGGTCGTCGACGAGGGCCCCGGCGTCGACGACTCTGAGGCGGGTGTCGAACCCGGCGGCGAAGCGCGCCAGTCGCTCGGTAACTTCGACGGCGCGAGCGCAGTGGTCGGGGCCCCCGTAGTCGCCGAGGTCGACGTATACCGGGTAGACGGGCGCGCCGCGCTTCATCAGTTCCCAGGCGGCGACGGGGGAGTCGAGCCCGCCGGAGAGCAGGACGACCACCGGCTCCTGTGTTCCGAGCGGAAGCCCGCCGGGGCCCGGCCGGCGCTCGGTGAAGACGAACGCCTCGTCCTCGCGACAGTCGACCCCGTACGTGACCGCCGGGTCGTCGAGGTCGACCGGCGCCCCGGTGACATTCTCGACGACGCTTCCGCCTTCGGCTTCGAGTTCCCGGCTCGTGAACGGGTGGGCGCCGTCCGGTCCGGCGCGGTTCGCGTCGACGGCGAAACTCCCGCCGGGGTGGTCGGCGGCGGCGGCCCGCAACGTGGACAACAGGGCCTCGCGCGTCGGCTCGCACACGACGACGGGGCTCGCGGAGACGACACCGAACGTGTCGGCGGCGGCGTCCGCGGCGGCGTCGGGGTCTGGGGTGTCGATTCGGAGCCGCGACCAGTTCCGTTCGACGGTCCCGTCGATGTCGCGCGTCGCCAGCGCGGCCTCGAGGTTGTCGCGGAGCCGCCGCTCCATGTCGGTCCGCACCTTACTGCTCTTGACGCCGACCTCCCCGTAGCGGACGAGGACGGCGTCCGGCCGGTGCATACTCGGAGCAACCCGACCGGGAGATAAGAGCGTTTCCCGACCGCCGCGAGAACCCGAAGTGAAACGAATCGAAGTGAAACGAATCGAATCGAGGTGACAGCCCTCAGAACGTCCGCATGTCGCCGTCGATGACCTGCCGTGTGATGTCCGTGACGTTCGCGAGTTCGTCGTCGACGATGGCGCGCACGTCGGCTTCGATGTCGCTCACGTCCACGTCGCCCTCCGTGACGACCTGCGCGTCGGCCACGTGGGGTTCGTCGATGGGACGGCCGATTTGTGAGAGCAGTCGGACCTGGAGGTCGCGGATGCCGTCGACGTCGGCGACGACGGACTCGGCGATCTGCGTCGAGAGGAGGTTGTATATCTTCCCGATGTGGTTGACGGGGTTCTTCCCCGACGTGGCCTCCATGCTCATCGGCCGGTTCGGCGTGATGAGCCCGTTGGCGCGGTTGCCGCGGCCGACGGAGCCGTCGTCGCCCATCTCCGCGGAGGTGCCGGTGACGGTGAGGTAGATGGAGCCGTCGTCGTAGTCGTCTGCGGTGTTCACCTCGACGCCGACCTCGCGGTCGGTGTGCTCGCGGGCGATGTCGGTGACGTACTCCTTGACGGACCGGACGGCCTCGTCGTAGGCGTCGATGTCGTCGACGTGGCTGTCGATCATCGCCGCGGCGACGGTGACGTCGATGCGGTCGCCCTCGCGCTTGCCCATGATTTTGATGTCCGACCCGAGCTCGGGGTGGTCGTCGCCGTACTCGCCGTTGAGGCGCTCCTCGGCGTCGAGGACGATGCGCTCCGTCTCGGTGAGGGGCGCGTGGCCGACGCCGAAGCTCGTGTCGTTGGCCATCGGCACCGTCGCGCCCTCCTCGCCGAACACCTCGACGAGGTCGCCCGACCCCTGCCCGAGTTTCACGTCGACGACGATGTCGGTGCCGAAGTCGAGCATCGGCACGTGCTCGTTCAGGTAGTCGCGAGCGGCCTCGAGCGCGATGGTGTCGACGGGGATGTGGGTCCCTTCGTACTCCTTCGTGGCGCGGCCGACGATGAGGAGATAGATGGGTTCGACGACCTCGCCGCCGCCGAACGCCGGGGCGGCCGAGCCGGCGACCAACTGCGTCTCGTCGGTGTTGTAGTGGAGCACCTTCCCGACCCGGTCGATGTACGCCTGCGAGAGCGCCCGGGAGACGCTCTCCGCGATACCGTCGCTGATGGAGTCGGGGTGGC
The DNA here is from genome assembly GCF_026586625.1 of Halobium salinum. GTDB lineage: Archaea > Halobacteriota > Halobacteria > Halobacteriales > Haloferacaceae > Halobium > Halobium salinum. The sequence continues at coordinate 93,896 of NZ_JAODIW010000004.1, read as the reverse complement.
CGATCCCCTTCCGCTCGACGATCTCGACGCGCTGGTCCTCGACGGCCCGGCGGTCGAGTTCGGAGACCTGGATGTTTCGCTCGGTCATTGGCCCGGCTTCGCCGTCGCGGATGCTATAACTTGCGGAAACTTCTCGCGGAGCGCGGATTACTCCGGAGAATGTTTTGGCGAGTGTTGCCGCTCCGTCGAGCCGTCAGTCGTCCGGGTCGTCGCCGGCGAGCAACAGCCCGAGGTAGGAGGTCCGGATGCCGTCGTCCGGGTCGAGGTCGAGTGACCGGAGGGTCTCGAACACCGACTCGCGCACGTCGTCGACCTCGTCCTCGGTCGCCTCGCGCTCCACCTCGACGAACTCGCCGAGGTCGCGAACGCGGTCGAGCGTGACGGTGGCGTCGCCGAGGGCGTAGAACGTCCGCTCCTTCTCGACGACGGCCGCCGGCTCGTACCCCAGTCCGTCGAGGATACCCGCCATCGCCTCGTCGTCGGCGACGACCGTCTCGTGTTCCTCGCGGGTCTTCGAACTGTCGTCGACCAGCGGTCCCTTGTAGGTGACCTTGGTCGTCTCGTCGCCCTGCTTGGACGCCTCGTCCGCCCCGACCCGGCGCTCGCGCCTGACCCGGAGGGCCTCGTCGGTCTCGGCGAAGTCGCGGTGTGGGGCGTCGTAGTAGGTGTCGCGCTGTTCGACCGCGTCGGTCCGGGTCGCGTCGAGTTCGTCCAGCCGTCTCCGGACGCCGTCCAGGTCGGCGCGGACCTTTACCTCGACCTCGTACATGGGCCGACGGACGGCCGTATCGCCGATAAGCCCTCCCCTCCGAGGCGAACCGACGACGGCGTCCGGCGCGTGGGCGGCGGCGACGGTCCGGTTCCGGCGACGGTCACCGTCGGCGGCGGGAATCGTGTTTCTTAAGGGTAGCACGAGAGACGTTGGAAGCATGAGTGACGAACAGCAGGCGGAGGCGGAGGCGCCAGACGCCGATGACGTCGAGGAAGAGGTCGAAGAAGCCGAGGACGCCGGCGAGGTCGAGGAGACCGAGGGCGGCATCCAGGACGGCGACTTCGTCAAGCTCGCCTACACCGTGCGCACGGTCGACGACGGGACCGTCGTAGACACGACCTCCAAGGAGGTCGCCGAGGAAGCCGGCATCGACGACGACCAGTACGACTTCTCGCCGCGAACCATCGTCGTCGGCGCGGGCCACGTGTTCCCGGGCGTCGACGAGGACCTCATCGGCAAGGACGTCGGCGACGAGGGCACCGTCGACATCTCCGCGGAGGAGGCGTTCGGCGCGTTCGACCCCGACGACGTGAAGACCGTCAGCGCCGAGAAGATCGACGAGGACGACCGCTACCCCGGCGCCCAGGTTCAGATCGACGGCCAGCAGGGCCGACTCGAGACCATCATCGGCGGCCGCGCACGCGTCGACTTCAACCACCCGCTCGCGGGTGAGGCCCTCGAGTACGAGTACGAGATCGTCGACGTCGTCGACGACCGCGAGGAGCAGGCACAGGGTCTGCTCGGGATGTACCTCCAGCAGGCCCCCGAGGTCTGGATCGAGACCGACGAGGTCGAGGAGGAGCAGGTCGTCGAGTCCGAGGACGACGAGGAGGACGGAGAACCCGAGACCGAGACCGTCACGGTCGAGAAGGAGACGCTGTACATCGAGGCCACACCGCAGATGACGATGAACCAGCAGTGGCTGTTCTCGAAGCAGCAGATCGCCCAGGACGTGATGGACCGGCTCGACCTCGACCGCGTCATCGTCCAGGAGACCATCGACGGCTCCGGCGGCATGATGGGCGGTATGGGCGGCATGATGGGCGGTATGGGCGGCGGCGCCGGCGGCGCCGACGTCGAGGAGGCCCTGGAGGACGTCGACGTCGACGCCGACGAGATCGTCGACGAACTCGAGGAGAGCGACCTCGAAGCCGACGAGGAGTAGCGCGGCCCACAGCGGCCAGCCTGCGGCTGGCGCCGACCGCGTCGCGGACGAATCCACACGTTTCTTTTGACTCACCTGCCCAGACGCGAGTATGTCGTCGATATCGGAGGGCGGGGTCCCGGACGACGTGACGATCGCGGCCGTCGCGTCGGTCTGTACCGTCGCGCTCCACCTCCTGCTCGCACGGCTCGTCGCCCCCGAGTCGAGCCTGCTCGTCAGACTCGCCCCGTTGGGGGTCTACTTCGTCTACACGTTCGTCCACCACGGGAGCGGCGACTCCCCGTTCGACACGCCACGGAACTGGGCGCTGTTGACGGTGGCCGTCACCGCCGCCGTCGTCGGCTTCTACCTCCTCTGAACCGCACGCCGAAGGGCCGTCCGGCCACCGATACAGATATCACCGTGGTGTCACAATCGGCCCCGTATGAAGCCCTCCACTTCACCACCACCGGGGCAGGTGGTCCCGGTCGCGACGCGAGTCGCGGCCGTTTTCGTCCTCTTGGGGTGTCTGTTCGTCGCCCCCGCCCTCGCACTCCCGGCCGACGGCCCCCTCGTGGGTGCTACCGGCGCGCCACACGACGCGACCGTCGCCCACGACGGCGACGACCTCGTCCTCCGGACCGGCCCCGGACAGGTCGTCGCCGGGGCGGCGAACCTCACTACGGGCGAACGGGTCGTCGTCCGCATCGAAGCCGGTGGCGAGCGTCCGTTCGTCCTCAGTCGCCCGGCGACCGTCGGCTCCGACGGGGCGTTCGCCGTCCGATTCGACCTGAGCGCCCGCCGTCCGGCGTCGAACGTGACCGTCTCGGTGCTCCACGACTCGCGCGTGCTGGCCGACGTGCCGGCCGAACTCAGACTCCTCGAGTCGACGACGACGAGTCCGGGGTCGGCGACGGCGCCGAACACGAACGCGCAGGCGAACACGTCGGCCGGGACGGCCTCCGCGTCGGCCGCCGGTCCGGAGTCGAACGCCGAGCGCCCGCCCGCCGAGCGCGGCGTGCCGCTCTGGTTCGCGGGCCTGCTCGCCGTCGCCGCGGCCACGCTCGCCGCGGTCGTCGTCCGAAGTCGGTAGCCGTTCGACAGGCGCTCGCTCCGACCCCTCACCCGAGCTGTCGGCGGCGCTCCTCGAGACAGACCTTCACGATGGACTTCGCGATAGCGGCGCCGCCGGCGAGCGGGTCGAGCTTCGTCTCGCCGGCGCGCTCGCGGTACTCGATGGGTACTTCCCTGACCCGGTAGCCGCGCATGAGCGGCCGGATGAGCAGTTCGGCGGACAGCCCGGTGTTTTCGGTCCACGTGATGCGGTGGAGGAGGTCGCGCCGGTAGGCGCGCATCCCCGTCGTCGTGTCGTGGACGCGCCGACCGCAGAGCGCGGAGGCCAGTAGCGCGAACGCGGCGTTGCCGGCGCGGTTGAACGCGGGCATCGCCTCGGCGCCGTGGTAGAGTCGGTCGCCGCTGACCACGTCGTACCCGTCGTTGACGAACTCCAGAAACTCGGGGAGGGCCTCCATCGGGTAGGTGTCGTCGCAGTCGGTCGTGACGACGACGGGGCGGTCCGGGGTCAGGACCGCCTCCTTCACCGCGACGCCGTACCCCTGTGGCTCCTGTTCGACGACGCGGGCGCCGCGTTCGCGGGCGATGTCCGGCGTCCGGTCGCTCGACCCGTCGACGCAGACGACCTCGGCGCGACCGTCCGTGACGCGCTCGATGTCGTCGAGGACGGTACCGATGGCCGCCTCCTCGTTGTAGGTTCCCATGACGACCGCGAGGTCGTCGAACGTGTAGTCGTAGCTCATACGCTCGCTTCCGAGGTGCGGCACTTGAGTTTTTAGGTTTACCTAAAAGATGGGGCTGGTGGCTGGTCTCCGAGTTCAGGTTTCGATGCCGTCGAACGCGTCCCGGTGGAGGCCGTCGGCGACGTGGTCCGAGAGCGTCTCCAGATTGACCGTGTCCTCGCGGTTGTACCGGACGAGGGTGTCGAGGGCGTCGTCGTCGCCGTGGCGCTCGTACTCCCGCCAGAGGCGGACGGCGTCGCGGCCGGTGACTCCGGGTTCGTCGCGACCGATGCCGACCTCCCGCTCGATGTTCTTCAGGCCGCCGGTGAGGCCGAGTTTCTTACAGGGGTACATCAGGTCGAGGTGGGGTCGGTCGAGGTCCACGTCGAAGCAGGCTTCGAGGAACGGCACGTCGAACTGGATGCCGTTGAACGAGACGAGGAGCGGGGCGTCCGCGAACGCCTCGCGGAGGCTCTCCTCGGTGAGGTCGTCGCCGCGGACGAGCGTCTCCGTCTCGCCGCCGCGGTGGAGGCTCACGGTCGTCACGTGGTTGCGGTCGTGGTTCAGGCCCGTCGTCTCGATGTCGAAGAAACAGGCGTCGTCGCGGAAGTTCTCGTAGAGGCGCCAGCGCTCGCCGCTCGGGAAGGCCTGCGCGAAGTACGGGGCGTCGCCGTCGTCGAGGCGTCCACGTGCCTCGTGGATGAACGCCTCGATTCGCTCCCCGGTTTTCTCCCCGACGAGGGAGGGCTCGAACTCGTCCCAGTGGGTGACCCCCTGCTCCCAGAGGCGTCGCTCGGTCTTCGCGCCGACGCCTCGGACGGGGATGAAGCTGTTCTCGATTCGCACGTTCTTCTCACGGTGAAGGGGAGACAAAAGTCCCTCGTCTGTCGATTCCCCCAGGGACCGCAACTCGCAGCAGCGGAGCGAATCGGGTCGAACCCGGTCGTCCGGTGCTCACGGTGGACACCGTTTTGCTCGCCCGTCCCCTCCTCTGAGACATGTGCGGCCGCTACACCCTGTTCACCCCGCAGGCGGAGCTCGAAGAGCGCTTCGGCGCGACCCCCGAACGCCCGCTCGAACCGCGGTACAACTGTGCCCCCGGGCAAGCGCTCCCGGTCATCACCGACGACGCCCCCGACACCATGCAGTTATTCGAGTGGGGGCTGGTGCCGACGTGGGCCGAGACCAAATCGGACGCGGGGTTCATCAACGCCCGGAGCGAGACCGTCCGCGAGAAACGCAGTTTCGCCGAGGCGTTCGAGCGCCGGCGCTGTCTCGTCCCCGCCGACGGGTTCTACGAGTGGACCGAGACCGACTCCGGGAAACAGCCTTACCGGGTCGCCTTCGAGGACGACCGGCCGTTCGCGATGGCGGGCATCTGGGAGCGCTGGCACCCGAAGGCGCGCCAGTCGGGGCTGGCCGAGTTCGGCCAGGGCGGCGCCGACGACCCAGACCCCGAGTCGACCGTCGTCGAGACGTTCGCCGTCCTCACGACGGAGCCGAACGCGACCGTCTCCGGCCTCCACGACCGGATGGCCGTCGTGCTCGCACCCGACGAGGAGGACGCGTGGCTCGACGCCGACCCCGACGCGGCGGGGGCGCTGCTCGACCCGTACCCCGACGACGCGATGCACGCCTACCCGGTGTCGACGCGGGTGAACAGCCCGAGAAACGACGACCCGAGTCTCGTCGAGGCCGTCGAGGCCTGATTCCCACCCTCAGCGCAGGCTCGCCCGAACACAGAGGAACGTCGGCTGTCGAAGCCGCTTCTCGTAGGACTCGGGCTTCTTCTCCTCGAACGTCGGTCTCGGTCTCGGCTCGACCACCTCCTCCAGTGCGAAACCGTTCTCGAGCAGCGGGTTCAGCGTCTCCGCGAACGGGCGCCGATAGAACGGGACTTCGACCGCTTCACCGTCGGCCGACCACTGCATTCGCTCCTCGGCCGTCTCGAAGTAGTTCTCCGGCTCGAAGGCGAGATAGTCGTCGAGCGGGTGGTGTACCGAGACGACGAGGAAGCCGGCGGGTCGGAGGACGCGAGCGAACTCCCCGAACACCGTACGCCAGTCCTCGAGGTAGTGAAGCGCGAGGCCGCTCACGATGCCGTCGAAGGAGTCGGCCGCGAAGTCGAGGGACCGGGAGAGGTCCGCCCGGCGAACCTCGGCGCGGTCACCGACTCGTTCACGCGCTCGGGCGACCATTTCCTCGCTCGCGTCGACGGCGACGACGTCGGCGCCACCGTCGAGCAACCACTCCGCATAGCGCCCGTGGCCACACCCGGCGTCGAGGACTCGCTTCCCCCCGACTGATGGAATCAGCTCGGTCGTCGCCGGAAACTCGAGGTCCGCGCAGTAGGGGTCGGTCTCCCGTGTCCGATACGTCTCGGCGAGCCTGTCGTACGCGGTTTCGGCGTCGGTTCGTCCGTCGGAGGTCACGGAGTGTGTCGGTGTCCGGCCCGATGTGTAACGCTTCCGACTCCGAGAACGCCGGACACCCCGAGGAGAATCGCCCCACCAAATATCATCGCAATATCATAAGCTGCGGGTGGACGGGGACGACACTCTGTATAGCGACATACAATTTAACTGTCCGAGGACGACCGTAGAAACCCTACCGGAGTTTTGAATTTACTCCGTATACTGGGTCGGGAGCAGGGAGTAGACGTTCGCTTCGTACGCCTCGCGGACGCTGTCACCCCAGCTGTGGGTGTAGGTGTCGATGATATCGTCGGCCACGTCGCCGCGGAGGTACTTCACGACGCCGCGGTCCCCGGTCCGGTCCCGGAGGTGGGTGGTGAAGAAGTGTCTGAAGTAGTGGGGGGTGACGTTCTCGCTCGCGCCACCGCCCGTTCGGTGCCAGCCGAACTCTCGAGCCTTGCGTTCGACGACCCCCCGGACGGTCTTCGGCGTGATTCGCTCTCCCCAGCCCTCGCTCGTGCCGACGAAGAGGGGCTCGGCGGGCGAGAGCGCGTCCGGGCGGATAGCGAGCCAGCGCACGAGGACTCGTGTGAGTTCGTCGTCGACCGGGATGACGGTGCCGCGTTTGCGTTTGTTCGACGCCGTTCGCTCCTCGCCGTTGACCGTCGCGCCGACGCTCGGTTCGGCGGCGACGTACAGCGAGTCGGGGCGTCCGTCGAGCTGTGAACGCCCGCCGAGGTCGTAGGCGGCCGAGACCTCGGGATTCGACAGCGCGAGGTCCCGGAGGTCGAGGTTGCAGAGCTCGCCGACACGCATCCCCGTCTTGAGGAGGGTGACGACGAGCGCTCGGTGGAGCGGGTGCGAGAAGGCGGCGACGAACTCTCGCATGGCGGGGATGGTAATCTCACGTCGGGTCGGGTCCTTGTCGACGGATTCGTCGAGTTCCTCTACGACGAGCGCCATCGGGTTGGCGTCGAAGACGCCGACCTGGGTCATGTAGGCGTAGAAGCGGTGGAGGTAGGCGGCGTAGGTCGCGACCGTGCTCCCGGCCACGTCACCCCGGAGGCTGTGAATCCAGGCCATGCAGTGGCGGTGGGTCGCATCGGCGGGTTCGACCGCTCGGCCGGAGGGGTTTCGTTCCGGGTCGACGAGGAACGATTCGAACCGCCGGAGCACCCGCTCGTAAGCGTCGCGAGTGCGGTCGGTCTTCCCGTGGTAGACGAGGTCCTGGAGGAAGTAGCCGACCGGGTCGTCCGGGTCGTCCGCGACGGGGGCACTAGCGCCCATCGGTCACCACGTACCCGCCGTGCCGTCCGCTGTATCGGATTCGGTCCTCTCTCTGGAGGGAATCGAGGGCCTCGTCGAGGCGGTCCTCGAAGTCCCCCGAGACGGCCTCGAGGAGGGCCTCCCAGGAGAGCGCTTCGGGGGTCGATTCGAGGGTCGTGAGCACCCGCTCTTCGAGCCCGTCACCCCCGGGGTCTGTAGGGGGAGAACGGCCCTCCGCCTCGCCGAGTTCGAACCCCCGGCGACCGGCCTGTACCATGCTGCGAACGAACTCGCTCTGGGACATCTCCAGCCGTTCGGCGTGTGCTTTCCACTCGGCTTTCTGCGCTTTGGGTACGTAAGTGGACACTTCGGTGCGCTCTGTTCCCTCGCTCATCTCTCGTCCGGTCCTCTCGACGACAGGACTTGAATCTACCCCCAGAGAAGCCGATAAGTGGTCTTATCTCGCACTATGACAGTCGACTCGGTGCGGAGACGCAAACTAATCTCGTATTGAAGGGTTACCTTATCCCCTATTTGCCTTCACGATACGAGATAGAAATAGACGGTTCCGTTGGCCCCGCAGGGTCAGAATCAGTGTCCGTCGCACCCGAATCGGTCGAAGTACCAGAAACCAGACACTGATTCGCGGAGAGGGAATGCTCCGCTGTTGGTCGTCCATCGAAGCCTCACGACACCGGCGAGTCGGCGGCATCAAACTCCGTGTCCGACCCCTCGAACGGAGGCTTCGGACCGAGTCGTCCAGGCGACGATATCACGTGTGGGATCGGTCACGATGTGCGCCCAAATCGGACCGATACGAACGGCGAAAGCGACGGGAATATTTCGACACCTTCGCATATAATTGAAAAAGTAAACTACGATACTAATACACAATAGTTCGACCCGACTCTACCGGAATCGTTCATCTATATCCAGGTATATCGGTGTGGAATTATTGTCGTCCTCCGATTCGAACCACACAATATTCCAAACGAATAGTTCTGATATGATTGCCCTTCTCGCTCCGAGGCCTCCTCGCTCGCACAGGACTGTTCGCCCCCTCCGACGAGACCCCCTCGACCACGCCAACGACCCTCCAGACGGAGGACGCTCTCACGGACTGCCCCGTCGGACCTCACCCGGGAGCGCTCCGTCGAGGTCGCAGGGCACGCGGCCGCCACTGGCACCCTGCTATCGGGCCGTCACACCGTTCGGCTCGTCGTCCGACGACGGGGTCGCGCTCTACGAACGGAGCGGACAGCGGCTCTCACAGGCCCATGGAGTTAGCGTCGCCGTCGGCCGGAGAGTCGGGGAGTCCTCGGCTGAGGTGTGTCGAGCGCCCGCGGCAACGCCGGCAGTCGTCGACAGCGACGTGTGTACACCGAGGGAGCCGTGAGGCGGTCTTCGTGGCTCTCTGAACACTGGCGGTCGAATTCTCTCCCGATGCTGTGAGCGGCGGTAGAGGCGCTTGAGAACGAGTCTCGGTCGGCCGAGTACGACCGTTCCGTACGACCTCGACACGACGACCACAGAGCAGGGCGGTCGTGTGCGTGTCCGTCGGGTCGAGTGTCGACAATCTCCCTGTTCGACCGAACCGAACCCGGACGCAAGGCGGACCGCACGAGTGGGTGGCTCGGACTTCGTCGTCCGACCGACGACAGTTTTCCGAGGCCGTCTCGACGACAGCATCCCCGGCACGAAGTGACAGTGGAATTCAACACCATCCTGTGGACGCAACCCCTGGGGTGTCGGTAGTGAGAACCCATCTCCGTGACCCGCCACTTACCGTGTCCGACCCAGCTCCGTCGTGGCCCCCAGGTCGGAATATGGTTCGACTATTGGTACCGTGGAACGCGAAACTCGCCGAGCCCGGTCGGCTCGGCAACGACCCGATAGTCGCCGCGCTGTGTCGTCTTCCGACGACCCAGTCGAACTGATTCGACGTCGCTTTCGTCGGTAGTCCCCGCGGGTCCACTCGATTAGAGACCGACCGGTTCTTGGTCGTTGGTCTCCGGCCGGTTCCACGAAGGAATCGACGCTCCGACCGACGAGGGCACGCTCCCGCTCGTCGCTTCCGGTTCGACCGGATTCTGTCCCCGTCGAGGCGACGGATAGTGTCCGAACGCGACCTCGTAAATCGAATGTCGCTATACACAACGTCGGTTGCCCGAAGTGGAGAGCCGCAAAGAGGAACGTCCGCGAACCGACCGCTTCGTCGCGTCTCGGCGGCGAACTCGACGGCAGGCGGCTCGGCCGGTTCGTTCGACTCGTCCGACTCGTTCGATTACGCGATTCGTTCGTACGCCCGTGAGCCGAACTCGACGCCGGGTCGGCCGAGTACGGAGGCGACCAGTAGTCCGGCGCTGTAGGCGGAGGGGTCGTGGGCGGCCGCTCGGCCGTAGGAGGCGATAGCGCCTGCCGACCACGTACTGTCTTCGAGAAGCTTCCACGCCCGGAAGTGATGGGTGCTCGCGAGCGCCTTTGCCCGAACCGTCGGTGCGCGTTCGGCGTACAGGTCGTCGTATTCCTCGATGATCTTCCGGCGCCCGTGGTAGACGCCCATCGACTTCCCGCGGGAATCCTCGATGACCCCCCGGTCGACGAGCGGCTCCTCGACGAAGTCGAACTCGGTGCGCCGGGCGAACTCCACCATCCACCGCAGGTCGTCCGCGCCGGGACTGTCCTGCATCGGACAGATGCTTTCCACGAGGGAACGCTCCGTCAGCATGGTCGTCGTCTGACAGGGGTAGAGCGTGAACGCGAGCGCGTGGTCGAGCACGTTGCCACGTACGTCCGGATTCGGCGAGGCGAGTCGCCCGTCCTCGAACTCCATCCCGCAGTAGACGACCCCCACGTCCGGCGACCGGTCGAGCAGGTCGACCTGGCGCTCCAGCTTCTCGGGTTTGAGTACGTCGTCGTCGTCGAGGAACTGGATGTAGCGCCCGGTGGTCTCCTCGGTTCCGACGGTGCGGGCCACGTTGGCGCCGCGGTTCTCCTCGAAGCCGACGTACGGCACGTCGAACTCCTCGGCAACCGGTTCGGCGTGGCGTTCGCCGGAGTCGTCGACGACGACGACCTCCACCTCCTCCGGAGCCAGGGTCTGGGCTTCCACGCTCTCGAGTGCCTCGTGCAGTCGGTCGTTCCGGAAGTGCGTCGGGACCACGACCGAGACCGTCGGTCGCCCCTCCGCGTTACGGTCGGGCATGGTTCAACACTTGACCCCCGGTGGGTTAGCTAATCGGGGGTTACCCGACAGGAGTACCGTGGTATTCACCCGTTTCGACCTCTCGTCCGACCGCCTTCCGGGTCGCCGAACGGGGCGGCCGGCCCGTGGTCGCACCCCGTCGCGACGGGCCGGTCCCCCACTCCGTCGTGTCCCGGGTCGCTACCGGCTCACCGCGTCCTCACCGGCTCGGCTCGCCGGGGGAACGTCCGTCACTGCCCGAGATGCGGGAACGAGTCGTGATCCCGAGCCGAGAGACGGTCCTTGATTCCCGGTGCGCGGTTGTGATCCCGGTTCGGTATGTGGTAAGTACTAATACGCCGTGCGTGCGTCGGCCCGGATAAGACTCCTCTCCGGGTCGCTCACCATGTCCGAATCCAGACCGATTTCACGCCGACGGAAACTCGAGGCCCTGCGCCGCGTGGCCGCCTACCGACCGGCGGTCACCGCGGGCATCGTTCTCCTGAGTATCGCCGCCGCGTTCTTCGAGGGGGTCGGGATCGGCTTCCTCGTCCCCATGATCGATCTCGCCAGCGGGGGCGAACTCGGCTCCGCCGGCGGTATCGTCGGCGCGTTCGAGCGGGTGTACACCACGATCGGCGTCCCCTTCACCATTGAGACGGTGATCCTCGGGGTCGCCGGGGCCATCTCCGTCCGGTACCTGCTCTCCTTTCTCGTCGACTGGCTGAAGTTCGCGCTGCGGACGTGGTACATCCAGTCCCTGCGCGAGGCCGCCTTCGACGGTGCGCTGGACGCCAGGGTCGCCTACTTCGACGAGCGCGGCTCCGACGAGGTGCTCAACACCATCATCACGGAGTCCCAGTACGCCGGCCGCGTCATCCGCGACGTGGTCACGGTCGTCCGCGAGTCGTTCATCACGCTCGTCTACCTCGGCGTCGCGCTGTACGTCTCGCCGGAGTTGACGCTCGTCACGATGGGCGTGCTCGTCGTCGGCGTCTTCGGGATGCGACACCTGTTCGAATCCGGCTCCTCGGTCGGCGAGCGCGTCGCCGACGCCAACCGCGAACTCCAGCGCGTCGTCCAGGCCGGCACGCAGGGCATCCGCGAGGTGAAACTGTTCGGCATGCGCGGGGACGTTCGCTCGTCGTTCGACGAGGCCGTCTCGAATTTCACGTCGTCGAACATTCGCCTCCGACGTAACGAGGTCGCCATCAAGAACGCCTACAACCTCGTCGCCGCGCTCACCGTGTTCGTGCTCGCCTACCTCGCGCTCGCGGTGGCGAACCTCAACTTCGCCAACCTCGGCATCTTCCTGTTCGCCATGTTCCGACTCGCTCCCCGCGCCAGTTCGCTCAACAATCTCGTTTACAAGGTCGATGGCAACCTCCCGCACCTCGTCGGCATCCAGGAGTTCACGGAGGAACTGCGCGGGCGCGAGGAGCCCGACGGCGACGGGACGAGCGCCCCCGACCCCATCGACGAGGTCCGATTCGACGACGTCGACTTCTCCTACGGCGACGACACCGTGCTCGACGGGCTCTCCTTCGACGTCTCCCGCGGGGAGTTCGTCGCGTTCGTCGGCCCCTCGGGCGCCGGGAAGTCCACCGTCGCGGCGCTCCTCTCCCGGTTCTACGAGCCGACGGGCGGGGCGATTCTCGCGGACGACGTGCCGGTCTCCGGCATCGACGTGGACGAGTGGCGCGAGTCGGTCTCCGTCGTCCGCCAGGACCCCCACGTGTTCAGCGACACCCTCCGCTACAACGTGATGGTCGGCAACCCCGACGCCACCGAGGAGGCGTTCGAGCGCGTCTGCCGGGTCGCCTCGGTCGACGAGTTCGCCGAACAACTCCCCGACGGGTACGACACCGAACTCGGCGACGACGGCGTCCGCCTCTCCGGGGGCCAGCGCCAGCGCGTCGCCATCGCCCGCGCCCTGCTGAAGGACGCCGACGTGCTCGTGCTCGACGAGGCGACCAGCGAACTCGACACGGCGCTCGAAGCGAAGGTCCACGCGGGCATCGAGGAGCTCGGCGACGACCGCGCGCTCGTCGTCATCGCCCACCGGCTCTCGACGGTGCGCAACGCCGACCGCATCCACTACCTCGAGGACGGCCGCCTCGTCGAGACCGGTCCCCACGCCGAGCTTCTCGACGCCGACGGCGCCTACGCGAACCTCTACCGGCGACAGGCCAGACCGGAGGGTGAAGGGCCCTCCGTCGCCGACGGCGTCACGAGCGACTGACCGGCGTCGCGTCTCCTCCGTTCGAACGGTTCCGACAGCGTCCCACCGGCGAGCGGGCGTAGCTGTCCGAACGGCGACGGTGCGAAGCGGACGCCCCCGGTGCCCGACCTCGAAGGGGGATCGAGGCGAAACGGGTCGCCGGCGCTCGCGTCGGCGCTTGGAACGAGCCGCCGAGGCCGATCCTCCGTCGGGGAGTATCGCTCCGAGTCGCGAGCGCGACGCTGGGGCGTCGACGCACGATCGGATCTGTTCGGCCGAGTAGAGGACACCGCGTCCGGCGGACGGCTCCGGTAACGGTCGTCCGAACGCCGTCGTCGACCCCCCCGGACGCCGCCGTCGGCCTGCTACCGCGTCGACGACAGGTTTCGCAGGCCCCGCAGGTCGGGGTGGTCGTCACCGACGGAACTGTCCGTCCCGGTGCCGCCCGCCGCGGCCGCGTCCCGGTGGGTCATCCACTCCGGGTGGCGCGCGTAGACGACGACCGGGATCGCCTCGACCCCGAGCAGCGTCGCCATCGCGTGGCGGTGTCTCCCGTCGACTAGGAAGAACTCCCCGTCGCGACCGACGTCGACGGCGATCTCGTTGCGGATAGCGTCGTCGAACACGCGGTGATCGGTCTCCCCCGCCGCCGCGAGGTCGAGCTGCGAGCGGAATGACTCGGTCGAGAGTCGCGACCAGAGCGCGTCCATCCGCTCGCAGCGGGCCAGTACGTCCTCTCGGGAGGTGCAGTCGTGCCACACCGCGGTTCCGTCCTCGACGATGTCGCTCGCGACCGCGACGAGATCCGTCTCCACCCACGGGACGCCCTCGGTGAAGTGGGCGTCGAGGGAGCGAAAGAGGACCGTCTCGTCCAGCCGGTCGGCGTGATAGATGCATGCCGAGGGGTACTCCTCGGTGTCGACCGCCGCCGGCTGGCGGTCCCAGTCGTCGGTGACGACGGTGCCACACTGGTCGAATCGGTCCTCCCACGGCGGGTACGGCCGACCGGTCGGACGGACGACGTCGGCCGGGTCGACCCACCGGATCGCGTAGGGCCGAACCGGCGTCTCGAACCCCCCGACCACGACCGCATGACGCTCGGCGTACCACTTCGCGAGCCGCCAGTAGGGGCCGCGAGGGAGGTGCGGCGAGAGACGGCTTCGCACCGCGCCAAGCACTGCCAGGTGGGGGACCGTCCCGGCGACGGGCCGCCGCTCCTCGGCGTCCGCGGTGACGGAGGCGGTCGGGTCTGTCGTCGACACGCGCCACGCTACGGAGGGGTATATACTAACTATGCGGCTATTATCCCGTCGGTACGAAACCGTATCTACTCGGTAAGGGCTCGTTTATCCACTCCAGAGTCGGTCTCAGACCTCGATGGCCGTCTCCAGCGCGTCGGCGGTGAGACGCTCGACCGCGCGCTCGACCGCCGGCGACGACTCCGCGGCGTTCTCCATCAGCACCGTCTCGCTCGGAAACAGCCGGTCGCCGAGGACGAGTCCGTGGTCGCGGGCGGTCGACCCCGTGACGGTGAGGTAGACGCCGAGGCCCGATTCGGCGATGGCGGCCTCCTCCTCGGCGCCCTTCCGGGGGTAGACGAACTCCGCGTCGCCGACGGCGTCCGTGCCGAGCACCGCCTCGACGAGCCGCTCGTAGCGCGGCGAGATACAGATGGGGCCGTCGTAGCCGGCGACGAAGGAGCGGTCCAACTCGGCGCCCGGCGGGAGCGTCTCGGGGGTCGCCATCAGCGTGTGGTACACCGTATCGCCGAGCCCGGTGACGACCCGAACGTCGGTGTCGCGGGGGTCGATTCGGGCGTTCACGTCGCCGAGGTCGTCGAGCCCTTCGGCCTGCAGGCCGACGACCTCCTCCAGCACGAGGTCGGCGCTGTCGAAGCCGAGGCCGAACTCGTGGGTACGCAGTGCGCGGAAGGGTTCCTCCCGGCCGACGAGGTGGAGCGAGACGCCGCCGCAGTCGACGACGGCGCTGTCGAAGACGACGCGTCGGGGTTTCCCCTCCCGGTCGTCCCGGAGGAGGGTGTACTCGGGGGCCGCCGGGTCCGAGAGGTCGCTGTAGTCGGCGAGGCGTTCGTAGACGTTCCGGTCGGTGGTCTGTTTTCCCTTCGTCACGGCCTTCTCGTAGCGCAGCGTCGAGGAGATGTCGTCGACGAGATGGTCGAGGTCCGCCGTCGTCGCGAGACGTTCGAGCACCGCTTCCAGCGGTCGCCCCTTGCGGGGCACGGCGACGGGGACGGGGTCCGTCATTGTCGGTGTCACGAGGTCGCGGCCTAAACCGATTGTGTTTCGGGCAGTCTCCGACGCTGTGTGGGCTGGTAACGGGCGTCTCCCACCGTCCGCGGCCGCGATGTCCGGACTCGTACCGACCGCGGTCTCCGGACTCGCCGCGGCCCGTCCCTGTCACTGCGGTGTGACGTGCCACAACCCCTATGAGCGCTCCCGGCGCACGTCGGGATACATGTCGGACACCGGTGGTGGGGCCGAGGGAGATACGGGGCCGGCGGAGTCCTTGTACGACCTCGTCGTGGACATCGTGGTGAAGGGGCTGACCGTCATCTTTCCGTTCGTCGTCACCATCTGGGTGTTGAAGACGGCGTTCGGCATCGTCGCCGATGCGCTCGGCCCGGTCGTGTTTCTACTCGAACGGTTGGGCGTCGTCGCCTGGGTCGAACAGAACGGGTTCATCGCGCTACTCATCGAGGTCGGTATCTTCTCCGACGTGGCGTCGTTCACGGCTCAGATCGTCGCCGTCGTCGCGCTGATTGCCGTCGTACTCGTCGCTGGCACCATCGCCAACGTGCGCTACGGGGACCACCTCATCGACTTCTTCGACTACTTCGTCGGCGCCATCCCGGGCATCGGGGCCATCTACAACAGCTTCCGACAGATGGGCGACGCGATGCTCGAGAGCGACGTGGAGAACTTTCGGTCGGTGAAACTCGTCGAGTTCCCCCACGACGGTATCTACGTCATCGGCTTCGAGACCGCCCAGTCGCCGCCGACGGTCGGCGAGGCGGTCGGCGAGGACGACGAGATGGTCACCATGTTCCTCCCGCTCGCCCCAAATCCGGTGATGGGCGGCTTCCTCACGCACATCCCGCAACATCGCATCAGCGACGTAGATATGACCGTCGAGGAGGGCGTCCGAAGCATCATCACGAGCGGAATGGCGACGGGCGAGGAGGCGTCGGCCGCCTCCGACGACTCCATCGACCCGAGCGAACGAATCGCGGACCTCGGCGTCACCGCCGAGGACCTCCCGTCGCTCTCGAACCGGTTCGAGCAGAGCGGCGACGGCGACGACGGCAACGGCGACGACGGCGGCGACGGGTCGTCGGACGACACCCGAACGACCGAGAGCAGGTCGACCCGACCGGACGCCGAAGACGCCGAAGACGCCGGAGGCGCCGGAAACGCCGGAAACGACGATAGCGCCGGACGGTTCGACAAAGACCGGGAGTGAGTGAACGCGGCTCCCGACGGTACCCGGTCGTCTCCGTCACCGAACGCGGCCCGATGCTGTACGAGTCCAGTACCGGTCAAAAAAGTCCGTCCGCGAACCGATAGACCGCCGAGGCGGGCTCAGTTGTCGCCGTCGTCCTCGCCGCCCTCGTCGCCGCCACCGAACGCGCTCCCGAGGCGGTTCCGAAACTCCTCGAGGGCCTCGATTTCGGCCCGGAGTTCGGAGACCTCCCCTCGGAGGTCGTCCACGTCGCTTCCGAGGTCCGCCATCCCTTCGTCGAGGCCCGACACGTCCTCGTCGACGCGGGCCACGTCGTCGCCGAGACCGGACACCTCGTCGTCGAGACCGGTCACGTCCTCGTTCAGGTCGGATACCTCGTCGCTTAGCCCGCCGACCTCGTCCCCGAGGTCGCTCACGTCCCCGTCGACGCGGGCTACCTCGTCGTCGACCCGCTCGTGAACGTCGACCACGTCGCCGTCGAGGGTCGCGAGGTCTTCACGAATCTCGCCGAGTTCCTCGTCCACGCGGTCGAGCCGGCGCCGACCGGCGCTCACGTCGGCCTCCACGCCGTCGAGGTCGCCACGGAGCCCCTCACGCTCCGCCGCGGCCACGTCGAGGTCCGCCGCGAGGTCCTCGACGGTACCCGAGACGTTCTCGACCTCCGCGCGCAGGTCGGAGATGACCTCCTCGCCGGTGCCCTCCTCGTCGAGGAAGGTCTCCAGGGCGTCGGTGTACGCCGCGAGGTCCTCGACGTTCGACTGCAGGCGGCCGAGGCGCACGTCGACGCTCGACGGGACGCCGCCGAGGTCGAGCTCCTCCTTCAACAGAGCGAGGTCGTCGTCGCCGACCGACCCCTCGCGAATCTCGGTCGCCAGCGCCGCCGCGACCCCGCCGGTGCCGACGGCCGGCGCGGAGGTCGGCCCGGGAGCGTCGGACGCCGGCTCGCCGTCGACGGTTTCGACGCCGCCGGTTCCTTCGTCGTCGGTCTCGGCCTCGGTACCGACTTCCGCGATATCCGTCTCGACCGTCGTGACGGCGCCGACCTCGTCACCGTCGGCCCCGTCCGCGTCGACGCCCGCGGCCGACTCGTCCGCGCTCGACGCGTCGACCGCCTCCACGGCGTCGGGTCGCTCGACCACGACGGCCGTCGCGTCGGCGGCGTGTTCCCGCGGGCCGGACGAGGGCTCCTCGGTCGTCGCATCGGGCTCGGACCCGTCGAGGTCGAGGTCGAGCGGGTCGTCGGCCGACGGCTCGTCGAACTCGGCGTCCGGAGCGGCCGGCGAGGCGTCGGCCTCAGCCTCGGCTTCGGCACCGGGTTCGGGGTCCTCGAAGTCGAGGTCGAGCGGGTCCGAGCCCGACGACTCCTCGCCGCTCGGGGCGGCGAGCGGGTCGACCGCGCCGTCGGTCGTCGCCGCCGCCTCGGCCCCACTCTCGACTGACTCCGCCGCCAGGGGGTCGGCCGTGTCCTCGGCCGAACCGGGGTCTTCGAGGTCGAGCGCGGGCGCGTCGCCTTCTCCGCTCTCGACGACTTCCGCGTCCGCCTCACCGTCCATCCCCGGCACGCTGTCGCGTTCGCCGGAGACGATGTCGCGGACGACCTGGTTGTTGTCCTCGCCGACGATTGCCTCGACGGCCGCCTCCGGGCCCGCGTCCTCGTCGCCGCCTTCACCCTCGTCGAGCACTTCGAGGAACGGCTCCTCGACGAAGTCGGCCCCGACGGTGTCGACGCCCTCCAGTCGGACGCCGTAGACGGTCGTCACGGACTCCGCCGGGTCGAGCGTCCGCGCGTACTCGACGCGCTGGTCCTTGTAGGCGGTCCAGTTCTCGCTGTCGAACTCCGGGTGGAACCCGACGCGCTTCATCGGGAACCCGTCAGGAATCCGGTCGGTCAGTCGTACGTCCACGGCGTCCTCGTCCGTCGACCGGACGACGAACTTCACTGCGGGCACCGGGAACTCCTCAGCCTCGAACGTCTTCTCCACCGTCACGCGGCCCCGCTCCACCGTCACGGGGGCGCCGTCTTCGGTCCCTCCACTCATGAGCCATACATTCCAGACACGATATATAAATCATCCGCCGAAATTATCGCACACAAAGAGCGTCGTCGACGGAGACGGGTCGCAGCCGAGGACTCCCGGCGGGGCAGCCGAGCCCACATCGCGGCTGCGGCGTGGTTTCGCGGTCCGAACCGGGACTACAGTTCGATACGGTCGCCGATTTCGACGATTTCGAGGCGCTTCGGGTACTCGTAGCTGCGCGCGTGGTGGTGCAGCACCGACGGGTCCGCGGTCAGGCCCTTCCACATGTCCCAGTGGGAGGGGAGGAGTCGGTCGGCCTGCAGGTCGCTCGCAGCCTTGACGACCTCGTTCTCCGTGGAGTACCACTTCGTCCGTTGGGGCTCGCCGGTCTCCTTGTCGGGGACGTTACCGATGGCGCCGAACGCGAAGATGCCGAGGTCCACGTCGTAGCGCTCGCCCAGGTCGGCGAACAGCTCCGCGGGCTTGCTGTCGCCGGCGTGAAAGAGCGTCCCGGCAGCGTGTTCGACGACGTAGCTCACGGGGTGCGTGGAGTCGGGGTCGTGTGCGCCCTCGACGTGGACGACGAACTCGCCGACCTCGAAGGAGTCACCCTCCGTGACCTCCTCGAACTGGTCTTCGCGCACGTCCCAGCGGCCGGTCCAGTCCTCCTCCTCGCGGGCGACGGCGAGGCTGTCGTCCGGCGCGTACAGCGACGCTCCCGTGTTCGCGAGGATAGGCGCCTGACTCGGGCCGTGGACGTGGTCGGTGTGCTCGTGGGTCGCGAGCACCGCGTCCGCGACGCCGACGTCGTGTGGGTCGAACGGCACCGGAATCATCCGGACCGTCCGCGGCGGGTCGCCCGTCCCGAGGTAGGGGTCGATGTAGAGGACCGTCCCCTCGGCGCCCTTCAGGACGAACCCGTTGCAGCCGAGATACCAGACGGCGACGGTCTCGGGGTCGGCCGCTTCCACCGCACGCGGGAGCCAGTCGCCCCAGTCACTCGTGGTCATGGTTCCCCCTGCGGTGCGCTGCGGGCTAAGCGTTGTGGACGCGGCTGGGACGCTCGGGACGCTCCGCGTACGCGTCGGGACGTTCCGGTGAGAACAGTGACCGATATGCTCACACGCGTGAGGAAATACTTCGTCGGTGAGAGTGGCCGCAACATACAGGTAGGTGTACGACGTGACATGTTCCACGATGGCCCGACCCCGCACAAAGAGTCCCTGCGCCGACTACGCCGAGATGGTCCGGACGATGGGCTCCGCGACGCCGCGGCCGAAAGCACGACTCACGTCCCCCCCGGGTGGACGCGGGAGCTGAGACCGGCACTGGCGAAGGACGACCGCCTGACGACGGCTCCCACCGACGAGCACCGAGAGTGACGCGAGCGCCACACGACTTTTGCTCACAGCGCCCTCCACAGGCGGTATGGACGAGCGACTCGCCTCACTCGCCGACGAGGTGCGCGCGGCCAACACGGTCGTCGCGTTCACCGGCGCGGGCGTCAGCACCGCCTCGGGAATCCCCTCCTTCCGCGGCGAGGACGGCGTCTGGAAGACCCAGTTCCACCCGAACGACTTCAGCTACGGCCGCCTGCTGTCGAAGCCGGCCGGGTTCTGGACCGACCGCCTCGCCCTCCACGAGGCGATGTACCCCGACGACGCCGCGCCGAATCCGGCCCACGAGGCGCTCACGGCGATGGAGTCGGCCGGCCGCCTCTCGGCGGTCGTCACCCAGAATACGGACGGACTCCACCTCGCCGCCGGCTCCCGACGCGTCGTCGAACTCCACGGCAACAACTCGCGCGTGGTCTGTCTCGACTGCGGCGAACGCTCCGACGCGGCCGCGGCGCGGGCGCGGGTCCGCGACGGCGACAACCCGCCGCACTGTGACTGCGGCGGACTCCTGAAACCCGACGTGGTGCTGTTCGGCGAGTCACTCCCCGAAGACGAGATGGCCGAGGCCTCGCGGCTCGCCCGCGAGAGCGACGTGTTCCTCGCCATCGGCTCGTCGCTCACGGTCGAACCGGCCGCGTCGTTGCCGACGACCGCGGCCCAGAACGGTACGCTCGCCGTACTCAACCGCGAGGAGACGCCCGCCGACCGCCACGCCGACTACGTGTTCCGCGAGGACGTGACCGACCTCCTCCCGGCGCTCGCGGACACCGTCGTTTAGCCCCCGTCGCCGCGTCCGTCCTCGCCCCGTTCGTCCCCGACTCGGTCGTTCCCGGCCCGCTCGTTCTCGACCCGCTCGGTCACGTCCCGGGAGGTGATGACGTAGCCGCCGATGCTCGTGTCGGTCCGGTTGCTCCCGACGGCTTCGAGCCAGCGCCACGAGCCGTCCGCGTGCCGGAAGCGGAGCGTCATCCGGTCGGTGACGAACCCGGGTTCGTCGATGACGCTGGTGAACGTCTCGAACGCCTCCTGTCGGTCGTCTTCGTGGATGTACTCGAAGACGTTGTCGCCCACGAGGGCGCCGTCGCTCCACCCGAGGACGCGCTCGGCGGACGGGCTCTCGTAGGTTATCTCTCCGCTCTCGTCGAGGACGGTGAAGATGTCCATCGAGTGTTCGATGAGCGCGCGGAACCGCTCGCGCGCCCGTCGTTCCGCGGTCGCGTCGCGGACGGAGCCGAGGACGGCCGGCTCGCCCCGATACGTCACCGTCGAGACGCTGAACTCGCAGTGACGCACGTCGCCGTCCTTGCGGAGAACACGCGCGGAGTACTGCGACGGTGCCGTCCCGTCGCTGGTACGGCGTCTGCCGATGTTCCTGACGCGCTCGCGGTCGTCCGGGTGAACCAGGTCGAACACCCCCATCTCGTACAGCTCCTCCCTCTCGTACCCGGTTATCTCGCACGCGCGCTCGTTGACGAACCGGAAACGTTCCCCCTGGTAGATGTAGATGGCGTCGTGGCTCCCTTCGACGACGGTCCGGTAGCGTTCCTCGGTCTCGCGATGGGCGCGCTCGCTCCGGGCGTGTTCGACGGCGTTGACGACGCGGTTCGCGAGCACCGTGTACTGGTCCCGGCCCGTCTCCTTCTGGAGGTAGTCGGTGACGCCGGCCGAGATGGCCTCGCTGGCTATCTCCTCGCTCCCCTTCCCGGTGAACAGCACGAACGGGAGGTCGGGTTCGCGCTCGCGGACGGCCCGGAGGAAGTCGAGCCCGTTCATCTCACCCATGTCGTAGTCGCTGACGACGCAGTCGACGGGCGGTCGCGTCGCCTCCGACCCCCGCTCGTCGAGCACCGCCAACCCCGCGGGACCGGACGTGGCTTCCACGGCCTCGATGCGTGGTTCGACCCGCTCGAGGTAACTCCGGGTGAGTTCGACCAGCGCGGTGTCGTCGTCGACGAGCAGGACGCATATTCGGTCGTCTCCGTTCCCCCTGTCCGCGACTCCCCGGCGTTCCTTCATCTGGCGCATCTTTACAGCTCTCTGGTAAGAATCTGATTGTCATCTGGCTACCACTAGGTGTGGACGGCTCCCTCCCGGGGCACCCGAAACGCGTACGATGTCGGTCTCCCTTCACCGTCCGACTGGCGACCCGGGTGGTCCTCGCGGCGACGGTCGGAATCACGCCGTTGTCGGCTCCGAGGGACGGTTTCTCCGTCGGCGGGAGCTTCCGTGTCCGCCGGCTCGATTCCCGAACCCTCGATTACCTCCTCACTAAACACGACCGCGAGATGCGCACACAGAGTTACGGCCACGGCCGTCGGAGAGTTCCCATGCGCGTGAGCGTCATCGGCGGCGGCACCGTCGACCGGGCGACGGCGACGACCGCAGAACGGGTCGGCGAACTACTCGGCGAGCGGAGCCACACAGTCGTCTGTGGTGGGCTCGGCGGCGTGATGGAGGCGGCCTGTCGCGGGGCCAAATCGAAGGGTGGGGCGACCGTCGGCATCCTCCCGGGGGAGTACCGCCAGCAGGCGAACGAGTACGTCGACGTGGCAATCGCGACCGGACTCGGCCACGTCCGGAACGGACTCGTCGTGATGAACGGCGACGCCGTCGTCGCGGTCGACGGGGGGAGCGG
This sequence comes from Halobium salinum, assembly GCF_026586625.1. GTDB lineage: Archaea > Halobacteriota > Halobacteria > Halobacteriales > Haloferacaceae > Halobium > Halobium salinum. Next base: position 71,569 of record NZ_JAODIW010000004.1, on the reverse strand, counting down.
GACGCTCTCCGAAATCGGCTTCGCGGGCGTCTTCGACCGGCCGGTCGCCGGGCTCGGGAGCCACGAGGTCGTCGGCGTCGAACCCGTCGACTCCCCCGAGGACGCCGTCGACTACGTGGAGTTCGAGGTCGCACGGCGGTGAGTCGCGGTCGCACGAGGGTCGCGTCGCGGCTGCGACGACCCGCTCGTTACAACGGCTCGTCGCCGTCGATGATTCGCGTCGCCCGCTCGCCGAGCGCCGGGACCCCCTCGCGCATCTGCGGATAGAGGTCGTCGTCCGCGTTCCCCTCCAGATGGCGCCGGAAGAACATCTCACCCAGCGCCGCGAGCTTGAAGACGGCGAGCGTCCGGTAGAAGCGGTCGTGTTCGTACTCGATGCCCGTCGCCGCCTCGTAGCGTTCGACCAACTGGCGTCGGGTCGAATACCCCTCGCGCTCGGTGAACGTCGGGTCGAGCTCCGAAATCGCGGGCGGGTCGCCGGGGTCGCGCCAGTGGGCGAGGAACCAACCGAGGTCCGTCAGCGGGTCGCCGAGCGTCGACAGCTCCCAGTCGAGCACCGCGGCGACCTCCGGCGGCGTGCCGGGGGCGACGACTACGTTGTCGAGCTTGAAGTCGCCGTGGACCAGCCCCGACGGCGGGTCGCTCGGGACGTTGTCGGTGAGCCACGACAGGGTGTCGTACAGGGCGGGAACCTCGCGCTCCTCGGCCGTGCGGTCGAACGCCCACGTCAACTGTTCGCCCCAGCGCCGGACCTGCCGCTCGGTGAACCCGTCGGGGTAGCCGAACTCCTCCAGCCCGACCGCGGCGGGGTCGACGGCGTGTATCGCCGCCAGCGCGTCGACCAGCCCCTCCCCGAGTCGCTCGCGGTGGTCCGGCGTCGTGAGCCGTTCCGGCTCCTCGGACCGGAGTACGTCGCCGGCGACACGCTCCATCACGTAGAACTCGGCGCCGAGGACGGCGTCGTCCTCGCAGGCTAACAGGGTCCGCGGCACCGGCACCGGCGTGTCCTGAAGCGCGTCCATCACCCGGTACTCGCGGAGCACGTCGTGGGCGCGTTCGGCGGTCTCGCCCGGCGGCGGACGGCGGACGACCAGTTCGCGCCCGCCCCAACTGACGAGCAGCGTCTCGTTCGAGTGTCCCTCGCCGAAGCGTTCGACGGAGAAAGGGTTCGCGCCGGCCGCGGTGCCGGCGTCGTCGCCGCCCTCGTCGTCGACGGCATCGAGTTGGGTTGCGAGGTACGCACGGAGGCGGTCGGGGTCGACGAGTCGCGCGAGGTAGCCGGAGACCTCCCGGTCGGTTCCGTCGTCGCGGGGTGTGTCCTCGGGGGCCATGGTCGTACCGTGGAGGGGCGGTTACGAATAGGTCGGGGTCGACCGTGCTCACTTCCGCCCTACTCCGAAGGTAAATGTGCTATGTTAACAATAAACATACTATGGAGTACTTCGTCACCGGCGCCACGGGGCTCGTCGGCACCCACGTCGTGGGAGAACTGCTCGATGCGGGCCACGAGGTCGTCGCCCTGACGCGCTTCCGGTCGAACGCGGACCATCTCCCGGACGCAGTACGAGTCGTCGAGGGTGACATCGCCGAGAAGGAACAGATGCGCGAGGCGATGCGGGGGGTCGACGGCGTGTTCCACATCGCGGCGTGGTTCTACGTCGGTCCGGGCCCCAAGAACGTCGACACTGCCGAACGAATCAACGTCGAGGGGACGCGCAACGTCCTCGAGCTGATGGACGAACTGGACGTGCCGAAGGGCGTCTACACGAGCACCGTCGGCGTCTTTCCGGGGACGAGCGGCGCCCGCCTCGACGAGACCGTCACTCCGGACGAACCGACGGCCGCGGTCTACTTCCGAACGAAGTGGCAGGCGCACTACGAGGTCGCGAGACCGATGATGGACGAGGGGCTACCGCTGGTCGTCGTCATGCCCGGCGCCGTGTACGGTCCGGGCGACAAACTGTACGGGTCGGCGCGCAGCGCCTTTCGGAGCTACCTCACCGGCGACCTCCCGATGGTACCGAAGCGTTTCACGATTCCGTTCGACTTCGTCGGAGACATCGCACGGGCGCACGTCCTCGCGATGGAGGTGGGGACCCCAGGCGAGGAGTACATCGTCGCGAGCGAGCCGCGAACGCTCCCCGAGGTGTTCGACTGCGCCGAGCGAATCACCGGGATTCGGGCACCCCGGCCCGTTCCGGACGCGGTGTTCGGGGCGCTCGCGAACGCCATGCGAGTCGTCGAGCGGGTCGTGACGCCGCCCGAGGGGTACGAGTCCGAGATGCTGGAGTTCTTCGCCGGTAAGCAGTTCCAGGTGGACAACGCGAAGGCGAAACGGGAACTCGGTCTCGAACACCGGCCGCTGGAGGACGGGCTACGCGAGTACCTCGCCTGGGAGCAGGCCCAACTCGAGACGGAATCCGAGCAGAGACGAGCGCGAAGAGCGGTGCAGTGACGAAGGCCCGTCCGAGTCGCTCCCGGCGAAGGCGTCTCGTCTGACCCGTCCGGTCTCGGAACCCTTCCGCCTGCCGTACACCTTTCACCCCCACGGCCCATGGCCCGTCATGGAGTACCACGACTCGGCGGAAGCCCGCGAGTTCGCCGACCGCGTCCGGACGTTCGTCGACGAGGTCGTGATTCCCGTCGAACGCGAGCACCTCGGCGACGGCCCGGCCGACGACGGGACGGTGGCCGACCTCCGCGCCGAGGCGAGGGAGCGCGACCTCTACGCCCCGCAGGTGAGCGAGGCGTGGGGTGGCCTCGGGATGGCGTTCGACGACGTGCTCCCCGCCTTCGAGGCGGCGGGCCGGAGCCTGCTCGGCCCCGCCGCGCTCCGCGTCGACGCCCCGGACGAGGGGAACATGCACCTGTTGGAACTCGTCGGCACCGACGAGCAGCAGGAGCGCTGGCTCCCGGACCTCGTCGCCGGCGAGACCAGTTCGGGGTTCTCGATGACCGAACCGCTCCAGGGCGCCGGGTCGGACCCGAAGATGATGCGCACGCGCGCGAGGCAGGAGGGCGACGAGTGGGTCGTAGACGGCCACAAGTGGTGGACGACCGGCGGGAGCGAGGCCGACGTGCTCGTCGTGATGGCCCGCACCGACCCGGACGCCCACCCCTACGAGGGCTGTTCGCTCTTTCTGGTCCCCGCTGACGCCGACGGCGTCGAAATCGAGCGCGACGTACCACACCTCGCCGACGGCGTGACCGGCATCGGCCACGCCGAAATCGTCTACGACCGGGTGCGCGTCCCCGACACCGCCCTGCTCGGCGAGGAGAACCGCGGGTTCGCGCACGCCCAGCAGCGCCTCGGTCCGGCGCGGCTCACCCACTGCATGCGCTTCTCCGGGATGGCCGACCGCGCCCTCGAGGTCGCGAAGGCGTACGCCTCCGAGCGCGAGGCGTTCGGCTCGTCGCTCTCGGAGAAGTCGAGCCTCCGCCACGAAATCGCCGACGCGGAGACGCGCCTCCACGCGGTTCGGACCGTAGTTCGAGACGCGGCCGACAGAATCGCTCGCGACGAGGAGGCCCGCGTCCCGGTGTCGATGGCGAAGCTGTTCGCCGCCGAGGTGACCAACGACGCCATCGACACGGCCCTGCAGTACTGCGGCGCCAACGGCATCGGCAAGGACCTCCCGCTCGCCGACTTCTACGCGGCGGTTCGACAGTTCCGCATCGTCGACGGCGCCGACGAGGTCCACCGGCGGGTCGTCGCCCGCGACGCCTTCTCCGACGTGGACGAAGGAGCCATCGAGGGCATCACGCGGTATCGGGGCGGGGAGTGAATCACAACGACGTCCATCTGACACGTACCCTCGGCGTGTAGAGCGCGAGACGCGACGGCCGACCGTTTGGCACGGGCCGGGCACCTTCCGTATACAACCCCCGCCGGCCTCCTGACACCGTACCTCTCCCACCAGCGGGCCTCCCCCACTTATCACGATACCACCCCACGACCATCGTATGCCGACAGACCAGTTCAGCGTCAGGGACCAGACCGTCGTCGTCACCGGCTCCTCGAGCGGCATCGGCCGCGCCATCGCGGAGCGCTTCGCGGCCGACGGCGCGAACGTCGTCGTCTGCTCGCGCGAGCAGGAGAACGTCGACCCCGTCGCCGAGGCCATCAACGAGGGGAACGTCGGAGAGTTCAGCGGGACGCCCGAGGGTCTCACGAACGACGGCGCGACCGACGTCGACGCGGTGCCGGGGAGCGCAATCGCCGTCGAGTGCGACGTGCGGGAGCGCGACGCCGTCGACGCGCTCGTCGAGGCCACCGTCGAGGAGTTCGGCGGCGTCGACACGCTGGTCAACAACGCCGGCGCGTCGTTCATGGCCCAGTTCGAGGACATCTCCGAGAACGGTTGGCACACCATCGTCGACAGCAACCTCACCGGCACCTACCACTGCTCGCAGGCCGCCGGCGAGGCGATGCGAGGCGACGGCGGCGGGAGTATCGTCAACCTCTCCAGCGTCGCCGGCCAGCAGGGTTCCCCGTACATGAGTCACTACGGCGCGGCGAAGGCCGGCATCATCAACCTCACCACGACGCTCGCCGCCGAGTGGTCCCGCCACGGCATCCGCGTCAACTGCATCGCGCCCGGCTTCGTCGCCACTCCCGGCGTCGAGTCCCAGATGGGCGTCTCCGCGAGCGACATCGACCGGACGGACGTCGACCGCCGGGTCGGCACGAGCCAGGAGATCGCCGACGTGGCGCAGTTCCTCGCCAGCCCCGCCTCGTCGTACGTCGTCGGCGAGACGGTCACCGCCGGGGGCGTCCCGCAGGTGATGGAGTCGCCGGAGACGTAATCCGAGGCTACCGCGGCGGTGAATCACACCCCGCAACTTGTAGCGGTCGCGGCTGTAGCCGAAGTCGAGAGCCGATTATCGCCCACTTTTACTGTACCCGGTGGGTAGGTGTACCTAATTCAGTATGGGATTCTTTTCACGGCAGCTCTCCGCAATCGAGTTCTCCCGCCGGAACCGACTCATCATCTACTATCTCGTCGGCCTGACGGCTCTCGTCAGCTTGTATGCCGTAATCTACAACGTCGCGCTGGCGCGGTTGGAAGGCGTCGACCAGTCTATCTTCGCCTCGTTCGAGTTCATCGTCCAAACGATGACGACGACCGGCTACGGGCAGGACTCCGGCCTCTGGAGCCATCCGCTGATGTTCCTGTTCGTGTCGTTCGCGCAGATTTCCGGCATCGGAATCGGGTTTTTCACCCTCCGACTCATCATCATCCCCTTGTTCACCGGGGCCGAGGTCAACTTGGACGACCGACTCACGCCGAAGCAGGACCACGTCATCATCTGTGAGTACCGACGTGACTCGGCCGTACTTCTCGACGAACTCGAAGAACTCGGGATCGAGTACGTCCTGATTTCCTCGGACGAAGAGAACGCCAAGGACCTCTCCGACGCGGGCTACTCGGTCATTCACGGCTCTCCGCAGGACCGGGGAGCGTTCGAGCGGGCGAGTATCGACACCGCTCGGGCAGTCATCACCGATACCGGTGATGCGAACGTGAACACCATTCTGACGGTGCGGTCGATAGACCGCCATCTCGACATCATCGCACTCACCGACGACAGCAGTATGCGAAGTGCGCTGTTGGATGCGGGTGCAAACACCGTGTTGTCCCCACACGGGGTGCTCGGACATCGACTCGCCGAGAAGGTGGTCTCGTCGTTCAGCACGGACCTGACGGACACTATCGAGCTCGGCGGAGAGTTAGAGATCACGGAGATTCCGATTCAGCACGGGAACAGATTAGTCGGAACACGGATACGCAACTCACGAATCAGAGAGGAGACGGGTGCTAACATCATCGGTGCGTGGATCGACGGTGAACTGCAGCTTCCACCCCATCCGGACGCGGTTATCCGCTCGAACACGGTGTTACTCCTCTCGGGACCCCACGAGGCGCTGGAGGCGTTCAGTGAGTTCACACAGCCGTCCCGAACGCTCCGTCGCCACGACCGTATCATCGTTGCCGGACAGGGCGAGGTTGGGCAAGCCGCACGAGAGGTCGTCGTCGAGGAGGGGCTCGACGTCACGACGATCGACGTCAGAGACCGCGACGGTGTCGACGTCGTCGGTGACGCGGGGTCGGAGGAAACCCTCGAAGCAGCCGGAATCGAGACTGCCGGAGCGATCATCGTCGGGCTTCCGAACGACTCCGAATCGCTCCTCACGACGGTGTTGGCACGCTCGCTAAACCCCGATATCGAGATACTGGTCCGACTGAGCGATACCGACGCGACGCGGAAGGCATTGAGCGCCGGCGCCGACTACGTCCTCTCGGTCCCGCGAGTGAGCGCTCGGATGGTCGCGAGAGAGCTCCGCGGTGAGGACATCCTGACTCCGGCGAGTCAGGTTCGGCTCCTTCGCGTGCCGGCGGAGCCGCTGGCCGGGTCGACCCTCGCAGAGTCGGGGATCTACGAGAAGACGGGGTGCCGCGTGATCGCCGTCGAAGACGAGTCCGGATTCAGTAGTACGATCGACCCACAACGGCGGTTCACCGGCGACGAACGCATCGTCCTGGTCGGTTCGGACGAAGCAGTCCAGCAGTTCAGAAAGCAGTTCGACGTATCACCGGTCAAAGAACAGGAGTGAATCGGGAGAGGCGGGACTGAGCAGGGGTCCGGTCCCTACCGGGTCAATCTCACTAACGAGTGTCGGGGCTGGACCTCCGGCTACGACAGAGGGCGTTGGACTCTTCGGACGAACGCCGGCTGAGGAGGCTATCTAGACGGTACCGGTTCCCCTTCCGATTCACCACGAAGTATTTATCAATCCGTGGGAGGGTCGACACGTGCAACGCAGAGCCTTCCTCGCCGCGCTCGGTACCGTCGGCGTCGCCGACTGTCTCGGACTCGGTGACGACGCGACCTTCCGCTACGAGGGCGACGGCTACCGAACGCGGGAGGTCGAGAAGGGGACACCGACTACGACCGCGACGCCGAGGAACGAGAGCCGCTGAACGGCCCGGTCTCTCTACTCCTCGACCTTCCCGTCCTCACGGTCGGCCGCCCGCACCTCTTCGTCGCGCTCGGCGGGGTCACCCCACCCGCCGCCGCCGGGCGTCTCTACCCGGACGGTCGTCCCCGCCGCCACCTCCCGGGTCGTCTTCGCCGGCACGGCTTCGCCGTCGACGAGGTTCCGACCCACGGCGCCGTCCTCGCCGCCGGCCGCACCCGGTGGGGCGTGGCGTCGGCGCTCCGTGAGCAGGGAGACGGTGGCGTCGGTCTCGACCGTCACCGAACGAACCATGCCGAGTCCACCCCGATACCGGCCGTCGCCGCCGCTCCCCGGCCGGAGGCCGTACTCCTCGACCGAGAGCGGGTACTCCGCCTCGAGCGCCTCGACGGGCGTGTTCAGCGTGTTCGTCATGCCGACGTGGACGCCGTCCATCCCGTCGCCGGAGGGCCGGCCGCCGTCGCCGCCGCCGATGGTCTCGTAGTAGGCGAAGGAGTCGGCGCCGCTGGAGCCGATAATCAGGTTGTTCATCGTCCCCTGTCCGCGGGCCGGTACTCTCTCCGGGGCGGCTTCGGCCAGCGCCTCGAAGGTCACGTCGGTGACGCGCTGGCTGGTCTCGACGTTGCCGCCGACGACGGCGGCCGGCGGGTTCGGGTTGAGCAGGGAGCCCTCCGGCACCCGCACGTCGATGGGGGCGTAACAGCCCGCGTTCGGGGGTATCTCGGGGTCCGTCACACAGCGCACGACGAAGTACACCGCGCTCTTGGCGACCGCGAGCGGGGCGTTCACGTTGCCGGCGACCTGGTCGGCGGTGCCCGCGAAGTCCACGGTCAGGGTGTCGCCGTCGACCGTGACGGTGGCCTCGATGGGCACGTCGTCGTCGGTCACACCGTCGCCCTCCAGCACGTCGCGGGCGGCGAACTCGCCGCCCGGCAACTCCCGGAGTTCGCTCGTCACGCGCTCGCGGGAGTAGTCCATCACGGCGTCGAACGCCGCGAGCACTCTCTCTTCCCCGTGGTCGGCGACGAGGTCGCCGACGCGTTCCTCGGCGCGGTCGTTGGCCGCTATCTGGGCTCGGAGGTCCGCCCGGCGCTCGCTCGGGTTGCGGACGTTCGCGAGCAGGAGGTTCATCACGTCGTCGACGGGGTCGCCGCCGGCGACGAGTCTGGTCGGGGGAAGCCGGAGGCCCTCCTGGAAAATTTCGCGCGCCCCCGCCGGCATGCTCCCCGGGGCCATCCCGCCCACGTCGGCGTGGTGAGCACGGGAGACGGCGTATCCCAGTACCTCTCCGTCGGGAGCGACGGGGGAGACCATCGTCACGTCCGGGAGGTGCGTGCCGCCCTCGAACGGGTCGTTGAGGACGAACACGTCGCCCGGCTCCGGGTCCCGGTCGAGCACGGCGTCGACCGCCTCCGGCATGGCGCCGAGGTGGACCGGGATGTGTTCGGCCTGCGCGACGAGTCGGCCGTCGGCGTCGAACAGCGCGGTCGAGCAGTCCCGTCGCTCCTTGATGTTCGGCGAGTAGGCGCTCGTGACGAGCACCTGCCCCATCTCCTCGGCGACGCTCTCGAACTGGTTGCGCATGATTTCGAGGGTGACGGCGTCGATTTCTTCACTCACTTCCCGTCACCTCCCCGCGTCAGCACGAGCGTCCCGCGCTCGTCGACCTCGGCGTCCCACGCCGGGGGCACCACGACGGTGGACTCGTCACCTTCGAACACCGCGGGCCCGGACAGTGTGGTCCCGAGAGGGACCCGCTCGCGGACGTACACGGGCGTGTCGTGGTACTCGCCGCCGAAGTTCGCCTCGCGGGTGTCCTTCTGGGGGTCCGTCCCACCCTCGTAGCGCACGTCGACCGGGTCGCGCTCGACGACCGCCGTGGCGCGCACGTTGACGAGTTCGACGGCGTCGTCCATCCGGTAGCCGTACGCCGACTCGTGGGCGTCGTGGAACGCCGCGGTGACGGCCTCGGGGTCGAACGGCAGCGAGACGGGGACCGTCAGTTCGAACGACTGGCCGACGTACCGGAGGTCCATCGCGCGCTCGACCGAGGCGGCCTCGGGGTCCGAACAGTCCGCGAGCACGTCGTCGGCGAGGCTGTCGAAGGCGTCGGCGACGACGCCGTCGTCGAGGTCGGCGACGGGCGTCCGCAGGGTCTTCACCGCGTCGTGTTTCTCGTCGGCCGAGAGCAGGCCGTACGCGGAGAGCACCCCACAGGCGCGGGGGACGACCACGGTGTCGACGTCGAGGTCGTCCGCGAGCGCGGCGGCGTGCATCGGCCCCGCGCCGCCAAAGGCGACGAGGGCGAACCGTCGCGGGTCGTGGCCGCGCTCGACCGTGATGGCGCGAATCGCCCGCGTCATGTTCGCGTTGGCGATGCGGTAGACGCCGCGAGCGGCCTCGACTGGCCCGTCGAGGTCGGCCTCGTCGGCGAGTCCCGACAGGGCGTCGCGGGCCGCCTCGGCGTCGAGGGAGAGTTCCCCGCCGAGCGCCGTGCTCTCGCCGATATAGCCGAGGACGACGTTCGCGTCCGTCACGGTCGGGTCGGTGCCGCCGCGGCCGTAGCAGGCCGGTCCCGGCTCGGCGCCGGCGGAGCGCGGCCCCACCCGCAGGGCGCCGCCGTCGTCGACCCACGCGACCGAGCCGCCCCCGGCGCCGACGGTGTTCACGTCGACCATCGGGGTCTTCACCGGCCGGTCGTTGATTTCGGCGCTCGTCGTCCGCTCTGCCTCGCCGTCGCGGACGAGGCTCACGTCCGAGGAGGTGCCGCCCATGTCGAAGGTGACGAGCCCGCGGTGCGAGGAGTCGTCGTCCTCGCCCTCGTCCGCCGGGTCGGCGCCGGCCGCGTCGCCGACGGCCGACGCGGCGCCGACGACGCCCGCCGCCGGTCCGGACATGACCGTCGTCACCGCGTGGTTTCGGACGGTCTCGGCCGCGGCGATGCCGCCGTTGGCCTGCATGATGCGCGGGACCGGGAGCCCGAGGTCGTCCGCGCGGTCGACGAGCCTGCCGACGTAGTCGCGAATCGGTGGGGTGACGTAGGCGTCGACTGCCGTGGTGGAGGTGCGCTCGAACTCGCGGAACTCCGCGAGCGTCTCGTGGGAGGCCGAGACGGGGACGTCGAGTTCGTCGCGCAGCGTCTCGGCGACCCGCCGCTCGTTCTCCGGGTGCGCGTAGGCGTGCAACAGAGAGACGGCGACGCTCTCGGCGCCGTCGTCGCGGATTCGGTCCGCGACCGCTCGGACCTCCGCCGGGTCGACTTCCCGTTCGACGCCTTCGACGGTCGCGCGCTCGTCGACCTCGAAGCGTCGGCGTCGGGGGACGAGCGGCGCCGGCTTCGTCGCGTCGAGGTCGTAGAGGTCGGGCCGGGCCTGTCGACCGATTTCCAACACGTCGCGGAACCCCTCCGTCGTGACGAGCGCGGTCTTCGCGCCGTCTTCCTCCAACAGGGCGTTCACCGAGACGGTCATCGCGTGGGTGAACGCGTCCACCTCGGCGGGGTCGACGCCGGCTTCGGCACACGCCTTCTCGATGCCGTCGACGACGCCGACGGACTGGTCCGCGGTGGAGGGGACCTTCGCGGTGACGAGGTCGTTCTCGTCCGTGAGGAGCACCACGTCGGTGAACGTGCCGCCCACGTCGACGCCGAGGCGGGTCTTTTGCGTCTCTTCCGCCATCAGAGCACCCCCGCCACCGAGAGGAGGGTCCGGACGCCGAGCCAGACGACGATGGCCGTGACGACGCCGCCGAGCACGTTCGCGGTCGTCCCGTTCGTGTACTCCCCGAGCAGGCTGTCGGAGTTCATCGCGACGATGAGGAACACCGCGACGATGGGGAGGAGGATTCCGTTGACCACCTGTGCGAACACGATGATTTCGACGGGACTGCCGCCGAGAAGCACGGCCGAGACGCCGACCGTGAGGATGACCCCCCAGACGGCGCGGAACTTCGTGCTCGTCAGGTCGGACTCCCAGCCGAGCGCCCCGGCGGTGGCGTAAGCCCCCGCCAGCGGCGCGGTCGTCGCGCTGGTGAACCCGGCGGCGAAGAGGCCAATGCTGAAGAACAGTGTCGCGTACGGGCCGGCGATGGGCCGGAGCTGTTCGGCCATCCGACCCACGTCCGAAATCTCGGTGCCGACGGGGAACGCCGCCGCGGCCGTCACGAGGATGGCGACCGTGATGAGCCCGCCGACGACGATGGAGAGCACCGTGTCGGTGCGACACTCGGGCAGGTCCTCCGGACCACCCCACCGCTCCTGGACGTTGCTGGCGTGGAGAAAGAGGTTGTAGCCGACGACGGTGGTGCCGATGAGTCCCGTGATGAGGAATAGCGACCCCTCGGGGATGCCGGGGACGAACCCGAGCGCGAGCGCCGAGAGGTCGGGGCCGATGAGCGCCGCCGAGACGAGGAAGGAGACGGCCATGACGCCCACGAGACCGACGAGCGCGCGCTCGATGAGCTTGTACCTGCCCGTCCACAGCAGGGCGCCGGCGACGAGACCCATCAGGGCGCCCCACACCGTCGCGCTGATACCCGTGATGGTCTCCAGCCCCGCCGCGCCGCCGAGGATGTTGCCGGCCTCGTAGGCGGCGGTGCCGATGCCGATAGCCGAGACGACGAGCGCGACCGCGGCCCACTGCACCGCCTCGGTGTCGAACTGGTCGCGAAGCGCCTCGCCGAGCCCCTCGCGGGAGACGAGGCCGAGTCGAGCGCTCATCTCCTGGAGGATTATCGTGGCGACGACCGAGAACAGGATGGTCCAGACGAGCGCGTAGCCGAAGCGCGCGCCCGTGACGCTCGCGGTCGTGACGGTTCCCGGACCGATGAACGCCGCGGCGACCATCGCCCCCGGACCGATGGCTTTCAGTCTGTCAACGAGAGTCATGCGTGGTCTGTTCGCACAGTGCTCGGCGTTCGGGCAAAAGGGTTGTTGAGAGCGCTGTGTACCGGATGCACGTCCCGTATGAACGGATGTGAACGACCGATGACGGTGTGAGCGCTACCGAACGGATAGGGGACTCGTTAGTGGTGTACTGATTTCAGATTCTTCTGCAATAGCCGCCCGGCGAGCGACGCTCCTCCCCGATTTCTCGAACCGGTCAGCGTCGTCCACCTCACGAAGTGGCACCCGGGCGGTCTTCTCCGAACTCCTGCTTCCTCCTGAAGCTCTGCTTGCGGAACTCTTCATCAATAAATGTTAATTTCCACCGAGGTCGCAAAAACGCTGATGCGAACGTGTCACAATCATGTGTTGGATGGTTTACTCTCAACCCAGACGACAGGTACTCAAGACGATCGGTGGGACAGCAACTATAGCGGGCTTCGTCGGTACAGCAAGCGGGCACCAGCGAAACCAAGACGGAAAACAGAGCTGTGGAGTGCGCTACGCTGCGTTCAATATAATCGAACTGGAGACCGAACAGGTTCAAAATCCGGGAGACCCGCAAGCAGAAGCGGCCGCCCGAATCGTTCAGGAAGTCAGACCGGACATCCTCGTCGTCAACGAACTCACGAACAACTTCCAGCAGGACAAGTACACCGACAGAGCGAACATCGACGCTTTCGTCCAGAACTACCTCAGCGTCCCACAACGGGACGAGCTCAGCGGTATCGACTACGAGTACACGCTCCAGCCGACGAGCAATACAGGCGTCCTTCCAGACGGGTGCTACGATTTCAACAAGGACGGAAATTACCGGGAACGACCGGGTGATGCGTTCGGGTTCGGAGAGTATCCGGGTCACTATGCGTTCGCAATCGCGAGCAAGTACCCCATCGACGAGTCGAGCATCCGTTCCTTCCAGACGTTCGAATGGGCGGACATGCCCGGGAATCTCATCCCGGTCGCAGGCGAAGAGGGCGTCGTCACGGACCCGGAAGACGACGAAACTGCGCTGTACCTCACGGAGGAGGAACTCGAGGTCTATCGGCTCCCCTCGAAGACCCACGTCGACGTGCCGTTCGAAATCGAAGAGGAGACGGTTCACGGGCTGTTCGCACACCCGACGCCGCCCGGTTTCGACGGTGTGAACAACTTCAACGGGAAGTGGAACCACGACGAGGTCCGGTTCTTCGCGGACTACGTCGCCGGCGAAGACTACATCTACGACGATAGTGGCGTCTGTGGCGGTCTCGACGACGACGCCTCCTACGTTCTGATGGGCGACATGAACGCAGGGCCGGGTCTGGGCCGGGACGAGCGTCCGCTTCGACCGGCCCAGAAGTTCCTTATCGACAACGACGACTTCTACACGGACCGCCTCCCGAGGAGCCCCGGCGGGGCACAACGCGGTCTCCCCACCGCGACACGTACCGGCGGTGACGTCGAAGGTGTCGTCGAGCAGATAGACTACGTCCTCCCCTCGCCGGACCTCTCGCTGGGTGCCTCGTCGGTCGTCTGGCCGAGCGAGAACACGACGAAACAGAATCTCCTCGAGGACGTGAGGAGAGCCTCGGACCACCGACTCGTCTGGGCCGATATCTCGACACACCCCTGCTAAAAGCGGAGCTTGGAGCTTCTGACCGCGATACCTTCTGTTCCGGGCTCCGCCGGAAGGAACTCACCTCCGGAGACGCTCCGTCTCCAGCAGCAGAATCACTCTGAACCATCTCCCGAAAGAGCGTGCCACCCGCCGCGTAAACCGACTCAAGACTCCGTCAGCAACACCTTCGAGACGCCCTCCTCGATGGTCAGCTCGAAGGGCAAGTTCGCGCTGGAGCGCTCGACGAACCGGAGCATGAACCACTTGACGGACTCCGAAGGGAACACCACGTGGTACGTGCTCCCCTCGGTGCGGCGGACCGTGAGGAAGCCACAGAAGGAGAGCCAGTCGAGCAGCTCTCCGAGGGAGCCGAAGCGCTGTTCGTACTCGTGGGCGTGGTAGTCGGAGACGCGGTCGGCCTCCGCCAGAAACGCTGAATTCGGCTCGCCCGACCCGTCCTCGACGTAGTCGAGGAAGCAGTGCAGAAAGTCCACGTCGAGCAGGACGTGCTCGCCGGAGGAGAGCATCTGGTGGTAGGCTTCGAGGTTGGGGCCGGCGTCGGCGCTCGCGGCCTCGAAGTTCGCGGCGTAGAACGTCAGCGCCCGGCGGACGACCTCGCTCCGCGATTCGTCGGTACGGGCGACCAGGTCGTCGAGTGCGGCTTCGGCCTCGTCGTCGAGCGAGATCGTGAGCCGGTTCGTCGGCATGGGACGTGCTACGAGCGCCCGGGGGTAAAGGTGTGTGTCCCGTTCTCGGGGCCGATTTCAGTCGCTTCGACTCGCGCGGAACTCCGTAGCCATCGCACCCAACCCCGCCATCGAGAGGACGAGGTTGACCAGACCTCCCAGTATCGGAACGAGTCCCACGAGCACGGCTACGAGCGTGCCCACGACGAGCGCCTTGAACTGGCTTCCCGCGGTCCAGTCGCTGGCGAGGGTCCGACCGAGCGCGACGATGGCGACCGTGCTTCCGACGAGGGCCACGGGAATCGTCACGAGCAGCGTGATGATGAGAATCGACACCAGTGCTAACCCGATGAGGACCGGAAGACCCCAGAAGCCGGACATCAGCGGGTCGTCCCGGAGTCTGGCACCGGTCCGTTCGACGTAGTCGGGGAGGACTGCGATGACGATGATACCGATGACGAGATTGAGGAGCAGCGAGCCGACGGCCTGAACAGTGAGTGAAATCTGTGGGACGCCACCCGGCGGCTGCTGTGCGGCTGCGGTGCCGACGAGTGCGGCGAGTGCGGCCAGCGCCACGCCCGCCGACCCGACGGTACGGAGGGTTCTACGGGAGACCATATCGGAGGAGGCGAAAGACTGCATAAATGTCTTGTGGAGCGAACGGTCCGCGACCGACGGCACTCAGCCGAATCGGCCCCTCACCACGTGCCGTGGAACGTGTCGAACTCCAGGTCCTCGAGGGGTTTGTTGCCGACGGCGATTTCGTACTCGCCCGGTGTGAGCATCGGCTTATGGAACTGCGGGCCGTCGTCTGTCGTGATGCGCGGACAGCCGGTGTTGACGAACGCGTCGAAGCCGAAGTTCCGCAGACGGTCGGGCGTCACCTCGTCCATCGTGATGAGGTAGGCGTTCTCGTTGTTCTCGACGATTTCCTCCGCCACGTCCCATCGACCCTGACCGATTTTGGTGCAGAAGACGACGCCCCACGTTTCGGCGTCCATCGCCTTGTGGACGGAGGCGTAGCGCTGCTTCATGAACTGCTCCGTGTCGGCGACGGTGACGACGTTGTTGACGGGGTCTGCGATGGTCACCTTCTTGTCGGGGTGCTCCATCGCGAGGCCGAGCGGGTGGAACTTCCCCCCGCCGACGTAGAGGACGTGCTCGGCGTCGATGTCGGCGCTGGCGTAGTTACAGCCGAGCACCTGCCCCTCGTGAGTGAGACGGTCGTCGCCGCGGCGGGTCCGCACGTCGAAGCCGCGCTCTTCCAGCCAGTCGACCATGTCGCCGAAGAGGTTCATGTGCTGAGCCGTCGTCACGAGGCCGACGGCGGGTTCCTCGTCCGCGTACTCCTCGGCCTCGGGGTCCGGTAGCTCCGCCATGGACTCCTCCATGATGGGGAAGGGGTCGACGTTCGAGAAGAGGGGGACGTAGATGATCTTGTCCGACTCCTTCATCGGGGAGTGGCCGAAGTGGACGAACACGTCGGTGCGGCGCATCAGGTAGGTGTCGAGGTCGCAGGCGCCGTAGCAGGGCTGTCCGGAGAGGAGGAAGGTGACGCCGTCGGTGAGTTCGCGGAGGTCGTCGGCGACGGCCGGACCGCGGCGCTTCAGCCCCTCGGGGAACTGGAGGCCGACCTTCTCGGCGCCCCGCTCCTCGATGGCCTCGACGATACGGTCGAGTTCGTAATCCCACTCCCGGTCGTGTTTCAGCGACATGCCCGTGTTCCGGAGGTCGCCCTCGCTTCGGACCTCCTCGCTCGCGTCCTGGCTCATTGCAACCCCGTTACCGGTGGGGACGTTTAACGTCGGCGTTTGGGGGCGGAGCGTCGGCGGTGCCCCGGGGACGGCCTCGAAGGCGTCCGGACGGACTCGGACCCCCGGACGGTCCGAGTCGTGCGCCGATTTATGCCCATTGCCGTCGTTGTAAGCGGGGAATCATGCCGTACGCTCGCGACCCGCTCGTCTCCTCGCCGTCCTCCAGAGGACTCCTCGCGCTCCTCGTCGGGGTCGCCGTCGGCGCGTTGGTCGCCAGAACCGACCCGGTCGCGGCGGTCGCGGTCGGGCTGTCGGTGGCGATGTCGCTCTACGTCCTCTTCGCGGTCGGCACGCGAGACGCGCCTCCCTGACCGCCGGCGTTAGTCGACGGCTTCACCGACCGCCCGCCTGACGAGCGTCGACTCGGCCTTTCGGAGGTGCTCTGCGACCGTGCTCGTCGCGCAGTCGAGTCGGTCGGCCACGTCGGCGACGGTCGCCGCCCGCGGCTCCTCGTAGTACCCCGCGTCGACCGCGCAGGCGACGACCTCCGCCTGCCGGTCGCTGAGGCCGCTCCCGGGTTCGAGTGCGCCACCCGGACCGCTCCGGACCCGCTCGACCGTCACGTCGATTCCGGCGGGCGTCGCCGCCACCGCACGTTGCAGCGCCTCGCTCGTCCCGACGAGCGTGAATCGCATCGACCCGTCGGTCGCGTAAACGACGGGGGGGACGACGACCACGTCCTCGCCGGCGTACGCCTCCACCAGCGCCTGTACGTCCCCTTCGAGCCGCTCCCGGACGTACAGGTAGAACCCGCCGACGCCCGAGGCGGGCGACGGTTCGACCACCTCGGCCGTCTCCACGCCGTCGAGCATCGGGAGGAACGGCTCCTGTGGTCCGTCGACGTGAAAGAGGAGGACGTTCCGCTCGCCGACGTCCGGGTTCCACTGGAGCAGGCTCGTCGGTCCGTACTCGGGGCGTTCCGCGACGAACGCGTGCATCGGGTGGGTCGTCGCCTCGTCGAGGTCGAGTCGGAGGGTGAGCGACTTCACGTCGTCGACGTTTTCGACCGGTGACACTTAAATGGCCCCAGATGTGCGGCAGAACGACCTCGGGGAGTCGGCGCCGACGATGAGACACGGTCGGTTCCCCACTCGACCGCTCGGCTCTCCACCCACGACACATGAGTTCACAGTCACCTGCGCCCTCCCTGTCCGCCGCGACCGACGACCACCGCGCCGACGAACTCGCCGACCTGCTCGGCCCGCTCGCCGTCGGCCGCGACGACCACCTGCACGCACCGGGGTTCGTCGTCAGACCCGACACCGTACAGGACGCGCTCTCTCGCCTCCGGGACGAGGCCGGCTTCGACCACTGCTCCTGTGTCACCGCCCAGGAGTACGAGGACCGCTACGAAACCGTCTACCACCTGAAGTCCTACGACGACCCGACCGACGAGGTGAGCGTCGTCGTCCCCGCTTCGAAGGCGAACCCGGTCTCCGAGAGCGCCGACGCCGTCTTCCGCACCGCCGACTGGCACGAGCGGGAGGCGTACGACCTCGTCGGTATCGAGTACGACGACCACCCGGACCTCCGTCGCATCCTCCTCCCGGAGACGTGGCAGGGCCACCCGCTCTCGATGGACTACGACCGGGACCGCCCGCAGATAGTTCGGTACGACGAGAACGCGAATCCCGTCGCTGCCGACGAGCGTGAGGCCGACACGATGCTCCTCAACATCGGGCCGCACCACCCGGCGACCCACGGCGTGCTCCACCTGGAAGCCGTCCTCGACGGGGAGCAGGTCGTCGACGTCGAACCGGACATCGGCTACATCCACCGCTGTGAGGAGCAGATGGCCCAGCAGGGCACCTACCGCTACCAGATCATGCCCTACCCGGACCGCTGGGACTGGGGCGGCGGCGGTATCCTGAACGAGTGGTCCTACGCCCGCGCTGCCGAGACCCTCGCCGACATCGACGTACCGGAGTACGCGCAGGTGATTCGTACGATGAGCGCCGAACTCTCGCGAATCCTCGCACACATGCTCGCCGTCGGCGCGTACGCGCTCGACGTCATCGGGGACTTCACCGCGACGTTCATGTACGCCATCAACGAGCGCGAGCGGGTCCAGAACCTGCTCGAGGACCTCACCGGTCAGCGCCTGATGTTCAACTACTTCCGGCTCGGCGGGGTGGTCTGGGACCTCCCCGAACCCCGCGAGGAGTGGTTCGAGAAGGTTCGTGACTATCTCGACGGGCTTCCCCACCGACTGGAGGAGTTCCACGACCTGCTCACCGGGAACGAGATCATCCAGATGCGCACCGTCGACACCGGCGAACTCGACCCCGACGTGGCGAAGTCGTACGGTTGCACCGGTCCGGTCGCCCGTGGGTCCGGCATCGACTACGATATCCGCCGGGACGACCCGTACGGCTACTACGACGAACTCGACTGGGACGTGGCCGTCGAGGAGGGCTGTGACAACTACGCCCGCCTGCTCGTCCGTCTGCGGGAGGTCGAGGAGTCCGCGAAAATCGTCGACCAGTGTGTCGACCGCCTCGAGGACTGGCCCGAGGACGACCGCACGATTCAGAGCAACGTGCCGCGAACCATCCGCCCCGACGACGGGACCGAGGTGTACACCGCCGTCGAGGCCGCGAAGGGCGAACTCGGCATCTACATCCGCGCCGACGGGACGGACACCCCGGCCCGGTTCAAGATTCGCGGCCCGTCGTTCTCGAACCTGCAGGCGCTCCCGGAGATGGCAGAGGGCGAGCATATCCCGGACCTCATCGCCTCGCTCGGCAGCCTCGACACCATCATGGGCGAAGTCGACAGGTGACCCGCTAGCACGCCGCTTTCGGGGGTTTGCACCGCCTGTGCACACCGAGCCGCGCCTTTTGTCGCCGGAGCCCCTCCGTTCAAACGAAGAACTCATGTCCGAGTCAATTACCACCAGCCGAAGGAATCGGACGAAGACGAACGACGAGACGACGGACGAGGAGGGGGAAGACGCCCCACGAATCGTCCTCGGTGCGGACCAGCGCGACGTGTGGCGCCGGCCGCACGGCGGGAAGGTGCTCGGCGTCAACTGAGCGCCGTCCGTCGATGCGCCGACTACGCAACGACGCGATTCCGAAGCCGACGCGTCCCGCCGAACAGCGTCGTTCGCCCATCGAACCAGCCCGCGGTCGCTGACGTTTCTTCTCACCGCTCGCTTCGCTCGCCGCGACCACGGTCGCTACCGCTCCCTGCACCCGGCTCGCTTCGCTCGCCGGGAGCGCCGGATACAACTCGCCGACCCACCTACAGGGAGCCATGAGCGACATCCCGCTCGAACACGTTCACGTCGAACCCGACGACCCGACGGACGGGCCCGCGCCGGCCGTCTTCGTCCTCCACGGTCGCGGCGCCGACGAGGAGGACTTGCTCCCGGTCGCCCAGCGCCTCCCCGACGACTTCCACGTCGTGAGCTTCCGGGCGCCCGACCGTCTGATGAGCGGGTACACGTGGTACGAGATACAGATGCCCGACGGTGACCTCCACCGGAGCCAACCCCACCCCGAGGAGTTCCGTCGGAGCCTCGACCTCGTCTCGGACTCGGTCGACGCCGCCGTCGACGCCTACGACCTCGACCCCGACCGTCTCGGCCTCCTCGGCTTCTCACAGGGCGCCATCACGAGCCTCTCGCTCCTGCTCGAAGCGCCCGAGCGCTTCGCGTGGGTCGTCGCGCTCCACGGCTACCTCGCCGAGTCACACGCCGACGCGGAGCCGGCGGGCATCGAGGGGAAGCCGGTGTTCGTCGGCGCCGGCTCGGCCGACCAAGTCATCCCGGCGAGTCGGGGCGAAGCCGCCGCCGACCGGCTCCGGGAACTCGGCGCCGACGTGACCTTCGAGACCTACGAGGTCGGCCACGGCGTCGGTCGCGACGAACTCGCGGCGCTCGTGGCGTTCGTCGAGTCGCAGTTCGCCTGAACTCCTGTTCTCGGTATCGGCGCGTTCTCACTCGCCGTCGGCTCCTCGCGGATCGGTCACCGCTCCGACCGGGGTCCGCGGTCAGTTCGTCGTCGTCGTCGCGTTCGCCGCCCCACTCGCCGTTCGCGTGACGTTCGCGGCCGTCGTTGCGTTCCCGGACGAGGCAGCGGTCGCCGACGAGGTCGACTCGCCGCTCGTCCCGCCGTTCTGTCGTCCCGCGGTCCGGCGGAGCGCCTCGTCGAGCCACGGTGGCTCGTCGACGGACGCCTCGCCCACGCGGTCGTACTCGAACCGGTACCGGACCCGCCCGGTCTCCTCCCCCTCGGAGAGGGTGTACGTGACCCGCAGCGCCACCACGAACCCCTCGCCGGTGACGTAGGCGGTCGCCTGGTACTCCGCGGCCCGCCGGAGCTCCTCGTCGCCCGGCGGTGGGTCCGCGACGGTCACCCGGTAGAAGCGGCCCTCGCGCGTCTCGAGCCGGCTCACGCTGGCGTTGCTCCCGCCGAGGTAGCGTTCGATGGCCCAAGTCGCCTGCGGGCGCCCGATGGGTTCGGCGGAGGTACGGTGGTACCGTACCGGCCCCGCTCCACCGTCGACCCGGCGGTAGCGGACCTCGCCGTCGGCGTAGCTGGCGTAGGAGCGCCGGACGACGTTCCCGTTCTCCTCGACCCGGACGCCGGTCGCGTTCGTCAGGTACCGGGTGTCGGTCTCGACGACCTCCGACCAGCGGATGTCGTCCCAGTCGTCGCGGTCTCCGAACGCCCCAGAGCGGTCGAGTTCGCCGACCCACCGGTAGGAGCGGCCGTCGAGGGCCTCGGCGTGCGCCGCCGAGAGCGCCTCTACGTCGACGTACCCTTGCTCCCGGTCGACCCCCGGCGGGTAGGTCGGCGACGCGTCGATGGCGCCGACCGGTCCGGAGTCGTTCGTCCCGTTCGATTCGTTCGGCTCGCCCGACGCGTTCGCTTCGCCCGCCCCGCCGACACCGGTCGCGCCGGAGCCACTGCCGCCCGTCCCACCGATGCCGGTCACGCCGCCCGCTCCGCCGCCGCTCGACCCGTCCAGCCCGAGAACACCTAGAAACGACCCCGGACCCAGCCCGAGCGCGACGGCCGCGAAGACGACGGTCCCGACGGCGACGACGGTCGCCGCGTCGCCCCCGTCGGGGCGCAGGCGTCCCAGCGCCGCGCGGACTCGGCTCCCCGGTCCGCCTCGGGAGGTCGCCTCCGCGGGCTCGCCACCCACCGGCGTCGTGTCGCCGTAGGCCGCGGCGGTCGCGTCGTCGACCTGGAGCGGGGCATCGAGGTGACGATGGAGCAGGTCCGCGGCGACCTCCCGGTCGACGCCGTACAGCAGCAGGTTGTAGAGGTCCGCGGGGCCGGCGTAGCGGGCGTCGAGGTCGGTCGCGACCGGCTCCGCGCCGCCGCCGCCGTCGACGACGAGGTCGACCGTCTCGTCCCCGGCCGGTCGCGTCGGCCCGCGCAGTCGGCGACCGACGCTCGGAAACAGCGCCAGCCGCTCCTCGCCCCGGGTCGCGACGACGCGGTCGCCGTCGGTCCGGGTATCGTACCCCCGTGCGGCCCACACGTCGGCGACGAGCGCGCGCAGGTCGGCCGCCGAGCGGTCCCGGAGCCGGTCGACGAACGCCCCGCGCGGGAGCACTGGCATCAGTAAGTGTTCACACCCAACGGAGTAGAAGGTTTCCGTGGTTCGGGGCCGCCTCCGGCGTTCCCTGCCGAGTCGGAGCGTTCACTCGGGGGCCGGCGTGGCCGTGGCGTTCTCGGTCCGGGCCGGTGTCGTTCCGTTCGACGCGTTCGCCAGCGCCTCGTCGACGAACGGTGGCTCGGAGACGCTGGTGTTCCCCACGTCGTCGTACTCGAGTACGAACCGGCCCTCGCCGACCGACCCGTTCCGCTCGAACGTCATCCGGACCGACAGCGAGGTGACGTACCCCGCGGGGTGGACCGTCGCCTCGGCCCGGTAGTCGGTGACGGTCACGCGGTCGTTCTCCCTCCAGTCGGTCGGGGGCGACGGGTCGACGACCCGGAACCGCCGGCCGTCGGCGGTCTCCTCCTCGGTTACGGTGGCGTTCTCCCCGGAGAGGTAGTGTTCGACCCGCCACGACGCCCCACGTGGGTCGTTCCTGTGTCCTCGGCGCACCCGGTACTCGACCGGCTCGTCGGACGCGTTCACCCGAGAGACGGAGAGCCCGTCCGCCGTGTACTGGTCGACGGTGAACCGGTCTCCGGTTCCGTTCTCGAACGTGCGCCAGCCGCGCGT
Source organism: Halobium salinum (assembly GCF_026586625.1). Lineage (GTDB taxonomy): Archaea > Halobacteriota > Halobacteria > Halobacteriales > Haloferacaceae > Halobium > Halobium salinum. The sequence continues at coordinate 49,416 of NZ_JAODIW010000004.1, read as the reverse complement.
CGACTCGAGGAACCGGCTCTCGCTCTCGACGCGCTGGACCGTCCGCCGATGGTGTTCCCAGTCCCGTCGCGTCGCCTCATGCGGTGCGTCGCTTCGCTCGACCAGCGTGTACGACCGGTTCGAGAGGTACTCGTGGTGGGCGTCGGACAGCGCCTCGCCGTCGACGCCGTCCCGCGACAATCCGGGCGGGTAGTCCGGCGTCGCGCCGATGGCGCCGACCGACCCGGACGCGTTCGTGTCGTTCACTCCGGTCTGTCCCCCCGTGACGTCGACCGGGTCGCCGGGCGTCGACCCCGTCCCGTCGCCGGGGACGAGTCCCGTGAGCGCCCCCGGTCCGAGGCCGACGACGAGTGCGGCGACGACGACTGCACCGACGACGAGCGCGGTGGTGAGGTCCCCGCCGTCGGGGGTCGCCCGGCGGAGCAGACCGAGTCCGGACCGGCCGTCGTCGTCACCGGCGGTCGGTTCCGGCCGGTCGGTCGACCCGGCCGGCGTCGTCGGCGACTCGTCGACGTGGAGCGGGGCGCCGAGGTGACGATGGAGCAGGCCAGCGGCGACCTCGCGGTCGACGCCGTACAGCAGGCGGTGATAGAGGTCCCCGGGACCGACGTAGCTCGCGTCGTGGTCGGCCGCGAGCGACCGACCGGCGTCGGTTCCGCTCCCGTCGACGACCACGTCCGGGTCGACGCCGCCGGGGACCGAACTGAGTCCGCGGAGTCGGCGGGTCGCGACGGGGACGACGGTTCGGTCCACGCCGTCCCGGGTGACGGTCAGTGAGTCGTCGCCGTCGCCGACGCGGGTGTCGAACCCGCGCGCGGCCCACACGTCGGCGGCGAAGTCGCGGAGGGCGGTCGGAGAGAGGGCGTCGAGGCGTCGGGCGAACGCCTCGCGGGGGAGGACTGGCATCCCGTGGACGTGTCCCCGGACCGAGTATAAACGTTACACCGGCCTCCGTCGGGGACGACGGAGTCGGCGGCGTCGACGGCCGGCTCACACACCGAGGACGAGCGCCGTCAGGTCCGCCGCCTCGGCGACCATCCGGCCGACGAAGGTGAGGTAGAGACCGGCGAGCGTGACGAGTACAGCACCGAAGACGTCGTGTTTCTCTCTCCAGAGACGGGACGAACCCGCACCGAACCGGGACGGCCGCTCGGTGGACCGCCTGACGCGACCACCCGCGAACGGCAGGCCTAAACGAGTCCGGTTCCAAACCGGCGACATGAGCATGGAGACGCAGTCCGCCGACGACGGCGCGTCGGAGACGCTCGAGGGGATGGGACGCGAACTCGGCGCCGCCATCGCGTCGTCGCCGGTCCACGAGCGGTTCGTCGAGGCCCAAGCCGCGGTCGAGGACGACGACGAGGCCCAGGCGCTCATCTCGGAGTTCGAGCAGGAACGACAGGCGTTCACGCTCGCCCGGCAGAACGGCAGCGCCACCCAGGAGGACCTCCGGGAGCTCCAGGCCACCCAGGAGGAGCTCCACTCCCTCCCCGTGATGGAGGAGTTCCTCGAGTCGAAGGCCGAACTGCAGGGTCGGCTGGAGGCCGTCAACGAGGCCATCTCCGAGCAGCTCGAAGTCGACTTCGGCGGCGAGGCCGGCGGCTGCTGTCAGGACGACTAAACAACGACCTTTTTCTTCGTCGGGTAGCCGCTTCGCGGCTACCTCTCCTCGAAAAAGCTCGACCAAAAAAGAGCCGATCGCTCGGCCTACGGCCTCGCTCGCGGTACTACGTCGGTCCGACACCGCCACCGCCCCGCTATCACCTCCGCACCGCTACCTCCCCGCTTCCGCACCGCTACTTCCCCGCTTCCGCACTGCCATCGCGCCGCTACCACCTCCGCACCGCCACTGCTCCGCCTCCGCACCGCTACTGCCCCGCCTCCGCACTGCCACCGCCCCACTTCCGCCCCTACCTCAGTACTGCCACCGCATCGCTACCGCCTCCGCACCACCGACAGCGACGGCCGCTCTCGAACTCCCGTCTCGAACGACGAACTTTTGTCACCGAGCGCGAACGTCTGAATGTGTCCGCCCTCCCCTCCCGCTTCGAACTTCGCGACCTGACGCCCCGAGGCGTCGAGCGCGCGCTCGGACTCGGCCTCGTCACGCTCCTCACCGTCGCCAGCCTCGGAAGGGTGGTCGCCGAGTCGATTCCGTCGTTCGGGCCGGTCGCGACCGTCTCGTTGGTCCTCGCACTCGTCGTCTGGGTGCTGTTCCTGACGGCCGTCCTCGCACACGCGGTCCTCGGCGTCGTCGGATACACCACGCCGCCCCGGGCAGTCGAAATCGTCGTGGCCGTCGTCGTCCTGCTCGCGCTTCTCGTCGGCGACGTGGTGCTCGGCCCCCCGGCGCTCGGCTTCCCGTTCTGGGTCGCGTTCGTCGGCACGATGGGGCTCACCGTGCTGGTGGCGACCGGAAGTCGGTGAAGTCGATGCGGGAACCGCCGCTCCTCGCTCGACTCTACCTCCACGTCCTGTTGCTCGCTACCCTCCTCGGCGGTACGCTCGCGCTGTTCTCGCTTCTGTAGTCGGGTGTCTTAGCTCACACCCTCGAATCGAAGAACTCGCGGTAGCGCGGGAACGTCTCCGGATACCACGCCGAGGAGTGCAGGAACACGTGGTCGCCGCCGTCGGCGAGGTGGAGGTCGGTGTCGACGCCGGCCACGGCGAGCGCCTCGTGGCACCGCTCGCTCTGACCCGCACCGACCACGTCGTCCGCCGTCCCGTGTGAGAACAACGTCGGCGGACAGTCACCGTCACCCCCGGCGTCGACGTGCGCGTGTACGGATGCCGCCGCGTACCGTTCCGGGACCTCCTCGTAGTGTCCGCCGAGGAACGCGACTGCCATCTCGGAGGACGACTCAGTCCCATCGGTGCTCGGCTCGCGCGTGAGGTCGTAGACGCCGCTGACGCCGACCACGGCGTCGAGTCGGGCAGTCTCCTCGTACGCCGCAGCGGGCTCGCTACCGAGCACGGACCGGTCGCCGGTCGCGCCAGCGAGGACGGCGAGGTGGGCACCCGCCGAGTGGCCGAACGCACCGACCCGACCGGGGTCGACGCCGAGTTCGGCGGCGTTCGACCGGACGTGCCGCACCGCGGCCTTTACGTCCTCGAGCGCCGCCGGAAACGTGGCCTCGTGACTCAATCGGTAGCTCGGCTCGACGGTGACGTACCCCGCGGCGGCGAGGTCGAGCGCGTACCGGGAGAGCTGTCCCTTGTTCCCCTCCCGCCAGCCGCCGCCGTGGAGCAGGACGACCGCGGGACGGCTCTCGCCGTCGGAGGCGCGATAGACGTCCATCGCGAGCGTCCGCTCGGGCGTCTCGCGGTAGATTCGGTCGCGGTCGACCCGCAGGGGTGAGTTCGCCTCCGGGTCCCGGGCCAGCCTCGATGTCGAGGAGTCGTTCACGGAACGAAGTCGTCGGCGGGAGGCTTAGTGTCTCCGCGAGCCGCCGACCCGCGACACCGCCTCTCGGGACGAACGTTCAAAGCCGAGGACGGGACCACCGACGGTATGCTCGCCATCGCCGGGGGGAAGGGCGGCTGCGGGAAGACCACGACGACGCTCGGTCTCGCGGCGGCGCTCGACTCCCCGACGCTCGTCGTCGACGCCGACGTCGACCTGCCCAACCTCCACCGTCTCGCCGGCGTCGACGCGACACCGACACTGGCTGACGCCCACGGCGGGTCGGTCGACGCCGTCGCACACGCACACCCGGACGAACCCGGCGTGTCCGTGCTTCCGGCGCCGGACGGCTCGCGCGCCGACGCACCCGGTCTCGACGCGCTCCTCTCGGGACTCACCCCCTCGGCGTCGACGCCGACGCTCGTCGACTGCCCGGCCGGCGCGGGTCCGGACGCCGCCGCGGCGCTCCGCGCCGCCGACGCCGCGTTGCTCGTCTCGGCGCTCTGCCGGCCGGCCCTCCGCGACACGGCGAAGACCGCGGCGATGGCTCGGACCCTCGGAACGGAGCCGGTCGGTGTCGTCCTGACGCGGACCCACCTCGCGCCCGACGCCGTCGCCGAACTGTTGGACTGTCCCGTCCTCGGCTCCGTCCCGCCGGTCGAGCCGCCGGTGCTCTCCCGGCCCGCCGTCCAGTCGGCGTACGCCCGACTCGCGGACGAGATCAGACAGGAGGAAGACCTATTGTCGTGCGTGAATAAGTAGCTCCGTATGACCGGCCGGCTCCCCACCGGAATCACGGTGCTCGACCGTCGCCTCGGCGGCGGCATCCCCAGCGGGAGCATCGTCCTCCTGTCGGCGACGCCGGCTTCCCAGTCGGAGCTGTTCCTCTACGAGCTGAGCGCGGCGCGCGGGACCCTGTATCTGACGAGCGTCCGCTCGGTCGAGGCGGTCCAGGACGCCATCGACCGCACGCCCGGACGCGCCGGGAAGCCCACCATCCGAGACGTCGGCAGCGACGCCCCGCTCGACCACGCGAACCGCCTCATTCGCGCCCTCCCGGAGGGAGCGAACCTCATCGTCGACATCGTCGACGTCCTGGAGCGTGCGGAGCCGGCGCGCTACCGGAACTTCCTCAACGAACTCCAGACGCACATGATAAACACCGGCGGGTTGACGGTGCTCCACGGGCTGAACGGTCGGTCGGTGCCCGAGAACCGGGACGTGACCGAACACATGGCCGACGTGGTGTTCGACCTCCAGACGGACGTGGCGGGCTCCGAAATCGAGAACCGGCTCGCCGTTCCGAAGTTCCGCGGCGGGGCGGCGATGGAGGAGACCATCAAGCTCCGGCTGGCCGAGGAGGTCGCCATCGACACCAGCCGCGACATCGCCTGACGGGACCCGACACCGACGCCGACGCCGGCTCGCACCAGCGACCCGACGTTTTTTCTCCGCCGCCGCCGAACCCCCGAGCGGATTGACCAAGGGCTTCGGGTCGGACTCGGTTCGGTTCGCGTAACGGGCGCGACCGACGGTTCGGCCGGCTCGCCGACTGTGGGCTCCGCGGAGCGGTCGGGGACGCGAGTGCTCGCGACTCCGCCGCGGGGTCACGCTGTTCGGCGCCCGGTTCGCGCGCTACGACCAGCCGTGCGTGAGCCGTTCTTTCGGTTCCTGCGACGGACGGCGTAGCGCGTGGGGTGTCTCGCCGTCCGACCGCCACGACGCACCGAACCCACTCGATGCAGCAGCCACCGAACCCGACCGCGACAGCCGAACAGCGACGCGAAACGCGCAACACCACACGCCGGCCCGCCGCACCTCCCGGGCGTCGTCCCCACGCCGGAGACGATCGACTCACGGGTCCGGGGGTGGTCGAGTGAACCGCACGCCCTACAGCCTCGCGCTCGAATCGCGCGTCTCGGCCGGGCCGGCGACCTACCGGTTCCACACCGCCGACGGGGTCGTCTCGAAGGAGTCGTTCCGGCGACCCGAACTCCTCCTGCTGGAACACCTCTGGGGGACGGACCTCGGCGACCTGCTCGTCGTGGAGGCGAACTACGGCGTCGTCGGCACCGTCCTCGCGACCGCCGCCGAGAGCGTTCACGCGACCGAGTCGAGCGCGCGAGCCGCGACGCTCTGTGACCGGAACGCGAACGAGAACGACGCCGACGCCTCGGTGTCGGTCGTCGCCGACCTCGAAACGCTCGACGGGCGATTCGACACCGTCGCGTACGCCCCGAAACCGTTCACGCCGGTCGCCGTCGGGAAGCAACGCGCCGTCGACGCCCTCTCGGCACTGCGGCCCGACGGCCGCCTCTACCTCGCCTCGGCCGAGGAGGAGGGGCTCGGTCGCTACGAGAGCGCCCTCCGGACGACCGGCGCGAGCGTCCGGGAGGTCGCCGAGGACGGGCGGTTCCGACTGTCGGAGGCGACCCACACCGAGTCCTCGTTGGGGACCGACACTCCGTCGTTCGTCACACAGCGCACCCTCACCCCGACGGTCGACGGCGTCGACCTCTCGTTCGTCGCGGCGCCGGGGACGTTCTCGGCGTCGGCGCTGGACGAGGGTACCCGCCTCCTCGCGTCGGCCGCTCGGGTCGACGACGGGGACCGCGTGCTCGACCTCTGCTGTGGGTACGGGGCGCTCGGTGCCTACGCCGGCCGCGTCGCCGACTGCGAACTCTGGCTCAGCGACGACAGTCGGGTGGCGACGCGGTGTGCCGAGCGCAGCCTCCGCGCCTCCGGCGTCGACGGCACCGTCGTCACCGCCGACTGCGTCGAAGGGGTCGCGGGCCGGACGTTCGACACGGTCCTCTGCAACCCGCCGACACACGCCGGCGCCGGGGTCCTCTCGGAACTGCTCGGCGACGTTCGGGGCCTACTCGCGCCGGAGGGGCGACTGTTCCTCGTGCACCACCGCGACCTGGACCTCGGAGTGCACCTCTCCCGGTTCCGGCGCGTCGAGAGGGTTCGCGAGGGCGAGGACCACGTCGTGCTCCGGGCGATTCCCTGAACTCGCACCGTTGGATACGCCTCAGCAGATGGGTCGCGGGTCGATGCCCAGCCCCGTCAGCGCGTCCTCGTAGTCGTCGTACGCGACCTGAATCGTGTACTCCGCGGCGCCGCGGGCGCGCTCCCAGTCGGCGTCGGTCTCACAGCGTGAGTCGAGCAGGTCGAGGCCGCGGTCGACTTCCTCGCCGGTCTCGGTCTTGAGGTCGCGAAAGAGGTCCGCGCGGCGCTCGTCCGGTTCGTTGACGAAGAAGCCGATTATCTGCGTGTGCGTCCTGATGCTCACCAGCCCCCGGCCGACGAGACCGCCGCCGACTCGACCGAGCGTGTCCTCCTGCCCGCGGAGGTACATGTGCATCGGGCCGCCGTCCGCCGGCTCGAACGCGTCGGCGTCGAACCCGTCGAGCGCCGAGAGCGAGTCCAGCACGCGCTCGTAGTGGTCGCGCTCCTGGTCGGCGACGGCGGCGAACGCCTCGCGGGCGTCGTCGTCGGCCTCGTCGTCGGCCCACGCCTCGAACGTGTTCGTCGCCGCGAACTCGCTGTTGGCGGCCGCCCGCAACACCGTCTCCGCGTCGAGTTCGGCGTCGGTGAGCGCGACGAGGAGTTTGTTCGAGCCGAGGCGGTCCAGTTGAGTCCGCTTCTCCGCCTCGACGGCCTCCCGGAACTCGGTGGCGTCCATACCCCCGACACGGCCGCGCGGCGTTTCAACGTTGCCGCCGGCGTGGAGGAGCCACTGCCCCGCCCAACGGCTATCGTACTGGACACCCTATCGATGCGCATGACAGCCGACCCCTCCGACGGCGACCGTGTCGACGGTGACGGTATCGACACCGACGCTGGCACTGACACCGATGCCGACACCGACCTCGACTCGGTCCCCTCCATCTCCCCCGCACAGTTGGACGAACGACTCCGGGGTCGCGACCCGCTCCGCGTGCTCGACGTGCGGGACCGCGACGAGTTCGAGGAGTGGCACGTCTCGGGACCCGCCGTCGAGGCGACACAGGTCCCGCACGTGAAGTTCGTCGCGGCGGGGGCAAAGGGAACCGTCGCCGACCTCGCGGGCGACGCCGGCCTCGACCCCGACGACGACCGACCGGTGCTCGCCGTCTGCGGTCGCGGGGAGGCGAGCGCCCACGTCGCCGGTCTTCTCCGGGAGGCGGGGTACGACGCCTACAATCTCGACGGCGGGATGGACGCGTGGGCCGAGCACTACGACGCGGTCGAACTCGACGTCGGCGCGGAGGCGACCGTCCTCCAGTACCGACGCCCCTCCAGTGGCTGTCTCGCCTACCTCGTCGTGAGTGAGGGGGCGGCGGCCGTCATCGACCCGCTTCGCGCGTTCGCCGACCGGTACGTCGCCGACGCGGCGGCGCGAGACGCCGACTTGGTCGTCGCGGTCGACACCCACGTCCACGCCGACCACCTGAGCGGGACGCGGGCGGTCGCAGCGCTCCGTGACGCCGAGGTCGTCGTCCCCGGAGGCGCGCTGGACCGGGGGCTGGACTACGCCGACGACGTTCCGGTTCGACCGGTCGCCGACGGCGACGAAGTCCGGGTCGGCGACGCGACGCTGACCGCGCTCGCGACACCCGGCCACACGACCGAGATGACCTCGTTCCGGCTCGCCGACCTGCTGTTCACCGGGGACACGCTGTTCGTCGAGAGCGTCGCGCGGCCGGATTTAGAGCGCGGCGACGACGGCGCCGCCGACCTCGCACACACGCTCTACCAGACGCTCCACGAGACCGTGCTCGCACAGTCGGACGACACCCGGGTCGCCCCGGGTCACTACGGCGAGACGACCCCTCCCGCCGACGACGGGAGTTACACCGCGCGACTCGGTGCCCTCCGCGAGCGCCTCCGCGCCCTCTCCCTCGACGAGGACGCCTTCGTCGAACACGTCGTCGACGACCTCCCACCCCGCCCCGCCAACTACGAGCGCATTGTCGAGACGAACCTCGGGTCGGCGACCGTCGACGACGCGGAGGCGTTCGAGCTGGAGCTCGGGCCGAACAACTGTGCGGTGTCGCCGGCGTCCTCGGACTGAGCGTCCATCACGGGTTCGGCGGGCCGCCCGTGACCGACCTTTCCCACCGACGGGACCGTGACCGACACTCACACCGGCGGGAGACTGAAACGGGGCGCTCGCGAGAGAAGTGTATGAGCGAGGATTCGACGGTCGACGCCGACGAGGGGTCGACGCCCGAGGCTGACGAGGGGTCGACGGACACCGGGCGGGACGGACAGCGACGCGCCATGGAGATGGTCGACGAACCGGTGACGACCGAGTCGATGACGGCAGACCTCCGCGACCTCGGCGTCGAACGCGGCGACCGCCTCCTCGTTCACTCCTCGCTGTCCTCGCTGGGCTGGGTCAGCGGCGGCGCGCCGGCCGTCGTGGACGCACTGCTCGCGGCGGTCGGCGACGCCGGAACGCTCGTGACGCCGACGCACTCCACCCAGTGTTCCGACCCGAGCGTCTGGGAGAACCCGCCGCTGCCGGACGGGTGGCTCGACACCGTGACGGAGACGATGTCGCCGTACCGCCCGGAAATCACACCGACGTACGGGATGGGAGCGATTCCCGAGTGTTTCCGCGACTATCCGGAGACGATGCGGTCCCGACATCCGGCCTTCTCGTTCGCGGCACGGGGACCGGACGCGTCGGCGGTCGTCGAGGACCACCCGCTGGAGGGCGGCCTCGCCGAGGACTCGCCGCTCGGTCGGCTGTACGACCGGGAGGCGACGGTGCTCATGCTCGGCACCGACCACGCGACGAACACGTCGCTCCACCTCGCCGAGTACCGTGCGGCGTTCGAGAAGGAGTTCCGGACGAAAGGCGCACCGATGCTCGTCGACGGTGAGCGCCAGTGGGTGGAGTGGGAGGACCTCCGAATCGACTCCGACGATTTCCCCGACATCGGCGAGGCGTTCGAGGCCGAGGTCGGCCTCGTCGAGGGAGCGGTCGGCGCGGCGACCGCGAAACTGGTCGACCAGCGCGCGCTCGTCGACTTCGGGGTCGAGTGGATGTCCGAGAACAGGGAGTAACGAACTCAGTCGTCGGCAGCCGCGGCGTCCGCGTCACCGACTGCTCCGTCGTTCTCGATGCTCGGCGGGTACTTCCCGCGGTCGAGTTTGAGGTCCGAGGCCGGGCGGGCCATGCAGGTGAGGGCGTAGTTCTCGCGCTCCTCCTCGGTGAACCCGCGGGCGGCCGGCTGGACGACCTCCCCCTCGACGATTTCGGCCGAGCACGCGAGACACATCCCGACGCGGCAGGAGAACTCCTGAGCGATTCCCTCCTCGATACAGCGCTTCAGGATGGTCTCCTTGTCGGAGACCGTGATGGACTCCTCGCGCCCGACGAACTCGACGGTGTACTCGGTCATGTCCCGTTCAACACGTGACCCCGGCAAAACTCTTTATCCCTGTCCCGTCCGGGGTCGGAGACGGAATTCGCGCGGGTGACAGTACCGCGCGACGACGCTACTCGATGTTACTCGACGAGCCGCTCGTCGGCCCACGGGTCGTCGCCGCCGCGAGCGCTGTCCCGCCGCCGCTCGGAGCGCTCCGCGAGCGCGACGCCGACGATGCCGCCGACGGCGCTCAGACCGACGACGTACGCCAAGACGACGCCGGCGACGAGCAGGGCGAGGAGGACGAAGCCGATCTGGGCTCCCAGGAGGTCGTCACCGGGGACGACCGCCAACCCGGCGAACAGCAGCAGACCCAGCACCGTGACGAACAGCGCGGGGACGGCGGCCATCGCGCCCGAGACCGCGCCGACGCGGGCGCCGTCGCGCTTCTGGAGGTAGCCGGCGACCGCGCCGCCGAGCACCGGCGAGAACGGGACGAACGAGAGGACCACCGTCACGACCGCGCCGATGAGGGCGTTCGTGAGTCGGCCGTCGCTGGAGGAGTGTGTACTCATGCCGGTAGATACGCCGGCCGGAACGATAAACACGAGCGATGAGCCGAGCGAGCACGCCGCTCGGCGGGGTGGAGCGGGACGGGGCGGTGCGTGCGGGCCCGGGTGCAGACGCCGACCTGGCGCCTACTGTCCGACGAACTCCGGGTCGCGCCGTTCGAAGAACGACTCCACGCCCTCGGCGTGGTCCTCGGTCTCGAAGACGGCCGCCTGCGCACCCGCCTCGTTCGCGATGGCGTCCGCGAGTGAGGTGTCGTGGCCCTGCTCCAGCAGACGCTTCGAGGCACGGAGCGCGACGGTCGGCCCCGCGGCGATACGGTCGACGAGGTCGTCGAGGCGCGTCTCGAACTCGTCGGCGGGGTACGCGTGATTGAGCACGCCGAGGTCGACCGCGCGCTCGGCGTCGAGCAGTTCGCCCGTGAACACGAGTTCCTTCGCGACGTTGTCGCCGACGAGTCGCGGCAGGAGGTAGGAGGTACCGGAGTCGACCGCGAGGCCGACGCGGCGGAAGCCGAAGCCGACCCGCGCCTCCTCGCTCGCGACCTGCAGGTCGCAGGCGATGGCCAGGGCGGCGCCGGCGCCGACGGCCGACCCCTCGACCGCCGCGACGGTCGGGAGCGGGCACTCGTGGACCCGACGGACGGCCCGGCCGAGTACCTCGATGACGTGCTCGACCGCCTCGTCGAGGGTCCAGCCGCCGGACTGGAGCTCCATCATCGCGTTCACGTCGCCGCCGGCGCTGAACCCTCCCTCGCCGCGGAGGACGACACAGCGCGCCTCGATGTCGTCGTCGCCGACGGGGCCGAGGGCGTCGAACGCCTCGACGAGCCCCGCGGCCACGTCGCCGGTGATGGCGTTTCGCATCCCCTCGTTGCGGAGCGTCACGGTCGCGACGCCGCGGTCGTCCACGACGAGCGAGACCGCGTCGGTGTCGAGTCCGATGGACCCGGAGCCGTCACCGTCGGCGCTGCCGGCGCCGTCACTGTCGGTGCTGCCACCGCCGTCGGTGTCGTCCTCGCGTCCGTTCACTGCCCGCTCTGGCCCTGGTCGCGCTCGACGAGCTCGAACTTCTGGACCTTCCCGGTCGTCGTCCGGGGGAGCTCCTCGACGAACTCCACCTCGCGGGGGTGTTTGTACTCCGCGAGGTTGTCCAGGCAGTACTGTTTGATTTCCTCGGCAGTCACGTCGGAGCCGGGAACGGGGACGACAAAGGCTTTCACCGTCTCGCCGCGTCGCTCGTCCGGAATCCCGACGACGGCGGCGTCGGCGACCGCGTCGTGTTCGAAGAGCAGCTCCTCGACTTCCCGCGGGTAGACGTTGTAGCCCGCGGTGAGAATCATGTGCTTCTCGCGGTCGACGACGTAAAAGAAGCCGTCCTCGTCGTGGTAGCCGAGGTCGCCGGTGTGGAACCACCGCTTCCCCTCGTGTTCGCTGAACGCCCCTTCGTCGGCCTCGGGAAGGTTGTAGTACCCCTTCATCACGTTCGGGCCGGTGACGACGAGCTCGCCCGTGATGTCGTCCAGGTCGACCGCGTCCTCGTCGACGGGACCGCGCTCGACCGGCGGCACCGTCTCGAAGTCGTCGTCGACGATTCGCGCGTCGATGCCGGGGAGCACCTTCCCGATGGAGCCGACGCGGCGACCCTCGGTGGGGCTGTTGAAGTGCGTCACCGGGCTGGTCTCGGTGAGGCCGTACCCCTCGAACACCTGCACGTCGTACAGCTCCTCGAAGCGCCGGAGCACCTCGACGGGAATGCCGGCGCCGCCGACGCCACACATCCGGAGCGAGGAGAGGTCGAACTCCTCGGCGCGCTCCTGGTTGATGACGTCGTTGTACATCGCCGGGACGCCGTGCATCAGCGTGAGTTCCTCCTCCTCGACCAGTCCCATCGCCTGTTCCGCGTCCCACGAGGGGAGCGGGTAGTACGCGCCGCCGCCGAAGAGCGTCGCGTTCATCACGACGGTCATGCCGTAGATGTGGAACAGTGGCAACACACCGAGCTGTTTGTCACCCGGCCTGATGCCGTCGGGGACGATGCTCGCGGACTGCTCGGCGTTCGAGCCGAGGTTCTCGTGGGTGAGCATCACGCCCTTCGGTTGGCCGGTCGTCCCCGACGTGTAGGGGAGACAGGCGAGGTCGTCGTCCGCGCGCTCGACCGTCTCGAACTCGGGGTCGCCGACGAACTCGGAGAACGGCGTCCCGGCGTCCGCCTCGCCGCCGACCGTAACGACGTGCTCCACGTCAGTCTCGTCGCGTACCTCCTCGACGAACGGCACGAGGTCGGCGAGCGCGACGACGACCTCTGCCCCGCTGTCGGAGAGCAGGTGTTCTATCTCCCGGGACTTGTACTGGGGGTTCATCGGGACGACGACCCCGCCGGCTCGCAGGGTGCCGTGGAAGGCGACGACGAACTGCGGGAGGTTCGGGAGGTAGACGGCGACCCGGTCGCCGGCGTCGAACCCGCGCTCTGCGAGTCCGGACGCGAAGGCGCCCGTCTGGCCCCAGAAGTCACGGTAGCTCCACTCGTCGCCCTGGAATCCGAGGGCGGTCTGGTCGGGATGTTCCGTGGCCGCGTCCGCGACGTTGGTGACGAGGTTTCCCATGGTCGTCCCTGACAATGGACGACGCCACCTAAAAGGTTCGCTCGAATCGCCACGCGGCGCCGACCTTCGGAGCGTCGTTCCGGGTCGGGGTCAGTCGTTGCCGACCGAACCACCACCGGCCGAGCCACCGCCGGCGGAGTCGTCGCCGACCAACCTGTCGAAGGCGTCGCCCGCCAGCCCCGGCCCCTCGGGCACCCGAACCCGACCGTCCTCGACGGGGACCGGGTCGGCCGCGAGGTCTTCGGCGAGCAGGTCGCCGGTCGCCAGCCCGCAGGCCGGCACGTTCGGAATCGCGGCCGCGGCGTGGACCGCGGCGGTCCGGGCGACGACGGCGTCGACCGTCGTGGTGACGACCGGTGTGACGCCCTGCGCCCGGAGGCGACGGGCGACGGAGACGGTGCGTGTCGGGCCACCCTGCGCCATCGGTTTGAGGACGACCACGTCGGCGAACTCCCGGACGGGGTCGGGCCACGTATTCGGCCCGTTCACCGACTCGTCGAGCGCGATTCCGACGCCGCGACCGCGGAGCGCAGCGAGCCCCTCGTGGTCGTCAGCCGGGAGCGGCTGTTCGACGTACTCGAAGTCCAGGGCCGCGAGGGCGTCGACCGCGCGCTCGGCCTCGTCGCGACTCCACGCGCCGTTGGCGTCGGCCCGGAGAGCCACGTCGTCGCCGACGGCCTCGCGCACGGCCCGACAGCGGTCGAGGTCCGCATCGAGGTCGCGGGCGCCGGCCTTCAGTTTGAGGCAGTCGAACCCGTCTACGACGGCGGATTCGGCCTCCTCGACCGTGGACTCGACCGACCCGTCGCCGACGGTGGCGTTGACGGGGACTTCGGCGGCGGCATCGGAGCCGCCGGAGTCCCCCGTGCGGTCGGCGAGCCACGCCGCGAGCGGACGTTTGGCGTACCGAGCCGAGGCGTCGGCGCCGACGAGGTTCATCGCGTGACGGGCGGCCGGCGGCACACCGTCGATATCGACCTCGTTCTCGTCCCCATCCGAAACGGTGCCGTTTGCGGCGTCCCGAAGTGTGACCCACGTCGCCAAGCACTCCTCGTACCCTTCCGTCCACGGTGGGAGCGGCGTCGCCTCGCCGACCCCTCGTACTTCGTCGCCCGTTTCGAGCTCGCCGCGTAGCTCGACTAACAGTCCGCGACGCTCGGTCATCTCCCCCTTCGCGGTGCCGAGCGGTGACCGGAGCGGGAGGGAGAACTCACGCAGTCGGACTTCGCGGTCGACCAAGTGTGCGCCGATGCGCATTTCATAGGGATTATCGTAGGCCTTCATAGAATTCTCGCCCGACGTCGGGCGAGAATCTTTGTCCGGCTACGATAACCGCTATCAAATCGCCAGCCCGACCGCGAAGAGCAGTGAGAACCCGGCGAGGAGCTTGCCGGTCTGTTCCAGCGCGGGGTTGAGTGCGGTGCCCTTGGTTTCGGTGAGCATCGTCTTGGTGACGAGTGCGGCGTAGGGAAGCGTCAGGAGCGGGAGAAGGACGGGGAGACCGAACTCGAAGCGGTCGAAGACGAGAAGAGCCACCGGGACGGCGTAGGCGAGAACGAGCAGGCCGACGAACTCCGCGCGGGCGACGCCGTAGCCGAAGCGCACGGCGAGGGTGCGCTTGCCGGTCGTCGCGTCCTCTTCCTTGTCCCGGACGTTGTTGACGACGAGGATGTTCGTCGAGATGGCGGCGACGGGGAGGCTCGCGAGGACGGCGAGGAGCGGGAGCGTCCCCGGCGGGATTCCGACGGGGAACGTGTCAGCGACGACCGAGGCGGCCTGGACGTAGTAGGTGCCGGTGACGGCGACGACGCCGAAGAAGACGAAGACGAACAGGTCGCCGAGGCCGTGGTAGCCCAGCGGGTACGGGCCGCCGGTGTAGGCGATGCCGGAGGCGACCGAGAGCAACCCGACGACGAGGATGGGGACGCCGCCGACGGAGACGAGGTAGGTGCCGACGAGAATCGCGGCCGCGAAGGTGAGGTACATCGCGCGCTTGACCTCGGCGGCGTCGATGAGGCCCGAGGCCGTGACGCGAGTGAACCCCTCGCGGTTCTCGGTGTCGGCGCCCTGTTTCGCGTCGTAGTAGTCGTTTGCGAAGTTCGTCCCCACCTGGATGAGGGCGGCGCCGACGAACGCCGCCAGCGCCGGGAGCGCGGCGAAGACGCCGTCGGCGAGGGCGAGACCGATTCCGACGGCGACCGGGGCGGCCGCCGCCGGCAGGGTCTGTGGCCGGGCGGCCATCAGCCACGCCTTCGTCCGCGAGACGTTCTGCGTGCTCATTACCCGGGGCTCGGGGCGGAGTCGGCGTAAAAGGTCGGTTCTCGCGCCGCCCGCACGCCGTCGCCGAACACGCTATCACCCACGGCGGCGACCGCCTCTCGTTCCGGGTCGTGCTGTTCGGCGCCGCCTCCGAGACGACCGAAATCGGTGAGGACCTCGGCGAACCGGACGAGGACATCGAGGAGGCGGACTGGTTCGCGTCGTTGCCCGCGGACATGTTCGAGCGCGACCTGCTCGTGCAGGTGATGGAGCGGGTCAGAAACGGAGCCGACGGTGAGGATTGACCGGTCGCAGCGCCACGGGTGGCTCTCGCCGACACAGCTATCGGCCTCCGGAGGCGACATCCCGGCAATGCTCGGCGGCTTCGAACTCACCGATGCGACGGACGTCCCCGAACTCGGTTCGTTCCTCTTCACGGTCCGCGATATGCACGGCGAACACGACGAGGCCATCCTCGTACGCTGTGCCGACCCCGAGGCGGCCCCGCCCGAAGGTGCGGTCCTCGACTCCGTCGAGGCCGACGACGCCGACGGGGACGACGATTCCAGCGAGCCGCTCGCCGTCGAGGCGTGGATCAACCGCTGTCCGCACGAGGACCAGCGCCTCGACCGCGGGCAGGGAGCGGCGATGCGCGACGGGCAGGTCATCTGCCCGAAGCACGGCTCGATGTTCGACTCCTGTTCGGGGTACTGCGACAACGGCGAGGCGAAGGGAACGAACCTGGTCCCGCTCGACCTGGAAATCGAGGACGGCGTCGTCTACCTTACCGACGACGACTACCGACTCGTCGGCGCAGGGGGCATCGACGACGATGACGACGGTCCGAGTTCGACCTCGCACATCGGATTCTGAGCGGGCGGTCGGCGCGTCGTCAGTCCGGCGGTCGTCGGTGCCGGCGCGTCGTCGCCGGTCTAGTGGTCGTGGGCTAGAACGGCACCGTGATTCCGGCCTGTTCGACCAACAGGAGTAGCCCGACGAGAACGCCGACGACGCCTGCGGCCGCCTCCAGCAGGGTCGCGACTCGCGTGCCGAGCGTCCGGCCCCAGAGCGCCGAGACGGCCGCCATCGTCGCCACCGACAACAGTGCGAACGCGGCGAGGAACGACGCCGCCGCGCCGACGGTCGGCGCCGAGGAGACCAGCAGGACGACCAGCGCGCCGCTCCCGGCGAACCCGTGGAGGGCGCCGACGAGCGCGGAGTCGCTATCGAGATGACCGTGGCGACTCCGCCGTCCCAGGGGCAGGGAGAGCGGGCCGAGATGCAGGTGGCTGTGGACGCCGTCGTCGCCGTGGTCGTGGGCCTCGACCCCGACCCGGGTGCCATCACCGCGGAGCGACCACAGCATCCGGGCGCCGAGGTAGACGAGGACGACGCCGACGACGGCCTCGAACAGCGTCGTCACCGACTCGGGAAGCCGGACCCCGAGTGCGACGAACAGCAGGCCGAGGGCGACGACGGGCACCGAGTGTCCGACGCCCCACGAGGCCCCGATGCGGGCCGGGTTTCGGTCGTCGTCACGTACGAGGGTGGCGACCGCCGCGAGGTGGTCGGGTTCGAGCGCGTGGCGCACCCCGACGACCGCGCCCGCGGCGAGCGCAGAGACGAGTGTCATAGTTCGGCGTCGGTGTCGTGTGAGAAGTAACCCGCGAATCGCGCAAAGGTCTCGGAGGACGGGCAGAAAAAGCGCTTTTCTTTCGACCGAACATGGAATGACTCAGCTCCTAGAGGCGTGCCGCGAGTCTTGCCTTTCACACCGAGACGATACCACGCTTGCTATTCGATTTGGAATCGGTCCGCTATCGCATTCTTACCCGACAGTCCCCAATACACGAAGCGATATTGACCAGGTTCCAACGGTTGGCAGACAGAGAACGGGCCGACCGAGAACCCACGTCTGCTTACTGTGAACTGCCACCTGAAACCGCTACCCGGTTGATGTCCGAATGCGATACTTGGGAACCCCCGGTTCGTTATCGTAAGGATGTGATTCCAATCGAATTCGGTTCGTTCCTGTACCGCGAACTTCCTATATCCGCCGGTCTCTTGGCCTGTATTGGACACGTTCTCAAGGACAGCAGTGAGTTCTTCTCCTCTTGCCACCGAGGATGGCGAAACCGAGAGCGTGAACCCTCCAACTCTCCCATCTATTGCCTCTCCAATTGAGTAGTCTTCCCACGAACTCCCGCCTTCACAAAGAATCTCCCCGTCAGGGGTAGTGAGGTCATATGGGCTCTGCGGAGTCGTTGGGGCGGCTGATGCATTCGAGACGGTCGTTTCGGTGTGAGTCGGTGTAGCAGTTCTGACGGTGGTTTGCTCTGATGAAGACGTGGCATTCAGTGTGCTACTTGAATCGGTAGAGCGGGAATTACAGCCGCTCAAGAGTGGCACCGAGGCAAGTGAAGCGAGGAGGCGACGACGGCGCATGATTCTCTCCTAATACTTTGCTCATAAGTACTTTCTGCAAGAATCGCGTTCTGAACAGAAACCAAGCCGAGACACACGCTCTGAGTCCAGGAGCTGAGTCACACCGAACGACGCTGGAAGAAACGACCTTTGTTCCGACCCGGTTCGACGTGAGTCGGCTCCTAGAGAGGTGCCGCAAGTCCCGATGTCAATAAAGGAGGAGTACCGATAGAGATAATTACCAATGTTCCTGTCTCAGGAATATGGGTCCTGAAGTTTGGTTCGTCCTCCTTCTCTTCGCTCTGGTGACTGTTCCGCTCTTTATCGGTGCTATGACTCTCCTCAATCGCACCTCAGGAGGAGACGACGAGACAGAATTAGAGGAGCTAAAGCAGCGAGTCGAACAGCTCGAATCGGAACAGGACTAAACGGGACACGCGCCCTGCTTCTAGAAGCTGAGTCAGTCCGGCCACCACTGGAAGAAAGCCAAACCGAATCCGTCCGGTGCTGATGCTGTCATGCGGTCGTGGAACTGTCCAGCGAATCACGCCGCGAGCGACGAGCGAGCGGCCTTTTTCGTCCAGGTTTTTGTGCCGAGCGGTGGCCGCGAAGCGGCCACCCGAGGCGTAAAAACGTGGAGGTTAGTAGTGCCAGGGGAACTCGTCGAAGTCCGGGTCGCGCTTCTCCAAGAAGGCGTCCCGGCCTTCCTGTGCCTCTTCGGTCATGTAGCCCAGCCGCGTCGCCTCCCCGGCGAACACCTGCTGGCCGACCATCCCGTCGTCGATGGCGTTGAAGGCGTACTTCAGCATCCGCATCGCCATCGGCGACTTCGAGGTCATCTCGTCGGCCCACTCCAGGGCCACCGCTTCGAGGTCGTCGTGCGGAATCGCTTCGTTCGCCATCCCCATGTCGACTGCCTCCTCGGCCGAGTAGGTCTTCCCGCGGAAGAACACCTCGCGGGCCTTCTTCTGGCCGACCTGCCGGGCGAGGTAAGCGGAGCCGAACCCGCCGTCGAAGGAGGCCACGTCGGGGTCGGTCTGGAGGAACTTCGCGTGCTCCTCGCTGGCGAGCGTGAGGTCGCAGACGACGTGGAGTGAGTGGCCGCCGCCGACGGCCCAGCCGGGGACGACGGCGACGACGGGTTTGGGCATCATCCGAATCAGCCGCTGAACTTCGAGGATGTGCAGGCGACCGGCCTTCGCCTCCCGGACGGCGGGGTCGTCGTCGTCGCCGGCGGCGTCGTCGCCGCGGTACTCGTAGCCGGACCCGCCGCGGACGGACTGGTCGCCGCCGGCACAGAACGCCCACCCGCCGTCCTTCGAGGAGGGGCCGTTCCCCGTCAGGAGCACACAGCCCACGTCGGCCTGCTTGCGGGCGTGGTCGAGCGCCTGGTACAACTCGTCTACGGTGCCGGGTCGGAAGGCGTTGCGCACGTCGGGGCGGTCGAAGGCGATGCGGACGACCGGGAGGTCCGTCCCCCGATGGTAGGTGACGTCGTCGAACTCGCGGACCGTCTCCCAGCGGTCAGAATCGAAGAGTTCCGAAACCATGCCGGAGGAGCGGCCGGACCGCGCAAAAAGCTTCCGCGCCGTCTGCCAACCCGCTCGCGCCGTCAGCGCGTCGTGACGGCCTGCCTGAGCGCCCGAGCGACCGTCGGGAACGCGAGGACGGCGGCGGCGACGACGGCGATCGCGACGAGCGACGCGCCGCCCACGTCGACCGGCGACCACTCGGCCCCGAGGCCGAGGTCCGGCGCGACGGCGATACTGAGCAGGACCGCCCCGAAGAAGACGGCGTTGTAGTAGACGAGCCGCAGGACCGCGAGCAACGGTGTGACCCGAGGCCACGGCGGGCCGACGCGGAGGCGGCCGTGGCGACCCGCGGCGACGCCGCCGACGAACGCCGAGAGGACGACCGCGGCGACGAACTTCGTCACCGCCTCGCCGGCCATGAGCGCGAACAGGAGCGCGGGGATGCAGACGAGCGCGACCTCGCCGAGCGCGTCGAACAGCGACTCCAGCCACTGCCCGAGGGCGTCCTTCTCCTCCGTCCGTGACCGGAGTTGACGCTCCTCGGTGGCGCGGTCGGTGCCGCGGGAGGGTGCCATAGTGAGTGCTTCCCACGCGGACCACAAAGGCTGTTCGGCGGGAGGGTCGGCTCGGGGGGCCGGTCGTCCTACCGACTGGCCAGCGGCCCCGTCGGGCTGGTCACCCACGCCACGAGCGCGATGAGGGCGACGGCGAGCAGTCCCAGGAGCACCTGGCCGGCGATCACGATGGCGTACAGAAACACGAGCGTCGAGAGCACGGCGACGAGCCACGTTCGGCGCGGGCCGAGCGACCGGGGGTAGCCGTTGTCCTTGACGTACGCCGCGAGCCACGAGACGAGGTACACCGCCGTGGCGAGAATGGCACCCAGGAGCAGTTGGCTCGCGACGACGACGGCGTACGCCAGTACCGCCAGCACCGCGACCGCGGTCGCTATCTTCCAGTTCTTCGACTGCGTCGTGGAGGGCATCGGTCCGGCGTTTCGACCTGTCCCCCAAAAACCATCCGCTCCCGGTCAACCCAGTTGCTCCACGACGCGCTCCTGCAGGCGGTCGCGCGTGTCGTGGCTGGTCTCGGCGTCGACGTTCACCTCCAACACGTCGGTCCCCCCGCTCGCGACACGCTCCTCGTAGGCGTCGGCGAAGCCGTCGAGGTCGACGCGCTCGAAGTCGAGCCCGAACAGGTCGCCGGTGGGTTCGAAATCGAGCCCGTGGGGCGTCTTGAACTGCGCGGTGAAGGGCGGGTCGTGGTCCTCGATGGGGAGCATGTGGAAGATGCCGCCGCCGTCGTTGTTGACGAGGACGACCGTGGCGTCTACGCCGGCACGCCCGACCGCCAGCAGGCCGGTCAGGTCGTGGTAGTACGCGATGTCACCCGTCACGAGCGTCAGCGGGTCGGTCGTCGCGCTGCCTGCGCCGAGCGCCGTCGAGGTGACCCCGTCGATGCCGGAGGCGCCGCGGTTGCCGAGCACCGTCAGGTTCGCCTCCGAGGGCCGACCGAACCGGTCGAGGTCGCGGACGGGCATCGAGTTCGAGACGAACACCGTCGCGGGGTCGGGGGCTCGGTCGACCACGTCGGCGAGCACTCGGCCCTCGAACGTTGCCCCCTCCTCGCGGGCGTCGTCGACTGCGTTCCAGTGGGCCGCCTCGGCGTCGGTCCAGCGCTCGCGCCAGTCGTCGCCGGCGCCGCTCGTCCCTCGGCCGCGACCCACGACCCGCGAGAGGTGGGCGGCGAGTCGCGACGGTTCGGCCGTCACGAGGTCGGTAGCGGTGAACTCCGCCTCTCGCCACGCTCCGGCGGGGTCGACGAGTAGCTGACGGGCGCCGGTTCGTGCGAGGTACTTCCGAAGCGGTTTCGAGGTCGGCGACGCCCCCAGTCGGAGGACGACCTCGGGGTCGGGCCAGTCGTCGGTCACTTCGGACGTGAGGTAGGCGTCGTAGCCACCGAGCACGGTCACGGCGCGGGTGTGGCCCCCGTAGCGGAGTCCCGAGAGCGGGTCGGCAACGACGGGGAACCCCGTCGCGTGCGCCAGTGCAGTGATGGCCTCCCGGTCGACCCCCGGCGGGTCGGCGGGGCCGGCGACGACGAGTCCGCGGTCGGCGTCGAGCGCCTCCGCCACCTCGCGGAGCGAACGGTCGTCGAGGTCGGGCGCGCCGGGGGTGGTCCGGACCCACGCCGTCCCGTCGCCGCGGCCCTCACGGGCGTCGAGCGGGAGGTCGGCGGGTACGTCTCCTTCGACCGGCGTCGGCTCCAACGGTTTCCGGAACGGGACGTTGAGGTGGACCGGACCGGACGGAGTGCCCTCCGCCTCCGCGACCGCACGAGCGGCGGTCGTCCGGAGCGAGCGGAGTTTCCGGTCGTCGGCCTCCGGTTCGGGTAAGTCCTTGTACCAGCGGACGGCGTCGCCGTACAGTTTCTCCTGGTCGACGGTCTGGTTCGCACCCGAGTCGCGCAGTTCGGGCGGCCGGTCGGCCGTGAGCATGAGCAAAGGGGTCCGGGACTGACTCGCCTCGACAACCGCCGGGTGGAAGTTGGCGGCGGCGGTCCCGGAGGTACAGACGAGCGGCGTCACCTCGCCGGTGCGCTTCGCCCGGCCGAGCGCGAAGAAGGCCGAGGCGCGCTCGTCGAGGTGCGAGAAGACGTGGATGTCGTCGTGTCGGGCGAACGCGACCGTCAGCGGCGTCGAGCGGCTCCCGGGGGTGATACAGACCGCGGAGACGCCCGCCGCGACGAGTTCGTCGACGAGCGCTCGCCCCCAGAGCGTGTTCCGGTTCGGCGCGGACATTGGTTCTCCCCTCCCCCTTCGGAGCGGGGGGCTAATACCCCGGCGAAACGCGCCCGCGACCGGGCTGTCGGCTTCCGCCGGTCACGACCCGCGACCGCGTCGGCCTCCGTCGTCGAGGCGGCCGCCGTCGCCGACGTGGCTCACGTCCTCGGCGCGGCTCACATCGTCGGCAGGGCTCGCGCCGTCGGCACGCTCTCCATCGTCGGTGTTCGGCAGGAGGAGGTCCGGGCGACGGTCGCTCCGGGAGAGTGTCGCGAACCGCCGGATGCGCTCTCGTTCGTCTTCGTCGAACCGGGAGTGACCTACGGTGCCCTCGTGGCCTGCGCTGGACTCGTCGGACATGCGTCCGACAGCTACTCGAGGACCACAATCAACCGATGGCTTCGAGACTGAAGTCCCTCTTCAGGGTCGTCGGCGAGTGCCCCTGCCCTCGGCCGTTCTCCCTGCCGGCCACCGCTCGCTCCGGTCGTCCTTCGCCTCCGCTGTCGCTCATCGGGTCGGCGCCCATCGGACCGCCGCCCGTCGGGTCGTCGCTCCGTCCCGGGTCGCCTCCTACTGCGGTCGTTCCAACTCGTCCAGGATGGGCCGGTACTTGAGTTGGACCTCGTCCCACTCGCGGTCGGGGTCGGAGTCGGCGACGACACCGACGCCGGCGAACAGGGTCGCCGTCCGCCGGGTCGCGAGCGCGGAGCGGAGCGCGACCGCGAAGGAGCCGTTGCCGGCGGCGTCGAACCAGCCGACCGGCGAGGCGTACCAGCCGCGGTCGAACGGCTCGGTGTCGCGGATGGTCGCGAGCGCCTTCTCCGGGGGAAGTCCCCCGACCGCCGGCGTGGGGTGGAGCGCCTCGACGAGCGACAGCACGTGTTCGTCGTCCGCGAGCTCCGCCGAGATGGGCGTCCAGAGGTGCTGGACGGTGGCGAGTCGCCTGACGGTGCGGTCGCCGGTCGACACCGAGGAGGCGAGCGGCGCGAGTTGGTCGCGGATGGCGTCGGCGACGATTTCGTGCTCGTGGATGTCCTTCTCGCTCGTCCGGAGCTCTTCGGCCAGCCACTCGTCCTCCGCCGGGGTGTCGCCGCGCCCGGTCGTTCCCGCCAGCGCGCCGGTGTGGACCGTCCGCCCGCGGCGACTCACGAGAATCTCCGGGGTCGCCCCGAAGAAGGCGGGCCGCTCGGGACTGTCGCAGTTGGTCGCACCCGCCGCCGTCGGCCCGGTCGGCTCGACGAGAAAGCGGTGGCAGTCGGGGTAGCGCTCGCCGAGCCGCGAGAGCGTGTCGGGCACGGAGAGGTCGGCCGCGAGGTCACAGCGCAGCGCCTGTGCGAGGACGACCTTCCGGAGCTCGCCGGCGCGGATGCGCCGAATCGCGGCTCGCACGCCCTCGCGCCACTCCTCCAGGCCGGTCGTGCGCTCGCGGGAGACCACGCCCGGCGGCGCAGCCACCGGGCTCGGCTCCGGCAACGACTCGAAGCGCTCGCGCTCGCGCTCGAGACGGGCTTCGACCGCCTCGGGGGTCGCCTCCGACCCGACCGCGTTGACCGTGAGCCACGCCGAGGTGTCGCCGTTTCGCGCCGCCGACGCCCCGGCGAACGTCAACTGCACCTGCGGGAGGACGAACCCCGCCGCGGGGAACCCCGTCCAGGTCCCCTCGGCGCGGTGGTCGCCGTGGAAGGCGAACCCGCCGAACAGCCGCGGTCGGGCGGCGTCGGCGCCCACGTCGGCGTCGTCGGCCGCGAACAGCTCCTCGGCGGCGGCCCGGACCTCGGTGAACCGGTCCGGACCGTCGCCGGTCAGCGTCGCGGCGGCGCCGCCGGCGACCACGCTCGGTTCGTCCGGCGCCGTCCACGCCGTCCGCGGCCCGTCGAGCGCCGCCAGGGCGGCCCGCATCGACGGGGCCTGTATCCGGACGGCGCGACTCACCAGGGCGCCACCGAGGGTCGCGCCCTCGCTCTGGGGCGGTTCCATTATTTAAACCAGAGGACCGCGCACGTTTCTATCTAACTATACGAATCGTTCGTGAGCCCCGCCACGTCGGCGACGACGAGCACCGAGTCGACCGGGTCGACCGACTCCCCGCCGAGGGACTCGGTCCGCTCCTCCTCGAACGGCGAACCCGTGGCGGTCGTAGAACGCCCGTCCGACCTCGTTGTCGGCGAAGACGACCGCCGAGAGCCGCTCGATGCCCGTGTCGGCGACGCTCCCGGCGACGCGTTCGAGCAGGCGACTCCCGACGCCCTCGCCCCAGTGGTCCGGCCGGACGTAAATCGCCTCGAGCGTCGCCTCGTCGTCGGGTCGCCCTTCGACCCCGGTGGAGGCGGCGGCGTAGCCGACGACTTCGGTCCCCGCTCCGCCCGAGTCCACCTCGGCGACGACGTAGTGGTCGGCGGCGTCGAGTCCCTCCCGCAACCGCTCCACGTCGTACCAGCCGTCCACGCGGTCGTCGACGAGGCCGGGGCCGAGCAGGTCGTCGTAGGCGGCGTGCCACGCTTCGCGGGCGACCTCGGCGATGCCGGGGGCGTCGTCGGGAGCAGCGGGGCGAATTCGCATGGCTCGTCGGAGAGGTGTGTCACGAGTTCACAGAAAGTTTGGGGTGGTCGTCGGGTCGGCGTGAGTCGAAGCGCCGGCACCGGACGCGGGTTCGGAAGGCGCTCCTCCCGACTACTCGCCGTCCGGCGTGTCGGGGTCCTCGACGCGCTTCACGCCGATGGTCACGTCGACGCCCTCGACGTCCCACTCCTCCACGAGGTCGAAGGCAGCCTCGTCGCCGTCGACCCACTCCGCGGTCCGGGTCTCGTCGGCGACGAACTCCCGGTGGTCGTCGACGAAGCCAGCGACGCGCTCGTCGCTCACGTCGAGGCGGGTGTGGATAGGTTCCTCCACGTCGAGGTCCAGCGTCTTTCGCATCTCCTGGATTCGCCGGACCACGTCGCGGGCGTACCCCTCGGACTCCAGGTCGTCGGTGAGGGTGGTGTCGACGTAGACGCTCCCGTCGCCGACGGGGCTGTCGAAGTCCGCGCCGCTGATTCCCTCGGGAGGCTCGGCGTGGTACTCGACCATTCCGTCGTCGAGGTCGTAGTGCTCGCCGTCGGCGTCGACGCCGGCTTCGACCTCCTCGCGGGTGGCGCCCTCCACTGCCTGCATCACCTTCTGAGAGTCGCCGCCGAAGGCGGGGCCGATTTCGCTCATCTTCGGCTCCGCGCGCTCGACGAGTTCGTCGAAGCGGGAAACGACGACGACCTCGCGGGTGTTGACGCGCTCGGCGAAGAGGTCAGAGAGCGACTCGACGGCCTCGCGGACGGCGGCCTCGTCGCTCTCGACGACGACGCGGGAGACGGGCCAGCGCAGTTTGCGCCCGCCCTGCTGGCGGGCGTTGGCGGCCGCCTCCTCGACCTTGCGGAGGACGGCCATGTGCGCCTCGAGGTCGGGGTCGTGCAGCTCCGCGTCGACCTCGGGGTAGTCGAGCATGTGGACCGTCGTCTCGCCCCCGTCGAGGTGCTGGTACATGCGCTCGGCGAGGTACGGGGTGAACGGCGCCATCATGCGGACCGTCTCGTCGAGGACGGTGGCGAGGGTGGCGTACGCGCCGCGCTTTCCGGCGGAGTCCTCCTCCTCCCACATGCGTTCGCGGATGGCCTTCACGTAGAAGCGCGACACGTCCTCGGTGAGGAAGTCGAGGACGGTGTTGAGCGCCTCGTGGACCTCGTACCCCTCCCACGCCTCACGGACCTCGGACTTCACCGACTGCAGGCGCGAGAGCACCCACTCGTCGACGACGGTCAGCTCGCCGTCCGAGAGGTCGGCCTCGGCCGGGTCGTACCCGTCGAGTCGCATGTACGGGAGCGGGAACCGGAACACGTTCCAGAAGATGTTGAGCGTCGACTCGACGTCCGCGAGTCCGTCCCACTGGAACGCGAGGTTCGCGCCCTGCTGGTCGTGACTGAGGAGGTACGCCCGGAGCGGGTCGCGCCCGGCGCGGTCGATGGCCTCCTCGGGGGTGACGATGTTCCCCACCGATTTGGACATCTTCCGACCGTCCTTGTCGTTGGCGAACCCGTGCATCAGCACCTGCTCGTACGGCACCTCGCCGACGGCGGCGGTGCCCATCCCCAGTTGGGACCAGAACCAGCCGCGGGTCTGGTCGTGAGCCTCGACGATGAGGTCGGCGGGCCACAGCTCCTCGAACGCCTCGGTCTCGGCGGGGTAGCCGAGCGTTCCCCACGAGGCGACCGAGGAGTCTATCCACACGTCGAACACGTCCGGCACGCGCTCGTAGGTCGTCCCGTCCTCGGTGATGGTCACGTCGTCGACAGCAGGACGATGAAGGTCCATCTCCTCCGGATTCAGCTCCTGGTCGGCGCGCTCCGCCAGCTCCTCGCGGGTGCCGACGACGAGACAGTCCTCGGCTTCGAGGTCCTCGCCGGCGTCGACCGGCACCCAGATGGGGAGGGGGATGCCCCAGTAGCGCTGTCGAGAGACGTTCCAGTCGGGGGCGTCCTCGACGAAGTTGCGGAAGCGGTTGTCGCGGGCCCACCCCGGGAACCACTCGCTCTCCTCGATGTTGGCGAGCAGTTCCTCTTTGATGTCGGTGACCGTGATGAACCACTGGTCGGTGGCGAGGTAGATGATGTCCGTATCACAGCGCCAACACTGGCCGTAGTCGTGGCGCGTCGTCTCGCCAGAGAGGAGCAGGTCCTTCGAATCGAGGTCCGCGACGATGTCGTCGTTGGCGTCGCGGACGAACTGGCCCTCGTACTTTCCCGCCTGCTCGGTATAGTCGCCGTTGCCGACGACGGGCGAGAAGATTTCGAGGCCCAGCTCCTGGCCCCGTTCGAAGTCCTCCTGCCCGTGGCCGGGCGCGGAGTGGACCAACCCGGTCCGGTCGACCTCGACGTAGTCGGCGGTGTACACCTGGAGCGCGCCGTCGAAGGCGGCGTGGTCGGGGACCTCCTCGGCGAGCGGGTGTTCGTACTCCAGTCCGACGAGGTCCTCGCCGGTGAGCTGCTCGACGACCTCGTAGTCGACGTACCGACCCTTCTTCAGGACCTCCTCGACGCACTCCTCGGCGAGGTAGAGGACTTCCGTGTCGCCGGACTCGGTCTCGGCGCGGACGCCCTGGTACGTTACGTCCTCGCCGACGGCGACGAACGTGTTCCCCGGCAGGGTCCACGGCGTCGTCGTCCAGACGACGAGGTTCCCCTCTCGTCCCTTCAAGGGGAACTTCACGTAGATGGAGGGCGACTCGATTTCGTGGTACTCCACCTCGTTGTTGGCGAGCGCCGTCTCACAGCGGGGACACTGGTTGACGGCGCGCTTCCCGCGTTCGACGAGGCCGTTCTCGTGGACCCGCTGGAACGCCCACCACGTCGCCTCCATGTAGGAGGGGTCGACCGTGCGGTAGGGGTCGTCCCAGTCCATCCAGACGCCCATGGACTGGAAGTCCTCGTCCATCTTCTCGCGGTTGCGCTCGGCGAACGTCTTGCACTCCTCGATGAACGCCTCGACGCCCAGTTCTTCGATGTCCTTCTTGGACTCGAAGCCGAGTTCCTCCTCGACTTTGACCTCGATGGGGAGGCCGTGCATGTCGTAGCCGGGCCGGTCGGTGACGCGGTGGCCGGTCATCCGCTTGTACCGGATGAGCGTGTCCTTCAGCGTCTTGTTCCACGCCGTCCCGAGGTGCATCTGGCCCGACGTGTACGGCGGGCCGTCGACGAAGAAGAAGGCCGGGTCGTCGGCGTGGGCCTCCTTCGTCGCCTCGTAGGCGTCCGTCTCCGCCCAGTGGTCCGCCGCTGACTCCTCCACGTCGGCGGGGACGTACTGGTCGCTGATGTCTTCCATACGCTCACTCACCTGCCGTGCGCTTATGAAAACGGTGGTGTTGCAGTCGCGGGTGTCGGGCCGCGGTCGAAGCGTGGTCAGGGATTCAGTCGCGGTTACTCCACCACGATGGACCGGCCGTTCGGGTGTGTTCCGTAGCCGTAGAGGTGAACCAGCGCCGACTCGGGCGTCACCCGCATCGGCTCGTCGCCCTCACCGACGGCGTACGTCACGACCGTGGTGCAGACCAGTTCCTCCTCGTCCCGCAGGTCGAAGGCGAGGTGCTCCGGGTCGACGGGGTCCTTCGAGAGCGGGAGCACCAGTTCGCGCCGGTCAGCCCACGTCGGGTCACGGTCCCGGGCGGTCGGGTCGACACGGAACGGGTCACTCCGGCGAATCAACACTTCGTGGAGGAGGACGAACTCGCGCTCGTAGTCGGCGCCGAGTACGTGACTGGTCGCGTCACGACGACCGTACCGTCCGCCGACGAACGGACGCTCCTCCGGCGTCTCGGTGAACAACTCGCCGCGGAAGTTCCCGATACCGCCGTCCCCAAAGCCGCCGCGGACCCACGGGTCGGAGACGGCGTGGAGCGTCGAGAGCGCGGATGTGAACCGAACGTCGTCGGCGACGGCGTCGGTGACCGACCCGACACAGCCGGCGGCGCCGACGACGGCACCGAGGGCGCCGGTCCGAAGCAGTCGGCGCCGACGCATCAGTCGTCCCCCGCAGTCACCGTCGTCGTCCCGCCGCGTCTCCCCCCTTCCTCGTCGTACAGTTCGACGGTCGCTCGAGTCGGCTTCACGCGAAGCGGTCGCTCCTCGGGGCGAGTCTCGTACTGTGCGAACAGCGTGCAGACCAACTCGTCGGCGTCGGCGAGGCCGGCTTCGAGCGAGTCGTCGGCGTAGTACTGGAGCGGGAGCGTGAGTTCGGACCAGCCGGTCCACCGCGGGTCCGCCGAGCTGGCCGCCCCCGCCAAGACCCGGTACGGGTCGTCGGGCGTCGACCGAACCTCGAAGGCGAGGGCGAACTCCCGCTCGAAGTCCACCCCTTCGAAGTCGGCGGTGAAACCCCCGTCCTCGCCGTCGTCGTCGACGAACACTGGGTCGGTGGGCGGTTCGGTGACCAGTCGACCCGCAGTCCACGCGTCGCTGTCCGCGTCCAGTCCGCCGCGGACGACCGGTTCGTCGGCGCGGTGGAGGGAATTGTGGCTGTAGCGGGGGAAGACGCTCCCCGAGATGGCTCGCTGGACCGAGCCGACACAGCCGGCGGTGGCGAGGGTGGCGCTCAGGGCGCCCGCGTGGAGGAGTCGACGGCGACGCATCAGGACGACTCCCCGGCCGTCACCGTCACTGTCCCGCCGCGCCGACTCCCCTCGTCGTCGTACAGTTCGACGGTCGCCGACTCGGGTTTCGTCCGGAGCGGCTCCTCCTCGGGGTGGGTCACGAAGTGGACGACCAGCGTACAGACCAACTGCTTGGCGTCCGCGAGGTCGGACCCGAGCGAGTCCTCCGGTTGGTATTCGAGCGGGAGGGTCAGTTCACGCCAACCGGTCCAGCGTGGTTCCGCCCCCAGGACCGGCCCCGGACCCACGCGGTACGGGTCGTCTGCCGTCATCCGGGCCTCGAAGAGGAGGACGAACCGGCGGTCGTAGTCGACGTCGCGAACGTCGTCGACGAAGCCACCCTCCTCGTCGGCGTCGACGCGGTCGGTGAACACCGGGTCCGTCGGTGGCTCGGTGAACAGTCGACCCGCGGTCCACGCGTCGCTCTCGTCGTCCAGCCCACCCCGAACGTACGGCTCGTCGGCACGATGGATGTCCGAGTGGCCGTAGTCGAAGTAGACGCGGCCGTTGACGGACTGCTGGACGGACGCGAGACAGCCGGCGGAGGCGAGGGCGGCGCTCAGGGCACCTGCCTGGAGGAGGGCGCGGCGGCGCATATCGGCTGCTCGCGGCGTCGGGTCAAATAGTTGACGCAGCCGCCGACCGTCCCGTCTACGCCAGGATGTCGCCGATACGTCGGGGTTCACCCGACAGCGACGGCTGCTTCTCGACCATCTTCAGCACGTCGTGGTCGGTCACGTCCGGATAGTTCTTCTGTGTCGCCTCCTCGATGAGTTCCTTCTCCAGTCGGAACTCCGTCCCCTCGTACACCACGTCACAGCCCTTGTCGTCGAACTTCAGTGTAGTTGACATTGGTTATCGGTCAAGACCGCAATGGTTGCGAGTCGTACAATCATAGTCGTCGAAGGAGAGTGCGGTCATGGCCGGTCGTAGCCCGTGGTCGGATAAAAGTCTCCCGTCGCGGGGTGACGATGCCGGGCGCCGGAGGTGGCACAGCCGGCCGTCGTGCGTTCGTCTGACGCTCGGGCGCCGACGACCCGGACAGACCGTCAATCACCCGTTCAGTTTATTAGGGAAGAGGGGTAGGCGTGAGGTGTGTCTCTCGGGCAGGACCCCCTCGACGCGTTACGCATCCCCGACGGGACGACGGTCGAGGAGCACGACCTCGTCACCGACGGGGACGTCATCGTCGGCGGCCAGTCCACCGTCGAGTTCGGGGTCCGCGGCAACAACGTCATCGCGGGCGAGCGGGTCGACTTCGGCGGCGACATCGAGGCCGAGGGCGACTGCCGCCTCGACACCTGGTGTTCGGTCGACGGCAACGTCCTCGTCGGCTGTGACGCCTACCTCGGCGAACGCGTCCACGTCGCCGGCCGCCTGATGGTCTCCGGCGACCTCGACATCGGCGACGACGTCGACATCGAGGAGGGGTTCGAGGCCAACGGCTGGATCGTCATCCGCAACCCCGTCCCCACGCTCGTGTTCTACTTCGTCGTCCTCTCCCAACTCCTCCGCCTCGGCGAACAGGACGCCGCCGACGAACTCGCCGGGGCGCTCGCCGACGGCGGGGAGCCGGACCACCCGCCGCTCGTCATCCCCCGTTCCGCGAGCGTCTCCGACGACGCCTGGCGCGTCTCCACCCCCGCTAGCGTCGGCGACGGCTGCCGGCTCCACGGCAACATCCGCGCTGCCGAAATCGAGATGGGCGAGGACAACAACCTGTTCGGCTCACTCCGCGCCCGCGGCGACGTGTTCGTCGGCAGCGGGACGCGCGTCCACGGGGACGTGACGACCCGCGGCGGCACCGTCACCGTGGCCGAGGGTGCCCGCGTCCTCGGCGACGTGTCGTGCGCCGACCTCGAAATCCACGAGGGCGCGACCGTCGACGGGACGATGCGCGCCAAGGGCGAGATGCGCCTCGTCCGCGAGGGCGGCCGCGACGCCGAGTAACCCTCAGAACTCGAACAGAAACTCCGTTCGGCGAGCGCTTATGCGCCGAGACGGCGACTCACGCTCCATGAGTCTGCTCGACCGGTTCACGACGACCGTCACCGCCCTCGCCGAGACCGCGATGGAGGAGAGCTACCGACACACCCGCGAGGAGCGCCTGTCGTTCGACGCCCTCGCCGCGCTGTCGCTCGCGACACGGAACGGCCGCATCCACGTCCGTGGCGAGGACCGCGACGACCTCCGCGTCGACGTGACGAAGCACGCCCGCGAGGAGGCGGACCTCGACCGAATCGAGGTCGTCGCCGAAGCGGGCTCCGGAGCCGCGGCCGGCGCTGGCGACGCCCCCGGCGACGACGGCGACTCCCTCGCCCTGCGCGTCGAGCATCCACCCGGCGTTCGCGACGTCGCGGTCGACCTCGACGTAGCCCTCCCGCGAGGGACCGCTCTCACCACGGTCGAGACAGAGAACGGTCGCGTCGACGTGGCGGACGTCACCGGGGACGTAGTGGTCCGGACGAAGAACGGCCGTGTCGACCTCCGAGACGTCGAGGGGTACCCAAGCGTCGAGACCGGCAACGGGGCCGTCAAGCTCGCCGGGACCACCGGCGTCGACCGCGTGACGACGAGCAACGGCTCCGTCGACGCCGAGATTCGGTCGATTCGCGGCGACGCGCTCGTCGAGACCACGAACGGGCGAGTGGTCGTCCGCCTGGGACCCACCCTCGACGCGGAGGTCGTCGCTACCTCGTCGGTCGGAAGCGTCGACGCCGGTCCCTTGGGCGGCTCCGCTCGGGGCGTCGGCGGCCAGCGCGTCGCCGGCACGGTCGGCGACGGCGGCCACGAACTCGGGGTCCGCACCGACGTGGGCTCCGTCACGGTTGAGGACGCGTCGGAGTAGCGAGGTCGGGGCCGATAGAGACGAGGCCGGCCGCGGACGGTGAGGCGGCGGCCTCCGGCCGGTCGACGCCGGCCGTCCCTCAGCTCTCGCCGTCGATGACGGTATTCTGCACGAGCGTCTCGACCCCCCGCCGGAACCGCTCGGAGGCGGCGTTCTGTGAGATGTCGAGCGCGTCCCCGAGCTCAGCGAGGCTCGCCTCGCGCGGGATGCTGAGGTAGCCGGTGTCGACGGCGGCCCGCAACGCCTCGCGTTGTGGGGCGGTGAGGCCGAACGCCGCGTCGCGCTCGGCCGGGGTCTCCGCGAGGATGCGCCCCAACGAGATGTCGAGGTCGTACTCCCGACAGACCTCTCTGAAGCGGTCGAACGCCACCCGGGTGGGGAACTCGACGCGGAAGTGCCAGCCGGAGGCGTCCGCGGTCAGCGAGCGGATGACGCCGCTCTCCTCGACCATGACGGGGTAGACGCTCTTCTGGTGCCCCTCGTCCGCGAGGTCGAACCGATACAGCCGGCGTCCGCCCACCTCGGTGAGGACGGTCGGGTCGGCGACGGTCGGGTCGGCTTCGAGCGCCGCGTCGAGCCCGTCGAAGTCGTCGCCTTCGACCCAACAGAGGACGACGCGGCGTTCGCCGCTGGTGTCGGAGCGCTCCCAGACGACCCGGAGACCGGGGCGGGAGCGAAGCGTCTCGCGCAGAATCGGGTGGTCGAGCGTGAATTCGGCCAGTAACACGCGATGAGCCTCCAGTTCGCCGGACGGTACGTAGCGGCCAACTATCCATCCTTCGGCCGGCGCACTTGAACGGCGTGAGTACTCCCGCCACACGTTGAGCATCGGCGACGACGTAGGAGAGTCGCCCGTAGTGACGGGCGATTGGCGCCCCCGGAATGCCAAAACTCGGCGCACCGCTCCCGCGGTGCCGCCCGACACGTGGTGTGTCAGCCCCCTGACACCGGCCGGCGTCGGGACTCGCCGCGGCGTCGGTCGACCTCCCCCACTCCCGCGACCGACGCTCCGGCCCTTCCGAAGCGTTCTCCGGGTCGGGTCCGCTCGACTCGAACCGGACCGATTCGACTCGACTACGT
This sequence comes from Halobium salinum, assembly GCF_026586625.1. Taxonomy (GTDB): domain Archaea; phylum Halobacteriota; class Halobacteria; order Halobacteriales; family Haloferacaceae; genus Halobium; species Halobium salinum. The sequence continues at coordinate 16,377 of NZ_JAODIW010000004.1, read as the reverse complement.
CCGACCTGGCCACCCCCGACCGACGGGGCCCGGTCGTCTCTCGTCCGACCGAAAGGGTGTTTTCCCACACGCCGAAACGGTGTGCTATGCTCTCGATCGCTCTCGCGGGCAAACCCAACGCGGGCAAGTCCACCTTCTACAAGGCGGCGACCCTCGCCGACGTCGACATCGCGAACTACCCGTTCACGACCATCGACGCCAACCGCGGCGTCACACACGCTCGCACGCGCTGTCCCTGCCTCGACCGCGAGGAGCGCTGTGGCGACGAACACTGCCACGACGGGAAGCGTTACGTCCCGGTCGAACTGTACGACGTGGCCGGCCTCGTCCCCGGCGCGCACGAGGGCCGCGGTCTCGGCAACCAGTTCCTCGACGAACTGTCGAACGCCGACGCCATCCTCCACGTCGTCGACGCCTCCGGCGCGACCAACGAGGAGGGCGAACCCGTCGAACCCGGGAGCTACGACCCCGTCGACGAGGTCACCTTCATCGAGGAGGAGATGAACCAGTGGCTCGCCGGCATCGTCGCCCGGAACTGGGAGTCCGTCCAGCGGAAGTCACGCTCGCCCGACTTCGACCTCGACGACGCGCTCACCGACCTCCTGACGGGGTTCGGGGCGAGCGAGTACGACGTGGCCGCCGTCCTCCGCGAGGTAGAGTACCCGGAAGACCCCATCCAGTGGACCGACGAGGACCGCGAACGCCTCGCCCGCGAACTCCGCGCCCGGACGAAACCCATCGTCCTCGTCGCCAACAAGGTCGACGCCGCGCCCGACGGCACGGTCGAGCGACTGCGCGAGGAGACGGGCAAGACGGTCGTCCCCGCCACCGCCGACGGCGAACTCGCGCTCCGGAAAGGGGTCGAGGCGGGCGTCGTCGACTACGACCCCGGCGACGAGGACTTCGAGATTCTCGGCGACCTGAGTGGGAGTCAGGAGCAGGGCCTCGAAAAGATTCGCGAGGTGATGACCGAGTACGGCGGCACCGGCGTGCAGGACGCCCTCGACGAGGCCGTCTACGGCCTGCTCGACCACCTCACCGCGTTCCCGGTCCAGAACGAGTCGAAGTGGACGGACGGACAGGGGAACGTCCTCCCCGACGCGTTCCTCCTCCCGCGCGGGTCGACGCCGCGAGACCTCGCCTACGCGGTCCACTCGGACATCGGCGACGGCTACCTCCACGCGGTCGACGCCCGCGAGAACCGGCGCATCTCCGACGAGCAGGAGCTCGAAGAGGGTGACGTCATCAAAATCGTCAGCACCGCGAAGTAGGGACTCCCTCGAGGAGCCGCGAGGTTGAACTTCATCGAGACGGTACCGTCTCACATGCTCCGAGCCATCATCCGCGACGGCATCATCGAGTGCGACGACTTCAATCACGGCGAGCACGGCGTCGACCTCTACAGCGAGAACGACGACCTCATCGCGTTCGTCCCGTACAACAGCCTCGTCGCCCTCATCAACGAGGACGTGGAGATGGGGGACGAGCCGGCAATCGCGGACGACTGAGCGCCACGGCGAGCACGGGTGTATCCGTGCTCGCCCCGCTGACGCGGTGGTGTAGCGAACTACAGCCCTTCGAGAGCCAGTGAGTCACGCTCCGGACGACTAACTCGATACGGCCGCGGCCGTGGCGTCCCTGTGGCGCCACGACGGCCGCGCGTTCGTGCACGTCCGCCTCGCTACGCGGAGACGTAACGGGCTACCGACTCCGAACCGACGCGGACCCGGACCTACTCCGAGTACCGCCGGAGCGCCTCGTCGATCGGTACGACCTCGGTATCCGCAAGCCCGACCGAGCAGAACGAGGTGAGGTCCTCGTCCCCGCGACGGCCTCGCTCCCGGTCCGTCACGAGTTCGTCGAGTTCGTCGAGTTCGACCGTCGAGTCGCGGTCGGCCGCGACGGCCGTCGGTCAGTCGAGGGCGGCCCGCGCGTCGTCGTCGGACAGGACGGTGTGCATGGCGGCCGACACGTCGCCGGGAGTGTTGACGGCTCGCTGAGGGCGAACTCGGTGACCTGTTCGACCGTGTCACGGCGTCGGGTCGCGTCAGTCCCCGACCGTCGGTTCGAGGGCGCCCTCGTCGGCACCGGCAACGAGTTCGGGATACCGGTCGACGCCGGCGTAGCGGACGGCTGTCTCGCCCAACTCCGCCACCCGAGCGGCGACCCGGTCGTCGACGATTTCGCCGTCGCGAACGGTCGAAGCGGAGTTCGGCATCCCGACCTCGTGTGGGAGAGTCCACGCGTTCAGCGTCCGGCAGACGGTGCGGAGGTGTTCGAGCGGTCGCGTCGGGAAGCTCCCGCCGGCGACTTCGAGCAGGCCGACCGTCGTCCCCCCGAACTCGTCGCGACCGCAGTAGTCGAGGGCGTTCTTCAGCGGCGCCGAGAACGACCCGTGGTAGTTCGGCGTGCCGAGGAGGACGGCGTCGGCCTCGGCGACCGCCTGGCGAAGCGCCGGCGCGTCCCCGGCGTCGCCGTCGTCGGCGTCGATGGGTGGGAGGTCGTACTCACGGAGGTCGACGAGCGTCGTCTCGGCGCCGGCGGCTTCGGCCGCGTCCAGGGCGACGCGGAGGGCGGTTCTGGTCCTGCTGTCGTCGCGGAGGCTGCCACAGATGGCGGCGACGTGGACTTCGTGTGGAGGGTCCATCTCGTCCTCACGTTCGGTGAGTCCCCACTAAACGTCTCTCTGAAGCCGATTATTGTTGGTATTCCGAGAAGAGTGCCGAGAATACTCCTTACTGCACCGCGTCGTACGCCTCGGCCATGATTTCGAGTGCCTCCTCTATCTCCTCGGTCGCCGTCGCGTAGGAGATGCGAGCGTAGCCGGCGCCGTGCTCGCCGAACGCCTCGCCGGGGACGACGACGACGCCGCGCTCGATACACTCGTCGACGAACCCCTCGGGCACCTTCGGCATCGCGTAGAAGGCGCCGTGGGGGGTCGGCACCTCGATGCCGATGTCGTCGAGGCCGGAGAGGAGCAGGTCGCGGCGCTCGCGGAACGTCTGGACCATCTCGTCGACGACGGTCTGGTCGCCCGAGATGGCCGCCTCGGCGGCGTACTGCGCCGGAGCCGACGCGCACGCCTGCACGTACTGGTGGACCCGAAGCATGCGCTCGATTCGCCTCGTCGCGCCCGTAATCCAGCCGAGTCGCCACCCGGTCATGGAGTAGCTCTTCGAGCAGGCGCCGACGACGACGACGTTGTCAGAGTCGGCGAACTCCATCGGCGAGCGGTGTTCGCCCTCGAAGACGATGTGTTCGTACACCTCGTCGGAGATACAGAGCACGTCGTGCTCGTCGGCGATGCGGGCGAACTCTCGGACGTCCTCCTCGGACGAGACGGCGCCGGTCGGGTTGCCGGGCGAGTTGACGACGAACGCGGCGGTGTCGTCGGTGATGGCCTCCTCGACGGCCGCGGGGTCGAGGGTGAGGTCTTCGCGGAGTGGGACCGGCTTCGGGTCGCCGCCCGCCAGTCGGGTGAGGGCGTCGTAGGCGACGAACCCGGGGTCGGGGAAGACGACCTCCTGACCGTGGTCGACGTGGGCCTCCATCGCGATGTGGAGCGCCTCGCTCCCGCCCGCCGTGGCGATGAACTGCTCGGGGTCGAGGTCGAGGTCGTAGTCGCGGCCGTACTTCGCCGATAGCGCCTCGCGCAGTTCGTAAGTCCCCTTGTTGGAGGTGTAGCCGTCGGCGGCGCCCGACTCGATGGCCTCGACTGCGGCCTCGCGGGCGTGTCGCGGGGTCGGGAAGTCGGGCTGACCGAGCCCGAGGTTGATGGCGTCTTCGCCGGCCGCCTCGAACACCTCGCGGATGCCGCTGATGGACACCTGCTCCACTCGCTCCGAGAACTCCGTCATGACTACTCGCGGGAGGCCCGCCGGAATAGTTCTTGCCTAGTCGTTCCTGCAAGTCGCGGCCACCATCCGGCACTACTCGCCGCTTCCTGCGACGTCCTCGTCGGGCTTCTCCGCCGATATTCGCTCGAATACACGCGGTACGTACTCCAACGCGCGCAGTTTGTCCCTCCGGACGCCCCCGACAGCTACCAATGACCGTTACCGGTGACGAAGGCCGACTAAGGGACGAACGCGTACGGAGGGCGATGACCGACTACGATTCGAAGGGTTCGAGCCGCCCGTCGCGGCGGTCGTTCCTCGCGGGCGCAGGTGCCGTCGGTGTCGCCGGGCTCTCGGGCTGTCTCAGCAGTCTCGGCGGGGGAGGTGGAGGCGGCGGCCTCGACGAGATTCGCGTCGCGTACATGCCCATCTACCCCGACATGCAGTACTTCGTCATGCAGGAGGAGGGGTACTTCGACGAACTCGGACCCGACGTGTCCGGGAAGGTCTTCTCGGACGGTCCGAGCATCGTCCAGGCCTCCGCGAAGGGTGATTTCGACGTGATGATGTTCGGCATCGTCCCGGCGATGATCGTGATGGACAAGGGCATCCCCTCGTCCATCACCGCCGCGAACATCAGGGACGCGATGCAGATTCTCGCGACCGACGAGTTCGCGGCGATGTGGGAGGAACACGGCAACGAGGCGTTCGCGAAGTTCGAAGAGCAGACGGGTCGGAAGTTCAAGTTCGGCACGTTCCCACCCGGCTCGGTCCCCGACATCCTGCTTCGCTACTGGCTCGAACAGGAGGTCGGCGTCGACCCCGAGAACGACGTGGAGATCACCGCGCTGGCGGGCGCCGGACCGGTTCGGCAGGCGCTCCTCTCGGGGAAGATAGACGGCACGAGCATCATGGAGCCGGTGCCGACCATCGTCGAGGCGCGGGGGGCGCCGTTCCAGTCCATCGCCTGGGCCGGCGACTTCATGCCTGGCCAGCCGGCGGCGGTGACGCTGATGCACGACCGGTTGCGGGAGGAGAACCGCGAGGTCGCCACCGAGTTCGTCCGCCAGCACCGCCGAGCCACGCGGTTCGTGAACGAGAACCCCGAGACGGCGGCACAGCACGCCTCGACGGTCATCGGCGAGGAGGCCCTCCCCGTCGAGACGGCACGGAGGGCGATGGACTCCCGGGCCTCGGCGTTCATCTCGAACCCGCACGAGATCGAGTCGGGCGCGAAAATCTTCGCCGACTACGCCCAGCAGGCGAGGAAGACCGAACAGGAACTCACCGTCGAGGAGCTGTTCGACTACGGGGTCTGGGACTCCCTATGAGCGAGAAGGACGGCACCGTCGGCGTCGGCGGGCTGACCGCCGGGACCGACGGCGAGTCGGGGCTCCTCGGCCGACTCCTCGGCGGGGGTGACACCGAGGCGGAGACGGGCGGCGAAGGGGCGCTACGACGACTCGGACTGGGGGTGCTCGGCACCGCAGGATTCCTCGTCGTCTGGCACCTCGCGGCCGCCGCCGTCGGAGGCATCCTCCTCCCCTCGCCGGTCGCTGTCGCGGGCGCGTTCGTCACCGAACTCACCGCGCCGGCGACGTTCACCCTCCCCGTTCTGGGGGTCGAACTCGGTGCCACCCGGATGCTCGTCAAACTGGTCGAGAGCCTGTATCACTACGTCCCCGGCCTGCTGGTCGGGAGCGTCCTCGGCGTCGCAGTCGGCGTCGCGATGGGGTGGAGCCGGGCGCTCGACGCGGCGCTGACGCCGGTCACGCGCGTCCTGCGGCCGATTCCGCCGCTCGCGTGGATAGCCTTCGCCATCATCTGGCTCGGCGTCAACCACTCCGGCGCGGCGTTCATCGTCGGCATCGGGGCGTTCTGGATCAACTTCTACAACGCCTACAGCGGCGTCGAGGGGGTCCCGACGGACCTCAAGGAGGTCGCCGCGAGCCTCGGCGTCGACGACGACCTCACGATGGTGCGAAAGGTCGTCCTGCCGGCGGCGTCGCCCTCCATCCTGACGGGCATCCGCACGAGCATCGGCCAGTGCTGGATGATCGTCGTCGCCGCCGAGCTGTTCGGTGCGCCGGGCATCGGCTTCCAGATAATCAACGCGGCCCAGAACCTCGCGATGGACGTCTCGGTGGCGTACATGCTCGTCATCAGCGCCGTGTTCCTCGTGAGCGACGGGCTGTTCCGGCGGGTCGAACGGAGGGCGCTCGAATGGCGGGCGTGAACGACGTACGGGAGGAGGGGTCGACCGCCGACACCGCCTCCGACACCTCCGGTACCTCCGACACCGCCGCGGTCCGCGTCGCCGACCTCGGGAAACGCTACGATTCCGACCGCCAGACGGTCCAGGCGCTCTCCGGCGTCGACTTCGCCGTCGACGAGGGGGAGTTCGTCTGCATCGTCGGCCCCTCCGGCTGTGGGAAGACCACGCTGTTTCGCACCATCGCGGGGCTCGAATCCCCCACGAGCGGGGAGGTCCGACTGAGCGGCGAGCGCGTCGACGGCCCCGGCACCGACCGCGGGATGGTGTTTCAGGAGTACGGGTTGTTCCCGTGGCGCACCGTCGCAGAGAACGTCGCCTTCGGACTGGAACAGCAGGGGCTCGGCGGGGAGGAGCGCCGGGCGCGCGTCCGCGAGATGCTCGACCTCGTCGGGCTAACCGAGTTCGCCGACGCCTACCCCAAAGAGCTCTCCGGCGGGATGAAACAGCGCGTCGGCATCGCCCGGGCGCTCGCGGTCGACCCCGACATCCTCCTGATGGACGAGCCGTTCGGGAGCGTCGACGCCCAGACCCGAGACATGCTCCACGGGGAGCTACTCGACATCTGGGGCGCGACGGGGAAGACGGTCCTCTTCGTCACCCACGACGTGGAGGAGGCGGTGACCCTCGCCGACCGCGTCGTCGTCATGGCGGCGAACCCCGGGCAGGTCCGCGAGGTCGTGTCGGTCGACCTCGACCGGCCTCGCGAGCGCACCGACGCGGCGTTCGCCGAGCACGTCGAACGGATTCGCGCGCTCATCGGGGAGTAGAACCCGGCGTCGACACCGGTTCAACGTCATCCCTCTCCCGTCCGTCCACCGCGCAGGCTATATCCTCAGCGTGCTTAGAGTAACCGACGAAACTCTCCTGACGTGGGACGTTCTCGAATCGACGGGCAGTCGGCCCTACCGGGTCGGCAGCCGGCGACGAGCCCGCTGTTTGCGTCCCAGCCCGGAGTCACGACCTTCAGGGTCGATTCACGAACCACCATGGCCACCCGAACCTCCTCCGAAAAGACCGACGAACGGACCGCCGAGCGCACCGAGCGCCTCCGCCGCATCTTCACGGCCGTCACCGGCGACGCGACGCCCACCTTCGTCGAGCGCCAGCAGGCCCGCCGCGGCCGCATCCCCTCCGAGAGCGAAGTCGACGACGACCTCGCGGCCGTCGTCACCCGGATGCGCGAGCGGTACGCGTTCACCACCGACCTCGACGACGCGACCCTCGTTCGCGTCGTCCGCGGCTTCTACGCCGACCGCTCGGACGCGGCGCTCGCCGAGACGCTCGACACCGACCCCGACACGGTCGTCGCCGCCCGCATCGACCTCCACCTCCTCCGCGACGAGGACGCGACCCCGCCCGCCGGCGCCGACGCGGACGCCCTCCGCGAGCGCTTCGAGGCCGGTGCGGACGACGCGACGGTCGCTCAGGACCTCGGCGCCGACGTGTCGGCGGTCCGGCGCTACCGCCGGGTGCTCGACACCGCCCGCGAGGCCGTCAGCGTCAACCACCGCTTCCAGACGGACTTCGAGTCGGTGCTCGCCACGTCGGACCTCGACGACGCGCTCCGTGCGAACCTCGCGGGCGACCGCCGGGTGTTCGACGCGGTGAAGTACTGACCGAACACCGGCTCCGTCCCCTCGAGCTACCCGTCGTAGGCGTCCTCCAACTCCTCCATGTGGTCGACGAGCATCGAGAGCGCCGCGTCGGCGTCCATGTACCCCTGGTTGTACTCGCCCAGCACCTCCTCCGCGTCGCTGAGGAACGCTCCGACCGCCGCTTCGAGGTCGTCGGCGTCGCTGGTGTCGCTCATAATCGACGCTCCGACTCGGGCTCACTAAACGCTTGTCGCCGTGTACGGGTTCCACGGCTCCCGAAACCCGCCCCGTTTTTACCGGCCGTCACGTAGCGAGCGGCGTGTCCGCGGTCACGCTCAGCTACGAGAACGGCACGCTCCGGGTCGACGGCGACGCGTCCGGGATTCCCCTCGTCGAAGAGGACCCACGGAGCGGCGTCGCTCGGGCGCCGGCGTACCGCTACGCCGCCCTCCGGGACCTGCTCTCCCAGCGCGCCGGCGGCTTCGAGGACCGCGTTCTCGACCTCCCCGACCTCGACCTCACGACCGACTACGACCTCCGGGCGTACCAGCGAGACGCCCTCGACGCCTGGCGTGATGCCGGCAAGCGAGGGGTCCTCGAACTCCCGACCGGTAGCGGCAAGACCGTCGTCGCCATCGCCGCGATGGTCGAACTGGGGGTCCCGACGCTCGTCGTCGTCCCGACGGTCGACCTGCTCGACCAGTGGGCACGGGAGTTGGAGGCCGAGTTCGGCGTGCCGGTCGGCCGGTTCGGCGGCGGCGAACAGCGCGCGGAGGCGGTCACCGTCTCGACGTACGACTCGGCCTACCTGAAGGCCGAGGACGTCGGCGACGACTTCGGCTTCGTCGTCTTCGACGAGGTCCACCACCTCGGCGGGGAGGGGTACCGGGACGTGGCGCGACTGCTCGCCGCGCCGTTCCGGCTCGGACTCACGGCGACGTTCGAGCGCCCGGACGGCGCCCACGAGGTCGTGGAGGAGCTCGTCGGCTCCGTCGCCTACCGAGCGAGCGTCGACGACCTCGCCGGCGAACACCTCGCCGCCTACGACATCAAGCGCGTCGAGGTCGAACTCACCGACGAGGAGCGCGAGCGCTACGAGGAGGCACAGGGGACGTTCGTCGACTACCTCCGGTCGTCGGGGCTCTCGCTCACCTCCGGCTCGGACTACCAGAAGCTCGTGATGCGCTCGGGGAGCGACCCGCGCGCACGGGAGGCGCTGCTCGCCAAACAGCGCGCCCGCGACGTCATGATGAACGCGGACCGGAAAGTCGAGGAGTTGGCGCGCATCCTCGACCGCCACCGCGGCGACCGCGTCATCGTGTTCACGGCCCACACCGACCTCGTCTACCGCCTCTCCGAACGGTTCCTCCTCCCAGCCATCACGAGCGAGACCGGCGCCAAAGAGCGTCGTGAGATTCTCTCGCGCTTCCGCGAGGGCCGATACTCCCGCGTGGTCGCCGCCAACGTCCTCGACGAGGGAGTCGACGTGCCGGACGCCAACGTCGCGGTCGTCCTCTCGGGCAGCGGGAGCGAACGGGAGTTCACCCAGCGTCTCGGGCGCGTGCTCCGCCCGAAGGAGGGGAACTCGGAGTCGCCGACGGGTCGCGCGCTGCTGTACGAACTCGTCAGCGCCGAGACGGCGGAGGAGCGGGTGGCGGACCGCCGGCGGTGAGTCACCGTCTCGACACCGGAGCCCCGACGGCGAGCCCGAACGTCGAATCCGACGGCTCGGGCGTTGTATACGGCGTGGAAACCTCGGATTGAAGCTAATCACCCGCTGACTGTCGTTTCGGCTGGCAAACACAGTTAGGTACCGGGGTGAAGTGCCACCGATGGGCACACACCCGGTGCCCGGAACAATGTACCCCAGCAAGCATTTCACGCTCTCGGTAGCGCTGCTGCTCGTCTTAGCCCCCCTCTCGGGCGTCGTCGTGCCACTCGTCGGCACGGTGACGGCCGCGAACGACGGCGACGGGGCGGCCGGCGCGACCGAGCTCAGCTCGTGTACCGTCATCGACCAACCCGGCACGTACGTCCTCACCGAGGACATCACCGACAGTTCCGAGGGAATCTGTATCGACATTCGGTCGAGTGACGTGACGTTCGACGGAAACGGCCACGTCGTCGCCGGCAACCTCTCCCGCGAGGAGATCAACGAATCGACCGCCGGGCCGCCGCCGCGTGACCGCGTCGGTGTCGGCGTCAACGTCCGGGCGGACGAGCGCGTCTCGAACGTCTCGGTCTCGAACGTCACCGTCTCGAACTGGTACCACGGCGTGCTCTCGGAGAACGTCTCCGGCGGGTCGACCTCCGGAATCACCGCCTACGACAACGGCGGCGGGATCATCTACGACAACTCGAGTGACGTGTCCGTAACCGATTCCACGTCGATGGAGAACCTCATCCTCGGCGTCATCGTGGACTCCCGGGCCGGCGTCCCGAACGCGAACAACACCATCGCCGACAACACGCTGCGAAACAACAGCGTGTTCGGCGCGGCGCTGTTCCTCTCGAACGGTTCGACCGTCGCGAACAATACCGCGACCGAGAACCTGTTCGGCGTGATGGCGTTCGGGACGACGAACACGACCGTCACGAACAACATCGCGTCGAACAACCGTTACATCGGGGTGTTGGTCGAGGGGTTCCCCCTGAACAACAGCACCGTCGGGGAGCCCATCGACGACGTCGAGCCCGCGGTCCCCCGGACGAACTCCCGTGAGAACCTCGTCGTCGACAACGACGCCACGAACAACACGTTCGGCGGCATCGCTCTCGGAAACACCGACGACACCCTCGTCGTCGACAACGACGTCTCCGAGACCGGCCCGGCGCCCGCGAAAGTGTACCCGTTCACGACGCGCGCGTCCGCCGGCATCCTGGCCGAGAACGCGACGAACAACACCGTGGTGAACACCACAGCGTCCGACGTGGAGTACGTGTACGCGGGCTTCAACAGCTCCGAGACGACCGTCCGAAACGCCGAGACCGACTCCGGACGCGTCTCGTTCGTCGCGGGCGACGTGGGCGTCGCCCCGGTAGCCGACCTCCCCGAACCGCCGGCGGGACAGGCCGCCTTCGGCGAGGGTCTGAACACGACCGCGTTCGGCGAGAACGAGTCTCTGACCGTCACGTTCCACTACGACGAGGCGGCGCTGGAGGAGGCGAACCGCAACGAGAAGTCGCTCAACGTCTACCGCTACGACGAGGCGACCGGCGAGTGGACCGTCGTCTGTGACGATTACGTCCTCGACACCGAGGCGAACACGGTGACCGCCACCGTCGACGACCCCAACGGCGTCGTCGCCCCGCTCGCGAACGACGACCCGAACAGTACCTCGACGTAGAACCGCTCCGCCGCCTTTTTGCTCACTCCAGCCGCGGCTGGAACGACCCGTTTCGGTCGAACTCCTCGTAGGGCACGTCGTACGTCAAATCGACCGCGACCTGGCCTCCGGCCGGCACTTCGACGCCCTCCGCGGTCTCGACCGACCGGTCGCCGTCGACCTCGACGGTCCCGACTACCGTCGCCGAGCGCGTCTGGTCGCTCCGGTTTCGCACCACGACGGTCGCGAGGAGATTCCCGTCGCCGGCATCGGCGAACCGAAAGCTCTCGACGACCAGCGGACGCCGGTCGGGTTCCTCCCGCGGGTCGTTCGCGGGCTCGTTCGGCGGGTTTCGCGGTCCCGTCGGTCCGGGCAGACCGGCCATACAGCCCGCAGAGGCGGCGCCGACGGCGACCGACAGGAACGCACGTCGCTTCACGCACGACCCGTTCCGGGCGAGGCGCATGAAGGTTCCCCTCCAGGCCGGCGTGGGTTCGTAGTGGGTCGGCGTGAACCGACGTAGTCCACGGAGACCGGGGTAACCCGCGCAGACCGCCCTCGGCCCCTGCCCGGCCACGTCGGCGGGCTTTTACCCGACCCCCGGCAACCTCCGGCCGTGCTGACGAAGGACCTCCTGCGCGTCTCGCGCCGTGGCGGCGGCTACCGGCCGCAGTTCGTCGACGAGGCCGACCGCCCGCTCGCCGCCCGCGTCGTCGGGACGTTCCAGGGCCACATGGGTGAGGTCCGTGCGGACCTGGAGGCCGCGCTGGAGGAGTTGGAGGCCGAACCGGACACGGAGTTCAAACTCGTTCGCGGGTTCGCCTCGCTGCTCGACCGGGAGACGACGTGGGAGACGCGTTCCCCCCTGCCACCCGAGCGTGCTCGCCGCGTCGCCTTCGAGTGTGCCGAGGAGGTGGGCGTCGCGAGCGAGGCGGAGCGAACGGAGGCGCTCGCGGCCGCGGCGAACCGCCTCGCGGTCGAGCCCGACGCCGTCGAGCGCTCGCTGTACGCCGACCGGGAGTCCCGACAGGTGCTCTCCGCGTTCGACCCTCGATGGGAGCCGGACGCGCTGCTGACGCAGTACAACCTCTCGCTCGCCCAGACCGCGCTGTTCGACGCCGTCGAGGTCAGGGTTCGAAGCTCGGACCCGAAGGCGGTCGTCTCGGCGGTCAAACGGTTACGATTGATGTACGAGGTTCGGCGGGTCGACGCGGAAGCCGTCTCCGAAAACGGCGCCTCACCCGACGACCCCCCCGGCACCCGCGAGGTCGTCGTCACCGGCCCCGACGCGCTGTTCCGCCGGACGCGACGCTACGGCACCGGCTTCGCCCGGCTCCTCCGGACGGTGGCGAAGAGCGACTCGTGGGAGCTTCGGGCGACGGTCGACGACCGCGGCACCGAGCGCGAGTTGGTACTCTCCGACGGCGAGGTGTCGGTGCCGGGAGTCGAGCCGGTCGCCGAGCCCACCTACGACAGCGGGGTCGAGCGCGACTTCGCCGCCCGGTTCTCGGGACTGGACCTCGACTGGAATCTCGTCCGGGAGCCGGACCCGCTCGCGGTCGACGGCGGCGCTCGCGTGATGATTCCGGACTTCGCGTTCGACTACCGCCATTCGGACTTCCGCGTCTACTTCGAGATTATGGGGTTCTGGACGCCGGAGTACGTCGAGAAGAAGCTCTCCCAACTCGCGGGCGTCGAGGACGTCGAGTTGCTCGTCGCGGTCGACGACAGCCTCGGCGTCGGCGAGGAGGTGGAGGCCCGGGACCACCGCGCCATCCCCTACACCGGTTCCGTTCGAGTGAAGGACGTAGTCGACGCCCTCCGACGGTACGAGGAGGACCTCGTCGCCGACGCCGCCGGCGACCTCCCCGACGCGCTCGTCCCCGAGGCCGACGTGGTGGCGCTGGACGACCTCGCGGCCGACTACGGCGTGAGCGCCGAGGTGGTCGCGGACAAGTCGTTCCCCGAGCACGAGCGCGTCGGCCGGACGCTCGTCAGGCCGGCGGTGCTCGACCGACTGCGCGGCGAGATAGCGCCGGGGCAGTCCCTGAGCGAGGCCGAGGCGGTGCTCGAAGGGTACGGAGTCGACGACACGAGCGCGGCGCTCTCGTGGCTCGACTACCGGGTCGAGTGGGAGGGGTTGGCCGGCGGGACCGTTCGGCGGAAGGGGGCCGACGCCGGGGACTGCGGGGGCGGAGAAGACGCCGACGGCGTCGAGGACGCCGGCCACGGGGCGACCGAGTCGTAGCTGTCGCCTCCGGCCCCCTGGTCACACAGCCGAAAAATCGTCCGCAGTCGGTCGGTCGTTCTGCCCCATTCGCAGCCCGTCAGTCGTTCTCGCCCGTCCCCGTCAGAAGGGGGACTTGCTCTTCCCTTTGCCGCCCTTACCGAAGGCGCGCAGGGCGGCCTGCATCGCGAAGCCGACCGTGCTGTTCTTGTAGGAGACCGCGGCGCCGGCGACGTAGAGAACGGCCAGCTTGACGTTCCCCTTGCGGAACTCGTTGCCGGCCTGTGCGAGCATCGACAGCGCGCTCAGCTGTTTGGTTCGTTTCGAGCTGAGAATCTTCTTCAATCCGAGCTTCTTGAACAGTCCCATACCCACCCGAACGCCGGCTGCGGAGGAAAACGTGGCGGCCGCCGTGCAGAACGCTGACGCGGCTCGTCCCCTGACCACCCGGTTCGACTCGCCGAGTGTGATTCCGGACTCTACTCGCCGGTCCCGTCGCACCCCCGGTCCACTCGGCGCTGACCGGCCGGGGGAGGTCGCTACGGCCCACGAGGGGCTCCGGAGTTCCGAGGCGGTTGCTCGACCCGGTACGTCGCTTTCGCCCTCCAGTTACCCGACTACGGCGGCCCCCGTCGGTCACGACGCGCTCCCGCTGGTCGGCGTGAGTCGTGTCGTCGGGAGGACGAGCCGCGTCGGTCGTCGGAGCGCGTCGGACGGACCCGAACGGGGTCCGCTGGGACACCGGCCGGCGCAGACCGGTCCCCCGTCTGTCCACCGCACCGACCCCGGTTCTCCCACGCGCCGCTGACACACCACCAGACGGGTCACACCACGCCCGGTGTCGTGCGATGGACGTGGGTTCCGTGGCGGTGCGCGATTATCAATCGCGTCGGTCGTTTCGGAATGAATAGGATATTTCCGAGTACCGCCGTTCAAACCTATCAGTCAGGAGGACTGAACGTTCGCGGGCGACGGGTCCGTGCCCGCTTGCACAATCGGTGTCTGGAGTGCTGTAGGGCGGAGCATAACCGGTCAGTCGCTCGGACGGTCGGTCGCTGGACGGCCGGTCGACTGAACCCCTGTGCGCCGCTACAGCGGCGACATCCGCTCGCGACGACCCTTCGGCACCGTCGAACGGAGTTCGCCGTGGAGGTAGAGCCCGACGCCGATGGGCTCGCGCTCGCCGGCTATCTCGTGGGCGGCGACGAGGTAGCCCCAGTCGCCGTCCCACGATTCGAGCTTCTGGTCCTCGCCGGCGGCGAAGCGAGCGGCGGCCTCGTCGTCGAGGTCGACGACGTTCCTCGTGGCCTCCGTACAGAACCGCTGGACGGCGTTCGTCGTCGGCTTCCAGTGTTCCTGTCTGGTCCGAAGGAGGGTCATCCCGAGCCCCTCCACGTCGAGGGGGTCGACCGCATCGCCGCCGAAGGCCCAAATCTTCCCGGCGCCCTTCTCCCACAGCGTGACGCCGTCGAACGCCTCCGGCGGGACGCCGAAGCGCGTCTCCCACCAGTCGACGACCTCCTCGCGGGAGGCGCGCCCGGGGACGACGCGGTCTTCGGCCGTCTCGGGGAGCCGGTCGAAGCGCTGGCCGACGTTCTCGGGCGGGTCGTCGCTCGGCCCGTCCCCGTTCGCCGTGGGGTCGCTCACGCCGCCACCTCCGTCTCCGCGGCCGACTCGTCGGCTTCCGAATCGCCGTCGCCGACGACCAGTTTCGCACAGAAGAACCCGCCCGTGTCGTTGAGATGCGGGTAGACGCGGTGGGCTTTCGTCACCTGCGGGTCGTACTCGTCGTCCTCCCACTCGGTGACGCCGGGGACGGTGTCGAGGTCGGTGTCGAACTCGGCGAGGTGGCAGTCCTCGGCGTCGAGCACGTGGTCGAGAACGGCCTCGTTCTCCTCGGGGGCGAACGTACAGGTGGAGTAGACGACGACGCCGCCGGGGCGGGTGGCCTGCACGGCGCGTCGGAGGATGCCCTTCTGGATGCCGGCGATGCTCTCGACGTGACCGAGCGACCAGTCGTCGAAGGCGTCCGGGTTCTTTCGAATCGTGCCCTCACAGGAGCAGGGGGCGTCGACGAGCGCGCGGTCGAAGGCGGCGAAGGCGGGGGAGTCGGCGGACTCGACCTCGCCGCGCTCGACCGCCTCCGACCCGAACGGCTTGAGCGAGAAGTTCCGCGCGTCCTGGTTGGTGACGGCGAGGTTCGTCACGCCGAGACGCTCCGCGTTCGAGCGCAGCGCGGAGAGCCGGCCGAGGTTGTTGTCGTTGCCGACGAGCACGCCGCGGTCCTCCATCAGCGCGGCCATCTGGGTGGTCTTGCTCCCCGGAGCGGCACAGGCGTCCCAGACGCGCTCGCCGGGTTGGGGGTCGAGCACCGCCGCGGGGAACGCCGACACCTCCTCCTGGCCGTGGAGCCAGCCGTGGAAGTACGGCCACGTGGCTCCGATGCTCCCCTCGGCGAGTCGGAGGAGACCGGGGTGCCAGTCGGCCCGTTCGTACGCGATGCCCTCGTCGTCGAGCGCCCTCGTCGCGCGCTCGACGCTCGACTTGATAGTGTTGACGCGGACGACGTACGGAAGCGGGCGCTCACAGGCGTCGCGGAACGCCGTCTCGTCGTCGACGAGCGGCGCGTACCGCTCAAGTGGGTCCATTGCCAACCAGTTCCCGGCCCCGTCGCTTGTCGGTTTCGAAGCGCTCCGGAGAACGAATCGGGAAAACGGCGTAGGGGGTATCGCCCGGGACGTGGCGCCGCATGGCAGGGCGCCGATAGGGGAATTGGGGGGGTCGCCGGGCGACCGTGCGACGAAGGGGGCCGTCGCACACTCGGGTGAAGACCCCGGAGGTAATGAACTCCGCGACTGTTGTGTCGGGTTTATCGACTGCAACGAGAGATTTCCCGGCCGAGGCCGTCGGTCGCCGCGACAACCCGCTCCCCGCTACGGTCCCGGCCTCGGCGAGGAGCGAGCCGTGACGCGTCCGGCGTGATTCTACCGAGGCTCGGCATCCGTCGCCGTTGTAACGGCGCCGACTGTCGGTGTGGCCTCTCCGCGCTGGGTCGTGTTTAGTTAAGCGTGAAAAGTGAGGCGACGTGATTTCTTGGTGCTCTATGCCAGAAATCAGC
>NZ_JAODIW010000003.1 GCF_026586625.1 Halobium salinum | reverse complement strand
GGGTGGGTGGTGGGTGGGTGGTCGATGTGGGGTGGGTGGTGGGTGGGTGGTCGATGTGGGGTGGGTGGTGGGTGGGTGGTCGATGTGGGGTGGGTGGTGGGTGGGTGGTCGATGTGGGGTGGGTGGTGGGTGCCTTCGGCGCGGCGCGGTGGTGGGACGCCACGCCCGGATGGCATCGACGGTGTCACACGACGTCGCCGGCCGCGTGCCGAGGCCGGGACCGGACCGCGTCCGGCGACAGGTGTCGCACGGGAGTGGGGTCTTCGTGTGGACGCCCCGTCGACGCCATCGATTACGACCAAGGGCTACAGGGATAAGTCAGCCCCGACCGTTACACACTGTTTCGAGCCGTTTCAGGGGTTTCTGGCCGGTTTATCCGGTCGATAGCCGTCGAATCCACGCCAACGAGTGGCACGGTTCGGCCGGGGTGTTGCCGGGACACCGACGGGACGCGGCGAGACCGGAGGCGCGAGAGGCGGAGCACCGAGCGTCCGCGCACCCGAACACACAAGCGTACGAACCGACGGCACACGAACCGACGAGCGCACCGCCGGGGCGGACCGAGTGGCGAGTGTCCGGAACAGGTTTTTGCCGCGGCGTCGACTCCGGGCGGACGATGGAGTACTCTCACCCCCTGCCGGCCGCCCTCTCGCGATTCCCCGCGCTCGGCGGCGGCGACGGGTACGACCCCGACGCGTTCCGGGAGCACGAGCGCCCCTGTGGCGACCGGGTGACCGAAGCCGACGCCGACCGGGTCGTCCGGGACGCCGGCGAACTCGCGGCCGCCGTCGACGCCGCGGGTCGGGACGAGGTCGTCTGGATTCCGGGCGACGCGACCCTCGACGTGACCGACCTGGCCGGGCTCGAACCGGCTCCCGGCGTCACCGTCGCCTCCGACCGCGGTCTCGACGGGTCGCCCGGCGCCCGCCTCCTCGTGCGGGACCCGGACGAGCCAAACGAGCGACCCCGGCCGCTGTTCAGACTCGCCGGGGACGGGAGCCGCGTCACCGGTCTGTGCTTCGAGGCGCCGGAGACCGACTTCGCCGAGTACGTCTGGTGGAAGGAGGGGACGGCGGTGAGCGTCGACGCCGACGACGCGGAGGTCGACGACTGCGCCTTCCGCGGCTGGGGACACGCCGGCGTCGAGGTCGGGCGCTCGGGCGCCGTGGCGCGGACGCACGTCCACCACAATCACTTCGTGGACAACGCGCTCCGGCAGTTGGGATACGGGGTGACGGTGTTCCACGGCGACCCCCTCGTTCAGTCGAACTACTTCGACGACAACCGCCACGCGGTCGCCTGCGACGGGTTCGCCGACGCCGCCTACGTCGCCCGCGACAACCTCTGTGGACCGCGTGCCTGCGGCCACGTCTTCGACATGCACCGCGCCGAGGAGGTGAGCGACGACGCCGGCTCGCAGGCCGGGCGCCGCGTCGATATCGTCGACAACGTCGTCATGGCCCGGACCGGTCCGGACGGGGAGCCCGAGACGGGAATCTTCGTCCGCGGGACGCCCCTCGAGGGGGGGCGAATCGTCGGCAACCAGTTCGCGCACCCGCCGATGGACGACCCCCGAGGCGGCCCGGGCGAGGCGATGGCGCTCGCCGTCGACGACGTGGCGGCGGCGGGCATCCGCGTCGCCGACAACGACTTCGACGTGTCGGAGCCGGCACCGCGCTAGCGCCGAATCTTCCGCGTCGATGTCGAATCTTCCGTGGCGGCGTCTTCCGGCCCCGACCCGACCTGTCGGCGTCCCGTCGCGGCCGTGCGAGGGGCATATCTACGCGAGCGGCCTACTCACGGTTTAGGGAGGCGACGCCTCCCGGGTGAGCATCATGAACGGGCACGAACGGGGCGAACGGGGCGAGCACCGGGAGTCGACCGGAGAACCCGAAACGCCGGAGACCATCGAGTTGTGGGTGTGGGCGGACCGCGACTGTCTCGACGCCGAGCACGACCTCGTCATCGAGCGGGTCGAACGGCTGGTCGGGCGCGGCGTCGTCGACGCGTTCCGGACGAGAGAGTGGGACCACCAGATAGACCTCGCCGGACGCCGGCCGTCGAGCGTCCGGGAACACGCGGCGCGGAGTCACCTCGCGGCGTTCGAGCAGTGGGCAGCCACCCACGGCGTCGAGTTGCCGCTCCCGCCCGTCCACCGGGGTGGAGTCGGGCGGATGGGTCCGGAGACGACGCTCCAGGACTTGCCGATGCTGCTGATGGCCGAGTACGTCGGCGAGAACGTCGCGTTCGTCACGCCCTGCGAGACGGAGAGGGGTGGCCACTCCCCGGAGGGGCGCTTGGACCGGCTCGCGGCGGCCGGGAAGTGGGTGCCGCCGGAGTCGCTCGACGAGCCGGCGCCGACACCCTGACCCGAAGGTCGGGGCGGGCCGGTATCGGAACGAACCGGCGTTGGAACGAACCGGCGTCGGAGCGGACCTCCGTCGGAGCGGAGCGGCGCCGAGACAGACTGGCGTCGAAGGGGAGCGTCTGCGGGTCCTCCGCGCCTCAGCGGCCGGCGGCCGCGGAGGCCTCGTAGTCGACGGTCGGCACCTCGACCTGACCAAGGATGTCGGCGACCACGTCGCGCTTCTCCACCTCGCCGACGCGGGCGTCCGCGGTGAGCACGAGCCGGTGGGCGAGGACGGGCGGGGCGACGGCCTTCACGTCCTCGGGCGTGACGTAGTCGCGGCCGTCGACGACGGCGCGGGCGCGGGCCGCCTCGAACAGCCGTTGGGTGCCGCGCGGCGAGACGCCGGTGCGCACTCTGGAGTCGGCGCGAGTGGCTCGGGCCACGTCGGTGATGTACTGGCGCACGTCGGGTTCGACGTGGACCGCCTCCGGGGCGTGCTGAATCGCCGCCGCCTCCGATTCGGTGCAGACCGGCGACGCCTCGGGGGTGCGACTCGTCCGGTCCGCACGGCGGTTGATTATCTCGAGCTCCCCCTCGGCGTCGGGGTAGCCCAGCCGCGTCTTCACCATGAACCGGTCCTTCTGCGCTTCCGGCAGGGGGAACGTCCCCTCCTGCTCGACCGGGTTCTGCGTCGCGATGACGAAGAACGGGTCGGGGAGCTTCCGGGTCTCCCCGTCGACGGTGACCTGCCCCTCGGCCATGGCTTCGAGGAGGGCCGACTGGGTCTTCGGCGAGGCGCGGTTGATCTCGTCGGCGAGGACGACGTTCGAGAAGATGGGGCCGGGCTGGAACTCGAACTCCCGTTCGCGCTCGTTGAACACGTGGGTCCCCGTCACGTCGGCCGGGAGGAGGTCCGGCGTGAACTGGATGCGCGAGAAGGAGAGCCCCAGCGCGGTCGCGAGGGAGTTGGCGGTGAGGGTCTTCCCCGTCCCCGGCACGTCTTCCAGGAGGACGTGCCCGCGGGCGACGAAGCCGGTGAGGATGGTCTCGAGGGTCGACCGATCGATGATGACCGCCCCGGACACCTCGTCGAGGATGCGTCCGGTGCGCTCGGCGACGGCGCGGACGTCGGTGTCTGTCATGTGTGACGACTGAGTGGGACGGGGGATAAGTATGCGGTGACAAAGCGGACGACGCCGAGGTTCCGGGAGTCGGCGGCGGTGCGGCGGAGCGGTGTGGCGGCGGTGCAGCGGTGTAGCAACGGAGCGGCGGTGTAGCGGCCGAGCGGTGTGGCGGCGACGTCCACTAGTCGCGCCTCCGACGAATCGGCTAATCGACCGGCCACACAGCGTCCGTCACCTCATCGGTCGAGGGCGCACACCGAGAGGAGTACCCGTTCTATCGAGTCGAACGCCGGGCCGCGGGAGAGCTCCCCCGACTTCCGGTCCCACTCGACGTAGCCGTGGTCTGCGAGCTTCGGGACGTGACAGTGTCTGAGCGCGAGCTCCTCGTGCTCGTCGTCCGCGTCGCTCCGGAGAATGACGTCCTCGGGGACGCCGAGTGTCGGCCGGTCGACGAGCGCGAGGAGGAGCCGCCGGCGGGGCTCGCTGGCGAGCGCCTCCAGATGCTCGTCGAGTGCCTGCTCGTCCATGGGGGTGGGTCGGCGTACGATTACATACGACTTTTTATCGTCGAACCACTCTGTTCGGAACTTCTGAGAGACGGCATCGGCGACACGTCTCCGGGGTCGGCGTCCGAGCGCTTTCGACCCCGCGTTCGGGCGCCTCCGACCCCGTGCGGTCGGGAGGGGCGCGGAGAGAGGCTGCCGGGGCGACCGGGACGGTGGGGGCCGGAGTGGAGGGATGGGGGAGCGCGAGGGGGAAGGGAGGAGAGGGGTATCGAGAGAGTCGCGCGATTCGGGCGGGTCTCCCGGGTCGAGGAGATCGAGCGAATCGGGCGACGACCGGGCCGTCGACGGTTACCCGGGGCCCACTGCCGCCGGTGACCACCGGCTCAGCGAGCCCTTATCGGGAAGAGCCGACACGCTAGACGAGTGAACGGGGGGGCGCGGAGCGCCGGTGGGTCCGACAGCGGTCGGTGGGGAGCCGTCGCGCTGGCCCTGCTCGTCCTGCTCGCCGGCTGCGGCGGGCCGACGCTGGCGGGGGAGGTCGACGACGGAGGGGAGGCGGCGAACACGCCGCAGGCGACCGCGGACGGCGACGGCCGGCCGCCGGACGAAACGACGGACGGGGGGGCGACCGATTCGAAGGCGAGGTCGACACCGGGGAGCGACCGATCCGCGAACCCCCCGAGCCCGGCGAACGCGACCGACGGACGTGACGGAGTAAGCGGGCCTGACGGAGCGAAGGGGCGCAACGCGGTCGGCGTGGACGAACCGAACGCCACGACGAGTGTGGGAAATCGGGGGAGCGCGACGACGGGGGCGACGACGACGCCGAACTCGACGGCGGCGGGGGCGAGGACGGGAGGAACGACGGTGTCCGGGGCGGTCGGCGGGGTCGGGTCGAGCGGCGCGGCAGGTGGGTCGGGGGGAACGAGCACGAGTCCGGCGAGCGGGCCGTCATCGGACGCGACCGCGTCGACGACGACAACCGAGACGACGACCACGGACGGGCTATCGCCGACCGACACGACGCCCGACCCGTTCCCGGGCGGCCGGTCGGTGACGGTCCTGCGGGTGCTCGACGGCGACACGCTCCGCGTCGCCTTCGACGACGGAGCGACCGCGACCGTCGACCTCGTGGGCGTCGACGCGCCCGAGCGGTACGAACCACAGCGGCCCGCGGCGTTCCCCGGAGTCCCGGCGACGGCCGCCGGCCGGGCGCACCTCGACGTGTGGGGGGCAGAGGCACACGACGCGCTGACGGCGACGGCAGAGGGCGAGCGCGCGACGGTGTACGTCACGGCCCAGTCGAACGTCACGCGGTCGCCCGCCTCGACGGCGGGTGGGTACGACGAGCCGGAACCGCTGCTCGTCGCCTACGTCGACGTCGACGGCCGACGCCTCAACCGTGCGCTGCTCGGCGACGGCTACGCGCGGGCGACCGACGCGGGCCACCCTCGGCGGGCGGCGTTCCGTGCAGACGCGGACGCCGCGCGCGACGCGGGGCGGGGGTTGTGGTCCGCGAGCGGGTCGCTCTGACCGGACGGGTCGGAGACGCGGAACGGAGGGGAACGAAGTGGTGAGTGACGAGAACAGCGGACACGGGAGTGAGAGTCGGGCGGGGGCGAAAGTGGGGAGTTGGATGAGGGAGGAGGTGAGGGTCGAGTGAGGAATAGGGCGAGGGTCGAGTGAGGGAGGAGGTGAGGGTCGA
>NZ_JAODIW010000002.1 GCF_026586625.1 Halobium salinum | reverse complement strand
TAAGTCGTAACAAGGTAGCCGTAGGGGAATCTGCGGCTGGATCACCTCCTAACGTCCCGTGACTCGTCCTGGTCCGCCAGGACGAGCACACCTTTCCGTATTCCGTTGGCAACGGTTCGGACACCACGTCCGACCGGGCACCTACGAACCATCGTGGCTCACACTATCAATACGCCCCTCACCCACACGGGTGAGGTGGGCCCATAGCTCAGTGGGAGAGTGCCTCCTTTGCAAGGAGGATGCCCTGGGTTCGAATCCCAGTGGGTCCATGTCTCAGGGCCAGACGAAGACCGTGTCCCTTAAGTGGGAGACGGGCCGACGTTCTGGTCCTGAAACGAACTGATGCACCATCCCGGGAGACCGCGGATGGGAAGGGTTCGAGACGCGCCTGGCCCAAGGTCCAGGCCGTACAATGACGACCGTGTGTACGTGCAATCCAGACGCCCACTGAACTCATTCCATCGGGTTCATGGCGAATTCCACTCAGAATGGCTACTGTGCCATCTGGTGAATAGCTCGGCTCGAGCGCCGATGACGGACGTGCCAAGCTGCGATAAGCTCCAGGGAGTTGCATGGAAACGAAGAACTGGAGATCTCCGAATGGGAATCCCTACACAATTGCTTCGCGCAATGGGGAACGTTCCGAATTGAAACATCTTAGTAGGAACAGGAAGAGAAAGCAAACCGCGATGTCGTCAGTAACGGCGAGTGAAGGCGACACAGTCCAAACCGAAGCCTTCGGGCAATGTGGTGTTCGGACTGGCTCTCATCGGTCGAAACCTAATCTGAAGTCTCCTGGAACGGAGCGTGATACAGGGTGAAAACCCCGTAAGATTAGCGAGTACACCGTGCGTCAGTACCAGAGTAGCGGGGGTTGGATATCCCTCGTGAATTTAGCAGGCATCGACTGCTAAGACTAAACACGTCTCGAGACCGATAGCGAACAAGTAGCGTGAGCGAACGCTGAAAAGCACCCCGAGAAGGGCGGTGCAATAGGGCTTGAAATCAGGTGGCGATAGAGCGACGGGGCATACAAGGCCTCTCGAAAAACGACCGAGGTGCGAACCTCCAGTAGGAATCGAGAGGAGCCGATGTTCCGTCGTACGTTTTGAAAAACGAACCAGGGAGTGTATCTATTCGACGAGTCTAACCGGTGTACCCGGGAAGGCGCAGGGAAACCGATACGAGCGCAGCACTTCGTGTGAGGCTCACCGTGTTCAAGCGCGGGGAGTCGAATGGATACTACCCGAAACCGAGTGATCTACAC
>NZ_JAODIW010000014.1 GCF_026586625.1 Halobium salinum | reverse complement strand
AGGGGCAAGGTGAAGCGTGGCGAAAGCCACGTGGAGGCCTGTTAGAGTTGGTGTCCTACAATACCCTCTCGTGACCCGTGTGTAGGGGTGAAAGGCCCATCGAACTCGGCAACAGCTGGTTCCGACCGAAACATGTCGAAGCATGACCTCCACCGAGGTAGTTCGTGAGGTAGAGCGACTGATTGGGAGCCCCGACTCCGAGAGGAGTCGGCCTCCCTGTCAAACTCCAAACTTACGAACGCCGTCGACGTGGGGAATCCGGTATTCCGGGGTAAGCTTGGATACCGTGAGGGAGACAACCCAGAGCCGGGTTAAGGACCCCAAATGTGGATTAAGTGCGACCGAAGTTTGTCTCGAGCCCTAAACAGCCGGGAGGTGAGCTTAGAAGCAGCTACCCTCTAAGAAAAGCGTAACAGCTTACCGGCCGAGGTTCGAGGCGGCGAAAATGATCGGGGCTCAAATCCACTTCCGAGACCTGGCGGTAGACTTCACCGTCTAATCCAGTAGGTCGGCGCACTGCGCGGGTGGAAGCACGGGCGAGAGTTCGTGTGGACCGCGCAGTAACGAAAATCCTGGTCACAGTAGCAGCGAGAGTCGGGTGTGAACCCCGACGACCTGACGAGCAAGGGTTCCTCGGCACTGTCAATCAGCCGAGGGTTAGTCGATCCTAAGTCTCACCGTAACTCGAATGAGACAAAAGGGTAACTGGTTAATATTCCAGTACTACCACCACCAAAAGCCAACGCCGTAGGAAACATCGAGCTGGGCACTCGCCCAGTCGAATCGAGGAAGACCGTGGACGCCGTCACGGCACGAAGCGGTCGAAACTCGAGATAGCGCGAGTCGATGGTACCTAGGGCCCGTGAAAAGGCGAGTGTGGTACTCGTACCGAGATCCGACACAGGTGCTCTGGCAGCGCAAGCCAAGGTCTGTCGGGATATAACCGACGTTAGGGAATTCGGCAAGTTAGTCCCGTAAGTTCGCGAGAAGGGATGCCTGCCCCGGAACGGGGCAGGTCGCAGTGACTCGGGCGCTCCGACTGTCTAGTAACAACACAGGTGACCGCAAATCCGCAAGGACTCGTACGGTCACTGAATCCTGCCCAGTGCGGGTATCTGAACACCTCGTACAAGAGGACGAAGGACCCGTCAACGGCGGGGGTAACTATGACCCTCTTAAGGTAGCGTAGTACCTTGCCGCTTCAGTAGCGGCTTGCATGAATGGATCAACGAGAGCGCCACTGTCCCAACGTTGGACCCGGTGAACTGCACGTTCCAGTGCGGAGTCTGGAGACCCCCAAGGGGAAGCGAAGACCCTATAGAGCTTTACTGCAGGCTGTCGCTGAGACGTGGTCGCCACTGTGCAGCATAGATAGGAGCCGTTACACAGGTACCCGCGCTAGCGGGCCACCGAGGCGCTAGTGAAATACTATCCGGTGGTGACTGCGACTCTCACTCCTGGCGGAGGACACCGGTAGCCGGGCAGTTTGACTGGGGCGGTACGCGCTCGAAAAGATATCGAGCGCGCCCAAAGGTTATCTCAGTCGGGTCGGAAACCCGACGAAGAGCGCAAGAGCAAACGATAGCCTGACAGTGTCGTGCCTAACGAGCGACGCTGACGCGAAAGCGTGGTCTAGCGAACCAACCACCCTCCTCAATGGGGGGGGTTGCTGACAGAAAAGCTACCTTAGGGATAACAGAGTCGTCACGGGCAAGAGCACATATCGACCCCGTGGCTTGCTACCTCGATGTCGGTTCCCTCCATCCTGCCTGTGCAGCAGCAGGCAAGGGTGAGGTTGTTCGCCTATTAAAGGAGGTCGTGAGCTGGGTTTAGACCGTCGTGAGACAGGTCGGCTGCTATCTATTGGGGGTGTGAGGTACCTGACGAGAACGATCGTATAGTACGAGAGGAACTACGATTGGTCACCACTGGTGTACCGGTTGTCCGACAGGGCAGATGCCGGGCAGCCA
>NZ_JAODIW010000013.1 GCF_026586625.1 Halobium salinum | reverse complement strand
CCTGTGCGGTCACACTACCGTCGGACTCGCCCTTGACATCGACGTGGACGGAGGGAGCGCCGTTGCCGCCCTGGCCTCCACCGCCACCACCGCCGCCGTTACTCGGGGCACCGGTGTTACCGTCGTTACCGTCGTTGTTGTTCTCGTCATCGTCGCCGTTGTTCTCTTCGGGTTCGTCCGTCGTGGGCGGCGTGGAATCGTCCTGAGGCTTGATGGTGAATTCCTGCTTGCCAGAGGCGAAGACAGTATTGTCTTCGTTGGGAGCAGAGTTGTGGTCTTCACCCGTCATGACCCTAGTCATCAGCTCGTAATCGCCACTAGGTATTTCGGAGGTGTGGATAGTGTATCGGTACTTGAGTGTAGTAGATACACTCTCTGTTTCCCCATACCCGTATCCGTAACCGAAGTCGTAATCATGACCAGCTCCATCGTTGGAACGGTATCCGTACCCGTAATCAGCGTCACCGTCGATTCGTTCTACGGTGACCCACTCTTTGTCCTGAAGTTCAGCCCCACCGACGCTGAACTCGGAGATGTAGTCAATCTCGTTTCCGTCGAAAAGCTTGACTTGGAGTCGGTCGATCGGTACACGCTCATTACCCCCGATATTGACGGTGGTAGTGAACGTTATGTCTTCCCCCTTTTCAGCAGTTGTTCCATCAGGGGTGCCGGTGTCAAACGTAATTGCACTAACTGGCTGTACAAGTACGAGTGCTACAATCAGAAGCGTTGCTAACCCACCGAGGCTAACCACCCCTTTTCGTTGAGATATTTTCATCCTACTGTACCCCACAATGGCGGTTCGTGTACCCCGCTCATTGTTTTGATTTGATAATTCTTTAAGTATAAACGTTCCGGTCGTAGGACTGCTTCTGAGTGATATTTTGGGAGAGCTGAAAGCCACTAAACGAAGAGCTGCGAAAGCCCCGTATACTAGGGCTCTACAGTTGAATTCTTTTCTGGTTGACGATAATTTTCGCTAGGTATACCAGAATATTGTTGGCGGCCTGGCGGTAGCCATTTCAGATCGATCGCTGCCGATTCGGGACCATCCCAGAACCGCACGCGAATAGTATTCCAACCTTTGTCGAGATATATGCTTCCTTCATCGCTGACTAATCGTCGGTCAATTTGACCGGCGACCTTTTTCCCATTAATCGATACATCCGCGCCATCATCAGCGTTAATTTTGAACCCATAATACCCAGATTCCGGCACGTAGATCTTGCCAGTCCACTTAACAGTAAAGTTATTTTTTGGCACACCAGGGGCAGGACTTGACGTACCCCAATCATTAGATACGGACGTAGTCGGTGCCTCGAACACTTTCTCGTTGAAGTTGTTCCCACGGTAGAACTCAGTATGTAGACCACGGTTGTTGGGGGGTTCAATGGTTTTGGGCTCTCCGTCGTATCCCCGTTTTAACACTACTACACCATCCCCCCAAATGTACACGCCCATGTCAGACTTCAGCTCTGTCATGTTGACGTTTGGCGGCATGGAAGAAATCGCATACTTGTCGAGGGCGATGTAATCTGCCTCTGGATAGTCAGTAAATGTGGCAGGATGACCATCAAGTAGGTAAGTTGATCCAGATCTCTTGAAGGTGTGAGTGAACAACGTGGTTTCCGTTAGCAGGACTCCTTCGTCAGGAATTTCACTGACCAGCCGCTCCCGAACTTCGTCACGTGTAGTCTCCTTATCCATCGCTTCATCGAACCGATTGAAACTGGTTGGTCGAACGATGATGACTGAGGAAATAAGTAGACACGCGACAATTGAGATAGTAAAAATCTGCTTGCGCGATTCAGGTTCGAGCTTTGCAATGGCATAAACAAAAGAGATCACCACAAATGGGATAATCAGAGCCGGGTACTGTGTGTCGATTTTTGTAAGCCCTGGTCCTGCTAGAACCACCATCAGAATGACCGGGAGACTAATTCCGGTCTCCTTTGGAGAGAGAATTGGCAGGAATACAAACGGAGCTAGGAAGTAAACCAAGTACATTAAAGAGCTGTACTCGAATATTTGCTTGAGCCATAGCTCGGGATTCAGAATCGCATTGGTTACTATTTCGCCAGCGGAACCTCCTAGGTATCCATAGTACGAGTGGAATGCCGACCAACCACTTTCAGGGTCGGGAAGGACAAAAGGTAGTGCCAGCCAGATCGCTGCAACGAACATTGTGCCGAACGAGACAGCAAGGCGCCTACGGCTAAGATCAGTTCTGTGTTCCCACAAGTGGTAGATACCCAGCATTCCAATGGGTAGAGCTACAGTCTCCTTGCAGAACAGGGCAAGAACGACGAAAAGCCAGTATACCCGGTAATTTTCTTCCTGAAGATAGTAAAAACTAGCGAGTAAGAAGGGTATCGCGAGTGAAACAGGATGCCATCCGTTCAGGATAATTCCCCAGACAACTGGATTAAGATAGAATAGAAGAGCAAGGAGTAGCGAGTGCTCTTTGGGTAGATGGCGAGATGCGATCTTATAAATTGGAAAACCTGCGGTAGCAATGATGGCCGCTTGGATTGTGAGGAACCAAACAGTACTCGGATATATGGCATACATTGGAACTATCAGGATTTGAATGACAGATGTATGGACGAGAAGATGAGAAGCACCCTCTGGAGTGTTGTATAGAACCGGACCACGACCCTGCAGAGTGTTCCAGACTGCTTGTTCCATGATCCCAAGGTCGAACGCATATGTGTTGAATGCAATATGCCGGCGCCAAGAGAAGTACGATAGGAGAACCACATATACGAAAGCAGTAACTGCGATCGTACATTTCGGCCGGTCTGTGAAGAACTCAACAATTCCTTTCCTGCTTTTTGGAAGCGAGTTCCGAAGATCACTTAGTGAATCTGCTTTTTTGTACTCACGCAACCTGCTCACCTTTCTGCCCCCATAAGTACTACCTGCTGTTCACCGTCTACGGCCTTTACATGCCACTCAACTTGGTCAGAGGATTCTACCTCAAGTGCTGAACGAACACTTGGTGGAATAAACGTGTTATTCGCACCAGTTATTGTTGATTCGGCTACCTTCACCATATGGAGAACGTCCCGATAGGTCCCTGATAAGATTTTCTATCAAAATAAAATTTTTCGTACATTTTATAGATAAATCTAATTCTTATTATGGTTTAACAATAACGTCCTCAGCGAAAGATAGTCGTGTGGCTCGTTACTGACTTGGTAGAGTTCGAGCGTACTGGCTACAAACCTGTGACAAACCCTCTTCTAAAGAGATAGTAGGCTGCCATCCGGTCTCAGCCTCCATACCCGAGCAATCCGCCATCGTGTCGTGAACATAGACGTCGTCGGGAATCGGATTCTCGATGTAATCAGGCTCAGTATCCGTTCCGAGTTCCGCATTCAGCATCTCGACCAGCTCGTTGAACGATACCTGCCGACCAGTCCCAAGATTATAGATTCCGTCGAGCTCGTACTCGCCCGCATCGATCAGTCCACGAACAATGTCGTCGACGTGGGTGAAGTCTCGGGTCTGGGTTCCGTCTCCGTAGAGCACCGGTGTATCGCCGTTCGCAAGGTCATCAGCGAACTGGGCGATAACGTTCGCATACTCTCCTTTGTGTTCCTCGGATCCACCGTAACCCTGGTAGACCGAGAAGAATCGCATTCCTGCCATCGACATGTCGTAGTGGTTCGAGAAGTACTCCGCGTAATTCTCTCGGCCCATCTTCGACGCCTCGTACCCGGTGTTAATCATGACGTCCATCGTAGTTGGCGACGGTTCCGTCCGACTCCCGTAGATGGAAGACGTCGTGGCGTACACGACAGTATCACAGCCGCCATCGCGAGCTTGCTGGACCGTATTGATGAAGCCGAGGATGTTCACTTCTGCTCCCTTGAGCGTATCTTCCTCGTGCATCTTGTACGATGACAACGCAGCGAGGTGGAAGACGACGTCCACGTCCGTCGGGAGGTCATCATCAAGGACGCTCTTCTTGTGGTATTCGACGTTGTCGTCAAGGTTCTCAGGGACGCCGAGGTACTCGTCGTCAACGACGACAACGTCGTTGTTTTCTGCGAGGGTGTTTGCGAGATTCGATCCGATGAAGCCTGCGCCGCCCGTAACGAGGACGCGCTTGTTCTCGAGGTTCATTATTATGTTTGTGATTGTTGACTGCTGGTTAATTAGCGGACTCTATGTCGAACGCGAACTTTTCCGAGCCGATGAAGTTGAACAGGAACGACCCGCCGATGGCGAGGACGTTCGCAAGCAGCGCCGGTATCAGGAGTACATCAATCGCCGTCGCGAGAGCGAGGCTGTAAATGATGAACCCGCCAACCGACACCACATTGAATCGAATATACTTCGACCGAATTTCCTCAGACGGCTGATTGAAGGTCAGGAACCAGTTCCCGAGGAAATTGAAGTTAAGAGCGACAATGAAGGCGAGAGCGCCAGCGACCATGTAGTGCATGCCGCCATACAAATGCATCCCACCGAAGACGAGCGTGTTCACTACCGCACCCATTGCTCCGACGAAACCGAACTCGGTACCTCTCACCAATCGGTCCGGTTCCGCTATTCGATCGAAACCATAGGCACTGAACGAGAGGCCCATCAGATGCTCGACGAAGTTCTTGTATTCTGATGACGTGAGTTTGCTCTCGCCGTACTGCCGGTCCTGGAATACGTAAGGTACCTCAGCGACCGAACCCGTCTCGTAACTGCCTTTCTCGAGGACCTCGAGGAGAATCTTGTATCCTTTCGGATCTAGTTCGACGTCTTCTACAACATCGCTGCGGACGGCGAAGAACCCGGACATTGGGTCGGAAACACTCTTAGCCGAAGGGATCGAGAGTCGTGCAAGTCCGGTTGCTCCCTTACTGACTACCTTCCGGTGGTAAGGCCAGTTCGCGATGCCGCCGCCCTCGATATGGCGGCTCCCGATAGCGACGGCAGCTCCGTCGGAGAGTTCGTCTACGAGGGCAGGAAGCTTCTCGGGAGGATGTTGGAGGTCAGCGTCGATTACGGCACATGACTCGGACGAAGCGTGTCTGAACCCAGCCGTTACCGACTGAGCCAGACCCTTGTCCTCTGTGCGTTTGATAACCCGAACGTCGCTGTTGTCGGCAAAGGACTCTCGAGCGAGTCTTGCCGTGCCATCAGGGGAGTCGTCATCGACGACCAAGATTTCGGAGTCATGGCCTTCGAGTGCCATGAGGCATCGGGAGACGATTTTCTCGATGTTCTCGACCTCGTTGTATGTCGGGATAATGACGGACACCCCGAGCTCAGATTGAGGTTCTGCATCGACGACCGCGTTCTCTGTGGGGGTTCGTGTTGCCTGCTCGACTGCCATTACTCAGTATCCTCAACTGCGTCGACAGCGCTGGCATCGCGCAGAATCCAATCTCCACCCCGCACAATCCAAGCGACCTCATCCCCGCTCTCGATTCCCTCGCTGGTTCGGAAGCTGCTGGGGAGGGACGTCGAGTTGTTCGTTGCTACTCGTGTCGTCGCGACATGCTTTTCCGCCATGTCAGCGGATCCAGACGACATCACGTCTCTCAGGTTGAAAGTCCACTCTTTAAATCTGTCGTTCGATTTATCACTACTTTCCGAACATACACGGTTGACAAAAATATAGGAATTGTATAGATTATAAGGCAGTACGGTGTTCACACCGCCTTGTAGAACTCTTCCCCCGAGTCGAACAGAGAGCAGCAGAAACGATACGACACTATCTCTGATGTCGAGATGAATGACCGGCGGGAAAGGTAGTGCCGGTCAGTCGGCCGTGTAGGCCAGGGAATGCGCGGCCTTGGACAAGCCCCCGTTTTCTTGAGGTATTACGCGCGAATCGAGTCGATGAATTCAGAGTTGATAAATCCAGCGTCGTCGGGGACTACAATCGGTGCTCAATAGCGGCCTCAACATCACTTCGCGCACGTCGCCAGATTGTCTCACCCTCGAGACGAGCCCACTCCCCGTCACTCCCGGTCGCGATACCATCACGACACGACAACATCCACACGAGGTCCTCAGTAGCTGTAGCACAGAGGTCCCCTCGCTGCACGAAGTCAAAGTCGGAGTCGAGAAGATCGCGGGCCAGTTCTAACTCTGCTTCGTACCAGTCAAAGTCCTTCCAAGTCATGCAAAGAGATTGGACCGGTTTGACCTATAAATTCACGCAATAGGTCACGCACTCGTTCGCTTCTCGTGAATTGCTTCTCGAAGCGCGTCGCCACGGCCGAACCCGAGCGCTCGCGCGGCTGCCGCTGATACCACGACACCGTTTTTCGTCGCGCGAACCGGTTCACCGGCGACCATCGAGAGGAACTCTGCGAGCTCTCGTTTGTACAAAGTGGTGCGAGACTCGTTGAGTTGGAGTGTATCCTTTCCCTCAAGGGAAGTCGCCCGGTTCAGGATGTACATTTTCGCAAACTCGACGTGTACCCTCCGTTCAACCGATTCCAAGTATTCAGGGAGGTCGGTTACTGTCGACTCATTTTTAGTTCCCTGCGGCGCTCCAAGAGTAACGAGAAGACGGCCAAGAACACTTGCGTGTTCGGCTGGCGCGAGTTCTGTGGCACGGCTATCACTCATCCGATCGATACGCTTCGCGCCCGAACCGGCTTGTTCAAGCGCAGTACTCAAGAGGAGTTCGACAGGCTCACGGTCGATGGTCCACGTTGGTACGAAGGATTTGCTGACTGATCCGCCAGAATAAATACCAGCTACGAGAAGGTTCAGCGCTCGCCCTGTTGCATCCTTACTAGGGACATCGAGCCATCCGAGCTCATCCGCCGTCTCAACTGCATGGACAGGGTCTGGCTTCGACCCACGCTCAATCCATTGTCGAACAGTTCCTCGAGGAAGATCGAGTGCCGAGGCGACTGCATACGAGCCTTTCTGCGGATGTTCAGCTGCGTATTTGAAACAGCGCTGATAGTCCTCGACACGCTCCCATGAGTCGGAGCCATTGTAGGTGCGTGCGAGGTCCTGAGCGAAGTCGGACGCTACCATCAACTCAGGAAAGCTATTGACGCTATAAAGAACCTAGTAGTGACTTACAGCTCTACGTCAGGACGACCGTGTTCGAGCTGATCTTGTTGCCGCTGCCCTTGTGGACGATTTCAACGGTGTATTCCGTACCGTCCGAGAGCGTGTCACCATCAGTCGTCCCACCGTCCGAGAGGACAATGGAATCACCGACGACATAGTTAGTCGACGAAGAGAGGGCACTGCCACCGTTGACGGAAGTCGCGAGGTCGCCCGAAGTCCAGCTGGCATCATTCCAAGTCGCGACGACGCTGCTGTCACCTGCGTTGCGGACGATAACTTTCACTTCAGAGCCAGCAATCTCGTCGCCACCGTCGTGCGTGATGACGAACGCATCCGTCACCGTCGAGCCGTCGTAGTCCCCACTCGCATCACTAACCGAAATACTTGCTTGCGGAGTCGTCTGACCAACGCTCTCGCCTAATCCGAGAACGAAGGTTCCGATGACGGCCGCGAGGATGACTGTTATTGCAACCATCAGGATAACTCCGATGACGGGGCTGACTGCGCGATCTTCGCCAGCGAGCAGCGATTTGATGTTGTCGAACATGTGTGATTTTTCCACGACACATTCAGAACGGTTGCTGGCACCAGTTGGCACCTGATGGGTGGGGATACCTCACCTTCGTCCCCGTGGCGCACCGTGCTGAGTGTCTATTCCGTCCGTCTACTTGTTGGGATAAAAGTGTGTCGCTCAAAATTACCATTCTCGATAATTGGAGAGTTCGATACATATATTAACAACTGGTCAAACCGTATAGCGTGCCGCCTCGCGGCACGCGTACGTGTCTAAGTTTCCACGACACTCGAGGGGGGCTGGCACCCTCCCCCGCTTTTAGAACCGAGAGCAGCGGCGATATAGATTAGAGCATTTGTCCACTCATTCTCGGGAATTAGTCGGACACCCACTGACGAATCGTCTCATGGATTCCGACCTCCTCGATAGTTTCGTTGAGGGCGTTGATGACCGGTTCAAGGTCTTGATTTAGCGCGATGGTCTTGTAGTGCCCACCACTGCTACCCTCATTTCGCTTCTCTACAACAACCAAGCCGAGCATATCCAGATCGTCGAGATGGTTATGCATCCATCGGCTAGTGAGCGGGTCACGGTCCGCGAGCTCCGAAAATCGCTCATACCGAGGATACAAGTCTCGGACCCGGACTTCTCCTTGCCCGGCCGCGTCGAACGTCGCAATCGCGTACAGCAGTATCTTCTCGTGGCTATTCAGTCCAAGAATACCTCGAGTGACTTCCTCACGCTCCAGAAGGTCGCGACCGCGCTCAACGTGGTCAGTAGCAACGACGTCCGTAGCGTCTTCTTGTGCGACGTCGCCAGCTTTCAGGAGTAGATCGAGTGCCTTTCTCGCGTCACCAGATTCGCGTGCTCCATATGCAGCACAGAGGGGAACTACTCCGCTTTCCAGCACGTCATTTTGGAACGCGATGGACTGTCGCTGTTGGAGTACCTGCTTGAGTTCTCCTGCATCGTAGGCTGAGAAGTTGATTGACCGCTCACAGAGAGATGATCGGACTTTCGGGGATAGGTCGTCGCGATAGGCGAGGTCGTTGCTGATACCGATGACGGAGACGCGCGATTTTTCGAGGTTGTCGTTCTCGCGTGCGCGTGATAGTTGGTAGAGAAGCGAATCATCTTGGAGATGGTCGACCTCGTCGAACACTAAGATAAGAAGTCCCTCGAGCGATTCGATTGCGTCCCACATTTTCGAGTAGACCTTAGACCGAGGATGTCCTGTGTCGCTTATTTTTTCGCCGTCATCAAGCAGTGAGTTAACAATCTCGACACCGATTTGGTAGCTTGTGTCGAGTCCGTCGCAATTGAAAATCCTCGTTTCAATGTCGACGTCGTGTTGTTGGCCCCCTTCAGTTAGTCGGTCGAGAAGAAACCGGGTTGCTGCCGTCTTGCCAACGCCAGTTTTCCCGTAAAGGAAGATGTTATCGGGTTGCGATCCATCGATTGCCGGCTGGAGAGCTGCGTGATATTGTTGGAGTTCTTCGTCTCGTCCGACGAGTTCATCTGGTGTGTAGTCGTCAAGGAGGGCGTTCCTGTTCTCGAATGGGAAATCACCAGGGGTGAACTCGAATGCGCTCATCTTGTGTCGGATGGCGAATCGAACTATCTTAGTTTTACCGACCACCGGTTCATCTGTTTCGAGTGTGTGGATTGCCCATAAATGGTAGGTACGACCCCCCCTCCCCATCGTTCAAGTGAATATCCGTCAGAGAAGTGGGGTTAGAATCTCGCGGGTTCTATCCAAGCAAAGTTTTATAATACTCCAATAGAAAACAAACCCGTAGTGCAGTACAGCGATATTATATTGACGACAATGACACCTCTAAACTAGTGTTCACAGAACTTTAGTTGCCTCTTTGGCGTCTTTCACTTGAACGACGGGGGGAGGGAGGTTATAAGCAGATGACTTCACTTGAACGAGTGGTCTCATCATGGAGACCATGATACTCAATTCCGGAAGACCTCCGTCCGAAGGCCGTGGAGATCAACGCAGCGAAGCAGAGACAAAGGTGTGGAACGGGTGGACGCGACCACAAGCAGCCGGGGAGGACCCGTGTCAGAGAGGAAAGAACCAGCGTGTCAGTACCAAACAGCGTCTTCTTCGTCAAGATCGCCGTCCGCGAGCATCTGACGTTCCATGTTCCGGTACGTTTCCTCGACGGTGTCGCCGCCGTACTCGGCTTCGAGTTTGGCGTTGAGATAGTTGAACGTCTGCGTCTTATTTTCGGCATATTCAATGATCTCGCGGAGGTCCTCGAGGTTGAGGCCGTCGTGTTGTGCTTCCGCGAATACTCGTTTGATGTGTTCGGCGTATTCGGCTTTGACGGCGTTTTTGGACGGGTTTCGAGCCTCGCTCATCACGGATACTGGTTGTACACGGGTCTTTGTAATGTTTCGGGAAGGTTTCGGTCGAGAGGCTTTTGTGAACGTGTTTTCGAGTGTTTCGGGGTTGTCTACTCGTCAGAACGTTTTAGTAGGAGGCAGCCAGATATGTGCGTGAGAGAGTGAGGTGACCCGAGCTGTCCACTCGGGGCTTGAACCCGCCTCTCCCGCAGACATCGCGTCCGTGTCCCGGGTTGGTTTTCCCTCGGGGCACACTCAACGTTCGTGAGCGACGGCGTTGCGTACCGTTTTCGCCCTATTCCGTACTGCCGTGTGAAGGTTTCAACCGCCCTTCCTGCTCCCACTACAACGGGATTAACGCACCTGGATACGTCGCAGCACACACCCCGGGTTCCGGTTCCGCGTCCGTGTCTTTACCCGTCTCTCGTCTGTTGGTTCTGACGGGGAGACGGGACGCGCCCACCGCTCACCTGCACCCTTCATCACGCGTCTCTTCTCTCTCGGAACTCATCACACACGTTCCTCTCATGGTTCTGGAACCCGGGGACGGCGGTCCGGGATTGACTCGCGCCCGCGTCCGTGCGTGTCTTTCCCCTTACGTTGTCCCTCGGTTCCGTTCTGTTGTCCCGCAGACCGCTGTCCGTTCTTGCTGACTCATCGTTCTGGGAATAGGTGTTCCTCGCTCATTCCTCCCTCCCGTTTTTCGGGAGAGTATCGCCCCCGGGTTCGTCGATCTATTCGGAAGCCGTCCGTGGCGCTTGAACCTGGGTCCTGATGTGACGTTGAACGGGATTCCGACGTGTTGTTCCGCCTTTACTTGTCGTTCAGTTCCGGTATGGTTTGATATGGTTATACATGTATCATGCAACTGTATTGGTAAGTTTCCCTGTTAATCCGTACTACTATTATCCCCCACCGGAATATCGGTTGTATGGGTGCGCCAGAAACACCAGAAACGACAGAAACACGGGAAACATCAGAGACGATAGGGCGCACGGACGCGGTCACCGGCCTCCGGAAACACATGCTTCGGAGTCTCCGTGAACGCGGCGGTACTGCGACGACCACGGAAGTAGTCAGGGATGCCGAGGTTCCGTCCGGGAGTCGTGGCCGGCATTTCTCCGTATTAGAAGAAGCGGGACTCGTCGAGAAGACCGAGATGGTTATCGGGTCGCATGGAAGCCGCGTCCAAGAATGGCAGCTAACCGAGAAGGGCGCGGAAGTGATGCTGGAGGACGCCACATCGTCTTCGCGTCCGTCCGTCGACGACCTTGAAGAAGAAGTCGAAGACCTCCGCGCCGAAGTCCGGAACCTCCGGGAGCACAAGCGGAAGACGCATCGTCTCCAGCAAGTCCTGCTCGACGTCATATATCCGGCAGTCGACGAGGAGTCACAGGCGCGGATCGAGGAGGCGCTCGAAGCTAATGAGTAGTATCCGAGTCGCTGTCGGGAACCAGAAAGGGGGCGTCGGAAAGAGCACGACAGCAATCCATCTGGCAGGTGCGTTGAACGTCCGTGACGCGTCCGTGCTCCTCGTGGACCTGGACCCGCAAGGTCACTTGTCTGAAGCGGTCGGGTTCGGAAGCGAGTATGACACGGACGCGGACGTGAACTTGGCGTCGGCACTCACCGGCGATACTTCCGCGTCCGACCTGATTCGGGAGCACGACGAGTTCGATGTCCTCCCGAGTCACGTGGATATGCTCGGCGTCGAGGACGACCTGAGTAACGTGAGACGGCGTGAGGAGCGTCTGTCCATGTTGTTCGATGACCTCGACACTTCCCGATGGAACGTGATTCTGATTGATTGTCCGCCGAACCTCGGGCACTTAACCGACAACGCTCTGCTCGCGTCCGGCCACGTCGTGATACCGTCCGAAGCTCGCAAAACGTCGATTCGGGCGCTCGAACTCTTATTTGATGAAATTGACGTGCTGGAGGACGTGTTCAACACGTCGATTCAGGAGCTCGCGTTGGTCGCAAATGACGTTGACTATCCGCTTGACGGGGAGCAGAAAGAGATGCTTCAATGGTTCGAGGACACGGTTGGCGGCGCGATGCCGATTATCGAAGTACGCCAGCGTGTGGCGCTTCAGCGGGCAATGAATCACGGCGGCAGTATCTTTGCGTACGATGAGTCGTGCGACATGGAGGACGCGTATCTGGAGTTAGCTGACGTGGTTCTTGACGCCCGGAGGGACGCATGACTGACCAAGATAACACGGACGCGGACGCGAGGGATTCGTCGGCGCGGAGTGAGCGCATGAAAAAACGGTTTAGTTCGCGTTCGGAACAGTCAGAGACATCGGAATCATCAAAGAGTTCGGAAACGTCAGAAACGTCAGAAACGCAGGAGACGGACACGGACGCGGAATTATCGTCAGAAACAGCAGACACACAGGAAACACAGAAAACGTCGGAAGCATCAAAAACGTCAGAAACGCCGGTTCGGGAACGGAAAAACCTGAACCTGTACTTCGGTGAAGCGTTGTATGAAGCGGTCTCCGACCAGATGAAGCGGATACAGTATGAGGCTGACCGGGACCGAGACATTGAGTTAGAGCGACACCGGCACTTGTATCCGGGGCTGATGCTCCTCGGCGTCGAGTCTGTCCGTGATATGTCCGGGTCCGAGTTCGTTGACCGGATTCGTGACGCCGACCTCATTGACTCGCCGTAACGGTACGCGATTCGTAAACCAAAACCCCGGAACCTGAACCATGATTACCGAAACCGAAGACTACCTCCTCATCGACGTGGATACGCGAGAACCGTTCGAGATGCTGAAATTTACTGACGGGTTGTCTCTCGACAATCTCCTCGGAACCATCCGCGACGTTGTCGAGCGGGTCGCGTCTGTCATGGCGCTCTCGGACGGACTCCGACCCAGCACGATTGCCGGAGAGACGTTGTCCATCGTCGAGGACCGGATTGTGTCCGAGACACCGGAGGATGACCAGGATATGGTTCGTCGTGCTGTTGGCCGGTCTTCGTCTCGTGCGATGGAGTTGATTGTGTCTGCGGAAGCTGATGTCGCTGGTGTTGATTTACGTGGCGAGTTGTCGTGTTTGTCTGACGCGATTCGGGTTGCGTTGTCTGTGGTTGAGACTGTGGCGATCCGGCTCGCTCCTGATTTGTCTCGGGTTCGCGACGCGTGACTGGTTTTGGTGACGGGGCACCGTTCGAGTAGTCGACGTGTCGCTCTCGTCGCCGCCGTCGACTCACTCCCGTGGTCGCTCGTCTTGGCTGGGCGAGCGTTCGCGTCCACGTCTCCTCGTGTTTCTGTCGTGTCCCGTCTACTGGTTCTGTGGGTTCGTTGATGCACCCCCGACTGGGTTCTGTACCTTGGTTCTGGCTCCGTTCGTCTGTCTGTGTGTTCTGTGTGTTGTCGCGTCCGCGTCCGTCGACTTGTCTGTCGCGTCTCTCCCGAGCAATCCGTTTGGGAGGATAGGAGGGCTGATTCTTCGTCCATGCACACTCGACCACCCCCTTTATACGAGGATTCCAACGGCGTCTCTAACGAGTACATGGGGGGTGGGA
Organism: Halobium salinum; assembly: GCF_026586625.1. Lineage (GTDB taxonomy): Archaea > Halobacteriota > Halobacteria > Halobacteriales > Haloferacaceae > Halobium > Halobium salinum. The sequence goes on along the minus strand of NZ_JAODIW010000013.1, from coordinate 13,589 downwards.
GAGTAACTATACCGGCTCTGAGAGTGCCGTTTTCCGTCATTGCGTAGGGTTGCGTGTTTCTCTGCGAATAGTGTAGCGCGTTGCTCGTAACGCGCAAGGAGCAAGGTTCTGCGTAGGTCTTACATATTCCTGACATGTTTCCGTGCGTGGCACGCAACGCTGTACGCAACATGTTGAACTCAACTTTCGATACGCAAACCTGAACGAGTCTGTGGGTTAAGTGGTACCGTTTCTAACCAGTAGTAGAAGCAGAATTATTGAGGTCAACGAAATAGAACTCGACACCGAAGCACAGGTCGTCACACGAGCACTCGCCCAGTATCAGGACGCTGGAGAAGTCCCTGACCGCGTCCGTGACGTCCTCCCCGTCCACGAAGGACTCGTAGCACGGGAAGGCGAAGAATTGCTGTCTGTGAACGAGGGCGTGGAGATTGACCGGGAGTCTGTCCGTCGACGATTCGAGACCTTGGCGGACGCGGGTCTCGTCAACATTGACCGGGACGGAATTGAATCGCCGTACCCGGCGAACCCGTGGGTCGCGTGCTTGTCGGACGCCGGGGAAGAGTGGGTTCAGGAGAACTGGGACCGACTCGGCGCGGACAAGGGCAGTATCGGGTCGCGGGTCGCGGACAACTCGGCGCGAATCACGAAGGTTGAGTCACGGATGGACGGCGTAAGTGATTCGATGGCGTCGATGCCGGACGCGGACGCGATTACGGGGCGGGTCGACGACCTGGAGAATGAGACGGACGCGACGCTGGAGACGTTCGAGGACAAGATTCGAGAGAACACGGACGCGATAGAGAGTGTGGAGGACCGGGTCGATGACTTGGAGACGAAGATGGACGCGATGATGGCGGCGCTGGAATCGACGAACTTGGACGTGGAAGCGTTCATTGACGCCGAGGGAGGGTCGGAGTGATGCTGTGGTTCGTTGGTGCTCTATCGGTCATGTGCTTCTCGCTTATTGGATTGACGTTCGCCGCGATGTTCTTGTGGGTTTAACCTACGTTTCGCGTGGTTTACTCTCCTCCCGGCGCAGTACCGGGTTTGACGAAATGTTCAGAGGCCCACTCGTGAACCTCTCTCAACCCATCTGCGTTTTCCTCGTCGACGATGTCTGTCTCTTGAGCCCGGTCTACTAGTCGCTGGGCGACGTTCGGCTTACTAATTGGACCGAGATCCCGTTCTTTTCGCCAGTCCTTGACGTCGTTCGCCCGGTTGAACTCGGATATGTCTTCCAGTTCGATTCTGTCTTCTGTGTCCTGATATTCATCGATTTCTTTGTTTACTGCGTTGAGGTACTCTTCAGGGTCGACCATGTCTTCGAGCCTCAATGGCTTCTCCACAAGGTCGTTGTAGGTACGGACCCGTTCTTCTGCTGCTCCCTCTTCAAACAGCATCTGTTTCATGTCTTCTCCGGCTCCGTCTCCGTCTAGGATGACTGCTGACTGCCCTCCTTCCGAGAGGAGTTTCTGGATTTCAGCTTTGCTTACTGTTGATGCTCCAGGAGCAACTTGGTAATCTAATTTGGATTCGTCGTTGGCTTGCCGTAGCAGTGTCGGGAGGAGTATCGTTTCGCTGGGTCCTTCTCCGATGAGCGCGTTTCGTGCTACGGAGAACGCGAGTGGGCTCAGCCCCATCGCGAGCATTAGAGGCGCGAACCCGGTTCCCTCGGTCCAGAAACCATTCGAGATTCTGCTACGCTCCGGTTCTTTTGGAATCACTGGACGGATTCCTGTCCCAAGATCGGAAGGAAGACAGCCGGCGGAATGTGTGGAGTAGATGACTTGCTGCGCCAAATCTTGGGTTTCAAGAACGTTGATTAGTTGGGCTTGTGCGTCGTAGCTGAGATGGGTTTCAGCTTCGTCGATGAGCAGGATTGGTTCATTGCTGTCCGTCCGGTCGAGGAACGCAAGCAGAGCTACGTACCATCGGAAACCGTCGCTTCGCTGGTCTATCGGGGTTATACCCTCGGAGCTCTCGACATAGAGGTTGAGTGTCTCGTTCTGTATATCTATGTACGGGACGACATCGTCCCTAACCCATGACTCGGAATATATATCTCGAAGTTTTTCGTTCGCTTTTTTTACTAGCTCCGCTTTTCGAGGATTGTTCCCTGACTCTGTTGCCTTCCTCAGCTCGGCGAGACTAACACCCGCTAGTTCAAGCAGATTCCCTAGTGCCGGTTCTTTGGATACATACCCTTCATCAGGAAGATTATAGGTCGTGTTGAGGCTCCGCTCTTCGTCACCGAAGAAGAGAAATTCCGGCGCTCTTCTCTGTAGAATCTTCCACGGGTCATGTGCCGGTTTCGCTTTTTCTTCTTCCACGAGGTCTTCAAGACGTGTTCGCGTGTATTCCCACATCTCTTCGTCTTCTAATTTCTCTGATTCTAATACTTTCTCGATTGTCTTGATAATATTTAAAACTGCATTTAAGATTTCACTGTCGATACGACCTTGACCACTATGCAACTTGCTTGTCAGGCCGGTGTTGATTGATAATTCTGAGTTCTGTGGCTCCCTCTCACCAATTTTATTGATCTCGGAAATGAGTCGCTTCCGTGTTAGGGTCCTCTCGGGGGGTGGGGATAGTTCCACGGAAAACTCTCCGTCTTGGTCCTTGGTGATGACGCATTCATCAATCTCGGGAACCCATTCTATCGGTTCGAGTTCCTTTCGGTCGGCTTCGTCGAGACGGTAGGTCGCACTAACTTTCGTTTGATTATCGTTGTTTCTTGTCTGGTCTCGGTCCTTGATTTTCCCTCCTTTACTCAGTTCTCTGAGAGCATCTAAGACAGACGTTTTCCCGGCTTCGTTTGGTCCAACAAGTGCAATGAGAGGCTCCTTCATACGCGCGTTCTGCTCCTCAAACCGTCGAAATCCTTGAATTCTAATGTGGGTTAGTCGCATACCGGTACAATTAGTCGGCATCTGTTAAATCTACTTCATTGCCGTGTAGGAATGCGGTTGTGGGTGGACGCTATTCACAGTGGATCTACCGGATCTGCGCTCCTTTTCTTTCCTTCCTCTATTCCCTATTCTCGGCAGGGTTTTTCCGTGCTAGTGGTCAGACGGTTCGACACCATTCATGAGTTCCGGCGCTGATTTTTCCGACGATGTTCACATCCCGGGAAGCTGGGATGTCGATGTTGGGATGTGCCGTGGGAGGATGCTGCCCGGTACGTTCACGACGAGTACGGAACCTCTCCTGATGAGGAGTCCCGGTCGTCTCTGACGTTTCTGACACGATTACGTTCCCGAACGAGTTCTCGCAAGGTTAACGATCACGTGGAGCGGGAAGGGTATCCTGTATATGCTCCACCTCGCAATGGACGCGAAGCCATTCGCGGAAGTCAGCGACGACTAACTTCACTCAGAGCGTCCGAGACCCGTTCATCGTTCGCGTCACCGTCGAGATACCACGCCCTCCGCTCATCGTCCTGGTGGATATTCGAGAGCGTCTGCCGGGTTACGTTCGGTGTGTTTTTGCCCGCCTGATTGTACGACCACTGCCCGGATTCAATGCTCTCCAGGGCGTTCACTACGTCGAGGAACCCTGTCTCTCCGTCTTCATGGTCCGGATTTAGATTCGGGATGAGGTACCCGTCATCGGTCACAAACCCGACCGGGACCTGTCCAACCCACTTCCCATCGGCACGAGCGTTCCGAAGTCCAGATTTGGTTCGTCGGATCAGGTTACGACGTTCTTCGGCGGCGACCTCAGCGATGATGCCGGCAACCATTCGGCCTTGCCCTTCGGGTTCGATTCGTCTGACACTCCCATTCGTAACGTGAATAACAACACCGTTCTCTTCGCAAGCGGTGAAAAACTCTTGCGCGGCGAGTCCGTGGCGAGCGATCCGGGAGACTTCCCACACTACGACGGCATCGTGTTCGCCGGATTGAATGTCATCGACGAGCTGGGTTAGTTTCTCTCGGTCGCGCTTCGCGCCGGATGCTTGTTCGCGGTAGAAGGTCACATCAGAGAGTGGGATGTCCTCGTATTGGAGCCAGTTTTCGATGTCGGAGAGCTGATGTTTGTCTTCCTGGTCCTCTGTCGACCGCCGAACGTATGCAGCGATTGACTGTTTTTCAGGCATTTTTTCGGTTACAGCTTACAACCAACGTCTCTTATATATGGTGGGTGTTCGTTTACATCCTGTAATCGAACGACCATTCGATTACAGGGTAGATACCTCCACCCTCCCCCATATCTCGCGTCCGCGTCCGTGCCACCACACCATAATACCGACTACCAAACAAGGTATGTGAATAACCACCAAATAAAGTATCGTGTCCGCCCACCCGGGACACGGGCGAAACACCAGAAATCCTACCCCCGGGGAGACCGACTCGCAAGATATGGGGCCGGACCCGGACAACGATGACGGCGAGCAGCCGGAGTTCGATACGTGGCGTGCTCTCCAGCGTGTTGTCGATAAGAACCGTGCGGACATCCTCGCCGACATCGTTGGGAATCCGAAAGGAACACCCACCGTCGAGGAGCTAGACTACATGAGCCCTCTGTTGAGGAGGGTTCGATTCGTCGTCACCTGAAGATGCTGGAAGATGTCGGCGTGGTCAGGGTCCGCGAGTTCGAGACAGGGAACCGTGTCCGAGGTTACCCATACCAGTTCTTCGAGATTACCTCGGAGGCGCGGGTCCTGTTCGACCAGAACGGGTTGTTCCCGGAGGAAGCGTGGAAGCGCCAGTACGCTACTGTCGAGAAAACGAATCGAATCGAAGATACCGAATCCATGCCCGACCAGACAACTACTCCTTACGGACTCAAGATTATCCGAAGCACACTCCGAAGACACCGTCTCGCAAGTGTATCCCCTCGGAAACAAACCAGAACGGGACTAACACGCCCAATCACGAAATAACCCGAATGCGAAACACATTCCATGTCGCGAGTTGAGAGGCACACCGTGTCGCAAGTGTATATCACTCGAAATCCAAATCCTCAGCCGCCGACTCATGCATCTCCTGCAACGTCGGCTGACCGTTCCACACCCACCCCCAAACCTCTCGTCCGTGCTCGGTAAACACCCACTCCCCCGACGAACGCTCCTCAACGTACCCTTCCGACTCCAGTTCGTCAAGCACTTCGCGGACACGCTCCTCTCCCTTCCTCGGATTCAACGCAACCAACTCCGCTTCCGTGAGACGTTCATCAGGAGCTCCGACAAGCGCCATCACGACGGAGAGCGCGTCCTGATCCAAATCCTCAATCATGATTCACCGAAGAACGGCATATACTGTAAGCATCCTTCCCGCGCCCCGAGCATCGTCGCGACCAACACGAGACGCATCCGCGTGTCGTGCCACTTCCCAGCCTCTTCCGGCCACCCATTCTGCGCGGCATACTCGGGATGAGCGCCGGGGAGGTTCGCGGCGTGCTCGCGCTCCTGGAGCGAGAGGTCGCGGACAGCGACCCATAACGATTCGTCCGTGTAGTTCCTGAATCGGGCGTAGTGCTCCGCGAAGAACGCTTCCTGCCTCGCATCCGGCCCCATACCGTTCGCATCGTTCGCGTCCGTGTCCGGCATGGCTACCCGATACGCACGAATCTGTTTAGTAGTGAGCCATGTACGGCGAAACAGAAACCCGGCGAGACACCGTCTCTCCATCGAAAACAAGCCTAGAAGAAACAACAGGGAAGTACGGACGCGAACCGACCAGTTTCGACGCGGTTACAATTCGATGAGGTCCTCCGTCTCCCGTGTCTCCCGAATCGTCAACGTCGACCTCCCGGAAAGCTCCCACGCCATCACCTCCCACTCGTCGCTCGGAGTGAACGCGTCCTTAACCGCCGCGTACACGTCGTTTTCCATCAGACCGACGATTAGACTCCCGTCATCCGACTCGTACCTGTCGAGGTCGCGCTCGTCGAGTAGGGTCAGTTCGAGAGCTCCGACCGTTTCAACACCAGAGTTCTCGCCGATAATGTTGCGTACGTCTTGTATTCGTCAGTAACCGCGTCCCCCATCCGGATCAATCCATCCCACTTCAGCGTCATCGAACCACCTCCGCGTCCGTCACGTCCAGGTACGAGTCGGAGAATTCCGGGCGTCCGCCCCAGTCCGCCCACCCGCCGTCAACGTTCGCGAGCACGGAATAACCCATGTCTTCGAGTTCGGCAACGAGGAGCTCGGGGAGGTCGTGAGCGCCGTCGCCGTCCCAGTAGTGCTTGCCGAGATTGTCGCCGACGTACACGACGGGCGTGCCGTCCGTGTTCGGGATGTCGCCCTGGAGGTCGTCTGCCGCGCCCTCGTCAACGACCTTGAACGCGTAGGAGCCTTGTCCCACGGATTCTCGCTTCGCCGGGGTCCAGTTGACGGGGTATTTCTCGGAGTCCTGCTCTGTGTCCACGAGTTGGTACAGTTTTGCGTACAGTTCGCCGTTTCTCTGCTTCTGGACTTCGATTTCGACTTCTGTCTGGTCTGCCATTATCGAGTCCGTGTCCGAATCTCGGTTAAACCCAACGGGCCTAACGCCACCCACTTAAACGTTAATGCCTATAGGGTTGTTATGGTAGAACCGCCCTCTCGAAGCCTATCACATACTAGCCCGCTCCCACTACAGACTACATCCATGAGCACGGACCCGAACACAAACACCGGAGAGAACACCGAACACCGCCGCTGAGAATACATCCGCAGCCTCATCAACCAGCAAACCCCTGAACACAAAATGGAGATCGCTAAACCGGAAACGAGAGTGTCCCACTCAACACGAGAACCGTCGCGCACCCGAGCACGAGACCGAAGACGACGCCGCCCGCGAAACACCCCTATTTTCCCGGATTTCATCATTCTAGAAACAGAACCACCTGACCACGCCACGAAAAGGACTAATCCCGCTGTAGTGGGGAGCGGCTACTGAGCACCGAACGTCAAGTCATCTTCGTCACCATCTGAGTCGTCGAGACCCGGAAGACCCTCCTTCACCGACTCGTAATACTGCGCCTTCCCGAACCGTCCATCAGGAACCAAACCCAGCTTCTCCCGCGCCGGCCCCTCCCTGTCGAAAGTAGTCGGGTCATTCGACGGACTCCAGTCACGAGAGAATCTCGACACCTCCGGAGACATCTTCGGATGGTTCTCGATAGCCGCCCGAACCCGCTGCTCGAACTCTTTGACCGACTCCTTCCCCACCAATACCCTGCCGCCGTCTTCTGACATCACGTACACGTCGCGCACCGACTCCACCGGTTGCAGACTCGCGCGACGGACACGATCAAGATGCGGTAACTCCTCTTGAACCGAGTCCGCATCCACATGTCCATGATACACTTCCGGAGAGTATTCCTGCCCCGGAAGCATCTCCGCATCGAACCGAAGCGTCCACTCCTCCACCCACTCCTCCAGCGACTCCATCGAGTCCGTGTCGAACGGCGAGAACCCGCGTTCCACGTCCTCTACGTACTTGTCTGTGATTGCCGCGCTACCAAGAGCATTCCCGACACGCTCTTGCCACTCATGCAGAGACTCCGCGAATCCATCGACGTCGTCAGCACTCGGGAGCGCGGTGTCGCGGGCATCCGCTTTCGACTCCATTTTCCGGAGTTGAGACAGTCCTTGTTGTCGTCTCTCACTCATCTCTGTAGCGACATTAGGTTTATATGATTGATTACTAGATTGTTCCGCGCCACCGGACCCTCCACCCTCAACATCGACAGACCTGTCAGACTCCAACTCCTCAAGAAGCGTGTCACGAGCTTCAACACGGTCTCCCATGTCCATCCACCCGTCTTGCAGGTCCGGATGATCGAACGCTACCTCACGGAACCGGTCCATGACATCCTCGGTAGTCAGACCGTCACCACCCTCGACCCCGAGCACGTTCAGCGCCTCAGACACGGACATCCCTTCGTCCTCCCTCACACTCGACTCCGACTGAGCATTACCTGCGTCAGCGCCACCAACAGCACCTACGAGGTCGTACGCTTTCCGCTGGAACTTCAACGCGTCCGCAACGAATGTCTGATACTCCGCCGAGTCCTTATCCACGTCCCAACCGAATCCTTCGGCCCGGTCAACCAACTCGAAGAACTCCGCGTATAGCGTGCCGCCGTCGAACTCATCGCCGAGACTGTACTCCCTCCATTCTGGGAGCTTCCCTGCAACGTACATGTTTATCTTCTGCGCCGCGACACGCCACGCAACCGCTTGCTCCTCCCCGTTAACCGACTTGATAGCGTCACCCGAGTAACCCTCATTCTTCGCCGCGATAGACGCCAGCGCCAACCCGAACGCTTTGATGGAACGGTCCAGGAACTCGGACTCGTAGGAATAGTACTGATCCCGAGCGAACTTGTGATACAACGGCAGCACTTCCTCCCACGAATCTGGAATCCGCTTTTCGTCTTCCGGCGACAACTTCTCTCCTGGTTCCACGCCAGCAATCTCGCGACGCGCTTCCTGCAACGCGCTCTCCGTCAACGCCGCCTCACCCATCGACGGGTGCGGGAGAATCGTGTTCTTCGACACAAGCAACTCGAACACCTTCGACAACGATCCCTTCGACACGCCGCCGTACAGCGACATCTGCTCGCGCCAATCCTGTTTCGTGAACCCGGACTTCAGCAGATCCACACCTTCTGTCGCCCGCCGATATACGCCAATACGACCCGGGAGTGACCCATCCTTCGTCGGTTTGATTTTCGACGCGACGTTCTTCTCCCAGTTCCGGCCCGCGAGGTCGCGCGGCATGATTGGGACCCGCGTATCAGACTCCCAGTCGTGCACGATGCTATCCGGATCGGATAGGTCGACCGCTGACTTCCCACCCGCAACAGTCAGCACGTCCGGGTCTGTCGTGTCCAGCTCTCCCGGCCCGTCAACCGCTGGCAGGTACTTGTCCTTCGTGTCCAATCCCATTGCGCCATCCCCAGCTTCCGCGTCCGCGTGCTCTGCCAAGAACGCACGGAACTCCGTGTCGTTCTGTATCGCGTACTGGTACGCGCGACGAACCACGTCAGAACTCGAGGAACAGTCCGTATACTCTTTCGCCCACGCGTGGTACTCGCGCAGGTCCTCGTGCTTGTTGAGCGATGCGCTCGCTGTCAAGGTCTCAGGGATGTCCAGTCCCCGTGGCGAACCCGCAGACATCTTCGGTCTCAAGTTCTTGTCGATTCCACTTAAATCCATCTCCGCAACAGAAACTGGCGTTAACACACTCATGAACACACCAACGTCAGCGAAAATACTGTCTTACACCCCGCGAAACACCACTCCGCAGAGTTCTATAAGCACGGTTTCCGGACGTGTCACGGCGTCTTCTGTCAGAAACACTCCTCGAAACCCCCGTTATAGATTTGAGAGATTAGAGGGAGAATGTGATCCGGACGCACCAACCACCCCGAACACCTGCGAGAACCCGCTCACGAAACGTCGTTAACGCTACCTACAATACGCTAGGAGTATCGATTCTGTGGTATACACACGTCATGAGACTCCTGAATACACCGATTCTCAAAACTCTATAAGTACCGTTAGCAGCAGTCTCGGATACGTGAAAGTCTGGAATCTTTCCTGAAAATTGGCGTTTTAGATGAGAGAGATTACGAGCGTCAGTGGTCCGGTGAGGAGAAAGACACGATTCTCGGACGCCCGTAGGAAACCTGATTTCGTTGGTATCGGGCTCTTCACGCCATCTCTGGACGGTACAGTTCCATATCCGCTCGATGGAGCTAGCTTCATCTCCATTGAGATACAGCAAGACTTATTAGTATGGGATGAACAATTGGAATGGGCTACAAATTTCTAGCGAGTGAGTGAGAGTTCTCTCACTCGACGAGCTATACGCGCCATCATACGCCCGATAATCGTGTTTCCGTCTTTCGGCGTCTACTGTCGCGTGACCGTGCCGACCGTCCGAAAAATCGGCCCTACCCCCGCCGCTCAGGGGACGACTCTAATCTCTCATATCTAGAACCTAGTTCTCTAGAGACGATTCCGGCGGAAATCACGTCCGAACTACCAGAAAATAGCGTTTATAGAGTATTGAAGTTCGCCAAATGTCCGTGTCCTTGGGGCGTCCAACGCTCGGGATTGGTACGCTCAACGCGTTATAGATGGTGTTAAGCAGTGTTGCTGTGCACATATTCGGAGGATAGACCACCATCGCTGACATCATCCCGAATCCGGCACTGTCTAGTTAACCTCCTCAACTGGCGTTCGTCCGTCGAGCGCTAGATGTGGTCGCTGGAAATTATAGTAGTGAACGAACAGCGCAAGCCACTGGCGAACGCTCAGCCGACTGCCCACCCACGAATTATGAAAGCGGTCGACTCGCATCTTGAGAGTGTGAAATCACTTTTCGATATGGTTTCGGTCGGTGTAGTCGACCCGACCGCTCAATCCTAATCGAGAGAGGTCAGTCCGATACCCGAACTGATTGACCAGAAACACCGTGTCCTCGCAATCGTGTTTCTCAGCGACACCGTGAAGAAACGCAGCCGCCGGATCGGTCCCGTGTCGTTTGAACAGCTGTACGTCGAGGAGTAATTTCGTGTCGAGGTCTATTGCAGCGTACAACCAAGACCACTCGCCATTGATTTTGACAGCGGTCTCGTCGACTGCGACCCGCTTCGGCTTCGCCGAAGCCGGGTCAGAAACGCTGTCGGATAGTCGGTGAACCCACTGGAAGATTGCCTGAAACGAGCGATCTACGCCGATCAAGTGCAGAATCGCTTCCGTCTCCCTGAGCGAGAGACCGGCAGCGTGGAGGCGGACGGCGAACGCCCTGACGGGCGTCGCCGTCCGCTCTCGCTGTCAATATTCAAGCGTAGCTGTGTCTAAACTCTCATTGAGCAGGTCTGAGAGTAGCATTGAACACTAACTCTTCGACCTGCTCACCCTTATCTAGACGGTGCTAGAATGGAGACCAGTTCGTCGAGATGGTACTTCTCGAATTGTATGCGGACGCAGCTGTGGAGCCGACTCGTGAGTCGTTCGTCGAGAGTGGCAAAGAGTTCCTCCTCCCGGTTGGCGATAAGGACCATCGTGATGCCCCGGGTTCGATAGAGATCGTAGAGGACGCTCTTGTCTTCGAGCTGGTCGACCTCGTCGAGGATGACAACGTAATGTGGCCCGTCGTAGCTCTGGAGTCGCTCGAGGAGCTCGCCCTTCGGTGTGGAGCGCCGGTGGATGTCGACCGTCTGCCCGATGCCGTCGAGGACACGATGGAGAACGCGGAATCGCGTGTAGTCCTGCCAGCAGTTGATGTACTGAGTGTCGATGTCGAGGACGTTCTCGCGCAACCGTTCGAGGGTGAATTGCGCGATACAGGTCTTCCCGGCGCCGGACGGTCCAAGGAGTAGTGATGTTTCCCCAGGGTGGCCGTCCATGATGGGCTTGAGAGTGTTGGAGAGGTGGTTAACCTCTGCATTGCGGTGCTCAACTTCCTGCGGGATGAATTCGGGTTGCAGGACGCGAGCATCGGTAATCATCGCTACCGGACCTGTTGTTCGTGCTGGAAGATAAACGGAAGCGGGTCGATTCCGATAGTTCCGATTCTTCTCTGGGCTTGTCGAACGAGCGTTAATTGTCTGGGAGTGTAGCAGTCCTACCCAAGTGGTCGGTCAGAGAAGCCTCTTTTCCCTAGTGTTGAGCCGGCCGTATAACCAACAATTTTTGGTCTTTTCAGCTGGAATACGACACCGCGTTCAGTCGCCTAACCGGCCAGATTCGGCGGCGTGGCTGGACTATCGTGGGTGTCTCGTTGTGACCTGAAAAGACCAATTGGCTGCGAGGATGCAGCTCGTTGGTTAAGACTCGGCCAAAGCCGTCTGCCTATCGGACGACCCACACTCTAAAAAGAGAAAACCGTTGACCTAAGCGGCCCTTACAGCTGATTCTTGCTAATAGAGGCAAGCTACTACATCCTCACACCTCAGTTGTTGTTTCGATAGACCACTAGTCTCTGAGGCCGAAGAAGGCGGAGAGCTGCTTAGAGAGCTACGACTCCCATCCAATCGTTCCCGCTTGCTACTACTCCGTCGCCAGCGAGAGAAGATTTCAGGAGAAATTTCGACCTACATGAATAAGTTGACCAGAACAATACCGAATTCAGCCGTCATAGATACTCGTGAATGGCCAGATAGCCCGGAACCAGCCGAGATTATATAGAGATGGTGTGGGTTCAGGTCAGCAGCGTCAGCTCCCAGAAGCTCTCCACCACGTCCAATGACGCTAATCTCGAAAGCCACTCTGAAAGAACTCATCGAGGTACTCGGTATCTTCTCGATGTTCGGGATGAGCGTGTTCACCTACCTTGTCTGGTGGGTAGCATTCAAACAGGGCGGCACGATCCAGCTCCATATCGACTTCTTCGGGGAGATGTGGTTCGAGTACGTCCTCTGGATGGTAGTCACGCCTGTTATCACGCTCGCGATGTACTACTACCTGAAAGGGGAGAACCGGACTCGAACACGGGAGTCAAGTTCGACGGAGAGCGACACGCGAATAACGCAATCTGATTGATCTGAGCTACGCTGGGACTTTTCAACGCGACTCAAAAAATGGGTCGTAGATCGGAATCTACGCCTGGAGCTGCTGCTGGACTTCCTCGCGGAAGTAATAGAGCGCACCACCGATAGCGCAGAGGAGGACGAGGAGGCCCATCGTGATCGCCAGAACGGGCGTTCCATCGTCATCGTTGTTGTCGCTATCGTCGTCGGAGTCGACAGGCGTCGTGTCGTCTTCATCGGCCGATTCGTCGGTGGTTCCGTCCTCCGTCACGGAGAGCGTACCTGCCGATTCGTCGCCAATAGAGACCTCGTGCTCGCCTGCGTCCGTCGGCGTGTAGCTGAAGGAGACTTCCTTCGACTCGCCGGCACCGACGGTGACATCCTTGGTCTCAACCGTGTTGCCGTCAACGGTGAGCGTCGCGGTGTAGGTTCCCTGACCGCTGCCGTCATTGGACACCGTAGCGGTGACATCGACGGAGTCGCCAGCAGACACGGAATCACCCGAGAGCTGCACATTGGAGATGCTCATGTCGGGCTGCTTCTCACCGATGGCGAACACCGAGAAGCCAGGCGACTTCGCCGCGAAGACGTACTCGCCATCTTCCTCTTCAACCAGCTTGGTGTCGAGAGACTGCCACTCACCGTTGTGGTAACGGTAGAGGACAACGTTCTCGGGCGAGCTGTGCTCGCTGAGCTGGTCGGGTGAGAGACCGAAGCGGATGGTCGCCTCACGGATGTTCTTGTTCGTGATGCCGTCCTTGTTGACCTCGAGGTACCCCTTAACGTGCGTGTCAGCGGGGTCGTGGGACACGGAGGACGGACGCTCAGCGCCAGTGTTGACGTTGAGGTTGAAGTGCTGGTCGCTGGATCCGAGCGTGACTTCGAGTCGCTCGAACGTGACACCAGAGACGCGCTTGGCCTGCTTGTCCGGGATGTTGACCCACGGGGTCACACCTTGTCTGCCGTTGCGGACCTGTGCGGTCACACTACCGTCGGACTCGCCCTTGACATCGACGTGGACGGAGGGAGCGCCGTTGCCGCCCTGGCCTCCACCGCCACCACCGCCGCCGTTACTCGGGGCACCGGTGTTACCGTCGTTACCGTCG
>NZ_JAODIW010000012.1 GCF_026586625.1 Halobium salinum | reverse complement strand
GATTAGGTAGACGGTGGGGTAACGGCCCACCGTGCCGATAATCGGTACGGGTTGTGAGAGCAAGAGCCCGGAGACGGAATCTGAGACAAGATTCCGGGCCCTACGGGGCGCAGCAGGCGCGAAACCTTTACACTGCACGGAAGTGCGATAAGGGGACCCCGAGTGCGAGGGCATACTAGCCCTCGCTTTTCGTAACCGTAAGGTGGTTACAGAATAAGAGCTGGGCAAGACCGGTGCCAGCCGCCGCGGTAATACCGGCAGCTCGAGTGATGACCGATTTTATTGGGCCTAAAGCGTCCGTAGCTGGCCTCGTTGGTCCGTCGGGAAATCCACCTGCTCAACAGGTGGGCGTCCGGCGGATACCACGAGGCTTGGGATCGGAAGACCCGAGGGGTACGTCCGGGGTAGGAGTGAAATCCCGTAATCCTGGACGGACCGCCGATGGCGAAAGCACCTCGGGAAGACGAATCCGACAGTGAGGGACGAAAGCTCGGGTCTCGAACCGGATTAGATACCCGGGTAGTCCGAGCCGTAAACGATGCCAGTTAGGTGTGTCACCCACTACGAGTGGGTGATGCGCCGTAGGGAAGCCGCTAAACTGGCCGCCTGGGAAGTACGTCCGCAAGGATGAAACTTAAAGGAATTGGCGGGGGAGCACTACAACCGGAGGAGCCTGCGGTTTAATTGGACTCAACGCCGGACATCTCACCAGCATCGACTGTAGTAATGACGGTCAGGTTGATGACCTAGTCACGAGCTACAGAGAGGAGGTGCATGGCCGCCGTCAGCTCGTACCGTGAGGCGTCCTGTTAAGTCAGGCAACGAGCGAGACCCACATCCCTAATTGCCAGCATGCCATACTGGTGATGGGTACATTAGGGAGACTGCCGTGGCCAACACGGAGGAAGGAATGGGCAACGGTAGGTCAGTATGCCCCGAATGTGCTGGGCTACACGCGGGCTACAATGGTCAGGACAATGGGTTCCTACCTCGAAAGAGGACGGTAATCTCAGAAACCTGGTCGTAGTTCGGATTGAGGGCTGAAACTCGCCCTCATGAAGCTGGATTCGGTAGTAATCGCGTCTCAGAAGGGCGCGGTGAATACGTCCCTGCTCCTTGCACACACCGCCCGTCAAAGCACCCGAGTGAGGTCCGGATGAGGCACTCGCAACGAGTGTCGAATCTGGGCTTCGCAAGGGGGCT
>NZ_JAODIW010000011.1 GCF_026586625.1 Halobium salinum | reverse complement strand
TTCTCGTCCCACCCACAGCCGCCCGCATCCTCCGGGCACTCCAGCTGTACCGAGCGGCGCCCGCAGGTCGCGAGTCGGAGCGCGTGACTCACCTCGTCGCGCTCCAGGAGAGCGAGGACCTTCTCGACCCGCTCGTCCGAACGCCCCATCACCTCGTAGATGGCGGTGAGTCGGTCACCACCGCCTGCGACGACCCGGACCGCGCGGCCCACCTCCTCGACGCCGAGGCGGAACACGAACGGGAGCGCCTGCGCTTCGATTTCCGTCAAACCCTGTTCGGGCGATAGAACGCCTGAGTCGGCAGGTCCTACCGACGTGGGAGAACGTTCGCAAGTAGCGAGTGAAGGGGGGTTCTCCGGACTGTCGGCGTCCCCAGTGGCTGCGGTGAGTCCACCGTAGAATTGGGTCATGAGATGGTACGCCCGCCGACCGATCTGCTCGCCGAACTCGTCGGTAGAGAACAACCCTGCTTGTTCGGAGGACAATCGTGTTTTCTGCTGAGGGTCAGTTCCGCTCATGCTGACCACCGCCGGGCGTGGTCGTCACAGAGAACCCGCTGCTCGCCGTCCCGCTCGACGAGAAAGAGTTCGTCCGTCTCGTGACAACCGAGCGCTCCACAGCAGTCCGCACCGACCGCTAGCGCGACCTCGAACCCGACCGCCCCGCCCCGCCTCTCGTTCTCGGTCGTCCCGGTCGGGACTCCCTCATGCGGGCGGGCTTCCGGGTCGGGCGCAGGCGCCCGCTTCCGGCGGCTCCGGCGCTCTCGCGGCCGTTGGCGCCGGCCGCTCGCCCGCTCGCTCCGCTCGCGGGCCACGCCTCCGCTCTCCCGCCCTCGGAGCCTAGAACGGGCTACGCGGCCTCGAACTAGCCTGCCGT
>NZ_JAODIW010000010.1:334754-665215 GCF_026586625.1 Halobium salinum | reverse complement strand
CCTGAAACCGCTGAAAACTGGCTCCAAGCGTTCGCTGCCTGGTTCAATTCTCCAAACTAAACACGACCGCGTGAACGTCCCCGGCCGGCGACGGCTGTCGCTGTCGGGTGTAGTGTACTGAAAAATAGGGCCGCGTAGTCGAACGTGGTTGGTTCGCGAGTTTAGACCGAGACGACGCTGTCGCCGGTCGTGGACTCGGGGACCTTGATGCGGATGACGGTCGTCGAACCGCTTTCCGTGTTGAGTTTGATCTGTGCCTCTCCGCCCTCGGGAAGGCTGAGATCCTGACCGTTGCCAAAGAGGCCACCATCAGTCAGGTCAATGGAAACGATGACACGGTCCTCACCACTGTTGAGGACACTCGAAGCCGTGATGGAGGTGTCGTCGTCCTGAAGGCTCACTGCCGAGTCAGTAAAGTCGATACCGTCAAGCGAAGCTCGCTTAACACCGTCAGGACCCTGGAACTCGATGGTCGTTGTCGAGAGGTCAATGTCGGACGCGCCCGGCGACTTCTGGAGCACGAGGTCGATCTGGTGGACGGAACCGTCCGACGAGTCGACCTGACCCGTCTTCGCGATCGGCTGCAGGCGGTCCGTCACCTGCGCACTGCTCTGTTCGCCAGTCTCTTCGGATTTGGTCTGCAGGAAGCCGGCGGTGTTGATGAGCACACCGGCGGCGATTGCGGCGACCAGGACCATCGCGATGAACACGATGAGTGTCCCGATACCGACCTGCCCGCGGTCTTCGTCGTCCGTAATGAATTCGAACATATGGTTTCCTTCCCGTCTGAGGCTCGACCGCAGCGTCATCACCGTCAGACTCTATCCAATCAGTTTCGCGACTTATTGATAAAGGTGAGTATCAAAATATTCGAATTGATAAACCGTGTATCGGGCGGGGATGCGACGGTACAGCGGCGTCGACGAGGTGACCCGATGGTCCCGCCGGTACGCCGACGGGCCTCGCCGTGCGGACGGGCCACCTCCCGAGAGTATCCACCCCCTCGATACGCTCCGACGGGCCGACGCGCAGCTCGCACCGATGGGGAACCCGACGAAAGCCCGACAGCGAAACTCGATGGGGACTGGAACGCGCGTGCGTAGAGAGCAAAATTGCGAGAACACCGACAGCAACCGCAGTGCGAATCGGGGGAGTAAACGCGGAGGCGTCGACGAATCCGGTCGGCAAAACGAACGCCCGAGACCCGCCCGAGCGCTACTCGTACGAGACGAGACTGTAGACGACGAAGACGTAGCCGAACGTCGTGAACCCGCTGTTGATCAACAGAATGGACTTCACACCCGTGAAGTCGTTCGCGAAGGCGCTAATCGTGGTCGTCACCGCGGCCGCGACGACGAGGGCGAACCCAACCGACAGGTGGACCATCGCCTGCCGACCGGTCTGCACGTACGCTCTGACCGCCAGCCCCACCATCGTCAGCCCCGCGAGGACGAGTGTGGCGCTGGTGGCCAGATAGAGACTCTCGATGACTTGCATCCTCTCGTTTCAGGTGCCATCCCGCCACAGATAAAGATACGTCCCCAAATATTCTCCTTGATAATCAGTGTCGCCCCGGTAGCGGGAGCCTCCGGAAGCACCACGCAGTCCCGGTTTCCTGTTCGACACGCTTATCTGTCTCTCAGCATCACTTCCGATATCGATGAGGGCGGACGACATCATCCAAGTCCTCGGTAATAAATACAACGCCGATATCCTCAGCGCCGCATCCGACCCGAAGTCGGCACAGGAACTGAGCGACCAACTCGACGTGCCGATCGCGACCTGCTATCGGCGCATCAACGAGCTCACCGAGAGCGACCTGCTCGAACTCCACGACCGGCCGCTCTCCGACGAGCACCGCCGAATCAAGGTGTACCGACGGAACGTCGAAGCGGTGCACGTCACCTTCGACGAGGGGCTCGACGTCGAACTGGAGGAGCGTTCGGAGGTCAAGAACAAACTCGACGAGGTGTGGCGCACTATCTCCGAAGGCCAAGGGTAAGCCGGCCGCGGGGTCAGAACGGCGACTCGTTCTTCCCCATCATCGAGAACCCGCCCGCCTGCTCGTAGACGGTGATGCCGCCCTCGCCGATTTCGAGCGGGAAGATGTCCGTGTTGATGTCCTGTTTTCGCATCTTCGCCACCCATATGTACCGGTTCACACCCGAGTCCGTCGGCGTCTGGATGAAGTAGATGTTCCCGTCGGTGAGGAAGTTCTCGAGGCCGATTTCGGTCTCGGGGAACATGGCACCCTGCTCGTTGATGAGAAGCGAGGTGAGCCCGTACTGTTTGAGCACGTCGGAGAACTTCAGCAAGTAGGTGCGCTTCTCGCGCTCGTCGTCGAAGAACAGTTGGAACATCGTGAGCGAGTCGAGCACGAGGCGGTCGTACTCGTCGCTCGAGAAGTCCTCGAGGAGTCCGTCGACCGCGGAGGTGAAGTCCTGCTCGCGAAGCATCCGGCGCTTGTCGTACACCTTGATGTCGCCGGACTCGACGAGTTCCTCCCACCGGTCGAAGCCGACCGACTCGGCGGCCTGTCGGATGTCCTCCGCGTTCTCCTCGAAGGAGATGTACACCCCGCGTTCGTCGAACTCCGTCACCCCCTCGTAGAGGTACTGGATGCCGAAGATGCTCTTACCCGTCCCGGGGTTCCCACTGACGAGGACGGTCGCGTCCCGGACGATTCCGCCGTTGAGGATGGAGTCGAGGCCGTCGACTCCGGTTTTGACTACGTCTGGCATCGGAATGGTATGTTGAGACCTACTGCGGGGACGAGCGGGAAAACCTCTTCGTTCGTCGGAGTACGGCGGGACTCTCGTCCGGCGGTCGCCGAGGCCCGCTCACTCGTCGTTCGACAGCTCGTGCACCTGCGCCGCGAGTTCGACGACCGTCTCCTCCTGTGACTTGGTGGTGTCCGCGACCTGACCGACGCTCCGCTCCACGGCTTCGGCGCTCTCCTCGACGGTCTCGGCCAGCGAGGTGACCTCCTCGACGGTCGCCGCCTGCTCGTCGTTGGCGCTCGCGACCTCCTCGATGCCGTGGGCCGCCTCGTCGACCGCATCGGCGATTTCGGAGAGCGAGGTCAGCGCCTCGCCGATCTGCGTGCTCGCCTCGTGAATCCGCTCGTTCGAGTCCCCGACGGCGTCGACAGTCGTCTCGGTCTGGGACTGGACCCGTTCGATGCGTTGGGTTATCTCCTCCGTGTGCGTGCGAGTCTCCTCTGCGAGGCCCTTCACCTCGTCGGCGACGACCTCGAAACCGGAGCCGTCGGCGCCGACGCGGGCGGCCTCGATGTTGGCGTTGAGCGCGAGCAGGTTCGTCTGGTCGGCCACGTCGGCGATGACGTCTACCACGTCGACGATGCTCTCGATGTGCGATTCGAGCTCGGATATCTGCTCGACGAGGTTCTCGCCCGTCCGCTCCAACTCCTCGGTGGCCGTGCTGGCACGCGTCCCCGCCTCCTGGCCCGTCTCGGCCGCCGTCCGGGCCTCGTTCGCCGCCGAGGACACCTCCTGGGCGCTGGCGGCGACCTCCTCCATGTTGGCGCTGAGCGTTCCCATCTCGTCGACGACTTGGCGGACGTCCTCGCGCTGGTCCGCGGCGGTCTCGCGGATTCCCTCGGCGACGTCCGCCGTCTCCTCGATATCCCCGACGAGCTCCTCGGTCCGGCCCTCGACTTCGCGGACGACAGATTCGAGGTTCTCGGCCATCCGGTTCGTCGCGTCGATGACCCCGAGCAACTCGGGTTCGAGCGCACCGGTCGTGTCCTCGTACGACGCGCGCGCGGAGAGCTCCCCGTCCCCGATGGCGGACAGCGTCCCGTTGACCTCACCCACCAGCGACTCGACCGCCCGGCGCTTCTCGACCATCTCGCTTCGGTCCTGGACCATCTCGACGACCCCGAGGAACGTCCCGTCGTCGTCGTAGACGGGAGTCGCGGTGAACCAGATTTCGACCTCCTCACCCCGCGCGTCGAGCATCGTGCTCGTGTCCTCGTACCGGGTGTAGGAGACGTCGTCGCTCCGGTTGACGCCGTACTCCGCCTCCGCGGTCTCGGGGGCTTCCACCACTTTGTCCGCGAGCGTCATCGCTCGGCGGCCGTCCTGGTAGAACGCGACGCTCACCTCGGTCGTCCCGAGCACCTCCTCCCGGGGGGTGCCACACAGCGCCTCTGCCTCGCGGTTCCACACCTTCACCTCG
The DNA here is from genome assembly GCF_026586625.1 of Halobium salinum. Lineage (GTDB taxonomy): Archaea > Halobacteriota > Halobacteria > Halobacteriales > Haloferacaceae > Halobium > Halobium salinum. Next base: position 661,015 of record NZ_JAODIW010000010.1, on the reverse strand, counting down.
TGGTCGGGGCCGAGGGCGAACACGCAGAGCGGAATCGCGTCGGCCAGCCGCTCGTCGTCGACGAACAGCCTGGCGGGCGTGTCGGCGGCGCCGGGCGTGCTGGCTGCGTTGTCGGCGCCGGGAGCGTCGGAGGAGCCTCCGTTCGTCGCCGCCGCGTTCGTGGCCGATTCGTCGTGCTGGTCTGGCCGGCTCTCGGCCCCTCGGCCCGGGCCGGCCGTGTCACCGGAGCCCTCACTGACGCCGCTCGTCGCCGCGAACAGCCCCAACGAGCCGGCGACCAGTTCGGCGAGTCCCTGTAACGTTGCCATGGTCGTGTCGATGGCAGGTGTCAATCGGGGGCAAAGAAAGTTCGCTCCCGAATATCAGCGGTGATTCTCTCCGGTTGTTTCGTGCGGGGAGCTACCACGGCGATGGGTAGATTTAATACTGTTCTGTTCCCCGGAATGTTCAGACGCGATGACTGACGGCGCGGGCCGGGTGGTGGCCCGGGGGAAGTCCCGCAGGTCATCAGGGAACGTGGGAACATGGAATCCGAAGCAACCGTACTGATCGTGACCGAGAACCGTGAACGCGGCAGACGCTGCGCGTCGTATCTGTGTACTGCCTACGCCGTGCGGACGGCGGGGTCCGTCGCCGGCGCGCGCGAGGCGCTCGACGACGACCCGAAGGTCGACGTCGCGCTCGTCGACGACGAGCTGCCGGACGGGCCGGCCGAGGGCGTCCTGCGAGCGATGCAGGACAGGGACGTCCTCGCGCGTGCGGGTGTCTTCACCGAGGGCGTCCCGGAGACCGACGTGGCGGAGCGTGGCTTCGACGAGTACCTCGTCACGCCGCCCGCCGACGACGAGCTCCACAGCGCCGTCCGCCGGCTGGTCGACCTGCTGTCCTACGACGTGAAACTCCGGGAGAGCGCCGAACTCGTCTCCGAGCGCGCGAGCATGGAGGCGACCGAGGGGGGTGCCGAAGCCGAACCGGCCGACGACCGATACGACCGGGTGACGGCGCGACTCGAGTCGCTCGAACGCGACATCCGGTCCATCGGCGGCCGGTTCGGGGCGACCGGCTACCGGGCGGCGTTTCGTGACGTGGGTGAGGAGCGGTAACCCCGCGGCGGCGAGACGGCGTCCGGAAATCGGCGTGGTGGGCCGAGACTGAAGCGCTTATCCGACGAGAGCCGCAATTTTCTCCCGATGACCGACACGGACGCGGCGACGAGCGACGGCGAGCGGTCCTACGAGGTCGCAGTCGTCGGCGGCGGTCCCGCCGGACTGAGCACCGCACTGTACACGACACGACTCGGACACGACACCGTCGTCGTCGACCGGGGCGGCGGCCGGGCCGCGATGATGCTCGACACGCACAACGTCATCGGGGTCACCGAGGAGGTCTCCGGAAACGAGTTCCTGCAGACCGCACGCGAACAGGTCGAGTCCTACGGCGCCACGTTCGAGCGGGGGAGCGTCACCGGAGTCGAGCGCGTCGAGAGCGGCGGCGACGGCGGGGGGACAGAGAACGGCGACGTGGCCTTCCGCGTCGAGACCGACGGCGAGAACACCTTCCGCGTCGACCGCGTCGTTCTCGCGATGGGGTTCTCCGACGTTCGACCGGACCCGCCGCTTCCGCGCACCGGCCGGGGGCTCCACTGGTGTCTCCACTGTGACGCCTACATGTTCGTCGACGAGCCGGTGTTCGTGATGGGGACCGGCGAGAGCGCCGCCCACGTCGCGATGATCATGCTCAACTTCACCGACGAGGTGGACCTCCTGCTCCGCGGCGGCGACCCCGAGTGGAGCGAGGAGACCGACGAACAGCTCCGCGCCCACCCCGTCGACGTGATAGAGACCGAGATTTCGGGCGTAAACCGCGGCGACGACGGCTGGCTGGAGAGCTTCGAGTTCGAGGACGGCACCGTCCGCGAGTATCGCGGCGGGTTCCCGATGTACGGCTCGGACTACCACGCGGAACTCGTCGACGCGCTCGGCTGTGCGCGCAACGAGGACGGGACCGTGTCCGTCGACGAGAAGGGGCGCACCTCCGTCGAGGGCGTGTTCGCCGTCGGCGACCTCACGCCCGGCCACAACCAGATTCCGGTCGCCATGGGTGAGGGGGCCGACACCGGCATCGCCATCCACTACGACCTCCGGACGTACCCGAAGAGTCTGGAGCAGATTCGCGCGGAGGGGGAGGTCGACGCCGGCGACGTCCCGGGGTTGTCACCGGCGCTCCGCGAGGCGGCGCAGGCGTTCCGGGCGGGGAGTGACGACTGACGCGGTCGCGCCGCGAGTGGCCGGCGGTCACGAGCACGTGCCACCGCGGCAGGGCGACGACTGAGCGCCACGGCGGGTCGGTGACCACCGGTCGAGAGCAGGTACCACCGGCCGGCGACTCAGGACGTGGCGTCGCTGAGGTTCGCGCGGTCGAACGTCCGTTGGCGCTGTCGGAGGAAGCGCCGGCCCGCCTCGGTCAGTCGGTGTGCGTTCGACCGCCCCGTGATCGGAACCTTCTCCAGTACCGTTCGGTCGCGAGCCGGTCGAGGTTCGTGTACAGGCGACCCTGCCCGACCTCGTACCCGTATTCGGCTTCCAGACGCCGCTCGACCTCCTGGCCCGTGAGCCCCGGCGCCGACTCGGATTCGAGTTCCACCACCGCCAGTAGACAGTCCGTCTGGAACTTCGTCCACCTACTCGCCATCGGGACCACCCCCAACACGCGCTCCACGGCTGGCACCATCAGTCGCGTATCTCCGCCGTGCGCCGCGGAGTCGCCTCGCTCCGCCTCCCAGTCCAGCCGCTCGTCGTGTTCGACCGCCACGTCGACACCGGCCTCGCTCGCTCGCGGGCGGTTCGGACACCGAATGTGGTCGCTCGTCCCGGCCCGGCTCGTGCGGCCGTTCGGACGCGTGTACCGCCACCCCCGTAGCGTGCCGCGTCGGCCGACGCGCCCCTGCGGTCCCCCGCCGTCACCCCGTCTCCCGTCGTCCGGTGGCCCGTGCATTGACATTTCTCTTTAGCTCTGACGAGGAGGCGATGGATAAACCGAATTCTACGCCGGATTGAAAGTGATAACCGCCCGGTTCGGACCCAGAAACCGAGGGACTGCGGGTGTGTGGACCTCTATACATTTCGGAAACAGGTCAGTGAAAGCGAATGAGCGTCGTGTCCGACGCGAAGGGTAACACCCTTAACGGGTCGTGGAGAAGGTGAGGCCGAGCGCCGGTGTCTCACCGAGCGGAGCGAGGTGGGAATCGGAGCGAGTGTAGTGAGCGCTGGTGGTCTAATGGCAAGACCTTGGCCTTCCAAGCCAATGATCCGGGTTCGACTCCCGGCCGGCGCACTTCTCGAACACCGCACACGGGGAGCGGCCGCGAGGAACGCGCCGACCCCGAACCCGACGCTGGCTCCCCCAGATTCGACGTAACCACCCGCTACGGCGGAGTAGCCGGTCTATACTCTTGTACGAACGCCCCGAACGGAGAGTCGACATGGACCAACGACGTGTGCTCCTCGCCGGGGCCGTGCTGTGGGCGCTGGTGGTCGGAACCGGCGTCGGTGCGTCGGCCGAGGCAGTGGCACCGGGGGTCGTCTCCCGGCCCGCGGGCGACGTCGCCGACGGCGCGGCAGGCGCCCTCGACGGGGCGACACGCGTCGTCGGCGGTTCGCTGTCGTTCGCGTCCGACGACGGCACCGTCGCGGCGAACGTCTCGACCGACCGGGTGTCGGTACGCGCCGAAGGCGACGACACCGCGGTGTCGGTGTCCGACCTCGACCGGAGCGGCGAGGGCGTCGCGGTCGTCGAGAACGACGCCATCGACGAGGGCGTCTCCCGGAGCGCCTCCTCCGGACTGTGTGCGGTCGGCCTCGACGACCCCGACGCACCGCTCGCGGTCGACGTGGACGACGAGAGCGGGTCGGCACGGGTGGCCTTCTCGGATTCGCGACAGCCGACCGAGGTCGGCGCCGCCGACGCGGCCGACGTGCTGGCCCGCTGTACCGGGTGAAAGCGCTCGTTTCCCTCGCCGAGGAGTTACTCGGACGACCGATAGGGCGTGTCGTGGCCACGCAGTGATTCTCGCCCCACGCGGGGGGGGAGAAACTACGGGGACCTGTGACAATCCATCCGGCCGAGTCGCTCGGCCAGTAACGTCCGGTGACAGCGTTTCTTCGCCGTGTTCTCGAAGCAGACGAGGACCACCTCCTCGCCGGCGTCGAGACACGCCCGGACGCGATTCATCGCCGACGCCGCGTCGGGGTCGCCGTCGAGGTAGTCCAGATAACGGTCCGCGAAGTCGGTCTCGTCCCACGCCGCGTTGTGCGCGCCTTCGTCACAGAGGCCGGCCAGCTTCAGGTCCTCCTTCCGGCGCTGCACGTCGTCGAGGAGGTCTGCGGGCGGCGCGAGCGCGGGCTCGTTCTCGTCGACGACGGCGGAGAACCAGCCCGTGGGTCGGCGGACGACCCCGAGGACGAGGTCCGCGTCGTCGACGTCGACGAGGTCGTGCTGGAGTGCGGCGACGTAGGTGTCACGGAGCGTTCCCGTGGGCATGACGGGCCGCAGTACGACCGCGACGTGATTAACGGTGTGGCCGGCCGCCGGTCGACGCCCGACTCTTCAGACCCTTCACGACCCCGATGTATCCGGGTTCGGGCGGGCTGGTAGCTTGATATCGTCGGCGCGCGTATCTCCCCCTCGTGACTCTCACCCCTCTCTTCATGCTGCCGAGCGGTCCCGAGATGATGATCGTCCTCCTCATCGTCGTCCTGCTGTTCGGTGCGAACAAGCTCCCGAAGCTCGCCCGCGCCAGCGGTCAGGCGATGGGTGAGTTCCAACGGGGCCGCGCCGAAATCGAACGCGAACTGGCCGAGGGCGCCCGCCTCGGCGACGAGGTGGACGAGGCCGAAGCCGACGCGGTCGACGCCGAGGCGACGACCGAGGTCGAGACCGAGACCACATCCGCCGGTGTCGGCGTGACCCCCGCGAAGTAGCGTCACTCCTCTCGCGTCCGTTCCTACCGTCTTCAGTCGCCCAGCGTCGGCTCCGCCGTCGTCGTCCGCCGTGCCCGGGTGTACGCGATGACGAACACGCCGGTCGCGACGACGATGAACCCCGCCGCGGTGAGGAAGGCAGCGGTCGTCGAGACGAACTCCTTGATGACGCCGATGAGCGCCGGGCCGGTCACCTGTCCGACCTTCCACGAGATGGAGCGCAGCGACATGCTCGAAGCCACCGAGTCGAAGCGCTCGCCCTCCTCGACGAACAGCGCCATACTCGCCGGAAGTCGGAGGCTGTCGGCGACGCCGAGCAGACCGTAGGCGCCGAACAGCGCGAAGAAGGCGCCGCCGAGCGTGACCGACCGGCCGCCGTACACCGAGAGCGCAATCGGGTCGACGACGCCCTCCGCGACGAACGAGAGCGGGACGAGCGCCGTGCCGACGCCGTAGAGGAGCGCGCCGCCCGCGACGAAGAGGGGTTTCCGACCGACCTCGTCGGTGAGGTCGCCGACGTACCCCTGGAACACCGTCTTGGTGAGTTTCCCACCCGCGAGAATCCAGCCGATGGCGAACGCGCCGATGCCGAACTCCGTGTGAGCGAGGATGGGCAGGAAGATGATGACCGCCATCTTCCCGACGGAGAACGCGAGGCGGAAGGCGACGAGCGCGCGGACCATCGGCCGGGCGAGGAGGGTGCGGAACGTCTCGACGCTCGTCGCCTCCTCGGGGTCTTTCCGCCCGCCGGGGGTGTCCCGGAGGTAGCGCAGGACGAGCACGAACGCGCCGAGGGTGACCAGCGAGAGCACCGCGTAGGTCGCACTGAACCCGTGGGCGTAGAGGAGGTAGCCGCCGACGAGGTCGCCGAAGAGGCTGGAGAACGCGCCGACCTGGTTGTAGACGCCGAGCCACCGCCCGCTGGCGTCGTCGGGGCTGATTTCGCCGACGACCGTCGAGCCGGTGATCCAGAGCAGACTGGCGCCGAGCCCCTGGAGCATCCGCATCAGGATGACGTGGACGGGGTTCGCGACGAAGGCGAAGCCGACGAAGACGAGGACGTTCAGCAGCAGGCCGACGAGAAGGTACCGCTTCGCGTCCCCGGTGTCTATCTTCCGCCCGAGCGGGAGTACGACGAGAAGCTGGACGAGGGCGAAGGCGGTGCCGAACAGCCCCTCGACGGTGCCCGTGGTGTCGAACTGTCCCGGCCCGGCGTACAGCGCGAGCGCGATGAGGATGGTCGAGTACGCCTGACTCCTCGCGAACGCCGTCCCGGCGAGGGCGGCGAACTCGCGGTCACGGAGCACGCTGAGCGAACCGGTGAAACTCGACACGTTTCGATTCGAAGTAGCTCACGCACCGTTGAAAAGGGGCGGTTCCACGAGGGGTTCGCCGGTTTTCCACGTGTGAACGACCCGCGCAGGAAAGTCGCAGGACGCGGCCGGCGATGGTACCGCCGGCGACGAGGCGACCGGTCCGAGGCGTCGGAACGCCGGGACGCCGGAGGAGCGGTGCACCGAGCCGTCGACCCGTTACAGCTCGATACGCTCGACCAGCTGGTCTTCGACCCTGGTGTTGACGGCGACGATGCGGATGTCGTCCTCCAGTCGGGAGTTGCGGAGCTTGGCCTTCAGGAGGTTGTCGACCTGATAGACGCCGGCGGCGTTCACCATCTCGATTTCGACGAGCACCGGCTTGTCGTCGCCGGGCTTCAGCGAGACGTTGCGAATCGCCTGACTGGAGAGGGTGTTGATGCCGCGCCCGCCGCGCTCGTAGGGCATCCGCGAGCGGCCCCGCTCCATGTCGAGGGCGTCGGCGACGCGGATGACGCCGGCCTCGGTGGTGAGGGGGTCCTCCTCGGTGTGGTGACAGAGGATGGCGTGGAGCACCTCCGCCTTCACCCGGACCTGCGTCTCGGTGTCGTAGAACTGCGGGAGAAACCGGTCGAGCAGGTCGGCGGCGAGCGGAATGGAGTAGTAGGCGTGTTCGTCCCGGTGGACGACGTGGCCGATGTCGTGGATGGTCGCCGCGAGCGCGACGATGACCGATTCGTCGGCCTCGTCGAGCCCCTGTTCGCTCGCGCCGTTGAACTCGACACCGCCCTCCTTCAGGAGGTCGTACAGCCGGAGCGCGCGGTTCCGGACGATCTCGATGTGTTTCGGCCCGTGGTCGTTGTACCCCTTTCTCGTCACCGCGTTGACGTTCTGTGCCTTGAGATACGTCGAGATTTCGGGGTCCTCGACGATGGCCGGCAACACCTCGTTCAGCTTCTCGTCGGGGTAGGCGTGGTCCGCGTCGGGGTCGTACTCCCTGCCGCCGCTGTCGTCGACGTCGGCTCCGTCCTCCACGTCGTTCAACCCGCTCACGTCCCCCGCCTCGACGCCCGCGTCGCCGCCGGCGCCCGTCTCTTCGCTCATGGTCGGGGTTCTCGCGCCGCGGAGAAAAAGGCCTCGGGGGCGCGCGAAGAACGTCACGACGCCGTCGTCGTCGAGTAGCTCCCGTTGGTGTCGCTGACGACCGGGACGGAACCGTCGTGCCGGGGTCGAACTCCCGGGGCGTACGCGAAGGGACACGGCTCCTCGGTGCAGACGGCGGTGAACGCGCCGGCGGAGGACACGAGGATGGCGGGCGCCTCCGCGCCCGGGGTCGTAGAGAGCGTCTCGGGGGCGACCTCCTCGTAGACGACTGGTGCGATGCAGTCGGGGGGTTCGTCGCCAATGTCGGCCATACGGGCGCCTTCGGATAGGGCTCGGCGGGCGTTTCGGCTCGACGGAGTGTCGCCGCGGGGAGCAAAAAGCCTATAATTGCCACAGAGTTAGGGACGGGTAGAGATGCTCAGTACACTCCCGCTGTTCGGCGCGATCCCCGGCGGGCCGGAGATGCTCATCATCCTGCTCATCGTCGTCCTGTTGTTCGGGGCGAACAAGCTCCCGAAGCTGGCGCGCTCGACGGGGCAGGCAATGGGTGAGTTCCAGAAGGGCCGCAACGAAATCGAAGAAGAACTCCAGGAGATGGAGGAGAACACGAAGGAGGCCGTCTCCGGCGACACGTCGCTCGACTCGGACTCGACGACCGGCTCGACGTCGACGACGGAGTCGACGACCGAGGCCGAAACCGAGACCGAGCGTAACAACTGACGACACCCACTCTCCGGCCCGACGCCGTCGGGTCTCACTTTTCACGGAACACATCCCTTTTTAGCGGCGGTGCCGAACTCCGCGCCGGGGCACGTGGCCTAGCGGACAGGGCGAGAGGTTCCTAACCTCTCGATCGCGGGTTCGAATCCCGCCGTGCCCGTTTTCCGGCGAGCGACAGCGAGCCGTGAAAACGGTTCCACGAGGGATTCGAAGCAGGGAACGACGCGAGCGCCGGGGAGCGGAGCGACTGGGGTTCGAATCCCGCCGTGCCCGTAGTGTCCTCGCGCCAGCGAGGACCGGAGGACCTCTCGCGGGATTCGAAGCAGGGAGCGACGCGAGCGCCAGCGAGCGGAGCGACTGGGGTTCGAATCCCGCCGTGCCCGTCTCGTCCGTTTCACTCACTCGAACTCGGTGAACACCGATATGACGGCATCGGTGTCCGCAAATCGCAACGCTCAACCGACATAAACGGACGCCGAGTTGCCAGTGGGGTATTCGAGCGGGCCGCTTCCTCCGAAATTCGGCCGTTCGGGCGACTCCATCTCCGATTTTCACGTGTGAGAATCCGAGACAAGACTTTTTTAATGGGAGCTTCGTTCTGGTGGCAATGGCTATCGACATCGCCGACGACGCCGACTCGGGGGAGGGGACCGAGCCGGAGGAGCCGGCGGAGTCCACGGGGGACGGGGTGGAGACGGACACGAGTGGTGGTGACAGCGAGCGCGAGGTGGCGCGCGTCGGCGAGTACACGTGGCGGGAGTTCCTCGAGGAACACGGTTACGACAGCGTCGCCGACGAGCTGTACCCCGGTCCGCGCGCCGTCCCCGGGAGCGACCGCTGGGACGAGGAGGAGGAGTACGAGCCGACCAAACCCGTCGGCGACGACTGGGACCGGGTCGACTTCGACCCCGGACAGTACCTCGGCTTCCACCCCGACGACCTCGAACCGCGAGTCGCCGTCGGCGGCGGCAACGCGGACGCCCTCTCCGAGTACTTCGAGTCGTTCTGCGACCCGGAGACGACGCCCGTCGTCAAAGACGAGTGGCTGTGGGAACACTACAAGCGCGAGTACTACTACGACGAGGACGGCGACGCCCCACGGGACGCGGATGGCGAGAAGGAGCCGTTCTCCCGGGAGGAGGCGCTCGGGTCGGGGTTCGACCCGGAGCGAATCGAGAGCGTCCTCTCACGGCTCGCGGACCGCGCCGACGAGTTGGACGAGGTAGTCGACGAGCGCACCGTCGACGTCGACGAGGAACTCGACGAGGACGCGTTCTTCTCGACGGCGGCGGGCCAGACGACCATCGCGAACCGCTACGACCTGGAGAAGGCGGTGCCGATGGCGAAGAAGACCCACTTCCGCGAGGTGGAGCGGTACTGGGTGAACGAGCCGTACGCGTTCGTCGTGGTGTTCCACTCGACGAAGGAGAACGAGAAGAAGTACTACCTCGTCGAGCCCTACCGCAACGAAATCGAATCCGACCTGGGGGAGTTCCTCACCGGGAAGCTCCGGACCGCCATCAAGTACGACGACGAGGCCGTCGTCGACGACACGGAGGGGCCGGACGGCGACGCCCACCGGCGGACGGTCATCGAGGACCGAACCTACGACCTGCTCGACCGATACGACCTGTACAGCCGCGAGTCCGGGGGGAGCCTCGGCAACGCGCTCGCGGACCGACTCGGCATCGACGGCGGGGCCGAGGGTCTCGGCCCACGCGTCCTTCGAGCGCTCGGCTGGGAGGCGATAGTCGAGAACGGCAACATCGAGGGCATCGCCGCACGACCGGAGCCCGCCGTCCTCGAGGACGACGCGGAGACGCTCACCGAGTACGAGGTCCGGAAGCTGCTGTACTACCTCGAACGCGACTTCATCGGCTACGAGCGCATCGACGGCATCAAACACGACATCAACGTGGAGGACGTCTCCTGTGACGGGTACGACTCGCCCGTCTTCGTCTACCACGGCGACTACGAGCAGATCATCTCGAACGTCTACCACGGGCGCACCGAACTGGACGACTTCGTCGTGAAGCTCGCCCAGCGCTCCGGCAAGGGCATCTCGAAGCGCCGGCCGCAGGTCGACGCCACCCTCCCGGACGGGTCGCGCGCCCAGCTGACGCTCGGGAAGGAAGTGTCCGACCACGGGACGAACTACACCATCCGGCAGTTCAAGGACGTCCCGTTCACCCCCATCGACCTCATCAACTGGAAGACGTTCTCGCTCGACGAGATGGCCTTCCTCTGGCTCTGCATCGAGAACGACAAGTCGCTCATCTTCGCGGGCGGCACGGCGTCGGGGAAGACGACCAGCCTCAACGCCGTCTCGCTGTTCATCCCTTCGAACGCCAAAATCGTCTCCATCGAGGACACCCGCGAGGTCGAACTCCCCCAGCGCAACTGGATTGCCAGCGTCACTCGACCCTCCTTCTCCGACGACGACAAGGGTGACGTCGACGAGTTCGACCTCCTCGAAGCCGCCCTGCGTCAGCGCCCCGACTACATCGTCATGGGCGAGATTCGCGGCGAGGAGGGACGCACCGCCTTCCAGGTCATGTCCACGGGCCACACTACCTACACCACCTTCCACGCAGACAGCGTCGGCGAGGTGCTGAAGCGCTTCACGACGGAGCCCATCAACGTCTCGAAGACGATGTTCACGGCGCTCGACCTCGTCTCCATCCAGACCTCCACCCGCGTGCAGGGCCGGAAGGTCCGCCGGAACAAGTCGCTCACCGAAATCAACCACTACGACCCCGAGAACGACGAAATCAACGTGCAGGACGTGTTTCAGTGGCAGGCCGAGTCTGACGAGTTCCTGAAGATGGGCGACTCGAACACGTTCAACGAGATCATGTTCGACCGCGGCTGGTCGGCCGACGAACTCGCCGGGGAGCAGTTCCGCCGGCAGGTCGTCATCGCGTACCTCATCGTCAACGGGCTGAACACGTACGCACAGGTCGCCGCCACCCTCCAGGCGTTCATCAACGACCCGCCGACCATCGTCTCGTTGATGGCGCGCGACGGACTCGAGACGAGCCTCGAAGACCTCCGCGAGATGGAGTCCGTCCTCATCGACGTCGACCCCGAGAAGGAGGAGATGGTCCCCCGACCCGACCCGCCGGAGGACGTACTCGCGGAGGCCGAGGCGGTTCTCGCGCGCGCCGAGGAGGAGCTGTTCCCCGAGTTCCGCGACCGCCCCGCCGGCAGTGTAGCCGACGCCCTCGCCGGCGTCGAAGCCGACGAGGACGTGGAGGCGACGCCCGGTGCCGGCGAGGGGTTCGACCGCTCGGGTCCCGACGACCCGCAACTCGACGCACCCGAGAGGAGACCCGACGAACTCGACGGGCCGGCCGACGACGAGCGGACCCCCGCCCTCGACGAGGGGCCGACGGACAGTTCCGCGTCGGGTCGACCGCCGGAGGGACCACCGACCGACGAGTCCCCGGAGAGCACGGCCGACGGCGACGAGAGCGACGACCGGCCGGACGGCGAGGCCGCGGTCGACGGCTTCGCCGACCGAAACGAGGACGAAGACGGGGACCCCTTCGGCGGGTTCCTCGACGGGGACGGCGACGGCGGGGACAGCACCCCCGACGACGGCGCGGACGTGCCTGCCGGCGACTATGGGTTCGGTGGTCCCGGCCCCGACCCCGACCCTGACGAGCGTGGCGAGTCGGAGTCGGAGAGCGGTAGTGGCCGCGGTCCGGCGTTCGGCCCACCGGACGACGACTCGCTCGACTTCGAGGCCGATGGTTCGGCGTTCGTCGGGTCGGCTCCCGCCGACGCGGGGGAGGCCGAGAACGGGAACGACGACGTTGACGACTCCACGGGGCGGGTCGTCGTCGACGACGACGGAGCGGCGGCTGTCGAGGAGGACGGAAGCGACACCGTCGGCGAGCCGACGCCCACCGACCGGTCCGTCGACTCCGACGGCCCCGAGGCGCCCGAGGACTCCGACGACTGGGGCTTCGGCGAGTTCGAGGAGGCCGACCCCGACGCGGCTGACACCGAGGCGACCGACACCCGGAACGACGAAGCGGACTCCGGAGACGGGAGCGAGGACACCCGATGAGCCTCGAGACCGGCGGCGGGAGCGTCGACGCCGACGACCCGCTCGGTGACGCGTTCTACCCGCTCTTCCGCCTGCTGTTCGACGCCGACGGCGACTTCGTCGGCGACGTGGGGGAGAAGCTCGCGCAGGCGCGGATGCCGGTCACCGTCGAACTGTACGTGGCGCGGGCGCTCGGCATCGGCGTCATCGCCGGCGGAGCGCTGTGGGCGATGGGCACGGCGCTCGCCTGGATGCTGTTCGCCTTCGGCGTGATTCCGCCGGGGATGCTCTCGCTCGGCGCGCAACTCCCGAGCGAGGCGATGGCCGACGTCCTCACCGCGGTGAAGGTGCCCCTCGCCGTCGGGCTGGCGGGCGTCGTCTTCGGCTCCGTCGGCTTCGCGACGGGTTTCGGCACCCTCGTCGCCATCCCGTACTCGCGGGCCTCGGCGCGGGAGCGCGAGATAAACATGCTGCTCGTCGACGCCATCTCGTTCATGTACGCCCTCTCCGTCGGGGGGCTGAACCAACTCGAGATTCTGGAGGCGATGGGCCAGGCCGAGGACACGTACGGCGAGGTCGCCCACGAGTTCCAGAGCATCGTCAACGAGACGGAGTACTTCGGCACCGACTACCGGACCGCCATCAGGGAGCAGGCGATGGAGACCCCGAGCGACGAGCTGTCGCAGTTTCTGACGGACATGCTCTCCATCATCAACTCCGGCGGCGACATGCAGAGCTTCCTCGACGACAAGAAGCAGAAGCACATGCGGACGGCGAAACAGCAACAGGAGATGACCCTGGAGACCCTGGAGCTGTTCGGCGAGATGTACATGACGCTCTCGCTGTTCCCCCTGCTGCTCATCATCATCCTGGTCATCATGGGGATGCTCGGCAACGCCGACCAGGCGATGCTGTACGGCACCGTCTACGGGCTCATCCCCATCACCGGCGCCGGCTTCCTCGTGCTCGTCTCGACGGTCAAACAGGACGAGGTCGGCGACGGCTTTCTCGCGCCCGCCGACGCGACCGACCGCCTGAAAGACGCTCACAAGGAGGGGCTCGTCCACCTCGGCTTCGTCGAGAGCTTCGTCGGCTCGTACAGCCTCTTCGACCGGGTACACTCGCGCGAGGGGAATCACAAAACAGCGGCCCTACTGAGACGGCCACACCTGTTCTTCCGGGACCGACCCCTGTACACCCTCGCGCTGACGGGGCCCGCCGTGGCCGTCCTCCTCGGCCTCGCGGTCGCCAGCGGCTCGGCGCCCACCTCGTGGGACGCGATGGTCGCGTCGCCGGTGTGGTCGACGTTCGTCTGGGTGTACGTCCCCGTCTACACGACGGCGATTCCCCTCGCCGTCTTCCACACGTGGAACGTCCGCTCGCGGGCCGCCGTCGTCGGGAAGCTCTCAGACAACCTCCGGAAGCTCTCCAGCGCGAACGACACCGGCCTGACGCTCCTCGAATCGGTCAAGGCCGTCTCGGACACCTCCTCGGGCAAACTCGCCGACGAGTTCGACGTCATGCACGGGAAGGTCCAGTACGGGATGAGCCTCAAGGAGGCGCTCGTCGAGTTCAACAACAAGTACCACATCCCGCGGCTGGCCCGCACGGTGAAGCTCATCACGAAGGCCCAGGAGGCGTCGAGCCAGATTACGGACGTCCTGACGACGGCCGCGCAGGCCTCCGAGAACCAGGACGACATCGACCGGGAGCGCAAGTCCCGCACCCGGATGCAGGTCGTCATCATCATCATGACGTACCTGACCCTCCTCGCCGTCATGGCCATCCTCAAGACACAGTTCCTCGACGTGATGGCCGGGCTGACGAGCCAGGCGGGCGGCGGCGGTGGCGGCGGGGCGGGCGCCGCCAGCTTCGGCGGGGGCGTCGACCCGAACACGCTCTCGCTGCTGTTCTTCCACGCGGTCACCCTGCAGGCCATCCTCTCGGGGTTCATCGCGGGGTACATCCGCGACGCCGACATCGTCTCCGGGGTCAAGTTCGTCGTCGTGCTCCAGACCATCGCGCTCGCGGTGTGGATGGTGGTCGGCTGATGGCGGGCGGGACGAACCGCGGCCAGTCGACGCTCGACTACGCCGTCGGCGTCAGCATCTTCCTCGTCACCGTCGCCGGTGTGGTGACGTTCGTCCCCGGGATGCTCGACCCCTTCGACAGCACGCAGGAGGACGTGGGACGGGCCGACCGCCTCGCCGAGTCGCTGGCGGCGGACCTGCTGGTCGCCGACCCGACCGAGCCGTACCGCCTCGACGGCGACTGCGCCCGCGAGTTCTTCGACGCGGAGGGCGACGGAGCCGGCGGCCTCGACTGTCGGTTCGGAACCGACGCCTCCGACCTCGGAGCGGCGCTTCACGCGGAGGGGTCCGGTGTACGGGTGACGGTCGAGGGGCCGGACGGGGTCGTCGACGCCGACTTCGACGGCGACGGCACCGACGACGGGTCGCTCGCTGCGGGCCCGACACCCCCGTCGAGCGGGAACGTCGCCGTCGCACAGCGCGCCGTCTCCTACGACGGCGAGACGTACCGGCTCCTGGTGAGTGTCTGGTGATGCTTCGGAACCGGGACGACCGCGACCGCGCACAGGCACACACGCTGGAGGCGGTGACCGCGAGCCTCCTGCTCGTCGCCGGACTCGTCTTCGCGTTGCAGGCCACGGCGGTGACGCCGCTGACGGCGAGCACGTCCAGTCAGCACATCGAGAACCAGCAGGCGGCGACGGCGGAGGGCGTACTCGCCGTGGCAGGGGACCGCGGGGAGCTGCGACAGACGCTCCTCTACTGGAACGAGTCGGGGACGCGCCACTGGAACACCAGCCGCGGTGGGGCGTACACGCAGGGTGAGCCGCCGAACGAGGCGTTCGGGGCGGACGACGACTCCGTGCCCGTCCCGTTCCTCCGCACGCTCACGCAGACGTTTCTCGAACGCGGAATCGCGTTCGACGTGAACGCCTACTACGTCGACGGCGGACAGCGCCGCGTCCACCACGTCGTCGACCTCGGCGAGCCGAGCGACAACGCGGTCGTCGCGAGCCGGCCGGTGACGCTGTACGACGACCACGTCGTCGACGACTGGCGCGGCGACCCGACCGGGACCCGACTCGCCGACGCGGACGGCTACTTCACCGACGACACCGCCGCGAGCGGCGTCTACGCCGTGGTCGAACTGGAGGTGGTCGTGTGGCGGATGTGAGGTGGGTCGGCGGTAGCGGCGGTGGTGAAGGGGACGGAAGCGACCACGGGAGCGAGGACCGCGCTCAACTCCTGCTCGTGACGGGGCTGGCGCTCGCAGTGCTCCTCGTCGCCCTCGCGCTGTTGCTCAACACCGCAATCTACACGGAGAACCTGGCGACGCGTAACGACGCCGCCGCGCTCAACGACGCGCACGCCGTCCGCGAGTCAGTCGAGCGCGGACTGGTCGGGGCGATGACGCACACGAACTACGCGGACCACGGCGACCGGGAGACCGTGTACGAACACAGCGTGGCCAACTGGAGCGACGCGGTGACGGTTCACGCGGCGACCCGCGGCACAGCCGTGGAGGTCGAGCACGTCCCGGGGTCGACCGTCGCCGGGACGCGACTCACACAGGACGTCGAGGGGTCGTTCACGTCCGCGGACGGGTCCGGCGACTGGACGCTCGTGGCGGACGCGTCTGGTAGCCGCAACGTCCGGTTCAACGTCTCGACGACCGACCTCCACGCGCTCTCCGACGACGGCGACGAGGCCGAGGATTACGCCGGCGACAGTTCGATGTTCCGTGTCGTGTTCGACGAAGCGGGCGGCGTGGCCCCCTCCGACGCCGACCCGACGTGGGAGCTGTACCTGTACGAGGACGGCGGGGAAGTCGGCGCCACGCTGCTACGCGACGACGGGACGGCGCGAACGATGGAGGCACGCTGCACCGCCACCCCCACCGACGGGCACGTCCTCGTCGACGTGGAGAACGAGCACGTCGGCGGGACGGACTGCTCGGCCCTCGACGCGCTCACCGAACTCACGGAGTCCCACGAGATTCGCTTCGAACGGGCGGGGACCGACACGACGCCGAACGTCCGCGGGACCTACGAACTGTTCGTCGCGGACGCCGTCGAGGATGTCGACGACGGTACGAAGTACGAGGACGAGACGTCGGTTGTGGACGCTTCCCCGTACGCCACGGACGCGGTGTACTCGGCGGCGGCGACCCTCAGCTACGACGCGGGTGACACGCGCTACGAGACGACCGTCGCGGTCGACCCCTCGGGGTACGACCGGCGGTACGGCATCGGCGGGTCGCTCCCCGGCGGTGCCGTCGCCGGCGGTGGCGGTGGTGGTGGCGGCGGAGGCGACGGGGGTGGCGGAGACGGTGGCAACGCGGCCCCACAGTCGACCGTCGACGGGTTCAGCGTCGCCGCCGACGGCGGGAAGAAGTACGACTTCACGGTGGACTGGTCGGCCGAGGACACGGACGGGTCGCTGACGCAGGTCCGACTCGTCCTGTACGACCCCGACGGGAACAAAGAGGAGGAACACGAAATCACCCCGGCCACCAACCCGGACGGCGGTAGCTACGTCTTCCAAGACGTTCAGGTCAAGGAGAAAGGTGGGAACGCGAACGCCGGTGACTGGCGAGTCGAAGTGATCGTCACCGACGACGAGGGAATGGCGTCGACGGACAGCGACGAGACGGAGGCGCCGCCATGACACCGCGCACTCGTCCGAACCGGACGTCGAGCCCCTCGACGGGTCATCACGACCGCGCGGTCTCCACTCCACTCGGCTACGTCCTCACCCTCGCCATCACGACGGTGCTCATCTCCGGACTCCTCATCGCGATGGGTGGGTTCGTCGACGGCCAGCGCGAGCGGGTCGTCCGCTCCGAGTTGGAGGTGCTCGGCGAGCAGGTGGCGGCGGACGTGAGCGCGGCGGACCGCCTCGTCGTCGCCGGCGGGACGGACACGGACGTCCGGGCCTCGTTCCGCCTCCCGGAGCGCGTCGGGGGGTCGGCGTACACGGTCGAACTCACGGACTCGGACGCCGGCGACGACGCCGCCACCGTAACCCTCCACAGCGCCGACCCGGAGGTGACGGTTGAAGTCACGTTCAGGACCCGGACGGACGTGCAGGTGGGAGCGCCGGTGCAGGGCGGGAACCTGGTCGTCGAGTACGACGAGACTGACTCCCATCTGGAGGTGCATGCCGGTGACTGACACCGGCTCCGGCGGCCCCGGTGTCGGGGCCGCCGGAGCCCTCCGCGGCGACCGACGTGGCGTGAGCGAGGTGCTCGGCTTCGTCCTGGTGTTCGGGCTCGTGCTCTCGTCGGTCGGTATCGTCTACGTCGCTGGCCAGCAGGGGTTACAGGACGCCCGCGACTTCGAGCGGGTGAACAACGCCGAGCGCGCCTTCGACGTGCTCGCCGACAACGTCGACGACGTGGCCCGCGACAGCGCTCCCAGCCGCGCGACCGAACTGAAACTCGCCGACGCGGGTCTGTCCGTCGACGAGCCGACCGTCGTGAACGTGACCGCCGCGCACCCGACGACGGCGGCGAAATCGATGACGACCGAGTACGAGGTGAGTCCGCTCGTGTACGAGGCCGACGGCGGTTCACAGGTCGTCTACTCGAACGGTGCCGTCCTCCGGAGCGAGCGCGAGGGCGCCGTGGTCACCCGTCAGCCCGACCTGGTGCTCGACGACGGTGACGCCGACGAGATGCGAACCGACCGGGCCATCATCCCGGTCGTGGCGACCCGTCCCGCTCGGGACGCGGGGACGAACGTGGCCGGTTCGACGACGGTGCTCGTCCGGACCGAGCGCGCCACCGAACGGGTGTTCGTGACCGAACGTGACGAGACGGAGCCGTACCACCTCTACCTCAACGTCACGACCCCCAGAACCGACGCGTGGGAGCGCTACCTCGAGGACGCGACGCCGAACGCGGACGACTGCTCGGTCGACGGCGACACCGTCGAGTGCGACGTCGAGGGCGTCGAACGCGTCTACGTCACGGTCGTGGAGATAGACGTCTCCATCGAGTGAGCGGTCGGTCGGACGGTGTTCCCAGTCGGCCGAACGGTCGAGTACGCCGTCGGTCGGTCGATTCGTCAGCCGGACGGTCGTGCGGTCCTGCGGTCGAACGGCGGAACGGTCGACCGATCCGGCAGTCGGTCCCGGTCTGTTACTCGCCGGGTCGGTGGCCGGTCGAGGGAGCGAGCGGGAGGGGCGGCGAGTGGACGAGATGACGGTGAGTGGGTGGCCCGAGGTCGAATCAACGGCGCGACGAGGGGATAGGAAGTACGAAGGCGACGACGGCCGACCGGGGCGGCCCGATTACGAGACCCGCACTTCGACTTCGTTCTCGGTGACGTGGAGGAACGTGATGTAGCGGCCGCCGGCGCCCTGGTCGTAGTCGATGGTGCCGTAGGAGGCCTCCTCGTCGATGCGCTTCCCCGACGGAGAGGTCTCGCCGACCACGAGGTCGAAGTCCGGCCCCATCAGAGAGAGGTAGTGGTTCGTCAGTTCGCCCAACTCGGCCGACCCGGTCCCCTTGACGAAGGTCCGGGGTTCGCCCGTCGCGGCATCGTCGTCGTGTTCGGTCCAGTAGGCCTTCGCGTCCGACGCTCCGCTCGGGTCGGTCTGCCACTTGTCGGCCGGGGTCGACACGTCCTGGTAGTCCATCGGCGTCGACCCGACGAGGTCGAAGACGATGCGCGGCTCCTGCTTCCCGTCGCTGTCGATGTCTGCACACTCGATTCGGATGTCGCCGGAGGTCGGGTCGACGTTCGCGTTCTCCCACTCGTGGGTGGCCGTGCCGTTCGTGTAGTGGACGCCGACGGTGAGGGGGGCGAACTCCCCGCCGTTCTTGCAGCGCTGTTTGTCCGCGGAGTAGACGAGTACCTCGAACTGTTCGGCGCCGTTCGTCGCGGAGAACGACCAGTAGAGGTGTTTGTAGTTGTTGCTGTTGGCGGGGTCCTGCAGCGTGACTTCGAACTCGTTTATCGGGTGACCGCCGGACATCGCCTCGACGTTGACGGCGTTGCCGTGCGTCGGAAGGTCGAAGTCGCCCATCGTCCCGCCGACGGTCTGCAGTTCGACGACCGCCTCCTCGGCCGCGTCGTCGACGGTCACGTCGCCGTCCGTCCGGGTGCGGAAGTAGTCGGCCCACCCCTGGTAGAACTCGCTCTGGACCGTCACACGGATGGTTCCGTTCCGGACGGGGTTGTCGTAGGGGACCTCGTCGCCGGTCCCGTCCGTCCCGTCGGGGTCGTACGGAGCGCCGACGCCGCTCGGGTCGTCGGCGGTCGCGCCCGGGTTCGGATACACCCGTTCTCGGGACGCCGTCCGTTCGAACGTCGCGCCGACGTGGCCCGACGCGGTCCCCGACCCGGTGACGCGGATGACGGGAAGCGTCAGCGTCGACCGCCGGTAGTGAAACTCCGGCGGGGAGACCATCGTCGCGCCCTCGTCGCGGACGCGCCAGACGCCGCCGCCCTGGTAGGCGATGCGGTCGTCGCCGTTCTCGTAGAAGATGGCCCCCAGTGGAGCGTCGTACAGGGTCTCGGTCAGTTCCGGGTCGCTCGCGTCGTTCGGGTCGGCGGCGGTGTAGTTGACGTGTTCGATGGTGATTCGACCGGCGCTCCCGTCGACGCCGTAGCTTCCCGCACCCGCCCGGCCGAAGTCGACCTGCTGGGCGTTGGTGTCGCCGAGCGCCGCCATCGCCCCGCGGGAGTCGAGCAGGGTCATGGCGTGCTCGGCGCGCTGGACGTCGGCCGACCGCTCGACCCCCGAGAGCGCCTCGTCGCCGAGCGTGACCACGGCGGTCGTCCCCGCGACCGTCACGACGAGTAACAGCACGACCCCGATGGACTCGGCCCCCCCGGACCGGTCACGGACGAATCGGTAGAGCGGCGGCACTCTCGGCCCGGTGCGTCTCATTGGGAACGAAACGTATCGGAACTACTAAAATTCATCCCCTAGAGAATGTGTGCTTACAGCGGGGCAATCGGCCCCGCTTACCACCGGGTTAGCGAACGTTCAAGTAGATAATTCCACTCCGAACGTGTATGTCCGCTAAGGATGGGAGCAAGACCGGTACCGCGTTCAACTGTCCGTTCTGCAGCGAGCAGGTGTCGACACACAACCGACCGCAGCACCTCCGCACGTGTCGTGACGCAGACCGCGACGTACAGATTGAGCGCACCCAGCGCAACACCATCGACGCCGAGTACGACCGCGCGATGGCCGCCCACCGGAACCGATAGTCGGCCCGAGTACCCGGTGCCGAGGGCCGAATCGACCGCTGACCGCCGAGAACGGGCGCCCTGGGAGACGGCGCCCGACGACGATGGACCACCGGACGGTGGTGAAGAGGATGCGACGGGACGTTGCGGTGCGACCGCGAGACGACCCTGACCCTTGGGGGGGTTTAGGCTTCCGCTGGCCACGAGCTATCGGCCGGCGCGACTTCTTCGGACGCTACACCGACAGCGCAGGGTCTACTGTCCCTGCTCACCGACCAGTTACCGACCGGTGAGCGCCGCCCGCGCCGCCGCGACCGGACTGTCGGTGGCGGGGTCACCGGTCGGTAATCGGTCGACCGCAGCCCGTTCGAACCGGGAGTTTCCCGTCGGTTACCTGCCGGTGCGAAGCGCTCGGGACGCAGCCGTCGAAACGATTCGTTCGGAACGCGACCGTCGGCGTGCGGTCCGGTGCGGTCCGGTGCGGTCCGTGTCGGCGCCGCTCAGGCGGTCCGCGTCTGCGCGCTCAGGCCTCGTCGTCGGGTAGGTCGGCACGGCCTACCCGGTCGCCGAGCCACGTGGTCGCGTCGGCGACCGCCTCGGGGTCGGTTCCGGTCACCTTCAGGCGATTCGGCTCCGACCCGGTGCTCGGGTAGCTCCCGACCGCGACGCCGAACCGTTCGCGCACCTCGCGGAGCGCCGCGGTCATCGCCCCTTCCGGCGTCGGGGTGTGGAACGTCTCCGAGACCACGTCGCCGTCGAACTCGTCGGCGACGCGGGCGAACATGGCCTCCATCTCGTCGGGGATACCCGGGAGGATGTAGACGTTCTCCAGGACACAGCCCACGCCCCACGCCTCCTCGACGACGAGCGGTCGTCCACCCTCGGGGAGCGAGGCCGCCTCGTCGAGGTCGAAGTCGAACTCGTAGCGCTCGGTCAGGTCGGGGTGCTCCTCGCGATAGTGTTCTGCCTTCTCGACGAGGAGCGCTCGAATCTCGGGGTTGACGACGAGTTCGCGCTCGAAGGCGTCGGCGACGGCGGCGAGGGTCACGTCGTCCGGCGTCCCGCCGAGGCCGCCGGTGACGACGACGGCGTCGAAGTCGCCGGCCCACTCGCGGACCCAGCGAGCGATGAGCGCCCGGTCGTCCGGAATCGTGAGTACGCGCACGACAGACCCGCCACGCTCGTCGATACGGCTCGCGAGCCACGCCGCGTTCGTGTTCACCGTGTCGCCGGCGAGCAGTTCGTCGCCGACGGTGAGGAGTGCGACCTTCATGCGGAGAGACGGGGTGGCGTGGAGAAAAACCGTGTGCCCGTCCTCCCGGTCAGTAACCCGCCCCGGAGCCGAGACCCGACCGCGGGCCCCCTCAGTCGTCGTCCCAGAAGTCGACCAGGTTGCCCTCCTCGTCCCACCACCAGTAGGTGTCCTCGTTGTCGTCGCCGTCCTCGCGGTGGGCCCACCGGCGCCGGCCGGCCGCGTCGTACTGGACCTCGTACAGGTCGTCGTCGTCGTCCTCCCGGCGGTAGTATCTGAGCACGCCGTTCCCGTCGTACCAGTACTCCACCTCGTCGCCGTCCGCCTCCTCCTCGCGGTACCGGCGGAGGGTCCCGGCCGCGTCCCAGTCGTAGCGTTCCTCGTCGCCGTCCTCCTCCAGTTCGTAGTAGGCGCCCTCCGGACCGGCACAGAAGCGCTCCTCCTCCTCCTCGATTTCGTCCTCGTAGTCGAAGTAGCGTACACAGCCGCCGGTCCGTCCCGGCCGGTAGTCGTCGTCGTCGCCGTCGTTGTGACTCGCCGCGACGGGCGAGGCGAGGCGGGGAGCGACGAGCAGGGTCACACCCAGCGCGACGACGCGCCGTCGCGTGAGCGGCCGTCGCGTGGGGGGGACAGCGGGGTCCCTCGTCTGCAGTTTCGTCGGGGACATGGCACTCTCTACAGGGAGTAGGTCGCCTGAGGGCATCACCGGGTCGTAACCGGGAGGTAATCGGGCGCTCGTCGGTCCGGGGACTGGTCGAGTGGAGTTCAACGCTTATCACCTGATGCGGTGATATTCGACCATGGTCTCCCCCGAGAAGCTTCTCGACTCGAACCTCGCCCACGTCGTCGCCGTCATGCTCGGCCTCGTCGGCGCCGCCGCGCTGGTCAGCGGCGGCGCGACGTTCGAGGCGTTCTGGTTCTGGATCATGTACGGCATCGTCTGGCTGACCTTCTTCGACCTGTTCGACGAGGACAAGTCACTGATGGAGGAGCTGTTCGGCTACAGTTTCGGGTCCGAGGAGGAGACCGAAGCGGAGTCCGAACCTGTCGCGGAGGCGGAACCTGCCGAGGACCCCGTCACCGTGTTGAAGCGACGCTACGCCGAGGGGTCGATGGACGACGACGAGTTCGAGGCCCGGTTGGAGACGCTGTTGGAGACGCCGGATACGTTGAAGGAGTTGGAAGTGGAGCGGAGTCGGGCGTAGAGCGATACTAAACGCGGACTCGCCGGGATTTGAACCACGGTCGTTCCGCTCGCTGCGCTCGCTCCACTCCCTGATTCAAATCCCGGCTCGTGGCACACGAACACGCGCCACCGGCTCAGTCGCGCCGCTCCTTCGCGTGGTGTCGCTGAGAAACGGTAGTGGACTCGCCGGGATTTGAACCCGGGGCCTCTCCCATGCCAAGGGAGTGATCTACCCCTGATCTACGAGCCCTCGAACGCATCTACATCTTCCGTGGAACCATTATTAAGGGCTTCGAAGTTTCGACGGGCGGCGGTGAGGTTGTCTCGCACGGGACAGCTACTTCGCGCTCGCCCGCGACCCTCCCCCATGAACGACCTCGACGGGTACACCCTCCACGAGTCGGTCCCGGCGCCGGAGGAATACATGGCGCTGCGGGAGGCCGCGGGGATGCCGGCGCGCTCTCTCGAGGGCGCCCGCGCGGGCCTGCCGAACACGGTGTACGGGGTGTCGGTGCGCCGCGACCGCGCAGGCGACGACCACCCGAGAGGCGACACCGACGGCGAGTTGGTCGGGATGGGTCGCGTCGTCGGCGACGGCGGGACCACCTACGTGCTCTCGGACGTCGCTGTCGACCCCGCAGTACAAGGCCGAGGCCTCGGCACGCGAATCACCGAAGCGCTGGTCGAGTGGGTGGACGAACACGCGCCCTCGCGTGCGTACGTGACCCTCGTCGCCGACGTGGAGGGGTTCTACGAGCGCTTCGGCTTCGAACGGACGGCGCCCGACTCCCACGCGATGTTCAGACGGGTGGAGTGAGTTCGCTGGGAAACTGATGCAACGGCTCGCCTTCTCCTCGTGACAGTCGTGATGGTACGCCCGGAAGCCCCCGCACGCTCGGCGGGTTTGGCGACGTAAGCACCGCAGGAAGGGAGCGTAGCAACCGACCGAGGAGCGCAGCGAGACAGAGCCGCCGAGCGTGCGGCCCCTTCCGAAGTCCCACCCGACCGCAGCCACGCCCTCCCAACCGATTCCTTCGCTCGTTCGCTCCGCTCACTCGCTCAGTCATCCCTCGCACGGTGTACTCACGGACACGAGGGTCGCTCGGCGCGCGCCGCCGCGGCTCCGTCCGCGGTACATCCGTGCGAGGGGCGAGAAGCACAGCGACCGAAGGGAGCGAGGGAAGCGCGCAGCGAGGCCCCGGACCCGAGAGGCCAGGGGCTTTCGAGCGTCGTCACGACGTTACGGGACCCGACCGAGACGGTTCCGTCCGAGACGACTCGCGAAGACGGGAACGAAACCGTTTAATCCCGGACGCGGGGAACACAAGACGGGAACAGCACAGCCGCAAATCTGACTCGTTCGGGGTCATCGATCAAGACGCCCGAACTTTGGGATTGCGGACGTGCGTGGCGACGTAGTCGCCCGTATCGCTCTCCTGCGGCCTGTGTGTTCCAATCTCAGAACGATGGCACGAATGCACACCCGCCGCCGTGGCTCGTCCGCTTCGGACAAGCCGGTGGCAGACGAACCCCCCGAGTGGAGCGACGTCGACGAAGACGAGATCGAATCCCGCGTCGTCGAGCTGGCAGAACAGGGTCACGACCCGAGCCAGATCGGCATGAAACTGCGTGACGAGGGCGTGAAGGGGACGCCGGTCCCCAACGTCAAGCTCGCGACCGGAAAGAAGGTCACCGAGATTCTGGAGGAGAACGACGCCTCCGGTGACCTTCCCGAGGACCTCCGGAACCTCATGGAGCGCGCGGTGCGCCTCCGCGAGCACATGAACGAGAACCCGCAGGACCACCAGAACAAGCGGGCGCTCCAGAACACGGAGTCGAAGATTCGACGCCTCGTCGCCTACTACCGCGGCGACGAACTCGACGCCGACTTCACCTACAACTACAACGTCGCCCAGGAACTCCTCGAAGGCTAATCGATGTCGACCGCGCCCGCACCGACCGAGGACGCAGACGCCCCCGCGCTCGCCAGCGCGCTCCGCGACGCACCGTTCGTGCGCCTCGCGGCTCGCGCCGACGGCGACGCGTTAGCGGCGGCTGGCGTCCTCGCGCGGGCGCTCCGTGCCACCGGCGTCCCCTTCCAGGCCCGCACGGCTCCCGACCCGGTCGTCGACTCGACCGACGACGGACTCGCCGTGACCGTCGGCACCGCCGCCGCCGGCGCCGACCTGGAACTCGCGAGCCGACCGGCGAGCGCGACCGCCTTCGCGGTCGCCCGCGAACTGGTCGGCGACCCGGTCGACGTCGCCGCAGCGGGCGAGAACGACACCGTCGCGGACCCGGTGATCGCACTCGCCGGCGTCGTCGCCCACGGCGACCCGCCGGGCGAGCATCCGGACGTGCTCGACGCCGCCGAAAGTCGCGACCTGGTCGCACGCCGACCGGGCGTCGCGGTGCCGACCGCGGACCTCGCGGACGGCCTCGCGCACTCGACGCTGCTGTCGGCCCCCTTCTCGGGGACGCCCGACGCGGCCGGTGCGACGCTGGCCGAACTCGGTCTGCCCGCCGAACTCGACGACGAGGCGGGCCGACGGGTCGCCTCCGCCGTCGCTCTCGAAGCCGCGACGGCGGCGTTCGCGACCCCGCGAGCGGCCGCGTCCGTCGAGCGCGCACTCCACCCCTACGCGACCCCCGAGGGGCCGTTCGAGACCGTCGGCGGCTACGCCGACGTGCTCGACGCGGTCGCCCGGGAGCGTCCCGGAACCGGCGTCGCGCTGGCGCTGGGCCACGACGCCCGGACGCCGGCGCTCGAGACGTGGCGCGACCACGCACGAGTCGCCCACGGCGCCCTCGCGGACGCGACGACCGGCCGGTACGACGGTCTGTTCGTCGCGCGCGTCGAGTCGGACCTCGACGCCGACGCCGGCGACACGTCGGCGACGCCCGTCGCCCGGTCCGCCCTCGAGACGGCGGCCCGACTCCTGCGGGACTTCCGCTCGCCGGAGTCGGTCGCGCTCGTCGTCAGCGAGGGGAGCGGGACGACCGCCGCACACGCCGCCGTCGCGAGCGTCGACCCCCGGAACGTCGGCGAGGCGCTCTCGTCGGTCGCCGACGTCTTCGACGGCGAGGGGTACGGCACCGCGAGGCGCGGCGCCGCGCGCTTCGGCGGCGACACGACCGAGTTCATCGCGGCCCTCCGGGAGGCGCTCGGATGACGGGTGCCGACTCGGAGGCGGGGCGCTCGCGGACGACCCGCGCGGAGGACGGCTCACGACGGGCGCGTATCGAGACGCGCCACGCCGACGCCGGACTCGTCGCGGCCGCGCTCACCCCGGACAACACCGACTCGATGGCGACCACGGTCGACGGCGACCGCGTCGTCACGACGGTCGAGCGCGGGACGACCGGCGGCCTCGGGTCGTCCGTCGACGACTACGTGGTGAACCTGACGGTCGCCCAGACGGTCGTCGCCGACGCCCGAAGCCGACGCGAGGCGGTCGAGAGCATGGATACGAACGCGGACGCGGACGACACCGACCACGCCACCGAGAACTCCGAGGACGACGAGAACGCGAACAGCACACAGAACGCAGACACCGAATCAGACACGACACCACAATGAGCGAACGATCCGTATCACGACAGAAGCGGGGCAAGCGATGGTACACCCTCGTGGCCCCCGAGCAGTTCGACCGCAAAGAGCTGGGCGAGACGATGGCCGACGAGCCCGAGAAGGTGATGGGCCGGACCATCGAGACCACCCTCGGTGAACTCACCGGGGACCAGAGCGCGAACAACACGAAGCTGACGTTCAAGGTCACCGACGTCGGCTCCGACGCGGCCTACACCGAGTTCGTCAAGCACGAGCTGACGCGGGACTACCTGCGCTCGCTCGTCCGCCGCGGCGCCTCGAAAATCGCCGTCAACCGCACGGTGCTGACGACGGACGACTACCGCGTGAAGCTCCAGCCGGTCGCCATCACGACGAAGAAGGCAGACCGCAGCCAGGAGCAGGCCATCCGCCGCATCATGATCGACAAGGTGGAGGCCGCCGCGAAGGACAACACCTTCGAGCAGCTCGTCGACAGCATCGTCGAGGGCCGGCTCTCTTCGGCCATCTACGGCGACGCGAAGACCATCTACCCGCTCCGCCGGGTCGAGGTCATGAAACTCGCCCTCGAGGCGCGACCCGAGGAGGTCGCCGCCGAGGAGGAGGCCGCCGTCGACGTCGACGAGGAGGACGTCGCGGTCGACGAAGACGCGGCGTAAGCCGGGTCTCCGTCGCCGGCCGACTTCAGTTCTTCATCTTTCACGCCGTCGAGCGACGGCGCTCGGGTCGCCGGCCGGCCGCGTCGTCCCGGGTGCGGCTACGCCCGCTCCACGTCGAGACCGCGTTCCGCACAGTACTCCTCGATCTTCCGGGCGAGCTTGTTCGCCTCGCTCGATTCGGACCCCATGGTGCTCCCGAGCAGTCCCGACCCGCCGCCGCCGGAGATGATTGCGACCCTGCACGTGGTCTCGTCGAGCAGTTCGATAATCGTCGTGGCTTGCAGGTTCGAGTTCGTCCTGAGGTAGTACTGTTCGGTCGTAACGACGCGGAACCCGTCGCCGTCGTAGTCGACCCGCTTGTCCTGAGGAACGCCGCTGATGGCTTCCGGGACGGTCTCGACACCCTTCCCGCGGACGACGAACTCGACTCGCTCCATGGTCGACGCGAGCGAGTGAGAGCACAAAAGCGTTGGCGCGGGGCCGGGTCCGTCACCGGTCCCGAAACCCCGCATACAGAACTCCTTTGCGTCAGGCGGTCACAGCATCCCCTATGGTCACCCCCGCGATTCGGACGGACGGCCTCACGCGTCGCTACGGCGACGAGGTCGCCGTCTCGGGTCTCGACCTCCACGTCGACCGCGGCGCCGTCTACGGCTTCCTCGGCCCCAACGGCGCCGGCAAGACGACGACGATTCGGATGCTCACCACCCTCCTGCGACCCTCCGGCGGCGAGGCGTACGTCGCCGGCGCCGACGTGACCGACCGCGACGCCGTCACGCCGAACATCGGCTACCTCCCCGAGGAGCCGCCGCTGTTCGAGGAGCTGACGGCGAGGGAGCAGGTCGAGTACGTCGCCGGCCTGCGCGACCTCGACCCCGAGCGCGCCGGCGACCGGGCCGACCGGCTCTTCGACCGGTTCGGCCTCGCCGCGGACGCGGACAAACGCATCGGCACGTACTCGAAGGGCATGAAACAGAAGGCGGGGCTGGTACAGGCGCTCGTCCACGACCCCGAGGTCGTCTTCCTCGACGAGCCGACGAGCGGGCTCGACCCGCGGGCCGCCCGCACGGTCCGGGAGACCCTCGACGACCTCGCCGAGGACGACGTGACGGTGTTCCTCTCGACGCACATCCTCCCGGTCGTCGACGAACTGGCCGACACCGTCGGCGTGCTCTTCGACGGGTCGCTCGTCGCCGAGGGCGCCCCCGAGGAGCTGACACAGCGGGCGTCCGGCGGCGGGACGCTCGAAGACGCGTTTCTCGCGGTCACCGGCGGGGACGACGCCGCCGGTAGTGGTGACGTCGACGCCACCGATGTCGGCGTCGGCTCCGACCCTACCTCCGGGGTCGACTCCGGTCCAGAGGCTGATTCCGGCCCCGAGGGTGACTCCGGTTCCGAGGTCGACTCCGGTCCCGAGGCCGACTCGTGAACCCGCCGTCTGCCCGGCGAGCCGGCCTCGTCGTCCGCACCGAGAGCCGCCGGCGTCTGCGAGGGCTCCGGGACGCCGGCTGGCGACTCGCCCTCCTGGCGCTGAGCGGCGTCCTGCTCCTCCTGCCGGTCGGCGGGATGGCCGTCGCCGCGTACTTCCTCGGGAGTGGGACGTTCGGTTCGCCGGCGACGACGCTTCGGGCCGCCGGGGCGGCCGTCGTCCTCCTCGCCGGCTTCGTGACGGTCTTCGTCGCGCTCCGGACCGTCCAGGCCGGCGACCCCGACGCCCCGGAGGCGGTCCTCCTCGCCGCGCCGGTCCGGGACGTGGTGCTCGGGCTGGCCGCGGTGGAGACGCTCGTCGTGACGGGACCGGTGGTCGCCGTCGCCGTCGTCGTCTCGGCGGCGTTCGCTGTCGGGGCGGGGTCGCTCCCGGCCGTCCTCTTCGCCTCCCTCGCGCTCGCGGGCGGGGCGCTGGCCGGCGCGTCGACCGGCTTCGCGCTGGGTCTGCTCGTCCGCCTCGCCATCGCCCGCTCGAAACTCCTCGCCCGCTACAAGACGGTCATCGGCGTCGCCCTCTTTCTGGGCTACTTCGCCGTCGTCACCGGCGGCGTCGACCTCCCGTGGCTCGCCGACCTCGTCGTGCTCGCCGACCGACCGCCGGTCGCGTGGTTCGGCTCGCTGGCGACGCTGGGGACGCTCGCGGCGGCGAACGCCGTGGGAGCGGCCGCCGGCGCCGTCGTCCTCCCCGCCGTCGCCGTCGCCGGCTACGTCGCGTCGGTCGGCGTCGCCGAGCGGCTCTGGTTCGAGCCGCGGGTGACGCCGACGGAGTCACGAACCGAACCGTCGGGGATGGCCGGCGGGTTCGCCGACCGGCTCGGCGTCGGGAGCACGGGAGCGGCCGGACCGATTCCCCCGGCGTCGGTGACCGTCGCCCGCCGGAGTTGGCTCCGCGCCCGGCGCGCCCCCATCAGCCTCCTCTACGTCGTCTACCCGCTGTTCGTCGTCGGCGGCCCGCTGTCGACGGCGATTCGGACCGGCGTCGTCCCGGGGTGGCTCCCGGCGGCGCTCCCGCTGTACGGCGCGTGGGCGACCGCCGCGGCGTTCACGCTCAACCCCATCGGCGACGAGGGGGCCGTGCTCCCGGTGACGCTCACCTCCGGCGTCTCCGGCCGGGCGTTCGTCCTCGGTCGCTGTCTGGCCGGCGCCGCCGTCGGCGTCCCGCTCACCGCCGCGGTGACGGCCGCGGCCGCAGTCGCGGCGTCGTTCGCGCCGGTCGCGACGCTGGCCGTCGTCGTCAACGCACTCGTGCTCCCGGTCGCCGCGGCCGGAATCGGCGCCGCGGTCGGGACGGCGCTCCCGCAGTTCGAGGCCTCGCGTATCACTCGAAGTCGGAGAGCCGTCGTCCCGAGCCTGCTCGGGTTCGCCGCCTTCTCGCTCGCGCTCGTTCTCCTCTCGGTGCCGGCACTCGTCGGCGGCACGCCGGTCGTCGGGGAGGTGCTGGAGTCGCTGCTCGGCGTCGACGCCGCGGTGGTCGCCGTCGTCGGCGTCGGGGCCACGATGGCGCTCGCGCTGGTCGGCGGGGGACTCGGATTCCGCTACGCCGCGACCCGGTTCGACGGCTACTACCCCGACGGCGGCTGAGGGTCAGAAACTCGGCCCGCGGCGCTACTCCTCGACGACGACGGTTCCGAGCATCCCGCCCTGTTCGTGGGGGATGCAGACGTACTCGTAGGTGCCGGGGACCTCGAAGGTGTGGCTGTAGGTTTCGCCGCTCGTGATGGCGCCGCCGAAGTTGCCGCCGGTCCACCCCTCGCGGGCGGCCGCCTCCGACTCGTAGCCGCCGCTCGCGAAGTACTCGGCCTCGTCGGGGATGGAGGCCTCGTAGGCGGTGACGGTGTGCGACCGCGTGCTCGGGTTGTGCCAGACGACCTCGTCGCCGACGGAGACGGTGTACTCGGCGGGGTCGAAGGAGACGGCACGCATCTGTACGTCGCCGGGCTGTTCGCCTCCGACGCCGGCACAGCCGGCGAGCGAGACGGTGACGGCGCTTCCGGCGGCAGCGAGGAAGCCGCGACGGTTCATGCCCGAACCTCGGGACGGGACGGGTAAAGGTCGCTTGGTTCGGCCGTCGAAGGGGTGGGTAGGTGATGGGCGCGTCGACCGGGTTCGGACGTAGGTCACTCCGGGGAGAGGGGACGACGACCGACTGACCAACCGCACTCGGGCGGGACTCCGGAAGGGGCCGGCGTCTCGGCGAAGACGGGCGACGCAAGCACTGGAAGGAGCGAGTGAAACGAGCGACTGAAGGGCGCAGCGAGTCCATCGAGCCGAGACGCCGGGGGCTTCCGTAGACTACCGACTCCGCGCGACCCCCGTGTTCTCGTGTCACACTCACCGAACCGATACAGTCCGCGTCGATGGAAAACCGTAAACCGTGGGGACGGGACGCGGCGAGTATGCAACCGCGGTTCGTCGGCCGGCTGGGCGTCGCCGACGCCGTCACCGTCGGCAACGCCTCGCTGGGGTTTCTCGCGGCGGTCGCGGCGACGGTCGACGTGGGCCTCGCCGCCCGACTCATCCTGCTCGCGGCG
Organism: Halobium salinum; assembly: GCF_026586625.1. GTDB lineage: Archaea > Halobacteriota > Halobacteria > Halobacteriales > Haloferacaceae > Halobium > Halobium salinum. The sequence continues at coordinate 629,928 of NZ_JAODIW010000010.1, read as the reverse complement.
ATGGCAGACGCCCTCGACGGCATCCTCGCGCGGCGGTACGGCGGCTCCGCCGCCGGCGAGTACCTCGACTCGCTCGCGGACGTGGCCTCCTTCGGCGTTGCCCCCGCCCTGCTGGTCGCCCTCGTCGCCCGACAGATGTGGACGTTCGACGCCGCTCCCGTCGCCGCCGCCGCCGGCGTCCTCCTCCCGGCGCTGTTCGTCGCGATGGCCGTCACCCGACTGGGCCTCTACACCGCCTACGACGTGGAGTCGGACGCGACCGAGGGCGTCCAGACGACGCTCGCGGCGACCATCCTCGCCGCGGGCGTCCTCTCGGGGTACATCGGCCCCGTCCGTCCGATGTTCCTCGTCGCCGTCACCGGCCTGCTCGCCGCCATGATGGTGTCGACGGTCGGCTACCCCGACCTCCACGCGCAGGACGCGGCCGTGATGGGCGTCGTCCAGGGCCTCGCCATCCTCCTCACCGGCTTCTACGGCGAGGTGTTCGCGTTCGGCCTGCTCGTGCTGGCGATGTGCTACCTCACCCTCGGGCCGAAGTTCTACTGGCGGAAGTGAGTCAAAAAGCGGGTTCGTGGCTTCAGCCCGCCGGCTCGACGTTCTGGTTCACGTGGAAGATGTTCTCGGGGTCGTACTCCGCCTTGACCCGCTGGAGCCGCTCGTAGTTGTCGGCGTAGGTGGCCCGGACCCGGTCCGGGCCCTCCTCCATCATGAAGTTGACATAAGCGGCGCCGGCGGTGTGCGGGTGGAGCGCCTCCCAGTAGCCGCGAGCCCACTCGGAGATGGCCTCCTGGTTCGTCGGGTCGGGGTCGACGCCGGCGATGACCATCGACCACCTCACGTCGCGGTAGGCCCACGCCGTCTCCTCCGCATCCACGTCGTGGACGGCGCCGTCGACGGGGTAGAGATGCATCGTCGACTTCGGCGTCGGGACCTCGGCGAACCGCTCGTGGGTGTCTATGGCCTCGTCGGACAGCTCGCGGACGTAGTCGCCCTTCCAGTACCACTGGTCGCCCGGGGGGTAGAGGTCGTCGAACATCGACTGGAGCGCCGGGTACGGCATCGGCCCGACGTGTTCGAACAGGGGTTCGGCGACCTCGCGGGCCGGCCCCATGGCGGCCTCCGCCTCCTCCTGCGACCCGAGGTGACACCACATCAGTCCGCAGACCTTCTCGCCGTGGATTTCCGGCGGGAACGGGTCCCCCGGGACTTCGGCGACGAGGTAGAACGCGTACACGTCTCTCGGTGCCTCCGGGAGCCACTCGCGGTACCACCGCATCGTCTCGTCGAGTCGGTCGATGGGCCAGAACAGCGGCCCCGCGACCACGCTGTCGACCGGATGCAACGTGAACTCGAAGGAGGTGACGACGCCGAAGTTGCCACCGCCGCCCCGAACGGCCCAGAACAGGTCCGGATGTTCCGCCTCGCTCGCGCGGACCAGTCGGCCGTCGGCCAGCACGACGTCCACGCTACGCAGGTTGTCGATGGTGAGCCCGTACTTTCGGGTCAGATAGCCGTGTCCGCCGCCGAGTGTCAGTCCGCCGACGCCGGTCGTGGAGATGACGCCGCTCACCGTCGCCAGCCCGAACCCGTGGGTTGCGTGGTCGACGTCCCCCCAGGTACAGCCGGCTTCGACCCGTGCGGTGCGCTCGTTCGGGTCGACCCGGATGCCACGCATCTCCGACAGGTCGACCACCAGTCCGTCCTCCACGAGTGCGAGACCTGCTCCGTTGTGACCGCCGCTTCGCACGGCGGTGTCCAGTCCGGTCTCGCGCCCGAAGTTCACTGCGGCGACGACGTCGGCGACGTCGCCGCAGCGGGCGATGAGTCGTGGCTCCGTGTCGATCATCCCGTTGTAAATCGTGCGCGCGTCGTCGAACGACGAGTGGTCGGATGATATCAACTCCCCTCGGAACGTCGCCTGCATCCCCTCGACTGCCGCTTCGTACGACTCTGTTGACTGTGACATGCTATCGTCCCTCTCGCGCCCTCAGTCGGTCGTCCGCGTCGCTTCCCGACCGTTCGGCGGCCCGTCCGCTCCCGCGACGCCGTCCGTAGTGCGCAGGTAGTGATACCACGGACGCCGTGTTATGTGTTAGCATTTATCTGACGGGCGACCCGTCCCCGGCGTTGGTACTGCGCTCGTCGGACAGGTCGTCGCGGTGAGGGACGCCTGCGAGTGCCGGGCGGGCCCGACGCGAAGCCCCATGTTTTATCGATTCGTTCTCCGGAGTGTCTGGATATGGCGGCCGAAGCGGACGACCGGGGACCGAGAACGGGGAGGAACCGATATCGAACGGAACGGGACCGTAGGACGCGGGGTGAGCGGCGGTGAACCACGGCGACGACCAATATGAGGTGGTCATCGCCGGCGCCGGCCCGGCCGGCGGCCAGTGCGCCCGCGAACTCGCGGCGCGGGACTACGACGTGCTCCTCCTCGAGGCGGAGCCGGAGGAGGACTTCCCGCGCGGGAGCAACAAGTCCACCGGCGGCACCTTCCCGCCGGCGCTGTCGTCGTTCGGCCTCCCGGACGACGTGGTGATGCACTACACCGACGACGTAGTGCTCGAATCGCCGAACGACCACTACGTCCACCCCCGGCCCGGCGCCGTCCTCGAGTTCGCGGAGTTCAAACGCTTCCTCGTGCGCGACGCCCGCGAACGCGGCGCCGAGGTCCGCTTCGGCGCCCGGGCCAACGCCCCGGTGATGGAGGGCGACGAACTCGTCGGCGTCCGTCACAGCGGGGGCGAGGAGGTGTACGCCGACGTCGTCGTCGACGCCACGGGCCCGGCGGCGCCGCTCGCCAAGAAACTCGGCGTCGTCGACCTCGAGCGCGAGCGACAGGCTATCGGCATCGAGTACGAACTCGACGGAATCGACCTCGACTGTGCGGGCTACGCGGACCTCACGGACGCGATGATGCTCCGGTTGGACCACGACCTCGCCCCCGGCGGCTACTCGTGGATTTTCCACACCGGCGCCGACACCGCGAAGGTCGGCGTCTGCTACGTCCAGAACGACGCCCACCGCGGGTACGCCCGCGAGGGGATGACCGTCGACGACTACCTCCAGTACTGGCTGGACCGCGACCCACGCTTCGAGGACGCAGAACGCATCGCCGGGAAGCAACACCGCGGGTCGGCGCACATCCAGCCGCCGGGGCGCATGAGCACCGACAGCTTCCTCGCCATCGGCGACACCGTCCCGACCATCGACCCCCTCTGGGGTGAGGGCATCCACGTCTGCATGAAGTCCGGCCGAGCCGCGGCGGCGACTATCGACCGCGCCTTCATCCCGGACGAGCGCGACACCGGCGCCGAGAACATGGCCGTCTACGACCACCTCTGGCACGAGGACGTGGCGCCGAAGATGCATCGGCGCCTGCTCCTGAGCAACCTCGTCTATCTCGCCTCGAACGAGCGCTACGACGAGTTCATGCGCGACCTCCGGCGCACGGACGAGGACCTGCTCGCCGGCGCGACTCGGGGGACGGTCCGTGGAATCGTGTCGCTGCTGCGCCTCGAGGACCTCTCGCTCGTCGGACGGGCGCTCAAAGAACAGTTCGAACAGCGCCGCCCGTTCTGCTGAGGGACGGAGCCGACGGTTCCCGCTACTGGTCGTTCATCGCCTCGCTGGCGATGTTGCGCCCGCGCGGCTTCAGCGACACCTCGCGGCGGACGCGCACCTCCTCCAGCACGTCGAGTTCGATGAGTCGTTCGAATATCGACTCCACGCGGTCGGTGTCCATCCCGAGGAAGTTCGGAATCTCGAACGGCGAGACGCCCGAGTACAGCGCCATCAGCACCTCGCGGTCGCTCTCGTCGAGGTCCACGTTCGCCTTGCTCCGTTCGGCGCCCTTCTGGAGGTACGCCGCGAGGAACCGGCACTGGCGCTCCGTCCCCGAGAGGTGCGTCTGGACGCTCGTCTCCCCCTCGGTGTGCTCGGCCTCGATGACGCCTCGCATCTCCCCCTCGACGGTCCGCTCGCCGGTAGAGATGCCGCCGATGTCGTCGAGGTCGAGTTGGACGAACGCCCCGCTCTTCGTCGCCACGTCGAGCGAGTCGTCGCCGACCTTCACCCGCGCCTGCTCCCAGACGCTGTCCTGGACGACCCCCCCGGCGACCGCCGGATGCTTCGCGTAGACGACCTCCTGGTCGAGGAACGCTCGGTAGAGGTCTCCCTCGAGGGTGTCGTGGTCCTCGGTGGCGACGAGGACGACGTTCTCGCCGCCGTCGAAGGGGAGACTCGTGTAGCCGGAGACGCGGGCGACCGCCTGCGAGGCGTCGTGACGCCCGCCGAGCCCCTCCACCTTCGAGAGCGGGACGGTGCGCTTCCCACCGTTGCCGGCGAGGACGAGCCGCTTGTTCGACAGGACGATGCGGCCGTTCGTCCAACTCGGGTCGTTGAGTCGGCGGCCCTCCTTCACCGGCTGCATGAACCGGCCGCGTACGTCTGATATCTTGTACTCCTCGCTCATGCGTGGCCTCCGAGCTTCGACAGGGCCGAGAACGCCCGCTTCCGGACCTCCTTGTCCTCGGCCTCGTTCGTGAGCCGTTCGAGGCGCTCGCGGGAGCGGTCGCCGCCGACCTGCCCGAGGACGAACACGGCCTTCGCCCGGGCGTCGTCGGCGACGGCCCCGTCGGCGACGAGGTCGAGCAGTCGTCGCTCGACGCGCTCCCCGCCGACGTTCGTCAGACTGGTCGCCGCGAACTGCGACACCGTCGAGTCGTCGTCGACGAGCGCGTCGACGAGCGCGTCGCCGACGGCGTCCCGACTCTCGGCGCTCCCGACCCGTCCGAGCAGCCACGCCGCGTTCCGCCGGGGCGGCCGCTGGCTCCCCTCCGAGAGGATGGCGACGAGCGGGTCGACGACGGCGGCGTCGTCGACCGCCGTGAGCTCGGAGACGACGGCCTGGCGGACCTTGTGGCTCCGGGCCTGCGGCGCGTTCGACAACAGCTGGACGATGGAGAACACCGCCGAGCGTCGCACGGGCTCGCTCTCGTCGGTGAGCGCCGCCGCGAGCGCGGGCACCGGCTTCGCGCTGCTCGCGTTGCCGAGCGCGCTCGCCGCGATCCACCGCAGGGTCTCGCCGTCGTCGTCGAGGAGGGAGAGCAACGGGGCCAGCGCGGCGTCGCCGTCGAGCATCGCCAGCGCGTCGGCGGCCGCACGCTTCACCGCCGGCGTCTCGTCCTCGAGCAGGCCGGACAGCGGGCCGATGGCGCGGGAGTGACCGACGCTCCCCAGCGCGGCGGCGGCCCGCTGTCTGACCCTCGCGTCCGGGTCGTCGAGCGCGCCGACGAGTCGCGGGACGACGTCGCCGTCGCCGATGCGGCCGAGCGCGTTCGCGGCCGCCATCCGGAGTTCGGGTTGGTCGGCCGACAGCGCCTTCGCGAAGCGTTTGGCCGTCACCCAGTCGGCGCCCTCCTCCGGGTCGACGCCGGTCAACTCGGCGAGGAGGCGTTCGACCGCCCCGGTGCCGAACCCGTCGAGCGCGTCGATGGCGGCCCCGCGGACCGTCGCCTCCTCGTCGCCGGCGGCGACTTCGATGAGGCCGCCGACGGCCTCCCGACGGTCGACGTCGTCGAGGTCCTCGCCGAGCCCGCCCAGCAGTTCGGCGGCGCGCTTGCGGACCGCCGCGCTCTCGCTCTCCCTGAGCTTCGTCAGGAGGGTGTCGGCGTCCCCGTCGTGTGCCAGTTGGTAGAGCGACATCCCCTACTCCTCCCCGGCCTCCCGCCGCCGGTAGATGCGTCGACGCTTGTCGACCGTCTCGAACCCACCCCGCAGGTCGCGCGGGAGCGACTCGGTCATCCCGACGACGAAGTAGCCCCCCGGCTCCAACGCCCCGGTCACGGTGTCGTACACCGGCCGCTTGTACTCCGTGTCGATATAGATGAGCAGGTTCCGACAGAACACGAGGTGGAACCCCGACTTCGCCTCGTCCCGGATGAGGTCGTGGCGCTCGAACGAGATGGGGCGCTTGATTCCGTCCCTGACGCGGAAGCTGTCCCCGTCGCGTTCGACGTACTGTTCGGGGTCGGAGAGCGGCGAGAGCTCCTCGCCGATGTCGGTCGTCCGGGTCGTCTCGTAGACGCCCTCGCGCGCGGCGTCGAGGGCGGCGCCGTCGATGTCGGTCGCGGTGATGCGGAGGCGCCGTTCGTTGATGTCGGGGTCGTCGTGGGCGAGCATCGACAGCGAGTACGGCTCGCGGCCGTCGGCACACGGCGCGTTCCACACCCGAACCCGGCGGTGCTCGCTCGTCAACTCGCGCAGGACGGGCCGGAGGGCCTCCCACATCTCGACGTTGCGGAAGAAGCTCGTGACGTTCACCGTCAGCGCGTCGAGCAGGGCGGCCTGCTCCTCGGAGTCGGAACGGAGCTCGCGGAGGTACGCGTCGTAGCTGTCGGCGTCGCGTCGGCGCATCCGCGCGGTGACCCGCCGGCCGAGGTAGTCGTCGTTGTAGTAGTCCGGCTCGAAGTCGACGCTGTCGGCGACGAACTCGACGACGCGGCCGAAGCCGGCGTCGTCCCGCTTCCGGGAGCGGCTCATAGCGTCACCACGTCGAGGATGGTCACCACGTCCCCGTCGCCGAGGACGGCGGTCCCCGAGAGGCCGGGGATGCCCGACAACACGCCTTCGAGCGGTTTGACCACCACCTCCTCCTGGTCGAGGACGGCGTCGCAGTGGAGCGCGACGGCGCGCTTCTCGGGCCGGATGCGCAACAGCATCCCGTCCTCGCCGCCGCCGACGCCGGCGGTCGCCGCGTCGTCGGTCGTCCCGGGCGGGTCCGAACCGGTCTGTACGGAGCCGCCGTCGGCCGCGGCCGGCGGCTCCCCGCTCGCGGCCCTGGCGGCGGTCTCGCCCAGCACGTCGCCGAGGCGGACGACCGGGAAGATGTCGTCGTCGTGTTCGACGACCTCGCGGCCGTTGACCGTCCGCACGTCGCGGGCGCGAGCGACCTCGTCGATGTTCTTCACCGGGATGCCGTACTCGGTGCCGGCGACCTCGACGAACATCACCTTCACGATGGCGACGGTGACCGGCAGGCGCAGGGAGACTGTCGTCCCCGCGCCCGGCTCGGAGTCGACGCTCACGCTCCCGTCGAGCTGTTTGACCGTGGAGTGGACCACGTCCATCCCGACGCCGCGACCCGAGACGTCGGTCACCTCGTCGTTCGTCGAGAAGCCGGGGTGGAACACGAGGTCGTACACCTCGGAGTCCGTCATCTCCTCCAGTTCGCCGGGGGTCTTCACGCCCTTCTCGACGGCCTTCTCGCGGATGCGCTCCACGTCGAGGCCGGCGCCGTCGTCCGCGACCCGGATGGTGACGTGGTCGCGCTCGCGGGTCGCGGTCAGCTCGATGGTCCCCTTCGGCTCCTTGCCGGCCGCCTCGCGCTCCTCGGGCGACTCGATGCCGTGGTCGACCGCGTTGCGCAGGATGTGCATCAGGGGGTCGCGAATCTCCGTGAGGATGGTCCGGTCGAGTTCGATGTCCTCGCCCTCGATGTCGAAGGCGACCTGCTTGCCCTGGTCGCGGGCGACGTCCCGAACCAGCCGCGGGAAGGTGTTGACGACCTTCTTCAGCGGGATGAGCCGCATGTCCATCACGGTGTTCTGGAGATTCGAGGATATCTTGTCCAGTTCGTCCAGGTTCTCGGACTTCTCCGCGCCGACCGCCTCCATCTCTCGGCGGAGTTTGATGCGGCTCGTCACCAGCTGTTCGACCAGCCCGTACAGCTCGTCGAGCTGGTCTACGTCCACCCGGACGGAGGCGATGTCGTCCCGACTCGACTCGGTGCTCTTCTCGGGCGGCGAGTCCGACGTCGTGTCGCCGACGCTATCGGCGTCGCCGCTGTCGTCGGTCTCGGCGCCGTCGTCGGCACCGGCGCCAGCACCGGCCCCGGCGCCGTCGTCGGCTTCGGTGCCGTCGTCGGCTTCGGTGCCTTCGGTCGTCTCCTCTTCCGTCTCGTCGGCGCCGTCGTGAGCCCGCTCCCCGACCCCTCGGTCGTCGGTCGCCGTCCCGTCGTCGGCGTCGACCGGCTCACCGGCGGCCGCGTCGGCGTCGAACGCGTCGGTCACGTCGCTGACGACGACGGAGTCGACCTGGCTCACGCCGTCGAGCGTCGACTCCACCGCCGTCGCGTCCTCGGCGGCGACGAACACGTCGAACGCCTCCCCGTAGTCGCCCTCCTCGACGGCCGCGCGGTCGGGGACGGTCCGGAAGTCGGCGAACGTTCCTTCGACGGCGCGGACGGCGAACATCGCGTCGACGCCCTTCATCGCGCTGTCCCCGACCGAGACGCGGGCGCTGAACAGCCGGCCGTCCGCCTCGGCCGCGAGGTCGGCCACCGCGCGCACCTCGTCCGCCGAGAGCGGGAGGTCGGCGTCGTCGGTGGACTCGGTGTCGGCATCGACAGGGCCGGTGTCGTCTGCGGCCGCGTCGGTCTCGGCTCCGTCGGCCTCGGTGGGTTCGGTGTCGGCGTCCACGCCGTTCTCGGCGCCGGTGTCCGAACCGACGCGCGCCCCGAGGCCGTTCTCGTCGACGCCGCCGGCGTCCATCACGGCGCGGACGCGCGCCTCGGTGTCCGAGGGGTCGGTGTAGGACTCGCCGTGTTCGGCAATCTCACCCAGCATCGCCTCCAGTTCGTCGACGCCGGCGAACAGGAGGTCCATCAGCTCCGGGGACACCTCGATTTCGTCGGCGCGGACCTCGTCGAGGAGGTCCTCCAGCGCGTGGGCGAGGCCGCTGGCGTCGGTGAACCCCATCGCCGCGGCGTTGCCCTTCAGCGTGTGGGCGACGCGGAAGATGCCGTCCATCGCCGAGCGGTCGTCGGGGTCGGCCTCCAGCGCCAGCAACGCGTTGTTCAGCTCGGTGATACCCTCTTCGGCCTCGTGTATGAACGCCTGTGTGTGGTCACTCGTCATCTCGTACCATCCCTGACCGCGTCGCAGATGCCGCTCGCGACCGCGTCGATGGGGCGCACGTCGTCGACGGCACCGGTCGCGATTGCCCGCTTCGGCATCCCGTAAATCGTCGCCGACTCTTCGCTCTCGGCGAGCGTGTGTCCGCCCGCTCGTGACATCGCGCGGATGCCGGCGGCGCCGTCGGCCCCCATGCCGGTCAGCACCGCGCCGACGAGCGGGCCAGTCACGGCCTCGGCGGCCGACTCCATCGTCACGTCGACCGACGGCTGAACGCCCTTGTCGTAGTCCTCGTCGGTGAGTCGAACCCGCAGTCGACCGTTCGCGTACCCGGACACGAGGGTGTTCGTGTCACCTTCGGCGACGAGCGCCTCGCCGCCGCCGATGCGTGCGCCGTCGGTCGCCTCGTACACGTCGTAGTCGCTCTTCGCGTCGAGGCGCTCCGCGAACCGGCGGGTGAACGCCGCCGGCATGTGCTGGACGACGAGTACGCGGAAGTCGGCGGCGCGCGGAAGTTCGGAGAGCACGCGCTCGACGGCGTTCGGGCCGCCGGTCGACGCGCCGACGACCAGCGTCGGGTTCGCGACGTAGGCGTCGGTCGTCGGCCCCGCCGTCGAGTTCGAGACCGAGGCCGACCCGGCCTGTCGGGTGTCGGTGCCGCCACCGTCGGTCGGTCCCGCCGGAGACGAGGAGCCGACCGCCGGCGTCCGTCTTCCACCCGGACCCGCCCGCGAACCGGACGGGCCGTCCACGCCGGCGCTCGACCGCGCGAGCGGCGTCGACACGTCGGCCGTCGCCACCTCGCGGACCTTCTCGACGAGCTGTGCCTTGCGTCGGCTGACGCCCGTCGATATCTCGCCGCCGGGTTTGGTGAAGAAGTCGACCGCACCGCGGTCGAGCGCCTCGAACGTCACCTCGGCGCCGTCCTCGGTGTGGGCGGAGAGCATGAGGATTGGCGTCGGGACCTCGGCCATAACCGCCTCGACCGCGTCGATGCCGTTCATCTCCGGCATCTCCAAATCCATCGTCACCACGTCGGGGCGGTGTTCGGCGACGACGCGGACCGCGTCGCTCCCGTCGGCGGCCTCGCCGACGACCTCGACGCCGCCCTCGGCGAGCACGTCGCCGATGAGTCCGCGCATGAACCGGGAGTCGTCGACGACGACCGCCCGCGGGCTATCGCTCGGCACCGGCACCTCCGTGACCGAGGGACGGCCCCGCCTCGGCGGGTCGCCCGCGACCACCTCCGTCCGTTCGTTCCCCGTACATTTCGCTCGGGAAACGCTACCCGAACGGGCCGAATAAAGACACCGCCCCGAGAATCACGGCTGATAATCCTGGGGATAGCTTTACCTCCGGCCGTTTCGAGGTTCAGTCAAATGTCACGTGCCGCGACCACGCAGGTGCTGGAGTTCGGGCTCGGCGACGAGTCGTACTGCCTCGACATCAGTTACATCGACGAGATCGTCGACGCCGGCGAGCTGACGCGCATCCCCAACTCGCCGCCCCACGTCGAGGGCGTGATGGACCTCCGCGGGCGGACCACCTCCATCGTCGACCCGAAGAAGGTGTTCGACATCCACGCGTCGGGCGCCGGCGAGGGGCGAAACCGCATCGTCGTCTTCGACCCCGACGAGGCCGGCGACGGCGGCGCGATGGGGTGGGTCGTCGACGAGGTGTACCAGGTCATCACCGTCGACCCCGACTCGCTCGACGACTCCACGCTCTCCGACGACGAGGGGGTCCGCGGCGTCGTCAAGCGCGAGGACGGGTTCGTCGTCTGGGTGGACCCGCTCGCCGCCCGCTGACCACGGCTTCCGGCGACCGATTCCCGAGAGCGACCCACCGCGAACGACCCGCCACACCGACCCGACCCGAGGCGACCCGGGGCGTGTCGTTTCGGCGGCGGCGACGCCACCGCCGAGGCTCCCCGTCCGGCGTCCTCGCCGGTCGGCCCGCGGTTTTTTTCAAAGCTGATAACCGAGGGGGAACCCTTATGTCGAGTTCGTCCAAGACCCTCCCCATGCGTATCTCGAGCGGCGTCGACGGTTTCGACGACCTCGTCGACGGGGGGCTCCCCGCCGGCCGACTGTACGTCGTCTGTGGCCCTCCGGGCAGCGGCAAGACCACCTTCTCCTCACAGTTCGTCACCGCGGGCGCCCTCCGTGGCGAGCGGTGTCTGTTCCTGAGCATGCACGAGACGAAAGAGGACATCGTCGAGGACATGGCGAACTACGAGTTCGACTTCGGCCGCGCGGTCAAGAGCGACCGCGTCACCTTCCTCGACGCCTTCTCGAACGACGGGAAGCGCTTCTTCGGGTTGCCGGGCGACCGCTACGACAAGTCGAACCTCACGAACCGCATCGTGAGCTTCGTCGAGTCCCGCGACATCAAGCGGCTGGTCATCGACTCGACGATGCTGTTGCGGTACTTCCTCGACGACGACGAGGACACCCTCATCGGCTTTCTCTCCTCGCTCAAGCGCACCGACGCCACCGTCGTCCTCATCGCCGAGATGACCGACCCCAGTTCCTACTCCGACGAGCACTACCTCGCCCACGGCGTCGTGTTCATGCACAACTACCTCGAGGGTGACGGGATGCGCCGGGGCGTCCAGGTCGTGAAGATGCGCGGGACCGACGTGGATACGGATATCCACCCGGTCTCGTTCGGCGCCGACGGGGTGGCCGTCGACGCGACCGGGACCGTGGAGTAGTCGTGGACCGCTACGAGGACGCTTTCGGCACGGACTGGACCGGCCTGGAGCGCGAGGACGCGCTCACGCGGGCGTTCGCGCTCGGAGTCGCGGCCGCCTGCGGCGACGAGGACGAGGCGGAACTCGACCGACTCGTCTCCGCGGTCGACACCGCCTACGACCGGAGTATGGTCGAACTCGCCTTCCACGAGGGTCGACAGAAGGGCGGGTCGCTCCGGCCCGAACTGGAGGACGACGCGGCGGTCTGGGAGACGCTCGTCGACGACCGGCCTCCGCAGTCGACGGACGCAGACGACGACGAGGACGGGGACGAGGCGGAGACGGGTACGGAGGAGGGAGCGGACGGTACGCGGTCCGGACCCCGCGCCACCGACCGACCGGACGCGCTCTCCAGAGCGAGTTTGCTCGACCGGGTCGACCCCGACGACCGCGAGGCGCTCCGATTCCCCCCGTTTCTGCGCCGTGAGTGACCCCCTCGTCGGCGGCCGAGAATGAAGAGTTTTGTACGGTGCGGTCCGAACGTCGCGGTATGAACCCCGACGAGGACGTGTTACCGACGGCGGATATCCGCCAGGGGTCGAACGTCCTCGTCACCGGACCGCCGATGTCCGGCAAGTACGAACTCCTCCTGCGGCTCGTGTCGGCGCTCGGCGAGCAGGCGCTGCTGGTCTCCACCGAGGACGGCGCCGACGAGGTGCGCGAGGACTTCGAGGCGCTCGCCGGTACCGCCCCACCGGAGGGGTTCGGCGTCGTCGACTGCGTCAGCGTCGCCCCCGGGGAGGGCGCCGAGACCGAGTTGGTCAAACACGCCGGGTCGCCGGAGAACCTCACCGCCATCGGCGTGAAGTTCACCGACGTGGCCGAGACGTTCCGCACCCGCGGGTACACGGACGTCGCCGTCGGCTTTCACTCCCTCTCGACGCTCCTGATGTACTTCGACGCCCAGCGCGTCTACCGCTTCGTCCGCGTGCTGACGGGCCAAATCGAGGACTCCGGCTGGACCGGCGTCGCCACCGTCGGCTCGACGATGCACGACGAACAGACCCTCCACACCCTCTACGACCCCTTCGACGCCGTCATCGAGACGCGCGTCGAGGACGACCGCGAGTACCGTCTCCGGAGTCGACGCGGGGTCGGCGAGTGGACGGCGTTCTGAGCGCTCCCCCGACCGTTCCGCCTCCCCGCGGTTCCTCCCCACGGACCGTTGCTCCTCCCGGACCGTTTCCACCTCCCGCCGCCGTCACGGCCCACCGACCACGGCGTAGCAGTTCCCGCTGGAGACGAACGTCTCCTCCACGCGGAGCGCGCTCGCGGTCAGGTCCGCCTCGAACTCCGCGGGGTCGTAGATGTGGTAGAACCGGCCGACGGTCTCGCCGCCGGGGAGCGTCCAGTCGACGCTCGTGTCGAATCCTTCGTTCTTCTCGAAGCGGTCGTGGGCCGTGCTCCAGGCGCTGACGACGGCCCGACCCTCCGGAGCGAGCACGCGCGCGAGTTCGTCGAGGCTCGCCACCCGGCGCTCGCGCGGCGCGAGGTGGTGGAGCGTGGCGACGTACACCGCGAGGTCGAACGCGTCGTCGGCGAAGGGGAGCCCCGCCGCGTCCCCGTGGACGAGGTCGACCGCGAACCCTCGCTCCGCGGCGCGCGCCCGGGCTTCGGCGAGCAGGCCGCGGCTCGCGTCGAGGCCGACGACGCGGTCGGCGTGCTCGGCGAGGCGCTCGGCGTGGCGGCCGTTGCCACAGCCGAGGTCGAGCGCGCGGGCGCCGCGGCGGCCCTCCAGAAACGACTCGACCTCCGGCCACGCGTACTCGCGGGTCTTCGCGAAGTGGCCGGCGATTCGGTCGTAGGTGTCGCCGACGGTGCGGGCGTCGCCGGTCGTCGGGTGCGCGTCCGCCGCCTCGCCGGCTGGCGTGTCGCCCTCGGTGTCGTCGTCGCCGTCGCTCGCGGTCACGGTCGGTGGTCGACGGAGGGAGGTGAAAGCTCCCTCGAAACGGGCTCGGTGACTAACCGGCGACGACCGTCGCCTGCCACAGCGTCGTCAGCGTCGGTACCGCGAGGTTCGTCGCGTACGCCGCCAGCAACATCACGAGCGCGTGTTTCGCCCCGTCGGCGACCCGCCCGCCGCCCAGCTGGCCCGCGACGATACCCGAGCAGAGCGCCTGCACGACCGAGGCGTGGTAGAACGCCTGTGCGTACGCCGCGGTGTCGACCGAACCGAGAGCGCCCAGCCCGCCGCCCGCCGTCGTCGCTCCCGACCCACCCGCGGCGGCGCTCTGTGCCGCCTGTGCGGCCTGCGCCGCGTCGATGGCGGGGATGAACGCCACGAGGAGGGCGGTGACGATGGCGAGGAAGACGAAGAAGGAGACGTAGATGACCATCAGGTAGGTGAGCATCTCCTGTCGACGCTCCTGTTTCAGCCGCTGGCTCGTCTGCGCCTCGTCGGCGGCGATGCGCAACACGGGGCCGACGTCGCCGCTCGCGCGCATGGCGTTCGTGACGAGCGTCACCGCCCGGGTGACCGTCGTGGAGCCGACTCGGCGGTCGAGGCGGCGGAGGGCGGTCGACACGTCGGCACCCCACCGGATGTCCCGCCACGTCCGCTCCAGTTCGGGTGCGAGCGCCCCGGAATCCTTCTTCGCGACCCGCTCGACGCTCGCGACGACCGTCATCCCGGCTTCGTTGACGCTCGCGAGCCGGTCGAGCAGGTCCGGCATCGCCGCCTCTATCGCCCGTTGTCGGCGGCGGCGAAGCTCGTGGACGACCGTGAAGACGAGCAGGACGAGTGCCGCTCCCTGAATCAGGGCGTCGTCGACGGCGCCGAGGGCCGCGGTGACGTCGAGCGCTGAGAGAGCGACGGCGTCGACGCCGGCCGACGCGACCTCGGCCGGGAAGTCGGCCGTCAGCGCCACCCACAGCAGTGCGACCGGGACGGTGAGGGCGAGCGTCGTCGTCGGCCGTCCGAGCACGGTCCCGAGGGGGTCGGCGACGGCGCCCCTGAGCGGGGCGAGTCTCCGGTGGAGTCCCAGTCGACGGCGGTTCTCGGCCCAACGGTCGGCCCCGGCGGTGACGCCGCCGTCGGCGACCGCGGCTGCGACACCGACCTCGTCGTCGTCGGCCGCGGCCGGCGCCGAGAGAGTCGACCCGTCGCGCCCCCCGCCGACCGCCCCGGTTTCGTCGACCGCTCCCGCCTCGCCGCCGCCGGCCGGCCCCTGGAGCGAGGTGGTCATCGCGTCGACGTAGAGCGCGAAGGCGACCGTCGCGAGCGGGAGGCCGACGTAGACGACGGCCCGCACGAGGGGGAGGGTGTCCGCGAGGACGAGGCCGATGACGGCCAGGATGGTAACGAGAAAGAGCGGGCCGGCGACGAGCACGGTGACGTACACCTCGGCGAAGGTCGCGAGCAGTTCGACGTACTGCGCCTGCTGGGCCTCCGCGCGGGACTGGAAGCGCTCGTACTGGTCGCGCAGGAACGTCGAGACGCTCTGTCCGCTCCCGAGGACGCTGGCGAGATTGTCCGAGAACTCCCGGAGGCCGTCACTCGGCGTCGACCGGGCGACGTGCTGGACCGCGGTGAGCACGTCGGTGTTGAACGTCTCCACGTCGCGGACGGCGACGCCGAACTCGGTCGCCGCCTCGCCGTACACTTCACGGTTCGCGGCGAGGGTGCGCATCACGGCGGGGAACGGCATCCCGCTCCGCGAGAGGGCGTACACGAACGCGACCGACCGGGGGAGCGTGACGTCGATGGCGCGGGCCCGCGTGGCGGCGTGGGAGTCGAGCGCCACCCACCGACCCCAGTACGTGGCGGCCGCCAACCCGGCGCCGATGGTGGCACTCGACAGCAGGAGGAGCAGGAACAATCCACCGAAGCCGGCCGCAGAGAGGTTCCCGAGGTTCGTCACGAACGAGAGCGCAGCGGGGAGGGCGCCGGCGAGCGCCGCTTCCGCGCCGAGCGTCGAGACGAGCCAGCCGGCGGCGTACACCCCGATGACCGCGCCGGCGACGCCGTACACACCGCTGAAGAGGAGCGTCCGCGCGGCGTACGTCCGGTGCGTGGCGGCGACGTGCGCCCCGCGCATCCGTTGCAGTTGGCGCGTCCGCCGAGCGGTGTCCTGCCCGACGTAGTCGCCGAACAGGACGAGGGCGAGGCGGGTGAGCCCGAGGGCGACCCGTCGGTCCAGCCGGTCGAGGACGACGCTCAGACAGAGGCCGAACGCGACGAGGAGCGGGAGCAGGTGGAGCCCGAGCACGGTCAGTGACTCACGACCCCTCGCCCGTCCACCAGTTCTTCGTCCTCGATGCGGTCCATCACGGCGTCGGGGTCGGCGTAGTACTCGTTGACGAGCGCGGTGAATCGCCGGTAGTCGGCGACCCCCGCCTCGGAGAGGGTCGTGAGGAAGCGCTCTCGGTTCCGGAGCTCGCGCAGCAGCTCCGAGCGCGACCACCCCTGTTCGCTCCGAATCTCCTCCAGCAGCCCGCTGTCGTTCTTCTGAAACGTGTCCTCGACGGCGTCCCAGCGGAACGAGGAGGCGTAGTCGAGTTCACCGGTTCGGCCGTCGATGCCGCCGATTTCGCCGACGACCTTCGCCCGACGGACCCGCTCGCCGGCGTGGCGGGTGAGCGTCTGCACCGAGAGCAGGTCGAGGCTCTGGACCATCGCCCGGGGGACGTTGATGGGTTCGTTCTCCAGTCGGGTGATGACGGTTTCGACGCTGTCGGCGTGCATCGTCGAGAACGTGGTGTGTCCGGTGTTCATCGCCTGAAAGAGGGTGACGGCCTCCTCGCCGCGCACCTCGCCGACGACGATGTACTCGGGACGGTGACGGAGCGCGGAGCGCAGGAGGTCGTACATGTCGATGTCGGAGCCGTCGTGGAGCCGCTCGCGGGTGACCGAGGAGAGCCAGTTGTCGTGGTGGAGCGCGAGTTCGCGGGTGTCCTCGATGGTGAGCACCTTCGCGCGGGGCGGGACGAACATCGAGACGGCGTTCATCGAGGTGGTCTTCCCCGACGCCGTCCCCCCGGCGAAGATGAGCGACTTGTTGTGCTCGATGCAGAGCCAGAAGTACGCCATCATCTCGACGGAGAACGTGCCGTAGTCGACGAGGTCGATGGGGGTGAACGGCTCCTCGGCGTACTGCCGGACGGTGAACGCGGAGCCGTGCGGGGTGACCTCCTCGCCGAGGGCGAGTTCGGCGCGGGAGCCGTCGGGGAGGGTCGTGCTCACCACCGGATCGCCGACGCTGACGTGTTTGCCCGACCGCTGGGCGAGCTGGACGACGTAGCTGTCGAGCTCCTCGCTCCCGAAGACGACGTTCGTCTCCACGTCGTCGTACTCGTCGTGGTAGACGAACAGCGGCCGCCCGTAGCCGTCACAGGAGATGTCCTCGATGTGGGGGTCGTCGAACAGCGGCCCGGCCTTCCCGTAGCCGCGGAAGTCGCGGTCGAGGTAGTACGCGAGCGAGTGGAACGTGCCCATGTCGAGTTCGACGCCGTACCCCTCGACGACGCCGCGAATCTCCTCGCGGAGGGTCTCGACGAGCGCCGCCTCGGAGTCGGGCATCCCGTCGCGAAAGAGGAGCGGTTCGCGCACGTCGACGCGCACGCGTTCGAGCAGGTCGCGCTCGAAGGCATCGAGGTCGGGTTCGACGGCGTGGTAGCGGTGTTCGTTCTCCCGTCGGTCGTAGGTGACGACGACGTATGCGTAGGGCGCGTCCACCCAGTAGCGCTCGAGCACCTCTTGGCCGACCGGCGGGTCGAACGTGCCGAGCGGCCCGTCCCGGACGGGGTCGAGCGGCCGGACGTCGACCGCCGACCCAGTGAGCACGTCCGCGACGCGGCGGAGCCGCTGGCGGAGCGACGCGAGTGTCGTCGCGTCCCCGGCGCCTCTCCGCCCCTCGTTGTCGATTCGTCCCGTCTCCCCGCCGTCGGTCGCCCCCGTGCCCCTACCGGTGCGTCGTCGCTGTGTCGTATCCTCGTCCATAGGTGGCTGTCTCCGAGTCGGCCCGCCTCCGACGCGTCGCCGACCGCCGGCCCCGGACTGGCCTCGGGGCCGCGGTGGCTGCGACTCGGACTCGCGGCCGACGGCCCGAGCCCGGACTATGCACGTATCGAGGGGGAGAGGGGGATAAACCTGTCGCCAATAGTGAGTCTCTCCGTAGGTCACTGGTCTGGACGGCCCAGCAGTGCGAGTCGTCCGCGGACTGCGTGACACGGACGGGGCCGACCGAAGACGACTCGTGGGGGCGGCGAGTCGGGGACGGCGAAAACGGGTACAGGGCGTTACGTTCTTACGCCGTGGCACCCAATCGTCGGACACCGAATGCGGCGTGACTACTTCGAACTGACAGTCGAGAACGTCGACTGGGTCGACGACGGCGGCTCCCCCGAGAAGCCGCTGGTCCGAATCGACTTCGACGGGGCCGACGACGCTACGACCGACGACTCCCGTCCGGCGGACTCCCTCCGCGAACGGTTCACCGGCGCGGACGGCGAACTGCTGGACGCAGCGGAGACGGACGTCGCCTTCCGCCTCCAGGGCGACCCGGACGACCCGACGGCGACCGGGGTGGTCGCCGTCACGAACCGACTCACGGGCGACTTCATCCTCGAGTTGAACGAGGACGCGGACGACGTGCTCCCGTTCATCCGCGCGGCCCGCGAGTACGGCAAACGAGCCGACGGCGAGGGACGCTACCGGGTCGAAGTCGACGTCTCGGGCGAGCCGCTCGTCGTCTACGAGAAGAGCACGTTCCTCGTCTACGACGCCGACGGCGGCCTGCTCCGCGGTCGGAGCCTCATCCCCTCGGGCGTCGAACTGTAGCGGTCCACGGGCCGGTTCGGCCGCACGCCGCTCTCCTCACTCGTTCCCTCGCCCGCCGCGCTCCTCGAGCACGCGGTCGATTATCTGCCCGGTCGACAGCAGTTCGTCCTCGTAGCGCGGCTCCCGGCCCGACGCGCGCTCGACTCGACAGTCGAGACCTCGTTCGTCGAGCGCCGCCCGAAGCGAGTCGGGGTCGTGGTGCTGGTCGTAGCCGAGGACGATGACGTCGGGGGCTATCTCCTCGATGGGGACGAAGATGTCCTCGGGGTGGCCGAGGTGGGCTTCGTCGACGACGCCGAGCGCGGCGACCATATCCCGGCGCTGGCGGTCGGGCAACACGGGTGGCGACTTGTGGGTCACGTTGTGGCGGCGTGCGACGATGACGTGGAGTTCGTCCGCGCGGGCCGCCGCGTCCGAGAGGTAGTGGACGTGTCCGGGGTGCAGGAGGTCGAAGGTACCCTGTGCGACCGCCCGCGTGGGTCGTCCCCCGGGCGTCGTCGACCCGGGGGCCCCCACGTTTCCGTCGTTCTCGTCGGCGCCGTCGGTCGGTTCCGCGCCGTCGCTTCCGCTCATCGGTCCTCCCAGAAGTCGGGGTCCCGTCCGGTGTCGGTCGCCGACTCGCCCAGTTCGGCGTCGATGTCCTCCTGCGTGAAGTCGAAGAACGACTCGGCGTCCGGGAGTTCCACGTCCAGGACGGGGAGGTCGCGGGGTTGGCCCTCGCGGTCGAACGCGCGCCAGTCCTCGCGGCCGTACGGGTGGCCGATGATGATGTGGGCGTCGCCGTTGCCGAAAGTGGCGAGGTCGGCGTCGCTCGGCCTGAGGACGCCGTTCGGGTGGGAGTGGACCGAGCCGACCGCGTTGCGGTCGTTGGGAATCATGCTCGTCTGGACGGTCGCGCTGACCGGGTTCGAGCGCGTCCCCGGGATGATGAGCACGTCGGTTATCACCGTCCCTTTCCGGTCGAGACCGAGTTTCCGGGCCGACTCGCCGCGGAGCAGTCCCATGTACTCGTTCGGATGGGTCTCCTCGGACGCTTCGAGGGCGAAGTCGAGCGTGTCGGCGGCGATGCCGATAATCTCGCTCGACCGGAACAGTCGCATACCCGACTGTCGGGTGGCTCGGCAACTAAGGGTTGCGGATGGTGCCGTCCTCGGGTGTGGGTCAGACGTCGAGTTCGTCCTCCTGCTCTGGGGTGGTAAACGGGGTGATGGCGACGGTGCGCTGGGTCACCACGGCCAGCCTGAGCACGTAGGAGAACAGCACGGAGAGCGGGAGAAGGCCGACGGCGGCGAGCCCCGGCGCCACGGCGGGTGGGAGCGCTTCGGGCGTCGTCGTCCCGCTCGACGAGCTCAGAACGAGCAGCGCCGACAGGAGTACGGTCTCGCTGACGACCCCCGCGTACAGGAGCACGCGTGAGACGTACGCCAGCTCCGTCTGGATGTACAGCGTCTTGAAGTACTGCCGGGCGACGTCGGTCTCCTGGAGTCCGGCCACGACCTCCTCCAAGGCGGCGGTCGCCTCGTCGGACAGCGACTCCCGGTAGCTCGACTTCAGCCGTCGGAGCTGGTAGATACGGTCGGCGTAGTTCGTCGTCAACAGCACCGAGAGCGTGTTGAACGTCCCCGACTCGGACTCCTCGATGAGGGTCGTCACGGTGTCGACGTGGTCGGTGAGGTCGGTGACGAGCCGGTTCGCGTCCTCCCTGAGCCCGTCGTCCGCGGCGTCGGCGGTCAGGCCGCCGAGTCGCTGGAGGTCGCGCCTGACGTTCTCCAGCACCACCTTCAGGAAGTCGGAGGGCGTCACCGGGACGACCTGCCGGTCTTCGGAGTCGAACAGCCGCTCGCGGAACTCGTTGACATTCTCTATCTCCTCTCTCAGTTCGCCGGGCGAACCCAACTGCCTGGAGATGATGACCTGGTTGATGGTGATGACGAGCGTCACCAGGGTGAGGTTGCCGCCGACTAGACTGCTGAGGACGTACAGTATCGCCGTCGGGTTCTGGACGCGGACCAGTCCGACCGCGTACAGCCCGTAGAAAATCGAGAGGAACGCGGCGAAGAGGCCGACCCCCACGACGGGGCGGCTCCCGACGAGGTAGACCCATCGTTGCGGGCTCTCTCGAAACGTTCGTAGTTCCGCTACCACTGACGCGGGAAGGACGGACGGAGGACTCATCGTGAGAACGGTGACGTGCTCGGGCGGAACGGTCGCCTCCGGGATACGCGTGCCGGCGGTCGGCGGTTCAGGGATGTCAAGGCTCCTCCCTGTTCAGGACCCCTACCCCTTCGACCGCCGTTCCGACCCCGTAGGCGGCCGCGAGCACCACGCCGACCAGCAGGGCGAACAGCACCGGCTCCGTGTACGTGAAGAACAGAAAGCCCGCCAGCGCGAGCCCGCTCCCCACGACGGCGAGGGTCAGGAGCCCCGCGACGAGGCGCTTCGTGTGCCTCCGGAGCCGGCCGACCCACCGGAGCCGTCGCTGGTCGGTTCCGAACTGGTCGCCGTCGTCGGCCGAACCCGTCTGCACGTTCGCTCGTTGGAGTTCGCTCGCGACGAACCCGTATTCGCTGGGCCTGTAAATACCTGGACCTCGGCCGCGAGTGTCACGCACACCGGCGAGGCCCGCCCCGGGTCCGTCGGCGGTTCGAGGGCGCCCGGCGTTCCCGACGGGGCCGCCGCTCCGGCACCCGGGTGCGAAGGACGCCTTCGGAGGACCCGGATGCCGGAGAGCGAGACCGAGAAGTACACAAGTCCGCACGGCGACCACCCGACCATGACGAACATCGACGTCGAGGCCGTCGACGACGCCGGCGGCGACGACACCGTGGACCACGGCGGCGAGCACGGGGGCGGTTCGTCGGACCCGAGCGAAGGGCCCGCCGACATCCCGGTGGAGGCGACCGACGACGCGACGCCCGAGGGGGTCGACGCCCCCGACTACGTCCTCTACGGCGGGAAGGGCGGCGTCGGCAAGACGACGATGGCGGCGGCGACGGCGCTCGCCTCCGCCCGCGGCGACGCCCCGACGCTCGTCGTCTCGACCGACCCGGCCCACTCCCTCTCGGACACGCTCGGCGTCGACGTGCCGCCGGAGCCGACGCGAATCCGGGACGACGTGCCGCTGTACGCCGCCGAAATCGACCCCGAGGCGGCCGGCGAGGAGGGCATGTTCGGTCAGGGCGGCGACGGGGAGGGACCCCTCGGCGGACTCGGCGGTATGGGTGGCATGGGCGGTATGGCCGGGATGCCCGGTATGGGCGGCGCCGACGACGGGGAGGGGTTCGACCCCTTCGGCGACGACGACGTGCCGGGGCCCGGGATGGGCACCGGCGGCGGGGCGATGCCCGGCGCCGACGAGGCGGCCGCGATGCGCCAACTGCTCGAGTACCTCGACGACCCCCGCTTCGACCGGGTCGTCGTCGACACCGCGCCGACGGGCCACACCCTGCGCCTGCTCCAACTCCCCGAGATGCTCGACTCGATGGTCGGTCGAATCGCGAAGCTCCGCGAACGGTTCTCCGGGATGATGGACGGGATGAAGGGGATGTTCGGTGCGGGTGCGGACCCCACGGACGCCCCCGGCCTCGACGAACTGCAGGAGCGCATCGAGCGCCTCCGGCGGGTGCTGCAGGACCCCGAGCGCACGGACTTCCGCGTCGTGATGGTGCCCGAGGAGATGAGCGTCGTCGAGTCTGAACGGCTCGTCTCCAGACTCGGGGAGTTCGGCATCCCGGTCCAGACGCTGGTCGTCAACCGAGTGATGGAGGACCTGCGCGAGGTCGCCGACGTCGAGGCGTCCGAGGCGTTCGAGGACTGGGTGGTCTCGCCCAGTCTGGAGGACTGCGAGTTCTGCCAGCGCCGCTGGAAGGTCCAGCAGAACGCGCTCGGCCGCGCGACCGACCTCTTCCGCGGACGCGACGTGAAACGGGTTCCCCTCCTCGCCGACGAGGTACAGGGTGAGCGGGCGCTGGCGGTCGTGGCAGCCTGTCTGGCGTAGTCGGCCCGGAACCGACGCCGTCGTCGGCTGTCAGTCGGACCGCGTGGGGTCGGGAAGGCTCCGGTCCTCGATACGGTCGACCGCGTTCGGCGAGAGCAACTCTCCGCTTTCGAACTCCACCCATCCGTCGAGGTGAACCCGAACCGCGCCCTCGTAGAGCACGGTCGAGTCCGCCGTACTACCGTACACGACGGCGTGCTCGTATCGTCGGCTGAGGAATCGCCGCAGCGCGCGCCGGAGTCGGTCGAGTGCTGCCATGCGCCGAACCAGCGAAGCGGGAGAGAAAAGGCTAACCCCCACCGACGGTTCCGGCGCTCACCCCTCCGAGTCGCCGGTGGCGCTCGTCACGTAGACGGTCGGCGCCCGAGCCACGAACTCCTCGACGGCCGCCGCGACGACCGCGGCGCTCTGGAGGGCGAAGTACGGCCACAGCAGGAAGGGGGCGACGTACTCCCGCGTGTCGTGGTGGTACCCCTGTCGTCGGTCGAGGGCGAACGTCGCGTAGACGGCCAGGATGGGTGTGAGGAGCGTGGCGACGAGGATGCCGAGCGCCGGCGCCGACCCCTGGGGCGTCGCTACCGCCGTCGCGCCCCAGCGCCAGAGCCCGGCGACGGTGCCGGGAGCCGCGAGCGCCAGCGCCGGCAGGACGAGTAGGGCGCCGAACGTCCCCGCGAAGTCCGCGCGGGCCGGCAGGGACGGTGGTCCGGACAGGAGACCGCGACCGAGGTACCGACGCGCCACCTGCATCCCGCCCCGCGCCCACCGTTTTCGCTGGTGCCACCACGCTCCGAGCGCCGTCGGATTCTCCTCCAGCGTCACGATTCCCGGGTCGACGCTGACCGCTCCCCCGGCCCGGGCGATGCGGTACGCCATGTCGAGGTCCTCGAGGAGCACCGACTCGTCGAACGACCCGAGCCGGTCGAGCGCGTCGGCGCGAAAGAACGCCTGTCCGCCGGTGAAGAGGGTGAACCCGCCCAGCCGGTCGCGGGCGTAGAACTCGACGCGCTCGGCGACCGCGCGCTCGACGGTCGCACACAGCGCCACGAGGGACGCGTCGGAGTTCGTCCCGAAACAGCGGCCCTTGACACACTGGACGTTCTCCACCCCGAGCCAGCTGACGGCCCGGCGGAGCGCGTCGGGCGCGGGCCGCTGGTCGGCGTCGAGGCTCGCGACGACTTCGCCGGTCGCCTCCTCGAGGAGGGCGTTCGTCGCGGCCGCCTTCCCGGCGGGCGCCCCCTCGCGCGCGACCGCCCGCACCAGCGGGTCGTCGTCGGCGAGCGACCGGGCGAGGGCCGCGGTTCCGTCCGTCGAGGCCGACTCGTACCCCACGAGCACCTCCAGACGCTCGTCGGGGTAGTCGAGCGACCGACAGGCGTCGACGGTGTCCGCGAGCACGTCGGCCTCGTTGTACGCGGTCACGAGGACGCTGACGGTCGGTAGGGGCCCGTCGGCAGTCGGCGGGCGTCGAGGGGCCGACGCGACCAGTACCGAGAGGAGCGTTCGGCCCGCGAACGCGGCGCCGAACGCGAGGAGGACCAGCGCGGCCAGACGCGTGAAGCCCAGCGACCGCACGGCCGCCAGCCCCACTCCGGCGCCGACACCGAGGCTCGCGAGGGCGGTACCGAGGGCTCGACGGGAGAACGAGGTCTCGTCGGGCGTGAGAACGTCCACGCCGGTGAGGAGGGTCGCCGAGCGTGAAAGTCGACCGGCCGTCTACGTGGCTGGACTCGACTTACAGGAACTTCCGCGCGAGCCCGTATAGCTTGTCGCGCAGCCCGTCGGGGAGAAACCGTGCGTACTGACCGTAGGCGGCGACGGGGCCGACCGGCACGCGCGCGGGTGGCTTCGTCATGCTGGCGACGTTGACGATCTCCTCGGCGACCGCCTCGGGCGGGACCGCACCGGGGCCGTCGTCGCCCATCGCGGTCATGTCCTCGAGAATCTCGTACAGTTTGGGGTAGGCGCCGGAGCGCTCGACGCCGGGCACGTCGCCGCCGGCCTCGACCTCCGCGGCGGCGCGTTCGGCGAACCCCGTCTCGACCGGGCCGGGTTCGACGAGGACGGCGTGGACGCCGTACTCCTCGACCTCGGCGCGCATCGCGTCGGTCATGGCTTCGACGGCGAACTTCGAGCCGCAGTAGACGCCGCTCCCGGGGTAGGAGACGCGGCCAGCGAGGCTGGAGAGGTTGACGACGGTCCCCTCGCCGGCGTCGCGCATGTGCGGCAGGACGGCGCGGGTGAGCCGGTGGGGGCCGTAGACGTTCACGTCGAACTGGCGGTGGACCTGTTCGACGGGGACGTCCTCGACGGCGCCGAGCTGGCCGTAGCCGGCGTTGTTGACCAACGCCGTGACGCCGCCGTCCTCGTCGACGATTCGCGAGACGACGCGCTCCACGTCGTCGTCGTCGGTCACGTCGAGCGTCGCGATCTTCGCGCCGGCGTCGCCGAGCGTCTCGATGTCGGCGGGGTTGCGAGCCGTCGCGTAGACCGTCCAGTCCTCGTCGAGGAACGCCCGCGCCGTCGCGCGGCCGATACCCGACGAACAGCCGGTGATAAGCACGGTGTCCGGGTGCACGTTCCGCGAGTCGGGGGGAGGGGTGTTAAGAATGGTTGCTTGCGGGTCGAGAACCGGCCCGGTTCGGGCCGCCGTGCGCTACTCGACCGCCTGCTTCACTTCGTCGGCGTACGCGTCGGCGAGGCGCGTCGGCTCCGGGAGCTTGTAGTCGCCACCGAGGCGCTCGACGAGGTCGACCGCGGTGTCGGCGGCGACGCGGTGACCGGGGCTGACGTACAGCGGGTTGATGGACCGCGAGTTCTCGTACTGTCGCGACTGGAAGGCGTAGCCGACGACCGTCCCCTCGGGGGCCGTCACGTCGCCGTCGGCACGAATCGGCGTCCGCCACCCCGCCGGCCGACCGTCTGTCGACTCGGCGGGACGGCCACAGAGTAACCCCTTCGCGACGCCGACGCTCGGGAGGTCGAGCACGACGCCCATGTGGGTCGCGAGTCCGGCCTCCCGGTAGTGGATACGACCGCTCCCGTCGAACAGCGCGAGGTCCGGTTCGCAGTCCAGTTCGGCGAAGGCGTCGAGAATCGGTCCGCCCTCCCGGAACGAGAGCAGACCGGGGATGTACGGCACCGACAGCGGCGAGACGGCGTGTGCGCGCTCGACCACCTCGTCGCCGCGGGCGACGACGACCGCCGACACCGCCCGCTCGTCGAGAAACGCCTGGTCGACGCCGGCGACGAGCGGGCGGTCGGCGGCGTCGCTCTCTCCCCCGCCCAGCGTGGTTTGCTCGTCCGACGCCGTCCCCGTCGCCGCCGTGAGCGACGCCGAGGCCGACACGTGCGCCGGGTCGAACGGCAGGTCGTCCTCGAAGACGGCGGCGGCGCGCACCTCGTCCTGGAGAGCCTCCATCTCCGCACGGGAGAGGGCCGGGTCGGGCGCGAGGTCGGGGCGGGCGGGACGCATTCAGAACCGGCCGCGGCCCGGACCGCCGGCGCCACCGCCGCCGAACTGGAGTTGGTTGGGGACGCTACGGCGACCCTTCACGTGCTGACCGTAGGCGAGGCCGATGACGAGACCGATGAGGTGGGCGAAGTGGGCAACGTTCCCCTGCCCGGCGGCGCCCGCCACCGACGGCTCGATGAAGAACAGCACCGAGATGCCGGCGTACGCGAGCGTGAACAGCCACAGCGGCACCGGGATGAGGAAGTAGAGGTAGATGCGAAGGCCCGGATTCAGCACGGTGAGGACGCCGAGGACCGCGAAGATGGCGCCGCTGGCGCCGAGCACTGCCGCGTTGCCTCCCATGAGGAGACTGACGCCCACGTGGGCCAGTCCGGCGAGGACGCCGCTGACGAGGAAGAGCGCCGCGAACTTCCGGGAGCCGACGTACCGCTCCACGAGCGGCCCGAAGAAGAACAGCACGATGCTGTTGCCGGCGAGGTGCCAGAAGGTGGAGGGGCTGTGCGAGAAGACGGAGGTGACCCACGTCCAGACGTAGCCGAGGCGGTCGGCCTGCAGGACGAACAGGGCGAGGAAGGCCCCTTGCCCGACCGTGAGTAGCACGATCCATTCGAGGAGGAACGTGACGACCATCACCGCGAGGAAGACGTACGAGATGTTGCCGCGGAAGTAGCTCAACGGCCCCCCGGTACCGGTCACCCGGTCGAGAGTCCCCTTCGCCCGTCCCGTGGCACCGCCCGTCTCGTCGTCGGAGCCGGTCCCAAAGACGCCGCTCGGGTCGTTCCACTCCTGCAACCCGGGACAGTCGTGGTTCTCCGGCAACCGATGTTCCGCACAGAAGGTCTGCCCACATCGACGGCACTGATACGGCAGGTTCTCGTACCTGCCACACTCGTCACATTCGGCCATTGGCGTTTCTACCTGCCCCGTGGTGAAAGGGGTTTGGCTCGGCTGCGACCCGTCTCCCGACGACCGTCGAGGGCGGCGGTCGTGGCCAGCGACTGTCGTCGCCGGCGGGTTCCCACGCCGGCCGGTCGGCCCGAGGTCTCAGTCGTCGACCGAGTCCGGCGGGTCCCCACCCGCGTCGCCGACGTCGTCGGACCGCTCGAAGTTGGTCGGGACGACCGTCAGGTGGTTCAGGCCGAGCCGTGGACGCTTGGCACTCATGACGGTCGTTCGTTGCACGGGGACGGACTAAAGATTACCCATGCGCATAATTCATCGTCCGGCCCGCGTCCATAATCGTGAAGAATATCGTCGGGTCAGGTGGAGTCGAGTCGAGTCGAGTCGAGTCGGGTCTGGTCGGACGTGGTCGTGTCGAGACGGACGGTCCGAGTCGCCCGGAGCCGGTCGACCGACTACCCGAAGTGTTCCTCGTAGAGCTCCTGTGCGTGTTCAATGGCGTCGTGGGCGGCCTGCTTGTCCTCCCACCCGAGCGTCTCGACTTCCTTGCCCTCCTCGAGGTTCTTGTAGGTCGAGAAGAACTCGTCTATCTCGTCCTGAGTCTGCTGGGGGATGTCCTCGAGGTCCTCGATGTGGTCGAAGCGGGGGTCCTCGGAGGGGACGGCGATGACCTTGTCGTCCTGTTCGCCGTCGTCGTCCATCTTCATGAGCGCGACGGGGCGGGCCTCGATGATGCAGCCGGGGAACGTCTGGTCCTCGACGAGGACGAGCACGTCGAAGGGGTCCTCGTCGTCGTAGTACGACTGCGGGATGAACCCGTAGTCCGAGGGGTAGTGGACGTTCGAGTGGAGCACGCGGTCCAGTACGACGCCGGGGACGTCCTTGTCGTACTCGTACTTGTTGCGCTCGCCCTTCAGACACTCGACGACAGCGTAGATCTCCTCCGGCGCGTTCGGGCCGGTCTCGAGGTCTTCCCAGAGGTTCGTCATTGCGTCCTTTCGGTCGAACAGTGAGGGAAAATGCCTTTCGACATGGCGTCGGCGCCCGTCCGGGCCGGGAGCACCGGCGAACGGCCCCGAACCCGGTGTCCGTCCCGGCGCGTTGACACTCCCGAATGTAGGACTGTCGACATGGCACACCCTCCGCATGTCTCCAAAAGATTCTTTCACTCTGCCAGCTAATATTCCCTCGCGAATCCAAGCACCATCCGTGGCGGATATTCCCCCGGCCGCCGACGCATCGGCCGAATGATACGGCCGAGCCGTCGTCTGCCGGACGGCTCGGGGGGTACCCCGTCGCGTCCGGGCACGATGGAAGCAGCGAACGGACACGAAGACTTACAACCACAGACACGAACGAAGAAACAATGTCAGAGGCACAATCGATCAACGACGGTTCGGGCATCGCACGCGATCTTACCGCGTTCCAGCAGAACATCCTCGTCATCCTCGCCGAGGAACCCATGTACGGGCTCGCCATCAAGCGCAACCTCGAGGACTACTACGGCACCGAGGTCAACCACGGGCGGCTCTACCCCAACCTCGACGACCTCGTCGAGATGGACCTGGTCGAGAAGAGCGAACTGGACAAGCGGACGAACCAGTACGAACTGACGCAGAAGGGCGTCGACGCCGTTCTCGACCGTCTCGACTGGATGCTGTCGAAGTACGTCACCGACGACGAGCGCGCGGGCGACGTTCGCGAACTCGTCGACGCTCACCTGTAGACCGGTCAGTCGCGGCGGACGGCTCCGGGCGCGTCCGTCCCGGCCACCTCGAACAGGTGTGCGAGTGACGCCTCGACCTCCGATTTTTGTTCTGTCGACGGCCACGCGTTACGCGGGTAGTACTCCCTGAGGAACACCGCTACCTCCTCGTTGGAGGCTTCCTCCAGCCGACGCACGTAGTGGTTCGACATGTAGTCCGCGAACGCGCGTGCGTTGGCCGCGTGGACCGCGCCGTGTTCGGCCTCCACCTCCCGGACGAGCCCCGCGTTGTGCGCTTCGACGTGTTCGTAGTCGTCCTCGTCGCCGGCGCCCGAGAGGGGCACCTCCACCGCCCGGCCGGTGTCGTCGATGCGGTCGACCCGGACCGTGCCGTCGACGACCCACTCTGCCGGGTGGAGCACGAGCGTGTCGTCCTCGTCGCGGACCCGTGCGGTGAAGTCGAACTCGGAGAGCAGCGTCGCGCGCCGGTCGAGATGCGCCTCCCGCTCGTTCCCGTCGACCGCGCTCTCGGCGAGCCGGGTGAGCCGTTCGGCCTCGTCGACGACCCGCTCGGGAAGTTCGGACTCCGCGGCGGGGTGGAACGACGGCGGGTCCTCGGGCGTGTCGGGCGTGTCGTTCGAATCGGCCGTATCGTTCGCCCCGCCCGACTCGCCTGTCGCGGACTCGCTCCCGTCGTTCGCGTCGTGCGTGTCGCTCGCATCGTTCGCGTCGTTCCCGTCCTCGGGGGTCGGCGGCTCAGGCATCGTCGAGCGCCTCGTTCGCCAGTTCGTCCGCGCGCTCGTTCACCTCCCGAGGGACGTGTTCGAGTGTCCAGCTGTCGAACCCCTCCAGGAGGCTCCGGACGCGGACGCGGTACTCCTTGAGTTCGGGGTCGTTCGCGTTCCACTCCCCGCGGACCTGCTTGACGATGAGCTGTGAGTCGCCGCGCACGTCGACCTCGTCCAGCCCGTAGTCGCGGGCGGCCTCCAGGGCGCGGATGAGCGCCTCGTACTCCGCCTGGTTGTTCGTCGTCCGCCCGACGGTCTCGCCGCCCTCGGCGACGATGCCGTCGCTCGTGACGATGGCCCAGCCGACCGCGGCGGGGCCGGGGTTCCCTCGGCACGCCCCGTCGAAGTAGACGTGGCCGCGGCCGCCTCCGTCGCGAAGGAGCATCGTCAGGTCGCTCGGTTCGGCGCCCTGCACGACGACCTTGCCCTCGTAGGCGACGGCGGTGGCGTCGCCGCGGCTGGCCCGCCAGCGTTCGTGGTCGGTGTTCCCGGTCTCCATGTCGACGCCCGCCTCGGAGAGACGAGCGCGCGCGTCGTCCGGGTCGCACTCGATGGTTGGCACGTTGGGGGGGAGGTGACGGCGGCAGTAAAACGGGTCGCTTCCGGTCGCCGGCGACTCGTGGGTCGGGGGGTCTCCGGGGAACCCTGCCGCCAACCTGTGAGATTAGCCACCGCCTTTATCAGTGAGCCGGGTGCCCCACATAAATACGATGACAGGGCCCACTCGCCAGCGGAACGGGGACCAGCGGCAGCGAGCGTGGCGCGACGCGGACACGACCGACGGGTCGCGCGCGTCGACGGAGTCGACGGAGTCCACCGAGGACCCCGACGCCGAGACGCTCGACCCGGAGGAACTCGACCCGGACGAGCTCACTAGAACGGCCGACGGCGAGCTCATCCACGAGGAGACCGGTCTGGTCGTCGAGGAGGAGAACATCGACCGCGGGCCCGAGTGGCGCGCGTTCAACCACTCCGAGCGCCAGTCGAAGTCCCGGGTCGGCGCGCCGACGACCCAGACGATGCACGACAAGGGGCTGACGACGACCATCGACTGGAAGGACAAGGACGCCTACGGGCGCTCCATCTCCTCGAAGAAGCGCTCGCAGATGCACCGCCTGCGCAAGTGGCAGGAGCGCATCCGCACGAAGGACGCCGGCGAGCGCAACCTCCAGTTCGCGCTCTCCGAGGTCGACCGCATGGCCTCCGCGCTCGGTGTGCCCCGCTCCGTGCGGGAGGTCGCGTCGGTCATCTACCGCCGCGCGCTCGACGAGGACCTCATCCGCGGGCGCTCCATCGAGGGGGTCGCCACCGCGTGTCTGTACGCCGCCTGCCGGAAGGAGGGCATCCCGCGGAGCCTCGAGGAGATTTCGGAGGTCTCCCGCGTGGAGCGGAAAGAAATCGGTCGGACCTACAGGTACGTCTCCCAGGAGCTCGGCCTGGAGATGCGCCCGGTCGACCCCAAGCAGTACGTCCCGCGTTTTGCCTCCGAACTCGAACTGAGCGAGGAGGTCCAGAGCAAGGCCAAGCACATCATCGAGACGACGGCCGAGCAGGGACTGCTGTCGGGGAAGTCCCCGACCGGCTTCGCCGCCGCCGCCATCTACGCCTCCTCGCTGCTCTGCAACGAGAAGAAGACCCAGCGCGAGGTCGCCGAAGTCGCGCAGGTGACGGAGGTCACCATCCGCAATCGGTATCAGGAGCAGATCGAGGCGATGGGCATCCACGGCTGAGCGCGTCGTTCGCGACGTAACCGATTCCACTCGACGACCGGTTTTCTGTCACCGACTACCGCCGGCTAGCTTCGCGTTCGTCTCGCCCCGACGTTCAAATGCGAGAGCGGGACCAGACCCTACGTGGCCTGACCCACGCCACGGGACGCAACGAGGCCGGTCCCCGGTCGTCGGCCGCGAGGCCCGAAGTGCGCGACGCGCCGTCCCGTGCTCCGAGGAGCGTCGCCTGCTCGCCAGCGACGGAGCGTGCGACACAGCCGGACGCGACCGCCCGGAGACGACCAGCCGAAGGTTCTTGCCCGTCCGTCCGGTATAAAGGACGATGCGCCTCGACGAGTACGTCGACATAGAGGCCAACGAACGCGCCGAGCGTCGGCGCCTCGCGAAGGAGAAGTCCTACGCGATTATGGACCAGCTGGAGCGGTTCCAGCACCGCTTCGACGAGGCCGTGCAGGGCGACTCGACCTTCGGCTCCGTCTCCCCCTCCATCTTCGTCGGCTCCGGCAACTACCCGAACGTCGCCACCGGCATCCTCTCGCCGGTCGGCCACGAGGAGCAGGCCGACCGCTTCGAGACCAGCGGCGCCTGGTACGACGAGGGGGTCGGCATCGAGGACGTGTTCCAGCGCCGGACCAGTCTCCTCAACTCGAACCAGGCGACGGACGTCCGGCGCGTCGGCGCGGACGCCTCGACCTCGGTCCACGACGCCTGGGAAGGGTTCGTCGGCGTCCAGCGCGAGGTCGCCATCGCCGACCGACCGGTGAGCGTCGAAATCGGCCTCGACGGCGCGCCCGAAATCGACTTCGACGTCTCCGACGACGACATCGCCACGCCGACCGGCCCGCGCGCCCGCGCTGAGTCGGCGGCACTCGGCGAGAACCCGCACGTCCCCCGGCCGGTGAAGAAGACCCTGGAGGACGACGACTGGCAGGCCCAGGGCGCGATGAACTACCTCTACCGCCGCGGCTTCGACGTGTACGAGATAAACTCGATTCTCTCCGCGGGGGCGCTCGGCCGCGGGGAGAACCGCCGGCTCGTCCCGACGCGGTGGTCCATCACCGCCGTCGACGATACGGTCGGTCAGTTCCTCCGCGGGACGATTCGCGACACACCGAGCGTCGACAGCGTGCAGGTGTACCGCAACGAGTACCTCGGCAACGCCTTCTGGGTCGTGCTCGCGCCCGGCCAGTGGGAGTACGAACTCGTCGAGATGAAGGCGCCGGGGAGCATCTGGAACCCCGACCCGCAGGCCGGATTGTGGATGTCCAGCGACCGCGAGGGGTACGAGGGTCGGACGGGGTACGTCGACGAGACCGCCGGCGCCTACTACGCCGCGCGACTCGGGGTGTTGGAGCACCTCTCGGACATCGGTCGACAAGCGAAGGTGCTCGTCCTCCGGCACGTCTCCGACGACTACTGGGGCCCGGTCGGCGTCTGGCAGGTCCGCGAGACGGTGCGGAACGCCTTCGGGGACGAGGGCGCCGAAGCCGAGACCTTCGGCGACGCGGTTCGCGGGGTGACCGAACACCTCCCGGTCTCCACGAACGACCTGCGTCGCAAGTCGGGGATGGTCTCCGGCCTCCAGACCAACCTCGCGGACTTCGGGCCGTAAGGCGTCCCGCCGGCGCCGCCAGCACCGGTTACATCGTCAGTTCCGCCGCCCCCACCGGCTCTGCCACCCACCGAAAGACAGTTACCTAATATATCTTCTGTAGTGACATGGCCGGCACTCGGCTTCGCGACCGACTCCCGCACGAGCGTGATACGGAAGCGTTCGTGTTCGGCCTCCTGGCCCTGTTCGTGGCCGGAGTGACGTTCTGGTCGTCGCTTCTCGCGGACGCCGCCGGTCCGCTCCTGGCGTCTCTGCCACCTCGTGTCGGCTCACCGTTCCTCCTCGGCGCCGTAGTCTGGCACCTGGGCGGACTGGGACTCGGCGCCGTCGTCTACGCCCGCGCTCGTGACGTCGGGCTGCCGATGGGCTGGCCGACCCGAGACCGGCACTGGCTCCTCGTCGCGGCGGTTACACCGCCGGTGCTCGTCTGCGTCGCGACCGTCGTCGGGACTGTCGTGACCGACACGTCGCTGGCCTCGATGGTCGGGACGCGATACGGACCGGAGGCCGACCTCGGGTTCGTGGTCGGGTCGGTGCTCCCGTCGGCCGCCTTCGGGGCCGCTGGTTACGGCCTGCTGTACCACGGCGCCGTCCAGGGCCGCCTCCGGAGGCTCCTGCCGCACTCGCACGCGGCGGCCCTCACGCCGCTTCTCGTCTGGTTCTCGGAGCCGATTCCGGCCGCCGGCTTCCGGACTATCGTCCGCGAGGGAGTGCCCCCGATGCTCGCCCTCTCGCTCGGGGTCGCCGCGACGGTCGGGCTCTGGTTCGGGACGGGACTCTGCTACCGCGCCTGGGTCGAACGGACGCCGAAGCGCCTCGTCAGACCGATGTACGTCCCGCTGCTGGCGCTCGGTCTGCTCGGCTTCGTCACCGCGCTGGGTGCCGCCGTCGACCTCCCTCGGGCCGGCTACGACCTCCTCCGAGTCGCGACCGTCGGCGTCGGCGCGTACGGCTACGAGCGCACGCGGTCCGTACTGACGCCGGTGCTCGCGCTCGCTACGTTCGAGGTCGCGGTCGGCGTCGTCGTCTACGCGGAGTCGATGACGGTGCTCGCGACGTGAACGCACCGTGTGCACCCCGGGACCGTTCGGCGGCCTCAGTGCTCGGCCGTGTCGAGGTTCGCGAACGCTTCGTCCACCAGTTCGCCGGTCGTCGCGATTATCTCGGCCATCTCCTCGTCGTCGGGGGCGACCCCGACAAGCCGACCGATGCGCATGATGCTCACGTGGTAGACGGTCTGGACGCCCGGTTCCTCCTCCCAAATCACGACGTTGCAGGGAAAGAGCGCGCCCATCCGGTTCTCCGAGACGGTAAGCACCTCGTCGGCGACGTTCGGGTTGCACGCGCCGAGCACGTAGTAGGGGTCGCGGTCGGCGTCGACCTTCTCGTTCAGTAGGTCGGCGGGCGAGAACTCGACCGGGACGCCGAAGCCGGCGTCGGTGAAGACCTCGCGAACGTGCTCGATGGCCTCCGCGTGGTCCATGTGGAGGGTCGCGCGCTTCTCGCCGATGTCTCCGGACTCGAGTGCCGCGGGGTCGATTGGGAGCGACATACGGGAGTACTGGGCACGGCACCGCGAAAAGCGTGTTGGGGCCGGAGTGGCACGAAGGCGTGTGTGAGGGCGTGAGCCGCCGGAACGGTCGAGCGCCTACTCCTCGGTCTGCACGGGGCCGTCGCCGATGACGGCGTGGACCTCGTGTACGAACGTCTGCCGAGAGTCGAAGTACGTCTCGTCGACGGCGTCGAGCACCTGGTCGAGCGTCTGCGGACCGTCGGGGGTTCTCACCGTCGAGTCGCCCTCCTTCTCCAGTACGCGGCTCGCTTCCTGTGGCCACGTCAGCCGGGAGGCGACGCGGGCGACCGGCTGTCCCTCGACCGGCTCGCGGTCGCCGAGTTCGACGGCGGGCGCCTCCTCCTCCTCTTCCGCATCGTCGTCGGACATGTCCGGACGTTCCCTACCGTGGAGGGTAACCCTTTCGGAGTTCCGTGGGGGTGTCGCCCCACGGACGCCGCTCCCGTAGTGGCGGGAACGAGAATCGACCGACGGCACGACGTCTTGCGGCCGTCTGACGTACCGTTTTGTGTACCCCTCCCGTAGGCGCGCCCATGACCAGTCTCGCGGATGCGTACACCGGCGGCGACCGGGGTAGTGGCGGCGAGAGCCGCCGACTCTACCTCGGCGTCGCCCTCTTCGTGGTCGGAACGTTGCTCGCGGTCGCGGGACTCGTCGTCGGTACGACGGAGGCGTTCGCCCCCCCGAACCAGAACGCCGTCATGCAGCTCACGTGGGCACGTCACGTCGGCGGACTCCTCGCCGGCGTCGGCATCCCCGCCGTCCTGCTCGGCATCTCGACCATCCTCCCTGCGGGGCGCCGGACCCGCGCCGCCGCCGTCGTCGGCGCCGGAATCGCGATGGTGGGCGTCGCCATGTTCTGGCACGCCTACCCCTGCCAGTGGTCGGGGTCGAACTGCCTCGCCGGCCAGACCGAACTGACGCTCCCGACCGTCGGGACGTACTTCCTCGGCGTCATCACCACCTTCTGGTGTCTGTTCGTCGGCGTCGCGAACTTCAAGACCCGGAACGACCCCGGCGGCACGGTGACGATGGAGGTCACCCGCCAGGGCGAGACGCGGTACGTCGAGGTGCCCGCCGAGAAGGCGTCGGGGCTCGGCGGCATCGGCTTTTTCGGCGACACTCCCGACGGTGACGTGAAGACCCAGACCAACCGCGGCGCCGTCAGCGACGGCGGCGCCGACGACACCGACATCCGGGAGCCACAGGGGTCGAACGCTCGGGGGCCGGCGACGACGCAGTCGCCCTCGGAGCCGTCGTCCTCGGGGTCGTTGACGCCGTCGTCCTCAGGTTCGTCGTCGACGGACGCCGAGATTATGCGCGACGACGAGCCCCGGGCCGACCCCACCGGCGACTCCTACTGCGGCTCCTGTGCGCACTTCGACTACGTCAAGACCGGGCAGGGGATGCAGCCGTACTGCGGTCTCCACGACGAGACCATGGAGGATATGGACGCCTGCCGGCAGTGGACACCTCGCGGCCGCGGCGACGGTCGCTGACGGGTCGACCCCCGTTCTACGACTCCTCTTCCGAGACGGACACCGACGCGAGCGTCGCGGCAACGTCGTCCCAGTGGCTCCCCTTCCAGAACAGCTGGCCGCAGTTCCGGCAGCGCCACGCCGACCCGTCGTTCGGGGCGTAGTCCGGGCGACTCTCCCCCTCCGCGACCGCCTCGACGCGACCGTTGCAGACGCTACAGCGCCGCGGCGGGTTGGCGAGCGCGAGGACGAAGCCGGCGGCCCGGAGCTCGGCGAGCTGGTCGACCACCTCGCGGGTTTCGAGGAGGAGCGCGCCGGGTACGCCCTCGTCCCGGCCTGCGCGCTCGGCGAGGCGTACGTTCCGGGTGAGTAGCGTCCGACCCTCCTCGGCCGCCATCCGGAGCAGCCGGTCGTCGGCCTCCACGTCCCGGTCGAGCGCGTAGGCGGTGTCGTAGCCGCACATCCGGAGGTACGTCGCGAGCTTGCCGAGCATCACGTCGAGGAGGAGTCGCGGCCGGTCCTCGCAGTCGGACTCGGCCCCTTCGACGCCGCTCAATGGAGGAACTCGCGGAGTCCGTCTGCGTTCCGCGCGTTCAGCACGTCGTCCGGTTCGGCCCACCCGCGACGGGCGGTGTGCACCCCGTATCTGACGTGCTCGAACTCGCTCGGCGAGTGGGCGTCGGTGTCGATGGCGACCGTCGCGCCGGCCTCGACGGCGAGGCGGACGACCTCGTCGCGGACGTCCAGGCGGTGGGGGTTGGCGTTGAGTTCGAGGGCGACCCCGTGATCGACAGCCGCCT
Organism: Halobium salinum; assembly: GCF_026586625.1. Lineage (GTDB taxonomy): Archaea > Halobacteriota > Halobacteria > Halobacteriales > Haloferacaceae > Halobium > Halobium salinum. The sequence continues at coordinate 593,425 of NZ_JAODIW010000010.1, read as the reverse complement.
CGACGACCCGGTCGAAATCCACGTCCAGCCCGGGGCGGCGGTTGAGCAGGCGCCCCGTCGGGTGTCCGAGGATGTCGACGGCGGGGTGCTCGACGGCCGTGACCAACCGACTCGTCGCGGTCTCGCGGTCCTGGTCGAGCGCGGCGTGTGGCGAGGCGACGACCACGTCGAGTTCGTCGAGCAGGTCGTCCGCCGTCGAGAGGCCGCCCTCGGCGTCGATGTTGGTCTCGACGCCGTGGAACACCGGGATGGAGGCGTCGGCGGCGACCTCGGCCACGGCGTCGGCCTGCTCGCGCAGTTCGTCGTCGTCGAGGCCGACGCCGCCGACCATCCCGGGGCCGGTCGCGTGGTCGGTGACGACGTGGTAGTCGTACCCCCTCGCGGCGGCGCCTTCGACCATCTCCGCGATGGAGTTGTTGCCGTCGGACCAGTCGGTGTGGGTGTGGAGGTCCCCCCGGACGTCGTCGACGTCGAGCAGGTCGGGGAGGTCGCCGTCGAGGGCGGCGTCTATCTCGCCGCGGTCCTCCCGCAGCTCGGGGACGGGGACGGCCATGTCGAGCGCCTCGTAGATTTCGTCCTCGTGGCTCCCGCCGACCTTCGTGCCGACGCGCTGGCCGGCCTCGGGGTCGTCGACGTCCGAGACGTCGAAGATACCGTACTCGTTGATTTTGAGCCCCTGCTCGATGGCGACGTTCCGGAGGTGCTTGTTGTGGTCCCACGACCCGGTGAAGTGCTGGAGCGCGGAGCCGTACTCCTCGGGGACGACGACCCGGAGGTCGACCCGGACGCCGCTCGCGCGGACGCTGGCCTTCTCGGCACCGGCCTCGATGACCGTGTCGGCGCGCTCCCAGTCGGCGAAGGCGTCGACGACCGCCTGGCCGTCGTCGCTCGCGGCGAGCACGTCCACGTCGCCGACGGTCTCCTTCCAGCGGCGGATAGAGCCGGCGACCTCCGCCCGCTCGACCGAATCGAGCGACCCGACGTACCCAAGGGCGTCGTCGGCCAGCGGCCGGGCCTCACCGAGTAACTCGCGTTCCCTCGCCTGCCGGGCGAAGGGGACGTTCTCGAGGATGTTCTGTTCGGTCTTCGCCCCGAACCCCTTCACCTCCTGGATTCTACCCTCCTCGGCCGCCGCTTCCAGTTCGTCGAGCGTCGTGACCCCCAGCGCCTCGTACAGGTCGCCGACGGTCTTCGGACCGACGCCCTCGACCGCGGTGAGGCCGGCCATGTCGACCGGGAGTTCCTCGCGGAGTTCCTCGAGTTCCGCTATCTCGCCGGTCTCGACGAACTCGACGACCTTGCTCGCGATAGCCTCGCCGACGGCGTCTATCTCCTCGACGCGCTCCCGTCCCGCCGCCGCGAGGTCCTCGACGGCGCCGGGGTGGTCCCGGATGTTCTCCGCGGCCTGGCGATACGCGCGGGGTTTGTACTCGACGTCCTGTGCCTCCAGCAGGTCGGCCATCTCCTCCAGCAGGGTCGCGACCTCGGCGTTGCGGCTCACGCTTCTCACCGCCCTCCGCGACCGCGGGCGTTACTGCCGCCGTCCCGACCGAGCGCCTGTTTGAGAAAGTTCATCCAGCGCTTCTGGTCCTGTGCCTCCTGTAACTGGGCCTCCTGTTCGAGGTCGACGGGGCGAAGCTGGTCCAGGGCGTCCAGTGCGCGGTCGATACCGATGATGCTCCGGGCGAGTTCGTCGCCCTCCTCGTAGCTCACCTCGTTGTCCTCGATTTTCGCCAACCGTTCCGTGCGCTCGCGCCGGAGGTTGCGCTTCGCCTGCTCGACGCGTTCGCGCTCGCCGTCCGGAATCGTGTCGCGGCGCTTGATTTCGAAGACGAACGTGCGGAGGTCGATGGTCTCCCCCTGCACCTCGATTTCGTCGGGGATGTCGACGCCAACGGTCGCGCTCTCCCGACCGACGCGCTCGAGCAGTTGCTTCCGCTGGTACTCTTTCACGTTCTCCGAGTTGGTACGGGTCGGTCTTTGCTCCTTCGCCCTCTCTCGGTGTTGGCGGAGTAGTTCGGTGGTGTCTCGGAGGACGAGACTTCCGAGACGACCCTCGAAAGCCCCCGACGGCTCGACTCGTCTGCTAATCGGCGTCGTCACTCGACACGAACCCACGAACGAAAAAGGACCGGGACGGACCGTTTTATGGCCTGTCCCCGAGGAGCCACACACGATGACCGCACCCACACTCGACACACAGGAGACCATCGGAAAGATAGTCGACTCGGGCGTCGTCGCCGTCCTCCGCGGGGCGGGCGCCGACACCGTCGTCGACACCGCCGAGGCGCTCGCCGAAGGCGGCGTCACCGCCATCGAACTCACCGCCGACACGCCCGGCGTCATGGACATGCTCGACGACGTGACCGACGCGCTCGCCGGGAGCGACGTCGTCGTCGGCGTCGGCACCGTCCTCGACGAGGCGACCGCCCGGTCGGCCATCCTCGCCGGCGCGGAGTTCGTCGTCCAGCCCACCTTCTCCGAGGAGGTCGTCCGCGTCTGCAACCGCTACGGCGTCCCCGTCGCGCCGGGCGTGTTCACCCCGACCGAGGCCATCGACGCCTACGAGGCCGGCGCCGACTTCGTGAAGGTGTTCCCGGCAAAGACCGGCGGCCCGGAGCACGTGAGCGCCATCAAGGGCCCGCTCGGCCAGGTTCCCATCATGCCCACCGGCGGCGTCGACCTCGACAACGCCGCCGACTTCATCGACGCCGGCGCGGTCTGCGTCGGCGCCGGGAGCGCCCTCGTCGACGACGAGGCCGTGCAGGCCGGCGACTTCGAGGCCGTCACCGAGCGCGCCCGCGAGTTCTCGCAGGTCGTCGCCGACGCCCGGGACGAGTAACGGCCGACCGCGCTCGCGCCCTACGCGCATCTTTTTCACCGCCCGTCCCGACCCACCAACGTGTCAGGAATCGTCTTCTTCGCCACCGAGAACCGCGACGCGGTCGTCGACTTCTACCGCAAGACCGTCGGCGCCGAGGTGTGGCTCGAACAGCCCGACTGCACGATTTTAGAGTACGACGGCTTCCGCTTCGGCTTCTGTGCCCGCGACCACACCGACGACTGTGGGATTCTCACTTTCGTCTTCGACTCCCGCGAGGCGGTCGACGCGATGCACGAACGCGTCGGCGACGCGGCCGTGGAGGATCCACACGGGAACGAGACGTACGATATCTACCAGTTCTTCGCCGAGGACCCGGACGGCCGAACGACGGAGTTCCAGGTGTTCGAGGACTGAGCGCGCCGGTGCTCAGTTCGACGAGTCGGCGCCGAACCCGACCCCGTCGGTGTCGCCGTCGACTTCGTTTTCGCTGTCGTCGCCCGGTTTGTTCCTCCTGTCGTCGCTAGTTCCGTGCTCGCCTTCGCCGTCGGCGTCGGGGTCGCTCCCTTCGACCGCTTCGTCGCCGTCGAGGTCGCGATTGCGTCCGTCGTCGTCGTCGGCCACTGGACCGGCTCCCTCGTCGGCCGCTCGACCGACCGACTCGTCGGCGTCGGCCGGTCGGCGCTCCGTCGCCTCTGCACGCTGACGGTCGCGTCGCGTCGCCAGCGACGCCCGCAGGCGTTCGTCCAGTTCGTCTCTGAGCGTCGCCGCCGTCGACTCGTCTACGTCGACGGCGGCGGCGTCGTTGCCCACGAGCGAGTTCGAGCCGGCGGTGTCGACGACGACGGTCGCGAGGTCCCAGCGCCACTGGAACGGCGTCCGCGACTCGATGACGGTCTGGATACGGTAGTACGGGACGACCTTGGTCTGCCGGCGCCAGAACCCGTTGCGCGTGACGACGTGGTCCGCACCGAGCCAGTAGCCCCGGTGGAGCCACTTGAGGTGGGCCGCCACGGGCACGACGGCGAGGAGGACGAGCGGAATCCACCACGGGAAGCCGACCGCGAGGACGTACTCGACGCCGAAGAAGGCCGCCGTGACGGCGGCGAGGGCGATGAGGTACCGCATCGCGTAGCGTCGGCGAACCCGCTTGGGCGGGCGTTCGAAGGCGGGGTCGCCGAACGGCTCCACGTCGTTCGCGAGTTGGAGCACCCGCTCGACGCTCGCGAGCGGGACGGCCGACTCCGAGCCGCGGTCGCCACCGGTGCCCGGGCCGTACCCCGCCGTCTCGATGGCGAGCGAGGCGTAGCCGAAACGGCGCTTGAGCGGGTTGTCCTCGACCGTCACGGTCTGGACCTTGTCGAGCGGGATGGAGCCGTCGTAGCGCCGCAGGAGCCCGCGCTCGTAGCGAAGTTCGTCGTCGGCCCGCGAGAGGGTGAACCCGTAGTAGTTGGCGACGGCGACCGCGATGCCGGCCAGCCACGAGACGAGCACGATGAGCAGGAGGACCGCGACGCCCCCGAGCGCCAGCAGCGGCCCCTCCACGTCGGCGAACAGCCCCGACACCACCGGCACCGACCCGGAGGCGAGAAAGAGCAGGATGCCGGGGCCGCGGAGGTCGAACGACAGGAGCCCGACGAGCGCCAGCTCGTCCGCCGAGAGGGCGAACAGCTCCTCGACGTCCTCCTCGCCCGCCTCACCCGCTCCTGGCTCTTCGCCGCGCTTCAGCCGGGCCACCTCCCGCTGGAGGCGTTTGGCCTCTTCGAAGGAGACGAACCGGATGGCCGCCTCGGTGGTCGAGCCGCCGGCGGTCTCGAAGTTGACGGCGGCGATGGAGAGGGCGCGCTGGAGCGCGTTGCGACTGATGTCGACGTTCTGCACCCGTCGCAGGGGAATCTCGCGGTTCCGCCGGGAGAACACGCCGGAACTGATGTCGAGCGACTCGGCCGTCAACTCGTACTCGTAACGCCGGTAGTAGGCCACTTCGTACCCCACGAGCGCGAGGACGAGCAGCACCACGAGTCCGAGGACGAGCAGCGGCCCGCCCAGGTCGTTGGTGACCGCCATCGCGCCCGAGAACAGCGCGAACACGAGCGTGAAGAGGAGGCTTCCCCCCTTCCGGGCCGCCCGGTACGGCACCGACAGCGGGGAGAGCCGGGGGCTCATACCGCGTCCTCGCCCTCCGCGCGGATGGCGAGGCGCTTCAGCCGGTCCTGCAGGCTGTCGGCGCCGTCCGGCGTCAACCCCGGAATCGACACGTCGGCCCCCCGCGAGCCGGCCGTGTAGACGACAGTGCTGGCGAGGCCGAGGAACCGCTCCGCCGGCCCCCGGGCGGAGTCGACGTGCTGGATGCGCACGAAGGGAACGACGGTCCGGACGCGGGTGAACACGCCGCGTTCGAGGTACAGCGAGTCCTCGCGCACCTCGTACCCCCACAGCCGGTACTTGACGGCGGCGTAGGCGACACCGACGACGAGCGCGACGAGGAACACGCCGACGGGGAGCAGCGTCGGGAGGTCGAGTGCGACGCGGCTCACGACCCACGTAATCGCGCCGAGGACGACGGCGAGCAGCGCGGCACGCACCGCCCAGAGCACCTGCACCCGTGGGTGGAGCCGGTTCATCGCTCGGCCCCGCGGCCGACGCCTCGGCCGACTTCGGGCCGGCGCGCGGTCGCGGACCCCGCGGCGAGCCGAACCTCGCGCTTCGTCGGGAGCCCGACCCACGTCGTCGCTCCCCGACGTTCGTTCATGTCCGGTCGTTCCGGCGGACGTGGCTTAAAACATACAGGAATCGGTGAGGGTCGCCGGCCCGTCGCGAGCCACCCCTGTTCCGACTCGCTGGGCTCCGACTCACTGGGTTCCGGCCCACCTCGTGCCGCCCCACCCTGTCCCGGCTCACCCGGTCGTCGGTGCGTCGCCTACCGGTCGACAGTTCGGGCGTAGGTGCCGAACGGGGTGGACCGTTCGATGCGGATTTCGCCGGTGTCGTGGTCGAACTCTATCGTGAGCGGCATCGGTCGGGAGTCGTCGACGCTCATCGGTGGAGGCCACGTCCGTCTCGGTCATAAAGATATCGTACAGATTATATTTGCGGAGGGGTAACACCGGTGACTGTTACGGCCACCTCCTCAGCTCTCGGGAGTGCTCCGGAGAGGGGGAGCGGTGCCCGCTTCCGGGACTGCTCCCCGCTCAGTCGTCGACGCGTCGGAGCCGGCCCGCACGCACGTCGAGTGCGGCGGTGTAGTGGACGAGTGGGTCGCCTTCCGGCGGCTCGAACCCGTTGGCCTCGAAGAGGCCGTTCTCCCGGACGGTGACGGCCGCCGACTGGAGCGGCCACGGGTCGTGGCGTATCTCGCAGTACCACGGGCGCGACCCGGTGTAGAACCGGTAGTTCTCGGCGAGGAACTCGTCGAGGCTCCCCGGTTCACCCGGCGCGGGGTCGCCGGTCGGGCGGAAGACGAGGTCGACGCGGGCCGGGTCGGCCCCCGGGTGGCGGCGCCGGCTCAGAAACCGGAAGGTTGGGTCGTGGTCGACGCTCCCGCCGGTCGTGTCGGCGTCCACCCGAGAGAGGCGCATCTCCGCGTGGTAGTAGGGGAGCCGGAACGCCGCGCGGGCCCCGAGGACGCCCAGCCAGTCGTTCGCGTCGAGGTTGTAGAAGTAGACCCCCTTCGGCCCGCCCGACTCGGGGCGGACGTACGTCCGGAGGTTCACCTCGTGGAAGGAGAGGCCGTAGGGGCTCCCTCGGGGACGAATATCGGGCATCGTGAACGCGACGACGCCGAGCCACGCCCGACCGTCGTGGGTCGCGACCGAGAGCCCCTCGGGGAGCGTCTCCCCCACCCGGTCGGGGTCGACGGGCCAGTGGAGGAAGAGCAGGTGTTCCCAGCGCATGGTGAGCAACGGGCGCATCGGTTCGACTACGGAGGGCGCCGCCTTCGGCCTACCGACCGCGGAGTCGCGTGCCGGGTTCGGGGCTTCACGGGACCGTCGACGCAGGACGGCTATCGAGAGGGTAAAACGGCCCTTTGTGCCAAGCGAGCCCTTAACACATCAGACGGACGACTGGTATCCATGTCACGGGAGCCAAGGTGTGGTGGAACCGACGAACGGAGCGACGGACCGGGGCCGGATGGCCGCCGCCTCTTGCGGGCGGTCGCGGTGGTCGCCCTCGCGGCGCTGGTGGTGCTCGCGGGGTGTTCAGGTGCCGGCAACGACGCGGCTGGCGGAGGGGGCAGTGGGAGCGTCGACACGGGCGCCGAATCGGGCGCCGCCGGCGGCGCGGCGGACGGCGCGGCGAGCGAGGCGACGGCCAGCGCCGGTGACAGCGCGGCCGAACGGAGCGGGTCGGCTACGGCGAGCGCGTCGGGGTTCGCCGAGGGCCGGGTCCAGATTCGGCTGGGGACGGTCGACCTCCGGGTCGAGGACTACGACGCCGCCCGACGGAACGTCACCGCCGCGACTGCGCGTTACGGCGGGTTCGTCAGCGACTCGAGCGAGCAGGTTCACGAGCGCGGCAACGACTCCTGGACCACCGGGACGCTCGTCGTTCGGGTGCCGAACGAGAACTTCTCGGCGGCGATGGAGGAGACCAAGGCCCAGGGCCGGGTCGACTCGGCGAACACCGAGACGAAGGACGTGACCGAGGAGGTCGTCGACACGGAGGCGCGGCTGACGAACCTCCGTACCCAGCGCGACCGCCTGCGAGAGCTGTACGAGTCGGCCAACGACACCGAGTCCGTACTGCAGGTACAGGAGCGACTCTCGGAGGTGCAGTCCGAGATAGAGCGCCTGGAGGGTCGGCTTCGGACGCTGGAGAACCGGGTGGCGTACTCGACGATTACGGTGACGCTGCGCGAGGAGCCGCCGGAGCGTGAAATCCAGCCTCGGCCCCAGTGGTACGACACGCCGGTCGTCGCGGCGTTTCTCCAGTCGGTCGACGGCGTGGCGACGACCCTGCGAGCCGCGGTCGTCGCCGCGGCCTACCTCGCGCCGTACGCGCTGGCCTTCGGCGTGCCGGTCGTGGGTGTGGCGGTGCTGGCCCGGCGCCGGCTGAGGTAGGGGACGCCGACTACGCGCCCTCGGCGTCGAGCGCCGCTCTGAGCGCCGCCAGCGTCTCCTCGTCGCCCGCGCCGACGTACAGCCCCTCCTCGGCGTGGGAGACCGCGCCCGCCTCTTCGGCGAGCAACTCGCCCGCGTACTGTTCGTACACGTCCGGGTGGTAACAGACGATTCCCTCCAGCGAGCCGCGAGCGAGCAGTCCCCAGTCGACACACGGCGACCACGTCGAGACGACGCGCTTGCACCGCGCTTCGAGGGCGTCGTACATCGCGTCGCCGCGGGCGCACAGGTCGGGGTCGCGGACGGCGGGTAGGCCCCGCACGAACGAGACGGTACCGGCGTCGAGGGAGACGTCGCTGCCGACCTCGATGCGCCGCCCGCCGACGGTCGCGCCGCCGTCGGCGGTCGCGAGGTAGAGGTCGTCCGGCAGGGGCTCGTAGATGGCCGAGACGACCGGCTCCCCGTCGCGGACGACGGCGACGGCGGTGGCGAACGCCGGCAGTCCGGCCGCGAAGTTGTTGGTGCCGTCGAGCGGGTCGACGACCCACTCGTACCGGCTCCCGTCGCCGTTGCCGTCGTGGCCCGACTCCTCGCCGTGGAGGGCGTGCTCGGGAAACGCCTCGCGGACGACCGACAGCACGCGCGCCTCAGCCTCCCGGTCGGCGACGGCCTTCACGTCGTCGGCGCCGTAGTCGCCCGCGACGGGGCCGTCCCGGAACTCCGCGGCGAGGTACTCGCCGCCGGTGCGGGCGGCCTCGACGGCCACGTCGGCCAGGTCGTCGAGCGGGAGCGACCACTCCGAGGTGTCTCCCGCGGTGTCGTCGCCGCCGGTCTCGTCGGCGGCGTCGGAATCGCTCATACCGGAGGACAGTCCGTTGGAAGACAAGAGCCGTTCGGTCCGTCGGCGCGGCTGTCCGGAGTTCCCCGCCGCTCGACGGGACTGGCCGACCCGTCCTCAGGGGTACGTCGACCCCTCGACGGTCACGTTCAGCGTCCCCACCACCGTCCCGTTGACGGTGTTCACCGCGTATATGCGGGACTCGCCGGTGGGAAGCGGGAGTGACACCGACTGTTGACCGGCGTCGACCGTCGTCGAGTAGAACGACCCGCCGTCCGGCGAGACCACCGACAGCTTCGTCACCCCGGAGTCGGTCGTCGCCGTCGGCGTCAGCCGCAGCGACACCTGCACCGAGTTCGTCCCCCACTCGTCGGTCGTCGAGACGCCCTCGAACACCGGCGAGTCGGCGGCGTCCGAGCCGACGGTCGGCCCGACCGTCAGACAGCCGCTCCCGAGGACGAGGAGTAGACAGAGGAAGACGGTTCCGCGACCTCCGTGCGTCGAACTCGAGTCCATCACACGAGTGGTCGGCGAGGCGGCTTATGACTCCGCTGGCCCGGCGTCGGTCTCCCGAGTCGTACCCCTCCGCAAACTGTCGGCGGGGCCCGAGCGGTAAAGTGGTCGTCGCCAGTCCTCACGTGACGACGGATGACCCGCCACTACCGGCGGCCGACCGTGGCCGGCCACGGTCGCGGACGGCCGCAGCACCGACGACCTGAAGCGACGCGACGTGGTGAGGACGGCCGCCGGCAACCGAGGTGTCGCCCCCGATGAGCGACGACACGTCGACCGACGACCCGTCGAGCAGCATCGACACCAAGGAAGAGGACCCCAACTTGGAGGCGACCGACGTCGACGAGGTCGGCACGGCCAACACCATGCGCGAGCGAAGCGGCGAGACGAAGCTCAAGGTGTGGCTCTTCCTCGAGGGCAACCGGCTGGTCGTCACCGGCCTGCTCGGTCTGTTGGTGTTCGGCGCCTTCGTCTTCGGCGGGACGTTCTTCTATCAGTACCTGCTCACGGACGCGCTGACCGCCGACACCGTCGAGACGGTGTTCTCGACGATGATCGCCGCCATCATCACCGGCGTCACGCTCACCCTGACTATCTCGCAGATCGTCATCTCACAGGAGAACGGCCCGCTCGGCGACCAGCACCAGCGCATGAGCGACACGATGGACTTTCGGGAGTACACCGAGCAGATTATCGGGAGTCCGACGCCGGCCGACCCCTCCGCGTTCCTCCGGGCGCTCATCCTGGAGACGAAGGAGTACGGCCGACAGCTCCGCGAGACGGTCGTCGAGAGCGACGACGAGGCGCTCCGCGGCGAGGTCGCGGAGTTCTCGGAGAGCCTCATCGGGAACGCCGACGCGGCGGCAGAGAAGCTCGAAGGGCGCTCGTTCGGCGACTACGACGTGCTGTCGGCGGCGCTCGACTTCAACTACAGCTGGAAGATTTACCAGGTCGAGCGGATCGCCGACGACCACCAGGACGTACTCCCGTCGGAGACCGCCGACGTACTCGGCGAACTGAAGACGGTGCTCTCGATGTTCGGCCCGGCGCGCGAGCACGTCAAGACGCTGTACTTCCAGTGGGAGCTCATCAGCCTCTCGCAGAACATCCTCTACCTCTCCGTCCCGGCGCTCATCGTCGCCGGCTTCGTGACGACCTACCTCGGCGGGAGCTCGCTCGTGGGGGAGACCCTCGGCGTGTCGAACCTCGTGTGGGTCGTCTCCGGGTCGTTCGCGACCACGTCGCTCCCCTTCCTCCTGCTCATCTCCTACGTGGCCCGCATCGCGACCGTCGCGAAACGGACCCTCGACATCGGACCGTTCATCCTGCGGGACTCGCAGTACTGACGGGGGTCCCGGCGCACGCTCCCCGTGTTCTAGTTCTACTCCGCCGTGGCGTCGACGACCTCGGCGTGGGCATCCTTCGCCCCCTCGACCGTCTCGCGGACCGCGTCGACGCCCTCGTCGTGGAGCAGGTCGCCGACGACGACCACGTCCGACACGCCCCCCATCTCGTAGGCGGCGTCGTAGTCGCGGACGCCGCCGCCGTAGAACAGCGTGGCCTCGTCCAGTGCGTCGTGGGCGGCGCCGACGATTTCGGTGTCGCCGTAGGTGCCCGAGTACTCGACGTAGACGATCTCCTGGCCGAACATCTTCTCGGCGACGCGGGCGAAGGAGGCCACGTCGTCGGCGGACTGGTCGGTGTCGGCGTTCGTCAGCTCGGCGACGGAGGCGTCCGGGTTCAGGACGATGTACGCCTCGGTGTGGGTGCGCGCCCAGTCCATCCCGTCCTCGATGCGGACCCACTCCTTGTGGGCGCCCGTTATCCAGAAGGAGTCCTCCGCGTTGAAGACGGTCGGGATGAGGTAGCCGTCCAGCGCGTCCGACTCGACGACGACGCCCGGGTTCGACGGCTCCTGATACAGCGGCACGTCGTACTTCGAGCAGGCCTCGACGACCCGGTTCATTTTCTCCTGAGTGATGTCCATCGTCCCGCCGATCTCCAGCGCGTCGGTCCCGGTCTCGCAGACGTCCTCGAACGTCTCGCCGTCGGCCAGCGACTTGTCGGGGTCCACCTTCGTGACGTGGTCCCACTCGCTCCACGGTGCGCTCATTGGCAGAGCTACCTCCGTGTGGGGGTAAAAAGGGCGCGGAACGACCCGGTGGTGGGGCGGTTCCCACCACCCGGGAACCGCGGTGGGTGGTTATCGACCGAGAGCGCGGAGTGTCTAGCATGAACCGCATCGTTCACACTCCCGTTCCGACCGTCGACGACACCGACGTTCGCGTCGTCGACGTAGTCCGCGCCTACGAGTTCCTGAAGTTCGGTCCAGAGGACATCGCCCACAAGTACGGCCTCACCGTCGAGCAGGTCGAGGATGCGTTGGCGTACTACTACGAGTACCCCGAGGAGTTCGGGTTGGTGGCGGTGTAGACTGGATAGCTACTTGACGTGCGGGCCGGACGATGTTGCCGAATGGGGTACGATGGTCCACGCGTCTTCTTAGCTCCGTGTGGGAACGACCTCGTCAACGACATCGTGTGCGAACTGTACGGCCTGACCGACGAGGAGATCGAGATCGTGGAGGAGGCGGCGGGAGAGTAGCGGTCGCGGGAGTAAGCCAGTCGTCACTGCAAGCTTGCGCCGTATCAGCCCACCTCTCGAACCACCCCGCTAGTACAGCTCTCGGTGGTTCTCGACGACGATTCCGGAAACCCGCTCGAAGTGCTCGGCGTTCGCCGTCACGACCGGCGCGCCGAGGGACCGGGCGACGCCTGCGAGCACCATGTCGGAGTGCTCGATGCGTTCACCCGAGGATTCGAGTTCCTCGCGGATTCGCGCGGCCTCCTGTCCGTGTTTGAAACCGAACGGTTCGCGGTCGACCCACTGGAGGTCACGGTCGACGTCCTCGACCGGACGACCGACCTTCACCGCGCCGTGGTACAGTTCGTAGAACGCGACGGCGGAGCCGACGAACGCCTCGCCGTCGTGGTCGGTCACGTACTCGCCTGCGCTGGGGTGGCCCCGGAGGTAGTCGACGAGAAAGCTCGTATCGAGAAGTTTCACGTGTCGGGGTGCTCCTGGCCGCCGAAGGCCGCTTCGCCGCCGCGTTCGAACTCCTCGTCCATCTCCTCGCGAACTTCCTCGACAGCGTCGGCGAGGCCCGAGTCCGCCCACGCGCCGAACCCCGACATCGGGTCGGTGTCGTCCGCCAACAGCCGGTTGATTACGTCGTCGAACGACTCGCCCTCCCGTTTGTGTCGTTCGAGGAAGTCGCGGGTCCGCTCGGAGACGCGGATGGTCGTCGAACTCATACGTCTACGTATACTTCGGTGTTACGTCGCAGGGACGGTCCGGAATCCCGAAAGCGCGAGGAAGGTTCAGTCCGCGCTCGCCTGCCAGTCCCGAACCCGGTCGGGACTCACACCCTCCACGTTCGCCGCCAAATCATCGGGGTCCGACTCCTTCAGCTTGGGCACGTCCTCGATACCGGCGGCCTTCAGCTTCTCGGCGGTCTTCTCGCCGATTCCCTCGATGCTCTCCAGTTCGGAGGCGTCGACCTGTCGGGCCTGGAACTCGCGGTAGTTGCAGATGGGACAGCCGAGCTCCCACGGCTCGTCGCCGCTGTGGACGACGAGTTCGGGGAGGTCGTGCTCCTCGCACATCTCGTCGGTCACCTCGATTTCGCCGCGCCGGGGCAGCGGCAGCGAGTAGTCACAGTCGGGGTAGCGCGTACAGCCCACGAGCCGGGAGCCGGAGCGAAGCTGTTTGATGGCCAACTCGCCGCCGTGCTCCTCGCCGCACTCCGGACACACACCGATGACCTCGTCGTCGGCCTCGTCGGCCTCGTCGGCCTTACACTGCGGACAGCCGTGGGTGAACGTCTTGCGCCCGGCGAGCATCTTCACCTCGTTCAACTCGTGTTCCTCGCAGGTCTCGTCGAGGATGAGCGGCTTCCCCGTCGACGGGAGCGGGAGGGTGTACCGGCAGTCGGGGTAGCCGTCACAGCCGACGAAGTACGAGCCGTGGCGGCTCTTCCGGACGAGGAGGTCCTCGCCACACTCCGGGCAGGGGCCGAGGGTCTTGTCGGCCTTGAGTGACTTCTGGAGGTGGTCGCCGAGTTCGTCGCCGGATTCCATCAGGGCGTCGAACACCTCCTCCAGTAGCTCGCGGGACTCGTCGGTCACCTCGTCGAAGTTCTTCTCGCCCTCGGCGATGGCAGCCATGTCCGATTCGAGTTGGGCGGTCATCTCCTCGCTCACGATGAGTTCGGCGAACTCCTCGGCGGCCTCGACGACCGAGCGCGCCAGCCGCGTGGGACGAGGCGGGTCGGACTCGATGTACCCGCGGTCGTACAGCTTCTGAATCACGTCGTGGCGGGTGGCCTTCGTCCCGATACCCATGTCTTCCATCGTCTCGATGAGCCGGGACTGACCGTAGCGACGCGGCGGTTGGGTCTGCTTGGCTTCGAGGCGGGTGTCGGTCACGTCGAGCGCCTCGCCCACGTCCACGTCGGGGACGAAGCTCTCGGTGTTGTTGAAGTACGGGTAGACGGCGTGGTACCCCTCTTTGACGAGGCGTTTGCCGTTGGCCTTCAGTGAGAGGCCCTCTACATCTGCGACGACGCGCAGGTGCTCCCACTCGGCGGCCTCCGCGACCGTGGCGAAGAAGCGCCGGACGACGAGCTCGTACACGTCCCACTCGTCCTCGTCGAGGTCGGAGGCGCCCGGATACTCGCCGGTCGGGTGGATGGGCGGGTGGTCGGTCGTCTCCTTCTCGCCCTCCGTGGCTTCGATTTCCTCCTGTTCGAGCAGGAGGTCGGCGTCGTCCTCGAACTGCGTGTTGTCGAAGGCTTCGAGAAGTTCGCGCTCGTCGAGGTCCTCGGGGTACACCGTGTTGTCCGTCCGCGGGTAGGTGATGTAGCCGGCGGTGTAGAGGTCCTCCGCGATGCTCATGGCGCGCTGGGCGGAGTAACCGATGGAGCCGGCCGCGCGAATGAACTGCGTGGTGTTGAACGGCGCCGGCGGCGTGTCGGTCCGACTGCGCCGGTTTACGTCCGTCACCTCCGCCGCGGTGGCGCCCGACAGCGTCTCGTAGACGCGCTCGGCCTCGTCGCCGTCCCACACCCGCTCGGCCTCGTTGTCGTCCTCGTCGAGGTAGAAGTACTGCGACTCGAAGTTCGCCGGGTCGTCGGCCTGCTTCTGGAGGTCCGCGAACAGCTCCCAGTAGTCCTCGGGGTCGAACGCGTCGATTTCGCGCTCGCGGTCGACGATGAGCTTCATCGTCGGTCCCTGCACCCGGCCGACCGAGATGAAGTCGTCGCCGAGTTGGCGCGCCGACAGGGAGAGATACCGGGTGAGGGCGGCGCCCCACACGAGGTCGATGACCTGCCGGGCCTCGCCGGCGGCGGCGAGGTCGAAGTCTATCTGGTCCGGATTGTCGAACGCGTTCTTCACCTCGTTCTCCGTGATGGAGGAGAAGCGCACGCGGTCGACGGGGACGTCGTCGTTGACCTCGCGTACCAGTTCGTACGCCTCCTTCCCGATGAGTTCCCCCTCGCGGTCGTAGTCGGTCGCGATGGTGACCTTGCCCGCCTTTCGCGCCAACCGTCGGAGGGCGCTGACGATGTTCTCCTGGGTCGGATGTTTGGCGATGGGCGCGTCGATGAGCTCGACGGGCTCGACGTCCCGCCAGTCGTTGTACTCCGGCGGGAAGTCGACGCCGACGACGTGACCCGACAGCCCGATGACGCGCTTTCCACCCCACTTGTACACGTTCACGCCGTTGATTCGCTCGCTCTCGGCGGACTCCCCGCTGAGGATGTCCGCGATGCGGCGGGCGGCGTTGTCCTTCTCCGTGATTATCAACGAGGGCCCACGACTCATTGCTCCGCCCTAAGCCGACGGGGGGCCTAAACCTTTCGCAACTCTACCCACTCATCGCCCGAATTCGGCCCCCTGCGTGCGTCTCTCGCCCGTACACGTTCGCGACGCAGCGGGCCCGCGAGCCGCGCGTGCGCGAGGACCCAATGCCGTGCGGGACGGGGTGCGGACCCTGCACTCCGTGCTCGTCCGAACGCGACTCGTCGACTTCGACCTACCTCCCCCTCCACCTTACCTCCCTCTCTCTTTCCACCTTACCTCCCTCTCTCTTTCCACCTTATCTCCCTCTCTCTGCACGAGACTCTCTCGGCACGTGCCCGCTCACCCGGTGGAGTCGCCAGCGGTCGAACAGCAGCTCGGGGCCGTCCTCGCCGTCGACGAACCGCGCCGGCCGACGCTCGCCGCCGTCGTCGACCGCCTCGAAGTCCGCCTCGCCGTCCTCGACCCACGTCCGACCGGCGTCGTCGGCCGGGACCAGCGGCGTCGACTCCCCGCCGAGCGGGCCGTCGAAGTCGACCCGCACCGTCCCGCCGTCACGGCGGACGACCGCGCGCTTCACGCCGCGGTAGACGGCGTACTCGCCGGTCACGTCGCCGAACAGCGCCCGCCGCCGGAAGTACGGCACCGCCTCGTAGGGGTTCTCGCCGAGGACCGCGGCGAAGACGCCGTGACCGACCCGACTGAGCGGGAACGGCGGGGCGGTGTTGGCCCCGACCGCGACGGCGACCCCCTCCTCCGGACAGAAGCCGGCGTAGGCGCTCGACACCGCCACGTCGCCGGCGTGGCCGTTCAGCGTGTGACCGGCGACCGACTCGCGCCACCAGCCGAAGCCGTAGGGGCCGTACGGCGTCTCGACCCGCGGCTCCAGCAGGTCGCCGACGGTGGCGGAGTCGACGTGGCGCTGTCCCCCGAGGTCACCGTCGCCGAGGTAGAGTCGGAGGTAGCGCGCGAGGTCGGCTGTCGAGGCGAGCGCGCCGCCGGCGGGGTGGCTCAGCTCCCTGACCGGGAGGCTCGCGGCCGTCGGTTCGCCCTCTTCCAAGAGATAGGGCGTCGCGTGGTCGTCGTCGGTCGAGAACGCGAAGTCGTCGAACGTGGCCCGCTCCATCCCGAGCGGGTCGAACAGGTGTTCCTCGACGTACTCGGCGAACGGCCGGCCCGTCGCCTCCTCGACGACGTGGCCGAGCAGGACGTACCCCGCGTTGCTGTAGGCGAAGCGCTCGCCGGGCGGCCCGGTCCGTTCGTCGACGGCACCCCGGAGGTGGGCGTAGAAGTCCTCGCGGTCGCCCATCGGGAGGGTGTCGACGCTCCGGCGCAGGCGACGACCGATGAGCGTCTCGCTCGTTCCGAGCGAGGGGAGACCGGACGTGTGTGAGAGGAGATGACGCAGGCGAACCGGCTCGCCGTCGTGGTCGAGCGCGCCGTCGAGGTCGGCGTCGAGGTGGTCGGCGGCGGGGTCGTCGACGGCGAGCATCCCCGCCTCGGCGAGTTGGGCGACGGCGAGGGCGGTCATCGACTTCGTCACCGAACCGACGCCGTAGAGGGTGTCGGCGGTGGCGGGGCGGTTGCCCGCGAGGTCGCGCGAGCCGTACCCCGACGCGTAGACCGTCCCGTCGGCGTCGGCGACGGTCACGCTCAGCCCGGGTACGCGTTCGGAGCCGACCACGTCGCGACAGAGGGCGTCGACGGCGGCGGTCGCCTCGCTCGAAGGGTTCATGCCCGGAGTTCCGTCGCCGAGGACAAAAGGTGGGTGGTCGGCGTCGAAAACGCTGTCAGACGAGGCTCGACACCGAGTGCGGCGGGTCGGCGGTCCGACGGACGGAACTCAGCGTCGTTCGTGGGCGTCGAGAATCTGCCGGTAGTACGGGGCCATCACGTCGACCGCTCGCTCCCAACACTCCGGCTCGTGCATGTCGTGGAGTTCGACGCCGACGAGGTAGCGGGTCGCGAGCGGGCCGTACCCGCCCTGTCCGCCGCGAGGTTTATCGGGGTACGCCTCGCCCATCGCGACCTGAAGCTCCAGGTCCTGTGCTTCGAGAAACGGGGTCCAGTAGTCGTCGCCGGTCTTGTGGAGGTGCCACGCCTCGGCGGTCCGGCTGGCGTACAGTTCGTCGACGCCGAGCAGGTTCGCCCGGCGTGCGAGCGGGTCGTAGACGCTCGTGTAGTCCGCGTCGGCCATGGACCCGGGGTCGATTTCGCCGTCGACGAGGTGGCGCTCTTCGACCGCGTCCTTCTCCCAGAGGGCGTCGACGTACGCCTCCGCGGCGTTGTAGGCGACCTCGTCTTCGACTCCCGGGAACTGGTTGATGTCCACGACGTAGAACGCCTCGACGGCCTCCTCGTGCCGGCGTTGGTCGTGGTACTTGAACCCCGCACAGACCCCCTCGGCCATCCGCCGGGCGACGTCGTCGAGCGACTCGTCGGGCGTCGCCTCCGCCGGTCCGCGCCGGCCGACCGGCTCTCCGGCCGACGCCGGTGATTTCGACGCCGATGAACGTTCGTCCGTGTCGGCCGACCGCGGTTCGAGCAATCGTCTGAGTCCCTGTAGTGCCATGTGTCCTCCGTCGACCCTCGAGCGGGCCGTGGTCTCGCCCTCGGCCCCGACCACCGCGACGGGACCGACGGTCATCACCTGGTAGAACAGTCTCACTATCTTAAATGTATCCCAGGTGGTATCAGTACTGATACGCCGGTGTCGGCGTAGGGGGGAGGACCGTGAGGTACTCCGGGGGCCGTACGGCCGGGGCTCGGGCGGGTCAGTCCTCCAGTCGCTCGCGGAGGAGTCGGTTCACGTCGCCGGGGTCCGCACTGCCGCCCGTCTTTCCCATCACCTGGCCGACGAGGAAGTTGAGCGCGCCGCCCTCGCCGGCGTGGTAGTCTTCGACCGCGTCGGGGTTCTCGTCGATGGCCTCGGAGACCGCCACGGCGACCTCGTCGTCGTCCGCCGTCCCGAGTCCCTCGGCCTCGATGACGGCGTCGGGGTCCTCCCCCTCGTCGAGCATCCGTCGGAGGACGACCTCCTCGGCGTTCTTCGTCGTGATTTCCCCCTCGTCGACGAGTTCGACCAGGCGCGCGAACTCGTCGAGGCGGTCCGTCACGTCCGTAATCCGCATGTCGCGGTAGTTGAGTTCGCCGAGCAGGTTGTCGGCGACCCACGTCGCCGCGAGGTCGGGGTCGAAACGCTCCGCGACCTCCTCGTAGAAGTCCGCGACCTCCTTGGTCGAGGTGAGCTTGTCGGCGGACTCCTCGTCGAGACCGTACTCCTCGCGGAAGCGGTCGCGCCGGGCGTCCGGGAGTTCGGGGATGGGAATCTCCTCCTTCCAGCCCGACACCCGGAGGGGCGGGAGGTCGGCTTCGCGGAAGTAGCGGTAATCTTTCTCCTCCTCCTTCGAGCGCATCGAGACGGTGACACCGCGGGACTCGTCCCAGTGTCGCGTCTCCTGCTCGACGGCGCGGCCGCGCTTGATGGCGTTCTTCTGGCGGGTGACCTCGTAGGCGAGCGCCTTCTCCGCGCCCTTGTGACTGGAGATGTTCTTCACCTCGGTCCGGTTGGCCGACTCGAGGGTCTCCTCGGCGATGGAGCCGTCCTCGGCCACCTCGTCGGCGGGCACCATCGAGATGTTGGCGTCCACGCGCAGGGAGCCGTCGCGGGTCGCGTCGAACACGCCGAGGTACTCGAGTACCTCCTCCATCTTCGCGAGGAAGCGGCGGGTCTCCTTCGGCGAGCGGAAGTCCGGCCTGGTGACGACCTCCATCAGCGGCGTCCCCGCGCGGTTGTAGTTCACCAACGTGTAGTCCGCGGTGTCGATGCTCCCGCCGGCGTGCTGGAGGCTTCCGGGGTCCTCTTCGAGGTGGGCGCGCCGAATCGAAATCTCCCGGCGCTCGTCCTCGATTTCGACCTCGATGCGTCCGTCCCGACAGATGGGAGCGTCGTACTGCGTTATCTGGAAGTTCTTGGGGAGGTCGGGGTAGTAGTAGTTCTTCCGGTGGAAGCTGGTCTCCTCGGGGATGTCGGCGTCGAGCGCCTTCCCTATCTTGACGGCCGCCTCGACGGCACCCTCGTTCAGCACCGGGAGCGCACCCGGCAGGCCGAGGCAGGTGGGACAGGTCCGGGTGTTGGGCTCCTCGTCCTCCGTCGCTTCGGTCGAACACCCGCAGAATATCTTGGTGTCCGTCTCCAACTGGACGTGAACCTCGAGGCCGATGACGGCGGCGAGGTCCCGCTGTTCGAGCGTCTGCGCGGTCATTGGGAGGGGTTCGATTCTCGGGGAGTAAAGGGTAACGGGTTTCGGAGTTCGGTCGTGTGCTTCTCGACCGAGTCTTCTGTCACCCCGTTCGAACTCACTCCTCCTCTACGCGCCCCACCTCGTCCTCGACCAGACTCGGGTGTGTCCGCTGTCGTTCCGCGTGCAGTTCGGAGAAGTACTCCCGCATCGCCGCCATCGACTCGCGCTCTCGGGCCCGGCGCTCCGTCTCGCTCACCTCCTCACAGCCCGGGGGCACCTCCCGTCCCCGGTCGGTGAAGTACCCCTCCGGCGTGACCCAGTCGTGGTAGAACGGCGTCTCGGAGTCGTGGACGAGCGTGATTCCCACCTCCGCCCCGTGGCCCGCCGAGACGATTGCCTGGTGGTACCGCTCGGCGCTCCGGCCGGCGACGTACAGCCCCGCGACCGACGTGCGGCCGAAGCCGTCCTCGTCGACGTACGTCTTGCTCCCCGCCTCGCGCAGGTCGACGTCGAGGCCGTCGAGGTAGTCGACGTCCGACCACGAGGCGACGACGACGCGCTCGGCGGCGACCTCGTGGGTGTCGTCGCCCTCGGCGCTCCCGACGGTCGCGACGAACCCCGGCCCGCTCGCGTCGTCGCCGGACGCGCCGTCTCCCTCCCCGTCCGCGGACTCGAAGTGCTCCAGTCCGGCGACCCGGCCCGTCCGATGGTCGACGCCGTTGCGGGTCGTCTGCGCTTCGAGCATGTCCGCGAACAGCCGCGGGTTGACGCCGGCGGGGAAGCCGGGGAAGTTCTCCAAGTGGGCGTTACGTCGCAGAATCGACTCCCCGTGGTTGACGACGAGCGTGTCCAGGCCCGCGCGGGCGGTGAACAGCGCGGCCGTCAGTCCGGCGACGCCCCCGCCGACGACGAGGACCTCTCGGACACCGGTCGTCGATGCTCCGTTCCACTCGATGTCGGACTCCGAACGGCCACTCATAGTCGCCACTGGGGGCACCAAAGTACATCACTCTGTCCGCTCGCGCCCGAGTCGGTGCTTCTCGGTCGAGGGAGTCCGTTCCCCCGTCGAGGGAGTCCGTTCCTCGGCCGGCGCTCAGTCGACCACGCCGGTGACCGTCAGCGCCAGTCCGAGCGTGACGACGGTGAGACTCAACACGCTCCAGACCCCGGCACTCACCGCCGAGATGGCGGGCACCCCCAGCCCCGACGCGACGACCGAGAGAAGTCCGAGCAGGCTCGCCGCGAGGACCGCCCGTACCGACGGGCGGGACGGGAGCCGCGGCGACGGGTGGAGGTACGCTCGCACGTCGTCCAGCCGCGGTCCGGGCCGAATCTCGTTCGTCTCGGTGTCGTAGTCGACGACGCCGGCGTCGTCGAGTTTCGGCAGGTGGGTCTGCTGGAGCGAGACGTAGACGCTCTTGTACAGGCTCTTGTCGACCCCGCCAGCCGCCGCGTCGTCGTCCGCCGTCTCGGCCGTCTCCGTCGCCGCGACGTGGGTCGCCACCTCCGAGAGGGTCGACCCTCCGTCGTCGGCCACCTGCCGGAGCACAGCCCGCCGACGGTCGTTCCCGAGCAGTCGAAAGGCCTCCGACTCCTCGACCGGCTCGGCGTCGGCTCCTTCCCGACGTGGCCGCTCCCGGCCCGCCCACCGAGTGTCGTGGCGACGACTCCCCGTCGGCTCCCGGCTCCCCGAATCGGCGGCGGCGTCGGCCCCGCCGCTCCCGTCTCCGGTCTGCGCCGTGCCTCTCGACGAGCTCATGTGCGGTTCTCGGACGGGTGGTGGGAGGTCGTTCCGCCGTCTATATCCGGTCGCTTATGAGCGACGCTCGGTTTCTCCGTCGGCGGCGCTCGACACCCACCGTCGGCGCGGAGCCTCGCGGAGCCTCGGTCGTGTCGGTCACACGTCGTCGGTGGCGCCGTCGTCGAGCCTCCCGCCGTCGGTCCGCGACCGCGCCGCGTCCAGCGTCCCCGCCTGGACGTTCCAGAGGTCGGCGTATCGGCCCTCCCGGGCGAGCAGGGCCTCGTGGGTGCCACGCTCGACGATTCGGCCGTCCTCGACGACGAGAATCTCGTCCGCCTCGCGGACGGTCGACAGTCGGTGAGCGATGACGAGGGTGGTGCGGTTCTCGGTGAGCCGGTCGAGGCTCTCCTGGATGCGCCGCTCGGTCCCGGTGTCCACGTCGGAGGTGGCCTCGTCGAGGACGAGAACCTCGGGGTCCTGCAGCATCGCGCGGGCGATGGAGAGGCGCTGGCGCTGACCGCCGGAGAGCTTCACCCCGCGTTCGCCGACGCGGGTGTCGTACCCGTCCGGAAGCGCCTCGATGAACTCGCGGGCCTCGGCGGCCTCGGCGGCGGCGACGACCGCCTCCTCCGTGGCGTCGAACTCGCCGTACCGGAGGTTCTCGGCGACGGTGCCGTCGAAGAGGAACGTGTCCTGACTGACGTACCCCACCGACTCGCGGAGACTCGACAGCGTCACGTCGCGCACGTCGTGGCCGTCGACCCGAACGGCGCCCTCGTCCACGTCGTACAGTCGCAGGAGGAGCTTGAGGAGCGTCGACTTGCCGGCCCCGGTCGGCCCGACCAGCGCGACCGTCTCACCCGGTTCGGCGACGAAGGAGACGCCGTCGAGGACGCGCTCGTACCGGTCGTCATCCTCGTCGTCGGCGCCCCCTCCGGCAGGACTGTCCGCGAGCGCGACGTGGTCCCCGTAGCCGAACCCGACGTCGTCGTACTCGACGCGCCCCTCGACGGTCCCGAGGTCGACCGCGTCGGGACCGTCCTCGATGGTCACCGGAATCGACATCAGCCCGAAGACGCGCTCGCTGGAGGCCTTCGCGTTCTCGTACTGGTCGACGATGTTGCTCACCTCGGCGAGGGGCGTGACGAAACGCTGGGAGAGAAAGAGGAACGTGACGAACGCGCCGGGGGAGAGCGGGGTGGTGAAGAACCACGGCGGGCCGTTCACCAGCCACCAGCCGCCGACGGCGAACGTGACCGCGAACGAGAGCCCGGCGAGCAACTCCATCCCCGGCCGGTAGACGTACGAGAGCCGGAGCATGGCGAGGGTCTTCTGGAAGTAGTCGTAGGAGGCGTCGGCGACGCGGTCGGTCTCGTACTCCTCGGTGCCGCTCGTCTTCACCAGCCCGATTCCCGAGAGGCTGTTCTCCAGGCGCGTGTTGAGCGCGCCGACGCTCTCGCGCTGGGCGGCGTACCGCGGCTCGGCGGCCCGCATGAACCAGCGCGTGAACACCGCCATGAGGGGGACGGCCACGAGCGTCAGCGCCGCGAGTTGGGCGTTCTCCCAGAACAGGATGGCGGCGATGCCGCCGACCATCACCAGCAGGCGCGCCGAGTCGTGGAGCGCGTCGTCGAGGAACCGCTCCAGGTTCGTGGCGTCGTTGTTCAGAATCGCCATCACCTCCCCGGTCTGCTTGTCGTCGAAGAAGGGCATGTCGAGGCGCTGCATCTTCGCGAAACAGTCCGTGCGGACGGCGTGCATCACTCGGTGGGCGAAGTTGTTCGCCGTCACGCCGTACACCCACGTGAACAGCGCCGTCGCGAGGAAGGAGCCGACGATGAGCGCGACCGAGAGGCGGAACTCGGCCGCGTCGGTCGTCGGCAGCCACGAGGCGGGGACGAGCGGGAGGTCGTAGGGGTTGTCGCCGGAGAACACCGCGTCGATGGCGACACCGAGCACGAGCGGCGGGAGGAGGCTCGCTCCCCGGGCGAGCACGTTCGCGGTCATCCCGGCGACGAACCACCGCTTGCGCGGGAGGCCGTACTCGACGAACAGGCGGTAGATGGGTCGGTCCACCCGCTCGCGGTAGGCGTCGAACGCGCTCGACTCGTCGGAAGAACTCACGTACTGTCCACTCCGACCCACGCGAAGGTCAAGTAGCCGACGGCTCCGGAGAGGGAGGTGGGGGAGGTCGGAAAGCCGAGCGCGACGGCCGCCGACCGAGTCGGGGTTTACCGTCCCTCGGTTTCGTCCAGCGCGCGGTGTGGCGACACGTGTGGGCCGGTCGGGTGGTCGACGTCCACGTCGGCCTCGACCCGAAACACGTCCCGGAGGAGCGCCTCGTCGACGACCTTTCGGGGTGGCCCCCAGTCGTACGGCTCGCCGTCCTTCATCGCGACGAGGTTGTCCGCGAAGCGGGCGGCCTGGCCGATGTCGTGGAGGACGACGCCGATGGTCACCTCGCGCACGTCGACGAGCGTCCGCAGCACCTCCATCACCCGGAGTTGGTGGTGGAGGTCGAGGTACGTCGTCGGCTCGTCCAGCAGGAGCACGTCGGTGTCCTGTGCCAGCGCCATCGCGATCCACGCGAGCTGTTTCTGGCCGCCGCTCAACCCGTCCATCGGCCGGTCGCGGAGGTCTTCGACGCCGGCCAGTTCGAGCGCGCGTTCGACCGCCCGGCGGTCCGTCTCGTCCACCGAGTCGAAGAAGCCGCGATGGGGGTAGCGGCCGTGGTGGACCAGCTCCTCGACGGTGAGGCTCCCGGGCGACTCGTTCTCCTGGGAGAGCAGGCCGAGTTTGCGGGCGAGCTCCTTCGAGCCGAACGACTGAACCTCGGTGCCGTCGAGAACGACGCTCCCGGTCTCGGGGTCGAGCCGGTTCGAGAGCGCCTTCAACAGCGTCGACTTCCCGGATCCGTTCGGGCCGACGAGCGCCGTCACCTCCCCCCGGGGGAGGACGAGCGTCTCGCACTCGACGACTGGCTCCTCGGTGCCGGGGTAGCCGACCGCCAGAGCCTCGCCGACGAGTTCCGGTGCGGCCGACTCGCCGTCGGCCGGGCGGTCGGTGTCGTTGCTCCCGGCGTCCCCGGTGCTCGCCGTCTCTTCTCCGTCCGTGGTGGGAGTCGCGTCCGACATCAGAGGTCACCCAGGTTCGACCGCCGGCGCATCAGATAGAGGAAGTACGGGCCGCCGATGAGTCCCGTGACGATGCCCACCGGGAGCTGCGTGGGGTTGAGCGCGAGACGTGCGCCCACGTCGGCCGCGACCATCAGGGCCGGGCCGGCGAAGGCACAGGCCAACATCAGCCGCTTGTAGTCGCTCCCCACGAGGATGCGCGCGACGTGCGGGACGATGAGTCCCACGAAACCGACGATGCCGGCGACGGCGATGGCCGAACTCGCCGCGAGGATGGCCACGGCCGAGAGCGCGAACCGGACGCGCTCGACGGACATGCCCAGCGACTGTGCGGTGTCCTCGCCGAGCAGGAGCACGTTCAGCTGTCGCGCCCCGGCGAGAGCGAGGACGAACGAGACGACCGTCCCCGGGAGGACGAGCCGCACCTGCTCCCAGTCGACGCCGGTGAGCGAGCCGGTCGTCCACGCGATGGCGCTCTGGACCACCGCGAGGTCCGAGGCGAGCAGGTAGAGGGCGGTCTGGAGCGACTGGAACACCATCGAGACGATGACCCCCGCGAGCACCAGTCGGACCGGGCTGGTGCCGTTCTGCCACGCGATGGCGTAGACGAGGACGAACGCGAGCGCGCCGCCGAGGGCGGCCGTCAGGGGCAGGAGCGTCGCGAACCCGGAGAAGACGACGAGCGTGAGGAGGACTGCGAGGCCGGCGCCCGAAGAGACCCCGAGGATGTACGGGCTCGCCAGTTCGTTACGGGTGACGGCCTGGAAGATGGCCCCCGAAATCGCGAGGTTCACGCCGACGAGGACGGCGACGAGCACGCGCGGCATCCGGATGCGCCAGACGACGAGCGTCTCCTTCGCTAAGTCCACTTCGGCCGTCGACAGGCCGAGCGCGCCGGCGACCGTCGTCCCGAGTCCGTCGCCGAGGAACAGCCGCAGCAGGAACTGCGGGTTGGTCCACACCTGTGGGTCGACGACGGCCAGCCACGCCTGCGAGACGGGCATGGTGAACGCCCCGAAGCTCACCTGGACGAGCCCGGCGGCGACGACGACCGCGAGGCTCCCGACCGCGACGAGCCCGAGCGAGCCGTCGAGCCAGGCCGGTCGGCGCTTCTCGCGCGACTGCGTGGTCCCGACGTCGCCCGCCATCAGCGTCCCCTCCGTCGCCGAAGCGGGGTCCGACGTCTCCTCTCGTACATACGTTTTAGGCCAACCTAAGAGTTGAAAAGCACTGTGATAGCGACCGCCTTCGCCGGCGGCGGTCGAACGGCGTGGAGTCCGGTGCCTCCGCTCGCCGTCGCTCCGACCCCGTTTTCGGTCCCGGTACGCCCGGCGGGGCCGAGCGCGGGTGCGGTTCCGGCCGCGCTCTGCGGCCGGTCACGCGTTCGGTCACCGCCGTTCGGCGCGTGATTTCAGCCCGGACAGAAACAACCCACTCCCGTCGACTCTGCCACCGGTTCGTCCTGTGAGAGGGGTTGTCCCGTGAGAGGACGTGACCCTTCGGTTCTCGGAGTCGGCGACAGAGCCGACCGGAAGCGGTACGAACGGGCGTCGGAGAAGGCCCGTCAGCCCTCGTTCACGGAAACGGTACCGTCCTCGCCGTCGAGTTCGGCCGCGTAGTTCCGGACGACCTCGTCGTCGAGCGCTTCGAGCAGGCGTCGCTGTCCGAGTCGGTCCCGCCGGCGCTTCTCGTCGGACGAGAGCTGTCGGTCGAGGAACTCCGCGGCGAGGTCGTCCCGGGCACGTCGGGCGGTCTCGGGGTCCACGTCGACACCGTCGAGCATCTCCGACTCGAACCACTCGTCGACGTGTTCCTCCCAGCCGTCGCCGCCGTACCGACCCTCCTCGACGACCCAGTCGACGTACCGGTCGGCGACGGCGTCCCAGTACCGCTCGCGGAGGTCGTCACGGGCGAGTGCGACTCCCACCCGTCCCCCGTGACCGGCGTTGACGACCGCCTGGTGGACCGTCTCGTCGGTCAACCAGCCGACGCCGTACAGGCCGTCGACCGGCGTCCGACCCGCTTCGGTCGCGAGGAACCCCGTCTCCTCGTCGCGGTCGAGGTCGTCCGCGAACGCGTCGAGGAACTCGCCGTCGTACGCCGAGGCGGCGACGACGTACGTCGCCCCCAGCGTCAGGCCGTCTTCGGTCTCGACACGGAATCGAGCAGGTTCGGCGCCGCCGGCCGCGTCGACCGGGTCGGACGCACCGTCCCCCGCCGCGCTCGCCGGAGCGACGCGGACGACGCGGTCCTCGACCACCTCTCCGCCCTCGCCTTCGACCTGCGTGCGGCCGAGCGCGACGAACCGCTCGGGGGTGACGCCGCCCGGGAACCCCAGGTAGTTCTCGAGATGTGCACACTGGTGGATGGCCGACCGGCCGCGAGCGACCACCAGCGTGTCGAGACCGTAGCGTGCGGTGAACACCGCCGCCGAGAGCCCGCCCGCGCCGCCGCCGACCACGACGACGTCGCGGTCGACGGGCGACTCGGGGTGGTTCGCGGCAGTCTCCGTCGGCTTCGTCGTCATCGCTATTCAGAGGTCCCCGGCGACGATGTCGGCGACGCGCTTCCGGTCGAACAGCGGGTCCTCGGGCGTCCCGAAGCCGGTGAACTCGCCGAACTCGTCGGGGTACTGCTGGCGCGCCAGCATCTCCGTCTGGAAGAGGTTGATGATGGGCCCCTGCTCGGCGGTGCCGCCGGGGTAGAGGTTCCCCTCCTGCACCGCCGTGAGCCGCTGGCCGATGTCGTCGTTTCGCATCGGGTCGACGAACTGCGACCGGAACTCGTCGGTCGGGTACGTCACGCCCCAGTGGAAAATCAGGATTTCGGGGTCGACCTCGAGCAGCGTCTCCCAGTCGACCAGCCCGTACTCGCCGGTCTCGACGCCCTCGAAGGCGTTCCGGATACCGAGGTCGCGGTACTGCTTCATCTCGTACCCCTTCGCCGTCGGGTCCATCGCGTAGAACTTCCCCTTCGAGGGGTCGGAGCCGCCGTTGAGGAGGCCCACCGAGGGACGCTCGCTTTCCGGGGACAACGCGTCGGCGATGCGAGTGTGCATCCCGTCGTGCACCTCGGCGAACGCCTCGTAGCGGTCTCCTCGTCGGAACACCTTCGAGACCTTCTCGAACGCCTCGTAGAGCGTGTAGAACGCGTACTCCTCGCCCCACGCGTCGTCACGCGGTCGACGGATGAAGTTGCCGAAGAACGGAGCGACGGTCTCCGAAACCTCCTCGACGTCGGCCTCGTCCCACTCGAAGTAGACGAGCGGGAGGTTCGGGTCCATCAGGTGGAGGTCCGCGCCCAGTTCGTAGAACACCTCCTTGTCGATGGCGTCGTCGCTCCGGATGCTCGTGATGCCGTCCGTGTCGAGTTCGAACCCCGGAAGCTGGCTGTAGAAGCGCTCCTCCAACAGCGCGAGCGACTCCTCGGGCCGGTCGAGACCGACGAGTCCGTCCGCCATCCCGAGCGCGATGCCCATGTCACCGTAGCCGGTCTTGTACGTGACCCACTCCTCCGGGACCGCGTCGAACTCGACGGTCCCCGTCGGCGCCATCGACACCGAGTAGGAGCCGTCGTCCGCCGACCCTTCGTCGGTCGTCGTGCCCTCCGTCGATTCGTCTCCCGTCGTTGCCGACGTGGTGCCGGTCGCCGCCGTCCCGTTCGCCGCCGCGGGGGAGTCGGTCGTCGAGCCGGTACAACCGGCGAGTCCGGCGCCCACGATGGCACCGCTCGCCGTCAGAAACCGCCGTCTCGTCCGACCGCTGTCGTCCGTCATGTGTTTTAGGCCTACCTAAATGTATAAAAATGCGCCGCATTTTAGGCTAGCCTAAAATCGTGACCTTCGGCCGGCGGGTTCAGGCCTCGCCGTTGATAGCCGCCGCCACTTCGGCGCGGTCGAACAGCTCGCCCTCACCGAACGCGTCGGGGTACAGCCGCTTCGCGAACCGCTCGGTGATGAAGAGGTTCTGAATGGGGCCCTGGTAGATGGGACCGCCCCGGTACACGCCGCCGTTCTGCACCGCGGTCAGCTCGCTGGCGACGTCGTGGTTCTCCATGAACGCGACGACGGTGTCCTGGAACTCCGCGCGGCTCTTCGTCTCGTGGCCGCGAACGAACAGCACCTCGGGGTCGACCTGGAGCATGGTCTCGTAATCTATCTTCCCGCGCTCGGTCGTCGACAGCCCCTCGACGCCGGTGCCGTCGAGCGCGTCGCTCACGCCGAGGTCGTGGAAGTGTTTCTTGTTCGTCCCCCGGTCCGCGATGCGGTACGGCGAGAACGTCTCGGGTTCGTCGCTCGCGGCGAACACCAGCAGGCCGGCCGGGCGCTCCTCGGCGGTCGGGAGCTTCCCCTGGACGTTGGAGAGCATCGAGTCGTGGACGGCGGAGAACGCCTCGTAGCGGTCGGTCCGCTGGAACACCTGTGCGACCTTCTCGAAGGCCTCGTACATGGTGTAGTAGCGGTAGTCGTGCCACTCGTCGGTCCGCCGGAAGATGGTGTTGCCGACGAAGGGACCGACCTCCTCCGCGATGGCGTCGACGTCCGCCGCTTCCAGCCCGAAGAAGGAGTTGTTCGACAGCCAGCGTGGGTCCGTCAGGTGGACGTCGCTGTCGAGTTCGTAGTAAATCTCTTTGTCGATGCCGCTGTCGCCGACCTGCTCGGTCAGGCGCTCCTTGTCGAGGGAGACGCCGTCGAGTTCGTCGTAGTAGCTGGTGTAGTACCGCCCGACGTTGCCGACCGCCTGTAGGCTGTCGGCCATCCCGAGTGCCACACCCATGTCGGCGTAACCGGGGAAGTACGTCGACCACGTCTCCGGGACCGACTCGAACGTCACGTCGCCGACCGGCGCCATCGAGACGGTGTAGGAGCCGCCGGACGCCGTCGTCTCCTCCCCGTCCGAAGTCGCGGTCGACTCCGTCGTCGACGCGGTTGTCTCGGCGGTCGTAGTCGACTCCGCCGTCGCGTTCGACCCGCCAGTCTCGTTTGCGCCGCTACCCGAGTCGCCGGTACAGCCAGCCAGTGCCGCGGCGAACGTCCCCGCCCCGGCCAGGAACTTTCGTCTGTCCATACGATTTCGGCTCACCTAAATCACTAATAGGCACCGGTTTTTAGGCCGGCCGAAATCCATATGCCCCGGCCCCAGTTCGACGCCCACACAGCTTTGGTGCCCCCATCCGAAGCGCTCTCGTGGACGAAATCGTCGTCAGCACCGTCGTCTACCTGCCGCCCGACGAGGTGTACGAGTTCCTGATAGACTTCCCGCGATACGCGAAGTACTCGAAGCACCTCACGGAGGTCACGCAGGACGGCGACGGGACCCCCGGCACGGAGTACGGGCTCCACCTCGCGTGGTGGAAGCTCACCTACACCGCCCGCTCCCGGGTGACGGAGGTGGAGCCGCCGACCCGCATCGACTGGCGCATCGTCAAGGACATCGACGCCCACGGCCGGTGGCGGGTCGCCGAACTCGACCAGCTCCCCGCGGACGCCCCCGACGACGCCGAGACGGGCTCGCGCGTCTTCCTGGAGGTCGTCTTCGACCCGCACTCGGCGGACGAGGGAGCGCTCGACCTCCCGCGGTTCGTCTCCTTCGACTGGGTGTTGAAGAAGGTGAAGCCCGTGGTCGTCAAGGAGGCCGAACGCGTCGTCCGACGCATCGTCAGGGACCTCGAGGGGCGGGACCGCGAGGTCCACCTCGAACTGCGCGAGGAGCCGGATTCGGTCTGAAGGGCCTGGAGGACGCGTTCTGCGACGTCGTGGCCGAAGGGAAAGCGTGATACCTGCGCCACCTGAAGAGCGCGACATGATTTCCGGGGGTCGTCTCCCGTGCGCGTGATAATCGTCGGGGCCGGACAGGTCGGCTCGAGCATCGCCGCAGACCTGGACGACACCCACGAGGTCGTCGTCATCGAACAGGACCAGGCGCGCGCCGACGAGCTGACGTACTCGCTCGACGTGCTCGCCATCCAAGGCGACGGCACGGCCGTCTCGACGCTCGAGGACGCCGGCATCGGCCAGGCGGACATGGTAATTGCCTCCACCGACAACGACGAGACCAACATCGTCGTCTGCTCGACGGCGAAGGCCATCAGCGACGCGTTCACCATCGCCCGCATCAAGAACACCGAGTACCTCCGGACGTGGGAGCGCTCCGAGAAGGCGTTCGGCATCGACTTCATGGTGTGTACGAACCTCCTGTCGGCCGAGTCTATCGTCCGCGTCGTCGGCCTCCCGGCCGCGCGCGACGTGGACCCCTTCGCCGGCGGCCGAGTCCAGATGGCCGAGTTCGAGGTCGGCGAGAGCTCCCCGGTCGCAAACCAGACGATACGGGAGGCGGACCGCTACGACTCGCTCACCTTCGCGGCCATCCTCCGGAACGGCTCCGTCGAGATTCCCCGCGGGGAGACGGTCATCAACCCCGGCGACCGCGTCGTCGTCATCGGCTCGCCGAAGTCCGTCCAGGGGTTCGCCCGCGACGTGGCCCCGAAGGAGTCCCCCGGAACGGCGGAGGAAGTCGTCGTCGTCGGCGGGAGCGAAATCGGTTACCACGTCGCCCGACTGCTCGAGGACCGAGGGTTCCGCCCGCGGCTCATCGAACAGGACCCCGACCGCGCTCGGGAGTGCGCCGAGGAACTCCCCGGGACGGTCGTCATGGAGTCGGACGCCACGGACATGGCCTTCCTCGAACGCGAGCACGTCGGCGAGGCCGACATGGTCGTCTCGGCGCTCGACTCCGACGAGAAGAACCTGCTCGTCTGTCTGCTCGCCCGGCGACTGGGCGTCGAGCGCACCGTCGCCGTCATCGACAACACCGCCTACGTCGAACTGTTCGAGACCGTCGGCGTCGACGTGGGCGTCTCCCCCCGCGAGGTCGTCGCCGAGGAGATTACCCGATTCACCCGGGAGGGCGGCGCCGAGAACGTCGCGCTCATCGAGTCGGACAAGGCCGAGGTGTTGGAGATAGAGATCGACGACGCCTCGGCGCTGGCCGGGAAACCCATCCAGGAGTCCGTCGGCGAACTCCCGCAGGGGGTCGTCATCGGCGCCATCACGCGCGGCCGCGAACTCATCACTCCCCGCGGGGACACGGTCATCGAAGCCGGCGACCACGTCGTCGTCTTCGTCGACGCGTCCGTCGCCGAGGACGTCGGCCTCCTGCTCTGAACGACGGCGCGCGTCGCCACGCTCCGTCCCGCCACGCCGTCGACCGTCGAGCCGTCAGCGGCGGGCTGTCGGGTTTCAATACATTCAAGCCGGTGACACCGGACCCACGAACGTGAACCGCCGGGAGCGTGTCGTATGAGAATCCGCGTGGACTACCGGGCGAGTCTGAGCCTCGTCGGGAGCGTGCTGAAGTACCTCGCCGTCCCGCTGCTCTTCCCGCTCGGCATCGCCCTCGCCTACGGCGAGACAGTCGCTCCCTTCCTCGTCACGATGACCGTCACCTTCCTGCTCGGCGTCGGCCTCGAACGGCTCGACGCCGACCCCGACCTCCGCGCCCGCGAGGGGTTCCTGATGGTCGCCCTGACCTGGTTCGCCGTCGCCCTCGTCGGGGCCATTCCGTACCTCGTCGAGGCCCACGGGGTCCCCGGACTGCTCGCACCCGTCGCACCCGCCTCGACGCTCGGGAGCCCGGCGAACGCGCTCTTCGAGTCCATGTCCGGCTTCACGACCACCGGGGCGACCGTCGTCGGCGACATCAGCTTCGACACCCACACCCGCGGCGTGATGATGTGGCGCCAACTCACCCAGTGGCTCGGCGGGATGGGCATCGTCGTCCTCGCCGTCGCCATCCTCCCCGAACTCTCGGTCGGGGGGGCCCAGTTGATGGACGCCGAGGCGCCCGGCCCCGGCATCGAGAAGCTCACCCCGCGCATCGCCGAGACGGCCCGGGCGCTCTGGGGCGCCTACCTCGGCTTCACCGTCCTCCAGGCGCTCCTCCTGTACGGGCTGAACGTCGTCGGGATGGCGCCGAACATGACCGCCTACAACGCCGTCGCCCACGCGCTGACGACGATGCCGACCGGCGGGTTCTCCCCCGAGGCCCGCAGTATCGAGGCGTTCTCCGCCGCGGTGCAGTGGGTAATCATCCCGTTCATGGTCGCCGCCGGGACGAACTTCGCGCTGTTCTGGCACGTGCTCACCGGCGAACCGAAGCGCCTGCTGCGGGACTCCGAGTTCAAGTTCTACGTCGGCATCCTCGCGACGCTGACGGCCGTCCTCGCCGCCGTGCTGTTCGCCGGACCGGGGTTCGCGACGGGGGTACCCCCCGGCGGCTCGACGTACGACCTGACGTACCTGGAGCAGGTGCGCGACGCCGCTATCGGCCACGTCGAACCCGCGCTCCGTCACGCCGCCTTCCAGGTCGTCTCCATCGTGACGACGACGGGGTACGCGAGCACCGACTTCAACGCCTGGAGTCCGCTCGCACAGTACGTCCTGCTCTTTGCGATGTTCATCGGCGGCTCCGCCGGCTCGACCGGTGGGGGCATCAAAATCGTCCGCTGGTACGTCATCCTGAAGTCCATCCGCCGGGAGCTGTTCACCACGTCTCACCCCGACGCCGTCCGCCCGGTCCGGCTCGCCGGCCGCCCGGTCGACGAGCGCGCCATCCGCGGCATCTACGCGTTCACCGTCCTCTACATCGTCATCTTCTTCGTCGCCGCAGCGCTGCTGTTCTTCGACTCCCTGCGGGTCGAGCAGTCGCTATCCGTACTCGAGGCGATGAGCATCGCGGCAACCTCCATCGGTAACGTCGGGCCGGCGTTCGGCTTCGCCGGGCCGATGGGTGGGTACACCAGCCTCTCGGACCTCTCGAAGCTGTTCATGGTCGCGCTGATGTGGTTCGGCCGGCTGGAGATCATTCCGGTGCTCGTACTGTTCACGCCGGAGTACTGGCGGCGGTAAGCCCGGAGCGGCGCGATGCCGGAACGGTGGGAGGGGGCGGAACCCCTGGTCGGCGGGCGGGGAACGTATCGGTGGCTCGGGACAGCGACCGTCGTCGGGTGAACTCGCTCCATCGAGGTCGCTCCCCGTGCTGACTAGTATCCCACCATGGTTATGCCCGCACCGAGCGATTGTTCTGTGACTCAACACGGACCCGTCGAACGGGCGAGTGGAGTGAACGAAAATGGCGCAGTACGGACGGATGCGGGCGGTCGAGGCGAGCGAGTGGCGACGGATGCGGGCGAGCGCTGTCGCCGGACTGGTCGGCGGCGCGTTACTGACGGCGGTCGCGGCCCTCATCCACGTCGTGGTGACCGACGCCCAGTTCGCGGTCATCAACTGGGTCGGGGCAGTCGCGATGCTGCTCGTCGTGGCCGGCCTCCCCGCCCTGTACCTGGCCGAGCGCCACTGGTTCGGGACGCTCGCGAGGGTCGCCTTCGGCACTCTCGCCGTCGGGTGGGTCGTCACGGCCGCGTCGCTCGCGCTGTTGGCGGCCGGCGTCGACCTGGCCGGGCTGACGTTCCTGGTCGGCTGGCTCGTGGCGATGCTCGGCGCGTTCGCCCTCGGCGTCCTGATGCTCCGCAGCGACGGCCTGACGGTCCCCCGTCTCGGCGCGTGGCTCTTCGTCGCGGCGCTACCCGTCGGACTCCCGGCCTCCGTCGCGTTCACGACGTACGTCCTGGGGCAGGGCGACACGCCGTGGAACGGTCCGTTGGTGCTCTTCGGACTCGCGTGGGTGGTCGTCTGCCGTGCCCTCTGGTCGCGCCGAGCGGGACGGGCGGCTTCGGGGACGGTCCCGCAGTAACCGACGCCGCCCCGGCTGGAGGTGGGCGGTCAGCGGTGCCCCATCGCCACCAACACCGTCCCGAGCAGGACACCGAGGACGAGCAACGCGCCGCCGCCGCCGGCGTAGATGACCTCCCGGGGGAGCGTCGTCACCTGGTCACCGTATCGAATCACACCCGCGGTCAGGAGGAGCGTCAGCCCGGAGCCGACGAGCGTCGTCGCCACGTCGAACCCGAGGGGGGCACCGGCGTCTGGCATATTTCGACCGACACGCGGCAGGGGGAAAAGCCGACCGGGCGGCGTCGGCATCAGAATTGGGGATTGCGTCCGGGTGGACGACCTGACGCCGGTCCGGGCTGGCCAATCAGAGCAGAATCTCGCCGAAGGACTGCAGGAACCCCGGCAGCGAGATGGCCGCGAGCACGAACGCCAGCACCACGAGCACCGCGTTGAGCGCGTTCAGCCCCAGACCGTTCGTCCGGTCGCCCATCACCTCCTCGTCGTTCACCGCCCAGAACAGCAACACCGCGGTGATCGGGAGACTGACGATGCCGCTGTAGGCGGCGAACAGCACGACCATCTCGACGACGCTCAGTCCGAAGACGACGTTGACGAGCGGCGCGAGGAGTCCCGAGGCCGTCCCGACGGCGTAGATGAGCTTGAACGAGCGGTTCGCGCTGTCGACCGCGACGCCGCGCGCGTTCTGGAACAGGTAGACGACCGCCCACATCACCGGCATGATGCTGTTGAACGCGGCCGCGGACGCTCCGAACAGGAACAGCACCGTCGCCCACTGCCCCATCGTGCTCCCGAGGGCCCGTCCTGGGGTGATGAAACTCCTGAGTTCCTCGTAGCCGGCCGGTCGGAGGACGGCCGCCGAGACGACGAGCACGGAGAGGATGAGCACGACCGCGATGCCGTACCCCATGGCGAGGTCCTTGCGCATCGTCGGCACGTCCTCGGCGCTCGTCCACCCCTTCTCCGCGACGAGGTTCGACTCGAGGAAGAAGTTCGACCAGATAGCGGTCGAGCCGACGACGGAGGCCACGAGCGTCAGCGACCCGCCGGGGAGCGACGGGACGAACCCGCCCGCGATGCCGAGGGCCGACGGTGAACTCGTCCCGGCGACGAGCAGGTACGCCGCCAGTAGAACGAACAGCATGGCAGTCATCACCCGCTCCAGTCCCTCGTAGTTCAGCACGCCCGTCAGCACGGCGAGGACGGTGACGGCGACAGCCAGCGGCTGCCAGCCGACCGCGCCGCCGAGCAACACGGAGACGCCTTTCGCCGTCGCGGCGGTCAGTTCGATGGTCCAGAGGATGGCCCCCACCGACAGCACTGCCCCGAGCGCGAGCGAGACGCGCTCGCCGAACTTCCGGCGCATGAACGTCCCGAGCGGCTCGCCGAAGATGCCCAGCCGGGCGCTCATATCTTGGGCCATGACGCCGATGAGCGCCGCGGCGACGAATCCCCAGATGAGGGTGTAGCCGTACTGAATCCCGACGGAGCTGGCGACGAATATCGAGCCGGCTCCGACCACGCTCGCCACCATCACGAACGCGAGTCCGTATTGCTGGAAGAAGCCGCTCGCCGTGTCCCGGAGCTGTTCTCTCGTGCCGAATATCGTGTCCGACATACAGTAGTTGGTCGCCGACTCGGCCGTCACAGCGGCGTCGCTCGCCGACGGTGGTGGTTTCCGCAGGAGTCGACGTACCGACACGTCGCCCGGTCGGCGGAAATAACTACTGCCTGACGGAGCCACAGAACGGGGTCGCAGTCCCGAGGTTCCTACTCGTGTCCGGATACCCGAACCGGCTCGTACGGCTCCTCGAGGTACTCCACGTCGCTCGCGGAGAGCTTCACGTCCAGCGCCTCCACCGCGTCTTCGAGGTGTTCGATGCTCGTCGTCCCGACGATGGGGGCGTCGACGCCGTCTTTGTCCAGCAGCCACGCGAGGCCGATTTGCGCCATCTTCACGCCCTTCTCCGCCGCGAGCTCCTGGACACGCTCGTTCACCTCGCGGCCGCCGCCCTCCAGATAGGGATGGCCGTGGGCGTGCTCGTCGGACGCCCCGCGGGCGGTCGAACGGGCCTCCTCGTGTGGCCGGGCGAGCCACCCTCGGGCCAACGGCGACCACGGGATGACGCCGACCCCCTCCTTGCGGCACAGGGGAAGCATCTCGCGCTCCTCCTCCCGGTAGAGGAGGTTGTAGTGGTTCTGCATCGTGACGAACCGGTCGAGACCGAGCAGGTCGGAGGTCGCGAGCGCGTCGGCGAACTGGTGGGCCCACATCGAGGACGCGCCGAGGTAGCGCACCTTTCCGCGCCGGACGGCGTCGTCGAGGGCGGCCATCGTCGTCTCGATGGGGGTGTCGTCGTCCCAGCGGTGAATCTGGTAGAGGTCGACGGTGTCCATCCCGAGCCGGTCGAGGGAGTTCTCCAGTTCCTGCTCGACCGTCTTCCGCGAGAGCCCGCCGGAGTTGGGGTCGTCCTCGTCCATCGGGTGGTACACCTTCGTCGCGACGACCTGCTCCTCGCGCCGGCCCTCCAGCGCCTCCCCGAGCACGCGCTCCGACTCGCCGTTCGAGTACATGTTCGCGGTGTCGAAGAAGTTGATTCCGAGGTCGATGGCGCGGTCGACCAGCGCCTTCCCCTCCTCCTCGTCGAGCACCCAGTCGCGCCAGTC
Organism: Halobium salinum; assembly: GCF_026586625.1. Lineage (GTDB taxonomy): Archaea > Halobacteriota > Halobacteria > Halobacteriales > Haloferacaceae > Halobium > Halobium salinum. Next base: position 556,798 of record NZ_JAODIW010000010.1, on the reverse strand, counting down.
GCTCGTCCCGAAACTCATGCAGCCGAGGCAGATTCGGGAGACCTCCATCCCGGTGTCGCCGAGTGTCGTGTACTCCATGCGCGTGCCTCGTGGCCGGGGGCCAAAAGAGTGGGCGTGACGGTGAGGTAGGTGCGTTCGAAGAGGGGGTCCGTTCGGGTCGGCGGCGAGCCTCCGAGAAACGACTCCGCTGCCGGCTCCGCGCGGGCGATTCAGCCCAACAGACCGAGGACGCCGAGCACCCAGCGGACGGCTTCCGAGCCCGCGAACAACGCCCCTTCCGGACGGGTCAGTTCGCGCCCCGTCCAGAGAGCCGCGACCATGAGGACCGTGACGCCAACCAGCCACGCGAGCGTCTCCAGGGCCGCCGCGCTCACCGTGAGCGGTCCGATGAGCGCCGCGAGGCCCAGAATACCCATGACGTTGTAGATGTTGCTCCCGACGACGTTGCCGACGGAGACGCCGAGGCTCCCCCGGCGGATGGCCACGAGCGAGACGGCGAACTCGGGCGTCGACGTGCCGGCCGCGACGATGGTCCCGCCGATGACCCACTCGGAGATACCTACCCCGCGGGCCAGTTCCGAGGCGGCGAGCACCATGTAGTCGCCGCTCACGAGGACGAGCGCCAACCCGCCGACCAGGAGCCCGACATCCCGGCCGCGGAAGGTCGGTTTCTCCGCCGTGACCGTCGTAGTTTCCGCCCCTCTAGGAGACTCCCCGTCCGACGGTCCCTGTTCGCTCCGGAGGAGATAGGCGGTGTAGAGGACGAACAGGCCCACCAACGCGGCGCCTTCGAGCCGGCTCACGGCGAGGTCGAGCAGAACGAGGACGCCGGCCGCCGTGCTCGCGAGGAGGACGACCCCGTCCCGCCTGATCAGTGACTCCGAGACCGGAATCACCCGGAGCAGCGAGATGACCCCGAGGATGAACGCCAAGTTGTAGATGTTCGACCCGAGAACGTTGGCGGCCGCGATATCGCCCAGCCCCTTGAGCGCGGCGTCGACCGAGACGGAGAGCTCCGGCGTCGAGGTGCCCATCGCCACGATGGTCAGCCCGATGGTGAGGTCGGAGAGACCGAACCGTCGAGCCAGCCGCACGACCGCATCGACGAGAAATCGCGCCCCGACCCACAGGCCGAGGACGGTCAGCACGATGACTCCCACCTGAACCGCCGGGCCTCCCTGGACCATTTTCGGTCGGTACGACCGACGGAGCGACAATAGTGGTACCGCCCGGTTCGGCGGGTCGATGCCCCAGACCGTTCGAGGTCGTCCGTGAGAAGCGACCGACGCCCGGCGGCCAGTCGCCGACCGCTTCCCACCCGGTGAGAACCGCGACGCCGGCTTATCTCCCTCGCCGACGTCCCTTCACCCGAGCGAGAGCGCCGCTCTCGCGGAGGCAACCATGTCATTCAGCAGTTCAATCACGCGGCTCGCGACCGTCCTGGTCGTGTTCGCCGTCCTCCTCGGAACCGGTCCGGGGCTCGCACTGGCCCAGTCCGGCGATGCCGGCACCGACGGCGACGCCCGGACCGGCGGCGTCGTCACCGTCGCCGGGGGTGAAACCCACGAGGGTAACCTCGACCTCGTCGGCGGAACCGTCCTCGTCGCCGGCACGGTCGACGGCGACCTGAGCGCGGTCGGCGGCACGGTCGTCGTCGCCCCCACCGGGGTCGTCACCGGCAGTCTCGAAGCCGTCGGCGGCGCGGTCACCCTCGAAGGGACCGTCGAGGGCGACGCGGGCGCGTTCGGCGGGAGCGTCGTCGTCCGCGAGGGCGCCCGCGTCGGCGGCGACCTCGAAGCCGCGGCCGGCGCGGTCGAACTCCACGGCGCCGTCGACGGCGACGCCCGAATCGGCGCCGAGGAGGTCACCCTCGGCCCGAGCGCCGTCGTCGGCGGGAGCGTCGAGTACGACGCCGAGACGTTCGTGCGCGACCCCGCCGCGACCGTCGGCGGAGCCGTGACGCAGACCGACGACCTCGCGTTCACCACCGGCCCCTGGGTCGGCGTCGACGACACCCTGCTTCCCGCGTGGGTCGGCACCGTGTACGGCCTCGTCGTCAACCTCCTGCTCGGCGCCGTCCTGCTCCTCGCGGTGCCCGGCTTCAGCCGGCACGTCGTCGACCTCGGCACCGGCCAGGCGCTCAGGAGCGGCGGATTCGGCCTCCTGACGGTCGTCGCCGTCCCGGTCGCCCTGCTCGCGCTGGTGTTCACGGTCGTCGGCATCCCGCTGTCGCTCGCCGGCCTCGTGGTCTTCCTGCTGGCCCTCTGGGTCGGGAACGTGTACGGCGCGTTGGCCGTGGGGACGTGGCTCGTCGACCGGGCCGGGCGTCGCGGCCGCTGGCTCGCCCTCGCCGTCGGCGTCGTGCTGGTCGCCCTCGTCGGGGCGCTCCCCTACGTCGGCGGGGTGACGACCGCGGTCGTCTCCCTGCTCGGCCTCGGCGCGCTCGTGCTCGCCCTCCGCGACGAGCGCCGGGAGCACGGCGACCGCTCGGCCGGCGCCGGCGAGGAGTCGTTCGGCCGGCCGGCGGCCTGAGCCGAGGAGATTTCGGTTTTTCGACCCAGTGGGTTCAGAACTCCGACCGGACGACGACGGAGCTACCCAGCAGGTCGCCCAGCCGCTGGCGCCGATTCGTCAGCAGCATCACGGCCAGGCCGACGAGGTAGAAACCGATTCCGTCCGCGAGTCGACCGACGTTGCGGGCGAGGACGCCCCGCCGGCCGAGCGCCGTCCCGTCCTCGTCGACGACCGCCAGCCCGAACAGCTTCTTGCCGACCGTCTTCCCATAGCGGAGTTCCAGCAGCGTCCCGTACACCACGGGGCCCAGGAGCGTCCCGACGACGGCGACGACGCCGACCGCGAGGTTCCCACCTCCGACCCCGAGCGTCAGGACGCCCAGTCCGACCCCGAACGCGGGCGAGAACACGACGAGGACGAGCGCGTCGACGACCGCGGCCGCGACCCGCGCGCCGGTGACGTCGGTCTCCGTGCCGACTCCGAGGTCGGGGCTCTCTGCCGTCCCGTCGGGTTCGTCCGCCCCGCCCGTCCCGCGTCCGGTCCCGCCACCGGCCGCCCGCTCGCGGCGGTGGACGGTCGGGTCGGCGCCGACTTCGGAGCGGTGACGGAGCCACTTCGAGCGGTGGACCGCGTCGATTCGCACGCCGACTTCGTCTGCGACCGCGAGCATCCCGTTCACGTGGGCCTTCCCGGTCGTGAGCACCGCCCGCTCGTACCCCTCGCGGGCGGCGATGTCCCGACAGCGCTCCAGCATCGTCCGGTTCCGCGGGCCGAGCGTGAGCAGCAACATCGCGAGGACGGCGAGCACGCCGGCGGCGGCGACGACGGTCGAGAGACCGAGGAGGACGGCGGCGGCCGCGGCGCCGAGCACGACCGTCAGACCGGCACCGACGCGAGCCGTCCGGCCCCGGTCGCGGACGGCGAACAGGGGTGCCGGCGCGGCGGCGAGCGCCGCGGCGGTGACGGCGCCGTCGAGCCGGGTGACCCACAGGAGTCCGGCGAGTGCGAGCCAACTGGCGACGACCCACGCCGGCCCCGCCGCCGCGAGCGTGTGGACCGGGTGGTCGTCGACGGCGTGGAGCGGCCGGTCGTGTTCTCTGGCGTAGCGCGTCGCCGCGACGACCTCGGCGGGCACCACGTCCCGCTGGAAGAGGAGGTAGAACGCCACGTGGACCACGGTGACGACACCCCAGCCGACCGCGACGGCCGGGACTCGCAGGACGAACCGGAGGTACCCGCGGAGGTCGAACTCGCCGTTCGGATACTCGACGAACACCGCGTCGACCGGGCCGGTGTCGTCGGAGTCGGCAGGAGCATCGTCGGGTGCGGCTGGGGCGTCGTTGGGGTCGACAGGAGCGTCGTCGGGTGCGGTTGGGGCGTCGTTGGGGTCGTCAGGAGCGTCGTCGGGTGCGGCGTCGTCCGCAGCGAGCGCGCCGACGGTATCCGACCCCGCGTCGTCGCCGGCGGCGAGTTCGGCCAACTCGGTTTCGACCTTCCCGACCCGGTCGATGTGTATCGCCCCGAACAGCCGCAGCGACAGGTCACCCATTCGGTCGAAATTCACGTCCCGGTGACATAACGGTTCGCAGTCATCGACGCGTGGCCGGCCGGGATGCGTCGAACGTCGGAACCCGCACACGACGGCGACCCGTCGCCACCCAAATGATTATCCCGGACAGTTGCGACGGGTCGTGCATGGCAACGTACGAGGACGCGACGGCGGCGTTCGAGTGGGACATCCCGGCCGAGTACAACCTCCCGGCGACCATCGAGTCCCACGCGGACGAGTTCGGCGACCGGGTCGCACTCCACTTCCGGAGCGACGCGGGCGAGGAGGACCGGCGCACCTACGAGGACCTCCGGCGGGACATGAACCGCTTCGCGAACGCCCTCGAGTCGAACGGTGTCGGGAAGGGCGACCGAGTGATGCACCTCGTCCCCCGACACCCCGACACGTTCGCCATCCAGCTCGGGGCGCTGAAACGCGGCGCCCTCCTCGTCCCCTGCTCGGCGATGCTCAAACCGAAGGACATCGCCTTCCGCTCGAACGACTGCGAGGCGACCACCATCGTCGCCCACGCGGACCTCACCGACATGGTCGACCCGGTCGCGGACGACACGCCGCTGTCGACGCTGGTCTGCCTCGACGGGGGCGACGAGACGCCCGACGGCTGGGAGGACTTCGACTCGCTCTTGGAGGGGCAGGCCGCCGAACACGACGGCCCCGAGGTCGCCGCCGAGGACGGGATGTCCATCAACTACACCTCCGGCACCACCGGCCAGCCCAAACCCGTCCGGCACAAGCACCGCTGGATGCGCGCGTTCGAACTGGTGAACGCGCCGTACTGGTGGGGCGTGACGGCGGAGGACGATTTGAGCGACGAACTCCTGTGGGCCACCACGGGAACCGGTTGGGCGAAGTGGTTCTGGAGCCCCGTCGGCGTCGGCCTGACGACGGGGGCGACTCAACTGCTGTACGACGGCGACTTCGACCCCGACACGTTCCTCGAAATCATGGGTGAGGAGGGCGTCACCCGACTCTGTGCCGTCCCGACGCAGTACCGGATGTTCCTCCAGACGGACCTCTCGCAGTACGACGTGAATCTCCGCGCCGCCCTCTCGGCAGGCGAACCCCTCAACCGGGAGCCCATCGAGCGCATCGAGGACGCCTTCGGCGTCACCCCGCGCGACGGCTACGGCCAGACCGAGACGGTCGCGCTCGTCACCAACTACCCCGGCATCGACGTGAAGCCCGGCAGTATGGGCAAGCCGACGCCGGGGCTGAACACGACCATCGTCGACGACGACGAGAACGAGGTCGACGACGGTGACATCGGCGAAATCGCCGTCCCCGTCGGCAACCCCGGCATCTTCGACGGCTACTACGAGAAGCCCGAGTTGGACGAGCGGACCTTCGGCGGGGAGTACTACCGCACGGGCGACCTCGCCTCCCGCGACGAGGACGGCTACTTCTTCTTCGAGGGTCGCGCCGACGACATCATCATCTCCGCGGGCTACCGCATCGGGCCGTTCGAGGTCGAGGACGCGCTCGTCAGCCACGAGGCCGTGACGGAGGCCGCCGCCGTCGCCTCACCGCACGACGAGCGCGGCGACGTGGTGAAGGCGTACGTCATCCTCGCGGAGGGGTACGAGCCGAGCGACGAGCTCGTCGAGGAGATTCAGCAGTTCATGAAGGAGGAGACGGCGCCGTACAAGTACCCGCGGCGGGTGGAGTTCGTCGACGAACTGCCCAAAACCTCCAGCGGGAAGATTCGTCGCATCGAGCTTCGGAAGCGCGAGGAACAGCAGTTCGGCGCCTGAGGCGGGCGTCGGCGCGTTCAGCGCGGCAGTCGCACGTCGACGTAGGGGTACTCGGCCTCGAACTCGACGTACCCGCTGCTGCCGACGTGTCCCGTCGGCGACTTCTCCAGTTTGACGTACTGCAGTCCCGAGTCGTCGAGCCACGTCCGGAGCACCTGGTTCGCGTCGTCGACGAAGAACTCCGCCAGCTCGTCGTCGATCATCTCGGGGTAGTGCATGAACAGCGCCGTGTCCTCGGGGGTGAGGTAGGCGAGTCGCGCCCAGTACCGGAGCTCGCGGAGTTCGTCGGGCGTCACCGCGTGGAGGAACGCCTCGGTGTTGGCGACGTAGTACAGCGGGTCGTCACCGCGGCGCTCGTCGATGCGCTCGGCGGCGCGCTGAACGTCCTCGGGGCCGTCGGCGACGTGGAACACGTTGCGTTCGTCGGCGTCGCGGACGCCGGCGGCGTCGAACACGAACAGCCGGTCGGTCGCGAGCAGTTCGTCGACGGTGCCGACCGCCGGCGAGAGGTAGCGCTCGAGCCCCTCGGGCGTCATGTTCACCGAGGGGACGAACGGGACGACGAACCCCTCCTCGATGGCCGCCTCCACGACTCGCGCGACGAGTTCGGTCAGGTTCGCCCGACCGTCGTGTTCCAACAGCCCGGTCCCGCCCCGAACGACGCCGCCACCGAGGAGTTCGTCGAGACCGTCGACGCGGGTCGGAACCGCGGTCTCGTCGGTGGTTCGGCGGACGGGCCGGCGTCCGAGAACCCGAACCCCCTCGGGCGTGAGTTCGTACTCGTGGGGCCGCGAGTCGTGTTCGCGGCCGCGGAGCTTCTCGACGCGGAGTCGCCGGCGGGCGCTCCCCTCGACGTCCACCCGTTGCAGGTCGACGACGCCGTGTGTGATGTACTTGAGCGCGTCGAGTGGACCACCGCCTTCGGAGTGGGCGGCCCGTACCGTCCCGCGTTCGCTGGTGAACAGGCTCGTGGCGTCGAAGCGGTTCGCGACGAAGCGGACGAGTTCGAGTACGTCGCGCCGAAACCGGTCCCGGTCGACGGCGAACCCGGACAGCGCGGAGACGCTGTCGACGACCACCCGGTCGACCGGCGCGTACGGTTCGAGTTCCCCCCGCAGGTACGAGAGCGACGACCCGTCGGTGAAGTCGAGCGGGTGGTCGTCGGGGTCGTCGTCCGGCTCGAAGACGAGCATCGACTCGTCGTGTGTCACCGGGTCTCCCGGGACCGCCTGGAGCGTGACCAGGTCGAGGCGTTCGTGGTCGAGGTCGAAGTCGAACCCGGCGAAGGAGTCCCGGAGCTCCGCCGCGGTCTGCTCGGTGCTGACGAGCAGACACCGCTCGCCGGCGTCGAGTCCGGCCTGCAGGAACCCCATCGCCAGCGTGCTCTTCCCCGTCCCCGGGCCGCCGGTGACGAGCACCGTCCGGCCGTCGGGGAGACCCCCACCCAAGAGGTCGTCGAGCCCGTCGGACCCCGTTGTCACCGTCATGGCTCCCAGTTCACACGCTCGCCGGCATAAAGCCACCTCCCGAGTCCGCCGCTTCGGCGGCCGGTCACGACAGCAGGTTCTTGGTCGGCGTCGCTCACTCCCAGAGCCGTCGGAGCGCGAGCAGCGAGAAGTAGCCGACGGCGCCGAGGACGAAGATGGCCGCCGCGATAGCGAACGGTCCGAACGTCGAGAGGATGGCCTCTAGGGGGCCGCCCTGGAGCGGGATGGGTCCGGTCACGAGTCGACCTAGGGGCGGCCGGCGCGTAAACCCTCTCGCCGCGGACGCGGACGGAGCGCACCAGTCGTGTGACTCGACAGCCAGGCTCGACTGAAGTTCACGACTCCGCAGGTTTATGGTGGGGGTCGCGCAAAGACCGCCCGTGTACCGCACCGGCCACTACGGCGCCGCGCTCCTCGCGTTCGCGCCCGTCGCGTACCTCCTGCTGTCCATCGGGGAGCCGGCGCTGGCGGTGGTCGCCGGCGGCGGGATGCTGTGGCTCGCGATGTTGCCCGACGTGGACCACCGCCTCCCGCTCGTCTCCCACCGCGGCCCGACGCACTCGCTCGGCTTCGCGGGGCTCGTGGGCGGCGCCTTCGCCGGCGTCGGCCTCCTCCTCGGCTCGGCGATGGGCTTCGAAACCGTCGCCGGCATCGGCCTCGGTGCCTTCGGCTTCATCGTCGGTGCCGTCGCCGTCGTGGCCCACCTCCTCGCGGACGTCATCACCCCCGCCGGTGCGCCGCTTCTCTGGCCCCTCTCGGGTCGGCGCTACTCGCTGGACCTCGCCCGCGCCGACAACGTCGTCTGGAACTACGGCCTGTTCGTCGTCGGCGTGTTCGCCGTGAGCGCCGTCGTCGCCGTGTCGGTCGTCGGCGTCGGCGTGTAACCCGACGCTCCCGGGCCCGTCGCTTCTGCGGCGCACCCACGCTTAAGCCGACCCCGGCGCTATCGCGGGCATGGCCGACGACTCACCGGACGCGGCGACCGAGCCCGAACTCGACGACGACGCCCAGCGGCGCTTCCCGGTCCCCGACTTCGAGGCGCTTCCCGAGGACCTGCGCGAGCGCATCGCCGAGGAGGCGGAGCGCGCCGGCTTCACCCCGAACGTGTTCGCCGCGCTCGCGTACAAACCCTCGCACTTCCGGGCGTTCGTCGACTACCACGACGCGCTCGTCGACGACACCGCCCTCGACCGCGCGGAGGTCGAGATGCTCGTCGTCGCGGTGTCCGGACGCAACCACTGTTACTACTGCAACGTCGCTCACGGCGCCCTCTTGCGAATCTACGGGAAGGACCCCCATCTCGCGGACCAACTGGTGGCGAACTACCGACAGGCCGACGTGAGCGAGAAGCGGATGGCGATGCTCGACGTGGCGGTGAAGCTCACCGAGGCGCCGGACACGGTGACCGGCGCGGACCTCGACCGGCTGTACGACGCGGGCTACACGGAGGAGCAGGTGTGGGACATCGGGAGCGTCGTGGCCTTCTTCAACCTCTCCAACCGGATGGCGACGTTCGCGGACTGGCGGCCGAACGACGAGTTCCACACGATGGGGCGGTAGTTCGGGCGTTCGGTTCGTCGCTCGTCGAGGCGTACCGGAGGATACCGAGAGCCAGCAGTCGGGAAGAACGCGAGAGCCGAGCCACGACGAGACGCCACGGCCTCCCCGACCGATTCCTTCGCTCCCTCACTTCGTTCGGTCGCTCAGTCATCCCTCGCACGATGCGCCACGCCGCGAGAGCGAAGCTCTCGTTGGCTCCCGCTCGCTCCGCTCACGGGAACGACACAGGGGACGCGGCGGCGCGCGCCACGAGCCGTTTCGTCGGCGAGTGCGTCGTGCGAGGGACGAACGAGGGAGCGGAGCGAGGCGTGACCGAAGGGAACGCCTCGGAAAGGCGAGCGGTGGAGCCGCGAGCCAGCGACCGAGTGAATCGGCTGGGGAGGGTGTGGCGTACCTGCGGCTCGTGTGTCGCTCGACGCACTGAGAGAACGGCAGGAGTCGTCGGTCGGTCGATACCAGCGAACCCGACGACACCAGTGAATCCGACGACACCGCCGAGTAGAAAAAGCGCCGAGAAACCGGACCCGGGTCCGAGCTACCCCTCGGCCTCGTACCCGGCGTCCTGCACCGCGACGACGAGGTCTAACTCGTCGGCGTCGCCCTCGACAGTCGCCTCACCCGCCTCGTGGTCGGCGCTCGCCGACTCGACACCCTCGACCCCTTCGAGTGCCTCCGTCACGGCCGCCTCACAGTTCTCGCAGTGCATCTCGTCGACAGTCAGTGTCGTACTCACACTCGACGTACGGGCGCCCCACCTTTGCCCGTTTCCTCTCGCGACCGGCGGTCGAAACCGCTCATTCACCTTCGAATCCAAAGCAGAAACGCAACGCACTTTTCGAACCACGCTCTAGGAGGACCATGCGCGACCTCGACGACACCGACCGCGACATCCTCCGGCTGCTGCTCGCGGACGCCCGCAGACCGTTCAGCGACATCGCAGAGCACGTCGGACTCTCCGCGCCGGCGGTCTCCGACCGCGTCGACCGACTGGAGGAACTCGGCGTGATTCGGGGGTTCACCCTCGACCTCGACCGCTCGACGCTTCGAGGCGGCCTCCCCGTCCTCGTCACGCTCGACCTCTCACCGACCCGGGCGAGCGTGGTCCGGGAGGCCGTCTCGGAGCTCGACGCCGTCGAGCACACCTTCGAGACGGCCGACGGACAGGTGCTCCTGCAGGCCGTCGTTCCCGACGGCGACGTGCGCGGGCTCCTCGCTTCGGCCGTCGACCTCGACGAGGTCCGCGAGCTCTCGGTCCACCTACTCGCCGGAAGCGACTGGTCCCCGACGGTGGGGGACGTGGGCCTCGCCCTCGACTGCGTGGAGTGTGAGAACACCGTCACCGGCGAAGGGGAGTCCGCCCGCTTCGACGGGACGCTGTATCACTTCTGCTGTGAGAACTGTCTGGCCTCGTTCGAGGAGCGGTACGAGCGGCTGTCGGAGGGCGCATAATCGAAGGCCCGACGGGCAACCACTTTCGTTACCGAAGAACTCGTCCGCTCGAACACCCATCGCGAAGGGAAAACGGGCATCAAGTAGGCGACCGTAGGGTTCCGTAAGTGACCACGCACCGCATCCGCGTCGGCATCCGGGGGATGAGCTGCACGAACTGCTCGTCCACGGTGACCGACGCACTGACCGACCTCGACGGCGTCGGCGAAGTGAACGTCAACTACGCCACCGACGAGGGGACGGTCGAGTACGACCCCGAACAGGTGTCGCTCGCGGCCGTCTACGAGGCCATCGAGGACGCCGGCTACGACCCGGTGTCGGAGACGGTCACCGTCGCCATCACCGACATGACCTGCGCGAACTGCTCGGCGACGGTCGAGGAGGCCGTCGGCGGCCTCCCGGGCGTCGTGCACGTCGACGCCAACTACGCCACCGACGAGGCGCGCGTCCGGTACAACCCCGAGGCGACCGACCTCGACGCCGTCTACGACGCCATCGAGGGCGCCGGCTACTCGCCGGTCCGGGAGGGGTCGGGCGAAGACGATAGCGACGACTCCGCCGCCGACCGCCGCGAGGCCGCTCGCCGAGGGGAGGAGCGCCGCCAACTCCGGCTCGTCCTGTTCGGTGCCGCCCTCTCCGTCCCCCTCTCGCTGCTGCTGATGGGCGGCCTCGTCGGGCTCCCGACGCCCGACTCCCTCTTCGGCGTGCCGAAAGGGTGGCTCGCGCTGGCGCTCGCGACGCCCGTGCAGGTCCTCCTCGGACGGGAGTTCTACGAGAACTCCTACAAAGCCCTCGTGAAGAACCGGACGGCGAACATGGACGTGCTCATCGCGCTCGGGTCGACGACGGCGTTCGTCTACTCGGTCGCCGTCCTCCTCGGCTTCCCCGGCGGGCTGTACTTCGAGAGCGCCGCGCTCATCCTGACGTTCATCACGCTCGGCAACTACCTCGAAGCCCGCTCGAAGGGCCGCGCCGGCGCGGCGATTCGGGAACTGCTCGAACTCGAAGCGGACACCGCCACCGTCGTCGACGAGGTCGACGGTTCCGGAGACGAGGGGACGGAGTTCCGCGACGAACGCGAGGTCGACCTCCGCGAGGTTGAAGTCGGCGACGTGCTGAAGGTCCGACCCGGGGAGACGGTGCCGACCGACGCGGTCGTCGTCGAGGGGGAGTCCGCGGTCGACGAGTCGATGGTCACCGGCGAGTCCGTCCCGGTGGAGAAAGAGCCGGGCGACGAGGTCGTCGGCGGCACGGTCAACGAGAACGGCCTGCTCTACGTCCGGGCGACGAAGGTCGGCGAGGAGACGGCCCTCCAGCGCATCGTCGAGACCGTCCGCGAGGCCCAGTCCCGCCAGCCCGACATCCAGCGCCTCGCCGACCGCATCTCGGCGTACTTCGTCCCCGCGGTCGTCGCCAACGCCCTGTTCTGGGGCGCCCTCTGGGTTCTCTTTCCCGAGACGCTCGCCGGGGTCGTGACCGGTCTCCCCGTCTGGGGGCTGGTCGGGGGCGGTCCCGCGGCTGTGGGCGCCTTCGAGTTCGCCGTCGTCGTCTTCGCCAGCGCCGTCCTCATCGCCTGCCCCTGCGCGCTGGGACTCGCGACGCCGGCGGCGACGATGGTCGGCACCGCCATCGGTGCGAACCACGGCGTCCTCTTCGAGGGCGGCGACGTGCTCGAACGCGTCCGCGACGTGGACGCCGTCGTCTTCGACAAGACGGGGACGCTGACGAAGGGCGAGATGACGCTGACCGACGTACGGGTGGTGTCGCCGATGGCAGACGGGGCGGAGTTGGAGTCGGCGGAGAGCCCCGAAGACGTCACCGAGGAACTCCTCCTCTCGGTCGCGGCCACGGCCGAGGCCGGGAGCGAACACCCCATCGCCGAGGCGGTCGTCGCCGGCGCGCGTGAGCGCGGTATCGACGTGACCGACCCGGCCGCCCTCCAGAGCGTCTCCGGGAAGGGCGTCCGCGCCCGGACCGACCGCGGCGACGTGGTCGTCGGCAAGCCCGAACTGCTCGCCGAGTACGACGTGGACCCGTCGCCCGCCGAGGACGTCATGGCCGACCTCGAACGCGAGGGGAAGACGGCGATGTGTGTGGCGCTCGACGACCGCCTGCTGGGCGTCCTCGCCGTCGCCGACGAGGTGAAACCCACGGCGAAGGAGGCCGTCTCGGCGCTCCGCGACCGGGGCGTCGCGGTTCACCTCCTCACCGGCGACAACGAGCGCACCGCCCGCGCCGTCGCCGAAGGGGTCGGCATCGACCCCGAGCACGTCCGCGCCGGCGTCCTCCCGGAGGAGAAGTCCGACGCCGTGGAGGCCATTCAGCAGGACGGTCGGCGGGCGATGATGGTCGGCGACGGCGTCAACGACGCCCCGGCGCTCGCGGCCGCGTTCGTCGGCGTCGCCATCGGCTCCGGCACCGACGTGGCCATCGAGGCCGCCGACGTGACGCTTCTGCGGGACGACCCGCTCGACGTGGTCCGCGCGATGAACGTCTCCCAGGGGACGCTCGCGAAGATTCGACAGAACCTCTTCTGGGCGCTCGGCTACAACGCGGCCATGATTCCGCTCGCCTCGCTCGGCCTGCTCCAGCCGGCGTTCGCCGCCGCCGCGATGGCGTTCTCCAGCGTGAGCGTGCTGACGAACAGCGTCCTCTTCCGGCGCTACGACCCCGAGGAGCGTTACCGCCTGCTCGGGCGACTGCGCCGGTAGTCGGTCCATCCGCCGCCGCGGCCCACAACCGTTAAATCCCCCTCCGCCGTGAGCGGAGGTATGGCGAAAGGTAAGGTCGCCTTCTTCAACGACACGGGCGGTTACGGTTTCATCGAGAGCGACGACGCGGACGAGGACGTGTTCTTCCACATGGAGGACGTCGGCGGTCCGGACCTCGAAGAGGGACAGGAAGTGGAGTTCGACATCGAACAGGCCGACAAAGGCCCCCGCGCGAAGAACCTCCAGCGGCTGTAAGCCGGCGAGGACACCGCGGTTCTCTCGTCGACGCCGACCGCCGAGTGGCTACCTCGTCCGACACTCGCTGTCGGGTCGGTTACGCCGAGAACGACACGTCCGCCGGCGAGTCGAAGTCGCGGTCGTCCCCGAACCGCTCGTAGAGGTGCTCGACCCGCTCCCCGATGGCGTCCCACTCGTCGTCGTCCTTGTTGTCGACGTGGTGATAGACCAGCCCCATCCGGCCCGTCCCGCGAAGGGTCTCCTCGTTCTCCCGAAGAAACGACCAGTACAGGGCGTTGAACGGACAGGCGTCCTCGCCCGTCGTCTCGTCGGGGTCGTACCGACAGTTGGCGCAGTGGTCGCTCATCCGATTCACGTAGTTCGCCGAGGAGACGTACGGCTTCGAGGAGAGCACGTCCGTCGCCCACGTCCCCATCCCGACGACGTTCGGCGTCGTCACCCAACTGAAGGCGTCGACGAACCCGAAGTGGAACCAGTGGTCGAGTTCGTGGGGGTCGGCGCCGTACACCGTCGCGAAGTTCGAGAGGACCATCAGCCGCTCGATGTGGTGGGCGTAGCCGCGCTCCCACACGTTCTCGACGGCCTTTCGGAGACAGCGCATCTCGGTGTCGCCGTCGTAGTACGCCGCCGGGAGGTCGCGGTCGCGGTCGAGCAGGTCACCCTCGAACGCCTGTGGCTCGCGGCGGTAGACGTGACGCACGAACTCCCGCCACCCGACGAGTTGGCGGACGAACCCTTCGACGCTGTTGAGCGGTGCGTCGCCGGCTTCGTAGGCGCCGACCGCGCGGTCGACGACTTCCGCCGCGCGGAGCAGGCCGAGGTTGAGCGAGGTGGAGAGCAGCGAGTGACACAGCGCCCACTCGTCGTCGAGCATCGCGTCCTGATACGGGCCGAACTCCCCCAGCCTGTTCTCGACGAAGTCGTCGAGGGCCGCGAGCGCCTCGTCGCGAGTGACCGGCCAGACGACAGCGTCGAGGTCGGGGTTCCCCCACGTGTCGAAGCGCTCCGTGACCCACTCGTGGACCTCCCGAGTCGCCTCGTCGGGGTCGAACCTCGGTACCTCCGGCGGCTCCCAGTCCTCGGGCGGGAACTCCTGGTTCTCGTCGTCGTAGTTCCACTCGCCACCCTCGGGGTCGTCGCCGTCCATCAGGACGCCCGTCTCTCGGCGTCGATGCCGGTAGAAGTTCTCGTGCTGGTAGGCGCGGGGTTTCTCGGCATCCCCCTCGCCCCCCTCCTCGGCGCCTGCCCGACTCCGACCCGACCGCTCGTCGGCCCACGCGTCGAACTCGTCGCTCGAGCAGTGCCAGAGGTCGTTGTCGACGACGTCGAGGCTCCCGTCGCGTTCCGTCACCAGTTCCTCGAAGCGCTCCGCGGACCCCCGACTCGCCGAGCGCATCAGCGTGAGCTCGTCCTCGGGGTACTCCTCGAAGTGCTCGTCCAGCCCCTCCCCGAACGTCTCGGATTCGACGTAGTGGACCTCGTGGCCGTCGTCGCGAAGTTCGTCGCGGACGTGGCGCATCGCCGAGAACAGCAGCGTGAGCTTCGCCGGATGGTACGGGTGGCGGTCGGCGAAGGCGTGGGCCTCGACGAGGAGCACGCGGTCGGCGTCGGCGAGGTGCGCGATGTCGGGGTTCAGTTGGTCCCCGAGCAGCCAGAGGGTCATACGTGGGGTTAGGACGACGGCAGGATAGTCGTTGCCGCCGGGTCGTCCTGCGGAGCGACTCACCGAGCGGGGGAGGACGGCGTTCGGTCGAACGGCCGCCGATGAGTGGGGCTTCCGGAGGTCACCGACACCACACGGATTCCGCGAAAGCAATCACCCGAGCACACCGAACAGGCCGGCCCACACGCCTATTGGACACCTGTCCTAAGCCGAGTCCGCATGACCATCCCAGTCACCGTCGCCGACGTCCACCGGATGACCCCCGACGTGAAGCAGTTCCGACTCGTCGCCGACGACCACAGCTTCCAGTACGACCCGGGCCAGCACACGATGGTCCACTTCGAGAACGACGGCGAGGAGGAGGCCCGGCCGTACACGGCCGCCAACCTCCCCGGACCCGACGGCACTGACCAGATACTCCTCGCCATCAAGCGCTACGACGACGGAAACGCCTCCGTGTGGATGCACGAGCGCACGCCGGGCGACGAAATCGAAATCGAGGAGGTCGACGGCAACCTCCGCGTCCGCGACCTCGACCGCGACGCCGTCTTCCTCGCCACGGGGACGGGCATCACGCCGCTGTACCCCATGCTGAAGCAGTACGCCCGCGAGGGCGAGGGAACGACCCACCTCGTCTTCGGGGAGCGCGACCAGGAGCACCTCATCTTCCGCGAGAGCCTGGACCAGCTCCGCGCCGAGAACGCGAACGTCGAGGTCGACTACGTCCTCTCGGACGCCGACGGGGACCGCGAGTGGGACGGAAAGACCGGCCACGTCCAGGACCACCTCCCCGAGGCGCTCGACGGCGTCGACCTCGCGGAGACGGACTGCTACGTCTGTGGGGTCCCCGAGATGGTCGTCGAGACCGAGGAACTCCTCGTCGAGGCGGGCGCCGACGAGGACCACGTCTACACCGAGGGGTGGGAGTCGGACGCGGCCGACGAGTAGCTCCGGGAGTCGCTCTCGGTGTATTAGTGAGGCAGAAATCGGCGGTCCGGGGCTGAAGTCGTCGAGTACGGAAGCCCCTCCCGGGAGCGCCTGTTGGCCGGTCGTCATCAGCTTTCACCCGATGAGTCGCTCGACCACCACCGCTGCCGCTCTCGGCAAGCGTTTCTTCGTAGGTCGCTTTCCGGAGAGTTGAGGGGACGGAGAGAGCGGAGCTGGAGCGGTCGCGAAACGGCTGAGCGACTGAGCGACGAGACGACGAAGCGGCTGAAAAGCGATGTGCCGACGGAACGAAGCTACCGGGAGACGGCGCTACGCGGACTGTGCGGCGAGGAGGGCGCTCGCGTTACCCGCCGAGGCGTTGCCGGCAGAGGCGTTTCCGGCGGAGGCGTTGCCGCTCGACTGGTTACCGCCCGACGAGCCGCTCGACTGCTGCTCCTGCAGCCACGTCTCGTAGTCGCCCTGGTCCATCACGGTGACGTTGAAGTACATCTGGGAGTGGGCGACCCCACAGTACTCCGTGCAGTACCCCTGGTACTGACCGTTCTCGAGGGGTGTCGTCCGGATAGTGTTGGTCTGGCCCGGGATGGCGTCCTGCTTCAGGCCGAGTTCGGGGACTGCGAAGGCGTGTAACACGTCCGAGGACGTGATGCGGAAGTACACCACTCGGTCCTTCGGGACGGCGATTTCGGTGGAGGTGGTCACGTTACCCTCGGCCTGGGGGTATCCGAAGGTCCAGCCCCACTGGTACGCCTCGACGTCGACGACGACGGCGTCCTCGTCGTCCATCGGGTCACCCATGTCCGGCGTGTAAGTGACCGCCGGGTCGGCGAGCACGCCGTAGGAGGCGACGCCGACGAACAGCAGGATGATGGCGGTGGCGACCGTCCAGGTAATCTCGAGGCGGCGGTTCTCCTTGGTGGGCTTCGGCGCGTCGCTCTTGCGGTACTTGTAGACCGTGTAGAACAGGACGACCTCGGTGACGAGCGTGATCGGAATCGCGACGTACAGCAGTTTCGCGTTCAGCTCGTTGATGAGGTTCGCGGTCGTGGACTGGGCGGCGACCGGCTCGACGGCCAGCGCCAGAGCCGCAGCCGCGACCCCCGCGAGCAGTGCGCTGCGCTTGCCTCTCATTGGAGTGGGCTTAGGAGAGACGGCGTAAATACCTACTGACTCGGACTCCGCGAGGAGAGCGCCGGAGTCCGGTGATTTCGGCGTCGCGACGGGGTGAAAGAGGCTTCTCCGAGAGCGGCCGGCTCGCCCGCCCGAGTCACCCGTTCGCGGGACGCTCACGCTCGGCGTCGGACCCCCCTCGAGCCGAGTACCGGTCGAGAACCAACCTGTCGGATCGGCGCTCCGAAACGCGGCGACTAAGTACCGCCGCTCCCAACTCCCGATAAGTGACCTACACGTGGTAACGACCGAGTCCTCACGGTTCTCCGCGCTCCTCGCCGCGACCGCCATGGGCGTCTACCTCCTGCTCGCCGTCGGCGCGACGACGGCGCTCACCGAGGCGACAGCCGCGTGTGGGGCGTGGCCCCTCTGTGGCGGCGGCTGGACCCTCCCGTCGGTCCTCGACGGCTGGGTCGCGGTCGGCCACCGCCTCGTCGCCGTCGTCGTCGGACTCCTCCTCCTCACGACGACCGTCGTCGGCTGGCGTACGGGTGCCGGTGCCGACCGTCGGGTCCGTCTCGCCCTCCTCGCCTCGCTAGCGCTCTACCCGGTTCAGGCCGGCCTGGGCGCCTTCGTCGCCACCTCCGGCGCCGACCCGACGCTCTCCACCGTCCACCTCGCGGTCGCGATGGCCATCTTCGGCGGCCTCGTGCTCGCGCTGGCGTGGAACCTCGAATCCGAGACCGGCGACCCCGACGACGCGCCGACGAGCGAACCCACCCGGGCGTCTGCCGATTCGACGAACGAAGACCTCACGGAGCCGTCGTCGCCGGCGGAGCGACCCGCCGTCCCGACCGGGCTCGCCCGGGTCAAGGCGACCGCGTGGGCGTACTTCCGGCTGACGAAGCCCCGCCTGATGTGGCTGCTCTGTCTCGTCGCCGGCGCGGCGATGGCGCTCGCCGGCGGTCCCGGGCTGACCCTCGAAACCGTCGCGGCGACCCTCGGCGGCGGCGCCCTCTCCATCGGCGCCTCCGGCACGTTCAACCACGTGCTCGAACGCGACGTCGACCGGAAGATGAACCGCACCAGCGACCGCCCGCTCGCGCTCGACCTCGTCCCCGTCCGCAACGCGGTCGCGTTCGGGGTCGTCCTCGCCGCGGCCTCGCTCGCGCTGTTCGCCTCGGTGAACCTCCTCGCGGCCGCGCTCGGACTCGCGGCCATCCTCTTCTACAGCGTCGTCTACACCCTCCTGTTGAAGCCGAACACCGTCCAGAACACGGTCCTCGGCGGCGCCGCCGGCGCGCTCCCGGCGCTCATCGGGTGGGTCGCCGTGACCGGCGAAATCGGCCTCGTCGGCCTCGCGCTCGCCGGC
The DNA here is from genome assembly GCF_026586625.1 of Halobium salinum. Lineage (GTDB taxonomy): Archaea > Halobacteriota > Halobacteria > Halobacteriales > Haloferacaceae > Halobium > Halobium salinum. The sequence goes on along the minus strand of NZ_JAODIW010000010.1, from coordinate 538,405 downwards.
GTCATCTTCCTCTGGACGCCGGCGCACTTCTACAACCTCGCGCTCGCGTACAAGGACGACTACGAGCGCGGCGGCTTCCCGATGATGCCCGTCGTCCGCGGCGAGACCGCCACCCGGCGACACATCCTCTACTACCTCGGCGCGACGCTGCTCGCGGCGGGGGCGCTCGCCACGGCGGACAAACTCGGCACGCTGTACGTGCTCACGGGCGTCGCCCTCGGCGCCGCCTTCCTCTGGGCGGTCGTCCGCCTGCACTACGAGAAGAGCGAGTCGGCGGCCTTCCGTTCGTTCCACGCCTCGAACGCGTACCTCGGCGCGCTCCTGCTCGCCATCGTCGTCGACGCCCTGGCGGTCTGAAGGCGACACGGACGCTCCCACTCCCCGACCATGGCTACCGACACCGACTCATCCGACGCATCGACCCTGAAACTCGCCGGCCGGCGCGTCGAGCGCGACACCCTCCTCGTCGCCGGCCTGCTCGTCAACAGCCTGCTCATCTTCGCGCTCGGCTACGCCGCGCTCGTCGGCGTGGGCGTCCTCGAACCGTACCGATTCAGCCTCTACGGCCTGCTGTGGCTCGGGGCGAGCGTCTGGGCCGTCTCGCGGGTGGAGGTACCCGACGCCTCGACGCGGACGAAACGTCGGGCGGCCGCCGTCGCCGTCGGCTACTTCGCCGTGCTCGCGGTCGCGGGCGGACTGGTGGTGCTCCCGGGTCCGGGGTCGGTTCCGGGGTTCCGCGTCGCGATTCTCCCGCCGGGGTGGGGGCCGGCGCCCGTCTTCACGACCGACGTCGTCAACCTCGTCCTGATGCCCGCCCGCGTCGTCGGCTACCTCGCGCTCGCGTACCTCGTGTACGCCACCGTCGTCGACGCCGCCGGCGCGGCCGTCTCGGGCGTCGTCGGACTGCTCTCCTGTGTCTCCTGTTCGTGGCCGGTGCTCGCCGGAGTCGCGACGACGCTGTTCGGGAGTTCGGGCGCGCTCGCCTCGGCGACGATGGCGCTCTCCTACGACCTCTCGACGGCCGTGTTTCTCGTGACGGTCGCGCTGCTCTCCTACCGCCCGTCGTTCGGCCGGTCCTGACCGGCGCCGGGTCCGCCGGCGTCCCGACGTTCCACGCGATTCCACGACCCCTGTGCCACCCGAGCGAACAGTACACTTTTGTCGGAAACTCACGCATTCGAATATATCGTGACTCCAGCTCGGCTCGTCGCCCTCGGACTCGTGGCGCTCCTCTGCTCCGGGCTCGTCGCCCCCGTGGCGGTCGGGAGCGATGGAGCCGGCGAGCACCGGAGCGACGGCGCGACGGTGACGGTGCGAGAACCGAGCGCCGCCGTCGGCGACGTGGTCGAGTTGGTCGTCCGCTTCGGCGACACGCGGGACGCGACGCTCTCGCTCTCCGGCGCCGGCCACGACGCCGTGCTCAGACTGGACGACGTCGACGCCGACGGCCGGGCGGTCGTCCGCGTGAACACGCATCTGCACGGCCGCCGGGCGTACCACGTCGAGGGCGCCGCCGACACGGTCAACGCGAGCGGGCCGTTCGAACCCGGCGCCTACACCGCTGCCGCCGTCGACGGGGACGGACCCGTCGACGCGAGCGCACGCCGGTCGACCGGCGAGGCGAACCTCACGCTCACCGGCCCTCGGGTCGGCGGCGTCCGACTGTGGCGCGGCGGGTCGACCGTCGCGACCGACCTAAACTCCGACCGGACGATACGCGACGCGGTCGACGACGGGGCGTTGACGCCGGCAGAGCAGGTCGTCCCCGGGGAGACGGTCGTCGTGGAAGTCGACGCGGCCGGGCTCGGCGGAGCGTACGAACTGAGCCGGGCGGAGACGAGCCGGGGGCGGCTCGGAGACGCCCTCGACGCCGCGAACGGGCGGGTGACCGTCCGGTCGGCCGACGCCGCCTCCGACAACGCGAGCGACCCCGTCGTCTCCGACCTCGTCGGAGCCGCCGAGTCGGTTGTGGCCGCCCCGGAGCGCGGCGTCTACTACCTCGTCCTCGACACGACCGCCCTCGGGAGCGGCGGGGAGCGGGGTGACCGGGACGAGGGCGGTCGTACCGATCTCCTCGTCGGGGTCTCTCTCGGCGTCGACGGCGCCGAGAGCGCCGATCCCGGCGCGGCCGCCGGGAACCCGCGGCTCGCGTTCGAGCGCGTCGCCGTCGTCGACGCGCGGGCGACCGTCGCCGGGGCGGGCGACCGAACGGTCGAACTCGTCCCCGAGGCCGGGGTACAGCTCCGGGGACGCACGACGCTCGCGCCGGGGACGGCACTCGACGTGTTCCTCACCGGCCCCGACGGAACGGCGTACCGCGACCGGACCGCCGTCGCCGCCGCCGGGAACGGCTCCTCGTTCGTCGCGACGTTCGACCTCTCCGGGGTCGAGCGCCGGACGGACTTCGAGGTCGCGTTCGCCCGGCCGGACGCGCCGACCGAGCGAGTCTCCCCCACCACCGCCGGCACCGTGGTCCGTGTCCGGCCGCGCGCCGGGAGCGTCGAACTCGCGAACGGGACCCTCGACCCCGGGACCGCCCGGGTTCGGGCGAGCGCCGCCCACGACGCCGTCGTCGGGCTATACCGCAGGTCGAACAACTCGCGCGGCCCGCTTTTGGGTCAGCTCCGGGTACCCGCCGGGAACGCGAGCGGGTTCGTCGACCTGGCCGAGCCCGTCGGCGAAAACGCCACGCTCGTCGCCGTCCTCTACCACGACGTCGACGCGAGCGGCAACCTCACCGACGCGGACGTTCCCTACCGCGTCGACGGGCGTCCCGTGCGGGACGCCCGAGGCGCCCCTGCATCCGCGACCGGGACGCCGCTCGCGACGACTAGCTCCGTGACGACCGACCGAACGACGGACGGGACGACGACTGCCTCGTCCGGGGACGCGGCGACCGTCACCGACGAACGAGAGGGGACCGCGACCCCTGACCCGAAGACGGGGACGACCACCACCGACTCGACGGAGCGTGGTACGCCCACCTCGAACTCGGCGCCCGGTTTCGGACCGACGGCCGCGCTGGGGGCGCTGGTCGCGCTCCTCCTCGTGCGCTCGGTCGTCGGCCCTCGTCGGAGTCGCTGACTCGGCGCAGGGAGGGGGACGAGGACGAAGGCGACGAAGACGACCGGGAGGACGACGACTCCCCCGAAACGTCGAGTTTCCGCTTGTCGCTACCGCGAACGCGACCGCATCGACCCGCGTCGACCGGGACGGCCGCCCCCAACTACGGATTGCAGACGGCCGACACTCGGACGTGTGTCCCACTCACGGGCCGACTGCCGGGGCCGCGACTCGGGGCCCCGAACGCTCCGAGCGCCGATGCCGACGGCCGAGCCATCGGTCAGAACAGGCTGAGACGCGTCCGACTCCCGTGGAAGTACAGGACGAGCGCGTCGCTCCCCACCTCGTACTCACCCGCCACGTCGGAGTCCGCGGAGCAGCGTCGGTCGAACTTCCGGAAGAACTCGAGCGGCGAACCCGGGTAGAGGTCGCCCCAGTCGTCGCCGCGTTCGACGAGCAACCGGCGCTCGAACGGCTCGCCGCAGACGGGGCAGGCCTCGTCGTTGGGGGTCGAGTGTGACATCGTGTACCATAGTCGGTCGGCGCGTTTCAATCTCACGGCGGCGGGACGCGTTCGTGAGCCGTAGACGACGCGAGACCGGCCGGCCGGCTCAGTGCCCGACGAGCCCGCCGTCCTCGTCGTAGCGCGCGTCGAAGATGCGGTCCCACTGGTCGTCGGAGAGGGAGACCGAGCAGGCCCCGACGTTCTCGTCGAGCTGGTCGACGGTCCGCGCGCCGACGATGGGGACGCAGGTGAAGGCATCGTGGTCCATCAGCCAGCGCAGGGCGACCTGCGCGGGTGTGGCGTCGACCTCGTCGGCCACCTCACGAACCGCGTCGAGGACGGCCCAGCCGCGCTCGGAGACGTAGTAGTCGCCGAACATCCCGTCGAAGGAGCCCCGGGAGCCGTCGGGCGCTTCGACGGCCTGCGGGTCGTCCTCGTCAGCGCGCTCGTACTTCCCGGTCAGGAACCCGCCGGCGAGCGGCGAGTACGGACAGACGGCGATGTCCTGGTCGGCACACACGTCGAGGTACTCCGCCACGTCCTCGTAGTAGGCGGCGTGGTGCAGCGGCTGGGTCACGTCGAAGCGCGACCAGTCGTGGCGGTCGGACTCCCAGAGCGCCTTCGTCAGCTGCCAGGCGGCCATGGTGGAGGCGCCGAGGTAGTTCACCTTCCCCTTCTCGACCAGCCCGTTCAGGGTGCGGAGGGTCTCCTCGATGGGGGTCTCGTCGTCCCAGCGGTGGATGTAGTAGAGGTCGAGGTAGTCGGTGCCGAGGCGTTCGAGGGTCCCCTCGACCTGTCGGCGGATGTGCGTCCGCGAGAGCCCCGAGCCGTTCGGGTTCTCGTCGTCGAAGCCGAAGTACACCTTCGAGGCGACGACGTAGTCCGAGCGGTCCTCGCCGGCGAGCCAGTCGCCGATCCACTCCTCGCTGGTGCCGTTGGGGTCGCCGTAGACGTTCGCAGTGTCGATGAAGTTCCCGCCGCGCTCGGCGAAGGCGTCGAGCAGGTCGTGGGCCTCGTCGCGGGTCGTCTCGGGTGTGCCGTCGGTCTCGCGACCGAAGCGCCAGGTGCCGAAGCAGAGTTCGGAGACTTTCGTGCCGGTGGAGCCGAGTCGTCGGTAGTCCATCTCGGCGTCGGTGTCGAGGGGCATGGTAACGGTTCGGGAGTCGCGGCGGGCGCGGAAAAAGGTGGGAGTCGCGGAAATCGGCTGTTCCCAAATCGGTATTCCAGCGCGGTTTTCGTGCCGGTTGTCCGGTGAAACCATCGCGCTCTCGCCCTTCACAAGTCCGCCAGGTCAGCACCGCACAGCACCGACCTCAGCCCTCCCCAGCCTCCGTATGGCCGCCACAGGGGCGGCCACGGTCCCTCGCACGACCCTCGCGGCCCGGAGGCCGCTCGGCGCGCGCCGACCCACCGACGACGGGGAGTATCGAGAGAGGGCGGTCGTCCGAGCGGTCGATTACCCGACTACCCGAGCACGAACCTCGGTCGAGGCGGACCCGGTCGCCGGGTCCGCGGTCGTCGACGACCCGGACGTGTTACTGCTGTTCTCGTCGGCCGACTCCTCCACGACGTACCGTTGGCCGGCCATCGAGTCCAGCAGGCTGTCGACGGGCGCCCGGTCGTCTCTGAGCACCGGCACGTCGTCGGTTCGCGGCGGTTCCATGAGGCTCCGCACCTCGTTCGCGAGGCCGATTCCCACGTCGCGGCGCTCGTTCCGCGCCAGCAACTCGGCCTCGGTGAGCCGCCGGTCGTCGCGGGTGGCGACGATTTCGACGTTCTGGACGGCGTTCGACGCCGAGGTGCGGAAGCTGTACACCGTCGGGAACGCCCGGTCGATGGTCGCGTACTCCGCCCGGTAGAACTCCGAACCCGGCCCCTCGGGCGCCGAGATGATGTTCGCAAAGAGCATCCCGTCGGCGCTGAGGCGGCTCTTCGCGAGCTCCATGAACTCCACCGTCGTCAGCTGGAAGGGGACCTTGTCCTTCTTGTAGGCGTCGAGCACGATGAGGTCGTACGTGTGGTCCGTCTCCCGAAGGAACTCCCGGCCGTCCGCGGTGTGGATTCGGAGCCGGTCCGACTCCTCGACGCGGAAGTGCTCCTTCGCCACGTCGACGACTTCCGGGTCTATCTCCACCACGTCCACGGTGGCGTCGTACTCGTGAACGAAGCGCTTCGGCCCAGTGAACCCGCCGCCGCCGACGAACAGCACCCGATCTATCTCGTCGGGGTCGTCGGCCAACAGGTAGGGGATGTGGAAGTAGCGCGTGTACTCGAACACGTGGCGGTTCGGGTCGTCGAGGTCCATCGCGCTGTGGCGCTGGCCGTCGAGGTACAGGGTGCGCGTGTCGCCGCTGTCGACCACCCGGAGCTCCTGGTAGGCGGTCTGTGTCTCGTACACCACCTGTCCCTCGACCGAGTAGCCGAGCGACCCCGCGGCGAACGCGCCGACGAGGAGGAGCGAGACGAGGACGACGACGCCGGTGTCCTGGGGCCGCTCGGGGAAGGAGATGGCGACGACCGTGCCGACGAGGAGCGCCCCGAAGACGAGGCTGATGGCGTCGACCGAGAGCGTCGGGACGAGCAGGAACGTCGTCCCGAACGCGCCGACGATGCTCCCGACGGTGCCGACCATGTAGACGTGTCCCGACGCCCTACCGACCTCTTCGGAGGCCGAGAGTTCGGCGGCGTACGGGCTGATGAACCCGAGCAGGTACGTCGGCGGCCCGAAGAGGAGCGTCACCGCCGGTAGCGACGCGAAGCGACTGGGGAGGGGAATCCCGGCTGCGGACCGAAGCAGGAGGTCGCCCGCGAGCACCAGCAGCGCGACGTACGCCGCCGTCGCGATGAGGATGAGGCTCAGTCGCCGTTCGGAGGCCCGCGTCGCCGCCCGCTTCCCGCCCTGGTGGTAGCCGAGACTCAGCGCGGCCAGGAAGACGCCGATGATGCTCCCCCACGTGTAGATACTGCTCCCGAACTGCGGCGCGACGAGCCGCCCCGCGAGAATCTCGAGGCCCATGCTCGCCACGCCCGAGACGAACACGGCGATTTCGGGGCTCGTCGGTCGCCAGGGGCTCCGGCCGTCGGCTGTCGACATTCGAGTGTACCTACGGCCCTCGAAGGATAAGCACCACGTCCGACGAACCTCGGGCGGGTCGGTCACGGAATCGGCCGTCCGGTGCCCGATACGCCACGCTTATCACTCGTCACACCACCGGACAGCACGATGCTCACCGTCGCAGGAATCGGCGTTGGCGACCTGGGTCGACTGGAACTCGACCTCGTCGCCGCCGTCGACGACGTGGACGTGGTGGCCGGTGCCGACCCGAACCCCGACGCCCGCGAGGCGTTCGCCCACGAACACGACGCGCCCGCCTTTGCGGACCACGTCGAGATGCTCGACGAGACGGACCCGGACGCCGCGGTCATCGTCTCGCCGCACACGCTCCACTACGAACAGGCGCTCGACTGCCTCGAACGGGACGTGCACGTCCACCTCGAGAAGCCGATGGTCACTGACGTGGCTCACGCCCACGACCTCGTCGACGCCGCCGAGGAGCGCGGACTCACCCTCGCCGTCGGCTACCAGCGTCACGTCGACCCGCGTTTCCGCGAGATTCGACGGCTGGTCGACGAGGGCCGCATCGGCGAGCTACACGCCGCCCACTGCCACCTCGAGCAGGTGTGGATAAAGTGGACCCGCCACCAGTGGCGCGGGAATCCGGACCTCTCCGGCGGCGGCCAGCTGTACGACTCGGGATCACATCTGCTCGACGCGCTCCTCTGGACGACCCGGAGCACGCCCGTCAGCGTCGCCGCCGCCGTCGACGACCGGGGGGAGGACGTGGACGTCAACAGCGCGCTCGCCGCCGTCCTCGACCGCGGCGAGAGCACCATCACCGCCTCCATCGGCGTCTCGGGCGACGGCACCAGCACCCCGGCGCCGGGCGAGTCGCTTCGCCTGCTCGGCACCGAGGGCGCCATCACCTTCGACGGCGAGACCGTCGAGGTCGTCGAGAACGGCGTCACCTACGAGGCCAGTCCCCAGGAGCCGAGCTTCGAGGAGGTGACGGAGCGCAAACTGCGGAACTTCGTCGAGGCGATCCGCGACGAGGCCGACCTCGACATCCCCGCCACCGACGCGCTGAAGGTGACGGCGCTGACCGAGGCGGCCTACGAGGCTGCGGAGACGGGCCGAACCGTCGACGTGGCGCGGCTGCTGGACCGGTAGCGGAGCCCGTTCCCGGAGGCGCCCCCGTCGTCGGCGCACCGGCGAAAGGGAACCCTTACGGCCGGGTCGGCCCGAGTTCGGCTATGGACGGACCAACGGACGCGAGCGCCGGGAGCGGGGGCTCCGAGCTCGCCGCCGACAGCGGGCCTCCCGCTATCGCCGCCGCCGACGTGCACCGGTCGTACGGCGACACGGTCGCGCTCGACGGCGTCTCGCTCTCGGTCAGCCGGGGGGAGGTGTTCGGCCTCATCGGCCCGAACGGCGCCGGCAAGACCACCCTCGTCCGCGCGTTGACGGGGACGACGAAGGCGACGGGTGAGGTGCAGGTGCTCGGGAGCCCCCCGACCGACGTGGACCCCCAGCGAATCGGCCTGCTCCCGCAGTCGTTCTCGCCGCCCGAGCGGCTCACCGCCCGCGAACTCGTCGCCTACTACGCCGGGCTGTACGACGAGGCGCGCGACCCCGACGCGGTGCTCGACGACGTCGGTCTCGCCGACGCGAGCGACACGTGGTACGAGAAGCTCTCCGGCGGTCAGCAACGCCGAGTCTGTGTCGCCACCGCGCTCGTCAACGACCCCGACGTGCTCTTCTTGGACGAGCCGACGACCGGCATCGACCCGGCCGGGCGGCGGGCGCTCTGGGAGCTCATCGAGGGGTTGGCCGCGGGCGGCACTACCGTCTTCCTGACGAGCCACGCGATGGACGAGGTCGAACGCCTCGCCGACCGCGTCGGGCTGCTGAACGGGGGTCGGCTCGTCGCGACCGGCGCGCCCGCGGACCTGATTGCCGAACACGGCGGCGCGCCCCGACTGGTCGTCGACACCGCCGCCGGGAGCAACGAGGTGGGCGACGTGGGCTACCCGGTGGAGGCGACCGCCGAGACACTCGTCTTCCACGGCGTCGACCCCGTCGACATCGGCCAGGTCGTCGCCGCGCTCGACGCTGCCGGCGTCGACTACGGCGCACTCGCCTGGAAACAGCCGTCGCTGGAGGAGGTGTACCTCACCCTCGCCGGTGAACGCTACGACCGGCCGGGCGGGAAGGGAGACGGACTCGGCGGCACCGGCGAGTCGGTTCCGGCCGCCGCGAGCGCGACCGGCGGCGAGGGAACCGCTGGCGACGCCGGAGGTGACTCCCGATGAGCGCGACGAAACGCGTCGGCAGCGAGTTCCGCGCCGCGTGGCGCTCCTTCCTCCGCCGGCGGACGGCCGTGTTCTTCACGTTCTTCTTCCCCGTCCTGCTCGTCGTCATCTTCGGCGCGCTGGTCCAGACCCAGCCCACCGGCGGCGGGCTGTTCTCCGAGCCGGCGGGCTACTACCTGCCGGGGTACCTCGCCGTCGTCGTCCTCTTCACCCCGCTCTCCCGAGTCGGGAGCGAGATAGCCCGCCACCGCGACGGCAACCGCTTCGAGAAGCTGGCGACGACGCCCTTGAAGCGGTGGGAGTGGCTCCTCGGCGGGACGCTGGTGAACGTCGCGGTCATCGGCCTCGCGGGACTGCTCATCCTCGGGCTCTCGATTCTGGTGACCGGCGCCGGGATTCCTCTCGCGGCCGAGACGCTGCTGCTCGTCCCGTACGTCGCCCTCGGCGTCGCCCTGTTCTGTGGCCTGGGAGCCGTCATCGGGAGCCTCGCGGACTCACAGGACGGCGTCATCGCCGCCAGCAACGCGGTGGCGCTCCCCCTGCTCTTCCTCTCGGACACGTTCGTCACGCTCGACCTGCTGCCCGAGTGGTTCCGGCCGCTCGTGCTCGCCTCGCCGCTCACCTACTTCGCGCGCGGCGTCCGGGCCATCACCTACGGCGAGACAACGCCCCTCCCGGTCGACCTCGGGGTCGCACCGGCGGTCGGCTACCTGCTCGTGCTCGCCGTGCTCTCCGCGGTTCTCTTCGCGGTCGGAGCGGCGCTGGTCCCACGGACGGACTGAACTCGAGGGAGTCCGAAACGTCGCTCCTCCCACGTTCTCGTCGGTCACCCGAATCGGAGCCGATTCCGGGCACGCCTGACGAGGACGCTAACGCCGCTGTCGGTGTCGTCAGCGCCGTCGACGTCGGTGGTGCCGCCACTGGAGGGTGAGTCCCGAACGAATCGCACACGGTCACAGGCCCGCGTGAGAGCGGCGACGAGGACGAACGCGGCGAGTGGAACGAGCATCGAGACGGAGACCGAACCGAGTGCGCTGGTGAGCATAGCTCCGGTGGTCCCGTCTTCGGTCAAAAAGGCTCGTGTCGGGCGGTCGGGAGAACGGAAGGAAGGTCGGCCGTCAGCGGATGGGGATGCGACTCCCGCCGTCGTCCCCATCGGGACCGGTGTCGTCGTCTCCCCGACCTCGTCCGCCGCGGCCAGGCCCCCGACGTTGCCGACCACCGCGACCGCTCCGGCCGCGGAACCGACTCTCCGGGTCCGGCCGCTCGTCGAGGACGATGGAGAGTCGGACCTCGGCGCCGTCGCGGACGACGTCGAGTTCGACCGGCTCACCCGGCCGAGTGCGGGTGATGAGGTAGCGCATCAGTTCCTCGTGGGAGCGGAGTTCGGTACCGTTCATCCCGACGATGACGTCGCCGCCGACGGGAATCTCCCGACCGCCGACCGTCCGGGTGTAGTCGGAACCCCGGAGCGAGTCGCCCGTCGTCGGGCCGACGTTCACGTCGACGACGAGCACCCCCCGCGGCTCGTCGAGTTCGTTGGCCTCGGCGACCGAGGGGGTCACGTCGAGCGTGCGCGTGCGGAGGTAGGAGTGTCGGAACCGGCCGCCGTCGAGCAGGTCGGGAACCACTCGGTTGACGATTTCGGGCGACACCGCGAAGCCGATGTTGTCCCCTTGCTTGGCGCGGTTGACGCCGACGACCTCGTAGCGGGGGTGGTCGGGGGCGTGGCCCCCGCTGTCGGCGCCGTTCACGACCGCCACGAGCGGCCCGCCGCTGTTGCCGGGGTTGATGGGCGCGTCCGTCTGGACGACGTCCGGGATGGCGAAGCCGCCCGGCGTCCCCATCGACCGGTTCGCGCCGCTGACGATGCCGGCGGTGATGGAGCCGTCGAGTCCGAGGGGGTTGCCGAGCGCGGCGACCGGGCGGCCCGGGTGCGGGTTGGACTCGGCGACCGGGAGCGGCTTCGCGAAGTTGGGGAGGTCTTCGACCGCGACGACCGCGAGGTCGGTGTAGTGGTCGGTGCCGACGACCTCGCCGGTGCGCCACGAGCCGTCGCTGAACCGGAGTTCTACGTCGAGCGAGCGCCCGACGACGTGTGCGTTGGTGACGACGTGTCCGTCGTCGTAGACGAACCCCGACCCGGACCCCGTCCCCGGCGCCTCGCGGCCGACGTACAGCGAGACGACCGAGGGGATGACGTCCTCGTACAGGCGTTCGTAGTCGATGTCTGATCTCATGCGATGTGGGCGGCCGACCGGTGGCCCCACCGGGACGACCGCACTAACCTCGGGTAAGCGTCGAGTATATAAATCCGTGTCGCGGGTTGGCACGGCCACGACCACAGGAGTGACCGGCGCACGACACGTTCGAGCGGGTCGGCCGGGGCCGAGCGGCGTCGGGCGGCATCGGGTGACGCCGCCCCGTCAGGAGCCCTCCGTCGGTTCCGCCGCGGTCTCCGAGGTACGTGCGATTCCGCCGGGGGCGAGCCGACGGACGGCTCTGAGCGCGAGGAGGGCGATGCCGACTTCCATCGCGCCGACGACGAGGAACGCCTCGAGGTACCCGAGCGTGCTCGCGGCGGTGCCGCCGACGAGAAAGCCCGTCAGGAAGCCCAGACTGCCGAAGACGTTGAACCCGCCCATCGCGGCGCCGCGCTCCTCGGGTGCGGCCACGTCGGTGACGAGCGCCATCGTCGCCGGGGCGACGAGCGCGCCGAACACGCCGACGACGACCATCATCGCCGCGGCGGGGACGAGCGAGGGCGCGATTCCGACGCCGACGATGGCGAACCCGTAGAGGACCGAGCCGACGACGACCGGCGCGAACCGGCCCACGCGGTCCGAGAGCGTCCCGAACGGGTACTGGAGCACCGCGAAGGGGACGAAGAAGAGCGCCAGGACGCCGCCCGCGCCCGCCGCGCTCAGTCCGAAGACGTCCCGGAAGTAGTAGACGCCGACGAGCGCGAAGAAGCCGGCCGTCAGGCGGTCGATGAAGCCGAACGCGTAGGGGACGAGCAGTTCGGGTCGGTCGCCCAGCCCCGAGAGCACGTCGCCCATCCCGGGTTCGGCGGCGTCGTCGCCGACGGAGCCGTCGACGGACTCGGACACGGGGTCGTCCGCAGGGTCGGACGCGGCGGACTCGACCGCTCCCTCCCGCACAGTCGCGGCCGCGAGCGCGACGACGAACAGGAGCACGGCGGCACCGACGACCGGCGCGAGCGGGTCGAGCGTCGTCAGTCGGCCGCCGACGACGGAACCCAGTGCGGCACCGAGGCCGATGGCCAGCCCCGCGGCGCCCATGTTCCGTCCGTGGCCGCCGGTGAGGTCCATCAGCATCGTGATGCCGAGCGAGAACGCGCCGATGGTCATGGCGCCGCCGAGGACGCGGACGAGAAGCGCGACCCAGAACGGGAGGTCGGCGAGCGCGACCCCGACGAGCGCGAGGTAGCCGACCGCGCCGCCGAGTGCGCCGGCGACGACGAGCGGGACGCGCCGGCCGAGCGCGTCGCTGGCGGCGCCCCAGAGGCCGGCACAGACGACGAACGCCGCGAACTCGGCGACGAGGAACCACATCCCGGCGTCGATGCCGGCGTCCGCGCCGGCGCCGAGGACGGCGACGAGGTCCTCGACGCCGGGGTAGAGGAGGACCTGCGAGACGAGCACCGCCCAGACGATGGCGGCGAGCGTGGCTCGGTCGCGGCGGGTCCGGTTCACACGGGCGGTTGGCTCCGGCGGGAAATACAGGTTGCGAAGGGAGTCGCGCCGAGAGATTATCAAAACCGATATCTCGGTGGAAATAATCTTGTGGGGTCCTCCTCGAGTCGGTGAGGATGTACGTCGCTCCACCGAGAGACACGAGGGCGATCGGCGAGTCGCCCGGGGCGACCGACGACACGAGGCTCGGGGAGTGCGTCCTCGCGGCGCTCGCCGACGCCGCCGACGCCGCTCCCGACCGGTTGACCGACGAGAGCGTCGTCACGGCCGTCGAGACCGAGACGGTCGAGCGCGTCGTCGACCGTCGGCTGACCGTCAGCGACACGCTCCACGAACGGGAACTGTCGCGCGAGAAGGTGGCGCGGTTGAACGTCGGGCGGGAGCTCATGCCGTTCGCGGCGGCCGAGCGTGACCGCTTCATTCCGGAGGGGTATGCCGGCGGGTTCGCGACGTTTCTCCGGACCGACGAGGTCCGTCTGTCGACCTGCGGTGCGTGTCACGGTCGACAGGTCACCACGTGCCCGGGCTGCAACGGGAAGCGACTCACCAGAGGAGCGGTCTGCAGTCGCTGTGAGGGGTCGGGAAACAGGACCTGTCGAACCTGCGGCGGTGACGGGGAGAGCTTCACGCTCGGGCTCGTCCGGCGGCGGTTCACCGGGAAGACCGCTCAGTCCCTCGACAGCGGCGGGAAACCCACTCGCATCTTCCACGGTGCGACGGGCCAGCGTGTCGAAGTCGTCCCTCGCGAGCCCGCGGACGACGAACTCAAACGCGAGACGGAGAGGTACGCCGTCCCGGTGACGACGGTCTCGTACGAGTACGAGGGTGAATCCTACACCGTCTACGAGGTCGACGGCCGGCCGACGGCGACGACGCTGCCCGAGACGACCTCGTCGGGGGGGTCGCGGCTCGCTCGCCTCCTCGGGCGCCGCTGACTGGGCGGCGCGCCGGTCCCGTGGCGCCGGACGTTACAACAGGTCGACGAGCGCCTCGTCCGCGTCTTCGACCGACGACCACGCCACCTCGTTGTAGTTCTCCCCGCTCTCGTCGGCCCAGTCGAGAGTGGGCCCCCAGCGTCCACCCCGACCACTCGTCCGTCCGCCGCGCACCCGTACCAGCCGCAGTTCGTCGAAGTCGCTCATCAGCCGTACGTTCGCTCGAGCTGATAAAAGTCTGTCCGCGGTCGGCGCCGCGGTCAGCCGCTCAGCGTCACCGGCCCCACGTCGAAGAACGCCGTCTCGTACCCCTCGTGGCGGGCGACCACGGGCGGGGTGTCGACGCCGAGTTCCACCGTGTCGTCCGCGGCGAGGCCCGGGACCGACGCCCCGTAGTGGTAGCCGGCCTCCGGGTCGAGCCCCGGCTGGAGGGTCCCGTCGAACTTCCCGTCCGAGACGGTCGCGGAGAGTCCCATCGCGCCGAGCACGTAGGCGTGGTAGCGCGTCCGCGGGGAGACGAGGAGGTACGGGTCGTCGCCGAAGCGGTCGGCCTCGGCGACCCGCCCGACGAACCGGAGGTCGCCGGCCGTCGCCTCGCCGAGGGCCGCACCCGGGAGGGAGTCCGGAGTCGGGGCCGACCCCATCGGCATCGACATCCCGTCGCCCATCGACATCTCCATGGTGTCGAGGGCGCCGCGGGTGCCCTGTTTCTCCTCGAGAAGCTCGAAGGGAATCTTGTTGCGCTCGGCCTCGCTGTACGTCCACTCGAAGTTCGCGGTCGCGGCGGAGCCGAACGTCCCCTCGAACGCGCCGAAGCGCGCGAGGTCGTCGAGGCCGCCGACGGTGACCGACAGCTGGTGGGTCCCGTCGCCGCCGACGGGGGCGTTGTCGCCGTAGTGGACGCCCATCCGCTGGGAGAGCATCGGATAGACGACCTCCTCGAAGACGGACTCGCCGTCCCTCGCGAGGGCGACAGTGACGCCCGCGTCCGGAATCACGACGCCCGTCTCCGGCTCCCAGACCCGCGTCATCAGGTGGACGGCGTCGTCGCGCTCGACGTCCTGGCGCTTCGCGACGTACTCGCCGCCCTCGTTCTCGACCGGCCAGAACCGGTGGGCGTAGCTGTAGGAGGTCGCGACCATCAGGTCGCCCGCCCTGGCCATCCCGATAGGCTTCATCCCCTCGCGGTGGGTGGGGACGTAGACGGCGTCCGGGCGGTTCTCGACCAGCGGCGGCTCGCGGCTGTTCGTCGTGGTCGTTCCGAACAGCCCCGCACAGCCGGCGAGGGAGACGGCGCCGGCCGCGCCGGCGGCGCGGAGGAGGTCCCGTCGGTTCATCACTCGGGCTAGTCGCGTGGGGCGCCTAAGGGCTCTGGTTCGGCCGTCGAACGGACCGGCCGTCGAACGGACCGACCGTCGGGTCACGCCGGCGTCGTACTCAGGCGCCGGCCTCGCCCTCGTCCGACCCGTGTTCGGCCGCTCGGACGTCCTCCAGTGCGCCGCGGGCGTTCTCGACCGCGGCTTCACGCTTCGCGGGGTAGGCTTCGACCTTCGCGCGGAGGGTGAGCCCCTCGCCGCGGCGCACCTCCCCCCGGAAGGCGGCCTGTTTGTCGAGGCGAAGGAAAAAGGAGCAGTTGTCGTCGACGCGGTCGTCGAGTTCGTCCATCACCCGGTCGATGTCGTCGAGTTCGGAGAGGCGCGCGAGCACGTGTCGCACGTCGTCGGCCTTCTCGACGCGCGCCGAGAGGACGACGATGCGGTCGCCGTGATACCCCTCGGTCGTGGAGCGCTCCACCTCGAACTCCTCGGGGAGGAACGCTCGGATGGCCTCCTCGACGCGCTTCTCGTCCTCGGTCGCGTAACAGAAGGTCCGCAGGTCGATGTAGTGAAACGGGACGCTCGCCATGTTCGGCGCTACGACGCGGGGGCGAAAAATCCCTGCGTTGTGCCGGCGGAGCTACTCCTCGTCGCTCTCGTCCGCGTCGGCGTCGCCCTCGGCGGCCTCGAGTTGGTCCTCGGGGATGCCCGTCTCCTGGCCGTCCTCGAAACTCACCGTGTACGTGGGGTCGCCGAACATCGTCTCCATCACCTGCGTGATGGTGCCCGTCTCGCCGTCGTACTCGCTGTGCTTGTCGGAGAGGACGACCTTGTCGTCTTTCTCGAAGCTCATGGCTCCCGCTCCGCTCTCTCCGGATAAAAGGCCGGTGGTTCGCGGTGCGCTCAGTCCCCGTCGGCGTCGCTCCTCGCTCCGTCCTCGGACGCGCCGCGGTCGGCCCCACCCTCGGGCACGTCCTGGCCCCAGAACCCGCCGT
Source organism: Halobium salinum (assembly GCF_026586625.1). Classification (GTDB taxonomy): domain Archaea; phylum Halobacteriota; class Halobacteria; order Halobacteriales; family Haloferacaceae; genus Halobium; species Halobium salinum. The sequence goes on along the minus strand of NZ_JAODIW010000010.1, from coordinate 522,505 downwards.
ACTTCCGGACGACGAGGTCGCCGCGGACCCGTACCTGACAGGAGAGGCGGAGTCCGGACTCGGGCGAGTGCGGCGGGAAGGAGAGTCGGGCGCGCTCCCGAGCGCTCGGGTCGTCAACCGCACCGGCGTCGACGGGGTCGTCTCCGTCGGGGGTCGAGAGCGCGACGGCACAGGTGCCACAGGTGCCGTGCCCCCGGCAGTTCAGGGCGGCGGCGCGGCCGTTGTGTGGCGAGAGGCCGGCGTCGAGGAGGGCGTCGCGCAGGACTGCGCCGTCGGGACACGCTACGTCTCGGCCCCGGAAGGTCACTGTTGGCATAGTTCACACTCCGTTCCGTGGACCTAAATACGGTCGCGCCTACCCACCTGACATGGACACGACCCGACGGAGTCTCCTCGCGACGGTCGGCGGTGCCTCCACCATCGGTCTCGCGGGCTGTCTCGGTTCTCTCGGCGGCGGCGGTGCCGGGAACTGCGACCCGCAGGAAGAGCCCCCGGTGAACTCGTTGCCCGTCCCGGCGATGGGCGACGGCGACGTGATGGTGAAGGTGTGGTCCGACTACGCCTGTCCGCACTGTCGGACGTTCACGGTCGAGGCGCTCCCGAAAATCGAGGAGAACTACGTCGCCTCCGGCGACGTGACCTACGAGCACCACGACTTCCCCATCCCGGTGAGCGAGAAGTGGTCGTGGGGGGCCGCCAGCGCCGCCCGCGGAGTGCAGGATTCGATGGACGACGAGGCGTTCTTCGAGATGTCCACGCTGCTGTTCGAGAATCAGGACAAGTACACGATGAAACTTGTCGGCGACCTCGCAGAGCAGGTCGGCGCCGACCGCTGTGCCATCGTCGGCGACGCCCAGTACGACACCTACCGGCCGGTGCTGGAGCAGGACCGCCAGCGCGGCGTGAACCGCGGCGTGCAGGGGACCCCCGCCATCTTCGTCGACGGCGAACAGGTGGACTTCTCCGGCGCGCAGTCGTTCTACCCGCCCATCGAAGAGGCCATCGAGAACGCACTGTAGCCGGGCGGACTCCCCGACAGCGCCGAGCAGGCGTCCCGACCGCACGACCGCGGGGAAGTTTTCTCCGTCGCAGCCGACGGCTCCAGCGATGCGTCCCGCTCCCCCGGCGACGACCGGCCCCCGTCGTTCGGGAACCGAACCAATCCCCCTTTCACCGACGACTGCCAAGTACCGCCAATGAGACGACGACGCTTCCTCCGGTCGGTCGGCGCGACGGGCGCGGCGGGCGGCCTCGCCGGCCTCGCGGGCTGTGTCGGCACCTTCGGCGGGAACCCGAACACGACGCTCGGGAAACCCTCGGGTCCCGGCGCCGACGGCGACTACCCGTACCCGACGTGGGGTGAGGAGATGCCGGACGTGCGCTTCCAGAACCCGCTCGCGGGCGAGGCGGTGAGCCTCGCGGACACCGGCCGACCGACGTTCGTGACGTTCTTCTTCACGAACTGCATGACGGTCTGTCCGGGCCTCATCGGCGCCCTCCGGAACGTCCAGACCGACGCCGTCAACGAGGGGTACGCCGACGCGGTGCGCTTCCTCCCCGTCACCTTCGACCCCGAGCGCGACGACGGCGAGCGGTTCCGCGCGTACGCCGAGAAGATGAACGTCTCCCTCGACGCCGGCGACTGGCGGTTCCTCCGCCCCGAGAGCGTCGCCGCGGCGGAGGAGAAGATAAACGGGAACTTCGGCATCGGCTTCGAGAAACAGCCGGCGGAGGACGGGAACTACATGTACAACCACCTCGCGCTCGTCCTCCTCGTCAACGGCGAGGGGTACGTCGAGCGGGCGTACACCGGTCCGAGTCCGAACCCGACGACGTTCGTCGAGGACCTCGCGAAACTGCGGAAGTGAGGGTGTCCGACACGTGACCGATAGACGCACGTTCCTCGCGGGGGTCGCCGGCGCCGGCGTCGTCGGCGGCGGCGCGTGGGTCGCGACGAACGGCCTCCCGGGCGCCACTCCGACGACGACCGTCGAGACCGTCGACGCCCGGGGGTCGACCGCGGGCGAGCAGGCCGTCCCCGTCCCCGGCGAGGTCACGCTGGTCGACCTGTTCGCGACGTGGTGTGCCCCCTGCGAGGCCCAGATGAACTCGCTCGTCTCGATCCACGAGGCGTTCGGCGACCGGGTGCGGTTCGTCTCCGTCACCAACGAGCGATTCGGCAACGGGTTCACCCGCGACGACCTCCGCGAGTGGTGGGTCGGCCACGAGGGGAACTGGACGCTCGGCGCCGACCCCGAGTCGAGACTGCAGGAGGCGCTCGGCGCCGGCGGCATCCCGTACCTCGTCGTTGCCGACGCCGACGGCCGAATCACGTGGCGCCACGGCGGCCTCGCGAGCGAGGCCTCGATTCGCCGGGCGCTCGAGGGCGCCCTCGACGGGTAGCGCCCGATGCTCCAGCTCTCCCAGCTTCCCCCCGCCGGCACGCTCTCGCTCGCGGTCGCGACGGGACTCGCGACCTTCTTCGCCCCCTGTGCGTACCCGCTCCTCCCCGGCTACGTCGGCTACTACCTCACACAGGAGGAGGCGACCCTCCGGGGCGCGCTCCTCCGGGGGGTGGCGGCGACCGTCGGCGCGCTCGTCGTCCTCGGCGCCGTCGGCGGGGCGGTGCTCGTGGCCGGTCGCCCGCTGGCCGAACGACTCGCCCTGTTCGAACCGGTCGTCGGCCTCCTCCTCTTCGCCGTCGGCGTCGCCGTCCTCCTCGGCCGGGCGCCGACGCTCCACCTCCGGCTCCCGGCCCGGCGGCGGAGCGTCGCCGGTTTCGCGCTGTTCGGCGGCGTGTACGCCGCCGCCGCCGCCGGCTGTGTCGTCCCGCTCGTGCTCGGCGTCCTCTCGCGGGCCGCCGTCCTCCCGGCCGCCGCCGGGGTCGCGACGCTCGCGGTCTATGCGGTCAGCGCGGCGGCGCCCCTGCTCGGCGTGACGCTCCTCGCCGCCAGCGGGAGCGACGTCCTCCGCGACCTGAGCGGCCACGTGGGGTCGGTCCAGCGCCTCGCCGGCGGGGTGATGGCGCTGGCCGGCCTCTGGCAGGTCGTCATCGCACTGCGTTTTCTCGGGGTCGTGGCGCTCCCGGCGACGGGGGGTGTCTGAGTGCGGACGCGAACGTCGGTCGCGGTCGCCCTCCTGGTCGTCGCGCTCGCCGGTGTCGGCGCCGTCGCGCTCGCGGGGGGTGTCGGGTGGGTCGGCGGGGTCGGCGGGATTCCCGGACTCGACGCCGGCGGGACGCTCACCGAACGCTGGGTGAGCGACACCGCCCGCGACACGCAGACGAACCACCACGCCGTCGGCGTCGGCCCCGAGGGCCGCGTCGTCGTCGCCCCCGTCGCGATTCCGAAGCCCGGGTCGGGACTCCCCGCCGCAGACGCCTGCTCGCTCGTCCGGCTCGACCCCGCGAGCGGCGCGGTCGACTGGCGCGCGTCGGTCCCGCCGGAACACTGCTTCAGCCACGCGCTCACCGCGCCGACGGTCGCGGACGCCGACGGCGACGGCGAGTCGGAGGTCGCCGTCGGCACCACCCAGGACGCCGTCGTCGTCTACGACACCGACGGTTCGGAGGCGTACCGCGTCCCCCTCGCCTCGTACGGGTACGCCCCCCCGACGGTCGCGAACCTGACTCCCGAGGCCGGCCCGGAACTCGTCGCGCTCGACATCGGCGGAGCCGTCACGGCCGCGAACGGGGAGACGGTGCTGTGGCGGAGCGGTCTGGACGAGTCGGCGTACGCGGCCCCGCACGTCGGGGACACCGACGGCGACGGGGAGCCGGAGGTGCTCGTCGGCACCGGGAAGCGCGTCGCCCTGCTCGACTCGGCGGGCTACGTCGAGTGGTCGACGTCGGCTCCGGCCGCAACGATGACCGTCGCGGAGACGGAGTCCGGGACGGTCGCGTTCGCCGCCGGCGTTCGCCACCTCGCCGCAGTCGACGCCGCGGACGGGTCGGTGCGGTGGGAGCGCGAGCCCGAGGCCAATCCGGCCGTCGGCGCGGTCCGCGACGGTGACGACGACGGGGCGAACGAACTCTACGTCGCGTTCAACGACGGCCGCGTCGTCGCCTACGACGCCGCGACCGGCGAGCGCGAGTGGGAGGCGACCGTCTCGACGGAGACGACGAGCGCCGCCCCGCCACCGGCGCTGGGCGACCTCGACGGGGACGGGGAGCCGGAACTCGTCGCCCCCACGAACGGCGGGTCGGTCCACGTCCTGGACCCGGCCGACGGCTCGACGCTCGCGACCTACGAACGCGACTCGCTGGTGTGGACCCACCCGACGCTCGCCGACCTCGACGGCGACGGGGGCGACGAGGTGCTGGTGCGCTACGGCGACGGCCGGGTCGTCGCGCTCGACTACGAGTCGTGACGCGGTGACGAGAGGAGAGCCCACGATGTCACCGCGAGCCCGAACCGACCGCGTTTTCACCCGGAACCGGCAAGAGCGGGTATGGACAGCCTCCGTCGGCGGGTGGGTCGACACCTCGCGTCGGCCCGTCTCCTGACGGCCCTCTTCGCGTCGGTCCTCCTCGCCGCGCTCGCCGGGTCGGCCGCGGCCCACCAGGTGGGGACGCGCTTCGACGCGCCGCTCCCGCTCTCCCTCCTCTTCGCCGGTGCCGGGGCGACGGTGGCGACGACGGCGCTCCTGCTCGGGCGCGTCGGCGACGCCCCGACCTGGCGCCGACGACTGCTGTCCGTCCCGGCCGACGTCGCCCGCCCGCTTCGTCTCGTCGCTCGCGTCTGGTTCCTGCTCGTCGTCGGCGCCGCGGTCCTCGACGGCGTCTTCGGGCCGCGCGCGCCGCTGGCGAACGCCGCGACGTTGGTCGTCTGGCCGCTCTGGCTGAAGGGTCTCGGACTGGTTTCGGTGCTCGTCGGCAGCCCCTGGCGGACGCTCTCGCCGGCCCGGACGCTGTACGAGGGACTGGCGTGGCTGGAGGGCGAGGAACTCCGCTTCACCCCGTACCCCGAGCGCCTCGCCGAGTGGCCCGCCGTCGTCGGCTTCGTCGTCCTCGTCGGCGTCGTGGAGAACCTCACCGTCGTCCCGGCGCGCCCGCGGCTCACCGCCGCCGTGGTCGTGGGCTACGTCCTCGTCACCCTGCTCGGCGGGGTCGCGTTCGGCCGCGAGTGGTTCGAGCGCGCCGACCCGCTGGCCGTGTTGTACCGCCTGCTCGGACGCGTCGCCCCGATTACCATCTCCCGGACCGACGACGGCGGGTGGACGGTCGACGCTCGTGTCCCCTGGCAGGGCTGTCTCGACCGGGTGACCCCCGCGACGGCCGCGTTCGTCGTCGCCGCGGTGTACACCGTCAGCTTCGACGGGTTCGCCGAGTCGACGGCGTACCAGTCGCTGTTCTTCGCGACCCGGCGGGCGCTCGGCGTCGGCCCGAGCGTCAGCGTCGCCCTGTTCGCGCTCGGGCTGGGGGGCTTCCTGCTCACGTTCGTCGCCGTCGCCCGCCTCGCGGGCCGTGCGGGCGGGTTCGACCACCCGGCGACGACGCTCGCGGCGTCGGTGGTCCCCATCGCCGCCGCGTACGAGGTGGCACACACCTACAGCTACGTGCTGACCTACCTGGGACAGCTTCCGCGAGCGCTCGGCCTCGGGACGGTCGACCCGCTCTTTTTCCTCTCGCTGCCCGCGTTCTGGGCCTCGCAGGTCGCACTCGTCGTGGCCGGTCACGTCGTCGCCGTCGTCGCCGCCCACGAAGCCGTCGAGCGTCGGGTGGGGGCCGACCGACGGGCGCTCGTCGCACACGCCCCGCTCGTCGTGCTGATGGTCGGGTACACCGTGCTCTCGCTGTGGATAGTCTCGCGACCGGTCGCGGCGTGACGCGGGCGACTCGGTCCACCGACGACTCAGTCCGCCGGCGTCGAGTCGGACACGCGCTCGACGAACAACAGGGCGACCAATCCAGCGATGATGACGGCGTAGGCGACCGCCGCCAACAGCGCGTCGCCCGGGGTGGCGTACTCGCCGGTCCGGAAGATTATCGCTTTCCGGACCATCGCGATGACGCCGGTGTAGATGACGAGTCGGACGATTTGACGGGTGTCGCGCTCTTGCGTGTAGGCGACGACCGTCTGGTACACCTCGACGATGATGAGCAACAGCAGGCCGGTGTCGATGAACCCGATGACGACGAGCGGGTCGGTGATGGTGCCCCGCCGGACCGACCCCACGATGGCGAGCGCGAGGTCGAGGACGCCGACCGCGAACAACAGGGCGAACAGCGCCGCGGCCGCGAGTTCGACCGCGTGGACGAATCGGTCGGTCACCGCGGCGACGGTCGTCGCCGGCGGCCGCGGCCGCTCCGACGCCGGAGCGGCTCCCGACGCTTCAACCACGGACCGACACGCTCCTCGCCGCTCCGCCACCCGGTGTCGACCCCAGACCCATGCCACTAGTTACCGCGAGTGGGGATGAGGCTGTCTCGCCCGGTCCGCGTTCGGTCACGGGCGGAACGCACCGTTTTTGCGTCGGCGCACCCGACCTCGACCATGCGAGCGGCCACCGCCGTCGCCGTCGTCGCCATCGTCACCGTCCTCGTCGGGGTCGGTGCCCTCGCCGTCGGCGGGCTCGGCGGCGTGGGCGGTATCGGCGACGAGGGACGGCTCGTCGAGCGGTGGGTGAGCGACCCCGGTACCGAGGCCGGCGGCAACCACCACGAACCGGCGGTCGCGAACGGCACCGTCTTCGCGCCGGTGAGCGGGAGCCGCGGACAGACCGAGTGTGCGCTGGTCGCCTACGGCGCGGACGACGGTACCGAACGGTGGCGGGCGCCGGTCCCGGACGCGAACTGCACCATCCACGCCGTCGCGGACCCGACCGTCGCCGACTACGACGACGACGGCGTACACGAGGTGCTCGCCGCCTCGACCACCGAGGAACTCGTCGCCTACGACCCAGAGACCGGCGACCGGGAGTTCTCCTTTCCCCTCTCCCGGTACGGTTACTCGGCGCCCGTCGTCGCCGACGTGACACCCGGTGGGGGGGAGGAAATCGTCGTCACCGACGTGGCGGGCGTGACGTTCGTCCTCGGACCCGACGGGACGGAGCGCTGGCGCGTCGACACGGACCAACACGTCGAGACGGCGCCGACTGTCGCGGACTTCGACGCGGACGGCACACGAGAGACCCTCGTCGCCGGCGACCGTGCGCTCGTCCTCCTCGGACCCGACGGCGAGGTCGAGTGGGAGCATCCGACCGACGACCGCCTCGCGGCGTGGGTCACGACCGCCGACGCCGACGGGGACCCCGCGGTCGAGGTGTTCGCGGCGTTCACCCGCGGCGAGGTCGTCGCCGTCGACGGCGCGTCCGGCGAGACGGAGTGGAGACGCGAGGTTGGTCGGTTCCCGGCCGTACACGACGCCGGCGACGGCGACGGTGACGGGGCGGTCGAACTGTACGTCGGGACCCGAGACGGGACGGTCCGTGCGCTCGACGCGACGACGGGGGAGACGGAGTGGGCGACGCCCGTCGCCGAGGGCCTGCAGATGATGCCGCCGCCCGTGCTCGGCGACGTGGACGGTGGAGTAGGTGGCGGTGACCCCGGGCCGGAACTCGTCGTCGCGAGCAACGACGGGACGGTGACCGTGCTCGACCCGGACGGCACGGTGCGGACGACGTACTCGCGGGACCAGCCCGTCTACACGCACCCGGTGTTCGCGGACGTGGACGGCGACGGCGACCGGGAGGTGTTCGTCATGTACAGCGACGGGCGGGTCGTCGCGCTCGACTACCGGTCGTAATCCGACCGCAGACGGCCCGGCAAGAATCGAGGAGGCTTTGGGCCGGTCGCCCGTACCTCGACCCATGCCCGGAGTGCTGATTCCCTGTCACGCCGCGGCGACGGCGAACCTCCCGCTGCTCGCCGCGCTCACCCTCGGCGGCGTCGGCGCCGTCGTCGTCGCCGGTCTCGGCGTCGCCGCGTGGCTCCAGCGCGGGTCGCGCTCGTACCTGCTCGTCGCGCTCGCGCTGTCGACCCTGCTCGCCCGGAGCGGCGTCGCCGCGCTCACCCTCGGCGGGGTGATTCCCTGGGAGTCCCACCACACCCTCGAACACGGACTCGACGTGGTGATGGCGGCGCTGGTCATCGCGGCCGTCTACTACGCTCGACAGGTCGAGCGCGGCCGGGAGGCGCCGCGGTGATCCGCGCTCGCGACGAGGCCCAGGTAAGCGAGGTGCGCCCGTGAGCGAGGTACGCGGGCGCATCGAGGAGCACGTCCGTCGGAACCCGGGCGTCCATTTCAACGAACTCGTTCGGGCGCTCGACCTCGCGCCCGGGCAGGTCCAGCACCACCTCTACCGGCTTCTCGACGGCCCTTCCGCGTCGACGGCGAGCGTCGGTAGTCACGGTGAGGGCGCATCGCTCCTCGCCGAGGAGCGGTACGGCCGGACCCACTACTACCCGCCGACGTTCGACGAGTGGGAGCGCGGCGCCCTCGCGCTCGTCCGCCGGGAGACGAGCCGAGACGTCCTCAGATATCTGCTCGAGCACGGTCCCTCCGCCCCGGCGGCCGTCGCAGAGGAGCTCGGAATCGCCCGGAGCACGCTGGAGTGGCACCTCGGCCACCTCGTCGAGTGCGACGTGGTCGAGAAGGAGCGCGACGACCGCGGCCGGGTGACGCTCGTGCTCGCCCGACCCGAGGCGACGCTCGACCTACTGGCGGCCGTCTCGCCCTCGCTCCCCGAACGGTTCGTCGACCGGTTCACGCGGCTCGTGGACGGGCTGTTGGAGCCGCCGGCGGACGAGGAGTGAGGAGCGGACGGTACGGCGAAAACGGGGATGCGTCGGACCGCGCTCGTGTCCGGGAGTGTCGACGGCGCAGTCCGCCTACATTCCCATGTCCGCCGCCTCGTCCGGCACCGGGAGGTCGCGCGGGGAGACGCCGAGTAGCTCCGCGGCGTGGTCGAGCGCCATGTCGAACCCGTAGTAGCGTTCGAGTTCGTCCCCGTCGGCCGTCGGACGGACTTTCAGCATCGCGTACCCCTCGACGTTCTGGGCGACCGCGGCGGTCCGGCCGTCGCGTTCGAACTCGAGGACGCGCTCCTCGTCGGTCTCGTGGTAGCGGGCGGTGACGTCGCCGGCGCTGGCCTCGCTCATAGGCGGGGTTAGGACCGGAGGGTGTCGTGCCTGTCGGTCCCGGCGAGCGTCAGCGAGCCGGGAGCAGGGAGTGGCAACGACGGAGGTCCCGGCGAACGAACGTGAGCCGAGACCAGAGGGCGTCGGTGACCGTGGTTCCGGCGAGCGCCAGCGAGCCGGGAGCAGGGAGCGCGAGTGAAGAATAGACGAGGGCGGACCGGAGGGGCCGTCGTTTTTGTAGGCACCCACCGTGGTGTAGCGATGATGACCGATTCGAAGGGGGAGCCGAGCGAGCGAGCCGGAGTCCGGTCCGTCGCCGACCCCGACGCCGACAGTGCGGCGACCACATGAGAGTTCGCGTCGACTGGCGAGTGAGTCTCGCGCTTCTCGGGACCATCCTCAGATGGCTGTGGCTCCCGCTCGTGCTTCCGCTCGTCGTGGCTCTCGTCGACGGGACGCCCGTCTCGCCGTTTCTCGTGCCGATGGCGGCAACCGTGCTCGTCGGACTCGGACTGGAGGCGCTGACCGACCGGCGCGACCTGCAGACCCGCGAGGCGTTCCTCATGGTCGCCACGACCTGGCTGAGCATCGCGGTCGTGGGCGCGGTGCCGTTCGTCGTCGCCGGCGAAGGGGCGCTCGCGGACCCGGTGAACGCCCTCTTCGAGAGCATGAGCGGCGTCACGACCACCGGCGCGACCGTCGTGCTCGACTTCGGAATCCACTCGCGGGCCGTGTTGCTGTGGCGGGCGACCCTCCAGTGGCTCGGCGGCCTCGGCATCCTCGTGCTCGCGACGGCGGTGCTCACACAGCTCTCCGTCGGTGGCGCCCAGTTGATGGAGACCGAGAGCCAGACCCGCGACGTGCGGAAGCTCACGCCGAAAATCTCGGAGACGGCGGGGCTCCTCTGGCGCATCTACATCGCCCTGACGCTGCTGCAGGTCGGCACCCTCTACGGCCTCCACCTCGTTGGGCTCGCCCCCGAGATGACGCTCTACGACGCCGTCGCGCACGCGTTCACGACCATCTCGACGGCGGGCTACTCCCCCCGCCCCGAGAGTCTCGCGGCGTTCTCGCCGGCGGTCCAGTGGGCCGTCATCCCGTTCATGGTAATCGGCGCGACGAGTTTCATCCTCATCTACTTCGTCTCGCTCGGGGAGTTCGACCGCCTGCGCGAGAGCGGCGAGTTCCGGTTCTACCTCGGCGCGCTGGGCTTCTTCACTGCGGCCGTCGCGACCGTCCTGTTCCTCGACGGCGGCCCGCACTCCGGCATCGAGGAGACGGTGCGCCACGCGCTGTTCCAGGTGGTCTCCATCGTCACGACGACCGGCTACGCGAGCACGGACTTCGACCTCTGGTCGTCCGGCGCGAAACACCTGCTGTTCGTCTGCATGTTCATCGGCGGGATGGCCGGCAGCACCACCTGCTCTATCAAGACGTTGCGCTGGCTGGTCGTACTGAAGGCGTTCCGGCGCGACCTCTTCACCGCAGCGAACCCCAGCGCCGTCCGGCCGGTACGACTGAGCGGCCGGGCGGTCGACGAGGGGACCGTTCGTGACATCTACGCGTACACGCTCGTGAGCCTCGTCATCTTCATCCTCGCGACGGTGGTCGTCGTCGTCAACGGCTCCCGGGCGGGCGTGCCGGTGACCGAGTTCGAGGCCATGAGCGCCGCCGCGTCGACGTTCTTCAACGTCGGCCCCGCCTTCGGCATCGCCGGTCCCTTCGCCAGTTACGAGCCGTTCCCGGCGTCGACGAAGCTCCTGATGACGTTTCTGATGTGGGTCGGACGCATCGAGATTATCCCCGTCCTCGTGTTGCTGACGCCGTCGTACTGGCGGTCGTGAGTGTTCGCTGGTTCGCACTCTGGTGGGCCTAGAACGGACGGTGTGGACCCGGAACCGAACGATAAACTAGTAGCCTCCGGAAATCCCCGGCTTCTCCCGGAGCCCACCCTACCTCGGCTGTTCAGTCGAACGTAGCTCCTCCCTGGCGAGTGAGACGACCGACGCGAAGCTCGAGTTGTCGACGGCGAGGGCGGAGTTGCCGGCATTTTGGTCCAGCGTTCGCCGTCGAGCGGGGTGATGCGCCGCTCGGCGGGGAAGGGGTGAATGCGGTATGAATGACGGACGGGCCGGGGTTGCCAGGCGTTCCGGCACGGGTGTTCCCGGTTGCCTCCTCCACCCCGCGATCCTGCGAGCGACGGGCGTCCGACGGTCCGCTGCTCGCTTCCGCGCCTGACGGAGTACCGCCCGATTAACGGACGTGGGACGTCCCTGCGGACGATCACGCCCGAGCCGCTGTCCCCGCAGGACGAGGTTTCTACGTTGGCTCCCGGGGCCCGTGCCGGTCTGACCGGACGAACCCGGGTTTCGGCCCCCCCTGAAGACTCTATTGGGGGCGAGGAGCAGGGCCTAACTGCCCGACCTAGTCCACCACAACCTACTAGCGTTCGACTTAAGGGCTTTTCGACTCGGCGGCGGTGTCGCCGCCGACCGCCGCGCCGCCGTCCGTCGGTTCGTTGTCGGTTCGCCGGGGGTGCCGCTCCCCCGGCGGTCAGTTCAGCACCGCTCGGGCGTACACTCCGGCCGCGGCGGGGACGAGCGCCGAGACGCCGACGACGACCCACGGGTGGAACTCGATCCACGACGCCGACGCGGGGAAGCTGAACAGGACGGTCTCGTCGACCGACAGGGCCCACACGAGCGCGACCAGTAGGGTCGCCACCCCGAGCACGAGGGCGATGCCGGCGGCGAGGTCCGGCTCCGTCCGGCCGCGCCGACCCGCGAGAAAGACGACGACGGCGACGAGCGAGAAGAAGGCGACCGCGTTCGCGCCGATGGGTCCCGCGCCGTAGTAGGCGGTGAGCGGTGCCTCCGGGCTGGTCACCAGCAGGTACGGGGCCGCGAACGCGGCCAGCAGGGCGAGACAGGCGCCGACACCGGCGTAGGGTGCGACGTCTTCTGCGTTCATATTCGGGTGTCGGGAGCCCGACGGGTTAAATAGTCCGAGATTGTCCAGGGGTCCAGAATCCCCCCGAGCGTGGCCGACACCACCTGCGGGAGGGAAAAACGGTAAGCGGGTGGCGCGCGCGTCTCGGGACAGACATGGAACGAGTAGCCTGTATCGGCGCGTCGATGACGCAGTTCGGGCAACGCGAGGGCGAGTGGGTTCGTGACCTCCTCGCCGAGGCCGGCGAGGCCTGTCTCGACGACGCCGGCGTCCACCCGGACGCGGTCGAGCACCTCTACGTCTCGAACATGGCGAGCGGCGAGTTCGAGGGGCAGACGGGCGTCCCCAACGCGCTCGCGCACGACCTCGCCTGCATGCCGGCGTACACCGCCCGCATCGACCAGACCAGTTCGTCGGGCGGCGCCGGCATCTACGCCGCGTGGCAGTCCGTCGCGAGCGGGGCCAGCGACATGACGATGCTCGTCGGCGGGGAGAAGATGACCCACCGCTCGACCGCGGAGGCGACCGACGTCATCGCTTCGCTCACCCACCCGGTGGAGTACAAACACGGCGTCACTCTCCCCTCCTTCGCCGGTCTCACCGCGCGCCTCTACCTTTCGACGTACGACGCGCCGCGTGAGTCGCTGGCCCGCGTCGCCGTGAAGAACCACCAGAACGGCGTCGACAATCCGCACGCACAGTTCCGCAAGGAGGTCGACCTCGACACCGTGATGGAGTCACCCATCGTCGCCGACCCGCTCCGCCTGTACGACTTCTGTCCCATCACCGACGGGAGCGCCGCGCTGATGTTCTGTCCCGAGTCGGTCGCGAAGGAGTACACCGACGAGTACGCCGTCGTCTCCGGCATCGGCGGAGCGACCGACACCCACGTCGTCCACGAACGCGCCGACCCGACGACGATGCGCGGCGTCGTCGAGTCCAGCGACATCGCCTACGAGATGGCCGGCCTCGGCCCCGAGGACGTCGACGTGGCCGAACTCCACGACATGTTCACCATCCTCGAGTTCCTCCAGAGCGAGGACCTCGGCTTCTTCGAGAAGGGCGAGGGGTGGAAGGCCGTCGACGCCGGAAAGACCGACCGCGACGGCGAACTCCCCATCAACACCTCGGGCGGCCTGAAGTCGAAGGGCCACCCTCTCGGCGCCAGCGGGGTCGCGCAGGCGTACGAAATCTACCAGCAGGTGCTCGGAGGCGCCGGGAAACGACAGGTCGATGCCGACGTGGGTCTCGCCTGCAACGTCGGCGGGTTCGGCAACTGCGTGACGACGACGATTCTGGAGCGTGAGACCGCATGAGCGAGAGTACGGACGCGAACGACCGAGAGCCATCCATGGACGCCGCACGCTACCCCGACGGGAGCATCACCTACCCGGCCCACCCCATCGGCCCCGGCGGGGAGGAGCCGGTCGAGACGGTCGACCTGAGCGAGTACGAGGCCGAGGTCGTCACGTGGACCACGTCGACGGCGACGCCGCCGGGCGTCCGCCAGCCCAACTCGCTGGCCATCGTCGAGTTCGACGTAGACGGCGAGCCGGTGCGCGCCATCGGGCAACTGACGACCGACGACGTCGCCATCGGCGACACCGTCGAGCCGGTGTACGCCGAAGAGCTACGCGACCCCGGCGCCGGCATCCGCGAACCCGAGAGCCAGGAGTGGGACGGCTACCGGTTCCGGTCGGTCGAGTAGTCGCCGAGAGTGCGGCGCGCGCTCAACAGTCCCACATCGCCGCGGGGCGACCGGCGTCGACGGTCACGACCCGGCACGCCGACTCGTCGGCACAGCAGTCACAGTCGCAGTTGACGGACGCCGCGGCCCGTTCCAGCCCGCGCAGGGCGCCGACGAACTCCCGACCCGGGTCGGTGAGCGCGTAGCTCGTCGACGGTGGCGCCGTCGCCTCGACCGACCGCGTCACGAACCCCCGACAGCGGAGCTCGCGCAGGCGAGCGGAGAGCGTCTTCGCCGTGATTCCCCCAACGCGACGGCGGAGTTCGTTGAACCCGGCGTCCCCCTCGTCGAGCGCCCGCAGGACGTGGAATGCCCACTTCCCCCCGAGCGCGTCGCCGAGACCGTCCCAGACCCGGTGCCAGTCGGTCGCGTCGTCGGGCGCTCCGTCGGGCGCTTCTCGCCCGCACTTGTGGTCCATACCCTCCAGTAGCCGGCGAGCATCCTAAATCCGGGCGGGTGATTTCCTGTCCGAAACCACCGATACACTCGTCCACTGACCGAGTTACGGCACTGCGGGCCGTAGCCCGACTCGCATGTCCGAGAAGACGAACTGCTGTGACCGTCGCGCGAGCCTCGTGGAGTCGAACGAACTCGTCCAGTGTCGTCCGTGCTGTTCGTGCTGTCTCGGGGTCGGCTGCTGCTGAACCCCCTCGGCGGCTCCCTCGTCAGGAACGGTCGTCCGCCGAGTCTCGACCGTCTCCGGCCGCGTCGTCGGCGCCGTCCGCCGACTCCGTGCCGCCGTCGGCCTGCTCGGACCGTCCGCGCTCGTCGGCCAGCTCCTCTTTGATTGACTGGAGTTCGGACTCCACGTCGACGCCCGCGTCGCCCAGTTCGCTCTCGTCGGCCGGGCGGTCGGCGTCGTCGGCTCCGTCGTCCCGGTCGCCTCGTTCCGACGCCGGTACGTCCGCGTCCCGCCCGGTCTCGTGCTCGCGGTCGCGAGCCGAGCCGTCGCCCTCGTCGGTCACTTCGATGGTGACCGGACCGTCGTCGCGTCCACCTCGTCCGTCGCGCCCGCCCCGTCCGTCACGTCCGTCTCGCCGGTCGCGTCCACCGCGGTCCCGAGCCGAACCCGAACGGCTCCAGTCGGCGTCCGAAGCGCGCCGAGTCCGTCGGGACTGGCGGGACCGGCCGCCGCGGCTCTCGTCGATACGGCGTTCGATTTCGGCGCTCAGCTCGCGGGCGTCCTCGACGATGGAGCGCGACTCGGGGTCCTCGGGGAGGTCGGCCTCCGAGAGGGCCGTTCGGAGCTCCGAGAGCGCGTCGCTCAACCCTTCGGACGCCTCGCGCCGGACGGCGTCGGCCCGCTCGCGCGCCGCACTCGACTCGGCGCCGGCGGCGCGGGCGGGCTCTGCGAGGCGCAGGACCCGCTGGAGGAGTTCGAGCGCGCGGATGTTCGCCTCCAGGATGGCGATGACCGTCGGGATGGTGTACTCCTCGGTGAAGCGGAGCACCTCGCGCGGCGTCGGCGGCCGGAACCGGCGAGACGGCCGGTCGAGGCTCGACTGGAGGTCGCGGAGCGTCGACTCCAACTGTGAGAGGCGTTCGTCGAGGTCGTCGCGGTCGTCGCGGCGTCGACCGCGTCGGCGGTCGCGGTCTCGGTCGCGGTCGTCGGGGGGGCTCATGTCCCCACGTTCGGCCCGCCGCCGCTTAACGCTTCGACCCGGCGGAAGTATCGAGTCAGGCCCACAACACTTATTGAGTGCTACGTCGAAGAACGCGAAAACAATGCCGTCTCCCGATGCGGCCGAGAGGTCGTTCGCCCGAGCCCTCACCCGGCTCAAGCGGCGGGGGAGTAACATGCTCCTCCTCGGCCCCCCGTCGCCTTCGCTCCGCCGTGCCGCCAGCCGTCGACTACTCGGCGACGGGACCGTCGAGCCTCGGCGTCGGGTGTTCGTCCTCACCGACGGCGCGGCGGTCGACCCGACGCTGGGGCGGGGGCCGACGACCGCCTCGACGGTCCGGGTCGTCTCGCCGTCGGCCGCGACGCGGGAGGTGAGCTCGACGTGCTCGGGGACGACAGCGTCGCCGCTGTCGCCGGACTCGGGGAGGCCCGCGTCGGCGGGGCCGACGGAGCCGGGGGTGACGGACCCCGATACCGACGTCTACGACGCCAACGACACCGCCGACGACGCCGAAGCGTCGACCGGCGGGTCGCGCCGGTCCGTCTCGGGCGAGCGCCTCGGTGCGGTCGCGGGGGTTCTCGGTGGGGAGGTCGAGAGTATCGAACGCCGGGCAGGCGGGCTCGAGTCCGGAGAGCTTCGTCTCTGCGTCGACTCGCTCGACGCCCTGTTCGCCGGCCACACCCCGGGAGCGGTCAAGCGGTTCGTGTCCGTCGTCGGCAACCGCGTTCGTGCCGTCTCCGGAATGGCTCACTGCCACCTCTCGGCGGACCGCTCCGACCCGGTGTGTCGCCGGCTCGAACCCGCCTTCGACGCGGTAATCGAGCTCAGACGGGGGCCGGACGGCGAGCCGGAGCACCGCTGGACGCTCCGACGGCCCGACGTCGAGAGCGAGTGGCTGGCGCTCTGAGCGAGTCCACGCGCGTTCGGACGTCTAACCGGGTCGTTCGAGCGGTGTCGTCTGCCGGTCGGCGATAGATGCAAGTAGTCGAAGAGCGTACATGTCGTGCTGACTGTTGGCATACACCAAACAGTCGGCGTGTGGGGACCGCACTCGGCGACACGGTCGCGGCTCGGAGAGACGCCGCGAGGCCCTCGGCCGTCGACGTGGCGTGTAAGGCGGGGAAGTCATGGGCCCCGTCCGTGAAGGCGCGGTCACCCGTTATTCGCGGCACAGAACGTCTCCGAGCGACGGCCGTGCGGCCGGGAACGGAGCGGGGTCACCGAATCGGAGACCCGGGTCGCCACCTGGGGACCGCCGAGGGGAGAAGGGAAACGCTCTTTTCACCGTCGGCCGGAGTTCAGGCATATGACTGACGGGGACGACGGCTCCGACGAGGAGCCGACGACGGACGCCGACGAGTCGCCCGAGGAGGCCTCGGAGCCATCGGTCGACCCGAGCGAGACGGGCGACCTCACCCAGGAGAGCCTGCAGGCGCGCCTCGAAGCCGCCGAGGACCAGCTCGACGCCGCCGACACCGAGTCCGACCTCGACGAGGTGGAGGCGAGTCTCGACGCCATCGAGGCGGACATCGAGGAGGCTGACCTCCCCGAGCCGGACGAGGACGACGAGGACGCCGACGACCCGCAGGAGGAGCTGGAGACCCAGCTCTCGGCGCTCCGCGACGAACTCGAGGACCAGCGCGGCCCCTACGCGGAGGACGTCGTGAGCGAAATCGAGGACGCCAAGAGCACCGTCGAGGAGACGCGCTGGACCGAACAGGGCGAGCGCGAGGTCGTCGAGGCGGTCGAGTCGTTCGTCGGGACGCTGAACGAGGCGTTCGGTTCGAGCGTGTCGGTCGACGGGGAGTCGAGCGACGCCGCGGCCGCCGCGCTGGACGAGAGCGCCGATGCGGTCGAGAACGCCGCCCTCGATGCCGACGAGGACGAAGAGACCATCGCAACCCTGCTCGAAGCGACCGACGAACTCTCGACCGGTGTCGACGACGCTCAGGCGTTCGACGACCTCGAGATTCGCGAACAGCTCGCCTACGAGGGGTTCTACGACGTGCTCGGTCACTACAAGGACTACCCGGTCGAGTGGTCGGCGCTGAAAGAGCACGAACAGCGCGGCAACGTCGAGATGGTGCTGCTCGCCCTCGACACCCTCGGCTCCGAGTTCATGGAGGAACACTGCATGGAGGCGCTCATCCGGATGGGTGACGCCCGCGCCTTCGACGCCATGCACCAGCGCGCCCAGAAGCGCGACAAACCCGCCATCAAGGCGCTCGGGAAGATGGGTTCGGGCGCCGAAGATGCCGTCGAGACGCTCGTCGAGTACGTCGACTCCGATAAGGACCCCGGTCTCCAGAAGGTCACCTTCCGCGCGCTCGGCGAGATCGGCGACGAGCGAGCGACCCAGCCGCTCGCGGACAAACTGGAGATGGACAACCACATCGTCCGGCCCCACGCCGCCCGCGCGCTCGGCCTGCTGGGCGACACCCGCGCCGTGAAACCGTTGGTGGACGTGCTGGAGAACGACGGGGACGACTCCGCACGCGCCAGCGCCGCGTGGGCGCTCCGCCAGATCGGCACCGAGGACGCACTCGAAGCGGCCGCGGAACACAGCGACGACCGGTCGTTCCTCGTACAGGACGAGGCCAGCCGGGCGAACGACGCCCTCGGGACGACGCGCTCGGGCACGGCCGACTGAGCGGCACCCGCGGCGTTCCGCCTTCACACACGTTCTCGTGTTTCTCAGACCGTCGACACCCTCGGTAGCGACACGCACCCGGCCGAGGGTTGAAGTGCGGGGACGGGACCAGCCGTTCCTGTGTCGACCATCCGTCCCGCCCTCGTCGCCATCCTGGCCGCGCTCCTCGTCGTCGCCGCGGTTCCCGTCGCCGACGGGGTCGCAGCCGGTGGGGCAACGACCGACGGGACCGCGACCGACGGGACGACTGTGGAGGGGTCGACTGCGAACGGGACGACCCCGAACGGGACGGCACGAATCGTGGCCGTGTACCCGAACCCCGTCGCCGACGGCGACCGCGGCGAGTCGGTGACGCTCGTCCTCCCGGGCGCCGGAAACTGGTCGGTCAGCGACGGCGAGACGGTCGTCCGACTCGCGAACCGCTCGGGGCGGGTGGTCGTCGGAACCGACCCGGACGTCCTCCGAAACCGGACTGCGGCTGGACGCGTCCACACGGCGCCGGCGGGCTTCGGCCTCGCAAACGGCGGCGAGCGGCTCGAACTCCGGCGCGGGAGCCGACCCGTCGACAGCGTCGTCTACGAGGCGGCGCCCGAGGGCGAGCGCTGGCACCGAAACGCGACGCCGCCGTGGCGCCCGGTCGGCTACACCCCTCGCGAGCCGGTCGACCTCGGCGCTCCGAACGCGACGGCGTTCGTCCTCCCCGACTCCCCCGAAGTCGCGATTTCGACACTGCGGAGCGCGGACGAGCGACTCCTGCTCGGCGGGTACACCCTCGCCTCCTCCCGGGTGAGCGAGGCGCTCGTCGCCGCCGCCGAACGCGGCGTCCGAGTCAGGGTGCTCCTCGAAGCCGACCCGGTCGGCGGACTCCCGCGACGGGAGGCCCACCTGCTCGACCGCCTCGCCGCCGCCGGTGTCGAGGTCCGTGTGCTCGGACGCGCCCCCGAACGGTTCGCCTTCCACCATCCGAAGTACGCCGTCGTCGACGACCGGGCGCTCGTCCTCACCGAGAACTGGAAGCCCGCCGGCACCGGGGGTCGAAGCAGCCGCGGTTGGGGCGTCCGTCTCGACGGCGAGCGAGCGGCGACCGAACTGGCGGCGTTGTTCCGTGCCGACGCGAACGGGACGGGCGCGGTCGCGTGGGAGCGCTATCGCGAGGGCCGAGCGTTCGAGGCGTCGACGCCGGCGAACGGCTCGTTCTCGGGGCGGGCCGAGCCACGGAGGGTTCGGGTCGAAGCGGCCCGGCTCCTGACCGCCCCGGGGAACGCCGAATCGGCCGTCGTCGACGTCGTCGAGCGGGCCGACGACCGCGTGGTGGTGGTTCAGCCCACCGTCGGCGGTCCCGAACAGGCGATGCTCCGGGCCTGCGTGCGGGCCGCCCGGCGCGGTGTCGACGTACGAATCCTCCTCTCGCGAGCGTGGTACGTCGTCGACGACAACCGCCGGCTCGCCGACCGACTGAACGGCCGGGCGGAGCGCGAGGGCATCCCTCTCGAAGTCCGCGTCGCAGAGCCGACCGACCGATTCGAGAAGATTCACGCGAAGGGTGTCGTCGCCGACGACACGGTCGTCGTCGGCTCGCTCAACTGGAACGAAAACTCCGCGACCGAGAACCGCGAGGTGGCCGTCGCACTGCGGAGCGAGGCCGCGGCCGAGTACTACCGCTCCGTGTTCGAGGGTGATTGGCAGGGTGGCGAGGACGGAGGCGTTCCCGTCGGGACACTCGTCGCGCTCGTCGTCGCCGCGGGCGGCGCGATTGTCGTCGCCCGGCGGCGCGTGTCGTTCGTCGGCGCGGCGGACGGCGTCGAGGGTGCGGGGGTCGTCGACGCCGAGGTCGATGGTGACTCCGGGGGTGTCGGCGAAGGCGGCGGGTTCGACTTCCGCGACGGTGTCGAGGACGACGACGGAGATGGCGAGAACTGAGTTCGGCCCGTCGTAGTCGTCCACATCGGCGCGTCGGCGAGTTGGGCGCCGAGAAAACGGCGCCCCGTCGTGGCGCTCAGTCGTCCAACACCACCGCGTCAGCGAGTCGGCCGGAGATAGACTCCGGCCGTCGTTGCGCTCAATCGTCACACCACCGCGTCAGCGATTGCCGAGCCGATAAGACGGCTCGGCGTCGTCGCTTAGTCGTCACACCACCGCGTCAGCGAGTCGCGGGCGGACAAGCCGCCCGCGTCGTGGCGCTCAGTCGTCCAACACCTCCGCGTCAGCGAGGTGGGCGCCGATGAAACGGCGCCCGTCGTTGCGCTCAGTCGTCCAGCGGCGCCGCGCTCGACAGGTCCTCGTCGATGTCGGCGTCGGCCATCTTCTCGACGAGGGAGTCGATGACCTCCTCGCGCATCCCCTTCACGAACTTGATGGAGCCGACGACGAGGTGGCCGCCGCCGGAGACGCCGCCGCCGACGACCTCCTCGTCGAGTTCGGCGACCATCTGCGGGATGTCGAGGCGGACGCCGTCGGAACGGAGGACGGCGAAGTCCGGCCCGTAGCCGATGGTGATGACCGGGTCGCCCGTCTCCTGGACCTTCCGGTCGTGGAGCTGACCGGTCGTCTTCCCCGGCGCGGGGTAGGTGAAGCGGTGGGCGAACTGGTCGACGTCGATGGTGTAGAGGTGGGCGTCCGAGGAGAGCCGCTCGTGTTCGACGTGGGGTTCGACGGCGTCTAGCTGCTTCTCCACGTCGCGCTCGGCGCGGTCGGCCATGAACTGGACGAGTTCCTCGTGGCGGTCCTCGTCGGTCCCGACGTCGAGCACGTCGTCGACGACCGTCTCGCCGCTGGAGAAGCGCAGCCAGTGGGCGGCGTAGTCGAGCGCCTCGCCCACGTCCCCCAGGTGGTCCTGGTCGTACCCTTCGGCCTCGGCGAGGGCGACGTAGTCGTCCATCACCTCGGCCTTCGAGCGGTCGGAGAGGCCGGCGACGGCCGGGACGTGGCGCACCTCGTCGGTGATGGAGGGGTCGATCATCCGCGCCAGTTCGACGCACATCATCCCGGTCGTGATGCGGTAATCCTCGTCGTAGAGGTACGGGTTGACGTGGGCGTCGAGCAGGTCCTCGACGGCCTCGGGGTCGGGGTGGTGGTGGTCGACGACCGCGATTGGGATGTCGTAGTGGGCGAGGTTCCGGTAGGCCGGCACGTCCTCCTCGGTGGACCCGTTGTCGAGCATCAGCAGGAAGGGGAGCTTCTGGCCGTGGCGGGCGCGACCCTCCAGCGCGAAGTTGAGGTCGCGGGTCACGTCCTCCATCTCGTAGAAGGGCGCCTTACTCGGCAGGCGCTTGAACAGGTGTCGCGGCGCGTCGGCGTCGGTGTGGACCTCGCGGATGAAGTTCTCCAGGGCGTGCTGGACCGGAATCGAGGCGCACATCCCGTCGCCGTCGGCGTGGTGTCGGACCCGGATGGGGCGGCCGTCGAGCACCGTGCGACGGAGCAGGCGGGCGAGTTCGCGGAGGTCGCCCCGGAGCTTCTCGAAGGCCTCCCACTCGACGAGCGGTTCGGGGTCGTGGGGCTCGGCGCGCTCGTCGCGGGCGGCCTCGATGCGCTCGCGGGCCTCGGCGGCGACGTCGTCCTCGAGGAGCCGCATGTCCTCCACTTCGAGCTGGAGGGCGCCGTTGTGCTTCTCGACGCTCCCCTTCACGCGGACGATGTCGCCGACCTCGACGCGGGGGTGGGCGCGGACGCCGGCCTCGGCGAAGGAAGCGGCGGCGACGATGCCGGTCTCGTCGCTGATGTGGAAGATGGTCGGGCCGCCGGTCTGTTTTATCTGCGAGACCGACCCTTCGACGGTGACCGAGTCGCCCGTCCGGAGCGACTGGACCTCGGTGAGGTCGGGGACGTGGTCGACGGTCTCGGTGCGGTAGTTCTCGGGGGTCGCCTCGGCGAAGGCGAGGTCGCCGTCCTCGCGGACCTCCTCCAGTTCAACGACGAACTTGTCGCCGACCGAGTAGTCGTTGTCGAGGTTGGACTCGTGAACGAGCCCGGAGACGGAGTCGGAGATGTCGACGAAGACGCCGTAGTTCACGACGCCGTTCACGACGGCGTGATACAGCTGACCGACCTCGACGTCCGCGACGGTACAGTCGGGCGCGAGGTCGTAGACGACGGGTCGAGAATCCGACCCGGAGCCGGAATCCCCGGCGTGCTCGCTGGTCATGGCTGGAGTAAGCGGGTGACCGGTGTTAAGTCTTGCAACATCGGTCTCGTCGGGGCGTGTCGACCGTGACGCCACAGTCGGGTCCGACCGCCCCGCGGACTGGCGGCAGGGACGGCCGGGCGACGAACCCTTTTGCCCGTCTCGCCCGTATCCGCGGGCGTGACAGTAACCGATTCGTTCCTCCCGCCGGCGACCGCCGAGGTGGCCCGATGAACATGCTCGTCGACGGCGAGTGGCGAACCGACGCCTACGAGTCGACCGACGACGACGGCGAGTTCGACCGGCAGGAGACCGCCTTCCGCGACCGGATTCGCGACGAGGACGGCGCCGAGTTCCCGCCCGAGGCGGGCCGGTACCACCTCTACATCTCGCGGGCGTGTCCGTGGGCCCACCGCGCGGCGATGACGCGGGCGCTGAAAGGGTTGGAGGACGCGATTTCGCTCTCCATCGTCGAGCCCGTGCGCATCGACGACGGCTGGGAGTTCTCGGAGTCGTACCCGGACCCGCTGTACGGGAAGGAGTTCCTCCGCGACATCTACACGAAGGCCGACCCGGAGTTCACCGGGCGCGTGACGGTCCCCGTCCTCTGGGACCGCGAGGCGGAGACCGTCGTCAACAACGAGAGCGAGGAGATAATGCGGATGCTCGACACCGAGTTCGGCGACCTCGCCGAGCACGACGTGGACCTCTACCCCGAGGGGTACGAGGACGAGGTCGACCGCATCATCGACGACATCTACGACCCCATCAACAACGGCGTCTACCGCGCCGGGTTCGCCGGAACACAGGAGGCGTACGACGAGGCCGTCTCGGAACTGTTCGACGCGCTCGACCACTGGGAGTCCGTCCTCGGCGACCAGCGATACCTCGCCGGCGACGTCCTCACCGAGGCCGACCTCGCGATGTTCGCCACGCTCGTCCGCTTCGACCACGTGTACCACACCCACTTCAAGTGTAACCGACGGGCCATCCACGAGTACCCGAACCTCTGGAACTACACGAAGGAGCTGTACCAGCTCCCCGGAATCGCCAAGACCGTCAACGTCGACCACATCGTCCACCACTACTACGAGAGCCACGGAGACGTGAACCCGAAGCGACTGGTGCCGGTCGGTCCCGACATCGACTTCGCCGAGGACCACGACCGCGACCGGCTCCCGGGCGGGCCGCCCGAGGCGCTGTTCGAGTAGCGGGCGGCTGCCCGTCTCGACCTCCACTCGGACCGCCGGTTCGGCCCCAACGCTTGGCGTGCCGGCGGCCGAAGTCGGCACCACGATGAGAGAGGAGTTCCTCAAAGAGACCATCGAACGCGTCGGACCGAAGGGCACCGAGACCGGCGGCCCCGACGGCCTCGCCGACGCCGGACAGGACGTCGTCGGCGCGGTCGACGCCTACCGCCGAAACGACCGCGAGGCGCTCGAACGGCACCTGCGCTCCGCCGCGACGTTCGCCGCGCTCTACCTGCTCGACCGACGTGACACGAGCGACGGAGAGGCGAGCACCGACGCCGCGAACGCCGCCGGTGACGGGGCGTTCTCGGTGTTCGGTGACGCCGACGGTTCGAACGGTGACGGTGACGCCGATTCCGGTGCCGACGACGGTGACGACGCCGACTCGGAGTCCCACTTCGACGTCCTCGACGGCGACGTGGACTCGGCCGCCGACACCGACGTGACCGACGACGACGCCACGTCGGGTTCGGGCCTCCTGACCCTCCCACGGGTCGCGCTCGTCGCCGCGGTCGCCGCCGTCGGCTACGTGCTCGTGACCCGCGCTCGGTCGGACCGGGAGTCACTCGACGACCCGCTCCTCGAGGAGGACAACCCGAGCTACGCGGGCGGAGCCGACGACGAGGACGGGTCGGCCGTCGCCGACGTGGACGCCGACACCCCGACCGTGACGACCGAGGCACGCGAGGACTCGGCGACGCCGGACGAGGACGGGAGCGGCGGCGAGTCGGCGACGGACGACGACACGGATGCGGAGTCCGAAGGCGACGCTGTCGACACCGACGTCGAGGAGGAGGTCGAGACCGTCGACGACGTGTCCGGCGAGGAGGCCGAGCCGGGCGAAATCGTCGCCGAGGCCGAGGTCGTCGAAGAAGTCGCCGACGGCTCGGACGCGAGCGCGGGCGCGGACGACGAGTCCGGGTCGGACGACCCCGAGGAGTCGGAAACTGAAGCCGGAGCCGACGAAGAAGCCGAGGAGGACGAGGCCGGCGGTGCGGAGACCGACGACGGGAACTAGTCCCGCGCGGACTCACCCCTTGAGGAAGACCAGGCTCTCGGGGTTCTGCCTCGGCTGGACGGCGATTTCCCCTCGCTGTCCGGCGTCGAGTACCATCGCGGTGGCCGTCCGGGGGTCGACGCCGGCGACCGATTCGAGCGCCAGCGTGAGCTCCCGCCGGCCGACCCACGCGCGTCCGAGTTGGGTTCCCATCTCGCGGACGAGGTCCGCGATGGAGTTCCGCTCGGCGTACCGGGCGTGCCAACTCGGCGGGTAGGCGCTCAGGTTCTCGCTGTCGTCGCCGACGCGGTAGTACACGTCCTCGCCGACCCATTCGGTCTCGTCGACGGCCTTCGCGAGCACGTCGGCCTCGGACGCCTCGACGTCGTAGCCCAGCCGCTCGGCGTAGGCGTCGAACAGCGCGACGGGGATGCCCGGTCGGTGTTCGGGGTGGTGGCGCTCGATGGTGCGAATCATCCGCGGCCCGTGCCAGCGTTCGTGCTCCCGTAGTTCGTGGAGCACGTCGTCGTCGACGACCACCTCCGCTCGTTCGTGTGCAGACATAACACATCACATACGGCCTCCACGGACATAAGTGCGCCAGCGACGAGGGCCACGGAACCCGAGGGCGCCGTCGAAACCGGACGAAGACGTGCACGCGGGGCGACCGTTTTTGTACCGACGCGCCGAGCACCGGGTATGCGACACCTCCTCACGGACCGGGTTCGGGCCGTCGAGCCTTCGCCCATCCGGTCGATGTTCGACCTCGCCGAGGCGGCCGCGGCCGAGGGCCGAGACCTGGTTCGACTCGAAGTGGGCGAACCGGACTTCGACACGCCCGAGCACGTCGTCGAGGCGGCACACGAGGCCGCACGGTCGGGGAGAACCCACTACACGCCGAACGCCGGCATCCGCCCCCTGCGCGAGGCCGTCAGCGAGGCGACGGCGCGGGAGTCCGGCACCGAGGTTCCGCCCGAGGGCGTCGTCGTCACCAACGGCGCGATGGAGGCGACGTACCTCGTCGCGCTCGCGACGGTCGGCACCGACGAGGAGTACCTGCTGCCGACGCCGACCTACACCAACTACTTCCAGCAGACCGACCTCGTGGCGGGCCGAGCCGTCGAGGTGCCGATGCCGGCGTCGACGGGGTTCGAACTCGACGCCGACCGGGTCGTCGAAGCGATGGGTCCCGACACGGCCGCGGTGATGCTCTGTTCGCCCTCGAATCCGACGGGCCGGGTCCACGACCCCGACGCGGTTCGGGCCGTGGTGGAGGCCGCCGCCGACCACGACGCCGTCGTCGTCGCCGACGAGGTGTACGGCGGCCTGGTCTACGACCGCGAGTTCGTCGGCACCGCGGCGCTGACCGACCACCCGGAGCACGTCGTCACCGTCGGCTCCTGCTCGAAGACGTACGCCATGACCGGCTGGCGCGTCGGCTGGCTCGCCGGCCCACGGTGGCTCGCGGACGCGGTGACGAAGGTGCGCGAGGCCGTCACCTCCTGTACGGCGACCCCGTCTCAGTACGCCGCGCTCGCGGCGCTGACGGGGCCCCAGGAGCCGGTCCGGGAGATGCGCGACCGATTCGAGGAGCGGCGCGACTACGTGGTCGAGCGGGCGGCCGGGGTCGACGGCGTCCGGTGTCCCAGGCCCGACGGGGCGTTCTACGCCTTCCTCGAACTCGACCTCCCCGGCGACGACGTGGCGGTGGCGGAACGGCTCCTGCGCGAGCACGGCGTCGTCCTCGCGCCCGGGAGCGCCTTCGGCGAGGCCGGCGCCGGCTGGCACCGCCTGAGCTTCGCCAACGGGCTGGACCGGCTGGAGGTGGGGTTCGACCGCCTCGAACGGGCGCTCTCGGCGTTCTGAACGCCCGAGGGGCGCCGCCCCTCCCGCGACGGGTTGATGCGGCTCCGGTCGCTACGGGTCCCCGTGAGCAACGGGTCCGAACTCCGTCGCGCCCTCCGCCGTGGCCTGCGCCGCGCCGAGCCGTCGGCCCGGCTCGTCGACTGGACGCTCCTCGTACTCGTCGCGTTCCAGGTCGGCTCCGGCCTCCTCTCCTTCACCGTCGGGCGACCCTCCGGCGCGGTCGTCTTCTGGGCCCACGGCGTGGCGGGGTTCGCGCTCGTCTTCTTCCTCGCGCTGAAGCTGTATCGGGTCCGCCGCCGCGTGACCGACTCGCGGCTGTGGACCCGCGCGACGGGGCTCTCGGTCGCGCTGGCGGTCGTCGCCGTCGCCGCGCTGGCGACCGGCGTCGCGTGGGTGCTCGGCGCCGACGTGGACCTCGCGTACTGGGGGCTCATGAACGTCCACGTCCTCTTCGGCCTCCTGCTCGTCCCCCTGCTCGCCCTCCACCTCCTCTCCCGGCGGTCGCTCCCGGGGATGCGCCGCCCTCGCCGCTCGGACGTGCAGGGGCGACGCGACGCGCTGCGCTACGCCGGCGTCCTCGTCGGCGGCGCCGTCCTGTGGCGCTCGCAGTCGGTCGTCAACGACCTGCTCGACACGGCCGGGACGACCCGCCGGTTCACCGGGTCGAAGCCGGTCGACCTCGATTCGGAGGGGGTCGACGGCGCCGACGGCCGCACCGACGGCGAGTTCCCCGTGACCAGTTGGGTCGCCGACGACCCCGACCCGGTGGACCGCGACGCGTGGCGGCTCCGGGTGGACGGGCTGGTCGACGAGTCGCTCGACCTGTCGTACGCGGCGCTCACGGGCGTCGCTCCCGAGGATGGTGACGCCACCGGCGACGGCGACGCGACCGACGCCACCAGCGACGACGCGACCGACGCCACCGGCGACGACGGCGAAACAGAACTGCGCGCCCTCCTCGACTGCACCTCCGGCTGGTACACGGTGCAGGACTGGCGCGGCGTCCGACTGGGCGACCTGCTCGACGCCGCCGGCGTCGGCGACGACGCGCGCTACGTTCGGGTCGTCTCGGTGACGGGGTACCGCTGGAGCTTCCCGGTCTCCGAGGCGCGGGAGTTCCTGCTCGCGACGGGCGTCGCCGGCGACGACCTGAGCCACGGCCACGGCGCCCCGCTCCGGCTCGTCGCCCCCGGTCGACGCGGCTTCCAGTGGGTGAAGTGGGTCGACCGCGTCGAACTCCGCGAGCGACGCGACCCGGCGCAGTGGCTCGTCACGCTGATTTCGGGGTTCGACTGAGTCCGAGGCGCGCATTGATGCTCCGAGCGCGCGTTCCACTCCCCGTGGAACACCCCGTCACCTACACCATCTCGGAACGCTCGCCGTTCGGCTTCGAGGAGACCCTCGGCCTCGTCAGGGACGCCCTCGACGCCCAGGGGTTCGAACTGCTGTTCGAGACCGACCTCCAGGCGGCGGTCCGCGGGACGGTCGGCGACGACGGGCTCGGACGCTACACCGTCATCGGCGCGTGTATGCCGGAGACGGTCGCCGAGGCGCTGGCCGTCGACCCCGACCTCGGCGCGCTGCTGGCGTGTGCCGTCGCCGTTCGCGAGGACGAGGCGGGTGTCGTGGTGACAGCCGTCGACCCGGCGGCCACGCTCTCCGTCGTCGACAGCCCTGAGCTCGAAATCATCGGCGACGACGCGCGGAACCGACTCACCCGCGTCGTCTCGGGGGCGACCGTCGCGGTCGACCCCGCCGAGGCCTGAGACGTCGGAGGTCCGAGTTCGACTCCGCCTCTACTCCTCGCCGTCCCCGCCCGTCCGAATCGCCCGCTCCGCCGCGGCGAGCGCCGCCTCTCTGTCGAAGTCGGCGACGATGGCCTCCAACTCGTCCCGCGGCGCGTCGGCCAACTCGCGGGCGTGGCGGGTGATGTTCGGTACGGCGCGGACGATGTTGTCGACGACCGGGATGGCCGCGGACTGCGCCGAGCGCGACAGCGGGTTGAGGTCGATGACGATTTCGACTTTGCCGGTCGCCGCGAGCGCCTCGGCGCGGTCGCCGTCCTCCAGCGGGACGAGCACTACGTCGGCGTCGCCGATACCGTCCGAATCGACCTTCGCACGCTCGTGGGAGAGTCCCGGAATCCGTCCGTCCGCCCGGAGGCCCTTCACCTCGCCCGCGCCGTGTTCGTGGAGGTACTCCGCGATTGCGGCCACCCGTTCTTCGGTGCGGTTGAAGAGGTTCACTTCGAGCTCCGCACCCACGACCTCGGCGAGTTCGACCATCTCCTCGGGGACGAGCGCGGCGACGTTGCCGTTCACCGAGAGCACGGGGTGGTCGGCCAGCAGGAGCTGTGCGGCGGCGGCGCGCTCGGCTTCGTCGGCGGAGGGGATAGTGCGCTCGCCGAGCAGGTAGTCGTACGCCTCCCCTCGACCCTGCGCGATGAGCCCCTGTCGGCTGGTGATACCCCGGTCCACTCCGTCCTCGATGCGGTGGCGCGTCAGCAACGAGTCGTGCCGCGGGTGGTCCTCGGGGACGTCGACGTGGTCGCTCATGGCCCGAAGACGGCCGCCTCGGGCCAAAAGCGCGACGGTTCTCCGTGCGTTCCGCTCGGCGACCTCCTCAGTCCGCCGGCGTCGGGCTGTCCGCGTCGGCCATCGGCCGGACGACGACGACGAGGAGCGCACAGCCGACGAGCAGCGCCCCGCCGAAGGCGGCGACGGTGAGAGTCGGCGAGGTGGCGTCGGCGAGCGGGCCGCTCGCGAGCTTCACCGGGATGGACACCGCCGAGAGCGCCATCGAGAAGCCGGAGACGACCGTCGCGCGCCCCAGCGAGGCGACCCGGTCGTTGAGGTACGTCTCCGCGACCGGCGCGGTGGCGTTGAGCACGACCCGCTGGAGGAGGAAGACGCCGACGGCCGCGACCGGGAGCAGCGGGAGCGCGAGCAGGGCGGCGCCGAGCAGCAGCGGCGAGAGGCGGAGGAGTCGGCCGACGCCGACCCGCCTCGCGACGGCGTCGGCGTACGTGCTCGCGACCGCCGAGGCGCCGATGAGCAGGGCGTACAGGTAGCCGAGGTCGACCGCGTCGAGGCCGGCGGCCAACCCGATGGGCTGGATGAACACGTCGGCGGCCCACCCCAGCGAGTAGAACAGCGCGGCGTAGGCGACGAACCACCGAAGTCCCGGAGCCAGCAGTCCCGAGAGCGCCCGTCGTGCGTCGCCCAGCGTGAACCGGTCGCCGTCGGCGACGGGGGACTCGGGGAGCGAGAGGAGGACGGGGACGCCGGCGAGGTTCACCAGCCCCGTAGCGAGAAAGGGGTAGCGCGGGTCGAGCCCGTAGAGGTAGCCGCCGGCGACGGCGGTGGCCGCGTTGGTACCGAGGAGGACCGCGAGCCCCCGGCCCCGGACGCGGGTGAACGTCCCGACCTCGCCGTAGCCGGCGAGCGTGTCGTAGAGCCACGCGCTGTCGTTTCCCGTTCTGAACGTCTGGGCGACCCCCCAGAGGACGTAGACGGCGAAAAAGGCCGGGAACGACTCGACGAGGCCGAAGACCGCCGCGGCGAGACCCACGCCGACCGAGCTGAGGACGAGGGCGTTCCGCCGGCCGAGACGGTCGCCGACGTACCCCGTCGGGAGTTCGGCCAGCAGGAGGGTGGCGAAGAAGGCGCCGTCGAGGAGCTGAATCTGGGTGTAGGAGAAGCCGCGGGCCTCGTCGAGCAGGACGACCCAGACCGGGATGAGAAACCCCAGCGTCGAGGTCGCCATGTAACAGTAGTACCGGAGGACGACGCTTCCCTGTCCGGAGCCACCGCCGTCGCCGTCCCCGATGCGGAACGCCCGCGCGACCCCCGTGGTCCGGGTCCCCCTCACCGTGTTACCGGAGCGTCGCTCCGGCCGGGTGTGTCGCACACACCGTCGGGTCGTATCCCGCGTCGGTGAGTCCCGTCCCGACTGCGAACACCGTCTCGCCGAGCATCCCCATCGACGCCTCGCCGCCGGCGTCGCTCACGTCGCGAATCGCCTCCGTCACCTGCTCGGTGAGGAGGTCCGCCTCGCGGGCGAACGTTCGTGAAGCCCGCATAAACGTCGGAAGCGTGGGGTCCCCGACGAGCGTCGAGAGCGCCTCTCTGCCCGCCGTCGACAGGGTCTCGGTGTCGCCGGCGAGGACGTCCGCCGTCGAGAGTTCGCCGAACGTGACGTACTCCACCCGGGCGCGGGCCGGGATGCCGTCCAGCTTCCCGTGTTCGGGTGCGCCGGGTTCGAGCCGGATGGGGATGCCCCCCCGCGCCTGCGCGACCACGTCGCCGAGACCGGTCCCCGAGAGGACCTCGGCGCCGTGGGCGACCGTGACGAGTTCGTTCTCGGAGAGCCCGCGGTCGAAGACGGCGTTGGCGGCGAACGCCGTGCCGAGCGCCGCGGCCCCGGAGACGCCGAAGCCGGCGCCCAGCGGGAGGTCGGTCTCGGCCTCGACGCGGGCCGGCGCCCGGAGGGTGTCGAGGACGCGGTCGACGGGGTCGATGTCGGCCGCCGACCCGCCGAGTCGGACGACGGGAGCGTCGGCGTCCCCGTCGGCCCGCCGCACCGTGACGGTCACGCCGTCGGTGAGGGTGAGGCCGGCGCCGCGGGAGCCGGCGACTGTCGGGTCCTCGTCTGGGTGGGCGCTGAAGAAACCGGTCACGTGTCCCGGTACGAACGCGGTCGCCGCCTCGGTCATCGTCGGATGGAGACGGCAGGGGTGATTAACGGTTGTTATCTCGGGTCGGCGTCGGAGGGTCGTCGAATCGCCGGCTCCGACCGGACGGCCGCCCTACTCCTGTGCGTGGTTCGACGCCCCGTCGTCCTCTGCGAGGCGGACGTTCGGGTTGGGATGCTGGTCGAGGTCCTCGACGACGACGCCCTCGCCGCGGAGCTCCTCGAGTTCGCCCTGCGCCGTCGACCACTCCATCCCGCCGAAGAGGGTCGCCGCGTTGAGCACGACCTGCCGGGGGACGCCTGCCGGACCGCCCGCCGCCTCGTCGGAGCCGGCGCCGCCGTTGTCGTTGCCGTCCGAGTCGGGGTCTCGGAGCGCGAACTCGACGATGTCTCGGACGCTCGGGCTGTGGTCGGAGAACGCTTCGTGCCAACTCGGGGGGAAGGTGCTCACGCGGCCGTCGTCGACGCCGAAGAGACTGGCCGACCCCGTCCAGCCGACGGGTCCCGAGAGGGAGTCGTCCTCGGCGAGTCGTTCGTCGATGGCGGTCTCGACCTTGTCCGGGTTCACCGGCCCGCCGCGGCCGCTCAGCTCCTCCGCGTAGGCCATGATTCGGTCACGGGTCACGCCCGGCCCGCCTTCGCCGTCGTGGCGCTCGATGAGCGTCACGAGTTGGCCGATAGTGAGTCGGTCCTGGCGCTCGCCCGCCTCGTTCAGCACGTGCTCGTTGAGGGTCGTCACGTTCGAGGGTTACGGGTACGCGAGAATAAGCGGCGTGGCCGTTTCGGTGCCCGAGTTGCCGCTTTCCGTCGACGGCTCGGCGCGGCTCGACGCCGCCTTCAGCGAAGCTCCTTCCACTCGGCGCCACAGTCCGGGCAGGTGCGCACGGTGAACACCTCGTCCGGGTCGTCGGTCGTCTTCAAGGGCTTCCCACAGTCGGCGCAGTTGAGCCGCTCGTAGGTGTCCTTCTCCAACTCCCCCTTCCGGAGCCCCTTGCGCGTCGATTTCATACGCGGCGGCTTTGGCAGGAGGGGTTATAAACAATGGGATGGGTGGGGTGACACCGGTCCACACCCCGGCGCCGGGTCGGAAGGCTTGTGCCGGCCGACCGGGAACCGAGAGCCGTGTCACGTGGCCGGCTGTTCGGGACGCTCTGTTCGCTGGTGCTGCTGGTGAACCTCGCCCGGGTGATGTTCGCTCCCCTCCTCGACGAGTTCATCGGCGTGTTCGGCGTCGGCGAGGCCACCGCCGGCCTGCTCGTCACGCTGGTCTGGGTCGGCAGCGCGCTCCCCCGGGTGCCGACCGGCTGGCTCCTCACGCGCGTCCCCCGACACCGGGTCGTCCTCGCCACCGGCGTCGTGCTCACCGCCGCCTCGCTGTTCACCGCCACCGCGGAGTCGGTGGTCGTCCTCGGCGCCGGCGCGCTGTGTATGGGACTCGCCTCCGGGGCGTACTTCGTCGCCGCCAACCCGCTCATCAGCGAGTTGTACCCCGAGCGGGTCGGCCGGGCGATGGGAATTCACGGCACCGCGAGCCAGGTCGCCGCGGTCGTCGCCGCCCCGTTCGTCGCGCTGGCCGTGGTGTACGACTGGCGACTCGCGTTCGTCGCCGTCGGCGTCGCCGGCGCGGTCGTCACCGTCGCGCTCACCCTGACCGCCCGGGGGGCCGACCTCCCGGCGGCCGGAAGCGCCGACCGCGACCTCCTCGCCGCCGCCCGGGCGCAGTGGCGGGTCGTGCTCACCGGCATCGTCATCCTCGGGCTGACGGGGTTCGTCTGGCAGGGGCTGTTCAACTTCTACGAACTATACATGCGGGCGAAGGGGCTCTCCCCCTCGGCGGCCGGCACCGCAATCACGGTCGTGTTCGCCGCCGGCGTCCCCGCGTTCTTCCTCTCGGGCCGACTCGCCGACCGCTTCCCGCTCGTGCCGTATATCCTCGGCGTCGTCGGCTCCTTCGCCGCCTGTCTCCTCGCCCTGACGTACGTCGAGGGGGTCGCCGCCGTGCTCGTCGTCACCGCCGCCGTGGGGTACGTCATCCACAGCCTCTTCCCGGCGATGGACACCTATCTGCTCGATACGCTCCCGGACCACCACCGCGGGAGCGCCTACTCGGTGTACAGCTTCGGGATGATGGTACTCCAGTCGACCGGGTCGTCGGCCGTCGGGGCGCTGGCGGAGTCCGGGGTCGCGTACGACGCGCTCTTCTTCGTGTTCGCGCTCGGGCTGGTGGCGGTGGTCGTCGTGCTCGGCGGGCTGTATCGGCTCGGTCGCCTACCCTCGTGACCCACCGTCGGTAGCTGCTCACGGCCCCCTCCGGAAGGACTCTCCCTCGAGTTGTCGACGCCGACGAGCACCCCGAGCGCTCGGTGGTTTTCGAGAGTCTGCGACGCGTCGGGTCCGAGTGCCACCGACGAACCGACTTCGAGAGTCTCCGACGAACCGGCTTCGAGAGCCACTGGAGAGCCGGTCACCCGTCCCGACCGCGAACTCCCGAACACACCCGTCTCCGTCACGTCTTTACCCCACCACTCCCGAACCCCGGCTAATGGAGTACGTGCAGGAGCGAATCACCACGCTCCACGACCTCGGGCTCGTCCGGGAGCCCGGAGGACTCGACGCCCCCACCGACGACACGGTCGTCGTCGTCCCTATGACCGAGCGGGAGTACGCCGGTCTCGCCGCCGAGCGCGTGCTCGCCGAACTCGAACGCGTCGACCCCGCGCGGGTCGTCGTCCCGCTCCGGGCGCCGGCCGAGCGAGCCGGCCCGTTTCGCGACTGGCTCGCCGAGTTCGACCTCGACCTCGACGTGCTGTGGTGTGACGGCCCGCACGTGGCGGCGCTGCTCGCAGACCACGGTCTCGGCGGCGCACGAGGAAAAGGTCGGGACGTGTGGCTCGCACTGGGGCACGCCCTCGCGGGCGACCAGAGATACGTGGTGTGTCACGATGCCGACACCCGGTCGTACCGCGCCGACTACGTCCCCCGCCTCCTCTTCCCGCTCTCCCGCGGCCACGAGTTCTCGAAGGGGTACTACGCCCGCGTCGAGAACGGCCGGCTGTACGGCCGGCTCTTCCGGCTGTTCTACGTCCCGCTCGTCCGGGCGCTCGCCGACGCCCACCACGCGCCAGTGGTCGACTACCTCGACTCGTTCAGGTACGCGCTGGCAGGGGAGTTCGCCGCCACCGCGGACCTCGCCGCCGAACTGCGCATCGAGCGCTCGTGGGGGCTGGAGGTGGGCACCCTCGCCGACGCCTTCCGGGTCGCCGGCGTCGAGGGGTCGGCGCAGGTCGACCTCGGGCGCTACGAGCACGACCACCGCGCCGTCGGGGGGCCGACGGGGCTCTCGGACATGAGCGAGGCCGTCGGCGAGGCGCTCCTCCGGACCGTTGAGGGCGCCGGCGTCGCCCCCGACTACGACACGCTGGGCGACCGGTACCTGACGACTGCCCGGGGGCTCGTCGACTCGTACGCGGCCGACGCGGCGTTCAACGCCCTCGACTACGACCGCGCCGGCGAGCGCGAACAGGTCGAACAGTACGCCGAGGCGATCTCCCCGCCCGGCGAGGATACGCGCCTGCCGGCGTGGACCGACGCACCGTTCGACGCCGAGGCGGTGGTCGCGGCCGCGACCGACGACCTCGCGGAGGTGTGCTGATGGGGGACAGAGCCGAGAGAGATACCGACGTACCCGAGGAGACGTACGACGAACTCGCCGGCGTCGTCGACCTCTTCGGGGCGCTCACCCGCGCGGAACTCGAACGCGCGCTCGACGAACTTGCGTTCAAACAGGGGGCGGACGCCGACACCGAAGCGCTCGCGGCAGCCGTCGACGACGCCGTGGAGCGGTACTACCTCGTGGAGTTCGAGCCCGAAGACGGGGTCGCCGGCGCGCCGGACGGCGCCACACTCCTGGCCGTCGGCCCGGTCGCGTTCCCCGTCCTCCCCGAGAACGCCGAGGACCTCCCGCTCATTCTCGACGTGCCCGAGCGGACGGTCGACCGAGCGGTCGTCGGGGAGCGGGCGGCCGACAGGTTGGTGCGCGACGCAGAGGCGGCGGTGAGCGACGACGAGGCCGACGGTCGCCGGCTCGAGCGCCTGCTCGACGTGGCCTACGACGTCGAGGCGTGGGCGCCGGTGGAGGCGACTGCGGCCCGGGAGACTCTGGACGAAGCCCTCGAAGCCCTCGAAGCTAAGAGCGAGGGGGAACTGGAGTGAGTATGGACTTAGCGGGCGTGCGAGCACACCGGCCGGCCTCGGTCGACGACGCCGAGCGACAGGCGGCGGTCGTCGCGCCGGTGCTCGACCGGGACGACGAGCCGCACGTCCTCTTTACCAAGCGCGCGGACCACCTGGGCCAGCACCCCGGCCAGATGGCGTTTCCAGGGGGCGGCCGGGAGCCAAGCGACGACGACCTCCTGGCGACCGCCCTGCGCGAGGCCGAAGAGGAGATCGGCCTCCTCCCGACGGAGGCCGACGTGGTCGGCCGCCTCGACGATATCGCGACCGTCACCGACTACTCCGTCCGCCCGTTCGTCGCGCGGATTCCGGACCGCGAGTACACTCCCGACGAGCGGGAGGTCGCCGAAATCGCCGTGCTCGCGGTCGCCGACCTCGTCGACCGCGAGAACTACGAGTCCGAGCATCGGGACCATCCCCACTACGGGGAGGTCCGCCTCCACTTCTTCCACGTCGACGGCTACACCGTCTGGGGGGCGACGGCCCGGATGCTCGTCCAACTGCTCGAGTTGACGACCGACTGGCGGATGCCCGCGGAGGTCGACCGCGTCGTCGACCCCGACGCCGACCTGCCGCTGTGACGGTCGACCGGCGGACGCCCGTCCGGCGCGGGAGGCCACAACCGTTTCGCGGGGGACGGGCGTACCCCTCGAGTAAGAATGTTCTCAGACGCCGACATCGACCCCTTCGAGAACCGGGGTCGACTCGCCTGGTGGCTGTTCGTCGCCGTCCTCGGGGCGGCAGCCGCCTACATCGCCTACTCCTTCGTCGGGATGCTCGTCCTCGGCGTCTTCGGCTACTACGCGACTCGCCCCGTCTTCCGTCGACTCGGTGAGGTCGTCGACTCGGACCGCATCGCCGCCGGGGTGACCGTCTCGCTCGTCGTCGTCCCCATCGTCGGCCTGTCGTTGTACGCGGGGTTCCAACTGGTCCAGCAGGCACAGGGGCTGTTGCTCGAGTCCACCGGGCTGGTCAAACTTCTCCAGCAGTACTTCGGCTTCGGGTCGCTTCCCAGCGGGCAGCGCGAGCGGCTGCTGACCCTCCTCCAGAACCCGAGGGGCCTCGTCAGTCAGCCGGGTCAGTCGGCGCGCTCGCTACTTCAGACGGGGGGCGCTGCGGCGTCGGCGGTGTTCGGCACGCTGCTGTTGCTGGCGCTCTCGGTCGTCATCTCGTACGCGCTGCTCGTCCGCGAGTCGGGCCTCTCCGACGCGCTGGTCGAACTGTTCGGGGGGCGCGACAGCACGGCGTACGCCTACGCGGTCGCCGTCGACCAGGACCTCGAGTCCGTCTTCTTCGGCAACCTCCTGTTCGTCCTCGTGATGACGGTCATCGCGGCGGTCGCCTACGGGGCGACGAACCTCCTCGCGCCGGAGGGGGTGGCCGTCCCGATGCTGTTCGTCCTCGCCTTCCTGACGGGCGTCGCGAGCCTCATCCCGGTCGTGGTCGGCAAGGTGGTGTACCTCCCGGTCGTCGCCTCCCTCGCCTACCAGACGCTGGGGAGCGGCGGCGGGAGCGGGGGGCTCCTCTTCGTCGCCGGCGCGCTCGTCGCCTACGTCGTCCTCCTCGACCTCGCCCCGCAGGCGCTCATCCAGCCGTACGTCACGGGCCGACAGCTCGACATGCTTCTCCTGATGTTCGGCTACATCCTCGGACCCATCCTGCTCGGCTGGTACGGGTTCTTCCTCCTGCCCATCGTCTTCATCGTGATGCTGGAGGCGGTCCGCATCGTCCTCCCGGAACTGGTCCACGGGCGGCCGCTGACACAGGGGGTCGACCTGGCCGAGGACGTGGGGACGAACCCGCGCGACCAGGACGACGTCCCCACCGAATAGCGGGGTCGGCGGACGGCGGACTCGAACCCGCGAGCCAGCGCCGTCTCGCGCGGCCCGCCCGAACGCCGTTTCAGTCGCCGTCGCACACTTAACGTCTGACGTACCTTTATGAACTCACAGACGGGGGTTAGTGCCATGAGCAACAGGGTGGAGGAACTCGAAGCCAAAGTGTCGGAGCTACAAGCGGCGGTCGACGGGCTCACCGAGGAGCTGGTCGAGACCAAAGAACGCGTCCGCCAACTCGAATCGCAGGTCGAGGTCGACGTCGAGACGGCCCCGTCGAGCCCTGGTGCGAACCGGTCGGCCGAGGACGAGACCACCCCCGACGTGGGGAGCGAGGTCGTCGACGGCGAACCCGCGAGCGACGGGTCTAAAGCCGAGGAGAGCGAGGGGTCGAACGACGAGACGGAGTCCGAGTCCGAGTCCGACGGCAGCGACATCATCGTCGCGTAAGCTCGCGACTCCTCTCACCGCGAGCACAGATGAACTGCGTTCATCGAGGCCTCCGGCAGGAGGCCGACTGAGACAACCAATGCACATCAAAGAGCTAGTTCTCGACAACTTCAAGAGCTTCGGGCGAAAGACCCGAATCCCGTTCTACGAGGATTTCACGGTCGTCACCGGGCCCAACGGGTCGGGGAAGAGCAACATCATCGACGGCGTGCTGTTCGCACTCGGCCTCGCCCGCACCCGGGGCATCCGCGCGGAGAAACTGACCGACCTCATCTACAACCCCGGCCACGAGGACGGCGCGTCCGCGCCCGACACCCGCGAGGCCGAGGTGACGGTCGTCCTCGACAACGCCGACGCCACCTTGGACCGGACGCAGGTGGTCAACGCCGCCGGCACCGAGAACGTCGGCGACGTGGACGAAATCACCATCACGCGCCGGGTGAAGGAAACCGAGGACAACTACTACTCCTACTACTACCTCAACGAACGTTCGGTGAACCTCTCCGACATCCAGGACCTGCTCGCACAGGCCGGGGTGACGCCGGAGGGGTACAACGTCGTCATGCAGGGCGACGTGACCGAAATCATCCAGATGACCCCCTACGAGCGCCGGGGTATCATCGACGAAATCGCCGGCGTCGCCGAGTTCGACGCGAAGAAGGAGGCCGCCTTCGAAGAGTTGGAGACGGTCGAAGAGCGCATCGACGAGGCCGACCTCCGCATCGAGGAGAAAGAGGAGCGCCTCGGCCAACTCGAGGACGAGCGCGAGACGGCACTCGAGTACAAGTCCCTCCGCGAGGAGCGAGAGGAGTACGAGGGGTACCTCAAGGCCGCCGAACTCGAGGACAAGCGCGAGGACCTCGAACGCACCCGGGAGAAGGTCGCGTCCCGGGAGGCAGACCTCGAAGAACTGCAGTCCGAACTCGACGAGAAGCAGGGTCGCGTCACCCGCCTCGACGACGAACTCGAGGCGCTCAACCGCGACATCGAGCGCAAGGGCGAGGACGAACAGCTCAGAATCAAGAGCGAGATAGAGTCCGTCAAGGGCGACGTCTCCCGGCTCGAAGGGAAAATCGAGACCGCCCGCGAGCGCATCGACGACGCCGAGAACGAGCGCCGACAGGCGTTCGTCGAGATCGACCGCAAGGACGAGCAGATCGAGGAGTACGAAGGCGAGATTCGCTCGGTGAAGGTCGAGAAGGCCTCGGTCAAGAGCGACATCGCCTCGAAGGAGACCGACCTGAAGGAGGTCGAGGCCGAAATCGACAGCGTCGACACCGAGTTCGACGAGCTGAAAGCCGACCTCGCCGAGAAGAAAGAAGAACTGGAGGCGCTCAAGACCGAGAAGAACGACCTCCAGCGCGAGAAGGACCGCCTGCTCGACGACGCCCGCCGCCGGTCGAACGAGATCAGCGAGACGCGCGACGCCATCGCCGAGGCGAAAGAGCGCATCCCCGAACTGGAGAAGCGCGTCTCGGACCTCCACAGCGAACTCGACAAGGCCGAGAAGAACAAGTCGAAGGTCCAATCGGCCATCAACGACCTGCGCGACGAGCGCCGGGAGTACAAGTCCGAACTGAAGGAGGTCGACGAGCAGATTCGCCGGAAACAGTCCCAGTACGCCGAACTCGAATCGGCGGCGGGCAAGCGCGGCGACAACTCGTGGCCGCGTGCGGTGACGACGGTCCTGAACGGCGGGCTCGACGGCGTTCACGGCGCCGTCGGGCAACTCGGCGGGGTCGTCCCCGAGTACGCCGAGGCGTGTGAGACCGCCGCGGGCGGTCGGCTGGCGAACGTCGTCGTCGACGACGACAGCGTCGGCTCCCGGTGTATCGACTACCTCAAGTCACGCAACGCCGGTCGAGCGACGTTCCTCCCCATCACGAAGATGGACGACCGGAGCCTCCCCCGGAAGCCGAACAAGCCCGGCGTCGTCGACTTCGCGCGCAACC
Source organism: Halobium salinum (assembly GCF_026586625.1). Taxonomy (GTDB): domain Archaea; phylum Halobacteriota; class Halobacteria; order Halobacteriales; family Haloferacaceae; genus Halobium; species Halobium salinum. The sequence continues at coordinate 483,060 of NZ_JAODIW010000010.1, read as the reverse complement.
TCGTCGACTACGATGCGCAGTACGAGTCCATCTTCTCGTACGTGCTCGGCTCGACACTGGTGGTCGAGGACATGGAGACGGCGCGGAGCCTGATGGGGAGCTACCGGATGGTCACCCTCGACGGCGACCTCGTCGAGAAGTCCGGCGCCATGACCGGCGGCTCCGGCGGCGGCTCCCGGTACTCCTTCTCGAAGTCCGGGAAGGGTCGGCTGGAGCGAATCGCCGAGGAGCTCTCGGAACTGGAGGACCGCCGCCAGACCCTCCAGTCACAGGTCGACGAGGTGGAGTCGAAGATAGACGACGTGCGCGACCGGCAGTCCGACGCGACCGAGAAGGTGCGCGGCATCGAGACCGACATCGAGCGCGCCCAGGAGAAGCGTGACGAGGCGGAGGACGAAATCGCGGAGCTCGAAGCGCGCATCGAGGAGCTCCAGAACGAACGGGAGTCCGTCGACGCGGAGATGACGGGGCTCGACGAGGCCATCGCCGAGAAGGAGTCCAAGATAGTCGACGTGGAGGCCGACATCGACGACCTCGAGGGGGAACTCGCGGACTCGAAGATTCCCGAACTCACCAGCGAAGCCGACGAGATTCGCGGCGACATCGACGAACTGGAGGACCGGATGGACGAGCTCGACGGCCGGCTCAACGAGCTCCAACTGGAGAAGCAGTACGCCGAGGACAACGTCGACGACCTCCACGACACGGTCGAGACCGCCCAGAACCGCAAGGCGGAGGCCGAGGAGGACATCGCCGAGTTCGAGGCGCGCATCGAGGAGAAGGAGGCGACCCTCGAGGAGAAACACGCGGCCGTCGCCGAACTCGAAGAAGAACTCGAGGACCTCAAGGCCGAGCGCGAGGAACTCCAGGGTCGCCTGCGCGAGGCCAAGGAGGAGCGCGACGAGAAGAAGGACGCCGTCTCGCGCGTGGAGAACGCCCTCTCCGGGCTGCGAAACTCCGTCGAGCGCCTGGAGTGGGAGATAGACGAACTCGAGGCCGAGGTCGGCGACTACGACCCCGAGGACGTCCCCTCCCACGACGAAGTCGAGCGCACGGTCGAGCGACTCACCGAGGAGATGGAGGCGCTCGAGCCGGTCAACATGCTCGCCATCGACGAGTACGACGACGTGAGCGCGGACCTCGCGGACCTGCAGGAGCGCCGCGACGTACTGGTCGAAGAGCGCGACGGCATCACGGAGCGCATCGACCAGTACGAGTCCCAGAAGAAGCGGACGTTCATGGACTCCTACGAAGCCATCAACGACCACTTCGTCGACATCTTCGAGCGCCTGTCGAACGGGTCGGGTGAACTCGTCCTCGAAGACGAGGACGACCCCTTCGAGGGCGGGCTGACGATGAAGGCCCAGCCCGGCGACAAGCCGGTCCAGCGCCTCGACGCGATGAGCGGCGGGGAGAAGTCCCTCACCGCGCTGGCGTTCGTGTTCGCCATCCAGCGGCACAACCCGGCGCCGTTCTACGCGCTGGACGAGGTGGACGCCTTCCTCGACGCCGCGAACGCGGAGCGCGTCGGCGAGATGGTCGACGACCTCGCCGGGCGGGCGCAGTTCGTCGTCGTCTCCCACCGCTCGGCGCTACTCGAGCGCTCCGAGCGCGCCATCGGCGTGACGATGCAGGGCGACAACGTCTCCGCCGTGACCGGGATTCGTCTGGGCGACGACCCGGAGGGCGCGGAGGAGCCCGAGGTGAGCGCGGATGACTGAGGACGGTGACGAGGGTGTCGGTGAGAACGCCGACGCCGACGACGAGTGGGAACCCTCGCTGAACCTCGTCAGCGACCGCGAGGGGGACGGAGCCGGGGACGCCGAGTCGGACGAGGGGGCGGCATTCCCCTCCGGCGGCGACGGCGGGGGAGACGCCGTGACGAAGACCGAGACGAGCGACTCCGGGGCGAACGACGACGCCCGCCCCAATACGGCCGGTGACGCCGGTCCCGAAGCGTTCAGCGAGGCCGAAGCCGCCGGGCTGGACCTCGCCGGCATGCCGGAGGACGTGCCCGAGGACGCCGGCGACGACGAGGTCGAACCCGTCGAGCTGCTCGTCGGGCTGGCGAAGGAGGGCCGCATCGAACCGTGGGACATCGACATCGTCGCCGTCACCGACGCCTTCCTCGAACGGCTCGACGCGACGGACCTCAGAACGTCGGGGCGGGCGCTGTTCTACGCGAGCGTCCTGCTCCGGATGAAGAGCGACGAACTGCTCGCGCCGGAGGAGCCCGAAGAAGCCGAGATGGAGCCGTGGGAGATGGCGATGGAGGGTGGCGAGGCGCCGCCGGACGACGGTCCCTCGGGGTTCGACCCCGTCGACGCCCTCGAGGCCGAGATGGACCGCCGACTCGAACGCAAGCGCGCCCGCGGCTCGCCGGAGACGCTGGACGAACTCGTCCGCGAACTCCGCGACGCGGAGCGCGACACGTGGTGGAAGGAGTCCCGCGAGTACGACACGAGCGGCTCCCCCCGCGGCTACAGCCGCGGCACGCAGACGCTGGACTACCACTCGGCGGACGACCTGCGACGGGACGAGGAGCCCTCCGAGGCGGACGTGACGGGGACGACCCACGACGAGCACATCGAGACGACCATCGAGGAGGTGAACCGCGTCCTGAACGAGCAGTACGACGCCGGCCGCGAGGAGGTACTGTTCGCCGAGGTTCGCGACGCCGGCGGCCACACCTTCCAGACGTTTCTCGCGTTGCTCTTTCTCGCCCACCGCGGCTACGTCGAACTCAGGCAGGACGAGGTGTTCGGCGACCTCTGGATTCGGAACCCCTCGGCGCCGACGGCCGGCGAGGAAGCGGTCGCCGACTGACGCCGGGGTCGAGCCGGCGTGACGGTGCCGGAGCTCTTCGGTTCGGGTTTCGCCGTCCCGGAGACGGTCGTGGGTCAGGAATAGAGCTACCTGGAGACGGCCGTCGGTCGGGCGTGGCGGTCTACAGCGGGAGCCAGTCGGTCTTCAGCTCCTCCGAGTGGAGCGTCCACCGCTGGTAGGGGTCGCCGTCGATCGACTGCGTCTCGACCGTGGCGTCGAACAGCGATGTGACGTCCTCGCGGAAGCCGTCGGCGGCCGCGGGGAGGTGGTAGTGGGCCATCCCGCGGGACATCCGTACGCGGTCGGTGACGACCTGCAGAAATCGACGGACCGCCGCGGGGTCGGCTCCGGCCGCGAGTCCGTCGAGCGGGTCGAGACAGACTCTGACCTCGCTCGGCTCGGGGTCCGCCACCTCGAAGCGCGAGAGGTGGACGTGGACGTGGCGGGCGGCGGCCGTGAGGTCGCCCGGTTCGGTCCGACTGTACCACGGCGTCTCGCTCTCGCGGGCCCAAGGGACCGACGCGTTCGCCGGTCCGGTGGCGGGCCCGACCGGCTCGACCGGCCCGCGAGGAGCGTCGGGAGCGGCGTCGGAGCCGGCGGCGTCGCTCCGGTCGGGCGCGTCGTCGACCCCCTCGTCGGGTCCGTCGGGTGCGGGGCCGCCGTCGCCGATTGGTCGGCTCGCGGCCGCCGAGCGCGTCCCCTCGGAGGGGACCTCGACGACGCCGACGGACATCGGGTCGCGGCCCCACTGGTCGGCGCGCGATGCGGGCGTCGTCGTCGCTCCGTCTCCGAGGACGAACAGGCGGCGACGGTCCTCGTCGTCGCTCCCCAAGAGTCGGCCGCAGGCCGCGTCGACCTCCGGCACACCGACGAGGAGCACGTTGGCGCCCCTGCGCTTCAGGGCGTGGAGGCGGCGCTCCAGCGTCCGAACGTCTCCTTCCATCGGGGGAGTGTTCTCCGTAGACGTATATAATGTTTCGGAATCGCACAGTTCAACTAGCGGATAGTTCCGGCCGGACACATCGACCAGGTTTCGAGCGCTCGGAAGGTGACGGTTCGGCTTTTCCGGAGCCGAGTCCCGACGGTCGGCGACCGGTCAGCCGTCGAGGTACTGACCGACGAGCGGGTCGACGCGCTCGCGGACCTCGGCGTCGATGGCTTCGGCGGGGGTGTTGACCGTTCCTTCGAGAGCGTGCCCGCAGTCGCAGTCGCGTTCGTCCGGGAGGGTCCGAATCGCGTGCTCGACGGTCTCCTTGATGGCGGTCTCGTTCTCGGCGGCGTTCTCGAGCACTTCGGCGAGGGTCACTTCACTGTCCTCCTTCCACACGTCGTAGTCGGTGACGCCGGCGACGGTGGCGTAGCACATCTCCGCCTCGCGGGCGAGTTTGGCCTCCGGAACCGCGGTCATGCCGACCACGTCCCACCCCTGCGCGCGATAGAACTCGCTTTCGGCGCGCGTCGAGTACTGCGGCCCCTCGATGCAGACGTAGGTGCCGCCCTTCTCGGTCTCGGCGTCGGTGGCCTCCCCGGCCGACTCGTGGAGGTGCTCGACCATGTGCGGGCAGTACGGCTCCGTGATGGGCATGTGGACGACGACGCCGTCGCCGAAGAACGTCGACTGTCGATGCTTGGTCCGGTCGAATATCCCGTCCGGGACGACGAGCGTCTGCGGCGGGAGGTCCTCGCGGAGACTCCCGACCGCGTTCGAGGCGAGGATGCGCTCGACGCCGAGTTCTTTCAGCGCGTAGATGTTCGCGCGGTAGGGGAGGTGCGTCGGCGACTTCTCGTGTTTCGGCCCGTGACGGGGGAGGAAGGCGACCTTGACGCCGGTGTCGCCGAACTCGCCGACGGTGACCGGCGCCGACGGCTCGCCGTAGGGGGTCTCGACGGTCTCCTCGCGCGTGTCGTTCAGGGGGAGCGCCTCGTAGATGCCGCTCCCGCCGATGAAGCCGACTGTCATGGTGGGGTGTGCGCGGACCACCCACGTAAAGGGTGGTCGTTCGAGGCGGGGCGGTGGACGCGCAACAGCGGGGGACGGCCCACAGCGTTACCCGCACGAGCCCCGAACCCCTCCGTCGATGACGGACGCCGAACTCACCTGTGACACCTGCGGGGAGTCCTTCACGCTGAACGACCCCGACGGCCCGAAGGTGGCCTGTCCGGGCTGTGGCGAGTACGTGACCGTACCGGAGGACGCGAGGTAGGACCGTTGGCGGTCGGCCTCCGACCCAATCCGCGCCGGCCCCACGCACCCCGATAACACGGGTCGGGAGCCTTGAAATAGGGGGAGTCCGTCGATTCGAGAGTGTCTTCGAGCGTCGCCGACAACGAGTTGACGGAAGGTGACCTGGTCGGACCCATGGTCCGGCTGGCGTGGCCGATGGTGGTCATCCAGCTGCTGCAGGTCGCCTACAACCTGGCCGACACGTTCTGGCTGGGTCGGCTCTCCGCGACCGCGGTCGGCGCCATCTCGCTCGCCTTTCCGCTCATCTTCTTTCTCATCTCGGTCGGCGGCGGGTTCACCGCGGCGGGGGCCATCCTCGTCGCCCAGCACCGCGGGGCCGGCGGCGACACGGCCGCAGGCCTCGTGGCCGGGCAGACCATCTCCTTCGTGGGCCTGGTGTCGATAGGGCTCGCGCTCCTCGGGTACTTTCTGACCGACCCCTTGCTCTCCCTGCTGCCGACCGACGCGGAGACGGGTGCGGTGCTCGTCCCGATGGCGACCGACTATATGGAGGTGTTCATGCTCGGGACGCCCGCGCTCTTCGGGTTCTTCGTGTTCGTCTCGCTCATGCGCGGGTACGGCAACACGCGGACGCCGATGCGCATCATGATGGTGTCCGTCGCGGTGAACGTCGTCCTCGACCCGCTGCTCATCTTCGGTGTCGGCCCGTTCCCGCGCCTGGAGATAGTCGGCGCCGCGTACGCCACCATCTTCGCGCGCTTCGTCGCCACGGTTCTCGGGTTCTACGTCCTGTTCGGGACGGGCGTCGGCCCCGACATCCGGCGGGAGCATCTGCGCCCGCGCTACGAGCAGGTCAAGGACATCGTCGACCTCGGCGTCCCGACGGCCATCGAGCAGTCGACCACGTCGCTCGCGCTGGTTGTGATGACGGTACTCGTCGCGTCGTTCCCGCCGGCGGTCGTCGCCGCCTACGGCCTCGGCAACCGGCTCATCTCGCTCGTCTTCCTCCCCGCCATCGGGCTGGGCCAGGCCGTCGACACCGTCGTCGGCCAGAACCTCGGCGCCGACCGGCCGGACCGCGCCGAGCGCGCGACGTACCTCGCGGTGAAACTCGTCGTCGGGGTGATGGTCGTCGTCGCCGTCGTGGTCGCGCTGTTTCCCGACCCCATCGTCACGGTGTTTCTCCCCCCGGACACGCCGGCCGCGGAGGCCACTCTCGGCTACGCTCGGAGTTACCTCCGCATCTCGACGGTGATGTTCGCGTTCATGGGGACCCGACACGTCGTGCTCGGCGCGTTCCGCGGGGCCGGTAACACCCGTACCGCGCTGGCGTTCTCGCTGCTGACGTTCGCCGGTCTGCGGGTGCCGCTGACCTACGCGTTCGCGTTCCTCCTCGACATGGGCGCGACCGGTATCTGGGTCGGCGTCGCCGCCGCGGACGTGGTCGCCGCGCTGGCGGCGCTCGCCTGGTTCACCCGCGGCACGTGGAAGGAGGCCGTCGTCGACGACGGCCCGGGCGGCCCCGGCGGGTCGGAGGCGGCACCCTCGGAGTCGTCCGGGCCGGAGGCAGGGTCCGGGTCGGAAGGTGCGGCGGTGACCGACGACGACTGAGCGCAACGACGCCGAGCAGTCCCGTCTGCTCGGCACTCGCTGACGCGGTGATGTAGACGACCACCGGGACTGAGCGCAACGACGAGCGCGCATTCGTGCGCGGCCGACTCGCTGACGCGGTAGTGTGGCGACTCCCAGGAGGCTACGTCACGGCGTCGAGTCGTCCCACGGCCCCGTCGCCGACCCCGAACCGGGGCCGGCGACCGGCGAGGGGAACGTCCTCAGAACACGACTCCGGCCTGCAGGAACACGATGAGCCCCGTCAGTAGCGGGACGCTCGCGAGCGTCGTGACGAGCACCACCGTGCTGACGTATTCGGCGACCCGACCGTCGGTCCCGTCGGGGGAGAACTCGGCGACCAGCACGAGCGGCGTGACCGCCGCCGGCATCGCACACTCGAGGACGAACACCCGCGCCACGTCGGCGTTCTCGAAGCCGAGCGCGAGCGCGATGCCGACCGCGACGACGGGGGCGACGCCGAGTTTGAGGACGCTCGCGGGGACGGCGCTCCGAAGCGTGGTGCCCGACTCACGGCGGGCGAGTTGGAGTCCGAGGATGAGGAGCATCACGGGGATGGAGGCGTCGCCGACGAGTTTGAGGGTCGACATCGCCGCCGAATCCACCGGGGGGACGACGCCCAGATATCGGGCGAGCAGCGCCGCGGCGACCGCGTAGACGAGCGGTACCCGCAGCGCCTGCCCGACGCCGTCGAACCGGCTGCCACGGCCGCGGGAGGCGACGACGACGCCGACCGTGTACATCACCATGGCCTCGACGGCGATGTAGACCACCGCCGTCGACCGCCCGACGGCGCCGAAGGCGAACGCCGAGACGGGGATGCCGAAGTTGCCGGCGTTGGGGAACGTACTCGACAGCGTGAACGCGCCGAGCAGGGGCGCGGTCTCGCCACGCAACCGGCCCACGGCTTCGGCGAGTCCGAGCATCAGAACCGAGTAGGCGACGACGCCCCCGCCGATGCGGGCGAGCGCGCCGCCAGCCAGGTCGGTGGTCGCGAGGCTGTGGAGGACGAGCGCGGGCGCGAGGACGTAGACGGTGACGGTGTTCAGCGGCCCGGGGTCGACGTCGGCGCGGCGGCCCAGCAGGTAGCCGACGCCGGCGATGGCGACGATGGGGAGGATGGCGGTCGCGAAGACCGAGAACAGGTCGGACACTCGAATCGTGAACTCGGAGACGGAGGGCGCTTACGCGTCCGGCCGGTCCTCGACGAGGCGCCACGCGTCGCCGTCGACGCGTTCGACGACCCCCCGGCGTTCCATCTCGCCGAGCACCTCCCCCAGCCGGTTGGGTTGGGCGATCTCCATCTCGATGCGGTCCACGTTGTGGAACGTCGACAGGTAGTGGCGCACCTCCTCCTTCGTGAACCGGTCCGTCTCCGCACGCTCCATCGCGCTGGAGATGAGGTCGAGCATGTCCTCGATGAAGTTCCAGGGGTACACCATCCAGGTCCACTCCTCGAGGCGCTCGCCGACGTAGTCGGGTTCAAACTCGCTAGTCTGGAGGAGCTGGAGGGTGGCCGTCCGGACCTCGCCGGCGTCGCGCTCGCGCACGTACTCGTCGGCGCGCTTGATGGAGCCGCCGGTGTCGGCGATGTCGTCGATGATGAGCACGTCCTTGCCCTTGACGCTCCCCTCCGGCATCGGATAGCGGACCTCCGGCTCGTCGGACTTCTGGGCCGTCCCGACGTAGTGTTCCATCTTCAGGCTCGTGAGGTCGTCCAGCCCGAGGAAGTCACAGAGACACCGACCGGCGAACCAGCCCCCGCGCGCGAGCGCGACGACCACGTCCGGTTCGAACTCCGACCCCTTCACCTGGTTGCTGACGCCGCGGCAGAGGTCGTAGATGTAGTCCCAGTTGGTGATGGTACAGTCGAAGTCGTCCGGCAGGTCACCCATGGGTTGCCTTCACCGTCCGGAGTGACGGCGAGGACCCATTTAACGTGTATGACTCGTGGCGGTCGGGGGCGATTAATCTCGTCACTTCTGACAGTAGTCGGTGTGTTCGGTCCGGGAAAACAGTTCTACAACGCTCGAAACGGTCCGAAACGGCCGCAACTTCCGGTGGCGGTTATAGTATCCGAACTGGTAGGTGAATCCGTCCGTGTTCGACGACACGGACACACGCTGGCACTCGACTACGGCCGACTCACCGCGACGACCCCACGACCGACCCCGACCCGGGCCGGCGACACGCCGGACTCCGCGGTCGCCGGCCTCGGAGGACCCCGCTCGAGACGGGTCACTCGTCGGTTCGTCGCTACTGACGACGGCATCCCGCAGTCGCGGTCTCAGAACGGATACGGCACGCTCGACGGACGAAGGCGGGCACGGCACGGGAGGGGGTTCCCGTGACCGGCCTCGAGAAACGGTATGGGCATGGCAGCGACGTCGCAGTACACATGGCACGCGAACTGCGACACATCGGGAGGGAACGACACTGACCTGGCGGAACCGCCCGCGCTGGAGGGCGCGGGCGTTCGCCGGAATGCCAGTTGTCGACGCGACTCGCCTCCGCAAATGGGAGCGAGCCGCATCTATCGGTAGCCGCGGGTAGATGGTATAGGCAGTTCCCAAACAGTTTGGTATCCGCGGAAATCCCTCCGGCGCTCGTCGGCACCGACGGGACGCCGACTCCCTCGCGTCGACCTGTCCCGCCGATTCGACACCATCCGAGCTCCGCCGCCATCCAGTTCTGTGTGTCCCGGACCGTCCCGTGCGGCCTCCGACTCCGCCGGGACCACACCGCTCGGAACCGAACCCCACCGGGACCGCAGTCCAGCGGACCACGGTAGCCCCGCGAGCCGTCCCGGTCGACGGGAACCACCGAGAACCGAGGGCAGGCGACTGCGGCTATGGACAATCCTTTATGCGAACCGGCGGTAGGCGGGGGTATGGGACTGTTCGACCGACTCCGGGGCGACGACAACCCCCGGGTCGCCTTCATCGGAATCGACGGGGTTCCGTTCACGCTGCTCAAGGACAACCGGGAGGAGTTCCCGAACTTCGCCGCCCTCGCCGACGAGGGGACCGCCGGCCCCATCGACAGCATCGTGCCGCCGGAGTCCTCCGCCTGCTGGCCGTCGCTCACCACCGGCGTCAACCCCGGTGAGACCGGCGTCTACGGCTTCCAGGACCGCGAGGTCGGCTCCTACGACACCTACGTGCCGATGGGTCGGGACGTACAGGCCACACGCGTCTGGGACCGCGTCGGCGAGAACGGGATGGACGCGACGGTGATGAACGTCCCCGTCACGTTCCCGCCCCAGCGCAACGTCCAGCGCATGGTCAGCGGGTTCCTCTCGCCCGGCGTCGACAAGGCCGCCTACCCCGACGAACTGCGCGACTACCTCGAGTCCATCGACTACCGCATCGACACCAACGCGAAACTCGGCCACCAGGAGGACAAGTCCGAGTTTATGGAGGACGCCCACGAGACGCTCGACAAGCGCTACGAGGCGTTCAGCCACTACATCGAGCAGGACGACTGGGACCTCTTCTTCGGCGTCTTCATGACGACCGACCGGGTGAACCACTTCCTCTTCCGGGACTACGAGCGCGACGAGGCGAACAAGGAGCTGTTCATGGAGTTCTACCGGAAGGTCGACGAGTACGTCGGGAAGATTCGGGACGCCCTGCCCGAGGACGTGACGCTAGTCGTCGCCTCCGACCACGGGTTCACCTCCGAGGACTACGAGGTCCACCTCAACGCGTGGCTCGAGCAGGAGGGGTGGCTCTCCTACCGCACCGACGACCACGAGAGCCTCGAAGACATCGACGACGACGCCCGCGCGTACTCGCTCATCCCCGGACGATTCTACGTCAACCTCGAGGGGCGCGAACCCCGCGGGAGCGTCCCGCAGGACGAGTACGAACGGGTGCGTGACGAACTCAAAGAGGACATCCTCGCGCTCGAGGGTCCGGACGGCGAGCAGGTCATCGACCGCGTCGTCGAGAAGGAGGAGGCGTTCCGCGGCGACCACGACGACATCGCGCCGGACCTCGTCGCCATCCCCGCCCACGGGTTCGACCTCAAAGCCGGCTTCAAGGAACACGGCGACGTGTTCTCCGTCGGCCCGCGCAACGGGATGCACAGCTTCGACAACGCCTCGCTGTTCATCGACGACCCGGGGGCGACCATCGGCGACGCCGACCTCCTCGACATCGCGCCCACCATCCTCGACCTGATGGAGGTCGACTACGCGCGGACGGACTTCGACGGCCGCTCGCTGGTCTGAACCGACTCCGCGTCCTCCGAGGGCCGCCGCTTTCGTCCGAACTTGCAGACGGAGTGGAGAGCGACGGCGCCGGTTCGGACGGCTGTCGGCACCGAACTCACCACAGTCCGACGACGACGAGCGCCGCACCGACGACCAGCAGTCCCACCCCCGCCGCGCGGGTCCCGCGGATGGCAGTCGGCGTCGGCCCCGCGCCGCTCGGATGCCGCGCGTACCGTCGCTCCAGTATCGACTCCGAGTAGGCGCTCACGTAGGCGCCGAGGACGACGAGGTTCACGCCGAGGAGGGCGAGCAACGGCTCCATCGGGTGAACGCGCCGGACGGGGAGAAAAAAGGGTGTCGTTCGGGGGCCGGTTCAGGACCGGTCGAACGGGTTCTCGACGTGGACCGTCTGCTCGCGGTCGGGGCCGACGCCGACGGCGTAGACGGGGGCGTCGACCACGTCGCTGACGTAGTCGAGATACTCTTTGGCGGCCTCGGGGAGCGCGTCGTACCCCGACTCGGCGACCTCGCTCCAGTCGACCTCGGACCACGTGTCGAACTCGCGAAGGACGGGCTCACAGCGCGCCCACTCCTCGGTGGTGGCGGGGATGGTCTCGACCTCCTCGCCGTCGAGCTCGTAGGTGTCGGCGACGAACAGCTCCTCCAGGTCGGCGAGTACGTCGAGGTGGTTGACGGCGACGCCGGTGAACCCGCTCGTGCGGGCGGCGTGGCGCAGCATCGGGGCGTCGAGCCAGCCGATGCGACGCGGGCGACCGGTGACGGTACCGAACTCGCCACCCTTCTCGCGGATGAAGTCGGCGAGCTCCTCCTCGCGGTCGTCGCCGTCGAGTTCCGTGGGGAGCGGTCCCTCGCCGACACGGGAGAGGTACGCCTTCACGATACCGACGACCTCGCCCCTCCCGACGACCGTCGGACCGACGCCCGAGCCGACCGCGGCGGCGCCGGCGGTCGGGTTCGAGGAGGTGACGTAGGGGTAGTTGCCGTGGTCGACGTCGATGAGCGTCCCCTGTGCGCCCTCGAACATGAGCGAGTCGCCCGCCTCGCGACGGCGGTGGAGGAAGTCCCCGCAGTCGACGACCATCCCCTCCTCTTCGAGCCGGCGGCCGATTTCGGCGAACTCCTCGTGGAGGGCGTCCACGTCGCACTCCTCGCCGGCCTCCAGCCCGTACACGTCCTCGATGATGGCTCGCTTCTGGGAGACGGCGTACTCGAGGCGCTCTCTGAGCACGTCCTCGTCGAGGAGGTCGCCGACGCGCACGCCGCGGCGCCCAGCCTTGTCCTCGTAGGTCGGGCCGATGCCGCGCCCGGTGGTGCCGACCTTCACACCCGAGTCGGCCTTCGCCTCCTCCTCGATACCGTCGAGGCGGCGGTGGTACGGGAGGATGACGTGGGCGCGCTTCGCGACGCGCACGTCGGGGTCGAGGCCGCGCTCGCGGAGCGCCTCCAGTTCGTCGAACAGTGTCCGCGGGTTGACGACGCAGCCGTTACCGAGCACGCCCACCTTGTCGCGGACGGCGCCGCTCGGCACCAGCGACAGCTTGTACTCCTCGCCACCCTCGACCACGGTGTGGCCTGCGTTGTCGCCGCCCTGGTACCGGACGACGACGTCGGCGTCCCCACCCCACAGGTCGACGAGGGCACCCTTGCCCTCGTCGCCGAGTTGGGACCCGACGATTGTTACGGTCATGTCCGGGGGGTCGTTCCGAGCGCCGGGTGAAACCGGTTACGGTCGCGGCCGACGAGATGTACACGGGCGTGCCCATGTGATATATCGAATCGACGAGGGTACCCAGTTCCGTGCATCAGCCCGGACGACGTTCCCCGGTCGGGACGACGGTCCGAAACCCGAATTGATAACTACCCTCACGACGAAGTGGCGAATCGATAGCGGGCGGTCACCTCTCCTCGGCGGACAGCAACCTTTAAAAACTCCGGACACAAGGTAACAAATGGCATGATTGACCGACTCGAGAAGGAAGTGGATATGCTCGAACGCCACTTGCAGGTGCTGAAGATGGTCATCGAGAACGAACCCATCGGTATCGTGAAGATGTCGAACGAGACTGGCTACCCGCACCACAAGGTGCGCTACTCCCTGCGCGTGCTCGAAGAGGAGAACCTCATCGAGCCGTCCAGTCAGGGCGCTATTACGACCGAGCGCACGAGCGAGTTCGTCGAGGAGCTCGACGGAAAACTCGACGACATCAACGAGAAACTCTCCTCGATGCGGATCGACGACGCGGCGGAAATCGAGTCCTAACCCCGTTCGACCGAAGTAGTCGTTTTCGCCCTCGTTTCCGCCCCGAGCCGATGCGGTCGCCGTCCGGAGAGCCAGTAGCCAGTTACGTCGGTAGCCCGGAAGCCGCCTACCGGGGTCGGCGAGCAGCGGCGACCGGTCGCGACCGCCCCGCTCAGAGTTCGGGCACGTTGAGGTGGAAGTTCCCCTCGCGGGTCTCTACGAGCCCGAGGTGGTAGCCGCGCTTTCGCGACAGTCGCACGAAGCTCCGCTGTTTCCCGCGGCTGAACAGGCCGCCGCCCGTGGCGTCCGTCGCCGTCTCCAGAGCGCCCGGGTCGAAGTAGCTCGCCGTCACCGAGAACGCGCCGCCGAGCGTGTCGCTCGACTCCTTGAGACGGTTCGCGCGTTCGAGGAGCGACACCATCATCTCCTCCGTCGCCGGGTCCCGCGAGTCGTTCACGTCGGCGACGAGGAGCGGGTTCCCCATCCGGTCGCGGAACACCACGTCGAACGTCTCCCGCTCGCGCTGTTCCTCGCCCTCCTCCTCGTAGCTGAGGGTGACCTCGCCGTCGAGTTCCGCGCGGTCGACCTTCGGGATGGCGTCGAAGAGGTCACCCAGCGCGTTCTGGTTGCCGGTCTCGCCGATTTCGTACAGCAGGTCACCGACGACCCAGTCGACGAATCCGAACTCGATGGTATCGTGGAGGAACGCCTCGAACGGTCGGCCGTCGACGGTCGCCGTCTCGGCGTCGAACCGGGTGTGGTGTTCGATGCGCAGGTTCCCGTTCACCTCTTCGCGCGTCGCGTCGCCCGCGTGCGCCTTCTCCAGGGTCCCGCCGCTCTTCGTGTCGTACCGGATGAAGAGGTTGGTCTCGCGGAGCGCGCGCTCGGCCGGAATCGGCTCCCCGCCGGCGGCGCCGCCCGCCGCACCAGCCGCCGCCCCGCCCGCTCCGCCCGCCGCCCGCGCGTCGGCGAGTTCGGCCTCGAGGCGGTCGACCTCGGCCTCCAGTTCCTCGACGCGCTGGCCCAATCGCGTCGCCTCCTCGCGGTAGCGGTCGCGCTCGTCGGCGGTCTCCTCTCGCAGGCGCTCGGCCTCGTCGCGCTCGGCGCGGACCGACTCGAGGCGTTCGCGGAGTTCGGCCGCCTCGCCGTCCGTCGACTCGTCCGCCCCGGCGCGCGACCGACTCGCCCGACCGGCGGCGCGTCGCTCGGGGGACGGGGGCGTAGCGGACGACCCTCCCGACGAGCCGTCGGACGGCGCGTCGGATGCACCGCGCGGGTCGCGGGACTTCGCGGCCGCTCCGCCGCTCCGACCACTCGACTCCGACGCGTCCGTCGGCGGCGCGCTCTCCTTCGGGTCGAGCGCCGGGATGGAGGTCGCCTCGCGCCACTCCGCCTCCTCCGCGAAGGGGTTCTCGTCCGGCGGCGTCCGGACGCCGTTTCGACCGGCGGAACCGGCGCCGCCGGGGCCGCCGGCCGCATCGCTCGAAGCGCTCCTCTCGGCCGTATCGGCCGGCCCGCTCGTACCGGCCGCGCCCGCGGTCCCGGTGGTCCCACCCGTGCCAGCGGGGGTGGTGTCGTCGGCCGAGTCGGCGTCGGCGGCCTCGGACGGTTCGGCCGGCGTCTCGCCCGGCGCTCCGGGACTCGACTCGACGTCCCCGGACCTCGCCGTCGCGGTGTCGCTCTCGGCGCCCGTCCCTGGGTCCTCTCCGTCGGACGGGGTTCCCTCGCTCGCGAGGGGGTCACGGCCGCCCGCGTCGGCCGCGTCGGTCGTGCCCGCCGTCTCGCCCGCCCCGACTGCGTCGGCCTCTCCGGGGTCGGTCTCGCCCGCCTCCTCCCCGTCGAAGGAGACGCCGGCGCCGGCTCCGCCCGCCGCCCCCGCCGCACCCGCGGTACCGGCGGCACCGGTCGGCGAGTCGTCGTCGGTCGTGTCTGTCGGGTCTGTCGGGTCACTCGCGTCGGCCGGGTCGGTCCTCCCGGCCCCCGCGGCCCCTGCGGCGTCAGCCTCGGGTTCGGGGACGTCGACGATGCTGATGGGCACCTCGCGGACCTCGTAGATGCCGACCTCGTCGTCGGCGCGTTCGAACGCCTCGTCGCCGGCGACGAGGTTCCGGCTGTTGCCGACGTAGGCCACGCTCATCGACTTGCCGCCGTAGTAGACGACGTAGTAGTCGCCCGAGAGGACGTTCTCGGACAGCTCGATGTAGCCGGTGAACCCGCCCGAGGAGAGCGTCCCGTCGACCTCCGACAGCGGCGTGTCGTTCGTGTAGTACTGTGCGCGCACGTCGCCGCCCTCCTCCTGCATCGCGTACAGGAGCGGGAGCGCCGGGTCCGGCGCCGCGTAGGCGGTGCCGCTCGCGCCCTCGAACGCCTCGATGGTGCCGTCGACGACCTTGACGACCTTCCCGTTGAGTAGGAACGCCCACGTCGCTCCCGCGGAGACGGCGCCGGTGAACTCGCGGTCGGCGAGCTCGTGGAGCCCGGCGTACCCCCCCGAGAACGGCTCCCCGCCCCACCCGGTGACCGCCTGTTCTGTCTGGTCTCTCATTTGACCGTACTTGTCGACAACCGAGTCAAATACGTTTCGACGCGGAGGGGGGTCAGACGAAAGATACGTGTCGACGCCCCGTGAGGTTCGGCCGTGCATCGACACGCCGCCGCCCTGCTCTCCGGCTTCGCCGCCCCGCTGGTCACGCTGTCGGCCATCCTCGCCGCCACCCTCGTCTCCCCGACGTTCGCGTGGGGGTCGAGCGCCCTCTCGGACCTCGGGGTGGCGCCCGCGACGGCGCTCCTGTTCAACGGCGGCCTCGTCGTCGGCGGCCTGCTCGCGCTCCCCTACACCGCCGTCCTGTGGGACGCCGACCCCGAACCGCTCTCACGCGCCGCCGCCGCCTCCTTGGCGCTCGCCGCCGTCGCCATGGGTCTGGTCGGCGTCTTCCCCTCGGACCAGCCGCTCCACGTCCCGGTGGCCGTCGCGTTCTTCCTCCTCCTCACCGTGACGATGGTCCTCGACGGACTGGCGAGACGGGACACGACGACGGGGAGCGTCGCGCTCCGACAGGCCGGCGTCCACGTCGTCGTCTGGGTCGGTTGGATTCTCGGCTACGTCCCCGGCGGCCTCGCCGTGCCCGAAATCGTCGGCGCCGCGCTGTTCGGCGTCTGGGTGCTGCTACTGAGTCCCATCGCGCTGTGGGGGCGGAAGGAGCGGGAGACGGCGGCGACGACCGCCGAGTAATGGCGGCTGGGAGACACACCTGTCGTCCACGCCGTGGCGACCGAGCAGGCAACCGACATCGGGTGGGAATTCGGAAGGGGCCGGCCGCTCGCTGGCTGCGGCTCGCTGCGGTCCTCAGTCGCTCCGCTCCCTGCGGTCCTTGCGTCGCCTCGCTCAGCGAGCGGCCGGGGGCTTCCGTAGGACACGAAATCTCCGTCTTCTGGACACACCTCTCGGAGAACACAGGCAGCACGAACACCATTTCGACACTACCCCGCCAACTCGTTGAACCGGTTCATATCCCCGTCCGTGCCGGCGACGATGAGCGAGTCGCCCTCGCGGACGACGAAGTCCGGCCCGACCTCGGTGAGTAGCTCGTCGTCCCGCTCGACGGCGATGACGGTGCAGTTCGTCCGCGCGCGTACGTCGGCCTCCGCGAGGCTCCGCCCGACGAGGTTCGGCGCCTCGGTGCGGACCACCTCCACCTGCGCGTCGGGGGTGATGACCTCCTCGTCGAGCAGGCTGGAGGCGAGCATCCGACCCGAGACGGTGGCCAGCGCGAGGACGTACTCGGCGCCGGCGCGGTAGAGCTTCGCGACGCTCTCCGGTTCGTTGGCGCGGGCGATGACCTCCACGTCCGGAGCCAACTGCTTGACGACGAGCGTCGTGAAGATGGTCGTCGTGTCGTCGGCGAGGGCGACGATGATACTGCGTGCGCGGTCGACGCCGGCCTCTTCCAGCGTCTCGCGGTCGGTCACGTCGCCGACCACGTCGACGCCGGCCTTCTCCTGCCAGTCGACGCCCACGACCGGAACGTCCGCGGTCGACAGCGCGTCGGCGGCGGTCTCGCCCACCTCGCCGTAGCCGGCGACGACGACTCGGCCGCGCCGGCGGCGACGGGTCTCGGAGAGCGTGAGCTCTTTCAGACGGTCGAGTTGGGCCTCCCGACCGGATACGAGCAGGATGGTGTGTTCGTCGATGGTGTCACCTGGGTCAGGTGGAGAGACGAACTCCCCGCGGAACCACGCGCCGATGACGTTGGCGCCGACCATCTCCGCGATACCGCTGTCGGCGATGGTGGTGCCGATGAGCGGACTCCCGCGGTGGACGAGCATCTCGGCGATTTCGAAGTCGTCGCCGATCTCCACGGCGTCGCCGAGCGAGGAGGCGACGGCCGTGGTCGCCTTGCCCGCGAGACGCTCGCCGAGCAGGCGACGGGGGGAGACGACCTTGTCGGCGCCGGCGTACGTGTGGTAGTCCGCCACGTCGGCGTCCTCGATGAGACTCACCACGTGGAGGTCACTCGCACACTCTTTCGCGGCTAGCACGATGGACGCGTTTCGCTCGTCGGTGTCGTCGGCGACGAGCGCAACGGCGTCCCCCACGGACGCGTTTTCGAGCGTCTCGATAGTCTCGGGGTCGCCGTGGACGACGCTGTACCCGTCCTCGTACAGCTCTCGGGCGCGTTCGCGGTCCTTCTCGACGACGACGTACGACCGGTCCATCGCGTCGAGTTCGGCGACGAGCGCGCTCCCGCGCGGGGTGAAGGTACAGACGATGACGTGGTCCGCCATGTCGACCGCCTCCGGCGGGTCGGTCGCCAGCGTCTCCTCGACGAGCGGGACGATGAACAGCGGCAGGGTGAGGAAGATGAGCACGACTCCCGTGAGCATCATCACGATGTTGAGGAGGAACAGGGCCGGGTGGTCCCAGAACTGGGTCTGCTCGCCGTACCCCGTCGTCGTGAACGTCTCCACGACCAAGTGCAGCGCCATGATGTACGAGATGCTCTCGCCGGCGAACGTCGCCAGCGCCCACTGGTAGACGAACGCGTACGCGAGCATCACCCCGAGCGCGAGCGCGACGTACAGCCCGGCGCGCCGCGTCGTGTCCGACATTTACGTCCGGACCTGGGAGGGGCGTGCGGTAAAGGTGTCGTACCCACCGGGTCCGGCGCGGGGCCGAAGACGCTCCCGGAAACGACTACCCGACCGCGGTGTAACGGCCGGCATGGACCGCCGACTCCGCGACGCCGCCCTCGCGGCGACCGTCGCGGCCGGCCTCCTCGCCGCCGCCCTCGCCCTCGGCGTCGAGCCCACCGAACTCCTCGACCCGGTCGCCGCCGCGGTCGGCGTCGCCGGCGCGCTCGCCCTCGAACTCCCCTTCTTGCTCTTCCCCGAGCGCGCCCACCGCCTCTGGTACCGACCTGTCGTCCAGGTCGGCGCGGCGGCGCTGGCGCTCGTCGGCGGGGTGGCGCTCCTCGTTGCCGCCGGAACGTGGGTAGTGACGGCGGTGCTCGCCGGGCTGTGCACCTACTTCGTCCTGCTCGCGGTGAGCTTCCTCGGCGCGCCCCCGGTCGGAACGGCGGAGCGATAGGGAGGCTGCCGACCGGTCTCGCCCGCTCGACTCCGGTGGCACCGCTTCGAGAGGGACGCCGACACTATACCCGCCCGGAGACCGTGGGGTCGATCATGACGCGAGAGGTCACCCACACCGCGGACGGCCCCCTTCGGCTGGACGAGAGCGACATCGACCCCGAGAAGGGGGATATCGCGGTCTGTCGCTGTGGTCTGAGCGACGACCGGCCGTTCTGTGACGGGAGCCACCGCGCCACCGAAGGTGAGACCGAGGGTCGGCTGTACAAGTACGTCGACGGGGAGCGTCGGGAGGTGGCGTCCATCGAGTACGTCGAGGCGGAGGGGTCGGAGTCGAAGGAGCCGAAGGAGTCGGAGGGACCGAACGGGTCGGAGGAGTCGAAGGAGTAGTCCGGGGTCGGCCCGCTTACGCCGGCGCCGCGCCGACGACCGCGCCGACGTACAGCACGACGACGAGGAAAATCCAGACGGCGTCGACGAAGTGCCAGTACATCGAGACGGTCTCGACGGAGACGTCGCGGTCCGCGGAGTACTGCCCCATCAGTGCGCGGACGAACACGATGAGCAGGAGCACGGCGCCCAGCGAGACGTGGAGGCCGTGCAGACCCGTCAGCCCGTAGAACGCCGACGCGAACACGCCGGAGGTGAGGGTGAACCCTTCGCCCTCGATGAACTCCCAGTACTCGAGCACCTGCCCGCCGATGAACACGGTGCCGAGCACGAGCGTGGCGAACAGCCCCTTGACGAAGCTGTCGCGGTCGCCCTCGCGGAGCTTCATGTGCGCCCAGTGGAGCGTGAACGAGGAGGCTATCAGCAGGGCGGTGTTGACGAGCACGAGCGAACTCAGCAGGCCCGGCAGTTCGCTCGGCGGCCACGCGCCCGCCCGGATGTAGAAGTAGTACCCGAAGCCGGCGCCGAAGGTACCCATCTCCGAGCCGAGGAAGGCGACCATCCCCCACTTGAGCCCGTTGCCGTGGCCGGGGGCGTCGCCGGACCAGAACGCCTTGACGAAGGCGTGGTAGAGCCAGCCGTAGAGGCCGACGAGGAACAGTCCCACCGAGCCGACGGCGACCGCCGGACCGGCAATTGAGGGGACGATGGGGTTCTCGCCACGGCCGATGATGAACAGCGCGGCGCCCACGTAGATGCCCGTGGCACCGAGGGCGGTGACGATGGGCCACCAGCTGGCCTCGCCGAACCCGCGGGGCCAGTCCTCCACGGCCGGGAGGTGGTGGCCGTGGTCGTCGTGAGATTCTTCCGTACTCATATCCTGCGATTGCGGTCCGACTACCAAAAAACCACCTAAGCGGGACAGCGGCGGAACCGAGGGGCGGCGGACCGTTCCGGGGTCGTCCCCGTCGCCCCCTCGGTCCATTTCGGAAGCTACTCCCGTCGGAGCCACCTACGCGCGATAATGACCGGTCGACACCGTCGTCGCCCTCCGACCGCCGACTCGGACCGGCCCTCCCGACGCCGACTCGGCCGCGGACTCCGTCGGGTGGGTCTCGCGCTCCTCCTCACGAGCGCGCTCCTCGCGCTCGCCCGCCCGGCGCTCGCCCACGGCGGGGCGCTCCGCGGCGCCAGCCGCGACAGCCTCGCGGTCCCGACCTGGCTCTTTCTCTCGACCGGCGGCGGCGTCGTCGGCGCCTCCTTCCTGCTCGCCAGCTTCGTCACCGACCGCGGGTTCGTCCGCGCGGTCCACGACTGGGGCGGCCTGCTCCCGGACCCCGGTCGGGCCGTCCGGCTCGTCGCCCGCCTCCTTTCGGTGGTCGTCCTCGCGGTCACCGTCGCCGTCGGCTTCGTCGGCCCGGACACCGCCTACCGCAACCTCGCGGTCCTCGTCGTCTGGGTCCTCTGGTGGGGCGGCTACGTCGCCTCGACGTACCTCGTCGCGAACACGTGGCCGACGCTGAACCCCTGGCGGACGCTCGCCGAACCCCTCCCCTCGCTCGACCGCGACTACCCCGACGGTTGGGGCGCGTGGCCGAGCGTCGCCGCCCTGCTCCTGCTCATCTGGGTAGAGGTGACGGCGCCAGTCGCCGACGCCCCGTCCCTGCTTGCCGCGGTCATCGTGGGGTACACGGTCGCCACGCTCGCCGGGACGACCGTCTTCGGCGTCGACACCTGGTTCGAGCGGGTCGACCCCATCGCCCGCGTCTTCCGGTACTACGGCCGAGTCGCCCCCTTCCGTCGGACCGACGACGGCGTCGAGTTCCGGCTCCCCGGCATGGCGCTCTCGGAGACGCGCCTCGTCACCGACCGCTCCGAAGTCGCCTTCGTCGTCGCGCTCCTGTGGGTGACGACCTACGACGGCTTCGTCGGGACGCCGCTGTGGGCCGGTGCCGACGGGAACCCCGGTATCGCGGGCGTCCTCGTCGGTGCCGGCGTCCCGGCGGTCCTGCTCTACCTCCTCGTCTTCCTCGTCGGCTACGCGGGCTTCCTCGTCGCCTACTTCGGTGCCGCCGAACTCGCACGGCGCTTCGGCGACACCTACCTCACCCGCGACTACCTCGCCAGACGGTTCGCCCCCTCGCTGCTGGCCATCGCCGCCGGGTACCAACTCGCACACAACCTCGCCACCGTGCTGACGCTGTCGCCGACCGTACTCTCGGTCGCCGCCGCGCCGCTGTCGCCGCCGCAGAACCCGCCGCTCCTGGCCGGGTTGCCGGCGTGGTTCGGCGGGCTCGAACTCACGGCCGTCCTCGTCGGCCACCTCGTCGCCGTCTGGGTCGCCCACGCCACCGCGTTCGACGTCTTCCCCTCGCGGATGCAGGCCGTCCGGAGCCAGTACGGCGTGACGCTCGTGATGGTGCTGTACACGATGACGAGCCTCTGGATCGTCTCACAGCCGTACGCGGAACCGCCGTTCCTCGGGGGGTTGTACGGCGTATGAGTCGGAGCGAGTCGGTGAGACGGGACGACGCCTGGAGCCCCCACGACGCCGACGGCGACGAACCGACCGTCGACGTACCATCGGACGCGACCCCGCACGTCTGTGAACACTGCGGCCAGCCGTTCCCCGAGGAGCGGCATCTGGTCCTACACCGAGGGCTCGAGCACTACGGCCGACTCGACGAGGCCGAGCGCGAGGCGTTCGCCGAGGCCTACGAGAGCGAAGGCGCCGAGATTCGTCGGTTCCGATTGCTCGCGCTCGGGGCGCTCGTCCTGCTGTACTTCGGGTTCCTGTTCATGTACGCCGTGTTCGCCTGAGTAGGCCGACGGCCGACCGGTCGGCCCTGTCGGTCGCCGTCGACCCCGTCCAACTTTGTTCGGGTCTCACGATTGCCGAAGTATGCAGAGAGAGGGGACCACGTCGGCTCCGGAGCGGGCGACCGAGACCGTCGGCGGGCGAGCGGCGGACGCGTTCGCGAAGCTGGGCAACGAGATTCGGCTGACGATTCTGTTGACGCTGTGGGAGGCGTACGAGCCGTTCACGGACGACGACGGGCTCACGTTCACCGAACTGCGCGAGCGGGTCGGCGTCACCGACAGCGGGCGGTTCAACTACCACCTCGAACAGGTCACGGGCGAGTTCGTCGAGGAGACCGACACCGGGTACGCCCTCCACGGCGCCGGCCACAAGGTCGTCCGCGCCGTCGTCGCCGGCGTCGGCGTCGACGACCCCGAACTCGACACCGAGGGCGTGGAGATTCCCTGTCCTCACTGTGGCTCCCCGGAGGTCGTCGACTACGAGGACCGGAAGCTGTGGGCGGTCTGTCCCGACTGCGGCCCCGACGGCGAGGAGCTAACGCTGATGGAGACGGACTTCGACCCGGCCGGAGTCGCGGGACGGACGGCGGCGGAAGTGGTTCGCGCGAACGGCACGCAGGAGGTCCAGAAAAACGCCATGCGACTCGCCGGCGTCTGTCCGGAGTGTTCCGGCGTCGTCGACTCCCGGTTCGAGGTGTGTGACGACCACCGCGACGGCGACCGGGCCTGTCCGAACTGTGGCCGCGTGAGTCGGGTGCTGGTGCGGTTCGAGTGCTCCGTCTGTAAGAACGAGATGCAAGGGCCCGCGACCGTCGCGGCCGCGTCACATCCGACGGGCCAGTCCTTCGCCCTCGAACACGGTCTGGAGCGCGGCTTCGGAGCCGACGAGGTACCGCTCGAACGGCTCGTGGAACTCGAGGAGTCAATGGACTACGACCACGCGGTCGTCTCGACCGACCCGCTCCGGGTGCGGACCACGCTTCGTCACGAGGACGGCGACGAACTGGCGTTCGTCTTCGACGAGAACGTCGACGTGGTCGAGACGACCCGACAGCGACGGGCGTAGCGCGGGACGAAGTCGTCGGCGACGGAGCGACCGCCCCGTGCGACACACGTACCCTTTTAACCCACACCGAACCCAACCCCGGGTAGAGACCAATGCTCGAAGGTGTCAACGTCGCGCTCGGCGTCTCCGGCTCCATCGCGGCGGTGAAGACCGTCGAACTGGCCCACGAACTCCGCCGGCAGGGGGCGTCGGTCCGCGCGGTGATGACCGGGAGCGCGCGGGGCATCGTCCACCCCTGGTCGCTCGAGTTCGCCACCGAGAACGACGTGGTCACCGAGATAACGGGTCGCGTCGAACACGTCGAACTCTGCGGTCGGGAGGGGTGGGCGGACGTGCTCCTGCTCGCCCCCGCCACGGCCAACACCGTCGGGAAGGTCGCCGCCGCAGTCGACGACACGCCCGTCACGACCTGCGCCACCACCGCCCTCGGCGCCGGGATTCCAGTCGTCGTCGCGCCGGCGATGCACGAGCCGATGTACGACCACCCGGGCGTCGCGGAGGCCATCGCGACGGTGGAGTCCTGGGGGGTCGACTTCGTCGACCCGCGCATCGAGGAGGGGAAGGCCAAAATCGCGACCGAGGCGGCCATCGTCACCGGCGTCGCCCGCGCGACGACCGAGCAGTCCCTCGCGGGCAGGCGCGTCGTCGTCACCAGCGGCGCGACGAGCGAGCGAATCGACCCCATCCGCACGCTCTCGAACCGCGCGTCGGGGAAGACGGGCCGAGCCGTCGCCCGTGCCTGTCACGTCCGCGGCGCCGAGGTCGTGCTGGTCCACGACGGGCCGGCGGTCCACTACGCGGACACCCGCCGAGTCGAGAGCGCCGCCGAGATGCTCGCCGCCTGCGAGGAGACCTGTGCCGGCGCCGACGCGCTCGTCTCGGCGGCGGCTATCTCCGACTACACCGTCGAGGCCGCCCCGGAGAAGATTCGCTCCGGACAGGACCGACTCACCCTCGAACTCGAACGCGTCCCGAAGCTCGTCGACACGATTCGGGAGGCCCGCCCCGACCTCCCCATCGTCGGCTTCAAAGCCGAGAGCGGCGGCGACGACGAAGCGATGGTCGGAAAAGCTCGTGAACTGCTGTCCCGCGTGGGACTCGCGTTCGTCGTCGCCAACGACGCCTCCGTGATGGGCGACGACGGCACCCGGGCGCTGGTCGTCCGCTCGGGAGCGACGAGCGAGTTCGAGGGGTCGAAAGCGGCGCTCGGTGGGCGGGTGGCCGAGGAGCTGGCGGTCGAACTGGGTTGAGACCCCGATTCGGTCCCGGTGTGCGGTCTACGCGGGTTTCGTCGGCGCTTCCCGACCGCCGACCGACTGATGGCGGTCGCGGAGGAGTGAGGGCACGCCCCGGACGTCGAGGGGTGGTCCGCGGCGGCCGACACCGATACCTCCCGACCGGTCGCAGTCGGTCGCATGTGCGACCACCACCACCGCCCGCCGACTCCGACACGACGAGGTGACGGCGCCTGATGCAGACCGGCTCCGGCGTCCCGACGGCCGAAGAGCTCCTCGTTCGCGTCGACTACGGCGCCTTCCTCACGAAACTCGCGGTGTTCGTGGTCGCCTTCACGTTCGTCTATCTGGTCGGACGGCTCGTCGCGGTCCCGGTCGCCGACCGGGCGCTCAGGGCGCGGCGGGTGACGCCGACGGTTCGCAATCCGGCGTCGAAGGCCGTACGCGTCGCGGTCGTCTTCGTCGCGTTCTTCGCCGCGATGTTCTTCGCGCGACTGGAGACGCTGCTCTCGGTGACCGGCGGGCTGGCCGCGGCGCTGACGCTCGCGGTCGGGTTCGCCTCCCGGGACGTAGTGGGCAACCTCGTCGGCGGGCTGTTCATCATCACCGACCCGAAGTTCAACATCGGCGACTGGATAGCCTGGGGGTCGAAGGAGGGAATCATCGAGGACATCTCCTTCCGGGCGACGAGGGTCCGGACCTTCCGCAACGAACTCATCACGGTGCCGAACTCGACGCTCGCCAACACCGTCGTGACGAACCACGCGGTCAAGGACCGCCTGCGCATCGACGTGCCCTACAGCGTCGACCTCGCCGGAGACGTGGACGCGATGCGCGAGGCCCTGCTCGACGCGACGCGAACCGACGACCGCATCCTCCGGGAGCCGTCGCCGACCGTCACGGTCGACGAGGTGACCGCGGCGGGGGTGACGCTCACCTCGCGGTTCTGGCTCGACTCGCCGACCCGCCCGAAGTACCTCGACGTGTACTCGGACTACAGCGAGGCCGTGAAGGCGCGCGTCGACCGCGAGGAGGTGTCGCTGTCGCCGGACTACCTCGAACTGACCGGGTCGGTCGCCACCGGCGACGAACTCGGCGACGCGTGAGACGAACTCTGTGACGAGCGACGCGAACCCGCCGACAGTATTTGCCGGGGTCGAACCGAAACGGACTCTGACGGCCGTTTTCGGCGACTATCCGGCGTCGGAACCGGACACGTCGGGGACGAACGAGATAAGAATAGTTTTGCGTCAACAGCTACTCGCTTCAGACGATTGCTAGCATGAGGGGTCGAACACGCACGAGCGACTGTTGGCCTGCCTCCCGTCGTCGAACGGGGTGGAAGGACCGTGGGAACTGACGCGGGCGTGCGCGTCCTCGTTCCGGTCGGCGAGTCGTCGACGCTCCGGAAGACGGTCGCCTACGCCGTTCGGTCGGCCCGCGAGAGCGCCGAGGAGTCGGGCGAGCACGCAGTCGTCCACTTCGTCTATCCGGCGCTGTGGCGGGCGGTAGAGCCGACGCGAGTCGAAAAGTTCGAACAGGCCGAGGAGCTGCTCGGCCGCGTCGAGCGGTGGGCCGCCGAGGACCTCGGCGTCGACGAAGAGGACGAGGAGCCGGCGACGTCGGCCGTCTCGGTCGAGACGGCGGTCGTCGGTGCGGACGAGTACCTGTTCAGTCCGGCGGACTTCGCCCGGGTTCTCCTCGGTTACGCGCGCGAACACGACCTCGAGCGCGTCGTCGTCGACCCGGAGTACCAGCCCGGCGGGAACGCGCCGATGCTGCGGCCACTGGAGTACGAACTGACGAAGTCCGACCTGGCGGTCGAGGAGGCGCCCGTCGAGCGGGCAACCCGTCGAGGGGCGCTCGTCGGACGCGAGAGCCTGCCGAAGTACCTGCTCGTCTTCGGCACCTCGTACCTGTTCTACCTCGCCCTCGGCGGGTTCAGCGGGCTGTTCGACGTCGTGACCGGGGCGATAAGCGCCGGCGTCGTCACGGCGGTGTTGGGGACGGTCGTGCTGAAGGGGGAGCCGGACTTCCGCCGGCTCCCGGGCGAACTGGCCCGGCTGGCCGTGTACACGCCGTACCTCCTCTGGGAGATCGCGAAGGCGAACGTCTCGCTCGCGTACGTCATCCTCCACCCGCGGCTCCCCATCGACCCGAAGATGGTGCAGTTCGAGGCCGCGGTGTGGGGTGACCTGCCGGCGACGACGCTCGCCAACAGCATCACCCTCACGCCGGGAACGCTCACCGTCGAGGTGAGCCAGCGGGAGTTCTACATCCACGCGCTCACCGACTCCTCGCGCGACGACCTGTTCGACGGCGCGCTCGAACGCGCCGTCCGCTTCGTCTTCTACGGCCGGGAGGCGGCGAGCATCCCCAGCCCGAAGGAGCGCGACGCGACGGCCGGCGCCGAGGAGGTCCGCTCGGAGCAGGAAGCCCGCGCCGGCAGCACGTCGAGCGCGGAGGAGGCGGAGGAATGACCGAGGTCACGCCGTTCCTCTCCGACGCGCTCGTCGGCGCCGCCGCGGCGTTCGTCGTGTTCGCCGTCGTCGTGCTCTACCGCGTGGTGAAGGGGCCGACGATGCAGGACCGCGTCATCGCGGTCAACGTCGTCGGGTCGAACACGGTCGTCATCCTCGCGCTGCTGGCCGCCGCGTTCGGCGAGTCCGGCTTCCTCGACGTGGCGCTCGTCTACGCCCTCCTGAACTTCCTGATGAGCATCGCCATCTCGAAGTTCACCGTCGACCGGGGTGACGTCATATGACGCCGCTCGAACTCGGAGTGGTCGCCCTGCTCGTCGGCGGCGTGTTCTTCGGGTTGGTCGCGGTCGTCGGCCTCCTCAGGCTTCCGGACCTCTACACCCGGGCCCACGCCGCGTCCAAGAGCGACACGCTCGGCGCGGTGCTCAGCTTCGCCGCCGTGGCGCTCGTGTTCGGCGCGGACTTCGCGACGGCGAAGGTCGTCTTCCTGCTCGTGTTCATGTTCGTGACGAACCCGACCGCGGCACACGCCATCACGCGGGCCGCCTTCGACCAGGGCATCGAGCCGTGGACCGTCGAGGACACCGAGCGCGAATCGGGGTCTCCCTCCGACTTCGGCGCGGACGACGGCGACGAATCGGGTGCGGTCGCGACCGACGGCGGCTCCGGCCGCGAGTCGGGGACCGAATCCGCCCGCGAGACGGGAACCGACACGGGGGGTGAGCGATGACCCCCCTCGAGGCGGTCGTGCTCGTCTTCGTCATCGGCTGTGCGCTGGCCGCGGCGCTGCTGCGCGACGTGCTCTCGGCCATCATCGCTTTCGCGGCGTACAGCCTCGGCATCGCGGTCATCTGGGTAATTCTCCAGGCGCCCGACGTCGCGCTCACCGAGGCGGCCGTCGGGGCGGGCGTGATGACCCTCCTGTTGCTGTTGACCATCGCGAAGACGGTTCGCCCCGAGAGCGACGCCTCCTTCGAGGACGTCCGCCCTCGGTCGCTGGTAGTCGTCGTCGCCTTCGCCGCCGTCCTGCTGGCGACGGTGCCGGCGCTCCCGGCCATCGGCGCCGAGACGCCCGTCACGACCGGCGAGGTGACCTCGTACTACCTCGAGAACGCGTACGAGGAGACCGAGGTCGGCAACGCCGTGACGGCCGTGCTGGCAGCGTACCGTGGGTTCGACACCCTCGGGGAGGCCGTCGTGGTGTTCTCCGCCGTGGTCGCGGTGCTGATGGTGCTGCGCCGGGAGGTGATGGCGTGAGCGCCGACGAACCGAACGACGGGCTGGTCCACACCGAGGACCGCACGCCGTACGTCGAGAGCACCATCATCATGACCACCGTCCGCACCGTGGCGCCGTTCATCCTCACGCTCGGCCTGTTCGTGATGTTCCACGGCGCCGACTCCGCGGGGGGCGGGTTTCAGGGCGGCGCCATCGCCGGGACGGTCGTGTTGCTGCTCGCGTTCGCGTTCGGCATCCGGGCCGTCCGCGACTGGCTGAACCCGGCCGCCGTCCTCGGACTGGTCGCGGCGGGGGTCGGCACCTTCCTCCTGGTCGCCGTCGGCTCGCTCCCGTTGAGCGGGGAGTTCCTCCAGTACACCGCCTACCCCGTTCCGCACGCGAGCAAGTACGGCATCGAACTGGTCGAACTCGGCATCGGCGCGCTGGTGGCCGGCGTCATCGTCGGCCTGTTCTTCCTCGTCGCCGTCGGTTTCGACCCCGGAGAGCCCCTGGAGGACGAACCATGATACTCGACATCCTACTCACACGCTACAACTACGTCGTCGTCGCGCTGCTGCTGCCCGTCGGTGCGTACATGATGATAGAGAACCGCAACCTCGTGAAGAAGGTCATCGGTATGAACGTCTTCCAGACGGGCATCTTCCTGTTCTTCATCACCGCCGCCTACCGCGAAGGGGCGTCACCCCCGCTGGTCGGCGACGGCGGGGCCGGTGTGACCTACGTCAGCCCGCTACCGCACGTCCTCATCCTGACGGCCATCGTCGTCGGGGTGAGCCTCACGGCGGTGGCGCTGGCGCTCATCGTCCGCATCTACGCGCAGTACGGGACGCTCGACGAGCGCCGCCTTCGGGAGGCGTACGCCGATGAGTAGCCTCCTCCCGCTGCTGGTCGCGGTGCCCATCGCCGGCGCGCTGCTCACGCTCGTCGTCGGCTACGCCGCCGACCGGCTGGGGTGGCCGCTCGCGTTCGCGTCCTCCCTCCTCCACGTCGCCCTGACGGGGTACCTGGTCGTCCGGGCGTACGCGACCCCCGACCCGCTTCGGTACACCGTCGGCGGGTTCCGGCCGCCGTTCGGCATCGAACTCGTCGTCGACGGGTTCAACGCGGCCGTCGTCGGCCTCGTCGCGGTCGTGGCCGTGGGCGTCCTCGTCTACGCGCGCCGCGCCGGCCCTCACTCGGTCGCGTTCTACACGGGGTACCTGCTGCTCGTCGCCGGCCTCTCGGGCATGAGCATCACGGGGGACATGTTCAACCTCTACGTGTTCCTCGAGATTACCGGTCTCGCCGCCTACGCCCTGGTCGCGACCGGCGACGACGGGCGGTCGGCCGTCGGTGCGCTGAAGTACCTCCTCGTCGGCACCGTGGGGGCGTCGTTGTTCCTCGCCGGCATCGGATACGCGTTCGTGGCGACGGGGACGCTCAACATGGCCGACCTCGCCACGAAACTCGGCGAGGTGGGGTACGGCTCCACGCTCGTGCGGACGTCGTTCGCCCTCGTCGTGGTCGGTCTGGGCGTGAAGACCGCACTGTACCCGCTGCACACCTGGCAGCCGGACGCGTACGCGAGCGCCCCCGACAGCGTCAGCGGCCTCATCTCGGCGCTCGTCTCGACGGTGTCCGCCTACGCGCTCGCGCGGGTCATCTACAGCGTGTACACCGTCGAGTTCCTCTCGTCGGTGGCCTACGCCCGGGAGTTCGTGCTCGTGCTGGCCGGCGTGAGCATCGTGGCCGGAAGTCTCCTCGCGGTGATGCAGACCGACATAAAACGGATGCTCGCGTACTCCTCGGTGTCGCAGTTCGGCCTCGTCGTCGCCGCCTTCGCCATCGCCAACGAGGCGGCCGTCACCGGCGGCGTCGTCCACCTCGTCGGCCACGCCGTGATGAAGGGCGGCCTCTTCCTCGCCGCGGGCGCCATCGCGATGCGCACCGGGGCGCGGACCGTCGGCGAGTTCGACGGGCTCGGCTCCCGGACGCCGCTGCTGGGCGCCGCGTTCGCCGTCCTGTCGCTGTCGATGGTCGGGGTGCCGCCGGCGGTCGGCTTCGTCGGCAAGTGGTACATCGCCCTCGGCGCGATTCAGTCACAGTTGTGGCCCATCGCCGCCGTCATCCTCCTGAGTACGCTGCTGACGCTCGCGTACTTCCTGCGGCTGGTCGAGCGGATGTACTTCCGCTCGGGGACGGGTGCGGCCGCCGGCGCCGACTCGCCGACCGGGACGGGCACGGCCACCGTCGCCGACGGCGGTGACGACGAGGACCCGACGCTCGGACGCGACGACACCCCGACGCTCGGACGCGACGACGACGACGCCTTCGCCGCCGACGACGAGCGCTTCGGTCGTCCCTCCGTCGGGATGGTCGCGGTGGTCGTCGTCGCGGCGCTGCTGGCAGTCGTGCTCGGCCCGCTCGTCTCGGCGTTCGAACCGCTGCTTGAACCCACCCTCGAAACCCTGCTCTGACAATGGCTGATATCCAATCACTCCGGCCGCTCGCGGCAGTCGCCGTTCCGGCGGTCGCCATCGCGTTCATCTACGCGTCGAACCGGCGACCGAACGTCCGCGAGGCGGCGACGCTTCTCGCCGCCGCGTCGACGTTCGTTCTCGTAGCAAGCATGGTGCCGCGCACGCTCGCGGGTGACGCCTACGTCACCACGCTGGGAGCGTTCGTCCCGCTCGGCGGCGACGTCGTCGAGTTCACGCTCCGGGCGGACGCGCTCGGCATGCTGT
Source organism: Halobium salinum (assembly GCF_026586625.1). Lineage (GTDB taxonomy): Archaea > Halobacteriota > Halobacteria > Halobacteriales > Haloferacaceae > Halobium > Halobium salinum. The sequence continues at coordinate 452,405 of NZ_JAODIW010000010.1, read as the reverse complement.
TCGGTCTGCTCGCGAGCCTCCTCTGGGTCGTCACGAGCTTCTACAGTATCGGGTACATGCGCGGACTCGACGAGCACGCGCAGACGCGCTACTTCGCCGCGTTCGCCGCCAGCGTGAGCAGCGCCGTCGGCGTCGCGTTCGCCTCGAACCTGCTCGTGCTGTTCGTCTTCTACGAGCTACTGACGGTGGCGACGTACCCGCTCGTCACCCACGACGAGACGGCCGAGGCCCGCGCCGCCGGCCGAAAGTACCTCGCGTACACCTTCGGCGGCGGCGTCGCGGTGCTCACCGGAACCGTCCTGGTCTACGTGCTCGCGGGCAACGTGTCGTTCGCCGCCGGCGGCATCGAGGGACTGGCCGGCGCGGACCCGACGCTCGGCCGCGCAGCGTTCGCGCTGCTCGCGCTCGGCTTCGGCGTCAAGGCGGCGCTGATGCCCGTCCACTCCTGGCTCCCGGACGCGATGGTCGCCCCGACGCCCGTCTCCGGTCTCCTGCACGCGGTGGCCGTCGTCAAGTCCGGCGTCTTCGGCATCGCGCGCGTCGTCCTCGACGTGTTCGGCCCCGAGACCGTCTCGAACCTCGGCGTCGGCGTCCCGCTGGCGGCCGTCGCGGCGTTCACGCTGCTGATGGCGAGCGTCATCGCGCTCAGACAGGACAACCTCAAGCGCCGCCTCGCGTACTCGACGGTGAGTCAGCTGTCGTACATCGTCCTCGGCCTCGGCATCGGGGCCTCGCTGGGCGGTGACGCGGCGCGCTACGCGCTCGTCGGCGGGCTGTTGCACATCCCCGCACACGCGTTCATGAAGCTCACCCTGTTCTTCTGTGCGGGCATCATCCACGTCGAGACCCACACCGACGACATCAGTGAGATGGCCGGCATCGGCAAGCGGATGCCCCTGACCATGGTCGCCTTCGGCGTCGCGGCGGCCGGGATGGCCGGAATCCCGCTCGTCGCCGGCTTCGTCAGCAAGTTCTACCTACTCATCGGCACCGCGTCGGGCGGCGAGGTGGCTTTCACCGTCGCGCTGCTCGTCTCCGGCGTGCTCAACATCGCCTACTTCTGGCCGGTGGTCTACCAGGCGTTCTTCGAGGACGAGACGCCGGACGGCCACGACCGGAAGCCGCTGGTCGAGTACCCCCTCGGGGGCCGTACCGACGTCGCCGCCGACGGCTCCGGCGGCCGCGGCGCCGGTGACGACCACGCGAGCGGCGACGGGGTCCAGGCTCGCGGCCCACAGCGCCCCGCAGACCCCGAGAGCGAGTACGCGGTCGACCGCAACCCGAGCGACCACACCGACCAGGGCGGCGAACTCGGTGACGGCGCCGAGGAGATGGTCGAGAACGACGCGGACCACGAACACGACGCCCACCACCACCACGAGGGCGGCGCCCCGGCCGGTGGCTGGGAGCGTCGCGGCTGGCTCGGGCAGGAGAGCACCTGGTTCATGCTCGGCCCGATTCTGACCGCCGCCGTCGGCTCTATCGCCATCGGTGTCGTCCCCGGTCGGGCGGTGTTCCTCCGTATCGTCGAGGAGGTCGTGCGGGCGGCGACGGCCGCCACTGCTGTCGCGACGACGGGGGTGGTGTTCTGATGGCGGTCGACGCGCTGACGACGGTTCCCCCGTTCGTCTACGTGCTCGTCGCCGCGTTACTGCTGCCGGTCGTTCCGCGACGAGCCGGCCACGCACTCGGCGTCGCGGCGACGGCCGCCGTCGTCCCGGTCGCGTTCCTCGCGCCCGAAGGGACCTTCTGGGTGACGCAGTTGTTCGGCTTCGAGGTCGCGCTGTTCAACGTCGACGACTTCTCCCGGCTGATGGGCATCATCTTCGGCTTCATCGGCGCCGTCGCGGTCCTGTACTCGTACGCGAGCGACGCGTCGAACAAGCAGACCGCCTACGCGCTGTCCTACGCCGGAACCAGCGTCGGCGCGGTGTTCGCCGGCGACTGGCTCACGCTCGTGTTCTTCTGGGAGCTGATGGCCGTCACGAGCACGCTGCTGGTCTGGGACTACGGCGGGAAGGCCGTCCGGGCCGGGTTCCGCTACGCCGTGCTGCACGGCATCGGCGGCAGTCTCGTCCTCGCGGCCATCGTCTGGCACTACGCCGAAGTCGGGTCGTTCCTCTTCGGCGCCGCGACGGGCATCGCCCCCGGGGCGCCGGCGATTCTGGCGCTCGCCGCGGTCGGCATCGGCGTCAACGTCGGCTTCGTCGGCCTGCACGCGTGGCTGCCCGACACCTACCCGCGGCCGCACGTCGCGGCCAGCGTCTTCCTCTGTGTCTACACGACGAAGACCGGCGTCTACGCGATGTATCGCGCGTTCCCGGAGGGCCACCTCTGGATAGCCTACATGGGCGCGGCGATGGCCGTCTTCGGGGCGACGATGGCGGTGCTCCAGAAGGACATGCGACGACTCCTCTCCTATCACATCCAGTCGCAGGTCGGCTACATGATCGCGGGCGTCGGCATCGGGACGACGGTGGCGACGGCGGGCGCGTTCGGTCACGTGTTCAACCACATCCTCTACAAGAGCCTGCTGTTCATGACCGTCGGCGTCATCATCTACCGCACCGGCGAGGAGAGCCTGAAGTACGTCGGCGGCCTCTGGCGGAAGATGCCCGTCACGTTCGTCGCGTTCGTCGTCGCGGCGCTCTCCATCGGCGGCTTCCCCGGGTTCAACGGCTTCGTCAGCAAGGGGATGGTGCTCGCGGAGGCGCACTACAAACACCTCGACGTCATCTGGTATCTCCTCTTGGCCGGGGGCGTCGGGACGTTCCTCTCGTTCATCAAACTGGGCTGGTACGCCTTCTACGAGGGGAGCTACGACGGCCCGGTTCGCGACGCGAACGGCCTCCAGACGGTCGCGATGGTCGGCGTCGCCGCCCTCTGTGTCGTCTACGGGCTGTTCCCGAACGCGCTGTTCGCCATCCTCCCCGGCAACGAGGGCGGCTTCGACTACACGACGTACACGGTCGGTCACGTCGTGGAGGGACTCGTCCTGTTCGTCCTCGGCGTCGTGGCGTTCGCCGTTCTCAAGCGGCCGCTCGACCGTCTCGGCCGCGTGCCGGACATCGACGCTATCTACAACCCGCTCGCCTTCTACGGCACCCGGGGCGTCGTCCGCGCGGTCACCGAGACGTACGCGGCCGTCGACCGCGCGGCCGTCGCCGCCACCGGCGGTGTGATGTGGGCCGTCCAGAACCCCGCCGACGTGGCGGAGCGAGCGACCGGACGGTACGGAGCGGCGGGGGGCGACGGTGCGAACCCGACGTCGCTCCGGGCGGACATCGGCACGAGCGTCCTCCTGCTGACGGCGGTGGTCACCGTCGGTGTCGGCGTGTTCCTCCTCACGTAGCGAGCGGGGGTCGATGACCCGCCCCGCCCGCGGGGCCCGCACCCGGCGCGGGGCGTGTCACTCGCCCACGAACGCTCCCGGAACCACCATCATTTATCCCCGTCCGAAGGAACTCTCGCCATGGACCAGTTGCGGCAGTCGCTCCTCGAGGCGCCGATCATCGAGAAAGGCGAGTACCAGTACTTCGTCCATCCCATCAGCGACGGCGTCCCCATGCTCGAACCGGGCCTCCTGCGCGAAATCGTCATCAAAATCATCCGCAAGGCCGAGTTGGAGGAGGTCGACAAGATCGTCACGCCCGCCGCGATGGGTATCCACATCTCGACGGCCGTCTCGCTGATGACGGACATCCCGCTCGTCGTCATCCGCAAGCGTCAGTACGGTCTCGACGGCGAGATGCCGCTCTCCCAGGAGACGGGTTACTCCGAGAACGAGATGTACATCAACGACGTGGACGAGGGCGACCGCGTGCTCGTCCTCGACGACGTGCTCTCGACCGGCGGCACGATGAAGGCCGTCCTCGGCGCGCTCGAACACATCGGCGCCGACCTCGTCGACGTGGTCGCCGTCATCAAGAAGGCCGGCCCCAACGAACTCGACGACACCGACTACGACGTGAAGACGCTCATCAACGTGAAAGTCGAGGACGGCGAAGTCGTCATCGTCGACGAGCACGGCGACGGATAACTGCGACCGCGACCGCGACCCCGGTCGGGTCGGCGACCGTCCCGACCGGACCACCTCGCGACCCGGCCCTACGTGTGTCTGAAGTGCGCGTTTCAGTCATCGAAACCGCTTAGTCCGAACGGTCAGTCGACTGTCGTGTGCTGGATGTACACGAACGTCGTGGCGTCGACCCCGTCGCGGCCGCCGGCGCGAAGGGAGTCGACCGCCGCCGACCACACCAATCGAACGGGGACGCGGGTGTGCGCCCGGTGAGCGACCCGTTCACGCGTCGCCACCCGTTCGCACGCGGAGGGGGTGGCGCCCGATGAGCGACCCGCTGCTCGTCGTCGAGGACCTGGAGACCCGCTTTCGTACCGACCGCGGCACGGTCCGCGCCGTCGACGGCGTGAGCTTCAGCGTCGACCGCGGGGAGACCGTCTGCGTCGTCGGCGAGTCCGGGTCGGGAAAGACCGTCACCGGTGAGTCGCTCACCCGCCTCGTCCCCTCGCCACCTGGTGAGGTCGTCGGCGGTACGATTCGTTTCGACGGGCGGGACCTGCGGCGGCTCTCCGAGTCGGAACTCGAGTCGGTCCGGGGGAACCGCATCGCACACGTGTTCCAGAACCCGCAGGACGCGCTCGACCCCGTCTACTCCGTCGGCTGGCAGATTCGCGAGGCCGTCACCCTCCACCGGGACGTGTCGACGTCCGAAGCCAGGGCGCGGGCGGTCGACCTCCTCGACCGCGTCGGCATCCCCGACGCGAGCGTCCGGGTCGACGACTACCCCCACGAGTTCTCCGGCGGGATGAAACAGCGCGTCGTCATCGCGATGGCGCTCGCCGCCGAACCCGACCTGCTCGTCGCCGACGAGCCGACGACGGCGCTCGACGTGACCATCCAGATGCAGATTCTGCGGCTCCTCCGGGACGTCCAAGCGGAGTTCGACACCGCGCTGTTGCTCATCACCCACGACCTCGGGGTCGTCGCCGAGGTCGCGGACCGCGTCGTCGTGATGTACGCCGGGAAGGTCATGGAGGAGGCCGACGTGTACGAACTGTTCGACTCGCCCTCCCATCCCTACACCCGCGCCCTGCTCGACTGTCTCCCCGGCCGTGGCGAGGGAGCGCGGGCCATCGGGGGGAGACTGCCGGACCCCACGGACCCGCCGGACGGCTGTCGGTTCCACGCCCGCTGTCCCCACGCCGTCGAGGCCTGCCGGACCGGCGACCAGCCGCCGATGGTGCCCGCCGGCGACGCCGACCACACCGTCTCCTGTGTGTACTATCAGCCCGGTTACGACGAGTCGGTCGTGACGAACGGTCGCGGCCCGGAGAACGACGGGTCGGAGGTCGTCGATGGCTGACGACGTGGGTGGGGGGAAGCCCTCGAACACGGGCGGTGCCGGTCACGACGCTGTCGACTCCGCCGACTCCGCCAGCGCCACCGACTCCACCGACACCGACTCCACCGACTTCGCCGACCCCGCCGGCCCGGTCGACCCGCTCCTCCGGGTCCGGAACCTGACGAAGCATTACCCCATCACGGAAGGGCTGCTGGCCCGGGAGGTGGGCCGGGTCCGCGCCGTCGACGGAATCGACTTCGAGGTGCGTCGCGGCGAGACGGTCGGCCTGGTCGGCGAGTCCGGCTGTGGGAAGTCCACGGCCGCGACCTCGCTGTTGCGGCTCGAAGAGCCGACGGCCGGCGAGGTCCGATTCGAGGGCGAGGAGGTCACCGAGTACGACGCGGCCGAGCTGAAACGGTTCCGTCGGCGCGCCCAGATGGTGTTCCAGGACCCGACCTCCAGCTTCGACCCCCGGATGACCATCGGCGAGTCGGTCGCCGAGCCGCTCGTCGTCCACGGGATGACCGACGGGGAGCGCCGCGAGCGCATCGTCCGTGGCGTGCTCGAACGCGTCGGCCTCTCGGCGGACGACGCCGACCGCTACCCCCACGAGCTGTCGGGCGGCCAGAAACAGCGCGTCGGCCTCGCCCGTGGACTGGTGGTCGACCCGAGCCTCGTCGTCGCCGACGAACCCGTCTCGGCGCTCGACGTGTCGATTCAGGCCGAGATTCTCTCCCTGCTCGACGACGTGCAGGAGGCGTTCGGGCTGGGCGTCCTCCTCATCAGCCACGACCTCGCGGTCGTCCGCGAGGTGTGTGACCGCGTCGCCGTGATGTACCTCGGCGAAATCGTCGAGACCGCTCCGACCGACGAGCTGTTCGAGGACCCCCAGCACCCCTACACACGGGCCCTGCTGGGCTCCATCCCGCGGCCGGACCCTCACCGCCGGGGGTCGGCGGTCGAACTCACGGGGGACGTCCCCGACCCCTCGGACCCGCCCGCAGGCTGTCGGTTCCACACTCGCTGTCCCGAGGTAATTCAGCCCGACGGTTACGAGTTCGAGCAGTCGGTCTGGCGGGGTGTGATGGACCTCCGAGTCCGACTCCGCTCCGGACGCTTCGACGACGCGGTCGTCCGCGAGACCGCCGCGGAGGCGGACGGGGTCCCGGCCGCGGAGCTGAGTCCCGAACGGGTCGCGGCGGCCGTCCGCGAGGAGTTCGACCTCCCCGCCGAGTTGGGCGACGACGACGCCGAGCGCGTGCTCTCGGACGCGATGTCGGCGCTCGTAGACGGGGAGGTCGAGACCGCGAGGGAGCGCCTCGCCGAGTCGTTCGGGACGGTGTGTGAGACGGTGGACCCGCCGCTCGATGCGACGCCGGCGGGCCACGAGGCCGCCTGTCACCTCCACGGGGAGCCGACGGAGCCCGGGGCGGCCCCGGACGAAGGGCGGGCGGACTGAGCGGTTCCGGGGCCGTACGCCTCTTGAGCGACGAGCCCCAATCGTCGCCCACGATGCCATCAGCACTGTTCGTCGTCAGCGAGGAGGGGTACTGGGGAGAGGAGTGTACGACGCCGCTCACGGCGCTCGAGGACGCCGACTTCGACCTCACGGTCGCGACGCCGTCCGGGAGCGAGCCGGTCATCGACGACCGGTCGGTCGACCCCGACGAGGTCGGCGAAGACACCGCAGAGCGCGTGAAAGAGATTCACGAGTCGAACGAACACCTCAACGACCCCGTCCCGGTCGCCACCGTCTCGGCCGACGACTACGACGCGGTCGTGTTCCCCGGCGGTCACGGCACCGAGTGGGACATCAACCAGGACACGCACGCCCGGCAGCTGCTCGCCGACGCCGTCGACGGCGACGAGGGGACGGCGCTGGTCGTCTGTCACGCGGTCGGCATCCTCGGGTTCACCCACCGCGACGAGGGCGGCTACCTCGTCAACGGTCGCGACGTTACCGGCTTCCCGAACGAGTGGGAGGAGGACATCGTCGACGAGTATGACCGGATGCCCGACGGGCGGAAGCTCCCCTACTGGGTCGAAGACGAGGTCGTCGGCGCCGGCGGGAACTGGGACGCCGAACTCGACGCGGACGAGAGCGTGACGGTCGACGGCGACCTCATCACGGCTCGTGGCCCAGAATCCTCCGAGGCCGCGGCTACGACGCTCCTGGACGAACTGGGCGTCGAGTAGTCGGTCCGAGTCGCTGTCGGTCCGGGCGTATCGGCTCTTTTCGACGATTTCGGTACGAGAGCGGTCGGTATCGTTCTCTCCGACGTGACCCCCGGAGAGCCCCCGCCCCACACCGTACAGCTTCGTCCCTCCCCACCCTCCGTCCGGCCGACAACGCGGGACTCGCTCCGTTCGTCTCGCCGGCTCCCGTTCACCTTCGGCTCACGAGAACACGGAGGTCGGTCGCGGTCCCTCACACGACCGGCGGCACACGGAGGTGCCGCCGGCGCGCGCCGAGTGGTGCCTTCAGGAATCGTCGCTCGACTCCGAGCCCCCGTCCTCGTCCAGTCGCTCGACCTGCTTCCCGGTCTCCTTCGGAATTACCCGTCTGTCGGCGTCCGCCCACTCCCGCTCCAGTTCGCGCCCTTCGAACAGGCGGTCGAGGAAGACGGCGAGGGCGGCGACTTCCGAGTGAGGTTGGCCCGTCACGCCGACGTTCCAGTCGGCGGCCTCGTACACGTCGAAGGGGACCTTCTGGGAGCCGACGACGACGAGCAGCGGCTCCTCGCGGTCGGCGTGGGCCTCCCGGACCTCGGCCTCCACGTCCTGGACGCGCTCGCCGTACATCGTCAGGTGGACCACAGACCCCGTCCACTCGCGGAGGAGCGGCCGCCAGGAGTCGGTCACCTCCACCTCGAAGGGGCCGCCGAACCGGTCGGTGATGTCGCGGACGGTCGTCGCGGCCTGCGTGGTGTCGCCGACGAGTACCGCCCGGTCCGCGCCGAGGGCACGCGCCGTGAGTCCGATGTGGGTCGTCATCCGGTCGTCCCGGCCCGGCCGGTGACCGAGTCGGAGGACGACGACCTCGGGTTCGTCCTGCATGGGCGTCGGTCGTCCCCGCGCCGGGTAGACGGTTTCGCTTCGGTACCAGCGGGGGAAGGAGGGGGCTCAGCAGTCGTGGGCGTCGTCGGGGGTGCTGTCGGCGGAGCGCCCCCGCGTCGCCTTGGTGAACCCCGCCTCCTCGAACACGCGGTCGACGAGCGAGGGGTCGTACGTCCAGAACCCCTCGTAGCGGCCGTCGCCGACCTCCCGGGCGACGAGCGCACACTCGTACCAGGGGTCGCCGCCGCCGTCGAAGGCGACGAACCACGTCTCGGTCACGTCGGGGTCGTCGGACGCGTGGACCGTGATTCCCGGCAGTTCCGGCGGCTCCCAGTCGGCGTCGCCGAAGACGTGGACGTCGAGGTCCGTCGCCGAGGCGAGGTTGAGGTACACCTCCATCTGCGACTCGAAGACGGAGAGTCGCTGGAAGCCGGCGACGAGCGTCCCCGTCCCGACCCGGAGGGCGCGGTCCTCTATCTCCCGGGAGGCCGCGAGCAGGCGCCGGCGGTCGAGCGCGGAGAAGACGGTGTCGTCGAGGATGTCGAGGAGGTAGCGGAAGTCCGCCTCGACGAGTTCGCGGCTGCCGGGGTCGTGAATTTCGGGGTCGACGAGGCGGTCGAGCGCGGCGAGGTCGACGCTCCCGACGTACTCCCCGTCCTCGCTGACGACGACGAACTCGCCGTACTCGGGGCCGGGGAGCGATTCGAACTCGACCTCGACGTGGCGGGAGCCGAGATGTTCGCCGAGGTCGACCTCGGGTCGGTGGGTGAAGACGCTGAGTTTCTTCCGACGGGATTCCACGTCGGCGATGAGTTCGGTGAAGGGCATGATACGCACCGTCCGTGACGTGAGTGACAGTACGACACACAGGGAGTAAAGCGTTCGTCGGACGGGTGTTTGGGTCGGCATCGACGGCCGTCCGGCCGGTGGAGGGGACCAGAACGCACTTGCCGGTGCCCGAAACAGTAGGTCGCATGGAACTCACCGACAAGCGGCTCCTCGTCACCGGTGGCGCGGGCCTCGTCGGCTCGCATCTCGCCGGCCGCCTCGCCGCCGACAACGACGTGGTCGTCGCCGACGACCTCTCGAAGGGGGACCGCGAGCGCGTCCCCGACGGCGTCGAGTTCGTGCAGGCGGACATGACCGACGCCGACGACGTGGCCGAGGTCGTCACGGCAGACCTCGACGCAGTCTTCCACTTCGCGGCGTACACCGACACGAACTACGCGAACCCCCGCCGGCTGTTCGAGGAGAACACGGAGATGACGTACAACGTCCTCGAACGGATGAAGGCGGTCGGCGTCGACAACGTCGCGTTCACCTCCTCCTCGACGGTGTACGGCGAGGCGCCGATGCCGACGCCCGAGGACTACGCGCCGCTCGAACCCATCTCCGTCTACGGCGCCTCGAAACTCGCGGACGAGGGGCTCGTGTCGGTGTACGCCCACTCCCACGACTTCACCGTCTGGATGTACCGCTTCGCCAACATCGTCGGCCCGTACCAGCGCGGTAACGTCGTCCCCGACTTCATCCAGAAGCTGCAGGAGGACCCCGAGACGCTGGAGATTCTGGGCGACGGCCGCCAGGAGAAGTCCTACCTCCACGTCGAGGACTGCGTCGACGCGATGTGTCACGTCGTTTCCCACGCCGACGCGCCGATGAACACGTTCAATCTCGGCACCAGAACGACCACTTCCGTCACGCGCATCGCCGACATCGTCGCCGAGGAGATGGGGCTCAGTCCGGAGTACGAGTACACCGGCGGCGACCGCGGCTGGACCGGCGACGTACCGAAGATGCGCCTCTCCGTCGAGAAGCTCTCCGCGCTGGGGTGGGAGCCGCCGACCTCCAGCGACGAGGCCGTTCGCCGCGGGGCGCGCGACCTCGTCGACGAACTCGTGTAGGCGGAAGGGTCGTCAGACCGAGAACTCGGCCTCCGCCGACACGTCGGCGTCGTTCGCGGCGAGGTCGGCGACGGCGACGTACTCGCCCGGTTCGGGGTCGTCCCACGTCCCCTCGAAGGTCACCGTCTCGCCGGCGCCGACCGTCTCGGTACCGAGCATCTGGGCGAACATCCGTCCCTCGCTCCAGCGCCATACCTCGGTCCCCCCGTCGTCGTCGCCCGCTCGAACGGCGAAGTCGGCACGCATGCTGTCCCTGAACGAGAGCGTCACCGCCTCCTCGCCGTCGTTCTCGACGGCGAGTGTGAAGCGGACCGCGTCGTCGACCGGTTCGGCGGAGAGACTGCCCGTGAGCATACGCGAGGCGACGGGTCGGACGGACTTAATTTTCTGGGGCGCTGAACAAGGTTGAAATGGGTGGACACGCAAGCGCTCTGCGGAGGCGTGACAGATGGGACTCCTGGGAACCGTCACGGAGGCTGTATCGGGCGACCGTTCGCCCTCCGCCGCGGAGGAGACCTTCGCGTACCGCTGTGTCTCCTGTGGCGAGCGGTTCGAACTCCCGAAGTCACAGATGACTGCGGCCCGCTGTCCCGACTGCGGGTCGCGAAACGTCAAGGACGCCGGGGACCGATAGGGGTCTCGGCGGTCCGCGGAGTCTCCCCTACGACGCCCGGTCGCGTCCTACCCGCTCGACGCTCCTCGACGTGTGTGGCTCCCCGAGAGCGACCGCGTCGGCGAACGGGCGCGTCTCCGTCCGGCCGTGGGTCGAAAGCGTCGGAGCGGGTCGGGTCGGAACGCGGTCTACGTGCTGTCGCTGGAGTCGAGACCGAGCGCCGCGGCGTCGTCGAGCAGGCCCGCGCCGGACTCGTTGGCGGCGAGACCGATGTCCTCGGCCGTGTTCTTCAGCCGGGAGCGAATCTCCGTGTTGGTGTACCCCTGTGCCGCCAGCTGACCGGCCGCGCCGGCGACGTGCGGGCACGCCATCGACGTACCCGAGAATGTGGCGTAGCCGCCCGGGACCGTCGAGTAGATGTCCGTCCCCGGCGCGGCGATTTCGATTTCCGGCCCCTGCGAGGAGAAGTTCGAGAGACCGTCGCTACTGTTCGTGGAGCTGACGGCCATCACGGTGTCGTAGGCGGCGGGGTAGCCGACGCAGTCCGTACACGGTCCGGAGTTGCCGGCGGCGGCCACGAGGAACACGCCGTTGTTCACGGCGTACTGACACGCGTCTCGCAACGTCTGCGAACCGGAACTGCCGCCGAGGCTCAGGCTTCCGACGTCCCACCCCTGGTCCGCAGTGTACTCGACGCCGGCGGCGATGTCGGAGAACGACCCCGACCCGCACTTGTCCAGCACCTTGACGGCGTGGAGCGTGTTTTCGGTGGAGACGCCGACCACGCCCTGTGAGTTGTCGTCGCCGCTCGCGATGCCGGCGCAGTGGGTGCCGTGGTCGTTGTCGTCGTCCCACGACTGGTAGCAGGTGTTGTCGGCCGGCTTCGCCCCGTAGCGACAGCCGCCCTTCGTACTACACTGGACGAAGGACTTCCCCGAACCGAGGTTCGCCTGGAGGTCGGGGTGGTCGGAGTCGATGCCCGTGTCGATGATGGCGACGTCGGCACCGGCGCCCGTGTACCCGTTGCTGTGGGCGACCTCGGCGTCGACGCGGTCGACCCCCCACGGTGTCGACTGCGCCAGCGCGAACATCGTCCCGTTCTCCTCGACGTACCGCACGTTCGGGTTGTTCTCGAGGCCCTTCGCCGCCTTCGGGCTCGCCCGGATGGTAATGGCGTCGAAGGCGAACTCCCGAATCACGGAGTCCGCGGCCGAGCGCGCCGCGCTCCGCCCGGCCGACCCGGAGAAGCCGACGTTGAGTTCGACCGTCTCACCCTCCTTCGCGGTCGCGACACCCATCAGCCCGGTCGCCGCGACCGCGCCACCAGTTGCCCGAAGTACGTCACGCCGTGATGGTCCCGTGGTGTTGTGCACCATGACGCACGTGAAGATTTGCCACGAATAGTTAAATCTTCCCAATTAGTTCTTAGATTAAACCCGTTCGCTATTCGTTGCTCTACGGGAGACAGTAGATTCCACGTCTGTAGTTCGGAGAACTGACCGAGATGGTCGAGGAGACCGGACGACGGTGGGGCGTCCCGAGGACGAAAGGTGACGGTCGGCCGGGTTACGTGCTGTCGCTGGAGTCGAGGCCGAGCGCGGCGGCCGCGTCCAGGAGGCCCGCACCGGACTCGTTCTCGGCGAGGCCGATGTCCTCGGCCGTGTTCTTCAGCCGGGAACGAATCTCCGTGTTGGTGTACCCGTCGGCGGCGAGCTGACCGGCCGCGCCGGCGACGTGCGGGCACGCCATCGAGGTGCCGGACTTCTCGGCGTAGCCGCCCGGGACCGTGGAGTTGATGTTCGACCCCGGCGCGGCGATTTCGATTTCCGGCCCCTGCGAGGAGAACTCCGAGAGGCCGTCGCTGCTGTTCGTGGAGCTGACGGCCATGACGGTGTCGTAAGCGGCGGGGTAGCCGACGCAGTCCGTACAGGGCCCGGAGTTGCCGGCGGCGGCGACGAGGAACACGCCGTTGTCGACGGCGTACTGGCAGGCGTCCTTCAGCACCTGCGAACTCGAACTCCCGCCGAGGCTCATGCTCCCAACGTCCCACCCCTGGTCCGCAGTGTACTCGACGCCGGCGGCGATGTCGGAGAACGACCCGGAGCCGGCGCAGTCGAGCACTTTGACGGCGTGGAGCGTGTTGTCGGTGGAGACGCCGACCACGCCCTGCGAGTTGTCGGCGGCGCTCGCGATGCCGGCACAGTGGGTGCCGTGGTCGTTGTCGTCGTCCCACGGCTCGTTACAGGCGTTGCCGTTGCCGTAGAACGCACACGACCCGGTGAACCCGCCGGTGCCACAGTCGACGAACGCCTTCCCGGCGCCGAGGTTCGATTGGAGGTCGGGATGGTCGGAGTCGATACCGCTGTCGAGAATCGCCACGTCGGCGCCGGTCCCCTGCTCGCCGCTGGCGTGGGCGACCTCGGCGTCGACGCGGTCGACTCCCCACGGCGTCGACTGCGCGAGCGCTTCCATCGTTCCGTTCTCCTCGACGTATCTGACGTTCGGGTTCTTGCGGAGTCCCTTCAGCGCCTCTGCGGGGGCCGTCATGGTCAGCGCGTCGAAGGCGAACGTTCGCTTCACGTCGGTGGCAGCCTGCTCCGCGGCCCGACGCCCGGCCGGTGTGGAGAACCCGACGTTCACCTCGAGTTCGTCCGAGGGCTTCGCCGACGCCAACCCGGAGACGCCCGCGGTCCCGACGGCGCCACCGACGACTCGAAGTACGTTACGCCGACTCGTGTCATTGGTTTTGTCTCCCATGACGTGCGATAATCAGGCACGTCGTGTTTAAATCTTTCCAAATTAAATTATTTTTAATATCTTTGGCTTCCTCAGGAGCCTCACTACGCCGCGAAGGACACCCTTTTCGCGCTCGCCCTACTACCGAACTTCGTGCAAATCGTCGGGTACGACAGCGGGGCGGACGCCGGACTGTTGCTGAGCGGCGTCGCCGACGGGGGGAGTGACGAGGGAGGCGACACCCCCGCCGACCACTGGACCGCCGGCGTCGACGACGTGGCCTACGTCCCGCTCGACCCCGGCGCCGAACTCGCCTACTCCCTCGGGACGCGCCGCTGTGCCGGGACGTTCACCGACGCCGGCCACGTCGCCTGCGACGCGACGGACGCGCCGTACTGCCGCGACCACCGGAGCACGTGGGTGTGTGCCCGCTGCACGGGAACGTGTCTGAAGGACACGATGGACTGCTACGACGACCACGCGGTGTACCTCGCCGCTTTCGCGCCCGACCGGTTCAAGGTGGGCGTGACGAAGCTGTGGCGCCTCGAGACCCGCCTCCGTGAGCAGGGGGCCGACCGCGGGGCGCACGTCAGAACCGTCGCCAACGGCCGTATCGCTCGCGAAATCGAGGCCGGCATCGCCGAGTCGATTTCGGACGCCGTCCGCGTCCCGACCAAGCGCGACGGGCTCGGCTCGACCGTCGACGACGCGGCGTGGGAGTCACTGCTCGACGGGTTCGACCCCATCGAGACGTTCACGTTCGACTACGGTCTCGACCTCGCGGACCGCCCGGTCGCGGAGACCATCGCCAGCGGCACCGTCCGGGGGACGAAGGGCCGACTGCTCGTACTCGACCGCGGCGGGACCACCTACGCCGTCGACGTGCGGGACCTCGTGGGCTACGAGGTCGAGGCGGGGCCGAGCGAGCGCGACCTCCAGTCCAGCCTCGGCGCGTTCGGGTAGTCGACTCGACAGTCACACGCTCACCGCGTCACCGTCGTCGCCGGCAGGTCGTGGCTCCGGTCGCCGAAGGAGAGGCGGTGACCCCGGACCTCGAAGGAGTACTCGAAGACGAAGGAGCCGTCGACACAGAGCTCCGTCCCGTCCGCCGCGGCGCGGTCGACCTCGGAGTCGAAGAACTCGACCGTCACGACCCCCTCGCCGTCGGCCGGGACGCGCGCCGGGTCGACGTTCTTCGGCGGCTTCTCGAAGGCGGGCGCCCACGAGATGTTCCGAATCGTCGCGCCGTCCTCCGAGCGCCCGACCCGCACGTCGAGACCGTCCACGTCGATGTCGACCCACGAGTCGTTCTCGATGGTGAAGCGGAGTTCGGTCCCTTCGTGCCCCTCGGGGTCGACCGCCTCGACCGACAGGACCTCGATGTCGTCGGCGACGGGGCTGAACACCCGCTCGCCGTAGGCGTCGGAGAACCGGACGCCGACGATGGGGACGTACCGGAGCGTCCAGAACACCAGCCACACCGCGACCTTCGAGAGCAAGAAGAACATCCGGCCGGAGATGACGAGCGGGGTGCTCAAAGGTACACCGGCCCCCGACCCGAGAGCTGCAGCGGGACGAGAGGTGAATTCGCCCTCCGATGAACAACCCTTTTCGGCGAGGCCCGCGAAACGGGACCCATGCCGGAAGACGCAGACGAGAACGACGACTCGATTCCGACCCCCGACGAGGGGGCGGACGCCGAGAACGGCGACGAGAGCGAGGGCGAGGAGAAGTCCTTCCGCGAGCGCGTGGAGGAAATCCGTGAGCGACGCGAGCAGGAACGCGAGGAGGGCGAGGGCGGCGCCCCGCCGGGCCCGGGTGGGATGGGCGGCGGCCCGCCCGGCGGCATGGGCGGCGGGGGCGGCGGCGGCAACCCCTTCGCACAGATGATGAGCGGGATGATGGGCGGCGGCGGTCCGGGCGCCGGCCCCGGCGGCCCGCCCGGTGCGGCCGGCGGTCGCGGCGAGAGCGAGAGCGCGAGCAACGAGGAACTCGTCCGCGAGGTCCGACAGATGCGCGACGAGATGCGCGACCAGACCCGCGCGCTGAAGCGCATCGCCGACGCGCTCGAAGACCGCGACTGACGACGCCTGGGGTCGCCGACCCCCGACTTCTGTTGCTTCCACCTCTGTCCAGCCGCCAGCACGCCGTTGGTGGTGTGTAGTTAGACGTCTCACCGGGCTGGGACGTGAGAGCGACCGCCCACTGACCGTAGTTGAGTGGGACTTCCGATTCACCGATTCGGTCCCGACACCGCCGTCCTCCGTGACGATACACGACCACGCCGTTCCGCACAAGACATATGTCGGGTCCGTCACGACGGCGAGCCATGCCGTCCTCCAGACGAGCCCTCCTCGCCGCCGGCGCGTCGGCCCTCTCCGTCGGCTGTCTCGGCGCGACGAACGCCGACCCGACCGACCGAGAGTCGGAGACCGACCCGACTGGGACCGAGACCACCGAAGACGAACCCGCTCGCAGGTCGACCGACGACTGCACCCGCGGCGTCGACGTCGAAATCGCTCCGTTCGCCCCGGTCGAGGACCTGCCGACGCCGCTGACCGACGAGCGACGCCGAATCCTCGTCGCGGCGGTCGAGACGGGCGGACACGACGTGTCGAGTTACGGCCGCCAGCCGGTCGAGGACGGGACGCTGTTCGAACACGACGGCGCGTTCTACCGCGGGTCGGGGTCGATTACGGACAGCGAGACGGTGCCGGCCCGTCGGGTCGACCTCTCCTGGTCGCGCGAGCGGACCGCGCCCGCGAACGCGACGGTGTTCGAGTACGACGAGTTACCCGAACCGGACCGGGTCGCGCTCGACTACCTCGTGTTCGGCCCCGTCGGGAGCCGACCCGGCGGCCACCCGCGGGAGGGGCTGTCGGCGACCGACTCGCCCGCGCCGTTCCCGAACGTCGAGGACTCGACCCTCGTCGCCGAGGGCGGTGGCTGGGTCCGGTGGAAGGGTCGCGAGTACGAGGTCGAGGTGGGTCGCGAGGACTCGATGACCCGGCGGACTTACCGATTCACGACCAGGGAAGTCGCCCCCGACGCCGGCGCGTTCCGGTCGTGGGCGGCGGAACAGTATCTCTTCGCCGAATCGGCGCTGTCGCCGCCGGCCCGCCGAGCCGTCGAGCGCGCCGTGGCCGAGGACGGGTACCGCGACTGCGACGAACCCGAGTCGGAGACGACGGCGCTCCGGAAGTCGCTCCCGGCGTCGAAGGCGCTGCCGCGCTCCGGCGGTCGGTCGTGGTACGTCGCCGTCGACGGCGACCGACGTCGGGTCTCGCTACGGGAGTGGGTCGTCTGAGCCGTCTGCGTCGTCTGTGTCGTCTGCGTCGCGTGCGGGACGGCGGCTCGACAACGAACCGGCAGGCCCGCCGTGGCCTCGACGAACCGAGGACTCCGCGGTGACCCTCGGCGAACCGGGGACCCGCCGTGACCCTCACCGAACCGACTCGTACACCGCCGCGAGGTCGTCCACGGCACGGTCGACGCTGAGTTCCTCGCGGCGGGCGAGACAGGACTCCCGGAGCGCCTCGCGTTCGCCGAGGGTGCGCTCGATGGCGTCCGCGAACCCCGCCACGTCCCCCTGGTCGTAGTGGTAGCCGGTGACGCCGTCGACGACCGTGTCGGCGAGGGCGCCGCTGTCGACGCCGACGACGGGGGTCCCGCAGGCGTTCGCCTCCAGCGCGACGAGGCCCTGGGTCTCGACCGGGCTGGGAAAGAGGAAGGCGTCGAGGGCGGCGTAGAACGCCGGGAGTTCCTCCCGGTCGAGGAAGCCGAGGAAGCGGGCGTCGACGCCGCGCTTCTCGGCGCGGGCTTCGAGACCGGCGCGCGCGGGTCCGTCGCCGCCGAAGACGAGCGTGGCGTCGATGTCGGCCTCGGCGACCGCGTCGACCACGTCGCCGAGACACTTCTCGTAGCCGTGACGGCCGGTGTACCCGACCAGCGGGCCGTATCCGAGCTCGTGGCGGGCGCGGAACTCGCTCGACTCCACGGGGCGGAACCGGTCGGTGTCCACGCCGTTCGAGACGACCGTGACCGGCGTGTCGACGCCCACCACCTCCCGTAGGTGGCGCTTGGTCGAGCTACTCGGCGCGAGGACGGCGTCGGCCCGGTCGAAGAACCAGCGCTCGTAGCGCTCGCTCAACCCCTCGATTCGCTGCTCGAAGCGGTCGCGACTGGTCAGGTACGTCGCGTACTCTGCCGTCGGCGTGTGGTAGTTGGCGACGACGGGCACGTCCTCCCGGTGGGCGAGCCGGAGCCCCGCCATCCCCAGCGCGAACGGCGTGTGGGCGTGGACGAGGTCCACGTCCGCGACCTCACGGGGGACCGAGGGGACGCCGAACCGAAACCCCTCGTAGAAGGGGAAGGGGAGGCTCCGCACGGGGTACTCGCCGTCGACCGGCTCGTGGCCGTCGGCGTCGGGGTACACCACGTCCATCCGACCGCCGCGGGCCCGCCACCGGTCGCGCCAGGTCTGTACCGTGTAGGACACGCCGTTGACCGTCGGGAGGTACGTGTCCGTGAATGCCGCGACCGCGTCCATCGTCGCTACGTTCTGGGAGAACGACTTAATGGCTTCCGTCTCGCGGGCGGGGCCGGGGGCGCTGTCGTTCGTCCCCGGCTTCCGGGGGTCGGTCGGCGGCGGAACGGCTTTCCCCGCGGTCCGACGACTGCCCGGCGTGTCCTCAGCAGGTTCCCCGAGTGACTCGACGAACGTGACTCCGACTTCGGACCGGTCACGGTGGAGACCGCAGCGCCTGTCGGCGGCCCTCTCGGGACCGCTGACGCTTCTCTCGGCGGGAGTGTATCTCTACGGCGTGGGCCGCGTCGACTGGCTCTTCGTCGCGGTCGGCGCCGCCGTAACCCTCGTCTCGGGGACGGTCCTCGCGCGGTCGACGCTCGGTCGCTACCTCCAGTCGGGGTTCGAGCGAATCGGCGTCGTCGGCCGCGTGGCCGTCATCGCGGTGGTCGCGGTCGCAGTCTGGACCGCCTTGTTCGCACTCGAACCCCCGGTCGTCCCGGCTCTGAGCCTCGTCGCCGGGGCGACGTCGGCGTTGCTGCTCGTCGAACTCTCCCGGCTCCTCACGGCCGAGGACTCGCCGGTCGAGTGAGACGCCGGCTTCCGTCTTGTCGGCTGATTGAAGATACGCTATTGTGTGTCACTATCGTATCGGTGCACGATGGGGGAACACAGCGACGAAATCGTCCGCCGGCGCCTCTCGACCGAGGAGAAGAGTCCTGGAGCGGCGATTGCAGAGGTCGTCGCCGACCTGGAGGGTGTCGACGCCGGGACGCTCCCGCCGATATACAGCCGCATCGACGGCGTTCTCGGCGACGTGTTCTCCGACCCACCCGAGGCCGAGGCCCAGATGGAAGTCGTGTTCACCTACCGGGGATACCGGGTGACGGTCGGGCAGGACGGCGCGGCGGAGTTCGTGAAGGTCGGGTGAGTCGGGAGGCGACGGTCACCGTGCCGGGTCACGTCCGGCCGTCTAGCACGTCCTCGTAGGCTTCGACCAGTCGCTCGCCCACTCGCTCTAGGGAGTGTTCCGCGGCCGTCTCTCGGGCGTTCTCGCCGATTCGCCGGCGCAGGTCGGGGTCGCCGGAGAGGCGGTCGAGGGCGTCGAGGTACTCCTCGTGGGTCGAACAGAGGATGCAGTCCTCGCCGTCGGTAAAGTACTCCCGGAAGACGGGGATGTCGCTGAGCACGACCGGCTTCCCGCAGGCCATCGCTTCGAGCACGACGAGGCCTTGGTTCTCGTCCTTCGTCGGAAACAGGAACACGTCGCCGGCGCCGAAGGCGGCCCGCGGGTCGTCCATCCACCCGGAGAAGGTGACGTTCTCGGGCGGGTTTTCCGTCCAGCGCTCGACGGTCGCAGAGGCGTGTGGCCCGTCGTCGACGTGGCCGAACCAGACGAAGTCGTGGTCGGCGTCCTGTGCGAGTTCACAGAACTGTGTGAGGCCCTTGCGCTCGAAGACGCTCCCCACGGCGAACACGACCGTCCCGTCGAGGTCGAAGCGCTCGCGAGTCTCCTCGCGGAGGGACTCGAACCCCTCCAGCCGCGAGAGGTCGACGCCGTTGCTCATCGGGCGGATGGGGGCGTCGACGGGGTACGCTTCGAGGTTGCGCTTCGTGTACTCGCTCGGACAGAGCACGAGGTCGGCCTGCGAGTAGAACCACTTCAGGTACTTCCCGAGCGCCGGGGCGACCTGGGTCGACCCGCGGAAACTCTCGGCGAAGTCTTCGCGCGTCACGTGTGCGTGGAGCACCAGCGGCCGGTCGTGGAGGGCGGCGTGCCGGGCCACGGTGAGGGAGCCGGGGCCGATGAGGTTGCAGTGGGCCACGTCGTAGTCGACGACCGCTCCGCCCCCGCCGAAGAGCCCCGTCGCGGCGCCCCGAACCGGGTCGCCGCCGCGCCACGGCGAGGTGACGACCTCGACGCCCTCGACCGACGCGAGCGCCGCGCGCTGCTGGTCGGTGGAGGTGCCGATGCCGCTTCGCTCCAACTGCGAGGCGAGTTCGAGGTAGTTCAGGACGCGCATCGCGTTCTGTTTGTGGGTCGTGTATTCGGTGCTTGAGCGTACCGACTTTTCCGGAACGGTGGTGTGGACGGCCTCGTCCAGCATTTGTGTAGCTACGACCACCTTCGGAAGCCCCCGGACGCGCCAGTCGCGCGCCTCGCTGTGCTCCTCGTCGCTCACTTCGTTCGCGCCTGCGGTGCTTGCGTCGTCACCAGAACGCTCCGCGTTCTGGTTGGCTCACGAGAGCAACGCTCTCGTGAACGTCGTGCTTCCCGGCGCGTCCGGCCCCTTCCGGAGTCCCACCCCGTTGTCTGTCGAACCGAGCGTCGTTCGGCGGAAATCCGGGGGTCGCGCCGATTCGTCCGCCGTTCAGAAGTAGTCCGCCAACCGTTCGGCGGCCTCGTCGGCGCGGGGGGTGACCAGCGCGAAGCGGAGCCAGTCCGAGCGCGATTCGCCGAACGCCTCGCCGGGCATGCCGGCGACGCCCGCCTCGTCGATGAGGCGCTGTACGTTCTCCATCGTGCCGGGGAACCCGTCGAAGCGGGCCATGACGTAGAACGCACCGTCCGGCGTGGTGTACTCGGCGCCGGCGGCGTCGAGCGCGTCGGTGAAGGCGTCGATGCGCTCGCGGAGCATGTCGCGGGTCTCCTCGTAGTACTCGGCGGGCGTCCCCTGGAGGGCGTCGAGCACGGCCTGCTGAGCCGGGCGGCTGGCCGAGATGTTGACCAGCATGTGCCGGGTCTTGGCTGCCTCGACGAGGTCGTGGGGGAAGACAGCGTACCCGACGCGGAAGCCCGTAATCGCCATCGACTTCGAGAAGCCACTGGTGACGACTCGGTGGTCGGAGTCGACGGAGAGGGCGGACTCGAACCGGCCGGAGTAATCGAAGTGGTCGTACACCTCGTCGGCGACGAGCAGGGCGTCATACTCCTCTGCGACGTCCGCGAGTTCGCGCATCGTGTCGGGACCGTACACCGCGCCCGTCGGGTTGTTGGGGGTGTTGACGACGATGCAGGCGGTGTCCTCGCTGGCGACCTCGCGCACGTCGGCGGCGTCGAGTCGACCGCGGTCGTCGACGGGGACGAACGTCGCGCGGCCGCCGAGCATCGAGGTCTTGCCGGGGTAGTAGGGGTAGACGGGGTCGGTCAGAATCACCTCGTCGCCGGCGTCGCGTTCGAGCGCGCGAGCCATCGCGAGGTAGTTCGCCTCGGCGGTGCCGACGGTGACGACGACCTGCGCCGCGTCGACGTTGCGGCGCTCGGCGATCTCCTCGCGCAGGCCACGGAGCCCCTCGCTCGGCGGGTACTGAAACGCCTCGGTCGGTGCGTCGGCGTACTCGTGGAGACCGTCGCGGAGGGCTGGCGGGGCGTCCCAGTCGGGGTTGCCGCTGACCATGTCGACGACGTCGCGGTCGGCCCGGGCCGCGTACTGCATCACGCGAAAGAACAGGGGCTCGTCGTACTCCATGTGGTGACTGCTGGCGCCGACTACCTGTGCCTTTCCCCACGGGGGTCCGTGTCACACCGTCGGAACCGTTATGTTCTACCCGTGATACGAGTCGGGAGAGGACGACCGATGACTCGACTCGCCTGATTTCTGTCGCCGTCACCCGCACCGCTCCGCGGCCGAGTCGGCCGTCTCCCCCGCCGGAGCGGCGGCGCCGGGGCGTCGACCGCCACCGACCGACCAGCGCCGACGCCCGCGGTCGCACCCGTCGGAACGTATCGACCGACCCTCGCCGCCGCTCCGCCGCGGTCCCTCCCGAGCCGTCGGGGGCACGACCGCGGACCGCCCACAGACCGCCCACGACACGCAGACCACAGACACGGATGTCACACCACACGCCCGACGACGACGACGACACGTTCGAAGACCAACGCGCCCGCGTCGACCAACCCATGCGCCGGCTGTTCGACGAGTACGGCCGGGAGAATTGGCTCCCGCTCACGGTGGGGCTGCTCGCCAGCGTCGGCGCCCACGTGCTCGCGCTCGTGCCGCCGTTCGTGCTCGGCGCGGCCGTCGACGCGTTCTTCACCGGCCCGCCGCAGCCGTTCTCGCTCCCGCTGGTGCCGGACTGGCTGGTCCCGGCGAGCCCCGTCGGCCAGTTCTGGTTCTCCGCGGCCGTCATCGCGGTGACCTTCGCCGGCAGTGCGATTTTTACGTGGGTGAAGGGCTGGGGCCTGAACGAGTTCGCCCAGTCCATCCAGCACCAGGTGCGCGTCGACACCTACGGCGCGATGCAGCGCCTCGACCTCGGCTTCTTCGCCGACAAGCAGACCGGCGAGCTGATGAGTATCCTGAACAACGACGTCAACCGACTGGAGCAGTTCCTCAACGGCGGGCTGTTCGTCGCGTCGATGATTGCCACGACCGTCGTCGGCGTCGTCGGGTTCCTGTTCTACCTGAATCCGCAGTTGGCCGTCGTCACGATGGTGACGGTGCCGGTCGTCGGCGTCTTCACCCACAAGTTCGTCCAGCGCATCCAGCCGATGTACGCCGAGGTCCGCTCGACGGTCGGTCGGCTCAACTCCAGGCTGGAGAACAACCTCGGCGGCATCGAGGTCATCAAGGCGTCGAACGCCGAGGGATACGAGTTCGACCGCGTCGAGGACTCCTCCGGGGAGTACTACGACACGAACTGGAAGGCCATCAAGACCCGTATCACCTTCTTCCCCGGCCTGCGGCTGACGGCCGGTATCGGGTTCGTCCTCACCTACGCCCTGGGGGGTCTCTGGGTGTTCAGCGGCCCGCCGCTGTTCTTCTCCGGGGACCTCTCGGCCGGGGAGTTCGTCGCGTTCGTCTTCCTCTCCCAGCGGTTCATCTGGCCGCTGGCGCAGTTCGGCGAACTGGTGAACATGTACCAGCAGGCCGTGGCCTCCTCGGAGCGAATCTTCGGGCTGATGGACGAGCCCGGGAACCTCGCGCAGGACGAGGACGCTCCCGACCTCGTCGTCGACGAGGGCCGCGTGGAGTACGACGGCGTGCGCTTCACCTACGAGGGCGACGCCGCCGAGGTCGAGGACCCCGTCGTCGACGACGTGTCCTTCGACCTCCCCGGCGGCGACACCCTGGCGCTCGTCGGGCCGACCGGCGCCGGGAAGTCCACGCTCCTGAAGCTCCTGCTCCGGTTCTACGATGTTGACGACGGGAGCATTCGCGTCGACGGCCAGGACATCGCCGAGGTGAACCTCGGGAGCCTCCGTCGACACGTCGGCTACGTGAGCCAGGAGACGTTCCTCTTCGCCGGCACGGTGGCCGAGAACCTGCGGTACGGCTCTTTCGACGCCACGGAGGACGAGGTCGTCCGAGCCGCGAAGGCCGCACAGGCTCACGAGTTCATCACCGACCTCGACGACGGCTACGACACCGAGGTCGGCGAGCGCGGCGTCAAACTCTCCGGCGGCCAGCGCCAGCGCGTCGGCATCGCGCGCATCCTCCTGCAGGACCCGGAACTCCTGATTCTGGACGAGGCCACGAGCGACGTGGACACCGAGACGGAGATGCGCATCCAGGAGAGTTTGGACCGTCTCACCGAGAACCGCACGACGCTCGCCATCGCCCACCGCCTCTCCACGGTCAAGGACGCGGACACCATCCTCGTCGTCGAGGACGGCCGCGTCGTCGAGCGCGGGAGCCACGACGAACTGCTGGCGGAGGACGGCCTCTACGCCGACCTCTGGGGGGTGCAGGCGGGCGAGTTGGAGACGATTCCGGGTCTCTGAGCCTTCGGGGTCCGCCGCCGCCTCGACGGGTCTGCTTTTCACCGAACGACGCGAGCCGACCAGCCGGTGGGTGGGACTCCGGAAGGGGCCGGCGTCTCGGCGACTCCGACGACGCAAGCACCACAGCCGAGTGAGCGTAGCGAACGAGGCGAGGCGCGCAGCGAGTCAGCGGAGCCGAGACGTCGGGGGCTTCCGAAGGTCACTGTGACCGTGGACCCCCGCCACGACGACTCGGATTCGCACGATTCACGCCGCACCTTCATACACCACTCACCCGAACCACGACCCATGAGAGAGTTCGCGGACGACCCCCCGATAGAGGAGCGAGTCGGCGACGCGTTACGAGAATCGAACGCCACCGTCGCGGTCGCCGAGTCCTGCACCGGCGGCCTCGTCGGCTCCCTGCTCACCGACGTCCCCGGCTCCAGCGACTACTTCGACCGCTCGCTGGTCACCTACTCCTACGACGCCAAGCGCGCGCAACTCGCGGTCCCGCGGGAGGCCCTCGA
Source organism: Halobium salinum (assembly GCF_026586625.1). Lineage (GTDB taxonomy): Archaea > Halobacteriota > Halobacteria > Halobacteriales > Haloferacaceae > Halobium > Halobium salinum. The sequence continues at coordinate 427,976 of NZ_JAODIW010000010.1, read as the reverse complement.
CGCCCACGGCGCCGTCAGCGAACCGGTCGCCGGGGCGATGGCGCGCGGCGTGCGCGACGTGGCCGATACGACCTGGGGGTTGGCGACGACCGGCATCGCCGGCCCCGACGGAGGAAGCGGCGAGAAGCCCGTCGGCACCGTCTTCGTCGGCGTCGCCTACGCCGCGCCGTGGGGGTCCGGCGAGTCGTTCTCGCGCGTCGAACGCCACGAGCACGACGGCTCGCGGGTCGAGGTGAAAGAGCGGATAGCGCGCGGGGCGCTCGAGACCCTGCTGGAGAGGGTCGAAAAACGGTCCTGAACGCGGGACGGCGACTCGAAACGTTTGTACCACCTCCCCCGAGAGTCCCGAGAAGATGAACAAGCGCGGTCACGTGCTGAACGCGGTGCTCCTGGCGGTCGGCATCGGCTACGTGCTGGAGCCGAGCGGCGACACGCCGACGTTCGTGACAATCGCCGAGATTTCGGTGCCCATCGTCCTCGGTGCGTTGTTCCCGGACGTGGACACGGCGTTCGGCAAGCACCGGAAGACGCTCCACAACCTGCTCGTGCTGGGAATCTTCCTCGCGTACCCGGTCGTCTTCGGCAACCTCCAGTACGTCTGGGTCGGCGTGCTCACCCACTACGTGCTCGACCTGCTCGGGAGCAGACGCGGTATCGCCCTGTTCTACCCGCTGGAGAAGGAGTACAGCCTCCCGTTCGGGGTGCCGGTGAGCAGCAACTGGGCCGACGCGGTGACGTTCGCCGTGACGGTCGTCGAGGTCCTCGCCTTCGCGTTCGTCCACTACTACGTCCTTCCCCTCGACGCGACCCAGCAGGCGCTCGCGGCGGTCGGTGCGGTCGGCGTGTAGTGAGTGGGTAGTCAGTAGCTCGCCACGTCGTCGAAGCGGTTCTCGTAGGCGACGTGGCGCGGGTGGGTCGGCTCCATCCCGGAGAGAAAGAGGCGGTCGAGCTTCCCCCACGAGTTCTCGTAGCCGAGGTGGGCGAACTCGAGGAGACTCCGGAGACGGTGGCTCGCGCCCGAGCGCCTGACGACGCGACGGTCGGCACCCTCGCGGAGCGCCGAGACGAGGTCGGCCACGGTGTCGATGGCGCGGTCGAACTCGGTCCACGCCTCGCCGACGGTCGAGCGGAGGTGGGCGTACGAGGAGCCGAAGCCGGGGAGCCCCACGTCGCGGGCGACCGACAGCGCGCGGCGGTTCGCCCGGAACTGGCACTTGGCGTTGTACACCTCGACGGCGTCGATGACGTCCGCGTGGGCCGCCACGTCCGCGCGCGAGAGGCTCACGTTTAGGAACTCCGGGTGGGGGACCAGCGTCGCGGCGCCCTGCCGCTCGAACTCCGCCAGCGCGGCGTCCAGTTCGATGAAGTCCGGCACCGGGTCGTCGAGGCCGACGGCGAGGACGTGCTTGCGGTCGCGCCACGAGCCGGTGAACACCTCGCGGGCGGGCACCACGAGGAGGTCGTCGTCGGTGAAGCGGGCGGCCGCCTCCCGGATGTCGGGCAGTCGGACGAAGTGCGGCGCGTAGACGAGCACGTCGAGACCGCGGGCCTTCGCACGCGAGACGACGCGCTCGTCGAGGAGCTTCACGTGCACGTCGACGCGGCTCGTCGTGGACCTCGTCACGCTCCGCACTGCGACAGGCGGTCGCTTAGGGGTTACTGTTCGGAACGGCGAACGGTTCGCCGAAGTGGGGTACTCGACCGTCGAGAGAGTCGGGGACCCGAGGAAAACGGTTATACGACCCGCCTGACGAGTGGGGGAACATGAGCCGCTGGGTCTGTGGCGTCGACGGCTGTCAGGGTCGCTTCGAGGACGTCGAGGCCGCCATCGTCCACCAGACGAACGAGCACGACCGCCACCAGTGTAAGGTGTGTGGCACCGTCGTCCCGGAGGGGTACTTCGCGATTCGACACGCGTTCAACGAGCACACGCGCGCGGAGTACGTCAGGGCGTACGACGCCGACTCCTCGGCCGTCCGCGAACGCGAACGGGTGAAGCGGGAGATCGAGACCGACCTCGACCTCCAAGCGGTGTTCGAACGCCTCGACGCCGACGTGGACGTCGACCTCGACTGACGGCCCCCGACACGCCAGAGGCGTCATCCGGTTCTCCCGTCCTCGCATCTCCCGTCCGGGAGCTACAGCGACGGAGAGACCCATCTGAAGCCGTTCCGGGACTCGACAACGACGACACAAGTTCTTTACTCAGCACAGAATAAATCTTTAGAGGGGTGGCCCCGTAGCACGGAGTATGAGAACCATCGGAGTTCGAGAGGGGGAACGCGAGCCCACCCTCATCGAGAAGCCGCGGCCCGACCCGAGCGACGGGGAGGCGCTCGTCCGGACCCTGCGCGTCGGTGTCGACGGGACCGACCACGAGGTCATCGCTGGCGGCCACGGCGGGACGCCCGCGGGCGACGACCACCTCGTGCTCGGCCACGAGGCCGTCGGACAGGTCGTCGACTCCAACGGAACCGCCCTCTCCGAGGGCGACGTGGTCGTTCCGACCGTCCGACGACCGCCCAACGGCGGCAACGAGTACTTCGAGCACGGCGAGGCCGACATGGCGCCGGAGGGGAGCTACCACGAGCGCGGCATCGTCGGCGCTCACGGGTTCATGGCGGAGTACTTCACCAGCCCGGCCGAAGACCTGGTCAGGATTCCGGCGTCGCAGGCCGACCTCGGCTTCCTCATCGAGCCCATCTCCATCTCGGAGAAGGCGTTCGAACTCGCCGAGACGTCGCGTTCGTCGTTCACCTGGGAACCCGAGTCCGCGCTCGTGCTCGGCAACGGGAGTCTGGGCCTGTTGACGCTCGCGATGCTCGACCGCGACGACCGCTACGAGCGCCTCTACTGTCTGGGACGCCGCGACCGCCCGGACCCGACCATCGACATCATGGAGGACCTCGGGGCGACGTACGTCGACTCCCGAAAGACGCCTGTCGACCGGATGCCCGAGGTGTACGAGCACGTCGACTTCGTCTACGAGGCGACGGGGTACGCGCGTCATCCGTTCCAGTCGGTACAGGCGCTCGCGCCCAACGGCGTGGCCGCCCTACTGGGCGTTCCCGGCCCGGGTGAGTTCGAGGTCGACGCCGGCGCGTTCCACAGCGAGATGGTGCTGCACAACAAGGCGATGGTCGGGAGCGTCAACTCGGGTCGGCGGCACTTCGAGGCCGCCTCGCGGTCGCTGCTCGAACTCCCGCGCCGCTTCCTCGACGACCTCGTCACCGGAGTGTACGACGTGAGCGAGTTCGAGCGGGCGTTCGACGATGGGGACACCGTTATCAAAACGGCCGTCGAATTCGGCACGTATGAAGAACGTTGACGACCTGATCGCCAGCGCGGCGGAGTTGGCCGAGCGCGGACTCTCGAAGGGCGAAATAGCCGACGAGTTGAACGTCTCGCGGGAGACGGCGAGCTGGCTGGTCGAGCGGTCGGGTGCGACGAGCGAGCCGAGTTCGGGCGAGGAACCGGTGACCACCGGGAGCGGCGGCCCCGACGACATCCACGTCGACTGGAGCGCCATCGGCCGGGACTCGAAGCGCCTCACCTCGGTCGGGCGGACGCTCGCGGACTTGATGGCCGGCGACGACCGGAGCGTCGACCTCACCGTCGGCATCGAGAAGGCGGGCGTCCCGCTCGCCACCGTCGTCGCGAACGAACTCGACACCGACCTCGCGGCCTACGCCCCCCGCAAACACCAGTGGGAGGAGGGGGACATCGAGGACCTCGGCGGCAGCTTCTCGCGGAACTTCGCGCAGGTGCGCGGGCGGGACTGCTACATCGTCGACGACACCATCACGAGCGGGACGACGATGCGCGAGACCATCGAAGCGGTGCGCGAGGCCGGCGGCAACCCGGTCGCCTGCGTCGTGCTCGTGGACAAGCAGGGCGTCGACGAGGTGGACGGCGTCCCCGTCGACTCGCTCATCAACGTCGTGCGCGTCGGCGCCGAGTCCGACGAGTAACCCGGCGGCACGGGGTTCGACGAACGACCCGGCGCCACCGAGCGCGACGAGTGTCCGCGCGTCACCGCGGCTCGCAGTCGCTCTTGCCGGTCGCTTTCGGGATTCGACCCCACGACGCAACCCCTTTGAGTGCCGGCCACCTATCCGACGCCATGACGTTCCAGCCCGAGAGCGACATGACCCAGGAGGACGTCCAGCAGCGCGTCGACGAGGCCATCGCGGAGAACGAGGTGGTGCTGTTCATGAAGGGGAACCGGCTCATGCCCCAGTGTGGCTACTCTCAGCGCGCCCTCGAACTCGTCTCGAAGTACCGCGAGGAGTTCGAGACGGTGGACGTGCTCCCGGCGCTGGACCAGTTCCGCGTCGCCCTCAACGAACACAGCGGTTGGGAGACGACGCCGCAGACGTACGTGAACGGCGAGTTCGTCGGCGGGAGCGACATCCTCGCCGAACTCGACGAGCGCGGCGAACTCGGGGCGACCCTCTCCGGAAACTGAACCGGCGCGTCGCACCGACCCCGAGAGCCGGGGAGAAAGCGGCAGGCGTCACCGCCTCGAAAGCCCCATAAGGCTACGCGCCGTACCGTACCGCAGACCCGGTCAGGGAACCGCGCAGCAGCGGACCGTACAACAGCGGGCGTCGCAGTCACCTCAACGCACACACCATGTCAGGCCGCGTATATCGACTTCACTCGACTCTGGAACTGCCCCTTGAAGACCTCGAAGCGTTCCTCGAGAACGACCCCGACCTCCCGCCGGAGATCGACGACATCGACCTCACCCGGCGGAACAACACCCTCATCATCAAGGCCATCGCCGCCGACGACAGCCTCTCGAAGTACACCCCGACCGCCCAGCTGAAAGCGAGCGTCACCGAGACGCGGGTGTACGAGGAGGAGCCGCCGCGCGCCGGTGGCCCCCAGTGGGGTGAGGAGGAGGAGGAGATTCCCTCGGAGCTCGTGGAGTTCGCCTGCTTCAAGGGCGACCGCGAGACCGTCCTCCAGAACACCGCCCTCCAGTACCCGATGTTCCTCGTCCTCCAGGAGATCGCCCGACAGTCCGAGAAGGGGACGCTGACGGCCATCACCGAACTTGACGGGGAGCTCACCGCCACACGCATCGTCGAGGGCGAGCCGCGTCCGGCGAGCGTCGAGGTCGTCGAGAGCCCCTCGAAGAACGGCGGCGAGAACGGCGGCGTCGACTGGCGGAACAACAAGTTCATCAGCTAATCGGCACGACTCTCCGGGCCGGCGAATCCGACGTTTTCGACGGTCTCGCGCCACGAGAGTCGGTCACACGCGACACGCGATAGCCGCAAGGCATTTCAACCCTCTCCTAATCAGATGTAATTACAGCTCATGCCAGAGAACTTCCCCGACTACCTCGACGTCGACTACACCGACGGCGAGGGCGAGAGCGCCGAGGATTACCCGAGCATCGAGCACAAGATCGAGAAGGCCATCGAGGTCACCAAGACGGGGCTCGAACAGTACGAGAACCCGGCCGTCATGTGGACCGGGGGGAAGGACTCCACGCTGACGCTCTACTTCGTGAACGAGGTCGCCGACCGCTTCGACCTCGAGAAGCCGACGACCGTCTTCATCGACCACTACCAGCACTTCGACGAGCTGTTCGACTTCGTCGAGCGCTGGGCCGACGAGTGGGACCTCGACGTCGAGTACGCCCGCAACACCAACGTGGGCGAGTACGTCGAGGAGAACGACCTGACGCCCGGCGACGACATCCCGGTGTCGGAGCTCTCGGAGCACAACCAGCACCACATCCGGAACATCCTCGAGTACGAGGAGGACACGTTCCCGTTCCTGCTCGACACCTACGTCGGCAACCACCTGCTGAAGACCGTCGCGCTCAACGACGCGCTGGAGGAGCACGACATCGACGGCATCATCTCGGGCATCCGCTGGGACGAACAGGAGGCCCGCGCCGACGAGACGTTCTTCTCGCCGCGTCACGACCCCGAAATCTACCCGCCTCACGACCGCATCCAGCCGATTCTGCAGTTCGACGAGGCCGACGTCTGGGAGACGTTCTGGCACTTCGTCGTGCCCGAGTCCGTCGAGGAGTACCCCGACGAGGGGTACGTCCCGCAGAGCTACGACGACCTGCCGAACGGGCTGACCCACGAGGACATCCCCGTCTCGCCGAAGTACTTCGAAGGGTTCCGCTCGCTGGGTAGCGAGGTCTCCACCGACAAGACGGAGTCCACGCCCGCCTGGCTGCAGGACCTCGACAACACGACCGAGCGCGCGGGCCGCGCCCAGGACAAGGAGGACCTGATGGAGCGCCTGCGCGACCTCGGCTACATGTAGGGAACGGCGGGCGACCCCCGTCTCACTCGGCACCTCGTTTCTTCGACTCGACACCACCCGGTCCGTGCGCGAGCCGTGTCACTGACACGCCCTGTCAGCGGAAAGGGATATGTCCTCGCCCGTCGATGACTGCCCCATGAGCACCGTGTTCCCCGAGTACGTCACGGTCGACTACGAAGACGGTCAGGGTGGCTCCGCGAGCGACTACCCGAGCCTCGCGGACAAGATGGAGAAGGCCGCACAGGTCGTCGCCGTCGCCCTCGAACAGTACGAGCGGCCCGCGGTCATGTGGACCGGCGGGAAGGACTCCACGCTCGTCCTCTACGTCGTCCGCGAGGTCGCCCGCGAGCAGGGCGTCGCGGTGCCGCCGGTCGTGTTCATCGACCACTTCGAGCACTTCGACGAGACGGTCGACTTCGTCGAACGCTGGGCCGACCGCTGGGACCTCGACCTGCGGTACGCGCGCAACGCCGACTTCGTCGAGATGGGCGCCCAGCCCGGCGACGAGATACCCGTCGCCGACCTGGACGAGGTCAACCGCCGCGAACTCGACCGCCTCGAGTACGAGGGTGACACGCTCGTCCTCGACGCCGACACTTTCGAGGGGAACCACCTGCTGAAGACGGTCGCGCTCAACGAACTCCTCACCGAGGCGGGGTTCGACGGCGTGTTCTCCGGCGTGCGCTGGGACGAACAGGAGGCCCGCGCGACGGAGACGTTCTTCTCGCCGCGCCACGACTCCGAGAAGTACCCGCCCCACGACCGCGTCCACCCCATCCTCCAGTTCGACGAGCGCGCGGTCTGGGACGCCTTCTGGCACTTCGTCGTCCCCGACGCCGTCGAGGGGTACCCCGAGGGATACGTCCCCGAGACGGTGGGGGACCTCCCCGAGGGCGTCACCCCCGAGGACCTCCCCGTCTCGCCCAAGTACTTCGAAGGGTTCCGGTCGCTGGGCACCGAGTCCGGGTCCGGCGAGGCGTCGGACCGGCCCGCCTGGATGCAGGATTTGGAGGGGTCGACCGAGCGCGCGGGCCGCGCTCAGGACAAGGAGGGCGTGATGGAGCGACTGCGCGACCTCGGCTACATGTGACGTAGGTCGACGTCACCCCCAACCCGCCGGCGCCGCGCTCAGACCGCCCACGCTTCTATCGGGAACTCCCCCGACTGCGTCTCGTCGTCGTCCGGGAGGACGTACTGTTCCCACTCCCGACTCGTCGGGTCGCCGTAGTCGCCTACGTCCGGGTGGAGCGGGGCGTCGTCGTAGTCGGCCAGTCGCTCGCGAATCACTCGGCGCGCCTCCCGTCCGGCCTCGGTGTCGCCGGTGAGCCCGTCGAACACCCAGCGCGGCTGGACGGTCAGCTCCAGCCCGTGAGGGGTGTGTCTACTGTGGCGCCGCTCGTAACAGGGTGCCCGAGCGACGACGAACAGCGGCTCGCCCGCGAAACAGAACTCCCACTCGGGGTCGGCAGGGTCCTCGGGCACCGTCTCGGGCCACGGCGCCGGGTCGTGGCGGTGGAGGTAGTCGAGGAGCCCCCACACTCGGTCCCGGACGCCTTCGACCGTCGACGCCCCCGCCGTCGGCTCGAAGAAGACCGCCAGTGCTGTCACGTCGGCGATGGCGGGAGCCTCGTCGAGGTAGGCCTCCAGCCCCTCCGCGACCGTCGACCGGCCCGCCTCCGTCGACGCGTCGTGTGCGAAGAGGTACCGGAGGTCGCCGCGGCGGTGGGCGTCGACCGCGAAGTAACAGGGAAAGGGAACGTCGCCGTCGGTCATCGTCCGGTGGAACGACCCGTAGCGCGTCGCCTGCCAGTCGGGGAGGGCGTCGTCGGCGATAGCCGAGTCGAGTTCGGCTCTCGTCAGCGGCGTACTCATTCGTCGGAACGCAGGGACCGACGTGGAAAAGCGCGCGGGCTGTGGATACAGGCGTCCCGGTGACGGGCGTGCTAGTCCGCCTCCGGACGGCCCTCCTGAACCGACGCGAGTGCCACGTCGGTTTCCGCCGGGACACGGAGGTCGATGGGGGTGAGCGTATGTCCGCTCGCGACGCCCGCGGCGGAGCACGCCGAGACCGCGACGACGGCGTCGCGGTCGGCCCGGAACGTGACGGCGTCCCCCGCCTCGGCCGGGCTCTCCCGGACGTCGAAGTAGGTCTGGTCGGTGACGGTCGATTTCTGGAATAGGTTCATGGTGTCGGGCACCCGGACGTCCAATCCGTACGCGTCGAGAGCGAGCGAGAGGTTCTCCCGGCAGCCGCCCGGCTCGTTCTGGACCCCCTCGCCGGTGGGGCGGTCGGTGAGCATCCACGCGGTACAGGGGCCGAACATGACGTCGTGGACGCCGCAGTCGTCGGCGACGATGGTCAGAAGTGGGTCGCCGTCGGTCGCGTAGAGCGGGTCGCCCGTCGAGAGCCTGAGTTTCCCGTTCACGTCGCGGGTGTAGGACTGTTCGAACCGGACGGCCGGGTCGGCGCGGTCGAAGGCGACGAGGTCGGCCACCTGCCGCGGTTCGGGGGTGACGACCGCCACCTCGTCGCCGGCGGCGAGCGCGAAGGCCGCTCCGCTCTTCGGTGGGATGCGGTGTCGGTCTGCGTCCATAGCCGACCGTCGGGCGGGCCGGGCAAAACCGACCGGGCCGTTACGTCGAGGCCGCGTCGCCGGCGGCCGTCGAACCACAGCCCCTATTACCGAATCGTCGCCTACTCGGCGTCATGACCGCGAACACGGACGGCGACGTCGGCGCCGAGACGACCATGAGCGACACGGACGCCCCGGCCGACGACGCCAGCGGGGCCGGCCGCGACTGGGTCAGCCTCTTCTCGGGCGGCAAAGACTCCTCGTGGGCACTGTATCGCGCTCTGGAGTCCGACTTGAACGTCTCTCGACTCCTGACCGTCCACCCGGACGGCGACTCGTACATGTACCACGTCCCACACACCCGCCTCGCGCGTCTCGTCGCCGAGAGCGTCGGCATCGAGCTGGTCGAAGTCGAACCGAACGACTTCGAGGCCGAGTCGACCGTCGACTCGAGTGCCCAGGGCGACGCGGAACTCGAGCCGCTGGAGGCCGCCCTCCGCGACCTGCAGGAAGAGCCCGATATCGACCTCGCGGGCGTCACCGCCGGCGCCGTCGAGAGCGAGTTCCAGACCTCGCGCATCGAGGGGATGTGCGAGCGGCTCGACATCGACCTGTTCGCGCCGCTGTGGCAGCGCGACCCCCGTGAGTTGGGCGAGGAGATGCTCGACGACGGGTTCGAGATTCTGGTCGTGCAGGTCGCCGCCGCCGGCCTCGACGAGTCCTGGTTGGGGCGCACGCTCGACCGCGAGGCGCTCGACGAACTGACGGCGCTCCACGAGGAGTACGGTGTCCACGTCCTCGGTGAAGGCGGGGAGTTCGAGACGCTCGTCGTCGACGGACCCCACATGAGCCGACGCCTCGACGTAGCGTACGACACGGTGTGGGAGGGGACCCGCGGCTACGTCGAGGTGACCGACGCGCGACTGGAGTGACGGGAAATCAGGCGGTGGGTTGATGCAGCGTTCCCTGAACGGGGGCCCTGCGACCGAGCCGGAAAGTGCGTGCGGAAGGGACCCGCGACTGCATCGAACCGACGCCCGACTGGACCGATATCGATTGGGGGGTGTCGTTCCCCGTCGACTGTGAAGGCACAGCATACCGGTGCGTGAGAGAAAGACTCTCGCATGGGTCGTGACGAACTATCCGTGTCCGCTCCGGAGGGGGAGCGGTCGAACGTAGACCTCTTCGGGAACCTACTCGGGCGAAAGTGGAACCTCGACATCGTCCGGACGCTTCTGGAGGAGGGACCACTCGGGTTCAGCGAGCTAGCTCGCGAAGTCGACGGGGTGTCGAACAAGGTCCTCTCGGAGTCGCTGACGGACCTGCAGGAGAAGGGTCTGGTCTCCCGGCGTGTCGTCGACGACCGGCCGTTCCGAGTCCAGTACTCGGTGACCGGCCACGGGGAGTCGCTCCGGTCGGTCGTCGACGCGATCGAGGCGTGGGGTGCCCCGCCCGGGCGTATCGCCACCTGCAGGACGTGCGAGACGGAACTCCCCGTGGCCCGGGAGTGTTCCTACTGTGCACACCACTACTGTGCGGAGCATCAACTCCCCGAAAACCACGACTGCGCCGGCGTCAAACGGCTGGAGGGGGTCGGCCGACGCTTCGAGAGTGCGCTGAACGCCGCGGTCCGCGCCGCCGAGCCGGTCGAGCGGAGCGGCCCGCCGACGCCGACCGACACAGACCGACACGAGCGCGGGTGAACCCGCCGAGCGGGTCGGACGGGCCACCAGTCGGATAGGACGCGTCGTCGGCTCTCAGAGCCCGTCGTCCTCGTCGACGAGCCTCGAGTGGGCGCCGATGAGCGCACCCGAGAGGTCGAGCCCCTGAATGCGGGTCTCGCGGTCGATGATAGAGCGACGGATGTCGGAGTCCTCGATTTCGGCCTCCGGGAAGACGATGACGTTGTCGAGACTGGAGTTCCGAACCGAAACGTCCTCCATCAGGTGGACGTTGTCGCCGAGGTCGGAGTCCTCGATGGTCGCGCTCTCGTTGATGTAGTTCTCCCCGTCGAGTTTCCAGGCGACGGCTTCGAGGTAGCTCGCGGGCGTGCCGATGTCGTACCACGCGCCGTCGAAGGTGAACGCGTTGACCGGTTCGCGGCTCTGGAGCCACTGGATGAGCCAGCCCGGCTCGTCGGGGTTGTTGTCGCTCGCGAGGTACTCGTCGATCTTCGGGAGCGTCTCCGCCGGGAAGGCGTAGCAGGCGATGGAGACGAGCGTCGACTTGGGGTCCTCCGGTTTCTCCTGGAAGTCGACGACGCGTTCGCCGTCGAGTTCGACCAGCCCGTAGGACTTGGCCTTCTCCTTCGAGCCGACGTCGTAGGCGGCAAGCGAGGTCGTCTCCTTCTCGTAAAAGTAGTCGACGAACTCGCTCATGTCGAACGAGAGGAGGTTGTCGCCGGCGACGACGAGCAGGTCGTCCTCGACGCCCTCACGGTCGACGAGCTGGGCCAGCGCGCCCACGACCCCGAACTTCTCGTCCTCCTCGACCGTCTCCTCGACCGAGAGCGTCGGCTTCTCGTACTCGCTCTCCTCGAGGTACTCCTCGAAGTCCTCGGCGAACGCCTCGTTGGTGCTGACGAACACCTCGTCTATCCGGTCGTCCGCCTCCAGGTCGTCGAAGATGATGTCGATGACGGTCATCTCGCCCACCGGCAACAGCATCTTCGGTCGGTTGCGCGTGATCGGCCAGAGACGGGTCGCGTAACCACCTGCCAGGACTACGGCTTTCATATCATGAACGTCCACACGGGAGGGTATGGTTCTTTCCCCCGACGAGAGTACTGCGGGCCGTGCTGCCCCATCTACGGCGTCGGACACAAGCGTTTTGTCCTCCGCCTCGCTGGCGACGGTAGAGCAATGAGCGACGATTCTTCCGGGTCGGATTCGAACACCGCGGCGACGACTCGTCAGCGCATCGCCGACGCCCTCCGCGAGGGGCCGGCGACCGCCAGCGACCTCTCGCGGGAAATCGGCATCCCGCGCTCCAGCGTCTACGGTCACCTCCAGCACGTCGCGCGGTCGTTGGATGGGACAGACGAGCAGTTCCTCGTCGCCCCGCCCGAGTGCAAGAACTGTGGGTTCTCGGCGTTCGACGACCCCGTGAACTACCCCTCGCGCTGTCCGGACTGTCGGAACGAGGGCATCGAGGAGGCGGTTTTCAAGGTGGAGTGAGTCGGGACCGGAGCGTGGTTCCTGGTCGGTTCTCGGGACGAACGGGGTCGGGCCGGACTCGACTTTGTTTCTGATTCGTGGCGAGTCAGCTTCTGGTGACAGAGCGTCTCTGCTGGTCCGTCTACTCTGAGTGAAGGAGCGCTCCGAAAGTCAAGAGCGTCCCGATTGCGCTAATCAGCACGCCTCCCGCGAGAATTTGGTCGGTGCCGCCGGAAGCCAATATGACGACGATTCCGACGAGCGTTAGCTGTATCCCAGCGACTTGCTGAGGTGCCTCCGTCATATTCCGTGTCAAAATAGCGTTCAATAAAGCTTTTCGATGGGTTGCGAGACTCACGGTACAACCCTGGAAGCTGACTCACGTCGAGTCCGGTCGGAAGAACGGTCGTCTCCTCTAACGCCGGTCGGAGACTCAGCTTCCGGAGGCAGAGCACACATCGGTCACACTCGAATGAGGGCCGGTATATACATGCACCTGACTTATACAACGTGAGTAGTAAGAACCTGTACCGGAAAGACGCCCCGCCTCGAGGGGCGTCGGGATTGCCGGAATGCCATTTTGCAATCCAATCCATCCGGTCCCTTCACCGGGACGATTGAATTGCGGTTCCATTCTACTTACCCGGTCAAATTATAAATGACGGCAGTTGTGTCGGATACCCCCGACGGGTAGACAGTCGAGGGAGCGTACTATCCAACTCGATTGCTTTCCCGAAGAGAGAGCGTCTCTGCTTCGCGGTTCTGGAACTTCAGCATCATTCGGGAGAAGAGCTAAATAATTCAACATCTATGAGTTGTGTTACCCGATGAGTGACGAGGACCCTCGACGACGAACGCAGAAAGAACTCATTCGAGAGGCCGTCGAGGCAGGGTACTTTGCGGTTCCACGTGAGGTTTCGTTAACCGAACTGAGCGAACGACTCGGGATGACTGACAGAGAAGCGAAACGAGAACTGAATCGGGCACTCGACGAGTACCTCCGTGAGAACCTCTTCGATGACGGCCTACAGTAGGGTTCTAAGCGATTCTACTGTCCTTTCGACTCTCTCACGACAGGGGAGATTCCTGGGTCCTGGTCGTGGTCGCCGCTCTCGGACTGAAAGACGTATCCTCTCTCGATGTCGACGCCGTTCGACTCGGCGCTTCGTATGAGGGCTTGTATTCGCTTCGAGAACTCCTCTTTCGCCTGCGGCGAGTCCGTGGCTGTCGTTGTGACTCCTGACGGAGTGTCGTAGCCAGTGAAAATCACTCTCGACTCGCGAACGACCGAGAAGCGCAGTAAGCCGAGCGGCGGCGAGCGTGCGGGGGCTTCCGAACGGCAGGGAAGACACCACGGAACCGACCGATAGCACCATCGCTACGGTACGGCTCACGACAGTCGCACCAACGGCTCAGTAAAGACCATGTAGAAACCATTTAGCCCCACCGACCCAAGCCCCCGGTATGGACTTCAGCCTCTCCGCGGAGCAGAAGCAGATTCGCGACATGGTCGCGGAGTTCGTCGACGAGGAAGTGAAGCCTCGCGCGATGGAGATCGACGAGGAAGACGAGTTCCCCGCCGACCTCGTCGCCGAGATGGGCGAACTCGGCCTCATGGGGATGCCCTTCCCGGAGGAGTACGGCGGCGCCGGCCTCGACTACCACTCCTACGCCATCGGTCTCGCAGAAATCTCGCGCGGGTCGGGAGGTCTCGGCACCATCGTCGCGGCCCACACCTCCCTGGCGGGGAACATGCTGTACGAGTTCGGGAACGAGGCCCAGAAGGAGGAGTACCTCACGCCCGTCAACACCGGCGAGGACATCGGCGCCTTCGCGCTGTCGGAGGCCGGTGCCGGTAGCGACGTGCCCGCGATGACGACCACCGCCGAGAAGGAGGGCGACGAGTACGTCGTCAACGGCGGCAAACTGTGGATTTCCAACGGTTCCGTCGCCGACACGGTCACCCTCTTTGCGAAGACCGACCCCGAGGCGGACAACAAGGGCATCTCCTCGTTCGTCGTCCGACCCGAGGAGGACGACGGGTTCGTCGTCGAGGGGACGGAGCACAAACTCGGCGACAAGGGGTGTCCGACCGCCGAACTCCGCTTCGACGACATGCGTATCCCCGAAGACCGCCTGCTCGGCGAGGAGGGCGACGGGTTCGTCCACGCGCTGAAGACGCTCAACGGCGGACGCATCACCATCGCCGCCCGCGGCGTCGGCATCGCACAGGCCGCGCTCGACGACGCGCTCGCCTACTCGCAGGACCGCGAGCAGTTCGACCAGCCCATCTCCGACTTCCAGGCCATCCAGCACAAACTGGCGGACATGGACACGAAGCTGCAGGCCGCGAAGATGCTGATGCACCGCGCGGCCGACAAGAAGATTCGCGGCGAGAAGTTCATCAAGGAGGCCGCGCAGGCGAAGCTGTACGCCTCCGAAATCTCCCGCGAGGTCGCCAACGAAGGCATCCAGATTCACGGCGGCTACGGCTACACCACGGACTTCGCGGCGGAGCGCTACTACCGGGACGCGAAGCTCAACGAAATCTACGAGGGCACCAGCGAGATTCTCCGCAACACCATCGCGAACCAGCTACTCGACTGAGGCGGTGGCGCGGCGGGGTCGTCACTCCTCGCTGCGGTCCATCGCTCGTACGCCCAGCACGTCCAGCAGCTTCTCCACGTACGCCGTCGTCCACGCCACCTGCGTCTCGGTGTCGAGGTTCTTCTCCGTCACCTCGAACAACGCCGTCTCCGCGCCCAACTCGTGATTGGCCTTCCGGACGAGCATCTCGTAGTCCACGTCGATAGGCGCCTGTGTGAACTCGTAGGCCGGGCGGGAGTCCGGGACGACCTCGGCGTTGAGGTACTCGATGGTCTCGGTCGTCGCCGCTGCCAGCCCCTCGGTCCGGAACACGTGCTGGCCGTAGTAGGCGGACTCGGAGTAGATGCCCTTGGAGCTGTGGAGGTCGACGACGTAGTCGGGGTCGGACGCCTCGACGGCCTCCCACAGCGCCGTCCCGAGCGGCGAGCGCGGCTCCGCGTCGAGCGGGAACATCCGGTTCGCGTTGCCCCATTCGGGGTGCATCCGCTGACGCGCCTCGACGGCTCGAATCGCCGCCTTCGGAATCACGACCAGTGAGCCGGCGTCGATGGTCCACTCGGTCGCCGCCGTCGCCGCCCTCCAGCCGCCCACCTCGTCGCCGTGAAGCCCGCCGACGAGCACGACCGTCGGCCCCGCCTCAGGGGCGTCGATTCGCACGAGCGGCGTCTCGTCGTCCGTCCCCTCCATGAGAAGTCGGCGGTCGACCGCCTGCTCGGGGGCGGGGGTCGCCGTGGTCGTCTCGGTCGTCGTGGACTCGCCGGTCGACGTCTCCGGAGCGGTCCCGTTCGTCCGGCTCGCGCCGTCGGTCGACTGTCCCGAGTCGGCGCCACAGCCGGTGAGGCTCGTCATCGCGCCGACGCCGCCGGCCGCGCCGACCGCCCGGAGAAAGTGCCGTCTGGAGCGTGTCATCTGGTGCTGGTTGCGGTTCGGCCCGCGCAGGAATGGGTGTGTCGAAACCGACGTTCGACTCAGTCTGCCCGTACCGAGTCGGGCGACACCATCTCGACCTGCCCGGAGAGGTCGCGCTGGGGGAACGGAATCTCGATGCCCTCGGCGTCGAAGCGCTCCTTCACGGCCGTCACGTAGTCGCCGCGGGTCTTGATGAAGTCCGACCGGTTCGGGTTCCGAATCCAGAAGCGCGACTGGAGGCCGACGTAGGAGTCGCCGAGTTCGGTCACCCGGACCGACGGCGCGGGCTCGTCGAGGATGTCGGCGTTGCGCTCTGCCTCCTCGACGATGACCTCCGTTGCTCGCCCGATGTCGTCGTCGTAGCCGATGCCGAAGAGGAACTTCATCCGGAGCGTGTCCTTCGCCACGGGGTTCTTGATGACGTTGTCGGTGAGTTGGGAGTTCGGGACCGTCAGGAGTTCGTTGTCGAACGTCCGCACCCGCGTGACGCGGAAAGAGATGTCCTCGACGACGCCCTCGTGGTCCTGCCACTGAATCCAGTCGCCGATGCGGAACGGGCGGTCGGCGAAGATGAACACGCCGGCGACGAAGTTGGCGATGACGTCCTGCATCGCGAAGCCGACCGCGAGCGTCGCCGCCGCCCCGATGGTCGCGAAGGCGGTGAGGAAGTTGCCGTACCCAGCCGCCCCGAACGCCGCGGCGACGGCGACGAACACGAGCACGACCCCCAGAATCTTCCGGAGCGGCTTCTTGCCGTGCTCGCTGAGGCCCCGGGTCGCGAGCAGTCGGTCGACGACCGGGATGACGACCAGTCGGCCGACGAGGTAGACGAGGAGGAAGGCGACGACGAACGTGATGGCGGGGCCGAGCACCCGCGCGAGCCCGTCGCCGACGCCGAGCTGTTGGAGGAGCCCAGTCACCGGGTCGGTGCCCGCCTGGAGGAAGACGAGAAGAAGCGACATTCGCCTTCCCTCACCGGTACACCGCGGTGTTGCCGCGGGTCTGCACGAGTTCTGCGTTCGCTCGCCCGGCGAGCTCTTCGGCCAGTTCCTCGCTCGTCGTTCCCCCGCGGGCCGCCCGCAGGAACTTCACCTTCACCAGCTTCCGGTCGCCGAGTTGGTCCGAGAGTTCGTCGACCACCGCGTCGAGGCCGGACTTACCGACCCAGACGGTCACGTCGAGGTCGTGAATCTGCCGTCGAACGTCCTTGTCAGTCATGCGGTCGACTTTGGGACGCCCCCGTTTGAACGTTGTTTCTCGCGGGCGTCGCGGCGGCTCTCCGGTTCGGCCGTCGACGAGAGTCAGTCGTAGGGGTAACGCGCAATCTCGCCGCAGTCACAGCTGATGGCCACGTGGCCGTCGCGCGTCCGGACGCGGGCGTTGACCCCCGGCCGGAGGTAGGCGTCACACCGGGCGCAGGTGAAGCGTTTGAACTCGTCCGGGAGGCGGAGGCGGTTGCGCTCCGCGATGCGCCGCGCCAGCCGGACGTACTCGCGGGCGCGCTCCTCTTCGCCGGCCGCCGCGGCCGCCCGGGCGAGAGTGTGCAGTCGGTCGATACGCTCCGCCGCGATGCTCATCGCGACACCCTACCCGGAGGAGGGGTAGGAAACTTCCGCTCTGTGTCTCCCGAAACGGGACCGTTCGACGGACGATGCGCCCCGGACGCACCGCTACCCGTCGTTTATCCCCCGCGGCTCCGAACCGTCGCCCGTGACCCCGTCTCCGGACCCGCTCTCGCTCTCGCGAACCCTCCTCGAAGGCGTCAAGCGAGGGGCGGACACCGCCGACTCGCGGCGCCGGCTGGCCGCCCTCGACACCGACGCGCTCCTCGCCGCGCTCGACACCGACGCCCGCCGGCTGGCGTTCTGGTGCAACGTCTACAACGGGTACGCCCAACACCTCCTCGACGCCGACCCCGGCCGCTGGGACCGGCGGTGGCTGTTCTTCCGGCGGTCGCTCGTCCCCGTCGCCGGCCGGTCGCTGAGCCTCGACGATATCGAACACGGGGTTCTCCGGCGGTCGATGAGTTCGCTCGGACTCGGCTACCTGCCTCGGCTCCGTCCGAGCGAGTTCGAACGCCGCGCCCGCGTCGACGAGCGCGACCCGCGAATCCACTTCGCGCTCAACTGCGGCGCCGCGAGCTGTCCGCCCGTCGCGAGCTACGACGCCGACGCGGTCGACAACCAACTCGACCTCGCCGCCGGCGGCTACCTCGACGCGACCGTGGAGTACGACGACGAGGCCGACGTGGCGCGCGTTCCCCGGCTCCTCCTCTGGTACCGCGGCGACTTCGGCGGGCGGTCGGGCGTCATCGACTTCCTCCGCGAGTACGACGCGATTCCGGTCGACGCGTCGCCGACGCTCCGGTATCTGGGCTGGGACTGGTCGCTGAGTCGGGGCGGGTTCGAGGAGCGCAGCGGTTCGGAGGAGGGAACGTAGCCGTCGGCGTCAGCGTAACGCCCGCACGCCGACCGCCGCGAGCGTCGGCAGTCCCAGTGCGGCGCCCGCCGAGAGCCCGAACAGGAGTCCAAGCGACGTCCACGTCGCCAGCGCGCCCGAGAGCGCGAGCCAGCCGCCGAACCCGAGCAGGACGAGTCCGCCGAACGTCAGCCCGTGGACGGCGGCCCGGGAGAGGGTCGCGGAGAGCAGGCCGAGCAGGGCGCCGACGGCGAGGAATCCGGCCCAGTGGACGGCGACGGCGACGAATCCGAGGAGCGTGACGGCGACGAGCGCCACGGCCGCGTAGTGGCTCTCGCGGAAGCGGTCGAGTCGCCCCGCGACGCCAGGCCGGTCGACGGCGTCCGCGCTCACGCCCCGACACCTCCGCGGATGCCGACAATCACGCCGACCGGGGCGACGACGCGCGAACTCCCGTTCCCGGGGTCGTCGCCGGCGGTCCCGCCACGGCGTGCCTCGGAGTCACCCCCGCCGTCGACGAACACGAGGTCCGGTTCGCCGTCGGGGCGGTCCATCGTCAGCGACTTGTACTCGCCGTCGGCCCAGAGCGGGAGTTGGTCGTCGTAGTGTTCGGACCAGAACAGCCCCGACTGGCCGCCCGGAATCACGCCGGCCGAGTTCGACTCGTTCCCGAAGTCGACGACCATCCGCCAGCTACTGCCGGCCTGCGTCGCCCGCTGGGCGCGGAAGTTGAACACCGTGAACGCGGAGCCGTTCATCGGCCGGGTGTCGTAGTTGAGGAACGCCTGGTCGAACGGGTGGGTGAGTCGGAGCCGGTTGTAGTCGCCGTACGTCTCGTAGTCCGTCCGACCGAGACGGGCGGCGGTCCGGTTCAGCGCGAGCGCGGCCACGTCGGCCCGCGTCTCGGTGCGAGCGGTTCCCGCCCTGTCGAACCACCGGCTGTCGGCCGGGAGGTCCGCGAGGACGACGTGTTTCGGGTAGGCGTCGGCGGAGAGGTTCGCGGCCGCGAACTCGTCTTCGAACGTCGCGGTGCGGAACTCCTCAAGCCAGAGCGCGTAGACGAGCGCGGCCCGCGAGTCGGCGCGCATCTCGCCGTCCCACCCGTCGAGTTCGGTCACGAGGGCACGACCGCTGTCGTTGGCACCGGCGCGACCGGCGCGGGCGTACGGGACGAACTCGGCGGCCGCGAGCGAACGGACGTCGCGCTGGAGGGTTTTCGTCGACGCGGCGGTGATGCCACCTCCGTCGGCTCCGTCGCCGCTCTCGGCGTCCCGCTCCAGCACGTCGTAAATCCGCTCCCCTCGATAGGGGTCGGCGTAGGTCATCCCGTTGCCGACGTAGTAGGGCGGGTCGTCCATCGTCCGCTGGTTCGCGGTGGCGAGCAGGTCGGGGTCCTCGACGTGCGGAATCGACTCGAACGGGACGAAGCCGGACCAGTTCGACGTGCCGTAGGGGGTGTAGCCGCGCCACTCGCCTTCGCCGGCGGAGCCGTCGAAGATTCGGTCGCCGCGGACCACCTCGCCGTCGGCGACTCGGAGGGGGTAGCGTCCCGCCGGATAGTACAACGTCTCGCCGTCGCGCGTCGCGACGACGAAGTTCTGGGCCGGCACGTCCCACGTCCGGAGCGCGTCGCGGGCGTCGTCCACGTCCTCCGCGTGGTTCAACTGGTAGACGCCGAGGGACTCGTTCGTCGCCGAGAAGCCCGGCCAGGCGACGCCGACCCGGGCTCCGTCGCGGCGAATCAAGGCCCCGTGGACCGTCTTGCGCACGGTCACCGTCACGTCCTCGCCGTCGGCGACGCGGATGGTCTCCTCTTCGGTCGCCACGTCGCGCCACTCGCCACGGTACCGGTACTGTTCGGTCCCCGAGCGATTTCTGGTCTCGTAGCGGTAGAGGTCGGTGAAGTCGCCGCCGACGTTCGTCACTCCCCAGGCCACGTCCGCGGTGCGGCCGATGACGACGAACGGGACGCCCGGGAACGAGACGCCCCGTGTCTCCATGTTCGGCGTCTTCAAATGCATCTCGTACCAGACGCCCGGCACGGTGAGCTGGAGGTGCGGGTCGTTGGCGAGGATGGGCTTCCCCGAGGCGGTGTGCTCCCCGGAGACGACCCAGTTGTTCGAGCCGATGCCCGGCTGGTGGTCGTAGCGCCCGACCCAGTTCGCGAGACTGGTCGGGTCGCCGCCGAGTGAGGCTGATTCGGCCGTATCGGCCCCACCGCTCGGCTCAGCTACGCCCGCCGCGACCGCCGGGTCGAACGGCTCGTAGTCGGCTTCGTCCCTGATGACGGGCGTGTCGTGCGGGAGCCGGTCGGGATACAGTTCACGTGCGGCCTCCTCGCCGAGTCGCTCCCGCACCGTCGCGCGCTCCAAGTCCGCGAAGTTGCCCGACAGCGACCAGGCTATCTGCTTGCCGACGATGAGCGTGTCGACCGGGGTCCACGGGTCCGGTTCGTACTCGAGGAGGCCGAACTCCGGCGGGAGCGGCTGGGTCGTCATGTAGTGGTTCACGCCGTCGGAGTAGGCCTCGACGCCCGGGCCGGCCTCGGTCTCCCGAATCTCGGCCCACGACGCCTCGGCGGCGCTCTGGAAGTCCATCGAGCGGTAGAACCGGTCCGTCGAGACGGCGCGTTCGCCGAACGCCTCCGACAGTTCGCCGCCGATGAGTCGGCGCTGGAGGTCCATCTGGAACAGCCGGTCCCGGGCCTGCAGGTAGCCGACGGCGAAGTACAGCGCCCGCTCGTTCTCGGCTTCGACGTGCGGGACGCCGTAGTCGTCGTACCACACCGACGCCTCGCCATAGGGGTTCTCGATTCGCTCGGCGTCGCGGTCGGCGGTGTCGTAGAGGCTGCCGGAGGCCGGCGCCGCCAACCCGAGGTAGTGGCCACCGAAGACGGCGGCCGCGAGAATCGCCGCCGCACAGCCGACCGCGACGGCGACTCGTATGGGGGACGGTGACATGTCAGAGACGGCGGCGCGACCGGGGATAAGGGTTCGTCCACTCGGAACAACGGAGCGGGAGTTGTCGGCGGGGAAAACAGTGGAGCTTCAGGCGTGACGGCGCCGGTCGCGGTCGAGTTCGAGTTCGAGTTCGAATTCGGGGTCGACACCCTCCCGGTGGACGGGCTCGGGCGGGTCGTCGCGGCGGGTGCGGGAGGCGTAGCGACGTGCCCCGTCGAGGTCTTCGGTCTCCAGAATCGCGCCGAGGCGGCGTTCGAACTCCTCCTCGTCGATGGCGCCGCGGGCGTACCGGTCACGCAGGGTCGCGAGCGCGTCCTCGCGGGGGTCGCGTTCGGTCGCCGACTCCGTCTCGCTCGCCGTCTCGGCGGCCGCCTCCTCGGTGTGCTGTCTCGTGTACCACTCCGCGAGGCCGACGGCGGCCGGCATCAACCCGCCGAAGCCGACCGGGAAGGCGACCCACCAGTAGTCGAAGCCGAGCGCCATCAGACCGAACGCGACGGCGAGAACCGTCATCACGACGGCGCCGACCGCGACGGCGACGAGCGGGTGGTCCTCGTCGTCCTCTCCCCCGAAGCCGAGTGGTGACTGCTGGAGTGGTTGCATGGAACCGATACGTCGGCCGAGATAATGAACCCCGAAGGTGGGACGGTCCTGCGAGCCTCGCTGGCTCCCAGGTCTTCGCCCTTACGGGCTCAGGCGCTGGCGGTCCCGCGGGAACACGGTCGCGGCGAAGCTGCTCCCTGCACCCACGCGACTGTTGCGTCGTCGCCTACGGCGACAGACGCTGCCTGTCGCGTGGGAACAGCACCGCCTCCCGAATGTTCTGGAGGCCGAGCATCGTCATGACGAGGCGCTCGCCGCCGAGCCCCCAGCCTGCGTGCGGGGGCATCCCGTAGCGGAACATCTTCGTGTAGTAGTCGAAGGAGTCCGGGTCGAGGCCCTGCTGCTCGAACCCTTCGACGAGCCGGTCGAAGCGATGTTCACGCTGGCCGCCGGAGACGAGTTCCATGCGCGGGTGCATCAGGTCGAAGCCGGTCGACAGCTGCTCGTCGTCGTCGTGGTCCTTGATGTAGAACGGCTTGATCTCGCTGGGCCAGTCGGTGACGAAGTAGTGCCCGCCCACGTCGTCGCCGAGGGCCTTCTCGCCCTCGGTCGGCAGGTCGTCGCCCCACACCAGCTGGGTGTCGAGTTCGCCCGTCGCGTTGATTCGCTCGATGGCCTCCTCGTAGGAGAGTCGGGGGAACTCGCCCTCCGGGACTTCGAACTCGTCGGCGAGGTCGAGCGCTTCGAGTTGCTGCTGGCAGTTCTCGGCGACACCCTCGTAGGCGGCCTTCACGACGTGCTCGCAGGCGTCCATCGCGTCGGTGTGGTCGAAGAACGCGCTCTCGAAGTCGATGGAGGTCGCCTCGTTCAGGTGTCGCGGCGTGTTGTGCTCCTCGGCGCGGAAGATGGGGCCGATTTCGAACACCCGTTCGAGGCCGGAGCCGACCATCAGCTGCTTGAACAGCTGGGGCGACTGGTTCATGAACGCCTCCTCGCCGAAGTACGTGATGGGGAACAGCTCCGTGCCGCCCTCCGTCCCGGTGGCGACGATCTTCGGCGTGTTGATCTCGGTGCAGCCGAGGTCGCGGAACGCCTCGCGGGCCGAGCGCAGAATCTCCGCGCGAATCTCGAAGACGGCCTTCACCTCGGGCTTTCGGAGGTCGAGGGTACGGTTGTTCAGACGGGTCGGGAGTTCGGCATCGACCTTCCCGGAGGGGTCGAGCGGGAGTTCGGGGTCGGCCTCGGCGAGCACGTCGACCGACTCGGGCGTCACTTCGACGCCGGTCGGCGCGCGGGGCTCCTCCTCCACTTCGCCGGTGACGGCGACGACGCTCTCACGGTGGACGCCCAGCCCGGTCTCGACGAGTTCCTCGTCCATCTCGTCTTTCTCGAACTTGACCTGAATCTGGCCGGTCTTGTCCCGCAGGATGACGAAGGCGATGCCGCCGAGGTCACGAATCTCGTGGACCCAGCCGGCGACGGTCACGTGGTCGCCGGGTTCGGCGTCTGCCGTGTAGGTTCGGTCCAGCATGGTCGGTCGTTCCTGCTCGGCGGTCTTAAAAACGGTCGTTTCGGCGCGACGGGAGCCCTCCGTGCGACGGCGACCCCTACGACGCCTGACGCGGGCCGACGCCGTGACGAGCCCTCGACTCGGCGGCGTCACGGCTGATGGCCGCTCGGTGTTCGTCCCAGGTGGCGTACCGGGGAACGGGGGTCGCGCCAACGGGAACGCGCAGGTGCAGTCGCTTCTCGGCGTAGGTTTGCTTCACGACAACACATAACGCGCTGAGACATAATAATAACATATTCTACAGCCATCAGATAGTCCCATTATCCGGCAATATACTCCGGTAACCGGCGGCGACTACGGAACCGACCGGTTGGGTGAAGAAGGGAGGTCGAACGTCCAGTGCGCCGATCAGTCGTCCGACTCCGGCGCCATCGGCTCGCCGGCCTCGGAGTGGGACTCCTCGCGTTCCAGGTTCTCGAGGTAGTCGTCGGCGTCGATGGCGGCCTTGCAGCCCATGCCGCCCGCGGTGATGGCCTGTTGGTAGTGGAAGTCCACCACGTCGCCGGCGCCGAAGATGCCCGGGACGTCCGTCTCGGTCTGGCCGCCGCCGTCGCCGCCCTTGGTCTTGAGATACCCCTCGGGGTCCATCCGGACGCCGGTGTCTTCGAGGTAGCTCGTGTTCGGCGTGTGGCCGATGGCGTAGAAGACGGCGCCGGCGTCGAAGTCGTACTCGCGGGTGTCGGGGTCGTCCAGTTTGTCCGTCGGATACCCCGCGTCGTTCTCCACGAGGGTGACGTGGTCGACGCCCGCCTCGGGCGAGCCGTGGATTTCGGTGAGCTCCGTGTTCCACTTCACTTCGATGTCTCCCGCGTCGACCTTCTCCATCACCCGTTCGATCCAGTAGTCCTCGGCGCGGAACTCGTCGCGACGGTGGACCATGTACACCGTCGAGGCGAACTTCGTGAGGAAGACGGCCTCCTCGCAGGCGGCGTCGCCGCCGCCGACCACGACGATCTTCTCGTCGCGGAAGAACGCGCCGTCACAGGTCGCACACGTCGACAGTCCGTACCCCATCAGTTCGTCCTCGCCGGGGACGCCGAGCGTGCGGGCGCTGGCACCCGAGGCGGCGATGACGGCGTCGGCGGTGTACACGTCGCCGTTCTTCATCGTCACGCGGAACGGACGCTCCGAGTCGTCCACGTCGACGACGATGCCGTGGTCCACCTCGGCGCCGAAGCGCTTCGCCTGCTCCTTCATGTTGTTCACCAGTTCGGGCCCACTGATGCCCTCGGGGAACCCGGGGTAGTTGTCGACCTCGGTGGTGAGCGTGAGTTGGCCACCGGGTTCGTCCCCCTCGAACACCAGCGGGTCGTTGTTCGACCGGGCGGCGTAGATGGCCGCTGTGAGGCCTGAAATGCCCGTTCCGGCGACGATGAGCGTGCGATGTTCGACGACCTCCCCCTCCTGTGTAGGCTCCGAACTCATTGGCGGACTCTTTGCGATGAGCTTGTATGTAGGTTGCGCTGTTCCTCGCGCTTGCCACCATCTCGGCGGCCTCGTCGCGGCGTCCGCAACGTCTCTCTCCCGGCGTCTGCAGAGCGCTACCGCGGCCCGGCCGGACGCGAGTTCGAGGCCGGAACGAAGCCCTTACCGACCGACAGCGCGTCCGCGTCGACAGGGATGGCCGCCGACTTAGAGGAGAAGACCGACCGCTACGGGGAGATGCTCGCAGACGCCCTCGCGGCCGCCGAGCCGACCGCCCCGCCGGGGACGCCCCTGGGCGAGGCCGCCGCGGAGTGTTACGAAATGGCCGACTCCTACCTCGCCGACGGTCGGCACTTCCGCGAAGCCGGCGACCCGGTGAACGCGCTCGCTTCCTTCTCGTACGGGTACGGCTGGCTGGACGCGGGCGTTCGCCTCGGGCTGTTCGCGGTTCCGGACGGGGAGGAGGGAAAGCTGTTCACGACGTGAGCGGTCGAGGGGCGAACAGACGAGCGGCCGGCCGTCCGACGCCGGGCCGCTCCTGCTCGGGTTGTCGTCACGTCGACGGCCCTGCTCGTTGTTGCGTCGTCCGGCTCAGTTCATCGTCGCGTCGTTCAGCTTCTGTTTGTAGGCGCCGCCGCTGCCGTACGGCGGAATCTCCACGTTCTGGTACGAGAACCGCTCCTCGATTTCGTGGTACACCGGCAGGTTCGCGACGGCCTCCCAGTTCGCCTCCTCCATCGTCACGGCCGCCTCGGCGCGGACGTTCTCGGACTCGTCGGAGGGGTCGCGGTTCTCCGTAATGCGGTTCCACGCGTCGATGGCTCGCTGGGCGGTCTCGGTGTCGGTCGGCCAGTTGTTGTACGCCTCGAACGTGTCGGCCTCGGGACCGGACTTCGCCGGGTTGAGATGCTTGACGAACGCGTCCGGGGCGGCCCACGGGACGATCCACGCGAGCGAGTACATCTCCATGTCCATGTTCTCGACCCGCGAGAGCATCGCCGAGAACGGCGACCTCGTGATGCTCAGCTCGACGTGTGCGCTCTGAAGCTGGTCGCGAAGGAGCTGGGCGGTCTGCATCCACGTCTTCGAGTCGTAGATGAGGAACTCGAGCTCGTACGGGTCGCTCTGGCTGTACCCCGCCTCCTCCATCACCCGGCGCGCCTCGTCGAGTTGGGTCTCGTTGTAGCCGTACGGGTAGTTTTCCTCCGCGTGCTGGGTGTACGCCTCCGCGCCGCCGGGGTAGATACTCGGCGTCGTGTAGTGGTACGCCGGCACGCCGCGGTCCTTGAACACCTGTTCGACGACCGTCTGCTGGTTCAGCGCGTAGGCGACCGCCTGCCGGACGGGCTTCTCGACGGCCTCCATGTTGAACCCCATGTAGTACACCGACAGCGTCGGCACGCCGATGTAGTCGGCCTGCTTCCCGTTCCGGAGCGGACCGTACGTCCCGCGCTTGCGACCCTTGTCGTCGGTCCCTTCGACGGAGAGCTTCGACGGGTCGAACTTCGAGGTGGGAATCTCGAAGGCGTCGGCGTTCTCGTTCATCGCGTAGTTGTACATCGCGTTGGAGTCCTCGATTATCTGCCAGTGAACCCCGTCGATATCCGGCGCCGAGCCGTGGTAGTCGTCGTACGCGGTCACGGACGCCTGGGTCCCCTGTTCCCACACCTCGAACTGGAAGGGACCGGCCCCGATGGGGTTCGACGTCGCGAACTCCTCGTAGGACATCTCCCCGTCGTACCCCTCGATGTCGCCGACGATGCCCTCGGGCACCGCGGCGAACTGGTTGTTCGACAGCACCTGCAGGGTCGGCGCGAACGGCTCCGAAATCTCCATCTGGAAGGTGTAGTCGTCAACGGCCTCGACGGCCAGCGACCCGGGCTCGTACGCCCCCTCCCCCGTCGTCTCGTGGACGACGTTGATGGCCGAGAGGATGTCCGCCTTCTGCTGTGAGTTGTCCGAGCCCGCGAGGCGCTCGTAGGAGTAGACGAAGTCCTGCGCCGTCACCTCGGAGCCGTCGTGGAACGTCACGCCCTCCTTCAGCGTGAACGTGTACGTCCGGTAGTCGTCGGAGGTCTCGTACCCCTCCGCGATGACCGGCTCGACCGGAATCGCGCCGTCGGGGTACGTCATCAGCCCGTCGAACACCTGTGACGTCACCCAACCGGAAGCAGTGTCGCTCGCGCCGACCGGGTCGAGCGAGCTCATCGTCGAGTTGATGAGGTCGAGCGTCGCCGACCCGCCTCCACCGCCGCCGTCCCCCTGTTCGGTGGTTCCGGCGTCCGTCCCGGTCGTCTCCCCGCCCGTCGCGTTCGTCGACCCGTTGCCCGAACCGCCACCCTCGTTCGAGCCTGCACACCCCGCGATCGCCATCGCGGAGCCGGCGCCGGCGGCCGTCTTCAGAAACTGCCGCCTCGTACTGTGTTGCCCGTTGTCATCCATCGGTGTACAGTACCGCATGTAACTGGGAGGTGTGTATCTGACGCACTCGGCGAAAGGTTCCGATAATTTCCGGCAAAAGAATCTGGTAATTTTTTGGAAGATACGCCGGAGGTCGCTGTCTGCCGGCGACGGGCTTACGGAGGTCGGACGCTTGGATGTGAGTGATGGAAGGGGTCCTCTGGTACGTCCTCACCGGCGCTCGCGGCGGGGAGAACCGGACGCGGCTACTCCACGCCGTCGACGAGCGTCCCCGAAACGCGAACCAGCTCGCCGAGGACCTGGAGCTCGACTACAAGACGGTCCGTCACCACCTCGACGTACTCGTCGAACACGACATCGTCGAGACCAGCGGCGGCGAATACGGCGCCGTCTATCTCCCGACCGGTCGCGTGCGCCGACACTGGGACACCGTCGAAGAGGTCTTCGAGGAGATGGGGGTACGCTGAGCGAGCCCGCCCCGACCGGCCGAACCCCGGTCGTCCCGGCCGGTCCGGTGTCTTTGTGGCGGCTCAACAGCGCCTTTACTCGACGAAATCGAGCGATACCCTACCTGTAGGCCAACACCTCTAATATATCTGCGACCTCCCTCTCTGTCGGAGGCACCCACCCCATGAACCCCAGCCGGAGACAGTTCCTCGGTACAGTAGCCGCGACCGGAGCCGCCCTCACCGTCGGTGTCGGCGCCGCCGCCGCGGACGACCACACGGGCGACGCGGCGCTCCGCGTCGCACACCTCTCGCCGGACGCCCCGAACGTCGACGTGTACGTGAACGGAGAGAAAGTACTCTCCGACGTGCCCTTCGGCGCCGTCAGCGACTACCTCACCGGTCTGGCGCCCGACACCTACACCGTGAAGGTCACGGCCGCGGGCCAGCCCGACGTGGTCGCCTTCGAGGGCGACCTCACGCTGGAGGCGAAGCCCTACACCGTCGCCGCCATCGGCGAGCTCACACCCGACTGCGCCGCCGAGGAGGCCAAGGCGTTCGAGCCGCTCGTCCTCACGGACAACATGGAACCCGTACCGGAGGACATGGCTCGGGTCCGCATCGTCCACGCCTCGCCGGACGCCCCGGACGTCGACGTGACCGTCCCCTCCGCGGGCGTGAAGCTCGCGGACGACCTCGAGTACGGCACTGCCAGCGAGTACGTCGACGTACCCGCCGGCGACTACACCGTCGAGGTGCAGACCGCCGACGACGAGGACATGTACGACTACGCGACCGTCGAACTCTCCGTCGAGGGCGGGAAGGCCTACTCTGCCTTCGCGGCCGGCTTCTTCACGCCCGGCAACGAGGACGAATCGGACGGCGAGGACCCGCCGGCGTTCCAGGTCATCCCGGCCGTCGACTACGTGCCGGAGATGAAGTCCAAAGACGGGTCGTCCGAAGAATCGTCGTAGTCGGTTCCACCGCACCCCGGTAACCCCCCGCGGCGATTCGGCTCCCGACTCGGCCACGATTTTTCCGCTGCGTCCAATCAACCCCCGGCAGCGTCAGCCTCCGACTCAGTACCGGAAGCTCGGCCCGTCCTCGGAGTCTTCGACCTCGACGCCGAGGTCCGCGAGCGCGTCGCGGAGGGCGTCCGCCCGCTCGTACTCGCCGGAGTCGCGGGCCTCCTCGCGCACGTCGAGGACGAGTTCCACCAGTTCGTCGGCGAGGCGCACGTCACCGCCGTCCCCGTCGCCGCCGAGGTCGAGCCCGAACACGCCGACGGCGAGGTCGTCGAACGTCTCCACCGCCCGGCGGAGCCCCCGGTAGTCGTACGCCTCGAGGCCCTCCAAGTGGCGGTTCACCGCGCTCGCGAGTTCGAGCAGGGCGGCCGTCGCCTCGCGCACGTTGAAGTCGTCGTTCATCGCCTCGCGGAAGGCGGGTTCGGTGACGTCGACCGTCTCGCGGAGGTCGTCGTCGACGACCTTGGTTCTCGCGTCGACGGAGTCGACGGCGGCCGTGGCGGCCTCGTAGGCGCGCTCCAGTCGCTCCCAGCGCTCCTCGGCTTCGGCGATAGTCCCTTCGGAGAGTTGCTGGTCCGAGCGGTACGCCGCCCCGAGGTAGAACGTCCGGACGACGTTCACGCCGTACTCCTCCAGCGCGTCCGAGACGGTGAAGAAGTTGCCCAGGCTCGAGCTCATCTTCTCGCCCTTCGTCTCGAGGAGGCCGTTGTGGAGCCAGTAACGCACGAACTGGTGGCCCGTCGCGGCCTCGCTCTGGGCGATCTCGTTCTCGTGGTGCGGGAAGACGAGGTCGCGCCCGCCCATGTGGATGTCGATGGTCTCTCCGAGATGCGTCATCGACATCGCCGAGCACTCGATGTGCCAGCCGGGGCGCCCCTCCCCCCACGGCGACTCCCACGTCTGGCCCGCAGGTTCGTCGAGGGGGTCGAGGTCGGGGGTTCGATGTTCGGCCAAGTCGGCCGTCGAGACGGGGCCGGCCTTCCACAGCGCGAAGTCCGCGGGGTTGCGCTTCTCGCTCCGCTCGTCGGGGTCGCCCTGCGACTCGAGTTCGTCGAGGTCCTGGTTCGACAGTTTGCCGTACTCCTCGAACTCGGTCACGTCGAAGTACACCGACCCGTTGGACTCGTAGGCGTACCCCTGCTCGACTAGCGTCTCGACGAGGTCGATAATCTCGGGGACGTGCTCGGAGACCCGGGGGTACACCTCGGCGCGTTCGAGGTTGAGCCCGCGCATGTCGGCGAGCACGGAGGCCGAGAAGTGCTCCGCCACCGCGGCCTCGTCGTCGCCGAGGTCCCCCTCGCCGACCCGGGCGGCGATCTTCTCGTTCACGTCGGTGACGTTCTCGACGTGGCGCACGTCGTACCCCTCGTGGTCGAGCCAGCGGTGAATCACGTCCGCGTGGACCCACACCCGGGCGTGACCGAGGTGGGCGTCGTCCGAGACCGTCAGGCCGCAGACGTACAAGAGGACCTCCTCGTCGTCGACATCGAACGGCTCGCGGTCGCCCGTCAGCGTGTTGGTCACGGACAGCGTCATCGACCGCCGGTTCACGGCCGGCGCCTAAAGGCCTTACAGAATCGTGCTAGCACACGAGTCGTCCGTGCCGAGTCGAAACCGACGCCCCGTGGACGGTCGGACCGGACGAATCTTTTTGCTCCCGGCCCCCGTCCCGCTGTCCGTGCCCGGACGCTCCTCGTCTCCCCGGTCCCTCCGGTACCTCGCGGCGGCGGTCGCGCTCGTCGCCCTCGTCGGAACGACGGTCCTCGGCTGGGAGTTCGGCGCGACCGACGACCCCATTCCAATCGCCATCGGCGTCGGCTGTGCCGCCCTCGCCGTCGGATGGACACTCTACCAGCGGACGCGGGCGGAGTGAGGGGGCCGCCTCGCTACGTCGACCCTCGGTTCATCCCGTCGAACTGGGCGCTCAGCCGCTTGTGGACCTCCGTCGGGTTCGGCACGTCGTCGAGGACGAACTCGCTCGAACTCCCCTCCGTGGATATCACCACGTCGCCGTACCCCAGCACGCGCTGGAGGCCCGACTGCGAGTGGGAGACGTTCTCGACGCGGACGAGCCGGAGCTGCTCGACCTCTCGGCTCACCAGCCCGCGCTTCTTGTACACCTCGTTGGTCGTGACGACGTAGTGGACGTACTGCCAGCGGACGTATCTGAGCAGCGCGAGGCCGAGGCCGGCGAGCACGACGACCGCGCCGAGCGGGACCAGCCACGGCGGCGCGGCGGCCGCGAAATCCGGGACGAGGATGAGCGCGATGCCGGCGAGAAACACGGCGGTACCGGGGAGAAACGCCGGGAACACCGCCCGGATGCTCGGTCGGCCGTGCCAGACCACCCGCTCGCCCTCACCGAGGTGAACCCAGTCGGGGACCGACGAGTGGCGGGTTCCAGCCTCCCGTGCGGTCGTCTCCGTCGAACCGGACATACCCGTCCTTCGCCGCGGAGCGGCTTATTGGTTGGCGCTGGCGAGGCCGGGCTACGCGTCGGCGACGGGCGCCGGCACTGCGTCGAGGGCCGCCTCTACCGTCCGAAGCGCCGTGGCGCCCTCCCGGCGGTCGACGACGACGAGGAGCGTGCCGCCGCACGCCGCCGCCGCGTCGACGCCGACGCCCGCGGTTTCGAGCCGCGAGAGCACCGCTCCGAGGGCCGCGGCGTCGACGGCTTCGGGTGAGCCAGTCGCGACGACCGCCGTCGCCGACCCGCCGTCGGAGACGAGTCCGGCGCCGCCGACGGCGAGGAGCGGGTCCGCCTCGTGCGGGTCGCCCGCCGCGCCGTCGGCGTGGGCCGCGTTCCGCCTGCTCCCGCCCGGCCCGTCGCCACCCTCGGCGACGACCGCGACCCCGCTCTGCATCGTCACGCGCGCCGCTCGCGACTCGTCGTCGTAGCCGGGGAGCTCCTCGGCGTACCGCCGGAGCGCCGTCGCGACCGCCTCGCGGTCGCCGTCGAGGTCGAGGAAGTCGGCGGCCGCGGTGAAGTTGACCACGCCGGCGCGGAGCCCCGCGAGCAGGAACGGCCGCTCCCGAACGGCCCGTCGCGTCTCGCTTGCCAGAGACATGGCCGGGAGGTCGCCGCCGTCGACCAAAAGTGCGCCGGAGGGCGCAGTAGGGTCGGTGACGCGGTGTCGGCGGGGACAGCAGATGGCGTCGACGCGGTGCCGTCGGCGGTGGCCCACCACCATCGGTGCTGACTGAACCGGATTTCAGTAACGCGCCGAACAGAAACATCATTCAGATTACTATTATCCGGTGTCGACCCCACTAGTTGCCCGGGATGCGAGGACCCGACACGCCCACCGGCACCGTGCACAGCTTTCGAGAGACCGTTCTCGCGTGGACGCTGCTGTTCGCCGCCGTCAACGCAGTCCTGCTGGCGGTCTCGTACCCCCTGCTCGTCGCGGCCGTCGTCGTCGCCGCGACCCTCACCGCCGCCGCGACGGTACTGGTCGTGGACGGTCGGCGCCGGGCCGGGCGGACCCGGACGGTCTGTCTCGACCGCGTCGGCGTCTGCGTCGAGGCGTAATTAGGCGACCGTGGATGCGGCCGGAGACCCGACCCCGGGCTCCGGCAGTGTGACCGTCGACTGGGGTCAAGCGCCTGCCAGTACGACCGTCGGCCGTGCACCGGTTCGCGACGCCGTCCGCATCGACCGCTGTTCGGTCGGCCCCGCCTCCTCGTAGTCGACGAACTGCACCCGTACCACGACCGGCTGGTCGGCCCGGTCGGTGATGCGCCGCTGGAGCGTCGTCGCGAGGTCGCTGTAGTCGCTGTCGGTCGTGCGGCCGAGCGTCACCGTCACCGCCTCGGGCTCGTCGAACAGCCCCTGACCGTTGTAGCTGGCCGTGACGCCGACGAGTTCGAGCTCCTCGTACTGTGACCCTTCGAGGGTGTTCTCCACCTCGTCGTTGGCCGCGCGGACGAACGCGAGGTGCTGGTACGTCGCGAACCCGGTGAGGACGGTCACGACGAGGAAGGTGACGACGAGCGCCGCCGTCGCGCCGCCGCGGAGGGTGAACGGGGAGAGGGAGGCGAGGGAGAACCCGCCGCCGGAGTCGAGCGTCGAGGGCCGGTAGCCGAGCGCCGCGAGCGTCCCGTACGTGGTGAGGTTGATGGCGACGATGTTGACGAACAGCAGGACGAGCGCCCCGATGGCGACGTGGGGGGCGCCGAACGCGAGGCCGATGCCGAGCGCCCCGGCGGACGGGACGAGCGCCGCCGCGACGGCGACGCCAGCGATGGAGACGGGGAGGTCGGTGACGAGGGCGAGCGCGCCGGCGGCGCCGGCACAGAGCGCGATGACCACCGCGAGCAGGTTCGGGGTGATGAACGACCCGACCTGCGAGTTGCTCGACACCGCGAGCATCGTCGGGACGAAGCCGAGCCATCGGAGGAGGAGCGTCGTCCCGACGGCCGCGACCGTCGCGACGGTCAGCCCGAGCGCCTGCGAGACGACGCTGTCGACGGCGGTCTCCCGGTCGCCGACCACGACGCCGACGCTCGCCGACAGCGTCGCCCCCGCGAACGGCGCGATGACCATCGCGCCGACGATGACGATTGCCGACTCGATGAGCAGTCCGGCGACGGCGACGAGCGCGCTCAGGGCGCTGAGCGCGACGAACGTCGGCCGGGCGGGCGTGAGGTCCTCGGCTCGGGCCTCCATCTCCGCGTGGGAGAGCCCGGACTTCCCGTGGGGCCCCTCTTCGAACTCCTCCCGGAGCGCGTCGATTCCCGCACCGGCGGCCGCCGACTCGACGGCCGTGATGACGGTGTAGTCGTCGTCGCCGAGCCCCGCGCTCCCCAGCCGGTCGAGCACCTCGTCGACCCCCTCCATGGGGACAGGGACGTAGAGGACGATACCCCGTCCGTCGGCCTCTTCGACCGCGACCGTGTTGGCGCCGAGGTCGGCGAGTTCGGTGTCGACGGCGTCCCGTTTCTCCCCCGGGACGAGCACCTGCAGGAGTCGCATCGCCTCGGTTGTCGGGGGGCCCGCCGAAAACTCTTCTCGCAGGCGAGCGAGGGGTCGCGCGGCGGAGTCGCGGCGTAGCGACCCGCCCGTCGACGGCCGCTTGCGAAGTCACTAAGCCGACGGAGTCCGTGGATTCGACCATGCAAGCGCTCGTCATCGTGGCGCACGGGTCGCATCTCAACCCCGACTCCTCGACGCCGACCTACGAGCACGCGGACACCGTCCGCGCGGTCGGCGCGTTCGACGAGGTGAAGACCGGGTTCTGGAAGGAGGAGCCGAGCCTCCGGGAGGTGCTCCGCACGGTCGAGAGCGACGACGTGTACGTCGTTCCCTTCTTCGTCAGCGAGGGGTACTTCACCGAGGAGGTCATCCCCCGCGAACTCCGTCTGGACGGGTGGGACGTAGCCGACTGGGACTCCGACGGAACGAGCGCGGACCACGCCGTCTACACCGCCGCCGACACCGGCCAGCGGGTCCACTACTGCGGCCCCGTCGGCACCCACGACTCCATGACCGACGTCATCGTCCGCCGCGCCGAGTCCATCACCGGCGACCCCAACGTCGGCGACGGGTTCGGCCTCGCCGTCGTCGGCCACGGCACGGAGCGAAACGAGAACAGCGCGAAGGCCATCGAGTACCACGCCGAGCGCGTCCGCGAGCGAGGCCGCTTCGACGAGGTGCAGGCGCTGTACATGGACGAGGAGCCCGAGGTCGACGACGTGGCCGACTACTTCGAGAGCGAGGACGTGGTCGTCGTCCCGCTGTTCGTCGCCGACGGCTACCACACCCAGGAGGACATCCCCGAGGACATGGGCCTCACCGACGACTACCGGAAGGGGTACGACGTGCCCGCCGAGGTCGACGGCCACCGCATCTGGTACGCCGGCGCGGTCGGGACGGAGCCCCTGATGGCCGACGTCATCCTCGAGCGCGCCCGCGACGCCGGCGCCGACGTGGGAGACGCGGTCGAAGTCGTCCGCGAGCGGACGCGGAAGACGGAGGCGGCCGCGAGCGGCTCCTCGGCGGCGGGTGACTGAGATGGCCGAACTGGCCGAGGTGGACGACGAACAGTTCGCGGCGCTGAAATCGGCAGCGGAAGAGGGCGTGCAGTTCGACGGCCTCTACGCCCACTACGGCCGCGAGGACTACGACCGCGACCCCGACGCCTACGCGTTCGGCTCGCCCGCCGGCGAGCACACCAAACTCGACGCGGAGGCGTTCAGGGAGGCCGCCGAGTCGGCCCCGCGGTACGTCTCGAACTGGTACTACTGGGAGCGCGTCGTCGAGGGCCACGGCACCCCGCGGCGGGCGTTCCTGCGCTGGCTCGAGGGCGCGCCGAGCGACATGCGCGACGAGTCCGGTCTCGGCGTCGAGGACCGATACGAGCGCCTCGCCGCCGGCACGAGCCGCGAGTGGGGCCAACTGCTGGTTCGCACGACCGTCGGCGACCGCGGCCACAGGCGCTACGAGGTGCGCCACGTCGACGACGAGGGAGCCCCACTCGACGACCTCGACGTACACGAGAGCCCGCTCGACGCCCGGGAGGTCGCGAAGTACGACCCGAAGGGACGCTACCGACCGCTGAAGACCGCCCCGTCGCTCCAGCGCGGCTGGGCCTTCACCGACCTCGACGGTCGCGACCTCTACGAGTGCGTCGACGCGTTCTATCCCGCCACCGTCGCGAACTGGTACCGCGAACGCGAGGGGGCCCTCGACGTGACCCACTGGGAGGAGACCGCGGAGCGCCAGACCGGCATCTACGACGTCATCGACGAACTCGACGCGGAGGCGGTCGAGCGCATCGCCGCCACCTGCTGTGTCGACTCCCAGTGTCTCAAGCGCCGGCAGTGGGACCACGACGAGGACGACGAGATAGACGTCCCTCGCGGGGACGGCCTGTTCCCGTGCCGCGAGCCGTGTTCGCTTGTCGTCGCCGCCGCCCGCAAGTGGACCACCCTCGAGCGCGAGGAGTCCCACAGCTACGAGTTCGAGCTCACGCCGAGCGAGAAGGAGCAGTTGGAGGAACTCGTCGACGCCGTCGCCGACAACCGAGTCGACGAAATCCGCGAGGCCGACGTGTACGAGGGCGCGAATCGCTACCGGACCAGATACCTGCGCGAGAAGCTGTTCGACGAGGACGGCAACTTGGCGGGCGTCGCGACCGAGAGAGAGTAGCGGTTCGCAGGCCTCGTTCCCGTTCTTCCGGCGACTCGCCGAGCGTGGAGTAGCGACGACCGACGGACCAACCGGCGGAGTGAGGCCCTTCCGTATGCGACTCCACGAGCGATAGTCGGAGACCGAGGGCGGAGCCGGCCGGACCGACACCGAAATCGACAGCCGATTATCGCAACATCACGGCCGCGGCGACGAGCAGTGCACCGACGACCATCCCGACGGCGACGAGGACGAGCGCCCCGTCGACCACCAGTCCGACGCCGAGGAGCGCGAGCAGGAGGAGTACGCCGACCCCGGCGACGGCGAGGGTGCCGCCGGCGTACTCCTCGCGGAGTCCGTCGAGGCCGCTCCCGTTCCTGTTTCTGCTCCGGTTCCTGGTTGACTGCGTGCGGCGCTGTGGTCGGGCGAGGTCCTCGTCGACCTCGATGGGTGACTTGCTCGGAGCGTGCTCTTCGACGGTCACGTCGACGTACGCCGTCTGCGCGCCGTAGCCGGTGACGACCTTCAGCTTCCCGGTGAGCGGTTCCGAGCGGGGGTTCGCGCCGACCTCGACGGTGACGGTGTCGCCCTCCTCGACGTAGTGATTGTTGGCGGCGAGTTCGGCGACCTCGGAGAGCCGGTCGTCGAGGTGCAAGTGGACGTGCATCGCCTCGCCGTGGTTCGTGAGTTCGACGACGAACGGACCGCCCGCTGCGTACCGCTCCCTCACGTCGATGTCGTGGAGTCGGTCGCGGTTGAGCGCGACGGAGAGCGGTTCGGACACGCCTGTCCGCTCTCTCCCCCGGACGAAAAAGGTTCAGGAAAGGCGCAGACCGGCGGGGCCCGAATACAAGCCCCGCAGGGCGTCGGTCGTGAGCATCTCAGACCGCCGTCAGGACGCGTGTCGACCGGTTCAGGCTTCGACTTCGTCGCGCATGTCCGGGGGCAGGAGGTTCGGGATGCCGTCCTCGATGGGGTAGGTCTCGCCGCACTCGGTGCAGGTCAGCGTCCCGGAGACTATCTCGTCGGCCTCCTCCTCGTCGACCGCCAGTTCGAGGTCGTGTTTGTCCACGGGACAGACGATGATGTCCATCAGCGACTCCTTCATTGCCCGGTGAGAGGGGTGGCCCGCTCAAAAAGGGCGGGGTTCGGAGCCAGTCGGGACACCGGAGTCATCCGGTCGCCGACGCCGTGTCGGCGGTCCCGACCCGGACCCACGCGACTGCGGCGACGACGACCAAGCCGACGAGCGGGAGGAGAAGCAGACGCATCGCCGCCGCGGCACCCGAACCGTCGACGACGAACCCCATGAGCGCCGGCGTGCCCGCGATGCCGACCGAGGAGACGACCAGTCCGAGGGCGTTGACCGGGGCGCTGTGTTCGGGCGCGCTCTCCGTCGCGTACGCCAGCAGCGTCGGGTACAGTCCCGAGAGCGAGAGTCCGATACAGAACACCCCCAGCAGAATCGCGAGTCCCGACGCGAGGAAGAAGGTGTAGCCGGCCGAGAGCAGACAGCACGTCCCCAACCCGAGCGTCAGCGGCACGTAGCCGAACCGTTCCGAGAGGGTGCCCGCGAGGAATCGACCCGGGACGTACGCGACCAGCAGCACGCTCAGCGAGAGCGTCACCAACCCATCGGCGAGGCGGCCCTGCGCGTACGTGGTGAGCCAGGTGAACAGGCCCCCCTCGACGCCGGTCGACAGCAGGATGCCGGCCGCCATCACCAGCACTGCGGGGCTCCGACCGATGCGCCGCAGTTCCCCCAGCGTCAGCGGGTCGTCGCCGCCGCCGACCGACGGGTCCGGGAGGTACCAGACGAGGAGGGCGACCGGGAGGAAGGCCGCGCCGGCCACGTAGTACGCCAGCCGCCAGTCGCCGACCCGGAGCGCGGCGGCGACGAGGAGCGGTCCGGCGGCCGCACCGACCGCCCACATCATGTCGTAGTAGCCGAACAGCCGACCGCGGCGGCTGGGGTAGAGGTGGCTCAACAGCGGTCGGTCGCTCCCCCGCCCGACGCCGGCGAACGCGCCGCGGAGGACCAAGACGCCCAGGAAGACGCCGAAAGAGGGCGCGAGTCCCATGGTGAACACGCCGATTCCGGTACCGACGGTGCCGAGCAGGAGGAGCTTACGGGTGTTCACCCGACCGGCTACCGCCCCGACCAGCGCGACGAACACCATCGAGCCGACGGTCATCGCGGGGGCGACGAGCCCCAACTGCCACTCCGGCGCCCCGAAACTCCCTCGGAGCGACGGGAGCACCGCGCCCTGAATCTGCAGCGTCGCCCCTTCGAGCGCCACGAACCCGAAGATGGCGAGCGTCCACCAGCGGCGGCTGTCGGACTCGCGGACCGACTCGTTCTCGGTGACCGTCTCCATGCGCCGACCACGACGCTCCGTCGGAAAAATATTTTGTAGATAGTAGTATAATCCTCTTCCATGTCTGCAGACGCGCTCCGCGAGGGTCTCGTCGCGTTCGGCCTCTCCGAGAAGGAGGCCGAGACGTACCTCGCCGTCCTCCGGGCGGGCGAGGCGACGACGGGCGAGGTGTCGCGGGCCGCCGGGGTGTCACAGGGGTACGTGTACGAGGTCGCGACCGAACTCGCGGCGCGGGGACTCGTCACGGTCGACGAGACGACGAGTCCGACGCGGCTCCGGGCGCGGCCACCGGAGGAGGCGCTCTCGGGGTTCGACGAGCGACTCGACCGGATGAGCGAGGCGGTCGAGGAGCTGTTTCGGGAGTCGGCGGCCGGGGAGCCGACCGTCGAAGTCGTCCACTCGCGCGCGACCGTCCGCAAGCGGGTCGTCCGGGCGGTCGAGGGGGCGCGGCGGGAGGTCCTGCTGACGCTCCCGGCGACCGAGTTCGAGCACGTCCGGGAGGCGCTCGCCGAGGCGACGGCACGGGGGGTGACCGTCTACCTCCAACTCGTCGCGCCGGTCGAGTCTTCGGTAGCGAGGGACGAGGAGACCGACTGGGACCGATACGCGACCGTCGTGAAGACGTGGGACGCGACGCCGCCCGTCACGGTCGTCGCCGACGAGCACACCGGAGTGATGGGCGCTCACAGCATCCTCTCGGGGCGACACGGGACCGCCTACGCGCTCGTGTTCTCCCAGCGCGACATCGCGGGGGCGTTCTTCGGCAACGCCGTCAGCAACTTCTGGCCGATGGGGACGGTCCGACACGTCGCCGACCCCGAGCCCCTGCCGGCGACGTACGACCACGTCCGGACCGCCGTCACCGACGCGGCGCTCCACCGGGCCGCCGGTCGCGACCTCCTCGCCGACGTGACCGTCAGAGCGGTCGGCGCCGAGGAGTCGGAGACGACGACCTACGAGCGCGTCCCGGTCGTCGACGTGCGACAGAGCCTCGTCGGCGAGCCGACCAACGAGTTTCCCATCGAGAACAGCCTGGTGTTCGACACCCCCGACGGCCGGGTCGCGACCGGGAGCGACGACGGGAGCCTCCGCCCGTTCTACGAGGGGTACGGGGCGGTGTCCATCACGCTGTACGACGGCTCGGAGTGAGGTGTCGCGGCCTCGGAGGCGGGCCGCAGGTCACGTCCACTTGATGGAACAGCCCCGCGAGGGGACCTCCTCGACCGTGACCTCCTCACCCGCGAGCACCGCGTCGATGGCCTCCCGAATCACGAGTCGCTCGGGCTCGTCGTCCGGGTTCGGCGCGTCGTCGAGGCGACCGTGGTACGCGAGCGTCCAGGTCGCGCCGGCCCCGTCGCCCGCTCCCTCGTCCTCGCGCCGGAAGAGGAACGGGTCGGGCGTGCAGACCGCACCGTACGCCTGGGCCACGGACTGGGACTCGTCGCGCAAGTAAGCGTCGTAGGCGACCCGGCCGTCTCCGACCCACTCCTGCATGGCCTCGAAGGAGTCCTCGGGGTACTCCACGGCGTCGTTCGGGTTGATACCGACGACGGCCACGTCGTCGTACTCGGCCGCGAGGTCGTTGAGCAGGGGCATCTTCGCCTTGGCGTACGGGCAGTGGTTGCAGGTGAACACCACCAGCAGGGCCTCGTCGTCGGCGAAGGAGTCGAGCGTGTACGTCTCGCCGTCGGTGCCGGGGAGTTCGAAGTCGGGCGCCTCGTCGCCGCGTTCGAGGTCGTCCTCGGATTCGGTGAGCACCATGGTCGCCCGTAGGAACGAGACGGGCAAAAGCGTTCGTCGGTGGCGGTGGCGGTCGGCAGGTCGACGGCGGCCCCCGCGCTACTCGACGCTGACGAGGTACACCGCGACGACCGCGAAGCCGATGCCGAGGGCCTTCCGGGCGGTGAACGCCTCGTCGAGGAAGAGGATGCCGATGACGGAGCTGGTGACGAGGAACATCCCGAAGACGGGAGCGACGATGCTCACCGGTCCCAGCGCCAGTGCCCGGTAGTAGGCGAGGATGCCGATGGCGAGACAGACCCCGGCGGCGTACACGTACGGTGCCTTCGGGTGGGTGAGGTACTCGCCGACGTACCCCACGAAGTTCCCGTTGCCGAAGACGATGACGCCCGCCGTGGCGACGACGAGGATGGTGTTGGCGAGCAGGGCACCCACGTCGCTCGGCATCTTCACGTCGCCGGTCGTAGCGACGCTCATCAGCGGCGCGACGAACGTGTAGGCCGCCACCGCCACCAGCGACCAGAGGAGGTAGTTCATATCCCGTGGGCGGCGCCCGACCGGTAAAGCGATTCGATACGTTTCGACCCCGTGCCCGCACGACACGTGCCACGTCGCCACAGCACGCGTCGGTGTGTCCGACCGACCTCTGTCGGCCAGCGTGGACGGACTGGTGTCGACGAGCGCACGTGAAGACCGAGGCCGATTGCGGCGAGTGCATCATGATGCACCCTTCGTCGGAGTACCCGTATACTGATACCGTCAAGCCACAACATCGGTCCGGCCCTCGAAACGGACGCGGTTCCAGCCCTTTCAACACAACCACTGGGTGACGACCGCGGCATTCCGGCAGCCGACAGAGGAGGGGAGCCCCCCGAATCACGGTCTGCCTCTACTGAGCTATCCGCCGAGCGGTCGCACTCCTCGTTACGGGCGCCCGCCCATCCGTCGCGTCGTCGGACCCTCGCTACTCCTCCAGCACCAGCGACAGCAGTTCGCGCTGACCCTTACGCAGGTGCCGGCTGACGGTGGGCTGTGAGACCTCCAGCCGCCCGGCGAGGTCGGTGATGGAGCAGGTTCGCGGGTCGTCGAACACCCCGGCGTAGAACGCGAGTCGGAGTACCTCCTGTTGGCGGCTCGTCAGCCGGGACTCGAACTCGGTTCGGAGTTCGGCGCCCGCCCGGGGCCGTCGCGTCACCTGCCGCTTTGCGACCAGCTCGGTCGCCGGATACTTCGCGCGCATCATCTCGACGAACGCGCGGACGTCGGCGTCGTACGGAATCTCCACCGAGAGCGTCGCGACCCCGTCGACGGCGTCGAGCGACCGCAACACGGCGCCGTGCTCGCGGAGCGTCGAGACGACGGAGCGGTCGGCGCCCCGACAGCGATAGAGGAGTCGGCCGTCGGATTCGCTCAGGAGGGAGAGGTCGTCGGCGAACAGGGCCGACCGCAGCGCCGGTTCGACGGTGCCGGGCGACGGCCCGGTCACCGAGAGGAGGAGCCCGACCGACCCGTCGGTGCCATCACCCTCGGTGACGCTCTCCAGCGCGAGCGTCGCGTCGGTCTCCGCAGTGAGGCGAACGCCGAGCACCGCGGGGTCGGTGACTCGCAGGTCGAGCTCGACGGCGTCGTCGCTGACCAGCGCGTGCTTGCGCTCGACCGCGTCGATGGCGTAGGCGATGGTGTCACCGAGTTCGACCAACACCTCCCGTTCGAGGTCGCCGAACACCCCCGGCCGCTCGGAGAACACCGTCAACACGCCGTATCGGGTGTCGTCGTACGAGAGGGGGAGCGACACCAGCGAGCGGTAGCCACGCCGCATCGCCCGTTGGCGCCACGCCGTCAGCGGCGGGTCCTCCAGTACGTCGTCGACGACCTGTACCTCGCGGCTGCGGGCGGCCACGAGCGGCGGGAACGACGCCGACAGCTCGTCGCTCGCGTGTCGGAGGTCGTCGAGGAACCCCGCGTCCGACTCGGTGCGCTGGCTGAGCGTGGCTCCCTCGTCGAGCGGTCCGGACTCGGATATCCACGCGGCCCGGTACGGCCCGGTGTCGGCGAGTTCCTCACAGACCGCGCGCTCGACGGCCTCCCGGGTCGATGCCCTGACGAGCGACCGGTCGATGGTCCGAATCACGTCGTTCACACGGTTGAGGCGTTCGAGCTGTTCGTTCTGCTCGGCGAGGGTCTCCTCTCGCTCGCGCAGGGCGCGCTCGCGACTCGTCCGGTCGAGCGCCGCCTGCGTGCTCGCGCCGAGCGCGCGTGCGATGTCGACGTCGACCTCGCTGAAGGCGTCCGGCGACTCGGCGCCGACGACGAGCACCCCCTGTCGACCGAGCGGGACGACGAGCCCGCTGGCGATGTCGGCGTCGGCGGGGAGGTCGACGACCTGAAGCTGGTTCTCGGCGAACGCCTGCCACTCGTGGTCTGTGCCGCCCGGGAGCGTCCGGCTCCCCTCGCGGCTCTCCGCGGCGGCGGCCGTCTGTGCCACCGGGGAGAGGACCCCGTCGTCGTCGAGTAGCGACACGGCGACGACCGGGACGTCGAGGTCCGACTCCGCCGCACGGACCGCGATGTCACAGACGGCCTCCCGGTCGGCCGCTTCGAGCATCGCTCGCGAGTTCTCGTCCAACGCGCCCAACTGCCGCTCGCGGTGGCGCCGCTCGAGGGCGTTGCCGACCCACGAACCCATCAGCTCGACGAACGTCCGCTCGGCCTCGCTGAAGGTAGCGTCCTTCGCGGTGCGGTCGGCGAAGCAGAACGTCCCGTACAGGTCGCCGTTCACCTGGAGCTCCACGCCCACGTAACACTCGAGGCCGTACTTCTCGTAGGCCGGGTCGGACGCCCAGCCGGCGTCGCGACAGTCGTCCACCACGAGGGAGCTGTCGCTCTCGACCGTCCGGCGACAGTACGTCTCGGTGAGGTCCGAGACGCTCCCCGGCTGGAGCAGTTCGTGTGACCCTCGGGCGTGGGTGACGTGGAGCTGTCCGTCCCTGATGCGCGAGAGGAAGCCGACGTCGAGGCCGAGACGCTCCCGACCCACGTCGAGCAGCCGGTTCACCTTCTCGTCGAACGAGAGGTCGGCACTCGAGGTAATCTCGTACAGCTCGCGAATCTCCACCTCCCGACGGCGACTGTCGGTGACCTCGACGAAGCGTTCCAGCGTACCACCGTCGTACCGACCCGACCTGACGGGGCGACTCCGCCGTTCGTACCACCGTCGGTCCCCGTCGCAGTCGACCGCGAGCATCGGACGGTCACCGGGACGCTCGGCCGTCACGGACTCCTGCTCGACTGCGTCCCGGAGCGCCTCCGGACTGCGGCCGACGACCCGGGAGCGCTCGACGCGGAACGCCTCGACCAGCGCCTCGTTGACGAACACGGTACGTCCGTCGGCGCCGTACAGCACCGTCGGCTCCCCGGTCGCCTCGAGGACGGCGGCGAGCGTCGCGTCTGGACCCCGCTCCCGTCCGTGTTCGGTCCCCATACTCGTCTATCGATCGGTCTCGCCAGTGAAAGGACTCACGGTCCGAGGGACTCCGGTGACCGAATCGATGGGCTGGGACTCGGCGATTGCGTATCGCTCTCCGTAGTTTATTGCGGCGGGGGAAACGCTATTCGGCCTCGGTGGACACGGGAGTGTATGGACGAACGACGGGAACTGTTGGAGTCGTTGTTGACGAACGCCCGCGAGGACACGGCCGACCTGGCCCGTCAGTTGGGGACCGACGAGGCGACGGTCGAGGAGGTCATCGCCGACCTCGAACGCCAGGGTGCGGTCCGCGGGTACCAGGCGGTCGTCGACTGGAGTCGGGTGGACGAACACCACGTGCAGGCGGAAGTCGAACTCGACGTGGACCTCGACCGGGAGACCTCCTACGAGGACATCGCGGGGCGTATCGCGAAGTTTCCCCAGGTGCGGGCGCTTCGGCTCGTGAGCGGGGACTACGACTTCGCCGTCGACGTCGAAGGCGACTCGATGCACGACGTGTCGGCGTTCGTCGCCGAGCAGATCGCCCCCATCCCGGAGGTGACGCGGACCATCACTCACTTCGTGATGGATACGTACAAAGAGGGCGGCATCGAGTTCGGCGACCGCGACGAGGACGACCGCCTCTCCGTCTCGCCATGAGGCCCGCCGAGCGCGTCCAGCAGGTGCCGCCCTCGGGCATCCGGAAGTTCTTCGAACTGGCCGAGGAGAAAGAGGAGGTCGTCTCGCTCGGCGTGGGGGAGCCGGACTTCTCCGCCCCGTGGGCCGCACGGACCGCCGCCATCGACTCGCTCGAGCGGGGGAAGACTTCCTACACCTCCAACCGGGGCCGGGCGGAACTGCGCGAGGCCATCGCGCGCCACGTCGAGCAGTGGGACCTGGAGTACGACCCCGACAGCGAGATACTCGTCACGACCGGCGCGAGCGAGGCCGTCGACGTGGCGATGCGGGCGTTCGTCGACCCCGGCGACGTCGTCGCCGTCCCCCAACCGGCGTACATCTCCTACGTCCCCGGTATCACCTTCGCCGGCGGCGAATCCCTTCCGGTGCCGACCCACCAGGCGGACGACTTCGCGCTCACGC
This sequence comes from Halobium salinum, assembly GCF_026586625.1. Lineage (GTDB taxonomy): Archaea > Halobacteriota > Halobacteria > Halobacteriales > Haloferacaceae > Halobium > Halobium salinum. Next base: position 383,810 of record NZ_JAODIW010000010.1, on the reverse strand, counting down.
GCGAGGGGCTCGAGTCGGCGGGCGCCGCCGACGCCGACGCGCTCGTCCTCTGTTTCCCGAACAACCCGACGGGCGCGACGATGAGCGAGGCGGAGCTGGCGGAGGTGGCCGCCTTCGCCCGGGAGCACGACCTCACCGTCATCTCGGACGAGATTTACGCCGCGCTCACGTACGAGGGCGAGCACACGTCCATCGCCACCCTGCCGGGGATGCGCGAGCGGACGGTCGTCATCAACGGGTTCTCGAAGGCGTACGCGATGACGGGACTCCGCCTGGGGTACACGCTGGCGCCGGCCGACGCCACCGACGCGATGAACCGCATCCACCAGTACGCCATGCTGTCTGCGCCGACGACGGCCCAGTACGCCGCCGTCGAGGCGCTCCGGAGCTGTGACGACGAGGTTGACTCGATGCGCCGGGAGTACGACCGCCGCAGGCGGTTCGTCATCTCCCGCTTCCGCGAGATGGGAATGGACTGCTTCGAGGCACGGGGTGCGTTCTACGCGTTCCCCCGCTGCGGCGGCGACGACGAGCAGTTCGCCGAGGAACTGTTGGAGGCACAGGAGGTGGCGGTCGTCCCCGGGAGCGTGTTCGGCGAGGGCGGCGAGGGGCACCTGCGTATCTCCTACGCGACCGGGATGAGCCAGCTCAAGACCGCGATGGACCGCATCGAGACGTTCTACCGCGAGGAGTGGGCAGGACGGCTGTAAACCGTCGGTGACGATACGGATTCGTCGGTCTCGCCTCGCGACAACCCCGACTGTCCGGCTTATGCTCCGCGGAGCCGTATAGAACGGCTGATGGTTCAGATTTTCCGCGAACGGATGGCCGCCGAGATGGACGACGGGTTCGTTATCTACATCAACGGGATGCGGCTCAACAAACTCCGGGCGCTCCCACACTGGCTCGTGGCGAACTGGAAGGTCGCGAAGATGTTCAGGGAGTTGGAGGCGGACCCGGACAGCGGCTTCCTCGGGTACACGCCGATTTTCCTCGGACTCCGAAAGGGGGCCGCGATGCAGTACTGGCGGTCGCTGGAGGACCTCCAGCGGTTCGCGACCGACCCGAACGGGTCGCACCTTCCCGCGTGGAAGTGGTACAACGAGGAGGCGGACCCGGACGGCGGGCTGGGGTTCTGGGCGGAGCTCTACGTCGTCGACGGGGACTCCTTCGAGACGTTTTTCCGAAACGTCCCGCCCATCGGAATCGGAAAGTTCGCGAAGATGGTGCCGATGCGCGAGCACGAGCGACGGCTCGGACTCTCGCCCGACGGACGCACTCGGAGGGCGGCCGCCGGGGATGTTGGCGCCGAGGAGACGGTCGAGTAGGCGAACGAGCGGTCTCTCCTCCGGTGATACCTGGGACACAGGGTCGACACCCGGGCTCACGCCTGGGGGCATCGTCAGAGACGACGCGAAGTCGCCGGGGTCTCCGAGAAGTAGCGGGGCCGAAGTCGGCAGCAGTCGTCAGTTGCTCGCCGCCGCGCCCGCTTCCCGTGCGGCGCCCTCGTCCTGAAGCTTCCCGATGCGCCAGCGGAGCACGAGCACCGTCACGAGTCCGACCACGAGAGCGGCGTTGACCACGTACAGCGCGGTCGTGTAGTTCCCCGTCGACTCGAGGACGAACGACGCGAGCTGCGGACCGGCGACGCCGGCGACGCTCCACGCCGTCAGAGCGTACCCGTGAATCGCGCTCACGTCTTCGGTGCCGAAGAGGTCACTGAGGTACGCCGGGAGGCAGGCGAACCCGCCGCCGTAACAGGTGATGACGAGGAAGATGGCGCCGGCCAGAATCCAGACGCCGGTGAGCGCGGGCATCACGAAGAACGCTGCGATCTGGATGACCATGAACGCCGCATAGGTGGTCGTCCGGCCGATGTAGTCCGAGAGCGTCGACCAGGCGATTCGACCGCCGCCGTTGAAGATACCGATGTAGCCGGTGATGAACGCGGCCGTCGTGGCGCTCGCGCCGGCGATCTGCTGGAGCATCGGCGAGGCGAACGCGAGCAGCATGATGCCCGCGGAGACGTTGATGAAGATGATGAGCCACACCATCCAGAATCGCGGAGAGGTGCGCGCCTCCACGGCCGAGAGGTTGTTGAGTCCCGACAGCGCGCTCTTTGCCTTCTCCTGGGCGTTCTCCTCGCCTTCCATCCCGGACGGGAGCCACCCCTCCGGGGGTTTCTTGAGATAGCTCGCGCCGGCCGCCATCAGCACGAAGTAGAGGGCACCGAGGGCGAAGAACGTCGTCGCCACGCCGTACCCCTGGATGAGGAAGTTGCCGAGCGGACCGGTCAGCAGTGCGCCGGCGCCGAAGCCCATGACGGCGAGGCCCGTCGCCATCCCGCGGCGGTCGGGGAACCACTCGACGAGGGTGCCGATGGGGGAGATGTATCCCAGACCGATACCCATCCCGCCGACGACGCCGAAGGTGGCGAGAAAGAGGGGGAGGCTCCCGAGTTGGACGCTGAGTCCGGAGCCGACCATCCCGAGCCCGTACAGCACCGCGGCGGCGAGTCCGGCCACCCGGGGACCGTACTCCTCGACGTACTTCCCGAGGAACGCCGCCGTGATACCGAGGACGAAGACGGCGATGGAGAACGCGAGGGTGACACTCGACGTGCTCCACCCCTGGCTCTCGTTCAACGGAATCTGGTAGATACTGTACGCGTAAATGCTCCCGATGGAGAGGTGGATCGCGACGGCGGACAGTGCGATCAGCCACCGGTTCTTGCTCGCCTCTACGGATGACATTGAATGCCACATCCGTCGGCGAAAAGTGTAAGTACTGGTTTACTGGCCGTCGTTCTCTGATTCCCTGGATTTTATCATCGGGCTTCGGGGGTAGAGTATTGGTTTGCGGCCGAAATCGGCAATCTGTGCCGAGAGCGTGAGCAGAGCGATGTGTGGTAGCGTACGGGATGGTGGCGGCGCTCGTCGCTGCGCGACCACTGCGTCCCCGTTGTCGCGAGTGTGAAAACGGTTATCACGATAGTTCGTGACGTGTGCGCATGGACTACGCACTCTCCGAGGAGCAGCGCGCGGTCGTCGAGGAGGTCCGCCGGTTCGCCGAGAACGAGATCGCCCCGCTCGCGGCCGAGTACGACCGCGAGGAGAAGTACCCCTACGAGGTGATGGAGAAGGCGACCGAGATGGGCCTGCCCGGGGCGCACTTCCCCGTCGAGTACGGCGGCGCCGGCTACTCCACACTGGAGATGGCGCTCATCACGGAGGAGCTGTTCGCGGTCGACCCCGGCATCGGCCTCTGTATCACGAGCGCCGGCTTCGGCGCCGAGGCGCTGCTCGAGTTCGGCACCGACGAGCAGAAGGAGCGCTTCCTCCCGCCCATCACGGACGGGGAGTCGGTGATGGGCGCCGCCATCAGCGAGCCCCAGGCCGGGTCCGACGTGACCTCCATCGACACGACCGCCGAGAAGGACGGCGACGAGTGGGTGCTCAACGGGAACAAGATGTGGATAACCAACGGGAGCGTCGGCGACTACTTCGTCGTCATGTGCGAGACCGACCCCGAGGTGGACGACCGCTACGCCGGCTTCTCGCAGATCGTCGTCGAGGCCGACCGCGACGGGTTCAGCGCCGAGAAGATAACCGGAAAGCTGGGTATCCGCGCCTCCGACACCGCCGAACTGCTGTTCGACGACGTGCGCGTGCCGGAGGGGAACCTCGTCGGCCAGCGCGGGATGGGCTTCCTCCAACTGATGCAGTTCTTCGACGAGACCCGAACGTCGGTGGCGGCGCAGGCGGTCGGCATCGCGAAGGGCGCGAACGAGCGCGCCCTCTCCTACGCCGAGGAGCGTGAACAGTTCGGCCGCTCCATCTCGGACTTCCAGGCGATTCAGCACAAGCTCGCGGACATGCACACCCGGACGGAGGCGGCCCGCCAACTGACGTACAAGTCCGCCTGGAGCGTCGACCACGCGGAGGACGACCTCACCGCACTGGCGTCGATGGCCAAGGAGTTCGCCTCGCGGGTCGCCACCGACTGCGCCGACGAGGCCGTCCAGATTCACGGCGGCGCCGGCTACGTCGACGACTTCGACGTCGGCCGGCTCTACCGCGACTCGAAGATTACCCAGATTTACGAGGGGACGACCGAAGTCCAGAAGAACATCGTCGCGCGTGAGCTCCTCGGAAAGGGTACGTAACTCCCCGGAGGTGGCTGGCGGCCTTCCGGCGACGGGAGGGTGTCCACGGAGTCATCCGCCGAACTGACCGGTCGGTTCAGCCGGGCGGTCATCCCGCGGGTCGGACGGTGACCCCCACGAGCCGAGTTCGACCGTCATCCCCTCGTTCGGATTCGACCGTCAGCCCACCGGTCGGACTCGACCGCTACCCCACCGGTCGGACTCGGCCGTCACCGGTCGACCCATCCGAGGAGTCGACCGACGTTGAGCGCACAGAGAGCTGCGAGTGTCGACACCGCGACGGCGACGGTACCCGTCTCCCCGAGCCCGACCACCCCGAACTGGTCGACGACCAGCAACGTCAGCCCGGTCCCGGCGACCCCGAGGTCGAGGCGCCACCCTCCGTCGTCGCCCGTCGGCGACTCGGCGAGGTAGTCGACCACCGATTCGAACGTCGGACCTCGCGAGACGAGTTTCTCCTCGGGGTCGTACTCGACGACCCCGTACTCGACCAGCAACGGGAGGTGGCTCTGCTGGAGCGACACGTACGCGCTCCGATAGCTCGCGCTCTCCGAGGCCGACCCCTCCGCGACGTGCGTGGCGATGTCGGCGAGCGGGGTCGGTCCCTCGCGTCCGGCGACGAACCGCACCGTCTCGCGGCGGCGGTCGTTTTTCAGCACGGCGAACAGGTCGTCCATCGAGAGATGTCCGTCTCCACCCGGTTCGACAGTCTCTTGGTTCGACATCCGAGAAATCGCCGACGACGTCGGCGAGGCACTACTGTGTCAGAGATTGGAGTGGTAGGGTCATAAACCGTTCGGAGCGCGTAACTGTTCGCGCGAATCGGAGCGTGTCCATCGGCCGACGCCAGACGTCTGACGGAGGTTTATGTCCGGGAGGACGCAACCACCGTGGGATGCACCCAGGTGACACGGACCGCGCCGGTGCCGACCCGGAGTCGGAGGGGACCTCGGAACGCGCCGATGGACACCCCACGAGGGCCGACGACCGGGCGGCCCCGTCGGGACGGGCCGAGGGGCGACACCAGGTGAACGAACGGACCGACGGAGGAGTGGTCGACACCAGCGACGGGGTCGACGACGCGGGGCACCCCGACGCCAGACAGCACGAGGACGGACGAACCGACGCCGGAAACGCCGAGGACGGACGAACCGACGCCCGACGGGGCGATGCCGGAGCGGGAGGGGAGGAGGACGGAACCGGAAACCTGCTCGAGGACCTGGCGGTGACCGACGACCCCGATGACGGCGACAGTGTCGAGCGGGACGGCGACGGCGGCCGCGACGCGGACGCGCTCCCGTACATCTTCGCACGACAGACGGTGAAGGCCGACCGGGACGCGCTCCCGGTGTACGTCCGCCCGGAGACGGACGCGGCAGTCGAGACGCTCGAACGCCGGCTGAGCGAGCGCTTCGACCGCGACGACCTGATGGCACTCGACGTGCGGGAGGCCCTCCTCACGGTCGGACTCCGGAACGCGGACGACGTGGTCGAGACGCTGGAGTCCTGGGGGTACGGTCGACGATAGGTTTCGGAGACACGGGTGAGCGCCGCCGGTCGTGACGGTCGGCTCTGAGACCGATGGACGGGGGAGCCTGAGTGGGGGCGACCTGGGTCGAGCCTGCTACTGCTCGAAACGGTGGATTTGGACAGCGAAGCGAGAGCCGGGAACCGGGAGCGGTGTGCGGTCGGGAACGTCGGAGTCAGTCGTCCCGAGCGTCGCCTCGTTCGGCGTCGTCTTCTTCCGCTTCGAGCGTGTCGCTGTCGATGGCGTCGGCGTTGTTCGCGTCGGCACCGGCAGGACCGTCCGCGTCGGCGTCGACGTCGTCGAACGGGTCGTCCGCCTCGTCGCGCTCGATGTCGCGCATCAGGTCGACGAACGAGTCGTGGTCGTCGAGCGGACCGACCGTCTCGTCCAGTTCGCCGCCGAGTTCTGCGAGCCGCGCGTCGAGTTCACCGTACTCCTCGCTTCCCTGGAGTTCCGCACCACCCTTCTCGGACTCCAGCACCGCCTTCTTGGAGGCGAGGGAGAACATCTCGCGGACGCCCTCGTCGTAGGCGCTACGGGTGAGCAGCGCCGACACCGTCTCGCCGAGGGCCTCCTTCGTGACGGGCTTGACGAGGTAGTCGTCGAACCCCATCGCGATGATGTCGAAGTCGGGTTCGACGGCGGTCACCATCGCGACGCGACAGTCGATGCCGCGCTCGCGGATGGCCGTCAGCACCTCGTCGCCGGAGAGGTCCGGCATCCGTCGGTCAAGCAACACGACACTGACCTCGTCGTCGAGGCTCTCGAGCGCCTCCCGACCACCGTAGGCAGTGCGGACGCGGTACTCGTTCCTGAGCCACGTGGCGTACAAATCCGCCAAGTCTGGCTCGTCTTCTACGACGAGAACGAGCGGCGCATCGTCAGTCATTGTCTGTGGTGTGGTGGTGCTCGGGGAACACTCACTGGAGGCAATGGTCGTTCGGGGTATATGAAAATTCCTCTTGCTGACCGTTGGTGAAGAACCCCGACGGCCGCTCCCGGTCGGGTGTCGGGGGTCCCGTCAGACGGGTGTCCGACGAAGGCCGAGTCGTCCGAGGGCGAGGTCCGTGAGCGGGGTGGGTGGGTCAGAGTCGCTGCGTCGGGGGCGGTGAGTCGACACCCGGCACGACCGGCGTTCAGTTCTGCGGACTGTAGTTCGGCGCCTCGTCGGTAATCATCACGTCGTGGGGGTGGCCCTCCGTCTGGCCCGCCGACGAGATGCGGACGAACTCCGCGCGCTCCTTGAAGTCGGGGAGGGATTCGGCGCCGACGTACCCCATACCGGAGCGCATCCCACCGACGAGCTGGTGGAGTTCGGAGGCGAGCGACCCCTTGTACGGCGTCGCGGCCTCGACGCCCTCGGGGACGAACTCTTCGTCTTCGTCCTCGTCGACGTCCTTCAGGTAGCGGTCGCCGCCGCCCGAGCGCATCGCGCCGACGGAGCCCATCCCGCGGTACTGTTTGTACTTCTTCCCGTTCATCGTGATGACGCGGCCGGGCGCCTCGTCGGTGCCGGCGAAGTAGGAGCCGAGCATGACGGCGTCGGCGCCGGCGGCGATGGCCTTGATGGCGTCGCCGGAGTAGCGGATGCCGCCGTCGGCGATGACGGGCACGTTCTCGCGTGCGGCCACGTCGGCGACCTGTGCGACCGCCGTGATCTGTGGCATCCCCGCCCCGGAGACGACGCGGGTGGTGCAGATGGAGCCGGGGCCGATGCCGACCTTGATACCGTCGGCGAAGTCGACACAGGCCTCGGCGGCCTCGCGCGTGCCGACGTTGCCGACGACCACGTCCGACTCGACGGACCCCTTGATGGCGCGCGCGGAGTCCATGACGTTGAGGTTGTGGGCGTGCGCGCAGTCGATGAACAGGACGTCCGCGCCGGCCTCGTCGGCGGCGACGGCCCGCTCCTCCTCGAACGGTCCGACGGCGGCCCCGACACGAAGTCGCCCCACCTCGTCGCGGGCGGCGTTCTCGTGTTCGCGACGCTGGAGGATGCCCTGCATCGTCACGAGCCCGACGAGTCGGCTCTCGGCGTCGACGATGGGGACCCGTTCTATCTTGTGCTCGTACATCAGTTCGAGGGCGTCGCGGGCGGTCACGTCCTCTCCGGCCGTGATGACCTTGTCCGTCATGGCCTCTCGGACCTCGTCGGATTCGCCGACTTCGAGGTACGGACGGATGTCGGTGCCGGAGATGATGCCGAGGACGGCGTCGTCGTCGTCGACGACTGGCGCCCCGGAGACGCCGGCGGCCTCCATCAGTTCGTCCACGTCGCGGACGGTCTGGTCTGGCGACGCGGTGACGACCTCGTCCCGGGGGATGACGAGTTCGTCGGCGCGTTTCACGCGGCGGAGTTCCTCGACCATCGTCTCAACGTCCATGTTTCGGTGGAGGACGCCCAGGCCGCCCTCGCGGGCCATCCCGATGGCCATGTCGCTCGTCGTGACGGTGTCCATCGCCGCCGAGAGGACGGGAATGGTGAGCGAGACGTTCTTCGAGACGCGCGTGGAGACGTCGGCGTCGTCGGGTTCGACGCGGCTCTCTTTGGGACGGAGGAGCACGTCGTCGAACGTGAGCGCTTCCGGGACGCGAAGTTTCTCCGAGAAAGGACCGGTGGTGTCGTCGTTCGCCATGTAGTGCGTCGCTGTAGCGTCGCAAAAAGCCTTGCGAGAACGCACGGACGTGTCGAGGGGTCGCATACCGGACGCAGTAGTTGTGCGCGTTCGTGCATTCTGTCGTCCTCGGTCGGCGAAAGCTGCGTGCTCGCGGTGTCGGCCTCCGCCAGGGCATCGGGCACGTCCCCGGGGATACCGTCGGAAACCATCACGGTCGTTGTCGGGAGATTCACGCGACGAGGCGCACGAACTGACGATTCCTCGGCTGGTAACCCGAGCGCGCGTCGGTCCCAAGCTGAGTATAAAACTCTCGGTGTCGAACTGGATGCCACGTGCGGTCGCGTCCCACACAACGTTTAATATCCGAACGCCGTTGTGTTGAGGTATGGACTCCGACAGTCCCATCGCATCGCGTACTGCCGGCCAGCCGACCCCCGCCTCTGGCAACGGCATCCTCTTTACAGCGATGCGGACATTCAAATCGGAGTTTGGCGATTTCGTCGGCGCGACCGACTGGCTCGCTCCGTCCGTCCGTCCGCGACCGAACCGGTCGCGGCAGAGCGGAATCGGAGCCCACGCCGGGTCGGACGGGTCGTACTCGTATCGCCGTTCGGCCGACGGTGACGGCCGCTATCGTCGGGCCGAATGAGCGTCTCACAACATCCGGTCGCGCTCCGTCTGGAGCGGCAGGTCGGCGGCGCCACGCGCCTGCTGGCCACGGTGATGGGGCTCCCGCTCGTCGACGGCATTCTCCCGGCGCTCATCATCGCCGGCGCGCTGAGCTCCCCCGTCGACATCTTGGAGACGGGTCTGCTCGTGTTCGGCGGCTCGGCCACGATGGCGGTCATCCTCGCCGAGATGGACGGGACGCCTCGCGAGCAGGCGACCGCCGTGCTCCTGCTGGGAGCGGTGTTGCTCCCGGTCGCGGCGGTCGAGGCCGCGCTGGCGGAGACGCTCGCGAGCGTGCTCAGCTTCGATATCTTCCAGCGCTTCGCGGGGCTGGTCATCCTGACCATCGCCGCGAAAACCGCGAGCGCGAAGGTCGGGGAGTACCTCCCGAGCCCGGGTCTCGTCATCGTGTTCGGTCTGGTCGCCAGCTTCGAGCCGAGCGGTGCGCAGCTCGTGACGACGCTGGACGCCGAGGCGATTCGCAACGTCCGTAACGCGGTCGCCGCCGTCGGCGTCGGGCTCCTGTTCGCGCTCGCGGTCGCGCTCGCGGCCCCGCGCCTGCGCGGTGCGGTCGACATCGACCTGTTCCGCTTCGGGAGCGCTGTCGCGCTCGGCATGCTCGCGCTCTCCGTGCTACAGGTCCCGGGCGTCCCGAAGGACGCCCCCATCGCGCTGGGGGTGCTGGGCGTCACCGCGGTGTTCGCCTACGACCCGGGGTCGGCGGGCGTCGACGTCGACTCCGTGCCCGACGAGGGGTCGTCCTCCAGCTCCGAGACCGTGGCGGGAGCGGCGAGTGACGGTTCGTCGGACGGCGACGACGTCGACGAGGACGTCGATGCCGACGAGGACGTCGATGCCGACGAGAACGTCGATGCCGAGGGCGGAGAGACTGCTCTCGGCTATCTCGGCGGCGACGCGCCGGACTCCGAGGAGCGCGACGATTCCACCGACGGGTCACGGGCGCCGTGGCTCTGAGAGAGCCGCCGACGCCGTAGCGACCACTGGTCGGTCTTCCGACTCCCCGTCACCCCTGAAGTCCCTGCCACTTTTCGGGACCGCCCCCCGTCTTCCGAAACCTACGCCGTCTTCCGAGCTCGCGCCGTCCTCCGAAACCTGCACCGTCTTCCGGGACTCGTGTCGCTCCTCGATACGGGCTGGACGCTCGCCGGTCGGGGAAGTTCGTGGTGACCCTTTCGGGTTCTGCCGCCGTTCAGGCCGTCGCCCGACCGTTCGTCCGGTCCGACCGGCGCACCCACGCCCACAGCGCGACGTTGAGGAGGATGCCGCCGATGAACAGCCCCCAGTTGGCCCACGGATTGTTGTACCAGACGACGTCGATGCCGAACGACTGCTGGTAGAGCGGCCAGAGCGGCTCAACGGAGTCCGCGATGTCGGGTGCCGACAGCATGTCGGCGAAGACGTGAGCGACGCCGGCGACCCACACCATCACGAAGCCGAACCCGGTGGCGTTGTTCGCGGCCTGGTCGGAGAACCAGTCGGAGTCACCGAGCGCCTTCTTCAGGGCGATTCCGACCAGCGGGCCGATGACCGCGGCCAGTATCGTGACGACTAGGACGGTGTGGAAGACGCCGTGGTGTTTCACCCCCAACGGGGCGATATTGCTCAACACGAGGTCGACGTCGGGTAACATCCCGAACCAGAGGCCGACTCCGACGAACAGGGCGGCGGTCTTCTCGCGGTCGAGGATGAACCACGCCGGTGCGAGCCAGAGCATCGCCATTCCGAGGTGACCGAGTACGTCCACCATACACCCGAGACGACGACGGAGAAGGCCTTGTGGGTGGCGGCCGTACTCGTCCCCCACTTGGAGGTGCCGGCCGGTGGCCGACTCGACATAGCCCACCGTACGTTCGCTCGGCGACGTCGAGGTCAGAGGGCTTAGGTGGCTCCCGGGAGACCGGCCGGTATGGAGAACCGCGTCGTGCAGGGGCGGATGGTGACGCCGAAACGGCTGGCGGAACTTATCGAGGGCGAGGACGTCATGGACGCCGAACCCATCGAGGACGCCGACCGGGAGTGTCCGGAGTGTGGTGGGAACGTCATCTCGGTGGGATACATGCCGAGCGTCACCGAGTTCGTGACGGGGTACAAGTGTCAGGACTGCGACTGGGCCGCAGACGACAGATAGCCGAACCGAAATCCCTTTAGGGGGAATCGCCGTACGCAAAGGCGAGGGGTCGTGGCCAAGCCCGGCATGGCGACTGACTCCAGAGGCAACGCCCGGGACGACACTCCAGACTGATATACCGAGCGACCGACTGATCATCGGTCGTGTTGACGACCCTCTGGAGTTCCGAGGCGTACCGGAGATATCAGTCGATCGGGGGTTCAAATCCCTCCGACCCCACTTCCTCATCGGACCTCAACGACGAGCACCTCGTGTGTTCGTCCCCTTTGAGTCCGATGTGTTCCTTATGCCGAGGAGAAGTTGAATCGGGGAGGACCGAGTGAAGCGAGCGGAGCGACCGTGGTTCACAATTCTCCTGCCCGAACGAGAAAATTGCGGTCGTCAGTTCTCCGACGGAGTCGCCGCATTCACCAGCGACAGCCCTTCGAACCGTGGGTCTCCGCTGATGATCTCCACGACGATTTCGGGGTTCTCGATGAGCCGACAGTAGAGGTTGATACCGCCCGAGCGACCGAGGTTCTCCTTCCACACGTCGATGATGTCGAGGAACGCCTGCTCCTTCAGGATGTCACGGAACCGTCTGTCGGAGAGGGAGTCCATGTCGATCTTCTCCGCGATGTTGGTGTACTGGCGGTAGACGAGTTGCGACTGGAACTCGTCTTTCTCGGAGTTCGCGGAGAGCAACGAGAGCGCGAGGAGGATGGCCTTCGCCTGCTGAGGATGCCCTTCGATGAGTTCCTTGAAGCGGTCCTTCTCGGCCTCGGTGCGGGCCTCCCGGACGTGTGACTCGACGACCTGTTCGTCGCTCTGCCGGTACGCGAGCTGCCCGGAGTGCCGGAGGATGTCGATAGCCTTCCGAGCGTCCCCGAAGTCCTGTGCGGCGAAGGCGGCACAGAGCGGGATGACGTCCTCCGAGAGCACGCCGTCCTCGAAGGCGTCGCGGCGATTCTCCATGATTTCGCGGAGCTGAGTGGCGTCGTACGGCTGGAAGGCGAGCTCTTTGGGTTGGAGGCTGGACTTGACGCGCTCGTTGAGGTCGTCGGCCCACTCGACCTTGTTCGAGACGGCGATGACCCCGATATGGGCGTCGGTGTTGCCCGTCTCGCCGGCCCGCGAGAGCTTCATCAGCAGGTCGTCGCTGGCCATCATGTCGGCCTCGTCGAGGACGACGATGACCACGTCGTAGAGGATATCGAGAACTGCCCAGAGTCGCTTGTAGTAGACGGCGGTGGCGAGTCCGGTCTCCGGCACGTCGACGTCCGTCCGCTCGGGTTCGTTGAACTCGCGGGCGAGCGTGGAGATGGCCTGTGTCTCGGTGTTGTCCGTCGAGCAGTCGATGTAGGCCGTCCCGATGCTCACGCCCTCCTTCGCCAGTCCCTGCGCGCTGGTGCTGACGTGCTTCGCGACGAGTGACTTTCCCGTCCCGGTCTTTCCGTAGATGATGACGTTTTCCGGGGAGTGGCCGTCGACTGCACTCCGGAGCTCTTCGGCGAGTTTTCGAATCTCGTCGTCGCGACCGACGATGCGCTCGGCGCTCGGGACGTGGTCGACGTTGAGCAGGTCCTTGTCCGCGAAGATGTGGTCTTCCTGCTCGAATATCTCCCGTGCGATATCCTGTCCGCCGTCGGTGTAAAGAGACGGAGAGAGTGAACCCGTCCCCTCCGGAGGATGCATTGTTCAGTGTACCGAGAAGAGGGTACAAAAGCCCGGTGGTATCCACGCACCGTCTTTCCGTCGTAATTCCTCCCGAGTCGTCGAAAGAAGTCCGATAAGGTCTGTTCGGACTCGCACGCGGATAGCCGAGCTTCCGCCGTTCGACCGAGCTCTCCTCGGTTTCGTATCGCTGCTCTATTTTACTCTCTCTCCGTTTCTCTCTCTCTCTCGCAGACATCATTACCACCTCTCTGTTCTCCCTATTCTCTCACTCACTCGTTTGTCTTCTTCCGGAAGGCTGGAGCGACGTAGCGGAGTCGACGACGAGAGAGTCCGAACTAAACTGGGTGAAACGACTCCACGCTTCACAGCCTATTCGACTCCCCCACCCCGCGTTTCCGTCGTAACTGAATACGAGTGAGGGGCTAGAGAGAACGAACACACCCACCCCGTGTTTCCGTCGTTTCCGGCGTCCGGTTCCCAACCGAGGCACAGATGGATTGTACGGGGAGTAACGGCCCTATACCCGGAGTATCGGGGGTAATCCGAGAACTTCTTCGTTCGTTTCGGCGAACGAGTTGCACGGCGTTCGACCCCCTCCCCCTCCCACGCGAGAACGTTGGAAACACGGGGGGTGGGTGGTTATACGGGACAGCAATCGGCGAGTGGAAGCAAACCGAGGGTGGAAGCAAACGGAGAGCAGGAGCAAGGAGGGTGAGGTAGGGTGAGGGGGAGCGATTGGGTTAGGAATGGACGAGGTAGATAGAATAGGTGCCCGGTGAGTGGGAAGCAAAAGGTACCCGGTGAGTGAGAAGCGACAATCTGGGGTTGACCATCGACCGGCCGTGGCGGACCGACGGCTCACCCGCCGCAGTAACGACGGAAACGTGGGGTGTGAGCGACTCCCACCGCCTCGTCGGTCGACCGACTCGCGTCTCGACAGGTGTGGGGGTTCGATGCATCGGAGAACCGCGAGCGGCACTCGACGTGTCACGGACTCTCAAGTGATGGCAGAAAGAGGTGCGCTGAACGCGGACCGAGACCTCGGGAGCGATAGTGCCCGTGGGAGGCCGTAGTGACTACGCGGCGTCGGGGGTGTCGACGAGAGTCGAGGGAGGCTGTGTGGGGCCGGAGCGCTCACGCGAAGTCGCGAACGTTCCGATCACCACACTGCGGGCAAGAGACCTTGCCCATGTGGGCCTCCTCGGAGTCGAATATCTCCATGCACGAGGTGCATTGGTACCGGAAGGTGTCGTCCTGACTACCGCTCACGATCGATTTCGCTCGGTCGATGATGCTCATGGTACAGATTGAGCGTCCACCCGCGGAGAGAATAAAGCCGTATCGCCGTTGCAGACGGTTGCACCCGTTGCAAAAACCCGGTCACCCGTTGGGGTCGGACTCCCCGACGGTCACGTCAGTTAAACTGGGCGTTTCGTGATGCGGGTCGACCCGGTTACTCTCGTCGACCGGGCTGACGACAGTCCAAGCCACCATGCTGACGACCGTCCCAACGCCATGCCGACGGCGCCGACGACCGTCCGAACCACGATACCGGCGATGCCAACCACCGTCCGAACCACGATACCGACGACCACCTGCGCGACGACTCACTCCGTCGCGGTGTGGGCGTCCGAGGCGAACTCGACTGCGGTTCCGTCGTACCGACAGGTTTCGAGCGCGTGCTTCGCCGCCATGCCAGCCTCGTGGGCCGAGACCGCCTCGCCGACGCCGACCTTCAACGAGACGCCGGCGTCGCGCTCGACGTGGTCGATGGCCGCACGGTAGTCGGCTTCGTCGAGGCTCGGCGTCACGGCGATGATGTTGTCGCCGCCGACGAAGAAGGAGAGGCCGCCGTGGTCCTCCCGGAGGTGACGCATCAGCGAGGCGTACCCCTGTTCGATCTCGACAAACGTGTCGAACTCGTTGAGGCGGTCGGTGTACTTCGTGGTCGCGTCGTTGACGTCGAAGTGAGAAATCTGCAGGTCGGCGGGTGAGGACTCCGTCAGGAACTCGCCGGTGAGCACTTCCGTACGCTCGCCGTCCTGTGCGCTTCCGGCGTTCTGGAGGCCCCGGCTCGCCGTCTCCAGCGCCGTCGCCGGTACCGGGTCGACGCCGGTTCCGAGGCTCACCGTCACCGGGTAGCGGTTGCGCACCGACTCCTGGAGCAGCGCGTGGTCCTCGCGGTCGAGTCCGTTGGTCACGGCCACCATGTTGTCCGCGCGAGTGAAGAACACGTAGCCGTCGCGGCTCCCGACGAACTGGGCCACGTCGGCGAACAGCCGGGACTGGAGCGTCTGGAGGTCCATCTCCCGACGAGGCTCCGGCGTCACCGTCCACGGCCCGTAGTTGTCGATCTGCACCTGGGTGAGCTGCGTCGCGGTCACTACGTCGAACTGAGGAGGGTGAGGTAATCGTTCTGTTGGTTTCAGCTCCTGACTTCCGGTTCACTTCTGTCCCACTCCTCCTCGACTTCGTTTACTTTTGTCCCACTCCTCCTCAGATTCGACTTCACTCTCTCGCTCCCTCTGCCTCCCGCTCGCTTCCTCTGCCTCCCGCTCGCTTCCTCTGCCTCTACCGGACAGGACAGCGCTCTCGCTCGAACGGTTCGGACGGCGGCCAACCGGCGTCGGTCGACCGATGTCGAGAGACCTATCGACGTCGAGAAATCAGCCGATACCGACAGACCGGCGGTCTCGATGGGCAAACCGCCGCTACGCGACCGGTCGGCCCGGTCGCCGGACACGGACGAGCGCCGCGTCCAGCGCCAGCCAGAGGGCGACCCAGACGAACACGGTCGCGAACACGATGAACGTCGTCGACAGGAGCGGGACAGCCTCGGAGACGGTGACGACGGTAGCGTAGCCGACGAACAGCGCGAGCAGCGTCAGTACGAGCCCGACGACGCCACAGGCACAGTGGCCGACGGTACCGACTCCATCGAGCCTGACGACGCCGTCTACTTCGCCGACACCGACCTCACCGGTGCCGACACCACCGGTCGCATCGGAACCGCTACCGTCGGCTCGCCGACCTCCACCGGTCCCCGGAGACGGTGGTTCGACCATGGTGGTCTCTACGTCACCTGGTGTGTTTAACGTTACCACTACACACAAAGCGTTCAATCGTGGCCCCACCCTATCCCGGGGTATGCCGATTACCGGTGCCATCCTCGACGTAGACGGGACGATTCTCCGGGGTAGCGACCCAATTCCCGGCGCCGACGTTGGGTCAACCGCGCTCGCGGACAGGGGCGTCCGGCGGCTGTTCTGCTCGAACAACCCGACGAAGAAGCCGACCGCATACGCCGAGCGTTTCGCCAACGCCGGGTTCGACGTAGACCCCGACGAGGTGCTCACCTCCGGGACGGTGACGGTCTCGTACCTCGCCGAGCACCGACCCGACGAGGCGGTGTTCCTCGTCGGCGAGTCGGGGCTCCGAGAGCAGTTGGCAGACGCCGGGCTCCGCGTGGTCGACGAACCCGACGCCGCGGAGACTGTCGTCGTCAGCGTCGACCGGGGATTCGACTACGACCGACTCACCGACGCCCTCTGGGCGCTCTCGGGCGGCCGAGCCGAGGTGCCGTCGGTCGGTGACGAGACAGCCTCGTCCGCCACCGAAGCGACGGGGGACGCCGGAGCCGACGACGTCGCCTTCGTCGGCACCGACCCGGACGTGACGATTCCCGGGGCGGACCGACCCGTCCCCGGATCCGGCGCCATCGTCCGGGCCGTCGCCGGTGTCGCCGAACGAGAGCCCGACATCGTCCTCGGGAAGCCCTCCGACTACGCCCGTGACATGGCCCTCTCCCGTCTCGGCGTTCCGGCCGACGAGTGTCTCGTCGTCGGTGACCGACTCGACACCGACATCGCGCTCGGCGCCCGGGCCGGGATGACGACGGCGCTCGTCCTGACGGGAATCGTCCGCGAGACGGAACTCGAGGCGGCGCTCGACGCCGCCGACGTGGAACCGGACTACGTGCTCGACTCCTTCGCCGAGGTCGAGCGCGTCTTCGAGGAGGAGTGATTCACGGAGCGACTGACGACGGCTGACGACCACCGGCACGTCATCCGGCGGCCGACAGCCCGGACATCACACGTCTCCGCGGGCACACGACCCTACGGCCACACGTCTCCGCGGGCACGCGACCCTACGGCCACACGACTCCGCGGCCACCCCGGACTCTCCGCTCGGCGGCGGCTGGACTTTTCACGCGTCTCGCCCAAGGCAGCGGTGTGACACCTCCGCTCGCGCTCGACATCGACGGTACGCTCACCCGACCGCACGGCGACGGGGTCGACCCGCGGGTGTTCGAGGTGCTGCCCGAATGGGACGCCCCGGTCGTCCTCACCACGGGAAAGGCGTTTCCTTACCCCGTCTCGCTTTGTCACTTCCTCGGCATTCCGGAGCGAGCCGTCGCCGAGAACGGCGGGGTCGTGCTCGTCGACGACCAACTCACCTACACCGGCGACCGCGAGCGCGCTCGCTCGGCGGTCGAGGAGTACAAATCGCGCGGGGGGGCGCTCGGGTGGGGCGCCGCCGACACGGTGAACCGCTGGCGCGAGACGGAGGTAGCGGTCCACGTCGACGGCGACGAAACCCTCCTCCGGGAGGTCGCGGCCGACCATGGGCTGGAGGTGTACGACACCGGCTACGCCTACCACGTGAAGACGCCCGGCGTCTCGAAGGGTGACGGCCTCACCACCGCCGCCGAGGTGCTCGGACTGGACGTCCGGGAGTTCGTCGCCATCGGCGACAGCGAGAACGACGTGACGACGTTCGAGGTCGTCGGGACCTCCTACGCCGTCTCTAACGCCGACGAGCGCGCGAAGGAGTCGGCCGACACGGTGCTCGACGACGCTCACATGGACGGCACGCTCGCGGCGCTCGCCGACCTCGAGGGGGGCCAGGCGGTGCTCGACCGGGTCGAATCCACCGAGCGCTAACCGGAGCCGGGAGCCGAGTCAGACGCCGCCGGCTCTGTCGTCGTCGCCAACACCGTCGTCGTCGCCAACACCGTCGTCGCCGGTCCTGTCGGCGTCGTTGGTCCGGCCGTCGCTGGTCCGGCCGTCGCCGACGCCGTCGCCGGATTCGTCTTCGACGGCCGTGTCACGCCACTCCCGGTACGCGGGTAGTACGTCGTCCTCGTCGAACCGCTCGATACAGGGGACGTCGTAGGGATGGAGTTCGACGACGCGCACCGAGAGCGCCTCGTACCCCTCGGCGGTCGTCTTCGCGAGGAGGATTACCTCCTCGTCGTCGTGGACGCTTCCCTCCCAGCGATAGACGGAGCGACAGTCCACCCGGTTGACGCAGGCTGCCAGTCGCTCCTCGACGAGCGTTCGCGCGATGTCGTCGGCCGCCTCGGGCGGCGCGGTGATGTAGACGGTCGGCACGCGTGGTCCAGGGGTCTCTCGGCGTCAGGCCGACCCGGCCGGCCGTCCGGAGCCGTCGTCGAACGGGACGAACGTCCCGTTGATGTCCCACTCGTGGACGCAGTAGACGCTCCCCACGCGGCGTTCGCCGTCGACCTCGGCGACGCGCCAGCTCCCGTCGCGCCACATCTCTTCGCGGCCACAGCGCTCGCACGTCCGGTCGGTCGGGCGCCGGAGTTCGGGGTCGGGGTCACTCATGGGCGTGGGAGCGTTCGCCACCGATATAACGCTGTTCCCCGGAGTCGGTCGAGGCGCTCCTACTTCGGCCCTCTGTTCCGGGACTCCGGACCCCTGCTCCGGGTTCTCAACTCGACTGAACCGGACGAACTGAATCGGGCCGAACCGAACCGGACCGAACCGGACCGGACCGAACCGCCCCGTACAGCTATATCCCGCTCCGGGTCCACCACCCGTCATGGGATTTCACACCTTCGACGTCGACCGCGCCGACGCGCTGGAAGACCCCTTTCGGTACCGGTACTGCTCCCGGGAGGAACTGCTCTCGCTGCTCGCGGTCCACTCCGATGCCGTCGTCGCGGACCTCGGCTCCGGAACCGGGTTCTACACCGACGACGTGGCCCCGTTCGTCGCGACCTGCTACGCGGTCGACGTCCAGGCGGAGATGCACGACCTGTACCGCGAGAAGGGCCTGCCGGAGAACGTCGAGACGGTCACCGCCGACGTGGCAGACCTCCCGTTCGACGACGCGAGCCTCGACTCCGCGTTCTCGACGATGACGTTCCACGAGTACGCAACCGCCGAGTCGCTGTCGACCGTCCGGGGTATCCTCCGACCGGGCGGTCGACTCGTCACCGTCGACTGGAGCGCCTCGGGCGACGGCGAGGACGGTCCACCCCGCGAGGAACGCTACGACCTCGGCGACGCCGTCTCGATGCAGACCGACGCCGGGCTCGCCGTCGAGGCCGCGGAATCCCGCCGAGAGACGTTCGTCACGGTCGCTCGACGCGTGGAGTAGCGTACGGACGGCAGAGCGAGGACGTCGTGAGGTTCCCGACGGGCACGAGGACCCACTTGGCGGCCGCGGAGAACCACCTGGCAGGCACGAAGAACCGCCGATTGGCGCAAAAGTGGACGAACGTTAATATCTATGCGTATTATGGCCTAGTGTAGACATAGGTACTCTCAGGATAACCCTTAACCACCAAAGCACGCCGAAAGCTACCGTGGCAATCAACAACACGACGGTAGACCCGTACAGTCCGAAGCGAGGGTACTACGAGTGTTACGACTGTGGCGAGCGAGAGACGAGCGTGGACTCCCGCACCGAGTGCGAATCGTGTGGGGGCGAAGTACGGAACATCGCGGTCCCGCGCGAGTGAGGACGGAGCGCTTCGAGAGCGAGGCACGAAACCGAGGGGTCGGAAGCGAAGGCCCGAAACGAGGACCGGGAGCGAAGGCCCGAAACGAAGACCGGGAGCGAAGGCCCGGAGACAAGGGTCGGAAACGAAGGTTCGAGAACCACCGGTTCCGAAGAGCGGGATAGAGAGGGAAGAGACGAGTCGAGCGGGACGCGTCGATAGAACTGTTTTCGAGTCCGCTTTCCCGACCGAATCAGTCGTCGCCCGACGCGACGTCCTCCGGGTCCATCTCCGGGTCCGACTCGTCCTCGCCGAGGTCGATGTCCCCGGCGTAGCGGTCGACGAGGACGATGGCGACGGCGCCGACGACGGCCGCACCGGCGAACACCCCGACGAGGTCGAGGCTCCAGACGCGACCCTGCTCGGCGAGTCGGGTGCTCGTCTGGACCACCGGCGCCCGCAGCGCGCCGACGATGAGGAAGATGAGGAACGTAAACGTCGCGTCACGGTAGTGTTCCAGCGCCCAGTCGACGACGCGGGAGATGGTCAGCAGGCCGATGACCGCTCCCACGAGGAACGACACCACGACGGCGCCGCTCTCGGTCAGCGCGTCGAGGCCGTTCGTTCCGAGCAGGAGACCGAACACGCCGTCCTTGAACGCGCTGAGCGACCCGGTGAGGAACGTGTACTGCCCGAGAATCAGGAGCAGCAGTGACCCCGAGATACCGGGGAGAATCATCGCGCTGATGGCTATCATCCCGGCGAAGAACACCACGACGACGCTCCCTTCCGGGATGAGCGTCTCCGCGGCCCCGCTGACGACGAACGCCAGTAGGAACCCTACTACGGCGGCGAGCTTTCGGCGGGCGGTCCCGACCGACACCTCGCCGACCAGCACCGCGGCGCTCGCGGCGATGAGGCCGAAGAAGAAGCCGAACGTCGGGACCGGCGCGGTCTCCACCGCGTGCTCGAGGGTGCTCGCGATGGCGACGACCGCCGTGACGAGCCCGGAACCGAGCACGAGGAGGAAGAGCACGTCCATCTCCCGGAGCGCGGCCAGCGCCTCGTCTCGGTCCGAGGTGAGCCCGCCCAGGAACCGCCGAACGTTGTCGGCGTCGACCGCGGTGATGGCGTCGATCAGCCGCTCGTAGATGCCCGTGATGAGGGCGATGGTGCCGCCGGAGACGCCGGGGACGGCGTCGGCGGCGCCCATGCAGAACCCCTTGGCGTACACGACGAGCCACGAGCGGAGGTCGACGGCCATCGGCTCAGACCACCCAGACCGTGCTCAGCACGGCCAGTCCAGCGGTGAGGACGGAGACGAAGCCAGTCGTTCCGGCGGAACTCGACTCGCCGGTCGTCACCGCGCCTCCGTCCAAGCTTGACGCGTTCGAGCCGTTCGTCGCCGCCTCGGTGACGTTCCCGGTCGAGGCGTTCCCGGCGCCGCCCGCAGTCGCGTTACCCGCGCTCGCGTTCCCGGCGGAGCCGTTGCCGGCGTTCGCCGGCGGGCGGGTGTCACGTTCGAGTTCGACCGTCACCGGCCCGTCCTCGGCTCCGACGACCTGGCCCTCGGGGACGCTCGCGTTCGAGGCGTAGCGGACGCCGTAGCCGCTCTCGTTGACGGTCGGCTCGGAGGCGACGAAGTACGGGCCCGTCGCCCGCACGCTCGTGTTCGTGTACCCCTCCTCCGTACCGTACTGGTCGTAGCCCGTCGTGGAGTACGGGAGCGTGAACTCGAAGTTCCCCTGTGCGTCCGCCTGCGTCTGCTGGCGGTAGGTGAACGTGGAGTTCGACGACGGCACGTTCATCTGCACCGTCGCGGTCACCGTCGCGTTGGCCGGGGCGCCGCTCCCCTCGACCGTCGCGCCGGGGACGCGTTCGAACGTCTTCACCCAACTCGGCGTCGTCTGGGTGAACAGCTGGGGCTGGAACGGAAGCCCGAGCGACCGCTGCACCCCGACCAGGCTATTGACGAATCCTCGTGAGTCGTACGCGGTCGACTCGCTCGACTTCACCAGCCGGTAGTGTTCGAGCGCCGGGACGCGCTCCTCGGGGTACGGCCCGAAGCCGCCGACCTGCGCGCTGCCGTCCTGCTCGACGTAGGCCCGTGCCGCGCTCATGTTGTCGAACGTCCGCACCGGCTGGCTCCCGTTTCCGGCCGGGAGCACGCGGTAGCTCTGGCCCTGGAACGTCTGGGTCTCCCAGTCGACGACGATGGGCTGGGGCTCCATCGCGCTCCCGTGGTACTGATACAGCCGGACCATCTGGCTGTCGTAGTAGCGCTGTTTGTGCATCCAGAAGCCGAAGGAGGCGCCGCCCTGCTGGTTCTGACGCAGCACGGGGTAGTAGAAGTCGTTGGCGCCGACGTTCTCCTCGGCGTCGTAGAAGACGATGGGCGCGCCGAACTTCTGGCCGACGGTCGTCATCTGCCAGTCGACCATCACCAGCCGCGTCTGGTTGCCCTCGCCCTCCGCGTCGTTCTCGTAGCTCCGGAGCACGTCCTCGGCCTGGGACTCGCTCGGGGCGAGCAGGTAGTTCGCGGCCTGCACCGCGCCCTGCTGGAACGGGTTGGCGTTCGGGATGCGGTCGCCCTCGACGGTGATCCAATGGCCGTAGTCCCACCAGGACATCACGCCGTAGGCGCCGTCCGGGTAGTCGTAGTTACCGTCGGCGGGCTCCTGGTAGGTGCCGTAGTAGTCCAACTCGCCGGCGTTGTCGGCGCCGCCGTACTCACCGACGGCGGGCGTGTTGTTGCTCATCCAGTCCAGCGAGCCGTCCCACTGCGTGACCGCGCCGGGGCCGTGGAACTTCGCCGTCTGGTGGGCCGGAGTGGTGAGCTGCATCCCCTGGCCCCCGCCGCCGGAGCCGCTCGCGGCGAGCGACACCGCCATGCCGGGGACGAGCGCGACGACGAGGACGACGACCACGGCGACCGCCTTCAGCGCGTCGGCGTTGTCCCGGGCGCGGGCGACCGAGCCCGTCAGGTCCAGCACGCGGAGGAGTTCGCCGAGCAGGAACGCGTTCAGCACGGCGACGACGACGGCGAGGTAGTAGTTGAACCGCACCTGCGTGAACGCGGCGGCGGTGATGAAGCCCGCCCAGACGACGACGAACAGGACCTCGGCGTCGTACCGCGCGAGCACGACCGCGCCGACGAGCAGCGCCGTCACGATGGCGAGGCCGAGCACCTGGGGGTCGCCGCCGACGACGCCGGCGATCGCCGAGAGCAGGCCGGGCGCGAGGAAGATGAGGAGAACGGTCGCGAGCCCGGCGCCGACGTACGTGTACTCGCGGGTCTCGCCGTCGCGGACCAGCGGCCGAATCACGAGCCAGATGGCCGCCAGCGCGGCGGTGAAGAAGGCCATCCCGTACTCGCGATAGATCATCTCCGTCCGGGAGATGTTGCCGAAGCGCTGGAGCCGGTTGGGGTCGAGGAACGGTCGGGCCTCGGCGATGGTGCGGGTCGCCGCGTTGGCGCTGAACCCGACGATGCGCAGGAGGTTGTTCAGGAGCAGACTGAAGAACTCCGGCGTGACGACCGCGAGCAGGCCGGCGAGGACGAACAGGATGCCGAACACCGCGGCGGGGTAGTACGTCGTCTCGGTGTCGCGGCCCTCGAAGAACCGGGCGAGCGCGGCGAGGAAGACGGCCCCGAAGGCGACGGCGAAGGCGAGCAACGGCTGGAGAATCGAAAACCGCGTCGGCGACGGGTTCAGCGTCTCGATCGGCACGAGCAGGAGGAGCCCCGTCACGGTCATCGCGACGGCGCCGACGATGCCGACGGGCTCCGGCGTGTCGCCGCCGACCACGTCGCTCGTCATCTTCAGCAGGAGGAAGATGCCCGTGATGACGATGAGCAGGAGACCCGGCGGCCACACCCACATGTACATCGCGACGGCGACGCCGGCGAGCGCCGCGAAGAGGAGCGGCCGGCGGAGCGAGTCGACCTCCCGGGCCTGGACGAGCTCCCAGACCGGCTTCTCGCGCTCGGCCACCGCGAAGGCGACGACGAGTGCGAGCACGGCCAGCGCCTGGAAGAACGGCTCGACCCCGTTGTGGTCGGAGACGCCCACGAGGGTGCGCTGGAGGAACGTACCCGGAAGGAGCATCAGGATGGCGGCGCCGAACAGCCCGGCCGCGCGGCCACCCAGACGTTTCCCGAGGAAGTACACCGGAATCGCGGTGAGCGCGCCGAAGACGGCGGGTGCGACGAGCAGGGTCTTCGCGACGAGCTCCGGGTTCGGACTCCCGAGACCCACGACGAGGGCGGCCGTCGCGACGAGCTGGTCGTACAGCGTCCCGAACTGGCCCGTGCTCGTCCCGTAGGGGAAGTAGGTCCACGGGTCGAACGGAATCGTCGACGGCCAGTTCCGGACGGTGTAGCTCACTTCTCGGAGGTGATACCAGGCGTCGTTACCGGAGAACAGCACCTCGCCGTCGGCACGGACGAACCGGTCGTACGGCAGGAGCCGAATCCAGAGCATGACGGCCATGATCGCCGTCATGGCGAGCCCCACGGGGACGTAGGGGCGGCGTTCGAGATAGTCCAGGGTGCGGTCGGCGTAGCCGACCTCCCCGTCGCTCTCTGTGCGCAGACTCATTGGGCGGAACAACTGTTATCCGGCGAATAAGCCTTGTGATTCGGAGGCCTCAACTCCCGCCGCCGCGCTCCGCCGCGAGGTCCCGTAACACCCAGACGGCGTCGTTCCGGATGCGTTCGTTGAGCGTGACGAGCGACGCGAAATAAGTCGCCGCGCCGACGGTCAACACGGCCGCCAGCCGGACCGGGCCGGCCGCCCCACCCAGCAGTCCTGTCACCACCACGACGACCACCGCCATCACGAGCGCCGCCGCGACCTGCGTGGCGATGTCCCGGAGCGCCTCGCCGGGAATGGGGTAGTCGAGCCGGTGAACCAGGTACGCGACGCTGACAGCGAAGGCGAGCGTCGTCGTCACCGCCAGCCCCGCCGCGTCGAACGCTCGCACCAGCGGGTAGAAGACGGCGCCGTAGACGAGGATGAGCAGGACGGAGCTCGCGGCGGCCACCTGCGGACGGTCGGTGCCGAGGAAGTACGACTCGAATGACGAGCGAAAGCCGTTCGCCAGGTTCGCGAGTGCGAGCAGGACGACGAGGACGTTCCCCTGTCCGACCGTCCCGAGCACGGGGAGGACGACCGTTCCCGGGTCGACACCGAACAGCGTCGCGAGCAGGTCGTTGCCGACGACGGCGCCGCCCGCCAGCGCGGGGAGCGCGAACAGGCCGGCGTACGACGTGGCTTTCCCCAACAGGTTCCTGACCTTCTCGGCGCGCTCCTCGGCGGTGAGCCGGGAGAACTCCGGGAACGACACCCGGGAGAGCGCCGCCGAGAACAGCATCGCCGCCTCCGTCACCGTGAACGACACCTTGTAGATGCCCGCCGCACCCGGGCCGACGAACGCGCCGAGCAGGACGTAGTCGGCGTGTTTGAACAGCTGGCTGCTCATCGTCTGGAGGTACGCGAACTTCGAGAAGTCGACGAACTCGGAGAACAGCGCCCGCGAGGGCCGGGCCGGCACCACCCGAGCGTAGGCGTACGCGACGAGGAAGGTGACGAACTGTCCGGCGACGAGCCCCCAGATGAGACCCCGGACGCCCCACTCCAGTCCCAGCAGCAGGACGAGCTGAATCGCGACGATGACGAGGTAGCGACTGTTCTCGACGAGCCCCGCGAGCGCGACTCGACCCTCCCCTTCGAGAAAGGCGCCGGTGAGACGGAAGAGGCCGTACGTGAGCACACCGAGCGGGAGCAACAGCGCTCCGTCGACGCCGATGACGCGGTCGATGCGTCCGCGGAGCGTGACGGCGACGACCGCCGAGACGGCCGTCCCCCCGAGCACGAACAGGACGCCACTGGTGTAGTGGCGCGCCCGGTTCCCGCCTGCGCTCACCAGCTTCGTCACCGTGTTGTAGAGGCCGAAGGAGACGGCGGCCGCGAGCAGCATCTGTAGCGAGAGGAAGATGGCGTAGCTCCCGAGCCCCTCCTCGCCGAGCGTGTAGCCGATGACGGCCGTCCCGACGAACCCGGCGAGGGTGCCGCCGACGTTGGTGACGAACCGCTTCGACACCTCGGCGCCGACTTTCACGCGTGACCCCCCATCGACGAGTCACTCCAGACGCCCGCCATCGTCGACGAGTTACTCCAGATACCCGAGTTCGCGCAGGCGGTCTTTCACCTCGTCCTCGCGGTCCTCGTCGCCGGAGACGCCGCCCTCTGCGCCCGTTACCGCGTCGCCGCCGACGAAGTCGTAGTACGCAGGCTCGCGGTTGGCGGGGTCGCTCCCCGTGTCGAACACGTCGAGCACGCGGCCGGCCGCGCTCGCCGGAATCTCGTACCCCAGCGCGTGGAGGATGGTCGGCGCGAGGTCGGTCAGGCTTGCGCCCTCGACCGTCCCGTCGCGGAACGACGGGCCGCGGGCGAAGAGGATGCCGTCGCGAGCGTGGCCCGACGTGTCGGCGTCGAACAGCAGGTCGTCCACGTCCAGTCGCGAGGAGGCGTGTACCCGCGGCGTCTCGATGACCATCGTCAGGTCGGGGGTGTGTGGACCCCCTCGACGCAGCCGGTCGAAGCGCACGTCGAGGCCGACCGACTCGGCCGCCTCGCGGAGGGCCGACTCGGCCTCGTCACAGACCGCGGCTATCTCGTCGGGGTCGTCGGCGAAGGTGTACACGAGCGTCGACTTCTGGCCGATGTCGGCGACGGCTCGCGTCCGCGCCCAGTCGACGCGCCCGAGGTTGATGGCGTTGTCCAGCCCGAGCGCCGAGCCGTCGGGAATCCCGGTCAACGCGCTCTCCGGGACGAGTTGGCGCACCGCGGTGAGCAGGCCGGTTCGGTAGAGCGCCTCTCGGGCGGCCAGTCGAGCCTTCCCCAGCAAGGCCTTCGTGTTGTCGCCGCCGCCGTCGGAGAGCGAGACGAGGCCGGCGTCCTGCAGGGCGCGGTTGGGCGCGAACTTCCGGCGGACCTTCTCGAAGCCGTGGTCGCTCATCAGGAGTACGTCCTCGTCCCCGTGAGCGTCGAGGAACTCGCCGAGGCGCTCGTCGACGCGCTGGTACACCTCGAAGATGGCGTTCTCCGTCGACGCCGGCGGCGTGTCGTCCGGTCCCCAGTAGTGGTGGGCGACCCGGTCGGTCGCCCGAATCAGGCCGACCGCGAGCTCCGGCTCCTCCTTTCGAACGAAGTGTTCGAACCCGTCGAAGCGCTTGTCCACCAGCGAGAGCGACAGGTCGACGTACTCGCGGGAGCCGGGGCGCTCGTCGTTGCGGAGTTTGTACTCCCCGACCACGTCCTGTAGCTCGTCCCACGCCTCCGGCGGATGCGAGTAAGAGTCTTTGTACTCAGGAGCGGCGGCGACGATGGTCCCGTCGATGGCCTGCCACGGGTACGAGCCGGGGATGTTGAACACGACACAGCGCCCGCCCTGGTCGGAGACCGCGTCCCACATCTTCCCGGGGACGAACTCGTCGTGGCTCAGGTCCAGCTCCTTCGTGTCGCGGTTGAAGTGCGTGAACCCGTACATGTCGAGTACCGACGGTTCGCGACCGGTGGCGAAGGCGGGCCACGCGGGGACGGTGACTTCGGGGACGGTGCTCTCGAGCGGGCCGCTGACGCTCTCCTCGAACAGCCGGGCGAAGGCGGGGAGTTCGCCGGCGTCGGCCCAGGGACGTATCAGCGAGAACGTCGCCCCGTCGAGGCCAAGCACGATCATACTCGGGACCACTCCCGAGCGGACCAAAAGGCGTTCGATAGGGTGTGACCCAGCCAGACTGTGGGGCCCGGCGCTCACTCCACGCCGAGCGCGAACAGCCGCCGGAACACCGCCGTCGGGAACCGCGGTTCGAGCCGGCTCGGTGGCCGACCCTGTCCGGTGCGTTCCTGCGTCACGCGTTCTGCGACGCCGACCTCCGCGAGTTCGTAGAGGATGCGCGTCACGGTCGCCTCCGAGAGGTCGACGCCCTCGGCGGCCGCGATGGCGCCCGCGGCGTCGCGCACGGACCGACGCTGCTCGTCGCTCAGTTCGACGAGCGTGGCGAGCACCTGTCGGCGGTTCGCCGGGAGTGCGAACACGCGCCCGAGCGAGACACAGGGGCGCGGGACGGCGTCGATGCCGGTCTCGACGTCGGTGTCGTCGACGGCCTCGCGTCCGGCCGTGGCCGCCCGGTCGGCGGCACCGAACACGGCCGCGAGTGCGTCGTGGGCGTCCCCGTCGGCCCACTCCGCGACCCGACGGATGCGTTCGTGGGAGATGCCGTGGCGCGCGAGGCCCCGAGACGTGCGGGCGGTGAGCACGTCGGTGAGCCCGTGTGGCCGGTACGGTGGCAGTTCGACCGTGGCGGTCGGCGCGGCGTCGACGGCGCTCGGCTCCGCACGGCCGACTCCGACCCACGAGCACGACGCCGAGAGGGGTTCGAACATCGCCGCGACGTCGGCGACGCTCCGGGTCTCGGGTTCGCCCAAGTGGTCGACCGCGACGACGACGCGTCGGTCGTCGCCGAGTCGCTCGCGGAGGCGTTCACGGAGGTGCTCGACCCCGAGTCCCTGCTCCGGGACGCGCTCGTCGACGAGCGCGTCGAGCAGCGCGTGCGAGAGCGCGAAGTCGCTCTTCGCCCGTCGGGCGTCGACGTAGGCGAACTCCACGCCGGACGGGGGCGGGGCGCTCCGCGTCGTCGTCGGAATCGTTCGTCGCGAGCGTGCTCCTAACCCGACCAACCGCGAGAACAGGGCGCTCAGAATCGCCGACTTCCCCGACCCCTTCGGCCCGTACACGTAGGCGTTCGACGGAAGCCGGTCGTCGAACGCGGGGTCGAGGTGGTCGAGTACGCGTTCGAGCGCCGGACCGCGCCCGGTCGGCTCCGCCGGATGAGAGACGGGACTCAGGGCCTCGTAGTCGACGACGAGCTGCGGCTCCGTGTCCGTACGCAGGCGCCTGGATATCCGTTCGTCGATGTCCATGGTTCGATGGGCAGTGGGGAGGGCGAGCGCGGGGTGGCGAGCCGCCTCAGAGGCCGAGCGTCGGCATGTAGGCCGACCCCGCGAGCACTCCGACGATGTGCAGCACCGCGATGAGGAACGACGTAATCACGATGGCGGCGGCGGGCGGGTCCCAGTGGGTGTCGGCGTGGGCGTAGAACACCCGCTGGAACGCCTCACCGACGAGCGCCGAGATGAGGCCGAACACCGCGCCGACGACGATGACGAGCGCGCCGACCGTCTCCGGCGGCGCGCCGCCGACGAACGCCCAGGCGCCGGCGCTCCCCATGATGGTGATGTGGTGGGTCACCGGAATCTTCTCCACCCCACAGTTGAGGAACACCAGACTCGCGGCGCTGATACCGAACGCGAGGAACGGCATCCCGGTCGAGGCCCAGATGAACGCTCCGAGCGTCCCGGCGACCAGACCGATGGCGGCGACCCCGCTCCACTCGTACTGGTGGGGGAGCCACGGCTCGACCGCGAGGCGCTGCTTCGCGGTGGCCGCTCCGCCGTCGGTCGCCGACTCGCGCTCGGTGTCGCTCTGTGTCGCGGGTTCGCTCAGCACCCGCATCTCCTCGCGGGCGAACGGCGACATGTCGAAGACGCCGTCGCCACGGGCCTTCCCGACGATGTCGTAGCCGAAGGCGACCCGGTGGACGAGCGCGGAGAGCGTGACCCCCAGCGCGATGCCGTCCCACGGGAGGGCGAGTTGGGCCGAGAGCGTCTGGACCCAGTAGCCGAAGACGCCGAAGACGGCGCCGACGGCGAGCACGTCCGGGCGCGTCCCGAGCGCGGCGGCGATGTTCTTCGCCTCGTGATAGTCGAAGCCGAAGTCCATGTAGCCGCGGTCGGCGGCGTACGCTGCCGCTGCCGCCCCACCGGCGAAGCTGATGGCCGGCGAGAACACCGGACCGAACGCGATTGCGCCGGTGATGGCGGCGGAGTCCGGGTTGAGGTACTCGGCGGTCTGCCCGTAGACGACCATGAACCCGGTGAAGATGAACGCCGGCAGCGCGCCGAGTGCGGCGCCGAACGCCCCGCCCGCGAGGGCGGCCAGGAGCATGGTCGGGTCGAGGAGGGCGCCGATGTCGACCTGCACCGGAACCGTCGCGACCGTACCGACCGTCGACATCCCTACTCACCCCCGTCGTCGTCGCGCGCCCAGTCCTTCGAGCGCTCGACGGCCTCGCTCCAGCGGCCGTAGCGGCGCTCGACGCCCTCGGCGTCGGAGTCGGACTCGAACTCGCGGTCGACCTGCCAGTTGTCCCGAAGCTCGTCCATCGTCTCCCAGTAGCCGACGGCGAGGCCGGCGGCGTACGCCGACCCGAGCGCCGTGGTCTCGTCGACCTGCGGGCGGACGATGGTCGTGTCGAGGATGTTCGCCTGGAGCTGACAGAGGAAGTTGTTCTTCACCGCACCGCCGTCGACCCGGAGGTCGTTCATCTCGATACCCGAATCGGCCTCCATCGCCTCCATCACGTCGCGCGTCTGGAACGCGATGGATTCGAGGGTGGCGCGGACGATGTGTTCCTTCCGCGTGCCGCGGGTCATTCCGACGATGGTGCCGCGGGCGCGCTGGTCCCAGTGGGGGGCGCCGAGGCCCGTGAACGCCGGGACGACGTAGACGCCGTCGGTGGAGTCCACGGAGCGTGCGAGCTCCTCGGTCTGTGCGGCGTTCTCGATGAGGTCGACGTCCTCCAGCCACTCGATAGCGGCGCCGGTGACGAAGATGGCGCCTTCGAGGGCGTACTGTACGGGTTCGCCGGTGCGCTGGAAGCCGACGGTCGTGAGGAGCCCGTGCTCGCTGGTGACGGCCTCGTTGCCGGTGTTCATGAGGAAGAACGACCCGGTGCCGTAGGTGTTCTTCGCGTCCCCCTCGTCGTAGCAGGTCTGGCCGAACAGCGCGGCCTGCTGGTCGCCGAGAGCCCCAGCAACGGGAACCTCGGCGCCGAGGAATCCGTCGGGGTCGGTGTGGCCGTAGTAGTCGTCGTCGCTGGACGGGCGGACCTCGGGGAGCATCTCCATCGGCACGTCGAACTCCGCACAGAGTTCGTCGTCCCACGCCATGTCGTGGATGTTGAACAGCATGGTCCGCGAGGCGTTCGTCACGTCCGTGATGTGGTTCCCGGTGAGGTTGTAGATGAGCCACGTGTCGATGGTGCCAAAGAGCACCTCACCCTCGGCCGCCCGGTCGCGTACGTCCGCCGGCCGGGCGCGCTGCATCTTCACCGGGTCGGCGTTGTCGAGCAGCCACTCGGCTTTCGTCGCCGAGAAGTACGCGTCCGCCTCGAGGCCGGTCTTCTCGCGGACCCACTCGACCTTGTCCTCCGCCTCCAGCGTCTCGACGCGGTCGGTCGTCCGCCGGTCCTGCCAGACGATGGCGTTGTGAACGGGCTTGCCGGACTCCGCGTCCCACAGGAGAGTCGTCTCGCGCTGGTTGGTGATGCCGATGGCGGCGAGTTGGTCGGCCGAGAGTCCGGCGTTTTCCAGTGCGGTCTCGATGACCGACTGCGTGTTCTCCCAGATCTCCATCGGGCGATGCTCGACCCACCCCGGCTCGGGGTAGACCTGCTCGTGCTTCTCGTAGGCGTTGGCGACGACCTGTCCCTCGTGGTCGAACACCATGAACCGCGTCCCCGTCGTTCCCTGGTCGATCGCGCCGACGTATTGCTCTGTCATGTCTGGTGTACCTCGTGATGGCGGCGCCCCTTCTTTATCGATGGACCCGCCGCTAGCGTAAAGAGCATGTACAACCATCATAAACTTTACTCGTCACTCACGGTTTCCGACCGTTCTCCGGCGAAATTTGTCGTGTCTCGACGACGAAGTCGACCGCGAACGCCCCGAACGTGCAAAACATTCACACGCACTGACTAGTTATTTACTGCCGACCCCCAGTGGGGAGGTAAAGTGAAGTGACCAGCCCCCTTCGACTCTCGTACCTGATGACTACCGCACCGACCGTCCTCGTGCTCGGGGGCGGTTCGACGGGCTGTGGCGTCGCCCGGGACCTCGCGATGCGGGGGTTCGACGTGACGCTCGTCGAGAAAGGAAACCTGACACACGGGACGACGGGGCGGATGCACGGACTGCTCCACAGCGGCGGCCGATACGCGGTCTCCGACAAGGCGAGCGCCCGGGAGTGTATCCAGGAGAACCGCGTCCTCCGGCGCATCGCCAGTCACTGCGTCGAACTGACCGGCGGGCTGTTCGTCCAGAAGGCCGAGGACGACGACGCGTACTTCGAAGAGAAGCTACAGGGCTGTCGCGACTGTGGTATCCCGGCCGAGGTGCTCTCGGGCCGCGAGGCCCGCGAGATGGAGCCGTACCTCGCCAAGGACGTGAAACGCGCCATCCGCGTCCCGGACGGCGCCGTCGACCCCTTCCGGCTCTGTGTCGCTAACGCCGCGAGCGCGGAGGAACACGGGGCGCGGGTCGAGACGCACTCGGAAGTGACCGACGTGCTCGTCGAGGACGGCGAGGTCGTCGGCGTCGAGGTCGAACACAAGTCCGGCTCCGGCCCGCGCGTCCACGGCAAACCCGGCGAGACCGAGGAGCTGTACGCCGACCACGTCGTCAACGCGACCGGGGCGTGGGCCGGGCAGGTCGGCGACCTCGCGGGCGTCGACGTCGAAGTACGCCCCTCGAAGGGCGTGATGGTCGTGATGAACAGCCGGCAGGTCGATACCGTCGTCAACCGCTGTCGACCGAAGGGCGACGCCGACATCATCGTCCCACACGAGACGGCCTGCATCCTCGGCACGACCGACGAGGAGGTCGAGGACCCCGAGGACTACCCCGAGGAGGGGTGGGAGGTCGACCTGATGATAGACACCCTCTCCGAACTCGTGCCCATGTTGAAGGACGCTCGCACCATCCGGTCGTTCTGGGGCGTCCGACCGCTGTACGAGCCGCCGGGGACCGGCACGACGGACCCGACGGACATCACGCGGGACTTCTTCCTGCTCGACCACGGGGAGCGCGACGACCTGCCCGGGATGACCAGCATCGTCGGCGGGAAGTTCACCACCTACCGCCTGATGGCCGAGAAGATATCCGACCACGTCTGCGAACTGTTCGGCGTCGACGCCGACTGTCGAACCGCCGACGAACCCCTGCCGGGAAGCGAAGACGCGGCGGTGCTCGACGACTACATGGACGCCTTCGGTCTGCGCTCGCCCATCGGTCGGCGCAGCAGCCAGCGCCTCGGCTCCAAGGCCGAGTCCGTGCTCGGCGACTGGCAGGGGCCGAACCCGGTCGTCTGCAACTGCGAGGCCGTCACCCGCGCCGAGTTCGCGGACGCGCTCTCGGACTCGGGCACCGACCTCAACGCCGCTCGGCTCCGGACCCGCGCCTCGATGGGCAACTGTCAGGGCGCGTTCTGCTGTTCGCGGATGGCCGCCGAACTGTACCCGAACTACGACGAGCCGGTCGTCCGCGAGGCGTACGACGAGCTGTACGCCGAGCGCTGGAAGGGCGAACGCCACGCGCTGTGGGGCGAACAGCTCTCGCAGGCGATGCTGAAGTACGCGCTCCACGCGACGACGATGAACGCCGACGGCGACCCCGCGCGACTGGACGACCCGGTCGACTACGCCGCCTTCGACGCCGGTCCCGACGCCGTCGACGTCGACGCCGGCGAGGGTGGCGATACGGGGCGGACGGACGCCACCGCGGACGGCGGTCGGCCGATTCGGGACGAGGCCGGAGAGGAGGTCGACGATGCCGATTCGTGAGGACGTGCTCGTCGTCGGCGGCGGGATGGCCGGCGCGACGGCGGCGCTGTCGGCGGCGCGGACCGGCGCCTCGGTTCGACTGGTCTCCTACAGGAAGCCGACGTTTCGGCAGGCTTCGGGGCTCGTCGACCTGCTCGGGTACGTCCCAGAGCGCACCGACGGCGACACGAGCGGGGACGTCGAGGGCGGCACCGACGGCTCCGGGTCGGACACCGGCGGTCGCTCCTCGGGACCGGTCGCGAACCCCTACGACGCGCTTTCGGTCCTCCCCGACGACCACCCGTACTCGGTCGTCGGCGACGACGCCGTCCGCGAAGCGTTCGACCTGTTCGACGAGGTCGCCGGCGACCTGTACGTGGGGAGCCACACCGACGCCAACGCGCTTCTTCCCACCCACGGCGGGACGGTGAAGCCGACCGCCCGCTACCCCGTCTCTGCGGCAGCGGGCGTCGCCAGCGACGACCGGTCGATGCTCCTCGTCGGCTTCGAGGGGTTGACCGACTTCGACGCGCCGCTCGCGGCCCAGCACCTCCGCGCCGCCGGCGTCCCCTTCGACGTGGAGGGCGTCCAGGTCAGGTTCCCGATTCGGTTCCGGGCGGACGCGAAAGTGACGCGCTACGCCCGGGCGCTGGACCGAGACGAGGAGGCCGCCCGACGGCGACTCGTCTCCCGCCTCGAGGACCACGTCGAGTCCTCGGGCGCCGAACGCGTCGGCTTCCCCGCCCTCCTGGGCGACGAGCAGCCCGCGACCGTGCGGGAGGACCTCGCCGACCGCCTCGGCGTCGACGTGTTCGAGGTGCCGATGGGGCCGCCGTCGCTCCCGGGGATGCGCCTCGAAGACCGCCTCTACGCGGCGCTCGACGAGGCCGGCGTGCGGATGACGACCGGCAACCCGGTCGTCGACTACGAGGGCGAGGAGACCGACGAGGACGCCGGGAGCGTCCGCATCAACGCGGTGCTCGTCGACCACAAGAACAACCGGGTGCCGTACCACGCCGAGCAGTTCGTGCTCGCGACCGGCGGACTGGTCGGGAAGGGTATCACCTCCTCGCGCGAGCGGGTGATGGAACCCGTCTTCGACTGTTACGTCCCCCACAGCGAGGACCGGTACGACTGGTCGCGCGCGGACGCCTTCGGCGACCACCCGTTCGCCCGGTTCGGGGTCGTCCCGGACGGGGAGTTGCGACCGACGACCGCGGACGGCGAGGCACAGTTCGAGAACCTGCGCGCGGCCGGGGGTGTCCTCGGCGGCGCCGACTTCGCGGCGGAGAAATCGGGCAGCGGCGTGTCGCTCGCGACGGGCCACGTCGCCGGCCGGACCGCGGGCGAGAGCGTATGAGGAAGCGAGATTCAGCACCCCAATGAGTGATGCACACGACCCGGCGTCGACCTCGACGCCGGCCGACGACGAGTTCGAACCGGTGGACGTGTTCGGCGAGGCCGAGGAGATGGACCTCCGCCCCGGCGCCGACAACTGTTACAAGTGCACGTCCTGTGACACCTCCTGTCCCGTGGCGGAGGTGGACGACGACTTCCCCGGGCCGAAGTTCCAGGGGCCCGAGCAGTGGCGCCTGAAGCGCAAGGAGGACGAGGGCGTGGACGACTCCATCATGTCCTGCTCGAACTGCATGCGCTGTGACAACGCCTGTCCCTCCTCGGTCCCCCTGTCGCAGATGCACAACACCGCACGCGGGGAGTACGTCGACGAGCAGATGGACAAACTGTCGCGGGAGTACATCCGCAATCGAATCCTCTCGAACTACGGTCTGCTGGCTCGATTGGGGTCGAAGGTGCCGCGCCTGACGAACTTCGCGATGAGCCTCGGCGTGACCAAGAAATTCAACGAGAAGGTGCTCGGCATCACGAGCGAGCGGGAGTTCCCCGCCTTCGCGGAACAGACCTTCCGGTCGTGGTGGGACGAGCGCGGCGGCGCCAAAGTGGAGAGCGAGGAGAAGCGAGTCGCGTACTTCCACGGCGACTACTCGAACTTCAACACCCCCGAGGTGGCGAAGGCGATGGTCCGCGTGTTCGAGTCCTTCGGCTACGAGATAATCGTCCCCGAGCAGCGCTGTTCGGGCACGCCGATGTTCGCGAACGGGATGCTCGACGACGCCCGCCGCGCGGCGAAGTTCAACGTCCGGACGTTCAGCGACCTGGTCGACGACGGGTACGACATCATCTGCACCTGTACGTCGTGTTCGATGGCGCTCCGACAGGAGTACCCCGAACTGTTCGACTTCGAGGGGACCGCCGAAGTCGCCGCGAGCACCTACGAGGCCGTCGAGTACCTCCGCATCTACGAGGACCTGCAGGGCGCCGTCGCGGAGTCGGACGTGGAGTACCCCGACCTCGCGTACCACGCGCCGTGTCACGCCCGCAATCAGGGGCTGGACCGGCAGGCCGTGGAACTGTTCCGCGACCTCGATGGGGTGGAGGTCGAGGACGTCGGCGAGTCCTGTTCGGGCATCTCGGGCACCTACGGCTGGAAGGAGGAGAAGTACGACACCTCGATGAAGATCGGCGAGGAGATGTTCGAGCACATGGAGCACGCGTCGGGGTCCGACGGGATGACCGAGTGCCCGACGTGTGCGATGCAGATGGAACACGGGACGGGATACGAGATTCACCACCCGATGCAGCTGTTGGAGAAGGCGCTGGTCTGAACGGCCGACCCGCTCGTCGGGGCAACCGGGAGACGGTTCCCGGGCGAGCGCTCCCGTGAACCCCCAGCGAGAAGGTCCCGCGTCGTCCTCACGTGTTTTTAACTGGGAGATGACTCCCACCCCGTCGAACTTCCGGTCACCCCGGGGTATCCTCTTTGCCGAGGAACCCTTCGTCGGATTCGTGAACGGGAGCCATCTGCCGGACAGCCCCGAATGTGAGGGGACGGGCGGCCGCCGTCTGAGACGCGGAAACGACGGGGACCGGCGACGGAAAGAACGACGGAGGGACCGACGATGACGAGGCCGACGACGGACGGTGGGCGGGTCGGCCGTCGACGGTATCTGGCCCTCGCCGGTGCGGGTGTGGCGAGTCTCACCGGGTGTCTGGTACGGACGGCGGACCGGTTCGGCGGGTCCGACGGGGGAACGAACCGAACCGGGACCGACAGGAACGTCGACGTCGAGACGCTGGCTACCGGGCTCGAAGTGCCGTGGGGCGTCGGATGGTACGACGGCGACCTCTACCTGACGGCGCGGCCGGGGCAGGTCGTTCGGCTTCCCGGCGGCGAGGGTCCGGCGGAGGTCGTCGTCGAAGACATCACCGAACTCAGGAGCGGGAGCGGGGACCTCATCGGGAACCTCTTCGGCTCGGAGGGCGGCCTGCTCGGCCTCGCGTTCCATCCGACCGACCCGACGGCCTACAGCTACCAGACCTACGAGGGACCGTCGGGTGTCGCCAATCGAATCGTCCGCCACGAACTCGACGCCGAGTGGCGGGCGACGCCGATACTGGAGGGGATTCCCGGCGCGTCGATTCACAACGGCGGCCGGTTGCTCGTGAACGAGGACGAGGGCGCCCTGTACGTCACCTGCGGTGACGCGAACCGGAAGGAGTCGGCACAGGACACGGCGTCGCTCGCCGGCACGGTGCTCAGGCTGACACTGAGTGGCGAGCCACACCCGGACAACCCGTTCGACAACGAGGTGTTCAGCTACGGCCACCGGAACCCACAGGGACTCGCGTTCGACGACGGCACCCTCTACAGCACCGAACACGGCCCCGAGGACGACGACGAGGTGAACGTGCTCGAAGCCGGGAACAACTACGGGTGGCCCGAGGTGACGGGTCGCACCGACGGCGACCGCTTCACCGACCCCCTCGTCACCTACGCGTCAACCGTCGCCCCGGCGAGTGCGGCCTTCTACCCCGAAGACGGCGCCATCGAGGCGTGGCGGGGGGACTTCTTCTTCGGGACGCTCGTCGGGGAGCATCTCCACCGCGTCCGCATCCGGCAGGGCGAGGTCGTCGAACAGGAGCGCCTGTTCGAGGGCGAGTTCGGGCGCCTTCGCACGGTCTTCGTCGACCACGCGGGTGACCTCTGTGTCACGACGAGCAACCGGGATGGACGGGGCACTCCCGTCGACGCCGACGACCGGATTCTCCGCTTCCGCCCGGACTGAATCCCGCGGCAGCCTCGGTGGCTCTCCGCGGACAATCGTGACACTGACACCCACCGTTATCACCCCACACACCGACCACTGGACATGGAACGCTACGACCTTCTCTATCGCCTCTACGACGAGTTCGACACCAAGGCCCTGCGCGAACTGCAGGACTTCGTCGACCTCTTCCCGCCGGTGGACTCACGCGTCGCGCTCGACCACTGGCAGGACGCGAGCGACGAACTCGAGTCGCGAAAGGACGAGATTCGCGCCGAGTTCGCCTACGGCGGCACCTTCGCCGACATCGCCGCGAGAGCCGACCGCGAGGCGGCGTTCACCGCACAGGACCTCTACGCGAAGTACGGCCGGGACGTGAACGCGCTCGTGCTCGACGTGGACGAGACCCTGCGCTCGGCAGGTGGAACGGACAACGAAATTCCCCGCGACACGCTCCACGCGATGACGGAGTTCCACGAGGCGGGCGTCCCCATCGTCGTCTGCACCGGCCAGACGCTGGAGAACGTCAAGGGGTTCGCTATCCAGGGACTCGGCTCCGAACTCGTCCACTCCGGAAGTCTGAGCATCGTCTACGAGGCCGGGACGGGCGTGTTCACACCCGGCCACGGCGCCGACACGAAACAACTGCTGTACGAGGACCTCGACGAGGACGTGCGCGGCGTGTTCGACGCGATTCGTGCCCGCGTCCTCCCGGATGCCCCGGAGGACCTGCGCCGGAGCGTCCACCTGCAGG
Organism: Halobium salinum; assembly: GCF_026586625.1. Lineage (GTDB taxonomy): Archaea > Halobacteriota > Halobacteria > Halobacteriales > Haloferacaceae > Halobium > Halobium salinum. The sequence continues at coordinate 345,673 of NZ_JAODIW010000010.1, read as the reverse complement.
GCAACGAGTTCAACGTCACGCTCAAGCCGAACTTCGACGTGGGGTCGCCGCGGGCGGCCGAGGTTATCGACGCCGGACTCGTCTATCTGATGGACCTCCTCGCGGAGGCGGTCGAGGGTGTCGTCGGCGACGCGGTCGCGGAAGACGACCCGTCCACGACGGCGCTCGTCCGCGCCTACTACGCCGACGCCGACCCGGAGGTGCGGGAGGTCCTCGAGTCCGAAGGCGCCGTTCCGGACGCGACGGTCGAGCAGGTGCCCGCCGAACTCGACTCCCTGCTCGACCGCATCGACGTGGCGTACTACCACGCCGACGCCGCCGAGGTCGGGTCGCTGGAGCTGAACAAGGTCGTCGGCGTGGAGGCCGCCCTCGACGTGCTCGGCGTCGACGACCCGTTCGTGCTCGTCATGGGCGACAGCAAGTCGGACCTCCGGGTGATGCGCTGGGCCGCCGAGGGGAACCGGGGAATCGCCGCCGCGCCCGAGCACGCCTCCGAGGACGTGCTGGACCACGTCGTCTCCACCGACGAACTCGTCTACGACCGCGGGGAGGCCGCGGACGTGCTCCGCACCGCCTACGTGTTGAACTCGCTCTCGAAGCTCTCGTAATCATCTATGATATTTTGGACCGGGGGCTCTTTACCGACCCGGTCGCAGGACTCGGAGATGAACCTCCCCGCGTGGCTCTCCCTCCGTGACACGCCCTACGAGGAGGGGGAGTTCACTACCCTCTGGACGTTCGCGCTCGCGACCTACGGGGTCGGCGACATGGTGACGACTATCGCGCTCATGGAGTTCGTCCCGCGTCTCACCGAAGGGAACCCCCTCGTCGCCGCCGCCGTGGGCGCGTTCGGACAGTCCGGTCTCGTCGGCCTGAAACTCGCCGCGTTTCTGTTCTGCCTGGTCGTCAGCCTCCTCGCCGCACAGGACGGCGACCGTCTGCTCTACTACGGACCGCCGGCCGGGTTGGCGGTGACGGGTGCGTTCACGACGGTGTACAACCTCCGCCTCCTGTTCGGGTAGAGAGCCGCGGTCGGCTGCTGCCGGTGATGTGGGCCGTGGAACGCACTCGCCGGAGAGTCGGGAAGGAAGGAGCGGGACGAGAGCGAGAACGAGGGACGCAGGCGTTCGGACTACTCCGCGCCGGCGTTCGTCTCGCCGGTGACGACGAGTTCGCCGTCGTCGCCGGAGGCGGCGCCGTCCGCGTCTTCGTCGCCGTCAGCTCTATCGTCGTCGTCAGCTCTGTCGTCGCCGTCGGACCTGCCTTCCGTGTCGTCGTCACCAGCGCCGTCGTCGACACCGCCGTCGCCGCGGAGGTGTTCGTTGCCCCCGCGGTCGTCGCTCCCGCGGTCGTCACGGGCGGCCGAGTCGTCCCTTTCGGAGCCGTCCGCGTTCTCGCCTTCGCTGGCCGCGCCGTTGCCGCCGGCCGCGTTCGACTCGGCGCTCCCGTCACCGGTCCCCGCCTCGTCATCGGCGCCGGGCGCGTCGGATTCGCTGTCGGGCGCGTCGGTCCCCCCGGCCGACCCGTCCGCGGCCGCGTCCGCACCGCCGTCCGAATCGGCGGAGCGGTCGGACCCGTCTTCTTGAGTCGATGGCGGGCCGCCGAGCGAGTCATCGGCTCCGGGGATAGCCGGGCCGAACAGCCCGAACCCGGCACCGAGCACGGCGACGCCGACGACCAGGAAGACGACGGCGTTCCGTTTCGTCACCCACGCCGCCGAAATCATCGACTGGCGCCCCGTGGCTGTCGTGGTACGAGCGTGGACATCCCCGGCCTCAGTTGCCGCGTGCCATGACGTCGACTTGCTCGCCGTCGACCAGGAGCTTGGCCGTGCTGGCATCGAGGTCGACGTACTCGCCGGCGCCGTTCGGACCGCGGTTGGGGTTCGTCCCGTTCTCGACCTCCGAGTGCGGGTAGCCGTAGTGCCCGCCCTCGACGACGCCGGTCACCCGGTCGCTCGGGTCGTCCGCGCTGACGAGCGTGTACTGGATGGAGCCGTCGACGTTCAGGTTGTCGATGCGCCACTTGCTCTTCCCGGTCGACCAGACGAGCCGGAGGTTTTCGGCGCTCCCGCCGCCGGTCGCGCCGGCGTTCGTCTCCCCCGTGACGCCGCTCTCGGCCGCCTCGTTGATGGTCGTCACGTCGAACGTCGTCGTCGTGACCGAAATCGCTGGGTGGCTCGCGTTCGCCTGCAGTTCGTCGTACGGGATGGCGTTCGCCGGACTCTCGAAGTCGCCGTCCTCGTACATGACGAGCGGGCTGTAGTTCGACATCTCGTGGAGGCTCACGGTGTATCGGACCTCGACCTCGGTGACGCGGTCGGTGCCGTCGGTCGGGTTGTCGAACACGGCCGACTCGCCGGTCGCGCCGTAGTATCCGTTGACGGCGCCCGGGAGGTCGTCCGCAATCTGACCGTCACCGTCCTCGTCGACCTGGCCCAGGCTCGTGCCGGCCAGGTACTGCTCGGAGGAGGGGACCTGCGAGTAGTCGGGTTTGCCGAACTCGTTGAACAGCGTGATGGGGCCCCAGCCGTCCGACCCGGTGTCGTAGAACCCGGTCGTCGCGGGTCCGGCTGACTCGGTCACCGTCCCCGCGGTGTTCCCGTTGATCCACGGCGTGGCGCGGAGCACGGGCGACCACTCGCCGGCGTCGCCGTCGGCGCCGGGTGCTCGGGCCTCGACGAGCACGCGGACCTTCCCGACCGGTTCGTCGAAGCCGGACCACTCGACGCGGAACGTCGGGGTGATGAACAGCTTCGAGAGGTCGCCCGTGTCGTTGGACAGGGAGACAGCGTTGGCGGCGAAGTTCGTCTCCACGGACGCGGCGCCGCGCCGCGTGAACGTGCCGAGGCCGACTGCGCTTGCGGTGCCGATTCCGGCGAGGGTGCCGAGCAGGGTACGTCGCTTCATCTGTACTCGACCCGAGTGGTGGAGGGTACTTCTTCATGAGCCGACAGAACCGCGCAGGTCCGTCCCAGAAGTCGCTCTGGCTCGGTCTGAAACCCGCACGGGCTGCCACGACACCGCCACGGCGAGGCTCTGGCTGCCACAGAAGGGGGCGCCGAGCTACCCCACTAGTTTAATTCACAGAGTTTCACGTAGAATGACCTGTCGACAGATTAATACGTGGGTTCGAACTACTCCCGACCACATGGCTGAGAGTCAGACCGCCCGTCCCTCGGGGGCGGTCGAGACGGAGGAGGTGTTCCAGACACTGAGCAACCAGCGTCGGCGCTTCGTCGTCCACGCGCTGGAACAGGACGGGTCGATGGAGATCGGGGACATGGCCCGGCGCATCGCCGGCTGGGAGTACCAGAAGGACCCCGAGGCGGTCAGTTCGGCGGAGCGTCGACGCGTGTACAACTCCCTCCAGCAGGTCCACCTCCCGAAGATGGACGAGAACGGCCTCGTCGACTACGACTCCCGGAGCGGACTGGTCTCCGCGACGGGCGACCTCGCCGACTTGCGACTCTACCTCGAGGTCGTCCCCGGGAACGACATCCCGTGGAGCACCTACTACCTCCTGCTGGGGGCGTTCGGCGCCCTGTTCGCGACGGCGACGCTGCTGAACGTGTTCGGGTTCGGGGCCGTTCCCGACGCGGTCGGTGCGCTCACCACCGGCGTCCTCCTCGTCGCGTCCGCGGCGGTCCACACGTACGTCACCCGGACCCGGGAGCTCGGCGTCGAGGGGCCCCCGCCGGAGGTCGACGAGGGCTGAGACGACACCGTCACGCGAGCGGCGGCGCCGCACGGACCGACCGAGAGGTTCGCCCGATTTTCAAACTTTAACCGCTAGGGGAGTAACTCCTGGATATGGTACGAAACTACGCGGAGCTCCACGACCCGAACGCGGAGTACACGATGCGGAACCTCTCTTCGGAGACGATGGGGCTGAACGCCAAGCGTGGCGGCGGCCGCGACGTCGAGATCACCGACGTGCAGACGACGATGGTTGACGGCAACTTCCCGTGGACCCTCGTCCGCGTCTACACCGACGCCGGCGTCGTCGGCACCGGCGAGGCGTACTGGGGCGCGGGCGTCCCCGAACTCATCGAGCGCATGAAGCCGTTCGTCGTCGGCGAGAACCCCCTCGACATCGACCGGCTGTTCGAACACCTCGTGCAGAAGATGTCCGGCGAGGGCTCCATCGGCGGCGTCACCGTCACCGCCATCTCCGGCATCGAAATCGCGCTCCACGACCTCGTCGGCAAGATTCTCGAGGTCCCCGCCTACCAGCTGCTCGGCGGGAAGTACCGCGACGAGATGCGCGTCTACTGCGACTGTCACACCGCCGACGAGGCCGACCCGCAGGCCTGCGCCGACGAGGCCGAGCGTGTGGTCGAGGAGCTCGGCTACGACGCCCTGAAGTTCGACCTCGACGTGCCCTCGGGTCACGAGAAGGACCGCGCGAACCGCCACCTGCGTGACTCGGAGATTCGTCACAAAGCCGAAATCGTCGAGGCCGTCACCGAGGCCGTCGGCGACCGCGCCGACGTCTCCTTCGACTGTCACTGGACGTTCACCGCCGGGAGCGCGAAGCGCCTCGCCGCCGAAATCGCCGACTACGACGTGTGGTGGCTTGAGGACCCCGTTCCGCCGGAGAACCACGACGTCCAGCGCGAGGTGACGCAGTCGGCCCCGACCACGCCCATCGCCGCCGGCGAGAACGTCTACCGCAAGCACGGCCACCGCCGCCTGCTGGAGGAGCAGTCCGTCGACATCATCGCGCCCGACATGCCGAAGGTCGGCGGGATGCGCGAGACCCAGAAGATCGCCGACATGGCGGACACCTACTACGTCCCCGTCGCGATGCACAACGTCTCCTCGCCGGTCGCGACGATGGCGAGCGCCCAAGTCGGCGCCGCAATTCCGAACTCGCTGGCCGTCGAGTACCACTCCTACCAGCTCGGCTGGTGGGAGGACCTGGTCCAGGAGGACGTCATCGAGGACGGCTACATCGAGATTCCGGAGAAGCCCGGCCTCGGTGTGACCCTCGACATGGACACGGTGCAGGAACACGCCATCGACGACGTGTTCGACGAAGCGTAAGCTCCGTCGAATCGGGACCGTCGTCGCTTCCGTCTCCGTTCTCCCTCCCTTCTACGGTTCGACCCGCACGCCGTCACCGACCGCACACACGTACACGTCCGGGTCGATTCCGGTCGCCTCGTCGCGCCGCCGACCGTCGACGGCCGTCCGCCGGTCGATAGCGACCGAAAGGACGAACCCTTCGTTGTAGTCCGTGTGCCCGCCGACGAGGTTCGCCCGGCCGGGCGCGGTGGCGACGACCGGGTCGGTGTCACACTCGGCGTCGACCGCACCGGGTTCGGCAGAGTCGCGGTGAGGACGCTCCGTTCGCGGAGCGCCTCCTTCGCGAACGCCGCCGGACCGCCGCTCGCGGTTCGGACCCCGAGCACCACGTCCTTCGGATGGCGACGGCCGTCGCTCGACAGCGGGGGGAACAGCGTCGACTCGCGGGCGTAGTACCCGTGGACCGGGTTGTACTGGCCGTAGGGGTCCGACCCGTACCGCCGCGCGAACCCGGTGTCCTCGGTGAGAACGAGCGTGTCGGGGTGAGCGCGCGACCACTCGCCCCACGTCGTCCAGACGAGACGGAACTCGTTCAGCGACTCGCCCTCGTAGGCGCCCGAAATCGCCGTCCCGAGCATCTGGGGCCAACGGGAGTCGGTCGCCCGGTCGTACATGACGAGGTTGCTGTTGAGCAGGCGACCGGAGACGCCGAAGGTGGTTCCCCCGCGGTCGAACCCCATCGCGGTCCCCGTCAGGGGGCAGTAGGTGACGCTCACCGGCTGGTCGCCGAGGCGGTCGTTGACGATTTCGTGCCAGACGAGGACGTACTGGGGGTACGCCTTCGCCACGCCGTCGTGGACGACGCCGAAGACGACATCCCCCTCGGCCAGCCGGTCCGCGGCCGCCTCCCGGGACTCGAAGCGCGGGTCGTCGACCGCGGGGATACCGTCCTTCCCGGGGCCGCCGGAGCGGACCTCGTCTCCGAGTCGGGCGAACTCGTAGGAGACGGGGAGGGCGTGGTCGGCGGTCGGCGGTCCACTCGCTCGGGGAGACGTCGCAGTGGCGTCCGTGGTCGGTGTCGCCGTTCGTCCCCTCCCGGAGCCCGTCGTGGCCGCCTCGGTGTTCCCCGACGACCCGCCTCCGCCCCCGGACCTGAGACCGAGACACCCGGCGAGGGAAGTCGCGAGCCCGGCACCGCCCGCGACGACGCGCCGCCTCGTGACACGGTAGTCCATATCACGGGCGAGGGCCGCCCGCCACATAACCCCGAAGCGGCCGTGCGCCTCGAACGCCCGGCTCCGGCAGGGACACGTCGGTGGCGACCGAGGGACACGCCTTCGCCGGTTTCTCCGGATTTATCACGAACTGTGGTGACACTACTCGAACGTATGTCATCGAACCACGACCACGAACTCACCGACGACGACGCGAACGTCCACCACGCCTGGGACAACTCGCTCGACCCGGTCCTGACCGTCGAACCGGGCGAGGTCGTCCGCTTCGAGTGTCGCGACGCGCTGAACGGGCAGGTCGGCCCCGACTCCACGGTCGAGGAGTTCGCGAACGCGAGCTTCGACCCGGTCCACCCGCTCACCGGCCCGGTGGCGGTCGAAGGGGCGGAACCGGGAGACGCGCTCGTCGTCGAACTGCTCGACTTCGAGCACAAAGGGTGGGGGTACACCGGGTTCATGCCCGGCGAGATGGGGCTCGGCCTGCTCCCCGAGGAGTTCGAGGACGCCGGCTATCACGCCTGGGAGTTCGAGGACGGCGTCGCGACGTTCGTCGACGGTATCGAGGTCCCTATCGAGATGTTCCCGGGTACCATCGGCGTCGCACCCGGCGAACCGGGCGAGCACGACACCCTGCCGCCCCGGAACGTCGGCGGCAACATGGACGTGAAGCACATGACCGCCGGCTCGACGGTGTACCTCCCCGTCGAGGTCGAGGGGGCGCTGTTCTCGACCGGTGACTGCCACGCGGCACAGGGCGACGGCGAGGTGTGTGTCACGGGAATCGAGGCGCCCATGTTCGTCACGGCGCGCTTCGACGTGCGAAAGGACGCCGACATCGACCAGCCGCAGTTCGAGACGGAAGGCCCGTTCACGCCGACGGGCCGCGACGAGCCGATGTACGGGACGACCGGCATCGCCGACGACCTGATGGAGGCGACGAAGCTCGCCGTGTTGCACATGATAGACCACCTCGAATCGGAGCGGGGGCTCTCCCGCGGGGAGGCGTACATCCTCTGTTCGGCCGCCGTCGACCTGAAGATAAGCGAGGTCGTCGACGCGCCGAACTGGACGGTGTCGGCGTACCTGCCCGAGAGTATCTTCCCGTAGGGAGACACCAGACGCGGGCGGCCCCCCTGGTCACCCGCGCAGTCGGTCCACGATTTTCTTCCCCATCGACCGGCTGTCGGGTTCGACGAGCACCACGTCGTCGCCGACGGCCATCTCGCCGGGGTCGACGACCTCCGCACAGACGCCGCCGCGACCACCTTTCAGCGCCCGGGCGACGCCGTCCTCGCCGGCGACCTGCTCGACGTGCGCGCAGGGGGGTCGCGGTCGCGTCCCGCGCAGGACCGCGTCGCCGACGCGGAACGTCGCCCCGAGCAGGTCGTGAACGTCGACGCCGCGGGTGACGACGTTGCGTCGGTGGCGGCCGTCGGTGATGTCGATGTCGTACTCGTCGCGGATGTGGTCGATGGCCTCACCCTCGACGAGCGTCACCTCACAGACGTCGAAGGGTGAGTAGTACCCCCGACCCGTACAGTAGCGGTCGCCATCGATGCCGCCGTCGACGGCGCGGACGCGGTCGTGGGACTCCATCGGCGCCGAGTCCTCCGGCGCGGTGAAAATCGTCTCCACGCGGCCGAGGACGTCTCCTGGTTCCATGCTCGGTCGGTAGGTACGCTCGGCGCAAAACCGTTCGTCTCCGTTCGGTACACACCCGTACTAGTCGTAGAATCACCACCCGGGAAGATTTATCATCTATGTGTTGGCTTATGAATATCATGAACGGGGGGTTTCTGAGATGATTTCACGGGACGTCGCCGTCCTGAGCGTGCGGTACGGAATGCTCGGATTGGGCGGACTGTACGCCGTTCTTCTCGTCTCTCTCTGGAGACGCGGTTCCGAGTCGACCGGAGCGAAGACGGTGAGGACCCTCTACGGTGTCGCGTTCTACCTCTCCATCGGACTCCTGTTCTCGGCAGTGGGGTTCTTGGACTTGCGCGGTCTCGGCTCGGCTCTCCTCGCCGCGTCGGCTGCGCTGTGGGCTGGTGGTATCTACATTCAGGTTTCTGGTCATCGAATGTCGCTTCTTCCGGAGACGAGAGCGGGGTGGGTCGACTTCGGGATAGTGGTCGTGCTCGTGTCGAACCTCTTTCCGGCGGTTCTCCTGATGGGTGGCCATCTCGAGCCCGGTCCCCTCGCTCTGCTGGCGTGGTTCGGCCTCGGTGCTCTGCTCTGTGGGGTTCTCGTCTTTCGGGTCGCACGTCGTCGGCTCGGCAGCCCGATTTCGGCGTGAGAGACGCTCGGCACGGGTCGAAGCGAACCGACCGCTCGTCGAGACGCACCTCCTGTTTCCGGTAACGCTTTCGGTACACGCTTCCGGGACGCTTAACCCCCACCACCGCGCGGGGTAACGCATGACCGAGTCCATGAAGGCGACCGCGCGGGCCCACCCCATCCAGGGGCTCGTGAAGTACCACGGGATGCGCGACGAGCAGCGCCGCTACCCGTACCACGACAGCATCAGCCTCTGCACCGCGCCGTCGAACACGACGACGACCGTCGAGTTCCGGCCCGACGCGGGCGAGGACGCGTACGTCGTCGACGGCGAGGAGGTCGACGGTCGCGGTGCCGAGCGCATCCGAGCGGTCGTCGACCGCGTCCGGGAGGTCGCCGACTTCGACCACCGCGTCCGGCTCGAGAGCGAGAACTCCTTCCCGACGAACGTCGGCTTCGGCTCCTCCTCCTCGGGGTTCGCCGCCGCCGCCGTCGCGCTCTGTTCGGCCGCCGACCTCGGACTCACCCGTCCCGAGATGTCCACCATCGCCCGGCTGGGTTCCTCCTCCGCGGCCCGCTCCGTCACGGGGGCGTACTCGGTTCTCACGACGGGGCTCAACGACGAGGACTGTCGCTCCGAGGCGCTCGACGCCGGCGACTCGCTCCACGAGGACGTGCGCATCGTCGCCGGACTCGTCCCGTCGTACAAGGAGACCGAGCAGGCCCACGAGGAGGCCGCGGACAGCCACATGTTCGAGGCCCGTCTCGCGCACATCCACGACCAGCTCGTCGAGATGCGCGACGCGCTCCGCGCGGACGACTTCGACCGCGTGTTCGAGTGCGCCGAGCACGACTCGCTGTCGCTCGCGGCGACGACGATGACCGGTCCCGCCGGCTGGGTGTACTGGCAGCCCGAGACGATTTCCATCTTCAACACGGTCCGCGAACTCCGCCAGGAGGGCGTCCCCGTCTACTTCTCGACCGACACCGGCGCCAGCGTCTACGTCAACACCCGCGCCGAGTACGTCGACGAGGTGGAGGCCGCCGTCGCCGACTGCGGCGTCGACACCGAGGTGTGGAAGGTCGGCGGCCCGGCCCGCACGCTCGACGAGTCCGAAGATCTGTTCTGAGCGTCGGCCACCGCGCCGCGAACCCTCTTATACGAGGGCGAGACCACTCCGGTCCGTGACTTGACCTGACCGCGACCTCGGAGGCGTCCGCGACTGCGCGACACACCCCTCCGCGGTTCCTCACTTGGCGAGACGTGTCGCCGAGATTCGTCCCCTCGCGACGTCTCGACCGTCGCCGTGTCGCCTGCTCGCCCCGTTCCGTCACTCCTTCCGAAGCCCACACCCTCAAGCCCGCCCGGTCCTACCTCCCGACCATGCGCGTCGCCGTACTCGGTGCCGGATACGCCGGACTGACGCTGGCCCGAACGCTCGAAGACGACCTCCCCGACGACGTCGAGGTCGTCGTCGTCGACGACGACCCGGCGCACCTCCTGCTACACGAACTCCACCGGGCCATCCGGCGGCCGAGCGTGCTGGAGGCGATTACCGTCCCGCTCGAGGAGGTGCTCGACCGCGCGACCGTCCGGACGACCCGCGTCGAGGACGTCGACCCCGGCGCGAGGCGCGTCGAACTCGCCGACGGCACCCTCGACTACGACTACGCCGCGATCTGTCTCGGCTCGGAGACGGCCTTCTACGACATCCCCGGCCTGGAGGAGCGGGGCACCCCCCTGAAGCGAGTCCCCCACGCCGAGCGCATCCGAGAGGACTTTCTCGGCGTGTGCGAGGACGGCGGTCACGCCGTCGTCGGCGGCGCCGGGCTCTCCGGCGTGCAGGTCGCCGGCGAGCTCCACGCCCTCGCCGTCGAGGAGGGTGCCCGCGACGCGGTCGACGTCACCCTCGTCGAACAGCTCCCCGAAATCGCCTCGAACTTCCCGGCGAACTTCCGGGAGGCCGTCCGCGACCAACTGGAGGAGCGCGGCGTCGAGATTCGGACCGACGCCGCCGTCACCGAGGCGACCGACGACGAGGTCGTCCTGAACGACGGCGACGCTCGCCTCGGCTACGACCAGTTGGTGTGGACCGGCGGCATCCGCGGCTCCGACGCGACCGACGGGGACCGACTCGACGTGCGGAGCGACCTCCGAGTGAGCCGGGAGACGTTCGCCGTCGGCGACGCAGCACGGGCGATAGACGCCGACGGCCAGCCCGTGCCCGCCAGCGCGTCGGCCGCCATCCGCGAGGCGAAGACCGTCGCCGACAACCTCGTCCGGCTCGTGGAACACGACCGCGCGGACGACCCGGGCGCGTTCGAGCCGCGGCTCGACCCGTACCGCTTCGACGTGCCGGGGTGGATCGTCAGCGTCGGC
>NZ_JAODIW010000010.1:0-334727 GCF_026586625.1 Halobium salinum | reverse complement strand
CCGTCGCCCAACTCGGCCCGAGCGTCGTCACGGGGTCGGCCGCGAAGGCGATGAAGGCGAGCGTCGGCGCCGGCCACCTCTCCTCGGTCGGCGCGGTGACGAAGGCCGCGAAGCTCGTCGAGGAGGAACTGGGGAACTGAACCCCGGGTGAGTCGACGCGAGTCAGCGCCCCGCCGCGGCCGACACCAACGCCACCACCCGCTCGCGGTCGACCGGGTTCGTCGTCACGCCGTCCTCTTTCAGCGCCGTCCCGACGATAGCCCCGTCGGCGACCGAGAGCAGGTCCGCGACCGAGTCGGTCGTGACGCCGCTGCCGACGAGCACCGGCGCGTCGAGCCCGAGGTCGTCCCGCCGGTCGACGACGCGCCGGAGCCGGTCGGCGTCGACGGCCTCGCCCGTCCCCGCCCCGGAGACGATTAGCCCGTCCGCCAGTCCGCGTTCGACCGTCTCCGCGACGGCGTCGTCGAGGGAATCCCGGCTCGACAACGGCGCCGAGTGTTTCACGTCCACGTCGGCGAACACCCGTACGTCGGCCGCGTCGATGCGCTCGCGGAGGCGCATCGTCTCGTGGGCGCGCCCCTCGACGACACCCTGGTCGGTGACGCGAGCGCCGCTGTGGACGTTGACGCGGACGAAGCTCGCCCCCGCGGCCGCGGCGACCGAGAGCGCGGCTTCGGCGTCGTTTCTGAGGACGTTGACGCCGACCGGGAGGTCGACCGCCCGACGGACGGCGCCGACCGCGGCGGTCAACTCGCTCACGACGTGTTTCGGGACGTCGTCGGGGTAGAACGGCGCGTCGCCGAAGTTCTCGACGAGCACGGCGTCGACGCCGCCTTCGGCGAGGGTTTCGGCGTCGGCGACGGCCCGTCCTCGAACGGCCTCGCGGTCACCCTCGTACCGTGGAGCGCCCGGGAGCGGCGGGAGGTGGACCATTCCGACGAGCGGGCTGTCGGTGTCGACGAAGTCGAGCGGGTCGCGGGCGGCGGCGTCTGTCATGGTGGCTCTTCGGGGAGGAGTCGAAAAGGGATGCGGACTCCGGTGGCTCGGACGGCTCCGGGGCAGGTCTCAGACGGTCGACCCGTCGTCGGCGCTCGCTACGGATTTCACCATCGTTACGTGGGGAATCCCGGCCTCCTCGAACTCCCCGCCGACCTGCTCGTAGCCGCGGCGGCGGTAGAAGCCGGCGGCGTGGGTCTGTGAGTTGAGCACCAGTCGGTCGAACCCGCGTTCGGCGGCGGCCGCCTCGACGGCGTCCATCAGTCGGCCACCCCAGCCCTCCCCCCGTCGGTCGACGAGGACGGCGACGCGCTCGACCTTCGCGTCCCCGTCGCCGTAGTCGCGCAGGCGGGCGGCGCCGACCGGCTCCCCCTCGTCGTAGGCGACGAAGTGCACCGCGTCGGCCTCGTGTTCGTCGAGTTCGAGGTCCTCCGGAACGCCCTGTTCCTCGACGAAGACGGCGTATCTAACCGACACTGCCGCCTCGTAGTCCTCGTCGCCGTCGTCGTACTCGACCTCGAAGACACCCTCTCTGGTCACTACTCTCGGGTTGTCGTCGACGTAGCGTGAGCGTTGTGGTCGGTGTTCGTGAGCGGCGAGTTCGAGACGGTCACTGTGCAGTGCCTTTCGGCAGCCCCCGACTTCCGGAACCCCACCCCGCCAGTTGACCGACCGGGTGTCGGCTCGGTCGAGGTCCCCGCTCCACGTCGGAACCTCGGCACGCCTTTATCGACGGCGACCCCACCGAGAACGATGACCGACCTCGGGAAAGTCGACCGCGACTTCTTCGACGAACACATCTACCCCCGACTCGGCGCCGAGCGCGACGACGTGGCTATCGGCCCGAAACACGGCGTCGACTTCGGGATGCTCGATTTGGGTGGGACGGAGCGGTCAGGTACTACCGCGGAGGTCGGGAAGACGGGCCTCGTGATGGCCACTGACCCGCTCTCCATCCTCCCGGCACTTGGCTTCGACCGCGCCGCCCGCTTCGCGCTCCACGTCGTCCTCTCGGACGTGGCCGTCTCCGGCTTCCCGCCCTCCCACCTCGCGGTCTCCTTTACCCTCCCGCCGGAGATGACCGACGCGGAGTTCGCCGAGGTGTGGGCCGCAATCGACGAGGAGTGTCGCGACCTCGGCATCAGCATCGTCACGGGCCACACCGCCCGGTACGGCGGCGTCTCCTACTCCTGGGTCGGCGGTGCGACCGCCTTCGCCGTCGGTGACCCCGAGGAGGTGATTCGCCCCGACGGTGCCCGTCCCGGCGACGCGGTGCTCGTCACGAAGGGGCCGGCGGTCGAGACGACCGGCCTCCTCACCTCGCTGTTTCCCGAGGCCGTCGTCGAAGAGGGGCTCGACCCGTCGCTCCTCGACTCGGCGCAGGCCCGCCTCGACGAGACGCGGACGGTCCGGGACGCGGTGGCCGCCGCGGACGCCGGGAGGGGAGAGGGCGCCGTGGGCGGCAGTGTCGGGGACGACGACGCCGGAGGCGACGACGGGGCCGGCGTCACCGCGATGCACGACGCGACCGAGGGCGGCCTATTCGGCGCGTTCTGTGAGGTCGCCGCCGGAGCGAGCGTCCGTCTGACGGTCGAGCGCGACCGCGTCCCGATGCGACCCGCGGTGCGCGAGACCTGCGACGCGCTCGGAATCGACCCGTGGACCTGCACGAGTTCCGGGACCCTCGTCCTGACCGTCGACCCCGCCGACCGCGACGCGGTCGTCGCGGCGCTCGAATCCCGAGGGACGCCGGTCGGGGTCGTCGGCGAAGTGGAGGAAGGCGAGGGCGTCGTCGTCGACGACGAGTCGGTGGAGCCGCCCGAGTCCGACCCGTCGTGGGACGCCTACGAACGGCTGGCGACCCGAAGCGCCGAGCAGTAGCGCGTCGGGCCGTCGCTCGACCTCCCCGTTTACCCGTCGCCCCCGTCGACGCCGAGATGCTCGCGCGTCCGCGCCGCCACGTCGTCGAAGGCGGCGTCGGCGGCGCCGACCCGGTCGGCGAGGCTGAGGAAGCCGTGGCACATCCGCGGGTAGTGGAGGTGGTCGGTCGGCACGTCCGCCGCGTCGAGCCGGCCGGCGAAGGCGTCCCCCTCGTCGCGGAGCGGGTCGCGGCCGGCGGTGACGACCGTCGACGGCGGGAGGCCACCGAGGTCGGGTGCTCGGAGGGGGGCGGCGTAGGGGTTCGCGGCGTCGACCGGGCTCCGGAGATACTGTTCCCAGAACCAGCGCACGTCCGCCCGGGTGAGCAGGGGCCCGTCGGCGTTCGCCGCGTAGGACTCGCGGTCGAGGTCCCGGTCGAGCATCGGGTAGAACAGGAGCAGGTGCCGGAGTGCCGGAGCGCCGCCGACCTCCCGGTCCGCCGCTTCCCGTGCCCGGAGCGCCGTCGCCGCCGCGAGCGCCCCGCCGGCGCTGCTGCCGGCGACACCCAGTCGGTCGGGGTCGCCGCCGAACGCCCGGGCGTTGGCGGCGGTCCAGCGGAGCGCGGCGAAGGCGTCGTCGACGGCGACCGGGAACCGGTGTTCGGGCGCGAGGTGGTAGTCGACGGAGACGACGACGCAGTCCGCCCGCGAGGCGAGGCGCCGACAGAGGTCGCCCGCGGAGTCGAGCGTCCCCATCACGAAGCCGCCGCCGTGGAAGAAGACGACCGTCGGGAGCGGGTCGCGTCCGGACTCCCCGCCGTCGCCTGCGGCGCCGCCACCGTCGCTCGCGTCGTCGGCTTCGTCGTCGCGCTCGGGCCGGTACACTCGGACGGGCACCTCGCCGTGTGGCCCCTCGAAGGCGAGATTCCTGACGGAACCGACCGGCACCGACGCGTCGGTCGTGAACAGTTCGTCTTCGACGCGGCGGGCGCCCGCGACGGAGAGCGCGTGCCACTGGGGCACCCCCGTCGCCTCGATGTCGCGGACGACGGCGGCCAGTTCGGGGTCGAGTTCGGACATGAAGCCGAGTTCCGCGCCGGCACCGAAAAGTCCACCCCCCGGCCGGCCGAGGGGCCAGTATGACCGACGACACCGGCCGTGGTTCCGACGCCGACTTCGGGTCCGGTTCCGGTTCGGACGCCGAGACCGTCCCCGAAGCCCCGGCGCCGACCGCGGGTCGTGACGCCGCCGTCGCCCGCGACGAGGCGGACCCCCTCGCAGAGCTCCGCGGGCGCTTCCACGTCCCCGAGGGGCAGTACATGGACGGCAACTCGCTCGGCCCGCTCTCGACCGACGCCGAGGCCAGCCTCGACCGCGCCGTCGAGGAGTGGCGGGAGTTGGGCATCGAGGGGTGGACCGACGCCGACCCCGACTGGTTCCACTACGGCGAGCGCCTCGGCGACCGTCTCGCCCCCCTGCTCGGCGCCCGTTCGGACGAGGTGGTCGCGACCAACTCCACGACGGTGAACATCCACGCGCTCGTCGGGACGTTCCTCGACGAGCGCGACGACGACAAGGGGCGGACGGTGCTCGTCAACGAACTCGACTTCCCCACCGACCACTACGCCATCCGCGCGCAGTTGTCGGCCCGCGGGCTCGACCCCGAGGAGCACCTCGTCGTCGTCGAGAGCCGGGACGGCCGCACCGTCGAGGAGACGGACGTAATCGACGCGCTCGCCGACCACGACGTGGGCGTGCTGTTCATGCCCTCGGTACTCTACCGCTCGGGCCAGCTGTTCGATATCGAGCGCCTCACCGAGGCGGCCCACGACCACGGCGCCGTCGCCGGCTTCGACCTCGCTCACTCCGTCGGTGCGGTCCCACACGACCTCGACGCCGCGGGCGTCGACTTCGCCGTCTGGTGTTCGTACAAGTATCTCAACGCCGGCCCGGGCGCCGTCGGGGGCCTCTACGTGAACGAGCGACACTTCGACGCGACGCCCGCGCTTGCGGGCTGGTGGGGGAACGACAAGGGGACGCAGTTCGACCTCGCCCCCGAGTTCGACCCCGCGCCGGGCGCTGGGGCCTATCAGGTCGGCACCGTCCACGTCCTCTCGGCGGCGCCGCTGTTCGGCGCGCTCGACACCCTCGACGACGCCGGCATCGACCGCGTCCGCGAGAAGTCGGTCGCGCTCACCGACTACCTGATTCGCCTCGTCGACGAGCACCTCCCGGAGTGCGACGTCGGGACGCCCCGGGAGGCGAGTCGGCGCGGGGGTCACGTCGCCGTCGAACATCCGGACGCGTACCGGCTGAGCCTCGCGCTGAAGGCCCGGGACGTGGTCGTCGACTACCGACCGCCGAACGTCGTCAGAATCGCACCGGCGCCGCTGTACGTCTCCTTCGCGGACGTGTGGGACGTGGTCGAGACGCTCCGAGCGATTCTGGACGAGGGTGCCCACGAGGCGTTCGACGAGGCCGGGGAAGGCGTCACCTGAGCGGAGAGTGGCCGAGCGGAGGGCGGCCGACGCCCCCCACCTCGAATCTCAGTCGAACCGGACGACGAACCGGCTCCCCTCGGCGCCGTCGGCCCGGTCCTCGACGTCTATCGACCAGCCGTGGGCCTGGACGACCCGCTGGACGGTCGCGAGCCCGAACCCGGTCCCCTCGCGGTCGGTGGTGAACCCGTAGTCGAACACGCGCGCTCTGTCGGTCGGCGGGATGCCGGGGCCGTCGTCGGCGACGGCGAACCCGTGCTCACCGTCGAGCGGCGCCACCGCCACCGTGACTCCGGGGTCGCCGTGTTCCACGCCGTTCCCGGTCTCCGACCGGGAGCAGGTCGAGCCGTGTTCGACCGAGTTCCGGAAGAGGTTCTCGAAGACGGTCCGGAGACGCTCGGGGTCGGCCGGGACGGTCGGGAGGGCGGCGTCGGCGTCGAGACTCGCCGCCTCGCCGGTGTCGACGGTCCGCCACGCGCTCCGGGCCGCGTCGGCGAGGTCGACGGCGACGGTCTCGTCGACGGTCCGACCCTGTCGGGCGAGCGAGAGGAAGTCGGCGATGAGCGCCTCCATCCGGTCGAGGGCGTTCGCCGCGGTGTCGAGGTGGTCTCCGTCGGGGTCGCCGTCGGCCGCCGCGAGGTCGAGGTGGCCCTTCGCCACGTTGAGCGGGTTGCGAAGGTCGTGTGAGACGAGGCTGGTGAACTCCGCGAGGCGGTCGTTCTGGCGGGTGAGTTCGGCCTCGCGGCGCTTCTGTCCCGACTGGTCCGCGTAGACGACGAACCCCTGGGCGCTGAAGTCGCCCAACTCGACGGGGATGACCGTCACGCGGAACTCACGCACCCCGGTGGCGGTCCGGCGCTTCACCTCGGTCTGCACCGTGTTGCCGACGTAGTAGGTCTCGTCCAGCGTGATGCTCTCTTCGTCCTCCGGCAGGACGAAGTCGTCGATGTCGTCGCCGACGACCGTCTCCCGGTCGTACCCGAACACCCGCTCGAACGCCGCGTTCACGTCGTCGACGACGGCGCGGCCGCCGTCGGCGTGGCAGGCGGCGACCGGCTCCGGGAGGTTCTCGAACAGCGCGCCGAGACGGTCGCGCTCCTCCCGCAGTTCGGTCTCGAAGCGAATCCGTCGCAACGCCTCGCCGGCGTGTGAGAGGAGCAGTTCCGCGAGGTCGCGGTCGGCCGCCGTGAAGTCGTCGCGCTCGTAGGAGACCGCCTGAAACACCCCAGCGTCGCCGAAGGGGACGGTGAGGCCGGAAGCGAAACTGTCGGCGGCGGGCTCTGCGGTCTCCGTCTCCGTGATGTCGCCGTGGACGTAGGACTCGCCCGTCCGCAGGGCCTCGCCGACGACGCCCTGGTCGACCGGTGCGGCGTCGAGTGCGACCGGTCCCCCTTCGTTCGTCGAGGCCCGTGGAACCACGTAGCCGTCCTCGACGAGTCCGACGTAGCAGACGTCAAACGCGAGGATTCGCTCCGCGGCCTCGACGGTTCGCCAGCACACCGCGTCGGTGGTCTCACAGTCGCCGACGTCGTGGGCGAACCCGTGGATGGCCTCCAGCCGTCGCTCCTTCTCCAGCCGTCGGTGAGCGCCGTCGGCGCCCGTTCGATCGCTCGATACCGGGCGGGCCGGATTCGCGCCGGGCGGGTCACCGTCGACCGAGTCTCCGCTGGCAGATTCGCCGTCGGCGGGGCCCGCGCGGGGCGAGTCGGCGGCGTGGGACCCCTCGAGGACGAGTCGGTCGACGCGCGAGGCGAGCGCGTCGACTCCGGCCGACCGCGTGTGGACGTCCGTCGCACCGGCGTCGAACGCGTCCGCGACACCCTCGGCGTCGGTGACCGCGAGGAGCGGGACCGCCGCGTCGAGGCGCCCGAGCGCGGCTACGGTCTCGGCCGCCTCCGGGACGGTGACTATCAGGCAGGCCGGACGCCGGGAGCCGTCCGTGAGGCGGTCGCGCGCGTCGGCCGCGTCGACGACGGTCACGTCGCCGGCACTCACGTCACGCGCACGGAGGCCGTCGGCGACCCGTCGGGCGGACGGCGTGGCGTCCGCGCCGCCCACAACGAACACCGGGGCCGTCTTTGGACGGGGAGACATCTGTTCTCTCTGTCAATTCTCGTAGGGGTACATGTGTGTTTCGCGACGACACGGTGTGCGCCGGCACGGGCCATTCGGCACCGACCGGTCGGCGTAGCTGTCGTGCGTCAGTCCCCGGTCGTCGGCGACGCGAGCCGGCGATACGCCGGTCGGTCACTGCCACGACGCCAGCCTGTCACTGCCACGACGCCAGCCTGTCACTCCCGCGATGCCGTCCGTGACGTGAGGCGGCGCACGACCAGTCGGTCCAACACGCCCCCGACGGCGAGGGCGACGGCGTAACAGCCGACGAGAAACGGCGCCCAGTACACCCACATCTCGTAGTTCGGCGCCAGCGCGCGCCCGAACACCGTGCCGGCGGTCATGACGAAGTAGCCCGGCAGGACGAGCGGGGTCGGCTGCCAGAACTGCGCCGCGACGGTCGGCACCACGAGAAGCGCGTAGACGAGGAGCACCGACGGCGAGAGGAGTCGGCGACGGAGGGTCGTCCGGACCGGGGTCGGGTCGCTCATTCGCCGGCCCCTCCGGACCCACCAGTTCCGTTCCCCTCGCCGGACGCTCCGGCACCGTCGGCTTCGGTCCCGTCGTCCGGGCGTACCAGCCCGTGAGCGCGCAGGAGGTGTTCCGCGACGGCGAACTCCCAGTCGACCTGCGTGTCGAGCGCGACGAGGTAGTTCGTCGTCTCGACGATGTAACCGGCGACGCCGAGGTCCGCGGCGACCTTGTGCGCCAGCAGCGGCGCGGAGCCGTCGAGGCGGTTCGCCCGCCGATACTCGTGGACGGGCATGTACCACGGCACCTCTGTCTCGTTTGCGTACGCCGCCGCGTCCGCCGCGTAGGCGGTCGCCTCACCGGTCACGGTCGGGAAGATGGCCTGTCCGACCGACCCCCGGTGGACGCCGTAGATGCCCGTCGAGCGGTGGAGGTCGACGACGGCGTCCGGGTCGGCCTCGGCAACGACGCGCCAGACCGCCCGGGCTAGCTCCGTCGCCGGCGCCTCGCCGGGCGTGAACTGCCGGTTCAGGTCGCCGCCGACCCCCTCTCGTGTGTTCGCTTCGATGGCCGGCCGGTTGGCTCGGGGGACGACGACCAGCCGCCCGGCCGCCACGTCGCCGGCGGCGACGCGTTCCGCCGTCCGGTAGCCGACGCGTTCGTCGCCGTGGAGCCCGCCGACGACGACCACGGTCGGCCCGTCCCGAGGACCGTCGACGGTCACCACCGGGGTCGCGTACTGCGTCCCGGCGAGCAAGGTCCCCGTCGAGCGGTCGCCGACGCGTTCTCGGTCGGCGGCGGTCCCGCGGCCGTCGAGAGTGGCCCCCTGGTCACCCGGGGCCCCACGTGCGCGCGAGAACCCGAAGCCGGGGGAGAGACCGCCCGCGCCGAGGCCCGCGAGCAACGTCCGTCGTTTCATCGTCCGAGACGACGGGACTGGGACACAAGACGCTGTTCTTCCGCGGACGACGTTCGTCACAGAGCCGGGACACGATTCCGGCCCCGGGCTACGCGTTCCGGTCGCTGTGGGCCTTCGACAGTCTCCGCGGAGTGAACGGGCCGAAGACGGCCTCGTTCAACCCTGACGGACCGTGATGGTGCCGTCGCTCGCGATGTTCACCATCTCGCCGCCGAGCGAGAACTCGAACTCCCACTCTTCGGGTGCCGGGCGGTCGTCGTCGACGAGTACGTCGAGGACCTCGGTGTCGACGAGGTCCGCGAGTACCGTGTCGGGTGCGAGGTCGACGGGGTCGACTCCACGCGCCTCCGCGACCGCGAAGGCGACGGCTGTGCTCAGCGACCGGCCCGAGTCGGTGTCGAACGACACACGATGTGCGACGCCCGGCTGGTTGCTCTCCACCATGCTCTTGATGTCGTGAGAACGCATGACTTCACTTAAATGAACCGGGTCGTTTCGGCGGTAGCGACCCGTCAACGACCGGTCACGACTGTCTCGACCCCGTTCGACCGGTGGGCCGCCGTCGAGTCAGGGGCGGGCCGGAGCGTCCGACTCGGCGCTCTCGCGAATCGCATCGAGGACCCGCGCGTTGGCGACCGTCTCCTCTCGCGTGACCGGCGGAGCCGCACCGCGCTCGACGGCGTCGGCGAACGCCTCGACCTGGAGTCGGTAGTGGTCCACCGCGTCGAACGTCTCGGTGACCTCGCGGCCGTCGACGCGATAGGTGAGCGACACCGACTCGTCCGCGCCGGGTCCGAACACCGTCTCCCCTTCCAGCCACCCGTTCTCGGCGTCGACGCGGTATCGCTCCTGCTTCGTCGTGTCGAACCCCGACCGCACTTGCGCGTGAGCGCCGGGGTACTCGAGTCGCGCCGCGAGTTCGGTGTCGACGCCGCAGTCGCGGGTGTCGAGGGCGTGTGCCGAGACCCGCTCGGGTTCGCCGAGGAACCCCCGCGCGGCGCTGACGGCGTAACAGCCCACGTCCATCAGGCTCCCGCCGGCGAGTTCGGGGGAGAGACGGATGTCGTCCGGACGATTCCGGAGCGAGAAGGTGAACGTGGCCGAGACCGAGCGAACCGTCGACAGTTCCGCTTCGACGATCTCGCGGGCCCGCACCGTCCGCGGGTGGAACCGGTACATGAACGCCTCCATCAGCGCGACGCCCGCGTCGTCGCAGTGGTCGAACAGCGCCTCGGCCTCGTCGGCGTCGACGGCGAGTGGCTTCTCACAGAGTACGTCGAGGCCGGCGTCGGCGGCCCGCCGGGTCCACTCCGCGTGGTGGGCGTTGGGAAGCGGGTTGTAGACGGCGTCGATACTGGCGTCGAACAGCGCCTCGTAACTGCCGTAGGACTCCGGGATGCCGTTCTCGTCCGCGAACTTCCGCGCCCGATACTCGTCGCGGGAGGCGACGGCGACGACCTCGTGTTCGCTCCCCTGGATGGCCGGAATCACTGCCTTGCGTCCGATGCCCGCCGTGCTGAGTACGCCGAATCGCATACGTGCACCTCTCGGGTTGGGCGCTTCAACCCCCCGACACCGGCGAGCGGTCGGCCGTGTGTATCGTCGACACTTGACTGAAAAATATGGTGTATGTGTAGAAAAATCTAGGAAGCTGTGCCGAAGCCGCCTTGCTATCGTGAAAAACCGTTTACTTACACGGTTTTAGACGGTGCCACTTAACTTCACGGCGGTACTGAGTTCTACTCGATGAACACCGCCGCCCGCTCCTCCGACACAGCACGGAAGTCCACCCTGTTCTGTCCAGACTGCTCCCACGCAAGCCCGGTCGACGGGGACTGGCTACACCGCGCCGGAGAGTCGGAGACACGGTACGTCTGCCCGGAGTGTGACGCCGTCGTCGTCTCCCGCCCGGAGCGCGTTCCGCCGTCCAGACCGCCCGGAACACTGTCGGCGTCGCTGGCGCTCGCCGCGGGTGCGTGGCGGGCGACGGTTCGCGCGTGGGGGTCGGCGTGCCGGCGTCTGCGTCCGCTCCGTCGGTGAGGAACCAGAGGAGTTCCTCGTAGCGAGGGCTCGACCCTCGAGAGCAGTTACGTCGATGGAAACTCACAGGGGAGAGACCGCTGCAGGATTCGAACCGCGGTCGCTTCGGTCGCTTGCTCTTGACGCTCCCCGATTCGAATCCTTTGCGAGACACTTCTCGCTCCTCACTTCGTTCGTTGCAGAGAAGTGGGCGCTGCAGGCTTTCGTTCGACGGGCGAACGGAACTTGCTTTCGAACGAAACTAAGCTCAACGCGCCCGCTCTGAACGAGGCTCCACGACCCGGATTCGTCACACCGTTGTGATAAGTCATGGACCTCGAACCAATCGCCCCCGAAACAGCACTTGAATTGTATCTCGCCGACCGAGAAAACGAAGTCACCGAGGCAACCCTTCGATCCCATCGTTCCCGGCTCGGCCACTTCATTCAATGGTGCGACAAAGAAGACCTCGATAACCTCAACGACCTCACTGGCCGACGGCTTCAAAAATACCGGGTCTGGAGACGGAACAAAGGGAATCTGGCACCGGTTAGTGAAAAGACGCAGATGGATACCCTCCGCGTCTTCATTCGGTGGCTGGAGAGCATTGATGGAGCCGAACAGGACCTCAGTACGAAAGTACTCTCTCCTACTCTAGCGTCCGGCGAAAATGTACGCGACGTCATGTTGGACTCCGAACGGGCTGACGCGATTTTATCCTGTTTGTCGAAATACCACTACGTATCAATTCAGCACGTTACAGTCTCACTCCTCTGGCATACAATGATGAGGATTGGTGCTCTTCGCGCACTTGACCTCGACGACTATTCGGCTACTGGCAAGTACCTAAAGGTCCGTCACCGACCGGAATCAGGGACGCCAATCAAAAACAAGTACGATGGTGAACGTCACGTCGCTCTTTCCGACCCGATTTGCGAGCTGATTGATGATTGGATAGCTGAGAAACGTCCGGAATCAGTTGACGAGTTTGGCCGAGATGCCTTGGTTACGACTTCTCAGGGTCGTGTGAGCAAATCATCGATACGGGCGTACGTCTATCAATGGAGTCAACCTTGCCGTTATAGAAGCGTCTGTCCTCACGGACGCGAGCAATCAAGCTGTGAGGCGACGCATCGTGACCACGTATCGAAATGTCCCTCCAGTATCAGCCCACATGCTGTTCGTAGAGGGAGTATAACTTACAGTTTGTCTCAAGATGTTCCGGCGAAGGTTGTCTCAGACCGAGCAAACGTGAGTCCTGATGTCTTGGATAAACACTACGACCGCCGAACAAGTGAAGAGAAGATGGAGCAACGTCGACAGTATCTCTCGAATCTCTGACGGAGTCCTTCTGTTGAGGCACTTGTGAACTACCTATTCTTTCAGCCCACCCAGACTGTCTAGTATCTGAATAGGATGTGGGTTCAGAGGCGAATCTTGCTTTCGTCGCTCTATGGTCGGTGGCACAGTTAACTAGAGAGGGACTACAGTCCTCAAGGCATCACAAAGTGATGAGCAGGGACTCGGACCTAATCTCACCTGACACCGCAATTGAGTTGTATCCCACCGACCAAGAAAACGAAGTCTCTGGGGCATCCCTCTGGGCACCCCGATTACGATTAGGCCACCTTGTTCAATGACAAAAAAAGGAAATTCCAGACAACCTAGATAGACTTTCCGGACGCCGTCTTCAATATCACCGACTATGGTGCGAGACGAGGGTGCCCTTGCCGTCAGTTCGAGAGATAGCTGAATGCGGAGGTTTTCAACTCTCTGCTTCTTGACTAGCCTGGTAGACTTCCTCGCGCAGGTGATTAGTGATCGCCTCCTGCACTTCCTCGTTGTCCATGAACTTCGCGAAGAGTTCCTGATTTTGATCCATACGGTCGATGAACATATCGGTCAGGGCGTCGTCAAACTCAAGCGCGAAGTTCTCTTGACTGTTCTTCTGGGCTGACTTTCGCAGGTGGTCGTCGTCTAACGCATCCTCTTTGAGCTGGTCGAGAAACAGCTGGTCAGCATCAGTGAAGTCCGTACCGAGAGCCTCGTTGATCTTCTCGACAACAGTCGATAGTTCGACTTCCTCATCCTGCTGGCCACCAGTTCCAGTTTCCGTCGGTACCGAAACCCCACGACTACCCGTGCCGAGTTCGATACTGCCTTCGGCAGACTTCTCTAGTCGATAATACTGGAGCGCGAGTTCGTCGTTGAACTCAACGCGTGATTCCCCGGATTTTCGAGGGAGTTCTTTGTAGAGGAACCGCCCGAACGTGTACAACTTCTCTAGCCGAGTGTCCTCATAGGTCACCACTTGCGACTGAAACTTGTAGAGACGGAGGAATGAGCGGAGCTTCGACCGAAACTCTTCCTGCGTCTCCTCATCCGCTACCATAAATTCGTCGTGAGCGGGCTGAACAAGACTACTCAGCTTCGCATGTGCCTGCTCCGTCGCCCGGTTCTCTGGGCTGAAGAACTCCTCTGCAAATCTATCAACGTGTTCGCGGCTGTAGATTTGCATCGCGTCGAGTTCAGACTCCAGTCGGTAGATATGCTGTGGGTCTGTCGTCCCCTCAATAGTCGTCGCCTCGTAGTACGGTCTGAACGAGTCGTAGATATCCTCTTGGTCGTTCTCAAAGTCGAGGACGAATGTATCCTCCTTTCCCGGATGGGTGCGATTGAGGCGGGAAAGCGTCTGGACAGCCTGTACGCCAGAGAGCTTTTTATCCACGTACATCGTGTGTAGCTGGGGCTCATCGAACCCGGTTTGATACTTGTCTGCGACGACTAGTACCTGATACTCCGAGGAACCGAACGCGCGGGGGAGTTCGGATTGTTTTAGGCCATCGTTCATTCCCTTCTCGGTGAACTCGATTCCATCGTCGTCCACTGTCCCGGAGAATGCGACGAGCGCGCCGAGGTCGTAGCCGTTTTCGTCGATGTAGTCGTCTATCGCATTCTTGTAGCGGACCGCGTGAAGACGTGAGGAGGTGACGACCATCGCTTTCGCCTTACCTCCAACCTTGTGCTGCGTGTGGTTTCGGAAGTGCTCGACGATGATCTCGACTTTCTGTGAGATATTGTGCGGGTGAAGCTTGAGGAACTTAGAGACTGCCTTCACTGCCTTCTTCTGGGGAACCTGCGGGTCCTCCTCGATGACCTTGGCTACGTTGTAGAACGTCTCGTACGTAGTGTAGTGCTGGAGCACGTCGAGAATAAACCCCTCCTCGATTGCCTGCCGCATCGAGTAGACGTGGAATGGCTCGGGCGTGTCGTCGCCCTCGGGTGTGTTACCGAACGCCTCTAGTGTCTTCCCCTTTGGAGTCGCGGTGAACGCGAAGAAACTGAGGTTCTCCTGCTTGCCCCGCGCCTTGGCACTCTTGGCCAACAGGTCCTCCCAGTCGTCGTCTTCCTCAATATTCTCTCCAGCGAGGATTTGCTTCATTTCCTTCGCCATCTCCCCGGTCTGGCTGCTGTGCGCCTCGTCTACGACGACGGCGTAGTCCAGGTCGGGGAGCCCCTGCGTATGTTCGATGACGTAGGGGAACGTCTGAAGGGTGGTGATGACGACTGGCTTCCCGGCTTCGAGTGCCGCTGCCAACTCCTTCGACTTAGACTGGCCCTCGCCTTTGACCGCGTGGACGACGCCGGTCTTGTGGTCGAGTTCATAGATGGTGTTCCGCAATTGTTCGTCGAGTATGGTGCGGTCGGTGACGACGACCACACCATCGAATACCGCCTCGTCCGCGTCGTTGTGGAGCGAAACAAGTCGGTGAACCAGCCACGCAATAGATTTACTCTTGCCGCTCCCGGTGGAGTGTTGGACGAGATAGTCTTCACCGACGCCGTTCTCGCGTGCGGAGGCGACCAGTTGGCGGACGCACTCCAGCTGGTGATACCGGGGGAAGATTATTGTCTCTTCGTCGCTCACCTTGACGCCGTCCTTGCGGATTTCTTCCTCGTCGATGTGGATAAACCGCTGGAGAATTTCCATCCATGAGTCCTTGGCCCAAACCTCCTCCCAGAGATACGCGGTTCGGTGGCCGTCTTCGTTCGGTGGGTTCCCCGCGCCACCGTCGTGACCCTTGTTGAACGGGAGGAAGTACGTGTCCTCGCCGTCCAGTTCGGTCGTGTACTCGACCTCGTTTGGGTCAACCGCGAAGTGGACCAGCGCCCCGCGCTTGAACTTGAGGACGGGTTCGCCGGGATCACGCTCCTTCGCGTACTGCTGTTTCGCGTCCTCGACGGTCTGCCCGGTGGCGGGGTTCTTCAGTTCCGCCGTCGCCACGGGGATACCGTTGACGCTCAGGGCGAGGTCGATGCTCAGCGACGGGTCGGTCGGGGAGTAGTGGAACTGCCGAGTGACCCCGAGGCGGTTCGCCTCGTACTGTTTCTGGACCTCAGGGTTCTTCCTGGTGTTTGGCTGGAAGAAGGCGAGTTTGATCGTCGTGCCGGTGGTGCGGAGGCCGTGCCGCAGGAGTTCGAGCGTCCCGCGCGTTTCGAGGGCACTGGTGAGTTCTTGGAGGAACCGCTGCCGGGCTTTGCCCTTGTAGGCAGTCTCCAGTTGTTGCCAGCGGTCGGGTTGGGTTTCCTTGACGAACGAGACGAGGGTGTCGGGGAATACGCCGTGCTCGGCATCGAACTCGTCAGGACCAAGTTGTTCGTACTCGCCGTCGAGCAGATGTTGCTCTATGTATGTCTCGAACGCATGCTCGTCGTACTGTTTGTTCATACGAGAGTCTCTTGCTCCTCACCTCGTTCGTCCGTGACATCAATCTGGCCCGTAACCGAATTTTTGATTAAAGCCTGCCGTCTTTCTTCAAATAGCTTGATACTCTTTTCAACTCGTCGAATTATCTCGTCTGTCTTCTCGTCAACCATCGTGAGATTTCGACCAATTTCGCGCTGTTCTTCAATTGGTGGCACAGGGAGGACGCCCCTGCGTAGGTCGAACAAATTCACTCCCTCAACGGCCGCTCCACGTGTTTGTAACTCCATTTGTTGTCGGAACGGCTCCGAACGAAGGGCATACATTAGCCAATCACGATCCACTCCTTCTTGTGATGAGATACGTGCAGTGTCCTGTGTTAGATTAGCCCCCTCTAATTCAGGGGGTACTTTGACAACACGCCCGACGCTTCCCCGTATCTCGTAAACCAAGTCACCCACGTCCAGTCGTGAACGACTATATCGTTCGGCAATTTCTTCGGTTGTTTTCGAGAGATTATCCCGATTCAGTTTCTCAGGTTCACATTGTCCCCCTTTTATATACGGAACTCCGTCATCCTGATCTGGTCCGGGCTGAACAATACCATAAACAATCGGCGTGTATGGGTCTCGAATGTGGTCCAGTCGAAGTAGCTTCCAATGTTCAGGGATGGCGGTATACCATTCAGATTCCACAGATCGCAATGGTGTATCGTCAGTCAAACCGGCTGTAACAAGACTCGTGATGATTGCTGTCCTGCGCTCTTGCAGTTTATTTACGAAATCTTCCTTCTTTGAAACAACATCTGCTATATCCGAAACCTTATCAATAAGACAATCCGAAATCACCTTCTGTTCATCTACACTAGGTAGTGGCATCTCAAGCGAACGTATTTCAGGCATATAGATTGTCTGGTGGGTTGAGCCCTTCATCAGTCGTTCAAATTCTTGATCCATTGCACGGAACACGAACACAAGATATTCCGGTACAAGATCATCACTACAAACCCAGTTGGCGAAGTCCTGTGAGGTTGCCATCTGCTTATTCATTATACCCGAAAACCCAACAGAAGCGGTTCTAGATAGGAAAACCGTTCCTTTGGGTAGAAGTTGTGCCCCGGAGTTCTCGAGACCAAGCTCACTAATTTTGTATTCTGTCTGATTCAGGTATATTCTATCACTATTTCTGAATTTATGTATGTCTGATGTCGTGACCCACGGTATGGTTAGGTTTTCCCAGTAGATGTCCTCAGACTTACTAGGCGTGTGTCCTGACTCAAGTTGAGCTACGAATCGAACTTTGGTCGTATCCCATCCTTGTGGTATTTTACCAATCCATCCGACCCCCGACTCTTTGAGATTCTCTCTAACCCTCATAGAGTAATGTCCTGAGTAAGTTCCGCGATCTCCTCTTCCAGCGCGGCCAACTCTGCGTCGATCTCAGAAATGGAACGTGGTGGTTTATATTCGTAGAAGAACCGGTCGAAGTTGAGTTCGTATCCAACTATTCCCAGTTTTTCATCCTTATCATCGTGGTATTTACTACTCGTATTCAGCCAAGCATTCCTAAGATAGGGTTCAATCTCCTCGCTAAAGTACGATTGGGGGTCAAGGTCTAACGGTATCCTCTCCTTTTGTCGTCGATCAGTATCATGTTCAGGGTTGCCCTTCCCGTCTCTACAAATCTCTGCTTCGGAATCTTGCTCCCCAAATGCCCGCTCAATAGCGTTATAAACACTATTACGCACATCTAACCCCGCCATGTTCAACTGTAGCTCAACGTCGTCGATAAACTCCTCCCGGTCCATCCAGATCATCTCGTCGTTCATCTCGGACAGCGCCTCCTTGATGCGCTCTTGAATCTCCTCGTCGCGGTTGGTGAACGCACGCTCGTCATCCAATGCCGCGATATTCTCCTCGGAGACCTCGAACCGCAAGCGAAGCGGCTGGTCGATGACGATACGACGGTAGCCGAACTCCTCGTTGTCCACGACTTTCGAGCGTCCGTTGGCCTCTAAGTCCCCGAAGATGCGCGTGATCTCGGCGATGTGGTCGTCGGTGAGTCGGTGGCGTTTGTCACCGAGACTCTCGTCCATCTCCTTGTACATCTCGCGGGCGTCGATGAGCTGCGTCTTCCCTTTCCGGTGGTCGGGCTTGTCGTTCGACAGCACCCAGATGTAGGTCCGAATACCGGTGTTGTAGAAGAGGTTCTCCGGCAGACCGACGATGGCTTCCAACCAGTCGTTCTCCAGAATCCAGCGGCGGATGGCCGACTCACCGCTGTTGGGACCGCCATTGAACAGCGGCGACCCGTTGAACACGATGGCGATGCGGGAGCCACCCTCCTCCTTGGGTTTCATCTTGCTGATCATGTGCTGGAGGAACAGCATCGAGCCGTCGTTGACGCGTGGCGTCCCAGCCCCGAACCGTCCGGCGAACCCCATCTCCTCGTGCTCGCTCTCAACCGCATCCTTGACCTTCTTCCACGAAACCCCGAACGGGGGATTCGAGAGCATGTAATCGAACCGCTTGTCGGCGAAGCCGTCGTTTGTGAACGAGTTCCCGTACGCGATGTTGTCCGGGTTCTGCCCTTTGATGAGCATGTCCGAGTTACAGACGGCGTACGTCTCGGGGTTGAGTTCCTGCCCGAAGGCGTGGAGTTTCGCGCCCTCGTTGAGTTCGCGCACGTGATTCTCCGCGACACTCAGCATTCCACCGGTGCCACAGGCCGGGTCGTACACAGTTCGGACGGCCCCATCCTCGGTCAGCACCTCGTCGTCTTCGTCGAAAATGAGGTTGACCATCAGCTCGATGACCTCGCGCGGCGTGAAGTGCTCCCCGGCGGTCTCGTTGCTGAGTTCGTTAAACTTCCGAACGAGTTCCTCGTAGATGTACCCCATTTCCTCGTTGGGAACCTCCTCAGGGTGCAGATTGATCTCAGCGAATTGTCGGACGACTTTGTAGAGGAGGTCTGCGTCGTCGAGTCGCTGAATCTGGTGCCCGAAGTCGAACTTGTCGAATATTTCCTTCGTATCTTCGTCGTATGCGTTGATGTAGTACTGGAGGTTCTCCGCGATCTGATCCGGGTCATTACAGAGAGACTCGAACGTGTACTCGCTGACATTGTACACTTCCTGCCCGGAGACGCGCTTCAGCGACGGCGCGACGTTCTCGATGCCCTGCTCTTGGAGCGTCTCGTACCGCCCTAATACTTCGTCTTTGTTCCGTTCGGTCACACAGTCGAGGCGCCGGAGAACCGTCAGCGGGAGGATGACCTTCTGATACTCGGATTGCTTGTAATCTCCTCGGAGAAGGTCCGCGATAGACCAGATGAAATCGGCCTTCTCGTTGAAATTATCGACCATCTACAGGTGTGGTTGT
The DNA here is from genome assembly GCF_026586625.1 of Halobium salinum. Lineage (GTDB taxonomy): Archaea > Halobacteriota > Halobacteria > Halobacteriales > Haloferacaceae > Halobium > Halobium salinum. Next base: position 315,765 of record NZ_JAODIW010000010.1, on the reverse strand, counting down.
AACTAAGGGTCATAAAATATGTGGAGCCTCGGTGCGGCGGGCCGATTGATCCTCTCCTTGAAAGAATAGAAAAGACGCCATGCTTGACGCACACGAGACAAACAAGATTCATGCGTCCGAGTACGCTGTCAAGTGTGCAGAGTGCTATTAAATACGCCTCTGCTTGAAGGAGAGCACTCCGGATTTTTGCAACCAGAGTTCCTACTTGACTCTGGAACTCTTAGAACGGTCGGTCTTGCTAGCGTTGCCATTGCCGGTTCCATGCAGACTTCGTAGGATTGAACCTTTGGTCCGCAACTGAAAAGACAGCTACAGGAGGATTTTGTGCTACGTAAATGAATACTCGCTATCAAAGCAGAGATTGGCTCTATAGAGAATATTATGAGAAAGAGCGTACACTCCAAGATATCGCAGACGAACTTGGAGTCGATCACACCACGATATCAAAGTGGAGGCGTAAGCTCGACGTCCCAAAACCGTCCCGTAAAATAGAACTGACCTGCCCGATCTGCGATAAAGACTTCATCCGGTCAAAGGGCCGGGTTGAAAGGGCTAAGCACACATCTGTTTGTAGCCGTGACTGTCTCCATGAGGCTCGCCGACAGGGATTGCTGAGTTGGAAAAACCGGATAGTCCAGGGCAATTCTCGTGAACTCGAAAGAATCCCGGATGAGAGTATTGACCTCGTTGTAACTTCCCCTCCGTACCATGTGGACGGATTCACGGAACGAGAAGACTATCCGAATTACGACGATTCCCAAGGCATTGATCAGTGGGAATCGCTCATGGAAGACGTACTTTCGGAGCTATTCCGAGTAACGAAACCTGATGCAAAGATTTGCCTCATAGTCGGCACTTCAAAGGCACTTAGCGGACGGACGCGCCAGTATAGATTGTCGGCCCACACGTACAATCTAGCTCTAAATGCCGGTTTTGACTATTTTGATGGAATCATTTGGAGTAAAAACACGTATGCTAATTCAGGCGGGCGTTCTAAGCCTCTCTTCGGAAGTTATCCCTATCCGACTAACTTCCTCATTAATCAGAACCACGAACAGATTCTTGTGTTCCGGAAATGGGTTTCCGAGGATTACTACAGTCAGAGAGACCTTCCCGGACAAGAATCCGAAGTGAAAGAAGAAAGTAGATTGTCTGTCAAAGAGTGGAGAGAATACGCTCAATCAATTTGGAAAATCGATCCAGTAAAGAATGGCGACCACCCCGCTCAGTTTCCTGAGGAATTGGTGGCGAGACTCATTCGTCTGTACAGTTTCCGGGAGGATACTGTATTTGATCCCTTTAGTGGTGTAGGAACAACCGTTGTTGCGGCTATGAAGAATGGCCGCCAAGCATCCGGGTACGAACTCAGTTCAGAATATTGTGAAGTAGCTCGGAATAGGCTCGATAATCTACGTACTCAGTTTTGAGTAGATGAGATGCATGGTCTCCAGGGTGTCAACAATATGAATGACTGATCCTCGTCCAATATATTCTGATATCGTAGCTCGTCCGTGAATTTGATTGTAGGTTTGTCTGGCGGTTACAGTGTGCTGCGATTCATATTCAAGTTGTGAACTTTCTTTTTTAACTGGTCTGGAGTAACCGATGCGGAGAGCGCCCACGGGAAGGCGCCCACGTCAGGAACGTTACAGCGTTCCTGGCACCCGGTATCAGTCAAACAATACCGGAGTCCCGTGCATCCAACAATGAACCGAAACTCGACACACGGAACACTTCCGTCGTACAGCCTATTCAGTCAAAAGCACCCCGGTGAACTCAAAGACACTCACGAGTGCGCGACCGGGAAGGGGAGCAAAGATATCTCAAAGCAGGCGCTCAGCGCCGGGAACCAGAACGCGTAGATAGGTAACTCAAAATGACGATTAATCCCACTTCTAGTGGCAACACTGGGAATACGAACGGTCAGGACGAGGGGCATGGACATGCCCACACGCGGAAACAAAACGCCAACAACAAGATCGAACATGTCGCCGGTGATTCCGAAAGCCCAAGTTCTGAGTCACCTCGAGTAGCGTCTTCTGAACTCACACTCTCGGATATTGAGAGCGTCATCAACGACGCGAAGGAATCACTCCAACCTTTGGCACCCGGCGCAGGAGTTGAGCGTTACCTCCAATCGATTCGTACTGAAGTCACGGAGAATACGGTTCAGGAGTATGCACGTAAGCTTGAGCTCTTCATCAAGTTCGCTGAAGAGAATCAAATTGAAAACCTGAATTCGCTTGATGGGCGTCTCGTTGATTCCTACCGGATTTGGCGTCGAGAAGATTCCACAGACAAAGTAGATTCTCTCGGGAAGAAAACGCTCCGTGACGACATGTACCTTTTCAGGGCTTTCTTGTCATATATGGAGTCCATTGAAGCGGTCAAATCTGACCTCAGCGACTCCGTGAGAATCCCCCAACTCAACCCCGGCGATGGTGTTCGAGATGTGGAACTCCCGCGAGATCGGGTTGAAGAGATCATCTCTTACCTCAACAAGTACGAGTACGCAACTACGGAGCATGTCGTGTGGCTGATTCATTGCTCCACAGGTCGACGACCAGGTGCGCTACATTCTCTCGATTTAGAGGATTTCTGCGCGGACGACAAAGAACCGTACTTGCACTTCAAGCATCGAGGAGGGACAACTCGTCTGAAGAACGAGGAGCAGGGCGAGGCTTTGGTGAACATCCCTGAGTCCATTAGCGAGGTACTCAAAGACTACGTTGAGGAGAATTGGGATGACGTGACGGACGACGACGGCCGCAGTCCGTTTTTGACGTCAACACACGGTCGGTTGTCGAAGCCCACGATGCGGAAGTACTTCTACAAATGGAGTCGGCCGTGTGCGATCGGTCACGAGTGTCCACATGGCCGTGAGGTTGCAGACTGTGAAGCGGCAGCCTCGGCTGAGGTGGCGTCGAAGTGTCCCTCGAGTCAATCGCCGTACTCTGCTCGGCATGGGTATCTATCTCAGATGCGTCGTGAAGGTCTTCCAATCGCGATCCTGAGTGAACGGTGTGACGTGAGCGAGGAGATGCTGAAGAAGCATTACGATGAGCGAACCGAGGATGAAAAACGGGAACTTCGGCGCAAGCTCCTTGCTGAGGTAGAAAATCAGGGAGGCGGATTTCTTTGACGATCTTGAGGTATTAAGGGCTCTCTGGGTGGCTTGCGGAGGAAACGAGGTGTCTTGGAACCCAAATTCGAGTATAGGGCTATTGTACATTGATGAAGTCGCCTTCCCCCGTTCAAGGGGGTACTACGCGGCTTTCCCAACGTACTCTGTTGACCCGGACACGGTGTGGCTACCGGATACTAGCGACGATTGTGCGTATTGATGTTTGTTCGAGTCCGATTTTTGGATCGCGCCCTTTCTTTAGAAGGTTTGAGTACAGAGGGTCTTTAATACACTCAATTGACAAATCATTTATGACATCTGAATCGATTCAATCTCGATAATTGATGAATCTGAACGAATTATCAGAAGAAAATCAGGAGCTGCTCCTAATCATTACAGTCGGAATTAGTGCAGCCCTCGTCGTATCTGACTGGATCGCTGAGAACTACTACTTACTCGAGTATCTGTTCGTAATACTCCTATTCGGACTGGTGCACGAGGCTTGGTCAAATTTCCAAACGGACGATACTAGTCTCGAATTCATCCAGATTTTTGGCGGTGGGTCGCGTGTAATGATGCAGGCTGCACTATTGGTGCTTATTGGAGGTTCTGTCATCGTCTCTCTAGAGCTACAGCGATTCGTTGAGAGTAAGGTGGGGCCTCTTTCCGTAGTCCAAATGCTCAGCCTCATAGTCGTTCTCAGTCGAGCTTATGTGAACGTCTACGATTCGAGAGATATCGCTGCGGTGTTGGACGGACGACCGGATACCTACGCTACCTACACAGCAGGTCTCTCAGCTTTTCTTATCTCGTGGAAGATTCGAAGCCAGTACCCGGTGCAAGGTGAAGCTCACAATATGATCACGATTGCCTCAGCAATTCTGATTGCCGGAGTGTTGTTCTACTACTTCGACTTTAGCGAGTACTTGCCTACTCTTTCGGATTCGCACTCCTGACATAGAATGTTGAAAAGGGCGAGCATCTGTAATCACAAATATTAGTTGATTTTTGGTGTTTTGGGACGATTGTTGCCTATTAGCGGCTCTGTCGCACACTTGCGGCGGAAATGAGGTGTCTCCGAGTGGCGTTTGCGGCGGAAACGAGGTGTCCGCAATTGTACAGTCTTCCTCCGAAGGTGCGGGTCTGAACGTGGAAGTAACCGCTTGACCAAGTCCATAGTTCCAGTATTAGAGTTGACTTAGTGTGTTGAGCGTTCTACAGGTGTCTTGCGGAGGAAACAAGGTGTCCGACACGGACGCGGTTTGCGTTGCCAGTAACAATGATATTGGGCCGTTGAAGTACGAACCATCACTAATCAGAGCCATCCAGAGACAGACGCAGACGCGACTCAACATCCGACACCAATCTATACGTGTTGCACCACAACGGGATTTCACCGTACTGATTCGCCGCACGGGGTTTCGGGCGACGAGTTAGCGTTCTCTGACGGTCGCGGGTGTGTTCATTTAGCGTCTGTGGCGAGGAGTGTGGTTGCACCGTTAGTGGTGCTTGATTTTCGCGTACACCTTCACGGCCTGGAGCCCATTCCTATACGACCAAGACCCAGGTGACGCCACGATACCAAGGATAACGAGCCCAACAAGGCTCGTGGTCGAGTTGAGCACACCGCTGTTCCATCCAGCTTTGAATCGGAGCTCAGGTGCTTCGAGCCGAGTGGAGAGTTCCTCGGGTTTGTATGCGAGTTGTTCGACTAAAGCCTGTGATAGTATTCGTCCGTCGTAGAGCCGTTTGAAGATGAAGGATAGTAGCATGGAGATGGCCGCGCCAAGCGCCCACGATTGACCGAGCTGAGTGCTAATCAGGCATCCCACGACGAACGCAATTCCGTGCGTAATGACACTATCTAGGTACTCTATGACAGTAAGACCGCGTTTGAGGTTCCTAAATTGACCCCTGCTATCCTCAAGGCCTCGTCTTCCGATTCGCCACCACTCTCGTTTCTGGTCCTCAGAAACATTGGATACCTCAGAGGTTTCTTGAAAGATGTCGGCGAGGTCTTCCCTGAACGCTTTCAGAGTATCCCCGCCGAGGATGTTATTCAGTTTCTCGTGCGCCGTTTCGTGGTCTCGTTCAAAGAGGCGGGCGTGATCTCGATCATTACCAGTTGATATCACGATACGATAGGAATGAGTACCTTCAGTATTATCAATGTTTTTGGACCGGGGAGAAAGTGAACCGCGTCCGGGTAACTGGGGGTCAGTAGTATCTGGAACCGCTCTGAAAACCGTCCGCTTTATCTGTCTGATCCGTCGCGGATACGTTCCTTTCTTTTCAGTATAGTCGTCGGTGATTCAGCCTCTAGAGACAGAGCGTGTCTATTGTTCGCTCACTGTGTCAGGAAGCGGATTGAGGACTCCATACCAAAGTCTGTACAGTATCGTCCCAACTGCGGCACCTAGTACGAGACTTTCGCGTTCGGATTCTGAGATTAGGTCTAATAGTTTCAGAAGAAGAGGAAAGATCGCCACCGGAATCAAGAACCGACGCCAGCGGTTTGTACGGTTATTGCCGTAGTCACGGTCGTATGTCCATCCGCGTACGATTTGATAAATAAAACCGAGGACAAAATATCGAGGGGCAAACTGAACTGTCTCTTCGTTATTTACCACCCGAGTACAGCGTTGATATGCTCGATAGAGGCTGCTGACAAAACTAATCCGAGCCTTCGTTCGACGCGAAATCATCGTTCACACATAGGAAGGTCACGACATAGGTGCTGGGGAGTCAATCTGAGACTCGCGGCACCTCTCTAAGAGCTGAGTCACGTCGAACCCGGTCGGAACAAAGGGAGTTTCTTCCAGCGTCAGTCGGTGTGACCCAGCTCCTATAGATAGAGCGTGAGTTGCGGAGCGAAGGAACCATATCGCTACCTGACAAAATAGTAGAAAGTGACTCAGTGGGTGCCATTCGGACTCGTTCTTCTGGTGTGTCTCGCAGGCTGTAGCGCCATTCCCGGTGTAGAACCTGCACCACAGAAAGAGCCAGCGCCGGTGATGATGGTGAACAACGCAACTCAGACGGAGACGTTCACGGTGGGTGTCGTTGAAGTCGGTAACAATCTCACCGTTCAGGACGGAGATGGTGATTCATTCAATTACACAATCAACCAAGGCTCATCCACATACACCACCTCGAATGCTTCGAGTTTCACTCACATTGACTTTCCTGAGTCCGCCAGTAGACACGGTGAGTATACCCTCCAGCCTGGTGAGCGAAAGCAAATCGATGTTGAGGGTGTCGCCCCTAACAAAGCAATCGTCGTCCTTGTCTACGACGAAGACGACGGGACATATCGCTCAATAAAGACGCTCAGCTGTAGCGGAGCCATCCAAGGCTACAGGGTAACATCGCAGAAAGGTGGTTCTGACGACTGGACGATGTCCACACACCAGTGTTCAAACTGGTGACCGGTAAAAATCGAATCTTGATAGGTTGATGTCCTGCATACGCGGCACCTCTCTAGGAGCTGATTCACAGCGAACGGTAGTGGAATAAAGCCTTTCTGCAGTCGAGTCAGTCGAGGTGGAACAGGTCGGCGGACGTCCCGGGTGTCTCCTCGCGTCGGAGCGCCCCCTCGTCGGCGAGGGCACCGAGGTAGTTTCGCACCGACCGACGGGAGACGTCGACGTGCTCGACCGCGTCGGCCACGGTCACGGGACTGTCGCCGGCCTCTCGGAGCGCCCGCAGGAGCTCGCGCGCCCCGTCGGTCACGTCGAGGTCCTCGGGGTCGACCGCGTCCCGATCGGGAGCGCCCGAGCCCGAGCCGGCGCCGACCGCCTCGGCAGGGACGGTCAGGCCCCGGTCGTCGACGACGAGCGAGAGGTCCGACAGGTCGGTCGCGCCCTCGGGGACGGTCACTATCTCTGTGTGGGGCTCGGCGTCGACGCCGTCGAGCAGCGCCTCGGGGACGATGGGCGTTTCACCGTCCGCTCGCCGCCCGGGTAGGCGTCGGCGTCGCTGAACGCGGCGGCGACGTCGGGGAACCGGGCGTGTTCGGTCCCGACGTCGTCTCGGAGGACGACCTCGCCGCTCGCCTCCCGTACCCACACGTTCGACCGGGAGCCGGGCCGGGTCAAGGCCTCGCCACCGATTCGGAGGTCACGGGGCGAGGTGTAGTATCGGGTTTCGCCGTCTTCGACTGAATCTGACCGGCAGAACGGCGGTTCCGCGAGGAGCGTGTCGGCCACGTTCGGCGCGTCGTCGGGGCGAGTTAGGACGATAGCCCGACGGCCTTCGGCGGCGGCCTGCAGAACGTGGCGGGCGGTCATGCCGGCCTTGGTGCGCCCGGTCGAGGACTCGCTCTCGACGCGGGCCTCCTCGCCGCCGGTGAGCCGCTCGACGAGGGCGGGCGCGTGCTGCTCGGCCTCGGGCGTCGGTCGAGCGAGGGCGTCGGCGTCGTCGCCACTCGCGTCGGCGATTGTGATGTCGAGGCCGGCGTACGTCAGCCCGGGGTGGGCGTCCCACAGGAGCAGGGCGTAGCCGGCGCCGCCGGCGGACTGATTCTCGCCGACGGTCGCGATCGTCAAGCGGGGCGACACCGCTCGGAGGACCGCCTCCCCGTCCTGTTCGCGGACGTCGAGGCGGTCGTCGCTGACGTACTGCAGGAGGCGGCGCCACAGGTCGTCGGTGGTGTCGAGGAGGACGCCGACCGAGTCGGGGACGGGCATCTCGTCGAGGGCGGCCACACGCCGCGTGACGGCGTCGGCACACTCAGCGAGGTTTAAACATACGCCTCGGGGCCGCCGGCACGACAGGCGGTGTCGTAAACGCCCTGCGTGGCGGCGCGTTCGACGGCGTCGGCCACGGTCACCGGACTGTCGCTGGTTTCCCGAAACGTGAAAGTGCCAATCGGCTTCCTTGGGCAAGGACGCGGCGTTTTCACCGGAACTCATGCTGGTTCGGCAGCGGTCACATCCTGCCTGTTTTGTCGGGTTTCGAATAGTGCTTCACGTGCCTTTTCAGCGAGTCTTGCACAGCCCGATTGGGTCACAGGAACGTCAATCCTTTCTCGTTCAATACAGCCTGCCGTGGACTTGCTTCGGCCGTTCGGGAACTCAAGCAAGGTCACCTGTGGCTGATAATTTCGATTAGTTGCTCCGTTGATACGGACCGGAGAACCGGGGTTGATGAACAGGGGGCAAGAGTCAGTGGGATATTCTCGCACTTCCGGTCGATGAAGATGACCACAAATGAGAACGTCTATCGACATTCGATTGGGAAGTTCACCAAGCACTGAGGGGATGTCGTGACGAGCTCGTTTCCATCCCGGCGAAATTCCTGCATGAGCGTTTATGATGTTGAATATCCCATCCTGATTGGAGGTGTCCGATTGAATCGGAGTGATACCTTGGCGATACTCTTTTTCAGTTCGCTGTGAACTCGGGATTCCATAGAGGGCACAATTGTGAGCTACCATATGGGGAGTTCGACCTAGATTGAACGTTTGGTATTCGCTCATAAAGTCGTCAATTCCGGGCGTTCTCGGAAGTTGAATTTTCTGTAGTACGTCTTCGTACCGGCTCGCTCGAGGGTGTCGCTGGTGGCGTCCGGTTTCCTCATCGTGATCGCCGGGTACGTAGCAGAATTGTATCCCGGCTTCCCTTAGCCGAGCAAGTTGTCTCCGTGCGATGCTTACGATTGTGGATGACGGACGCTGAGTTTCAAAGATGTCCCCCGTGTGTACGATGGCGTCAGCGTCTCGATATATTGCAATCGAAATGGCCGCTTCGAACGCAAAGATGTACGCCCACTGGCCATGTGAGCCTTTCTTCCCGTCCGAAGTTTCCGCCCTTCCGAGATGTGTATCGCCCACACAGAGCAAGCGTGTTTTCTGACTCATACCCACCACCGAGACGGCTGATCAGCCCGTTCACGAAGGACTCGAGGAATCTGTTGGCGAAGCCCGTTCCAATTGGGGCCATAACCCTGATAGCTCTCATTTTCTGCCCTTTCATCAAGCTCGCTAAGCAGGTCGCTAAGAGAGTCGAACGCTTCAACTTCCATTTGAAAGTCCCACCTGCTTTGCACGGGCGGGAACTCAATCAGCCACGCTCCCGGAATTGATGCCTGGGTACCGTTAGGAAGGTCAACATTAGAATCATACCAGTTAGGGATAGCAACGAATAACTGAACGGGCTGTTCATCCCACTCCCACGTATTTGATGCGACTATTCGCATCGGTGGTCCGGCTGTCGCGAGGAAGGCACGCCGGATTTCTCGAGCCGTTTGTCGATATTTTGATTGGTATGAAGACACCGTTCGTTCTCCGACATCCAACCGACGGCTGATCTCTTCTTCCGAGCATCCACTTTCTTTGAGTGCACGTGTCCGTGCTTGGCTAAGTGGGATTCCACCCTCCTCGTACAATTCCTGTACTCGGCCGGTAACATATGGAACCTCTTCCAAGAGAATTGACCAAATCTCATTGATTGACGATGTAGTCAAAGTACCGTCGTAGTCCAACTCGACGTCTGTCTCTCGAAGCTCATGGCTTCTGTCAGTCCATGGTACTTGGGTCCCCTCAGCCCATGAACGGTCGTAATTTGGAACCGTCAGTAAGCGGCACCCGACCTCTCCCCCTGCATGATAATCGATTTCGAATACAAACGGGCTTGCAGCGGGCTTAGTATCTCCCCATAGTCGGAGAGTTAGACAGTCGCCAGCTATAGCTTCTGAATCACCATCGGAAAAGTTACACTCCGAATCAACCCGTGCCACATACTCATTAGCCCATTCAGCTAGTTTCTGATAGTGGGAAACGTACTCTGTGTCTCCGAATTCCTCCTTGATCTCGTCCATCTCAAAAGCTACGTCCTGGATTGCTTCGGAGATGGACTCATATTCGTGAGGATCAAGCGCTGGTGCCTCTAGGAGGTCCGGGAGATAAACGAGTCCTCGCACTATCTCCTCCACTTCTACGTCTTCCACTGTAACCGGGCGGAAACGCATTCTGTTTCGCATATTAGAAACGTCTCGTCCCGAGTATATAAATGTTTATTGGGAGAGAGACTTTTTCTGCCTCGTTACACCTATATTGGGGTGTAAGACGGGTTGGTTTGTCTCGCCACCGAATCAGAGTCCCGGGGACGAATTAGAGACCGCATTTCGCTGCTGAGAGACGTATCTGACGGTAGAGCGGCGTTTCCGCGAATAGCATATTGGCGACGTTCGGCGCGTCATCGGTCGGGTGAAGACGATAACCCGGCAGACCCCTGGTGGCGGTCTACAGGACGAAGCAAGCGGTCATGTCACCCTTGGTGCGCCCGGTTGGCGACTCGCTCTCGATGCGGGCTGTCTCGTTCCCTCAATTCGCTTGACGAGGGCGGGTGTGTTCTGTTGCTCTCGGGCACCGGTGAGGGTATCAGCGTGGCCGGCGAGAGGCTTGCTCATGCCTCGTCCTCCTCGTCGGGGGACACAACGCAACTTAATTTCACCACCACTCGCTGTGACTCACCTCCTAGAGAGGTGCCGCGAGTCTAGCACTAGATAATTGAGTCGTAGCTTTCGGGAGGAGTGGACGCTGATTATTCGTCTCGGAGGGTGATAGAATATTTACCGTTTCAGAATGTAGCTGTAGCACATGGATATTTCACTACTTGCCACTCTCTTTCTTGTCGGCACAGCTCCTTTCGCAATTGTTTGGGTGTGGACACGTAAATCAGAACAGAGTAAGAATCAGAAGCTCCAGTTTACGTTCTCTACACTCTCACTAGCGCTTGGGCTCATACTCTTCAGCGACCTCTTGGAAGAGCAGAGTGTACCATTGGTATCATCAGAGATAGTATTCGGGCTGATGGGCGTAAGTCTCCTGTTGTCCGTCTACTTCATCGTTCAGGGCCGGAAGAATAGTCTTGGAACAAGCATCGGTGCAGAGCAGTAGACACGCTCTGTCTCTAGAAGCTGAGTCACCAGCAACTACGCTGAAAGAAAGTCACGCATCAAACCTATCCTCCGAGGCTATAGGGTAGAAAATAATCGCGGCTATCGCCCAGAAATCATCAGGGGAGCCACAGGATAATGTTCATGGAGCCGGGGGGAGTGAGGATAGTACTGTGAATCGCCGAGAACCGTATTTGTGGCAGCAGATATAGATTGTAAGAACAATGTGTGAGTTTGTCTTTGACCCCTCCCTGTGGCCCAGAGAAACCTCAAAGCTCACCGAACCGTGGGAGTGCCCGTACCCCCCGGTCAAGGGGGAAAATTACTGTATATTTCATCTTCCTCGGAGAGCTCGGAACCAGGTTTTCCCTACTATATCGGAGAGGAATAGTGAATACCGGAAAGCAATCGCGAAGACCGGGCGTATACAGATTATCTGCACCACGGTAGATCACCTGAATCTGAAGGGACTTTGGCCCTATATCGCAAATGGTTCAGAGGTTAAGATCGGGTTCTCAACGGTTCTTGGGACGGTGGATTTCTCTAGAGAAGAGATTCTAAGAAGCCTGCAAATAGTTGACTGTAGATTCGGTAAAATCGATCTCTCCCACGCTAGTGTTCAGGCGCCGTTCGGAGTAGAGCAGTCTCTGATTGTTGATGGGGATTTCACTGACACGACCTTTCACGACCGGGTTCAGGCTACAGATACGACATTTCATTCGGTGAGTTTCATGGAGGCTGTTTTCAGTAAACACCTCACTTTGTGCGACTCTATGGTCGATTCAGCGTCAATTTCTGAGGTGGAAGACAATCTCGGAGAAGGCCATTGTCGGTTCATCCAGACTGCAAACTTCATGGGCGCGAAGTTTAATAATGGAGCTATCTTTGCCAAATCCATATTCAGGAATGGTGCAAATTTCTTCCATTCTGAATTTAAATCTGGTTGTGTCTTCCACGGCACTACGTTCTCAACCGGTGTTGTATTTGATTCTGCAACCTTCACAAGAGAAACCGACTTCACCGATGTGGAATTCGGAACAGCAACATTCAGCAAGTCCGTGTTCAACGGACCGGCGAGTTTTGAAGGAAGCGAGTTCGGTAGCAAATATGTGTATCTAATGGAGGAGGACATCCCGGATCATATTTTTTCAGAGGGCATTGAACGGGAGAGTGTACAGAATTGTAATAATGTATTAGGCAATGGCGTGTTCAGCGATAAAATTGAGGATACATCACGAGTGTCGGCTTCATTCAACGAAACTGAGTCCAACGACATATTCCGGTTTACCGATATAAATTCAAAATACTACCTCACCATACCGAATGCGAAATTCCATCACATCGAACTTGATGTCGAATTTGAGAACCACCCCTGTTCAGTCGCATTCTACGGGTCTGAAATCAACGGCGGTGTATTCAGATTCAACCACAAAAATAGCCTCTACGAGGTCCCACGCACCGATTTAGGGGACGTCACTATTGATTCAAAGCAAGGCATCAACCCCTTCAGGAACCTCTTCATCGACAACACGTCATTTTACAACTTCGACTTCTTCGACAACCGGGACCATTTAGAGGACATCAGATGGGAGATCGATGGCGTCCGAGGGAACGAATTCACCCAAGAGTCCGAGAACAAAGAAACGACCTACGCTAAAGCAAAACTCGGCGCAAGCGATGTCGGGGATAGTCTTGCCGAATCGAATTTCTTCGTGAGGGAGAAGCGAACACGGCGACAAAAATACACGAGCCGGTTCGCCGATTCCGACGACGTCCGTAAGAAAGCACGATATGGAGTACAGTGGGCGCTGAACAAGTCGTACGACATCGCCTGCGTGTACGGTGAAAGCCCAGGGAGGGTCGTTGGTTGGTCCCTGTTCTGCGTGGGTATCTTTTCAGTACTATACGGGATTATAGAAGAAACCGGTATTCAACCGGTAGAATACACCTTCTCGGTTGGACTCGGTCAGAACGAGACACTCAATATAACCATCTGGGGGATGGGGAACCTAATCGCGAGTTGGCAATCCTTCACCGGATTCATGTTCGGGGGTGGTATTGAGAACGCCACTCCAATGGTGAATCTCCTATCTTCAATTGAGAGCTTCATCGGAGCATTCCTGATTAGCCTCTTTGTCGCGACAATTGTACGATCAGTCGATAGGTGACCGGATATCGGGCGCTGAGTTAGCACGGACAAGATTCAAAGAATCTGCGACCGTTACTGACTTGCGGCGGAAATGAGGTGTTCAAACAGCCCGGACGCGGACGCGGCTTACGTTGTCGATATCGATATCGCTATAGTTTGATTCACACTTTCCAAAGTATATTTCATATACATAAAATCAGGTCTGCGAGAACCGCTACCGTCCGATGGTGGAAGTTCATCGCCGGCGCAATCGTCATTATCGCAGTCGGACTCGCCGCGATGCTCGCCGCCGAGATCGCGGTCGGACTTTCACCGGCCAGCGTGCTCCTCGGACTCATCTGCATCATGGTCGCCGACCGTATCTGGATGGCACACGACAGGAGTGTACGTCAACCCGTTCTAGCGCCCGACGCCGACCATCACACCCACTCAGGCGACGGACGCGAACGCGACTCGCTCGACACCGCGTCGAACGCTCCGTACCATAACGAGATTTCGTCGTACCGGCCGGCACGTTTCAAGTAATCGACAGCCGACTCTGTCGCCGCGTAGAACGGCCCCTGAGCGTCGTCGTACCCGGACTCGGATTCGAGGACGACAACGAACTCGCGTCGCCCTAACCCGTCAAGCGCGTTGCGGACCTCGGATTCATCTCGGGAGCTGCCGCGTGTCACGAGTTCTGGGATCGACAGTGACGCTGTGTCGGTCGCGAGTATCTGTTGCAGAACGGTGAGTTCTTCCGGCGGGAGTGGTGTCGAGTTACTCACGTTTCCGCCTCTGGTTCTACTCCGGCTTTGTCGCAGTACCGATAGATCGTGCTCCGGTCGACATCGACGCCGTGCATTTCGGAGACGAGTGCGGTGATCTGACTGTACGACATTCCCATCTCCCTCCACTTGTACACGTCTTCCATCGCTTTGTCGTCGAGCTTCCGCTTCCGCCCCACCGGAAGTCCCTGCTCCTTTCGCCGTTCGTGCATCCGTTCGGCGCGCTCCCGTGCGAGGTCGCTGGTGAGCTGGTTCATCACCGCAATCACGCCAAGCATCGCCGACCCCATCGCGCTCGACGTGTCGAACTGCTCGGTAGTAGAAACGAATTCGGTGTCGCTGTTCGTGATTTCGTCGACGTCGGTCACGATGGTTCCGAGGTCGCGTCCGAACCGTGAGAGTTCGCGGACGACGATGGCGTCGTACTCGGGGTAGGTGTCCATCAGGTCGTTGTAGTCGTCTCGATTCTCTGACTGACCGGAGATTGCGATGTCTTCGTAGAAGTCGATGTTCTCCTCGGGGATGTCTCGGCGTTCGGCCCACGCCTTGATTGTATCTTTCTGTCGGATGTGTGATTCTTCTTCTTTCTGTCGTTCTGTCGACACACGAATATACGCCGCGATTCGAGAATTTTCCGCGAGTTCCGCCATGTTGCATAATGCTATCGTTTCGCACTAATATGTTGCGGAACTATTTGTATGCAAGAAGGTTGTGAAATGGCCCCAAAACGCAACAGGAGCCGACACCATTCCCACCCCTAATCCGCGTCCGAGAACAATGATTCTCACAAACCACGCCAACCCTATTCACACCATGATTCAATTCTGTGTGCTGGTTATTATCTAACACAAGATCGGACCGCGTCCGGGGGAGGGAGGTAGCGCCGACTCTCAGAAACCCCACTCCCGGAGCAGTACACCACCATTTCGGGTAGCGACAAATAGGTCAGAGGCCATCAGAATCCGAGTCGTACACGGACGCGAACAGATGCTCGCGAGTCATCAGTTCAGCGACGCATGAGAGGAGCGTTTCGGCGATGATCGTTGCTCGGTAGTATTCGTTTGAGACGTCGTCCCGGACGCGGACCCTGCGTTCAACGACACCGACATCTGCAAGAGCGCTGAGACTGTCGTGTACCGCGTCCGCGTCCGCGCTGAGCCGGTCGGTGAGTTCCTCGACGGTCAGGTCCTCGGAGAGCAACCAGTACGCGCATCGAAAGCCGAGTGGGTCGGTGAGTGGGCGGAGCATTGACAGGTAGTGTTCGAGGGGGAGCTGCGGATCGTCGGGGAGTAGGTCTTCGGGGTTACGTGGACGGTCAGGCATAGATGGGTGATTGAGTGGCGGAGGGAAAGTGTTCGTCCCGCGTTCGACATGAGGACGGATCGACAAAGAACGTGGACACATCGTGGAAGCGATAGCGAATCAGCTAGACGGGTATCGGCTCACAGACCTGCTCGAATATGCAGATGCGGACCGATTTGGCGTGTTTGCGTCCGCGTGCGTCGAACTTGGAGTTCGGTCACGTCGAGAAATGAAATGGTGTGTTCCTGTATCCCGCAGACCCGGACGCGGACCGGTCTGTGTCATTGACATCGCAATTGTTCTGTCATAGAGTTGCGGCGGAAATGGGGAGTCCCTCAACTCACTTGTACCCGACTAACAGGAGCTCACCGCGCTCCGCGAGCACAGATGCGACAACGGCCGCGCGCCACCGGAATTCCGAGTCCGCGTCCGCGTTACCGCTGAAATACGACAGCCGCATCCACAAATCATCGGTCGACTTCTCTCGTTCCTCATCGGCGTGCCGGGTCCACATCGACGTGAGGAACTCCGGGTCTGGTTCCGCGTCCGGGTCAGGAAAATCAGTCATTCCAACCCCTCCGACCACGGCCCCCGATCAATCCACGGAAGTGCCGAGAACACGTCCTCACGCACCGCGAGTAATGAAACGAGTAGTATGATTCGCATCCGAATCCTCCACCAATTCGCCGCTGTTTCCGGGTCGCGCAGCGCAAGCTCGTCAGGGTGAGGTGTCGCCTGGTATTTCGATGCAATCTCACGTTCACGGATGGACAATTCGCGGAGACCGCTCCACAACCTCGCGTCCGTCTCGCTGCACCACCGGCTATGCTCACGCATGAACCACGATCGGGCATCATCTAGGTCTGGTGCGATCTCCGAAGACATACTGAGAAGACGTGACCACACCCCGATATATCTCTGGAGTACCCGGAGTGTAAGTGGTTCCGTGGCGCGGACACGCCCCCGTTATCGCACCAGGCCGCATTGGCAGTTCTAACCTCCGTTCAGGGCTTTAGTAGAGACGGGACAAACTTTCTAAGAGGCATTAACGATTAGAAGGTTTCCGGTGAAAGTGGTGAAGGAGCGCCCCGGAGTCCAGAATCGGGTTTATATGATACAGACGGCTGATGGGTGGAGCGCTAAGTGAGCGTGACGCGGCGGATGCGGCACCACCTGCGATGACAACATACGGTGACATCGATAAGACCACTTGTAATTGAGGGGACGGAGCGCAGCACCGCGTCCAGGAAGATACTGGATAAAAGTATACTGAAGATATACTGTATTCTCGGGGCTACCGACAATATAGCGGTATAGATGAGGGGCCCACCCCGGGTGATAAGAGTATCAGGTCCGACGCCAACGGACATAGCGGAGCCCAATTCTGTGATGAGGATGCCGCTTCCGGGCGATCAGCGATACTCCACGGCACTTTTTCTCCGAGAATAACTGAACACGGACGTGGACACAGTCATCAAGGCACGGGCGAAAAGAGGAACCAGTTAGTTGTCACCCATCACTGCATCACGTACCACATCATTTCCAGGCAAATCATTCATCGAAACATCGTCGATCTTCACAATGATGGTTACAAGTGCCTGAATAACCGCTTCGTGCTGGTTCAAGCGGTCTTGAACATCATCCCCAACATGGTTCTCAAGCACGGTCAAATCACGCTCCAGCTCATCAAGACGCGCTTTTGTCGGTCGCTCATTTCCGGACTCACCGGCGTGGAAATCCGCTAAATTCATCTCTTTCACGATTTCCCGGCACGTATCTGTGAGGGATACGATATTGGGGAGTGAGACTCCGTTGTCGTACGTTCCTTGACGGTCAATATTAACTAGTCCGTACTTTTCTGCGAGTTTCCGATACCGATATTTCACTTTGTTACTATCCGCACCGGTGAGCGACGATAGTTCTGAGGTGGTTGCAGACCCGCCCTCATTTTTGAGAGCAGCCAAGATTTCGATAGTCAGGTCGCTCATATCATCTAACGTTTCTACTCGCTTCTTTTCCGTGTCATGCGGCTTCCAGTTCTCGTATTTCGACATTGTCGAGGTCTCTGCTGCTGGTACATGGTCAGAATATAAAACCCCGAGACGCGTTTCGAGTGTCGAGTCGTACGGTAAACTGCGACCGTGTAACACGCAACCCAACCAATCCATATGGTGAATCAAGGCTATGGTCCCAGGGGAACAGTCCACCGGGTAACTAGATAGTCAAACCCAGTACCCGGTAACACACCACCTCGAGAATTCATCCTCTCATTCACCACAATTCACAACGGAAACTAAACAGCAGTTCTGACGAGGCTATTGGTAACCCTTTTTCGACCCGGTCACTCGGAAATCGGGCACCAAAATCACGTTCCAAGAACTGAGGTTTACCCCCGGGCCCACATCAGATCGGACCCCGGCCACACATAGCAAGTGAATCAGAAATCATCGAAAGAAGAGAAGGAACCGACCGGCATTCGATAGGGGGATGTAGGGGAGCTCAGCGGAAGCGAATACGCAAGCGCCAGAGCGAGGATACGAACAGCGCTGCGCCTAAAAGGGCATCAAACTTTAAGTGGCTTCAAGCCAAAGAGACGAGTGCAGCCGATAGTCACAACTACGTTAGTTGTAGAACTCTTTTGTACCTGGCGTTGAAAGGTGTTCATAAGCGGAAGTCGCCGATTGACGGACGCGGCGCTAAGGAGGTTCGTGATTCCGCGAAGAACCGGCGTGGACACCTGGTTCTCGGGGGAGCAGGGCCTTAAGTCCGTCGGACACCCCCATGCACATTTCGACACCGCAACCCGACATCATCCATCTCGACTGGGTGGCAGGAGACGACCGTACACATTCACCGTCGGTAGACTCTGATGACTCACGCCCACCCGCTGAGGCATACATTGCAGTCGGATCACTCCCTTGGGCCGGCGATAAGAAAGCAGATGAAAAGACACGAGTCGCGACTCATGTGGCGTGTAATGGTGATTTTCATTTCTATCCAAATCTGATTTCTGAGACACTAGAACAAGATTCTTCGAACTCTGACCGGCAATTGATCCGCCGGTTCTTCGATGATTATGATGACTGGTTTACTGAGGTCGACATCTCCGGGGATGACACTGGTAATTCGAGATATATTGTCTATCCCACGAAGGAGCTCAGACAGCTCATTGACTCTCTTGTTCTAGGAAAGCGCGATGTCCAACGGTCGCATAGAGGCCTGTATGGCGGGTTTTCAGAGAGCGGGGGTTCTGGGGTAGATTCGGATGAGTATCCGTTGGAACGGATAAGGGGAGAAATCGAGTCGACACGAATGTTACAGTCACAGTGGCATCGTCAGAATCTGGCCTGGTATGCGAATAATGCTCTGGAGGGTCGAATGGCGGGGATGTGGAAGTCTAGAGGAGAATTAGAGCTGAGGACGCGGTTTATGGACCGAAAAAGGGCGGGTAAGTCGTGGGCATCGGCGGTAACGCCTCTAGAAAATGCGGCAGAGGGTCATGAGGTGGCAACAGAGATTACGGTGACGACGTGGCCGTTCATAAATGATAAAGATGGGGAAGAGAAGTTTGAGAACATCCCGCATATGCGGGAAGAGTTGGTTGATTCGATTGAGTCGTTACTGAAGAAGTTGATGCGTGAGGCGGTCGACAAGAACCAGGCCCCCGATTACCAGACGTTCTTCGAATATACGGATACAGGCATTCCGCACGCTCACGTGCTGGTGTACGGTTTTTCGCCAGATGAGTTGATGGACGAGGAAGAGATTGCGCAGTATATGTACTATCAGCGGAGGCATTGCAAGGAGGTGAGTGTGCGCGGGGTTCATGTTGGTGAAGCTGGTCGGTGGAGGTATGACGATACGGATGTTCCTGTGCGTGCGTACTTACTGAAGGGGCTGCGGACACTTCTTGACGTTGCGGAGGGCAAGAAGGACATGGGGCGGGACGCGTTCTCGTCGAGTGCCGGGAAAATGGTTCCGTGGAAATTGGCGCTATACATGGAGATGGAATCAAGATTCTCAACGAATTCACAGAGGTTGAACTCGCCGATTGAGGAGCCGAAGTTTGAGTTTATTGAGTACCCGGAAACGTCGATTTTGGACGTTGCGGAGTGTGAGCGTGATAGCGAAAGTGGACGTAGGAATTTAGCCGCGCAAAGTCCCCTGGACGCCGTGGATCGTCCCGCGTCCGGGTTGGGCCGGATTCACCGGGCGGTCGTAGCGACATTGCCAGTAACCCTCATAGTCCTGATATCGTGGCTTTGGGGGTTGATTGATAGAATTGAGTAGCGGCAGCACTATCCTAAGTTGTGTTGAAGTAGCGCAATCAGCCTCAATTAGCCATTCCAGAGCGTGCTGAGGAGTACACCCAGAAACTCGGAACCAATGACGTCAACATCAAGGTTCGAGAAATCGCCCGGAGATGGGGAGAGTACCGTTCCGGTCACGTCGTCCTGAACTGGCGGCTAATTCTCGCGCCTCGTAAAATCCAGGACTACGTGGTTGCCCACGAACTCGCTCATTCGAAACATGGCGACCACTCAGATTCGTTCTGGAACACGGTGGGGACGTTGGTTCCTGACTACCGAGAACGCCGTGAATGGCTTCGAGTCAAGGGGAACACACTCTCTGTGTAATACCCCTCACTAGAACTCTTTAGAAGCCTGTTCATCAATTGACAGACGCAGGTCCCGCCATCTGAAGTCAATAGTCGTGCCTGTGTCTAGCTCCACCCGATATAGATGGCTGTCTCGTTCATCGCCCGTTACTTTTCCCCCGTCGTCATCGAGGACTTCGACGATAGTCCCGTGCTTCCCATGATGTTCTTGGTGATCTGGGTCGGTCTGATCAGGAAGGTCTACTCGGACCCGGTCACCTGGGTTAAAATGAGACATAGTTGAGGGCTTTGTAATATGAACGAATTAGTTGTTAGTCGGTGAGTTCGGAGCGGATGACGTTGTCGCTTCGGTTGTGTTCCGGGCAACGCACTTGCCCATTCTCGATTGTTGTATCCCCACCTTCAGCGTGCATTACGATGTGATCGGCGTCCCAATTGCTCCAAGCGACTCGGGCACGATTTTTCGCTTTTGATTCGTCCTCATCGGGGTCGAGCGCTTCTAACTCTTCCTCCAAACACTGCTGACAGACGCGGTCGTCACGGAGAAAGATAGCAACCCTTTGGGCGTGTGTGAACAACCGCTGACTGTCAAGTTCGACGATATCGGGTTCTGTTTTCCAGAGCTCGTTCATCATTATCCAGTGGCGAGCAGCTACCGGATCGGCACTTTGCTGGCTTTTCGACTTGAACCGGAGAATGGCATCATCACCGACAGGTTCGTTCTGCATACGGCGGTAGAAGTCACGGGCGAATTCTCGAATCTCCCTGAAATTACCAGAGTTGAAGCGGTAATTGCCGAACTGGAGTTCCCGGATGAGGGTGTAGAGTGTGATGATGTAGTACTCATTATCGAAGTAGACAACTTGGTCGTCGTCAGTCATCATCTCGGTATCTTTGAAGATGTCGTGTAGAGTGTCGAGCATCTCGTCTGTTCGCTGAACTTCTCGGCGGCTCCGGAACGCCGTTTGGTCCTCGTTTGGATTTAGCGTGCCCTTCTCGCAGTCGAAGAGGCGAGTGACACGGGTTCCGGTTACGTAAGCCGGGCCGTCAGCAATCTCAATGAGAAGGAACCGAGCGAGCAGGCCGAGGTGTTTCAGACGGTTGTTCCCATAGTTGACCAAAGAAAAGAACGGGTGCCGGTCGTCGTTGTGATCCAAGCTCTTGTACTCATCATAGTCGAAACTAATATCGTCAGCACGCTCAACAATGTAGTTCCGAACCGGGCTCGTGATTTTGGAGTGGTTTTCCTCCAACGTATTGAGAGACTCGCCTTGTTGGAGGCGCCAAAACACCTGTGTGGCGAGTTGCTGGTGTTCGGTGCTCGTCGGATTACTAATTCCTTGCAAGATGTCTACTGTGAGGTTGCAGTCTTGCTCGATAGCGGCCTGGTCATCGTCGCTGAGTTCGGCAAAGCTGTTGCCAGCGAAACCACGATCTTGGCGGTTATCGATCTCTCGGATTTGCTGGCTATTTGGGAGGGAGTACTCGTCGTTGAGGTAATCTTGGATTGCTGTAATGCGTTGCTGGCCATCGATTACTTCGTACTTCTGGATGGTCTCGTGGGTAATACTTCTGAGAACGACTGGAGGAACGTAGAGCCCGCAAATGAAGCTCTCCATGAGGCTCTTCTGCTTTTTGCGCTCCCAAACAGTCTTGCGCTGGTATGGTGGTCGCTTGATGAAGTCGTGACGGTCTGACCCGAACTGATGGAGAGGCCAAGTTTGCTGAGCCTGAAATAGTGGGTTCTCACGCTGGAGTACCATATGCTTGGCTCTCAACACAAGTACTTCAAAGCGTTCACAGGAAAGGACTGGACTCATTGTCGACCATTCGGTATCCTGTCAGATTCCATCCCCACCTCGAACATCACGTTATCTCTGTCTCTCAGGGGCACCCATAGGATTCTCTCCTCAGGAATACCGTGTCCCGAAGCGTTATTCCGGCCACTCTGGCGATCACTTCCGCGAATTCTCGAGGATAGCCTTGGTTCCTCCATTCTCGTGGCAGTCTCAGGGAAACCCATGGTAATGGTCGCGCGTGCGGTCCGCCTTCTCATGACTGTCCCAGCGACACATCCACCGCTCTCTGTAGCTGTGCTGAGACGGAGGTTATCTACTATCACACTCTATTGATGATCGGTTGGGACGATTCAACAGCATGGCACAGAGCGCTACTAGAGGCGGCTACATCCACTCTATCGGTGGTAACAACGGTCGAGTATCTCCTCCAGAAAATGGCGATGGCCTTGGTGAACTACGACGGTTGCTTGAATTTCTTCACGTTGGTGATCGGGTCGTGTTTGCTGGCGAGAAAGATACTGTTCACAAGCCTGTTACGGTCGTAAGTATAGTTGAAGAGGAAGGCGAACGCCAGATAACGCTTCGAGGTGAACAGGATGGATACTACGCGATACGTTATAGTAGCGAGGGGCGTCCCAGCCTTCGATATATTAACCCGAAGAATGGTGAGGCGAGCTGCCACTGCGGTAAATTCCTCTACACACTATTTTTTGTCGCCGGAGAGACCGGTCCAGAAATCAGATGAGCAAGTAAAGAGCGATGAACGGCATCGCGCCCCATAGCTTCCAAGACTTTCTATCAATCGCTATATCGAAGTCGAGAGACGGAGGAGCGTCGGCATTGGAAGCCATCCAAGATTCTCTTGGAGATGTTGCATGAGTTCATTTGGTTCCAAGACAGAAATGTTCTGAGGAATACTATCTTCTTCAGTGCCCATCAAGTTACTGAACAAGAACACTCTTCCTTGCTTTGCCAGTTCTGTATAATCCTGTGGATCAAC
The DNA here is from genome assembly GCF_026586625.1 of Halobium salinum. GTDB lineage: Archaea > Halobacteriota > Halobacteria > Halobacteriales > Haloferacaceae > Halobium > Halobium salinum. Next base: position 293,107 of record NZ_JAODIW010000010.1, on the reverse strand, counting down.
AGTTGCACTGCCAGATTTAACCTGCACGTAGGCAGTTTCGCGATTCTGGTCAGTAACGCGCCGGAGTTCGCATTCATACGTTGCTTGCGAGTCGCCAGTTGAGTATTTTGTAAGTCGCCAGCCCTTTGATTGGAGGTAGTCTAGTACCAACTCCTCGGTATCGTCGGCATCTAAAATACTGAACAGGGTATCAGCATCGAGAGCCTCTACAGCTGATTGTAGCTTATCCAGCGATACAGAGCGCTCCGTATCAAAGTCATCAATTGAATGAAGATGTTGGATGACGCGCTTAGCGTCTGCATCAACACCTGTCTTCATCTTGTTCAGCGTTCCGAAACGACCTGTGAACTTGCGCTGCACGTATCCCGGTACGAAGTTCACTGGGACATCTGTCCACTCAACCCGACGGATGTTATATATTTGTGCCCCGTTTTCGTTGGTTAGGTCTTCGCGGAGTTCCTCTTTTACATCGTAACTGGTCACGCATTCCGATTTGACCTTACAAATAGCGTACTTGCTCCCTTCGTTCACCCAGACATAATCTGACGGCGATCCATCCTCGCCACTGTTCATTCCGTGGATGATGTAGCGGAGTTCATGACGCAGTCTTCCGCTCTTGGTCGTCCGTCCGGCGGCGCGGTGGGCTTGCTCAATATCATCAGGAGATTTCTGGGGACCATTGGGGTCCCATCCGGTTCCGATGATATTGTGTTGGCGGCAGGCATCATAGAAACCGGTCTGTTTCGCAGGCTGCAACTTCATTGAATAGACGGTGAATTTTTCTCCCCCAGACATAGAAGATATATGGAGTGTTCATCTGTTAAACCTTCCTGATAGTATTACAAATGCGGGGGAAAGACGCTCCGGAACAGCCGGCACAGTCGTCTTCATACCAATCCTCGCAGGCTAGCCATTGGCTAATCCAAGATTCGATAGGGACCACTCGGCTGCATGCCTTGCACAGCAATACTTACACTCTTTGCCGGGAGAACGGCACTCTAGGTAGCCGTAAGCACGGGTCGGCTGTACCCGTCCGGTTCCGAACACGTCTCACCTCATAACCGAGTCCCCCTCAAGATCAATCTCCGACGGGAACGGATTGACAATTAGACCACAACAATCGACAATGGTTTTGCACTCGTCTGCGTTTTAGATGTTGACGAATCGCGGGATAGCGTGGACCCCCGTTCGGTGACCGAACGAAATCAACTTGGTTTGACGGCTCCGCTTTATAAGCGATATGATGCCGTCTTGCGGATTTGAATCGTTCGGAGAACGAATGGGCGCTGCAGGATTTGAACCCACGGCAACTTGGTCCGAAGCCAAGCACTCTGTCCAGACTGAGCTAAGCGCCCTGTACTATAGCAGAGCCGCGTCGGTCGTTTAAACCATACGGTTTGTCCTCGGGCCGTAGTGTCCCCGAGTCAACTGTGCCCAGTGACGTAATCGTGTGCGAACGAAGCCGTGGGCTTATCGACGTCGCACTGACCCGAACGACTCCCAGGGCAGTGTTGCGTCGGAGGGTGGAAAATCCGCTGTCACCGGTGAGAGGATGGCCCACTTCTGTCTTGGATGAATCTCTCCGATGCGGGTTCGGGCTCTATCCGAACGGGGAGCACCGACCCGAGGTTCGACGCCGTCGGCCGCCCGGCGTGGATGAGAAGCCCCTCCGTCCAAGAGCCGTTGCGCTCGCCCGCGAGCACCATCGAACCGTCGGAAGTCCGAGCGACGGCTTCTCCGATTCCGCCCCGGTCGCCGTACTGGCGCACCCACTGTACCTGCGAGCCGTCGCGGCCGATTCGGGCGAGCATCGGACGGGACCGGTCGCTCCAGTGGCCGTCCGGATGGTAGGTTCCGGCGACGACCAGCGACCCGTCGCTATCGACCTCGAGTGCGGCGAAGTCGGCAGCGGCGGCGTCGGGTCCGTCGCTGAACAGGTAGCCGTAGCTCCACAACGGTTCGCCCGCGTCGTCGATAGCCAACAGCCAGGGAACCTCGCTATCCGCTTCAGGGTCGAGAATCCGCCCGGTGAGAACGAACCCCTCCGGGGTCGGAGTAATCGACCGGAGATACCCCCCGTAGACGTTCCCGTACGACCGCCGCCACCGTTCCTCGACGCGTGCGCCGAGCGCTCGAACGACCGGCGGCTCCCCCTCGGGGTTGCTGACCAAGAGATACCCGCCTCCCGTCGCGGCGATTCCGGTCGCGATGTCCGAACCGGGACCCCACTCGACGTTCCCCTTCCCGTCGGAGCTCACGATGATGTCCGGGGCGGGGAACGTACGTCGCCAGCGTTCGTGTCCATCACTGTCGACTGCCATCACGACCGGACTTCGGCGTTCGGCGAACGCGTCCGGCCCCACCCGTATCCCCTCGACGGAGACGCCGGCGATTGCGTAGCCACCCACCTCCCGAGCGACGAGCGCGACAGGCTCGAAGCCGACCCCGTCGGGCATCTCGATGTCGCGTGTCCACAGCGTTCGCCCGTCGCCGTCGAGGCGGAGTAAACGGGGGGCAGGATATCCGAGGAGCACGAGGAACCCCCCGTCGACGGGGTCGAGAGCGGCAACCGCGGCCGAGCCCTCGACGGTTCGTCGCCAGAGGTCTTCCCCGGCCCGGTCCGTTCGTACGAGGAACGCGCTCAGGCTACCGTCTGTGCCGTCCATCCGCTCGCCGGCGGCGAAGAGGCCGTCGTCTGCCGTACTGACGAGGGTACCGAGTTTCACGTGGGTAATCCGTTCGCCGTAGCGACGAGTCCACTGTAGCGTCGGGTCCGGCGGAAGCGCGTCGGGGGCCATCGGAAGGGAGGACGTAAGGCAGCCGGCGAGTCCGGCTCCGACCGTTCCGACACTCGATGCGAGAAACGTGCGTCGATTCACAGCTATCGAGCAGTAGACGTCGTTTCAGACCATAATCCTGAGTTCACGAGGCTCGCCTCGTGGGCGGGAACGATGCGAGAGGACGGAAGCGTACAGTCGGGGGAGGACGGAAGCGTACAGTCGGCGGCATCCAGTCACCACGAGGCCGACGCCCGACCGCTCGGACGCAGAGAATCCGGCGAGCGGTCCGTCGGCCCGCCAGCCCGCGAACCGCGTCGGTCGGCCGATGGGAACGGCTTCCCTCGCGCCACCCGGTCCGCGCGATTTAAGAATCGTCGTCGTACAGTGGGAACTGTGACTGTCGACGAGCGCTCCGCCGCGAACGCCACCGCCGACTTCGTCCAGGGGTTGGTGGAGCTCTCGCGACTGGGGAACGTCCTCGCGGCGGGGGCGCTCACGTTCATCGGCGCGTTCACCGTCCTCCCGCTGACCAGCGGAAGCGAGGACGTGGCGGCGATGGGGTTCGCGGTCGGCGCGACCGTCTTCGCCACCGCCGCCGGCAACGCCATCAACGACTACTTCGACGCCGACATCGACGCGATAAACCGGCCGAACCGGGCAATCCCCCGCGGCGCGGTGTCCGAGCGGGAGGCGCTCGTGTTCAGCGCCTGTCTCTTCCTCGGGGCGGTCGTCTGCGCGCTTCAGTTGCCGCCGGCGGCCATCGCCGTCGCAGTCGTCAACCTGCTCGCGCTCGTCGCCTACACGAAGTTCTTCAAGGGGCTTCCGGGCGTGGGGAACGTCGTCGTCGGCTACCTCACCGGGTCGACGTTCCTCTTCGGCGGGCTGGCGGTCCTCGACAGCGCGAGCGACCCGTACAGCCTCCCGACGCTCCCGGTCGGGTTACTCGTCCTCTTCGCACTGGCGGCGACGGCGACCTTCACCCGCGAGGCAGTCAAAGACGTGGAGGACCTCGAAGGCGACCGCCAGGAGGGGCTCCGAACCCTTCCTATCGTCCTCGGCGAGCGCCCGACGCTCTGGCTCGGCGTGGTGGCGATGGTGGCGGCCGTCGCGGCGAGCGGTCTGCCGTACCTCGTCGGGACCTTCGGCCGGCTCTACCTCGCGCTCATCGTCCCCGCCGACGGGCTTTTGCTCGGGGCGACCGTTCACTCGTTTCGCGACCCCACGCGGAGCCAGGAGCTGTTGAAGACGGGGATGTTGCTCGCCTCGGGGGCGTTCCTCGTGAGCCGGGTCGCCGTCCTCGTCGGATTCACACTCTGACGGTCTGATAATGAAAAAGAATATTAACACCAGCCGTTATCTCACTACCAGCCGATGAACGTTCGTGAGCGCGTGCGTCACACCGTCGACGGAGAGCGACGGCGCCCGCGCACGCGGGGGGGTCCGGATGTATGACCTCCCGCGGGACCTCGGTCCCGACATCGACCCGGGGACGAACCTCCTCGTGACCGGCCCGCCGCTGTCGGGCAAGCGCGCGCTCTGTCTCGACGTGCTCGCCAGCGGCACCCGTCGGGGTGACGGGGGCATCATCGTCACGACGAAGGACAGCGCGAGCCGACTGCTCGACGAGTACGGCAAGCGCGTCTCCCACGCGGACAGCCCCGTCGCCGTCGTCGACTGCGTCACTCGCCAGCAGGGCGTCAACGACGTGCGCGACGACGACCGGGTGAAGTACACCTCCTCGCCGGTCGACATGACCGGCATCGGAATCAAGCTCTCGGAGTTCCTTCAGGCGTTCTACCAGGACCGCGGCATCCGCCGGAACCGCGTCATGGTCCACTCGCTGTCGACGCTGCTGATGTACTCGGACCTGCAGACCGTCTTCAGGTTCCTCCACGTGTTCACCGGTCGCATCCAGAGCGTCGACGGTCTCGGCCTGTTCTGCATCGACGCCTCCATCCACGACGACCGGACGCTGAACACGCTCAAACAGCTGTTCGACGGCGTCGTCGAGACCAGCGAGGACGGAGAACCCGTCGTCAAGATCGCCGAGGTCTGAGCACGGCCTCGTCCGGGACGGCTCCGCACGCCGGTCGCGGCGGCGAACGCTTTTGAGGTACGGTCACGTCTCTCACACTATGCCCATCACGGCCGACACCTACCTTCGAGAACTGCTCGACCTCGACCGTATCGCCGTCGTCGGCTGCTCCTCGACGCCCGGCAAGGCCGCCCACGACATCCCCGCGTACCTCCAGCGCCACGGGTACGAGATTCACCCCGTCAACCCCTACGCCGACGAGGTGCTCGGCGTCGAGGCGGTCGACTCTCTCGCCGACGTCGAGGGGGAGATCGACCTCGTCAACGTGTTCCGGCCGAGCGAGGAGGTCGCCGGAATCGTCGACCAGGTCGTCGAGCGCCGCGAGAGCCGCGGCGACGTGCGGGCGGTCTGGCTCCAACTCGGCATCCGAGACGACGAGGCCGCGAAACGCGCCGAGGAGGCGGGGCTCCGGGTCGTCCAGGACCGCTGTATGAAGGTCGAACACGAGCGGCTGTCGGGCTGAGCCGCCGGGTGGGGAGGGCGGCCGCGCTCACCCCTGCCACGCCTCGAAGTCGCCGTAGACGCCCTTCGAGAGGTAGCGCTCGCTGGAGTCGGCGAAGACGGTGACGACGGCGTCGCCGGGCAGTTCGATTTCGCCGTCGACCGCCCGGCGGGCGACCTCACGGGCCGCGAGCGAGTTGGCCGCCGCGCTGGAGGCGACGAGTTGGCCCTCCTCACGGGCCAGCCGCTGCATCTCGGTATGGATGTCGCGGTCGGAGAAGGAGAGCACGTCGTCGACGAGTTCGGGGTCGAACAGCTCGTTCGTCGCCGGCTCGTGGGTGCCGATACCCTCCGTCTTGTACTCGCCCTCCTCGACGTCCCGCCCGACGAGCGTCCGATAGAGCGACCCCTCGGGTTCGACGGCGGCGACGTAGGTGTCCGGGTGCTGCTCGCGGGCGTACTGTGCCATCCCCATCAGCGTCCCGGCGGTGCCACAGCCGGCGACGACGGCGCCGACGCGGTCGCCGAGCGCCTCGTACACCTCCGGCCCGGTCGTCTCGTAGTGGGCCTCGACGTTCAGCGGGTTGGAGAACTGCTGGGGCACCACGGCGTCGTCCAACTCCTCGGCGAGCTGGTGGGCGCGGTCGATGGCGCCGCCCATCCCGTCGGCGGTGGGCGTGTTGATGACCTCGGCGCCGAGGGCGCGCATCAGCTGTTGTTTCTCCACGGAGAAGCGCTCGGGGACGACGAAGACGGCGTCCACGTCGAGTTGCCCGGCCGCGACGGCGAAGCCGATGCCGGTGTTGCCGGCAGTCGGTTCGACGACCGTCCCCCCCTCGGGGAGCGTCCCGTCGTCGAGCATCGCTTCGAGCATGTACCTGCCGATTCGGTCCTTGATGCTGGCACCGGGGTTGAACGACTCCAGTTTGGCGTAGACGGGCACCTCGTCCGGGCTCGCCTGCACCCGGACGAGCGGTGTCTCCCCGACCGTGTCGAGCACCGAGTCGAGGGGTTCGCGGTGGGTCGTCATGCCCGGGCAAATGTTGCCCCGGTTCGTTAAGGTTGCTACCCGGCGGTGGACGTCTCGGTCGTAGACGGCTCGGCCGTCGCCGCCTCCGTCGTCTGTCGAATACGGTCCGGGTGGGTCCACGTCACGTAGCGGCCGGTGACGACGTCGCACAGGCTGCGGAGGAGCACGAGGTCGACGACGGTCTTGTAACCGACGACGAGTAGCGGGGCGACCAGCAGGAGGCGGGGGTCCTCGTCGCCGAGGCGAACTGCGAGGGCGAGCGCGACGCCGACGAGAGCGAGGAAGGCGACGAGCGTCGCGACGACGGCGGTCTCCCCGGTCGCCAGCGACCACCCGACGGCGCCGAGCACGACGACCCCCGCCGCCGGCAGGAATAGCGACTCGACGAGCCAGAGGGGGTACGCGAGCCGGTGAAGGTACCCCGCCTCCGACTCGCCGAGCACGTCGCCGTGTTTCACGAGCGTGAGGAGATTCCCTCGGTACCAGCGCAGGCGCTGCCGATAGAGGCTGCGCCAGTCGTCCGGGGCCTCGGTCGTCGCGACCGCGTCGCTCGCTCGGACCCGGTAGCCCGCCCGGAGCACTTTCATCGTCACGTCGAAATCCTCGGTCAGCGTGTCCGGTTCGTAGCCCGAGACCGTCTCGAGCGCCTCCCGCCGGAAGGCGCCGAAACAGCCGGGGACGATGGTGACGGCGCCCAGTCGGTCGAAGAGGCGGCGCTTGAGGTTGATGCCGACGACGTACTCGAGCGCCTGACAGCGGCCGAGGAGGCCGGAGCGGTTCGCGACCCGGATGGTGCCGGCGACGCCGCCCAGGTCGGGTTCGTCGACGAACGGTGCGACCAACCGTCGTAGCGAATCGGACTCGAGGGTCGTGTCCGCGTCGACGGTGACGACGACCTCGTTCGAGGCGAACAACAGCCCGTAGTTGAGCGCCGAGTGTTTGCCGCCGTTGGATTTCGAGACCACCCTGACGAGGTCGCTGTCGACGGCCGCCGCCTCCGCGGCGGTGTCGTCGGTGCTCCCGTCGTCGACGACGATTACCTCCAGACGTTCGGGGTCGTACTCCGTCTCGAGCACCGACCGGACCGTCTCGCCGATGTACCCCGCCTCGTCGTACGCCGGGACGAGGACGCTGACCGACGGGAGCGCGTCGTCGTCGACGGTCGGCCCCTCGGCGCCCGCGCTCGCGAGGGCCCCCGCACCGACGACCCAGTAGTAGAACGCCACCAGGACGAACGCGGCGAGGTAGACGACGTCGAGCGCGACGAGGTGGACGCGGGTCGCCGCAAAGAGCCCACAGCCGACCGCCGCGACCAGGAACCCCCGGACGCCGAAGTAGCGTTCCAACGCCGGCTTGCGGTCGACGACGTACGCCGACCAGAGCAGGTAGGCCGCCCCGAGGGCGACGCCGACGGCGGCCAGCGTGAGCGCGGCCCGTGACGCCAGGAGCGCCACCGCCGCGAACGGCACCGCGGCGACGAGGTACAGGAGGAGGCTCGTCGGGTCGGCGGCGAACGAGCCGATTCGCTCGCCGGGACTCATCGTCGCCCTCCCGTGACCGGGAGCCGGACGGGGCGACTCGCGGCGGGGGAGCCGACAGACGGCGCCGGCCCGTCCGCCCCGACACCCTCGCCGCCGGCCGTACCGAGCGCCGACCCGGCTCGGTCGCTCCTATCGCTCCTGTCGGTCGGGTCGGTCGAGTCGCTCCTGTCGGTCGGGTCGGTCGAGTCGCTCCTGTCGGTCGGGTCGGTCGACTCGAGCACCCGCCAGCCGTCGTCGGTGCGGACGACCGTCCCCTCGTCGAGTCCGGTCGAGAGCTCGCCGAGCGTCATGAATCGGACGCCGGGCTTCGACTTCGCGTGGCGGAGATACTCACGGAGCAGCTGCCGCCGGTCGGCCGTCGCGAAGTACTGGTAGTGGAGCATCTGGACGTGTATCGACCCGTTCCGATACGACCGGTCGAAGTCGCCGTAGAGCCGTTCACGGTCGTGGAACTCGCCGGTGCTCCAGTTCGCGACGAACCCGCTCACGGAGGGTGTGTGACGGAGCCCGCCCGATTCGAACGTTCCCGACCGATTGTAGTACGCTTTCGTGAACCAGCCGCCGCCGGAGACGGTCCGGTAGCCGGCCGCGGAGAGCGCCGCGGTCGTGTTCCGGTCGTAGGAGTTCAGCGGGGGAACGAACGTACGCGGTCGCTGGCCGACACAGTCGGTCACCGCTTCGGTGCCCCGCTCGACGCGCCGCTGCTGTTCGGCGGCCGGCAACCCGCCGAACTCGCTCCCGGACGCGAACGCCGTCTCCGTGCGGTGGCTGTAACCGTGGAGCGCGTACTCGACGAGCTCCGGATGTCGCCGCTCGTTGGCGCGCAGGTAGCGACAGAACCGGCTGTCGGGTTCGAGTTCCTCCCCGTGGGGGGCGCCGACGACCCCCGTCGTGAGGGGGACGTTCTCCTCAACGAACACCCGGTCGACCGCCAGGAGCGTCTCGAAGTGGTACGCCGGCTGTGGGTCGTCGTTCCGGAACACGACGATGGTCCGGTACTCGCGCCACTCGGTCGGCTGCGTCGTCGCCGGCTGACCCTCGTTCCCGTCGAACGAGACCCCGCCGACCAGCCCGGTCGGCACGCCGGCGCCGACCGCCGTGGTCACCAGAAGCACCACCAGCGCGACGGTCGCCGTCCGTCGAGCCGCACCGGCGCCCCCGGCGACGAGCGCCGAGAGCGACGGGCGCGCCACCGCCCGGTCCGACCCTTCGGGCTCGGCAGGGGTAGCGTCCGTCGCGTGCTCGCGGTAGCCGCAGTTCCGGCACTCGTCGACGGTCCCGACGTGAGCGAACTCGGGGTGCGTCCGGTCCTCGCTCCCGACCGCACACCGAGGACACGAGACGGCCCCGCAGTCGTCGGTCGTGAGGTCGATTCGGCCACACGGTTCGTGCTCGTACGCGAGACGCCGCCGCCGCGACGTACCGCCACAACGACCACAGGGTTTCGCGTCCCCTCCCAAATCTATCATCTTAAGAGAATATCAATACTTCTATCAAGTTAGTTAGTGGTACTGTTCCGGCAGGCTGAACTCTTCTCGGAGACACAGACGGGTCCGCAACCGAGAGAATCGGTCTTCCTCGCCGACCTCGAGACAGCCCCCGTGAGAGGCGAAACCCGCCGGCACGGGCTTAAACGAGGCGTTTATCCGCAACTCCGCCGTCGAATCCGACTCAGTCGCCGTCGGTCGGCGCCTCGGAGGGGTTCGCCCCGCGCGTCGTCTCCTCGGCCGGCGTCTCCGATTCGGTGTCCGCATCGGCGTCCGTGGAGGCGCCGCCTGCGTCGGTCGACGACGCGTCGTCCCCCGAGCGCTCCGCCTCGTCGACGTGAGCGGTCGCCCGAATCGAGTCCACGTCGAGACCCTGCTCCTCGGCGATGGCGGCGACGAGCGCCCGCTGTTCGACGACCTCCGACTCCAGCGAGTCGACGCGGTCCTTCGTCATCTCGACGGTCTCCTTCGTCCGCCGGAGCTCCTCTCGCATCTCGTTCAACCGCTGGTAGACGTCCTCTGCCATCTCCGCGACTTTCTGGATCTTCTTCGCCGTTCCTCCGAGTCCCATGGGCGGGCGAACGGGTCGCTCCCTTGTGTGCGTTCCGCTTGGGCGGGGGAACCGGACGGACCACCGGCCCCGGAAGCCTCGAGGGCGCGGAGGGCCCCGCGGGTCCCGACGACCCCGAGGACCGGTCAGCGAACCGGACGCCGCCCCTCGTCGTCCTCGCCGCCGTAGTCGCCGCCGTACTTCAGGAGCACGTAGGCCATCGCGACGACCGAGACCATCGCCGTCCCGGCCGCGAGGGCGAGTGACTTCGCCGCGTCCGGGACCGACGGGAGTTCGACGGCCGGTTCGGGAGCCGCACCGCCCGCCTGGACGGTGACCGTCCCGACCATCCCGACGCTCTCGTGGGGGATGCAGAAGTACTCGTACTCCCCTTCCACCCCGAACGTGTGGCCGAACTCCTCGTCGGTGCCGACGTCCCCTCGCGGGTACCCCCGCCGTGCCGCGCTCTCGGTCTCGAAGCCGCCGCTCGCGAAGTACTCGGCGTCCTCGGGAATGCCGTCCGCGTAGGCGGTGACGCTGTGACCGACGCTCCCGACCGTCCGCCAAACGACGGTGTCGCCGGGGGCGACCGTCAGCGAGTCGGGGTCGAACACCAGTCCGTCGGTCATCTCGACCAGGTGTTCGGTTGCCTCCTGTGCGACGACGGGTGCGGTGGCGCCCGATGCGACGCCCACCCCGACGCTCACACCGACGGCGGTCCCCGCTCTGAGAAACTCCCGGCGCGTCGGGTCTCTCGCGTGCATGGTAGAGCGTAGGCGCCCGGTCGGCAATCAGCTGTCGGCGGGTCGTCGGGGGTGTGGGGGTTCTCGCGAAACGAACCCCGTCGTCGACCCGGTGTGCTTTTCGCGCCCCCGTCGAAGGGTGAGACATGGGTACCACGGGTACGCCCCGCATCCTGCTCACGAACGACGACGGAATCGACGCCGTCGGGTTCCGCGCGTTGTACGACGCGCTCGACTCGTTCGCCGAGGTGACCGCCGTCGCACCCGCCGACGACCAGAGCGCCGTCGGGCGGAAGCTCTCCCGCGAGGCCGACGTGGTGGAGCACCCCCTCGGCTACGCCGTCCACGGGACGCCCGGCGACTGCGTCGTCGCCGGCCTCGACGCGCTCTGTCCCGACGCCGACCTCGTCGTCGCCGGCTGCAACAAGGGCGCGAACATCTCCGCCTACGTGCTCGGCCGCTCGGGCACCGTCAGCGCCGCCGTCGAGTCGGCGTTCTTCGGCGTGCCCGCCATCGCCGTCTCGATGTTCGTCACCGGCGGCGACGAGGCGAACTGGACCGAGTTGGCGAGCGACCCGACGGACTTTCGGGTCGCGACCCATGCCGGGGCGTACCTCGCCCGCGAGGCGCTCGGCGCCGGCGTCTTCGAGGAGGCCGACTACCTGAACGTGAACGCCCCGATGCCGGAGAACGCCGCCGCCGAGCCGGCCGAGATGGTCGTCACCCGCCCGTCGAGCTTTCACGAGATGCGGGCCCGACACGAGGACTCCCGCGTCCACCTCACGGACGGCCTCTGGGGCCGGATGAAGAGTGGCGACTTTCCGGACCCCGAGGGGACCGACTGCCGCGCCCTCGTCGACGGGAAGGTGAGCGTCTCCCCCCTGACGGCGCCGCACACGACCGAACGCCACGAGGCCCTCGACGACTTGGCGGCGGACTACGGGAACTGAGCCGGACTAATCACAACCGAGTCTCGAGAACACCTCGGACGACGCCGGACGCGACCCGCACCCTTAACCCCCGCCCGCTGGAAACGCCACCCATGGACGACATCTTCGTCGCGCGACTCATGTCCTCCGACCTCGTCACCGTCACGCCGGACACGCTGGTCGAACACGCCGCGACGACCATGCTCGAACACGGCATCGGCTCGCTCGTGGTCGTCGACGACGACGGGCGACTCCAGGGGATTCTCACCAACACGGACTTCGTCCGCATCGTGTCGGAGCGCAAGCCGAAGGACCAGACGCCCGTCTCCGAGTACATGACGACGGACGTGGTCACGACGACCGCCCAGACCGACATCCGCGAGGTCGCCGACGCGATGGTCGGGAACGGGTTCCACCACATGCCGGTCGTCGACGACGAGGACGGCGTCATCGGCATGATAACGACCACCGACCTGACGGCGTACATCTCGACGGTCCAGACGCCGAGCCCGTAGCGCAACCCGCTGTACCCACGTCCCGCCACACCCCCGCGGGACCTTCTTGTGCCTCGCTCACCGAGTAGCGACATGGCTCCTTCGCACGTCCTAGTCGCGCTCGACGGGTCGCCGCTGGCCGAGGCGGCACTCGACTACGCGCTCGAGACGTTCGACTGTCGGACCACCGTCCTCAACGTCGTCACCCCCGTCGACGCGTCGATGAGCGAAGGGGGCGTCCTCGGCGTCGACGAGGGGCGACGGGCCGACGCACGCGCCCGCGCAGAACGGCTGGTCGCGGACGCCGAGCGCCGCGCCGAGGCCGCCGACCGGACGGTGGAGCCGGCGGTCGAGTCGGGCGACCCCGCGGAGACCGTCCTCGCGTACGTCGACGCACACGACGTGGACCAGGTCGTGATGGGCGGCCACGGCGGCGAGCGCGGTGACATCGCGCGACGCCTGCTCGGGACGGTCGCGACCGCGGTCGTCGGCGCGGCGCCGGCGACGGTGACGGTCGTTCGGTGAGACCCGTCACCGGCGCCTCGCCGCCGCCGACCCCTTCACCCCCCGAGAACCGCCGCGAACAGTCGGTAGAGCCCGAACCCGACGCCGACGGAGGCGACGAGCGTCAACACCCAGAAGAGGAGCGTCACGCCGATTTTTCGCCGCGAGACGCCGGCCGACCCGCCCGCCAACCCTCCGCCGATGACGCCGGAGATGATGATGTTGTTGAACGAGATGGGGATGCCGAGCGCGATGGCCGACTGCGCGATGACGAACCCGGGGACGAGCGCGGCGATGGAGCGCCTGATTCCCAGTTGGGCGTACTCCCGGGAGGTCGCCTGCAGGAGTCGTGGCGAGCCCATCCAGGCGCCGCCGAGGATGCCGACCGCTCCGATTGCGAGCAGCGCGATTCCCGGAAGCCCCAGCTCCGTCCCGTAGAGGTTCTCGAGGGGCCCCGTCGCCAACCCGACCTGACTCCCGCCGCTCGAGAAGGCGACGACGCTCCCGAGAGCGACGAGAAAGGTCCTGACCCCCCGGTCGACCGAGGCCTGCGTCCGTCGGCGGATGAACCGGAAACTCGCCGCCGCGGCGAGGAGCGTGAGCGCCACCGCCGCGGAGTCGACGCCGCCGACGGTCGGGGAGCCGAGGAGCCGGCTCCCGAACGCGGCGAGGGAGCTCGCCGTCTCCCCCGGCGCCGCGGGGACGATGCTCAGTTCGACGTTCGCGACGATGCCGCCGACGAGCCCGGCGAGCAGCGGGATGCCGACCGTCTCCGGGACGTCGTCGCGCCGGAGTAGCGTCGCCGTCAGGTAGGCCAGCCCGCCCGAGACCGGCGGGACCAGCAGCCAGAACGTCGCGATACGCCGGTAGGTGTCGAACGCCGGCGTCCCGCCGAGGGAGAGTCCGACGCCGACCATCGCGCCGGTCGTCGCGAACGCCGCCGGCACCGGGTAGCCCGAGTAGACGCCGAACCCCATGAACAGCGTCGCGGTCAGCAGGCCGGCGGTCGCCGCGAGCGAGCCGATGGCGACGCCGTTTATCAGCCCCGAGCCGACCGTCTCGGAGATGCTCCCGCCCTGCGTGAGCGCCCCCAGCGCCGCGAGAATACCGATGAGAAACGCGGCCCGCATCGTGGAGATGGCGTTCGCGCCGATGGCGGGGGCGAAGGGTGGGGAGTTGCTGTTCGCGCCGAGCGCCCACGCCGTCGCCAGCCCGGTCAGGGTCGCGATGGCGACCAACGCCCAGAAGCCGAGCCCGAGCGCGGAGACGAGCGCGACCCCGAGGCTCCCGGGACCGTTCATCGTCTGAGCAGCTCCCCGACCCGTCCGAGCGGTCCCCCGACCACGTCCCCGTCCCGTGCGAGGATGACGGTCCTGTCGGTCTCTCCGACCAGCCGGCGCGGAACCGACCCGACGAGCCGCCGTCGGAGTCGCCCCTGCCGGGTCGCGCCGAGCACGATGACGTCGCCGTCGTAGGCGACGTCGACGATGGTCCCGACGACGTCGTCGTCGACGCGGACGACCCGTTCGACCGGCACCGCGGGCCCGGGCGCACGGTCGAGCGCCGCCGCGGCCTCCTCGACGTACCGACCTGCCACCTCGCGCGCGTCGCCGGCGTCCGGCCCCGGCGTCGCGACCGACAGGAGCACCACGCGGGCCTCGTTCCGGGCGGCGATGGCCTTGACGACCGCGGCGGCCGCCGCGACGTGCGGACCGCCGGCGACCGGCAGGAGGACGGCGTCGACCCCGTTCGCCTCGGCGCCGACGCGCTCGACGTAGAGGTCACAGGCGGCGCGCTCGACGAGCCGGTCGACGGTCGAGCCGAGGACCGCGTCGCTCCGCCGCGGACGCCCTTCCCACCCCACCACCAGCGCGGCGGGGTCGGTCTCGTCGACCGCCGCGAGGAGCCCCCTCGCGACCGACCGCGCGACGATGAGGTCGCGCTCGACGGTGACGCCCGGCGGCGCCTCCGCTCGCGCGAGGAGCTCGCGGTCGTCACCCGAGAACTGTCTGACGATGGTCTCGTCGTCGAACACCCCGAACGGCGAGTCGTACGACTTCACCACGACCGTCACGAGCCGCACCGTCTTCCCGGCGAGGCGTGCGAGGTCGCCGGCGGTCCGGACCAGCTGTTGGACGTGCGCCGGCTCTTCGACCGCCACGAGCACCGGTCCGGCCGGCTCCCCCCGTTCCATGTGATGCGTTGACGGTGGCCGGGGAAAAGCGTTACTCGCGTGACGGGAAGTTCCGTCCGACCGGCTCGGTGAAGCGGTGTTCAGTTCGACCGGACCGACTCGACGTGTCGACCGACCCGCGCCAGCCCCTCCTCCAGTTCGTGGGTGTGCAGGCCGAAGCCGATACGGAATCGGTCGGGGTGGCCGAACAGCTCCCCGGGGGCGAGGACGACGCTCTCGGCCTCGACCAGCGACCGACAGAACTCCTTCCCGCTGTCGAACCCCTCGGGGAGCGTCGGAAAGCCGTTGACGCCGGTCGGCTCGTACCACTCCATCCCGTACTCCTCGAGGAACGCCGCGACGCGTTCGCGGTTCCCCGCCGCGTGCGCGCGGTTCGCGTCGAGAATCTCGGCCTCCTGTGCGCCCATCGCCTGCTTCGCGACGTGCTGGCCGAGTTTCGGCGGCGAGATGGTGGTGTAATCCTTCCAGCGCCGGACCGCGTCCGCGACCGCGGGCTCGGCGACGAGCCAACCGAGTCGGGCACCGGCGAGCCCGTACGACTTCGAGACGCCGGCCGCCGAGATAGCGTGCGGACCGAGCGCCGCCGCCGGCTCGTGGGGGTCGGGAGCGAGCATCCGGTACACCTCGTCGACGAAGAGGTAGGTGCCGTGTCCGCCGCCGACACTCGTACCGGCTCCCGGCCCGGAGCCTCCCCGACGGCCGTCGGCGTCGTGGTCCGCGACGAGGTCGTACAGCGCCCGCATCGTCTCCGGACCGTAGTAGCGCCCGGTCGGGTTGCTCGGGTTCGTGAGCACGACGAGGCGCGTCTCCGGGCGCATCGCGTCGGCGACGGCGTCGACGTCGAGGTCCCACTCGGGCGGTTCGGTCTCCACGGTGGTCACCGAGCCGACCGAGGCGGGGACGCTCTCCAGGGACTGGTACGTCGGCGCGACGACGACGGCGTGGTCGCCCTCGTCCACGAGCGAGAGGAAGCCGAGGAAGTCAGCCTCCTGGGTGCCGCAGGTGAGGACGACCTCCTCGGCGTCGCGACCGTGTCTGTCGGCGATGTCGGCTCTGAACGTCGGGTCGCCGTCGGTCGGGATGACGTAGCCCATCTCGCCGACGTCGAGGTCGAAGCGGTCGGCGTCGAGGCTCCGGACCCCGCTCTCCGCGAGCATCAGGTCGGCGTCGGGTTCGTACTCGTCGAACCAGCGTTCGAGTTCGAACGGGGGGATGTCCATGCGGGAGCCACGCGGGCGGCGGTGTCAAGCGTACCGGTCCCCCCAGCGGAGCGACTGAGAGATACTTCTCGGCCGGGCGCGTAGTCTTCTCATGGTCCTCGGACTCGCCCTCGCTCTCCTCGCCCTCGCGGAGCTGTTCGCGCCGAAGCGCGTCGTGGAGTTCTGGCTTCGGGTGGCCGTCTCGAACCCCGACACCGTGGAAGTCCGTCCGTGGCTGTACGCGCTCGCGCGCCTCGAAGGCGTCGTGATTCTGCTCTGGCTGGTGCGGCGCCGCCGGGGGTCACCGCGCCGACGGCTGACTCCCCGCCGTCGGAACCCGGAACCGACTTTCCGGTAGACGCGGTACGCCCCGGTGTGGAACGCTTCGAGAACACCCGCCAGCCGGACTGGGACTGGTGGGGTCGGCTGTGGCCGACACCTGGCGCGACGCTCCGCCGACTCGGCGTCGCACCCGAAGAGACGCTCGCCGAGGTCGGCTCCGGCAACGGCTACTTCGCGCTTCCCGTCGCCCGAATCGCCGACCCGGCGATGGTGTACGCGGTCGACCTCGACGAGCGCCTGCTCGACGAGCTAGCTCATCTCGCGTCGGCGCAGGGAATCGACACCGTCGAACCGGTCCGCGGCGACGCGCGCGAGCTGTCGGACCTCCTGCCCGAACCGGTCGACCGCGTCCTGTTCGCGAACGCCCTCCACGGCGTCGACGACCCCGGCACGCTCCTCCGGCAGTGCTTCGAGTCGCTCCGACCCGGCGGGCAGTTCGTCGTCGTGAACTGGCACGCTCGTCCGCGCGAGGAGACGGCCGTGCTGGGCGAACCACGGGGACCGCCACCCGAAAGGCGGATGACGCCCGAAGCGACCGAACGCGTCGTCCTCGACGCCGCCGACTTCGACCTCGTCGAGGACGTCGACCTGCCGCCGCACCACTACGGACTCGTCTTCGAGCGCTGAAACGTCGCGGCGCCCCGGCGGGAGTCGCCCGGTTGGCACACCGGCGAGGGTCGCACCGACCACCAACCAATATGGTCGTCCCCCGCGGAGTCACGGGTATGCACCGGACGTTCCTCGACCTGTTGGAACACAACGCCGAACACGCCCGCGAGTTCGACTCGCGCTTCGACGAGGTACAGGACGCCCAACACCCGGACGCGGTCACCGTCTGCTGTTCGGACTCCCGCGTCCTCCAGGACCACGTCTGGGAGAACGACCGGCCCGGTCACCTGTTCACCGTCTCGAACATCGGCAACCGGGTCGTCCAGCGGACCGAGCAGGGGGAGGTCGTCTCCGGTGACGTACTCTACCCGCTCGAACACACGGGGACCGAACTCGCCGTCGTGCTGGGTCACACCGGCTGTGGCGCCGTCACGGCGACCTACGACGCGCTGACCGACGGCATCTCCGAGCCGCCGGGCATCGAGTACAGCATCGACCTGCTGAAGTCTCGCCTGGCCGACGGCGTCGAGGCGCTCCCCGACGACGTGGACCGGGCCGGCGCCGTCAATCGGCTCGTCGAGTACAACGTCGACCGGCAGGTGGAAGCCCTGCTGGAGGACGACTCGGTCCCCGACGGCGTGGACGTCGTCGGCGCGGTCTACGACTTCCAGGACGTCTACGGCGGAAAGCGCGGCGAGGTCCACGTGGTGAACGTCGGGGGGGAGACGAGCGTCGAGGCGCTTCGGGGGGCGCACCCGGAGGCCGAGGACCGGATTCGCCGGCTCTGGGAGTACTGAGGCACTCCGTCGGCGGGACCGCGGTCGCATGCTTCTCGGCCCGACCGCATCCTCACCGGCGCGAGACGCTTCGCGAGAGCGACTAGTCGGGCGTCTCGTGTTTCGCGTTTCGTGACATTCACGGACCTGTTCGCTTCCCCACAACTTAGTCGCCCCGCCGAGTGCCCCCGAACGACACGTCAATGAGGGACCTTCTGACGCTCGCGGTGGTGCTGACGGTGGTTCTCGCGGGGTGTGGCGGGGGCGTGACGACCGACCCCAACGGGACCGCCGACGGCGTCGGCACCGACACCGCCACGGAGACCCCGGTCGGAGCGGGGGCTGGCACACAGACCGGAGCCGACTCCGGGTCGGTGACCGAGGCGGGGACGCCGGATTCGACGACGTCCCGGACGACGGGAACCGACGCGTCGGTCGACACGCCGGACTCGACGGCATCCGGCTCGAACGACGGACCGGACTCGGACGGCGACCCCGCTCCTGCCGGGTCGTCCGGTGACGAGGACGACACCGTCGCCACGACCGCCGGCGCTCGGGAGTCGACGACGACGGCGACCGCGACCAGCACGGCTACGACGACGGAGACCGCGACCCGCACCCCGACTAGTACGGCTCGACCGACGACGATGGCGACCAGCACGGCTCGACCGACGACCAGCACGACCGCCGTCCCGACGGAGACGCCGACGGCCACGCCCGAGTTCTCGGACCGTACCGAGTGGACCGTCACCGTCGTCCGCGTCGTCGACGGCGACACTCTCGAAGTTCGGTTCCCGGACGGCCACACGGAGAACGTGCGGCTACTCGGCGTCGACACGCCGGAGGTTCACGTCGAGAACACGCCGGACGAGTTCGAAGGCATCCCCGTCACGGACGGCGGGCGCGACCACCTGCGCTCCTGGGGTCGCGAGGCCAGCACCTACGCCACCTCGAAGCTCGCCGGCGAGGAGGTCGCCATCTCGACCGACCCGGCGGCGGACCGCCGCGGGGGCTACGGTCGCCTCCTCGTGTACGTCGACCACGAGGGGACCGACTTCAACCGGCGGCTGCTCAGCCAGGGGTACGCTCGACTGTACGAGTCGGAGTTCAGTCGGTACGACGCCTACGCGACCGCCGAACGGACGGCACAGCGCGACGAACTCGGCCTCTGGAACTACGGCGCCCCCGAGACCGCCACGCCGACATCCACGCGGACTCCGACAGCGACACCGCCGTCGACCGACACACCCGGCACATCCGAGGCCACCTCGACCCCGGTCACCGACGGCGGCTCCTCCGGCGACCTCGCCGTCGCCGAGGTACACGCGGACGCCCCCGGTAACGACCACGACAACCTCAACGAGGAGTACGTCGTCTTCGAGAACGCCGGCGACTCGGCGGTCGACCTCTCCGGCTGGACCGTCACCGACGCCGCAGACCACGACTACTCGTTCCCGGCGCTGACGCTCCGGCCCGGCGAGCGTGTGACGCTCTACACCGGGTCGGGGACGGACGGCGACGGCGCCCTCTACTGGGGGTCGGGGCGCGCCGTCTGGAACAACGGCGGCGACACGATTACCGTCCGAGACGAGACCGGGACGGTCGTCGTCGAGCGGACGTACTGAGGCCGGGCTGGAGCGCGCCTTCCCGGACTCCGCCCGGCACGGCGGACTGTCCGCCGGTCAGAACAGCGGCTCCGGTTCGTCACCGCTGACGGGGTCGACCCCGATGGCGGCCGCGATTGCTTCCAACTCGCTCTTCGAGAACGCCCCGTCGGGCGCCTCGTCCAGTTCCTCGGCGAGGCCGACGGCGACTCGTACCTGCCGACGCATCGTCGCCGTCGATTCGGTCGGGTCGGTCGTGTCGCCGACGCCGAGTTCCGCACGCAGCGCCCCGAGTTCCTCCTTCGTAAACGACGCCGTCACCTCTCGCTTGAACCGTCCGACACCGCCGCGGATGCCGTTTCGGATGTCGTGTTTCGTGACCATACCGGGACTTCGTCGGTGACCGGTAAACTGCTTGGGCTGTCTCGGCGACCCCCGAAACGAGCGTTAGCGGTTCTCTCGCTGTTCGACCTTGTTCAGCTCGATGAGCAACCGGAAAATCGCCTTCACCAGGTTGGCGTCCACCTCGAATCGTTCGGCGTTCTCGCCGGCGCGCTCCATGACGCGCTCCTCCTGGCCCTCGTCCGTAGTCGGGAGGTCGCGTTCGGCCTTCACGGTCGCGACGGTGTCGGCGACGTACGTTCGGCGGGCGATGAGTTCGACGATGTCGCGGTCGATCTCCTCGATCTCCGCGCGCAGTTCGTCGAGGCTCATCGAGTCCACGGGCGATTCTTCCAGGCTCGTCTCGGCGTCGAAGTCTGTCTGGTCGGTCATAGTACGCGTGCTCCGTCGTTGCGCGTGGTAAGCAGTCTGGTCTCGCCCGGACGCTCGGCCCATAGGTCGCGGACGGCGTCGAGTTTCTCCCGGTCGCCGACGGCGACGACGCTCGGGCCGGTGCCGGAGAGCGAGACGCCCTCCGCGAGTCCCATCGCCTCGACGGCGGGGTCGGTCGGGAAGTCGAGCGCCGCGGAGAACGCGAGGCCGTTGACCGTCATCGCCTCGCCGTAGCGGCCGTCGCGGGCGAGTTCTATCGCGAGGTCGGCCATCGGCGCGACCGCCTCACAGCGGCTCACGTCGGCGTCGGCGCTGTAGGCGCGCTCCGGTGGGGTCCACACCAGGGCGTCCTGCTCGAACGCCTCGTGGGAGAGCAGGGCGTCCTCGCGGTTGTCGGTGACGACGACGCCTCCGAGCATGCTGGCGGCGGCGTCGTCGAACGCGCCGGTGACGGCGACGCCGGTGTCGCGGGCGGCCTGTACCCCGAGGCGGCAGGCGTCGACGCGGGCGACTCGCGAGCGACCCGTCGTCTCGCCGCCGTCGGCGTCGACCGGCTCGAGCCCGAGGGCGTCCAGTGTCGCGAGCGCGGTCGCGTTGGCGGCCGCGCTCGAACTCTTCAGGCCGGCCGCCATCGGCACGTCGGACTCGGTGCGGACGCGTCCGCCTTGGCCGTCGCCGTAGCGTTCCACGACGAGTTCGACACAGCGCTCGACGAGGCGGGTGTCGGCGTCGGGGGCCTCGGCTATCTCGCCCTCGACGGTCGGTGTCGCCGACGCGTCGCCGGCGCGCTCGCCGCCGGCCCACAGTTCGACCGTCGCGCGCGTCTCGGCGTCGATGGCGAAGGCGGCGCCTCGACCGGTCGCGAGCGCGTTGACGACGGTGCCCGCCCCGAGGGCGGCTGCTCGACCCTCCATACCCGGGAGGGCGAGACGCGAGTGCATCAATCTGGGGGTCGCCGCCGATTTCGCCCCCGAGCCGCCGGGACGACCCCTCGATACGGGGTCACGAGCGACAAACGCTAAGTGGCGGGTACGCAAACTCCGGGACATATGCCACCACGGGTTCTGATGCTGGGCTGGGGCTACCCGCCGAACGTCACCGGCGGACTGGACACGCACGTCGGTGAGGTGTTCGACCGGCTGGTCGAGCGCGACGACGTCGAGGCCGAACTGCTGCTGCCCGCGGAGTACGCACCGGAGGACCGCGAGCACATCGAGGGGGTGCCGACCGGCGACGGGGACATCATCACTCGTATCGGCCGGCTGAGCAAGCGCTTCGCCGAGAAGGCCGAGGACGCCGACGTCATCCACACCCACGACTGGTTCGGCTACGGGCCGGGCTCCCGGGCGCAGTCGACCGCCGACGTGGAGTGGATCAACTCCTTTCACGCGCTGAGTTCGGACCGCAACCTCGACCCGCCCCAGCGCGAGGTGGAGACCGAACAGCGCCTCACGAACCGCGCGGACTTCCTCGTCGCCGTGAGCCACCTGCTCGCCGGCAACGTGAAGGAACACTACGGGGGCGACTGCCACGTCATCCACAACGGGTTCACCGAACCCGAGCTGACGGGCACCGACATGAAGGAGCGCCACGGTATCGACGGGAAGATGCTCTTCTTCGTCGGACGGCACACCGACCAGAAGGGCATCTCGCATCTCCTCTACGCCATGCAGAAGCTCCGTCGGGACGACGTGACGCTCGTGCTCGGCGGGAAGGGCCACCTCACCGACCAGCTCGTGAAGTTCGCCGAACTGCTGGGCATCGAGGACAAGCTGGTGTGGGCCGGCTACGTCCCCGAGAAGGAGTTGGGCGACTACTACAAGTCCGCGGACGTGTTCGTCTCGCCGTCGCTCGCGGAGCCGTTCGGCATCACCATCACGGAGGCGCTGGCGGTCGGCACGCAGGTCGTCGCCACCGAGTCCGGCGTCGCCGAGTGTCTGCCCGAGGACTGCATCGTGGAGGTCGAGCGCGACTCCGAGTCCATCGTCCGCGGCATCGAGGAGGCGCTCTCGCGGGAGGGGCCGCCGGAGTACGAACCGCGCACCTGGGACGAGGTCGTCGACGACCACGTCGAGGTGTACACGGAGGTCGCGGCGCGGGCGGACGAAGCAGGAGAGGCGGGAGAGGCGGAGTCGGAGTAGGCGGCGGAGAATGCAGAAAGCCGGGTGCGGTCGCGAAGACCGTCTTCTCTCTTTTCTCGCTCAGCGGAAGACGTGGAACTCGGTGACCGGCCGCGGGTGGCTGATGACGAACCCGTTGGTCGTCTTCTGGACGCCGGGGCCGCGCGCGAGCGACTGGTAGGGGGAGTCGTCGCGGGCCGATTGGTAGGGGGAGTCGTCCTGCACCGACTGATACGGCGAGTCGTCGGGGACGGACTGGTACGGGGAGTCGTCCTGCACCGACTGGTAGGGACTGGCCTCGGTGTCCTTGTTGAAGTCCTCCGGCGGGAGGTAGATGCGCTCGCCGGCCTCGTCGCGGACGACGACGGCGGCCTCCTGCGTGCCGGTGACCTGGATGCGCGTTCGCGACTCGTCGATGTGGGTCTCGCAGTCGAACTCTTCGGCCATGGTTGCTACTTGGGTGTGTACGTCGGTGGTACTTAGGGGTTCGTGCCGTTTTAGTGGTGTTCGGTGGATGTGACTGTGTACAACGAGGTGTCGAGGTACCGATGTGACGAGGTATCGAGGCGATGTCCCTTGAAAGGGGCCCCACCCGACCGCACTGCAGCCACGTCCTCCCCAGCCGATTCGCTCCCTTCGGTCGCTCATCCCTCGCACGGATGCACCGCGGCCGGAGCCGCGGCGGCGCGCGCCGGCCGCCCCGCCGTGCGACCCGAGAGCGCGAGGGCTTTGCTGGGTCATCGGGTCGTCGCCGGCCGAAAGTCGCACAACAATCCCGAGTCCGACCACGCAAGAAATCACTTCCACCGCGATAGACGACGGTTTTTATCCGATGGCGCCCAAGGCCCGAGCGATGGACGTAGACGACCATGCCGAGGAGCTCGCCTCCGACCTCGGCGTCGACAAAGCGGAGGTCAAGCAGGACCTGGAAAATCTCGTACAGTACAGCGTCCCCATCGAGGAAGCCAAGCAGTCCGTCCGCCGGAAACACGGCGGGGGCAGTTCGGGCGGCTCGGCCCCGACCTCAAAGGACGTCGGCGACGTGACCACCGGCGACGGCAACGTCACCGTCTCCGTGCGCGTGCTGTCGGTGGGCACCCGCACCATCCGCTATCAGGGTGAGGACCAGACCATCCGGGAGGGCGAACTCGCCGACGGGACGGGTCGCATCTCCTACACCGCGTGGCAGGACTTCGGCTTCGAGCCGGGCGACTCGCTCACGGTCGGCAACGCGAACGTCCGCGAGTGGGACGGCGCCCCCGAACTCAACCTCGGGCAGTCGACGACGGTCGCGATGAGCGACGAGGAAGTCGACGTGCCCTACGAGGTGGGCGGCGAGGCCGACCTCATCGACATCGACCCCGGCGACCGCGGGCGCGTCCTCGACGTGCAGGTGCTCGAAGTCGAACAGAAGACCATCGACGGTCGGGACGGGGAGACCACCATCCTCTCGGGCGTCGTCGGCGACGAGACCGCCAAACTGCCGTTCACCGACTGGAGCCCGCACCCGGACATTCAGCCCGGAGCGAGCCTCCGACTCTCGGACGTGTACGTTCGGGAGTTCCGGGGCGTCCCCTCGGTGAACCTCTCGGAACACACCACCGTCAGCGAACTCGACGCCGACGTGGAGGTCGCCGAGGAAGCCCCGAAGATGGGCGTCGGCGAGGCCGTCGCGACGGGCGGGATGTTCGACGTCGAAGTGGTCGGCAGTCTCCTCGCCGTCCGCGACGGCTCGGGGCTCATCGAACGCTGTCCGGAGTGCGGACGCGTCGTCCAGAACGGCCAGTGCCGGAGTCACGGCGAGGTCGACGCCGAGGACGACATGCGCGTAAAGGCAATCATCGACGACGGCAGCGGCACCCTCACCGCCGTGCTCGACCGCGAGCTCACCGAGCGCGTCTACGGCGACGACATGGACGCCGCCCTCGACGCGGCCCGCGAGGCGATGGACCGCGAGGTCGTCGCCGACGACATCCGCGAGGAGGTCGTGGGTCGGGAGTTCCGCGTTCGGGGGAACCTCTCGGTCGACGAGTACGGCGCGAACCTCGACGCGACGGAGTTCGCCGAGTCCGACGACGACCCGGCCGAGCGCGCCCGCGACGCCTTACAGCGACTGGTCGGGACACAGGGGGTGGAGGCATGAGCGGGTCGAACTCGGATTCGAACTCGAACGACAGTTCCGACGCCGGCCCGGGCAGCCGCGAGGTCGCCCAGCGCCTGTTCGCGGCGGAGTTCGACGACGCGACGTTCTCCTACTCCGAGAGCGACGAGGAGCGCGCCCCGAACTACGTCGTCTCGCCGACCGGCGCGCGCATCAACCGGATGTTCGCCGTCGGCGTTCTGACGGAGGTCGAGTCCGTCAACGAGGACATCGTCCGGGGCCGCGTCGTCGACGCGACCGGCCCGTTCGTCACCTACGCCGGCCAGTACCAGCCCGACGAGCAGGCGTACTTAGAACGCACCACGCCGCCCGCGTTCGTCGCGCTCACCGGGAAGGCCCGGACGTTTCAGCCGGAGGACAGCGACCGCATCTACACCTCGGTCCGCCCGGAGAGCCTCAACTCTGTCGACGCCGAGACTCGCGACCGGTGGCTCGTCACGACCGCCGAGTCCACCCTCCACCGCCTCGCGGTGATGCGCGACGCGGTCGCCTCGGACCTGCGCGGCGACGACCTGCGCGACGCCCTCGAAGCCGCGGGCGTCCAGTCCTCGCTCGCGACGGGCGTCCCGTACGCAATCGACCACTACGGGACGACGACGGCCTATCTGGAGGCGGTTCGCCAACTCGCCGTCGACGCACTCGAAGTCGTCGCCGGGGAGCGCGACGAGGTCCGGGGTCTGAACGTCGCTCCCGACGAGGGCGGCAGCGCCGACCTCGGCGCGCTCCCGGAGGGCGTCGACCTCGACGCCGCCGCAGCCGAACCGTCGTCGGCCGAAGATGCGGACGAACCGGCCGCCGCAGGCGCGGCCGACGCCGCCTCCACCGGGGCGCTCGTCGACGAGGACGAGTCGACGGCGGCCGAACCCGCCGAGGCGGCGACGCCGGAGTCGAGCGACCCCGAGACGACCACGGGCGGCGCCGACGCGAGCGGTTCGGCAGACGCGAGCGATGCGACCGATACCGACGGACCGGCGACCGCGGACGCGACGAGCGCCGCCTCGACGGGGTCGACCCTCGACGCGGACGCCGCCGGCGACGAAACGGCCGCCGAACCCGCCGAGGCGACCGGGACCGACGAGGCGACGCCGACCGAGACGGTCGCGGACGAGCCCGCGGCCGATACGAGCGCCGCCGATTCGGCGAGCGGAGACGCGTCCAGCGCCGCCTCGACGGGGTCGACGGTCGACACCGAATCGGGGGCCGCCGAGCCCGCCGAAGCGGCGGACCCCGGCGCCGCGAGTGACGACTTGGGCGACTTCGATGCGGGAGCCGACGCCGGCGACGGGAGCGAGTCGGAGCCGGCCGCCGCGAGGGCCGACGACGCCGCCTCCACCGGGTCGCTCGTCGACGAGGACGAGTCGACGGCGGCCGAACCCGCCGAGGCGGCCGAGACGGCCGGGTCGGACGACGACGGGATGTACGAACTCGACGACGACGAACGCCGCGAGGTCGAAGCGGAGTTCGGCACCGAGTTCTCGACGGGGAACGACGTGGCCGACCCCGGCGAGGCCGACATCGACGTACCCGACGCCGACGACCTGACCGAGGAGGCCGACGGCGGCGACGGGGACGAAGACGAGAAGGCCGCTACTGGCGGTACGTCGAGTGCGGCCTCCACCGGTTCGACCGTCGACGCCGAGGCCGCGAGCGCGGACGCCGACGCGGCCGCCGAACCCGCAGAGGCGACCGACGCCACCGGCGACGGCGACCTCGGGGACTTCGACGCGGGCAGCGAGGACTCCGGAGCCGACACCGACACCGCGACCGCGGAGACCGACGAGGCCGACGCCGAGGGCACCCCTGACGCCGCCGACGTCGACCTCGAATCTACGGCCGTCGACATCATGGACGAACTGGACGACGGCGACGGCGCCGCCCGCGAGAACGTCGTCGCGGCGCTCGTCGAGCGCTACGGCGCGGACCCCGAGGACGCCGACGACGCCATCCAGGACGCCCTGATGAGCGGGAAATGTTACGAGCCCGGCGAGGACTCGCTGAAGGCCATCTGACGTGGCCGTGGAGGGGAGTCACACCGCGGTCGAACCCGTCCCAGGCGAGCCGGCCGCCGTCGCCACCCTCGGCGGCGACCACGACGGTGAGACGGCGCTCGTCGTCGCCGACTACCACGCCGGTATCGAGGACGCCCTGCGCTACGAGCGCGGGGTCGAATTGGAGAGCAACGCCGTCACCCGCCGCGACCGCCTGCTCGCCCTGCTCGACCGAACCGACGCCGACCGTCTCGTCGTGCTCGGCGACCTCGGCCACCGTATCGGCGCCTCCCGCGGCGACGAGCGCGAGGAGCTCGACGCCCTCGTCGACGCCGTCACCGACCGCGTCCCGTTCACGCTCGTGAAGGGGAACCACGACGGCGGCGTCGCCGACGAGTTCGGCGACCGTCTCGACGTCCGCGACGGCGCCGGCCACGTCGTCGGCGACGTGGCGTTCGTCCACGGCCACACGTGGCCGAGCGAGGACGTACTCGCCGCCTCGACCGTCTGCATGGGCCACGAACACCCCGCGGTGAAGCTCACCGACTCGGTGGGCGGGAGCCGCGTCGAACCCGCGTGGCTCCGCGGCCCGCTTCGCCGGGAGCCGTTCGCCGAACACTTCGAGGTCGACGCCGCCGACCTCGACTGGAACGACCCGGAACTCGTCGTCTTCCCGGCGTTCAACGACCGTTCGGGCGGGACGTGGGTGAACGTCGACGGTCAGGGCTTCCTCGCGCCGTTCCTCCCCGACGGGCTGGCGTCGGCGGAGGCGTACCTGCTCGACGGGACGCGGTTGGGGGATTATCGGCGCGTCTAGACGCGAGCGGCCGCCGTCGGTCTCGGCGACGCCCTCTCGGCCCCAACGCCTTACGGGCAAGCGGGCGAACACCGAGCCGATGAAAGCATCCACCATCGTCGTCGTCATCGGGCTGTTGCTCGCGGTCTTCGGCCTCCCGATTCCGGGCCTCTCGGTGCTGGGCATCCTCATCGTCCTGCTCGGCCTCGGCGCCCGGTTCCTCGACTTCTGAGTACCCGCTCGGAGACTCTCGGTGTCGGGAGGCGCCGAGAATCTCCGCCGGCCTACAGCCGCCAATGTACCGCGAGCGGAGGGCTTAACCCCCAGAAACCGCTAGCGAAGTCGAATGTCGAAACAGGAGCTGGCCGACGGTGCGGACGCGTTCACGCACCTCGGCTCTCGCGTCCGGGACGCCCTCTCCGAGCGCGGCTTCTCCACCCCGACGGAGCCACAGCGCCGGGCCATCCCGCCGCTCGCCGCGGGGCGTAACGCGCTCGTCCTCGCGCCCACCGGCACGGGGAAGACGGAGACGGCGATGCTCCCCGTCTTCGATTCTATCGCCGAGGCCGACCCCCGAGAGGGCATCTCGGCGCTGTACATCACCCCGCTCCGGGCGCTCAACCGCGACATGCGCGAGCGTCTCGACTGGTGGGGCGACTACCTCGACCTCGACGTGCAGGTGCGCCACGGGGACACGACCCAGTACCAGCGGAGCAAGCAGGCGGACGACCCGCCGGACGTGCTCGTCACGACGCCCGAGACGCTACAGGCGATGCTGACGGGGAAGAAGCTCCGGAAGGCCCTCCGGGACGTACACCACGTCGTCGTCGACGAAGTACACGAGTTGGCCTCGTCGAAGCGCGGGGCACAGATGACGGTCGGGCTCGAACGCCTCCAGGTGCTCTCGGGGCCGTTCCAGCGCATCGGCCTCTCCGCCACCGTCGGCTCCCCCGAAGAGGTCGCGAAGTTCCTCACGGGGTACCAGGACGACCCTCGGCGCTCCGACCACAACGCCGACCGCGACTACGCGGTCGTGGAGGTCGACGCCGGGAGTTCGGTCGACTTCACCGTCGTCCGGCCCGAGGTGACGCCGGAGGACGAGCGACTGGCGGGGAAACTCGCCACCGACGACGAGGTGGCGAGCCACGTCCGAGTCATCCGGGACCTCGTGCGCGAGCACGAGTCGACGCTGATATTCGTCAACACCCGACAGACCGCCGAGGCGCTCGGCTCGCGCTTCAAGACCATCGACGAGCCGGTCGGTATCCACCACGGGTCGCTGTCGACCGACGCCCGCATCGAGGTCGAGGACGCGTTCAAGTCGGGCGAGCTGGACGGCCTCATCTGCACCTCCTCGATGGAACTCGGCATCGACGTCGGGCGCGTCGACCACGTCGTCCAGTACAACAGTCCTCGTGAAGTGGCCCGCCTGCTCCAACGCGTCGGGCGCGCGGGCCACCGGGAGGGCGCCGTCAGCCGCGGGACCGTGGTCACGGCCAGCCCAGACGATACGATGGAGGCGCTGGCCATCGCCCGCCGCGCCGAGGCCGACGAGGTCGAACCCGCGAACATCCACCACGGGAGCCTCGACGTGGTCGCGAACCAGATCGTCGGGATGGTGATGGACGTCGGCGACGTCTCGGCGAGAGAGGCCTACGAACTCCTCACCCGTGCCTACCCGTTCCGCGACCTGACCGAGGAGACGTTCCGCGACGTGGTGCGCGAGGTGTCGAAGAGCCGGCTGGTGTGGCTCGACGAGGAGGCCGACCGCATCGAGAAGTCGGGCGGGACGTGGCAGTACTTCTACGCCAACCTCTCGATGATTCCCGACGAGGAGACGTACGAGGTCAACGACATGTCCTCCCGGCGGCAGATAGGCACCCTCGACGAGCGCTTCGTCGTCAACTTCGCCCAGCCGGGGGAGGTGTTCATCCAGCGCGGCGAGATGTGGCGCATCAACGACATCGACGAGGAGGAAGGGAGAGTAAACGTCGCGCCCATCGAAGACCCGGCCGGCGAGGTGCCGTCGTGGACCGGCCGCGAGATTCCGGTCCCGATGGCCGTCGCCGGCGAGGTCGGAGAGATGCGTGACGTGGCCGCCCCGCAGTTCGAGTCCGGCGGCGACCTCGCTTCCGTAGCCCGGCAGTTCCTCGGGCGCTACCCGAGCGACGAACGCACCGTCGAGACGGCGCTCGAACCCGTCGAGCGACAGGTGGCGTCCGGACACCCGATGCCGACCCACGACCGCGTCGTCGTCGAGGGACAGGGCCGGTCGGTCGTCGTCGACGCCGCTTTCGGGCACACAGTGAACGAGACGCTCGGCCGAGTCATCTCGGCCCTGCTCGGCCAGCGCACCGGGTCGTCGGTCGGGATGGAGGTCGACCCCTACCGCATCGAGTTGGAGGTCCCGCCCCGGACCGGTCCGCACGACGTGGTCGACGTGCTCGAATCGACCGACCCCGACCACGTCGAGGCGCTGCTCGAACTCGCGCTGAAGAACTCCGACTCGCTGAAGTTCACCCTCGCGCAGGTGGCCGCGAAGTTCGGCGCGCTCAAACGCTACCAGGGGAACAGCCGCTTCGGCGCCGACCGACTCATGGCCGCGCTCAAAGATACCCCCGTCTACGACGAGGCGGTCCGGGAGGTGTTCCACCGCGACCTCGCCGTCGAGGAGACCGCCGACGTGCTCCGTCGACTCCATGACGGTGACCTCGAACTCGTCACCGCGCGGGAGCGCACCCCCATCGGGGTCGCGGGCCGCTCGTCGGGCCGGGAGTTGCTGGTGCCCGAGAACGCCGACGCCAGCGTCATCGAGGCCATCAAGGAGCGCATCCAGGACGACCGGGTCATCCTCTTCTGTCTGCACTGCCAGGACTGGCAGCGCAAGACGAAGGTGCGGCGAGTGCCCGACCAGCCGGAGTGTCCCGACTGCGGGTCGACGAGAATCGCCGCGCTCAACCCGTGGGCCGAGGAGGTCGTGAAGGCCGTCCGCGCGCCCGAGAAGGACGAGGAACAGGAGCGCATGACCGAACGGGCGTACCAGTCGGCGAGTCTCGTGCAGGGCCACGGGAAGCAGGCCGTGGTCGCGATGGCCGCTCGGGGGGTCGGTCCGCACAACGCGGCGCGCATCATCTCGAAGCTCCGTGAGAACGAGGAGGACTTCTACCGCGATATCCTCTCACAGGAGCGCCAGTACGCGCGGACGCAGTCGTTCTGGGACTGATTTCGGGGTCAGTACGGCCCTCCGTCGGTCCGCCGGTCCGGGAGGAACGGCGCGACGAACGCCAGCAGCGCGACGATACCGAGGAGGAGTCCCAGCTCCGTCGTCAGCACGCTCAGTGCGAGACCGTGCACCTCGTCGAACACGACGGGGCCGTCCGCCAGCGCCCGCATCCGTTCGGGCTCGTTGTACAGCAGGATGGGAACCCCGAGGGCGACGACGACGAACGCGGTCCGGAGCACGGCCCGCATCAGCCACTTGAACGGTCCGAGCGGGCTCCCCGTGATGTAGTCGACCTCGCGCTTCACCTTGCGGGGCCACGACTGCGACCTCACCACTCGTCACCGCCGACGCGTCCGTGCATGACGGTATCGATTGGCGGGGAGCCGGCATAGCTGTATCTCGCCGTCGACACGTCGGCGCGGTGTCCGACGCGTCGACGCGTCGCTTCACTCCCACTCGTTCAGCGTCTCGACCACCGCCGCCGACAACGCCTCGAAGTCCTGCATCGTGATGCCGTCCGTCGTCACGAACACGCCCGAGTCTTCGAGCGTGATACGGACGAGGTAGCCGTTCTCGAACACGCGGATGGTGTAGCGATACTCCCCGAGTTCGGAGCCGCGGTACGCGTCCTGCGTGGTCTTGAAATCGTGCCACTCGTTGCCGATGAAGGAGCTGAGGTCGGCGTCGCGTTCGAGGTCCGAGCGGAGGTACAACTGCTGGTAGTCGAAGCGGTTGAAGTACGTCAGCGAGCGCAGGCTGTCGCCGACGGCGGTCCGGCAGGTCGTCGTCAGTCGGTCCCGGGCTTCCTCGGGCAGGAGGTCGTCGTCCATACTGGTGGGGTGACACCGAGGCACAAATAGCCGGCGTTCGGGGCGACAGTTCGGAGGGCGGGTTGGCCTCGGGAACCGCCGGTGTCGGATGGTCCACCCACGTACCGACGGCGGTGTCGACTGATTCACCGACGCCTGAGTCTGCCAACCACGGCGACGCCCCCGCCGAACAGGAAGAACGCGCCCACGGTACCCACGAAGTAGGGCATGAGAAAGAGCACCCCGTCGCCGGGCGCCTCGGTCAGCGAGACGGCGACCGCGACCGCGACCAGGAGGACCCCCGTCATCACCAGTGCTCCGCCGAACGCGACGGCGCGTCTCGTCTCGTCGTCGACCTGCATACCCGCCGCGAAGGACCGTCGACGCATAGGGTTTGTCGCCGCGGACCACGCGGGCCACGTCGGCGACGTGGCCCGGTTCAGCTCCTCGCGGGAGGCCTCCGAGTACCGGCTCCGTAGGCGTGACGAGGACGTTCTCGCGGCCGACGAGGGGAGAGTCCTCGGGCGGCTCCTCGGCGAGCACGTCGACGGCGGTTTAGCCGACCTCGCCGGCGTCAGGCCAGCGTCGGCGACACGGTGTCGAGCGCGGCCTCGAAGTGTTCGTCGCGGAGCACCACCTCGTCGGCGTGCTCGTTCGCCGTCTCGCCCTCGTAGCGCTCGGTCACGTCCTTGATGGCGAGCATCGCGGCCTCCCGGCAGACGGCCTGCACGTCGGCGCCGGTGTAGTTCGCGGTCCGGCTCGCGAGGTCGTCGAGGTCCACGTCGTCCGCGAGGGGCTTGTCGGCGGTGTGGACGGCGAATATCTTCCGGCGGCCGGCCTCGTCGGGCGCCGGCACTTCGACGTGGGACTCGAGGCGGCCGGGCCGCAGGAGCGCCGGGTCGAGCGCGGGCTTCCGATTGGTGGCCGCGAGGACGACGAGGTTCGGGTTCTCGGAGAGCCGGTCGAGTTCGGTCAGGAGTTGGGAGACGACGCGCTCGCCGACGCCGGAGTCGCTCCCGCCGCCGTCTCTGGTCGTCGCGATGGCGTCTATCTCGTCGAAGAAGACGATGGCCGGGGCGGCCTGTCGGGCGCGCTCGAACACCTTCCGGACGGCCTTCTCGGACTCGCCGACGTACCGGTCGAGCAGTTCGGGGCCGGCGACGTGGATGAAGTTGACGCCGGTCTCGCCGGCGATGGCCTTCGCGAGCAGCGTCTTCCCGGTGCCCGGCGGGCCGTGCAGGAGGACGCCCGTCGGCGGGTCGGCGTTGGCGGCGTCGAACAGCGGGCCGTAGGTCAGCGGCCACGTCACCGACCGCTGAAGCGTCGCCTTCGCCTCGTCCAGCCCGCCCACGTCGGCGTACGTCGTACTCGGCTGTTCGGCGACGTACTCCCGCATCGCGCTGGGCTCGACGCTCGCCATGGCCGCGTCGAAGTCGCTCCGGGTGACCTGCAGGTCGTCGATGGCGATGCCGGTCGCCGACCGGGTGTCGTCGTCTCCCTCCCCGTGCGCATCCGCCGACTCCCCGTCGGCGCCGTCGCCCTCGTCTTCGTCCTCGCCCCGGTCACCGTCGCCGACGCCGACGCTCCGGGGTTTCTCGGGTCCGCTCCCCCGACGGAGTCGTCGGAGCGCCGTCATCGCCGCCTCCTTCGCCAGCGACTCGAGGTCGGCGCCGACGAACCCGTAGGTGCGGTCGGCGACGCGGTCGAGGTCCACGTCGTCCGCGAGGGGCATGTTTCGGGTGTGGACGTCGAGAATCTCCCGCCGGCCGGCCTCGCCCGGGACGCCGATTTCGATTTCGCGGTCGAAGCGCCCGCCGCGTCGGAGCGCCGGGTCGAGGTCGTCGACGCGGTTCGTGGCGCCGATGACGACGACCTCGCCACGGCCCTCCAGACCGTCCATCAGCGAGAGGAGTTGGCCGACGATGCGGTCCTCCATGTCGCCGCCCTCGTCGCGCTTCCCGCCGATGGAGTCGATTTCGTCGAAGAAGACGACGGTGGGCGCCTCGTTCCGGGCCTCGGCGAACGTCTCGCGCAGGCGCTCCTCGCTGTCTCCCTTGTACTTCGAGACGATTTCGGGCCCCGAGACGGAGATGAAGTGCGCGTCGACCTCGTTGGCGACGGCCTTCGCGATGAGCGTCTTCCCCGTGCCGGGCGGCCCGTGGAGGAGGACGCCCTTCGGCGGTTCGACGCCGAGCCGAGTGAACAGCTCCGGCTCGGAGAGGGGGAGCTCTATCATCTCGCGAACGAGTTCGAGTTCTTCGTCCAGCCCGCCGATGTCCTCGTAGCTGACGCCCGTGCGCTGGTGGTTGGCGGCCCTCCCCGACTCCGACGTGGACCCTGCCCCTGCCCCCGCTCCCGATGCTCGGCCGCCGCCGGAGGACCCCGCTCCCGACGCCCCGTCGACGTTCGAGGCCGAAGACGAGGACGAGGTGGAACTCGGGGCCGACCCCGTTCCCGTCGTCCGCGACCCGGCGCCCGGCCCGGACCCGGAGCGGACCGTGTCGTCGGCGAAGGCCACCTCCACGCGCGTCTCGTCGGTGACGCTCACGATTCCGTCGGGAGAGGTGCGCTCGACCACGAACGCACTGCCGCCGAGACGTTCGATGCGAACCCGCTCCTCGGCGTGGAGCGGGCGGTTCAGCAGTTCGCGCCGGACGGCCTCGACGACGACGTCCCGGCTCGTGTTCGAGAGGTCGTCGGGGGCGGCGAGGGTGACGGCGTCCGCCTCCTCGACGTCCTCTTTTCTGACCCGAACGGTGTCGCCGATGTGGACCCCCGCGTTGCCACGCGTGTCGGCGTCGACGAGCACCGTCCCCTCCTCGGCGAGGCCGCGGCCGGGCCACACCTTCGCCACCGTCTCGCGCTCGCCGGCGACGACGACGGTGTCGCCGCTGATGACGGAGAGCGCCTGCATCGCCGACTGCGGGAGCCGGGCGATTCCCCGGCCCGCGTCGCGCTTCTCGGCGCCGCGGACGCTGAGTTCGAGTCCGGAATCGTCGCTCATGGCCGACCGTTGGCGTGGCCCCCGCTTTAGCGTTGGCCCCGGGGAGGCGACCCCGTCACCGCGGGTTTGCGCTCGGCTCGGTCCGGCGCCGTCACGGGTGGGGCAACCGTTTTGTTCCGCCCCGTCCGAGGTGTGCGTATGGTCACCACGACCCAGAAGGAGGAGGCGACGTGGTACGAGTGCGAGAAGTGCGGCCTCCTCTTCGACGCCCAGGATGACGCCCGACAGCACGAGAAGACGTGCGACGCGGAGGACCCGTCGTACCTCCAGTGACCTCCGGCCGACTCTCCGGCTCCCGTGACGTTCGGTTCGGAGGACACCTCACCGTACAAAGCCTATAATCGACGATTGCGTACTCCGCTCGAAGATGACACCCCGATTCACCAGGAGAGACTTCGTTCGGGCGGGTGGGGTCGCGGCGGTCGCGACGCTGGCGGGCTGTGGGGCCGGGGGTGGCGACCCGTCGCCGGGAAACGCGAGCGAGAACGAGTCCGCAGGGGGGAACGCGACGGCGAGCGGCGACGGCGCGACCGACGGTGACGTAGCCGGCGGCGGGACGGACGCCGTCGCGGGCGGCGGCGACGCCGCCATCGTCGGGCAAACCGTCGAGTATCCGTCGCTCGAGTTCCTCGTCACCGAGGCCACGACCATCCCGACGCTCCAGCGCGGCACCGTCGAACTCGAACCGGACGAGGGGATGACCTTCTACCGGCTCCGGTATGCCTTCAGGAACGTCGACGACGCGTACCTCGCGCTGGGGTTCGACGCGTTCGAACTCGACGACGGGACCGGCGAGCGCCACGACGTAGAGGACTTCTTCAGCCCCGAGTTGCTCGCGAACTTCGGCGGGCTCGCACTCGCACCCGGGGAGATGCAGACCGCGACGGCGACGTTCGAGATTCCGGTCGACGCTCCCGCGCCGACGTTGCACGTCACGCCGTCCGTGCGCCGGCTGCCGGCCGACTTCGAGGCGCTCCCGGAGGCGGCCGTCGACGTGGTCTCGGCCGCGGAGACGCCCGCGACGCTGACTCAGACCTTCCGGAACGTCCCCGGCGTCGGCGAGGAGGCCCGCGTCGCCGGCATCACCGCGCGGGTGGCGGACGTGGCGTTCGTCGACGAGGTGCCGGAGTTCGACAGACCCGAGGGCGTCGAGTACGCCGTCGTCGACCTCTCGGTGGCGAACGACTCCGCCATCCCCATCGTCGCGGACGTGGGCGGGGTCGGCGGGATGGCGCTCACCGACGCGCTCGGTCGGTCGTTCGCCCGCCGACTCGAACTCCCGGGCGAGTTCGAGGGGCGACCGGCCTACGACGGCGAGCTCGTCGAGCCAGGGCAGTCCGCCGCCGGCGTGCGAATCGTGGAGGTCGCACCCGACGCCTCGCCGCTGTACTTCACCTACGCCGTCGCCTCGGACCTCTGGGCGGTCGGGACGGGCGAGGCGGTCAACAAACTGGTGTGGCGGCTCCGCTGAGTCGGAGGCAGCGTCGGCGTCGGCGCGCGACGACCGCTCGAACCCGACTCGTCTTACTCGTGGCTCTCGGCGATTCGCTCGGCGTGCTCCCTCGACGTCGCCGCCTCCCATCGCACCTGCGCCGCGTCCCCGTAGGCCATCACCTCCTTCAACTCGTCGCGGAGGACGCCGACGCCGCGGCCGATTCGCTCGCCCGACCCGTCGCCGAGTTCGTAGTAGCCGTAGCGCTCGGGAGCGCTCCCGACGGTCGAGGCGTCGAGGGTCCGCCACGCCTTTCTGAGGGCCACCGTTCAGACTCCCTCGTCGGCGTCGGTCGCGTCGCTCGACTCTGTCGTGTCTGCGTCGCTCGACTCGCCCGCGTCCTCGCCGCTCGGCTCGTCAGCTCCCGCCTCGTCGGACGAGACGATCTCGTAGCTCTGTTCGCTCCAGTCGTCCTCGGCGAAGACGAAGACGCGGCCGCGGGCGACTTCGGGGTCCGCCGTCACCTCGGTGCGCTCGCTCCCCAACCGGTGGACCGTCACGCCCGGGAACACCTCCTCCTCTTCGTCCCCGTCGAGGAGGATGCGCCCGACGCCGGAGCCCTCGAGGATGTCGTCGTCGGTCTTGTAGTCGTTGACGTACAGCATCACGCCCTCCGTCTCCGTCGGGTCGGTGACGAGTACGTGGGTCTCCTTGCCCGGGGCGGTCGTCACCGACCCCTCGCGCTTCTGGGGAACTCCGCGGTACACCGCGGTCCGACCGTCGAGGTACTCCACCTCGACCCCGTAATCGACGAGCGATATCGAGACGGTGCTCGGGGCGACGTCGTTTCGCTGGCTCATTTGCCGGAGGTAGCCACGGTGACGGGAAAAGCGTCGCGTCTCTCCGGTGGGTCGCCGACCGCGGCCGCTCGACTCCGAGGCCCGATTCGATGGTCAGGCCGGACCTGGCTGGGACTCCGAGCGTCTCACCTCGGAAAATAAAATTTCTGACCGGTACGTATTTGTGACAGTTAGTTAATTGTATACTAACAGTCACCGATGTCCCCGTCACCCCCTCCACGTCGGTTCCGGTCGCTCCTGCTCGTCGCCCTCGTCCTCGGTTCGGTGTACGTCGGCGGTGCCGGTACCGGGAGCACCGGGAGCACGAGTGTCACCGTCGGCACCGGGACGGCCGTCGAACAGGTGGGCGACGTCGCGACGTTCACCGTCGAGCTCGACGGCTCCAATCAGGCCCGCGTACAGGTCGGCACCGAGGCGGTGAACTATCGGGTGAACCTCACCATCCGCGGGAAGCAAGGAGAGCGGGTCACGATTCACATGAACACCTACGAGGCGGGTGGCTGGCGCGGTGCGTCCGCCGAAGAGGTGTTCTCGGTGCCGAACGCCACGCTGGTGAGCGCCACCCGGGAGACCCCGACGCTCGAGGCACCCGTGGACACGGGGACCTACCGGGTCTTCACCCGGGTCGACGGCGGGCTGACGGACATCGGCGTGCTCGAACTCGAGGAGCGGGAGACTCGCGGCCTCACCCTCTACACCGCACCGCGCGGGACCTCGACGGGGTCGCTCGAGGCCGTCATGGCGAACGCGACGGCGCTCTCGACGAACGCCTCCGAGACGGCGGCGGTCGCGCGGGGCGACTACCTCGTCGCACGGGTCGACGCGACCGGACTCTCCGGCTACGTCCGGACCGTCGACGACGTCCAACAGGCGACCGACGGCGTCCGGCTCTCCGTCTCGACCGAACGGTTCAATCAGGGGCGGCGCTTCGTCGATATCCAGTCGGGCCGGCTGTTCACCGCCGACGAGCGGCTGTACCTCGTCCTCGACACGGACGACTTCGACGCCGAACCCGGCGACAGCTTCCGGACCCAGTTCACCGTCGACGGGTCGAAGAACCCCTACGTCGCGGCCGGCGAGACGGAGCGACGCACGCGTACCGTCACGGTGAAGAAGCGCCGAATCGGCGTCGGGGGAGACCCGCTGGTCGTCGAGGCGGCGGGCGGCCAGCGCGTCGACATCGGGACGACGCTCGCTCCGGGGACGCGGCTGAACGTCCGAGCCGTCTCCAGGTCGGTCGACAATCTGTTCGTGAAACGCCAGACGGTGACGGTCTCCGAGGCCGGAACGGCGTCCGCGACGTTCGACTTCGGCGACGTGACGGGACGGACCGCCTTCGAGATTCGCTTCGGCGGGGAGGGAGTCTCCCACACGGCCTACGTCGGTGGCGACCCGAACGCGACACCGACGCCGACCCCGACGCCCGAACCGACGCCGACTACCGCGGAGCCGACGCCGACGGTGGCTCCCACATCGACCCCCACAGCCGAGCCGACGCCGACCACCGTCGGGACGGTCGACGCGGCCGCCACGACGGACGCGAACTCGTCGACGGCGAACGAGTCCTCGGGTGGCCTGCTCGCCCCGGTGTCGGACCTGCGAGAGCGCGCGCCGGACGTGCCGCTCGGGCCACTCGAAATCGGCGGCGGGACGCTCCTCCTACTCCTCGCCGGCCTCGCACGGCGCCTGCTGTAGACCGGGGACTGCCGGACGAGCCGGCGATTCCGCGCACCGTCGCCCGACGAATCGACGGTCTCGGCGGGCCGGCGCCCGCCGCACCGAAACGCCAATGTCGCCGACCCGCACATGGCCACTCGAACACCATGCACGTCGTGGTCAACGCGGCGACGAGCGTCGACGGGAAGCTGGCCTCCCGACGGCGCACCCAGCTGAAGATTAGCGGGCCCGAGGACTTCGACCGGGTGGACCGGGTCCGTGCGGCCGCCGACGGCGTGATGGTCGGCGTCGGTACCGTGCTCGCAGACGACCCGCGACTCGCCCTCGACGTGGAGGACCGACGCGTCGAGCGGCTCAAGAACGGCCGACCGGGGAACCCCGCCCGCGTCGTCGCGGACTCGACGGCCCGGACGCCGCCGGACGCCCGAATCCTCGACGACGCGGCGACGACGTACCTCCTCGTGAGCGAGGCCGCCCCCGAGGAGCGCGTCGAGGCGCTCCGCGAGCGCGGCGGGGTCGTCGTCGTCGCCGGCGACGACCGGGTCGACCTCCCGGGCGCGTTCGAGCGCCTCGAATCGCGGGGGCTCGACCGGCTGATGGTCGAAGGGGGCGGCGAACTCATCTTCTCGCTGTTCGAGGCCGACCTGGTCGACGAACTCTCGGTGTACGTCGGGTCGATGGTCGTCGGCGGCCGGGACGCGCCCACGCTCGCCGACGGGGAGGGGTTCGTCGAGGCGTTTCCGCGGCTCACACTGGAGGCGGTCGACAGGCTGGACGACGGCGTCGTGCTCTCGTACACGGTCGAGTGACCGCCGCTCGGCTTCGAGTGATCGACGGGACCCCGCTCCGGCGGGACCACATCGCGATTTCCCGGTCGTGCGCGCCGCCGGCATACGGGCTGAATAGTTAAACGGTCGGCGCTGTAACCACTCGTCGATGAGCGAAACTCAGCAGACTGGCGCGCCGATTCACGTCGAGAGCGCCGACCACCTGCAGGAGCTCGTTTCGACCCACGAGATCGTCCTCGTGGACTACTACGCCGACTGGTGTGGCCCGTGCAACATGCTGGAGCCGACGGTGAAGGAGATCGCCGCGGAGACCGACGCGGTCGTCGCGAAGGTCGACATCGACGAACTCC
This sequence comes from Halobium salinum, assembly GCF_026586625.1. Taxonomy (GTDB): domain Archaea; phylum Halobacteriota; class Halobacteria; order Halobacteriales; family Haloferacaceae; genus Halobium; species Halobium salinum. Next base: position 253,807 of record NZ_JAODIW010000010.1, on the reverse strand, counting down.
AGGCGCTCGCGAAGGAGGAGGGCGTGCGGTCGGTACCGACGCTCCAGTTCTTCGCGAACGGCGAGCCCGCAGAGCGCGTCGTCGGCGTCCAGAGCAAAGAGGACCTGACGGCCATCGTCGAACGCCTCGGCTGAGTCGGCGCGCCGGCGGCGCTTCGCCGTTCTCACGCCGACTCCCACCGACTGCCCCTTACAGCCCGCCGAACGCCTCGACCAACTCGTCGTGCGCTCGGCCGTTCGACACGAGTAGACTCTCCGAGGCGCCCGTCCAGCGCTCGCCGGCGAGGTCGGTGACGACGCCCCCGGCCTCGCGGACGAGGTAGACGCCGGCGCGCGTGTCCCACGGCGGGAGCGACACCGTCGAGACGGCGGCGTCCAGTTCGCCGGCGGCGACCATCGACAGGGTTAGCTGGCCGCTTCCCACCCGCCGAAGGTCGCCGAGCCGGTTCGCGACGACGCCCGTCACCGCCGCTAGCCCCGTCCGGTGGGCCGGGGAGAGGCCGAAGACGGGGTCGACGGTGAACGTCGCCAGGTCGGCGCGGTCGCTGGTGGTGCAGGGACCGTCGCTCCGCGTCGACCCGTTCCCGAGCGCGACGTAGGACTCGCCGAGGGCCGGAGCCCGGTTGACGGCGCCGACGACGGCGCCGTCGCGGACGAGCGCGACGCTCGTCGTCCAGTTGCGGTTGCCGGCGACGTAGTTGTTCGTCCCGTCGATGGGGTCGACGACCCACGCGTACCCCGTTTCGGGAATCTCCTTCTCGGCGCCGTCCTCTTCGCCCACCAGCGCGTCGTCGGGGAACGCGTCGGCGACGCGGTCGGCGACGTGGCGTTGAACCGCGCGGTCGACCTCGGTCACGCTGTCGAGCGGTCCCTCTTTCGTCTCCACGGTGACGACCTCGCGGAACGACTCGAGCGCACGCTCGCCGCCCTCGCGAGCCACCTCCGCCAACAGGCTCCTGCGCCCGTCGAACTCGTCGCCTCCGCTCTCCTCCTCGTCGACTACCATACTCGCCGGTCGGCCCGACCGGTGTTGAAACCCACCGACTGCCGGCCGCCGGCTATCGACCGTCGGACGTCGACAGTCGACCGCTGACCACCGGCCGACGGCCGCTCACTCGACGCGCGCGAACTCGACCCGGTGACCGACCGCCGAGCGGTGGCTCTCGGCGACCGTCTCCGCGTCGGCCCGTCGGTCGACCACCGACTCCGTCCGGCACTCGCGACACACCACGTGGAACACACCACTCTCTCTCATCGCTCGTACCGACCACACCCGTCTGCATAAGTAATGACTGGTTAGCGGACGTGACGGTGTCGGTTTGGAACGGGTTACTCGGCGGTCGGCACGACGGGCGAGGCCGTCGGCCTCAGTTCGATTCGACGGTCGCGAGGTCGGCGGCCTTCGCGCGGGCGCGCTCGACGATGGCGGGTTTGGCCTCGAACTCCAGCACGACGTGGTCTCCCTCGTACTCCTCGCGCTCGACGTGGCCGTGGTCGTGGACCCACGAGACGACGCTCATCGTCCGGTCGGTCATCGGCAGGAGGAGTCGTTCCTGTTGCCACTCGGGGAGTTCGGTCTCGATTCGGGCGGAGAGCGCCTCGACGTTCTCGCCCGTGGCCGCCGAGACGCTCACCGGGTTCGGTGCGAGCGCCGACAGCGCCTTCTTCTTCTCTTCGAGCTCCTCGGGCGGCACTTTGTCGACCTTGTTGAGGACGGTGACGATGGGCGCCTCGTTGCGCTCGTAGAGGGTGTCGTGACAGGTGACGAGCTTCTCGCGCATCTCCTCGACGGACTCGCTGGCGTCGACGACGAGGAGGACGAGGTCGGCTCTGTACACCGAGTCGAGGGTGGACTTGAACGACTCGACGAGCCAGTGTGGGAGGTTCGAGACGAACCCGACGGTGTCGGTGAGCAGTACGTCGCGCTTCCCGGTGTCGGCGCGGCGGGTCGTCGTTCCCAGCGTGGTGAACAGCCGGTCCTCGGACTCGGCGGTCGGGTCGAGGTCCGGGTGGAGTTCCTCGTTCTGGTCCACGTCGAGGTCCGACGCGAGCCGGCGCAGGAGCGTGGACTTCCCGGCGTTCGTGTAGCCGGCGAGCGCGACGAGGTCGAAGCCGGACTCGCGGCGCTGTTCGCGCCGGCTCTCCTCCTGCTCGGCGATGCGGTCCAGCTCCCGCTTGATGGTCGAAATCTGCTTTTTGATGTCCTGTTCGCGGCTCTCGTCGTACTCGCCGAGCCCCATGAACCCCGGGCGCTCGTCGCGCTTCGCGAGCGAGGCCTTCGCTTCGGCGCGCGGGAGTTCGTAGCGCAGTTCGGCGAGTTCGACCTGGAGCTGAGCCTTCCGGGTCTGGGCGCGCTGACCGAATATCTCGAGGATGAGGGTGAATCGGTCCAGCACTTCGACGCCCTCGGGGAACTTCCCGCCGAGGTTGTACGTCTGGTAGGGGCCGAGGCTGTTGTCGAAGATGACGACCTCGGCGCCGCTGTCGGCGACGACTCGCGCGAGTTCGTCGGCCTTCCCCTCGCCGATGTGGTAGGCGGCGTCCTCCTCGCGGGACTGGGTGAGGGTGGCGACGACGTCGTAGCCGGCGGCCTCGGCGAGTTCGACGATTTCGCTCAGGTCGGCGCGACCGGAGTCGACGCGCTTTGCGACGACGGCGCGGCTCATCGGACCAACTCCCGGGCGGCGTACGCGGCGTGGTGTGCGGCCTGCACGGTCTCCCGTTCGGCTATGCTCTCGATGTACTTGAACCCCGGTCGGAACGAGAGGGCGACCGTGCCGGCTGGCTCCTCGTAGAACTCGCCGTGTTCGGTGACGACGGGTCCCTTCGGCACCGTCGGGAGTTCCGACACCGCCTCGCCGGCCACGGCAAGCGTCGCGTCGAGGGTCGGCCCCTCCCGACTCGTCGCGAACCCAACCCCGAGCACGCTCCGGATGCGGTCGGAGTCCACGTCGGCGTGGACGGCGGCGGCGACCATCAGGTACTCGCCGGCCTCCTCGTGGCGACCGCTGATGTCGACGCCCACGACCTCAGGGACGGGCGTTCTCCACCTCGATTCCGTGTTCCATGTGCGCGCGTAGGGCACGGCGGATATTGAAGCTTCTCGGCGTCCTCGGCGAGCGAATGCGAGGTGCGAGCCGAGCGAGCACCTCGGAGGGGCGAACGGCGGAGCCGTGAGCCAGCGAGCCGAGGGCAGGGAGGACGGTGAGCGAAGCGAACCGTCCGACCGTGTTGTCGACGAGCGGAGCGAGTCGGCAGAGCAGCGAGCCGGGAGCAGGGAGCGTTAGCGACCGTGTTCTCGGCGTCCTCGGCGAACGGATACGAGGTGCGAGCGCAGCGAACACCTCGGAGAGGCGAACGGCGAAGCCGTGAGCCAGCGACGCTCACCGACCGGTCCGACGCCCGTCAGACATCAGGCGAAAAGAATTTATTTTGAATCGACATACCCTCGACTATGCTAGAGGTGCCTCTCCAGCTCGTCGACGTGCGCCAACTCGGTATCGAGGCCGGGTCGGGCGCCGTGGTGGGCGGAATCGTCGGCTTCGCGGCGAAGAAGGTCGCGAAGCTCGTCGCAGTCATCGTCGGGCTCGAACTCGCGCTGTTCAAGTTCCTCGAGTCCCGGGAGATTCTCTCGGTGGACTGGGAGCGACTGACCGCCGGGTTCGTGAAGACCAGCCAGCAGGCCACCAACGGTGCCCCGCCGGACTGGGTGATGACCATCCTCTCGACGCTCTCCATCTCGGGCGGGTTCACCGCCGGCTTCCTCGTCGGCTTCAAGAAGGGGTAGTCGGCGACGGTCGCTCAGTTCGGTCCGTTCTTCCGTCTCACCCGTACGGCGGCCGCTTCGATGTTCTCGTCGTCGAGACACCCGTCGACCCGCCTCGACGTGCGTCTTCACGCTCTACGGCGCGGCGTAGACGACGAGTCCGACGTCGCCCGCGAGAGGTGTCAGAAGGCTTCCCGAGACGAGGCCGGCCATCAGCCAGCCGAGCGGGCCGCCGTCGCAGAATCGGACCGCCGGCCTACCGCGTGCCGATCTCGTCCTCGTCTTTGATGATTCGCGTCTCGGCCTCGCCGCTGGTGTGCTCGTTCACGAGGTCGTAGAAGTCGTTCTGCATCCCGGCGGGGAACGTCATTACCCCGACCCACGAGCCGTCGGCCTGCCACTCCTCGCGCTCGAGGTCGCCGAAGCTCCGCACCCGCGCCTGCGCCTTGCCGGCGTACTGCGCCGGGATGTTGACCGCGACGGTGATCTCGGCGAAGCGGATGGGGAGCACCGGGCGAAGGGCGTCGAGCGCGTCGTCGACCTGGGTCTCGACCTGCTCCATCGGGTCGACGCGGAAGCCGGCCTGTTCGAGCGCGCGTTCGATGCGGTCGGGCGGGTGCGGGGCGTCGTCCATCTGCGGGTTCACCGCGTTGCGCGCGATGGTGTTGATGAGCTGCTTTCGCTTCTGCTCCTGCATCTCGCGGCGCTGCTCGGCCGTGATCTGAATCTCCCCGCGTTCGACCACTTCGGGGATGATTTCGAGGGGGTCGGTGGTGTCGAACACCTTCTTGAGGTCCTCCTCGGCGGGTCGGTCGCCGCGGGAGGCGTCCTCGAACACGTCCTCGGCTGCGATGACGTCCTGGAGGTCGCCGTCGAACTCGCCGCGTTTCATCGCGAGCGCCGCGTCGGGGTCGATGAGCACCTCGAAGCGCGCACCGTGTGATTCGAGCCGGGCGGTGACCGCATCGTCGAGTGAAATCATGTCACGAGGTACTGTCCCCGAGGATAAAAGCCCTCCCCGACCGAGGAGTCCCGTCGGGCGATTCGCCGTCCCGTTCGGACTAACTGTAGCGCTCCTCGTCCCACGGGTTCGCCGTGTTCGAGTAGCCCCGCTTCTCCCAGTACCCCCGCTCGGGGTCGGTGAGGAACTCGACGCCGTTCACCCACTTCGCGCCCTTGTAGGCGTACTTGTGTGGGGTGACGACCCGGAGCGGGCCGCCGTGGTCGGCGGGGAGGGGCTCACCGTCGTACTCGTAGACGAACAGCACCTCGTCGCGCGCGCAGTCCTCGAGCGGGAGGTTCGTCGTGTACCCGTCCATCGCGTGGAACATGACGTGGACGGCGTCGGGGTCGACGCCGACCCGGTCGGCGAGCGTCGGGAAGGTGACGCCGGTGAACGCACAGTCGAACTTGCTCCAGCCCGTCACGCAGTGAAAGTCCTGGCGCTGGGTCTCGCTGGGGAGGTCGGTGAACTCCTCGAAGGAGAGCGAGAGCTCGTTCTCGACCGCTCCCCAGGCGTCGAACGTCCACGAGTCGCGGTCCCACGACGGCGTCCCGCTCTTCGAGAGGACCGGGAACCGCTCCGTCAGTCGTTGTCCCGGCGGGAGGCGCTCGTCGCCGAACTCCTCGTACAGACCGGTGACGTCGGTTACCATACCGAACCCAACGTCTGCGGTCACCTATCGGTGTCGACTTGGGTGTGGTCGGGACCGAGACGGCCGGGGCGTAAGAGACGGCGGAAACGAGAGAACTCGGGTGTGAGCGTCCGGGCGGTGGAGAAACGGGCGGAGAGCAGGAGAGCCCCTCCGTCCCCGGCCGGCGTCGAGTTCGCCGTGACGGAAAATTAGGTTGCCGAACAGAAAACCGATTTCTATCGAGTAAATCAAAAGCTCCGACAGCGCGAGAACCGCCCCGGTAGTTTTAAATGTGCCCTCTTCAAAGCCACGCCCGTTCAGATGCCGAAAGTCGAAATCACCGTCCCCGAACACCTCGAGATGCGGATCGCCCAGATGGTCGAGCAGGGGGAGTTCGTCGACCGCGAGGACGCGGTCGAGGAGTTGCTCTCGACGGGGATGAAGGCGTACAAGACGAGCGGACCGATGGACGACGACAACGAGCCCGGGTTCGAGGACGACGGGATGATGGGCCACGAGGACGAGTACGTCTTCTGAGACCTTCGAGGACGGGCCCGTCGCGACGTGTGACCGGGGCGCAAGTAATTCTTAAAGGGAGGACGTGCATACGGGCGGGTATGCACAAGGACGAACTGCTGGAGCTCCACGAACAGATGGTCGTCATCATGGAGCATTTCCGCTCCCGGGAGGAGGTCGACTCGGCTCTGTTCGAGCCGTACGAGCAGTTGGCCGTCGACCCCTCGCACGTCCACAAGTCGAAGAGCGAACACAAGCACGCCGTCTTCGTCCTCGGTAACGCCCTCGCGACGGCGATGAGCGACGACGAGTTCTCGAACGCCGGCCGCGTCGGCAAGCGGATGCAGGAACTCGCCGACGACGCCGAGTCGAAGCTGTAACCCGGACCCGTTTCCCGATTCCGCCCCCCGACCGGCGTTCCGTGAGCCACGGCGCCGCGTTCTCGCCGCGGTGCGGCCGGACTCGCCCGGTCCGCTCCGAGCGGGCCGACCCCCTTCGGCGGGCCACGCCGAGGGTCGACGGCGGCCGACTACCAGCGAGTTCAAGACGCCGCGGTGGTAGGGAAACACATGGTCGCGGTACCCGACTGGCTCCCGCTCCAGCAGCTCGCCGTCGTCGCCGCGTTCGTCCTGGCGCTGGCCCTGGTGCACCGGCTCGACCGCCCCGACGGCGAGTGGAGCCACCGGCTCCGGTCGCGCTTTCTCTTCGGCGTGCCGTGGGGGACGCTCCTCACCGTCGCGTTCGTCCTGACGGTGTATCTCACGCTACAGGACGGCCTCGACCACTGGTTCGCACCGACGGTGATTCCGTTCACCGCGTGGTCGTTCTTCTACCCGACCGGGATGTTGACGTCCGCGTTCGCACACTCCGGGCCGGGTCACCTCGTCGGCAACCTCGTCGGGACGGTCACTTTCGCCGTCGTCGCCGAGTACGCCTTCGGACACTTCCCTCGCAAGCGCGGCGCCTCGTCGTTCGGGGCGTGGCACGCGAACCCCTACGTCCGGGCGTTCGTCGTCTTCCCGACGGTCGTGCTCGTCGTCGGCGTACTCACCTCCCTGTTCGGGCTCGGCCCCGTCATCGGGTTCTCGGGCGTCGTGTACGCCTTCGCCGGGTTCGCACTCCTGTACTACCCGTACGCGACGGTGTTGGCGTTCGTCGCCGGACGCGTGCTCGACCTCACCTGGGGGGCGTTCGTCCGACCCGTCTCCACATTCTCCAGCCAGCCGGTGTTCTCGACGCCGTGGTTCGCCGACATCGCGCTCCAGGGGCACGCACTCGGTTTCCTCCTCGGCGCGCTGTTCGCACTGTGGCTCGCCGACCGCCGGGGGGATTCCTTCCCGTCGGCGCTCCGGCTGTTCACCGGTGCGCTCCTGTTTACGGTCTCGCAGTCGTTCTGGGCGGTGTACTGGTTCCGGGGGAGCGGTACCTTCGTCCTCTACCGGGCGGGCGGGTTGGCACTCGTCACCCTGCTCGCCGCCGTCGTCACCGCGGCGGCGACCGCCGACGGTCGGCGGCTGTTTCAGAACGTCTCCGTCCCGGGATGGGGGTCCGGCTCCGGCGGGTCCGCCCGGGCGTCCCTCGGGACGCTCACGGGGAAACAGGCCGCGATGAGCGTCCTCGTGCTCTCGACGGCGGCGATGGCCGGTCCCGCCGTCGGCGTCAACCTGCTCACCGTCGCCGACGACGACCTCCCCAACCGGGCCGTGAAGGTGAACGACTACGAGGTGACCTACGCCGAGAACGTCCAGAACGCGATGGTCTCCGTCGTCGACGTGGAGGCGTTCGGCGAGACGACGACGGTGAACACCTCCGGCGTCATCGTCCGGAGCCGCGAGCGCGGCATCTGGTTCACCGCCGTCAAGAAGTCGCGGCTCGCGTTCACCGGGTCGGCGCCGGTCCGCCTCGGCGGGGTCGGCTGGCGCGAACGGGTCGTCGCGAAGCGCTCCGGCTGGGTCCCGGCCGGCGCCGACCCCGTCTACCGCGTGAACCTCTCCGCCCGCGGCCGCGAGGTGCCGGTGTACACCTCCTCGCCGGCGACCGCGGAACCCGTCGTCGACGGGCGGAACGTGACAGTCGTCGCCGAGCGTAACCGGTTCCTCCTCGTCGTCAGACACGGCGAGGAGTCCGCACGGGCACCCATGCCGGCGAAGAACGAGTCGGTGACGCTCGAAGGGCTGACGCTCACACACGAGGGAAAGCGGCTGGTCGCGACCCGCGGCGAGACACGGGTGCGGGTCGCGAAGGCCGAGAAGTATCGGTAGTCGCAGGCTCGTCACCGACTACCGAGTCCGTCGGTCGTCGACCCCATCGGCCATCGAATCCGTCGGCCGTTGAGTTCGTCGGCCGTCGACCGTCGACCATCGAATCCGTCGGCCGCCCACCGTCCGACCCTCTCCCGGCAGTCGACACGGTCGACCGTCGGCGTCACTCGACGGTCGGCGTCGTTCGACCGTCGGCACGGTCGGACCGGTCAGCCCCACTCGATGCGGTACACTTCCGTCTCCAGTTCGCGGCGCTCCGACTCGTGGAAGTCGAACTGGTGGTCGACCGCGAAGTCGACGGCGAACGCGTGGGTGACCTCGCCCCCCTCGTCGGCGACGAGCGCCTCGACGAACTCGCGGCTCCCGGCGTTGTGGACCGAGTAAGAGACAGCGGCGAGGTCGGCGGCCGCGAGGAGGAACGCGCGGTCCGCCCCGCGGGCGCCGTCCTGAGCGCCGAAGGGCGGGTTCATCAGCACGGTCGTCGGCTCGTCGATGGCGAGCGGCGGCCGGGTGGCGTCGGCCTGCACCCAGTGGACGGGCGTCATCGACCCGACCCGACGCTCGTTCTCGCGTGCCGTCTCGAGGGCGGCACGGTCGAGTTCGACGCCGACGACCCGGGCGGGCCCTCGGAGAGCGGCGCCGAGGGCGAGCATCCCGGTCCCCGCCCCGAGGTCGACGACGGTCCGGCCGTCCACGTCGCCGTGGAGGTCGGCGAGGTGGACGAGGTGGGCGGCGACGTCCGGCGGCGTCGGGTACTGTTCGAGGGACGCACGCGGGTCCTCGAAGCCGGCGACGACCGCGAGTCGACCCTCCAGCGCCCGCTTGCTGGCCATTATCGAGCCGACTGTGACGCGTTCGGGCGGTCCCGGTCGAAGTCGAGGTTCACGTCCGCGTCCCCCTCCACCGTCAGTCGGACGCCCTCGCGGCCGGCGCGTTCCGCCAGCGCCCGGAGCGCGGGCGTGAGTTTCGCGGCGTCACACGTCGCGTCCTCCACCTCGACGGTGAGTCGTCCGGCGCCGAGGAGGGCGGCCGCGGCGACGAAGTCGCGCAGGCGGTCGACCTCGCGCTGGGTCGCGAGCGAGCAGTCGGTCTCGAACGCCGCGCTCGCACGGACGGCCGCCGGCTGGTAGCCGTCCGCTCCGAGTTCGGCCTTCAGCGACCGGAGGTAGTCGGCCGCGGTCGACTCGAGGTCCGTCGCCGCTATCTCGACGGGGGTGACTTGGGCACGGCGACAGCCGACGGGGGCCTCGGCGTCCGGGACGTGGGTGGTGCTCATGGCGTGTCAGGGGATATACTTTGGTAATACAAAAGTCTTCGTGAATGCACAGTGGTTATACGAAAACGCCCGCGTCCGGGTCGTCACGGTTCGACGTCGACAGGCGTCAGACAGGTAGCGGACGCGAACAGATAGATTCAGGTTCATCTCATCGAAGAGCCGGTTTTCACCGCCCTATGGCTTCCTTTCTCCTCTACTCGGCAAGAATCGAACAGAAAGTATCTAAATGGCGACTGTTACAAAGGTTTAAACCTTCCCCCACCCACAAGGTTTATATGGAGCGTCCAACCCGTCAGCGCCAGCGAGCCACGGAGACGGAGCCGGAGACACAGCAGGACGAGTCGGTCGACTGTCCGGAGTGTGGGTCCTCCGAGGTCATCACGGACGCGGACCAGGGGGAACTCGTCTGTGACGACTGCGGACTCGTGCTCGACGAGCAGACCATCGACCGCGGACCCGAGTGGCGCGCGTTCAACCACTCCGAGCGCCAGTCGAAGTCGCGTGTCGGGGCGCCCATCACCGAGACGATGCACGACCGCGGGCTGACGACGACCATCGACTGGAAGGACAAGGACGCCTACGGTCGGTCCCTGTCGTCGGAGAAGCGCTCGCAGATGCACCGCCTGCGCAAGTGGCAGGAGCGCATCCGCACGAAGGACGCCGGCGAACGCAACCTCCAGTTCGCGCTCTCCGAAATCGACCGGATGGCCTCCGCGCTCGGCGTGCCGCGCTCGGTCCGCGAGGTCGCCTCGGTCATCTACCGCCGCGCGCTCAACGAGGACCTCATCCGCGGGCGCTCCATCGAGGGCGTCGCCACCAGCGCGCTGTACGCGGCGTGCCGACAGGAGGGCATCCCGCGGAGCCTCGACGAGGTCGCGGAGGTCTCGCGCGTCCCGCAGAAGGAGATTGGCCGCACCTACCGCTACATCTCCCAGGAGCTCGGCCTCGAGCTGAAACCCGTCGACCCAAAGCAGTTCGTCCCCCGCTTCGCCTCCGCCCTCGGCCTCAGCGAGGAGGTGCAGGCGAAGGCGACCGAAATCATCGACGTCTCGGCCGAGCAGGGCCTGCTCTCCGGCAAGTCCCCGACCGGCTTCGCCGCCGCCGCCATCTACGCCGCCTCCCTGCTCTGCAACGAGAAGAAGACCCAGCGCGAGGTCGCCGACGTGGCGCAGGTGACGGAGGTCACCATCCGCAATCGCTATCAAGAGCAGATCGAAGCGATGGGCTTCCGGTAAGACGCTCGCTCGCCGTGCGGTCTCGCTGACCGCTTCTTCTTCTCTCTCCGTTCTCTCCTCGATTCCGTCCTCGACCGGCGTGTGCGTGGAACTGCACGCGGATTCCGGCCAGAGTCGGGGCCAGGAGTCAGAACCAGGCCCAGGAGTCAGAATCGGGCCCGGGCGCCGGAACCAGGCCCGCCCAGGGGACGAAGAGCGGGTCCCTCGTGACGGTGACGCCGACCGTATCGACTCCAACGGGCGGGACTCCGGGCCCACGGAGGCGCCCTCCGACGACGCGTTGTCGAGAGTACGGGGCCTACGTCTCGGCGATTGGCGGCCGCGCGCGGCGCCACGCCGTCTGCCCCCGGGCGCTACCGCCGCGTGAACACCACGACCTCGCGGTTCCAGAGCCCCAGCCGATAGCGGTCGACACGGTACTCCGACAGCGGCTCCCGTAGGTCGTCCGCGTACTGTGGCTCGGCGACGACGACCGGCGGCGACGACGACAGTTCTCCGGGGGCGCGGACGCTCGCGGTCTCGGCGCCCATCCGCTCGAAGTACCACGGGAGCGGCAGGCGGTTCCCCCACGCCGTCCCGACGGGCGGCTGTCGGGGGTCGTTCGGGCTGGTGTAGTACGCCTCGCCGACGTACACCACGTCGACAGCGTCGTTCCCTTCGATGGCGGCCGAAGCGTTCGCGACGAGCGGGTCGAGGTCGTCCGCCGGCTGGCCGTACTGGGCGAGGTGGTTGTCCCGGTCGCTGGGGCCGTAGGTCCCCCACGCCGCGACGCTGCCGACGTGGAGCAGGACGCCGACGACGAGCAGTGTCGCGACGAGCGTCCGCCCGGCGTCCCGGTCGCCGGCCGCGCGGCGACCGAACCGGAGGAGCGCCGCGGCGCCGACGGCGGCCGGCACCGAGAGCGGGACGAGGGTGTGCACCACGACCCACGGCGCGAGCTGTTCGGCCGTCACCGGGAAGAAAAACAGCGACAGCCCCGCCCAGAACGAGCAGAAGGCGACCAGCGGGCGCGTCCCCGGCCGATACCGGTCGTAGAAGAAGGCGCCGACGGCGAGGCCGAGCGTCGGGAGTGCGAGCGTCGCCAGCAGGTCGGCGTACCCCATCAGGAAGTCGAGAAGCGGGTGTCCGGCGCCGGTGCGGAGCCGGTTGTCGACTCGGACGCCGACGAAACGCTGGACGGGGACGACGAGCGTCGCCTCCAGCGCCCGAAGCCACCCGACGGGGTCGGCGAGGTCGAATCCTTCGCCGGGGGCCGACCGCGGCGCGTAGAAGACGACCCAGACACCCACGAACAGCAGGAACGACCGGGCGGCCGGCGTCACCCAGTCGTCGAGTCGTCGGGCGGCGGCCTCGGCGCGGTCGACCGTCGCGGCCCGACCCGCGCGGGCGACTCGGGCGTGGTCGACGACGAGGACCGCGGCGAGGAGGACGCAGACGAGCGTCGTGACGACGAACCCGCTCGCGGCGAAGGCGAGTCCCGCCGCGACGGCGGCGGGGTAGAGCGCCCGTTCCTCCCCGCGGTCGAGCGCGTACAGGACCGCGCCGACGGCGACGAAGGCGAACGCGGCGAGGGGCACGTCGCCCCGGAGCGCCCGGGAGTAGTAGACGAGCGTCGGACTGACCGCGAGGACGACCGCGAGGACGACGGTCTCGTCGTCGCGGAGCCGGTGACGGTAGAGCAGGGCCGCGAGCGGGAGGAGGCCGCCGACGAGCGCGACGACGAGCCGGGCGCTCGCGTCGCTCGCGCCGAGGAGCGCGAACACCCACCGGTCGACGATGTAGAGGAGCGGCCCGCCGGCGACGGGGCGGTACTCGAAGGCGCCGGTCTCGAGGTAGCGAAGCGTCCAGTAGCCGACGCGACCCTCCCCCCAGTGGAAGGGCCGGCCCCCCAGGTCGACGAGTCGGAGGAGGAGCGCGAGGGCGGCGAGGCCGACGACCGCGGCGGTCGTGCGGTCGACCCGGCCGTCGACGGCACGCTCGGCGGTGTCGACGACCCGGTCGAGACGGTCGGCGGCGCGACGCGACATGTCCTCCCGTGGCGGGGCGCGCGAAAGAAGCTTTTCGACTTCGTCGGGGTGTCGACGAGGTATCGGTGGGATATCGCGAGACTCCCGGCACCCACGGCGGCCGTCGGACACGTCGACGGCCGTCGGAAGGGTCAACTCCTGGGCCGACGAACCCGAGAGCATGAGCATCCTCGACTCGCTGCCGGACCGACCGCTCACCGACGGCGAGGTCGCGAAGCTGAATCGCGCGAACAGCGTCGAACTGGCCGTCGCCGTCGACCCCGGGGAGAACGCCGCGGACGCAAACGAGGGGGCGACGGAGGCGCTGTTGCTCGGCACCGACCGCTGGGTGAAGGCGTTGGTGCGTGACGCCGGCTGGCACGTCGTCGAGACCGTCTCGCTCGACGAGTCGGAGCGCTACGAGGCCATGCGGGCCTGCGAGGACGCCGTCCGAGCCTACCGTCGGGAGAGCCGCCCGGCCGAGGAGCCGTCGGGGTCGTGAGCAAGTTCACCGAGGGGGTCGCCTACGCGGTGTGGGACCTGCTCCACGCGCTCTCGATTATCCTGACGCTGCTGTCGCCGATTATCGCCCTCGTCGTCCTGGTCGTGCTGGTCGTCAAACGACGGAAGGACGGGGCGTAGTTCGGTCCGGGTTCGAACCGTCCGCTCCGGTCGGAGCCGAATCGGTCGGTCCGCGCCCCGAACTCAGAGCGGTCGGTCCGGGTCCCGTTCCTCCAGTAGCCCGTCGACCATCGCCAAGAACAGGTCGTGGTCGGCCTCGTGAACGACCGTCGTGCGTGCTTCCCCGTCGGTGACGCCGTCGACGTCGACCGTGCTGTACCCGCGGGTCAACCCCTCGCGTTCGTCCACGTCCGCGTGGTAGGTGCCGACCTCCTCGCGGAGTTCGGGCGCGAGCATGCAGGCCGCCGCGAGCGTGTCCGGCGAGGTGGCGCCGTCGACGCCCTGTTCGTCGCGGGTGAACTCGCGGACGGGCCCGGCGAGTTCGAGGAAAAACTCCGAGAGCTCCGTGTCGTAGCCGCGGATGCGCTCGAAGTCCTCGCCCGGAATCAGCGAGGCCTCGAGACAGAGCCCCCAGTCGACGAGGTGGACGTCCAACTCCCGGAGGGCGACCTTCGCCGCGTCCGGGTCGACCCAGAAGTTGTACTCCGCGGCGGGCGTGACGTTGCCGCCGCAGTTTACGGCCCCGCCCATCACCCACACCTCGTCGAGCAACTCGTTCAACTCGGGCTCGCGCCGGAGCGCCAGCGCGACGTTGGTCAGCGGGCCGATACATAGCAACGACACCTCCCCGGGGTGGTCGCGAGCGGTCTCGACGATGAAGTCGGGACCGAACCCCTCGGCGGAGTCGATTCCCGTCTCGGGAAAGAGGTCGCCCCCGAGGCCGCCCTCGCCGTGGACGTAGTCGGCGTGTTCGTACTCCTTCAGGAGTGGTTGTCGTGCGCCCTCGTAGACGGGTACGTCGTCGGCGGCGTCCGCCAGTTCGAGCGTGTACTTCGCGTTCTCGACCTCCCTGTCGAACTCGACGTTGCCGGCGACCATCGTCAGCCCCTCGACGGTCGCTCGCTCCGAGAGGACGGACAGGAGAATCGCCTGCGTGTCGTCGCCGGCCGTGTCGGTGTCGACGATGACGCGCTGTGTAGACATACCTCGGTGGTTCACAGGGGGAGGGGAAGTCCGTTGTGGACGGTCGCAGAGGTTGGGGCGACTCTCGGGGGCCGGGAATCGCGGTGACGGATTTACTCGCCGGCCGCGTAGCCTCCGGTAGCGGCGACAGTCGAGTCGACCGCGACAGGAGCACAGGATGAACGGAATCGACGGAACGGTGGCGCTCGTCACGGGCGCCGGGAGCGGTATCGGACGGGAGATCGCACGGCGGTTCGCGTCGGAGGGTGCGAAGGTCTGTTGTGTCGACGTGGACGAGACGGGCGGCGCGGAGACGGTGGACCGAATCGAGGAGGTCGGCGGTGAGGCCGTGTTCGTCGCGGCCGACGTGAGCGACGAGGACGCCGTCGCCGACGCGGTCGCGGCCGCGGTCGACGCGTTCGGCGGGCTCGACTTCGTCGTCAACAACGCCGGGGTCGAGGGGACGAACGCACCGACCGGCGAGCAGACCGCGGCCGACTGGGCGCGCGTCCTCGGGGTCAACCTCTCCGGGGTGTTCTACGGGACGAAACACGCCCTCCCACACCTGCTCGAGCGCGGCGGCGCGGTGGTCAACGTCGCGTCGGTCGCGGGGCTCGTCGGGTTCGAAGGCATCGCGCCGTACGTCGCGAGCAAGCACGGGGTCGTCGGCCTCACGCGGACGACCGCGTTGGAGTACGCGACGGAAGGCGTCCGCGTCAACGCCGTCTGTCCCGGCGTCGTCGACACGCCGATGGTCGAGCGTTACGGGGGCGGCGACGAGGCGGCGGCCGAGGCGATGACGCAACTGGAGCCGGTCGGTCGTATGGCCGACCCCGCGGAGATCGCGGCGAGCGTCGTCTGGCTCTGTTCGGACGACGCCTCGTTCGTCACCGGCGCCGCGATTCCGGTCGACGGCGGGTTGACGGCGCGGTAGGCGACGCGGTAGGCGGCGCGGAGAGCCGCCCGGACGGCCGTCCTCACCGGCCGGTCGTCACGTTCGTCGACCCGCACTCCGGACAGCGCGTCAGTTCGCCGAGCGGCGGGGAGTCGACGTGGTCCCACTCCTCCACCCCGGAAGGCGCCCTGTAGCCACAGCCGAGACAGCGCGAGGTCGCCGCCAGTTCCTGTGCCATGGGCTAGCATTGCTCGTGCAGGGGCAAAACAGTTCGGTCGACGGTTCCGAGGCCGACAGTATAAGCCCGACCGTACCTACGTACGCGACATGGCGGAACCCACCAAGGGACAGCGCCGACTGATGTACGGGCTGTTCGCCCTCGCGATTCTCGTTGCGACCCTCGGCTTCGTGGTCATCTGGGCGCTGTCGTACGGTCCGTTGAGCTGAGCGGGGAGGCTCTCGGGCCGGGCGTCCCGAACACTACTCTCCGTCGCCGCCGCCCCCGCCCCCGGGCTCCCCGTGGCTCACGCCCTCCCGGCGGTCCGCGTCCTTCCGGCGAACCGCCGCGGCGGCGTTGCTCGCGTCGTAGCCGAAGAACACGCCGTTCGCGTACGCCTCGGCCACCTCCGTCGCGTGGACGAGGGCGTCGATGTCGACCTCGACGGCGTACAGTTCGACCGAGAACGGGGTGCCGTCGTCGCGGACCGACTCGCCCGAGGGGAGGACGCCCGCGACCCCGTCGGCACCCGGACCCTCCGGTTTCCAGCCGAGCAGACTCTGGAACCCGCGAGCGGCGGTCTCCAGCCAGTAGGTCGTCTCGTACGCGGTGTCGTACAGCGGGACGACGAACTCGTCGACGTGCTCGGCGAGGGCGTCGACGTCGAGGCCGGCGCGTCGGTAGAGGTGGCCCGGGTACGGGTCGGGGTACAGCGTGAGGTACGTCCGGCCCGGAATCCGCGAGGCCGCCTCGGCGACAAACTCGGAGATGACGGAGGCACGCCAGTCGTACCAGTCCTCGTCGTCGCTCTCGGCGAACAGCCGCTCGCAGCGGTCACAGCGACAGTACCCCTCGCGGGGGAATCCGACGTCGTCGAGGCGCACGTCCTCGTTCTGTTCGGCGCAGTCCTCGACGATTTCGAGGAGCCCCTCGCGGTAGGCCTCGTGAGTCGGACAGACGTACGCCCAGTCGAAGTAGTCGCGGTCGCGGTTCGCCGGCTCGCCGACGTCGTTCACCGGAACGAGGTCGGGGTCGTCGGCGGCGGCGCGGTTGTCGCCGAAGCAGGACACCATGTTGACGGCGTTCGGCAACGGCTCGGCCGGCCGACCGGTGACGTCTTTCACCTCGTAGAAGCCGCGTTCGAACGTCGACCAGTCCACCTCGCCGGCGTTGCGCGTGACGACCCCGTACATGGACCGGGCTTGGACCGGGTCGTGCCTAAGTCGTTCGTCTCGGGACGACCCTCACCGGACGAACCGGTCCCCGGCGCCGACTTATGCTCTCGGGACGCGTAGAACGAGCACGGTGGTACCACATGACAGTACTCGACGCCGACCGGACCGCGGAGAACGAGGCCGTCGTCCGGCGGTTCTTCACCGAACTCGTCGGCGAGGGTGACCTCGCCGTCGCCGAGGAACTGCTGACGACCGACTACGTCCGCCACGACCCCGCCTCGCCGGACGTGTTCGGCCCCGACGGGTTCGAAGCGTTCATGAGGGAGGTGCGGCGGGCGTTCCCCGACCTCACCGTCGAGATTCACGACCTCATCGCCACCGACGACCGCGTGGTCGTCCGCGCGACCCAACGCGGCACCCACGACGGCTGGTGGGGCGACTACGAGCCGACGGGCCAGCACATCGAGGTGGACGGCATCGTGATTCACCGTCTCGACGGCGGCCGAATCGCCGAGACGTGGGCCGTCTGGGACACCGCCTGCATGGAGACCCAACTGGAGCCGAGCATCGAGCACGGCATCGAGTGAGCGTCGGGCTTCCGACGAGCGGCGTCCGACTCTCCACACGCCGCGTCCGACCCTCTCTACGCCGTCCCCTCGCGGTCGACGGTTATCTCGACCGGCTCCCCGTTTCCGTTGGCGAAGACGAGATACAGCAGGGCCGAGAGTGTCAACAGCAGCACGAGCGTCGCGTTCCGTGACATGGTCGGCGGTAGGCGGGAGCGAAGCAAAGCGGTTTCGACCGACGGGACGACCGGTCGCGGTGTGCCGCGTTCGTGACCTACGACACGCTCAGGTGGTCGGCGATGTCGTCGCGGACGATGGTCCCACAGTAGCCACAGCGCACGCCGTCGTCGACCACGTCGAACCGCGAGTCGACCGGCTCGTTCGCGTTGGAGATGCAGTTGCGGTTCGGACAGGTGAGCAGGCCCGTGACGCGCTCGGGGCGTTCGACGCGCAGTTTCTCGACCACCTCGTAGTCGCGGACGATGTTGATGGTCGCCTCCGGGGCG
The DNA here is from genome assembly GCF_026586625.1 of Halobium salinum. Classification (GTDB taxonomy): domain Archaea; phylum Halobacteriota; class Halobacteria; order Halobacteriales; family Haloferacaceae; genus Halobium; species Halobium salinum. Next base: position 236,111 of record NZ_JAODIW010000010.1, on the reverse strand, counting down.
ATGAGCGACAGCACGTCGACCTCCGACTGGCTCAGTTCGCGGTCCTCGACCTTCACCACGTCCTTCCGGCCGAGTCGGTCGCTCGGGACGTTCATCCCGATGCTCACCGACTCGCCGCCGGCGCCGTCGATACCGAGGATGGCGAGGACGTTCAGCGCCTGCCCGCCGGTGACGTGGTCGATGACGGTGCCGTTGCGAATCTTCGAGACGCGCAGTTGTTTGTCGGTGTCGCTCATTCGCCTTCCTCCAGGAGCAGGTCCAGCAGCGCCATGCGAACGGGAACGCCGTTGTGGGCCTGTTCGAAGTAACGCGCGTGGTCGGTGTCGTCGACTTCGGGAGCGATTTCGTCGACGCGCGGGAGCGGATGCATCACGGTGAGGTCGTCCTTCGCCGCCTCCAGCGTCTCGGCGTCGATGCGGTACTGACCGGCGACGGTGTGGTACTCGTTCTCGTCGGGGAACCGCTCGCGCTGGATGCGCGTGACGTACAGCACGTCGAGTTCGGGGAGCACCTCGTCGAGGTCGGTGTGTTCGCGCACCTGTGCGCCGGCCTCGTGGAGGTCGAAGCGGACGCCCCTTGGCAGGCGGAGCGACTCCGGACTGATGAAGTGTTGCCGGGCGTCGAAGTTCGTGAGGACGGTCGACAGCGAGTGGACCGTCCGGCCGTACTTCAGGTCGCCCATGACCCCGATGGTGAGGTCGTCCAGCCCGTGGGTCTCCCTAATGGTGTAGAGGTCGAGGAGGGTCTGTGTCGGGTGCTGACCGGCGCCGTCGCCGGCGTTGACCAGCGGCACGTCGACGAACTCCGCGGCCATCGTCGCCGCGCCCTCGCTGGGGTGGCGCAGGACGACCCCGTCCGCGTACCCTTCGATGACGCGGACGGTGTCGGCGAGGCTCTCGCCTTTCTTCACCGACGAGGACTCGACGCTCCCCATGTCGACCGTGTCGCCGCCGAGGCGCTTCATCGCCGCGTCGAAGCTCATCTTCGTCCGGGTGCTCGGCTCGAAGAAGCAGAGTGCGAGGAGCTTCCCGGCGTGTCGATCCCGGAACGCCGCCGGGTCGGCGGCGACCTCGGCCGCCCGGGAGAGCACCTCCTCTACGTCCGCCCGCGAGAGCTGGTGTGCGGACAGCAGGTGGTCGTGTCGCATCGTGTGACCGAGGTCGGTGCAGGGGCTTGAATCCCTCGGGAGCCATCGCGGATGGAATACTCACGAACGTGCATCGACCGGCGGCTCGGAGGCGCTCGGCGGTCGCCGGCCGGCGCTCGGAACGACTGGGTCGTCGACCGGTCGACCGACGGTCGGCCGCGGACCATCCGCCGTCGTTCGCGGTCCGAGCGTCGTCGCCGTCGCCGCCTCAGAACGGGAGCATCCCTCGGAGCCGCCCGACGACGCTTCCGCCGCCCGACCGGCGTCGCTCCTCGAAGACGGGGTGGAGCGCGTCGAGCAGGTCGCGCTTGGTGTCGAAGCGGTCCCGTGGGACCTCGCCGAGCGCCGCCGAGAGGGCGACGCCGTTGCCCGACGCGTTGTAGGGGATGGACGGGTCGTCGAGCGACGCGACGAGGTGGTCGGCCGTCGTCGGGAACTCGACCGCGGCGTCGTCGAGCTCTCCGGCGAGTGCGGCGATGCCGAACGCGACCGCCTCCGGCTCCGAATCGGAGTTCTGTGGGGGTCGAGCTGCCATAGTCACGCTCGGGTACGGACTGCCCCCGGAAAAACCCTTCAACCGACCGTCGGGAGCGGGAGAGGGAGAAGAGTGGGTGGAGAGGCGGTATTCCCCCGGACAGTGTGGTCGACCGTCGGCCTCGCTGTCGGCACCGGCGCGTTCGCCGCCGGCGTCGCGCTCGCCGTCCACGAGGGGACCGGGCGGGGGGACCGGGACCGAGTTGCCGACGGGACGGCCCCCGCGGTCTGTCCCGCCCAGCAGGACTTATCCGGCGTCGCCGCCTTCGACCCGACATGACCGACTACACGACGGTCTCGATTCCGAAGGAGCTCGGCGAGCGCGTCGAGGAGACCATCGAGGGGACGAGTTTCTCGTCCACGAGCGACCTCGTGCGATTCCTGCTACGAAGCATCGTCATCCAGCACCAGCGCAGCGGCCGACTGACCGAGTCGGAGTTCGAGGAGATCGCGGAGCAGTTGACGGACCTGGGCTACCTCGAGTAGTCGACCGTCGCCGGGGGTGTCAGTCCTCCACCACTTCTTCGGGGGGCTCGGCGTCGAGGACGTGGAGTTCGAGGCGTCGGCCCGCCCTGTCGAACGCCGCCAGTGACGACGCCTCCCACGGCGGGACGGCGACGAGCACCACGCCCGCGAGGTCGTCGCGCTCGCTCACCGACAGTTCGCCCTGCGGGTGAGTGACGAAGCGGGCCCGGCCGCGGCCGGCCGGCGTCCCGAGGTCCATCCCGAACACCGCCGACACCGACCGGCCGGCGTCCGGGAGGTAGAAGTGCGTCAGCACCGGCGTCTCGGGGTCGAGGTCCAGCGGCGGGTCGAACTCCCCGGCGGGCGTCGCCGAGAGCACCACGCTCGCCGACCGCGGCTCGGCGTCGGCCGCCAGCTCCAGCAACACTTCGACGAGTCCCGTCGTGACGTACACCACGCGCGAGCGTTGCGCCCCCGACCGCATAACCGCGTCGCCGTCGCGTGTGGGGGCTGTCCCCTCGGCTCTACCCCGCTTCACACCGACTCCACGGGACGTGGGTGGCCCCGAATGTCGCTGAAACATCACATTATTAATATACATCGACAGTGAGCGTCAGTTAACCGGAGTTTTCACCAGCATAATTCCTATACGAATCATGTCAGAATAATTTAATAAGCGATGCGTACAGGTCACATCCGTCATGGAAGACAACGACCTGACGACGTACCTGACCGAGAACCCGCGAATGATCGGCGCCCTGTTCACGATGCTGCTGTTGCTCTCACAGGCCGGGAGCGCGGCGGCCGGATTCGCGACGACCTGCGGCGGCCCCTGAATCGGTAGCGGCGTATCGAGACTGTTCTACTCCTGTTCGTGTCGCGTCCCGCTCGAATCGAAGTCGCGAGCGACGGCCCGGTAGTACGAGGCGACAGAACGAACCGGAGGACGAAACCGTGAACACACACGGCGACGCCGAACGCCGCCCGCCTACCTGACCAGGTCGAAGTCGAACGTCTGGCTCCAGTGGAGCTCACCGTCACAGCGCACCGGCAGTTCCTCGACGCTCAGGACCGAGCGCAACTCCCCTTCCGAGACGGAGAAGCTGTCGACGGGACCGGAGACGAGGTGTTTGACCCCCTCGTCGCCGAGCGGCACCCCGGCGAACGACCCCATCCCGTGGGACCGCGTCGGGTACAGGTGCGGCGTCGCCCGGATTTCGCCGTCCGGGTCGACGTCGAGGTCGAGCACGACGGGCGACCGACTGTCCGACTGCACGATGTCCGCGTTCCCGTCGCCGACGACCGTGTACTGCCCGCCGACGATGGAGCGACCCTTCGAGATGTCGAGTGCCGGCCGTAGCGGGAACCCCGCGTTCAGCAGCCGGGCCATCGTCTTGCCGACGCGGACCGCGCCGCTGTTGATTACGTCCGTGAGGGTGACGACGCCGCCGACGGCGCCACGCTCCAGGAGGGCCATCCCCTGCCCGTAGGAGCGACAGGCGTTGAGGAAGAACGCGCCGACGCCGACGCGGTCGAGGCCGGTGACGTCGAGTTTGCCGTCCGCACAGTCGAATCCGGCGTCGTCGATGTGGCCGATGTAGTGCAGGAAGTCGACCTCCGTTTCGAGCACCGCACGGAGTGCCGCGGTCGACAGGTCGTGGTACACCTGCACGTCGAAGGGGAGCGTGTCGCGACTGCCGTACACTCGCTCCGCCACGTCCCCCTCCTCGTCCATCGCGTCGTCGTTGCAGACGACGACGATGTCGATGTCGCCGTCGGTCGGTCCCCGCTCCAGTCGGTTTCGGAACGCGCGCACGGAGGCCTTGCTCGCACCGACCGGCGCGTCGGCGCCCGCCCAGACCTGTTCGAGGGAGTCCGTCCCCGCGGGCTGCACCAACGACGGCCCGGGCGTCCGACCCGCCGACTCCGAGGTGGCCCCCGTCGCGCTCCGAACCAGCGGGTCCGCGGTGTCGCGGGTGTCGTGGGCGTCGTGCCTGCGACGGTCGTCGCGGGTGAACGCGTCGATGGCGGCCATCTGGGCCTCCGAGGGCGTCACCGACCGACCCTCCGGCGGGAGGACGACCGCGAGGTCGTTGACGAGGAAGGGGAGCAGTTCGACGTTCTCCGGCGTCGGGTCGAGGCGGGTCGTCTGCTTCCAGTCGGGAACGTGTTCTTCGAGCACGGCGAAGGGGACCGAGAGGTACGCCGCCAGCTGTTCGGGGAGCGACCGCTCGTAGAGCGCCGCGAAGTCGAGGTCGACGGCCTCCTCGACCGCGCGACGCTCGTGGAGTGAGACGGTGTAGAGGCCCTCGGTCCGGACGACACAGTCGAGGAAGAACACCTGTTTCAGGGTTCGGGCGACCGTCTCCGGGAACCCCCGTGGGCCGTCGAGCGCGTGTTCGAACCCGTCGTCGGTGACGAGGCGGGGGGTGGCACCCGGCTCGACCCGCGCCCCGAGGTAGAACGCCAGCGGTGCGACCGTGTAGACGTTCTGTAAGCGGGGCGGGACCTCGATGCGGACGCCGGTGTCGGGCGGAGTGAGTTCCTCGGGCACCGAGAGCGACTCGCCGAGTTCGATGGTCGGCGGATGACCGCGGAGCGAGGGGAACGAGCGCTCGGGCGACGTGGTCTTCAGCGACGAGGACAGCGCGGAGACGGCGGTCATGGCGTCGTGTGGGTCCGCGGTCGTCGTAATCGTCCCCGCGGGGTGGTCGTGGAACGACCGGGCGCCGACGCGAATCGCGCCGTCGCCGTCCCGTTCGACGGTCGTCGTGTCCCCGGTCGTCTCGACGACCATCGGTCCCTCGACGAGCAGGTACAGCTTGATGGGGGCGCTCAGTTCGACGCCGTACCGGCCCGCCTCGAACTCGTGTCGCTCGAAGTGGTCGACGTCGGCGAGCATCTCCCCGCTCGCGTCGCGGACGAACGTCGCCACGACGCTGGGGAGGGTGAGCGAGCCGGTCTCGACCGCGACGGCGGCGTCGACCGGGAACCTGAACGCGTCGCTTCCGGCCGGACGCGAGTCGACCGGCCCGGGCGTCAGAAGGGTACACTGGCGCCGCTCGACGGCGTCGGTGACGAGGAGCCCGGCGTCGCCGTCCGAGGAGAACTCGACGGTCATCGCGTCGGCACCTCCCCGACTGGCCGACACGCTGCAGTCATACGACGGCGGTTTTCGGCCCCGACAGCAAAAACTTACCGCCGAATCGACCGGTCGTCCGTGCGACACCTCGTTGCCCTCGTTCCCGCGGGTCCGGTCCAGTTCGGGCCAGCCGGTTCTACCCGGTCCAGTCCGCTCGGTCCGGGCGACCGCAGCGCCCTCGTCAGCCCGAGACGAGCGTCTTCAGCTGTTTGCCGTACAGGCCCGCGGCGTTCCGGCGGGAGCCGGCGAGCGCGTCGCGCAGCGCTTCGGGGGCGTCCTCGAACACGCCCTCGCCGTGGCCGACGAGAATCCGCTCGGGGGAGAGCCCGCCGAGGGTCCGTCGCGGCGGGAACAGGCGCAGGGCGGGGTGGACGCCGAGGCGCTCGCCCGCGGCGCGGAAGAAGTCCGCCGTCCCCACGGACTCGGAGACGAGGAGGGTTCCCTCGTCCTCGTTGTAGAGGCCGAGCTCCTGCCAGCGGGGGAGGCCGGTGTCGCGGACGGTGATGGCGCGGTAGCCGGAGTCGCCGAGCGAGCGGCCGAAGCGTTCGACCGACGCCTCGAAGTCGTCGGCGACGCCGCTCATCCAGTCGGGGACGTAGACGGGGACGTCGTGACGTTTCGCCACGGCGTCGCAGTCGCGCTCGTGTCGGTCGAGCGCGACGACGACCCCGACCACGTCGCCGAGCCCCGAGAGCAGGTCGTCGACCCCGTCGGCGTCGACCGGGTCGACGACCCACACGTCGCCGTCGGAGACGAGCGCGTGGCTCGCGCGCTCCATCGCCTCGTCGGGGTGAGCAATCCACCCCGCCCCGCCGTCCCACTCGTCGATTACGCGCATTTCGGCGTCGCCGCCCTTCATTGGCATGCCCGGTCCTAGGGAGGCGCCGCGCATAACGCCTCTGGCGGGGCCTCCCCGCGTTCCCGCCGTTTCGCACCGTGCCGGCGTGTCGGCCGCTGTCGACACCGACGCTCGTCTCTCGTCGGCGCCGACGTTTATCCCGCGTCGCCGCCAACACCCGGTGGCATGCGCTCCTCGCTCGCACACCTCGCCCTCGAAGTGACGTACCTCGACCGGGCCCGGGCGTTCTACGTCGACCACCTCGGGCTCGACCCCGTCCGGGAGACCGATACCGAGGTCGTCTTCCGCGTCGGCGACGCGGAGCTCGTCCTCCGGCGACCGACCGCCGTCCCCCGCGGCGGGCTTCACGTCCACTACGCGTTCTCGACGCCGAACGGGGCGTTCGAGACCTGGCGCGAACGCTTCGCCGACCTCGACCCCGAGGAGTACGAGTTCGGCTCCTATCGCTCCATCTACGTCGACGACCCCGACGGCCACTGCGTGGAGGTGGGCGACAACGCGGAACGGAGTTCCGCGAGCAGTCGGGTGGAACCCGACGACGACGCCGAGCGAAGCTCGGCAAGCAACCGGCCTGCGGCCGGTGACAACGCGGACCGAAGCCCCGCGAGCGGCCCGCCAGAGGCCGGCGACGAAGCGGACCGGAGGGAGGACGCGCCTCCCCTCACCGACATCTTCGAAATCGTCCTCGAGGTCGAGGACCTCGACGCCGCGGTCGCACTCTACGAGACGCTCGGCTTCGAACCGTACGACCGCGGGGAGAACCGACGCCGGGTGCGGCTGGCCGGCCCGTTCGACCTCGAACTGTGGGAACCGCAGTTGGGGCTCGCAGACGCCCGCGGGGGCGTACACGTCGACCTCGCGCTTCGCGTCGCCGACCCGGAGGCGACGGTCGTGGCCGTCGCCGACCGCGTCGGTGAGGCGGTCCAGGTCGACACCCGACACGGGGACGGACTCCGCGTTCGCGACCCCGACGGCCACTACTTGACGTTCGTCGGCGGCGCGGGTGACTGAGTGAGTCGAGCCAGCGAGTCAGTCGACTCGGCGAATCAGTCAGTCGACTCGGCGAGCGAGACCGAAGCCACGCACCTTTCCCGTCGCCGCCCGTCCTCCAAGCCGTGACCGACGACCCCGACACGGAGGCCGACGTGGACGCCGGCGCCGGTGTAGACACCGACAGCGACGACAACGGCGACACGTCGGGGCCGTCCGGCGGCTACCGCCACGTCGTCGTCGACGACCTGCCGAACACGCCGAACCCGACGCGAGCGAAACGGGAGGTCGACGAGGCGGTCGGCGCGACCGAGTTCGGCTTCAACGTGTTCGAGGCCGACCCCGGCGAGCGCCTCCCGTGGGGGTACCACAGCCACCCCGAGCACGAGGAACTGTTCTACGTCGTCGCCGGCACGGTCGAGGTCGACACGCCGGAGGTGACACACCGTGTCGAGACCGGTGAGGCGTTCTTCGTCCCGCCGAACCACCCCAACCGGGCGCGGGCCGTCGGTTCGGAGCCCGCGCGGGTTCTCGCGGTCGGCGCTCCCAAGGCGAGCGACGAGGCGGTCGTCTCGGAGCCCTGCCCGAACTGCGGCGACGAGACGGACCGAACCCACGAGGTCGTCGACGACGGCGAGACGTACGTCCTCTCCTGTGCGGCGTGTGGCGGAGAGGCCGACCGCTTCGGGGGGTAGCTTCGACGGAAGGCCGGTCGGGAACTCAGCCCAGTCGGTCGGTGTCGATGTCGACCCCCGGCGGCGAGACGACGAGGAACTTCCGGAAGTGCATCAGGCTCCCGTCGATGTCCTTCACTTCGCGCGCGAAGTCCGACGCCAGTTCGTTCAGGTCGCCCTGGATGGCGAGCACCAGCACGTTGCCCGACTCGACGTTCGAGACCCACACGTCGGGGTCGGTCTCGCCGTCGAGAACGCCGAGCACTACGTCGCCCTGAATCCCTTCCTCGTCGAGTTGGTCCTCGGCACCGCGGAGGTCGAGGTCGAAGTCACCCATACCGGGGCTTCCGGAGTGGGGTGGCAAAAGCGTTCGGACCGCGTGACTGTCAGGTTCCGGCCGTGGCCCCGACGTACCCGCGGGCACCGCGACCGTCCCCGGTCGTGGTGACCCCGACCGGTCGCTCCGAGCGGGCGACCGAGTGGACGACCGTCCGGTTCGAAGCGCGCCCGAGGGCGAGCTACGTTGATTTTACGTCTCAGACGAGAAAGAATATAGTTCATGATTCTGTCGCGGCGTCCACGTCTCGAAGTGATATTATTCGATATAAGGTCCTTTGTAGTCATCATAAGTCGATTACGTCGGGCGATTTTGTGGCTCGTGACGGACGAGCGAACTGTACCGTCGGTTGGTACCGACTGTCTGAGGGACAGTATTATATACGAGGTAGCGCCACGCACGGAGTACGATGTCCAACAACACATCGTCGGTAACCAACCCGACGGATCGAGTTCTTCGAGGGCACATTAGCCCACACTACTGAGATTACGGACGCACGAATCTTCGACACGACGCTCCGCGACGGCGAGCAGTCGCCACGTACCTCGTTCAGCTACGAGGACAAGCGCGACATCGCCGACGTACTGGACGAGATGGGCACCCACGTCGTCGAGGCAGGGTTCCCCGTCAACTCCGACGCGGAATTCGAGGCGGTCCGCGACATCGCGGCCGCCACGGACGCGACGACCTGCGGGCTGGCCCGCGTCGTCGACAAAGACGTGGAGGCCGCCATCGACGCCGGCGTCGACATGGTCCACGTCTTCGTCTCGACGAGCGACGTCCAGCTCCAGGACTCGATGCACGCCTCCCGCGAGGAGGCCGTCGAGCGCGCCGTCCGGTCGGTCGAACGAGTGAACGACGCGGGCGTCGAGGTGATGTTCTCCCCGATGGACGCCACCAGAACGTCCCAGAGCTTCCTGGCCGAGATTCTGGAAGCCGTCGACGGGGCGGGCGTCGACTGGGTGAACATCCCCGACACCTGCGGCGTCGCCACGCCGAGTCAGTTCGGCGACCTGGTCGAGTTCGTGAAGGAGCACACCGACGCCCGCGTCGACGTGCACCCCCACGACGACTTCGGGATGGCCGCCGCCAACGCCATCGCCGGCTTCGAAGCCGGCGCCGAGCAAGCGCAGGTGTCGGTCAACGGCATCGGCGAGCGCGCCGGCAACGCCGCCTACGAGGAGGTCGTGATGACCGTCGAGTCGGTGTTCGGCTTCGACACCGGTATCGACACGACGCGAATCACGGAGCTGTCCCGGATGGTCGAGGAGAAGTCCGACATCCCGGTACCGGCCAACAAGCCGGTCGTCGGACGCAACGCCTTCTCACACGAGTCCGGCATCCACGCCGCCGGCGTCATCGAGAACACCGACACGTTCGAACCGGGGGTCATGACCCCGGAGATGGTCGGCGCCCGCCGCGAGTTCGTGATGGGCAAGCACACCGGCACCCACTCCGTCCGGAAGCGTCTGGAGGACACCGGATTCGCCCCGACCGACGCCGAGGTCCGGCGGGTCACCCGCCGCGTGAAGGACTTCGGCGCGGAGAAGGAGCGCGTGACCGACGAGAAACTGGAGGAGTTCGCCCGCGAGGAGGACGTCGACCGCGAGGAGACGGAGGTCCGCGCGTAACGATGGCGACCCCTTCGTTCACCCCGCACACGGAGCGGCGGCTGAAACGTCGGGGCCGTCGTTGTGGGACTCGTTCCGCCCCGGTAGCGAGTGACCGGGGCAGAGCTTGCACCCCGCGACAGAGTTATTATCCACCACGTACTCGGCCCAGATACGATGACGCGACCCACAGTCGCCCGGCGTTCGCCCGCCGAGAGCGACGCGGTCGTCGTCCGTTCGCTCATTATCGTAGGGGCTGCCTAGCCCCCATCACCCCACCTTCCGTACCCGTCTCCGCACCGTTCGCCGACCGGTTCGCGACCCGGCCGGCCAGCGACTCGACCGACTCGTCGACCGACCACCCAGCACCAGCATGAGCGAACCCGCGACACCGAAAGCCGACCGAGCAGAAGAGAACCCCGACGACCCGCCGGCGGACGGCGCCGAGCGCGACATGTCGGCGGAACCGAGCGACGAACAGCCCGACGACGGCGCCGACCGGGCGCCCGTCACCACGGGCGCGCAGTCCGTCGTCCGCGCACTGGAGAACGCCGGCGTCGAGACCGCCTTCGGCGTGCAGGGCGGCGCCATCATGCCCGTCTACGACGCGCTGTACGACGCCGACGTGCGCCACGTCACGATGGCCCACGAACAAGGGGCGGCCCACGCGGCCGACGCCTACGGGGTCGTGAAAGGCGAGCCGGGCGTCTGCCTCGCCACCTCGGGCCCCGGCGCCACCAACCTCGTGACGGGCATCGCCGACGCCAACATGGACTCGGACGCGGTGCTCGCGCTGACGGGGCAGGTCCCGTCGCACATGGTCGGCTCCGACGCGTTCCAGGAGACGGACACGATGGGCGTCACGACCCCCATCACGAAACACAACTACTTCGCGGGCGACGCGGACACCGTCGGCGACACCGTCGGCGAGGCGCTGTCGCTGGCCGGCGCCGGCCGTCCCGGGCCGACGCTGGTCGACCTGCCGAAGGACACGACCCTCGGCGAGACCGAGCGTGAACCCGGCGAGGGCCGCCTCCCCGACACCTACTCGCCGGCCGACGAGGCCGACGAGGCCGACGTCGAGGCCGCGGCACGAGCCTTCGAGGCGGCCGAACGGCCCGTCCTCCTCCTCGGCGGCGGCGTCGTGAAGGGGAACGCCTGTGAGGCCGCCCGCGAGTTCGCCGTCGAACACGGCGTCCCGGTCGTGACGACGATGCCGGCCATCGGCGCGTTCCCGGAAGACCACGACCTCTCGCTGTCGTGGGCCGGGATGCACGGCACCGGCTACGCCAACATGGCGATTACCCACACGGACCTGCTCGTCGCGGTCGGCACCCGCTTCGACGACCGCCTCACCGGCGGCGTCGACACCTTCGCCCCCGAGGCGGAGGTCGTCCACGCCGACATCGACCCGGCCGAAATCTCGAAGAACGTGTACGCGGACTACCCGCTCGTCGGCGACGCGGGCACGGTGTTCGAACAGCTGAGCGAGGCGGTCGGGTCCTCCCCCGACACGGCGGCGTGGCGCGAGCAGTGCGCGACGTGGAAGGACGAGTACCCGATGGACTACGCCACCCCCGACGACGAGCCGCTGAAGCCGCAGTTCGTCGTCGAGGCGCTGGACGCGGCGACGGCCGACGACACCATCGTCACCACGGGCGTCGGCCAGCACCAGATGTGGGCCGCCCAGTACTGGACCTACACCAGCCCGCGTACGTGGGTGTCCAGTCACGGGCTCGGCACGATGGGGTACGGCCTCCCGGCCGCCATCGGTGCTCGCCTCGCGGCCGACGACGACCAGCAGGTCGTCTGCGTCGACGGCGACGGCTCGTTCCTGATGACGCTCCAGGAGCTCTCCGTGGCCGTCCGCGAGGAACTCGACATCACCGTCGCGGTGCTCAACAACGAGTACATCGGGATGGTCCGCCAGTGGCAGGACGCATTCTTCGAGGGCCGGCGGATGGCCGCCGGCTACGACTGGTGTCCCCAGTTCGACAAACTGGCGGAGGCGTTCGGCGCAAAGGGCTGGACCGTCGACGACTACGACGAGGTCGCCGACGCGGTCGAAGAGGCACTGGCCTACGACGGCCCCTCGGTTATCGACTTCCACGTCGACCCCGGGGCCAACGTCTACCCGATGGTGCCGAGCGGCGGTGCGAACGGCAAGTTCGCTCTGACGGAGGACCAGCTATGAGCGGCGACTCCGAGGAGCCGACCGACAACGGCGACCTGCCGAAGCAGGGCCTGAAAGGCCCGCGTCCCGAGGAGCGCCCGCACCCAGAGGGGCGGCGCAACTCTCACGGCGTGCGCATCGACCCCGAGGTCGAGGCCGAGCCACGAAAGCGAAGCGCCGTCATCTCGGCGCTGGTCGAGAACGAACCCGGCGTGCTGTCGCGCGTCTCGGGGCTGTTCTCCCGACGGCAGTTCAACATCGAGAGCCTTACCGTCGGCCCGACCACCGTGGACGGCCACGCGCGCATCACGCTCGTGGTCGAGGAGACCGACGCCGGCATCGACCAAGTGAAGAAGCAGTTGGCGAAGCTCAAGCCCGCCATCGCGGTCGGCGAACTCGGGAACGACGCCGTCCGCGCGGAGCTCGTCCTCCTCAAGGTGCGGGGCGACGAACCGGACAAGGTCCACGCCATCACGCAGATGTACGAGGGCCAGACCCTGGACGCCGGGCCCAGAACGATTACGGTGCAGATAACCGGCGACCAGCAGAAGATCGACGACGCGGTCGACGCGTTCCGGCAGTTCGGCATCATCGAGATCGCCCGGACGGGCCAGACGGCGCTCGCCCGCGGCGACACGCCGACGACGCCGGACGAGGACCCCGGCCACGAGGCGGCGGCGAACAGTTCGGCGACCGAACAGCAGACCACCCCACAGACCACACCCACCACAGACGATGACTGACGACTTCACCACCGAAGTGTACTACGACGACGACGCGGACCGCTCGAAAATCGACGACAAGACGGTAGCCGTCCTCGGCTACGGGAGCCAGGGACACGCCCACGCGCAGAACCTCGCCGAGAGCGGGGTGAACGTGGTCGTCGGCCTGCGCGAGGACTCCTCGTCGCGCTCGGCCGCCGAGGCCGACGGGCTGGACGTGGCGACGCCGGACGAGGCCGCGGCGGCGGCGGACATCGTCTCGATGCTCGTCCCCGACACCGCCCAGCCGGCGGTGTTCGAGGCCATCGAGGACGAACTCGACGCGGGCGACACGCTCCAGTTCGCCCACGGGTTCAACATCCACTACAACCAGATACAGCCCCCCGAGGACGTGGACGTGACGATGGTCGCACCGAAGTCGCCGGGCCACCTCGTGCGTCGGAACTACGAGAACGACCAGGGGACGCCGGGCCTCATCGCCGTCTACCAGGACACGACCGGCGAGGCGAAGGAGGAGTCCCTCGCCTACGCTCACGCCATCGGCTGCACCCGCGCGGGGGTCATCGAGACCACGTTCCAGGAGGAGACCGAAACCGACCTGTTCGGCGAGCAGGCCGTCCTCTGTGGCGGCGTCACGAGCCTCATCAAGCAGGGGTACGAGACGCTCGTCGACGCCGGCTACTCCCCGGAGATGGCGTACTTCGAGGTGCTGAACGAGATGAAGCTCATCGTCGACCTGATGTACGAGGACGGGCTCGGCGGCATGTGGGACTCCGTCTCCGACACGGCGGAGTACGGCGGGCTGACGCGCGGCGACCGCATCGTCGACGAGCACGCCCGCGAGAACATGGAACAGGTGCTGGAGGAGGTCCAGACCGGCGAGTTCGCCCGCCAGTGGATCGCCGAGAACCAGGCCGGCCGGCCGAGCTACACCCAGATTCGGCAGGCCGAGAAGGACCACGATATCGAACAGGTCGGCGGCCGCCTGCGCGAACTGTTCGCGTGGGCCGAGGAGGAGGAGTCGGAGAGCGAGGACGAGGCCGAGAGAGCGGAGGTCAACGCATGAATGCGAATCGACGAGACACGGACGAGACGAGCGTGACGGAGAAGAACCGGAGCCGACAGACGATGGGGGAGGTCAGCCACACGAACCCCCAGACCGGCGAGACGTTTACCACGGTCTACACTCGCGGCCCCGCCGTTGCCGACGGTGGAACGGCACCGAACGGCCGTGGAACTGCCGACGGCGGTGCGGTGCCGGAGCGCGACGACGAGGAGGACGCGGGCGACGGCCAGCGGATGAAGGACGTCGAGCACACCGCCCCGAACGGCGACGAGCCCAACGAGGTGTGGGAGCGCGGCGACGAACTGTCCGCCCAGGACGAGGTGAACGACGACGCCGAGGACGGGAGTGACGGCGTACATGAGTGACGGAACGCTGTACGACAAGGTGTGGGAGAACCACGCGGTGACGACGCTGCCGACGGGCCAAACCCAGCTGTTCGTCGGCCTCCACCTCATCCACGAGGTGACGAGCCCGCAGGCGTTCGGGATGCTGCGCGAGCGCGGCGTCGACGTGGCGTTCCCGGAGCGCACGCACGCGACGGTCGACCACATCGTGCCGACGGCCGACCAGTCCCGGCCGTACGCCGACGCGGCCGCTGAGGAGATGATGTCCGAACTGGAGGAGAACGTTCGCGACTCGGGAATCGAGTTCTCGGACCCCACCTCCGGCGACCAGGGCATCGTCCACGTCATCGGGCCGGAACAGGGGATGACTCAACCCGGCATGACGGTCGTCTGTGGCGACTCTCACACCTCCACGCACGGCGCGTTCGGCGCCCTCGCGTTCGGTATCGGCACGTCCCAGATTCGCGACGTGCTCGCCACCGGCTGTGTCGCGATGGAGAAGAAGGACGTGCGAAAAATCGAGGTCACCGGCGAGCTCGGCGACTGCGTCGAGGCGAAGGACGTCATCCTCGAGATCATCCGCCGGCTCGGCACCGACGGCGGCGTCGGCTACGTGTACGAGTACGCGGGCGAGGCCATCGAATCCCTCGACATGGAGGGCCGAATGAGCATCTGTAACATGTCCATCGAGGGCGGCGCCCGCGCGGGGTACGTCAACCCCGACGAGACCACCTACGAGTGGCTGCGCGACACCGACGCCTTCCGCGACGACCCCGAGAAGTTCGAGCGCCTGAAGCCGTACTGGGAGTCCGTCGCCTCCGACGACGACGCCGAGTACGACGACGTGGTCACCATCGACGGCAGTTCGTTGGAGCCGGTCGTCACGTGGGGGACCACGCCCGGACAGGGCGTCGGCATCTCCGAACCGATTCCCCACCCCGAGGACCTGCCTGAGGACAAGCGGGACACGGCGCGGCGCGCGCAGGAACACATGCGCGTCACGCCCGGCGAGACGATGGAGGGGTACGAGGTCGACGTCGCCTTCCTCGGCTCCTGTACGAACGCCCGGCTGGCCGACCTGCGTCGCGCCGCCCGACTCGTGAAGGGCCGCGAGGTCGACCCCGACGTGCGCGCGATGGTCGTCCCCGGCAGTCAGCGCGTCCAGACCGCCGCCGAGGCGGAGGGGCTTGACGACGTGTTCCGTGAAGCGGGGTTCGACTGGCGCAACGCCGGCTGTTCGATGTGTCTCGGCATGAACGAGGACCAACTGGAGGGCGACGAGGCGTGTGCCTCCTCCTCGAACCGCAACTTCGTGGGCCGACAGGGGTCGAAGGACGGCCGCACGGTCCTGATGAACCCACGGATGGTCGCCGCCGCCGCCGTCACCGGCCACGTCACCGACGTCCGGGAGTTGCCCGAGCGCGAGGTCGACGGGGAGGTGGAGGCGTAACGATGAGTTCCTCTAACCCCACCGACGACGGCGGCGACAAGGGGCCGGCGGAGACCGTCACGCACGTCTCCGGAACGGGCATCCCGATTCGCGGCAACGACATCGACACCGACCAGATAATCCCGGCGCGGTTCATGAAGGTCGTCACCTTCGACGGCCTGGGTCAGTTCTCCTTTTTCGACCAGCGGTTCACGGACGACGACGAGGAGAAGGAGCACCCGATGAACGAGGACCGCTTCCGCGACGCCTCGGTGATGGTCGTGAACGCCAACTTCGGCTGTGGCTCCTCCCGGGAGCACGCCCCGCAGGCGCTGATGCGCTGGGGCGTCGACGCCATCGTCGGCGAGTCGTTCGCGGAAATCTTCGCGGGCAACTGCCTCGCGCTCGGCGTCCCGACCGTCACCGCGGACCACGAGACCGTCTCGGAGATTCAGGCGTGGGTCGACGCCCACCCGCAGGAGACCATCGACGTCGACGTCGAGGGCGAGACCGTCACCTACGGCGACACGACCGTCGACGTGACCGTCGACGACGCCCAGCGGAAGGCGCTCGTCGAAGGCGTCTGGGACACGACGGCGCTGATGGGCGCGAACGGGAACGCCGTCCGCGAGACCGCGGACTCGCTCCCGTACGTCACGGGGGACGGTGTCTGAGATGGGACGCGACGAACGCGACCGAATCGCCGTCATCCCCGGCGACGGCATCGGTCAGGAGGTCGTCCCGGCCGCGGTCGAGGTGCTGGAGGCCGTCGGCGACTTCGAGTTCGTCGAGGCCGACGCCGGCGACGCCGTCAAAGCGGAGACGGGCGACGCCCTGCCACAGGAGACGTACGACCTCGCCGCCGAAGCCGACGCGACGCTGTTCGGTGCCGCCGGCGAGACGGCCGCAGACGTCATCCTCCCGCTTCGGGAGGCTGTGGACTCCTTCGTGAACGTACGCCCGGCGAAGGCGTACCCCGGCGTCGACGCGCTCCGCCCGGAGACGGACCTCGTCTTCCTGCGGGAGAACACCGAGGGCGTCTACTCGGGCCACGAGGACCGCCTCTCCGAGGACCTCTCGACGCTGACGCGCGTGGTGACCACCTCGGCCTCCGAACGCCTCGCCGAGTTCGCCTGCGACTACGTCACCGACCGTGCGGACGCCGGCGAGACCCCGGGTTTCCACGTCGCCCACAAAGCGAACGTGATGCGCGAGACGGACGGCCGGTTCCGCGACGCCGTCGTCGGCGTCGCCGACGAACGCGGCGTCGACACCGACGAGGTGCTGATGGACGCGGTGGCGACCCACCTCTGTCTCGAACCGGAGACGTTCGACGTGGTCGTCTGTCCGAACCTCGCCGGCGACGTGCTCTCGGACCTCGCGGCGGGCCTCGTCGGGGGACTCGGTCTGCTCCCCTCCGCGAACGTCGGCCCCGACCGCGCGCTGTTCGAACCGGTCCACGGCACCGCCCCGGACATCGCCGGCGACGGAGTCGCCAACCCGGCTGCGACGCTGTTCTCGGCCGCGATGTTGCTCCAGTACCTCGGCCACGACGACGCGGGCGAACGCGTCCGCGAGGCGACCGAAGGCGTCCTCGCCGACGGTCCCCGAACGCCGGACCTCGGCGGGGACGCCTCGACTGAGGACGTGACCGCGGCGGTCGTCGACCGTCTCTGAGGACCCGACCGTTCGGCCGGTTTCGTTTCCGTTCGAAACACGTGCTCGCGAGCGTCGCGCAGGCCGTCGAACACACGCGAACACGCACGGGTTGGGAGCGCGGTCGGGTTGCCGGCGTGGGTCCTCGCGCGGCGCGGCATCGCCGGAATCGCGCCGACGCGCGCTCCGACCCGGGATGACGGTGCCGGGTCGGAGCGCGCGCCACCGTTACCACCGCAATCGGTATGTCGCCCCGGCCCGACGACCCGACAAGCGCCAGCCAACCACACACCTGTACGGATTCCTGACCGGAATGCCTCCCATGACACAGAGCCACCGACCCGCCGTCGACACAGCAGAGCTCCTCCCCCGCGCCGTCGTCAGTCCCGACCCGCGCCGGGGACGAAAGACGACTGCCGCGAGTTCCTGCCCGACCGAGCCGCCGCGAGCGGTCGAGTCGTCGACCGGGGGGCCGCCCGCGCCGACGTGTTCGCCCGCGAGTCGGTGCGCAATCGGCTCCTCGCGGCCACGACGGTCGAGGCAGTGCAGGACGCCCTCCGGGCAGGGGGTGCCGGATGAGCGGTAGTGAGACGACGCGCGCGGTGCGTACCGTCCGGGTCGCCGCGGAATCGGGGCTCCACGCCCGCCCCGCGAACGAGTTCGTCGAGGCGGTGAACCGCCACGACGCGGACGTACGAGTGGCTCGCGTCGACAACGAGTCGGACCTCGTCGACGCCGGGAGCACCATCGCGGTCGCCAGCCTGGGCGTGCGCCAGGGGGAGTCGGTGAAACTCGTCGTCGAAGGCGAGGAGCCCGAGGCGGTGATCGACGCCCTCGAACGCGTGTTGTCGACGCCCCAACGAGCGGACGAGCCGAACGTGACGGGCCGGTCGGGCCAGGAGTGAGGCGGTCGGGGGCGTCCTCGCTCGCGTCCTCCCGGCGTGACCCCGCCGACACCGGCGTCGCTATTGGTACCAGCGTCGCCCCCGACGCCACCGACGCTACCGACGCTACCGATGCCATCGACGCCACCGACACCGCGAGCGGCGTGGGACCCGGATTCGCGAAGGGCCGGCCGACAGTATAAGTGGGCGCGTAGCCAACGGTCACCCATGCCAGAGGTCGAACTCAGCGAGCAGACCGTGGCCCGCCTGGACAGTCTCCGCGAAGAGGACGAGAGCTACGACGAACTCGTCGAAGAGCTCATCAACATCTACGAGGCCGAGGAGCTGACGCTGTTCCACAGCGGCGACGAGGTGTAAGGTCGCGGTCGGTTCGACCCGCACGCGAGGAGCCCGGGTGCGTCCCTCCGGCACCTGCTTCGCGCTACTCTTGGTAGGCGATTCTGACCTGCTCCCACTTTCCCTTGCTCTCGAGGTGGCGCTGAAGTTCGTCGGCGTACTCCTGTGTGAGCCGCTCTGCGGCCTCCAGTTCCTCGTCTTTTACCCCGTCGCCGGAGCCGAGACCGAAAGCGCGTTTCACCGAGTCGAAGAGGCCGCCGCCGCCCCCGCCGGAGGAGCCACCGCCCCCGCTTCCGCCTCCGCCGCCCATCGCGCCCATCTGCGAGCGGACGTTCTCCAGTTCGGGGATGATTTGGGGGAGTTTCTCGGTGTTCACGACGATGCGCGCCCGGTCGGGGTCGTCCGCGTGTTCGATTTCGAACTCGGTGGCGGTCATGATGAGCCCCCACTCCTGGTTCGAGAAGCGCGAGGATTGGAGCCGGTCGTTGAACTCCCGGTCCACGGTCATCCGGTCGCCGACGATGGAGTCCGTCCAGTCTGCCATGTCCCCTCGTTCGGCCAGCCGCCGTATCAGGGTTTCCCACACGCGGACCGGTCGACGCGTCGTCACCGGCCGAGGCGTCCGGAAACCACAACACCTGAAAGCACCGCCGACTTGTGGGTGGTATGAGCAACTACCTCGTCGCGATGGAGGCGGCCTGGCTGGTGCGGGACGTAGAGGACATCGACGACGCCATCGGCGTCGCCGTCAGCGAGGCCGGCCGTCGGCTGAACCAGAAGAACAAGGAGTACGTCGAGGTCGAGGTCGGCCTCACTCCGTGTCCGGCCTGTGGCGAGCCGTTCGACTCGGCGTTCATCGCCGCCAGCACGGCCCTCGTCGGGCTGATGCTCGAAATCGACGTGTTCAACGCCGAGACCGAGGAACACGCCGCCCGCATCGCCAAGAGCGAGGTCGGCGGGGCGCTCCGAGACGTCCCCCTCGAAGTCATCGAAATCGTCGAGACCGAGGGCGACGAGGACGACGAGGACGAGCGATAGCGCGTCCCGCCGCGTCTGCCCGAGTCCGGGGCCGGGACGAAATAGTCAGAAGACTGATTGTGTTTGCCTCGATAGTCGGTGCCCGTGGTCGACAAGGACGCAGTCCGCCGGGCGTACGACGAAATCGCCGAGGTGTACGCCGAGGAGCGGGCGACCACCGGCCGCAGCGTCGAGATTCTGGAGGCGTTCCTGGACTCGCTCTCGGACCCACAGCGTGTCCTCGACGCCGGCTGTGGGCACGGGCGACCCGTCCTCACGCGGATGGCCGGGTCGACCGACGCGGTCGGACTCGACTTCTCTCGGGGACAGCTCGACCTCGCCCGGGAGGCCGCACCCGCGGCCGACCTCCTGCAGGGCGACATGACGGCGCTTCCGTTGGACGACGACAGCGTCGACGCCGTCGTCGCCTGCTGGTCGCTCATCCACGTGCCGATGGACGACCACGGACGCGTCGTCGGCGAGGTCGCCCGCGTACTCCGCCCGGGCGGGCGTGTCCTCCTCTGTGAGGGGCGCGGCGAGTGGGACGGCGCCAACCCCGACTGGCTCGACACGGACGTCGGGATGGAGTGGAACATGGCCGGTGAGGAGGCGACACGCGACCACCTCCGGGAGGCCGGCTTCCGCGTCGTCGACCGCTGGCTCGCACCGGATTCGCTGGAGGAGGACCCCGAGAGCCACGGGACACTCGACGAGGAGGACCTCCCGTGGGTGTTTCTCGCCGGGCGGTTGGAGGCGTAGGTCGGTCGAGCCGACGGCGCGGCCACGGCTCGAACCACCCTCACGACCGCCAACACATCGTCGAAAGCTTTTCGTATTACCTTTGGTTATGGCCGGTATGGAACTCCCGACGCCGCAGGACCTCCGCGAGCGCCGGACCGGTCTGGACCTCACGCAGAGCGAACTCGCAGACCGCGCCGACGTGTCGCAGCCGCTCATCGCCCGCATCGAGGGCGGCGACGTGGACCCCCGACTCTCCACGCTCCGGCGCATCGTCGAGGCGCTCGACGAGGCCGAGGGGAGCGTCCTCCGCGCCGGCGACGTGATGCACCCCGAAGTCATCAACGTCGCCCCCGACGACTCGGTCCGCCAGGCGGAGGAGCGCATGGACGAGGCCGCCTACTCCCAACTCCCCGTCATCCAGAACGGCATCCCCGTCGGCTCCATCAGCCACGGCGACATCATCAGAAGCGGCGAGGACGTGGGCGACCTCCCCGTCCGCGAGGTGATGAGCGAATCCTTCCCCTCGGTGTCGCCGGACGCGACCGTCGGCGAGGTGCGCAACCTCCTCGACCACTACAAGGCCGTGATGGTCACCGAGGGCGGCGAGGCGACCGGAATCATCACGGAGGCGGATTTGGCCCGCCAACTCTCCTAACCGACCTCTTTCCTCGTCGGATGGCCTTCGGCCACCACTCTTCACGGGGCGCCGCCGGCGCCCCGTGAAGAAACGAGACTGCTCCGTCGTCTCGCCCCTCCTCGAAAAAGCTCGAGCAAAAAGCCGCTCGCTCCCTCCGGTCACTCGCGGCGACTATCGGAGCGCAACCGCACCGCCGCTGCGCCGCCTCCGCACCGCCACAGCACCGCTCCGCCTCACTTCTGCGCTCACCCCGACCCCGACAGCCGCTCCTTGGCTTCCGAGAACAGCTCCGGGCTCGTCGTCGCGAGGACGAGCAGGGCGGCGCCGAGGACGGTCACCGCCATCCCAGGGCCGGGGTCGAACGTCGACCCGACGTTGTCCAGCCAGTAGAAGCCGACGAGGACGAGCGCGCCGAGACCGGCGGCGGAGCCGAGCATGCGACTCCAGGACTCGCTCGGGCGGTGAACGACGTAGACGAGCGCGGTGACGACGAGCGGGAGGACGACGACCGCCCGGAAGTGGAGACCCGTCTGCAGCCCCGCGTGGTCGGCCAGCCCCGCCGTACCGGCGGGGTCCGCGGTGACTCGAAGCCACGGGAGGAGGGCTCCGACGAACACGAGCGCGGCGCCGACGACCCGGACCGAGAGCCCGGTCGAGAACTGCGGTCGCGCCATACCCACACGTACGTGAACGACCGGTTACCCGTTGATGCCCAATATACAAGGGTCGGTCGCGAACCGACCGTCTCAGATCTCCAGCCCGCGAATCTCGACACACTCGTCCGCCGCGGCCTCGGCCGCCTCGACCCGACCGATTACGCGACCGTTCGTCTCGGCCGCGAGCGACTCGGCCCGGTCCGCCGGACAGGCGGCGACGAACCCGGTGCCCATGTTGAACGTGCGGTGCATCTCCTCGTCGTCCACGTCACCGGCCTCCTGGACGAACCGGAAGACGGACTGGGGGTCGAACGCGTCGTCGACGACGTAGCGGTGCTCGCCCATCCGCGAGAGGTTCGTCCACCCGCCGCCGGTGACGTGGGCCGCGGCGCGGACGCCGTGCTCGCGCATCGGTGAGAGCAGGTCGGTGTAGAGGGCGGTCGGCTCCAGCAGGGCTTCGCCCACGGTGTCGTAGCCGTCGTAGGGGAACGCGTCGGTGTAGTCGCCGTCGCGGGTAGCCGCCCGGCGGGCGAGGGTGAGCCCGTTCGAGTGGATACCCGAGGAGCGCCACCCCACCAAGGCGTCGCCGGCCTCGGCTTCGCCGGCGAAGACCGCGTCCTTGCGCGCGAGGCCGGCGCAGGTGCCGGCGAGGTCCAGTCCGCGGATGACCTCCGGCATGACCGCCGTCTCGCCGCCGACCAGACGGACGCCCGCCTCGGCGGCCCCGGCGGAGAGCCCGGTGCCGACCTGTTCGGCGAACGCCTCGTCGGGTTCCTCGACGGCGAGGTAGTCGACGAACGCGACCGGGTCGACGCCGGCGGCGACGAGGTCGTTCGCGTTCATCGCGATGCAGTCGATGCCGACCGTCGAGTAGTCCCCGAGCGCCTCCGCGACGAGCAGTTTCGTCCCGACGCCGTCGGTCGCGAGCGCGAGGTACCGGTCGCCGATATCCATCAGCCCGGCGTAGTCGCTCCCCTCGGCCTCTCCCGCCCCGACGGCGCCGACGAGCGCCGCGGTCGCCGCCTCGCTCGCGTCGATGTCGACGCCGGCCGCTGCGTAGGTCAGCCCCTCGTCGCCCTCCTCGGCCTCGTCGGCTTCTTCGGGCGCGTTCGGCGCGTCCGGCGCATCGCTCTCACGGTCGCTCTCGGAGCCGTCGTCTCCCATGGACGACCCGGCGATGCGGGCCGGCAAAAGCCCACCGTTCGTCCGGGGGCCCGCCACCCGTCGTCTCCGAGGCCCGAAGCCGACCGTTTTCACCGTGAACGGTCGCTTACTGGCGGCCTAACGGACGATATCGGCGGAGTAGGCCCTGCGAACCGGCCGGGAGCCGGCGCCCGTCGGCTCGCATCGCCCGCGGCGCCACCGTTCCAGGTATCCAACCAGTTAGGGCACCCGTAGCCGACGGGTACGAGCGTCTACCGGCCGGAACGCAGGCCTTACAGCCGTCCTGGAGCACGAATTCGGGCGCCACGGGCAGTATTGGTGGTATAGACTGAGTAATTATCCAGTACTAGCGGGTGAACGGTCTGAAAATTCCACAACGATGTGATCTTTTCAAGCACGTGTCTACCGTACTCCCGACCGGGTGTTTCGGATGTCAGGTGCTTCAACGACCGCAAGTGACCGTACGTCGGCCGGCGCGTCAGCGTTCGCCGTCTCCGCCGCGGAGATGGCGGTCGCTCCGCTCCGATTCGTGGGATTCTGGGCCGCTATCGCGTTTCCGTTCCTCTACGTCCCCCTGTTGATGGGTGGGCTCGAGGGGAACGAGGCGACCGTGTTCCTGGCGCTCCTCGTCGTGAACGCGCTCGCCCTGCTCGTCGGCCACGGGTACAACCGCGACGCGTAACGCG
The DNA here is from genome assembly GCF_026586625.1 of Halobium salinum. Lineage (GTDB taxonomy): Archaea > Halobacteriota > Halobacteria > Halobacteriales > Haloferacaceae > Halobium > Halobium salinum. The sequence goes on along the minus strand of NZ_JAODIW010000010.1, from coordinate 212,821 downwards.
CCGCGGAAGCGGCCTCCCGTCGACCGACGGAGCAGACGACCGTTCGAGCGACGCCACCTCGGCGTACGGAGACTCCCGTTTTCGGACTACGCCAGTCGAACCTCGACGAGCGACAGCTCCCCGTCGCCGACGACGCTGTCGAGGGTCTCCTCGAGGTCCGCCCACGATTCCGGGCGATACGCCGCCATCCCGAAGCTCTCGGCGAAGTCGACGTAGTCCGGGTTCGTCAGTTCTGTGCCGAACGTGTCGCCGACGACGTGCTCGAACTCCTCGGTGATGAGCCGGTACTCGTCGTCGTTGAACAAGAGGACCGTGAACCCGCAGCCGAGACGGTCGGCGGTGTTCAACTCCGCGGCGTTCATCAGGAACCCGCCGTCACCGGTGGCGGCCACCACGTTTCCGTCGACCGCGAGGTCGGCCGCGACGGCCCCCGGAACCGCAATCCCCATGGACGCCAACCCGTTCGAGATGATGCACGTGTTGGGTTCGTAGACGGGGAAGCGCTTCGCGATGGCCATCTTGTGCGAACCGACGTCCGAGAGGAGCACGTCGTCGTCGGCCATCGCCTCGCGGAGGTACGGGAGCGTCCCCTCGACGGTGAACCCCTCGTCGTCGGGCGTCTCCATGGCGTCCGACAGCACGGCGTCGTGCTCGTCCTCACACCACGAGCTCTCCTCGCTGGGTTCGACCGCCTCCGCGAGCCGTTCGAGCCCCATCGAGAGGTCGGCGACGATCTCCAACTCAGGGTTGTAGTGGGCGTACACCTCTGCGGGCTCGTGGTCGAGGTGGACGACCGTCGTCTCGCGGTCGGGGTTCCAACTCTCCGGGTCGTGTTCGGCGATGTCGTACCCGACCGCGAGCACGAGGTCCGCGCGTTCGATGGCCCGCGTCGACTCGTCTTCCGGGCCGGAGTCCATGGTCATCAGCGAGTGCGGGTCGCGGTCGGAGATGGCGCCCTTCCCCATGTACGTCGCCACGACCGGCAGGTGGGTCTCCTCGACGAAGGTACGGAGGTTCTCGGCCGCGTCGGTCCGGACGGCCCCGTTCCCGGCGAGGACGATGGGGTGGTCGGCGGCCTCGATGAGTTCCGCGGCGCGCTCCACGGAGGGGGTGTCCGGGTCGGGCCGCCGGACGGGGTCGCGGGTCGGGAGCGGGTCGTCGTCGACGGCTTCGCTCGCCACGTCTTCGGGGAGTTCGAGGTGGGTCGCGCCGGGTTTCTCGTACTCGGCGAGTTTGAACGCCTTTCGAACCGTCTCGTTGACGACCGCCGGGTCGTCGACGCTCGTGTTCCACTTGACCGTCGACTCGAAGATGTCGACGACGTCGAGCATCTGGTGGGACTCCTTGTGGGCCTTCTCGCGGGAGGCCTGTCCGGTAATCGCCACCAGCGGGGCCTTGTCGAGGTGGGCGTCCGCGACCCCCGTGAGGAGGTTCGTCGCCCCCGGCCCAAGCGTGGAGAGACAGACCCCCGCGTCGCCGGTGAGCCGCCCGTGGACGTCGGCCATGAACGCCGCCCCTTGCTCGTGGCGGACGGGAACGAACTCTATCGAGGAGGCCTTGATGGCCATCATCAGGTGGGCGAGCTCCTCGCCCGGGAGACCGTAGATGCGCTCGACTCCCTCCGCCTCGAGACACTCCACGAGGAGATCGGCCGCGTTGTTGTCGGTCATGGTGGTGCGTTCGGGTGAGGGCGGGAAAAGTCGGTGGGCCGCTACGAATCGGGACAGCGGGGAGGAGTTCGAACCTCGCGTTGTCCGTCGTCGAGTCACGGTTACCGAGCGAACCCCTCGTCTGCGCGCCGAAGCCGATTGTTCGACGTGCCGGAAGCTAGGTCACTACCGTTCTCCGGTCGTCCGAAGCGCCTCACGACACGCGGTCTCCTCGTGGTAGCTAACGAGGAGTGTGAGTCCACCCTCCTCTTCGATTCGGAACTCCATACCGCCGCTCCGGCCGAGATGTGTCCGTAGCCGGGGGTTGTCGGTTCTGTACCGCTTCCGCGCCCCCGTCCCGTGAACCCGTGCGGAGAGCGTGAACGGACCGGTCTCACAGCGCAGGTCCTCGCCGACCGTCTTCGAGTACCGCCGAGCCCCGCCCTGGCCCCGCAGCTCGTAGCGCTCCCAGAGCAGTATCTCGTCGTCGTGCTCGACCAGTAGGCTCACCGCACGGTCCGCCGTCGAGCCGTTCGCAATCGACAGTTCACCCATCACGTACGGTTCGGGTGGCTCCTCGGAACGGAGCGCGGAACAACCGGCAGAGACGGCGAGGGCCCCCGCGGAGAGCGCGAGCAGACGGCGGCGACCGAAGTCGGACGACATTTCGACCGGGTCTCAGTAGCTCGGAAAATAAACCTTCCGTGTGGTCCGTCGGCGATGTGTAGTTAAGAGGGGTTGAGTCGGTAGAGGTGCTGTGTCGGTAGTTCACGGAAGCCCCCGCGCTCGCGACTCGGGCGGCTGGCGAGACTCGTTCCACTCGTCTCGCTGCTTCCCGTTCGCAACGCTCACGGGAATCTCGCTGCGCTCCTCGGCTCGCTCACTGGGTTCGCTCGCCTGCGGTGCTTACGTCGTCCCGAGAAGTGCCGACGGCACTTCTCGTGGGCTCACGAGAGCTTCGCTCTCGTGAACGCCGGCCTTCGCCGCGAGCGCGGCCCCTTCCGAAGTCCCTCCCAACACCGGCTGTTCGGCCGATTGTTGCCCGTCCCTGCTCGGTGGGTCGCTTAACTAAACACGACAGGTCCGTCCCGTGATCCCGACCTACTCCGACCCCTCGGTCAGGTCGTGGTTCACCCACAGCGTCTTCCGGTTGACGAACTCGCGAATCCCGGCCTTCGACAGCTCCCGGCCGTAGCCGGAGTCCTTCACGCCGCCGAACGGCACCCGCGGATCGGACTTGACGTACTCGTTGACGAAACAACAGCCGGCTTCGAAGCGCTTCGCGAACGCCCGCCCTCGACCCGCGGGGTCGCCGGTCCACACCGACGCGCCGAGGCCGAACTCGGAGTCGTTCGCGAGTTCGGCCGCCTCGTCCTCGCTCTCGACCTCGAAGACGGCGGCGACGGGGCCGAACGTCTCCTCGCACGCCGCGGCGGCGTCGCGCGGGACGTTCGTGAGCACGGTCGGCGGGTAGTACGCACCCTCGCGGTCGAGGGGCTCGCCGCCGAGGAGCGCCTCGGCACCCTCGTCGAGGGTCCGCTGGACCTGGTCGTGCAGCTCCTCCATCAGCTCCGCGTCGGCCTGTGGGCCGACCTGCGTCTCCTCCTCCAGCGGGTCACCGACGGTCCAGGAGTCCATCTCCTCGACGAAGGCGTCGACGAACTCGTCGTACACGTCCGTGTGGACGATGAAGCGCTTCGCGGCGATGCAGGACTGGCCGCCGTTCTGGAGGCGGGCGTGGGCGGCCTTCGCGGCGGTCTCCTCGACCGGCGCGTCGTCGAGGACGACGAACGGGTCCGAGCCGCCGAGTTCGAGCACGGTCTTCTTGAGGTTCGCGCCGGCCTGCTCGGCGACGGCCTGCCCGGCGCCGACGCTCCCCGTCAGGGTCACGGCGCGCAGGCGATCGTCCGCGATGAGCGTCGACGCCACCTCCGAGCCGACGAAGAGGTTTTGGAAAGCCCCCTCCGGGAACCCCGCCTCGCGAAAGACCTCCTCGATGGCCTGCCCGCTGCCGGGGGAGTTCGAGGAGTGCTTGAGTAAGCCGACGTTGCCGGCGGCGAGGTTCGGCGCCGCGAAGCGGAACACCTGCCAGAACGGGAAGTTCCACGGCATCACGGCGAGCACCGGTCCAAGGGGCTCGTAGCGAACGACGGCGCTGTCGGTCGGGCCGACGCTCAGTTGCTCCTCGGCGAGATGCGACTCGGCGGTCTCCGCGTAGTACTCACAGACCCACGCGCACTTCTCTATCTCCGCACGGGCCTGCTCGATGGGTTTGCCCATCTCGCGGGTCATCAGTTCGGCGTACTCGTCCTGCCGTTCGCGGAGTACGTCGGCGGCGTTCTCAAGCAGGGACTGGCGGTGGGCGAACGTGGTCTCGCGCCACTCCTCGAACGTGTCGACCGCGGCGTCGAGCGCGTCGAGCGCCTCCTCCTCGGTGTGGTCCTCGTAGCTCTCGACGGTCTCACCGGTGGCCGGGTTGACGCTCTCTACCATGGGGGCGCGTTGGCCGGCCGCGGTGAAAGGCGGTTGGGCCGCGGTTGGTGGTCACCGCGGTGACGGTGTCCGGTCACGAGGGGTCGGCCGACGCGACCGGGAGTCAGAACCCGATACCGAGCACGAAGACGACGAACACCGTCACCGCCGCGCTCGGGAAGAATACGAGCGCCCAGACGACCTTGCTCCAGCCGAGCACCGTCTTCCCGTCGATGCCGCCGTAGGGAATCATGTTGAACGCGGCGAGAAAGAGGTTCACCGCGAGGCCGCGAGCGCCCAGTTCGAGGACGAGGTTCGACCCGGCGCCGACCGCGCCGACGACGAGCAGCGGAACGAACAACACGGCGAGCAGCAGGTTCATCGCCGGGCCGGCGAGGGCGATGAGCCCGTGCTCGCGTTCGGAGAGGTAGCCGCGGTGGTGGACGGCACCCGGGGCGGCGACGATGAAGCCGACGAGCGCGCTCATCACGCCGACGAACAGCATTCCGTAGTCGGCGCGGAACTCCGCCACCTGCCCGAACCGGGTGGCGACGACCTTGTGGGCGAGTTCGTGGAGCAGGAAGCCGACGCCGGCCGTGAGCAGGGAAACGACGACGAGCGTCACCGCGCCGCCGCCGACCAGCGCCCTAACGAACCCCTGGCCACCGCGGGCGAAGAAGACGGCGAAGGCCAGTCCGAGCGCGACCCAGGCGACCCCAAGGTCGAGCAGTTCGCGCGAGCTGAACCGCAGACCGCTTTCGGTTCGGGAGCTCACGACAGCGCCCCCAGGATGATGTCGAGGCTGTTGCGCGCCCCGTCGAGCATCAGGCGCGTCACCGCGTCGACGCCGCCGAGTTCGGCCCCGAACAGCGGGAGGACGTACGCCGCGAACAGCGCGGTGCCGATCATGCTCCCGATGTTCGTCATCGCGACGACCATGATGAGCCGAAAGAGGGGTACGTCGAGCATGTCCGACAGCACCGCCTTCAGCGGGCGCTCCTCGTCGGAGAGCAGTTCGTTCAGCGTGCCGATGTCGGCGATGTTGACGGCGGTGTGTCGGAGTTCGACGTATCCCGAGAACCAGCCGGGCGCCAGAAGCGGGTTGACCGAAGTCATCCACGCGAGTCCGCCGCCGACGAGCGCCGAATCCCAGCGGGCGCCCGCCAGTTTGGCGAGACCGCCGGCGAACAGGCCGTTGACGAGGAACCACGCGCCGAACAGCCGGAGGAGGAACCCGTTTCGGACCCCCGCCATCGCGAGCAGGAGGAAGAACGCGAGGAAGCCCAGCGAGAACGTGACTCCGATAATCTTGAACCACGGAATCCCGCGCGACTTCGCCTCCCCGACGAGCGACTCCATCGGCGGCAGCGACGACGGGTCGTCGAGGTAGCGTTCGATGCCGGCGCGGTGGCCGGCGCCGACGACGGCGACGACCTCCTTGCCCTGCTCGCGCAACGCGAGGAGTCGATGCGCGATGAACGCGTCGCGCTCGTCGATGAGCGCCTCCGCGCCGCCCGGGCTGAACTCGCGGAACTCCTCCATCATCACCGTCACCGCGTCGCGGTCGGTGAGCCGGTCGAGGTCGACCTCCTCTATCTCCTCGCCGCCCGAACCGACCCCGAGCGCGGCGAAGGCAGCGCCGGCGGCGGCGCCGACGAGCACGCCCGCCGTGAGCCCGAGGGTCATGCTCCCGAGCGCGGTGACCGCGAACCCGCCGAGGCCGGCGACGAACCCGGCGCCGAGACCGAGCGCGGCACCGCCGACGCCGCCGGCGAGGACGCCGACGCCCGCCCCGGCGAGGAGGCTCTCCTCTTCTCCGAGGAACGACCCGGCGACGAGGTAGGTGAGGAACCCGGCCCCGAGTCCGACGACGCCGCCGGTCGCGGCCCGGAGAAGCACCGCGTCGGTGAGCCCCAACGTCGGGCCGAAGAGGCCGATGATAGGCCCCAAGAACAGACCGACGAACACGCCGATGCCGAGGCCGACGATTCGCGGGTCGGCGAGGCCGAACACCAGACTCCCCATCATCTGGAGCTTCTCGAACGTCGACAGCCGGGTCCAGAAGCGCTGGACGGTGGTCTGGATGTCGCGGTCGACGAGCGCCACGTCGATGCCCAACTCCTCTGCGGTCTCGACCGCCGCCAACATGTCGGCACCGGGTTGGATGTCGAACTTCTCGCCGAGGCGCGCCTGCACGTACGAGAGCGTCCAGTACGCGATGAACTGGAAGACGGTATTCCCCTTCAGCAGGTCGCCGGGCTCCAGGTCGTCGGGCGTCTCGCCCTGCATCTGCCGGTAGCGACCCTCGTCGAGTTCGACCGCGACGACCTCCGGGCGCTCGCGGTCGATGACCTCCTCGACCTCGCGAACGCTGCCGGCGGAGACGTGAGCCGTACCGACGACGTGGACGCTCCCCCCGTCGGCGACCGACTCCGCTCGTTTACTCATCGGTGTCGTGAACACGGCGGCGCGGTTTACCGTTGTCGGAGTGTCGTGCGGTCGCGTCCCGCGGGTTCGACCCTCGTCCGACGCGGGAGTTCATACGGGATACCGGGACTACCACCGTCGTCGCCTGAGAGGAACCGCGGGTCGGCCGAGGCGGTCGTGCGAGACACCGCCCGCGGAGTCGTTCGTCGACGGTCTCGCCTGTTCGTCACGTTCACCGGGTCAGCGCGCTTCCGCTTGCGGTCTCAGCGCGTCGCTCGGCTCCGAGCGCGCTCGACGACCGCCGGTCGCGCCTCGAACCCGAACCGCACCCGGTCGCCGGTGTACGTCACGTCGTGCACCACGCCGTGGTCGTGTGCCCAGGAGAGCAGCGACTGCGTCTCACCGTCGTTCGGCACGTCGAAGGTCGCCGTCTCCCGTGGAAGCGCTGCCGCGACCCGCCGTTCGAGCGTCTCGAGCCCGTCACCCTCGTGCGTACTGATGGCCGCCACGTCCTCGGGCTCGGCGCTCAGTGCGCCGGCGACGGCCGCCCGCAGGTCCGCGGCTGCCTCGTCGGGCACTCGGTCGACCTTCGTGAGCACGGGAAGCAGTTCGCCCCGGACACCGTCGGCGAGAATCTCCCGACTCGTCGTGACCTTCTCACGAATCCGGTCGACCGGGTCGCTCGCGTCAGCGAGGAGCAGCACGGCATCGGCGGCGTACGCCGCCGAGAGCGTCGTCTCGAACGACTCGACGAGCCACGGCGGGAGGTCGGCGACGAATCCGACCGTGTCGGTGAGGAGGACGCGCCGGCCGTCCAGTTCGGCCCGTCTCGTCGTCGTGTCGAGCGTCTCGAAGAGGCCGTCGTCGGCGGCCGCCGTCGAGTGTTCGTCCGGGTGGCGACGGTCGTTCTCGCCGAGGTCGAGGTCCGTCGCGAGTCGCTGGAAGAGCGTCGACTTCCCGGCGTTCGTGTAGCCCGCGACTGCGACGAGGTCGAAGCCGGCCGCGTGTCGTCGCGCTCGGCGGTCGGCCGCCACGTCGCCGAGCGAGTCGAGCTTCGCCCCGATTCGCTCGATGCGCTCGCGGAGGTCCCGGACGCGACGGTGCTCTTTCTCGTCCCTCCCACCGCCCTGCCCTGCGTGCGCCCCGGAGGCCGTCCGCTCGTTGGCGGCCTGCCGTTCGAGTCGCACGGCCATCTTCACTCGTGGCAGTTCGTATCGGAGTTCCGCGAGGCGGACCTGCAGACCCGCCTCCCGCGTCCCCGCTCGCTCGGCGAAGATATCGAGCACGAGTCGATGCCGGTCGAGCAGTTGCGTCCCGTCGGGACAGAGCTCCCCGAGGGTGTAAGCCTGCTTCGGCGAGAGGGGGCCGTCGAAGACGACGGTGTCGACGCCGGTGTTCGTCACACGACGCATCAGCTCCTCGGCCTTCCCGCGCCCGAACCAGTAGTCCGGGTCCTCGACCCGTCGTTGGGTCACCGCGCCGACTACCTCGTAGCCGGCGGTGTCGGCGAGAGCGATGGCCTCCTCGGTGTCCGGCTCCGTCGCCGCGTCGCGGGCGGCGACGAGTGCTGTCCGTTCCTGACTCCTTCGACGTCGTCTGTCTGAATCCTGCATTCGGTGTCGGCGCCGCCGTCGCGCCGACCTCCCAGCGGGAGGCTGTCGAACGCGCGTCGGCGACGCGGGGTGCCGCCGGTAGCGGCCAGAGCCGACCGCCACCGACGGCTGTGTAGTCGAACGCGACACGGGACGCCCGGCGCTCGGGTGCCCGACGTACCGGAGTCCACACCCCGCCGCGTGGACCCGGTTCAGAACGAGGAGAGGGTCAGCATCGGTCGGGAGGTGTCACCCCCGGAACAAAAGTGTTCTCCGGGTGTGGGAGGTCGTGTTTAGTTAAGCGTGAAAAGTGAGGCGCCGTGATTTCTTGGTGCTCTATGCCAGAAATCAGCCGCCTCGTCGGTCCTAGTGGCTGGATCGACATGGAATTTGTGGAACGAGAGCGGGCACCCGAGTGGGCGATGAAGCTCGGTATTCAATCGCATTTGGCGGGCCTCTCGTTGTCGAATACCGTCTCATTGCTCGAAAGCCTGGGTGTCGAACGGTCTCGAAAAGCGGTTCACGACTGGATTCAGAAGGCCGATCTACAGCCGACCGATGGTCGGAACCCGAATCACGTCGCGCTCGACGAGACGGTGATTCGGATCAATTCCCAGCAATACTGGCTGTACGCTGCCTGTGACCCCGACACAAACCAGTTACTCCATGTCAGGCTCTTTCCAACTACGACGACCTCAGCAACGCAGATTTTTCTCGCCGAATTGCGCGAGAAACACTCCGTCGAATCTGCCGTGTTTCTGGTCGATGGCGCTCAGCACCTCCAAACTGCGCTTTCCCGAGCTGGGCTCCGATTTCATCCTGAACGACATGGAAATCGGAACAGCATCGAGCGCATCTTTCGTGAGCTGAAACGTCGAACGTCCTCGTTCTCGAACTGCTTCAGCCACGTTTTCCCTGAAACCGCTGAAAACTGGCTCCAAGCGTTCGCTGCCTGGTTCAATTCTCCAAACTAAACACGACCCCGCGCTGCGACCGCGGTTTTACGGTCGGTCGCCCCCTCGGTTTCGGTATGGCACACATCGACGTACTCGACGAGGGGCTGGCACTCGACGCGCCGTATCTGGTAGAGGGGCTCCCGGGCGTCGGATTAGTCGGGAAGATCGCGGCCGACCACCTCGTCGAGGAGTTCGAGATGACCCACTACGCGAACGTCCTCTGTGACGGCCTCCCGCGCGTCGCCGTCTACCAGGAGGGCGACGCCGACCTCAGACCTCCGGTTCGACTGTACGCCGACGAGGAACGGGGACTGGTCGTGCTTCAGAGCGACGTCCCCGTCCACCCCCAGGCGGCGACGGAGTTCGCCGAGTGTATCGACGGGTGGCTCGACGAGCACTCGGTCGTCCCCATCTACCTCTCGGGTATCGGCCGCGAGAAGGACGAGGAGCCGCCGGTGCTGTACGGCGTCGCCTCCGGCGAGGGCCACGACCTGCTCTCGGAGGCGGGCGTCGACGCCCCGGCCGAGACCGGCGTCGTCACCGGGCCGACGGGCGCGCTGATGAACCACGCCATCCAGGAGCGGCGAACGGCCGTCGGGCTCATCGTCGAGTCGGACCCGCAGTTCCCCGACCCGGAGGCGGCGCGGAAGCTCATCACCGACGGCATCGGGCCGCTGGCGGGCGTCGACGCCCCGACCGAGGACCTCGTCGAACACGCCGAGGAGATTCGCGACGCGAAACAGCGCCTCGCTCAGCGGATGGGTGACGGCGAACAGGCGGAGAGTACGCAGGCGAAGCCGCTGGGGATGTACCAGTAGACGCTCCCGGGCGGACCGCCCGTCGACGGCCTACTCGTACTCGTAGAACCCCTTCCCCGTCTTCTTCCCGAGGTCGCCGGCGTCGACCTTCCGCTTCAGCAGGTAGGCGGGGGTGTAGCGGTCGCCGAGCTCCTCGTGAAGCGTCTCGGTGGCGTGGAGGCAGACGTCGAGGCCGATGTGGTCGGCGAGGGTGAGCGGCCCCATCGGGACGTTGGTGCCGAGGGTCATCCCCTTGTCGAGGTCCTCCTTCGTGGCGACGCCTTCGTCGTAGGCGCGGATGCCCTCGTTGATCCACGGCATCAGCACGCGGTTGGTGACGAAGCCGGGCTTGTCGTCGGACTCCCAGGTCTCCTTCCCGAGCGCCTCGGAGAACTCGTGGGCGAGCTCGACGGCGGCCGGGTCGGTCTTCTCGCCGACGACGACCTCGACGCCCTTCATCACGGGGACGGGGTTCATGAAGTGGAGGCCGACGACGCGCTCGGGCGCGTCGGTCGCGCTCGCGATGGTCGTGATGGAGAGGGTGGAGGTGTTGGTCGCGAGCACCGCCTCCTCGTCGACGAGGTCGTCGAGGTCCGCGAAGACGTCCTTCTTTATCTCCATGTTCTCCACCGCGGCCTCGACGACGAGGTCGCAGTCCGCGAGGTCGTCGAGGTCGGTCGTCCCCTCGACGCGCTCGGTCGCGGCGTCGGCCTCCTCACGGCTGAGTTTCTCCTTCTCGACGAACCGGGAGAGGGAGTCCTCGATGGTGTCGAAGCCGCGGTCGACGAACGACTGCTCGATGTCGCGCATCACCACGTCGTAGCCGGCTGTCGCACACACCTGTGCGATGCCGCTTCCCATCGTTCCCGCGCCGACGATGCCGATTCGCTCCACGCTGTCGAGTCCACGCATGGCGGGGGCTGTGCCCGGCGGCGACGTATAGCTTCGGTTGTCACCGTCGCCGTCACCTCCGGGGTCCCGTCACGAGGCCACCGTAGACTACCCCCCCACTTGAGGACCTGTTCCTGTCAAGCCGGGAACTCACCCGTGGTCGTCGTCGACAGTAGGTCGGGAACCGGTCCCACACCCCACTATGAAACCCCCTCAGACCCCGACCCCGACTCCCGACGACGTGCTCTCGCGGTTCGCACCGTTCCAGGCGAAGTCGGCCGGGATGGTCGCCGAGGAGTTCGGCGTCGACCGACAGACGGCCGCCGCGCTGCTCGACGAACTGGCCGAGCGACGAACGATGACGAAGGTGTACGGGAACACCGACACCCCGGTCTGGCTGCGTCGAAGCGTCGGGTAATCGTTCGCTTCCCGACGCAAACGGCAATTGTTGTGTATCGTTCCGGACGAAACCGGCCACACCATATACATGGGAGCCACTCCCACCGTCGGGTGGAGGAGACCACCCCCATGGCAACAGACGGGCTCCGGTACGACGACAGCCGGCCCCTGACCCCAGAAGACGTGCTGGAGACGTTCGCGACGTTCCAGGCCCGCTCCGCGCGCCTGGTCGCCGAGGACGTCGGCGTCGACGTCGAGACCGCGACCGACCTGCTCGACGAACTCACCGACCGCGGGCTACTGACGAAGGTGTACGGAGACACCGACACCCCGGTCTGGCTCCGACGGACGTCCCCCCGGACGCCGGCCTGAAGACGGCCCGAGCGCGGCCGGTCACGACTCGGACCGACCCAGACCCGACCGGGACCAGCCTGAACTGACCCGGACCCGACCCGACAGACCCGAATCGACCCGAACCCCGCGGTCGCGTCCACCGACCCACTCATTTACTACGAGCGTAGTTATTTAATCCACCACTCGGAACTGCGTAAATTCGGTTATGGAGCACTACAACGTCCGATTTCGTGCGATGCGCCCACCTGGCCACCACCACTTTGATATAGCTCCTTCCCGCAGTCTATCTCGATGTTAGACGACGCCGACTCCGCCATCACGAGGGACGGGAAAGCACTCATCCTCGCGTACGACCACGGTCTGGAGCACGGGCCGGTCGACTTCGAACCGGTGCCGGAGACGACCGACCCCGGCGTCGTGTTCGACCTCGCGACCCACGACGCCGTCACCGCACTCGCCGTGGGGAAGGGTGTGGCCGAGGCGCACTACCCCTCCTACGAGGACGACGTGACGCTCCTCGCGAAGCTCAACGGCACCTCGAACCTGTGGATGGGCGAGCCCGACTCGGCCGTCAACTGGTCGGTCGACTACGCCCACGACCTCGGCGCCGACGCCATCGGGTTCACCTACTACGGCGGCTCGAACAACGAGGTTGAGATGGCCGAGGAGTTCCGCGACGCACAGGAGGCCGCCCGCCACCGCGACATGGGCGTCGTGATGTGGTCGTACCCCCGCGGACAGGGGCTGAAGAACGACCGCGACCCGAAGACCATCGCGTACGCGACCCGGCTCGGCCTCGAACTCGGCGCCGACATCGCGAAGGTCAAGTATCCCGGTTCGGCCGACGCGATGGAGTGGGCCTGCCAGTCCGCCGGGAAGTGCAAGGTCGTCATGTCCGGCGGCTCGAAGGCGAGCGACCGCGACTTCCTCGAGACCGTCGAGTCGGCGATGCGCGCCGGCGCGTCCGGCCTCGCGGTCGGTCGCAACATCTTCCAGCGGGAGAACCCCGAGGCCATGCTCGACGGACTGGAGAAGGTCATCTTCGAGGGGACCACCGCCGAGGAGGCGCTGGACGCGATGCCGGGCGCGGAGAGCGAACCCGCCGCCGCGAGCGACGACTGATGGCTCGGACCGACGGCGGGGCCGACGACTCCGAGGGCCACGACGACGCCGTCGAAGCCGCCTTCGCGGCCGTCGCGAGCGTCGCCCCCGAGATTCGGGCCGGGCTCCCCGGTCGCCGCACCAAGGGCGACGAGACCAACCCGAGCGGCGAGCACCAGCTCGCGGCCGACACGTACGCCGACGACCTCCTGCTCGAAGCGATGGAGGGCGTCGACGGCGTCGGCACGTACGCCAGCGAGGAGCGCACCAAGGTCATCGACGTGGACGAGGACGGGTTCGGCGACGGGCTCTCCGCCGCCATCGACCCCCTCGACGGCTCCTCGAACCTCAAGCCGAACAACACGATGGGGACCATCCTCGCGCTGTACGACGCGCCGCTCCCCGCACAGGGGGCCGACCTCGTCGGCGCCGCGTACGTCCTCTACGGCCCCATCACGACGATGATTACGGCACGCGACGGCCGAGTGACGGAGTGTGTCGTGGAGGACGGTTCCCGCCGCGAAATCCGCGAGGACGTGACCCTCCCGGACGACCCCTCCGTCTACGGGTTCGGCGGGCGCGTCCCCGACTGGACCCGCGACTTCGCCGCTTACGTCGAGCAGGTGGAAGCCGACCCGAGCATGAAGCTCAGGTATGGAGGAGCGATGATCGGCGACATCAACCAGGTGCTCACCTACGGCGGGGTGTTCGCCTACCCCGCGCTCCAGTCCGCCGAGCGCGGGAAGCTCCGCCTCCAGTTCGAGGGGAACCCCATCGGCTACATCGTCGAGTGCGCCGGCGGCAGTTCCTCGGACGGCGAGCGGTCGCTGCTCGACGTGGAGGCGACGGACCTCCACCAGCGCGTCCCGGTGTACGTCGGCAACGACGACCTCATCGACCTGCTCGAAGAGACGCTGGACTGAGGCCCGGCGACTCCTGCGGCTTTCTCCGGAGTGCGTTTCCTTTCGAGAGGACGCTTCTGCGCCAGCCGCGCCCCCGAAGGCGGCGACGGAGGGTTATCAGGGAGGAGACGACCACCCCGGAGCGTGCGCTGACGATTCGATTCGGGGCCAGTCAGTAGTCGTGTCGCGGCCTGTCCCCAGGAGCGACGACGCCACCTGTCCGCAAACTCACGCGGACAGTAGCGTCGTCGTCATCCGATGGGGAACCGCAGCAGCGTGCCGACGCCACCGAACGCCTCCGCGAAGCGGTCGTGGTCCTCCGAGTCCGGTCGCTGGTCAGGTCCCTCGGTGTCCCCGTCGGGGTCGGTCTCGGGGTTGGGGGTCGGGGTTACTGTCGCTCTCGTAGTGGGTCGGGCTTCGCGTCGCACCGGTAGCCACTGGTTCGCTCGGTTCGCGGTAGTGTACTACGACCGACCGGTTCGGAGAATTCCACATGGAAAACGATTTCCAATCGCCCTTCGCAGGCCGACGCATGAAAGTCCACGTCGGTGCGGGGGCGAACGACGAGGAGGCGGGCGCGATCGCGAGTGCGCTCGCCGAACATCTCGGCGTCGACATCGAGGTGCACGTCGGCGACGGGGAGGAGCCGTCGGCCGTCGCCGAGCCCCCGGAGACGCAGTACCCGCTCTCTGACGACCGCGGTCCGACCGAGCGCGAGCGGGCGCTCCGGGAGGAGATAGACGAGATTCTCGCGGGCGGTCCGGAGAAGTACAAACAGCGCCTCCCCGAGCAGGGGAAGCTGTTCGTCCGCGACCGCCTCGACCTGTGGTTCGGCGAGGACGGACTCGCCTTCGAGGACGGCCGCTTCGCCGGCTTCGACGAGTGGCACCCCGCGTCGCCGGAGGTCGACGAGTACGACGAGAACAGCCGACTCCCGGCGGACGGACTCATCACGGGCGCCGCCGAGTTCGAGGGTCGCGACCTCCACTTCATGGCGAACGACTTCACCGTGAAGGCCGGGTCGATGGCGCGTCTCGGGGTGGAGAAGTTCCTCCGGATGCAACAGCGCGCCCTCAAATCGGGCAAACCCGTCCTCTACCTGATGGACTCCTCCGGCGGACGCATCGACCAGCAGACGGGGTTTTTCGCGAACCGCGAGGGTATCGGGAAGTACTACTACAACCACTCGATGCTCTCCGGCCGGGTGCCACAGATATGCGTGCTGTACGGTCCGTGTATCGCCGGCGCCGCGTACACGCCGGTCTTTGCGGACTTCACGGTCATGGTCGAGGGGATGTCCGCGATGGCCATCGCCTCCCCGCGCATGGTGAAGATGGTCACCGGCGAGGAGATCGAGATGCAGGACCTCGGCGGGCCGGAGGTGCACGCGAAGTACTCCGGGAGCGCGGACCTCGTCGCCGAGGACGAGGCCCACGCCCGCGAACTCGTCGCCGACCTCCTCACGTACCTGCCGAACCAGGCGGGGGAGAAGCCGCCGCGTTCGGAGACGAAGCCGCCGACGTACTCGCCCGACGGCATCGACGAGCTCATCCCGGACCAGCCGAACCGCGCCTACGACGTGTTCGACCTCCTCGACCGCGTCGCGGACGCCGAGTCCGTCTTCGAACTCAAACCGGAGTACGGCGCGGAGATCGTCACCGCCTTCTGTCGAATCGACGGCCGGCCGGTCGGGGTCGTCGCCAATCAGCCCACCGAACGGTCGGGCGCCATCTTCCCGGACGCCGCCGAGAAGGCCGCCGAGTTCATCTGGACCTGCGACGCCTACGAGATTCCCCTGCTCTACCTCTGTGACACGCCGGGGTTCATGGCCGGTTCGCAGGTCGAGAAGGACGCCATCCTCGAGAAGGGCAAGAAGTTCATCTACGCCACGTCGTCGGCGACGGTGCCGAAACAGACCGTGGTCGTGCGCAAGGCCTACGGCGCCGGCATCTACGCGATGGGCGGCCCGGCCTACGACCCCGAGAGCGTCATCGGGCTCCCCTCCGGCGAAATCGGCATTATGGGTCCGGAGGCGGCCATCAACGCCGTCTACGCCAACAAGCTGGCCGAAATCGACGACCCCGACGAGCGCGCCGAGCGCGAGCAGGAGCTCCGCGAGGAGTACCGCCAGGACATCGACGCCCATCGGATGGCGAGCGAGGTCGTCATCGACGAAATCGTCCCACCGTCGGAACTGCGCGACGAACTCGCTGCTCGCTTCGCGTTCTACGAGGACGTCGAGAAGTCACTGCCGGACAAGAAACACGGTACGGTCCTCTGAGGCGCGTCGGTCGGCGAGAGTCGCTCGGGGACCGCCTCGTCGTCGCTCACCGTCCGTGGCGTCCTCGAAGAGTAGCGTGTCCCGGCGCCGGTCGCACTGGCATCGTCGCTGGCACGCGATTGTTTTCGACCGAGCGCGCGACACTGCATCGGGAAGTCGCGTGACGACGGCAGGTTCGACGGAAGCCGAACCTTCCCCCGACCACCCGGGTCCGGGCGGCCACGCCATCGTCGGTCCGGCCCGAACCGGGCTGACCCCGATTGGGTCGGTAGCACCGTGCTCCCCGACACTTCGCTTCGGGAGGCCGTCACGTTCCTACGCTGTCGTCGGTGGCCGGCGTGAGCCGACCCGTCTTCGCCTCCCAGTACACGCTGGTCGCGCTCAACATATAAAATTTAGCGAACGTCAGAGTAACCAGACATACTTTCTTTTTGGTAATGGTCGGTTTCCGCCCCGTGTCGACCGTTTCGCGCCCTCCGGATGGCGGCGAGTCCCTTTCCCCCGGTTCGGCGGTAAGACCTCCGTACGCCCCAGTACGCGGCAATTTCTCACGTACCCTGCCCGCGTACGACCCACAGACCCGGTGCTCTCGATGTCCACCTCTACCCCACTACCGCTCTCGCGGGCCGTCGAGCGAACGACGAGTCGAATCGACGCGGCGCTGGTCGCCGCGGACCGGCGGGCGTGGCTCCTGTGGGGGTCGGTGGTGCTCGCCCTGACGCTCGACTCGGTGCTCACCGGTTACGGCCTCCAGCGCGGACTGACCGAGGCGAACCCCCTCGTCAGGTCGTTGGTCGAGGCGTACGGCGCGCCGGTCGCGCTCGCGACCTCCAAGGCGGCGGTCGTCGCCGTCGGCCTCGTCGCGTGGCGGGTGCTCCCGGCCGGGACGCGCACGGTCGTCCCTATCGGGCTCTCTATCCCCTGGTGGACGGCCGTGGCGGTGAACGTCGTGATGCTGTCGACGCTCTGACCGGCCGCCCGGTCGACCCGTCCACCGACTCGGCCGGTCGGCGATTCGTCGTCGACTTACTCCGTTTCCCCACCTTTGAGCGACAGCACCGTCCGGTCGAACTCACAGACGAGGGTGTCGTCCCCGTCGTCGTCGACTTTGAACGCCTCGACGTGCATCGTCACGACGCCGCGCTCGCCGTCGCTGGTCTCGCGTTTGTCGGTGACGGTCGACCGCGCGCGAATCGTGTCGCCGTGGAAGACGGGGTTGGGGTGCTCGACGGCGTCGTACGAGAGGTTCGCGACGATGGTGCCGTCGGTCGTCTCTGGGATGGAGACGCCGACCGCGAGCGCGAGCGTGTAGATGCCGTTGACGAGGCGCTCGCCGAACTGGGTGTCGGCGGCGAAGTCGGCGTCCAAGTGGAGCGGCTGCTGGTTCATCGTCATGTCACAGAAACGCTGGTTGTCGCTCTCGGAGACCGTCCGGCGGCGCTCGTGGTCGATAGTCTCGCCGACGGTGAACTCCTCGTAGTAGCGGCCGGTCATGTCGCCGCGGTCGACCGGCCGGTGCAAAACCGTGACGGTTCGGCGGGTTCGACGTGGGGTGTCACGAGAACGCATCCTCCCGGCGCTCGCAATCAGCGCCGTGGCAAAAGGTGGCACCGGCACAATGCTTTTATGAAGGTTTATGATTGTTCACCGAGAACGGTCGGTGAATGCCCGCGACACGCCGAACTCGGCACGCTCCACGGGCGATTCTCGGCGCCCCTCCCGTGACAGTGAGGGGCAGCCACGACACGGAGACACACTCATGACGGCTGCTGCATCCTCAGAGACGGAGGCGACGGACGAGGCCGAAGAACAAGAGAGCGCGGTCGAGACCGCACGGCGCCAGCTCGAACGCGCCGCCGCCCACCTCGACGTGGACGCGGGGGTCATCGACCGCCTGAAGCATCCGGACAAGGTCCACCAGGTGTCCATCCCGCTCAAGCGCGACGACGGGTCGCTCGAAGTCTTCACCGGCTACCGCGCCCAGCACGACAGCGTGCGCGGGCCGTTCAAGGGCGGCCTGCGCTACCACCCGGAGGTCAGCGCCGAGGAGTGCGTCGGCCTCTCGATGTGGATGACCTGGAAGTGCGCCGTGATGGACATCCCCTTCGGCGGCGGGAAGGGCGGTGTCGTCGTCAACCCCAAGGAGCTCTCCGAGACCGAGAAGGAGCGGCTGACTCGACGGTTCGCCGAGGAACTCCGGGAGTTCGTCGGGCCGATGAAGGACATCCCGGCGCCCGACATGGGCACCGACCCCCAGACGATGGCGTGGTTCATGGACGCCTACTCGATGCAGGAGGGCGAGACCCACCCCGGCGTCGTCACGGGGAAACCGCCGGTCATCGGCGGCTCCTACGGCCGGGAGGAGGCCCCCGGCCGCTCGGTCGCCATCATCGCCCGGCAGGCCATCGAGTACTACGACTGGGACCTCTCGGAGACGACGGTCGCCGTCCAAGGGTTCGGGTCGGTCGGCGCGCCCGCCGCGCGCCTGCTCGACCAGTGGGGCGCGACCGTCGTCGCTGTCAGCGACGTGAACGGCGCCATCTACGACCCCGACGGCCTCGACACCGACGACGTGCAGGACCACGACGAGCGCCCCGGGATGGTCTCGGGCTACGACGCCCCGCAGAAACTCGAGAACGCGGAACTGCTCGAACTCGACGTGGACGTGCTCATCCCCGCCGCCATCGGTAACGTGCTCACCGTCGACAACGCGAACGACGTGCAGGCGCGCATGATCGTCGAGGGCGCCAACGGACCGACGACGACCGCCGCCGACGCCATCTTCGAGGAGCGCGGGGTCCACGTCCTCCCCGACATCCTGGCCAACGCGGGCGGGGTCACCGTCTCGTACTTCGAGTGGCTCCAGGACATCAACCGCCGCCAGTGGTCGCTCGACCGCGTCCACGAGGAACTGGAGTCGGAGATGCTGAAGGCGTGGGACGCCGTCCGCCGCGAGGTCGACGACCGCGACGTGACTTGGCGTGACGCCGCCTACGTCGTCGCCCTCGAACGCGTCTCCGAGGCTCACGAGATTCGCGGCGTCTGGCCGTAGGGTAGCCCTATCGTCCAGTTCTGGATTGCTCACCCCTACCCGACTGGTCGAATCGTCGGTTCTACAGTCACGAGGCCGCTCTCTTCGAATTCTGCCGGCACCCGGTAGCCACACCGTCCGAGATAGTGCGAATTTGGTTTATAGATAGCAAAACTAAGTGGCTATCGGTGGACGTTCGTCACGAGGAAGCCGGCGTCGGTGCCGGTTTCGACGATCCCATGAGTACGAGACACCCCTCCGACCGGACCGACAGTTCGCCCATCGACAGTTCGCCCGCCGAGGCGGAGACCGAAGACGGCTCGGTCCCCGCGGGCGAGACGCCCGTCGAGACCGCTCGACGGCAGCTCGACGCCGCGCTCGACCGCGCGGACGTGGAGCCTGCCCTCGCGGACCGTCTCCGTCGGCCCGATCACGTCCACCGGGTGTCGTTCCCCGTGCACCGTGACGACGGGACGCGCGAGACGGTCGTCGGCTACCGTGTCCAGCACGACGACTCGCGCGGCCCGTACAAGGGTGGCGTCCGCTACCACCCGGGCGTCGGGGAGTCCGAGTGTCTCGCGCTCGCGATGTGGATGACCTGGAAGTGCGCCGTCGTGGACGTTCCCTTCGGCGGGGCGAAAGGCGGCGTCGTCGTCGACCCCTCGACTCTGAACCGAGCGGAACACGAGCGGCTCACCTACGGGCTCGCGGCGGCGCTCTCCGGGGCAGTGGGACCCCAGCGCGACGTCGTCGCCCCCGACGTCGGCACCGACGCGTCGACGATGCGGGCGTTCGCCGACGCCGCCGGTGACCCCGCGGTCGCGACCGGGAAGCCGCTCTCGGCCGGCGGCTGTCGCGGGCGGGAGGCGGCGCCCGGCCGGAGCGTCGCGCTCGCGGCCCGGTACGCGTGGGAGTCGACGGGCGCACCGCTCGACGCGGCGACGGTAGCCGTCCAGGGGTTCGGGAGCGTCGGGGCGAACGCCGCCCGCCTCCTCGACGAGTGGGGCGCGTCGGTCGTCGCCGTCAGCGACGTCGACGGGGCCGTCTACGACCCCAGCGGGCTCGACCTCGGCCGAGCGGCGAGCGACGTGCCGGGTCGACTCGACCACGACGCCGGGGTGGGGACGCTCACCAACGAACACCTGCTCGGACTCGGCGTCGACGTGCTCGTTCCGGCGGCCGTGGGCGGGGTCCTGACCGCGGACAACGCGCCCGGCGTGCGGGCGGACGTCGTCGTCGAGGGGGCCAACGGACCGACCACGACGGCCGCCGACGCCGTCTTCGAGGAGCGTGGCGTCACCGTCGTCCCCGACATCGTCGCCAACGCGGGCGGGGTGACCGCGTCGTACTTCGAGTGGGTCCAGACCCGGCGGGCGACGCGGTGGTCACGCGAGCGCGTCCACGCCGAACTCGACGACCGCATAGAGCGGGCGCTCGAAACCGTCGCGTCCACGGCCGCCCGACGCGACGTGACCTGGCGGCAGGCCGCCTACCTCCTCGCGGTCGAGCGGGTCGCCGCGGCGCACCGTCGCCGAAAGGCGGCTCCCTGACTTCTCGACCGCCGGAAGCCCGTCCGGCTGACGACACCGACGGTGCCCGACCCAGGACGACGGGTTTACCACCCTCCTCCCGCGTAGTCGCCGACGATGGGGTACGAACGGCTCCGCTTCGCGCTGGGAACGCTGCTGCTCGCGTCGGTCATCCTCCCCGGACTGGCGCTGTTGGCGCCGCCGGCGTCCCTCGCCCTCCCCGCCATCCTCCCGGTCGCGGTCGTCCTCTCGCTGGTTCTCTCGCTCTGGCTGGTCATCCGGGCGGAGTCGTACCGGCAGGTCGTCGCGTTCTTCCTCGCCTCGTGGCTCGCGCTCTCGCCGGTGTACTACCTCGTGCAGGGCGGTGCGTCCCTCCCGAGGGGCTCCGTCTTCGGCGTCGTCCTCCCGGCGCTGTTCGTCCTCCCCGCCTACGGGGTCGCGTACTGGTTCGGCTTCCACGGCGGGGCCGAGCGGCTGTACGCGCGGCTCGCGGCGTGAGCCCGTACGGCGAGGCACTCCAACGCGTAGCTTGAAACCGTCCCCGGTCGATACCACGGCCATGCCACGACGGAGCGTCCTCTTCTCGCCCGGCGACCGCCCGGAACTGATGCGCAAGGCCCCCCGGACCGGCGCCGACACGCTCGTGTTCGACCTCGAAGACGCCGTCGCCCCCTCCCGGAAGGACGAGGCTCGGAAGGCGGTCCGCGAGGTGCTCGCAGACGACGACTTCGACCCCGACGTCGAGGTGTGCGTCCGCGTCGACGCCGCCCCCGAGGCGGACCTCGACGCCCTCCTCGTCGACGAACTCGACGGGGAACTGGACGCCCTGATGCTCCCGAAGGTCGGCGGACTCGACGACGTGGTCCGCGCCGAGGAACGCCTCGGTCGAGCGGGGTGGGAACTGCCCGTGCTCGCGCTCGTCGAGGACGCCGCCGGCGTGCTGAACGCCGCCGAAATCGCCCGGGCGTCGGCGACCGACGCGCTCGTCTTCGGCGCCGAAGACCTCGCGGCGGACCTCGGGGCGACGCGCACCGAGGAGGGGACGGAGGTGCTGTACGCCCGCGAGCACGTCGTCGTCGCCGCCGCCGCGGCCGACGTCGACGCCATCGACACCGTCTACACCGACTTCGGCGACCCCGAAGGACTGCGCGAGGAGACGGCGTTCGCACTCGGACTCGGCTACGACGGCAAACTGGCCATCCACCCCTCGCAGGTCGAAGTCATCAACGACGCGTTCACGCCGGAGCCGGAGCGCGTCGAGTGGGCCGAACGCGTACTCGAGGCCCGCGACGAGGCCGAAGTCGAGGGCCGCGGGGTGTTCCAGGTCGACGGCGAGATGATAGACGCGCCGCTCGTCGCGCAGGCCGAGCGAATCGTGGCGCGGGCGGCCGCGGCTGACGTGGGGGGAGACGAGGGGGACGGCGAGAGCGGCGAGGACCGTACGGACGACACGACGAAGGACTGATTCGGACCGATATTAATATTGTTCTAGGTTTGGGGTGTGATATCGAGTCGGCAGGCTTAACCCCCACCCCGTGGCACGGATTCGTATGTCAGGCGAGGCCAACCCGTTCGAGAGCCTGCAGGAGCAGATCGACGACGCGGCGGCGTACCTCGACGCGTCGGCCGACGTGATCGAGCGCCTCAAGAACCCCGAGCGGGTGCTCGAGACGAACCTCTCGGTCGAGCTCGACGACGGCTCGGTCGAGGTGTTCCGCGCCTACCGCTCGCAGTTCAACGGCGACCGCGGCCCGTACAAAGGGGGCATCCGCTACCACCCGGGCGTCAGCCGCGACGAAGTGAAGGCGCTGTCGGGGTGGATGGTGTACAAGTGCGCCGTCGTCGACATCCCCTACGGCGGCGGGAAAGGTGGCATCGTCGTCGACCCCGACGAGTACAGCGAGGCCGAACTCGAACGGCTCACCCGCGCCTTCGCGACGGAGCTCCGACCCATCATCGGTGAGGACCGCGACATCCCCGCGCCGGACGTGAACACCGGCCAGCGGGAGATGAACTGGATAAAGGACACCTACGAGACGCTCGAACGCACCACGGCGCCGGGGGTCATCACGGGGAAGGCCCTCGACTCCGGGGGGAGCGAGGGCCGCGTCGAGGCCACGGGTCGCTCGACGATGCTCACCGCCCGCGAGGCGTTCGACTACCTCGGGAAGGACGTCGAGGACGCGACGGTCGCCGTCCAGGGGTACGGCAACGCCGGTTCCATCGCCGCGTCCCTCATCGAGGACCTCGGCGCCACGGTCGTCGCCGCCTCCGACTCCTCGGGCGCCGTCTACGCCGAGGGCGGCTTCGACGCCCGGGCCGCGAAGGCGCACAAGCGCGAGACGGGTAGTCTCTCCGGCTTCGAGGGGGCCGACGAGGAGCTGACGAACGAGGACCTGCTCACACTCGACGTGGACCTCCTCGTCCCCGCCGCGCTGGAGAACGCCATCGACGGCGACCTCGCCGAGGAGGTGCGGGCCGACGTAATCGTCGAGGCCGCGAACGGGCCGCTCACGCCCGACGCCGACGACGTGCTCACCGGCCGCGACGTCTCCGTCTTCCCGGACATCCTGGCCAACGCGGGCGGGGTCACCGTCTCGTACTTCGAGTGGGTCCAGAACCGACAGCGGTTCTACTGGACGGAGGAGCGCGTCAACGACGAACTCGAACGGGTCATCACGACCGCCTTCGACGACCTCACGGACGCATACGAGGCGCACGACCTGCCGAACTTCCGCACCGCCGCCTACGTCGTCGCCATCGAGCGCGTCCTGCGGGCGTACGAACAGGGCGGCAACTGGCCCTGAGCGGGCGGTAACAGAAGGAGTGTCGTCGCGGGTCGCGCCGCTTCGCTACTCCAGGCGCACCGCGGTTCCGTACGCCAGCATCTCGACGCTGTTCTGGGCGACGCTACCGGTCTCGAAGCGCAGGTTCACGACCGCGTCGGCGCCCGTCTCCTCCGCTTCGGCGAGCATCCGCTCGACGGCCTCGTCGCGCGAGTCGCCGAGGAGCTTGGTGTACCCCTTCAACTCGCCGCCGACGATGTTCTTCAGGCCCTGTGCGAAGTCGGAGCCGACGTTTCTGGAGCGTACGGTGTTGCCGCGGACGATGCCGAGTGACTCCGCAACGTCGCGACCGGGGACCGTCTCGGTGGAGGTTACCTCCATATCGTATCGCTCTTCCGGCCGGGATTTATGTCTTCTCCGGGCGACCCGCCGATATGAACTTCGACCACGTCGGCGTGGCGACGACCGACGCGAAGGCGCTGGCGGCGCTGTTCGGCGACCTGTTCGGCGTGACCGTCGCTCACGAGGAGCGCTTCGACGGGATGCACGTCGTCTTCCTCGAGTTCGGCGACGGCTACTTCGAGCTTCTGGAGCCGGACCCGGAGGCCGAGGGCGCCATCGCTCGCTATCTCGACCGCCACGGCTCCGGCATCCACCACGTCGCCCTCGAGACCGACGACATCGAGGCCGCACTGGAGACCGCCCGCGACGTGGGTGTGGAACTCGTCGACGAGGAGCCACGACCCGGCGCGTGGGGCCACGAGGTCGCCTTCCTCCACCCCAAGTCGACCGGCGGGGTGCTGGTGGAGTTCGTCCAGCACTGACCCCTCTTCGGCAGGCTCGTCGGCCCGCACCCTTCCCGACCCGACTCCGTCCCGCGTTCTTGGGCCCCGACCACGCGAGCGATGCAAAGACAGTAAAACCCTCCGCGCGATGAGCGACCGATGAAGGACTGGCTCACACACCGCGCCCGGACCTCGCCGGGGAAGGTGGGGCTCGTCGCCGCCGAGACCGGCGAGGAGTGGAGCTACGCGGCCCTTGACGAAGCGGTCGACGAACTCGCGGGCCGGCTGGTCGGGTTGGGCGTCCGCGCCGGCGACCACGTCGGGACGCTCGTCGGGACGCGACCGGTGGCGGTGGAACTCGTCCACGCCGTCATGCGACTCGGTGCCGTCCTCGTCCCGCTCAATCGCCGGCTGACGGTCCAGGAACTGGGCGAACAGGTCCGAGTGTCGGGCCTCACGGTGCTCGTCTGCGACGGCGAGACCGAGGACCGAGCCGACGAGGCGGCCGGTGCGGTCCCCGTCGCCTCCGTCGACGACCCCGAGCGGACGGCGGTCGCACGTCTCGAAGACTGGTCGCCGAAGGCCGTCTCCCCGGCCGACTGGGAGCACGACGACACCCTCGCGCTCCTGTTCACCTCCGGGACGACCGGGACGCCGAAGGCGGTGACGCTGACGATGGGGAACGTGTTCAGCTCCGCCGTCGCGAGCGCGTTCCGTCTCGGCGTGACGCCGGGGGACCGCTGGCTCGTCGCGCTGTCGCTGTACCACATGGGCGGACTCGCGCCGCTGTACCGCTCGACGCTGTACGGCTCCGTGGTCGTCCTCCGCGGCGAGTTCGAGCCCGGCGCCGCCGCCGACGACATCGGCACCTACGACGTGACGGGGGTCTCGCTCGTCCCGACGATGCTCACCCGGATGCTCGACTCCCGGGGGACGCTCGCGGCGTCGCTCCGGTTCGTCCTCCTCGGCGGCGCCCCCGCCACCGAGGAACTCGTCCGCCGCTGTCGGGACTACTCCGTCCCCGTCCACCCGACCTACGGGATGACCGAGACCGCCTCGCAGATCGCCACCGCGCTCCCCGAGGAGGCGTTTGAGCACCCCGGCACCGTCGGCCGGCCCCTGTTGTGGACGGAACTGACCGTCGTCGACGACGCAGGCGACCCCCTCCCCGCCGGCGAGTCCGGCGAACTCGTCGTCTCCGGGCCGACCGTCACACCGGGGTACTACGGCGACCAGGCGGCCACCGAAGCCGCCTTCGGCCCCCACGGGCTCCGCACCGGCGACGTGGGACACGTCGACGAGGCCGGTCGAGTGTACGTCAGCAACCGTCTCGACGACCGAATCGTCACCGGTGGCGAGAACGTCGACCCCGGCGAGGTGGTCGGGGCGCTCCGGGCTCACCCAGGGGTCGCCGACGCCGCGGTCGTTGGACTCCCGGACGAGACGTGGGGCGAACGCGTCGCGGCGCTCGTCGTCCCTTCGGACCCGGAGCTCACGGCCGAGGACGTGACGGCTCACTGTCGGGAACGCATCGCCGGTTACAAGCTCCCCCGGACGGTCGGGTTCGCCGACGAACTCCCCCGGACCGCATCCGGCACCGTCTCCCGCGAGGCGGTCCGGGAGGCGTTGCTGTCGCTCGGGGAGGGGGAGGAGGCCGAAGCGACCGAGGAGACCGAGTCGGGTGTGGACGTAATCGAGGTCGCCGAAGCCGAATCCCGCGACGCCGACGACGTCGAGCCGAACGGGAGAGAGGACGCGACGGGCGACGGCGACGACGTTTCCAGTGATATCGACGACGGTGGCACCGGCGGGGGTGGCACCGATGGGGGTGGCATCGACGACCGCAGGCCCGGCGACGGCGACGATGACGACGCCGGTAGCGGCCACGACGGCGACAGGTCAGACGAGTACGGTGACGGCGACGACGACGGCGGCGACGACCCTCTTGACGCCGTCGACCGGGCAGAGGGCGCTTCGACCGGCGACTCGCGCGCGGACGAGCCGTCGGACGAAACGTAGCGAACGGGGGCGCTCCCAACGGGTACCACGTTTACCCCCGTTCCACGAACTATTTGCCCGTTCCCTCCCGACGACGAGTATGGACCTTCTGGAAGAGAGTGTCGTTCCGGAGCACGCCCGGGACGTGAAGCAGCAGGCGCGGGAGTTCGCGGCCGAACACATCGAACCGAACGCCGAGGAGTACTTCGAGAGCGGGGAGTACCCGTGGGAGGTGCTCGAAGCGGGGATGGACGCCGGGCTCATCGCCCAGGACATCTCCGAGGAGTACGGCGGGAGCGGGTTCGACCTCCAGCAGGTGCTCGCCATCGCCGAGGAGTTCTACCGCGCCGACGCCGGCATCGCGCTGACCCTCCAGCTCGCGAGCTTCGGCTGTGAAATCGTCGAACACTACGGGAGCGAGGAGCAGAAAGAGGAGTTCCTCCGGCCCGTCGCCGAGAACGACCAGATTTCGGGGCTCGCGGTCTCCGAACCCGACACGGGGAGCGACCTCGCGGGGATGACGACGAGCGCGGAGAAGGAGGGCGACGAGTGGGTGCTCAACGGCGAGAAGTACTGGGTCGGCAACGCCGTCGAGGCCGACTGGCTCACCCTGTACGCCAAGACGGGCGACAAGGACGACCGCTACTCGAACTACTCGATGTTCATCGTCCCGACCGACGCCCCCGGATACGAGGCCGAACACATCCCCGAGAAGATGGGGATGCGCGCCTCGAAGCAGGGCCACATCGTCCTCGACGACTGCCGCATCCCCGAGGAGAACCTCGTCGGTACCGAGGGCGGCGGGTTCTACATGCTCGCGGACTTCTTCAACCACGGCCGCGTCGTCGTCGGCGGCCACGGCCTCGGCCTCGCCGCCGCCGCCATCGAGGAGGCGTGGGAGTTCGTCCACGGGCGCAACGCCTTCGGGCGGAACGTCTCCGAGTTCCAGGCGGTCCAGCACGACCTCGCCGACATGCGACTGGAGTTCGAGGCCGCGCGCTCGCTGAACTGGCGCGCCGCGGAGAAGGTCGCGAACGGGGAGGACGCCGGCTTCTGGGCGGCCTGCTGCAAGACGAAGTCGACCGAGGTGGCGATGCACTGCGCCGAGCGGGGGATGCAACTCCACGGCGGCCGTTCGGTGCTCGGCGAGCGTCGCATCGCCCGCGTCTACCGCGACGTGCGCATCCCCGTCATCTACGAGGGCGCCAACGAGATTCAGCGCAACCTCATCTACCGCCAGAGCCGGTAGACGGGGCACCCGCAGTCGTCCCGTCCGGCACCGAGACAGCCTCGGACTCCCGACTCAGTCCACCGCATCGGCCGTCTCACCCTCTTTCCGCTCGACCAGCGGCGTCCGCGCGGTCCCGACTGTCCGGTAGCGATACGCCGCCGTCGCGGCGACGTATACGACGGCGACACCGACGAAAAACGCCGCCACGGCGGGCGTCGACCAGGTCGACCAGTCGACGACGAGGGGCCACGTGTTCCCCAACCCGTGAAGTAACGCCACGAAGTACACGTTGTGGGTCAACTCGTAGAACGTCCCGAACACCAGCCCGGTAAGTGTCGGGAGCAAGGCGGCCCCGAGGACCCCGCCGAGCGAGGCGCCGGCGACGAGTGCACCCGGTGTGTGGAGCGCGCCGAAGAGGAGACTCGCCGTCACGACGCCGAGTGCGATTCGGAGCCGGGAGTCGTCGCCGAGGAGGGCCACCGTCTTCGTCTGGAAGTAGCCACGGAACGCGAACTCCTCGACCACGCCGACGACGAGGAACTCGACGAGGAGGGTGGTCACCCACGGCGCCGGCAGGGGCTGCCACCGGGGGTCGACAGTCGCCCCGAGGAGGTCGACGCCCCACCGGGCCCCCGTCGCCGCGGCTACGCAGAGCCCGACCACGTTCACCCCGACCCAGACGCCGACGAAGGCGACGAGCGCCGGACGGAGGTGTCGGCGCGAGAGTCCGACGGCCGTCACGCGGATACCTTCGAAGCGGAGAACGAGCAATGTCAGCCCCGCCAACGCGGCGAAGGTGGCGACGTGAACCGACAGGACCACCCAAGCGGCGTACCCGGCGGCGGCAGCCTCGAGCCACAGCGTGGCGGGAATCCAGACACCGAGCGCTGCCCCGAAGCCCAGGAGCGTCCGGAGACCACCTCGAAAGACGAGCCGACGATGTGACATGCGATTCGGTACGGTCGAACGGTACGATTTCGGTCCGAACGTCCGAAAAGGTGGGGGTATCCGTGGTGCTCGGCTGACTGTCGGAGTCTTCGATAGGTTCGGAAGCGTGGGGTTCGGACCCCGCCGCGACGACGGAACTCTTTTCACGTTCATTCCCCCACATCGGCTATGACCTACGATACCGTCGTCTTCGACAACGACGGTGTCCTCGTCGGCCGGACGCGTTACGACGTGCTCCGGGAGGCGACTGAAGACACCTTCGAACAGTTCGACGTAACGGACTTCGACCCCGACCACGCACACGACATGACCGTGGGGACGACCCCCGGGAAGGTCGGCGGCATCACCGACCTGTACGGCCTCGACGCCCGAGCGTTCTGGGAGGCCCGCGAGCGGAGTCTCTCGCTCGCCCAGCAGAAGGAGGCCCGCGCCGGCCGAAAGACGCCGTACGACGACATCGACGAGCTCGAGTCGCTCGACGTGGACATGGGCATCGTCAGCTCGAACCAGCAGGAGACGGTGGACTTCCTCCTCGACCACTTCGAACTGGGCCACCTCTTCGGCGCGGCCTACGGTCGCGAGGCGACCATCGGGAGCCTCGACCGACGCAAGCCCAACCCGTACTACATCGACCGGGCGCTCGAGGACATCGACCCCGGACCGGGTCGCATCCTGTTCGTCGGCGACAACGAGTCCGACGTCGTCGCCGCTCAGAACGCCGGCATCGACTCGGCGTTCATCCGGCGGCCCCACCGGGAGGACTGGGACCTGAACGTCTGGCCCACCTGGGTCATCGACGAACTCGCCGACCTTCACGACATCTGCGAGGGCTGAGGGAAGCGGGAGCCGCGAGTCTGCCGTCGGTGGCCGTCCACAGCGACAGTTATCCCCGCAGGTCGCCTCCGGGGGTCCGTGCAACCCTCCTCCCACCCCACTTTCGAGGTCGGTGTCCACTCGGTCGACGGCACCGAACTCCACTACCGCGTCGCCGGCGACCCCGACGACCCCGCACTCGTGTTCCTTCACGCCGGCATCGCGGACAGTCGTATGTGGGACGGGTTCGCCGGCCGGTTCGCCGACCGCTTCCGCGTCGTCACCTACGACCTGCGCGGGTTCGGCCGGAGCCGGCACGCTCGGGGGACGTTCTCCCACGTCGGGGACCTCGGAACCCTCCTCGACGCGCTCGGCGCCGAATCGGCGAGCCTCGTCGGCGCGTCGATGGGTGGCGCCGTGGCGGTCGACTTCGCGCTCTCACACCCCGAGCGTGTCGACTCCCTCTCGCTTCTCGCACCCGCGGTCGGCGGGTACGACTTCGAAGACGAGGCGACTCTCGACGGGTGGGCCGAGGCCGAGGAGGCCTTCGAGGCCGGCGACTACGACGCGGCCGCCCGAATCGAGATGGACGTATGGCTCGCCGGTCCGGACCGGGCGCTCGACGGCGTTGGTCCCGACCTCGTGGTCCGCGTCCGTGAGATGCTGCTGCGGAGTTACGAACTCGACGCCGCGGGCGGCGAGGAGGTGGACGGTGTCGACGGTGGTGCCCCCGCGGTCGACCGACTCGGCGACCTCGACGTCCCGACGCTCGTCGTCGTCGGTGAGGGGGACACGAGCGACATGCGTCGAATCGCTCGGCTCGTCGAACGTGACGTGCCGGACGCCCGGCTCCACACCGTCGCCGGCGTCGCACACCTCCCGAGTGTGGAGCGGCCGGAGACGGTCGCGGGCGTCGTCTCGTCGTTCCTCGACGGCGTTCGGCAGGCGGTCGAGGGGGGGCGCTGATTCGAGCGGAGCCCTCATTCGACCAACGGTTATCTTCCGGCGGTTCCTACGCCGGCCATGGCAGACGTCTCCGTCACCCTGCTCGACCGAGGGCGCGTTCGCGCCGACCGCAACTACGTCGTCGACGGCCACGCGATGGCCTCCGCGTCGAATCCCGACCCCGACCACGAGTTGGAGGAGTTCGTCGTCTGGAGCGCCGTCGTCGAGACGCCGGAGACGACGTACCTCTGGGACACCGGCTCGCACCCGGACGCCGGCGACGGCTACTGGCCCGCGCCGCTGTACGACGCCTTCGAACACGTCGACGCGGGTGACCACGACCTCGAAGCCGACCTCGCCGACGCGGGGTTCGTTCTGTCGGATGTCGACGCCGTCGTGATGAGCCACCTTCATCTCGACCACGCCGGCGGGCTGTACCACTTCGACGGGACCGACGTCCCCGTCTACGTCCACGAGGAGGAGCTGAAGTTCGCGTACTACTCCGCGAAGACGACGGAGGGGTCCATCGCCTACCTCGCCAGCGACTTCGACCGCGACCTGAACTGGGAGGTCGTCCACCGCCACCGCCATACCCTCGCCCCGGGGTTCGAGCTGTACCACCTCCCGGGTCACACGCCGGGTGTGTTGGGCGCGCATCTCGACACCGACGAGGGGCCACTCCTGATTGCCGGCGACGAGTGCTACGTCGACGCGAACTACGTCGAGGAGGTACCGCTCGGTCCCGGGTTGCTGTGGAGCGAGCGCGACTGGTTCGAGAGCCTCGAGACGGTGAAGGAGCTGGAACGCCGCTCCGACGCGTCGGTCCTGTACGGCCACGACCTGGAACGGTTCGACGCGCTCGCCGAGCGGTGGGGGTGAGGCGACGGACGGCGTGCCGACGTGCAACTCGACCTCTCGACTGACTGACCCTAGACGCGCAGTTTACACTCGTTCGGCCCCAAAAACGCCCGTGAACAAGACGGAGCTACTCCACCTCCACGGCCTCCTGGTGACGGTCGCGGACGACCTCCGAGACGAAGGCGTGCTGACGGTCGCCGACCTGGAGCCGTACTTCGAACTGGAAGTCACTCCCGTTGCCCTCCAAGCCTCCCGGTCGGACCACGAGCGCGCGGTACAGACCCTGGCGGCGGCCATCTCGGAGCGCATCGCCGCCTTCGCCTCGGACGGTCGCGACCAGCCCGAGCAGGCGGTCGGCTGATTCTCCCGAAGAGCGGACGACGAAAGACAGAAAGCCGACCCGACGGAGGGTCGCCTATGGCTCAACGTCTGGAGGACTACTGGGGGGTCGGCCCGAAGACGAGCGAACGCCTGCAGGAGGCCCTCGGGGTCGAGCGCGCCATCGAGGCCATCGAGTCGGCCGACGTGCGCGCGCTCGTCGACGCCGGCATCCCCCGCGGGCGAGCGACGCGCGTCCTGCGCCGCGCCAACGGCGGCGCCGGAATGGATATCCTCGCCACGTCCGACGCCCGAAGCGTCTACGACGACCTGCTCGAACTCGCTGTCGACTACGCGGTCACCCGTCACGCCGCCGACCGCATCCGCGTCCTGACGCCGCTCACCGACCGCGAGGCGATAGAGGCCCGACTCGACCGGGTACTCGACGCCCGCGACGCGTGGGCCGGCCTCGAAGAGCGGGACCGCGAGGCGGTGCTCGACGCGTTCGAGGCCTACGACGAGGCCGACGGGACCGAGCGTGCCGCCGTCGAGGCCGCACTCGCCCTGCGGGACGCCGGGCTCTCGGGCGCCACCTTCGACGCGCTCGACGCCGTCTCCCCGGAGGAGCTTCGCGCCGCCGCCGGGGCGCTGGGGTACGTCGAGACCGGGAGTGGCGACGGCGCTGGCACCGGCGGCACCGACGCGGACGCCCGCGTCCTCGAAGGTGCCGACGAGGAGCTCGACCGCCTGCGCGCCCGCCTCGTCGACGCCGAGGGGCTGGAGAACGCCGCCTTCGACGTGCTCGACTCCGTCCGCGACTCCGGGGTTCGCTCGCTCTCGGAGTTCGAGAGCGCCGTCGTCGAGTACGTCGCCCGGGAGACCGACCTCACGGCCGGGGAGGTTCGGGCCGCTGCGGCCGACGACGCCCGCGACGAGGCCGACTTCGTGAGCGCCACGCTCCGGAACCTCGTCGCCGACCTGCGCGAGTCCGCCGAGTCGCGGGAGGCGACCGTCCGCGAGGAGTTACAGGCGAGAATCGAGACCGCTCGGGAGGACGTGGACGCCGCCGTCGCCGCCGTCGACGACATCGCCTTCGACCTCTCGCTCGGCCGCTTCGCCGTCGCCTACGACCTCACCCGCCCGGAGCTCGTCGAGGACGGCATCGCCGTCGCCGGCGCCCGGAACCTCTTTCTCGGCGAGGAGGTCCAGCCCGTCACCTACGCGGTCGGGACGCACTCGCTCGAACCCGGCGACGTGGACCCCGCCCCGCTCCCTCCGAGCGACGACCGCGTCTCCGTGCTCACCGGCGCCAACTCCGGCGGGAAGACCACCCTGCTGGAGACGCTCTGTGGCGTCACGCTGTTGACCGCGATGGGTCTCCCGGTCCCGGCCGACCGCGCACAGGTGGGCTCCTTCGACGCCGTCGTCTTCCACCGCCGGCACGCGTCGTTCAACGCCGGGGTGTTGGAGTCGACGCTGAAGTCCATCGTCCCGCCGCTCGTCGACGGGAGCCGACCGCTGATGCTCGTCGACGAGTTCGAGGCCATCACCGAACCGGGACGGGCGGCCGACCTGCTCAACGGGCTGGTCGGTCTCACCGTCGACCGCGACGCCCTCGGCGTGTACGTCACCCACCTCGCCGACGACCTCAGCCCGCTCCCCGAGGAAGCCCGCATCGACGGCATCTTCGCGGAGGGGTTGACGGGCGACCTCGAACTCCGCGTCGACTACCAGCCCCGGTTCGGGACGGTCGGGAAGTCCACGCCGGAGTTCATCGTCTCCCGACTCGTCGCGAACGCCCGCGACCGCGCCGAACGACAGGGGTTCGAGACGCTCGCCGCGGCGGTGGGTGAGGAGGCCGTCCAGCGGACGCTCGCCGACGCCCAGTGGCGGTCGTAGCGAAGTGGACGTGCGTCCACAAAATATGGCGGACGAGATGCGCTAAGTCGTTTCCGACCGCAGTGGAGGTCGTGAAGCACCCTGTGAAGGCGACCTGTCGCCCCGAATGCCCGTTCCGCATCGAGTCGGAGGACCGGCGCTACCTCGTCGAGTCGCTCGTAGACCACATGTGGGACGCACATCGAATCGCCCTCGACCCGACGGAGGCGCGGGAGATGCTGTCGGCCTGAGACAGTTCAGCACCTGTCCGCGAGGTCGACGAACGCCTCCTGGTCGGCGGAGAGCCACCGGGTCGTCCGGTCCATCCGAGAGTCCGCCCGTCGATATATAGTACAGCGGTCCGGGCCGTCCTCGTACTTGACGACGACGCTGTGGAGGGCGAAACTGCGGCCGGTGCGGTCGTCCGAACGGGCGCCGTCTCGGACCGTACTGGGAGCGGATGGGTCGGTTGCGGACATCTGCGGCTTCTGTTTCGGACACCGACTCCCGGTCATAAAACCCCTGCTAAGTCGTCTCAATATCCGTCCGGAGACCTCCGTCCGCTCTGTCGGCCCGCGGCGGTTCGTCCGCCGTCTACTGAGGCCGTCGACGCCCGCAATATTTCCGTCAGACCTGCCGACGCAGTCGCTTTCAAGTGTCGCGCCCCCCTCGGTTCGGGGGATGGTCGACCCGACCTCGGACCTCGGCGAGGACGTCGACGACGAGGACGTCCCCTCCTGTCGGCGCTGTGGCGACCCCGTCGACGGTCCGACCCGGCGCGTCGTCAGCCGCATCGAGGAGGGGCGCGTCCACCACCGCCACTTCTGTAGCGACGACTGCGTCGACGCCTGGCGCGACGACGAGCGGTGACCTCGCGGGGCCCGTTCGGCCGCGGGAGTCGACTCCACCCGGCGTGTGTTATTTGCCACCACAGGTCGAAAGAGAGTTCATGCCGATTCCCGGCTACGACCCCGACGACGTCGACGACCACCTGGAGGGGCTCCTCGACGGCGAGGACCTCGACGAGTATCTGAGCGCCGACGAGCGGCGGCGCTACGAGGACGGCGAGAGCTTGGGCGACCTCCTCGACGAGGAGGACATCCGACGGCTCCTCGACGAGGACTCGGAGTCCGAGACGGCGGCCTGACCGTCCGGAGGGCGAGAGTCGACCGAGCATACTGGTAGCAGACGCACTGGGGAGGAGGCGGGAGCGGGCGTCGTGTGAAGAGAGGAGAGGTGTAGCCCGGACGCTCTATCCGGACCCGCTATCCGGACTCCCAACAGGGGGACGGGAGACGGATACCGGTGAACGGTGGGTCGCTTACGCCGCTCCTTCGTCGGTGGCGTCTTCGGCTTCGTCGTCGGCCTCGCCTGCGTCAGCTTCGCTGTCGCCGGCGGCGGGGTCGTCCGCCGCGCCGCCGTCGGCTTCGACGGTCTCCGGTTCGTCGTCGGCGTCGGCGTCGGCGGTTACGACCGCCGCGGGAATCACGTCCACGGACGCGACGTGGTCGCCGGCGTCCAGGTCCATCACGATGACGCCCATCGTGTTGCGCCCGACCGTCGACACGTCGTCGACGCGGGTGCGCATAATCTGGCCGCTCTCGCTCATCACGACGAGGTGGTCGCCCGAGCTGACGGCCTCCACCGCGACCGACGGGCCGTTTCGCTCGTTCGTCTTGATGTCGATGAGCCCCTTCCCGTTGCGGGACTGGACGCGGTAGTCGCCGATGTCGGTCCGCTTGCCGTACCCGTTTTGGGTGACGGTGAGGAGCCACTGGTGGTCGGTCTCGTCGACGGCGGCGACGCCGGCGACCCGGTCGTCGGACTCGAGGTTGATGCCGCGTACCCCGCGTGCGGTGCGGCCCATCGGGCGGACCTCGTCCTCGTCGAACCGGATGGACATCCCCTGTGCGGTGGCGATGACCACGTCCATCTCCCCGTCGGTCACCTCCACGTCGGCGAGCGCGTCGCCCTCCTCCAGCCGGATGGCGCGGATGCCCGTCGAGAGGATGTTCGAGAACTCGGAGAGGGCGGTGCGCTTTACGTACCCGTCGCGGGTGACCATCGTGAAGAACTCCTCCTCGTCCATCCCGTCGCTGTCGACGACGGCCTCGATCTCCTCGCCGTCGTCCAATTCGAGGACGTTCACCGCGGACTTCCCGCGTGCCGTCCGCGACATCTCGGGTATCTCGTAGGTCTTCAGCTGGTAGACCTGCCCGTGGTTCGTGAACGCGAGCAGGTAGTCGTGGCTGTTGGCGACGAAGACGGAGGAGACGCGGTCGCCCTCCTTGAGCTCGGTGCCGATGATGCCTTTTCCGCCCCGGTTCTGGGCGCGGAACGTCGACATCGACATTCGCTTGATGTAGTCGTCCTCGGTGTGGACGACGACACACTCCTCCTCGGGGATGAGGTCCTCGTGGGTGACCGAGCCGTAGTCCTCCACGATTCTCGTGCGCCGCTCGTCCGCGTACTCGTCTTTGACCTCGCGGAGTTCGTCCTTGATGACGCCGAGCAGTTCGGCCTCCTCGTCGAGAATCTCGTTCAGGCGCTCGATGGTCGCCTGTACCTCCTCGTACTCGTCCTCGATGGCTTCCGCCTCCATCGACGTGAGCGAACCGAGCTGCATCGCGACGATGTGTTCGACCTGCGGCTCGGTGAAGTCGAACGTCTCCATCAGCGCCGTCTTGGCGTCGTCGCGGCTCTCGGAGTCGCGGATGGTCTCGACCACGTCGTCGACGTTGTCGAGGGCCTTCAGGCGGCCTTCGAGGATGTGGGCCCGGTCCTCGGCCTCGTCTAAGTCGTACTGGGAGCGCCGCCGGACCACGTCGCGGCGGTGGTCGACGTAGTGCTCCAAGGTCTCCTTGAGGTCGAGCACCCGGGGCTTGCCGTCGACGAGCGCGAGGTTGATGACGCCGAACGTCGTCTCGAGGTGGCTCTCGAGCAGTTGGTTCTTGACGACCTCGGCGTTGGCGCCGCGCTTGAGTTCGACGACGACGCGGATGCCGTCGCGGTCGGACTCGTCGCGCAGGTCGCGGATGCCCTCTATCTTCCCCTCGTTCACGTCGTCGGCGATGCGCTCTATCATACGCGCCTTGTTCGCCTGGAAGGGGAGTTCGGTGACGACGATGCGTTCGTCCTCTTCGACTTCGAACTCCGCGCGGACGCGGAGCCGGCCGCGGCCGGTCTTGTACGCCTTGTGGATGGCGTTGCGGCCGACGATGTTGGCGCCGGTCGGGAAGTCCGGCCCCTTGACGTGCTCCATCAGGTCCTCGATGGCACAGTCGGGGTCGTCGATGAGTTCGATGGTCGCGTCGACGACCTCGCCGAGGTTGTGCGGCGGGATGTTCGTCGACATCCCGACCGCGATGCCGGAGGAGCCGTTGACGAGCAGGTTCGGGAACGCCGCCGGGAGCACGTCCGGCTCCTGCAGGCGGTCGTCGTAGTTCGAGGAGAAGTCGACCGTGTCCTTCTCGATGTCCTGTAGGAGCTCCTGGGCGATGGGCGCCATCCGGGACTCGGTGTACCGCATGGCCGCCGGCGGGTCGCCGTCGACGGAGCCGAAGTTCCCCTGGCCGTCGACGAGCGGGTACCGCATCGAGAAGTCCTGGGCCATCCGGGCGAGGGTGTCGTAGATGGCGCTGTCGCCGTGCGGGTGGAAGTCACCCATCGTCTCGCCGACGATGGAGGAGGACTTCCGGTGGGAGGACCGCGGCGTGACGCCGGCCTCGTGCATCGCGTAGAGGATGCGCCGGTGGACCGGCTTCAGCCCGTCGCGTACGTCCGGGAGGGCCCGGCCGGCGATGACGGACATGGCGTAGTCGATGTACGACTGCTCCATCTCGT
Organism: Halobium salinum; assembly: GCF_026586625.1. Lineage (GTDB taxonomy): Archaea > Halobacteriota > Halobacteria > Halobacteriales > Haloferacaceae > Halobium > Halobium salinum. Next base: position 176,037 of record NZ_JAODIW010000010.1, on the reverse strand, counting down.
CCTCGATGCGGGCGGTCGTGATTCGTGCGGCGTCGACGTCGTCGTCTGGGTGTGGTGCTTCCGAACTCATGGCTCGTGGATGCTGGTGGTGTCAGCGGTGCATCGCTGTACGATACGGCGATTCGCGTCGCCGCCGTCCTGCTGATTCGCCGTGTGCGGTCCGTAGCGACCGCTCACGCCGTCCGAGGGGGCCATCAGATGTCCACCCACTCGGCGTCGCCGGCGTGGTCCTTGATGAACTGCTTGCGCGGGCCGACGGCGTCGCCCATCAGGACCGAGAACATCCGGTCGGCGGCGGCAGCGTCCTCGACGGTGATGCGCTTGAGGATACGGTTCTCGGGGTCCATCGTCGACTCCCAGAGCTGGTCGGGGTTCATCTCCCCCAGCCCCTTGAAGCGCTGGACCTGCGTGGGGTTGCCGTCGCAGACCTCCTCGATGATGCGCTCGCGCTCGGCCTCCGTCATCGCGTCGTACGTCTCGCCGCGGTAGCGAACCCGGTAGAGGGGCGGTTGGGCGGCGTACACGTAGCCGGCCTCGATGAGCGGCTTCATGTGCCGGTACAGCAGGGTGAGCAGCAGCGTGCGGATGTGGGCGCCGTCGACGTCGGCGTCCGTCATCAGGATGACCTTCTGGTAGCGCGCCTCCTCGATGTCGAACTCCTCGCCGATACCCGCGCCGATGGCGGTGATGAGCGCGCGCACCTCGTTGTTCTCGAGGATGCGGTCCAGCCGGTGTTTCTCGACGTTCAGAATCTTCCCACGGAGCGGGAGGATGGCCTGGAACTTCCGGTCTCGACCCTGCTTCGCGCTGCCGCCCGCGGAGTCACCCTCCACGACGAACAGTTCGGCCTCGGCCGGGTCCCGGGTCTGACAGTCGGCGAGCTTCCCCGGGAGCGAGGTGGATTCGAGGGCCGACTTCCGGCGCGTCAGCTCCTCGGCCTTCTTCGCGGCCTGTCGAGCCTTCGCGGCTTCGACGGCCTTCGAGACGACCATCGCGGCCGTGTCGGGGTTCTCCTCGAAGTACGTGCCCAGCCCCTCGTGGACCGCGCTCTCAACGATGCCGCGCACCTCGGAGTTGCCGAGTTTGGTCTTCGTCTGCCCCTCGAACTGGGGGTCGGGGTGTTTGACCGAGATGACGGCCGTCAGCCCCTCGCGGACGTCCTCGCCCTTGAGGTTCCCGTCTATCTCGTCGGCCAGCCCGTTCGAGTTGGCGTAGTCGTTGACGACGCGGGTGAGCGCCGTCTTGAACCCGGTGAGGTGTGAGCCGCCCTCGCGGGTGTTGATGTTGTTCGCGAAGGAGTGGATGGAGCCCTGCAGTTCGTCGGTGGCCTGCATGGCGAGTTCGACCTGGATGCCCTCCTCCTCGTCGTCGAAGTAGACGACGTCGTCGTGCAGCGGCGTCTTCGTCTCGTTGAGGTACTCGACGAACTCGCGGATGCCGCCGTCGTAACGGAAGCGCTCGAAGCGCGGTTCGGTGTCGCCGTCCTCGGTCTCGACCGCCTCGGACTCGCGTTCGTCGGTGAGCGTTATCTCGACGCCGGAGTTGAGGAAGGCCAGCTCCCGAAGGCGGTTGGCGAGCGTGGAGAACTCGAAGTCCGTCGTCTCGAAGATGTCGTCGTCCGGCCAGAATCGGATGGAGCTACCGCGCTCCTCGCCCTCCTCGAGGTCGCGCACCTTCTCGAACCCGTCGGGCTTGGGTTCGCCGCGCTCGAACTCGTGGCGCCACAGCGCGCCGTCGCGCTTGATTTCGACTTCGAGCGTCGAGGAGAGGGCGTTGACGACGCTGACACCGACGCCGTGGAGCCCGCCCGAGACCTGGTAGGACTTGTTGTCGAACTTCCCGCCGGCGTGGAGGACGGTCATGATGACCTCGACGGCCGGCCGGTCGTACTGTTCGTGGGTGTCGACCGGAATCCCCCGGCCGTCGTCCGCGACGGAGACGGAGCCGTCCTCGTGGATGGTCACGTCGATGTCGTCGCAGTAGCCCGCCAACGCCTCGTCGATAGAGTTGTCGACGACCTCGTAGACGAGATGGTGGAGCCCACGTGTGTCCGTGGACCCGATGTACATGGCCGGGCGCTTTCGGACGGCCTGGAGGCCCTCCAGCACCTGAATCTGCCCGGCGCCGTACTCGTTTTCCTGTGACATTGGTCGTGAGGGGCCTATGTGATGGTGGGTCTTAAAGGCTCCCACGCGCACGCGGGCGGGTATCACAGAATAGACGGGAGCGTAGCCGGCAGACGCTCGTCGGACGCCGGGCGAACGTGGCCCTACATCCCGGTGCCGTCCTTCGATTTCACTTTCACTCCGGTGACGGAGAGGCTTTAAGGGTCGACGGGTAAAGAGGGTTCACACAGAATGACGTCGTTCCAGTCGACGCTCGGCGAGGACGAGGGGATCGCCGAGGAGCTGGCCGCGAGCCAGCGCGAGATCTCCATCGCCGAGTTCTTCGAGAAGAACAAGCACATGCTCGGGTTCGACTCGGGGGCCCGAGGGCTCGTCACGGCCGTGAAGGAGGCCGTCGACAACGCCCTCGACGCCTGCGAGGAGGCCGGGGTCGCACCCGACATCTACGTCGAGGTGAGCGAGGTGGGCGACTACTACCGCCTCGTCGTCGAGGACAACGGGCCGGGCATCACAAAGGCACAGCTCCCGAAAGTGTTCGGGAAACTCCTCTACGGCTCCCGCTTTCACGCCCGCGAGCAGTCCCGCGGGCAGCAGGGTATCGGTATCTCCGCGGCCGTCCTCTTCTCCCAGCTCACCTCCGGGAAGCCGGCGAAGATTACGAGTCGGACCCAAGGTGCCGCCGAGGCGAACTACTACGAGCTCATCATCGACACGGACACGAACGAGCCCGAAATCAAAGCCGAGAGCGAGACTTCGTGGGACCGCTCACACGGCACTCGCATCGAGTTGGAGATGGAGGCCAACATGCGCGCCCGGGCCCAGCTCCACGACTACATCAAGCACACGGCGGTCGTCAACCCCCACGCCCGCCTCGAACTCCGCGAGCCCGGCATCGACGAGCCCCTGAAGTTCGAGCGCGCAACCGACCAGCTCCCCGCCGAGACCGAAGAGATTCGGCCCCACCCGCACGGGGTCGAACTCGGCACCCTCATCAAGATGCTCGAGGCCACGGAGTCGTACTCCGTCTCGGGGTTCCTCCAGGAGGAGTTCACCCGGGTCGGGAAGAAGACCGCCGACAAGGTGGTGAACAACTTCCGCGACCGGTACTTCGGCCGGGAGATGTCGTGGCCGACCCCCGAGTCGGTCGACGTCGAGGCCATCCTCATCGGGGCCGTCTCCGGCAAGGGGAAGGAGGCGACCGCCGCCTTCGCGACGGGGGTCGCCGACGTGCTCGCCTCCCGCGACCGGACGTGTCACGCCGACCTCGTGGAAATCGTCGACAACGTCGCCGAGAGCGTCGAGGCGGAGACGGGCAAGACGTTCGGCGACACCGTCCGCGAGAACGCCGTCGAGGCCGCCTGGGACGCCATGACGACCGGCCGCGTCGACGACGGAGAGGCCGACGCCGCCGTCGGCGACGCGGACGACGACGCCGTCGAGGTCGAACCCGAGTCCGTCCTGCGCGCGCCGCTGTACGCCGTCGTCGACGACGCGACCAGCACCCAGAAGGACGACGCGACGGTGCAAGGGCTCGCAGAGCGCCTCGCCGCGGACTTCGAGGCGCTCGACGACTTCCGACACCGGCTCACCCACTCGGAACTGAAGCGACTCGTCGACGACGCCGCGGACCGGATGGTGGAGTTCGACGAGGTCACCTTCGGGGAGACCGCCCGCGAGAACGTCGTCGCCTCGCTGTGGGCGAAGACCCGGACGGTGCCCGACGAGGCGCCGAAGGTGCGCGACGTGGCCGCGAACCGCGACACCGCCTCGGCACTGCTCGACGCGATGCGCGAGACGGACATCCTCGCGCCGCCGACGGACTGTCTCTCCCCCATCACCGCCGAACTGCTGGAGGAGGGGCTTCGCAAGGAGTACGACGCCGACTTCTACGCGGCCGCCACGCGCGACGCCGAGGTCCACGGCGGCGACCCGTTCATCGTCGAGGCCGGCATCGCCTACGGCGGCGACCTCGCCGCGGAAGGACAGGTCGACCTGCTCCGCTTCGCCAACCGCGTCCCGCTCGTCTACCAGCGCGGCGCCTGCGCCACCACGGACGTCGTCAAGCGCATCGGCTGGCGCAACTACGGACTGGACCAGCCCGGCGGCAGCGGGATGCCGAACGGCCCCGCCGTCATCATGATTCACGTCGCCTCCACGAACGTCCCCTTCACCAGCGAGTCGAAAGACGCCCTCGCGAACATCCCGGCCATCGAAGACGAGATCGAACTCGCCATCCGCGAGGCCGCACGGGAGCTCAAGTCCTACCTCAACAAGCGCCGCTCGATGGAGAAGCGCCGGGAGAAACAGGACGTGCTCGGGAAGATTCTCCCGCAGATGGCGACGAAGGTCTCGGAGGTCACCGGGCGGGAACGACCCGAGATAGACGGCGCGTTGGCGCGTATCATGAACAACGTCAGCGTCGAGCGCGTCGTGACGGAGGGGGAGGTGACCCTCCGCGTCGAGAACTACTCGGACCGAACCGAGACGCCCGAGATAACGGACATCGTCAGCGTCGAGCCACAGGGGCTCAACGGCGACGCCTCCGTCGTCGACCTCGACGGCGAGTGGTTCGTGAAGTGGTCCCCGTCGGTGTCGGCGGGCGAGACGGCGGAGCTGACCTATCAGGTGGCCGACGACGCCGACTTCGACATCCAGGTCGACGGCGTCGAAGCCGAGAAACTGACGGTTCAGAACTAACGATATGAGCGCGAAAACCCAGGAAGAGAAGGCGCGAGAACAGCTCATCGACCTCGCGGCGGAGTTCTACGACCAGTTCGCCCGCGGCGAGATTCCGGAGATGCAGCTGCCGACTCGGACGAAGAGCAACATCGAGTACGACGAGGACTCGAACGTGTGGGTGTACGGCGACCGCACCTCGACGCGCTCCGCCAACTCGGTGCGCGGCGCGCGGAAGCTGCTGAAAGCCATCTACACCATCGACTTCCTCGCCCAGCAGCTGGACCAGGACCGCTCGTCCACCCTGCGTGAGCTGTACTACCTCTCGGAGTCGTGGGACAACGAGGAGGCGCAGTTCAACGACCAGGACGAGTCCAACCAGCTGGTGGAGGACTTAGAAATCGTCTCGGAGGTGACGCGCGAGGACTTCCACATGCGGCCGGAGGAGTCGGGTGCGACGCTGATGGGCCCAATCCGCATCCGCGAGCAGACCCGCCGCGGCGAGCGCGAGATTCACTGCCAGGACGACGTGGGCGAGGGCGGCTACCAGATTCCGAACAACCCGGACACCATCGAGTTCCTCGAGCACGACGTCGACTTCGTGCTCTGTGTCGAGACCGGCGGGATGCGCGACCGTTTGGTCGAAAACGGGTTCGACGAGCAGTACAACGTGCTCGTCGTCCACCTCAAGGGACAGCCGGCGCGGGCGACCCGACGCATCACGAAGCGCCTCCACGACGAACTGGACCTGCCCGTGACGGTGTTCACCGACGGCGACCCGTGGTCGTACCGCATCTACGGCTCCGTCGCCTACGGCTCCATCAAGTCCGCCCACCTCTCCGAGTACCTCGCCACCCCAGCGGCCCAGTACGTCGGCATCCGCCCGCAGGACATCGTCGACTACGACCTGCCGACGGACCCCCTCTCGGATTCGGACATCAACGCCCTCGAATCCGAACTGGAGGACCCGCGCTTCCAGACGGACTTCTGGCGCGAGCAGATAGAGCTCCAGCTCGAAATCGGCAAGAAGGCGGAACAGCAGGCGCTCGCCTCCCGCGGGCTGGACTTCGTCACCGACACGTACCTCCCCGAGCGGCTGACCGAGATGGGGATTCTGTAGGGTACCCGTCCCGCTGAATAGCTTCGGGGTCGTACCGTTCGTCGATGGACCCCGACCGAATCCCGCACGGACTCGGCCCGCGTATCCGGGTGTGGCGCGACGTCGTCTTCGGCATCGACCCGCGACGGCTGGCACACCTATCGGACGCGCCGCTGGGCAGTCTCCGACGGAGCCTCTGGTGGGTGCGTAAGGCCTTCTTCTCCCGGGAGCGGTCGAACATCCCCGGGTTCGTCGTCGACCTCGACGAGGAGGGCGTCCGGCGGACACTCGGCGAGCGCTACTTCGAGCCCGGGTGGGAGATGTCCTACAGCTACCAGGACGAGACGGTGAACCTGCGGCGGGTCCAGTACGAGGCGTCGTTCCCCGAGGGGTACCTCCCAGAGGCGCCCCCCGACCGTCTCCGCTGGTGGCAGGTGCACGTCCGGGGGTTCCCGTACGACGCACCGGTCGACGGCCCGGCGGCCGGCGGACGCCTCGAACTCACCGCCCACCTCGAACCCGAACCCGCCGAGCATCCGGACGCCCACGTCCGGAAGCGCTACATCAGCGTCCGGTACGGGACGGAGGTGCTGGAAGGGCTTCTCGACGAGGCCGGGGTCGAATACGAGCGGGTGGGTCCGTGGGACGCCACGTTCGAGGGGTCGGCGCTCTCGATTCCGGTGGAGGACCGGGAGGGTCGGGAGGAGTGAGTCGTGGACCGGTGAGTTCCGCCCCCGACGGCGACTTCAGCCGCCGAGGAAGTCGAGCAGGGCCCGGTCCCACACCGCTCCCTGCTCGGCGAGGGCGAGGTGACCCGCCCCGTCCAGCAGTTCGAGGCGGCCGTCGGGGAGTGTCGACGCCGCCTCCCGAAGGGTCGAGGGCGGGAAGTAGCGGTCCTCGGTCCCGCCGAGAACGAGCGTCGGCGCCTTCACTCGGGAACAGGGGTGGGTGCCCTCGTGTGCCAGGCAGGCGACACAGGAGGCGACCACGTCGGACGGCGCGGCAGGTGTCGGCATCGCCCCGCCGAGCCGTCGCACAAGTGGCGGGTACAGGTGCCGACGGAGACCCACGTACGCGTCGGCGCTGTCGGCGTAGAGGGCGGTCCAGTCGTCGGCCTCGGCGAGCCGTCGCCAGCGGTCAACCACCTGTCGTTCCTCGCGTCCGAGGCGGACCCCGGCCGTCCCGACGACGAGTCGGTCGACGAGTTCGGGGTGGTCGGCCGCGAAGTGTTGGGCGATTAGCCCGCCCATCGAGACGCCGAGCACCGACGCGGGGTCGTCGACGGTCGCCGCGACCGCGTCCGCGTAGTCGTCGGCCATGTCGCGGGTCGTCGTGCCCCGCGGCAGGTCGCGTGGTCGGCTCAGGACGAGGACGGTGTAGTCGTCCGTGTACCGCCGGAACAGCCATCGGCCGAGATACTCGGCGCCGAGCCGGGAGGGGTCTGCGGGCTGGAGCGCGTCGTTGAGCCCCGAGAAGACGACGAGCGGGGTGGGGCCGTCGCCGACGAGGTAGTACGGGAAGCGGTTCCCGCCGGCGTCGAGGTGACCGTAGTCGATGGTGGGCACCGTCCGACTCCTACTTCTGACCCGGCACGCCGCGCTCGTCGAGCACGACGGGCACCCCGCGGCCCGCCACGTCGGCGGCGAACGCGGCGGAGTCGGCCTCCAGCATCTCCAGCGTGTCGTAGTGGACGGGGAGCACGAGGTCCGGGTCGAGCGACTCGGCGAGGTCGGCGGCCTCGTGGCGGTCCATCACGACGGTGCCGGCGATGTTCGCGAGGAACAGCGACACTTCGAGTTCGTGGTGGCCCTCCAGCACGTCGGAGTCGCCCGGCCAGAACACCGTCCTCCCGCCCACGGAGAGGAGGAAGCCGACGCCGAACCCCTTCGGGTGGTACGGGGTGCCGTCGTCGCGGACGTGCGGGCCGTCCTCGTGGTTGTACGCCGGGAGCGTCCACACCTGCGCGTCGTCGACGGCGGCGCGGTCCTCCTGGCCCACCGTGACGACTTCGTAGGGCAACTCGTCGAGCGGGAGCACGTCGCGGTCGGTGTCGTCGGCCTCGATACCGCCGTAGGCGACGACGGTGGCGTCCTCCTTCGCGACGTGCTCGATGCCGTCGCTGTCGTAGTGGTGGATGTGAGTGACACAGACCACGTCCCCGTCGCGGGCGTGGTAGTCGTCGAGCACGCCGTAGCGACCCGGGTCGAGGTAGACGACGAAGTCGTCGGGGGTTTCTATCCTGACCGTCGCGTAGCCGAGCCACGTGACGCGGAGACCGTCGTGTTTTATCGTCATGGCTCGTCGGTGGCTCGCCACGGTCGTATAGCTCCCGGTGGGTCGAGTCGCTTGCCGACTGCGGACCTGTCGGGTGGTCGGGCGGCTACCGGTCGAGAAGCGACACCGCCCAGAGCGCCAGCGCGGCGACGACGAACAGTCCCGTCACCGACGCGAGCCGGGCGAACGAGGACACCGCGGAGGCGCCCGGGAGGACGCCAGTTGCGTACGCGGCGGTCACGGCGACGGCGAGGACCGACAGGGCGGTCACGGCGTCGCGGCCGGGGTCGTGAGTCACGAGCGAGCGTTCCGAAGTCACGGGACGGTCAAATCGAGTGTCGAAGAAGTGTCTTGTGCTTCGCGGCGGCCCCGACCGGAGCGACCCCGCGCCGTCACTGCGACTCGGCCAGCCGCTCGACCCGCGAGAGCGAGTCGGCGTCGGCCGGGTCCTTGTCGTCGCGAACGGAGACGAAGCGGGGGAAGCGGAGGGCGTACCCGGAGGAGTACGTCGGCGACCGCTGAATCTCCTCGTAGCCGACCTCGAACACCACCTCCGGGCGGAGGTCGACCTCGCGACCCTCGCTCGACACGACGTGGGGCTCGAGCAGTTCGGAGAGCGCCGCGAGCTCCTCGTCGGTGATGCCGGTCGCGACCTTGCCGATGGTCTCGTAGCCGACGTTGTCGGCGGTGTCGGCGCCAGCGTCGCCGGTGGTGTCTGCGCCAGCGTCGCCGTCACCGTCCTCGACCCGCGCCGACAGGAGGAACGTCCCGAGGAACTGCGCCCGTCGTCCCTCGCCCCACTCCGCGCCGGTGACGACGAGGTCGAGCGTCTCCACGTCGGGTTTGCGCTTCAGCCAGTGCTTCCCGCGCTTGCCCGGCGAGTAGGTCGCCTCGGGGTCCTTCAGCATGATACCCTCGTGACCGGCCTCGAGCGCGTCGGCTTCGAAGTCGGCGACTGCGTCGGGGTCGTCCGAAACCAGCAGGTCCGAGGTCGCGGCCTCGGGGAGCAGGCGCCGAAGCCGGTCGTGGCGCTCGGTGAGCGGCGCCTCGAGCAGGTCGTCGCCGTCGGCGTGCAGGCAGTCGAAGGCGTGGAGGCGGAGTTCGACCGCCTCGCGCATCCGACCCACGTCGTGTTTCCGGCGGAACCGTCGGAGCACCTCCTGGAACGGCTGTGGGGTCCCCGTGTCGTCGACCGCGACGACCTCCCCGTCGAGAATCGCCGGAGCGTCGAGTTCGGCCTCGACGAACTCCCGAATCTCGGGGAGCGGGTCGGTGACGTCCTCCATGTTCCGGGAGTAAAGCGACGCCGACGCGCCGTCGTAGTGGACCTGCACCCGGGCACCGTCGTACTTGGTCTCGACGGCGGCCACCCCCCACTCGCCGAGCGCGTCGGTGACGGTGCCGGCCTGTGCGAGCATCGCCTGCACCGGACGACCGACGTCGAGTCGTACGTCGGCCAGCCCCGCCAACCCCTCGTCGCGGGCGACGACGGCGACCATCCCGTAGTCGTTCGACACCTGGAGAGCGCGCTCGACGGCCGCGACGACCTCGTCGGATGCAGAGAGGGTCGGGTCGTCCGCCCCGGCTTCGTCGGCGTCGTCGCCGGCACTGTCGCCCTCGTCGTCCGTGTCCGAGTCGCTCCCTCCCTCGTCGTCACCGTCTGCCACGTCGGTATCGTCTGCCTCACCGGTGCCGTCTGCCTCGTCGTCGCCGTTCCCTTGCTCCACGAGGAACGCCTCGGCGACCGCGTCGCGGACGGTTCCTTCGCCGACGCCGATGCGCATCTCCGCGAGGACGAGTCGGGCGAGAAAGCGCGCCTCGTCGGGTGAGGTGCGGTTGAAGAGGCCGAACAGCGCGTCGACTTTCCGGCCCTCGCTCCCGGCCCCCTCGGCGGCGGCGAGGTCCCGAAGGGTCCGGTCGACTTCGCGGACCGTGAGGCCGTCGTCGCCGCCGGCGCCGAAGGCGCCGAGTCCCTGCTGGCCGCCGAACTCGTAGCCCGCGGCGACCGCTCCGATTTCGCCCACCTCCGCGAGGCGCGCCTCCACGTCGGCCGGGGAGACGTTGGTGCCGGCCGCGCGGGCGAGCGCCTCGTAGCAGAGCGACGGGCCGATGTCGAGCGTCGCCGACCGCCACGCGGGGAACACGCGACCCTGTACGAACCGGGCGAGAATCGGCAGTTCGTCGGCGCCGTCGGCTCCGGTGTCGGTGAGGCCGTCGGCGTCGTCGACCTCGTCCGACTCACCGGCCCCCGGCGCCGACTCGGTACCCTCGGCCGCGAGAAAGAGGTCGCGAACCAGTAGCGTCGTCGCGATGTCGGCGCTCTCGGCTTCCATCTCGCGGGCGCGGGCGGCGAACTCGGCGAACTCCATCGTCGGCGAGTAGCCGACCGCCGGGAAAAAACACACCGTTCCGCCGTCGTCCTCCTTCGCGACCGTTTCGTACGCTACTGCTCCGAGGCGACGCCGATGTTCTTCATCTCGCCGCCGCAGTCGGGGCACGCTCCGGGTTGCGTCGACGAGCGCGTGCGGTGGCCACAGTCCAGACACTCGTACGTGTGGTGGTGTTTCGTGGAATTGGGCGTCTGTTTGTCGGACATGCCTGTGGTACGCTGTCTCTCGGCTAAATCCTGTCGCAACCGTCCGCCCGCCCGACCGGTTCTACCGGATACCCGCGGATTGAAGGGTTCGCCGGGCGGAGGGGCCAGTATGGCTGAGGACCTCGCGGGCCGGGTTCGGACCGTACTCGACGTCGACGCCGAGGAGTTCCAACGGGAGGCCGAGGCGGACGCCGAGGTGGTGAAAGCGGGCCTCCGGGACGGTGCCTTCGACAACCACCAGTCCATAATCGGCCTCGAGTACGAGTTCTACGCCGTCGACGACGGCCGCTGGGCCGACGAGGCCGACGCCGAGCGCCGGTACTCGCTGATGCGAGTCCCTCGGCGACTGCTCGAACTCATCGGCTTCGAGAAGGAACTCGGCCTGCACAACGCCGAGATGACCACGAGCCCGCAGCCGTTCAACCCCTACGGCCTGCGCGCCCAGGAGAACGAGGTCCTCGCGCGGCTGTCGACCGCGCTCGACTGCACCGCCGCCGAGGGGATGCGCCTCGTCAGCGACGCGCTGTGGACCGTCCCCCCGGCGGGCGAGACGGCCCGCGGCTACCTCACCGACAGCGTCGTCGACGACGGCGTCGCCATCGCGACGAACATGTCGGACGCCGTGCGCTACCACGCGATGGCGAACGGTCGGGGGGACGACGAGTTCTCCGTCGAGGCGCCCCACGTCGACCTCTCCGCGGACACGGTGATGCCCGAGAGCCTCATCACCTCCATCCAGCCGCACTTCCAGATGGCCCACGCGGCGGACCTGCCGACGTACTTCAACTACGCCGTCCGCATCGCCGGCCCGCTCCTCGCGCTCGGCGTCAGCTCCCCGTTCTTCCCGCCGGACCTCTACGAGGACGGCGTCGACGCGGAGACACTGCTCGCCGACGCGTGGGACGAGAACCGCGTCGCCGTCTTCGAGTCCGTCCTCAACACCGCTACGGGCCAGGACAAGGTCGCGTTCCCCGAGGACCTCTCGACGGTCGAGGAGGCCGTCGACCGCGTCGTCGAGGACGAGATCTTCGTCCCGATGCCGGTCGAGCGCGCCGGCGACCGGTTCGACGACGACTTCGCCACCCTGCGGATGAAACACGGGACCTACTGGCGGTGGGTTCGCCCGGTGTTCGGCGGCGCCTCCCGGTCGGCCGCGAACGCCCGCATCGAGTTCCGGCCCATCCCCGCCCAGCCGACCGTCCGGGACTCGATGGCGTTCCAGGCGGCGTTCGCCGGACTGATGCAGAGCCTCGTCCGCCGTCAACACCCCGTCGTCGACCAGGAGTGGGAGACCGCCCGCGAGAACTTCTACGCCGCGATGCGAAACGGGTTGAACAGCGGTCAGCGCTGGATTACCAACGACGGCCAGGAGACGACGGACCTCGTCGCCGTCTACGACGACATCCTCGCACACGCCGCCGACGGCCTCAAGTCGGCGGGCTGTTCGGCCGCCGAGGCCGAGCGCTACGTCGCCCCGCTCCAGGCCCGCGTCGAGACCGCTCGCACCCCCGCCGACTGGAAGCGCGAGCAGGTCAAGAGCCGCCTCGCCGACGGCGACGACTTCGAGACGGCCGTCACCGGGATGCAGCGGACCTACGTCGAGCGCCAGACCGAGACGCTGCTCGACGGGAGTTTCGCCGACTGGTAGCGGCGCCGTCCGGGCCGACCCGCCCGTCGACCGCGGCGGCTCACTCGCCGCGCTCGCGGTAGAACAGGGCGAGGACGACCCCGAACAGCGCCAGACTCAGAGCGCCGGTTGCGGCGCCGAGCAGGGGGAATCGAAACCCGTCGAGCACCCACACGACGCCGAGCGCGCCCACGTGAACCGCGGCGAGGAGGTAGAGCACCGGTCGCCAGTACTCGGTGGCGTAGACGACGACGCCGACGACGAACGTGAGCGCGACGACGGCGAAGACGGCCTCGGCGGTCAGGACGGCGACGTAGCCGTTGACGAGGGCGAGCGCCAGCGCCAGTCCGACGGCGACCCACCCGAGCCGCGTCCGTTCGTGAAGCGCGAGTACGTTCCGCGTCTCACCGAGCGTTCCCATGGCTAGAGGGACGTGTGACGAGGCGATGTGGCTGTCGCCGATTCTCGTGGAGAGAGAAGACGAGTGGCTTCGGCGAACGATACGCTTCGGCGGTCCCGCCCTCAGAGCAGGCTCTTGATGTCCTTCTCGCGGGTGATGTCGACGCCGTCCTCGGTGGCGACGGCGACGTTGATGCCGTTCCCGGAGGCGAGGTCGCGCTCGACGGCGCTGTCGATAGCCTTCGCGGCGATGGACTTCGCCTCCTCGACGGAGAGGCCCTCCTCGTAGTGCTGTTCGAGCACACCGAGGGCGAACTGGCTCCCGGAGCCGGTGACGGAGTAGTCCTCCTCGCTCATGCCGCCGAGGGGGTCCATGCTGTACACGTGCGGGCCGGTGTCGTCGACGCCGCCGACGAGCGGCGAGACGATGAAGAACGCGCCCGAGCGCAGGAAGTTCGAGACGATGGTCGAGAGCGCCTGCATGCTCATGTCCTTGCCGCGGCGGGTCTCGTAGAGGCTGGTCTCCGCGCGGAGGTTGCGGATGAGCGACTGTGCCGCGGAGACGGAGCCGGCGATGGTGAGCGCGCCGGTCGGGTGAATCTGCTCCACCTTCTGGACGTCCTTCGAGGAGACCATGCCGCCGAGGGAGGCGCGCATGTCGGTGGCGAGGACGACGGCGTCCTCCGTGCGGAGGCCGACGGTCGTCGTTCCGGTCTTCATCTGTTGGTCCTTGTCGAGGTCCGCCCGGCGCTCGGCCTCGGGGAACTCGCCGAGTTCCGGCCCGAACACGTTCGAGTGGTCGCCGTTGAGCGGGTCGAGGTCACCGGAGTTCGGTGTTCGCATTGACTGCGGGTTGGCCCGCGCCGCTGATAAAGGCAACCCTTCGACGCGCCCTTGCCGGCGCCCGGAGGCCGGGAGGGACCGGACTCGGCGCGCGAGCGACCGCGACAGAGGCGCCGGAAGCGAGGGCGGCGAGAGCCGTTGTGGCGGCGGCGAGCGCGGACCAGAAACCGTGGCGGCGGCGAGCGCGCTCGAGAAGCAGCGTGGCAGAGTCGGTCGAGTCGGTCGGGTCGGTCGAGTCGGTCGGTCAGTTCGTGGCGGACTCCTCGACCGTCTCGGGGGACACGGCGTCGTCGTAGGCCTCCCCCATCGTGACGACGAGTCGACCGACGGGCAGGTTGACGCCAGCGCGACGGGCGAGGACGGCGACGGGAAGCAGGAGGATTCCCAGGGCGACGGTAGTCTGGTACAGTGCGAACAGGGCGAGCCGACGGAACACGGCGAACATCTCCTACTCGACCGGCCGCCGGACGTGTATATAAGCTTTCTCTAGCAGGCAACCGGTCGACCCCGGCGCTGTCTTGCGATTCAACTGGGGTTGTGTCGGAGACAACTCGAACTGACAGGTTCCCGCTCACACCCGAAGAACGGCGTGAGGAGCCACGGCTATCCGTATAAGTTACGAGTGCCGTCGGCAGTGCGTGCGCATTCCTGAATTTCACGACAACTGATACCACGCGGCTCGGTCGGGGCGGGTCGGGCGAGGGCGGGACGAGTCGAGCCACCCGGGCGGCCCGACTCGATTCCCCGCGGAGCGTCCCGCCGATTTATCCCGTCTCGGGGGCGACGACGCATATGTTCAATCCCGACTCCGCGGCCGGCGGGACGCCGGCCCGTGAGACGGCGCTCGCCTGTGTCGCGGCCGGCATCGAAGCCGCCGACCCCGAGCGGGTCGTCGCCGACGAGGTGGCGCTCGACGGCGACCGCCTCACCGTCGGCGCGGAGACTTACGATCTCGCCGACTACGACCGACTGCTCGTCCTCGGCGGCGGCAAGGCGGCGGTCGGCGTCGGGCGGGCCCTCGACCGGGAGTTGGGCGACCGCCTCACCGAGGGGCTCGTCGTCGCCCCCGACCCCGGCGACGCCGGGCGCGTCGAGGTCGCGGTCGGCGACCACCCGGTGCCGAGCGAGCGCGGTGTCGACGCCACCCGCCGCCTGTTGGACCTCGCCCGCGACGCCGACGAACGGACGCTACTGCTCGCCGTCGTCACCGGCGGCGCGAGCGCGCTGCTCGCGGCACCCGCCGAGGGAGGGGACGCGGGAGTCACACTGGACGACCTGCAGACGACGACCCGCGCACTGCTCGACAGCGGGGCGAGTATCGACGAGTTGAACGCCGTCAGGAAACACCTCTCGGCGATAAAGGGCGGCGGCCTCGCGCGCGCGGCAGCCCCGGCGACGACCGTCGGCCTCGTCCTCTCGGACGTGGTCGGCGACGACCTCTCCGTCATCGCTAGCGGGCCGACCGCGCCCGACGACTCGACGTTCGCCGACGCGCTCGCCGTGCTGGCCGGGTACGGCATCGACGCCCCCGCGGCGGTGCGGCATCGACTCGAGCGGGGCCGCGACGGCGACCTCGACGAGACCCCCCGGGCCGACGACTCCGTCTTCGAGCGCGTGCAGAACGTCGTTCTCGCGAGCGGGTTCACGGCTGTCGACGCCGCCCGCGAGGTCGCGGTGGAACGCGGGTACGACGCCCTCGTCCTCTCCTCGCGCGTCCGCGGGGAGGCTCGGGAGGCCGCGAAGACCCACGCCGCGGTCGCCGAGGAGGTCGTCGCGACGGGCAACCCCGTCGAGGCACCCGCCGTGGTACTCTCGGGGGGCGAGGCCACCGTCACCGTCCGCGGCGACGGTGAAGGCGGCCCGAACCAGGAGTTCGCGCTCTCGGCGGGCGTGGAGTTCGCGGAGGGGTCGCTCGCCCGAGCGGCGGGGTGGGAGGTCGCGCTCGCCAGCGTCGACACCGACGGTCGGGACGGCGCGAGCGACGTTGCGGGGGCGCTCGTCGGCCTCGACACCGTCGACGACGTGGCCGGCGCACGAGACGCGCTGGCGCGGAACGACGCCCTGCCGTACCTCGGTTCGAGGGGTGCACTACTGGAGACGGGGCCGACGGGGACGAACGTGAACGACCTGCGGGTGCTGGTCGTCGAGGGGACCGCGTAGCCGTCCGTCGAGAAAACCGCGGCGTCGGTCGCCGAAGAGTTCAGTCCTCTAGCGTCACGTCGTACCCGAACTCCGCGTCGGCGAGTCGCTGTTTCGCGACGTGGTCCCGGAGCAACACCGGCGGGAGCGTTACGAGCGGGAGGGCGACGACGAGCGCGAACGCCGGGTCCACCGCCGGGTCGACGACCGCGGCGGCGGCGAACAGCAGGCCGGCGAGCACGTACGTGGCGGCGACGAGCAGGTCGGCGCGCGAGTAGTCCTCGAACACGGGGAACCGAAGCGGGCCCACGAAGGTAAACTCGTCGCCGCGGTCGACGACCGGTCGTCGACGCGGTCGCCTCCCGTCCCGTCCTGTCACTCGCCCGGCGATAGACTCGTATACCGCGGGGCGCTATCGGGTGGCATGGCGAAGCTACTGCCCTCCTCCCCGAGCGCGGACGCGATCGAGCGGGCCGGGGACGCAGAGCCCCGGGTCATCGGTGTCGACAGCGACGACGCCGACGCGCTCATGTCGGCGCTCTCCTCCGGCACGGCCCGAAAACTCCTCGCCGCCCTCCACGAGGAGCCAGACACCGCGAGCGGGCTCGCAGACCGCATCGACACTACCCTCCAGAACGTCCAGTACCACCTCGGAAAGCTCGACGACGCCGAAGTGGTGTCGGTCGTCGACACCGTCTACTCCGAGAAGGGTCGCGAGATGAAGGTGTACGCCCCCGCCGACCGCCCGCTCGTCGTCTTCGCCGGGCGCGAAGCCGACAGCACCGGCCTCGTCCCGGCGCTCAAGCGCCTGCTCGGCGCCGTCGGCGCGCTCGCAGTCGGCTCGGTGCTCGTCGAGTCGCTCCTCGCCGAGGGCCCGCCCTTCGGCTTCGGGGCGACCGGCGGCGCGGAGGGCGGCAGTGCCGGCACGATGGAGGCGACCGGGACGGCCGCGGACGCGGCGGGACAGGCGATGGGGCTCCCGCCCGGACTGCTCTTCTTCCTCGGCGGCCTCGCCGTCCTGCTCGCGGCGTTCGCGGTGCGGTACGTCCGTCGGACGGCCTGACGGCACGCGAACCCGCCGTCGTCGGTCGAAGAGCGAGGCCTGACGGCGCCGGGTGGGAAGGGACGAAACGAGACGCGGTGAGACGCTCCTCCGACGGGCGTCGTCCCACCGCCGCTATTTTCGGAGACACAACTAACAAGTACGGGGGACACAAATCGAAGATTAGACGAGACTAATCGAGGAGTTCGATATATATTATGTCATCTGGAAACCACGACGAACGAGCGACGACGCGACGCGACGCACTGCGCGCCGGTGGTGCGGCGGCGCTGGCGGGGGTAGCCGGCTGCACGGCGCTGCCGAGTGCGCCCGGGCAGGCCGGAGACGATGGCGACGGCGGCGACGAGGGCGGGGACGACGGGCCGGTCGCGGTAGCGTCGTTCTTCAGCTTCTACGACTTCGGCCGGCAGGTCGCCGACGGCACCCCGCTGACGGTGGAGAATCTCGTTCCCACAGGGCTCCACGGTCACGGCTGGGAGCCGAACGCGAGCATCACGCAGCGCATCATCGAGGCGGACGCGTTCGTCCACGTCGGGGCGGAGTTCCAGCCCTGGGCCGACCGGGCCATCGAGACGGTCGAGGGCGACGACGTCGACACGGCGCTCATCAACGTCCGAAAGGGAGTCGAGCTAATCGACCTGGCGGCGTCGCTGGACCGCGAGGAGGAGGGCGTCGGCGCGCAGCGCGGGAAGGACCCGCACTTCTGGCTCGACCCCCTGCGCGCGAAGCAGTCCGTCGACAACATCGCCGACGGGTTCGCCGACCTCCTGCCGGAGCACGCCGACACCTTCCGCGAGAACGCCGAGACCTACAAGTCGGAGGTGCTGGAGCGTATCGACGGCGACTACGAGGCCGTCTTCGAGGCGGCCGAGCGTGACGTCGTCCAGTTGGCCGCGCACAACGCCTTCCAGTACATCGGGGTACGCTACGGCGCGCGGATGCGCCCGCTGGTGACGAGCCTCGCGGCGAGCGGCGACGTCAAACCCGCGGACATCCGCGAAGCGGCGGCGGTCATCCGCGAGAACGACATCAAGTACATCGCCAACGGCGTCTTCGAGTCCCAGCGCCCCGCCCAGCAGCTCGTCCGCGAGACGAACGTGGAGGCGTACTTCCCCATGACGCCGTACGCCGGCGTCCGCGAGCAGTGGGTCGAGGAGAACTGGGGGTACGAGGAGATTGCCTACAACATCAACCTCCCCACCCTCGAAATCGTCCTCGGCACCGAGACCCCCGAGGACGCGGCCCCATCGGCGGGCTGGCTCGAGCAGTGGCGGAACTTCGAACCGACATGAGCCCGCAGGACACCGAATCCGCGACGGCGGCTGGCACGGCCGAGCGACCGACCGCCGAGAGCGACGCGGCCGCGGCGGGCGAGCCGGTCGTCCACCTCGCCGACGTGGCCTTCGGCTACACGGCGACACCCGTGGTCGAGGACGTCTCGCTGACTATCGACCCGGGGGAGTACGTCGCCATCGTGGGGCCGAACGGCTCGGGCAAGTCGACGCTGATGCAGCTGATGCTGGGTCTGCTCGAGCCCGACGCGGGGACGGCCCGGCTGTTCGGCGAGCGGGCCGACCGCTTCGACGACGGCGAGCGGGTCGGCTACGTCGCCCAGCGCGCCAGCGCCGCGAAGGAGATGCCCATCACCGTCCGCGAGGTGGTGAAGATGGGTCGGTTCCCGCACGTCGGGTTCGGCCGGCTGTCGGGCGAGGACTGGGCGGTCGTCGACGACGCACTCGCGACAGTGGGGATGAGCGCGTTCGCCGACCGGCGCGTCACGCAGCTCTCGGGCGGCCAGCGCCAGCGGGCGTTCATCGCGCGGGCGCTGGCGAGCGAGGCCGACCTGCTCGTCCTGGACGAGCCGACCGTCGGCGTCGACGCCGAGTCCGTCGACGCGTTCTACGACCTGCTGGCGGCGCTCAACGCCGAGGGCATCACCGTTCTCCTCATCGAGCACGACCTCGGGGCGGTCGTCGAGCACGCCGACCGCGTCGTCTGTCTCAACCGCGAGCTCTACTTCGACGGCCCGACGGACGAGTTCGTCGAGAGCGACGCCCTGGCGCGGGCGTTCGGAACCGAGGCGCGGGTTCTCACGGGTGGGAGCGGATGAACGCCGTCGTGACGGCCGCGCCCGTGACCGGTACTCTCGCCGCCGCGGACCCCTCGCTGTTGCTCGCGCTCCCGCTACAGGGCGCGCTGGGTGCCGTCGGCGACCTCGTCTTCGGCGTCCTGCTGTGGCTCTTAGAGCAGTGGTACTGGCTCATGGACTGGGTGTACTACTTCACGGGCCTCGAGATGCTGAACCCGCGCTACCGGTTCATGCACCGGGCGATACTCGTCGGGCTCTGCGTCGGCGTGATGGCGCCGCTCATCGGGACGTTCCTGGTCCACCGACAGCTCGCGCTCATCGGCGACGCGCTGGCGCACACCGGGTTCGCCGGCGTGGCCGTCGGCCTGTTCCTGAACGCCGTCATCGACCTCGGGGTGTCGCCGTACCTCACCGCCGTCGTCGTGGCGATGATCGCCGCGCTGTTCATCGAGCTCATCTCGGAGGTCACCGACGCCTACAACGACGTGTCGATGGCTATCGTCCTGTCGACCGGGTTCGCGCTGGGGACGACGCTCATCAGCCTCAACGCGGGCGGGCTCGCCGTCGGCGTCAACCAGTTCCTCTTCGGCAACCTGTCGACGGTGTCGCCCCAGAGCGCGGCCATCCTCCTCGTCCTCTTCGCCGTCATCGTCGGGACGGTGGCCGTCACGCGCAACCAACTCCTCTACGTCACCTTCGACGAGACGGCGGCCGCCGTCTCCGGCATCTCCGTCAACTGGTACAACCGCGTGATGGTGATGCTGACGGCGATGGTCGTCGTCGGCGCGATGCAGATAATGGGCGTCATCCTCGTCGCGGCGATGCTCGTGGTCCCGGTCGCGGGGGCGACGCAGGTGTCCCGGAGCTTCTCCGAGTCGCTCGTCGTCTCGGTCGTCCTCGCGGAACTCGCGGTGCTGTTGGGAATCGGCGTCGCCTACTACGGCGGCGTCACGGCCGGCGGGGTCATCGTCCTCGTCGCCGTGGGCATCTACGTCTGTGCCGTCGCCCTGGGTAAACTCCAATCCGCTCGCGCCGGTCGGCGCACCCCCGACATGGGAAGTATCGAGGCCACCGGTAGCGAGGCGAGCGTCGACGCGGAGGGTGACTGACGGCCGCGGCGGGAAGTACGACCTCACGTGCAGCGCACCGGAGGCGTGACGTCGGGAGGAGTCCGGTCCCCGACGCCGTTCGTTCGCGAGGGTTCGCGCGGACGGTCCACGATCCCGTCGAGTTCCGCAGCTATCCGCCCCCACGTAGTGGGCCTGTGTCAACAGGCACCGTGACTCTTTCGTTGGCTCGTGTCCGACAGAACGCAATGGCCCGAGAGTTCACCGACGACGACCGGAACAAGCGCGTGACCACGGCCGACGGCACCGAAATCGGCACCATCGGGGACGTAAACGGCGACCGAGCGACGGTCGACCGGAACCACGACGACGACCAGGACCTCACCGACAAGGTGAAGGACATGCTCGGCTGGGACGACGACGACTCGAACGAAATCAGTAACGACCACGTCGACTCCTACGACGACGACACCGTCCGACTGCGACGGTCGACGTAATCCGTCGTCGCCGTCGCCGGCGCCCGGCCCCGACTCGTCTTTTCCTGACGGCGCCGACGACACTGGGAGTAACTATTCGTAGCTCCGGGGCGAACGCGATAGCATGGACCACACCGCCCAGGTAGAGGGCATCGCGGTCGGCGTCGGCCCGGACGGGGCGGGCGTGCCGGCCGTCGTCCTCGCCGCCCGCGACGAGTACCTCCCCATCTTCGTCACGCAGGACCAGGCGCGCGCCATCCAGCTCGGGCTCTCGGGCGAGCCGTTCGAGCGCCCGCTCACCCACGACCTCCTCGTCGACGTCGTCACCGAGTTCGGTGGCGCTATCGACGGCGTTCGCATCGACGACCTCTCCGAGGGGACGTTCTTCGCGAAACTCGACATCGTGCGGTACGTCGAGGGCGAGTCGGAGAAGTTCGTCTTCGACGCCCGCCCGAGCGACGCGGTCGCCGTGGCGGTGCGCGCCGACTGCGGAATCACCGTCTCCGACACGGTGCTCGACGCCGCCGGCCGGCCCCCCTCGGAGGTCGACTTCGACCCGGAGGACGGCGGGCAGGGCGGCCCCGGCGGTCCGCACCTCGACGACCCCGACGAGGGCGACTGGAGCGGGTTCAGGTAAGGGGACCGGAGGTGGGTCCGGCGGTCGAAGCGACCGACCGAGACGGGGTCAGGAGTTCCGCGGGTCGAGTACGTCCCGCAGCGCGTCGCCCACGAGGGCGAAGGATACCACGGTGAGACAGAGGACCGCGACCGGGACGACGACCGTCCACCACGCGCGAGGGAACCGGCTCAGCCCGTTGACGATGGTCTCGCCCCACGAGACCCGGTTGACGTTGTTGAGTTCGAGAAAGGAGATAGCAGCCTCGGTGAGGATGAGGATGGGTATCTGTTGGGTGAGGGCGGTGACGACGCTGCTCGACACGTTCGGGAGGATGTGTCGGCGGATGACCTCGAGGCGGCCCGCACCAGCGTTGCGCGCGGCCGTCACGTACTGTTCCTGGCGGCGCTGGATGACCTCGCTCCTGACGACGCGGGCGACGCTCCCCCAGTTGAGGAGGCCGAACACGACGATGAACAGGAGGATACTCCGACCGTAGACGAAGTTGCCGATGAGGTAGACGAGCAGGGCGGGGACGGTCTGCTGAACGTCGACGTAGCGCATCAGCACCGTGTCGACCCGACCGCCGTAACTGCCGGCGACGGTGCCGACGGCGACGGCGATGGGGACGATGAGGACGCTCGTGATGGTGGTCACCTGCAGGGCGACGCGCATCCCCGAGAGGACGAGCAGCCACATGCTCCGTCCGAGGCTATCCGTGCCGAGCGGGTGTTCGAGCGTCCCGTGACACACCGGGTTTCCGGTCGGGCCCGTTACGGCGCCGAGGCAGTCGTCCGAGAGCCCGTTCGACCCGGTGAGGAACGCCGGCGGCTGGTGTTGGGCGTCGAGGCTGATAGCCGGGTCGCCGAAGACGACCGGGCCGAGCGTCCCGAGGGCGAAGAAGGCACCGAGGTACGCGAAGGCGAGGAGGGCGACCGGGTTCGTCCGGAGCCGACGCCAGTACTCCCCCGTTCGCACCGGGTTGGCGGCGAGCGGCCAGAGTACGTAACAGCCGAACGCGAGCAACGAGAACAGAAACGGCCAGTCGAGCGCGTTCGTATCCCACGACAGCAGGAGCGCGTTGCCGGGGGCGACGTAGAACCGGTCGTAGAGGTACAGAGAGACGAGCAGGAGCGTCCCGAGGACGAAGACGAGCGTCCGGACACCGACCGGGGAGCGACGACCCTCGACCGAGGACCAGTCGATGCGCTCGAACCCGAGGTCGCCGTCGGTGTCCGTGGCCATGCTTCCCACGCACCCGGCCTGCGGTCAAAAACCTTTCAATTACTGAAGTGCTCGTTTCAGCAACACTATTGGGGGTCGCTGCCGGTCGTACGTCCCATGGCTCCGGCCCGCCGAACGCGACGCGTCCTCCGACGGGTCGGCTTCGCGGTCGTCGCCGTCTACGCCGTCGTCACCGTCACGTTCGCGCTGGTGGCGGCCACGGCGAACCCGAACCAGGGGTACCTCGTCTTCGAACTCCACCACCGGAGCAAGAGTTCGGCCGAAATCGCTCAGGCGGTCGACGCCTGGCGGGCGGCGCGCAACCTCGACGAACCGCTTCTCACCCGGTACGTCAGGTGGGTCGTGAACGTCACGACGTTCGACTGGGGTCGCTCCTTCGAGTCGGGGGCACCGGTGGTGGCCGTCCTCGCCGCCGGGCTCGGGCGGACCCTGCGGTACCTCGTCCCCGGGGTGGTGCTGTCGGCGCTCGCCGTCCCCCTCGGCCTCTCGCTGGTCGGACGCCGGCGGGGTCTGTCGGACCGAGTGGCGACCGTCGTGACGTACGTCGCCTTCGGCGTCCCCGGGTTCTTCCTGACGGTCCTGCTGGCGCTCCTCCTCACGGGAAACGCCGCGTACACGTTCGGTCCCGTCCGAGGAGCACGGGAGGCGCCGGAGGTGTCGGTCCTCGTGCCGGCGCTCGTCGTCACGGCCGGGACGGCGGCGACCGTGCTCCGCAACGCTCGCGGGTCGGGCGTCGCCTACCGGCCCAGACAGTTCGTCAAACAGCTCCGAGCCAAGGGTGCCAGCCCCGCTCGACTGACGAGACACGTCTTTCGAAACACCGTCGTGCCGCTGTTTACGCTCCTCTCGGGTGAGCTCGTCCCGCTGTTGGTGCTCGAAGTCGTCGTCATCGAACAGGTGCTGACGCTCCCGGGGTTCGGCACGACGCTTCTGGCCGCCATCAGCGCCCGCGACCTTCCCGTCGTCGTCGGTGCCACGATGGTCGTCGTCTTCGTCGGCATCGGCGGCAACCTCGTGCAAGACCTCCTCGCGGTCCTCGTCGACCCGCGCTCGGCGGACTGACCCCGTGGCTCAAACGGACACTTCAGTAACACTATTGTCCGCGCGGTCCGCGTGCGTGAGTATGACTGACCCGTCGTCCGCGTCCGCGGCGCTCGCCGGAGGGGGCAGGTCGCCGTGACACGCGCCCGCTGGCTGGTGAACCGCGTCGCCTTCGCGGTCGTCGCCGCCTACGCCGTCGTCACGGTCGCGTTCCTCTTCGTCGCGCTCGTGGCCGACCCGAACCTCTCGGTCATCAGGCACAACATGGCCCGGAGCGGCGCCTCGGCGGCGCAGATAGAGGCGGCGATGGAGGCCTACCGCGCGTCGCGCAACCTCGACCAGTCGCTGCTCTCTCGGTGGGTGAACTGGATGGTGAACGTGACGCTGCTGGACTGGGGCCGGTCGTTCCAGTCGGGGACCCCGGTCACGGCGCTGCTCGCGACGCATCTGCGCTACACGCTGGCGTACGTCGTCCCCGGGACGCTCCTCTCGCTGGTCGGCGTCGGCGTCGGGATGCACGCGGCGTCGCGGGCCGGGAGTGCGGTCGACCGTTTCGAGTCGGTCGTCTCCTACATCGCACTCGGGGTGCCGAACTTCTTTCTCGCGAAACTCGTCGTCGTCTACGTCATCCTCGCGACCCCGTCGTTCGACACCTCCTACGCCGTGCAGGGAGCGTGGGACGTCACTCACTACGGTCAGTTCCTCCCGCCAGCGCTCGTGCTCGCGACGGGGTTGTACGCCGGGCTGATGCGTTACACCCGCGCGCAGTCGATGGAGTACCTCGGAGCCACGTTCGTCAAGGTCCTGAAGGCGAAGGGGGCGAGCCGGCTCCGCGTCGCTAGACACGTCCTTCGCAACGGCGCCATCCCCATCCTCTCGCTGTTCACGACCGAACTCGTCGCCATCGTCGTCCTGAACGTATTCGTCATCGAGTACGTGTTCAACATCCCCGGCCTCGGCACGCTCACCTACGGGGCGGTGATGGACCGCGACATGCCGGTCATCATCGGGACGACGCTCGTCGTCGTGTTCGTCGGCATCGGCGGCAACCTCCTGCAGGACGCGGCCTACTACGCGTTGGACCCGCGAATCGGCGACGGAGAGTAGGCACACCCGAGCGTCCGGCGGGCGCCGACCGTCAGTCGTCGAACCCCGCCCGCGTGAACTCCTCGCGGGACAGCACCTCGTGCTCCGGCGTTCGCTTCCGGCGGACGTCCAGACGACGGAGCGCGCGCACGCCCCTGAGCAGTAGGAGGCCGCAGGCGAGGGCCACGGTGAGTCCCAGCGGTACGGCGAGCGAGGCTCCCACCGCGGCACAGACGAGCACGAGGGCGAGCGCGAGGGGGAGAGACAGTCGGATGACGCTCGAGAGCCCGTTCGGAACCAGCTTCGGGCGGGCGGCGGCGCCGACGAACGCGGCCGACGCGGAGAGCAGGAACCCGCTCGCAACGCCGTGTGACACCGACCCGCCGGCGACGACGTTCGGCGCGGCGACGCCCGCGGTGACGGCCATCCCGAGTACCCCGAGAAGGAATCCGGCGTACCGTTTCATGTGACCCTCTCTCGTGGCCCTGTGGATTAAAACGCCTCGTTTCCGGCGCACCCGCCCGTCCCGATGCCACTGTCGGCCGCTCCGTCGTCGCCGGTGACGCCACTCCCGCCGGCGAATCACCCGCATTCATGGCCCGGCTGGACGAACCCGGCTCTATGAGCGACGACCCGTCGAACTTCGAGCGGCCCGGAACCGCCACCCTCGCCGAGTCCCACACCGAGATGACCGAACTGCTCCTGCCGAACGACACGAACAACCTCGGGCGGGCGCTCGGGGGTGCCGTCCTCCACTGGATGGACATCTGCGGCGCCATCGCCGGGATGCGCTTCTCGAACCGCCAGTGCGTGACGGCGTCGATGGACCACGTCGACTTCATCGCCCCCATCGACCTCGGCGAGGTCGCGGTCGTCGAAGCGTACGTGTTCAACGTCGGCCGGACGAGCATCGACGTGAAGGTCGACGTCAGAGCCGAGAACCCGAAGACCGACGAGGAACGCCGGACCACGACCTCCTACTTCACCTTCGTCGCGCTGGACGAGGACGGGACGCCGACGCCCGTCCCCGAACTTGAGTGTCCGACACCCGAGGAGGAGGCGCTCCGGCAGGAGGCCGTCGACGGCCGCCACGAACAGATGGAGGCGGTGTACCGGCGGATGGACGGGGAGTAGTTCACCGACGGAGCGCGGATTTTTCCCGCCGGGCGACCCATCCCCCGATATGAGCCTCGACGTCGAGACCCCGCCGCCGCCGGAACTCGCATCCGTGGACCCCAACGAGTACGAGGACGCCGAAGTCGTCGGCGACGCGAACTACCGCCGGGAGGAACTCGGTGCGTTCCTGCGTGAGGGCGCGTGGGCCGAGTCCTTCGAGCAGTGGGCCACGGACACGTCGGTGACCGAGGAGCAGTGGGACATCGTGCTCGATTTGGACCTGCTGGAGCGCTTCGACTTCTTCTGGGACGACTTCGCCGACCGCGTGGGGTACCACGCGCCCGGCCTGCCGGAGGACTGGAAGGAGCGAAAGCTGCATCCGGAGCTGACGAGTTGGGGGCAGGTGTCCTCTATCAACGCCGGGCTGACCGAACTCGGGCAGGTGGTGTGTGACGTGCTGAAGGAGGAGTACATCGACTGGGAGGCCGAGTACGAGGCGCCGGACGACTTGCCCGATTTCGGGTAGCGCGCCGACGACTTCCGCCGGCACTCCAGTTCGGCCGACGGTTGCGACGGAGCGCCCCAGAGAAGCCCTCGCGCGCTCGACTCGGACGACTCGCTGTCGCGCAGGACCGAAGCTTCTGCTGGAAGCCGGCGGCTGTGCCGCCGGCGACGAAGCGAATCCTCCGGCGGACCGCGGTCGGCCCTGTGCCGACCGCTCGGGGGGTGGGGAGGCGTGAGGCTGTACAGTGGATGGGGTTTCGAAAAGGGCCAGTCGCCTTCCTTCGTCGAGCGCCCAGGGGCTTTCGGGAGCGCTGTTTCTCCGACTTAGTTTCAACTCGTCGCCAACTGACTCAGCTTCCAGAGAGCTGCCGCGCTTGCAGGACTCACGACAGGAGTAGTTCGTGAGCGACCACTACTGTTCCCGGATATACCGAAGCCGCTGAGCGGGCGTTGGATAGATGAGTATATCCGCCGCGTTAACATCTACACCCTTTCTGTTCTTACCCTCGTTCTCAACCGCCTTTTCGACCACATTTTTCACAGTCTCTGCGTCGGTATGGTCAATGGCCAATCGAAGCCCACGATACACAAACTGTCGGAGAGTTAGCGAATACAGAATAATCGAGAGCACGGCGCCGAGTATAAACGGCCACTGCCCAAGTTGAGGAATCAGGAGCCGTTCTACTTGTGCGATTATAAAAAAGTAGAGTAGAAGTGGTAGAGTGACTGTTACCATCGTCAGCACGTGATAGTATCTCTTCGCAAGGTATGCTTCAAAAATCATAATAGCCTCTTGTTCCTTCTCAGAATGTTGGGAGAAAAACGTCTTGTCGGCAATCAGATGTCGATTGAATCGGAATCCGCCTAAGAATATCACAGGCATATATCTCTTCAGTTGGTTAGATACCCATACGTCGCTCACCCTGATGTTAGCGACCTCCCGGAGTTGGTCAAGCCTCTTTTTCTGCTTCTCTGATGGCTGTCGAAACGTATCGCTCTCCTTCTTGTGATAAGGTTCAATAATAGCAATCAGAGCTTTTATATGGAAATTGATAGCTATCAGATCAGTAACTATACCGAGAATCCAATTGTTCGGGATTAGGTGCAGAAAGACGTAGATAGTGAGCAAAGGAGTCAACAAGAGGTAGATAATACACGACCATTGTCTCCACGACATCCTCGGCTTGCTTGATGTCATTCAGTCCAGTTCTCTTACTGATAAGACAAGTGACTATAAAATTGCCGATACCAATTGTCGTAGACACACGCTCTACCTCTTGGAGCCGAGTCACTGTATGTCACCTCAAAAAACTCGCTCGATTCCCGCCGGCTTCACCGTCCACTCACGAATCCCGTGTGAGCACCCTTAAGAACCGCCCGCCCACACGAATAGACAAGAAATGCAACCACGGGACCTCTCCGCGAACGCCCCGTACGTGCCCGGCCGCGGCACAGAGGAGGTCGCCCGCGAACTCGGGATGGCCCCCGAGGAGCTCGTGAAACTCTCCTCGAACGAGAACCCGTTCGGGCCGAGCCCGGCGGCCGTCGAGGCTATCCGCGACACCGCCGCGAACGTCGGCGTCTATCCGAAGGCCTCCCACACCGACCTCACCGACGCGCTGGCCGAGAAGTGGAACGTCGCGTCCGAACAGGTGTGGGTCAGCCCCGGGGCCGACGGCGCGCTCGACTACCTCTCGCGGGCGATGCTCGACCCCGACGACGAGGTACTCGTCCCGACGCCCGGCTTCGCCTACTACGGGATGAGCGCGCGCTACCACCACGGGGAGGTCGCGGAGTACCCCCTCGCCGCCGAGGACGACTTCGCCCAAACCGCCGAGGGTATCCTCGACCACTACGAGGGGGAGCGAATCGTCTACGTGACGACGCCCCACAACCCCACGGGGTCGGTCTGCCCGCTCCCCGAAATCGAGGCGCTCGCAAACGGCGTCGACGACCACACGCTCGTCGTCGTCGACGAGGCCTACGGCGAGTTCACCGAGGAACCCTCGGCCGTCACGCTGCTCGACGACTCCGACAACGTCGCCGTGACGCGGACGTTCTCAAAGGCGTACGGACTCGCTGGCCTCCGTATCGGCTACGCGGTCGTCCCCGAGGCGTGGGCAGATGCTTACGCCAGAGTGAACACACCGTTCGCGGCCTCGGAAGTCGCCTGTCGAGCCGCCCTCGCCGCGCTCGACGACGACGAGCACGTCGAGACGACGGTCGAGACCGCCCGCTGGGCGCGCGAGCACATGTACGACGAACTCGACGCCCCGACGTGGGAGAGCGGGGGGAACTTCGTGCTTGCCGAGGTAGGGGATGTCTTCGAGCGTGGCTCGAAGGGCAGCGAGACGGAGTCTCGCGCGGCGGCGGCCGTCGCCGACGCCAGCCAGCGCGAGGGCGTCATCGTCCGCGACTGCTCCTCGTTCGGCCTGCCGACCTGCGTCCGCATCTCCTGTGGCACCGAGGCGCAGACGAGAGCGGCCGTCGAGACGCTCAACGCGGTGCTCCGGGAGCTGGAGGCCCAGCCGTGAGGGTCGTCGTCACCGGCACCCCGGGGACGGGGAAGACGACGGCGACGGACCTGCTCGACGCCAAGGTGGTCCACCTCAACGACATCATCGACGACCACGACCTCTGGACCGAGCGCGACGAGCAGCGCGGCTCCCTCGTCGCCGACCTCGACGCCGTCGTCGAGTGGATCGGCGAACAGGAGGACATCGCGTGGCACCCCGAGGCCGGTGCCGAGGAGGTCGTGGTGGTCGAATCCCACCTCGCCCACCGGTTGGACGCCGACCGGGTCGTCGTCCTCCGCTGTGCGCCCGGAAAGCTCGAAGACCGGCTGGTCGGCCGGGGCGACTCGACGGCCAAAGCCCGCGAGAACGCAGAGAGCGAGGCGCTCGACGTGATTCTCTCCGAAGCCTTCGAGCGCCACGGCGCCGAGAAGGTGTACGAAATCGACACGACCGGCGAATCGCCCGAGACCGTCGCCGCCGCAATCGAGGCCGTGATTCGTGGCGAGCGCGAGCCGAGCGCCGGCACGGTGGACTTCGTGGACTACCTCGGCGAGCCCGGGTTCGGAGCACAAGCCGACGACCATGGCGCCACGGAATCGACGGCGGACGACGGCCGGCCGGACGAGACCGACCGGACGGAGGCCACGGACCCCGACCGATGACGCTCGACCAGTTCCGACCCCTCGCGGACCGCCTGCTCGACCCGTTCGTCGGCGCCGCCGACAGCGTCGGGCTGACGCCCGACGGCGTGAGCGTCATCGCCTTCGGCTTCGCGGTCGCCGCCGGGGTCGCGTTCGCCATCGCCGACCCCCTTTACTACGCGCTCGGCGCGCTGTTCGTCTTCCTGAACGGCTGGCTCGACCTCCTCGACGGGGCGCTCGCCCGACGCCAGAACGTCGCCAGCGACGGCGGCGACCTGCTCGACCACGTGCTCGACCGCTACGCCGACATCGCCGTCATCGTCGGCCTCGCACTCGGGATTTCGGAGAACGGAGGCCTCGTGCTCGGTCTCGCGGCCGTCACGGGCGTCCTGATGACCTCCTATCTCGGCACGCAGATTCAGGCCGTCGGCCTCGGTCGCCAGTACGGCGGCCTCCTCGGCCGCGCCGACCGCCTCGCGCTCATCGGTATCGCGGGTGTCGCCGCCGCCGTCGTCCCCAGCCCGTTCATCTCGGTCGGGCCCCTGAATCTGGGCATCGTCGGGCTCCTGCTCGTCCTCTTCGCCGTCGTCGGCCACATCACGGCGCTCCAGCGCTTCTGGGGCGCGTGGTCGGACCTTCGCTGAGTCGGGCGAGTCGAAAGTCGAGCGGACCCGCCTGCTTTTCACGTCGCGTCGCCTCCCCTTCGGCGATGACCGGGGACGACCCCAACGACCCGTCGACACCGCCGAACGCACACCGCGACCGTCCGACCACCCAGTCGGAGTACGGCATCCCGGAAGACGAGGAGGGGCTCCTCCCGTGGTCCCACGTCCTCGCCCGACTGCGCGAGGACCGGACGTTCTGGGTCGCGACGACCGGGCCGGACAGCCGTCCACACACCCGGCCCGTCTGGGGGGTCGTCGTCGACGGAACGTTCCACTGTGGCGGCGGCGAGCGCACGCGATGGGTGCGGAACGTCGATGCCGACCCCCGGCTCGCGGTCCACTGTGAGAGCGGCGAGGACGTGGTCATCGTCGAGGGCCTCGCGGAGAAGTTGACTCCCGAAATCGCCGACGCGGAGCGACTGGTTTCAATCGACGCCGCCTACGCGGAGAAGTACGGCATCGAACACGGGACGCCCGTCTTCGCGATTCGTCCGGAGACGGTGCTCGCGTGGTCGGACTACCCGACGGACGCGACGCGGTGGCGGTTCGAAGACGACTGAGCGCAACGCGAGCGGACCGTTTCATCGGTCCGCGACGCGCTGACGCGGGGGTGTGGATGACTGAGCGCCACGACGGCCGGGGGTCCATCGCCGGCCGTCTCGCCGACCTGCCAACCGTAGGACCGAGGGGTTCGCCTGCCCGCACCGACCACACACGTCGTGTATTTTATACCCCGAGGACCGTTACCGGAGGGTATGCCCCAGTGTGAGATGTGTGGCGCCGAGAAGGGGTCACTCACCACCACGAAAGTCGAGGGCGCCGAGCTCGAACTCTGCGAGAACTGCAAGGGCTTCGGCACCGAGGTGCGCACGGAGTCGACGTCCAGCACGTCGACGAAGTACTCCACCTCGTCGTCTTCGTCGTCTTCCTCGTCGAGTTCTTCGTCCTCGTCCAGTTCGAGCTCCGGCGGCTCCACGCGCCGCCGTCGCGACATGTTCGACGACATGGAGGAGGTCGCCACCGACTACGACCAGCGTATCCGGCAGGCCCGCGAGAACAAGGGTCTGAGCCAGGAGGACCTCGCGGGCGAACTCAACGAGAAGGCGAGCCTCATCCGCAAACTGGAGCGCGGCGACATGCTCCCGAGCGACGCCGTCCAGAAGAAACTCGAACGGAAGCTCGGTATCTCCCTCACCGAGGGCGACAGCGACGACGACACCGAGTGGTCGAGCGGTTCGTCGACGACGACGACCCTCGGCGACGTGGTGAAGCGGAAGGACTAGCACCGACCGTTTTACGCCTCGGGTGGCCGCTTCGCGGCCACCGCTCGGCCCAAAAAGCTCGACCAAAAAGGGCCGCTCGCTCGGGCAGTGCGAGGCGGCGAAGCCGCCTCGATGTGAGCGGGCGAAGCCCGCGAACGAGGCCCTCGCTCGCGGTTGACTGTTCCATCTACAGCACTGCTACAACACTACCCTACCGCCGCCCCAGTGTCATCAGTGGTCCCAGCAACTGGGGATGGCTCACGAACGGCTATTCCCCCCGCATTCCTGTTACTCTCCCATCACGCCGGCCGAGAGGGCTATAAGCGTCGATAGCCAACGCCGGGCAATGCCACCCCAGACGCGGACCTCGAACGTGGCGATATCCGACCGCACGGCGGCCGGTGCCCGCCATGCGTGACGTTCCGTTCGTCGCGCTGGTCGCCCTCCTGCTCGTCGTCGCCGGCGTCGCACCGGCCGCGGCGATGGCCGCCGACACGGGTGCGCCCGAACACGACCCGGTTCTCGCGGGTCAGGCTGCCGGCGCACACCTCGTCGATGCGTCGGCTAGTGGAGGTGTGAGTGCGGTGGCGGGTGAGAGCGTCTCGGCGAGCACCTCGCTCGCGGACGCTCCGTTCACCGACGCGCTGCTCCACGGGAGCGCGGGGACGGCACACGTCGACGGGGCCGGCATCGACGCGCTGGGCGAACTCGCGTTCGACGACCTCCGCGAGCGCGGCGAACACGCCCTCGACCTCGCACGGTCGGGCGGTGCGGAGGGGCTCCCCTCGGTGCCGCTGCTGGTCGGCGGCTACAGCCGGTACGACGACTCCGACCCGCTGGAGAACGACCACCGCGCCGCGGTGTTCGAAGTCGTCGGCGACGCGCCCGGTATCGCCGTGAGCGAAGTCGCGAAACGGGCGGACGTGTCGCGCTCGACCGCGCGGTACCACACCCGCGTCCTCGAGGCCGAGGGCCTGGTGTTCGGCGAGAAGATTCGCGGGAAACTCCGCTACTTCCCGGCGGACGACGAGATGCCCGAACTGACCGCCGCACTGGCCGACGAGGCCGCGGCCGGGGTGCTGTTCGCAGTCGCTCGCCGTGGCCCGGTGAGCGTCTCCGCGCTCGCCGAGGCGTTGGACCGCGCGCCGAGTACGGTCTCGCACCACCTCTCCCGACTCGACGAGGCGGGACTAGTCGAGCGGGAGCGTGACGGCGGTGCGGTGCTCACCCGCGTCACCCCCGAGGTCGACGCGGCGCTCGCCGAGCGCCCCACGCTGGAGGGTGGTCCCGCCGTCGGCGCCCACGCGGACGACTGACCCGCTGGGTCGAACCTGACCGACCCGGTAGCACTCCCGTATTCTCCCCGTCTTCTTCCGATACGAGGCGTCTCACCGGTGAGCCAACCGTGGGTTTCGACGCTTCGGTTAGAACGCTCTTTTCGGTCCCGCGTCTCCCTCCGACCGGGCCAGACGGCCCGTGAACCCCAGATGACAGACGAAAACTCTTCGACGCGCTCACGTCGCACGATGCTGAAGGCAGTCGGCGCCGCTGGCGTCGCGACGATGGCCGGCCTCGCCGGCTGTGGCGGCAGTACCGGCGGCGGCAACGAGACGGGCAACGCCTCTGGCGAGGAGAACCCGGCCGGTGGCGAGGAGACGACCGAAGGTGAAGTCGGCGGTGAGGAGACCACCGAAGGCGAACTCGGCGGCAACGAAACCACCGAGGGTGAAGTCGGCGACAACGAGACCACCGAAGACGAGACGGGGAACGGGTCCGTCGGCAACGAAACCGGTGAGGAGACGACCGGCACCGAATCCGGAAACGGGACTGCCGAAAACGGAACCGCCGAGAACGGCACCGAGGGCAATGCCACAGCCGACGACGAGATGGCCGGCAACGACACCGAGTCGAACGAGACGGTCTGACGCTGCAGTCCGCGGAAACCCTCCATCCGACTCCGCCCCGCTCACCGTCTCTCTCGGCACCCCACTCCCCTGCGTGTCCCCGTTCTGGGCAGCCTCTCCTCTCTCCGGGCGCTCTCACTCTCTCTTGCGCTCTCCGTCCCCACCTGACGCTCGCTCCCGGTGTCACACCCTTCGCTGTCTCCTTTCTCCGTCCTTTTGACGCGCCGACTCCACCGCCCCGCTCGCCGCGACCGGAGGGACCTTCACGACTCCACGCCAGTCGACACCACATGCCACGAGAGTCGTTCACGCTCGGCGCGGCACAGGTCGAACCCGTCTACCACGACAAGGCGGCGACGCTCGACCTGACCTGTTCGTACATCGAGGAGGCCGGTCGGGAGGACGTCGACCTGCTCGCCTTCCCGGAGACGTTCTTCCCGGGCTACCCCTACTGGCGCGGGAGCGTCTCCATCCCGCGGTGGACCGACCTCGTCGTCGAGTTGAACCGGAACAGTCTCGCCGTCGACGACGAGGCGGTCGAAGTCATCGGCGACGCCGTCGACGACGCGGACCTCCACCTCGTGCTCGGGACGAACGAGCGAAGCGACCGGACGGGGAGCGAGACGCTGTACAACTCCATGTTCTTCTTCGACCGGTCGGGAGAACTCGTCCGGGTCCACCGCAAACTCATGCCCACCCACGAGGAGCGGGCCATCTGGGGCCGCGGCGACCCGTCGAGTCTGCAGGTCCACGACACCGACCTCGGCCGCTTGGGGGGCCTCGTCTGCTACGAGAACCACATGACGCTGTCGAAGGCGGCGCTGTGTGCGATGGGCGAGGAGATTCACACGGCCGTCTGGCCCGGCTTCTGGACGCAGAACGGCCACCCCGGCGACAAATCCCGCGCCGAGGACGGCGCGGCCCGCGACACCTGCGACATCTACCCCGCGGTCCGGGAGTACGCCTTCGAGACGCAGTCGTTCGTGCTCTCCTGTTCGGCCTACATGAGCGAGGGCGCCCCGGAGGGGTTCACCGAGGACGAACTCGGCTTCAACGTCGCCGCCGGCGGGAGCATGCTCGTCAACCCCGCCGGCGTCGTGAAGGCCGGTCCGCTCGTCGGTGAGGAGGGCCTCCTGACGGCCGAGTTCGACCGCGACGAGCGTCGCGCGACGAAGGCGTACTTCGACGCGATGGGCCACTACACCCGCTGGGACGCGGTGAACCTCGAAGTGAGCGACGAGACGCTGGAGCCGGTCCACCGCCACGAGCACGGGAACGGGACGGGTCGTCGGGCCGGGAGGCAGGGAGACCGGCCGAGGCTCTCCCCCGCCGAGGCCGAGCGCATCGCCGCCGACCACGAACTCTCCATCGACGCGGTGGAGGCGGTCGCCGAGGCGGTCGAGCGTCGCTGAGTGCGAGGCAGGGACCCTCGTCGAACGACGCCGAATTTCGCCGAACCACGAACCCTTTTGCGCCCTGCGACGAACCCTCCAGGTATGTTCGTCCTCGTCAACCTGAAGGCGTACGACGTCGACCCGGTCGAAATCGCCACTGCCGCCCGCGACGTGGCAGAGGAGTCCGGCGCGCGCATCGGGGTCGCACCGCAGGCGGCTCACCTCCCGGCCGTCGCAGACACGGGCGTCGAGACGTGGGCACAGCACGTCTCCGCGGTCGAGCACGGGAGCCACACCGGGAGCACGCTCGCCGAGGCCGTCGCCGACGCGGGGGCGAGCGGGACGCTAATCAACCACTCGGAGAAGCGCCTCAAACTCGCCGACATCGACGCGGCGATGGACGCCGCCGAGCGCGCCGGCCTCGAGACCTGCGTCTGTGCGAACAACCCCGACCAGGTCGGCGCCGTCGCCGCCCTCGGCCCCGACGCGGTGGCGGTCGAGCCTCCGGAGCTCATCGGCGGCGACGTGTCGGTCGCCTCCGCGGACCCGGACATCGTCGAGGACGCCGTCGCCGCGGCGAACGCCGTCGACGACGCCGTCGCGGTGTACTGCGGCGCCGGCGTCTCGACGGGCGAGGACGTGGACGCCGCGGGCGACCTCGGTGCGGAGGGGGTCCTGCTCGCCTCGGGCGTCGCGAAGGCCGACGACCCGCGGGCGGTGCTCGAAGACCTCGTAAGTCCGCTGTAGCTGGCCCCGGCACAAAAACGGAGAGAAGGAGTCCACTCGACTCGGTTCGCCTCGTTCGTCTCGGTTCGACCCGCCGGTGCGGCCGAACAGACCGGGGTCTGCTCGGCCGAACCGGGGTCGAGTCGTCGGCTCAGGCCGGCTTCTCGTACGGCGGCGACTCCGCCCGGACGACGTCGCTGAGGTCGTGCATCTCGTCTTCGAGGAGCACGAGCATGTCGTCGACGGTGACGATGCCCGCCAACCTCCCGTTCTCGGTGACCGGGAGCCGACGGACGCTGTGTTCCCGCATCGCCTTGCAGGCTTCGTAGACGCCCGTGTCACCCTCGACGGTGTGGACCTTCGAGTTCATTACGTCCTTCGCCGGCGTGTTCTTCGCGTCCTTCCCCTCCGCGACACAGTGGATGCAGAGGTCGCGGTCCGTGACGATTCCTACCGGTCTGTCGTCTCGCTCGACGACGACGGACCCGACCTTCTTGTCGTGCATCCGCTTCGCCAGCGTCTCGCAGCTCTCGTCTTCTGTCGCCGTCACCAACTCGTCGCGTGTCCTGATGATGTCCTTGAGAGGCATGGTACCTCCTGCGCACCGCGCGGAGCCCGCGTGTCGGGCGCATCGTAGGGAAGGTGCCGTGTGAAAATATATCACACCCACAGCCGGCCGAACTGTCCGGAATCGGGGGACGTCCGACGTGACGACCGGGCCGGTGGCTGTCCCGATAGGGGAACTACGCCGGGTCGACCCGCCAGTGGTCGGGGTCCTGTCTGACGAGCAGGGCGGGCTCGCGGAGGTCGACGAGGTAGCCGGTCGGAGTCCGGGTGGACTCGTGGCGGGCGCTGACGCGGACCAGGTTCCCCCGAATCTGCGCCGACGGCGGCTTCTGGGCGGCCGCACAGTCGTAAATCGTCAACAGCTCGCCACCGTCTTCGGCCTCGTAGACGATGATTCGGGCGTGGGGAGCGAGACGCCATCTGCCGTCGTCTTCCGACGGTCCCGCACTCGCTCCCTCGTCGGTCCGAGACGACCTCCCGTCGGTCGTCGAACCGGAACTGTCGGAACTGTCGTCGGCTGGCGGCAGCGTGTTCCTCACAGCGTCGGGCCGTTCGCGGCGTCTCCGGAGGCTCTTTCGGCGACGGTCTCTCCTTCGACGTCGGCCCCCTCACCCTCGGTCTCCCCCGGTCCGTCGACATCCGCCGTGTCGTCGAGGAAGGCCGCCTCGACCGCCGCGGTCATCTCGGCGAGCTCCTCGTCGTCGAGGCGGTCGGCGTAGGCCTCGCGGATGAGCTCCGGCAGGACGTACGTGTACTGGCCACGGCCGGCGTGGCGGACGAACCCGGCGCGCCGGAGAGGCCGGTTGCGGCTGTAGACGAGCGTGCGGTCGCTGTCGCCGCCTGCGGCGATGTGAGCGTCGACCGGTTCGGCGACGCCGACCTCGCGGTAGTGTCCGAGCATCCGCTTCGACATCGCCGGGAGGGACTCGACCCGCCCGGACAGCTTCTCCACGATGGCCTCTCGGGTCCCGAGTTCGACGTGCTCGGCCGCGAAGTCCAGCGCATCCTCCGGGTCGAACGCGTCGGCGCTCCCGACGTCCGTGCCGGCCTCGGCACCACCCTCGTCCGTGGAACCCTCGTCGCGGGTTCGCGCCCCCTCGGCGAACCAGCCGTCACCTCGGTCGCCGCCGACACTGCCCTCGGTGGCGTCGTCACTCTGGCCCCCATTTTCGCTCTCGTTCTCGACGACGTCGGCATCGACCCAGTCGTCGTCGGTCCACGCCGAGTCCGTCCCGTCCGTGTTCCCCGTCGGTCCTCGCGCTTCCCCTTCCCAGTTCGCGTTGTACTGGGGGGCGAACGGTCGGGACACCTGTGCGTCGGCGTCGCCCGCTCTGCCGTCGTCGGAATCACCATCGGAGTGGCCCGGAGAGCCGCCCTCCATCGCGCCGGAGGCGTGTTCGAGCGCGTCGTCGGTCGCGTCGGTGCGCTCGCGCTCGCCAGCCTCTTCGCGCTCGTACTCGCGCAGTTCGCGCTGGTCGCTCTGGGCCGACCGCGACTCCTGTCGGTACGGGGCCTCGGCCCGGCCGAGCAACGCCTGTGAGAACTTGTCGGCCATCCGCTTGAGGTCCTTCGCGTCCTCCAATTCGCGCTCTAACTGGTCGATCTTCGCGCGTTTCCTGTCCAGTTCCTGGCGGAGGTCGGCGAGTTCGGACTCCCGGCGGGCCTTCTCGTCGCTGATGTCCGAGAGTTCGTCGACGAGGTCGCCGGAGACCGACTTCAGTTCGGGGCGCTCGAAGTCGTCGAGGCCGGGCGTCGCGCCGGCGTCGAACGTTTCCTTGCGGTGGAACTGCACCCGACGGATGGATTCGGACCAGTCCGTGATGAGAAAGGACTCCCCGTTGTCCATGTCTTCGATGGCGTCGGCGTACTCCTTTCCCAGAATCCTGCCGACGACCTTCGTGTCGTTGTTCCAGGTGAGTCGGTGCCAACAGAGCCAGTCACACTGCGTGATGTAGTCCTTCTTTACGTCGGCGGGACGCTGGCTGATGCCGACGATTCCGAGGCCGTGTTTCCGGCCACGCTTGCCGATTTTGATGAGCATCTTGCCGGCCTCGCCCATCCCGCCCTTCTCCGGGATGTACTCGTGGCACTCCTCGACGAGCATGAGGAAGGGCTTCTTCAGCTTCTTCTCCTTGGCGAAGAGGCTCCGGGCGGTCTGGAGCAGCATCTCCTCGGCGTCGGACTCGTCGAGGTAGCCGGAGACGTCGAGGATGATGGGGACGTTCTGTTCGAGCGCGAGGCTGGCTATCTTCTCGGAGTG
Source organism: Halobium salinum (assembly GCF_026586625.1). Classification (GTDB taxonomy): domain Archaea; phylum Halobacteriota; class Halobacteria; order Halobacteriales; family Haloferacaceae; genus Halobium; species Halobium salinum. The sequence continues at coordinate 138,020 of NZ_JAODIW010000010.1, read as the reverse complement.
TTCCGGGCTGACTTGGATGTCACACTCCTCGTCGGCGCCGACGTGGAGAATCTCGAAGGCCTCCTTCAACCCGTAGTACTCGCCGTCGGTGTCGACGATGAGCACGGGGAAGTTGTTCGAGAGCAGGTTCTCGATGACGACGCTCGCCGTGTTCGACTTCCCCGACCCCGACTTTCCGGTGATGAACCCGCGGCCCGTCAGAATCTCGACGACCGGCAGGTCGACCGACGCACCCGGAGTCCCGGTCCCCCCGCCCGGCCCGTCGCTTATCTCCGCGACGGTGATGGTTTCCTCGTCGCTCATTCGGTTCTGGTCGTCTCTCTGCTTACGCGTACATAGTTCCTGCCCTCGCGTCAGACGCCTGTCGTGCAGGCCCGGTCGTCCGGCCGGGCCGAACGGGCTACGACCGCTCGACCGACACCAGCCCGCCCTTCCACCCCGTCGCCGTCGGCTCGTAGTCGGTGAAGGTGGTCGAGTCGTTGGCGACGCCCCCCGGACCGAGCTCGACCGTGAGCGTCTCGCGCAGGTTCGACCCGTCGCGAAGGGAGATGCCGACCCAGAACGTCACCCGAACCGGGAACTCGTGGTCGTTGGTGACGGTGTGAAGCACCGTGTAGCTCGTCTCCGGGTCGGAGGAGTGCCCCCGGACGTCGAGGTCCACCTTCGTTCGCCTCGCCGCCGGCGTCTCCGTCGGCGTGGGCTCCGGGGTCGCGGTCGGCGTCCCGGACGGCGTCGTCGTCCGCTCGGGCGTCGGTGTCGGGGGCGGCGTGGGTTCGGCGGTCGGCGACTCGCCGACGGTCGTCTCCGTCTCGACTGCAGTCTCGGTGACGCCATCGGCAGCTTCGGCCGTGGTCGTCGCCTCGGCGGGCAGTTCGCTCCCGGCGTCGTCGACGTCGTCGGTGCTGTCGGCACCGCCGCTACTGCCGCCGCGACCGCCGAGGAGCGTGGCCCCGAACCAGCCGACGGCGACGCCGCCGAGGGCACCGAGGAGGGACCGACGTTTCATGTATCTGAACACTCGGCCGGCCGAAAATAAGTCTGTCGCCGGCGCCACCGTCCCCGACGGTCAATCGAAGTCGACGAGTGACCGCTGTCCGCCTCCGGGCGGGCGCCGCTCGTCCGTCGGTGCGGACTCCGTGGGTTCGGCGGACTCCGAACGCCCGGTGGATTCCGTGGGCGCTCCGTGCTCCGAAGACTCGCGAGCGTCGGCGGCTCCGCCCCCGCCTTCGCCGTCGGCGCGGGCCTCACCCCACCCGTCGAGGCTCGACTGGTCGGCGTCGTCGAAGGAGAGCTTCGAGACGCGGACGCCCAACTTGCGGACGGCGTCCTCGTCGAACTCCGCGAGGAGGTCGAGCGCCACGTCGGCGACGAGGTCGGGGTCGTCGACCGGACCGGGGAGCGACGAGGCGCGCGTGTTGACGTCGTACGGCGGCGTGACGACCTTGATGCCGATGGTGCGGTACATCGCCCCGCGACTGCGGGCGCGCTCGGCTACGTCGCCGGCGAGCGCGCGGACCTTCTCGCGTTTTCGCTCCTCGTCGTCGGTGGGGTCGGTGAACGCCGACTCCCGCGAGAGGCTCTTGGGGAGGCCCGTGGGCGTCACCTCCCGGTCGTCGCGGCCGCGGGCGCGCTCGTGGAACTCCCGGCCCCGCTCGCCGAAGCGCTCCTGCAACTCGCGCGGGTCGGCGTCGGCGAGGTCGCCCGCCGTCTCGACTCCCATCGACGCCAGTTCGCGGGCCGTCACGGGACCGACACCATGGACGTCGTCGACCGGGATGGGTGCGAGGAAGGAGCGGACCGCACCGGGTCGGACGACGACGAGGCCGTCGGGTTTGTCGTGGTCGCTCGCGACCTTCGCGGTCGACATGTTCGGCGCGACGCCGACGCTCGCCGGAACCCCGACCTCGCGGGCGATGCGCTGTTTGACGTGCCGGGCGTACCCCTCGGCGAGCGTACGTTCGGGGTCGTCGGGGACGGCGTCCCACGCGGTCCGCTCGGTCACGTCGAGGTACGCCTCGTCGACGCTCACCTCCCGGACGGTGTCGGCGCAGTCGTGGAGAATCTCCTTTACGTCGGCGGCGACCTCCTGGTAGAACTCCAGGTCGACGGTGCGGTAGTACCCCGCCTCGTGGATGGAGCCCTCCGGGTCCTCTCGGGCGTCCTGTACCCGGGGGAGCGCCTCGAGCGCCTGCGAGATGGGTTGGGCGCTGTCGACGCCGTACTCGCGGGCCTCGTAGCTCGCGGTGGCGACGGCGCCGTGGTTCTCGCCGTCCTCGTACCCCATCCCGACGACGACCGGCTTCCCCGCCAGGGTGGGTTCACGCAGGCGCTCACAGGAGGCGTAGAAGCAGTCCATGTCGACGTGGAAGACGACGCGCTCTTGGGCCTCGTCGGGGGCACCGAAGAGTCGGTCGTCGTTCATGGGAAGGGACAGGAACCCGGAGTCGATAAGCGTCCCGCCGGTTCGAAACGGACCGAAGCCCGCCGCCACCGCCTGCGACTCGTACTGTCGGCTGTAAGTTCGTGGACCTTCTCGGCACCTCGGCGTGCCGAGATACTCCGAACAGTTACAGCCGACGGTATCACTTCAGCCGTTCCTGCAGAAAGGAGGGGTGGGCCGCGGTGACGCCGTCGACTTCGAGGATGGAGTCGCTGATGACGTCGCCGACGGCGTCGCCGTCGGCGGCCCGCACCTCGGCCATCAGCATGTGGTCGCCCGACGAGGTGTACAGCGCGTCGATGGAGTCGAGCGCCTTCAGCGCGCGCGTCGCCTCCACGTAGCGTTCGGACTCCACGTCGATGCCGACGAGGGCGATGCTCTGGCCGGTGAGTTTCTTCGGGTCCACGTCCGCGGAGTAGCCGACGATGACACCCTCCTCCTCTAGCTTGTTGATGTACTTTCGTACCGTCGGCTTCGACACCCCCGCGGCTTCGGCGATATCCGCGTAGGAGGCCTGCGCATCCCGTTCCAGGGCGGCGAGGATGCGGTCCTCCGTCGACGTCGTGCTCATAGGGACTCTTTCCGTCGCCGGAAAAAATATCTTGCGAAGGTGAAACCGATTCTCGGGTGTGTGTCCCACGGGGCGCCGTCGGGTCAGCAGGTGTACCAGGGCTCGAGCCGGTCTCCGATGAGCGACACCCCATGTCCTGGCCGTCGTTCTGGCGGCGGACGTCCGGTTCGTACCGCCAGTCACGAGGCACGCCCGTCGGTGTGAACGCCGTCACCCGACGCGGTCGCCAGTCAACTTCGGCCGACCGGTCCGACGCGCGAGGGTCGAGGTAGCAGACGCGACTGCACTCGCGCGTTCGAGCCGTCCCGTCGGCCGAGGTGGGTTCGGGTTCGGAGTCGCTCCTACCGGGTCGCGCTCGAAAAAGGCGAGAGTCCGCAAACGTCGAAGAGAGTCCCTACGGGCGCGCTTACGCGTGCTTGTCGAGGAACATGTCGTAGGAGCGCTCCCACTCGTAGTCCTCGTCGAAGTACCGCTCCGCGAGCGGCTCGTCGGGCATCTCGCCGATGTTCTGCTTCTCCTGCTGGTAGGACGGGCGGTCGGAGTCGACGTAGTAGCGACCCGTGAGCACCTCGCCCTCGTGCAGCTTGTTCTCCGTCTCGAACATCATCTCCGCGGCCTCCTCGCGGTTCGTGTTGTCGAAGTCGTAGTCGTCGGACTCGTTGATGTCGATGTAGGGGACGTACTGCTTCGCGTCCTTGTTCCAGGTCGGACACTGGGTGAGGAAGTCGACGTGGGCGAACCCGTCGTGCTCCATCGCCTCCTGGAGAATCTGCTTGGCCTGGTTCGGGTTGACGGCGGCCGTCCGAGCGATGTAGGAGGCGCCCGAGTTGAGCGCCATCGAAAGCGGCCGGAGCGGCTGTTTCGCGGAGCCGTGCGGCTGGGTCTTCGACTTGTGACCCATCGGCGACGTCGGCGACGTCTGGCCCTTCGTCAGCCCGAAGATTTCGTTGTTGAACACGATGTACGTCATATCGTGGTTCTCCCGGGCGGTGTGCATGAAGTGGTTCCCGCCGATGCCGTAGCCGTCGCCGTCGCCGCCGGCCGCGACGACCTCGAGGCCGGGGTTGGCGAGCTTCGCGGCCCGGGCGATGGGTAGCGAGCGGCCGTGGATGGTGTGGAACCCGTAGCTCTCGAAGTAGCTGTTGAGCTTGCCTGAACAGCCGATACCCGTGACGAGGAGCGTCTCCTCGGGGGTCCGGCCGACTTCGGGCATGGCCTGCTTCAGCGCCTTCAGGACGCCGAAGTCACCGCAGCCCGGACACCACGTCGGCTGGGGTTCGAGCGCGGGGGTGAACTCCTCGCGGTCGATCTCTCGTTCATCGTCGATGGCGTTGAATGCACTCATTGTCAGTCACCTGCCGCGGGGACGGAGGTGGTCTGGTGCTGGGGCAGGTCCTCCTCCCCGAGGATGTTCTCCTTGAACCCGTCGACGACCTCTGCGGGCTCGAAGGGGTTGCCGTTGTACTTCAGGAGGCTCGTCAGCTTGTCGCCGAAGCGACCCAGCTCCTTCTGGGTGAGCCCCCGGAACTGTGCGCTGGCGTTCATCTCGACGACGAGCACCTCGTCGACGGACTCGATGAACTCCGTGACCTCCTGCTCGGGGTACGGCATCATGTCCGTGACGCCGATGGACTTCACCGAGTGGCCGTCGTCGTTGAGGCGGGAGACCGCCTCCTCGACGGTACCCTGCTGGCTCCCGAACGTCATGATGCCGTACGTGGCGTCGTCCTCGCCGTAGTACGTCTGCGCGCTCGACTCGGGGTCGCTGTCGAGCTCCTCGCGGATGGACGCGAGCTTCTGCATCCGGTGGTCCATCTGGATGACGCGGTTGTCGGGGTCCTCGCTGATGTGCCCCTGGGGCATGTGTTCGTTACCCGTCGCGAGGAAACGGCCGCCCTTCTGGCCCGGAATCGAGCGGGGGCTCACGCCGTTGTCCTCGGGCGTGTCGTGGCGGAACCGCGAGAACTTCCCGTCCTCGGAGTGGGGAGCATCCTCGAGTTCGGCCTCGGTGAGCGTCGAGCCGAGCGTCGGGTTCGGGTCGCGGTCGAAGTGACTCTTGGGGACGTTCACCATCTCGCCGCCGAGCTTCTGGTCGTAGACGACGATGCTCGGAATCTGGTACTCGTAGGCGAAGTGGAACGCCTTGCGCGAGGCGTCGTACGCCTCGGCGACCGTCCCGGGCGCGAAGACGACGCGGTTCGAGTCGCCCTGTGAGGTGTACAGGACGTGTTCGAGGTCACCCTGCTCGGGCTTCGTCGGCATCCCGGTCGAGGGACCGGCGCGCATGGCCTCGACGAGGACGACGGGCGTCTCCGTCATCTCGGCCAGCCCGAGCGGCTCGGACATCAGCGCGAACCCGCCGCCGGAGGAGCCGGACATGGCCTTGACCCCGGCGTGGGAGGCGCCGATGGCCAGTGCGGCCGCCGCGATTTCGTCCTCGACCTGCTCGGAGATGCCGCCGAGTTCGGGCAGGTTCTGGGACATGATGGTGAACACCTCGGTCCACGGCGTCATGGGATAGCCGGCGATGAACCGGCACCCCTCGTCGATGGCGCCGTAGGCGATGGCGTCCGAGCCGGACATGAGGAGCTGCTCCTCGTCGTGTTCGCCCGTCGGGACGGACACGTCGGGAGCGTCTACGTCGTACTCCTCCTGGACCATCTCGTAGGCCTCCTCGAGCACCGTGAGGTTCGGCTCGAGGATGGACTCCTTCATCGCGTCGCGCATCAGCGTCTCGACGTACTCGAGGTCGAAGCCGGTGATGGCGCAGGTGACGCCGACGCCGGCGGTGTTGCGCATGACCTCGCGGCCGTGCTCGCGGGCGAGACTCCGGAGGTCGAGGTCGAACACGTGCCAGCCGTTCTCCTCGACGCGCTCGTCGAAGTTCGGAATCTCGCTCGGGTCGAGCAGGCCGGAGTCGTACACGATGACCCCGCCCTCGCGGAGCTCGTCCAAGTTCTCCGACAGCGGCTTGATCTCCTCCTTCCCGTAGTAGGCGTTGTCCTGCGGGTTGCGGGCGAAGGAGTCGCCCAGCGCGAGCAGGAAGTTGTAGCCGTCGCCGCGGGATTTGGTCGGCTCCTCCCGCGCGCGGATCTCGGTGTAGGTGTGACCGCCGCGGATGCGCGACGGGTAGTGACGATGCGTGAAGACGTGCAGGCCGGAACGCATCAGGGCCTTGGCGAAGTTCTGACTGGTCGAGGCGATGCCGTCCCCGGACCCGCCAGCGATTCGCCAGATGAGTTCGTCGTCAGTCATATGTGGTGGCTTGGCCTGTCGGCCAGGGTATGCGGATTTCGGTCGAAACGGACTAAAGCCTTTGCTATCCATTAGCAAGGAACGATAATGATGAATCGGACGAACGGGAACCCTTCGCCGGTTCTCGTTCGGGCATCGTCCAGCGAGCGTCGGCTCCGCTGCGCAGCCGTCAGGGACACGTACTCAGTTCGGAGTGAACTTCTCTCGGCGGGTCGGCCGTTTTTGACGCCGGGGGACCAAGCCCCCGCCGATGAGCCGACGAACCCGCGCACACGTCTTCGTCTCCGGACGGGTACAGGGCGTCTACTACCGGGTGAACACCCGCGATGCGGCCCGCGAGAAGGGCGTCGACGGCTGGGTGCGGAACCTCGCCGACGGCCGCGTCGAGGCGGTGTTCGAGGGACCCGAAGACGCCGTCGAGTCGATGGTGGAGTGGTGTCACACGGGGAGTCCCGCCGCCGACGTGGAGGGCGTCGAAGTCGAGTACGACGACCCGGAAGGCGAGGAGGGGTTCGAGGTCCGGCGGTAGGGTTCGGCGGGTCGGCTTCGCCGAAGCTATCGGGCACCTTCAGCCGTAGAGCTTCGCCGAGATGAAGAGGAACCCGACGATGGTGCCGACGAAAAACCCACCAAAGGCGCCGATAGGACCGAGAAGACTCCCGAAGAAAAGCGCCGAAACGACACCCGCGATGCAACAGAGGAGGAGGAAGAAGGCGCCTGTCTGCCAGTCTTCTATCAGCTCCGCGGCGGTCTGCTCGGACATGGTTCCATCGTTTCTGCCAACTACAATAACCGTGATGGACCCCCGTCCGCCGCCACGGGGCCGCAGTCGCGGCGACACGTACGGGACGACACCCCGTGAGGACACCGGCGACCGAGTCCGACCGCCGAGTCCTGAACCCGTTGGCTGTCGTGGTTAGTCGACCCGCTCGACACGTAGCACGTCGGGCCACAGGTCGCCGACGCTGTAGGTGAGGCGGTAGACCTCCCCGTCGGACTCGACGTACATCCCTTCACCGAGTCCCTCCGGTCTCGACACCCCTTCTCCGGTCTGTGAGTGGTACGACCCGTTCCTGACCGCTTCTCGGACCGGTCCCTGCGCGTCCGACGGCAGGTTCCCGACCGGGACGACGGTCGCGTTCGCGGGCGGTTCAACAAGTTCCGCGTGAACCCCGTAGGACGCGAGCAGGTCGCCGCCGCTGGCCTCGTAGTCCAGTCTGTACAGTTCGCCGCTCTTGCGGACGTACTCGTGCGCTCGGAACGGCTCGGCGACGTCTCGGGTGAAGTACCCCTCCCGGTTCTCGAGCGAGTCGAGTGACGACCGGTGGACGAAGTTCGCTTCACCCCCCAGCGCGGTGTCGAACGCCCTGCGTTCGGCCGGCGACAGGTCACCGTACTCGACGGTGGCGTTCCTCGCCGTGTCCGTCGAAGGGTGCTCTCCTGCCGCCCGCGTCGTGGAGTCGGGTGGGCCGTCAGTAGTCGCCTGGACCGAGGGACCCCCACCACCGTCCGCGACACAGCCGGCGGACAGGAGCAGAAGAACGACCGACAGGGCTCGGAACATGTCGATGACTCCGAACGACCCGGTAAGTGTCTTCCGGACGGTACGTTCCGGACGTCTCAACGACGACGGACGTGTACGCGGCTCGCATGGGGCCCAATCAGCTTTTTATCGGCCGTCCCTCGTGCCGGGTGTGAGCCTCGAAGGCGAATCCGCGCCCGACTTCACGCTGCAGAGCACCGCCGGCGGCGAGACCACCCTCTCGGACACCCTCGAATCGGGGCCGACCGTCGTCGTCGTCAACCGCGGTTACTGGTGTAGCTTCTGTGCCGAACAGCTCCAGACGTTCAGCGAGGTCTCCTACGACCTCTGGTTCCACGACGACGTGGACATCGTGCCGGTCGTCACGAGCGAACTCGAGCGCGTCACGGAGATGCGCGACCGCTACGACCTCGACGTCCAGCTGCTCGCCGACCCCGACGGCGAGGTCGCGGAGCAGTACAGCGGCACCGAGCAGACCAGCCACGGGCTGACCGGCATCGCGGGCGTGTACGTCGTCGACGAGGAGGGGACGATTCAGTACGAACAGGTCGCCGACCACCCGGCCGACCGCACCCAGGGCAACTGGGTCCGCTACTTCATCCGCAACGACTACGAGGACCCGTTCGGCGAGTAGCTCACGGTCGACGTCTCGCTTCTTCCTCCGCGTCGCGGTCGACCGTGACGGGTTGGCCGCCGAGCGGCGCCAGGACGCCCCGACGAGGAGGCCGACGCCGGCGGACCGCCGACCCGGCCGGCGGGGACACCCGCCGACAAGTTCAAATACGCTCACCCGCCTCCTCAGCGTCGATGCACACCGTGCAGCTGTGTCCGAACTGTCGCGAACCGACCGAGACTACCGACGGTATCGAGGGGTGTCCGGCCTGCCGCTGGGTCGCGCCGCAGGGTGCGGACTGACCCGGCACCCCGGCGCGGCCGCTACTTTTCGACCGTCTCGCCGCACACCGCACAGCGGTAGCCGACCACGCGCCAGCCACCGCCGGTCGCGTACCTGCTGGTGAATGAGTCGCGTGCGCCACAGGCGGGACACTCCGTCGGTCGAGTCACGTGAGAGTGTGCGGGGCCCGGGGGAAAAAGTCGACCGCCCCTCAGAAGTCGAGGATGGTCCGGATGCCGCCCTCCATGAACTGCCCGATGACGGAGCCGAAGGGCGTGCCGGCGCTCCAGATGGCCGTCTCCCGGCTCGTCTCGGGGAGTTCGGCGTCGGCGACGACCGACATCAGGACGGTGTCGTCGTCGACGAGGAGGACGCGCGCTCCCGGTCCGGGCGGCGGTCGCTCGACGGCCACCGGCTCGACCGGACCGCCGTCGAACAGCGCCCGTACCTCGGCGTTCTCGCTCAGCACCGTCACGTCGACGCCGGCATCCGCGCGCGATTCGAGGGTCGCGACCAACTCCTCGGTGACGAGGTCGGGGTCGGCGGTCCCGAAGACGACCCGGCGTTCGGCTTCGGCGACGAGCGTGGCGACGCGGTCGGAGATGGCCTCTCGGCCCCGGACCGTCCACACGTCGTCGCGCGTCTCGGTTCCCTCGCGCTCGGAGCGCACCTCCGCGAGGTACTCGAACGCCTGCTCGCGCTCGCGCTCGATCTCCTCCCCGAGGCGCTTCCGGGCCGAGTCGAGGTCGACGGGCCGGTACCGCTTCGGCGTCGACTGCTGAATCTCGACCAGCCCCCGCGCCTCCAGGTCGTCGGCGGCGCCGTACACCTGTGAACGGGGGACGTCCGCGAGTTGGTGTATCTCGCGTGCGGTCCCGCTTCCGAGCTTCTGCAGCGCGAGGAACACCTTCGCCTCGTAGCTCGACAGCCCGAGACGCTGGAGCGACTCGACGGCCTCGTGGTCGGTGCCGGTCACGCGTCCACCCCCGTCGGCGAGCCGGCGGCGGTCGGCACGTCCTGCTCGTCCAGCGCGAGGTCCGGGTCGTGGCCGCGGAGGCGGTCCCAGACCACGAGCACCGAGGGGAGCACCAGCAGCGACGCGATGAAGGAGTACGCGACGCTCAGCGCCGTCAGGAGGCCGAACTGCCCGAGAATGCTCAACACGGCGAGCATCAGCACGCCGATGCCGAACGTCGTCGTCAGCATCGACCCCGCGAGCGCGCCGCCCGTCCCGCGGACCGTGCGGTCGAGCGCCTCGAACAGCCCGTACTCCCGCCGTTCGTCCACGAACCGGTGGACGACGTGGACGGAGTAGTCGATACCCAGCCCGATGGTCAACGCGAGGATGGTCGCCGTGAACGCGTTGAACGAGATGCCGAGCAGGCGCATCGTCCCGGCGATGGAGGCGACCGCGACGGCGATGGGCACCACGTTGGCGAGCCCGAGCGAGGGCAACCCTTCGAGCACCCAGTAGATGAACAGGAGGAAGGCGACCGTCCCGACGAGTGCGATGACGAGGCTCTGCAGCGCCGAGTCGAAGATGAGCCCCGATATCTCCTCGAAGACGACGGTGCCGCCGGTGGCGACCGCGTCGCCCCGGAAGTCCGCTGCGACGTGCTGGGCGTCGGCGGTTATCTCCTTCTGGCCCGCGTCGGCTTTCACCGCGTAGGTGATTCGGGCGCTTCGGTAGTCGTCGCCGAGGTAACGAAGGGTCTCGTCGCGCGAGTCGGAGGAGAGGAGGTAGTCGTACACCTCCTCGAGGTCGCGGTCGGGGATGCCGTTGCCGTCGCGGTCGTTCGAGGCGACGAGCCGGCGGAACTCGGGGTCCTGTGCCGCCCGCGACTCGATGACCGTCACGATGCTCTGTGAGTCGGCGTGACGGTTCTCGCTGACGAACGAGTCCGGCGGGTCGTCGCCGGCGCGGTGAATCGACTCCAGCACGGTCGGGTCGGTCATCCGCGTCTCCAAGTAGATGACCACGTTCCCGCCCTGTGTCGTAGTGAACTTGTCCTCCAAGAAGTTCAGCGTCGAGACGACCGTGTACTCGTTCGGCGCGAACGGTTCCGGCAGTTCCTGGAGGTACCACGCGGTCTCCTCCGGCGGGAGGAAGTCCTCCTGGCTGAACGACGTGTCGACGCCGGTCGCGTAGACGCCGGCACCGGCGCTGAACAGCACCATCAGCAGGAGGAACGCGGCCGGGGCGCGCCGACCGATGACGACGCCGGCGCGCAGCACTTCGGAGAGCGCCGACCCCTCCTCGCCGAGCGGGCGCTGACTGAACGTCGGAATCGGCCACCCGTCGCGTCGACGGTCTATCCACACCTTCGCCGCCGGGAGGAAGATGCCGAAGATGAGGAAGGTGAAGACGATGCCGACGGCGGCGACGACCCCGAAGTCCTGGATGGGCGCGAGGTCGCTCGTCAGGTTCGAGAGGAAGCCGATGACGGTCGTCCCGGTGACGATGAAGAAGGCGACGAGTAGCTGGTCCGTCGCCTCCCGCATCGCTTCGCCGACGGAGTCGGTGTGTCGGCGGTCCTCGCGGTAGCGGTTCACCGCGTGGATGCCGAAGTCGATGCCGACCGCCAACAGGAGCGGCGGGACGGCGATCATCATCTGGCTGAACGGGATGCCGACGATGCCGAGGAAGCCGAACGTCCAGACGACGGCCATCAGCAGCGCGAACGACCCCAGAAGGAGGTCGAGCAGGTCGCGGTAGGCGTAGACGAGAAAGAGGACGATGAACAGCACGGCCGCGGGCGTCACGATGAGGAGCGAGTCCGAGACGACCGTGGAGAACTCGGCGGCGGTGATGCCGCTCCCGAACACCGTGATGTCGCCGCCGGTCGTGGCGACGATGCGTTGAATCTCCTGCTGGATGGGCGTCAGCGGGCTCGACCCGCCCTGTCCCGACCCGCTGGAGAGGCCGGCGGGCACCTCGTGGGTGACGACCCCGATGGTCGCCGACGCCGACGCGGACTTCTCGTTGAAGTCGTTACTCAGGAGGCCTTCCAGTCGGGGCGCAGCCTGCCGGACGGCTCGGTCGATCTGCGTCGGTGTCGTCCCCTCGATGACGGTTATCTGCTGGTCGACGGTCGTCGCGTTCGGGTCCAGCGACCGGGCGACGACGCTCGCCGCCGAGGAGGTCGACGTGACCCGGAGCCCCTCGCGTTCCTCTATCGCCTCCTGTGCCTCCAGCATGTACAGCAGTTGGGGTTTCGCGAGGACGTTGTCGCCGCGCTGGATGAGCTGGGTGCTCCCGGTATCCTCCTCGAACGCCGGGCTGAACTCCCGGTTCACGTCCTGGAGCGCCTCCTCGGCCGGGATGCCGGCGGCGAACTGCGCGGTGCCCGACTCCGTCGAGACGTTACCGAGACCGACGGCCATCGCCCCGGTGACGAGCAGGAACGCGACGATGACCTTCCCCGGGCTCTCGACGATGCGGTCGTCGACCCAGTCGATCAGCCGCTGATACCGCATCTACTCTCTCCGGAAGTAGAGGACGACCCCGCCGACGACCATGAGCAGGAGCCCGCCGCCGACGATCAGCCCGTAGGCGTCGAGGAAGCCACCGTCGTCCTCGGGTTCGGTCACCTGCACCGGTACCTGGTACGTCTCGGAGATTCGCGCGTCCCCGTCGGGCGTCTCGTAGCGGAAGTCCATGCTCACCGGGTAGGTCTTCCCGGCGAGGGCGTCGCCGGCGACGCCGGCGCCGAACTTCAGCGTCGTCGTCTCGCCGGGGCCGAGCTCGGAGACGAACGCCTCGCTGTTCGAACTCGTTATCGGCGCGTCGACGAACAGCTTCGCCGACACGTCGCGGACGGTCTCGTCGTCGTTGTTGGTCAACTCGACGAGCAACTCGCCGTTCTCGCCGGGTTCGAAGGAGGCGTTGACCCCCTGCAGGAGGAACTTCTTGCGCGCGGGTTCGACGGCCGCGCTCACGTCCAGCGACTCGCCTTCACGCCGCTCGCCCGCGGCGTTGCGGTAGCGCACGTCGAGCGAGAACAGTCGCGGACCGGCGTCGGCGGAGTCGGTCACTTCGGTGTCGAACGAGAAGTTCGCGCGTTCGCCGGGCGCCAGATTGCCGACGGCGTACTCCGTCTCCAGCGGGTTGACGTTGCCGTTCTCGGGGTCGAAGCTGACGACGACGTTCCGTGCCGTCGTCTCGCCGGTGTTGACGAGTTCGCCTTCGAGCGCGCCCTCGCTCCCGACGCGGAGCGACGACTGCACGTTCTCCACCTCGAAGGACTGCTCGGCCGTCGGCGTCACGCCGAAGTTCAGCCGGTCGGACTGCGTCGCCGCCCCGTTCGTGTTCTCGTAGCTCACCGTCGCGCCGAGCGCGTAGTTCCGCACCGCGGCGCCCTCCGCGAACGTCCCCTCGACGGTGACGTTGCGGACCTCCCCGGGCTCCCAGCGACCGACGTAGCTGGAGGCGGAGGGCGTGCCGGAGAAGGTGAAGTCGCCGTTCGAGGACTCGATGGCGACGTTCGCGTTACGCGCGGGCTCGCTCCCGACGTTCTCGATGGCGACGGACACCGGCCCGCGGTCGCCGACGGGGGCGTCGGTGCTCGCGTTCACGACCTGGAAGCGCGCACGGTCCTCGATGGTGACTCTCACGTTGAGGGTCTCGGTCTCGGTCTCCGTGTCGTAGTCGTAGGTGGGCGCAGACTGGCTCTGCCCGACTTGGTCCACCTCACTCGTGTACGTGTACCGCACCTTCACCGGGAGCGTGTACGTCCCCGGCTCGGCGTCCTGGTCGACGGTGACGGTGAAGGGCACCTGTGCCAGCCCGCCGTTCGGAATCGACCCGGCGGACTGCGTCCCGGACTTCACCGTGACCGGTGCGTCGTCCGACTGGAGCGTCGCTTTGACGCCCTTCGCCGTCGTCACCTCCGCGTTGAACTGCGGGTTGGAGCTCTCCGTCACCTCGCCGCTGTTCTGGAGCACGACGGTCAACTGTGTCTCCCCGCCGGCGGCGAGCGTCCCGTTCTGGACGGTCGCGCTCAGGTCGGGGCTCCCGCTCGTGTCCGCCAGTGCGACGGTCGGCACCGTGAGTAGGCAGACGAGCAGTATCGTCAGTAGCTGGTTGCGTCTCATGTGTTGGCTCTCGGGTGGCTCGAAGCCACCGCTCGTCCCCTCCTCCGGACGGCTCCCTAATAAGGTGTTGTAAATTTCTACAAACAGTTCCCGTGTTCTCCGGAACCGGTTGCCGAGACTCCTGACACCCTCCCCGAATCGGGCAGGAGTGCCGGTGACACCACCGTTACCGGGGAGATATGTCCCTCCCGTCCGTACCCCGAGGTGTGAGCGAATCCGACGACGACGCCCCCAGCGAGGCCGAGGTGACGGCCGAGTTCCCCGACAGCGTCATCCGGACGACCGGCACCGACCACGTGACGCTCGTCGGGAGCAACGAGGCGGACACCGTCGCGTTCTACCGCGACACCCTCGGCATGCGCCTCGTGATGCGCCAGCCGAACCTCGACGACCCGAGCGCGACGCACCTCTTCTTCGACTCGGGCGACGGGCGGGTCGTGACGTTCTTCGTGAGCGACGACCGCGACAGCCACGAGGGGCCCCAGCGCCCCGGTATCGGCGCCGTCCACCACCTCGCGTTCTCGCTCGACCCCGACGAGTTCGAGGCGACGAAGGACCGACTGCGGGAGGCCGACCACCGGTTCTCCGAGTTCGACCGCGGCGCGTTCCACTCGCTGTACACCCGCGACCACAACGGGCTCGTCGTCGAACTCGTCGTCGACAAGTACGAGATTCCGGACGACCGCCGCGGCGAGGTGCTCTCGACCGCCCAGCGGCTCCGCGTCGAGGCCGGCGCGGAGTTCGTCGACGGCGACCACCTCGAGGCGGCCCTCGAAGAGTTGGGTCTCCCCGTCGAGCCGAACGACCTGCCCGACGCCGCGGTCGGGTCGGCGAAGGACTGGCGTGGCGAGTCGGGCCCCGAACACGAGGGGGACGCCTGAATGGAGGGGACCCCCGACGAGTTCGGCGCCTACCGGCTCCTTGCCGGAAGCGTCGTCCCCCGGCCCATCGCGTGGGTGAGCACCCGTTCGCCCGACGGCGTGGACAACCTGGCGCCGTACAGCTTCTTCAACGTCGTCGCCTACGACCCGCCGGTCGTCATGTTCGCGCCCGTCGGCGTCGGCGACGACCTGAAGGACTCGCCGCGCAACGCAATCGAGACGGAGGAGTTCGTCGTCAACGTCGTCACGCGCGACCTCGCCGAGGCGATGAACGAGACGAGCGCCACGCTCCCCCACGGCGAGAGCGAGTTCGACCACGCCGGACTCGACCGGGCCGAGTCGGTCGCAGTCGACCCTCCGCGCGTGGCCGCCGCGAAAGTCGCCTTCGAGTGTGAACTGTACGAGACGCTCGAAGTGGGCACGTCGACGATGGTGCTCGGCGAGGTCGTCTACGCGCACGTCGCCGACGAGACCACGACCGACGGGAAACTCGACGTGGAGAAGTTGGACGCGGTCGGGCGGCTCTCGGGCAGTCTCTACGCGACGACCCGGGAGCGCTTCGCCCTCGAACGGCCCGACTAAGGGTTTCCCCTCCCGTCCGCCGTCGTCAGCAACGACTCGATACGCGAGAGCGCCCGTTCACAGACGGCCGCGTACGGGGCAGCGACGAGCGGCACCTCGAAGACGATTCGACAGCGCCCGTCCGGGAGGGATTCGACGCGGTGGCCGGTCGCGGGAACGCCGGCGACGCGCCACGTCCAGCGGCGCCTCTCCCTCCCGCCGGACCCGTGGACGTCCCCGGTTCCGTCCTCGAACGTCTCGACTCGGAACGGGACCCAGACGGCGCCGACGCGAACGCGGCCGGACGCGTCGGGGCCGATTACCCCTCCATCGTTCGACTCCCCGTCGTAGTCGACGGCGCGCACGCTCGGCCCCCACTCCGGCCAACGCTCGGTGTCGACGAGCAATTCCCACGCCGCGTCGACGTCGGCGGCGACGACGCGGTCGACCTCGAGGCGCCGCCCGTCGGGGGTCCGCCCGATTCGAAGTCCCATACCCGTCTTCTAGAGCCGGTCTCCCGAGTAGGTGGCGCCTGCCTAGAGGTGTATTAGGTCTTTGAACTGATAATGACTTCTTACTCCTTCCCGTAGTAAACGTTAAGAGGAGGAATGTGCTACGGAGTCCCACGATGAACGCAGACAAGCGGACCATGAAGGACGTCAGCCACACACCACCGTCGGGCGCACCGGTCACCAACGTCTGGCAACGAGGTCGAGAGCCGGAGACGGGCGAGGAACCGCAGGCTTCGGACTGATTCGAGCGACGTGACCGACGGGGCGTCTCGCGACCGACGACTCCTCTGAACCTACCGGTACTCACACGACTACCGTCGCGCCGACCGACGATTCTCCCGCAATCGACGCGTTAGCGACGGCCGTCGACCGCGCCGACACTAAAAATTCTAGTACAGTCACCAAACTTAACCTTTAGTGGCCGAACCCGGCGAGCGTGATTTCCGTGACCGACCTCCGCAAGGTGTACGGGGAGTTCGTCGCCGTGCGGGGGAGCAGTTTCGACGTGGAACCGGGGGAGATATTCGGCATCGTCGGCCCCAACGGGGCGGGCAAGACGACGACGCTGAAGACGCTCGCCGGACTCGTCGAGCCGACCAGCGGCGAGACGACCGTCGCCGGCTACGACGCCGCCGACCCCGCGATGCGCTCGCATCTGGGCTTCCTCCCCGAGGAGTCGCCGCTGTACGAGGACATGACCGCCCACTCCTACCTGCGGTTCTTCGCGGACCTCTACGAGGTGCCCCGCGAGGTGGCCGACGAGCGCGTCGCCGACACGCTCGACCGCCTCGAACTCGAACACCGGGACCGCCGCCTCGGCGACGTATCGAAGGGGATGAAACGAAAGGTCGCCATCGCCCGGTCGCTCGTCAACGACCCCGACGTGCTCATCTACGACGAACCCGCCTCCGGACTCGACCCGCTCACCACGAACTACGTGCTCGAGTTCACGAAGGAACTCGCCGCGGCGGGCAAGACGGTCGTCTTCTCGGCGCACAACCTCTATCACGTCGAGGACGTCTGCGACCGCGTGATGGTGATGAACCGCGGCGCCGTCGTCGCCCGCGGTACCGTCCCCGAGATTCGCGAGGAGTACGGTATCACCGAGTACCACGTCTACACGACGGTGCCGACGCCGGAGACGGCGCCGGCCGGCGAACGCCACCGCGCCGTCGTCGAGTCGATGGACGCGGTCGAAATCGTCCGCGAGTCCGCCGAACGCGCCGGCGGGATCGTCGACGACATCCGTACCCGCGAACCCTCGCTGGAGGAGGTGTTCCTCGACATCGCCGCCGACGGCGACGCGCTCGGCCCGCGGACGGTCGACGGTGAGACCGAAAGGGGGACACCCGACGGGGCGCCGTCGGACCACACCCCCGACGCGCCGGAGGCCCGTCGGTGAGCACCTCGCGGCTCGATAGGCTCCGGAGTCGGAGCCGAAGCGCCGGCCGTCGACTCCGGCGGGAGACCCGCGCCCTCCTGCGCATCGCCCGCTGGGAAGTGTCCCGGGGGACGAACTCGTTCGACCGCCGAACCGCCGCCGTCACCGTAGTCGTCCTCCTCGTCGCAGGGGGCGTCTTCGGCGGGCTGGTCGCCTCGGGCGTCGGGAGCGTCGGCGTCGACAGCGGGCTCTACCGCGTCGGCGTCGCCGCCGACAGCCCCTACCACGACCCCGTCGCGGACACGTCGGCGCTCGCGGCGCGTCCGCCCGCGGAAGCGGAAGTCGTCGATGGTGAACTCCGGGGCGGCGTCGACCTGCTCGTCCGCGACGGTGCGGTGCTCGTGGCCGACTCGCAGAAGGGCCAAGCCGCGCTGTCGACGTTCCGGGACGCGGTCGCTCGCTACAACGACCGGCGGCTGGGCGAGGAGCCGAACCGGGGAGCGGCGTTCCCGGTGCTGGTCACGCTCCGGTACGCCGAGCGCGACTCGGCGCCGACGCTCGCCTCTGCCGGCGGTCGGTCGGTCGACGACGGGAGTTCCGGGTCGGAGGCGTCGTCAGACTCCAGCGACGCGGGCGAGCCGGGTGCCTCGGGAGACTCGGGTGGTGACGGGAGCTCCGGTGCGTCGGGCTCGGCTGACTCCGACGACGCCGAGAGCGGCGGGACAGCCGCCGACTCCGGTGCCGACGGCGGCTTCGAGGTCCCCGGACTCGGCTCGGGCGTCCTTCGTACCGAGTCGACCGGGTCGCCGGCGGATATCAGCCCGCCGTTCCCCTTCGGCTCGCTCGTGCTCGCTTTCGCCTTCCTCGTGCCGATGAACTTCGTCGCGCAGGCGTACGGCGGCAGTGTCCTCAACGAACGCGTGAACCGGCGGGGCGAACCCCTGCTCGTCACGCCCGTCGGCCCCGGGACGGTGGTCGCCGGGAAGACGCTCCCCTACGTGCTCGGGCTCACAGCCGTCTCGGCGCTCGTCGCGCTCCTCGTCGGCGGCGGCCCCCTCTCGGTCGCCGCGGTGGTTCCAATCGCGCTACTGTACCTCGCGGCGACGTTCCTCGCGGCGATGTTCGCGCGGTCTTTCAAGGAGCTGACGTTCCTCACGGTGACGGTGTCGGTGTTTCTCACGAGCTACGCGTTCGTCCCGGCGGTGTTCGCCGACGTGACGCCCATCTCGCTCATCTCGCCGCTGACGCTCGTCGTCCGGGACCTCCAGGGCACCGGCGCGACGCTGGGGCAGTACCTCTTCTCGGCCGGCCCGTTCGTCGGCTGTGCCGCCGTCCTCTTCCTCCTCGGCGTCGGCGTCTACCGCGAGGAGGACATGTTCACGCAGCGCGCGGTCCCCCTCAAGGCGCTCGACGCGCTCGACGCCCGGATTCGGGGGAAGCGGTCGATGCTCACCCTCGCCGCGCTGTCGATTCCGTTCGTCCTCGTCGCCGAACTGCTCGTCGTCGCCGTGCTGTTCGTCCTCCCGCTCGAACTCTCGCTGCCGGTCCTCTTCGTCGCCATCGCCGCCGTCGAGGAGTTGGCGAAGAGCCTCCACGTGTACGCCGGCTTCGCGAAGGCCCGCTTCGCCCGGACCGTCCCGACGGCGCTCGTCCTCGGCGCGCTCTCGGGAACCGGCTTCTTCCTCGGCGAGAAACTCTTCGCCGTGGTGCAGGTGGTCGGCCTCCCGAGTCTGACGGTCGGTCGCGCCGCCTTCGAGTCCGCGGGAGCCGGAATCGGCCCCGCCGTCTCGCCGGCGACCGCACTGGCGCTCCTGCTCGCGCCGCTCGCGCTCCACGTCGTCACGGCGGCGACGACGGCGACGGGCGCCAGCCGGGGCCGGGAGGCGTTCGCGGGCGCGTTCGTCCTCGCGACGCTGCTGCACGCGGGGTACAACCTCGCGGTCGCCACGGTGGTGAGCGGCCTTGTCTGAGTCGCCCTCGGCGACCGAGCGCGTCCGCGGTCGGCTCGCCGCCGCCCGCGACGCCGTCGGCGACGCCTACCGCGACCCCCGGGTCACGGTCGCCCGCCGCGAAATCGCCTCGCTCCGGTCGGAGAAGACCATCGTGCTCGCCCTGCTCATCCAGCTGTTCGTCGCCTCCTTCTCCTCCTTCCTCGTCGTCGGCCTCGTCTCGCTGTCGGACCCGGGGAGCGTCGAGGGGTACACGGCCGACGTGGCCGTGACGGGTGAGGCGACCGACGACCTCCTGCGCGCGGCGGGCACGGAGTCCGGCATCGACGCGGTGCCCTACCCCAACCGCCGGAGCGCGACGCTCGCGTTCGAAGAGGGCCGCGTCGACGCCGTCCTCGACACCGCGGTGCGGGACGGGCGGGTCCACGTGACCGCCGTCGCACCCGATGAGAGCGTCCGGTCGACCGTCGTCGTCGTCTCGCTTCGCGACGCGCTCCGGGAGTTCGAGCGCGCCGAACGCGAGGAGCGCTCGGCGGCCCTCGACTTCGAGCCGCTCTCGCTGCCCCCCGAATCGACGTCGAGTCCCTACTTCGGGTTCACCTACACCGTGCTCCTTCCCCTCCTCCTCTTCCTCCCGGCGTTCATCGCCGGCTCCGTGACGGTCGACTCCATCACCGAGGAGTACGACCGCGGCACGCTCGAACTCCTGCGGGTCGCGCCGATTTCGCTGGCGGGCATCGTCGACGGGAAGCTCGCGGCGGCGGCCGGGCTCGTCCCCCTGCAGGCCGGGCTCTGGATGCTGCTGCTCCGACTGAACGGGACGCCCGTGGCGAACCTCCCGGCCCTCCTGTTGCTGTCGGCGGCCGTCGGCCTGCTGGTCGCGTCACTCGGCGCGGTCGTCGCCCTCACGGCGCCGGACCGGCAGGTCGCCCAACTCGTCTACTCGGTCGGCGTGCTGGGGCTGTTCGGCGGCGCCACGTTGCTGCCGGTGGGCCCGTCGAACGCGGCCGCCCGGCTCGCGGTCGGAAGCGCCACGCCCGCGGTGTTCGCCGTCGTCGCCGTCGCCGTCGTCGTCGCGGTCGGCGGCTACGGGGCGGCTCGGGTCGTCACGGGGCGGACGGCGGGTCGGATGGCCTGAGCGACCGAGCGCTCCTCCCCCTACTCCTCTCAGACGGCCACCAGGTCGACGACCGTCTCGCCGTCGACGACCAAGTTGTACGCCTCCTCGTCGTCGTTCCACAGACAGAGGACGTTCTCGAAGGCGAGGACGGCGCCGTAGGGGGCCTCCAGCAGGTCGCGGTTCAGCGCCGACTCGCGAGTCAGGACGGCGTAGTGTTCGACCGACTCGCTCCCGTCGCTGATTTTGAACAGGGGATTGGGGTCGTCGTCGCGGTCGCCTCGGTTCCCGCCGCTCTCGCGTCGACGCGCCGCCAAGTCGTGGCTCAACTTCACCGCGGCGAGGTCGATGCGCTCGGTGACGTGGCGCTCCATCTCGGCCATCTTCGCGTGGCGCTCGGGGCTGGCGCGCACGTCCAGCCGGCGGGCGCCGTCGAGGCGGAGGATGGAGTAGGAGAACTGCACGTCGACGTTGACGAACTCGCCGGGTTCGTGGTCGGCGTCCGAGCCCGCATCCTGCCCGGCCATCCCGGCTCCTTCGTCGAGGCGGCGTTGGAACCCCGGAACGGCGAGGTCGTCGCGCACGTCGAACGACCACCCGCGGTCGCTCGGGGTTTCGCCGTCCCACAATCGGAGCGTCGGCGAGTAGACCGTCACGTCGCCGCCGACGGGGGCGACCGCGCGCTCGACCTCCCGAAGGCCGGTGCTCGTCTCGAGGTCGGCGGGGGCGATTGCGACGAGCGACCCGTCCGAGGCGAGCACGTCGAGGTAGCGTTCGACGACGGCGACCGGGTCGCCGAGTTCGGAGAGGACGTTGCCGAAGAGGACGAGGTCGAAGGCGGCGGCGTCGGTGTCGGCTCCCCCGTCGTCGGCGCTCGCGGCGTCGCCGCCCTCGCCACCGACCAGTTCGTCGAGGTCGAGTTCCTCCGCCGTCGTCCGGTGGACCGTCGTGTGGAAGTTCCGAGTGGTCTCCTCCACGAGGCGGTCGAGCACGTCGGCGGCGGCGCTGGGTTCGACGGCGTGGTAGTCGACCAGCGAGTCCTCGGGCAGGTAGTCGTGGAGACCGAGCGCGGGACTGCCGACGCCGGCGCCGACGTCGAGCACCCGCAGTTTGCGGGGCAGGAGCCCGTTCTCGGCGAGGTCGTCGAGGACGTAGCCGGTCGTCGCGTAGTAGTCCGGCAGGTGATAGAGCGCGTAGCCCAGTGCGGCGGTCTCGTCGTACTCGACGTCGTTGCCGTAGAGGTAGTCGGTCTTCAGCCGGCGCACCGCCTCGCGGAGGGCGTCACCGGATTCCCCGAGGTGCCAGTTGGCGCCGTGACGGCCGACGAGCAAGTCCTCGACGGCGAAGGCGTACGCGTCCGGGAACGCCTCGGGGCGCCAGTTCGGCGGCGAGACGGGCTCCTCGGGGACGGGGACGAAGGTGCCGTCCTCGCGTTCGACGAGACCGAGGTCGAACGCCTCTTCGCGCAGGACGGTGCGGACGACGCCCGGATGCGGGTGGCCCTCGACGTACTCCGCTATCTCGTCGGGGTCGACCGGGCGGACGTTCCGGAGGTACTTCGCGTTCGAGCGGACGGAGTCGCGGTCTATCATCGGTCCTCACCTCGCGACTGGCGGTCGGCCGGAGACTCCCCCCGACGACGCTCGCTCGCCTCACGGTACAGCGCCTCGAACCCCTCGCGGTCGGCGTCTGCGAGGCGGGCCGCGGCGTCGGCGACCGCGTCGCTCCCGGGGAACGTCTCCTGAATCTCCGCGTACACGCGCGGGGTGCCGTCGGTGACGGTTTCGACCACGTCGTCGAGCGCGGCCGAGACGGGCGTGGCGAACTCCTCGCGCACGTCCTCGGCCGCGAGGGCGTAGGCGAGGGTCGCCGCGTGAGCCTTCGACTGGACGGTCTCCATCGCCCGGTCGTGCTCGTCGACGGTCGTCTCGAAGGTGTGGTTCCCGGCGTCCTCGAGGTCCGCTCGAACTCCGTCCGTGAGTGGACCGGCCTCGTCGGTGACGGCGGCGACGTTGCCCGGGGCGTTCTCGGGGGCGAACAGCGGGTGGAGAGAGACGCGTTCACCGTCGAACGCCCGGCGCATCGCGGCGACCGGTGCGGCCATCGACCCCGTCACGTCGAACATCGCCGTCTCGGCGTTCGGCGCGAACGACTCGACGGTGTCGGCGGCCGCCGAGATGGGTGTGGCGAGACAGACGGCGTCGAACCGGCGGTCGGTGTCGACCGGGGCGGACGACCCGCCGCAGTCGGCGGCGGCCTCGTCTGCGGCCGCCGCCTCCACGTCGGCGAAGGTCACGTCGGCGTCGACGGTGCGGGCGACCCATCGACCCATCGCGCCGGCGCCGACGATCAGCAGTTGCATGGTGCTCGGGTAGCCCGTCGCGTTCCAAAAGGAGTTCGATGCGAGCGGGTGAGCGGACCGACGTGGCCGTGGCTCCGGGTCGTGGAGTCGGTATGAGTGTCCCCATGCCGGAACGCCGTGTCCCGGGTGGGGACTGGCATTCCGGCACGAGGTGCCTGCGTGATGCAGGCGTGTCGTCCATCCGGTCCGACGAGGAAAAAGCATCGGGTTCGACTCCGAGTGCCCAGCCCTCGGCGTGAACCCCCGACACCGTGTCCGGCGTTGACGAACCATCAAGACCCCACCCGTGCAACGCGAGGACATGAGCCACACACCCACTGGACCGCTCGACTTCGAGGACCGCGTCGCGTTCGTCACCGGGACCAGTCGCGGCATCGGGAAGGCGCTCGCGCTCGCGCTCGCGGACCACGGCGTCCGCGTCGTCTCGACGGGGAAGACCGTCGACGGCCACGACCGACTGCCGGGTACCATCGTCGAGACGACCGAGGAGATTCGCGAGCGCGGCGGCGAGTCCATCTACGTCGAACTCGACGTCCGCGACGAGGAGAGCGTCCAGTCCGCCGTCGACCGGACCGTCGACGAGTGGGGTCGGCTCGACTTCGTCGTCAACAACGCCGGCGCCATCCACTTCGGCAACGTCGCCGACACGCCGCCGAAGCGCTTCGACCTCCTCATGGGCGTCAACGCGCGCGGAGCGTACACGACGACTCACGCCGCGCTCCCCCACCTACTCGATGGCGACGGTGGGCACGTCCTCAACATGTCGCCGCCGCAGTCCATCGACGCCGCACCCGGGAAGGCCCCATACGCGCTGTCGAAACTCGGCATGACGTTCCTCGCGAAGTCCCTCGCGGGAGAGCTGGCGGGACAGGGGGTCGCCGCCAACGCGCTCTGGCCGGTCGCGGCCATCGAGACGGAGGCGACCCGCCACTTCGAACTCGGCCAACCGGAGGACTGGCGGACGCCGGAAATCGTCGCGGACGCGACCCTCGAAGTGCTCTCGCGGGACCCCGACGAGTTCACCGGACACGCGCTGTACGACGAGGACGTGCTGCGCGAGGCCGGCGCCGAGACGTTCGACGACTACGCGGTCGTCGAGGGCGAGGAGCCCGGTCCGAGCTCGGCTCGGTTGTTCGACCCCGAGTACGAATCGAATAACCGGTAGAATCGAGGCCTCTACAGGCCGAAGTCGGTCGCGACCCGCGACAGTCACGAACGTTTTGTAAGGACACGTTACCCACAGGGTGACGTGCTATCGGCCCACTTACTTAACCGTCCGCCGTGCGTCGTGTCGCTGTGAAGTTCCCCTTCGTGTCAGCTGTCGGGTCAGACGGGCGTCGGTACGACCTCCCGGACGACCTCGACGGCACGCCGTCGCTCGTGCACGTCTCGTTCGGTTCGGACCCGGAGGACGCCTCGACGTGGCGCTCGCTCGTCGACAGTCTCGCCGGCGACTCTCCGGAGTTGGGGTGGCACGAGGTCCAGGTCCACCAGCGCGGCCGGGACGGCGGACGACCGGTGACCGACGGCGGCCCCGCCGTTCGGGCCGCCGACGCCGACGACTCCTCGGCGCTGACGCTCCACACGGACGAACGCGGCCTCCGCGCGGCGCTCTCGCTGGACGGCGACGAAACCCACGGGTACACGATGCTGCTCGACGGCGACGACGTCCGGTGGACGACGACGGGCCCCGCCACCGAGGACACCGAGGCGGAGCTGCGCGACATCCTCGGCTGCTGAGACGGCTCGAGCCGCGTTCTGCCCTCTTCGTCTCGCACCCTCTTTCACTCCCCGTCCGCGTCCGCTCTTCACCTCTCGGACTTCCGGACGAGCCCGGCTACTCGACGACGAACTCGACCGGGTACTCCGTGAGGTTCTCGTGGCCGTCCTCGGTGACGACGACGATGTCCTCGATGCGGACCCCGCCGACGGCGGGGTCGTACAGTCCCGGCTCGACCGTGATGACGTGGCCCGACTCCAGCTCCTCGCCGTCGGGGGCGACGCGCGGCTTCTCGTGGACGTCGAGACCGACGCCGTGGCCCGTCGAGTGGATGAACCCCGTCTCGGTCGTCGGGTCGGAGCGTAGCGTCGGGAGCCCGGCCTCCTCGTACACGTCGCAGGCGGCGTCGTGAACGGCCTCGCCCGTGACCCCCGGTTCGACGGCGTCGAGGGCGGCGTCGAGCGCCTCGTGGGTCAGGTCGTACCACTCCCGCAGGGTGTCGCTCGGCTCGCCCTTGCAGAACGTTCGGGTCATGTCGGCGTGATACTTCGTCGTCTTCGAGCGCGGGAAGATGTCGACGATGATACCCTCGTTCGCGCGGAGCGGACCGCTCCCCCGGTCGTGGGGGTCGGCCGCGTCGGCGCCGCAGGCGACGATGGTCTCGTCGAGCGCACACCCCTCGCGTAGGAGCGCGACCTCGATCTCCTCTTTCACGCGCTCGCTGGTGAGCGTCTCGCCCTCGTAGCGGAGCACGCCGTCGTCGCCGACGTCGGCGGCGCGAATCAGGTCTTCGGCGGCGTGCATCGACGCCTCGTTCGCCTTCTGGGCGGCACGGACGTGTTCGACCTCCTCGTCGGTCTTCACCGCGCGGATGCGTTCGATGCGGTCCTCGGGGTCGGCGTCGACGCCGACACCGTGCGTCCGGAGGCCGTCGGCGGCGCCGAGCGGGAACTCGTAGGGCGTCGTGACGCGCTCGACACCGTGGCTGTCGAGGAAGGCGGCGAGCGTCGAGGTGCGGTCGGCGAGGGAGTCGGTCCCGTCGTCGTCCTCGCTCTTTCGGGTGTCCGCCTCGGCGTCGACGCGAGCGCTGTGGGCGACCGAGTCGGCCCGGGCCTCCTTGGTCGCCCGCCCGTACTCCAGCCCGGAGACGAGCAGGTGGGTGCCCTCGGGGGTGTGGAGGGTGGTGAACGGGTCCGGGGCGTCGAAGCCGGAGAGGTACCGCTGGTCGGAGTCGTCGCTCGCGGCTTGTACGAGGTAGCCGTCGTACCCTTCCTCGCGGAGGAACTCGTCGAGCGCGGAGAGGTCCGGGTCCATGCGTGACCCTGACGGGGGGCCGGCAAAACGATTGTCCTCCCGGTGCGCCGTGACCGTGTCGTCGTCGACGACGCCCTCGACTCGTCTCCGGACCGTCCCGCGAAAAACGGCCACCTCCGGTAGCCTCATGGCACGGGCGCCGAACCGTCGACGCATGGACGCCGTCATCTCGAAGTCGTGGGTGGAGGGCCGGACGCGGGCCCCGCCCTCGAAGAGTTACACGCACCGAGCGATTCTCGCCGCCGGCTACGCCGACGGGGCACGGGTGCTGAACCCGCTCGTCTCCGCCGACACCGAGGCGACGATGCGGTCGGTCGAGGCGTTCGGTGGGTCCGTGGAGCGCTCGACCGACGCCGACGGCGACGGGGACGTGACGGCGCTCGACGTGACCGGTTTCGACGGCCGGCCGGGCGTGCCCGACGACGTCATCGACTGCGCCAACAGCGGGACGACGATGCGTCTCGTCACCGGCTGTGCCGGCCTCGCCGACGGCATCACGGTGCTCACCGGCGACGGCTCCCTGCGCTCGCGACCGCAGGGGCCCCTGCTCGACGCCCTCGACGCGCTCGGCGGTCGCGCGGAGAGCACCCGTGGGAACGGACAGGCGCCGCTCGTCCTCAAGGGGCCGACCGCCGGCGGCGAGGTGTCCATCCCGGGCGACGTGTCCTCGCAGTACATCACCGCGCTCCTGATGGCCGGCGCGGTGACCGACGAGGGTGTGGACATCGACCTCGAAACCGAGCTGAAGTCGGCACCGTACGTCGACATCACGCTCGAACTGCTCGCCGACTTTGGGGTGGAGGCGACGGCGGTGTTCGAGGGAGAAGACGACGACCACGACACTGCCGACGCGACGGGATTCCACGTCGACGGCGGGCAGTCTTACTCGCCCGAGGGCGGCGAGTACCACGTTCCCGGCGACTTCTCCTCCATCTCCTACCTCCTCGCGGCGGGGGCGGTCGCCGCCGAGGAGGGCGCGTCCGTCGTCGTCGAGGGGGCCGTCCCGAGCGCACAGGGGGACACCGCTATCGTCGAGATTCTGGAGCGCATGGGCGCCGACGTGGAGTGGGACCGCGAGGCGGGCGAACTGGTCGTTCGCGCCTCGTCGCTCTCGGGCGTCGAAGTCGACGTGGGCGACACGCCGGACCTCCTGCCGACCATCGCGGTCCTCGGGGCCGTCGCCGACGGCGAGACGCGCATCACGAACTGCGAGCACGTCCGATACAAGGAGACCGACCGCGTGAGCGCGATGGCCGAGGAACTCGGGAAGATGGGCGTCGAGGTGACTGAGGAGCGGGACGTCCTGACGGTCCACGGAAGCAGGACGGACCTCGTCGGCGCCGACGTCGACGGGCGCGCCGACCACCGAATCGTCATGTCGCTCACGGTCGCCGGGCTCGTCGCCGACGGCGAGACTCGCGTCGCGGGCGCGGAACACGTCGACGTGTCGTTCCCGGACTTCTTCGAGACGCTCGGAGACATCGGCGCCGACGTGGACCTCGTGGACTGAGACGGTCACGGTACACGGTCACACCCCTCCGGCAGGCTCTTCTTCGGGGCCCGAATCGGTCGTCACATGCGACGCGACGACCTCGCCGCCGACCTCCTCGACCGCCAGTCGGCGGACGGATACGTGTTCCCGGCCTACGAGGATTACTGCTTCGCGAGCGTCCCCGGCACCGTCTACGACCTGTTCGGTGCCGATATCGGACCGACGCTCCCGAGTGACGCCGTCGACGCCGCGCTCGGTCGGGGCGGCCTCGACCACGTCGTCGTCCTCCTCGTCGACGGTTTCGGCTACGAACAGTGGTCCTGCCACGTCGACGACGAGACGATGGGTCTCCTCCCGGCGGTGGAGGAAACCGGGACGGTCACGCCGCTCACCTCCGTCTTCCCCTCGGAGACGGCGTCGGCCATCCCGACGTACCACACCGCGAACTACCCGCACGAACACGGTGTCCACGGCTGGTTCCAGCACGTACCCGAGTTGGACCACGTCGTGGAGGCGCTCCCGTTCACGACGATGAACGGGCCGCCGGTGCCCGAGGTGTATCCGGACTTCGAGCGCGGGGACCTCTACGTCGTGCCCGACCACTACGACGCGACCGAGTCCGAGACCGGCGTCGACACCCACCTCCTGGTCCCGACGGCCATCGCGAGTGAGAACCGCCGGGCCGTCGGCTACGACGGCCTCGGCGAGTTCGCCGACCGACTCGGGGAGACGGTCGAGGGGGGTGGGCCTCGGTCGGTGACGTTCGCCTACCTTCCGCACGTCGACGCCGCGAGCCACCGGTCCGGGACTCGCTCCGAAGAGTACCACGAGACGCTCGTCGGTGTCGACGACGCGGTTAGCCGCGGCCTCTCGAAGGTGAGCGACGAGACGGCCGAGGATACCGCTGTCGTCGTCACCGCCGACCACGGCCACGTCGACACCGACCCGAATACGAACGTCGACCTTCGCGACCCGTGGTTCGCGCCACTCTGGGGGCTGTTCGAGCGCCGCGACGACGGGACCGCCGTGCCGCCGACCGGCAGTCCGCGACAGCTCCACTTGCACCTCAGAGACAAGTACGGAGACTGGACCACAGAAGGGGTCGAGGCGGCGGCCCGCCGCATCGTCGACCGCGCGTTCGACGCGCTGGTGCTCACGAGGGACGAGGCCATCGACCGCGAACTGTGGGGGCCGGGGGACTACTCGGAGACGTTCCGCGAGCGATGTGGCGACCTCGTCGTCGTCCCGAAATCGAAGGGCGTCTGGTACGAGGCGGACCATATCGGCCTCGTCGGGATGCACGGCGGGATGACCGAAGAGGAGATGCTCGTTCCCTTCGGAACGGCGCGGCTGGCGGACCTGCGGTAGCCTGTCGTCACCGACGCCGACCGCGTCCTCCCCCTGCTCGCACCGTTGCGCCTTCTACAAACGCTAAGTGCCGGGAGCGCCGACGGCGACCATGAACGGCAACCGCTTCGGTCGGCTCTTCCAAGTCACCACCTTCGGCGAGAGCCACGGCGAAGCCATGGGCGTTACCGTCTCGGGCTGTCCCGCCGGGCTCGAACTCTCGGAGAAACGCATCCAGCGCGAACTCGACCGGCGAAAGCCCGGGCAGTCGATGATCACCACCAGCCGCGGCGAGCCCGACGAGGTGTCCATCAAGAGTGGAGTGCAGGACGGCTACACGACGGGCACCCCCATCGGGATGGTCATCCAGAACAAGGACGCGCGCTCGGGGAAGTACGAACCGTTCGTCACCGCACCGCGACCCAGCCACGGGGACTTCACCTACTCCGCGAAGTTCGGCACGCGCAACTGGGGCGGCGGCGGCCGCTCCAGCGCGCGCGAGACGGTGAACTGGGTCGCCGCCGGCGCCATCGCCCAGGAGATTCTCGCAACCGAGGGCGTCGAGGTGAAGGCGCACGTCAACCAGATCGGCGACATCGAGGCCGGCGACGTGAGCTGGAAGGAGCTGTTGGAGCACTCCGAGGAGAACGACGTTCGCTGTGCGGACCTCGACGCGGCTGAGAAGATGCTCGAACGCATCGAAGAGTACCAGAAGCAGGGCGACTCCATCGGCGGGAGCATCTACTTCGAGGCGCGCGGCGTTCCCCGAGGATTGGGCGCGCCGCGCTTCGACTCCTTCTCCGCCCGGTTAGGGCAGGCGATGATGTCGGTGCCGGCGGCCTCCTCGTTCGAGTTCGGCCTCGGTCGCGAGGCGCGGACCTACACCGGGTCGGAGCGCAACGAGGACTGGCAGTTCGACGACGAGGGCGTCCCCGAGCCGGTCGGCAACGACCACGGCGGGATTCAGGGCGGCATCACGACCGGCCAGCCGGTGTTCGGCGAAGTGACGCTCCACGCGCCCACGTCGATTCCGAAAGAGCAGAAGACGGTCGACTGGGAGACCGGCGAGGAGAAGGAGATCCAGGTCGTCGGTCGCCACGACCCGGTGTTGCCGCCGCGTGGCGTACCCGTCGTGGAGGCGATGTTCGCGCTGACGATTCTGGACTTCATGCTCTTGGGCGGGCGCATCAACCCGGACCGCCTGGATGGAAAGCCGGGTGAGTACCGGACGGAGTACCACCCGCGGAGTCCGGAAAACGTGGTGCGAGACGAGGAGTAGCCTCTCAAGAAGAACGATTGAGCTTCCTGTAGGCGAGCACGCCAAAGAGGGCGACGAGGGTGAGGGCGATAGCGTTCACCTCTTTTCGTCGGTCCGGGTCGTCGAACGGGTTGGCGTTCTCGCGGTTGTCCATGTCTGTGTCGATGGACTCGTTCTCGTACTCGTAGGAATTGTCGAGCCACGGCCCCCTCGCCGGTTCGTAAGAAGTGTTCCACTGCTTCGTTTTCGAGTCCGGCGAGCCGACGAATTCGACTTGATCGAGAGCTCCTTCCGTGTCCCTCGGTCGCTCGGTGTAGAGGCGTCCTTCACCCGCAATCTTGTCGCCGACGGGTTCCAGTAGCTCGACGGTGAAGGTCTCGCTCGAATACGATGGGATTCCGACGGCGTAGAAGCTCCCGTCCGTGC
The DNA here is from genome assembly GCF_026586625.1 of Halobium salinum. Lineage (GTDB taxonomy): Archaea > Halobacteriota > Halobacteria > Halobacteriales > Haloferacaceae > Halobium > Halobium salinum. The sequence continues at coordinate 107,902 of NZ_JAODIW010000010.1, read as the reverse complement.
CCTCGGTGTTCACCAAGAGCTTCATTCCGTACGTCTGTGGGCCGGGGTTGACGATCTCCACCTTCGCTACGGACGAGGTCTCCCCGTCGACGGTGCCCTCGGTTACAGTGACGTTCCCGATGTAGGGTGTCGGGTAGGCTTCGGCGTCCGCGGTCTCTATGTCTCGGGTGATGTTGTAGCTGGTCGAGTTCCCGAAGGTCGAGAAATCGACGGTGTGCTCGTCTTTGGTGACGTCAAAGCCTCGGCTCGTATTGAACGACCATCTCTCCACATCTCCAGGGGAAATGGCGAATTCCTGTTCAGTGAGCTCCTCGTTATCGACCCATATTGAGAAGCCACTGGTGATGGTTTTACTCTCGCTATTCTGTGCAGTCACGCGGATTTTTCCGTGCCGGTCGTAAGAAAGGGTATATTCTATACCTTCAAACGAATTTATTTGTCGTTCACCATATTCATTTTTGGATATATCACCAGTGCCGGCAGCACCGCCGACAATCATCATCGCCACAATTAGAACTGGGAGGAGTGACTTGTATGCTAATCTTCTATACAACGGTTGAACACTCCTGCTGGTATTCCGACGCTACACCCTCGCATCTCTCGCTCTGCTCTCCAACTACCGAATCAGCCAACTCGGATTTCGTCGCTACACCCTGAACGGACACTGATTTGTCGAAGAATCTCTGACTGACCACTCGCTCCTCACCGGTCTCCGGATTCGTCCCCACGACGCTCACTTGTCCGAGGACGTCGGCACGTGTCTCGACCACATTGTTCCAGTCCCGAGATGTGCTTGATATTTCTTTCGACGTACCAGTCTGCTTCTCGACAGTCCACGCGTTCACCACGGTCTGTTGCTCTATCTGTGCCCGATTTCGCTGGCTGTACGAATACGCACTTGCAGCGTCGTCGAACGTGCGATCCACCTGCCACTCGTAGCGCGCAGGTTCGACCACGACTTGCCGAGTCGCGTGGTAGGTTCGAACGCTTCGTTGGACCGTCCGATCGTACCCGAACTCGTACTGTGTCTCGTATCGCGCGTCCCGCACCTTCACCTGACGAGAGTGACCGGTGAAGTCGTGATTCGGGGCGTACTTGCTGAACGACCAGTACGTCTCGGTCTCGGCGGTAGTGTAGGTGTATGTGTCTGTGTAGCTACGCCGGACGCGATCCCTCTCGGTCCGGGTGAACGTCCGAGTCGTCTCGAAACAGCCGTACGGCAAACACGTCGTGATGTCCTTCGTGTACGTCTCCGTTCTGGTCACAGTATCCCAGTACGTGACCTCTCGTGTCCCGGTGTGTTCGATCTCCCGTGTGTACTCGAACTGCTTCTTCGTTCGATAGTTCGCCGACTGTGTCTTCACACGTCTCATTTCGCCGGTGAACGTCCCTCTCCCACCTCTTGAACTCCTCCACTCGGTTTCGTGGACGGTCTCCGCAACCGTCTGAGTGTCGATACCCCCGGTTTGCCACTCGTCGTTCGACTGTAAGAACAGCCGTCGCATTGACGCGGTCGAAAAGCCTCTAGACCGGGTCTCACGCTCGGCTTCTTCGATTTTCACGCGCTCCTTCGCTACGTACTCTCGAGCCGTCTCCTTGTTCGTGACCGAGTAACCTCGACGGAGATAGCGATCACGCGCGTACTGTGATGTGACCTGCTCTTTGTGGATGATTGGCTTCTCGACGACGTATCGGACGTTCTCCGCAAAGACGCCGTCGTACTTCTTGCGTACCCCATTCACTACCGTTACGTCGGGTATCTCCGCCTCGTTCGCGTCTTCGGGCCGAACATCGTTGAACACGCTGACTCGCTTCTGATCGTTCTTCAGGAACTCTGAGGCGGGAACCTCGATGACCCCTGTCCATTGACGAACCTCCTGAATGCTCTCGGGATTCGTCTGATGCCGGTTCCATTCGACGATATCTGCCTCTGTTTCTTCTATTCCGAGCTCCAAATTCAGCTTGTAACTATTCTTACTGAGGCGGTATTTTCTCGTTTCAACGGCAACACGTACCGTATCGTTGGGTCGGTAAGGCCCCTCGCTCACTACTTCTACCTGTTTGATCGGGGGGACAATGTAATCGAGATAACTAAACGGCTTTCGTGTGGCGTGCCCCTCTCCATCTCTGAGAACCAGCGAGGCATTGCGAACCATGCTGAACCGCGCAGTAGTGTTGTCCCCACTGGTCGGTGTGGCACCATGCTTCCAGATGTATTCCACTCGATCGCCATCAGGGTCGAAGGAGTCACTGGCGTCTACAACTACGTCCCACGCCATCGCGTAGTGTTTCTGTTTCTCGGGTCTAACGTCTAGTCTGAGCACAGGAGGACTATTCTGAACATCTATACTGCTCTCCTGAATCACACTCCATGCGCTTTTGCTAGATACGTAGGTTTTGAGATTAGATTCTAGTGGCTGAGGACTCATCCAGTACGACCTAACTACCAGAGTATCATTTGGTCTATAATAATCAGCAGATGGCTGGTAACCACCTGTGTTCATCTTCCTTACTTTATCAGATTTTTTTACCGCGTGCAGCCAATCTATGTTCTCCTTCGGAACCCCATTCAAATCGATCTCCAGCACGTGCTTAGCCGCGTATCGCTCGGGATCGAGCCGCTCGTGATACGAATCGACTGGCCCGTTGACGAACTCGGCTCTGACGACTTCGGGCGTTCCGGAGACGGGGACTTCGCGCGACACCTTCACGCGCTGTCCGCGGCCGTCGACCGCGGTCACGACGACCGTGTGGTTTCGGTTCACTTGGGCTCCCGGAACCGCGAACCGGACCGTCCGCTCCGTTGCCTGTTCTCCACGCGACCCGACGGTCTGTTCGGGCCAGCGTTTCACGGTCCGACCGTCGACCGAGACATCCAGAGAGCGGAGGTTTCCGTAGCTGTCGCTCGCGAGCCCGCGCCCGGAGAGACCGTTGCGCCCGGTGAGTGCCGGAATCTCCACCGTCGGAGCGGGGTCGACGGTCACGCCCGTCGACCCGTCGGCGAACTGCGCCACGTCTCGTGAGCCATCCTCGTACCTGACGATTGCGTGGATGTCGTGGTCCCCCGGCCGCCACGACACCGTGGCGCTCTTTCCTCGGGAGGCGAGCGTGCGGTCGGTGACCCACCGAACCGTCTGCACTGCGTCACCGCCGCCCGAGAGGCGGTACGTCGAATCGAACGGTGCAGTACCGGTGAGGAGCTTCGGTCCGCGGACGGTCGGGCTCTGCCGGTCGGCGACCGTCGGCTGACTTCCGGTCGCCCCCCCACTCGGCCCGACGGGGGAAGCCCGCTCCGCACGAACCGACACGGCGTCCGTGGCGTTGAGGCCGTCGTCGTCGACGACCGTCGCGGTGACATCGTGCGGACCGGGCGTCACAAAGGAGACTGATACCGTGCCGTCGCCCCCGTCGGCGACAGTGCGCCGTGCGACGGTCCGACCGTCGACCTGCCAAACGATACGGCGGAGCGGTGCGCTGCCTCGTGACACGTTTGCGCGATAGGTTTCGGTGGTACCGACGGTAGACCGAGCCGGACCCGACACCGCCACCGTCGGTGCGTCTCCTCGAACGACGTCGACGTAGAGAGTGTCGCTCCGCTCCCGACCGTCGTCGTCGGTCGCGGTGAGCGTCACCGCGTATCGGCCGAGTTCGGTGGGTGTGAAGGACGTCTGCGGGTCAGTGGCGTCCGTCGGGGTGGTGGCCGTCCCGGCAGGCGTCTCGATTGACCATTGATACGAGACGACGTCCCCGTCCGGGTCTCGGGTTCCGGTCCCGTCGAGTGCGATTCTCGTGTTCCGTTCGACCGTCTGGTCGAGTCCGGCGTCGACCAGGGGTGCTTCGTTCGTCGGGGTCGCGACTCCCACGTTGGCGAGCGTGGCCACTACGAGGAGTAGTGCGACCGTCAGGGCTTCGTTCATCGTCGCCTGGAGTGATTTCCTCTCGGTCTGTAATTTAAAACTTCTTATTATTCACTAATCTGGACTAGAACGTGAAGTAGCGAGCGCGGTGGAATATGTGCCTGGCGTGAGGGCAGAAGGGGGAACGCCACCGGGGAGAACTGATCGCCGACGTGCGACGAGCGCCCCGAATCGACCCCATCTAAGTGCCCCCGGCGCACATCCCCGGCCATGAACCTGTTCGGAACGGCCGGCATCCGGGGGAGCGCCGAGGAGCGCGTCACCCCGGAGCTGGCGCTCTCGGTCGGGCGGGCGGTCGGTGCCGAGGCGGTCGCGGCCTCCGCGGCGGACGAGACACCCGAAGTCGTCGTCGGCCGCGACGGGCGTGTCACCGGGCCGTCGCTCGTCGCCGCCGTCGAGTCGGGGGTCACCTCCGCCGGCGCCGACGTGGTCCGCGTCGGGGTGCTCCCGACGCCGGCGCTGGCGTTCGCCTCGCGCGGGCGACACGGCGTGATGCTCACCGCCTCGCACAACCCGCCGACGGACAACGGCATCAAGGTGTTCGACGACGCCGAGGAGATTCCGCGAGGGAAGGAGGAGGCGGTCGAGGAGCGTGTCGGCGGCGACAACCGACCTGCCCCGTGGGACCACTGGGGCGAGGCGGGCGAGGAGTCCCCCCTCCGGGCTTATCGGCGGGCCGTCGCCGACTACGTCCGGGAGACGGGGTCGGCGAGCGTCGACCCCGGTGTCGGCGCCGGTCTCGACGGCGAGGGCGACGGGGACGAGACGCCTGCGACCCCCCTCGACGGCCTTCGCGTCGCCGCCGACTGCGGCAACGGGATGGGGTCGGTCGCGACACCGCAGGTCCTGCGGGCGCTCGGCGCCGAGGTCGTCACGCTCAACGCGAACGTCGACGGCCACTTCCCCGGCCGCGAGAGCAAACCGACGCCCGAGTCCCTCCACGACCTCCGCGAGTTCCTCGCCGACGCCGAGGACTCCGGTGAGCCGTTCGACTTCGGACTCGGTCACGACGGCGACGCCGACCGCATCGTCGTCGTCGCGCCCGACGGCGAGGTCGTCCACGAGGACACCGTCGTCGCGATTCTCGCGGAGCACTACGTCCGGAGCGTCGAGGCGGAGGCAGGAGTCGACGACCCGGTCGTCGTCACGACGCCGAACGCCTCCGGGCGCATCGACGAACGCGTCGAGGCCGCCGGCGGGCGGGTCGAGCGTGTCCGACTGGGGGCGCTCCACGAGGGCATCGCGTCGGCCCGCGCCGACGGCGGCGACGTGGTGTTCGCGGCCGAGCCGTGGAAGCACGTCCACACCCGATTCGGCGGCTGGATCGACGGCGTCGCCTCCGCGGCCGTGCTCGCGGACCTCGTCGCGAGCAAGGGGCTCGCGGCCCTTCGTGCGCCCGTCACCGAGCGCCCCTACGAGAAGATGAGCATCGCCTGTGCCGACGACGCGAAGGCGGCGACGATGGCGGGACTGGAGACGGCGCTCCCGGAGGCGTTCCCCGACGCGGAGTCGTCGACGGAGCACGGCGTGCGGCTCTCGTTCCCGGACGGGTCGTGGGTACTCGTGCGGCCGAGCGGGACGGAGCCGTACGTCCGCATCTACGCCGAGAGCGACGAAGTCGAGCGACTCGTCGCCGAGGCGCGCGAGGTCGTCGAGTCGGCGGTCGCGGCCGCCGAGCGTTAGTCGAGTCGGCGGCCGTCTCACCGAATTCGGGGGTCGTTTCGCCCCGAAGATAGCTTCTGACTTTCTTTCCTCCGGTTTGACGCTGGACCGGCTACCGGGGCAGAACGACGGCTTTATTCATGGATGTGCACGTTGTGTCGGACAGAGATGGACCGATTCGACCGACGCACGTTCATCAAGGGGACAGGCATCGCGGGACTCGTGGGGCTGGCCGGGTGTACCGGCGGGCCGACGGGTGGCGGCGACAACGAGAGCGGCGGGGGCGAGGAGACCACGACCGCCGGCGGCGACACGACCTCCGAGTCCGGCGGGAACGAGACCGGCAACGAGAGCGCCGACGGCGGCTCCTCCGGTGGCTCCGGGAGCGACGTGAACGTCGGCGTCGTGTACGCGACCGGCGGGCTCGGCGACGGGTCGTTCAACGACCAGGCACAGCAGGGCATCCAGCAGGCCGAGTCCGAGTACGGCATCAGCTACAACGAGGCCCAGCCCGACGAGGTGTCGCAGTTCAAGAACTTCCAACAGCAGTTCGCCTCCTCGACGGACCCGAACTACGACCTCGTCTCCTGCATCGGCTTCCTGCAGGCGGACGCCCTGAGCGAGGTCGCCCCGCAGTACCCCGACCAGTCGTTCCAGATAGTCGACAGCGTCGTCGAGGCCGACAACGTCGCGAGCTACGTGTTCAAGGAGCACGAGGGGTCGTTCCTGGCCGGACAGATGGCCGGGATGCTCACAACCTCCTCGTTCAGCGCGGGCGCCGGCTCGACGAACGAGGAGAAGGTCGTCGGCTTCGTCGGCGGCGTCGAGGGTGAGCTCATCGGCAAGTTCGAGGCCGGGTACAAAGCCGGCGTGAAGAACGTCTCCGAGGACATCCAGGTCCAGTCGACGTACGTCGGGAGCTTCAACGAGCCGAGCGGCGGGAAGGAGGCGGCGCTGTCGATGTACAACGCCGGCGCAGACATCGTCTACCACGCCGCGGGGAACACTGGTACCGGCGTGTTCCAGGCCGCCCAGGAGCAGGGCGCGTACGCCATCGGCGTCGACCGCGACCAGTCGGTGACGAAGTCGAGCTACCAGAACGTCATCCTCGCGTCGATGGTCAAGCGCGTCGACACGGCAGTGTTCAACGCGGCCGAGGCCGTCGTCCAGGGGAACTTCGAGGGCGGCAGCGTGACGACGCTCGGCCTCGAACAGAACGGCGTCGCGCTCGTCTACGGGCAGGGGTTGAAGTCCGACATCCCGTCGGACGTGAAGTCGGAGGTCGAGAGCGTTCGGGAGAGCATCATCTCGGGCGACATTTCCGTCCCGAGCGACCCGTCGAACGTCTAATTAGAGCCGCCGATGAGCACGGCGGTCACACTCGACGGAATCACGAAACGCTTCCCGGGCGTCGTCGCCAACGACGACGTGACCCTCGAAGTCGAGCGCGGCACGGTCCACGCCCTGCTCGGCGAGAACGGGGCGGGCAAGACGACGCTGATGAACGTGCTGTACGGGCTGTACGAGCCGACGGCCGGGCAGGTGTACGTGGACGGCGAGCCCCGCGAGTTCGACTCGCCGCGGGACGCCATCGACGCCGGCGTCGGCATGATTCACCAGCACTTCATGCTCGTCGACCCGATGACGGTCGCCGAGAACATCACGCTGGGCAACGAGCCTCGCAAGTGGGGCGGGCTCGCGGTCGACCGCGACGCCGCCCGAGAGCAGGTGCGGGAGCTGTCCGAGCGGTACGGCTTCGACGTGGACCCCGACGCCGACGTCGAGGACGTGTCGGTCGGCGTTCAGCAGCGCGTGGAGATTCTGAAGGCGCTGTATCGAGGTGCGGACGTCCTCATCCTCGACGAGCCGACGGCCGTCCTCACCCCACAGGAGGTCGAGGAGCTGCTCGCCGTGCTGGAGGAGCTCACCGCACAGGGGAAGACGATTATCTTCATCACGCACAAGCTCGGCGAAGCGATGCACGCCGCCGACGACATCACCGTCCTCCGGGACGGGAAGAACGTCGGGAGCGTGAAGGCCGACACCACCACCCGCGAGGAGCTCGCGGAGCTGATGGTCGGCCGCGAGGTGCTGATGGAGACCGACAAGCCGCCGGCGGAGCCGGGGGCCGTCTCGCTCGCCGTCGACGGCCTCCGCGCGACCGACGAGCGCGGCGTCGAGGTCGTCTCCGACGTCTCCTTCGACGTACGCGAGGGCGAGGTGTTCGGCATCGCCGGCGTCGACGGCAACGGCCAGGCCGAACTCATCGAGGCCGTCACCGGCCTCCGACAGCCGGAGTCGGGGACCGTCTCCTTCGGGGGGACGGACGTCACCGACTGGTCGCGTCGCCGACGAATCGACGAGGGGATGGCGTACATCCCGGAGGACCGCCAGGAGCGCGGGCTCGTGATGGAGTTCGACCTCGTCGACAACGCCATTCTCGGCAGTCAACACACGGCACCGTTCGCCCGCGGCGGCCGCATCGACTGGGACGCCACCCGGGAGCACGCGGAGCGCATCGTCGCCGAGTACGACGTCCGTCCGCCGAACGCGGACGCGACCTCCGGGTCGCTCTCCGGCGGGAACCAGCAGAAGTTCATCGTCGGCCGGGAGTTCGAGCGCGACCCGGAACTCGTCGTCGCGACCCACCCCACCCGAGGGGTGGACATCGGCTCGACGGAGTTCATCCACGACCGCCTGCTCGACCTCCGCAACGAGGGCCGGGCCGTCCTCCTGGTCTCCTCGAAGCTCGACGAGGTCCAGGGGCTCTCGGACCGACTCGCCGTCATGTACGAGGGCGAGGTCATGGACGTGGTCGACCCCGAGGCCGTCACCGAGGAGGAACTCGGCCTGCTGATGGCCGGGGAGTACCCCGAGGGGTACGGTCCGGAGTCGGAGGCGGGCGACGCTGGTTGCGTCGCCACCGACGGGGAGCCGAACGAGGCGACGCAGCCGGCCTCGAACGACGGAAGTGAGGGGGGTACCAGATGAGTTCCGACGACACTCCGAACACGGAAACCGACGCCGCAGACAGCGACGGGCGCGAGCCCGGGACGAACACCGGACAGTCCGACGCGCCGGCCGCCATCGAGCGGCTCGTGCGGGCCTCGGCCGTCGAGCGCGCGCTCATCAGCGTGTCGGCGCTCCTGCTGTCGGTCGCTGTCGGGTTCGTCCTCATCCTCGCCGCCGGGCGGATGACGACCTGCTCGACGGCGGCGACGACGTACTTCGGCGTCGGGTTCTGTTACGACCCCGTCACCGTGTACGACCTGCTGTTCCTCGGCGCGTTCGGGGACCTCTCCTCGGACCTCATCAACGGGCAGCTGGCGACGACGCTGTCACAGACGACGGTGCTGATGTTCACCGGCGTCGCCGTCGCGGTCGCCTTTCGTGCCGGCATCTTCAACATCGGGACGCAGGGCCAGCTCGTCGTCGGCGCGCTCGGCTCCGCGGTCGCGACGCTGTGGGCGTCGACGCTCGTCTCCGGCGTCGTCGGGACGCTCCTGTTGCTCCCGTTCGGCCTGGCCGTCGGCGCGTTCGTCGGCGGCGTCTACGGGGCCATCCCGGGGGCGCTGAAGGCGTACGCCGACGCCAACGAGGTCATCACGACCATCATGTTGAACTTCGTGGCGACCGCCGTCGCGCTGTACCTCGTCCAGGACCACTTCCAGGACCCCGAGAGCGTCGCCACCCAGACGGTGCCGCTGCCGGAGTACGCGACGTTCCCGAGCGTCATCTTCCGCGCGCGCGACGACTTCTCGCTCGTCGCGTTCGTCGTGGCGGCCGCGCTGCTCGTCGCGGTGTACCTGCTTATCGAGCGTACGTCCTTCGGCTACGACCTGCGTACGAGCGGAATCCAGCCCGAGGCGGCCGAGTACGGCGGCGTCGACGCCGCCCGAACGGTCGTCGCGAGCATGACCCTCTCCGGGGCGCTCGCCGGGATGGGTGGTGCGGTGTACGTGCTCATGATTATCGGCAACTTCCAGACCGGCGTCCCGGCGTACGGCTTCGACGGTATCACCGTCTCCATCCTCGCGGGTAACAACCCGCTCGGGGTCGGCTTCGCGGCGCTCCTCTTCGGGGTGCTGAAGTCCGGCTCCATCGTGGTCGACGTCGGCACCGACGTGCCGCCCCAACTCGTCGGAGTGCTCCGCGGGCTCATCATCCTGTTCGTCGCCATGCCGGAGTTCTTCCGGATGATCGGCACCCGAGTGTGGTCCGTCCGGCCGAGCGGGTCGGGTGGCCAGCCGGTGACCGACGGCGGTACGGTCGCCGACTCCCGTGGCGACGTGGAGGACGACGTCGACGCGGAGAGTGGCGTCCCGACCGAGGGGGGTGAGCGCGATGAGTAGCGAGACCGTGAGAGGTCGGCTGACGGACGGGGAGCTCTCGCCCCAGCGGGTCGCCGGCCTCGTCGCCGCGGTGCTGCTCGCCGGCCTCGTCCTCTGGGGGTTCGCCTTTCCGGAGACACAGGCCGGGCGGTTCGTCGCCATCCTCACCGACCGCTCGACGCTCGCCGCGACGCTCCGCCTCTCCGTGCCCATCGCCTTCGCCGCGCTCGGCGGCATCTTCGCCGAGAAGAGCGGCGTCATCAACATCGGGCTCGAGGGGCTGCTCATCGTCTCGGCGTTCGGCGGCGTCTACATGGCCGACGTGACCGGCTCCGTCTGGATGGGGCTGGCCGCGGGCATCGTCGCGAGCACGCTGCTCGCGCTGCTGTTCGCCGTGGTGTGTATCGAGTTCCGCGCCGACCAGATCATCGCCGGGCTCGCCATCTGGCTCATCGCGCTCGGTCTCGCGCCCTTCGCCTCGCAGGTCGTCTACGGCGGACCGAACACCGCCAGCGTCGACACGGTGGACGCCATCGTGATTCCGGGACTCTCGTCCATCCCGTTCTTCGGGGCGCTGTTCAGCGCGACGCCGTTCGTCTACCTGATGTTCGGGGCCGTCGCGGCCTCGTGGTGGACGCTCAACCGCACCTCGTTCGGCCGGTGGGTGAACGCCTCCGGGGAGAACCCGAAGGCGCTCGACACCGCCGGCGTGAACGTTACCCGCGTGCGCTACGCCGCGGTGTTGCTCTCGGGCGTACTCTGTGGCTTCGGCGGCGCCGCGCTGTCGCTGTCCATCGGGCAGTTCGTCGGCAGCGGCTCGACGATGGTGAACGGGAAAGGGTTCATCGCCATCGTGACGTACCTGTTCGGCAACTACAACCCGGTCGGCGCGCTGCTGTCGACGATGCTGTTCGCCGGGCTGGACGCCCTGCAGCTGACCCTGCAGGCACGCGACGTGTTCGCCGTGCCCCAGCCGCTCGTGCGGACCATCCCGTACGTGACGGTCATCATCGTGCTCGCGCTGTTCGGCCGGACGCGAATTCCAAAGGCGGCTGGCGAGCACTACGAGTCCGGCGACGAGTAGTCGGGCTTCGTCTTCGGTGTCGCTGTTTTCGAGGGATGGATTATTATCAGGTTAGCGACTTTTTTCCATCGTGAGTTTCACCGACCCGAAGTCTGCGGCTCTCGGAAGCGAAGAACTGGCCTTCTGGCCAGTGATTACTTTCAGTCTGTTGTACGTCGGAGACGACGAGTTCTGGGTTGTTCCCGTCCTGTTCGTGCTTGGCCTCTCCGGGGGTGTCACTTTCATCGTATTCGGAAACATTCGGAAGTGGGTCGAAGAGACCGACGGCGAATCAGAGGAGGAGTCCGACGTTCTACGAATCTTGGAAGAAGTCCACGCTGGTGTCCCGGAGAACTGGTTGTCACAAGGGACTCTTTTGTTGGGAATCGCACTCAACTTCGGTGCTGGCCTCTATCTGTGGCCAAGTCTCGTGAATCTCGGGAACAGCGACGCTTCAGTCGTCGCGTTTGCTGTCGCTGTACTGGCAGTGCTCCCTCTGTTGTGGATTGGAACCTTCTTTGGAGCGCTCGTTTGGAGTCGGTAACGAGTACTGGAACTAGGAGTGCGAAAGCCCCCGCCTGCTCGATTCGGGCGGCTCGCTGCGCGCTTCACTCCCTCGCTACGCTCGGTCGTTGTAGTGCTTACGTCGTCCCGAGAAGTGCCGTCGGCACTTCTCGTGGGCTCACGAGAGCTGCGCTCTCGTGAACGCCGTCCGTCGCCGAGTAGGCGGCCCCTTTCGGAGCCCCACCCACCGCACCGCGCCTCGTCCTCCCCAACCGCTTCGCTCGCTATGCTCGCTCAGCCCTCGCACGAAGCGCTCGCGGCACGGAGGCCGCGAGGCGCGCGCCGGCCGCCCCTCCGTGGTTCCCGTGAGCCGGAGGCGAACGGGAGCCAGCGAGACGAGCGAAGCGGGTCTCGCGTTGGCTGCCGAGACGTGCGAGGGACCGCGGCCGCCCGGAGGCTGGGGAGGTGTGAGGGCTGTGCTGTTGCGGTCCTGGCGGTCTGCAGAAAGCGAAGCTTTCTGCGATGCCACTGAGCTTTGCTCAGTGAGCAACTCGCAAAGAGCGGGAGGGCTTTGCTGGGACACGGCTACGACGGCAGAAACACCGAGAGTACCGTCTCCACCACCAACCCAATTAACCCGACCTCGGCATAACAACACAATCGGGCATAAAGATATTTCCTCCCGCCCTCGGGAGTCACGCCCATGACTACCCACGAGTACGACGTCGCGGTGGTCGGCGCGGGGACCGCCGGCTGTTACGCGGCCGCGACCGTCGCCCGGGAGGGGCTGGACGTCGTCGTCGTCGAGCGCAAGGACGAGGACGAGGCGGGCCACATCGCCTGCGGCGACGCGCTCAAGGGCGCCGACGCGTTCCCCGAGGCCATCCCGAAGGAACAGATCGAACCGGCGTTCACCAACACGGACGTCACCCACGGGCGCTTCGAGATTCCGAGCCACGACACCGTCCTCGACATCCCCATCCCGGGCGAACTCGCCGTGCTCGACCGCTGGGAGTACGGCCGACTCCTCATCGAGGGCGCCGACGAGGCCGGCGCCGAGTTCCACTACGACACCGTGGTCCAGGACGTCGTCCAAGACGACGACGGGACCGTGACGGGCTTGGAAGCCAGGCGGAAGGGCGAGGACGTCGAGTACGAGGCCGACGTGACCATCGACGGCGCCGGCTCCCTCTCCCTCCTCCAAGACAAAGCCGACCTCTCCGAGTCTACCTTCGACACGAACGTCTCCTACTCGCAGTTCTGCTCCGCGTATCGGGAGGTCGTCGACGTCGAGGAGGAAGTCGAGTGGAAGGACGCGCTCGTGTTCAAGCCGACCAAGCGCGCGGCGGGCTACCTCTGGTACTTCCCGCGCACGGACACCGAGATCAACGCCGGCCTCGGCTTCCAGATGAACGAGGAGCCGATGAAGCTCGTCGAGGACCTCAAAGAGGACCTGCGTGACCGCCCCGAGTTCGAGGGTGCCGAGGTGAAGGACAAACTGGGCGCCGCGCTCCCGACCCGCCGGCCCTACGACTCGGCGGTTGCCCCGGGGTTCATGGCCGCCGGCGACGCCGCGGCCCACGTCAACCCGACGACCGGCGGCGGCATCGCGGGCGCCGCCTACGCCGGCAAGTACGCGGGCGAACAGGCCGTCGAGGCCGTCGAGACGGGCGACACCAGCGAGGAGGCCCTCTGGCGCTACAACGAGCGCGTCATGGGTCACTTCGGCGCACGCTTCGCCGCGCTCGACGTGTACAACGTCCTCTCCACCGCCATCGACATCGACGACCTGATGGGGCTACTCGCGTCGCTCCCCGGCGAGAAACTCGCCGAGGCGCTCTACTCGGGCACCACGTCGATGAGTCCCCTGCTGCTGGCTCGGACCGCCTTCGACTCCCGTGGCTACTGGAGCGTCATCAAGAACTTCTACGAGACGAAGGGGCTCGCCGAGGAGGTCATGCGCCACTACGAGCGCTACCCGAGCCGCCCCGCGGCGCTCGCGACGTGGCAGGAGAGCCGCGACGAGCTGATGGACCGCGTCTACGAGACGACCGGCGCCGACCCGAAGTACTGACTCACGGGGCTGACCGCTCCCCTCGCCCCTCTTTTCGACGGTTCGGTTAGAAGCCCTTTAGCTGACCGCGTGCTACCTCCGGCGGGGCCACCGGCCGACGCGGCGGACTCATCGACCCGAGACCGACCCCACCGCCGTCCCCGCTGTCATCGCGTGCCCGTCCGGTCGGCCCCCGAGATGATGTATTCAGACAACTCACCCTCCGAGAGCCGTGTCCGTACCCGTGCGAGCGCCGAGTCGACCGAATCGACCGGGTCCGACCGCGGTTCCGGGTGTCGGGCCCGAAACCGGTGTCGAAGTCGGTCTCGAAGCCGAGGTCGGACCCCCTCCGAGCGCCGCCGGACCTGCCCCGAGTGCGACGGTGCCCCTCGCGAGACCGCCGACGGCGAGACCGCCTGTGACGACTGCGGACTCGTCCTCGCCGACCGGCGCGTCGACCACGGTCCGGAGTGGCGCGCCTACACCAGCGAGGAACACCACGCACGCGCCCGCGTCGGCGCCCCGACCACCGGGACCCGCCACGACCGCGGGCTCACGACCGAAATCGGCCGCGGCGACCGCGACGCCGCCGGCGGGACGCTCTCACCCGAGCGTCGTCGCCGAGTCGAGCGCCTCCGGACGTGGCACCAGCGCGTCCGCACCGTCAGGACCGGCGAGCGCAACCTCCGCTTTGCCCTCTCCGAACTCGACCGGATGGCGAGCGCGCTCGGGCTCCCCCGGCACGTCCGCGAGACGGCCGCCGTCGTCTACCGCCGCGCGCTGGCCGAGGACCTGATTCGGGGCCGGTCCATCGAAGCGGTCGCCACCGCGACGCTGTACGTGGCCTGTCGACAGAAGAACCTCCCGCGCTCGCTTGCGGAGGTGACGGCCGTCTCCCGGGTCGAACAGCAGGACGTCGCCCGGGCCTCCCGGCACCTCTCGTCGAACCTCGGTCTCGAACTGCGCCCGGTCGAACCGACGGCGTACCTCCCGCGGTTCTGTTCCCGACTCGACCTCTCGGCCGAGACGCACGCGAAGGCCGCCGAGGTGCTCGCGATTTCGGCCGAAGCGGGCCACTGCTCCGGGCGCTCCCCTACCGGCTGTGCCGCCGCCGCGGTGTACACCGCCGCCATGCTCTGTGGCGAGAAGCGTACCCAATCCGACGTGGCGGCGGCCGCCGGCGTCACCGAGGTGACGATTCGCAACCGCTACCACGAGCAGGTGGAGGCGCTGAACCTGCTCGACGGCGTGAGGTAGTCGGCTCCGGGGCGGCCCCGCGGCAGCCGCAATCAGAACGAGTACGTCGCGATTTCGGTCGACTCGCACTCCGGACACGCTACCGACCCCTCGCCCACCGCCGTGCCGCAGCGGCGACACTCTCGGAGGTCGGCGGTCTCGCCTCGTCGTAGTGAGAAGGCCCGGTCGAACACGTTCGACTCCAGTGGTGTCCCCTACTTACGTCTTCCCTTGTCGCCGGCAGGCTCGGGACCCCGTCCCGGTTCGGACTCCGCCGAGCCCCGCCGGACCCCGCCATGCCCGCTCGAAGCTCAGAGCGCCGCGCCCGGCTGGTACTCCCCGAACTCCTCGCGCAGTACGTCGCAGATTTCGCCCACGGTGGCGTACGCCTTCACCGCCTCGACGATGCGGGGCATGAGGTTCGCGTCGCCTTGTGCGGCCTCCTGAAGCGCCGACAGCGCCGCCTCGACGGCCTCGTCGTCGCGCTCCTCGCGCACCTCCTCGACGCTCTCGACCTGCCGGCGCTCGTCCTCCTCGGAGACCTCCTCCACGTCGGCCTCGGGTTCCTCGTCCTCGACGCGGAACTCGTTGACGCCGACGATGGTGCGCTCGCCCGTCTCGATCTCGCGCTGTCGCTCGTAGGCCACGTCCTGAATCTGGCGCTGGACCCACTGGTCTTCCACCGCGCGGAGCATCCCCCCGCGGCCGTCGACCTCCTCGATGAGCGAGAAGGCGTCCTCCTCGATGCGGTCGGTGAGCGACTCGACGTAGTAGCTCCCTGCGAGCGGGTCGATAGTGTCGGCGGCGCCGGACTCGTGGGCGAGTATCTGCTGGGTCCGCAGGGCGGTCCGCACGGACTTCTCGGTCGGCAGCGACAGCGCCTCGTCCTTCCCGTTCGTGTGGAGGGACTGCGTCCCACCCAGCACCGCGGCGAGCGCCTGGTAGGCGACGCGGACGACGTTGTTCTCGACCTGCTGTGCCGTCAGCGTGGAGCCACCCGTCTGGGTGTGGAACTTCAGCTGTTTTGCCTTCTCGCTGTCGGCGCCGAAGCGCTCCGTCATAATCTTCGCCCACATCCGCCGGGCGGCGCGGAACTTCGCGGCCTCCTCCAAGATGTCGTTGTGGGCGTTGAAGAAGAAGGAGAGTTGGGGGGCGAACTCGTCGACGTCGAGTCCGGCGTCGACGGCGGCCTCGACGTACTCGATGCCGTTGCCGAGGGTGAAGGCGACCTCCTGGGCCGCCGTCGAGCCGGCTTCGCGGATGTGGTAGCCGGAGATGGAGATGGTGTTGAACTTCGGCGTCTCGCTGGCGCAGAACTCGAAGATGTCCGTGATGATGCGCATCGACGGCTCCGGGGGGTAGATGTAGGTGTTGCGCGCGATGTACTCCTTGAGGAGGTCGTTCTGGATGGTGCCCCGAAGCTCCTCGCGGGGGACGCCCTGTTCGTCGCCGACAGCGATGTACATCGCCAACAGGACGGACGCGGGCGCGTTGATGGTCATCGAGGTCGACACCTCGTCGAGCGGGATACCGTCGAAGACGCGCTCCATGTCCCGGAGGGTGTCGATGGCGACGCCCGATTTCCCGACTTCGCCGGCCGCCATCGCGTCGTCGGAGTCGTACCCCATCTGCGTGGGGAGGTCGAACGCCATCGACAGCCCGGTCTGGCCCTGGTCGAGCAGGTAGTGGTAGCGCTCGTTGGTCTCCCGCGCCGTCCCCATCCCGGCGTACTGCCGCATCGTCCAGAGCCGGCCGCGGTACATCGTCGGGTACGGCCCGCGGGTGTAGGGCTCCTCGCCGGGGAACCCGAGGTCGTCCTCGTAGTCGAGGTCGGACACGTCGTTCGGGGTGTACAGTCGGTCGACGGTGTGACCGCCGGTGTCGGTGACGAACTCCTCCTCGCGCTCGCCGAAGCGCGAGAGCGTGGGGTCGAGCGTCTCCGACTCCCACGACTCCTTGGCGTCGCGAATCTCCGCGAGGTCGTCGGAATCGAACATTGTCGTTCCTGACGGACGGCGCCGACTTAAGCGTTGAAACGCGGTCCGGAGCCGGTCTGGACACGGGGCGTTCGCCGCGTCGTCACCACCTCAGCGCGAGTCGCGCACCCTGACCCGGGCGTTTAGGTCCGCCGGCTCCCCGGTCGGGCCGACGAACCGGAGGTCGGCACCGACGTAGGCGCCGCTCGCGTCGCGCCGGTAGTCCACGCCCCACGTCGCCGGCGACTCGGGGGTCACGTCGACGACCGGTTTCTCGGCGAACGGCCGGTCGAACCGCAGGCGGGCCGAACCGTCGCGGACGGTGACCGACGTCGGTCGGTCGACCGGCGGGGCGTTCCCCTGGAGGCGGGCACTCGGGGCCGTGACGGCCCACCCGTCCGCGTCGGCGCCGCCGACCAGCTTGTTCCCGGTCACGAGCGCGTCGGCCCCGTCGACGCGCACTTCGGCGGCGGCGGCGCGTCGACCCGAGTCGCCGACCGCGTTAGTCGCGACGAGGCAGTCCGTCCCGCCGATTCGGACGCCGTCGCTCCCCGCCCGCCGCACGTGGTTGTTCGACACCGTGACGCGTGCGGCGTCGTCGGCCACCGCGATTCCGGCCCCGCCCGCGTCCGAGACCAGGTTCGCGGTCACGAGGGCGTCGTCGGCGTCGACCCGAATCCCGTCGCCGGCCGGGTCCAGCACCGAGTTACCGACGACCGCGACGTCCCGTCCCGTCGTGTCCACCTCGATTCCCTCCTTGGAGTACGCCCGGAACGTGTTCCCGACGACGACGGCGTTCGAGACGGCCCCCGAGAGATACACGCCGGAACGGTCCTCGTCGAACGCTCCCTGCCAGCCCGAGTTGCCGACGACGGCGACGTTGCGGACGTCCTCCGAGATGCCCATGTACACCGTCCGTCGGTGTCTCCCGCGGGCGACGTTGCCGAGGATGGCGTAGTTGCCGGCACCGGGGCGCTTCGGGGTTCCTTGGGAGGCGCCGACGACGGAGCCGTCGGAGTTCTCCCGACCGAGGTTGTTCACCACGGAGACGTTCCGCGAGTAGTACTTGTTCCCGTCGGGGTGGCGCACGTCGAGGGAGATGGACCGGTCGAACCCGTTCGTGAGGCGGTTCCCGCGGACGAGGATGCCGTCACCGGCGATCTGGATGGAGCGGTCGCCGATGTCCTCGGTGAAGTTGCCCACGAGCGCGACCTCTTGGGCGTCCTTCCGGACCGTGAACCCGCTCCCGCCGGCGTCGTGGACGTGGTACGGCGACGTACGGGTCGCATAGCAGTCTCGGACGGTGACGTTGCGCGCGTCCTCCACGAGGAACCCGTGGAGCCGGCGTACCGACTGGTCCATCCGCCGGTCGTTGCCGTCGAAGCCGACCCCGCTGATGGTGACGTTCTCGACGCGGCGACCGCGGCCGACGTGGAACCCGCCGACGTTCGACCCGTCGGCCGGCTTGACGAGCGTCTCCCGGCGGGACGCCCCGACGACCGTGACGCCCGACACGTCGATGGCGAGCCACCGGCTCGGACGGTAGGTTCCGGGGGCGAGGGAGACGGTGTCACCCTCGCGGAGGTCGTCGAAGGCCGCCTCCAGCTCCGCGGTCGTCGTGACGACGTGGTCGGCGACGCCGGCGATGCGGCCGGCGCGGACGTACGGTCCCGAGAACCCCTGTGGCTCCCAGCCCGACCGGGTCGCGACCAGCTGGCGCCCCGTGTCGGTGGCGAAGTACCGTGCACCGGGCGACGCGCCCGCCGGCGCCTCGCGCTCCGGTCCGGTCCAGTAGTCGGTGCGTCGCGTCCGTCGGTCGACCCCGACGGTTCCGTCCCGGCTCCGAGTCCCGGCGTCCCCGGTCCCGAGAGCGGCAGCGCCCGCCGTGGCACCGGCGAGTTTCAGGTAGGCACGACGCGAGAGACCGGACGGTACGGGGCTGTCGTCGGTTGCCATTCGTTCACAGTTCACTTTCGTAGCACGAAGTAGCTTCGGGGGACCGACCCGACCGGCCCTCGTCGCCGACGCACCGACACGCCGACGCGCAGATGCACCGACGCACCGACACGCCGACGTGCAGATGCACCGACCCGTCGTCGCCAACGTTGAAGCCCCGCGACGGCGACTCGGGGACATGGATATCGTCCCCGAGGCGACCCGTCGGTATCTGCGCGCGGTCGGCCCCGACCACGACGCGATTCAGACGGAGATGGCCGACTACGCCGCCGAGAACGGTTTTCCCATCATCGGCCCCGAGTCGGGCGCCGTGCTCCGACTGCTCGCGCGCCTCACCGCCGCCGAGTCGGTGTTCGAGTTCGGCTCCGGATACGGCTACTCGGCGTACTGGTTCCTCCGCGGGATGGACGGCGGCCACGTCGTCCTGACCGAGTTCGACGCCGACGAACTCGACATGGCCCGCGAGTTCTTCGGGCGCGCCGGCCTGACGGAGCGAGCGACGTTCGAGGGCGGCGACGCCGTCGACATCGTCGACGAGTACGACGGCCCGTTCGACGTGGTGCTCGTCGACCACGAGAAGGAGCGCTACGCGGAGGCGTTCGAGAAAGTCCGCGGGAAGGTGGCTCCCGGCGGTGTGGTCGTCGCGGACAACCTGATGCGCGGGCCGATAGCGTTCGACGCGCTGCTCGCGTATCTCGAGGGCGACGACGGTACGAGCGTCGACGACGCGCTCGACGGGGAGAACGCGGAGACGAGAGGCATCGCCGAGTACCTCGACACCGTCCGAGCGGCGCAGGGGTTCGAGACGGTCGCGCTCCCGGTGGGCAGCGGGCTGGCGGTGACCACTCGCCTGTGACGGGGTCGGCGAGTCCCACTGCGTGGCGGTCCTAGCGAGATTCGACCGTCGGCGGTCACGGGTTCCGGCGTCCCCTCGACGCCGACGAGTGGGGACCGACCGCTCCCCCGTGGTATGCGCATCAACCCCTTGTTATCAAAGGGTATGACTCCCGAGAACGGCGAGTAGCCTTTTGAGTGGCCCCTTCGAAGCGAGAGACGACTAAGTAGGGGGGCACGCCCCGCTCTACGGTCTCTGCGACCGACATCTGCGACCGGAGAGACGTCTCTCTCCCCCGCTCGTCGCCGTGTCGGCGCCGGAATGCACATAATGGCACAACGAACTTCGACACACAACGACTCCGACGGACCGCTCTCGGTACTGACCGACTTCTTCGCCCGGTACGGCCTCGCGTTCGTGATGGTGGCCAGCTACTTCGGTTCGGGCTCGGTGTTCATCGCCAGCTCGGCCGGGGTGCAGTACGGGTACGCCCTGCTGTGGGCCATCGGCGGCGCCGTCCTGCTCGGCTTCATGGCTCAGGACATGAGCGCCCGCCTCGGCATCTTCGGCGACTCGCTCACCGACTTCATGCGACGCAAGTTGGGACGGGGTGGCGCCACCGCCCTCGCCGTCCTGCTCTCGGTGGGCTGTGTCGCGTGGGGACTCGAACTCACCGCCGCCGTCGGCAAGGGCATCTCGCTCCTGTTCGGCGGCGTCGTCGGTTGGATGCCGCTCGCGGTCGTCACCGCGCTGCTCGCGATGGTCGTCGGCATCCTCGGCTACAGCTACGTCGAACGCATCATGACGGGGATGATGCTCGGCCTGCTCGTCGCCTACCTCGTCGTCGCGACCGCCGCGACGCCCGACCTGGGCGACATCGCGGCCGGATTCGTCCCCGGCGTCCCCGAGGCCGGCGCCGTTACCCTCGTCGTCGGTATTCTCGGCACGACCGCGCTGTGGCCCAACTTCTTCCTCGAAGCGACGCTCGTCGAGGAGAAAGGGTGGAACTCCGCGAGCGACCTCTCCGACATCCGTCAGGACCTCGGCGTCGGCTACATGGTCGGCGGACTGACGACGGTCGCCATCGTCGTCGCCGCCGCGGCCATCCTCCGACCCGCCGGCATCACCCAACTCGACAACTTCCTCACGCCCGGCCTCGCGCTCGCCGACATCCTCGGCGAGTGGGCGATGGTGCTGTTCATCGTCGGCGCCGTCGCCGCCGCGTTCAACAGCATCATCCCCATCCTCTGGGCGCCCGCCTACATGATTCCGAAGGCGATGGGTATCGACGTGACCAGCGAGGACCGCACCTTCCGCCTCGTCTACGTCGTCGGCGTCGCCATCAGCGGGCTCTCCCCGCTCGTCCACATCTTCTTCGGGCTGAGCGTCGTCGACATGATCATTCTCTTCCCGGCGTACAACGGCGTCGTCGGTCTCCCCATCACCGCCGCGCTGCTGCTGTGGGCGGTCAACGACAGCGAGACGATGGGCGAGTACACCAACGGCTGGAAGCTCAACGTCCTCAACAGCGCACTCGTCGTACTGGCGCTGTACCTCGCCGTCAGTTCGGCCGAGGGCGTCTTCGCCGCCATCTTCGGCGGCGGCCTCTGAGGCGCCGAGGCACCGACGCGCCGACACCGAGCCGGCGCGACGCTCCGCCTCCCGGCACTCGATTCGACTCGACCCGACCGAACCGTCGGGCTGAAACGTTCGCCGCGACCACAGCGACCTAACACCACACACTACCCGTGCCTCTCGACCTCGCCCTCCCCGTGCTCCTCGCCCTCGTCCTCGTCGCCTTCGGCGCCGGTGTCGGCATCACCGCCGTCGGACCCGGCGGGGTGTTCCTCACCGTCGCGCTGTTCGCACTGACGCCGTTCCCCTCGGCGACGGTGGCGGGCACCGCGACGGCGACGTTCGTCTTCACCGGCCTGCTCGGGACCCTCTCTTACCTCCGGTCGGGCGAGCTCGCCGACCGCCGTCGACTCCGGCTCGCGGCCGGCCTGAGCGGCGGCGGCGTCGCCGGCGCGCTCCTCGGCGTCCGACTCAACGCGGTCGTCTCCGAGCGTCTGTTCGGCCTCCTGCTCGGCGTCTTCCTCGTCGCGGTGGGCGTGCTCGTCTGGCGTCGGGCCGGCGGTTCGTCTGGGGGCGATTCGGCGGAGGGCGACCGGTCGTCGTCGACTGCCACCGACGGCGGCCGGTTCGCCGACGGTTTCGGTCCCGTGCGAGCGACCGTCGTCGGCCTGTTCGTCGGCACCGCCGGGGGGCTCCTCGGCGTCGGCGGCCCCGTCCTCGCGGTGCCGATTCTCGTCGCCGGCGGCGTCCCGATGCTCGCGGCGGTCGCGGCCGCGCAGGTGCAGTCGGTGTTCGTCTCCGGCTTCGCGGCGGGCGGCTACTTCGCTCAGGGGGCCGTCTCGCTCCCGCTGGCGGCGCTGGTCGGTGTGCCGGAACTGCTCGGCGTGCTCGTCGGCTGGCGGGTCGCCCACCGCGTCCCGGCGGCGAAACTGAAGCGCGTCCTCGCGGTGATTCTGGTCTGCCTCGGTCCGTACGTGGCGCTCACGTCGTGAGGTCGCCGGCCCCGTCGGGGGAGGTGGCCGACTACCCCTCGACCCCGTCCTCGAAGAAGAACCGCCCGTTCCGCTGGACGACCTGCGCCCACCTTTTACTCGGTCGCTCACTCCGTTCGCTCCCTCGCAAAATCTGGACCAAAACACCGAGAAACGGCTATTCGAACCCGTCCTCGAAGAAGAACCGCCCGTTCCGCTGGACGACCTCGCCGTCGATTTCGATGTGGGAGTCCTCGCTCATGTCGACGAGCATGTCGGTGTGGACCGAACTGTCGTTTCGCTCCTTCCCCTCGGGGACACACTCCTCGTAGGCCATCCCGATGGCCATGTGGACCGTGTCTCCCATCTTCTCGTCGAACAGAATGTTCTTCGTGAACCGGTCGATGCCGCGGTTCATCCCGATGCCGAGTTCGCCGAGGCGGTTCGACCCCTCGTCGGTGTTCAACTGCGCGGTCAGGGCCTCCTCGTTGGTCTCCGCCGAGTGCTCGACCACCACGCCGTCCTCGAAGACGAGGCGGGCCGCTTCGACCTCGTGGCCGCGGGTGATGACCGGCAGGTCGAACAGCACCTCGCCGTCGACGCCGTCGCGGTTCGGCGCGGTGAACACCTCGCCGGCGGGCACGTTGATTCGCCCGTGGTCGTTGCAGGCGCGCATCCCCGAGACGTCGAGGGTGACGTCGGTGGTGTCGCCGCTGACGATTCGGACCTCGTCGGCGGGGTCGAGAACGTCGACGAACCCCTCCTGGTACTCGCGTTGTTCCTCCCAGTCGCGGTTGACCGCGTTCCAGACGAACTCCTCGTAGGCCTCGGTCGACATCCCGGCGGTCTGGGCGTCGGCGGGCGTCGGGTACTGCGTGCCCACCCAGTCGGTGTCGAGGTACGCCTCCTGAATCGGTTTCTGTGCCCGTCCGTAGGCCGCCGTCGTCTCCGGCGGCACGTCGCTGGTCTCGTGGGCGTTCGTCGCCCCGCCGATGCCGATAAAGGCATCTGCGGTCTCGAACGCCGCGAGCGCTACTTCCGAGGTCTCGAACGACTCCGGGTCGCTGGCTCTGAGGTACGCCCGCCGACGCCGTGCCGACCCGCCGAGGTGGGTGACGTTGGCGCCGCGCTTCCCGAGCAGCCCCGACACGGCCACTGCGAGGTCCTCGGCCTCGCGCGGGGCCATCAGGACCACCTCGTCGCCGGCCTCGGCCTCGATGCTGTAGTCCACCAGAATCTCCGCGTGTTCCTCGATACGGGGGTCCATACCACGTCCTGACAGGGGGGAGCTAAAGGGGTTTCCAGAGCGCCCGTTCGGTCGGGCCGAAGACACGACCGTCGGGACCCGAGGCTCAGCGCCGACTGCCGGGCTGTGGGTCGACGTGGTCTCTCGGCATGAGGTCCTCGAACGGCTGGTCGTCGAGCCAACGGAGCAGGCGGACCAGCTGTTCGGTCGCGGCCTCGAACAGCCGCTCGCCCTTCTCGGCGGTGGCGTCGGTCTGGTCGCCGAGCACGCCGTTTGCGGTGTTGTCGATGGCGTCGTAGAACGTCCGCGAGCCGTACCTGACGGTTTCGGGGTCCGACCAGTCCGTGAGCCCGTTCTCGGCGGCGTCGACGAGGCGCTCGGAGCGGACGTGCCGGGGGTCGAGGTGGAGCATCATCGAGGTCTCCTTCGGCCCGCCGTGGGGCCCGGGCGTCTCGAACAGTTCGTCGACGAGTTCGGGAATCGAGTCGTTCCACATCCACTCGACCGCGTACGCCTCGCGGGCGTCGCGCAGCCGTCGACCCACCTCGCGGAGGTGCTGGACGTTGCCGCCGTGGGCGTTGACGTAGACGACGCGGTCGACCCCGTGGTAGGTGAGGTTCCGCGTCATGGACTCGACGTAGTCGCGGAACTGCGGCGCGTCGACCCACATGGTGCCGTGGAACTGCCGGTGGTGCGGCGAGACGCCGACGTTCACCGTGGGCGTACAGAGGAAGCCCGTCCGGCTCGCGGCCTCCCGCGCCAGCGACTCGGCGATGACGTGGTCGGTCGACAGCGGGAGGTGCGGCCCGTGCTGTTCGGTCGACCCCAACGGCACCACCGCGACCGACTCCGAGGCGACGTAGTCTCCCAACTCCGGCCAGGTCTGGTCGGCGACGTACATACCGGACGGTCGGCGCCGGACGGCAAGAAGCTACGGTCGGCGGAACGCGGACACGGACGCGGACGCCGACGCGGTATCGGTGGCGACGTCTGTCGGCCGGAGTGGCGCTCAGCCGCCGTCGCCGGCGCGCTCGTCGAACACGGTGTCGAACACCTTCCCCTGGGCGATTCGGAGGTGCTGGTGGAACGTCGGCGGGGAGACTTCGAGGGCGGACGCGATGGACTCGCCGGTCCGCTCGCGGGGCCACTCGAAGAACCCGGCCCGGTACGCGGTCTCGAGCGCGTTGCGCTGCTTCTCGGTCAGCTCGTCGAGCGCGGCCGGTCGTCCGCCGCCCGCCGACGGTTCGCGACGGGTCGTCTGGCGCTTCGCCAGCACCGTCGCGCTCGGTGCGGCCTCGGTCACCCGCCGCGAGACCTCCTTCGCGTCGACGTTGAGGGGGAGTTCGACGACGAGTCGGAGGGCGTCGTCGTCGACGGTCGCGGCGGTCAGACGCCCGCCGAGGGCCGTCGCGGTCGTGAACACCGACGCCTCCGAGACGTGGAGCTGGAACCGCATCCCGCCGCCGTCGCGGCTCTCGACGGTGAGGTCCTCGAACTGGGGCGTGCGCTCGACGAGCGCCTCGACCGTCCCGCGCTCGGACTCGGGGGCGCCGCCGAACAGCAGGAAGTCCTCGTCGAGCGAGACGACGCGGTCGAAGCGCACCGGTTCGTCGGTGGGCGGGACACCGTACTTCGACAGTAACCCCTCGATACGGAACTCGAGTTCCACCACCTCGTCGCGAAGCTGTGCCCGCTTGCGGTCGGTCGCCGCGATGGCGTGACCCACCATCTCCCCGAGGTGTCGCACCACTGCGCCCTCCTCCCCGCTGAACGCCGAGGGGCGCTCGGCGTACACCGTCAGAACCGCGTACAGCGTCTCGTCGTGGCGAATCGGTACCGCCGCGACCGACCGGAACTCGTGCTCGCGGGGGCGGACGCGCCACGCCGTCTCGCCGGGGCGGTCGTAGGCGTCGTCGACGACGACCATCTCCCCGGTCCGGAGCGCCCGGTCGGTCGGACCGAGGCGCTCGGGCTCGGGGTCGTCCCCGCCGGTGTCGGCCAGGGTGTCGACGGTCACACCCTCGAACGACCCGTCTCCGGCGTCGGCGAGGAAGCCGTCGCCGCTCGCGGCCGCCCGGACCGTCGCGTCGCCGCCGACCGACGCCTCGGCGACCCAGGCGAGCGCGTAGGCCTCGGAGTCGACGAGCGTCTCACAGACCGTCCGCTCGATCTCCTCGCGGGAGGACTGCTCGACGACCGACGCCGTCACCTCCCTCGAGACCTGGTTGAGGTCGTCGAGCGCTCCCAGACGCTCCTTCGTCCGTTGGCGCTCCAGCTCGTAGCTCACCCACCGACCCATGAGGTCGACGACGGTCACCTGCCACGGGGCGAACTCCCGCCGACGCGGGGTGTCGTCGTAGAAACAGAACGTCCCGTACACCTCCTCGTCCGCGAAGACGGGCGCGCCGAGGTAACAGGAGATTCCCCAGTCCGTGTACCCCATCCGCTGAGAGAGCTCCGGGTCGGTGCCGATATCCTCGACCACGAGCGTCCGCTCGGTGGTGACGACCCGCTCGCAGCTCGTCGCCGACAGCGGGAGGGTGTCGCCGACCTCGATGGTGTCGTCGGGCGCCCTGACCGCCTCGAAGACGTACTCGTCGCCGCGGACGTGAGAGAGGGTGGCGTAGTCGGTGCCGAGCACCTCCTGGCCGACTTCGAGCAGCGCGTCGATTTTCCTCTCGAAGGACCGCTGTCGGTCGGAGACGACCTCGTACATCTCCCGGACGGCGCCCTCGGGACCCCGAATCGCCGCCCCCGGCCGGGACTTTCCGGCGAGGGTCGCGACGCGCTCGGCCAGGTCGGCGTACGACCCCTCCCCGGACCGACTGACGTAGTCGGTGACGCCCGCCGAGATGGCGCGGCTGGCGAGGCGCTCGCTCCCCGCCGCCGGAAAGAGGACGAACGGGACCTCGTACCCGGTGTCGCGGACCGTGTTCAGGAGGGAGAGCCCGTCGACGCCCCCCTCGTCGTGGCCGGCGACGACACAGTGGAGTTCCGTCGAGCGGAGCCGGTCGAGAGCGTCGTCCGTGGTCCGCTCGACGACGAGTTCCACCGGGCGGTCGACCGCATCGAGCGCCGCGGAGAGGCTCTCGGCCACCGTCGGCGCCGCATCCACGAGGAGAACGCACAGCGGGGGCTCCGCCGCGTGGCCATCGGGGACGTGTCCTGACTGCTGCTCGCTCTCTGACATCGGAGTCGGCTGTTACTCGAACTGCTGGGGCCGCATCCGTTTATGCGTTGTCCCGGCGCGTGCGGCCCTCCACGGACGGGCAGCCGTGGGTCGCGTCACCCGCTTCGCCACGCTTTTTGCCCGCCACCGCGACGCTCCGGGTATGTTCGGAGGAGGCGGCATGAACCCACGGAAGATGAAGCAGATGATGAAACAGATGGGCATCGACGTCGACGAAATCGACGCCGAGGAGGTCATCATCCGCACGGCCGACGAGGAGCTGTACTTCTCGGACGCGCAAGTGACCAAGATGGACGCCCAGGGTCAGGAGACCTACCAGATTGTCGGCGAGCCCCAGAGCCGCGAACGCGGCGCGGGAGCGGGCGCCGCCGCCGAGGCCGAGGAGACGGCCGGCTCGGAGGCGGAGGTTCGCGACGCCGCCGGCGGCGTCGACATCCCCGACTCCGACGTGAAAATCGTCGCCCAGCGCACCGGCGCCAGCGAGAGCGAGGCCCGGGAGGCGCTGGAGGCCGAGGACGGCGACCTCGCGGCCGCCGTCTCGCGGCTGGAGTAGTCGAGTGAGCGAGGACGCGCCGGCCGCCGAGGTCGACGACGGCGACCCCGCCACCGACGAACCGCTCGACGACGGCGAGTCGTCGGGTCGACCCGCCCAGTATCTGCTGGTCCACGGCGACCGCGAGTACCTCCGCGCGCCGGGCGAGGAACTCCACACCGACCTCGGCGTGCTGGAGGTGCCCGAGGACGCCGCGGCCGGCGACGTACTGGAGACTCACCTCGGCGACGAGTTCGTCGTCCGCAAACCCCGCGGTCCGGACCTGTTCAACCACTTCGAGCGCACCGGTGCGCCGATGATGCCCCGCGACGTCGGGCTGATAGTCGGCCACACCGGCGCCGCCGCGGGCGACCGCGTCCTCGACGCCGGTACCGGCACGGGCGTGCTCTCCGCGTACCTCGGGCGCATCGGCGCCCGCGTGACGACGTACGAGCGCGACGCCGAGTTCGCCGACGTGGCCCGCGAGAACATGGAACTTGCGGGTGTCGAGGACCGCGTCGACGTGCGCACCGGCGACCTCACCGACGAGATGGGCGACCTCGCCGACAGCGAGGCCGGGTTCGACCTCCTCACCCTCGACACGGAGAACGCGCCGGCGGTCGTCGCCCGCGCACCCGACCTGCTCGCCTCCGGCGGGTTCCTCGCCGTCTACTCCCCGTTCGTCGAGAACAGCCGCGCGTCAGTCGAGGCGGCCCGCGAGGCCGACCTCGACGACGTGGAGACGTTCGAGACCATCCAGCGCACCCTCGACGTGGGCTCGCGCGGGACCCGTCCCTCCACCGCCGGCGTCGGCCACACGGGCTACCTCACGTTCGCTCGGAACCGGTGACCCGCCGCCTCGTCACGTTGCGTTCGCGCCGAGTCGCCCCTATTCGTCTCGGCTCTGATTGCTCCCGGTCGGCCCCGACCGGCCGTCGCTCTCACCTGCCCTGCAGTGCGGAGACACGGTGTAGGACTGTGTTGTCTTAACTGTATGGGCCAGGCAGTAGACGCCCGTTTCTCACTTTGCCGCTTTCGTTCGTGGTCTTCAACTTTCGGCGAGAAGGGCTAAGTCGGGACACTCCCTAGCCGAGTTCGCATGAGCGTAGACAACCCCGACGTCGAGGAGACCAAGAACTGGCCGGACCTCGCCATCGGCCTGTACGAGCGACTGACCGGCCGCGGCGCCGAAATCGAGTACGAGTTCGAGGACATGCAGGTGTCGGTGCCGAGCCACGCCGGCGAGGACGCGAACCACGCCGAGTGGGGCGTCGACGGGACCGTCCGTATCCGGACCCGAGAGCCGGACGAGGAGTGATGGGACTCGTCGTAGCCGTACCGAGACCCTCGTCTCACACGGGGCGAGCGCTCTCCGAGGACCTGCGATGAGCCCCACGGCCACCTCGTCAGGACGCCCGCTCGCGGTCGACGCCGACCTGACCCTCACGGTCGCCGGCAGCCCCGTGCAGGTTCGCGGTTACGGCGACCTCGTCGTCGTCGACGCGCCCGACTTCCGGACCGCCGCGACGATGGTCCGCGGCGGGCGACAGCTACTCACCCCCTTCGGCGCGGCGCTCGACCGCGGCGACCTCACCGTCGACGTCCGCGTCGACGGCGGGAGCGTCGCCCGTCTGGGCCCCGGCGTCGAGAGCGGCGTCGTCTCCCGTGCCCTCGGTGCGACCCCCGCGAAGGTGAGCCTCGGCGGCGTGGTGCTGGCCGGCGTCGACCGACTCCGCCGCGGTCGATAGGGCGTCCCGTCGTCGCCGTTTTCACCGGACCTCGGCCGGACCCCCACGTCGAAACGGCCGGCGCCCGCACCGGAATCTCCACCCGCCCGGACGGGTCCGTCGCCGAGATTTTCTTGCAAATTCGTCTATTGTGGAAAGTATATCTCGTCACGGTGCTACGTAGCTACCATGGCAACTGACGCCAAGACCCACACCGAATCGATGGACGAGACCCGCACGTGGCCGGACCTCGCCATCGGCCTGTACGACCGACTGACCGGCCGCGGCGCCGAGATAACCTACGAGTTCGAGAACATGGAGGTCGACGTGCCGAGCAAGGCCGGCGAGGACGCAGAACACGCCCACTGGCGCGTCAACGGGTCGTTGACCATCCACACTCGCGACCGGAAGTGAGCACCCCGGAGCGCGAGCGCCGACCGCTCGACGTACACGCTGACCTCGACGTGACGGTCGCTGGCGCCGACCTCCGGGTCCGTGCCGACGGCGACCTCGTCGTCGTCACGGCGCCGTCGGTTCGCGCCGCGTTCGCGCTACTCCGCGCCGGCCGGGCGCTCCCACTCGCCTTCGAGTCGGTGGCCGGCGGTCTCGACGCCGCGGACGTGACCGTCCTGGTCCGCGCCCGCGGACGAACGCTCGCGACGCTCGGTGTCGGGGCGACGCCGGGAGTCCTCTCCCGCGCGCTGGGCGTCGCTCCGGCCGAGTTGGACCCCGTCGCCGTCCTCTCGGCGCTTCTCCTCCGAAGCCGGGAGTAGCGCTCCCGCGGGCCCTCGACACCGGCGTTCGGCCGCCGTTCGACGAATCGTCGGGAGGCTCTCGGTCGCTCACTCGACCGCCCGGACGAGGTCGAACAGCTCACGCTTGAAGCGGCCGGGGTCGAACTGGGACTCCACCTCGGCCGCGACCGTCGACTCGCTCGAGACGACCCGGCGAGGGTACGCGCCGCCGGCGACGAGGAACTCCCCGTCTGCGTCGCCGTCCCACACCGCGAGCCACGCCTCCACGTCGAGGTCGAGCCCCGCGACGGGGCAGCGGGCGGCGAAGCGGGTGAGCCGCGCCTCGGTCCCGTCGCCCCGTCGGAACGGCCGGGCGTCGGCGCGAGCGACCCGTTCGAACCCGCGCTCCTGGAGTCGGCGCTCGAAGGCGTCGGTGGCGCGGCCGGCGACCAGCCGCGAGAGCGCCGCCGAACCCGGCGGCGACGGTAGCAGGCGGAGTCGGCTCGTGAGAAAGAAGCGCCACTGGCCGTCGAGGCCGGCCCGTTCGGAGAGCGTCTCACGGAGCGCGGCGTCCTCGTACACGGCGGTGTGACTCACGACCCGCAGGAATCGAACGTCGAAGGGCGTGTCCTCGGACCGCTCGACGAGCCGCCAGCCGTCGAGGCGGTCGGTGGCGACCGTCGGGGTGTGTGTCACGGATATGTCAATTTCGTGTCGCGGACGGAGTCGTGGCCGTCTCACGGGGGTGGACTACGCGCCCGTCGGTTCAGTGGTCGTCTTCGCGCCACTTGTGCTCGCACTCGGTACAGACGAAAAAGCGCGTCTCGGACTCGTCGGCCGAGCGAATCTGTTGCATGTACCAGTAGGCACGGTCGTTGTCACAGCTCGGACACTGGGCGTTGGTCGTCGGCAGGCCGGTGTCCTCGGCGTCGCTCACGTCGATGATTTCGGACTGCTCCTGGCCCTGCGTCGTGACCATCGCGGCCTCCTTCGCCTCGTCGCGAATCGTCTCGTGGCCACAGCTCCCACAGACCCACTTGTCGCCCTCCGTCTTCATCATCGAACCGCACTCGTCGCAGAATTGCATGGTAGGATGGGGTATGGCCGTTTTAGTACTTAAGCCCCGGGATTCGACATCTCGCGGCGACACGACGGGTGGTGGAATCAGGCGTCGCCGTCGGACTGACCGGGCTCACCGACTGCCTCGATGGGGAGCGCCGTGTGGAGGTCGGCGAACAGCTCGTCAGGCCCCTCGAAGGTATCGCTCACGGTCTCGGCGACGACGCGCCCGAGGTCCGTCTCGCCGTCGGCCAGCAGGAGCGTCGTCCCTGCGTACGCGGCGGACGCCTCCTTACGGGTGATGGGGTACTCGAGGTCGCCGAACAGCGTCTCGACCGAGTTCAGTTTCACGCTCTGGGACACGCCCCTACCGACGACGGCAAAGTACATAAATAATAGTTATGTACTGTGCGTAGGGGCATCGTACCCCGAGATGGGGTCGCTCGCCGTCGTCGTCCTCGGTGCGGCGGCCAGTTTGCTGCTCGTGACCCTGCTCGTCTCCGACCCCGAAGACGCACAGGCGGCCGCGGCCGACACCTCTCCGTCTCCGTGCTCGCCGAGAACGGTCTCGACCCCGTCTTCTCCCTCGACGTCGCGACCGTCTGCGTGGTCGTCGACATCTCGCTGTTCGTGACGCTCGAAGGCCAGATAAACGCCCGGTTGGGCCAGGGGTCGGTGCTGTTCGGGCTGGAGTTCGGCGCCGGGTTCGGCGGCCCCCACGCTCGTCATCGCGCTCACACAGGTCGGGGAAAACTGTCGTCGCGGACGCTTCCGGAGGCGCCGCCTCGGCGCCACAGGACTGCCCGGTCGCGGGCGGCGAGTCGCTGTCCTCGCACTCGTCGCCGGCCGACGGTCAATCGAGGGCGACCGCCCTTCGGCCACCCGTCTACCGGCGCCCGCGAACGGCCGCGACCTCGACCTGCGCGCGGCGGTCGACGCCCTCCCAGTGGCCCTCGACCGCCTCGACGGAGAACCCGTCGCAGGCCGGACACACGTGGTACTGGACGTCGAACGTCTCCTCACACGACTTGCACTCGTAGGCACTGCCGGTTCCCGGACCGAGTGCCGCTCTGATGCTCGTGAACGGTCGCATACTTCGCCCTGTCACTACCCACTAATGTAGTTAATCGTTGAATACCAACATATAGAGACAGTCAGTTTTAGTTACAATAGTACGTCGAGTATAGCGTGGCGGTAGGACGGCCGTAGCGGTCGTTTCGGCCGGTAGGGCCGTTCCCCGACCGCCCCGTTCCCCTGTCGGGCCGTCTACGGACCTACTCGAACTCCGGGTCGCGCTTCTCGACGAACGCCTCCATCCCCTCACGCTGGTCGTGCGTGCCGAACAGTCCGCTCCAGGCCCGGCGTTCGTAGGCGAGCCCCGCCGCCTGTGGCTCCTCGTGGACCGCGTTTAGCGCCTCCTTCGCGACCTGCAGGGCGAACCGCGGCTTCGACGCCAGTTCGGCCGCCTGCTCCTCCACCCGACTCGCGAGCTGGTCGTGGGCGACGACCTCGCCGACGAGGCCCAGTTCGCGGGCGTCCTCGGCGTCGACGCGGTCGCCGAAGAATATCATGCGCCGGGCGATTTCGTCGCCGACGAGCCGCGGGAGGCGTTGGGTGCCCCCCCAGCCGGGGACGATACCGAGGTCGATTTCGGTCTGCCCCAGGGTCGCCCGCTCGCTCGCCACCCGGAGGTCGCAGGCCAGCGCCAGCTCGCAGCCGCCGCCGAAGGCGTACCCGTTGACGGCGGCGATGGTCGGCCCGGGGAACGTCTCCAGTGCGTCACAGACGCGGTGACCGAGTTCGGCGTACGCCTGCGCCTCGGGCGTCGAGAGGTCCTTCATGTACGAGAGGTCCGCACCCGCGACGAACGCGTCGTCGCCCGCGCCGGTAAGGACGAGACAGCGCGCCTCGGCTTCGCGAGCCGCCGCCAACGCCTCCTCCAGCGCCTCGAGCGTCTCGACGTTCAGCGAGTTGAGCTTCTCCGGGCGGTCGACGGTGAGGGTGGCGACGTCGTCGTCGACCTCGAGGCGAACCGTGTCGGACGTGGGCATACTCGGGGGTCGCCGGCGACCCGGATAACCGTTCGGGGGGGTGCGCCGGGTGCCGAAACACCGAGGCGTCCCGCCGTCGACGACGGCGAGGCGGGGCGGCGAAGTGGGTCGACCGGTGGGAGCGCGGTCGCTCACGAGTTCCAGAAGGGAAATATGTACCGTCGGCCAAGCGATGGGTATGAGCCTGACGGACGAGGAGAAGGAACGCCTCGCCGACGTGGTCCGCCTCCAGCCGACGAAGAACAAGGAGCTCCAGGACAAGTGGGGCCTGGAGAGCGGGAGCGAGGTCCATCAGTACCTCGAGAACCACCTGAAGGACTACTACTTCCGCGACGACAACAGCCTCATCCGCGCGACGACGGAGGGCGCCGAACTCGTCGGCATCGAACCCGCCGTCGAGTCCGAGGAGGCCCGCGAGGCCGTCGACGAGGTGCCCGACGTGATTCGCGTCCCCGAACTGCAGGCGCAGGCGTTTCGCGTCCTCGCCGGCCCCGACGACCGGTCCGAGAGCGTCGTCAGCGTCCTGAACAAGCTCCGCGAGGAGTACGACGTGGACCCGGAGGCCGGCGACGTGCGCAGCGCCCTCCAGAGCCTCCGCCGGAAGAACGTCGTCGAGGTCATCTACCGGACGGTACCGACGTTCCGGCGCGTCGTGGAGTTGGACGAGGTCGAGGTCGAAGTGGTGGAGTAGGGGTTACGAGCGGCGGTCGTCGAGGTCGATTTTTTGCAGTACGGTCCCCACGAAGTAGCCGACGACGGCGAACGGGAGCGAGTAGACGAAGGCCTCGAAAACCGCCGGCGGAACGGCTCTGACGAGGAACGTAGTCGGGTACGACTGACCGCCAAACCCTCGGTTCACGAGAAACGAGTCGACGATACGGCCGGCCGGTGGGTCGGTGAGCGTCCCAGCCAGCCATGGGGCGGTGACCGCGAGCCACGTCACGACGAGGCCTTCACCCCGCCAGCCGAGGTAGGCCGCCACGACGGACAGAAGGCCCATCGCGAACGGGAGAACCGTGAAGTACGCGTTCCAGACCGCTGGTTCGAGGATACTGTCTACGTCTCCGTAGTAGCCCAGTTGTGGGCTGTACCACAGCAGGAGGACAGCACCGGCGAAGAACGCGACGGATCGGAGGACCGACTGCCACCGAACTCCGACGAGGGACCGCTCCCCGAGGAGGAACCGTTCGACCGATTTCGAATCCAGGGGCACATCTCGAGTCCCGACCAGTCCGATTTATTCGCTCCGGTCGGTGAGGGAATTTTCCCTCGCTGTCGGCGGCACCGACGCCGACTCTCGCTTCCTCGCCCGCTCGCGTCGCCGCCCCAACAGCCGGCGTAGTCCCTTCCCCGGCCCGCCCTCGATGGGCCACCCCTTCGCTCGCCACTGCGGCGGCTCCGGCGAGAAGTCCGGACAGCCGCCGCGACACTCCCGGTCGGTCTGGACCTTCTCCTTGGCCGCACACCACGGCACCAGCGCGTCGCCGGCGCGGACGAGTTCGAAGTGTCGACAGTCCGGCCGCATCGAGTCGAGGTAGGAGCGCCACCCACGGCCGTAGGCGCGTTCAGCGATGAGCCGGCGACGGTGAGCCTTCTCCGCTCGGTCCATTCCCGGCGAGTCGCGCGTCGGGTCGAGGTCGCTCGGGAGCCACTCGACGGCCGCAGAGTCGGGGGCGACGCCCTCGGCGAAGTCGAGCGCGAGCACGCCGACCTCGACGGGGAAGTCCCCCAGCAGGGCGGGTTCGACGGTGTCGCCCGTGGCGGCGGTGGCGACCCACACCTCGTCGGCGAGGGCGGTCTCCACGTCGTGTTCCAGCTGGGAAGAGAGCGCCCGGGCCGCGCTGGCGTCGAGGTCCGGCTTGTTCTCGACGGCGACGATTCGCCGGACCCAGTCGGGGTAGGGGGCGACCCGTCGAATCTCGATGCGGTTGCCGACGCGACGCGTCTCGACGGCGTCGCGCTCGTCGGCCTCGTGGATGGCCTCGCGGACGTAGCGCCACGAGTAGCCGGGGTCGGGGAGCGCGTCGCGGTACCACGTCCAGTCGGCGGGAGCGTTGCGGACGACGTGCAGGAGGTCGGAACCCAGTTCGTCGGGGCCGAAGGCGGCGCGGGCGGCCAGCCCTTCGGGGTCGCACTCGACGACGACGGTGTCCCAGCGACGCCGCCGGGTGCCGAGTTGCCGGGCGACGAGGACGGCGCTGTCGCTGCTCCGACCGCGCCGCTCTCCCTCCGCCTCCGGCGGCCACGCCAGTTCGGTCCACCGACAGGTCAGCAGTTCGAAGTTGAACTCGGCGTCACCGGGGAAGTCGGCGTACTCGGAGTGGTCGGCGTCGTCGGTGCTCACGGGTCGGAGTGTGTGCGGTGGGAGGTGACGTGACGACGCCTACGCGAGGTAGGTCCGTTCGCCCTCGCCGTCCTCTTCACCCTCAGCCTCCTGTGCGAGGTCGTCGAGGTACTCGTGGGCGCGTTCGAGAATCTCGCGCGGGCCGTCCTGCGTGATGGTGTTGATGGCCTGCTCGTAGTCGCGCCACTGGAGGTCGCGGTGCTCCTTCGACAGTTCCGCGCTGGCCTCGAACGACCGGGCGATGAACAGGTGGACCGTCTTGTGGATGGTCTTCCCGCCCGCCTCGAACACGTAGTCGTACTCCTCGCGGAAGCCGTCGATGAGTCTGAAATCCTCGACGCCAGCCTCCTCTTTGACCTCGCGAATCGCCGTCTGCTGGAGCTCCTCGTCCCCCTCGACGCCGCCTTTCGGGAACTCCCAGTCCCCGGGGCGGCTCTTCAGGAGCAAGTACTCCCGTCGGCCGCGCGTGTCGCGGAAGAGGATGGCCCCAGCGGAAACCGCTTTGACCGTCATTACCGGATGTAATCCCCCATGTCTTAAGAGAATATCGGACGCGAGAGGCGGTCGACGCTCCGCGAGCGCGTCGAGGCGGAAACGAGGCCCGGTTAGATGGGTTTTTGAGCGTCGAGCGACCACTGCCTGCAAGACCACCGATGACCTTCGTAACCAAACTTCGCTTCGAGAGCGGGGACCGGGCCGTCCTCGACGAGACAGTCGAGGGGCTCAAAGGGCTCCTCGAACGAAAGGGCGCCGAGTGCAAGGGACCCCACGCCGACTCGCCGGACCGCAAGCGCGTCCCGCAGTACCGGAGCCTCGCCCCCGGTGACAGCTACGGCAACTGGACCTACACCGTCTACACGCGACGCATGGAGATTCACGGCAACGAACACATCGCGCGCGAAGTGACGATGAAGGAGTTCCCGCCGAGCGTCCACGTCGAGGTCGAGGTCGAACAGCGCAACCCCCTCGGCGGCCACAACTGAGCGCGCAGACGCGCTTCTCCTCCGCTCTCCTCAGTCGTCGTCCTGGAGTTCGTACCGTTCGAGAACCTCGGCCTCGCCCCGGTGGGCGTCGGTGTCGAACGACGTGACGCGCAGTTTGACGCGCTGGTCGACGAGTCCCGAGTCACCCTCCGGAATCAGGAGTCGGGTGTCGCCGATGCGCACGACGAGTGCGTCTCCCTCCCGGCCGGTGACGAACGCGACGAGTTCGTCGCCCGCCGCGTACGCCGGCGTCCGGGTCCGGAACGACCAGCCGGCCAGGAACTTCTCCAGCGGGCTGCTCATACGCGGGACACCTCCTCGCTGGCGCGGTCGGGAACGTACTCGCGCCCGAAGCCGGTGTACGCCGCCACGATGAAGACGGCCACGAGGAACCAGCCGTGGAACACGTACGGCCAGACGGACGCCGGGTTCACGACCATCGCCTCGGTGAACCAGGCGTACTCGTCGGGCAGGCTCACCATCACCGAGTACCCCGCGAGCAGGCCGCCGCCCCACGGGAAGATGTACCCCAGCGCCGAGGTGTTGGCGTCGAGGATGTTGGCCCGGCGGTACGCGTTGATGTTGAAGCGCTGGCCGAGCGTCGAGACGAACGGCGCGATGGCGATTTCGGCGGCCGTGTTGATGGTCACGGCGGCGTTGACGAGCGCCGTCCCGAGCACCATCGTGAGTTCGGTGCGGCGCACCGACGTGGCGACGCTGGAGAGGAGCCAGTCCTCGACGGCGTCGAACCCGCCGCCGTCGCGCATAATCTGCACGCCCGCCACGAGCAGGAGCGTGAGGACGATGAGCGGGAAGAAGCCGGACGCGCCGGCGTAGAAGCTCCCGCCGACGACCGCGTCGCCGCGCGGCACCGTCTCGACGATGGCGCCGACGACGGGCGCGCCGGCGAGGCTCGCCGCGACGTCGGAGGTCTCCGGCGCCCGAAACACGACCATGTCGCTCGCGGCCACGTCCACGAGACCGAGCCAGCCGAGCAGGAGGTTGAGGACGACGGCGGAGACGATGCCCCACGAGATGGCCTCGATGATGTGTCGGCCCGCGACGGCGGTGAAGATGACCACGGCGATGGGGAGCAGGTGGAGCAGCCCCCACGGGCTCACCTGCTGGAGCTGTGCGCCCACGTCGAGGGGCTGGCCGGCCATCTGCGCGCCGGCGTAGAGGTACGACGCGAACGCGAGGACGGCGGCGACGACGGCGTACTTCACCCGCGAGGCGACGACGCCGCCGATGTCGGCGTTCTGCGTGACCGCACTCACGATGGTCGTGTCCGAAACCGGTGCGAGGTTGTCGCCGAAGACGGCCCCCGACAGGATGGCCCCGAACAGGAGTACCGGGTCGGCGCCGAGCAGGACGCCCGCCGGGAAGACGAGCGTCGTGAACGCGATGGCGGTGCCGTACCCCGTCCCGATGCCCGTCGCCAGCAGTGCGGCGAGCAGGAACGTGATGGCCGGGAACAGCGCCGCGCCCACCTCGAAGGCGCGGGCGGCCCAGACGAGACCGTCGACGAACCCGCCGACCTGGATGGTCTCGGCGAACATGCCGGCCCAGAGCCACGCCACCACGGCGGTCACCGCGACCTTCCGCGTCATCCCGGCGAACACGGCGTCCGCGTAGCGTTTCCAGTCGCCCTTCACCAGGAACAGCCCGATGATGAGGGCGATGAGCATCCCGGCCACCAGTCCCGTCGTGTCGCCGATGCCGAGCAGGCCGCTCTGGACGACCGCCCAGACGACGAACACCAGCAGCGGGACGGCGCTCGCCGCACGCCCGCCACGGAACCGGAGCCGGTTCTTCTCTCTGTCCTCGTCGATATCCGCCGTACTCATCGCCGACCGCTACAACGCCCCCGTTCAAAAAGCCCCGTCTCCACGTCCCGGAGACCGGCATTCGCAGGTGTTCTGGGCCCGACACGGGACGGCCGACGGGCGGCCGGCG
The DNA here is from genome assembly GCF_026586625.1 of Halobium salinum. Classification (GTDB taxonomy): domain Archaea; phylum Halobacteriota; class Halobacteria; order Halobacteriales; family Haloferacaceae; genus Halobium; species Halobium salinum. The sequence goes on along the minus strand of NZ_JAODIW010000010.1, from coordinate 70,001 downwards.
GCGCGAACGGTCCAGTTGGACCGGCTCAGCGGGACGCCGCCTGCTCCTTCCAGTCGCTCGCGCGGCCCTCACCGACCTCCGCGGCGTCGGCGACCTCCTCGACGCTGGCCTCGCCGAGCGCCGTGACCGACTCGATACCCGCCCGCCGGAGCCGGTTCGCGTACGTCTCGCCGAGCCCCGTGAGCGACTCCAACTCGTCGTCGTCAGCCTCCACCTCGTCGTCGGTGTCGTTGGCGTCGTCGGTGTCGACGACCGCTTCGAGGTCGCTTCCGGAGTCGAGCACCGTGTCGGTCCCCGCTTCTTCCGCCTCGTCCTCGTCGGCTTCGACGACGTTCTCGAGGTCGCTCCCCGACTCGAGTTCGGCCGAGAGGTCGGTGTACTCCTCCGTCCGGTCGCCCGCCTCGTCCTCCCCTTCGACGACGGCGGACAGGTCGGAGCCGACGTCGAGTTCGGACGCGGCGTCGTCGCCGTCGTCGGCGTGCCCTCGGCGTTCGTGCTCCTCGACGCGACCTTCGAGGTCGTCCAGTCGGTCGGAGAGGCTCGATTCGAGCCCCCGGAGACGCTCGCCGAGTTCCGTCGTCTCGCCCGCTCGGTCGGCGCCCGCGGACTCGAGCGCTCCCACACGCTCGCCGAGTCCGACCATGTGCTCACGGCGGGCGGTCACCTCCTCCTCGACGGCGTCGACGCGGTCGGCGACGGCGTCGCGGTCGCCCTCCAGTCGCTCGAGCCGCTCGGTTCGGTCGTCGAGTTCGCTCTCGAGCCAGTCGATGTGTGTCGTCCGGTCGTTCAGCGACCCGGCGAGCTCGTCGAGTCGGCGCCCGTGATCGTCGAGCCGGTCGTCGAGCCACTCGACGTGGTCTTCGCGGTCGGAGACGGTCGCCTCGAGCCCGTCGAGGCGCTCCTCGATGCGTTCGAGTCGACTCCCGAACTCGCCGACGCGCTCGGCGAACTCGGCGAGTCGGGTCGCCGAGTCGGACCCCCCAGAATCGTCGGATTGCCCGTTGGACTCCGCGCGGCTCTCGATGAGGTCCTCGTCGTCCGGGAGGAGGTACTTCACCTCGTCGGCGGCGACGAAGCCGACCACCTTCTTTCGCTTGTGGTCCTCACAGAGCACCACCCCGGAGTCGACCGCCTTGTAGCTTCCCGCGCGGAGCGTCGTCCCGTCCTTGCAGACTACGAGCATGGGGGAGAGTACGCCCGGCCGGTGTATAACCTGGTGGGTGCACAACACGTCGCCGGGCCTCCTCTCGACCGGTTTCCGGGGCCGACCGCCCGCTCGGGACCGACTGCGGAGCTCCCGACCGGAGAAACGCCGGAAACGCGGGGGGTTCGAAGCGGGGTCGTGTCGCCCCGATTTACGATGATACGGGGTCGGCCGGCGCCCCCCCGAATACATCCACCGGGAACGCCTTAGAAGGACGACCACTCAGCCGGGAGTATGGACGAACCGGTGTGGTCGACGGTTTCCGGGGAGGAGTCGCCGGGGAAGTTGAGTCTGTACCTCGTCGAAACCATCGCGGAGGCGCGCGGGACGTCGGCGGACGACCTCGACCTCTGTCTCCACGAGTACGTCGACGTCAGCGCACTGACGGCGCTCTTCGAGTCGGGGCTGACGGCGCCGACCCGGCGCGGGTCGGTCACCTTCTCGGTCGAGGAGGTGCTGGTGACGGTGACCGTCGAGTCGGACGACCGCGTCGAAATCAGGGCCGAGTCGACCCCGGCCGGGGCGACGGGGTCGCCCGAACGGGGTCGCTCGTGAGCGAACACCACGGGGGACCGGGCCACGGCGACGAAGGCGACTTCGGGCCCGCAGACGCGGGGACCGCCGGGACCGACGTGGACGACGACCAGCTCCGCCCGGTGTTCGCCGAGTTCACCGACCAACACGGCTCCATCGCCGTGATAGACGTCCCGTCGGAACGGGAGATGTGGCTCCTCTCGTCCTGTTACGTCCCCGTCGAGCGATAGGCGTCGGCGTGGTCTCGGGTCGTGACCTCCGCTTCGCGGTCGGTCGCTTCTTCTCCACCGACGACGTGGTTTCGCACCGAGAAACAGCGACCAGCACGGTCGTGCTGGCGCCGGAATGCCTGACTCGGTCGCGGTGTCCGAGCCGTCGACGACTACAGGCTCCCGTGGGTTGGCTGTATCCGTAACGTCCGTTCTTTTACACCGGGACACGATTGGGGAGAATTTATCATCGTTAGACGACAGGCGACGGAGCCGCCCCAACCTATTTCTCGTGCGACCGTGTGTAGGTAGAGTAGTTCGATACGTCCGAAATGTCATCGGAAATTTACATCATCTACGTCGTCGAGAGCGCGAGCGTCGACTCGGACAGGTCGACGGTCGCTCGACTCGAGTCGGCGCTCGGACCGGCGCTCGTCGAGCGCGTCGTCGTCGACCGGGCGACCCCCGAGCGCGTCCGCGAACTGCTCGATGGCGTCGGTAGCGACACCGACGGGAACGGGGACGACGATGCGGGCACCGACGGCGGCAGCGAAGTCCCTCCCGGTGACGTCGGCGCCGTCGTCGTCGAGTTCGGTGCCGACGCGGCGGTCGGACGGGAGTGGACGAGCGCGCTGACGGCCGGGCCGGACGTTCCCACGGTGCTGTTCGGGCCGTGGTCGGATCCGACGACCGACGCGGTGGTCGGGACGTCGGCGGTGGAGTTCGTCCAGCGGAAGAACGCCGCCAGCGTCGGCGTGCTCGCTCGGACGCTCCGTAACCGACTGGGGCTCGAACCCGACGCGGCGACGGACGCTCGGGAGGAATCCGGCGCACGAGGCGAGACGGAGGTGGACGGAGCGACCGGGCGCCTCGAGGAGACCGAGACGCCTGCGGAGCCTCCCGGCCCTCCGACGACCAGCCAGTCCGCCGAGGCGACGGCGGCCGACCGCACGGAGCGGGACGCCGAACTCCGCCGATACGAGGCCATGATGGCGACCGTCGGCGACGGCGTCTACGCCCTCGACGCCGACGACCGGTTCGTCGCCGTCAACGAGGCGTACCTCGACCTGACCGGGTACAGCCGGGAGGAGCTGTTGGGCGCCCACGCGGAGACGGTGACCGGAGCGGCGATGGCGGCGGATATCGACCGGATGCGACGTGACCTCGCCGACGGGACGGAGGAGGCGGTCACCCTCCGGACCGACCTCCCGACCCGAGACGGCGGGACCGTCCCGATAGAGGCGCGGGTGACGCGCTTCCCCCTCGAGAACGGCGAGTACGGGCGGGTGGGCGTCGTCCGCGACGTGCGCGAACGCGACCGGCTCGAAGCGGAGTTGGAAGCCGTTCTCGAACGAATCACCGACGCGTTCTTCGCGCTGGACGAGGAGTGGCGGTTCACGTTCGTCAACGACCGGGCCGAACGACTGCTCGAGGCCGACGAGTCCGAACTGCTCGGCGAGTCCGTGTGGGACACCTTCGAGGCGGCCGTCGACACGGCGTTCCAGCGCGAGTACGAACGCGCGATGGAGACACAGGAGCCGGTCACGTTCGAGGCGTACTACCCACCGCTCGAAACCTGGTTCGAGGTGAACGCGTACCCCTCGGACACCGGATTGTCGGTGTACTTCCGCGACGTCACCGACCGGAAACGCGCCGAGGAACGCCTCGAGTACGAGCGCAGTCTCAACCGGAGCGTCGTCGAGAACGCGCGGACCGGCATCGTCGTCGTCGACGAGGAGATGGCCGTCGTCCAGATGAACGACCGGGCGATGGAGCTACTGGAGGTGTCAGAGGCCGACGTCGAGCGGTTCCCGGACGTCCGCCCGGAGTACCGCATCTACCACGAGGGCGAGCCGGTCACCGGCGAGAACCACCCGCTCCGACGGACCCTCGAGACGGAGGAACCGGTGACGACCAGCGAACTCGAGCTCAGATACCCCGACGGGCGACGAAAGTGGATAGCGTTCCGGGGGTCGACGTTCGTCATGTCCGACGGCGAGCGCTACGCCGTGGGGATGTTCGAGGAGACCACCGCGGTCAGGAAGCGCGCGACCCGCCTCGAGTCGCTCACCGCCTGGGCGCGGCAGCTCCCGGAGGCGGAGACCGTCGAGGCCGTCCACCGCACCGTCGTCGAGGCGGCAACCGAGGTGCTGGACGCACCATATGCCTACGTCGCGGTCGACAGCGGTTCGGGGAGCGGGCTCGAAGTCGGCGCCGCGACGGAGGGGCTCTCGACGGTGGTCGACGACCCCCTGCTCGGTCCCGTCGGCGAGAGCCCCGTCTGGGAGGCGTTCATCCGCGACGAGTCGACCGTCGTCGACCTCGGCGGCGGGAGCGGGAGCGCCGTCGTCCGCTCGCTCGGCTCCCACGGCGTCTTCGTCGCCGTCGACCCCGAATCGGACGAGTTCGACGACGCCGACTGGCGGCTCGTCGAGGTTCTGGGGGCGACGGCCCGGGCGGCTCTCGACCGCGCGGCCAGGGAGAGCGACCTCCGGGCCCACCGGGACGACCTCGCCGAGAAGAACGAGCGACTCGACCGGCTGAATCGGGTCAACCGTGCCATCCGGGATATCACGGGCGTGCTCCTCGGGGCCGACTCCCACGAGGCCATCGAGCGGGGGGTGTGCGAGCGGCTGGTCGACATCGAGCCGTACACGTTCGCCTGGGTGGGTCACGTCGACCGAGCGGCGAAGGCCGTCGAACCGGCCGCGAGCGCGGGCGCCGGGGCGGGCTACCTCGACGACGTCACCATCCCGCTCGACGACGCGGCACGCGTCGGCCCCGCCGCGCGCGCCGTCGAGACCGGCGAACCGCAAGTCCAACCCGACATCCTGTCGGCCGCGGCGTTCGAGCCGTGGCGCGAAGCGGCGCTCTCCAGAGGCTTTCGCTCCTGTGTCACCGTCCCGATTCGGTACCGCGACACGCTCCACGGCGTGTTGACTCTGTACGCCGACACGCCGGACGTGTTCGACCCGATGGAGACCGCGGTGCTCGCCGAACTGGGCGAGACTATCGGCTACGCGATGAACGCCCTCGACCGGAAGCGGGCGCTCGTCGGCGAGCGAAGTACCGAACTGCGGTTCGACGTTCCCACCACGGAGACGCCGCTGTTCGGGTTCCTCACGGGGACGGCCGGACGCTTCACCCTCGAGAACACCGTCCACCGGACGGACGGGTTCACCCACCTCTTCTTCCGCGCGTCGGGGGTCGACGCGGAGACCGTCAGGCGGGAAGCGGAAGCGTCGACGGCCGTCGAACGAGTCGACGTAATCTCCGAGACCGACGACGGCTGTCTGTTCGAGTGCACCGTCGGGGAGTCGGCCGTCGTCTCGGACCTGTTGGAGCGCGGTGCGCTGCTCGACACGGTCGACGTGTCGGACCGACGGGCGACCGTCACCGTCAGGGTGCCGACGAGCACCGACGTTCGAGGGTTCATCACGTACTTCGAGGACGCGTTCGGCGACGTGACGTTACTCGCTCGCCGGGAACTCGACGAATCCGTCATGTCTCGGCGGGAGTTCGAAGACGGTGTGCGAGACCGACTCACGGACCGGCAGGAGGAGGTGCTCCGAACAGCCTACTACGCCGGATTCTTCGAGTGGCCCCGCGAGAAGAACGGTCAGGACGTCGCCGAGATGTTGGGGGTCACCCAGCCGACCGTGAACCGTCACATCCGGGCGAGCGAGCGCACACTCCTCGAAGTGCTGTTCGGGGAGCGAGGGAGCCTTCGAGGGACCGATTAACGATAGTTACCCCCCAATCGGCTCCGGCCCCAACACATCAACGACGAATCGGTAAGGGGCGGCTTCCCCTCCACCGGGTATGAACCAGCGAGCGACTATCAGATTGGAGGGGCCGGACCGCGACGGGCAGTTGAGTTTGGGTATCGCAGAGACACTCGCCCGTGCGAAGGGGGTCGAATTCGACGAACTCGACGTCTGTCTGCACGACTACGCCGACCTGAGTGCACTGACGCAACTGTTCGGGTCGGGGCCGCGAGCCACCCCTCGGCGCGGGACGGTCTCGTTCGTCGTCGAGGAGTGGCTGGTGGTCGTCGACGTGGGTCACGACGACGAGGCCGAGGTGACGGTCGAACCCGTCGAACCCATCGGGCCGGCCGCCGGGGCGTCCGTTCAGTCGAACCACCCCGTCGGCCGGTCGGCCGGAGCGAGTGATGGAGATGTGCCCAGGTAGCGACGAGCCGTCGGCGACGCCGTCGGACACCCTCGACACAGTCGACGCAGTCTCCAGACCCGATACGCCCGCCGAAAGCGGCCTGTCGGGTATCGACCGCGACGGGTACTGTGGCTGGTGCGGAGAGGCGTTCGACCCGCGCCAGTGGCACTTCACGGCGGTCGACCGGAGCGGCGACGACCTCGTCGTCCGGCTGTTCTGCACCGAGCACTGTCGGGGCCACTGGGAGTACCGGCGGGCGGTGACCGGTGACGACTGACGACCGACGGGCGACTCGGCGGGACTACGAGGCACCCTACCCCCGGTGGGAGCGTTTCGAGACCCGATTCACCGAGTACCGCGAGGAAGGGGCGGAGGAGAGCGGTGAAGAAGGGGCGGGAGAGAGTCGTGAGGAGACCGACGGGAGTCGCGAACGCCGCGACAGTTACGACAGCCGCGACCGCGAGAGACGTGGCCGGCGGGTCGCCTTCATCGAGGACCCCGACCGGAAGGGGGCGTGGCTCCTCTCGACGCGTGTGGTCCCCGTCCGCCGATGAGTCGGCGTGGACCGACGACGGGGCGACGGGACGACGGCGACCGGCCGGACTTATGCCCGGCCGACCCTTCCGTCGGGTATGAGCCTCGACTACGACGACCTCCGCAGGGTCCGGCGCGACCTCCACCGACACCCCGAGCCAGCCTGGCGGGAGTTCTACACCACGGCACGGATCGTCGACGAGCTGGAGACGCGACCGCTCGACGAACTGTACGTCGGCCGTGAGGTGCTCGGCGAGACCCGTCTCTCGGTCCCCGACGACGACGAACTCGACGAGTGGTTCGAGCAGGCGCGCGAAGCGGGCGCCCGCGCGGACCTCCTCGAGACGCTCGACGGTGGTTTCACCGGCGCCGTCGCCGTTCTTCGACAGGGCGACTACGAGAACGGTCCGACCGTCGGCCTCCGCGTCGACATCGACGGACTCCCCGTTCGAGAGTCCGAAGACGACACGCACTGCCCGGCCGCCGAGGGGTTCCGCTCGGAGCACGAGGGGTTCATGCACGCCTGCGGGCACGACGCCCACGCGACCATCGGACTCGGCGTGCTCGACGCCGTCGCCGAGAGCGAGTTCGAGGGGACGCTGAAGGTGTTCTTCCAACCGGGCGAGGAACTCGTCGCCGGCGGGAAGCCGATGACCGAGGGCGGGCACCTCGACGACGTGGACTACCTGCTGGCCGTACACGTCGGACTCGACCACCCGACCGGCGAAGTCGTCGCCGGCGTCTCGGGCTTCCTCGCGGTCCATCACTTCCGCGCGGAGTTCACCGGCGCGCCGGCCCACGCCGGCGCCAAGCCCGAGGAGGGCGAGAACGCGATTCAGGCGATGGCGACGGCCATCGGGAACCTCTACGGCATCTCGCGACACTCCGACGGCGCGACGCGCGTCAACGCCGGGATGGCCGGCGGCGGGACGGCGACGAACGTGATTCCGGAGGAGGCGTTCGTCGAGGGCGAGGTACGCGGCGAGACCACGGAGTTGATGGAGTACATGCACGAACGCGCCGAGCGCGTCCTCCGGGCCGCCGCGGACATGCACGGCTGTGAGGTCGACGTCTCTACGGAGGGAGAGGCACCCAGTGCCGTCAGCGACGACGCGGTCGTCGACGTGGTCGAGGGGGTCGCCGGCGGGGTCACCGGCGTCGACTCCGTCCTCCGGAGCGACGACCTCGGCGGGAGCGAGGACGCGACGTACCTGATGCAGCACGTCCAGGACCGCGGCGGGAAGGCTGCCTACGTCGGCGTCGGCACCGACCACCCCGGCGGTCACCACACGTCGACGTTCGACGTGGACGAGGAGACCATCAGAATCGGCGTCGAGACGCTCTCCCGGGCAATCGAGCGCATCGCGGCCGAGCGACCGTAACCGCCGTCCTTCGCCATCCCTCGCCGTCCCCGGCCGTCGCCGCGTCGTTTCTTCAACCTTTTACCCGCCGAGCGGTTCCGTCGAACCATGAGCGACGACGCCGCCGACGGTGCCGACCCGGCAGAGAAACGAGCGGACGAGACTCGCGACGCGGGTCGTGAACAGGACGGTGCCGACCGTGACGGCCAGTTCGACTTCGACGCCGCGGAGGCGCCCGCCGACGGCGCCGGCGCCGAGGCCTCGTCGGCCGAGGAGACCGAGGGGCACCCCGGCGACGACCTCGCGAACCGCGTCGCCGAGTACGACGAGGAACTCGCCCGTGAGGTGCTCGACCTGGGCGACCGCGTGGCCGAACTCGAGTCCGAACTCGCGGCCGTCGACGACCGCCTGCAGGACCGCGAGGAGCGCGTCGCCGAACTGGAGAACTCCCTCAAGCGCAAGCAGGCAGACTTCCAGAACTACAAGAAGCGGACGAAGAAGAAGCAGGCCCAGATAAAGGAGCGCGCCACCGAGGACTTCGTCTCGCAGGTCGTAAAGGTGCGCGACAACCTCGTGCGCGCGCTCGACCAGGACGCGGACGCCGACATCCGCGGCGGCCTCGAATCGACGCTCTCGGAGTTCGACCGCCTGCTCGAGTCGGAGAACGTCGAGGTCATCGAGCCCGAACCGGGCACCGAGACCGACCCCCAGCGACACGAGGTGATGATGCGCGTCGACAGCGACCAGCCCGAGGGCACCGTCGAGGACGTGTACCAGCCGGGGTACGAGATGGCCGACAAGGTCATCCGCGCCGCGCAGGTGACGGTGAGCAAGGGCGACGAGGAGTAGGCCCGAACCCGGAATCGACTGACGGAGGTTCGGCGTTCGCCGTTCTACGTTTCATCACCCACTTCCCACGCTCCGCGCCTCGAGCCGAGTGTGTCGAGCGGCGACTCGCTCCCGAGGACGTAGTCGGCCGTCGAGACGCCACGAACGACCGGTGTCGACTCTTATCGCGACCCGACTCGGGCGTCGTCGTGACGCGGCTCGCACTTCGATAAAAATCCCCCGACCTGTGGCGACGACTCACACGGAAAACCGCACGACGGGAGCGAGGTCGTCGCCCCGGTGCTGTCGCCCCATCTAGTAACGTTTAACCGCCGGAAGCCGGTAAACCCGCACAAGATGGCGAGCAACAAGATTCTCGGTATCGACCTCGGTACCACGAACAGCGCGTTCGCGGTGATGGAGGGTGGCGACCCCGAGATCATCGTCAACGGCGAAGGTGACCGGACGACGCCCTCCGTCGTCGCGTTCACCGACGACGGTGAGCGACTCGTCGGGAAACCCGCGAAGAACCAGGCAGTCCAGAACCCCGAGCGCACCATCCGCTCCATCAAGCGCCACATGGGCGAGGACGACTACAGCGTCGAGATAGACGGGGAGGACTACACCCCCGAGCAGCTCTCGGCGATGATCCTCCAGAAGATCAAGCGCGACGCCGAGGACTACCTCGGCGACGACGTGGAGAAGGCGGTCATCACGGTGCCCGCGTACTTCAACGACCGCCAGCGCCAGGCGACGAAGGACGCCGGGGAAATCGCCGGTTTCGAGGTCGAGCGCATCATCAACGAGCCGACCGCCGCCTCGATGGCCTACGGCCTCGACGACGACTCCGACCAGACCGTCCTCGTGTACGACCTCGGGGGCGGCACGTTCGACGTCTCCGTCCTCGACCTCGGCGGCGGCGTCTACGAGGTCGTCGCGACCAACGGGGACAACGACCTCGGGGGCGACGACTGGGACGAGGCCATCATCGACCACCTCGCCGACGAGTTCCAAAACGACCACGGCGTCGACCTCCGCGAGGACCGCCAGGCGCTTCAGCGCCTCCGCGACGCCGCGGAGGAGGCCAAGATCGAACTCTCCAGCCGGAAGGAGACCGACATCAACCTCCCGTTCGTCACGGCCACCGATTCGGGCCCCATCCACCTCGAACAGAGCCTCACCCGCGCGAAGTTCGAGTCGCTCACCTCCGACCTCATCGAGCGCACCGTCGAGCCGACCGAGCAGGCGCTCTCCGACGCCGGCTACTCGAAGGAGGACATCGACGAGGTCATCCTCGTCGGCGGCTCGACCCGGATGCCGCAGGTCCAGGAGAAGGTGACGGAGCTCATCGGCCAGGAGCCGAAGAAGAACGTCAACCCCGACGAGGCGGTCGCGCTCGGCGCGGCCATCCAGGGCGGCGTGCTCGGCGGCGAGGTCGACGACATCGTCCTGCTCGACGTGACGCCGCTCAGCCTCGGTATCGAGGTGAAGGGCGGGCTGTTCGAGCGTCTCATCGAGAAGAACACCACCATCCCGACCGAGGAGTCGAAGATATTCACCACGGCCGCGGACAACCAGACCTCGGTGCAGGTCCGCGTCTTCCAAGGCGAGCGCGAGATGGCCGAGAGCAACGAGCTGCTCGGCGAGTTCCAACTCACGGGCATCCCGCCCGCGCCCGCCGGCACGCCCCAGATCGAGGTGACGTTCAACATCGACGAGAACGGCATCGTCAACGTCTCGGCCGAAGACAAAGGCTCCGGCAACGTCGAGGACATCACCATCGAGGGCGGCGCCGGCCTCTCCGACGAGGAGATCGACCGGATGCAGCAGGAGGCCGAGGAGCACGCCGAAGAGGACCAGGAGCGCCGCCAGCGCATCGAGGCCCGCAACGAGGCCGAGAGCACGGTCCAGCGCGCCCGGACCCTGCTGGAGGAGAACGAGGAGAACGTCGACGACGACCTCCGCGAGGACATCGAGGGCTCCATCGAGGACGTGGAGGCCGTCCTCGAGGACGACGACGCCGACACCGAGGAGATCGAGGAGGCCGTCGAGACACTCTCGAAGGAACTCCAGGAGATCGGCAAGCAGATGTACCAGCAGCAGGCCCAGGCCGGCCCCGGCGGTGCGGGCGGCGCCGCGGGCGGCCCCGGTGGCGCCGGCGCAGGTGCCGGCGGTATGGGTGATATGGGCGACGTGGGCGGCGACGCGGACGCCGGCGACGACGAATACGTCGACGCCGACTTCGAGGACGTGGACGACGACGAGAACGACGCGTAACCGTCCGACGAACCGTCGACTCGGACGACGACCAGTCGCGCGCCGAATCCGGCCTCCGCGGCCCGAACCGGTCGACGCCGGGGACCGGGTTCCGCGAACCCGTCGACACCGTTCGCTTTTCCAACTATCGCTTAACTGTGTAGGGCCACGACCTATCCGGGAGGAGGCGTTGGCCAGTAGTGGACGAGTCGTCTACACTGTGCGTCCGTCCCTGTGACGGGACCGCGGCGACGCTCGCGCACCCGAGCGCGGGTCGCATATCGGCTCCTCGTTCCGGAATGCCAACCATGACGACACAATCCAGCAGTACGGCGACGGAGTATCAGGCGGAGCGCTGTGCGAACTGCGACGAGCAGACCCCACACGACGTGAGTATCGAACTCGAAGCGACTCACAACGACCGCGTCCGCGACGAGAACGAGAAGTTCGCACGGACGCCGTGTCGGGTGACGACGTGTCGACGCTGCGGCGAGCAGTCGTTCGAGCGACAGACGTAGACCCGATAGGGTCGACGACGCGGCCGGCACGTCGCCGGCCGGAACCGGCTGTGGTGACCGGACGCAGGCCGTGCGGGCGAGAGGCCCGCCACGCGGCGGCGACCGGTCGAATCGGCGGCGTGGTGGCCGACCGATGGTGTGTCACCTGCGGCGTCCCCGCCGAGGCGGACGCCGCGACGCGAACGGTTCGGGCGGAGCGTGGTGGCTCCGTCCGTTTCACCGACAAGCGCGCTTTTCAAGTATCTCGCCGGATTACAGGCGACACAACCGATGAGCGAGGACTTCTACGACGTGCTCGGGGTGTCGCGGGACGCCGGCGAGGACGAGATCAAGGACGCCTACCGGGAGAAGGCCCGCGAGTACCACCCGGACGTCAGCGACGACCCGAACGCACAGGAGAAGTTCCAGAAAGTCAAGAAGGCGAAGGAGGTGCTCTCCGACGAGGAGAAACGCTCCGCGTACGACCGACTCGGTCACGACCGCTTCGAACAGGCTCAGAAGCAGGGCGGCTTCGACGGCGGTCGCAGCGGGGGCGGCGGCAACCCCTTCGGCGGCATGGGCGGGATGGGCGGCAACGGCGCCGGCGGCTTCGAGGACCTCTTCAACAACATCTTCGGCGGCGGTGGCCGCGGCGGGGGCGGCGGCAACCGACCCCGACAGGGCGCCGACCTCCGCACCTCCCTGACCATCGACCTGCAGGACGCCTACGACGGCGTCGAGACGAACATGACCATCACCCGGCCCGAGACCTGCCCCGACTGCGACGGGGAGGGGCACCCGCCCGACGCCGACGTGGAGACGTGTCCCCAGTGTAACGGGGAGGGACAGCAGACGACCGTCCAGCAGACCCCGTTCGGCCGGATGCAGCAGACTCAGACCTGCCGGCGCTGTGGCGGCGAGGGCGAACTGTACGACGAGTCCTGTTCGACCTGCGGCGGCGAGGGGATGGTTCGCGAGGAGGCGACCCTCACCGTCGAGGTGCCGGCCGGCATCCGCGACGGCCAGACCCTCCGGATGGAGCGCGAGGGCGCCCCCGGCGAGAACGGCGGGCCGAAGGGCGACCTGCTCGTCGAAATCACCGTCGAACCCCACGACGAGTTCGAGCGCGACGGCGACGACCTCTACCACCAGGCCGCCGTCTCCTTCCCGCAGGCCGTCTTCGGCGACACCCTCACCATCGAGACCCTCGACGGCACCGTCGAGTTCGACGTCCCCGAGGGGACCCAGAGCGGCGAGCGCTTCCGTCTGAAAGGCAAGGGGATGCCCCGCCTCCGCCGCCGCGGCGACGGCGACCTCTACGTCACCGTCCAGGTCGTCACGCCACAGGACATGAACAAAGAGCAGAAGGAAGCCCTCAAGCAGTTCGCCGAGGCCGGCGGCGACGAGGTCGAGGTCAAGGAAGGCTTCTTCGAGAAGATCAAGAACTCCCTATAACCGACCTTTTTACACCTCGGGTGGCCGCTGCGCGCCCACCACTCGGCGCAAAAAGCTCGACCAAAAAGACCCGCTCGCTCGGGCCTCCGGCCCTCGCTCGCGGTGCGACACGCACGACCCACCGTCCCGCATCGACTCTGCCCCACTCCGCACCACACCGCACCGCTCCGTTCTGCCTTGTCTCGGTCCACGGGGCCCTCGCTCTCTCCGCGGTCGGTGAGTTCCCCGTTTCAGTTGTCTCCACCTCCGTCGAGCCGTAGCGAGTACTCGGCGTACCCGCCGCCGTACCGCAGCAGGTGTCGTCCGCCATCGGGGTCGACGCCGGCATCCTTGGCGACGTTGCCGTCGACGTACGCGTAGTGACCGAGTCTCTTCAACAGAGAGACGAGAGGCTCCGGGAAGGGATGGGTCGCCTCGTACCCCCGGCTCGACTCCGCGGTCTCCAGAATCCGACGCTCGTCGGGCGAGAGGGCGTCGGGGTCGAGAGTTGCGTCGACGAGCCGACCCCGAAGCACCGATTCGAGTTCGGTGTCCGTCTCGGCAACCGGGTCGACGTCCGGCCGACGGACGGTCTCGTGGAACGTCTCTCTCGTGACCTCGATGCGGTAGAGTCGGTCGCGGTAGGAGACGTGGCTCGGTGCGTCGGGGCCGAGTAGTTCGCTCTGCGCCTCCGCGTCGTCGCTGCGGTAGACCGTGCCACCGCGTTCGACCAACCCCCACGGGACCCCACCGACGTTCCCCCGCGCTCGTGCCGCCATCTGAGCGACCTCTACCGCCCGCGCGTCCATCTCGGGGAGGGACTCCTTGGAGACGTGCTCGGGCGGGTCGTCGAGTTCGGTGAGCCGACCGACCGTGTAGAGACGAAGTACCGGGTGCGTGACCGTCTCCTGGCCGACGACGACCGAGTCGAGTCGGTAGTAGGTCCCGTTCCGGCGTACGTACTGTGGTCGGTCCTCGGAACTCCCCGGGAACGGCAGCCGACCACGGAGCGTGTAGTCGGAGCCGTTCAGCGCGGCCTCGAACGCCGTCTCGTCCCAGGACGGCCGGGTCTCGCTCAGGGCGACGACGTGTCGGGCCGCCAGCGACCCGTCGAACCGGTGCAGGTCGAGCGAGAGCGTCGTCCCGCCGCCGTTGCTGTCGTCACCGCTGCCGTCACCGAACGAGGGAGCGACGCCTGCACACCCGCTTCCGGTCGCCAGCCCGAGCGCCGCTACCGTCGTCAGAAACCGCCGTCGCGTGCTGTGAGTGGAGGGCACGCCGCACAGTTCTCGAAATCGGGACAAATGTCTTCCCCCGCACAGTGGGTCAGGCCGCTAGCCACTCCACCCAGCGGCCGTGCTGCTGGTACGTCGCCAGCCGTGTCCAGTTGAGGTCGCCGTCGCGGACGGCGGCGTGGTCGAGGTAGATTGCCTCCTCGTCGATAACCCCCTCGTCGCCGGTGAGCCAGTGGAGTTCTCTATCTGTGCCGAGGTCGGCCACGACGGCGTCGTAGCGCTCGCGCATCGACTCGTCGAACTGGTAGCGGACGTTGGTGTCGAACAGACAGACCGGTGTGTCGTCGGGAATCTCGGCGACGAGTTCCGGGACGGTGTCGAGGGCGTCGCCCGCGACCAACTCGGGCGGGTCCGCGGCGGCGACTTCGACGGCGTCTCGGAGGAGCGCGTGGCGGTCCCGGTGCTCCGGCCACACGAGCGCGCGGAGCCAGGCGACGTCGTCGGCGTCGGTCACGTCTAACGGCGAGAGGTCGACGCCGACGCGGGAGGTCACCTCGGGGACCGCCTCCGGCGGGTCCGGGAACGGCGGTGACCCGCCGCGGACCCGGGAGTCGACGGTGGCCGTCGCGTCCGCGTCGCCGAACGCGCCGGCGTCGCCGTACTCGTAGCGATAGCGGTCCCAGACGAGGTTGAGCCCGGCGCTCGGACCGACCTCGACGAGCGCCAGCGGCTCGCGGTCGACCCGTCGAGAGACGTACTCGAAGGCGGGAAGCAGCGCCGCACAGCGCCGGACGGCGTTGGTCTGCGTGCGGTGGGTGTCGAACACTTCGCGCAGGTCCGCCTCGTGGTCGAGGACGAACTCGCGGAAGGCGGCGGCGAGGTCGTCGTCGACCGGAGCGGCCGACCCCGCGTCGGCCGCGACACTCGGGTAGTACTCGCCGAGTCGGTGGTCCGCGTCGCGGAGCAGAAGGAACTGGACGGCAGCGAACAGCATATTCGGGGGCGTCTTGCCCGCTGGCACGGCGGCGGCGACGGCGAGGAGGTCCCCGTCGGCGGCGACGACCCGAGAGAGGCGCTCGTACAGCGGTGAGGTGCCCACACACCAGTCGGCGAAGCGCTCGAAGTCGGCCGCCAGGGACGGATGCGGGTCGGCGTCGGAGCCGACATCGGGGTTCGGTGCGGGGGTCACGACGCCGCCGACGCACCGGGCGGCCATAACTCCACCCGACGTGACGCCGCGAAGTTACTTCCCGCCCGAGCACGTACCTCGGTGACATGGCCCACACGAAGGTCAACTACCGCGACGTCGACGAGGTCGGCGAGGGGATGTACTTCATGCGCGACGCCCTCGACTGCGAGTCGCTGGGGGTCACCGTCGTCGAGTGCGACCCCGGCTGGGAGGGAAAAGAGCACCACCACCGCGAGAAGAACCACGAGGAGGTGTACCTCCTGCTGGAGGGGAAGGCCACGATGACGGTCGACGGTAAGACGGTCGACCTCGCGCCGGGTGACGCGGTTCGGGTGTCGCCGGACGCGCTGCGACAGCTCCACGTCGGCGACCAGCCGGCGCGGTTCGTCGTCGCCGGGGCACCCTGAGCTCCGAGGGACCGGAGCGGCGCTCTTTTGCCGGCTCCGTCCCGACTCGGGACATGAACGTCCTCGGAGAGCTCGTCGCCCGAGAGCGCCGGAGCGACCGCCCCGCCTTCCGGCTCGACGGCGCGGAGTCGTACTCCTATCACGACCTCTGTACGACGGCGTGGAAGGCCGGCAACGTCCTCCGTCACTACGGCGTCGCCGCCGGCCGGCACGTCGAGGTCGCGGCCGTCGCCCACCCGGCACCCGTTCTCACCTTCCTCGGGGCGGCGTCGATAGGCGCCGTCACACGGTTCGGCCCGCGTCCGGCTAGCGACGCCCGGGCGGTGCTGGTGCCGACCGCCGCGGAGGACGACCACGAACTCACACCGGGGAGCAAACTGTTCGTCTACGGCGACCGCCCCGAACGGCCGGGGACGATTCACTGGGAGACCGACGTGTGGAGCGAGAACCCCGCTATCCCGCCGTACGACGTGAGTCCCGACGACCCCGTGCTCGTCGCCGGCGACGACGAGACGACCCTGAGCCACCGTGAGACGCTCGACAGGGCCGAGTTCATCGTCGGCGACTTCGGCCTCGACGCAGAGACGCAGGTAGCCGTCCGCGGCACACTCGAGCGTCCGGGGACCGTCGTCGCCGGTCTCGTCGCGCCGCTCCTCGCCGGTGGGACCATCGTCGCCGGCGACGACCCCGAACCGGCGGACGTAGCCGTAGTCGGTTCGACCGAGGAGACAGCGGGAGTCCCGGAATCGGTCGTCGTGGTCGGAGCCGACGTGTTCGACGGATAGCGCGGTTCGGGACCGGTGCACGGAGGAGTACCCCGCCGTGTCACTGTGAACCGCTGTCGAACAACCGTTATAGCGGGACGGCGTGACCCTCGGCACATGCCAGGACCAGCCGTCCTCCACGGCGACCGTGTCACGCTTCGGACGGTCGAGCGCGACGACGCCGCGTTCATGCAACGCTCGTCGGCCGACCCCGAGATTCGCGTCCCGCTCGGGTCGAGCATGCCCGAGAACGAGAACCAGGCCGAGTCGAACATCGAAGAGTGGGTCGAGAACGACAAGGGCGTCAGCCTGCTCGTCTGCGTCGAGGGCGCGGACGGGGAGGACGAGGACGAACCCGAGGGGGACGGCGAGGCCGACGACGACGGACCCGTACCCATCGGGATGGTCGCCGCCAAGGGCGTCCGCTGGGACCGCACCGAACTCGTCTACTGGTTCGTCCCCGAGTACCAGGGCGAGGGGTACGGCACCGAGAGCATCGCTCGCTTCGCCGACTACGTGTTCGAGTCGTTCCCGACCCACCGGATGCACATCCGCGCGTTCGACTTCAACCAAGGCTCCCGCGGCGTCGCTCGGAAACTCGGCTTCGAGGAGGAGGGTCGCTTCCGGGAGGCTCGCTTCGTCCGCGGCGAGTACGTCGACGTGTGCCACTACGGCATGCTCAGGAGGGAGTGGGCGGAGACGGGACCGCTGGCCGACCTGGTTAGTCGGTAATCCTACTGAATCCCGTTTCCGGAAAGGTCTAATGGGCACTCGGTGGACGTTCGACGTATGCCCGGTCCCATCGTCGAACGCGGCGACCGTCTCTCGCTTCGAACCGCCGAGAAGGAGGACGCCCGCTTCCTCCAGCGCGGCAGCACCGACCCCGACATCCGCTACCTCCTCGGCACCGTGTCGCCGAACACCGAACACGAGACGGAAGAGCACATCACCGACGGCGACGACGACAACGTCCAGTTCCTCGTCTGTCTCGAAGACGACGACGCCCCGGTCGGCCACCCCGACGAGGACGACGACGTCGAACCCATCGGCGCCGTGATGGCTCGACACATCCGCTGGGACCGCGCCTCGCTTGCGTGGTGGCTCGTCCCCGAGCACCACGGCCAGGGGTACGGGAAGGAGGCGGCCACGCTCTTTCTCGACCACCTCTTTCGGACCTACGACCTCCACAGCCTCGGCGCCGACGCTTACGACTTCAACGAGGCCTCACAGGGGCTCATCGAGACCCTCGGCTTCGAGCGCGAGGGCCGGGGTCGCGAGGTCCGGTTCGTCGACGGGGAGTACCGCGACGCCGTGAAGTACGGCCTGCTCCGGCGGGAGTGGGAGGCCCGGGAGTGACGGACGAGGAGAGCGGGTCGGGACGGCGGTGAACGCTACGACGCCTGCTCGACCTTCTCCAGCGAGTCGGGGTTCTCGATACTGCTCATGTCGCCGAGCTCCTCGCCCTGGTAGATGGCGGAGATGGCCCGACGGATAATCTTGCCCGACTGCGTCTTCGGGAACTCCTCGACGAACAGCACCTCCCGCGGGCGGAACGGCTTGCCGAGTTCGTCGCCGACGACGTTCCGGAGCTTCTCGCGGAGGTCGTCGCTCGCCTCGACGCCGTCTTCGAGCACGACGTAGGCGACGACGGCGGTCCCGGTCGTCTCGTCGGGGACGCCAACGGCGGCGGCCTGGTTCACGGCGCGGTGTTCGATGAGCGCCCCTTCCACCTCGGCGGGGCCGACCTTCCGGCCGGCCACGTTGAGCGCGTCGTCGGCGCGGCCGTGGAGGAACCAGAAGCCGTCCGCGTCCTTCTGGGCCCAGTCGCCGTGGTCCCAGAGGTCCTCCCACGTCGACCAGTACTCCTCCAGGTAGCGCTCGTCGCCCTCCCAGAGGCTCTTGGTCATCGACGGACAGGAGTCGCGGGCGACGAGGTAGCCGCGCTCGCCCGTGTCGGCGATGGACTCGCCCGCCGAGTCGACGACGTCGACGGCCATCCCGAGCCCCGGCCCGCCGAGCGAGCACGGCTTGAGCGACTGGATGGGTAGCGGCATGAGGAAGCAGCCACAGATTTCGGTGCCCCCGGAGATGTTCATGATGGGCGCCTCGCCGCCGCCGACCTTCTCGTAGAACCACATCCAGGACTCGGGGTCCCACGGCTCGCCCGTGGAGCCGAGGAGGCGGAGCGAGGAGAGGTCGTGGCCCTCCAGTGGGCCGTCACCGTGTTTTCGCAGGGCGCGGATGGCGGTCGGCGAGATGCCGAAGACGGTGAGGTCGTGGCGGTCTATCATCTCCCAGAAGCGGTCCGGACCGGGGTGGTCGGGGGCGCCCTCGTACATGAACACCGTCCCGCCGAAGGTGTGGTTGCCGACGAGCGTCCACGGCCCCATCATCCAGCCGATGTCCGAGACCCAGAAGAACCGGTCCGAGGGCCGGTGGTCGAAGCCGAAGTATATCTCCTTTGCCGTCTGGAGCTGGATGCCGGCGTGGGTGTGAACGATGCCCTTCGGCTTCCCGGTCGTGCCCGAGGAGTACAGCAGCATCGACTCCTGGTCGGAGGGGAGCGCCTTGGTGTCGTACTCGTCGTCCTGTGTGTCGACGACCTTGTGCCACCAGTCGTCGCGGAGCGTCCAGACGATGTCCACGTCGCTCTCGGGGTCGCTCGCGCCGAGGCGGTCGACGACGACCGTGTGCTCGACACCGCCGACCTCGTCGATGGCGTCGTCGAGGGTCTCCTTGAGCGTCACCGGGGAGCCCCGGCGGTAGAACCCGTCGCCGGTGAACACGACTGACGCGTCGGCGTCGTCGAGGCGGGTCGCTACCGCGTCGACGCCGAACCCGGAGAAGATCGGAACGGCGATGGCGCCGACCTTCAGACAGCCGTAGAGGATGGAGACGACCTCGGGCACCATCGGCATGTACAGCGCGACGGTGTCGCCGGTGTCCACGTCGACGGACTCGAGGTAGTTCGCGACCCGGTTCGCCTCCTGTTTCAGTTCGTGGTAGGTGACCTGTCGGACCTCGCCGTCCTCGCCCTCCCAGATGGTCGCGACCGAGTTTCGGGTGCCGGAGTCGCGGGCGGCGTGGCGGTCGACGGCGTTGTGTGCGATGTTCAGTTCGCCGCCGGGGTACCAGTCGGTGAACTGCGGCCCGTCGCTGTCGTCCCGGACCGTGTCGTACTCGGTGTACCAGTCGATGCCGAGGTAGTCCGGGAGGGTGTCCCAGAACCAGTCGACGCCCGAGTCCGCTTCGCCCGGCACGTCGCCGGTCGTCCGGGCGATGAGCTCCTCGTAGTCCTCGATGCCGTGCGCTCGCATGAACTGCGCGATGTTCGTCGACGCGACGAACTCGTCGTCCGGGACGTGGACGACTTCGTCGGTGTCGGGGACGGTGTCCATGCGAGTCGGTTCCGTCGCCGATGTGAAGTAACTTACCGAACGAACGACCGTGTTGGTTTCGCGGGGCGGATGGAGTACTCCGAGTCGGACGGCGAATCCGACCCGACCGCCGGCAGACGCTCAGAACGACTCGTCCTCGTCGTCCTCGGCGGGCGTCTCCCCGCCGCGGTCGCTGTAGCGCTTCCGGCCGACCGCCTCGTCGCCGACCATGCCGATGACGGCCTCCCTGACCTCCTCGGCGGACGCGTACTCGTCCTCGCCGAGCGGTTCGAGCACCTCGCGGAGCGTCGTCGTCTCGTCGCCGAGGACGAGCGTCTCGTCGCCGTGCTCGCTCAGCAGTTCCTCGAGGGTGAGGGGGTAGTCGGCCGCCGCCAACTCGTCGGCGAGGTCGCCGAACTCCACGCCCTGTTCCCGCTCGTCGCTGCCGCCGTCGTGAACCGGTGTATCTTGTGACATCTGCCCGTCACAGTACGCTCGCCGAGTGGATGAACGTGTGCCCCGTCGCGGGTCGCCGGGCGTCCGCTCGACCCGGCGCGGCCGATGCCCTCGTATACGGGGGTGTCGTACCGGAGGGACACAGTGACGCTCGCCGAACGGGTACGCGAGGAGGGTGCATCGGTTCCGGAAGACGAGGTGGTCGCCCACTGGTTGGCCGAGGAGCTCGAAGAGGAGGACGACCCCGACCTCGAGGTCGGCTCGCTCACGGCCGAGGAACGCCTCGCGGCGCTCCTGCGCCGGAAGCCGATAGCGGTGGCGACGTTCGACGACCGCGACCTCGACTGGTACCGCGTCGACCTCCGCGAGGACGAACTCGCCGCCACCCGGGTCATCAAGGGCGACGACGACGAGGGGTGGCGCGAGGTCGCCGAGGACGACCGTATCGAGAGCGCGGCGCGGACCGTCCACGACGCCGAGACCGCCGCGGGCGTCGACTACCCCGAGGACCCCGACGCCGTGGCGGCCGAGTTCGAAAAGGACCTCGAGACCGTCCTCGGCGTCGCCGAGGCGGTCGCCGACGGGGAGTCGATGCCGGGGCTGGTCGTCGTCGCCGACGAGGAGCCGCCGTTCGTCGTCGACGGCAACCACCGGGCCGTCGGCGTCGTCCTCGCCTCCCTCCGGGGTGCCGAGTGGCCCGGACAGTCCGCCTACGTCGGCGTCGAACACCGCGAAGACTGAGTCGGAGGCAACCCGGCTCGTCGAGAGTGGGACGCCCCTCGAGCGCGGGAAACGCTTTTTCGTCGTCCACGACTAGTTCCTGCCATGTACGTCCGCGACGCCAAGAACCGCGACGAGGTCTGGTTGTTGGACCACATCGAGGCGATGGGGCTCGACGACGTGGCCTTCCGCTCGCGGGACTACGTCATCGCCGTCGACGAGACGAACGACGAGAAGGCCGGCTTCGGACGACTCAGAATCCACAAGGCCGGTGACGGCGAGGAAGCGGACGACTGCTGTGAGCTCACCGGCATCGGGACCCTGTCGGCGTGGCGCGGGCAGGGTGTCGGCGCCCACGTCGTCGAGCGACTGGTCGACAAGGCCGCCGCCGACGGGTTCGCCGTCGTCTACTCGCTCACTCCGGCGCCGAACTTCCTCGCACAGTTCGGCTTCGAGCCGGTGACCGGCGACGAACTCCCCGAACGAATCCGCGACCGGCTCTCGGAGAAACGCGACGGCGCCCCCGACGACGGGAGCGAGGTCGTCGGGATGCGACTTCCGGTCGACGAGTTCGAGATGCCGGAGCGCCTGCGCGAGGCGTTCAAGACCGCGACACCACAGGCGGAGGGGGCGAACGAACCCGAGGAGTCGGCGGAGGACTTCGGCATCGACCCGGAGCAGGCGACCTACAAGTACGACACCGGTCGGTGAATCGCTCGAACCCGGACGAACCCGCTCACGTCCGACCTTCGAGGAAGTCGGTGCTGAACACGATGTAGGTGAGCATCGAACAGAAGAGGATGGGCAGGATGATGACGAACCCCCACAGCGGCTCCAACCCCCACAGCAACAGGAGCACGACACAGCCGAGGCCGATGGCGAGGAATGGAAGGGTGTACAGCACCGCCTGCTTCCGGTTCCGGTCGTTCTCGAGTTGCGGCGGGGTGCTCTCCTCGGCCGTGGTCCCGTCCATACAGTCGGTCGGGTCGCCGCGGACAAAAGGGGTGCGCTTCCCCGGTTTCGCCCCGGCTCACACGCCGCGGTCTTCGAGCCGGCTCGCGACCTCCACCAGCCCGAACAGGAGCGCGACGATAGCCAGCCCGACGAACGCGCCGAACACCCCGAGCGTCGTCCCCGACGTCTGGACGGTCACCAGCCCGAAGAGGTCGACCGTCGGCACCGTCTCCGCGCTGTTCGACCCGGCGAACGCGCCGAGGACCCCGCCGGACAACACGCCGGCCAGCCCGACGAGCAGAAGCGCGCGTCGCCCTCGGTAACGGCTTCCGCCGGTGTCGGCCGCGTCGAATCCGTCCGAGGCCTCACCCCCGGTCCCGTCGCTCGACTCTCGTCCGTTCACGTCCGGGGGTCGGGACCGGACGGTATAGACTCTTTCCGAAGCCGGCGGCGGGCCGTCCCCGGCGGGCCGACCGCGACGCCGAGCTATAAACCGACCCCCGCCGTAGCCGCCGCCATGACGGACGACCTGATAGCACTCGCACGCGGCGTCCTCGACGACGCCTACGTCCCGTACTCCGAGTATCGCGTCGGCGCCGCCCTGCTGACGAGCGACGGCGAGACGTTCGTCGGCTGCAACATCGAGAACGCGAACTACAGCAACAGTCTCCACGCGGAGGAGGTGGCCGTCGCCGAGGCCGTCAAAAACGGCCACACCGAGTTCGAACGCATCGCCGTCACCTCAGCGGTCAAGGACGGCGTCACCCCCTGCGGGATGTGTAGACAGACCCTCGCCGAGTTCGGCGAGGCCGACATGGTCGTCGTCTGTGACGAGGGCGACGGGGAGACGACGGAGTACACGCTCGACGAACTCATCCCGAACACCATCTCGCTGGACACGCTGAACGCGGCGAAGGAGGGCGAGGGGACGAACGAGTAGCTGGGCGGACGGAGCCGGCGTCGGCTACTCCAGGTGGTGGTAGCTCAGCTCGTGGCCCTCGTCGATGGCCTCCTGTACGGCCTCGCTCGGCAGTCCGGCGGGCCGGGTCGAAAGCGCCATCCCGAGGTCACCGCGGCGGACGAGGACGTTCTTTCGCCACGACTCGGACCGCTCGGGGAAGTCCGACCGGAAGTGGGCACCGCGCGACTCCTCGCGGACGAGCGCGCCGCGGAGAATCGCCTCGGCCATCGTGAACGAGAACGCGAGGTCGACCGCGTACTCGAAGTCGAGGCTCGTGCGGTCCCCGTCGACTTGGAGGTCGCCCGTCCGGTCACGAAGCTCACGGAGCCGGTCGAGCCCCTCGTGGAGGCGCGCCTCGTCGCGGAGGATGCCGGCGCAGTCGTCCATCAGCCGGCCGAGTTCGGCGTGGAGCTCCTCGGGCGCGACGTCGCCGTCGGACGCTTCGAGGTCGGCGAGCGCGCGGAACCCGCGTTCGGCGAGCGCGCGGAGCCCGTCGGGGAGCGCCCCGTGGCCCTCCTCGTCGTGACTCTCGCCTTCGCCCATCGACGCGACGGCGCCCGCGACGTGGTCGCCGACGAGCTTGCCGATGGCCACGGTCTCGGCGAGCGAGTTGCCGCCGAGGCGGTTCGCGCCGTGGACCCCGGCGACGGTCTCGCCGACGGCGTACAGCCCCGCCACGCCCGTCTCGCCGGTTCGGAAGTCCACGTCGACGCCGCCCATCGTGTAGTGGGCCGTGGGGGCGACCTCCACCGGCTCCTCGGCGAGGTCGATGCCCAACGACTTGAACCGCTCGTACATCCGCGGCAGGCGCCGCTCGACGAACTCCCGCTCGCGGTGGGAGATGTCGAGGAAGACGCCGCCGTTCTCGGTGCCGCGGCCCTCGCGCACCTCCCGGGCGATGGCGCGCGCGACCACGTCTCGGGCGTCGAGTTCCATCTGCTCGGGCGAGTACTTCTCCATGAAGCGTTCGCCGTCGGCGTTGAACAGACGCCCGCCCTCGCCGCGGACGGCTTCGGTGACGAGGCGGCCGCCCCAGTCGTCCTCCCAGTCCGGGTCCTGGACCATCCCGGTCGGGTGGAACTGGACGAACTCGGTGTCCATCAGCGTCGCACCGGCCTCGTAGGCCAGCGCGGGGCCGTCGCCGTTGTTCTCCTCGTCGCGGGAGGAGTGCCGGTCGTAGACGGCGCTGAACCCGCCCGCGGCGAGGACGACGGCGTCGGCACGGAAGAGGACGAAGCCCCCGTCCTCCATGTCGTACGCGACGGCGCCGTGGACGCGCTCGCCGTCCGAGAGCAGGCGGGTCACCATCACGTTGTCGCGGTAGGGAATCTCGAGTTCCTGGGCCTTCGCGACCAGCGTGTCGAGCATCGCCTCGCCGGTGCGGTCGCCGACGAAGCAGGTCCGGCGGTACGACTGTGCGCCGAAGTATCGCTGGTCGATGTCGCCCTCCGGCGTGCGGTCGAACGGCATCCCCCAGTCGGCCAACTCCCGAATGCGGTCCGGCATCTCGCGGGCGACGAGTTCGACCGCCGTCGGGTCGTTGACGAAGTGGCCCTCGTCGAAGGTGTCGGCGGCGTGAATCGTCCAGTCGTCCTCGGGGTCGTGCGTGCCCAGGGCGGCGTTCACGCCGCCGGCGGCCCACGTCGTGTGGGCGTCGCCGTGGTCCCGCTTGCCGATGACTAGCGGCTCGACGCCGTTCTGACGCAGGGCGATGGCGGCCCGCGCGCCCGCCGCACCGGCGCCGACGACGAGTACGGGGACCGAGACCTCCTCGTAGTCGACGTCGATGTCGACGTCGTGGTCGGCGGCGGCGCCGACGGCATCACGGTCGGCGCCCGCTACGCGGTCCACCGCCTCCGCGTTCCGGTCGGTAGGTACCATTGGCTTCACCAGATACTGAGGCCCGTCCGGACTTGAGGCTCGTGCGCGCGTGCGCGTGTGTGAGCCACACCCACGCCGGTTTAAGTGCGTGCGGCCGCTAGCACCCGTACGTTAGCTTTTCCAGTCTCTCACCCGCGGCGTTTCCGGCCAACACGCCCCGAAGCGACCGGCGAAGGCCACGGTTATGTGTACGCCCCGACGACGCCCGGTATGAGCGACGGAGACGGTTCGAGTTCGACGGGCGACAGCGAGGACCCGAACGCGGAGCGACAGTACCACATCGAGGTCGCCGAGGGGGAGGTCGCGGACAGCGTCCTGCTCCCGGGCAACCCCGAGCGCGTCGACAAGGTCGTCGACCTCTGGGACGACAGCGAGGAGGTCGCGTCCCACCGCGAGTACCGCACCGCGACGGGGACCTACGACGACGCCCCCATCTCGGTCACGTCGACCGGCATCGGCAGCCCCTCGGCCGCCATCGCCGTCGAGGAACTCGCCCGCGTCGGGGCGGACACCTTCATCCGCGTCGGCTCCTGTGGCGCCATCCAGGAGGGGATGGACGTGGGCGACCTCGTCATCACCCGCGGCGCCGTGCGACAGGAGGGGACGAGCGACGAGTACGTCCGCGAGGACTACCCCGCCGTCGCGAGCGAGGAGGTCGTCTCCGCGCTCGTCGCCGCCGCCGAGGAACTGGGCCACGACTACCACGTCGGCCTGACGATGAGCGCCGACTCCTTCTACGCCGGGCAGGGCCGCCCGGGTTTCGAGGGGTTCGAGGCCGCCGGCTCCGAGGACCTCGTTTCCGACCTCCGCGAGGCCAACGTGAAGAACATCGAGATGGAAGCCTCGGCGCTCCTCACCGTCGCGAACATCTACGGGCTCCGAGCCGGCGCGGTCTGTTCGGTGTACGCCAACCGCGTCACGGGGGAGTTCCGCACCGAGGGCGAGTCGAAGGCGGCCGAGACGGCGAGCCTCGCGGTGAAGTACCTCGCGCGGATGGACGAGGTAAAGCGGGAGGCCGGCGCGGACCACTGGCACGCGGGCCTGTCGCTCTGAGCGGTCCCGTAGCTCCTCAGCGCACCTCGAACGTCACCCGGTACGGGAACGTCCCACCCTCCCGGTCGTCCGGGAACGAGACGGCGACCGTGTCGTCGACGACGTAGCGACCGGGGGAGAGGTCGGGGAGTTCGTACGTCTCGGTGACCGATTCGCCCGGGGAGAGGTCGACCACCAGACCGATGTCCTGAACCATCGTCACCGAGCGCCTCTCGGTTTTCACGTGGGTACTCTCCTCGTAGGCGTCGGTCCACAGCAGGTGGCGCGCGTCGGGGTCGCCTTCGGGGTGACAGTGCACGACCCCGAACGGTCGCGGCGCACCGACCATGAGTTCGAGCACGGTGTCGGCGCGGTTCCGGAGGGCCAGTTCGAGCCGACCCTCATCCGTGAACCTCGCGTCCATCGCGAGCGGGAGCCGCTCGCGTGACTCGACGCCGACCCAGTAGAACCGGCCGTCGAGGTAGGCGTACTCGTGAGCGTCGAGGTGCTCCATCAACCCCTCGGGCGGGTCGTCGAGCGCGTAGGTCCCGCGGGCCTCCCCGGCCGCACGGACGACTCGGCGAACGGCCGGCGGTTCCTCGCCGACGTTCCACACCGACCCTCCGGCGACGGCCGACAACGACGCCGGCTCGGCGGTGACGCGGTACGGGGGGCCGGGGTCCTCCTCGGTCAACTCGAAGGCGACGACCTCGCCGTGGTACTCGACGGCGTCGTAGGTCTCGAAGAGCTCCCGAAGCGACGGCCAGACGTGGGTGAGGGCGGCTCCGTTCGCTTCGTCCTGTGCGATGCGGAGGAGCCCCGACATGCGGCGGCCGTCGTAGGTCACCGCCTCCATGTAGGTCTCCGTGTCGGCGACGGCGCCCGGAACATCGTCGCGGGTAACCGCCTCAGCCTCGATACGGTAGGTGGGCAGAGTGTGGTGCAGACGCAGGAACTCGCCGTCTCGCTCGACGAACCGCGTCCCGGCGAGGAACCGGACGAGCCACGTCGGCGGGTCGCTCGTCTCGTACCCGTCGGAGGCGGCCGCGTCGACGACTCTGCGCTCTCTCGCGTCGAGGTCGTCGAGGGTCGGCACCGGACCGCCGGGCGAGTTGCCCATGTCGTTGAGGCGGAAGACGTACTGGGGCGATTCGACGCCGACGACCGAGTACGGGCCGCCGTCGGTTCGGGCGTCCTGTCCGTCCGATGCGGGCGGGCCGTCGTCGGTTTCGGTCGGGTCGGCGCCGGGCGTCGAACCGCTGAGACAGCCGGCGAAGCCGGTGAGGCCGGCGCTCGCGACGAGCGCCTGGAGGGCGTGGCGGCGGCGCATACCACCGAGTGACGACAGGTCGACATAAGTTTCGTGGTGGCTCCGGCCCTCGGGTGGTACCACTCACCGCGACACCGTTTCACACGCCGAGGCGGCCGTAGACGACGCTTTCAAACCGTTTTTGTCGGAGGGCTCCGGACACTCGGTTATGAGTTCACAGGTCGTCGTACTCGGTGCCGGGTACGCCGGTGCCGGCGCGGTGAAAGCGTTCGAAGACGAGATCGACGACGGCGAAGCCGAGCTGACGTGGGTCTCCGAGCAGGACTACCACCTCGTGCTCCACGAGGTCCACCGCGCCATTCGCGAGCCGTCCGTCGAATCGGACATCGCCATCCCGGTGAGCGAAATCAAGGAGCCGTCGACCGACTTCGTCCGCGGGCGCGTCGTCGACGTCGACCCCGACGACCAGACCGTCACGCTGGACGACGAGCGCACGGTCGACTACGACTACCTGCTCGTCGCCCTCGGCACGGCGACGGCGTTCTACGGCATCGAGGGGCTAGCCGAGCACTCGCTCACGCTGAAGGGTCTCGACGACGCCCGCGAGGTCCACTCGGCGGTGAAGGAGGCCGCGGCCGACGCGACCCGCGAGGAGCCCGCACAGGTGCTCGTCGGCGGCGCCGGCCTCTCCGGCATCCAGTCCTGCGGCGAAATCGCGGGCTACCGTGACGACAACCGCGCGCCCATCGACATCACGCTCGTCGAGGGGCTCGACGAGGTGTTCCCGGGCAACGACCCCGAGGTGCAGGGCGCGCTCCGCAAGCGCCTCCAGGAGGCCGACGTGGACATCCTCACGGGCGACTTCATCTCGAAGGTCGACGAGGACCGCGTCTACCTCGGCGGCGGCGAGGACGAGGAGCCGGAGACGCTCGACTACGACGTGCTCCTGTGGACCGGCGGCATCACCGGCCAGGAGGAGGTCTCCGAGTTCGAGGTCGACAAGGACGAGCGTTCGAACCGCATCTTCGCCGAGTCGGACTTCCTCACCAGCGACGACCGCGTGTTCGCCATCGGCGACTCCGCGCTCATCGACCAGGGCGACGACGACATCGCCCCGCCGACCGCGCAGGCCGCCTGGCAGGCCGCCGAGGTCGCCGGCGAGAACCTCGCGCGCGCCGTCCGCGGCGCACCCCTGCGTACGTGGCGCCACAAGGACAAGGGGACGGTCATCTCCATCGGCGAGAAGGCCGTCGCCCACGACGTGCAGGGCGTCCCCATCAACACGTTCGGCGGTCCCGGTGCCCGGGCGCTGAAGAAGGCCATCGGCGCCCGCTGGATCAAGGACGTCGCCGGCTACAAGCGCGCGATGACGGCCTGGGACAGCCTGTAGACGGCTCCCGCCCCGGCCGACGTATCAATTCGGGAGAAAGAGTTTTCTACCGGCGGGCCGCGCTTTCGGGCAATCGATGCGGCTCAGAACCCGCCTGGTCGTCACGCTGTTTCTCATCACCTTCGTCCTCGGAGGGACGGTCTACGGCGGCGTCGAGCTCTACGAGTCGGAGATGGTCGCCCAGGAGCGCGCGGACGTCGACCGGACGGCGTCGCTGACGGCCGACCAGGTCGACGCCGCGGTGGCCGAGCAACGGGATTTCGTCGGGTACATGGCGTCACAGCCGGAGGCGCGGGAGTTCGACCGAACGACGCCGTTTCTCACCGGGTTTCTCGACCGTTCGCGGTTCTTCAGCGTTCAACTCGTCGACCGTGACGGTACGGTCCGACGGTACCGGGGTGCGGTCGACGAGGCGACCAGGCGGGACGCCATCGGGAGCGACGTCCGGGACCGAGCGTACGTTCGAGCGGCGTTGAACGGAACGACGTACGTCGCCGACCCGGTCCCCGTCTCCGGCACGGACCGACACGCCGTCGTGTTCAGTGCGCCCGTCTACGACCGGTCCGAGGTCGTGGGTGCCCTCGCGGCGACGATATACGTGAACGAGCGGACGCTTCTCACCGCCGCCGGACCCCTCACGAGCGAAGTGCAGTCGGTCGCCGTCGGAGACGCGAACACGACGGTTCACGAACCCGTTCACCGGTTCGACGAGTCGATTACGAGCACCGCGACCGTCGACTCGACGGGGTGGACGGTCACGGTCTCGCGCGACAGAGCGGCGCTCGACGCCCGCGTCGCGACCCTTCAGCTCGTCCAGGGGTTCGGCCTCCTCGTCGTCTTCGTCCTGATGCTCGGGTTCGGCCTGCTCGAGTACCGGACGACGCTCGACCAGACCGAGCGCCTGCTCGCCGGGTTCACGGCCGTCGGTGCCGGGAACTACGACCGCGAACTGTCGCTGTCGGCCGGAGAGGAGTGGCAGGAGATCGGCGACCGGTTCAACGAACTCGCCACGGGCATCGAGGAACGCGAACGGACGCTTCGCGAACAGCGCCAACGTCTCGAAGTGCTCAACCGCGTGCTCAGACACAACGTTCGGACGGACGTCTCACTCGTCGTCGGCTACGCGGACGTCGTGCGCGAGGCCGCGGCGAACGACGGTGACAGCACCGAGCTTCGGGAAGCAGTGGACATCATCGAGGAGCGGGGGAAACACATCGGCGAGATGAGCAAGACCGCTCGGCGAATCGAAAGCGTGGTGAGCGACGACCGCGACCCGGTCGAGTTGAACCTCGGCTCGGCGGTGGACGAGGCGCTCGACGCCGTCCGAGGGGCGCACCCGGACGCCGTAGCCACCTCGTCGGTGTCACCCGGCGTCGAGGTCCTCGCCAACCCGGCGCTCCCCGAGGCGCTCGAACAGCTCTGTACGAACGCGGTCGAACACAACTCCGAGCCGAACCCGTCGGTCACGGTGAGCGCGTCCCGCTACGAAGCCCACGGCCCGTCGGACGAAATCGACGACGCTCCCTCGCCGACCGACGGACGCGACGCGGCGGAGTGGTACGCCGCCCTCGCCATCGCCGACGGCGGACCGGGCATTCCCGACCACGAGAAGGAAGTGCTCGACGCGGGGCGGGAGACCCCGCTCCGGCACGGGAGCGGCCTCGGCCTCTGGTTCGTCTACTGGGTCGTGACGAAGTCCGGCGGGCGGGTGACGTTCGAGGACCGACACGACGGGACGACGGTGGTCGTCCACCTCCCCCTCGCCGACGTGGACACCGCTACGGCGACAGGCGCGGACGCCTGAGCCGGCGCGACGCGTCTGGACGCCGCTCGCTCGTGTCGCGTGACGGCAGGAACGCCCTCGAGCCGACACGAACCGAACGTCGAGTCGACGGCGGCGGGTGGACCGACGGCCGGTTCTGGAGTCGGCCGGCGCTTCGGCGCGGACCGACCGAGGAGTGCGGTGGCGAGATGTGGGCGGCTCCCGTCTCTGACGGGGTGCGCGGTCGCTCACTGCGTTTGTCGGTACCGTACAGCAACGTTCGTCCCCGAAGAATCGAGAGGCCTCCCGAGACCGACGGGGCTTCCGCTCAGAACTCGCGGCGGCGGCGGATGGCGTGGAGTCCGATGCCGACCAACGCGAGCGAGAGGCCGCCGAACTGGAGCCCCGGGAACACGGTGGCCGAGAGGTTCGTCGCGACGGTCGTCAGTGTCCTCCGGGCTGTGGGGGTGGAGGCGGGCTGGACGCTGACCCGACCCGCCGGCACCCCGCTCAGACTGGCGTCGAACGTGCCGGCGTCGCTCGGTTCGTACGTGAGTTCGACTCGGCGGGTGCCGCCCGCGGCGACGGTGACCGGTTCGCGCGCGACGACCTCGCCGTCGAGCGCCAGTTCGGCGGTGTACGTCCCGTCGGCGCCGCCGACGTTCGAGACGAGCGCCGTCGCCGTCACCCGGTCGTCCTCGTCCGTCACCTCGACGTCGAGACTCCCCTCGTCGACCTCGAACTCAGGCCGCTTCACGCCCGTAACGAAGTCGGAAAGTCCGGGTGACTCCGCGCGATAGCGGACGTGAGTCTCCGTTACCTCGACCACACTGGTCTCGAGGGCGTTCCACTCCGCGTCGTGGTATCGGTACAGCGTGAGGTCCTCCGACGCGACCGCCATCGAGTCGAGTCGGTCCTTGCTGACCCGGAAGCGGAAGGTGACGTTCTCGATTTCGGAGTCCGGCACCGAGTGGTTCACCCGGATGTGTCCCACCGACTCGGCGCCGTCACCCGGGACGAAATCGGGGGCGTTCGACGGACTCGTGTCGCTGCTCGTCACGTTCATCGTGTACGCCCCGTCGCGCGTGACGGTGGGTGCGAGGCTGTCGACGGAGACGGCCGGACCGTCGCCCGCGGACGTCGCTCGGTCACCGACTCCGTCGCGGCCGACGCCCCGGTCCGCGGCCGTCCCGCTCCCAGCCGCTCGGTCGTTGCCTGCCTGCGCCTTCGAACGGGGCTGTTCGGGGCGACCCGACACGTTCAGGACGACGGTCTCACCCGCCGAGACGTTCCGCACGCGGAAGTCGGCCCCTACTCCCTCGCCCGGACCGCCGGTCCGCCCCGTTCGAGAGACCGCCGCCTTCCCGCGCTCGGTGCGGTTCCGAGAGTCGTCCTCGTCGGTCACCCCGCCCTTCGCACGCTCGGACCGCTCGTCGACGCCCTCGCCGTTCCCGTTTCCGTCGCTCTCGGGACCGAAACCGGCGCTGGCCGCGGTCCCCTTCCCCCTGCCCCTGGCTTCGTTCCCTCTCTTGTCGTTCTCGCTCGCGTTGCCGTTCTCGGCGTTTGCGTTGCCGTTCTTGGCGTTCGTGTTGCCGTTGCCGTTCTTTTCGGCATTCACTCCCTCAACGCCCTCGGTCGCCCCGGTTTCGCCGTCTCCGTCCCTCACCTGTTCGTCTCCGGCATCACCACTCCCCTGACGATTCTTTCCGGCGTTTCCGTTCTTTCCGTCTCCGTTCTTCTCCCCGCCGTTTCCTTTCGTCGGCCCTCTCTTCGCCGCGGAAGCGTTCTCGGTCCCCTGATTCGCCGACGTCGGACCGTCGACTCCGCCGGAGAGGGCCGCACGCTCGTCCGACACCCCCGTCGGCACCGCCGCGCCCACGAGGCTACTGCTGACGAGCACCGCGGCCACGACGACGAACACCGCCCGCCGTCGCCCTCCGGACCTCCCAGTTCCCGAGAACATTACCATGTCTGACTAATTCATCCTTGCTGATAATAAAGGTCGCGAGAACATTTCCGCTCGGCGCGGGTCCCGCGCCTACCCTTCGGCCGGCCACGGGGTCCGGCATTTCGACGTTCGCGCTCCCCCGGGTCGGTCCCTGACGGTCACGACGGAGACTCCTTCTCTCGCCCTCAGCAGCCCGACCGCGGGAGGTACACGTAGTACCCGTTGCGCTCCACCACGCGGAACTCGTGGCGCTTCGGCGGGGTGACTTCCTCCCCGGTGACGAGCACCGCCGGCCCCTGTGAGAACTGCCAGTCGGCGGTGAGCTTCCCCTGGCTCCCGTGAATCGACAACCCTCGGAGCCACCACGGAGCGGGCCACGGGTTGACCCCCTTCCCGAGTTGGACGGGACAGTCGAGCCGAGCGGCCTCGTCGGCCACGTACCGGAACGTTTCCGCGTCGGCGTCGGTCCCGTCTCCCGGTGCCATCCGCTCGACGCCGCCCGGGAGCCCGAACGCGGCGACGCTCGACGTGACCAACAGGACCGCGAGGACGACGCCGAGCGCGGTCGGCCCCGCCCCCGTACGCACGCGCCGGGTCGCCGCGCCGAGACCGCCGGGACCGTCGAGTCGGGCGACACCCCGTGTCCGGCCGGGACGCGCCGCGAGTCGGTCCCTCACGGTCCCGACGGCGAACTGCAGCGCGTCCCGGAGGTCGGCGACGCCGAACGCGACGAGGAAGACGAACGGGGTGAACAGGTGGACGAAACTCCACCAGGCCTGCTCGCTCGCGAGCGACATGAGCATCGCCGGTAGGGCGAGCCAGGAGAGGAACAGCCACCTGACGCTCGGCCCGTCGCGGTCGAGGACGGTTCCGGCACAGCCGACGAGCGCGAGAGCGAACAGGACCGGCGTGTGGTCCGTCAGCATGCCGAGGTAGTACATCGGCTTCCCGCCGTTTCCGTCCGCCGCGACCGACCGCCAGTACTGGAACCCGTCGACGATGGCTCCGGGGGCGGCGAGCGGGTCCGGTGGCCAGCCGCCGTACAGCACGGCGAGCACCGCGACCGCGACCCCGACGGTGTAGTGGAGGTACGTCGGCGGGAGGGCGCGATAGAGCACCGCGCGCCACGACGCGTCCGTGAAGCGCGCCTCGAAGTGGGCGACGACCGCGACCGGCGCGAACGCCGCCGGGAGGACGAAGTAGCTCACCTCCTTCGTCGCGATCGCGAGGGCGAGCGCGGCGCCGAGTCCGGCCGCGAGCCCGCGGCTCGGTGTCTTCCGGTAGTGGACGTACAGCGCGACGGCGAGCAGGGTGAACGTCGCCGTCATCGCGTCGTTACGGAAGAACCGCGCCGGCGCGAGGACGTACGGGTGGACGGCGAGCAGTGCGCCGGCGACGGCGGCCGTCGGCATCGGGAGTTCGTCCCGGAGCGCGTAGGCGGCGACGACGGAGCCGAGCGACACCGCCGCGACGACGGCGCGTCCGACGACGACGCGCTCGCCGAAGACGGCCATCGCCACCGACCCGGCGTAGTAGAGGAACGGCCCGTGGCGCCAGGGTTCGTAGGTGAACTGTCCCGTCGTGAGGAACTCCCACGCGAAGTAGGCGTGGACGCCCTCGTCCCAGTGCACCGGCCGCGCCTCGAGGGCGTGAAAACGCAGTACGACGGCTACGAGGAGGAGCACTCCCCACAGCCAGTCGCGACGGAGTCGGTGACGGAGGGTGTCGGATTCCATGTGTGCGAGGTCTCGGAGACCGGGTGCCGGTCGCTACTCGGCGCGTCTCGTGCCCGTGTCGCGGAGGGCAGTGTCTGCACGGTGGCTCCGGCCGACCCAGGAGCGGCGTCGGAACCCGCGTTCGGCCCGGTGTCGCGTCGTCTCCGGCTCCCGAATCAGTGCTCGGGCGGCTCGGACGGCGCTTCCATCGAGTCGATTCGGAGGATGAGGATGTTGCTCGTGTCGTCCTTCCCGTCGAGGGTCCCCTCGACGACGAGTTTCGAGAGCGGCGTCGGGCCGACGGTGACGCTGTCGCCCTCGTGGAAGTCGCGGACGGAGCCTTGGACGTGAATCTCGGCGCGGCACTTCTCGGGGTGGTGGACGCTGGAGAGGTCGATCTCCTCGACGTTCGCCTCCTCGACGCGCTCGCCGTTGTGGAACAGCGGCACCGTCGCGGGCTCGTCCATCTCCTGGATGTCGAGCGCCTCGTAGGCGTTCGCCGTCGGTTTGTACCCGCCCTTCGGCCCGGGGACGCCCTCGACCAACTGGAGCGCCTTCAGGCTCTGCATCTGGTTGCGGATGGTGCCCGGGTTGCGGTCGACCTCCTCGGCGATGTCCTCGCCCTTCACTGCGCTCTCGCTCTCACGGTACAAGTCCGTGAGCGCCCGGAGAATCTTTTTTTGGCTCGGTGTGAGCTCGATGGAAGACATGGCGGAACATTCGGGATTGATGGTCTTAAAACCGGGGGAATACCGCTCTTCCGGCGGATATCCGGGGGCACGTGAACGTTTTGCACAGTAGCACGTCGACATGTTCTCACTCGGTGCGACAGACATTTGCCGCTCACCGGTGGGAGTATCGGTATGGAAGGCAAACGCGTACTCGTCACCGGCGGTGCCGGGTTCATCGGCTCGAACCTCGCGAACCACCTCGCCGAGGACAACGAGGTCGTCGCGGTCGACGACCTCTACCTCGGAACGCCCGAGAACCTCTCCGACGACGTCGAGTTCGTGCAGGGGAGCGTCCTCGACGACGACCTGCCGGCCGACGTGGACGTCCTGTTCCACCTCGCCGCCCTCTCCTCGCTGAACATGCACGAGGACGACCCCCAGCGCGGCGCCCGCGTCAACGTCGAGGGGTTCGTCAACACCGTCGAACAGGTTCGCGAGAACGGCTGTGAGACCGTCGTCTACGCGACCACGTCCTCCATCTACGGCTCCCGCACCGACCCCTGCTCGGAGGACGAACGCGTCGAGGCCCGTACGGGGTACGAAGCCTCGAAGCTCGCCCGCGAGCGCTACGGAGAGTACTACGCCAACGCCCACGACATGAACGTCGCCGGCCTCCGGTTCTTCTCCGTCTATCAGGGGATGAAGGGCGGCGAGGGCCACAAAGGCGAGTTCGCCAACATCATCGCGCAGTTCGCCGACGACCTCGCCAACGACGAATCGCCCGTCATCTACGGCGACGGGAGCCACACCCGCGACTTCACGCACGTCTCCGACATCGTCCGCGGCATCGAACTCGCCGCCGACCACGAACTCACCGGCGTCTACAACCTCGGGACCGGCGAGAGTTACAGCGCGAACGAGGTCGTCGACATGCTCAACGAGGAACTCGGCACCGACATCGAACCCGAACACGTCGAGAACCCCATCCCCGAGGCGCTGTTCGTCCACGATACGAAGGCCGACCCCTCGAAGATGAAGCGGGCGACCGGCTGGGAGCCCGAAATCAGCTTCGAGGAGGGGATTCGGATGGTCTGTAC
This sequence comes from Halobium salinum, assembly GCF_026586625.1. Classification (GTDB taxonomy): domain Archaea; phylum Halobacteriota; class Halobacteria; order Halobacteriales; family Haloferacaceae; genus Halobium; species Halobium salinum. The sequence goes on along the minus strand of NZ_JAODIW010000010.1, from coordinate 34,139 downwards.
GCCCTACAAGTAGGCGGGACCGGTCACCGCGCGACCGCCGATGCTGTTCTGCCCGTCGCCGTTCGTCGGTTCGGAGCGCTGGCGGTCGCGGTACTCGACGGACACGAGCACGTCGTCCTCGACCCGGTCGTCGATCGCCCGGTCGAGCCGGTCCGCGAGCGCCGGGAAGGACTCGTCGACCGGGCGCGCGACCGTCACCGTCACCTCCGGCTGCTGGTCGAACCGCGAGACCAGACCGAGCTCGACGTCGACCCCGCGAAGCTCGAGTTCGGCGTACCGCTCCTCTTCGAGCACGTCGTCGATCGCGCCGTTCACCTCGTTGTCGAAGGCTATCTGGTCGACGAGGAGGCCGCCGAAGCCGGCGAAGAGGACGAGGAGGAGCGCGACGGTGGTGACCGAGACGCGGTACGAGGAGAGCAGGGTCGGGAGGTCGTCTCCGCCCCAGTCGTCCGGGCGGTAGCCGAGATACCAGAGGACGACGAAGCCGGCGAGGTTGACGGCGACCGCGTTGACGACGAGGAGGATGAAGGCGCCGGCGGCGACGCCCGGGAGCCCCCACGCGATGCCGATACCGACGGCCGCGGCGGCGGGGATGAGCGCGGCCGCGATCATCACGCCCACGAGCGAGACCGGGAGCGCGGTCGCCAGCCCGAAGGCGCCCGCGGCGCCGGCACAGAAGGCGACGGAGACCGAGAGCAGTCCCGGGGAGATACGCTGGTTTATCTGTCCCACGGCGGAGACGTTGAGCGACGGCGCGATGAAGAACCCCGACTTCAGTCCCAGCCCGAAGAGGAGCGAGGCGACGATGGCGGCGGCGAACCCGAGCAGTTGGTCGCGGACGCCGAGCGAGACCATCCGGCGGTCGTCGAGCGCGACGCCGACGCTCGCGATGAGTGCGGAGCCGACCTGCGGGGCGATGACCATCGCGCCGACGACGACGGCCGGCGAGTCCAGCAGGAGCCCCGCGGCGGCGACGATGGCCGAGAACACCGTCAGCGCGTAGTAGGTGAGCGCCCCGCGGTGCATGCCGAGGGCCTTCGCCCGAATCTCCTCCTGGGCGACGCTGTCGTCCTCCTCGACCCCGGCGACGAACCGGTTCTCAAGCTCCTGGAGGTGTCGAGTTTTCGCCGTCTCGACGCTGGTCACGACCGTGTACTCGGAGTCGTCCAGCCCGGCGTCCCGAATCTCTCCGAGGACGTAGCCGACGGCCTGCGTCGGCAGCGGGAACTCGACGAGCGTGGTCGAGTCGTCGCCGTCACCCGGGGCGTCGCGGTCGTGCGAGACCCCTTCGGTCACGACGAAATCGACGTTCTCGCGGTCGAGGACGTCCAGAACGGTCGACAGCTTCCCGTCCGGGACGAGCACCTTGATGAGCCGCATCCGCTCGTGGACGCGCCCGGCGTGCGGAAAGGGGTTCCGGGTTCTGCGGCGCCGTCCCCGCCGACTCGCCCACTCGCCGGCCGGGGGGACCCGACCGGGTCGGCGTCCGGCGCGCGACGCTCGCCGACCACCTACCGATAAGTGGGGCCGGTGGGAGGGTCGAGTATGTCACGAACGGTCCGTATCATCGGGGTGCCGATGGACCTGGGCGCAGACCGACGCGGGGTCGACATGGGGCCCTCCGCCATCCGCTACGGCGGACTGGCACGCGAACTGAACGAGGCCGGCGTGGAGGCGGTCGACACCGGCGACCTCTCCATCCCCCGAGCCGAGGAGCGGGACCCGGACGCCACCCAGCCGATGGCGGGGAAGGCGAAGTTCTTCCGGGAGGTCGAGGAGACGACGCGCGACCTGACCGAGACCGTCGCCGACACGCTCGAAGCCGGCGAGACGCCGCTCACGCTGGGGGGCGACCACTCTATCGCCATCGGGTCGATGGTCGGCTCGGCGCGCGACGCCGACGTCGGCGTCGTCTGGCTGGACGCCCACGGCGACTACAACACGCCGTCCACCTCACCCAGCGGGAACGTCCACGGGATGCCCCTCGCCGCGGCGCTCGGCGTCGGCGACTTCGAGGGCGTCGACTGGGCGAACGCGGAGGGCCTGCGCGAGGAGAACGTCGCCATCGTCGGCCTGCGAGCCCTCGACGAGGCCGAACGGGCCGCCATCCGCGACAGCGACGTGACGGCCTACACCATGTCCGACCTCGACGAACACGGCGTCACGACCGTCGTCGAGGAGGCCCTCTCGGTCGCCACCGACGGCACCGACGGGGTTCACGTCAGCCTCGACCTCGACTGGCTCGACCCGAAGACCGCACCGGGCGTCGGGACGCCGGTCCGCGGCGGCGCCACCTACCGCGAGGCCCACTCCGCGCTCGAGACCATCGCCGACTCCGACGCCGTCCGGTCCGTCGACGTGGTCGAGGTGAACCCCATCCTCGACGAACACAACGAGACGGCCGAACTCGCCGCCGAACTCGCCGCGAGCGCCTTCGGCAAGCGCATCCTGCGGTAGCGACCGCGACCGGGACCCGCCGCCGGCGGTAGTTCCCGGAAGCCGGCCTCCGGACGGTCTCGGGGAGTCCCGAACGGGTCCGCGAAGGCGACCCGGTCACCGTTCTCACGCCTTACGCGGGCCGTAAGCGACTGTTTCGCGACCAACGGCGACCGTTTCGGTCGCAACGACCGACCTCGCTTATCCGGGACGTTCACGAATCCGTGACCGTCATGGACAGCAAAGACAAGCGATGGTTCTCCGTCGCGGCGGCCCTCCTCGTCCTCCTCGCCGGGTGTGGCGGGGCGAGCCAGAGCGTCGGGAACGACAGCGTCTCGAACGAGACTCTCTCGCCGACCGAGTCGTCCGCGGTGAACGCGTCGACGACGACCGAGTCGGGAGGCACGAACGCGACGACGAACGACTCGTCGGCGAACGGGTCGGTTGCGTCCCCGAACGCGACGGATACGGGCGGGTCGAGTGAGTCGACTGTGTCGACCGAGTCGAACACCTCGAGCGACGACTCGGTCGATTCCGAGTCGAACGCCACGACGGCGACGCGGACCCCGACGGAAACGACCACCGAGGGGACGACCATCACCGACGGCGGTGACCCGAACGCCTCGACGACCGCGTCCTCCGGAGGCACGACGACCACGGCCGTCGGTTCGACGACGCCCGCCGAGACGACGACGCCTGCCGAGACGACGACGACGGCAACGACTACCACGGCGACCACGACCACCACGGCGACTACGACGACCGCGACGACCGCGACGACCACGACGACCACGACGACTACCGACCGACCCGCCCGGACCGAGTCCTGGCAGGTCACCGTCGTCGAGGTCGTCGACGGTGACACGCTCGAGGTGCGCTTCCCGGACGGTCACACCGAGGACGTGCGTCTGCTCGGCGTCGACACGCCGGAGACCCGGAGCGACAACCGACCGGACGAGTTCGAGGGCGTCCCGGACTCCCGTGAGGGGAAGAACTGGCTCCGCGACTGGGGGTACGAGTCCAGCGACCGGGCCCGCTCGACGCTCGACGGTCGGACCGTGACCATCGAGACCGGCTCCGAGGCCGACCGCACGGGTCCGAACGGGCGACTGCTGGTCTACCTCACCCACGACGGGCAGTCGTACAACGAGCAGCTAGTCGAAGGTGGGTTCGCTCGCGTGACCGACCGCGAGTTCTCACAGCGGACGGCGTTCACCTCGGCCGAAGCCGACGCACAGGCCGCCGACCGCGGCGTCTGGGGGTACGGCTCGGAGAACAGTTCGGCGTAACCCCGTCGCGCTTCTCTCCTGGGCTCTCGGGTTCAGACCGAACCCCAGAAGCGGTCCAACCCGAAGGACAGCATATCCGGGCTGACCGGCGTGAACTCCTCCCGCTCGTACTCCGGGAGGTACTCCCTGACGGCGTTCCACGACTCCCGCGCGTAGCGGGCGTCGACGAACGCACGGACGCCGACCTCCTCCGGGCCCCGAATCACGCGGCCGACGGCCTGCCGGGCCTTCCGGACGGCGGGAACGGTTAGGGCGGTCTCGAACCCCGAGCCGAACGTGCGGTCGTAGGCCGTCACCAGCGCCTTGGTGCGCGGGCTGGCGGTGTTGATGATGGGGACGCCACAGACGACCGCGGCCGAGAGGCGGTCCCCGCGGTAGTCGACGCCCTCCGTGAGCGTCCCGCGGATGCTCGTCACGAGCACCTTGTCCGCGCCGCCGAAGAAGTCCGCTTTGAGCGTCTCCGTCGCCGCGTCGTCGCTGGACTCGTCGAGCAGGACGGGTTTGTCGAGTCGGTCGCGGAGGACGCCGGCCATCCACTCCGCCTCGCCGTAGCTCGGCATCCCCACGAGGACGTTCCCCGGTCGGCCGGCGATGGCGGCCGCACAGTCGGCGTGGACCCGCCGCGCCTCGGTGTCTTCGTTCGGGGCACCGCGGTTGCCGTAGGTGAACTTCGGTGCGTCGACCGCGAAGCTCTCCCTGTTCTCGGGCGGAAAGTTGAGTCCGTACGTTCGCTCGACGACCGGTCGCCCCGACGCTTCGAGGTGGTCGAGCCCCGTCACCTCGCGGAACACGTCGACCGGTTCGAGCGTGGCGCTCATCAGCACGCCCCCGCCGAACTCCCCGAGACGGTCGCCGATGGCGTCGCTCGGCACGCAGTTGTGAAGCGCGAGACGCGCGTTGTACGCCCGGCGCCAGGAGTCTGGGGGTTCGGTCTCGTCCCACGTCCGCTCCAGCTCTATCTCCCGAAAGTACGTCTCGTGGTCGAGCGCGAACCACTTGCCGACCGTGGCGCCGACGCCCGGGACGGTGCGCTGGCGGTCCTCCCCCTCGAGTTCGTCGAGGATGCGGGCGACGACGGCGCCGACGCTCTCGGCGCGCGCCCAGATACCGTTGTGGTCGGTGTCCTTCGCCCACGCCGTCACCTCGTCTTCGGCGGGTACCTCCGGGTCGCGCAACGGAATCTCGCCGTCGTCGAGACTCGTCAGGTCCGCCCGCCAATCCGGTCGTTCGCGGTCGAGGTGGCCTTTCACGCGGCGGTCCAACTCCTCGCGGAGGTCCCGGAGGAAGGCCCGCACCTGCTTCACCTCGGTGAACGTCACGTCGCTGTCTTCGAGTTCGGCGCGGACGAGGTCGGCGTCGGAGGACTGCCCGGCGACGCTCGCGGACTCTCCCGGTCGCGACCCCTCGCCGCCGGGACCGTCGTCGAACTCCACGGCCTGTACGACCCTGGTGAGTTCGTTCTCGGCGTCGCGCAGGCTCCGGTCGGCGACGGCGTCGCTGACGAGGTCCCTGACACGGGGTTCGAGCATGTGGGCCTCGTCGCAGACGACGAACGTCTCCTCGGAGAGCAGTTCGCCGGTGAACGTCGCCGCCGTCACCGGGTCGAACGCGTGGTAGTAGTTGCCGACGACGACCTCAACGTGCGGCAGGACGGCGCCCATTACTGAATGGGGACAGGAGCCGTGGCCCGCCGCGAGCGAGACGAGGTCCTCGGTGTCGAGCAGGCCGCGGTCGGTCAGGTCGAACGGGACGGCCTCGACGGGGTCGCCGTCCTCGGGCAGGTCCTCGAGGAACTGCGCGTAGAACGGACAGTACTCGGTCGTCCCGCGCCCGTCACCGTACTCGCCGGTCTGGGGCAGGTAGGGGGTGGGTTCGCCGGCGGTCTCGAGGTAGGAGACGCCAGCCCTCCCGCCGTCCGCGCCAGAGTCCGCCAGCCCGGTCTGTGCGCGCTTCGACTGGTCGACGAGCGCGCCGGCCGTCGTCGGCCCGTCCTCGCCGACGAGGTTGCGGGTGCGCTCGCGCAACCCTTCACAGCGCTCGTAGACGTTGCGCGTGTCGACGCCGCCGGCGTTCTCGCGGGCGTAGGGACACACGTCGGCTTTCCCCACGAGCGTCAGCGCCGAAATCGGATTCCACTCCTCGGGGAGCCTCTGGTTGATGGTCCGGAGGTCGTCCTCGAACTGTCTGAGCTGCTGTTTGACGCTCGTCAGCACCACCACGCGCTCGAAGGCGGAGTCGGGGTCGCGCACGAGGTGGATACCGGCGGTGAGTGCGAGCATCGTCTTGCCCGTCCCGCAGGCCCCCTCGACGACGGCGAACCCCTCGTCGCGAGCGGCGTCGACGGCGGCGTCGATGCCGTCGCGCTGCTCCGGGTACGGCTCGTCGTGACCGAACACCGCCTCCCACGCCGCCTGGTCCGTCGTCTCGGCCTCGTCGTCCTCGCTCGGGGACCGCTGGCGACTGCCCATGTACTGTGGGTTTCTGACGCCTCATCGGGTAAAAGGACTCGGTCCGTCGCTCGGCCCCGGCTCAGGAGAACGCGAACGACCGACTGACCGTCCGCCAGACGGCCTCGTCGTCGAGCGACGGGTCCGACCCGCGGACGTACCACAGGAGGAACGAGACCTCGTCCCGCCCGGTCAGGAGGGCCGCGTACTGTTCGCCGGTCTCGCTCTCCCAATCGAGGACGTGGGCCGCCTGGCCGGACGCGAGCGAGGTCGCCTCGTCGGTCAGCAGTCGGCTCCCGCCGGTGACGAGCGACTCGCGTGCGACGGCCACCCGCCCGGCCAGCGACGACCCGTCGGCCGCGGACGCGTTCACCACGAGTGATGTGTCGACGGCCTCGGAAGCGAACACGACGGTCGCGGGGTCGGCGCCGTCGACCGTCCACGCCTCCGGATACCGGAGCGAGTAGCCGTACGTGTCGTTGACGAACGTGACCGCAGGGATACTCAGCAGTCCGTCGAGGTCGATACAGCCCGCGAGTCCGACCAGCGTCCCAACCGCGGCGACGCCGGCCGCCCGAAGAACGTCCCGTCGGGCGACGGGGAAGTCCGCTTCCATGAACGAGTTCCTCTGCGGGGTAGGGACGCGTGTTGAGAACATAAACTCGCGCCGACACCCGAGGTCGTGCGCGGCCTCGACCGTCTGTCGTCCTCCCGTCTCGGCGCGTCGCGGGGCGACGTGAGGACGGGGCTCTCGCTGACCCCGCTCACATGGTGCTCGGTCGCCCCACCCCCGCCTCAGCGAGTACCGAGCCGATGAACCGGCTCGGCGTCGTGGCGCTCGGTGGTCCCAACCCCCGCGTCAGCGATGTGGGCGCGGATAAACCCGCGCCCGTCGTGGCGCTCGATGGTCGGAATCGTCTCCACCCCCGCGTCAGCGAGACGACCGGCGACGAGACGCCGGCCGTCGTGGCGCTCGGTCGTCGTCACTCTGCCGCGGTGGGGCGTGCTCGCGACACGGGTCGCTCGCGGCGCGACCGCGTCAGTCGTCGTCGCCCGACGTCCGGTCGTCCGTCTGCGCCGTCGCCCCGGACCGGACCGGGGAGTCGGCGCCGGCGTCGCCGCCGGCCGAAGAGCCGACCGTTCCGGCCGTCCCCTCGGGGTCTGCCGTCCGTTGAGGCGTCGCCGTGCCCGGAGCGTCGTCCGCGAACTCGGCCATCCCGCTCGCGTCGTCGAGCCGGTCGGCCAACTCCCGGAGCGCCGTGGGCCGGTCGGGACCCTCGGCGACGCTCGCCGTCTTCGTGTCGAGTGCGACGACCGACCCGCCGTCCTCGCCGAACACGACCGGCTCGCGCTCCTCGCGCCACACCCCGTCGGCGCCCGCCTCGTCGGTGACGTGGACGAGCTCGCCCGCGGTCCCGAGTTCGCGGAGCCGCGCGACGGCGCTGTCGACGCCGATATCGAACACCGAGGCGACCTCCCGGGCGGCGAAGGCACACCGACCGCTCCGTGTGAACAGGTCGTGGACCATCTCGGCGGTCACCTCGTCGTCGGCCGCCGCCACCGCCGGCCGCGGCTCGATGGTCACCCGGCCCTCGGTCGAGACGGTCACCGTGTACCCGTCGTAGTCGAACGTGACGTGTCCGTTCACCGCCGCGCCCTCACAGCCCCGGAAGGTCCGTTCGACGAACGCCTCGTCGACGACCGCCGACGGCGAGACGAGTTCGTTCGGCGGGACCCCCTCGCGTGCCGCGACGTGCGTCCTGACGGCGTCGACGACCCGCTCGTCCGCGTCGAGGTCGCTCTGGGAGAACTCTGTCATCGCCACTCCGTAGCCGATACGCACTCAAAAATGTGTCGGGGATTTTATGATTCGCACGGAGTATATAAATGCCGCGTCCGATTCCACGCCGAAATACGGGTCGAGCTTCGGGGAGCGAACTCTGCGGGCCGCGAACTGCCGCGAGGCTCAATCGGGGCGGGTCGTGTCGCCGGACTCCTCGACGTACTCCGCGCCGAAGTGGTCGAACGGTTGCCAGAACTCCTGGCTCGCGATGTTCGAGTCCGCGATGTCGACGTCCATCTCCTCCAACTCCCGCGTGATACGTTCGACGTCGTCGACGCCCGTGCCGACGGCCTCGACGAGCAGGTCCAGCCGACCCGTGAGCATCTTCCGGACGTGGACGACGCCGTCCATCTCGATGACCGCTTCGGCGGCGTCCTCCGTCTCGTCGGGGGTCTCACACTGATAGAGGACGTGGAGGTCGAAGCCCGCCTCGTCGTAGTCGATGTTCGGCGCGTACCCGTTGATGATGCCCGACTCCTCCATGTCGCGGATGCGGTTCCTGACGGTGGTCGCCGAGACGCCGACGTCGTCCGCGATGTCGGCGTTCGTGTAGTTACGAGCGTCCTGCTGAAGCAGATGTAAGATGGCTCTGTCCGTCGAATCGAGCGCCTCGGGTTCCATCGTGGAGAACTGTCACTGCGGAGCGTAAAAATCCGCGGGCCGACACGAGGCTCCACCGCGACGTGAGCCCCCACCGCGACGCGTTCCGGAGGGTATCGGGGCTCCCGGGACTCCCGAAACTGCCCGGAGTTGGGAGGCGCCTCGACCCGTTCGGCCGTGGCGTGGCTACGGAACGGGGTCGGCGGCCCCCACCGAAGACGCCCGAGCGCCGGTGGACGCCACCGCCGCGGTCCGGTTGTCGTCGCTCCCGTCGTCGGCGCCTTCCGGCGGCCGGTCGACGCCCGCCCACCCGGTGGTCGTGTTCACCCCGTCGGTCCCGTTGTCCACACCGGGTTCGCCGGACCGGCCGGTCTCCCGGGCCCCATCGACGCCGGCCGACCCGTTCTCCGAGGCGAGCGCGGCGGCCCCACCGGCGTCACGGACCGCGGTCGACCGGCCGGCGGCCGCCTCGACGGCCGCCATCGAGTCCAGCCGACGGACGCCGTTCTCGGCGTGGGCGGTCTCCTCGAGGATGCGCTCCACGCGCGCCGGCGCGAGGTCGTTCCCGTTCGACTCCATCAGCGCGGCGGTGCCGGCGACGTAAGGAGCCGCCGCCGACGTGCCGCGGAACTCGCCGGCGACACTCGTCTCGTACCCGTCCGGGGCGTCCACGTCCACGTCCGCGTCGCTCGCTCCGCCGCCCCGGGAGCTGTACTCTCGAATCAGCCCGCTCTTCGAGTCGTAGGCGCCGACGGCGATGACGTCCTCGCTCGTCGCCGGGGCGACCATGCTCTCGGTCGGCGTGGTGTAGTTCAGCGGCTGGCGGGCGGAGAACAGCTGGAGACGGTTCGCGTCGTCCGAGCCGCCGGAGCCACCCGCCCCGGCGTCGTGGGCGTAAATCGCGGCGTAGTAGCGGCCCGTCGGGAGCCGTACGTCGACCGACTCGACGTTCGGCTCCCCGCCGTCCGCGGACTGCCGAATCGTCGACTTCGCGACGACGCGTTTGCGGTCACCCGACACCCGGTACAGGTAGAGGTCGTAGTCCGCGTCACCGGTCCACGACAGTCGGAGGGAGACGCGACCGCCGGTGTCCCGGCCCTCGGCGAGCGCGTTCGCCTCGGCCCCCTCGCGGAACTCGACCCAGCCCGCACCCTCGTGCTCGCCGGTCCAGTGCCGGTCGGCGTAGTTGCCGGCGGAGGTGACGAAGACGACCCCCTGCTCGGACGCGCGCTCGGCCGCGGCGCTGATGCGCCCCGTCCGGCTGTCGCCGCTTGGGAAGTAGCTCCCCGAGTCGACGACGACGTCCACGTCGTTGTCGAGCAGCCAGTCGATGGCGTCGGCGTACTCCTCGGGCGTCGGGTTCGCCCCGATACCCGCCAGGTACAGCTCCGAGTCGGGCGCGGTCCGCGTGACCACCTCGGCGACGGCGGTGTCGTGGACGCGGTCGGCAGCCGCCGTCGTCCGACCCAGGTTCCGGTGGGCGGCGACGCCGTCGGCGACGGCGTCGTGGCTGGGGTCGAACGCGCTTCCGATGACCCCGACGCGGACCCCCTCGCCGGTGATGCCGCGGCTGTGCACCTCGTCGGCGCGGATAGTGCGCAGTCCCGCCCTGAGACGCGCGGCCTCGGACAGCTCCGTCAGCTCCCGGTCGGCGGGGGTCGTCGCGGCGGAGCCACTGGCCGCCGTCGGCTCGTTGCTCCGGAGCAGGGAGAACCGTTCGGCGTCGAGGCCGTGGCTCCGGTCGACGGGCACCGCCTGGCCGGTGATGCCGGGCATCGCGAAGGAGGCGACGACCAGGAGACCGACCAGCAGGTGGAGGACGACGCGTCGCTCGCTCATCCGCGGCCTCCCGCGTGACGGGCGAGGTCGCCGCGCACTCGTCTAGCTCCGGCGGTACTCGAGCGCCGCGACGGCCGCCAGTGCGAGCAACCCGCCGGCGAGGAAGGCCACACCGGGCGGGAGCAGTCCGAGCACCGGCTCGGCGCCGCCGACCGCGTCGGGGATTCGCGGGCTCGTCGCCGGCCCGCCGAGGTCGACGACGCCGGCGCCGAACGCCGACTGCACGAGCGCGGCGAACAGCCCGACGACCGCCGCGACGCCGACGAGGCGCTTCAGCGAGTCGAGGAAGTCGCCGCGGTCGTCCTCGCGGCCGACGCAGACGACCATCGGGTCGTCGCTGGGCGCGTACACGTTCATCTCACGTCCCTTCACGGAGTAGCGCGTGTCGGCGACCCGAACGAGTCCGGCGTCGGTGAGGTTGTTGACGTGGTGTCGCACGTTCTGGAGCGACGTGTCGACCTCCTCGGAGAGCTCGGACGCGGTGGCGGGGCGCTCGTGGAGCGCGGTGAGGACGGACCGGGCTGTGTCCGACGACAGGGAGGAGATGAGCCGCTCGGACTCCTCGTCGTCGAGCCAGAGCACGCGGAGGTCGCCGTCGGCGTCGGGGGCCGCAGCGGCACTGCCGCTCACCCCCTCGTCGCCGGCGGACTCCGTCCGCGCGGGTTCTGTGTCAGACGGTAGCAGCCCTGACATACTCGGTTATTCTGTGTCCCGTAAGTAAATCCTTTGGGAAAATCCGTTCATAGTTTTCGAACCGTCAGACTTCTCTTAGAGGCCCTCTACTCCGAGTATCTCGGACTTTCGCGTTTGGTTCTCGGGAGGCGTCCTGCAATATAAAGCCCCACCAGCGCGACGAGGAGGACGGCCAGTCCGACGCCGAAGCTTCGGAAGACGGTGTCGAAGGGGATGCCGGCCCCGCGCAACAGCCCGACCGCGCCGCTCCCGTTCGCTTCGAGGAGCAACGCGAGGCCGCTGTAGAGGGCGTACGCGCCGGAGCGGTTCCCGCTCGGGAGCGCCCCGAGCAGGTACGCGTCGAGCGCCGGGAAGAGGCCGTGTGCGACGAGTCCGAACGCGAGCGACACCACGAGCAGAGCGACCGGCGTCGTCGCCAGCGTCAACGCGAACAGACAGCAGACGAAGCCGGCGTGGATCGCGAGCACGTACGGGACGTGCGGCAGACGGTCGGCGAGCCGACCGCTGGCCCAGAACGCGGGGACGCCGGCCGCGAACAGCGCCGTGAGTAACCCTCCGGCGGTCGCCGACGAGACCCCCTTTGTCAGCAGGTAGGAGACGTAGAAGTTGAACACGCCCTGCCAGACGAACCCCAGCGCGCTGACGAGCACGACGCCCAGAGCGATTTCGCGCCAGTAGCGCAGGGCGCCGACGAAGTCCCGGTCCGGCCCGGTCGCCGCCGGCGCCGACCCGTCCGAACGGACGGTGAGGACGAACAGGACTGCCGTTCCGAGGAGCGCTCCGGCCCCGAGAAGCCAGAACACGCCCCGCCAGTCGTCGGCGAAGACGGTCACGACGAGCGTCGGCGCGGCGACGGCGGCGACCTGGGCGGCCGTCCCGTGAATCCCGACGGCCCGACCGACCGCGTCGGGGTACAGTTCGCCGACGAGGGGGACGGCCGCGACGAAGTACGCCCCCGTCGACAGCCCGATGACGAACGCCGCCGCCTGCAACACGGGGAGCGTCGGCGCCGTCGCGGCCGCCGCCGACCCCGCGGCGAGCAGGACGCCCGTCCCGAGGACGACGTGGTGACGCGGGACTCGCGAGAGCAGGACACCCACCGGGATTCGGGGGAGGGCGGTGCCGAACCAGACGAGGGTAGTGAGGAGGCCGACGGCCGCCGGGCCGACGCCGAACTCGGCCTGCAGGGTCTCGACGAGGGGGGCGAACACGACGCGGCCGAGGTTCACGAGAAACACCAGCCCGCAGAGCGTGCCGAACAGGCGCCGGGTCACTGACCGTCGTTCTCGGGCGGCGGGGTCAAGCCTTGGGAATGCGGCGGGGGAGGCTCCCGACTGGACCCCGAGCCACGCCAGTCCGACCGACTCGAGTCCGACCTACTCGGGTTCCGGTCCGGCCCCGGTTTCGGCCTCGTGTGGCTCGCTCCCGGCCTCGCTGACGGTGACGGTCTCGACCCGCGCCCCGTCGACGGCGTCCACGCGGAGCCGGTAGCCGTCGAGGTCGAAGGCGTCCCCGACCTCCGGGGGTCGGCCGAGGTGGCTCAACACGAGCCCGCCGACGGTCTCGAACTCCGCGCTCTCGAAGGCGGAGCCGACCCGTTCGTTCACGGTCCCGAGGTCGAGACTGCCGTCGACGAGGTAGACGCCGTCGCCGACGCGTTCGACGCCCGGTTCGGTCTCCTCGCGGTCGAACTCGTCGCGGATGTCGCCGACTATCTCCTCGAGGGTGTCTTCGATGGTCACCATCCCCTCGAAGGCGCCCCACTCGTCGATGACGACGGCGATAGGCGCCTCGCGCTTCCGGAAGTCGGAGAGGAGGCCGTCGACGCGGTAGCTCTCGGGAACGACGAGCACCTCGCGGGCGACGTCGGCGGCGGTGAGCCCCTCGGCGTCGGCGGCGCCGAGCTCCGCGAGGCGAAACAGGTCCTTCACGTGGACGAAGCCGACGACCCGTTCGCCGCCGTTGCCCTCGCGGTCGAGCACCGGATACCGCGTGTAGCTCTCGTGGGCGGCGAGCGAGCGAACCTCCGCGAGCGACGCGTCCGCCGCTAGCGTCACAACGTCGGGGCGCGGAATCATTATCTCGCGGACGGCGGTGTCGCCCAGCTCGAAGACGCCCTCTATCATCTCCACCTCGTCGACGTCGACGTGACCTTCCTCCTGTGAGCGCGCGAGGATGAGCCGTATCTCCTCTTCGGTGTGGCTCTCTTCGGACTCGGAGGCGGGCGAAATCCCCGCGAGTCGGGTGAAGTAGTTCGCCGTCCCGTTGAACACGACGATGCCCGGCTTGAACAGGATGTAGAAAAAGCGCATCGGAGCCGCGACCAGCAGGGCGATGCGTTCTGCCTCCTGGATGGCGACCGTCTTCGGGGCCAACTCGCCGAAGACGACGTGGAGAAACGTGATGAAGCCGAAGCCGAGTACGAGGGCGACGAGGTGAACGAGGCTCTCCGGGAGGACGGCGCCGAGCACCGGGTCGATGAGAGCCGCGACCGCCGGCTCGCCGACCCATCCCAGCCCCAGCGAGGAGAGGGTGATGCCCAGTTGGCACACCGCGAGGTAGTCGTCGAGGTTTCGCACCTCCGTCTGGACGAGTTTCGCCGACCGCCGACCGCTCTCGACGAGCGCGCTCACGCGGGCCGGTCGGATTCGCACGAGCGCGAACTCGGAGGCGACGAAGAACCCGTTGAGGAAGACGAGAAAGAGCGCGAACAACAGCCCGGCCGCCGAAATCAGCGGCTCGGACTGCAAGGGGAGGGCGGGGGAGAGATGCGCCGACGCGACACTGGCACTGTACACACCTCTACTACGTCGTTCCCGGTTGATACCTGCTTCGAGCCGCCGAACTGCTGGACGGCCGGACTCCTGTCAGGTCCGAGTGTCGGGCGTCGCGGCGGTCGTCTCGGCGTGGCGTCGGGCCAGCCGGTCGACGAACAGGAGCTTCGTCGCAATCCCGAGGACGCCGAACAGCCCCGCCGACCGCGCCCGGCCCCGGTAGGCGGCGTACAGCGCGTAACACCACACCGGCGCCGACGCGTAGTTCAGCCAGACGAGGTCCGAGGCGTCGAACTCCCCGTCGAGCCACGCCTGCTCGGCCCTGACACCGCGGGTCATCCAGTCGTCGGCGTCGACCTCGCGCTCGGGGAAGAGGACGGGGTTCACCGCGGTCCAGACGACCGCCAGCGCGACGAGTCGGGGGTCGCGCCTGTAGACGGCGTAGAGGATGGCCGGTCCGGCGAGGAGCCGGGACCAGCCGCTCCAGGGGTTGGCGTGTCGGTTCCACAGCGCCTCGGGGAGCGGGTTCTTGCTAGACATTGTCGGGAGCTAGGACCGCCGCGGGCAAAAAGACGGGTCCGGCCCCAACGACACCCCGACCGGGGGCCGAACGATGGCTACCAACAAGTCGCAGGGTGGGACTTCGGAAAGGGCCGGCTTCCGGGGGCATCCTCGGAACTGATGGGGAAATCGGCACCGTCCGTGACGGTCACTACGGAAACCGGCCCCACGATTTACTCTTCCGGCCGCCGAACCCCCGCGTATGATTTCGGCGAAGATGATGGGCGTCGTCGACGAGAACGCCGAGGCGCTCGGCGTCCCCCGAAAACAACTGATGGAGTCGAGCGGGAACGCCGTCGCCCGGGTCGTGCGCGACGTGGCGGAGTCCGGGTCCTCGGTGACGCTCGTCTGCGGCCGGGGGAACAACGGCGGCGACGCCTTCGCCGCCGCGCGGTTCCTCGAAGGGTACGACGTGCGCGTCCTCCTGCTCGGCCGCGAGGAGTCGATTACGACGGACATCGCCCGCGAGAACTGGGCGGCCCTGAAAGAGACCGACATCGACGCCGAGGCGGTCCGGGACTCCCGTGACCTCGACCTCGGCGACCCCGACGTGGTCGTCGACGCGATGCTCGGGACGGGCATCACGGGCGACCTGCGTGAGCCGGAGGCGACCGCGGCCGGGAGCATCAACGAACTCGACGCGACCGTCGTCGCCGTCGACGTGCCCTCGGGCGTCGACGCCGACACCGGCGAGGCCGCAGGGAACGCCGTCGACGCCGACCACGTGGTGACGTTCCACGACGAGAAGCCCGGCCTCTCGGCCCTCGACGCCGACGTGCGCGTGGCGGACATCGGCATCCCGGAGGCCGCCGAACGGTTCACCGGGCCGGGCTACCTCTCGCTTCTCTCGCGCGACCCGAACAGCCACAAGGGCCAGAACGGGGACGTGCTCGTCGTCGGCGGCGGGCCGTTCACGGGCGCGCCCGCCCTGTCGACGGAAGCGGCGTTTCGCGCCGGCGCGGACCTCGTGAACACCGCGACGCCGGAGTCGGTGAAGACCGTCCTCCAGACCTACGGCGAGGACCTGATGGTCCGCGGTCTGCCGGGCGACCACCTGAAACCCGAACACGTCGACGAACTGCTCGACCTGGCGGAGGGGAAACACGCCGTCGCCATCGGCCCCGGCCTCGGCACGGACGAGGAGACGCTGGCGGCCGTGCGGCAGTTCTTCGAGCAGTTCGACGGCAACGCCGTCGTCGACGCCGACGCGCTCCACGCCATCCCGGACGTGGACACCGACGCCGACCTCGTCTGTACGCCCAACGGCCACGAACTGGAGGAGATGGGCTGTGACGCCGCCGACGAGCGCGACCAGCGCGCGGAGGACGTACGGGGGTTCGCCGAGGAGTTGGGCCACGTCGTCGTCGCGAAGGGGCCGGAGGACATCGTGAGCGACGGCGACCGCGTGGTCGTCAACCGCGTCGGCAATTCGGGGATGACCGTCGGCGGGACCGGCGACATCCTCACGGGCATCACCGCCTCGTTTCGGGCGACGCTCGACCCCTTCACCGCGGCCGTCGCCGCGACGTGGGTGAACGGTCGCGCGGGCGACCTCGCCTACGAGAAGCGCGGCAACGGGTTCGTCGCCAGCGACATGGTCGAGGAGGTGCCGTACGCGATGCGACGCGATACGGACCTCGCCGATGACACGCGGTAGCGACGGACTCGCGAAGGTCGCTCTGCTTCCGGCTATCCGCCCCGGGAGAGTCCGCCGCCGGCGACCGTCCCGAGCGTCAGAAGCGTCGCCGCCGCGACCCCGTCGAGCGCCGCCCGCTCCAGCATGGTGCCGACGAACGGGGCGGCGACGTCGCCGACGCCGACGGCGAACGTGGCGGCGACGGCGGCCCCGGCCGCCACGCCGACAGCGGCGGCGACGGCTGTCGTCGCGAGTGCCCGACGGCCGGACGGGGCGCTCCCGATGGCGACAGCCACACCCACCGCCGCGAGCGGGGCGACGACCTCCGCGAGCAGGCCGTACGTCACCGGCGACTGGGCGACCAACCCGACGGTGAAGAGGAGCGTCACCGGTTCCATGAGCACCGCGAACCCGGCGACCGCCCCGAGGAGGCCCACCAGTGCGGCGGTGACGGCGACCCCGCGGCTCGACGTCTGTTCGCCGACTCCGTCGTCTTCCCCGTCCCGCCCGTCCCGTCCGGTCGGCGGGTCGTCCCGGAGCGCGGCCACTGCGGCACCGGCGGCGATACCGACCGATACGGCGACCGCGACCGAGAGGACGGCGAGGAGGTACCACCCCCCCGTCGGGCGCGAGACCGCCAACCACGCCACCTCCGGACCGACAAGTCCGAGGGTCACGACGGGGTAGCTCACCGCGAGTCCGACCGGAGTGCCGAGGGCGGCGCCGACGAGCGCCGCCGCTACCGTCGTAGCCGTAACGGCCGGCGGATGGACGCGGTCGCCGGTCGCTCCCAGTCTCGCGCCGACGAGCGCCGCCGCCACCGGGGCGAGAAGGAAGCAGAGCAGGTCGACCGCGGCCGGCGGGACCGCTCCGAACGGGCCGCCGAGGTCCGCCTGGAGCGTGAGACGGAACGGGGCGACGGTCGCCGCCAGGAGCGCGAGAACGCCGGCGGCGACCCCGAACCGGAGGCGGGTCGAGAGCGACATCGTCTCACCCCTCGTCGGGGCTCCGAGAAGGCTCTTGTGACACCGACGTCCCGGGTTCCGCGACCGTGCGGGCTAACCGCGGCCGGCCCCTCCCCCGACACGAATGGCCCTCGGTTACGTCTGTATGAACCGCACGCTCCGCGAGCGCGACCCGCCGCTTCGCTGTAACCGCGGGATGCGAGAGCGGACGTGGGAGGAGCGCGGCCTCCCCTACGCCTCCGAACTGACGCTGCAGAATTTCAGGGACCTCCGCGAGATTCTGGAGTGGAACCGCGAGCACGGAATCGACTTCTACCGGTGCACCTCCGACCTCGTCCCGTGGCACTCACAGTACGACCTCGAGCAGTTGCCCGACTACGAGGAAATCCGCGAGGTGGCCGAGGACTGCGGCGCGTTCGTCCGAGAGCACGGGATGCGCCTGACCTTCCACCCGAGCCACTGGGTCAAACTGGCGAGCGAGTCCGAAGACACCGTCGAGAACTCCCTCCGCGACCTGGAGAACCACGGCGCGTGGCTCGATTTGCTGGGGCTCGACCGGTCGCCGTACTACGGCATCAACGTCCACATCGGCGCCCACTACGGCGACAAGTCGGCCACGGGTGAACGGTTCCGCGCCGCCGTCGAGCGCCTCTCGCCGGCCGCCCGTGAGCGTCTGACCGTCGAGAACGACGATTCGGAGAGCCTCTGGTCGGTGCCGGAACTCGTCGAGGCGGTCGGCGACCCCCTCGGCGTCCCCATCGTGTTCGACTACCACCACCACACGTTCGCCAGCCGAGGGTTGAGTCACCGGGAGGCGTTCGCCCTCGCGGCCGGGACGTGGCCGGACGGCGTCCGACCGGCCACCCACTACTCCGAGCCGGCGCGCCTGCACGACGACCCGGACGCGAAGCCAGGGGCCCACTCCGAGTACGTGGCCAGCGTGCCCGACTGGCTCGCCCGCGAGTCGGACGTGATGCTCGAAGCCGGTGCCAAGGAGCGGGCGGTGCTGGCGCTTCGGGAGTCCGAAGCCGCCGGCGCGAGGGAGCCGGGACGACCAGAGTGAAGACGCCGGCCCGCGGAGACTCACCCATGACCGAGGACTCCGAGGCCGAGGGGAACGCGACCGGCGCCGCCGACCTCACCCACACCGACGCCGCCGGCGAGGTGCAGATGGTCGACGTGGGCGACAAGCCCGACTCGGCCCGCCGGGCGGTCGCCCGCGGCGAGATTCGACTCCAGTCGTCGACCGTCGCCGCCATCCGAGACGACGAAGTCGGCAAAGGGGACGTCCTCGCGACCGCCCGCGTCGGGGCGATTCAAGCGGTCAAGCACACCTGGGAGACGGTGCCGATGTGCCACCAGATTCCCATCACGAACGTCGACACCGACTTCGACCTCGCAGACGAGCGGGTAACGCTCACCGTCGTGGTCGAGACGACCGGGAAGACCGGCTGCGAGATGGAGGCGATTCAGGGCGTGACGACGGGGCTCGGCGTCGTCTGGGACATGGTCAAGGCCGTCGAGAAGGACGGCGAGGGAGGGTACCCGAACACGCGAATCGGGAACGTCCGCGTGGTCGAGAAGGAGAAGCGACGGGTGGAGTGAGCGGAACCGTCGGGCCGAGTGGGTGGGTACGAGGGCGTCGAGAGCGGCGGTCGGAGGGAGTAGCGGGGAGTCGAGAGACGGTCACCGCCCGGTGTCGCCCCACTCAGTCGCCGTTCGGACCGTCGTCGGTCGCGACGGGGGCCTCCGGTCTGCTCCGGTGTTCGGGGCCTTCGCGCGAGTCGTCGGCGTCGGGGGCGTCGTCCGTGCCACGGGCGGTCCTCGGCCCGTCGTCCGTCCCCGCGTCGACGTCGAGTCGGCCGGTCCGTCGGAGCTTTCGGGGGCCGCGGTCCTCGACGCCGGCGGCGTCGGCGACCTCGTTGATGCGGCTCAGCAGCTCGCGGTGGAAGGAGGCTATCATGTCCGAGAGCACGCCGAAGATGAGTAGCTGGACGCCGAAGATGAGGGCCATTGCGGCGGCGACGGCGAGCACCTCGTGGCTCCGCCGGGGGAAGGCGATGAACCACTCGTAGCCGACGTAGGCGGCGAGCAGGAGGCCGACCAGCGAGGAGATGACGCCGGCGCTCCCGAAGTAGAAGAGGGGGTTGTTGGTCTTCGCGCGGCGGTACAGCTCGAGGAAGATGATGCCGCCGTCGCGGAACGGACGGAGGTTCGTGTTGGAGCCGTTCGGGCGGGGCTTGTAGGTGATCGGGACGACCGTCGTCGGGATGTTCTTCTTGGCGCACTCGACGGACATCTCGGTCTCGATGCCGAACCCGTCGGCGGTGAGCGTCATCCGCTCGAAGGAGCGGCGGGTGAACGCGCGGTAGCCAGAGAGGATGTCCCGGTAGTCGTAGCGGTGGATGAAGTAGAACGCCCGGTTGACGATGCGGTTGCCGACCCGGTTGAGGAACGTCATCGCGCCGGGCCGCATGTCGGCGAAGCGGTCGCCGATGACGTGCTCGTACCCGTCTTCCAGCGGCTCGAGCATCGCCTCGGCGTCCTCCGGGCGGTAGGTCGCGTCGGCGTCCGCGAGGAGGACGTACGGCGCCTCGACGAACTGCGAGACGGCCTCGCGGACGGCCTGTCCCTTCCCGATGCCGGACTGGACGACCACCTCGGCGCCGTGGTCGGCCGCGATGGCGCGGGTGTCGTCGTCGGAGTCGCCGTCGATGACGAGGATGTCGGTGAACCCCGCGTCCCGGTAGCCGTCCACCACCTCGGCGATGGTCTCGGCCTCGTTGTAGGCGGGGAGGAGGACACAGACGTCGGCGCGGTCCATTGTGAGTCCGTGGTTCGGCGAGATATAAAAGCGCTTCCGCTCGCCGTCGGTGCCCGATTTCCGCCGGCAGACGGACGCTCGGCGCCGTCGGCCGACGCACCTGCCGGCGAACCCGCCCGTGACTGACCGACTCGTCGCGTCTCCTACCGAACCACCTTTGGCGCCCATCCGAGAACCCCGGAGCATGAGCCTCCTCTTCGTCGGCATCGTCGCCTGCATCCTCGCGGGCGTCCCCTTCGGGCTGTTTTACGGCCTCTACGCCCTCTGGACCCCCGAAGGCTCCCCCGCCGACAAGCGTCGCGACGAACCGACCGTCAGCATCGTCTTGCCGACCTACAACGAGGCGTCCATCGTCGAGAGCAAACTCGAGGACCTCCTCGCGCTCGACTACCCGATGGCGAAGGTCGAGGTCGTCGTCGTCGACTCGAGCGACGACGCCACCCCGGACCTCGTCGAGTCGTTCTTCGCCGACCGCGACGCGCCCTCCCTCACGCTCATCCGCGAGGGCGAACGCCGCGGGCTCGCCGCCGCGCTCAACGACGCCTACGCCGCCGCCGAGAACGAGATGGTCGTCAAGACCGACTGTGACTCCCGCATCGCACCGGACGCGTTGCGCGAGGCGGCCGCCAACCTCGCCGACCCCGAGGTCGGTGCCGTCACCGGACGCAACGCCGAGGTGCTCGGCGGCAGCGAGGTGGAGACCGACTACCGCGGGATGCAGGGGATGGTCCAGACCCTCGAATCCCACCTCGACTCGACGCTCATCTTCCACGGCCCCTTCTCCGCCTTCGAGAACGACCGCGTCGTCCCCATCGACCCCGAGTCCATCGCCGACGACACGGAACTCGCGCTCAAGATTCGCAAGGGTGGCGCCCGCGTCGTCTACGACCCCGCCATCCGGTTCAAGGAGGCGTCCTTCTCGGACTTCTCGAAGCGCCGCTCCCAGAAGGACCGCCGCGCGATGGGGCTCGTCCGACTCCTCTTCCAGCACCGCGACGCCGTCTTCGACCGGTCGCTCGGCCTGTACGGGCTCGTGGTGCTCCCGTTCAACTGGGCGTTCATGGTGCTCTCGCCGTGGCTGCTCGCGCTCGGTCTCGGCTCGCTCACGGTCGGCTTCCTGACGACGTTCCCGCCGCTCGGACTGGCGTTCCTCCTCGGCCTCGGCGGGTTCGTCGCGCTGGGTTCGCGCGACCGACTCGGGAGCCTCCAGCCCGCGTACGCCCTCTTCGACACGCAGGTGTCGCTGTTCTGGGCCAGCGTGAAGCTCCTCCGCGGCGAGGGCGGCCCCATCTGGGAGGTCGACGAGGAGCTCCGAGAAGCGTACAAGTAGCCGACAGTTCGGTCGGCGACTTCGGGACGCTTTTTTGTACAGGGGGCACACGGCTCGCTAATGCCCGACGAACCCGCCGACGTGTCGACGGAGGGCGACGACCCGCCGCTGTCCTCCACCTCGATCGCCATCCTCCACGACCGGTTCCCCGGAATCGGCGGCGGCGAGAAGTTCGCCATCGAGGCCGCACGCGTCCTCGACGCGCCCATCTACACGATGTACGTCGCCCGCGGGACCGACATCCCGTCCGACGTGCGCGTCATCCCCATCCGGCAGTCGAAGTACGTCACCGGGCCGACGAGCGCGCTCCTCGAGTGGAAGAACGAGGGGATGAACCCGCTCGAGACGCTCAACGTCGCGCTCGACATGACCGACGCCCACCCGGCGCTGTCCGACTACGACGTGATATTCGAGAGCGCCCCGCTCTCGAAGTCGTACGTCCCCGAGGTGGACCAGAAGGTCGTCCACTACCCACACAGCCCTCCGCGCTGGCTGTACGACCTCTACCGGGACCGCATCGGCGGGCTCGACTACCCCGGTCTCGGCTTCGCGCTCCGGGCCTACGCGAAGGCGTGGCGCGCCCTCGACAAGGAGGCGAACGACTACGTCGACCGGTTCGTCGCCAACAGCGAACTCATCGCCGCGCGCATCCGTCGCTACTACGACGAGGACGCGACGGTCGTCTACCCGCCGATATCCGGCGACTGGCGGAACGAGGGCGACGACGGCTACTTCGTCACGTGGTCGCGACTCGCCCCCGAGAAGCGCATCGACCTGCTCGTGGAGGCGTTCGCCGGGCTGGACGAGCGACTCGTCGTCGCCGGCGACGGCGAGCAGCGCGAGAAACTGGAGCGCCTCGCCGCCGCCGCCGACAACGTCGAGATTCGCGGCTTCGTCGACGACATCGAGTCGCTGGTCGCCAACGCGACGGCGGTCGTCTACGCGCCGAAACAGGAGGACTTCGGCCTCGTCGGCGCCGAGGCGCTGACGGCCGGGAAGCCGCTTCTCGGCGTGGACGAGGGGTTCACGCGCTACCAGGTGGAGGAGGGGGTCACCGGACTGTTGTTCGACCCGACCGTCGAGTCGGTCCGCGCTACGGTCCGCGACTTCGACGCCGCGGACTTCGACGCCGACGCCATCCAGGCGCGCGCCGAGCCGTACGCCTACGAGCACTTCGCGGCGGGGTTGCGGCGGGTCGTTCGGGAGGTCACCGCGGACGACGCGACAGACGAGGCCGCGACCGCGACCGACGCTCCCGCGTCGTCGCCGGAGCCGAGCGGGTGACCCGCGTTACCTCGCGATGCGGCGAGTGTGACGGTCGAACGGGTGGGGAACCGTTATGCGACCGGCCGACGACACCTGGGGTGAGCGTATGACGAGCATGCCGTCGCCGAACATCGTACTCCTCTGTCTGGACACGGTGCGGAAGGACTACTACGACGAGTACGCGGACCGACTCCGCTCGCTCGCCACGGCCCGGTTCGAGGGGATGCGTGCGCTCTCCTCGTGGAGCGTCCCGAGCCACGCGTCGATGTTCACCGGCGAACTCCCCCGCGAGCACGGCGTCCACTCGTGGAACCGTCGGATGGCCGTCCCCGAGTCGGAGACCTGGTTCGACGCCATCCCCGACTACCGGCGGGTCGGCGTCTCCGCGAACGTGTACGCGGGCCCGGTGTTCGGCTTCGACACGCTGTTCGACTCGTTCACCGCCATCTCCCGGTCGAAGTGGTTCCCGGAGGGGATGGACGTCCAGGAGCACATCGACGGTACCGAGAAGGACGGGTTGGCGGCCCACCGCGAGTTCCTCCGGAAGGCGATGGCCCACGAGAACCCCTGGAAGTCGCTGCTGAACGGGGCGGTGCTCAAAGCCGACGACCTGTTCCAGAAGCTGCCGGTCGCGAAACCCCTCGACTTCGGCGGCCAGTCCATCGCCCGCGAGTTACAGCGCGAACTCGCCGACGACCGGGACCGGCCGGTGTTCGCCTTCGCGAACCTGATGGAGGCACACTCCCCCCATCTCCCCTTCCGCGGCCTCGACGACTCGCTGTACTCGGTGCCGAAGACGTTCACCGACCACGACTTCGACGTCTGGGACGTCATCGCGGCCGGCGGCGAGGGGTACGAGTCGGAGGTTCGCGCCATCCGCGAACTGTACGGCGCGGGCGTCGAGTACCTCGACCGGCTCGTCGCGGGGATGGTCCACGAGATTCAGCGCGAGACGAGCCGCGACACGGTGTTCGTCGTCACCGCCGACCACGGCGAGAACCTCGGCTTCGCCGCCGACGAGGGGATGATTCACCACACGTCGAGCCTCTCCGAGGCGCTGCTCCACGTCCCCTTCGACGTCATCGACCCCCGCGAGGCCGACGACGTGACCGTCCCGGGGCTCGCGAGCCACGCCGACCTGCGCGGAATCGTCGAGGCCGTCCGCGACGGCGACACCCTCGCGGGGTTCACGCGCGACCACGCGGAGGCCGAGATTGCCGGCCCGAGCACCGCGTCCGTTCCGGACGAGCGTGCGGACTACTGGCGTCGTGCCCAGCACGCGGTGTACGACGGCCACGAGCGCCGCAAGTACGTCCGGGACTCGCTCGGCGACGTGCGGGTCTGGGACGTTGGGAACGGCCCGTCCTGGCAGGCGGCGGTCGACGAGGACGCCCCGGCGGACGTGTGGGGCGTCGACTTCGACGACTGGGTCGCGCTCCTCACGGCGGGGCGCGACGGGGACTCGTCGGACGACATCGACGACGCCGCACAGCAGCGCCTGAAGGAACTCGGTTACCTGTAACACTGGACTACGCATGAAACGACTACTCGTCACCATCGACTCGCTCCGATACGATTACCTGAAACACATGCCGAGGACGGAGTCGTACCTCGACACCACCCACGACCGCGCGTTCTCGGCTTGCACCGCCACGATGGGCAGCTTCCCGGCGACCATCGGCGGGGAGTACCCCGACGGCACCGGTCTCCACCCGGGGTCGTCGCTCGCGAACCACATGGACCGCCCGGCCGTCGGCATCACGACGAACCACCTCCTCTCGGCCGAGTACGGCTACGACGAGGGGTTCGACCGCTTCCACTCGCCGAAGGGCGGCGGCGAGTCCCTGAAGGACAAAGGGGCGATTTTCCTCACGCAGGGGACCCTCCCGTACAAGGCCGCCGTGTGGGGGTGGAACCAGTACCAGCAGCTCCAGTCCCGGTTCGGCTCGGTGCCGAAATCCTTCCGACGCGCCGAGGCCGTCGTCGAGGAGTTCCGAACGCACGTCGAGGACGAGGACGACTGGTTCGGCTGGCTCCACCTGATGGAGCCACACCACCCCTACGACCCGGACGACTCGCCCGTGAGCCGCGCCGAGGCACAGGCCGTCAGCCGCCGCGTCGTCGGCGGCGGCGGGACGGAGGCGGAGAAGGAGCTCACCCGGGAGCTGTACCGTCGCGAGGTCGAGGAACTCGACGAGAAGCTCGCCCCGCTGTGGGAGTTCGTCCCGGACGACGCACGTGTCGTGTTCTGTGCCGACCACGGCGAACTGCTCGGCGAGGACGACCTGTGGGGGCATCCGGGGGTGATGCGTGAGGAGCTCCTGAACGTCCCCTTCGGCACGCGGAACGCGCCCGACCTCGGCGACGTGGTCTCCCTCGTCGACGTCCCGACGGTCCTCCGCGGGGAGGAACACGGCCAAGGCACCCTCGACCGGGACGTGGCGTTCGCCACGTACGGCGACGAGAAGGCCGCCGTCAACGCCGATCACATCGTCAACTCCGAGGGGACGCGGACGCTGTGGAGCGACGAGTCGGCCGAGGACCCCTCGCTCGAACGCGAGTACGAGCGGTTCGAGCCGGGACGCGTCGACCTCGACGACGCACTGATGGAGGACCTGGAGGACCTCGGGTACGCATGACGCTGGTGATTCTGGCACTCGACGCACTCGACGCGGGGCTGGTCGAGCACTTCGACCTCGACTCGTTCCGGTTGGCGTCGTCGACCGAGGTGCAGACGTTCGCTCACGCCCGCGACCAGCCGTTCACGCCGGAGGTGTGGGCCACGGTCGCCACGGGTCTCGACCCGGAAGAACACGGCGTCACCGGGTCGGGGACGAGCGAGTGGGACAACCCCCTCCTCGAGTTCGCCTCGAAGTTCTCGGCGAAGCTCCCCGAGAACCGCCGCGGACAACTCGGAGACCTCGTCGGCAGAGCGACCGGCGAACGCGAACGCGTCGGTCGCACCGACCGGAAGACGGTGTTCGACCGCGAGGGCGGCGTCGTGCGCAACTGGCCGGGCGTCGGCGACGGTGCGGACCTCCAGCGAGCGTGGGACCTGATGGTCGCCGTCTCGAAGGACATCTCCCGCCGCGAGTTCGAGCGCGACCTGCTCGGTCTCTGTGCCGAGCAGTTCGGCTGGGCCCGGGAGATGCTGCACCACGAGGTGAGCGTCGCCGGCGTCCACGTCCACACGCTCGACGCCGCGGGCCACGCCTATGCCGACGACGAGGCGGCACTGCGCGAGGTGTACGAGCGCGTCGGCGGTTTCGTCGACGAGGTCGCGGCCGCACTGGGCCCCGACGACGACCTGTTGCTCCTCTCGGACCACGGGATGCGGACGGCGTTTTTCGACGCGGACGCCGGCGAGAAACCCGGGAGCCACTCGTGGCGGGCGTACGCCAGCGCGACGACCGAGGACGTCCCGGACGACGTGTACGACGTGGCCGACTGGGTCGACCGCCACGTCCGCGGCGTCGCTCCCGACGAGGACGACCGGGTCGAGATGCCGATGGAACAGCTGCGAGACCTGGGGTACGTCGAATGACGCTCCGAGACTGGGTCGACGAGACGCGAACGCGGTTCCGCGAGGAGGGCGTCGCCGCGGCGAGTCGGGAGAGCGCGTACGAACTGTACCTGGGCGGGTTCCGTCGCCTGAGTCCGTTCTACCCCGGCGGGGAGAACGTCTTCGACAGGGAGTGGGACGTGCTGCTCGTCCTGGACGCCTGCCGGGTCGACCTGCTGCGGCAGGTCGCGGCCCTCGGTGGCTACCCGTTCCTCGACCGGCCGGGTGAACTCGTCTCGGTGGGGAGTTCCTCCATCGAGTGGCTGTCCCGAACCTTCGACGAGGACCACCGCGAGGCGGCGCGTGAGACGGCGTACGTCACCGGCAACCCGTTCAGCCAGCGCGTGTTGAGCGAGGCGGACCTGCACGTGCTCGACGAGGTGTGGCGGTACGGGTGGGACGACGAACGGGGGACGATTCCGGCACGGGCGCTCACCGACCGCGCCGTCGCGACCCACCGCGAGTTCGGTCCCGACCGGATGATAGTCCACTACATGCAGCCACACTTCCCGTCCGTCCCGGACCCGCTGACCGGCGGGATGAACGCAGAGACGCTCGGAGAGGGGAAGGGATGGGAGGACCCGTGGGAGAAGCTCCGACGGGGGGAGCTCAGTTTCGAGCGCGTCTGGCGAAGTTACGCCCGAAACCTCGAGTACGTGCTCGACGACGTGGCACTGCTCCTCCGGAGCCTCGACGCCGACCGGGTCGTCATCACCGCCGACCACGGCAACGCGGCGGGGGAGTGGGGGGTCTACGGCCACCCGAAGGTGCCGATTCCGGTCCTCAGGAACGTGCCGTGGTACGAGACTAGCGCGAGGGACGACGGCGAGTACGAGCCCGAACTGGAGCGCCCCGAGCGCGGCGGGACCGAGGAGGGTGTCGAGGACAAGCTCTCCGCGCTCGGCTACCTCTGAGGGGACCCGGTCGCGGACGACCGTTCTATTTACCTGAAAAACGTTTACGACGCGACAGGAACACCTCTCACCCGCTATGCCCGGAAAGAAGCTTCTGATGGTCGTCGGCGACTTCGGCGAGGACGCGGAGATTATGGTTCCGTTCCAGGCCCTACAGGCGGTGGGTCACGAGGTCCACGCCGTCTGTCCCGAGAAGTCCGAGGGCGACTCGGTGAAGACCGCGGTCCACGACTTCCGCGGCGACCAGACCTACCTCGAGGAGCGCGGCCACGACTTCACGCTGAACGCCACCTTCGACGAGGTCGACCCCGCCGACTACGACGGCCTCGTCGTCCCCGGCGGGCGCGCCCCCGAGTACCTCCGCACCTACGACGAGGTGCTCGACGTGGTTCGGCACTTCTTCAAGGCCGAGAAGCCGGTGGCGACGACCTGCCACGGCCCACAGATTCTGGCCGCGGCCGACGTGCTGGAGGGGTACGAGATGAGTTCGTATCCGGCGGTCCGCGCCGAGGTCGAGGCCGCCGGCTGTTCGTGGGTCGACGGTGTCACCACCGACCGCAACCTCGTCACCGCCCGCGACTGGAGCGACAACGCCGAGTGGATTTCGGCGTTCCTCGACGTGCTCGGGACGACCGTCGAGCACGGGGAGCCAGAGGTGGCGGTCGGCGACGACTGAGCGCCACGACGAGCACGCGTTCAGGCGTGCTCGTCTCGCTGACGCGGTGGTGTGGGAGACGACTAGCCCGGAGCGACCGCGCACGCGGCGCCTTCGGGCGCCGCGACGCGCCGCCGCGGAGATGTAGCCTCGAAGCGCGACGACGCGGGCGAGTCCGTCTGCCCGCGAACCGCTGACGCGGAGATGTAGCCTCGAAGCGCAACGACGCGGGCGAGTCCGTCCGCCCGCGAATCGCTGATGCGGCGGTGTGGACGATTACGTGCTTCCGCTACCCGCGGCGTCGACGGCATCTCCCGCCACGACCCGGTCGAGGAACGTCCGGAGTTCCCGGGTGACGAACTCGGGGGCGTCCATGTTGGAGGCGTGACCGCCGCCGGGAACCACCCGGACCGTCACGTCCGCGATGGCCGCCCTGAACGCCCTGACGTGGCGTCGAGCGACGCCGGGTTCGTTCTCGCCGTACAGCACCAGTGTCGGCGCCGAAATCGCCGAGAGGTCGAGTCGCGTCTCGTGGAACCGGCCGACGGCTCGGACCACCTTGGCGAACTCGTCGGTCGACATCTTCGGTCCCCGCTCCCGGATGCGTTCGACCTGCTCGTAGTCCCCGCTGGACCCCTTCGAGACGCGTTCGTACGCCCGGACCATCCACCGCTCGGTGCGCTCGTAACCGAGGAGTCGGACCGGATAGACGGTCGCCCGGAGCGCAAGCGACCGCATCACCCGCTCGCGCCAGTCGTGAAGCGTCGGGGTGAAGGTGTCGGCGAGGACGAGGCCGGCCACTCGGTCGGGGTGGCGGGCGGCGTACACCTGCGCGATGCACCCACCCATCGAGGTGCCACAGAGGACCGGTCGCTCGATGTCGAGCGCGGTGCAGAACGCGTCGAGGTCGGCCGCGAACAGGTCGATAGAGTAGCTGTCCTCGTCGGAGCCGCCGGTTCGCCCGTGACCCCGAACGTCGTAGACGTAGGTGGTGTACTCGTCGGCGAGGGCCTCGGCCTGCGGCTCCCACTGATGGTGGTCGACGACCGCGCCGTGGACGAACACGACCGGCGGCCCCTCGCCGCGTCGTTCGTAGTACGTCTCGACTCCGTTCGTCCGCACGGTCGCCATGGGCGTATCGACGCTCGCCGAGAGGATAAGGTCAGCCGGTCGAGTGGACAGACGCCGGGACAGTACGCAATAGTATCATGTGTCTGACTGAGGCTTTTATGTACCCTCCACCGCAAGCTGTGGTATGGAAGAACGTGACACGCAGTACGTCTTCCGCGACGAGCGCGCCGCGGTGCCGAGCTACGACCCCGAGGAGCGGGACGTCGTCATCATGAACGGGACGGCGATGACGTACCGTCGGTACCGCCGACCCGAGTAGCGCCGCTCGGGGCCGTCGTGGGTCGTGGCTGACGAAGAAAATCGGGGTCGGTCGCGTGCCGGCTCCGGCGTCGGAGCGGTCCCTTCTCAGAACGCGCCGCCGTTGACGTCGACTTCGGCGTGAAGCTCGCTGCGCAGCGAGTCGTGGACGTGGCAGATGTCGTCGGCCTTCGAGACGAGTTCGTCCCCGTCGTCGATTTCGGTCTCGGTGTGGATGGTGAAGCGGATGGCCTGCACGTCGTCGTTGTCGTCCATGTCGGCGTCGGCGTCGATCTGGACCTTGCCGAGGTCGTCGACGCCGGACTTGTTGGCCGCGACGCGGAACGCCGGCAGGTAGCAGGCGGCGTAGTCCGCGACGAGGACCTGCTGGGGCGTCGGCCCCTCCTCGTTCGTCGCGTCGATGGTCAGTTCGAAGTCGCCGACCTGGCTGGTGCTCGCGTACCCTTCCTCGCTGACGGTGGACGTCTCGATGTCGCTCATAGTGCGTTCGGCTGCAAAGGCGGCTGGCGCCCTAAACGTTGTTACCGCCCACGGCGTTGCCGTCGTCGAAAGCGGCGGGTGAGTGCCGGGTAGCCCCCCGGAGGCCCGGTCCGGTTCAGAGTTCGAACGTCTCGTCGCCGTCGAGGACGTGGACCTCGGCGCCGGCGCCCGCGGCGTCGACCTCCTTCGCGAAGTCCTGCGGGTCCTGCTCGATGGGCGGGAACGTGTCGTAGTGCATCGGGAACGCGTGGTCGACGTTCAGCCAGTCGACGGCGATGGCGGCCTGCCACGGCCCCATCGTGAAGTGGTCGCCGATGGGGAGCGCGGCGGCGTCCGGTTCGAGGTACGGGCCGATTACCTCGCGCATCTCCGTCATCAGGCCGGTGTCGCCGGCGTGGTAGAACGTCGTCGACTCCTCGTCGGAGGCCTGCGTGGGCTTCGTATCGGAGATGACGAAGCCGGCGGGCGCGCCGAGGTCGTACTCGTAGTCGGTGTTGGCGCCGTTGGTGTGGTCGGCGCGGTGCATCGTGACGTAGGCGTCGCCGCACTCGACGGTGCCGCCGAGGTTCATCCCCATCCCGCCGACCGCCTCGTCGAGGCCCATCTCGTCCTCGACGAAGGAGGCGACCTCGGGGGTCGCGACGACCGTGGCGTCGAACTCCCCCGCGTCGCCGATGTGGTCGGCGTGACCGTGGGTGAGCAGGAGGTAGTCGGGGTCGTCCACGTCGTCGGCCGAGAGCGACGTCTTCGGGTTGTCGAAGAACGGGTCGATGAGGAGGTCGGTGTCGCCGACGGTGACGTGCCAGGTCGAGTGGCCGTGCCAGGTGAGTTCCATTGCGCCCGCCAGTACAGGCGTCACACACCTGAAGCTTGGCCTCCGGGAAGTCGCCACCGGGAGTCGGTGACGGCACGACCGAGTCCGGACCTCGCGTTCGACGCTACGGAATCCGGACCTCGTGTTCGAGCGTCGGAATCCCCTCGACGTCGACCTCGACGCGGTCGCCGTCGGCGAGGCCGCCGACGCCCTCCGGAGTGCCCGTCGCGATGACGTCGCCGGGTTCGAGCGTCAGGTAGGTCGTAATCTCGGCGATGAGCTCCTCGACGCCGAACACCATCTGGTCGCGGGAGCCGTCCTGTTTCGTCTCGCCGTTCACCCGGAGCCGGACCGCGGCGTCCGAGGGGACGTGTTCCGGGTCGGCGACGACCGGCCCCATCGGGGCGGCGCCGTCGAACGCCTTCCCGCGCACCCAGTTCTGCTCCTCGCGCTGGTCGTCGCGGTTCGAGAGGTCGTTGACGCAGGTGAACCCCGCGACGACGTCCATCGCGTCGTCGGCGTCGACGTCCTTGCACTGCTCGCCGATGACGACTCCCAGTTCCGCCTCCCAGTCCAGTTGCTCCTTCCCGGCCGGTAGTGTGACGGTGTCGCCGTGGCTCGCGACCGTGTTCGGCCCCTTGAGGAACAGCATCGGACGGTCGGGCACGTCGGCGCCGTGCTCGGCCGCGTGGTCGGCGTAGTTGCGCCCGATGCAGACTATCTTCGACGGTTCGACGGGTGCGAGGACGTCGACCTCGTCGAGGCCGTACTCGACCCCAGCGAATCGAACGGTCCCGTCGGTCCACTCCCCTCGTCGGACGGCTCCTGCCGGGTCGCGGAATCGAACGTGGTACACGTGTACACGGTCCGATGCGGCGGCCTTAGCTCTTGGCGATGCGGCGAGGGGTAGCGCGTCGTCCGCTTTCCCACCTCGTCGGCAACAACCGTTACCAACCGACACGCCGTAGCCGAACACCCATGCTCGTGTACCTACACCAGTACCGCGATACCGACGCCAAGGAGACCGTCCGCGACGGCGAGGACGAGACCACCCAGAACACCGAAGAGTACTTCGACAAGGACGAACTCGGTCCCGAGGGCGAGTGGGAGCGGGTCTCGTTCGGCGACCGGGTCGTCCAGCGACGCAGCCGGAGTTTCGAGAACGTCTCTTCCCTGTCGGTCCCGACCGACGTGGAGGAGCCCCGCGACCTGCCCGGTGTGACGGTTCAGATAGTCATCGACGGCGAACAGGAGTTCGTCGAGGGTGCAGAAATCATCGAGGTCACCGACCACAACCCCTGACCGGGGGACGGCGTCGCCGGGGCCCGAGAGTACGGCCCCGCTGTCGGCGACCACCACGCCGAGGGGCCACGGCGCACCCTCGCGCCACGTCACCGCGTACAGCCGTTCGTCGTCGGAACCGGTCGGCCGACCCCGGTAGGAACCCCGAAACCCCCGAATTCCGTCCCCTCGCCCGAATCGTCCGCAAACCGAACGACAACGCCTAAGTTTAGGTCGGCCTAATTCGTGGCCATGGAGCTGACTCGGCGGGATGCGCTCGCGGCGCTCGCCGCGTTGGGTGGGTCGACAGCGGGGTGTACGGCACCGACGGCCGACCGACTGGAGCACAGTGAGGAGAGCGACGGAAGTGCGGGGGGTGATACGGACGACGCCGTGGCCGTCCGCCCCGACGAGGGGACGCTCGCGACGATGACGGCCGCCGCGGAGGTCGTCTTCCCCTCGTCGGTGACGGGTCACCGGGAGTTCGTCGAGGCGTACGTCGTGGGCCGAGTCGAGGACCGCGAGGTCTACCGAACCGGGCTGGTGCAGACCGCCGCGGCGCTCGACGCCACGGCCCGAGACTGGCACGGCGACGGGTTCGCCGCGCTCGACCCGGTCGTCCGGGACCGGCTGTTGCGGAATCTCGGCGTCGACGGCGCCGAGGGTGACCCGGACGGAACGCTCACCGACCGGGTCCGACACTACGTGGTGGAAGAGCTGCTGTTCGCCCTCTACGCCTCGCCGACGGGCGGGAAGTTGGTCGGCATCGAGAATCCGGTCGGCCACCCGGGCGGGACGGCGAGCTACCGGCAGGCGACGATGTCGGAGTCGGGAGAGAATGGGTAGCGAGAGCGGGACCGCCGGAGCCGCCGGCGTCGACCGGACGCCGTCCCCGGACGCAGACGTGTGTGTCGTCGGGAGCGGCCCGGCGGGTGCGCTGCTCGCTCACCGGCTCGCCGACCGGGGCCGCGACGTGGTGGTGCTCGAAGCCGGCCCGCGCTTCTCGATGGACGACCGCGAGGAGCGCATGGAGCGCCACATCCGGGGGACGGGGAGCGTCTGGGGGATGGGCGGCGAGCGCGACGCCTTCGCCTCGACGGGTGAGCAGGCGTACCCGCTGAACGCCGCCCGCGTGAAGGGGGTCGGCGGCACCAGTCTCCACTGGCAGGGGATGGTGATGCGGCTGCACGAGCGCGACTTCGAGATGCAGTCGCGGCACGGCGTCGGCGTCGACTGGCCCATCGACTACGACGACCTCCGCCCCTACTACGCCGCGGCCGAGCGCGCCTTCGGCGTCGCCGGCGCTTCGGACAACCCGTACGCGCCGCCGCGGGAGGAGCCCCACCCGCTCCCGGCGTTCCCGCCGTCACACTCGGACTCCATCTTCGCCGAGGCCTGCGAGCGGCTGGGAATCGACATGCACTCCGTACCGAACGCCCGCAACTCCGAGCCGTACGACGGTCGCTCGCCCTGCGTGGGGTATGGCACCTGCAAGCCCGTCTGTCCCTCCGGTGCGAAGTACACCGCCGAGTCTCACGTCGGGAAGGCGGAGGCGGCGGGCGCCCGCGTCGTCGACCGCGCGCCGGTCCAGCGTCTCGAACACGACGACTCGGGCGAGCGCGTCGAGGCCGCGGTCTACGCCACGCCGGACGGAACGGAGCACCGACAGCGTGCCGAGCAGTTCGTCGTCGCCGCCGGCGGGGTGGAGACGCCTCGACTGTTGTTGCTCTCCGAGTCGCCACAGTACCCCGACGGCCTCGCCAACTCCTCCGGTCTCGTGGGTCGGTTCTTCATGGACCACTGCTACGCCGGGATGGGCGGGCGCTACGACGCCCCGACCCGTCAGAAACACGTCGGCTTCAACACCAGCGAGACCCACCAGTTCTACGACGACGAGACCCCCGTCGAGGGGATGAAAATGGAGTTCCTCAACTACGCCGGCCCCTCCCCGGTGATGGAGGCTGTCCGGGCCGACACCTGGGGCGACGAGCTACTCGGCCGGCTGAAGGACGCCTACGGCACTCACATCGCCATGGGCGCGCTGGTCGAACAGCTCCCCCGCGAGGAGAACTACGTCGGCCTCGACAGGTCGACGACGGACGACCACGGCAATCCAGTCCCCGAAGTGCACTGGTCGGTCGGCGACCGGACGAAGCAGGCGCTCGAACGCGCCAACGAGGTCCAGCGCGCGGTTCTGGAGGAACTCGGCGTCGACGTGGAGTGGGCGGTCGGCCCCGGGAACACCGGCCCGGCGTTCCACCACATGGGGACGACGCGGATGGGGACGGACCCGTCCGCGAGCGTCGTCGACCCCGACTGTCGGAGCCACGACCTCGAGAACTGCTGGCTCGTCGGCAGCGGCGTCTTTCCGACCGGCGGCGCGATGAATCCGACACTGACCATCGGAGCGCTGTCGCTCCGGGCCGCGGACGCACTCGACGCCGAGCTGTCCGAGTGAGGGGGCTTCCCACACGGTCGTGTTTAGTTTGGAGAATTGAACCAGGCAGCGAACGCTTGGAGCCAGTTTTCAGCGGTTTCAGG
>NZ_JAODIW010000001.1 GCF_026586625.1 Halobium salinum | reverse complement strand
TAAGTCGTAACAAGGTAGCCGTAGGGGAATCTGCGGCTGGATCACCTCCTAACGTCCCGTGACTCGTCTCGGTCCGCCGAGACGAGCACACCTTTCCGTATTCCGTTGGCGAACGTTCGGACACCACGTCCGACCGGGCACCTACGAACCATCGTGGCTCACACTATCAATACGCCCCTCACCCACGCGGGTGAGGTGGGCCCATAGCTCAGTGGGAGAGTGCCTCCTTTGCAAGGAGGATGCCCTGGGTTCGAATCCCAGTGGGTCCATGTCTCAGGGCCAGACGAAGACCGTGTCCCTTAAGTGGGAGACGGGCCGACGTTCTGGTCCTGAAACGAACTGATGCACCATCCCGGGAGACCGCGGATGGGAAGGGTTCGAGACGCGCCTGGCCCAAGGTCCAGGCCGTACAATGACGACCGTGTGTACGTGCAATCCAGACGCCCACTGAACTCGTTCCATCGGGTTCATGGCGAATTCCACTCAGAATGGCTACTGTGCCATCTGGTGAATAGCTCGGCTCGAGCGCCGATGACGGACGTGCCAAGCTGCGATAAGCCTCAGGGAGTTGCATGGAAACGAAGAACTGAGGATCTCCGAATGGGAATCCCTACACAATTGCTTCGCG
Organism: Halobium salinum; assembly: GCF_026586625.1. Lineage (GTDB taxonomy): Archaea > Halobacteriota > Halobacteria > Halobacteriales > Haloferacaceae > Halobium > Halobium salinum. The sequence continues at coordinate 639 of NZ_JAODIW010000001.1, read as the reverse complement.
CAATGGGGAACGTTCCGAATTGAAACATCTTAGTAGGAACAGGAAGAGAAAGCAAACCGCGATGTCGTCAGTAACGGCGAGTGAAGGCGACACAGTCCAAACCGAAGCCTTCGGGCAATGTGGTGTTCGGACTGGCTCTCATCAGCAGAAACCTGACCTGAAGTCTCCTGGAACGGAGCGTGATACAGGGTGAAAACCCCGTAAGGTCAACCAGTACGCTGTGCGTCAGTACCAGAGTAGCGGGGGTTGGATATCCCTCGTGAATTTAGCAGGCATCGACTGCTAAGACTAAACACGTCTCGAGACCGATAGCGAACAAGTAGCGTGAGCGAACGCTGAAAAGCACCCCGAGAAGGGCGGTGCAATAGGGCTTGAAATCAGGTGGCGATAGAGCGACGGGGCATACAAGGCCTCTCGAAAAACGACCGAAGTGCGAACTTCCAGTAGGAATCGAGAGGAGCCGATGTTCCGTCGTACGTTTTGAAAAACGAACCAGGGAGTGTATCTATTCGACGAGTCTAACCGGTGTACCCGGGAAGGCGCAGGGAAACCGATACGAGCGCAGCACTTTGTGTGAGGCTCACCGTGTTCAAGCGCGGGGAGTCGAATGGATACTACCCGAAACCGAGTGATCTACAC